>NZ_PEFG01000001.1:4800000-7178201 GCF_002754415.1 Micromonospora sp. CNZ299
AGGGGACGAGCCGACGGCCTGTCACCGGGCGACGGACCTGATCGACGCGGCGACGCACACCACCAGCCCGCCAACGGGCACGCAACCGCCGACCCGGGTCGCCGTGGACGAGGTGTCCGCGCTCACCGGCGACGACCAGCTGGCCCTGGTGCGGTGGTTGGGCGCGCTGCCGGGTCAACCAGCGGTGACGCTTGCCGCTCGACACCCCCTGGCCGACGCGGCGCTGAGCGCCTGCGCCGGGCCCGTCGTGCACCGCGGGCCGGAAACCCTCGCCCTCGGCCGGGACGCGGTCGCCCGGATCCTGCGCGACGAACACGCGGTGCCCGACAGCGACCTGGCCTACCTGGTGTACGAGTTGACCGCCGGCTGGCCGGCGTGGGTGCACCTCGCTGGCGACGCCCTCGGCCGGCAGGGCGTCGGCCGGCGGGAGCTGCTCGCGGCCCTGACCGAGCCCGGCACCGCCGGTGGGCACTTCGCCCGCGACGAGATCCTCGCCGACCTGCCCGCACAGGTGGCGACTCTGCTCGGTCGCGTCCACCACCTCGATCCGATCAGCGCGCCGCTGTGCGTGGCCGTCGACGCCGACACGCCAGCCGACGTCACCGCGCAGGCGCTGCGCTGGGCGACCCGCACCGGGTTGCTGGTCGCCCACCCCCGCCGTCGGGTCGGCCACACCTCGTCGACGGTGCAGCTGGTCCGGGTCCTCGCCGCGGTGCTGGCCCAGCAGGCGGGTCGGCCGGACACCTCGGCACGTCGCAGGCTGTACGCGGCCGCCGACTGGTACCTCGCCAACGCGTACCCGATGGCGGCGGCACGAGCCCTGCACGACGCGGACGACACCGGTCGGTGCGCGGAGCTGATCGCCAGCCACGGCGAGGGCATGCTCGCCGGTGGTGGTGCGCCGGACGTCACCGAACTGATCAGCGCGTTGCCGCAGGCCGAGCAGAACCCCGACCTCCAACTGATCTTCGGCGACGCGTTGCGGATGTCCGGCTCGGTGACCTGGGCGTCGAGGGTCTTCGCCGCGCTGCTGGCCCGGGCCGACCAGGACCGCCGCTGGCCGGCCCGGCTGCTCTGGCGGGCGGCGATGGTGCCGTACCTGCGGACCGACTACGCCGGCGCCCTGGCGGTGCTCGACCGCGCGGGCGCACCACCGACGCTCACCCCACCGGGTCCCGACGACGTGCTGCTGCTGGCCTGTCGCGCCAGCACCCTGGCCCAGCTCGGCCGGGTCGACGACGCGGTCGCCACTGGTGCCCGGGCGCTCGCCGCCGCACACCAGCTCAACGAGGACGCCCCGTTGGCGGCGGCGCACATCGCGGCCGCGCTGACCTCGTCCGGCACCCGCCGCGACGAGCACCTGGCCGAGGCGCTGGCGGCGGCGGAACGCGCGGGTGACCTGGTCCAGCAGGCACGGGTCCTGGTCAACCAGGCGCACTGCCTGCTGCGCGAGGCCCGGTACCCGTCGGCGCTGGCCACCGCCGTACGGGCGGTGCGCGCGGCGGAACTCGCCGGCCCGCCGGGAGTGCTGGTGACCGCCCTGCACAACGCGGGCGAGGCGCTGGTACGCCTGGGTCGCTACGACGAGGCGACACTGCACTTCACCCGGTCCAAGCTGGTATCACAACGGTTGGGTTTGAACCGGGCTGCCGCCGGGGTCTACGGGCTGGCCGAGGTCAGTCGCCGCCTCGGCCGGCGGGAGGAGGCGTTGGCAGCGTTCGCTGAGGCCGCTGAGCTGGCCCGTGACGTGGGGGACCTCCAGGTGCGCATTCCGGCGTTGGCCGGTCTGGCCCGGCTGCGCTGCGAGGGCACGGGCGCCGACCTCGCTGCCGCTCGTGCCGCGGCCGACGAGGCGCACCGGTTGGCACCGGCGTTCCTGCTGTCCTGCGCGCTGGTCGCGACGGGTTGGGTGGCGTACGCCGGGGGTGATCTGGGTGTGGCCCGGCGGCGGGCGGCCGAGGCGGTCGCCGCGGCCCGCACCGGTCGGCAGGCCGACGCGTTGGCGGAGGCGTTGGAACTCACCGCGGCGGTCGCCGCCGAGCCGGAGACGAGTCGAAGCGCGTTGCTGGAGGCCGGCGCGATCTGGCAGGCGGCGGGTGCGGGACCGGCCGCCGAACAGACAGTCGTCCGGCTGGGCCGTCTCCCGGGCGCCGACGCCGCGCAGCGGTCGGCGGCGCGGCTGGCCGCCGACCGGCTGCTGGCGCTCGGCATCGAGACGGTCGACGGGCGGGCGTTGGCCGAGACGCCCGCCGACGCGGACACCGTCGAGGTGCGGGTGCTCGGCCGGTTCGAGGTCGTCGTCGGTGGGCGGGACGTCCCGCTGCCGGCGTGGCGGTCCCGGCAGGCCCGCACGCTGCTGAAGATCCTCGTCGCCCGGCGCGGTCGTGCCGTCGGGCGGGGGGAGCTGTGCGAGCTGCTCTGGCCCGACGACGAGCCACGGCGGACCGCACACCGCCTGTCGGTGCTGCTGTCCGCCGTGCGTGCCGTGCTCGACCCGTCCCGCCGGTGGCCCGTCGACCGGTACGTCCGCGCCGACCTGACCGGTGTACGTGTCGACCTGACCCGGGTGGTCGTCGACGCGGAGAACCTGCTCACCGCCGTCCCGCGGGCCGAGCGCCTCGCCCGCGACGGTGACCCGGCGCGGGCCCGCGAGCTGCTCGCCGAGGTGGACTCCGCCTACCGGGGGGACGCCTTCACCGACGAGCCCTACGCGGACTGGGCCGACGGGCTGCGGGAACAGGCCCGCGCGGTGTGGTTGCGGGCACTGCGTGACCTTGCCCGGCGGTACCGGGGCGACGGTGACGCCGACCGGGCCGCCACTGCCCTGGTCCGGCTGCTCGACGCCGACCCGTACGACGAGTGGGCGCACCAGGCGCTGGTCGGGACACTCGTCGGTGCCGGCCGGCACGGGGAGGCCCGGCGTTCGTTCGAGAGGTGGGCCGGGGCGATGCGTACGATCGACGCACCGCTCCCGGACCCGGGTGTGCTGCGGGCAGGGGCTGGTCAGCAGGCGTAGAAGTTCTCCTGGCCCGCGTCGGTTTGCACGTACGCGTAGAAGATCGCGCCGGGGTCGGCCGTCTCGTCCTCCGCGCAGGTGTCCACCCCGGGCCCACCGTCGAGGGTGTCACCGCCGGGCCCCGTGACGGTGTCGCCCGCCACCCCGATCAGCAGGTCGGCGCCGTGGGAGCCGGAGAGGACGTCGTTGCCCTGGAGACCGGCGAGCAGGTCGGCGCCGGCGCCGCCGGCGATGAAGTCCCCGCAGCCCTCACCATAGATGGTGTCGTCACCACCGCCGCCGTGGATCGTGTCGACGCCACCGCCGCCGTAGATGGTGTCGTTGCCGCCGAGCCCGTAGATCTCGTCGGGTCCGCCACCGCCGTACAGGGTGTCGTTGCCCTCGGTGCCCATGATCGGGTCGCCGTCGGTGGTGGCGCACGGGTTCGCGTCCGGGTCGGCCTGCGCCGCGGCGCCGCCCACGCCAACCAGTGTGCCGCTGAGCAGGAGGGCGGCCAGCACCGCCGCCACTCGGGTACGCATGATGAAACCTCCTGTTCGTGGACCCCGTCCGGAGTCCGGTGACGCCGCGCTGACGTCACCGGCACTGTCGCAGCCGCCCGTCATCGTGGCGTCAGCACGCCGTCCGCACCCGCGCTGCTGACGCTCTCCTGACGACCGTGCGGAGTCTGGTCCCAACGCCGTCGTCGACAGTCGACGAGGCAGTGCGGAGGGACAATCCAATGAAGCGGAAACTGGCTGGTCTGGCAGTGCTGACCGGCATGGCGGCGGCCACGACGCTGCTCGCACCGACGACCCCGGCGCAGGCGTCGGTGGGCCTGTACCGGGTCGCCGCGACCAGCGTCCTGGACGCGACGAACGCCAAGACGATGGCCATCTCGTGCAACGGCCTGGACCAGGTGGTCGGTGCCGGCGGGCGGATCAACGACGGTCAGGGTGACGTCCTGATGACCCGGGTCTACGCCGACGCGACACTGCACACGGTCACCGTGCTCGGTGTGGAGGCCAACGCCACCAACGTGCCGTGGTCGGTGGACGCGTTCGCGGTCTGCGCCCCGGCCGGGGCGGTGGCCGGCCTGCAACTGGTCACCACCACCTCGGCGAACAACGCCCTCGACAAGGTGGGCATCACCGCCGTGTGCCCGCCGGGCAAGAAGACCTTCGGCGGTGGGTACCGGATCGACAACGCCAACGCCGCGGTGGCGATCGACGAGCTGGCGTTCACCTCGGCGCTCGGCTCGGTGTCGAGCACCGCGTACGTGTTCGGGGCGCCGGGCAACTTCACGTTGCAGACCCAGGCGTTCTGCGCCACCCCACTGCCGGCGATGGCGTTGACGGAGGCGACGAGCGCGTCCAACGCGAACTCGCCGAAGTCCGTGACGACGCCGGCCTGTCCGGCGGGGTCGCAGACCGCCGGGGTCGGCGCGGTGTTGACAGGGCTCATCGGGGACGGCTCGGTGGCGACGTTGCTGCCCAAGCCGGCACTGGACACCGCTGAGGCAACCGGACGGGAGATCGTCCCGTTCGCCGCGGCATGGACCCTCAGGGCGCAGCAGGTCTGCGTGGGCTGATCCACCCCCACGGCCGGCCGTCCCCAGCACGGGGGCGGCCGGCCACCACGTCTCAGTCGCGGGGGCCGAGGTCGCCCGAGCGGTAGTGCCGGCGGCAGAGCACCTGGTAGCGCACGTCGGCGGTGTCGACGGTGTCGCCGATGACGACCTGGGCGCCCTCGCGAACCACCCGTCCGTCGACGACGCGGGCGTTGAGCAACCCTTCCCGGCCGCACCAGCAGAGCACCTCGACCTGGATGCGGGCCACCTCGTCAGCCAGCTCGAACAGCCGCTGCGTGGCGGGGAACAGGCAGGACCGGAAGTCGGTGGCGAGGCCGAACGCGAACACGTCGACGTCGTAGCTGTCGACCAGCTCGGCCATCTGCTCGACGTGCTCCACCGTGTAGAAGCACGCCTCGTCGCAGATCAGGTAGTCCACGCGTACGCCGTCGGCCCACCGGCCGCGGACCAGTGCCCGCAGGTCCAGGTCGTCGGTGACCTCGATGGCCTCGTGGGCCAGCCCGATGCGGGTGGTGACCTGCGGGCCCAGCGACCGGTCGATGCGGGTGGTGACCAGCCCCCGACGGCCCTGCCGGGCGTGGTTGTAGTTCATCTGCAACGCCATCGTGGACTTGCCGCAGTCCATCGGCCCCCAGAAGAACTTCAACGCCGCCGCGTGCACCGGACGCCCGTCGAGCCCGCGCGCAGCCGCGCACCCGGCCGGAGCGTGCGGCTGGCCGGGGAACGGGTGGGCCAGGCAGGTCGGGGCAGCGGCGTCGTCAGTCACGGTCGGGCAGCCTAGCTGATCGACCGCCTCTGATCTGTCGGGCGCGGGACGCGTGCTCAGAGCACCCGGGGTGGCGTGTTGCCCGCGGCCACGATGGCCCGGCGGATCGGCACGGCCGCGAGGAGCAGGAACCCGACCACGAAGAAGATCAGCAGTGAGACCAGGCCCACCCGGTAGGAGGAGGTGAGCTGGAACACCAGGCCGAAGGCGAGCGGCCCGAGCCAACTGGTGCCCTTGTCGCTGATCTCGTAGAAGCCGTAGTACTCGCCTTCCTTGCCAGCCGGAATGAGCTGGCTGAACAGCGACCGGCTCAGCGCCTGGCTGCCGCCGAGGACCAGGCCGATGGCCGCCCCGAGGACCATGAACGGCAGCGGCGCCTCGGCGGGAAGCCGGAACGCGGCGATGATCACACCGGTCCAGAGCACCAGGCTGAGCAGCACGGTCTTCCAGGCGCCGATGCGCTTGGCCAGCGCGCCCAGGCTCAACGCGCCGCCGAAGGCGAGGAACTGCACCAGCAGGATCGTGATGATCAGGGTGCTCTGCTCCAGGCGCAGCTCTTCGGTGCCGTACTGGCTGGCCAGGGTGATGACGGTCTGGATGCCGTCGTTGTAGACCAGGAAAGCCAGCAGGAAGTACAGCGTCAGCGGGTACGCCTTGACCTCGCGCATGGTGCGGGCGAGTTGCCGGAACCCGTCGGTGAGCACGTTGCCGCCGCTGGCCAGGGCCGCGACGCTGGGGCGCTCGCGCAGCCAACGCAGCGGCACCAGGGTGAACAACGCCCACCACACGCCGGCGGACACGATCGACCAGCGGGCCAGGTCCAGGGTGCGTTGCGGGTTGTCGCCCTCATCGAGCAGGGTGATCGCCACGAGGTTGAGGGCCAGCAGCAGGCCGCCGCCGAGGTAGCCCAGCGCCCAGCCGCGACTGGAGATGCCGTCGCGTTCGTCGGGGCCGCCGAGCTGCGGCAGGAACGAGTTGTAGACCACGATCGCGGCGCCGAAGGAGATGTTGGCGACCAGGAAGAGCGCCCCGCCGAGCAGGTAGCGGTCGCCGGTGACGAAGGCCATCGCGATGGTGGCGCCGGCGCCGGTGAACGCGGCGCCGCCGAGCAGCCGCTTCTTGTGTGCCGAGCGGTCGGCGATCGCGCCGATGACCGGCAGCACGAACACGGTGAGGAACACCGACAGCGAGATCAGGTACGGGTAGTAGGACCCGGCGGCGATCTTGATGCCCAGTGGGTAGACGGAGGCGTCGCAGGAGTCCGCGCCCAGTTCGCAGCCGGCCGCCAACTCGGCGACGGTGGTCAGGAACGGGCCGAGGAACACGGTGATCACGGTGGTCTGGAACGCGGAGTTGGCCCAGTCGTAGATGTACCAGCCCCTGCGTTCCCGGCGGGTGCTCGCCGGAGGCGGGGTGTCGTCCACCGTGGGGGTCACGGTCTCGGCCATCGGGCGTCCTTCGATGGTCAGGCGGCCCAGTGGCCGCGGCTGCGGTAGACGTCGCGCAGCACGCCGACGTGATCGGTCATGATGCCATCCACGCCACGATCCAGTAAGTCGTGCATCTGGGCTGGTTCGTCGATCGTCCAGACGTGCACCTGCAGGCCGATCCGGTGGCAGTAGTCGAGGAACCGGCGGTCCACCACCGGCACCCGCCCGTAGCGTGGCGGCACCTGCGCGGCGACCACCGACGGGGGCAGTCGCAGCGGGCGTCCGTGCAGGGAGGCGAGCCGCAGCCGGGCGACCCCGCGCATGCCGAGGCTGGTGGCGACGCGCCCTTCGGTGAGCGCGCGCAGCCGGGTCAGGCGGGCGTCGCTGAACGAGGCCAGCAGCACCCGGTCGGCGGCGCCGGCCCGGGTCACGGTGGCGACCGTCGGCGCGACGCCGCTGTCGGCCTTCACGTCGATGTTGAAGCGGACCTGCGGCCAGGCGCCGAGCACTTCGTCGAGCCGGGGTACGACGGCAGCGCCGCCGACGCGTACCGAGGCGAGGTCGGCCCAGCTCATCTCGGCGATGCGCCCCGCCTCACCGGTGACCCGGCGCAGCGTCGGGTCGTGGAAGATCACCGCGACGCCGTCCGTGGTGGCGTGCACGTCGGTCTCCACGTACCGGTAGCCGAGCCCGATGGCCCGGGCGAACGCCTCGGTGGTGTTCTCGTCGCCCTCGGCGGCGCCGCCACGGTGGGCGAACGCCAGTGGCGCGGGCGCGTCGAGGTAGCCGGGTCGGGTCAACACGCGACGCAGTATGCCCTCGGCGGGTGGCCGGTGGGTGGCCGGCCGGCGTCTGTCGCCCGCTCGCGCCGCTGTCCGGGCGACACCGCCGTGCCGGTCAGCGCCGCAGGAGCCGGAGCGTCTCCTCCCAGAGGAGGTCGGCGTTCTTCTCGTCCAGGGCGTACGGGAGCACTCCGCTCCTGCCGTCGACGGGCTCGGCGATGACAGTGGCCTCGTTGGCGTCCTCGAAGTAGCGGCCGGTCACGCCGTCGACCGCGGGGGAGGCGGCCATCAGGACCGAGGTGGCCGCTCCCTGCTGCGGGGTCTTCCAGCCCGGTGGCACGTCGAGGCGGTTGCCCTGCTCGTCGACGGCGCCGACCCAGCGCAGCTGCGCGTCGTCGAGATGTCGTTGCAGCTTGGTCATGATGCCACCGGGGTGCAGGGCGTTGGCGGTGATCCCGTCGGCGGCCCACCTGCTCGCCAGGGCGACGGTGAAGAGGATGGTGGCGGTCTTCGACTGGCCGTACGCCGACCAGGCCTCGTAGCGGCGCGCGGTGAAGTGGATGTCGTCGAGGATGACCGGGGACTGCTGGTGGGCCGACGAGCTGACGACGACTATCCGGGCGCCCCCCGCTGCGGTGAGTGCGTGGTGCAGACCCAGGGTCAGCTCGGCGTGACCGAGGTGGTTGATGGCGAACTGTGTCTCCCAACCCTCGGCGGTCCGGGTGAGCTCCGGCAGGGCCATGACACCGGCGTTGTTGACCAGGATGTGCAGTGGGCCCGTCCACCCGCTGAGGAAGGCGTCGATGGAGGCACGGTCGGCCAGGTCGAGGTGGTCGACTCGGACCTTGCCGGGCGCCCCGCCCGCCGTGATGTCGGCGGCGGCGAGCTCACCGGCGGCGATGTCGCGCACGGCCAACGTCACTTCGGCGCCGGCGTCGGCCAGGGCCCGGGCGGTTTCCAGGCCGATGCCGGACGCGCCGCCGGTGACCACGGCCCGCCGGCCGGTGAGATCGACCCCGGCGATCACGTCGGCTGCGGTCGACCGGGCGGAGTACGGGGTGATGATTCGTGACATTTCGGAACTCCTTGGACGCAGGGAACCAGCGTGAGGCGATACGGTCGGTGCCCGGCGGGTCAGTCGGCGGGTCGGTGGATCAGCTGCAGGCTCCGCCGGATGCGGTCGCGGAAGTCGTCCCTGGTGGCCGACGTCGATTTCCAGGTCAGGGCGGCGGAGAAGAGCAGATCCATCACGTCGTGTCCGGTCAGCTCGGCGCGCAGCAGGCCGGGTGGGGCGAGGGCGGCGATGTGGGCGCTCAGCGTCGCCCGGGCCCGCTCCTGGTAGTCGTGGAACATCGAGCCCAACCGGGGTTCGCTGTTCTCCAGCAGTTCGTTGAGGTCGCGGGCCAGCTGGGTGTCGATGTACGGGCCCATCAGCGCGTCGAGCGCGGCCACGACTCCCTCGTCGAAGCCCAGCGAGCGGTCGGCGAGGTGGACCTCCATGGCCCGCTGGGCGCGCTCCAGGACACCCTGCATGGTGGCGCGGTACAACTGCTCCTTGTTGGGGAACATCAGGTACAGACCCGGTCGGGAAATGCCGGCCGCCTTGGCGACGGCCTCCATCGACGTTTTCTGGAATCCGTAGCGGCCGAACACCCCGACCGCCGCCACGAGGACCGCAGCGCGCTTCGGGTCTTCGACGTCCATCTCCATGTTGCTCACGTTAGACACATTAGACGAATATCGAAGGTTTGTCTAATCCATCAGCCCGGAGTGCGGCAAGGAAGATCATCCCGCGTTGGGGCGGTGGGCGCGACTCGAGTCGCTGGGCCGACCGGGGTCGACGTGTCGGGGCAGGTCGGGTTCGTCGGGCCGCAGCGGTGCGAGGGTGTCGGTGAGCGCGTCGATGATCCGACCGGTGGCCCGCCGGGCGGCGCCAGGGCTCGCGTCGCTCGACTCGCCGAGGTCGACGGGCGCGCCGAAGTGCACCCGGATCACCGGGCGGTGCCACAGCGAGTGGGCGATGCCGCGCAGCATGCCCCGGGGCGCCCGGTAGGGCAGCACCTCGTGGGCGCCCCACTGGGCGACCGGTATGACCGGGGCGCCGCAGGCCAGCGCGAGTCGGGCTGTGCCGGTCTTGCCGCGTTCGGGCCACATGCCGGGGTCCAGGCCGATGCGTCCCTCGGGGTAGATGAGGATCACCGACCCGCGCGCGACGGCGGTGGCGGCATCGTCGAGGGCCCGGTGCACGGCGCTGGTGCCCCGGTCGACGCGGATGTGCCCGGCGTGGCGCATGGCGGCGCCGAGCACCGGGGCGCGGAACAGGCCGGCGGTCGCCATGATCCGGGGGGCGATGCCCCGGGTGTGGCAGGCGGCGGCCATCACGACCGGGTCGAACGGGCTGATGTGGTTGGCGGCCAGCACCAGTGGGCCACGACGCAGGTGCGCCGGGACGTCGCCGGTGACCTCGAGGCGGGCCAGCAGGCCGACCAGGACCTGGGTCAGCAGGAGGGCGCCGCGCCAGATCAGCGGCGGTTGCCAGGGGGAGTGCGCGGTGTCCATCAGCGCGACATCGTCGCACGCGCCGGTGTGGTCGCGAGGGCGGGTCGGCGGGTTGCCTAGGTCCGTGGTCCGGGGTGATCAGGGTCATTGGTCCCGGGCCGGTTCGGGCCGCCCGGCCCTGCCCAATCGTCTACGACGAGCAGTAGTATTTACTACGTCTCGTAGTACGAACAGCAGCTGGGGGTTTCAGGTGGACGCGTTGGACGTCGCCCGGTGGCAATTCGGTGTCACCACCGTCTACCACTTTCTCTTCGTGCCACTGACCATCGGTCTGTCGGTGCTGGTGGCCATCCTGCAGACGTTGTGGCACCGCACCGGCAACGAGCGCTACCTGAAGCTCACCAAGTTCTACGGCAAGCTGTTCCTGATCAACTTCGCGATGGGCGTGGTCACCGGCATCGTGCAGGAGTTCCAGTTCGGCATGAACTGGAGCGACTACTCCCGCTTCGTCGGCGACATCTTCGGCGCACCCCTGGCCATCGAGGCGCTGGTCGCGTTCTTCCTCGAATCCACCTTCATCGGCCTGTGGATCTTCGGCTGGGACCGGCTGCCCAAGCGGGCGCACCTGGCCAGCATCTGGGCCGCCGCTATCGGCACCAACCTGTCCGCGTACTTCATCCTCGCGGCGAACTCGTTCATGCAGAACCCGGTCGGCTACCGCATCAACCCCGACAGCGGGCGCGCGGAGCTGACCGACTTCCCGGCCGTGCTGACCAACAAGGTCGCCCTGATCACCTTCCCGCACACCCTGGCCGGCTCGTTCCTGGTCGCCGGGTCGCTGGTGGTCGCGGTCGGCCTCTGGCACGTGATCCGCAACCGCGACTCCGCCGACACCGGCGCCTACCACTTCGCCACGAAGTTCGGCTCCTGGGTGGTCCTGGTCGCCTCCGCGGCCGTGCTGTTCACCGGCGACATCCAGGGCAAGATCATGACGGACGTGCAGCCGATGAAGATGGCCGCCGCCGAGGGCCTCTACACCACCGAGAGCCCCGCCTCGTTCTCCGTGCTCACCATCGGCAGCCTCGACGGCAGCCGCGAGGTGTTCGCCCTCAAGATCCCGTACCTGCTGTCGTACCTGGGCACCGGCGACCCGAACGGCACCGTGCAGGGCATCAACGACCTGCAGGCCCAGTACGCCACCCAGTACGGCGCGGGCAGCTACACCCCGATCATCCCGGTCACCTACTGGAGCTTCCGCTTCATGATCGCCTTCGGGATGGCCGCCGGGGCCATCGCCCTGCTGGTGCTCTGGAGCCAGCGCAAGGGCCGCACCCCGAGCAGCAAGTGGCTGCTGCGCGCCGGGCTGGCCATGCCGGTGCTGCCGTTGCTGGCCAACTCCTTCGGCTGGATCTTCACCGAGATGGGCCGCCAGCCGTGGATCGTCTTCGGCGAGATGCTCACCCGCAACGGGGTGTCCCGCAGCGTCTCGCTGGCCGAGGTGCTCACCTCGTTCACCGCCTTCACGCTCATCTACGCCACGCTCGCCGTGATCGAGGTGAAGCTGCTGCTGCGCTACGCCAAGGCCGGCGTGCCCGACGTCAGCGAAGAGCACCCCATCGACGACACCCACGACGACGCCGAGCGCCCGCTCGCCTTCGCCTACTGATCCCGGAGCCCATCGTGGAACTGACCACCATCTGGTTTCTCCTCGTCGCCGTGCTGTTCACCGGGTACTTCATCCTGGAGGGCTTCGACTTCGGCGTCGGCATGCTGCTGCCCGTCCTGGGCCGCGACGACCGTGAGCGCCGCGTCCTGATCAACACCATCGGCCCGGTCTGGGACGGCAACGAGGTGTGGCTGATCACCGCCGGTGGCGCCATGTTCGCCGCGTTCCCCGAGTGGTACGCCACCCTGTTCTCCGGCTTCTACCTGCCGCTGCTGCTGATCCTGCTGGCCCTGATCGCCCGGGGGGTCGCCTTCGAATACCGGCACAAGCGCCCGGAGGCGTCCTGGAAGCGCCGCTGGGACACCGCGATCGTGGTCGGCTCGCTGCTGCCGGCGATCCTGTGGGGCGTCGCCTTCGCCAACATCCTGCGCGGGGTGCCGCTGGACGCCGACCACGAGTACGTCGGTGGCCTGGTGGACCTGCTCAACCCGTACGCCCTGCTCGGTGGCGCGACCACCCTGGCGTTGTTCCTCACCCACGGCGCGGTGTTCCTGGCCCTGAAGACCACCGGTGACATCCGGGAGCGCGCGGGCGCCCTCGCGGTGCGCCTGGGCGTCGGCGCCGCCGTGCTCGCGGTCGGGTTCCTGTCCTGGACGCTGAGCATCCGCTCCAGCGCGGCGGCCGTCGTGCTCGCCGTCGGCGCGGCCCTCGCCCTGCTCGGTGGTCTGGCCGCCGCCCGGGTACGCCGGGAGGGCTGGGCGTTCGCCGGCACCGCCGTGGCGATCGGCTTGGCCGTGGCGACCCTGTTCGCGGCGTTGTTCCCGAACGTGCTGCCGTCCACCCTGGACGCGGCCGGCACGCTGACGGCCACCAACGCCGCCTCCACCCCGTACACCTTGAAGATCATGACCTGGGTGGCGGTGATCTTCACTCCGATCGTGCTGGCCTACCAGGGCTGGACCTACTGGGTGTTCCGCAAGCGCATCGGCGTGGCCAACATCCCGCAGCACTGACCGGCGGCCGCGGGGCCGCCGCCCGCCGGAAAAATCGGCGGTCGTCGGGAGTGGGCCCCGCTAGGGTGTGCCGATGCCCGAGCCTGTGCACGTACGTGAACTCACCACCGACGACCTCGACGCCGCCTGGGAGCTGGGACGGGTCGCGTTCGGCGCCACCTCGGAACGAGCCGCCAGCACCACCGTCGCGGTGCCCGGCATGAGCCGCTACGGCGCGTTCGACGACAGCGGTCGGCTCGTCGGCAAGGCCGTCGACCTGCACCACGACCAGTGGTGGTCGGGCCGGGCGGTGCCGGCCGCCGACGTCGCCGGTGTGGCGGTCGCCCCCGAGGCCCGGGGCCGGGGCGTCGGCCGTGCCATGCTCACTGGTCTGCTGCGCGGGGCCCACGAGCGGGGAGCGGCGGTCAGCGCCCTCTACCCGACCGTCGCCGCCCCCTACCGGGCCTGCGGATGGGAGACCGCCGGTGTGCTGCGTACCGTCGATCTGGCCACCGCCGCGCTGCCCCGGCACCGGCCCTCCCCGGACCTGACCGTGCGGGCCGGCGCGGTGGCCGACCTGCCCGCCGTCGCCGACCTGTACGAGCGGGTCGCCCGCCACCGCAACGGCATGCTGACCCGCCGGGGTGAGCTGTACGACTTCTTCGCCGCCGACCGGGGCCTGGCCGGCGACGGTCTCACCCTCGTCGAGGACGACGGCGACCTGGTCGGCTACGCCACCTGGCAGCGGGGATCGGGCTACGGCGTCGACTCGGTGCTCACCGTCGACGAGGCCCTGGCCGTCACCGCCGAGGCCGCGCGGGAGCTCGTCGGGATGCTCGGCAGTTGGGCCAGTGTCGCGCCGACGCTGCGGCTGTGCCCGCTCGACGGCGACGCGGTCAGCCCTCACCTGCCACTGGAGTCGGCCCGCGACCACGAGCGGGACCTGTGGATGCACCGACCGGTCGACGTCGCCCGAGCGGTAAGCGCACGGGGGTGGCCCGCCCACACCCGGGGCGTCGTCGATTTCGGCCTCACCGACACCCTCGCCGAGTGGAACACAGGCACCTGGCGGTTGAGCGTCGCCGACGGCGCCGCCGAGCTGACCCGGGTCGACGGCGAGGCGGACCTGCGGTTGGACGTACGCGGCTTCGCCCTGCTCTACGCCGGCGCCGCGCGGGCCCGCGCGGTCGCGCAGGCCGGGCTGCTGCACCACAGCGCGGGTGTCGACCCGGCCGCGCTCGACCTCCTCGACGCTGGCGGGCCGGCGCAGTTACTCGACTACTTCTGACCTGCGGCCGATGGTTTCCGCCTCCGAAGTGGGAACTCGGCGGCGGCAGCGGACACATACAGGTGTGACAGCCGAGATGCGGGCCCGGACCCGGGCCGGAGGCTCCGAGGCGTTGGGTGAGCTATTCGACGAGCACGCCCACGCGGTTCATCGACATGCGCTGCGGAGCGGAAGCGATCCGGCGCACACCGAGGACGTGGAGTCGCAGCTCGGCCGGCGAGACGGCACCGCGCGCAGTCAACCTGACCATGCCGGCCCTCGGCTTGACTCGGGACCACGGTGGGTTGCTATCGGTCGCTCCGCGACACCGGCGCGGCGTCGGCTTCTGACGATGAGCGTCTGGCGGGCGGCGAGTCAGCGGCGTGCTCAGTCGCCGTCGATCTGGCCCGCGCCGTTGAGGTAGGTGAGCACGGCGAGGACACGGCGGTGGCCGCTGTCGGTGACGGCGAGCCCGAGCTTGTTGAAGATGTTGCCGATGTGCTTGTGCACGGCGTTGTCGGTGATGACAAGCCGGTCAGCGATGGTGTTGTTG
This sequence comes from Micromonospora sp. CNZ299, assembly GCF_002754415.1. Lineage (NCBI taxonomy): Bacteria > Bacillati > Actinomycetota > Actinomycetes > Micromonosporales > Micromonosporaceae > Micromonospora > Micromonospora sp. CNZ299. The sequence goes on from NZ_PEFG01000001.1 coordinate 4,814,542, forward strand.
TCGTGTCCCTGGGCCATCAGTGCGAGTACCTCACGTTCGCGGGGAGTGAGGACGGCGATCGGGTCGCTGCGGTTGGCGAGGAGTTGGGCGATGACTTCAGTGTCCATGGCGGTGCCACCGGCGGCCACTCGGCGCAGCGCGTCGACGAACTCGTCCACTCGGCTGACGCGATCTTTGAGGAGGTAGCCGACGCCGCCGCCGGTGGTGGCGAGTAGTTCCGCGGCGTACTGCTGCTCGACGTACTGCGACAGCACCAGGACCGGTAGGCCAGGGTGCTCTCGGCGGGCCTGAAGGGCGGCTCGGATGCCCTCGTCGCGAAATGACGGCGGTAGCCGGACGTCGACGATGGTGACGTCGGGCTGGTGCTCCCGCACGGCGGTGAGGAAGCCCGCCGCGTCGCCCGCGATGGCGGCGATGTCGAACCCCACGCTGTTGAGTAGCAGTTCCAGTCCGGTGGCCAGCAGCACATTGTCTTCGGCGATTACGACCCGCATGGCAGCTCCATGGTGATCGTCGTGGGCCCGCCGGCCGGACTATCGACGTCGACGGTGCCGTCGAAGGCGAGCACACGGCGACGGATCCCGGCCAGGCCGGTGCCCAGCCTATCGTCGGCGCCACCAGCGCCGTTGTCGGTGATCACCACCGATAGCCGGTCTGCCTTACGGCTCACCCGTACGCCGGCCGTAGTCGCTTGGCTGTGCTTGGCGACGTTGGTGAGTGCCTCGGCGACGGCGAAGTAGACGACGGCCTCCACGGCTGCGGGTACTGTGTCGAGGTTGTCGATGTCCAGCCGGGTTGGCACGCCACAGCGAGCCGTCACTGCGGTCAGTGCACCGGTGAGGCCGCGGTCGGCGAGGATCGGCGGATAGACGGTTCGGATCACGTCGCGGAGTTCGGTCATCGCCTCCTCTGTTCCTTCGTGTGCGTCCCGAAGAAGTTCTTCCAGGAACTGCTCATTTCGTGGGTTGTCGGATAGTGCTCGCCGGGCCACGGCCAGCCGCATCGCGATGGCCACCAGCCGCGCCTGGGTGCCGTCGTGCAGGTCGCGCTCGATCCGGCGCAGCTCTGCGCCGTGTGCGTCAAGCACGTCTGCCCGGGTGCGGGTCAACACGGCGACCCGGTCGGCGAGCTGTTCGGCCGTCGAGTGCGACAGCACTACCAGGCAGATCCGGGCATGTGCGCGAGCGATCGGTGCGAAGGCCAGGTACGACAGCGCGGTGAGCAGGAGGATCTGCAGTGCACCGAGGGTGAGGGCTGTTGCCCAATTGGTCACCGGGACATCGATGAACAACCGTGGCCGATTCTCCGGCGCGAACGCCCACCACAGTGGTGTGGCGAGTGCGGCGGTCAGGAGGTTACCCACGCACAGCAGCGCGAGCAGGCCGAGCGCCACTCCGGTGATGGCGTTCACCGGCAGCCAGAGCAGGTCGCGGGGCGTTGCCGGATCGGCCCATGCTCGGCGCCCGGTCAGGTGCAGAACAGGGCGCGGTGCCAACGGCGTCTCAAGCAGTCGGCCGGCGCGGTCACGGTGCCAATTCGCCCATCGCCGGGCGAGCCTCGGATGGCACAGCAGCGGCAGTGCGAGCAGCGTGGCGATCCCGGTGGCCAGTGATCCCAGGAGGTAGGTCCCGCCACGCCACACCTGCACCCATGGCCGACCCGACGTCACAGGATGCCCTTTCTGCGTACCCTCCTTGGGGCCGCGTTCACGACACCGCGTCAAGTCTGCCCGGTGGCCGCCGCCCGCGGCACTACAGCCACCTGTACCTCACATCCGGTGGTACGGGGTATCGGTATCCGACGGTCGCGGAATTTAGCGTCGGACGCATGAAGTTCAACAGCAGAAACCCATCGAGACGACGCGGGGCGCTGGTCGAGGCCACCGCGGCCCAGTCGCTACGGTCGGGTGCACTGCCGACATTCAGAACACCATCGTGCGCGGTGCAATTGGATTCGGTGTCAAAAGTATACGGGTCGGGGAGGAACGAGGTACGCGCTCTCGACGGGGTGACAGCCGGATTCCCGCGCGGTACGTTCACCGCCGTCATGGGCCCGTCCGGCTCCGGCAAGAGCACGTTTTTGAACTGCGCGGCGGGTCTGGACCGCCCGACATCGGGCCGGGTCGTGCTGGGTGACACGGATCTGTCCGGCCGGTCGGAGACCGAGTTGACCGAGCTACGCCGCGACCGGATCGGGTTCGTCTTTCAGGCGTACAACCTGCTCGGTGCGCTGACCGTGGCGGACAATGTCACGTTGCCCCTCCGGTTGGCCGAGAAGCCGGTCGATGCCGAGCAATTGGCGAGCGTCCTCGCTGCGGTCGGGCTCGCCGAGCATCACGACCGACGCCCGAGTCAGCTCTCCGGCGGCCAGCAACAGCGGGTGGCGATCGCGAGAGCTCTCATCAACCGGCCCGATCTGGTGTGCGCCGACGAGCCGACGGGCGCGCTGGACAGCCGTAACGGCCGCCAAGTCCTCACACTGCTCAGGAAGATCGTCGACGACCTGGGGCAGACCGTGCTGATGGTGACGCACGATCCGGTCGCGGCCGCGCAGGCCGACACCGTGGTGTTTCTCGCCGACGGCCGGTTGGCCGGCAAGATGACCCGACCGTCCGTCGAGCAGATCGCCGAGCGGATGACTCACCTGGGGGAGCAGTGAGTCGCCGCGTGATGTCGAAGCGCATGCTGGCGCTGGCCTGGAAGACAGTCAAGGGGCGGAAGGGCGGGTTCGTCGCGGCATTCGTCGCGGTGCTGTTCGGCTCGGCGGTGATCACGGCCTGCGGGATCCTGCTGGAGAGCAGCGAGCGCTCGGGCGTGCCGACCGAGCGCTACCAGGCTGCCGACCTGGTGGTGGGCGCCTCGCAGGCAATGCCGGTGGCCGACGACGTAGATCCCAGGTTCGGCGAGCGGGCCACCCTGCCGGCCGCCCGGGTCGGCGACGTCGCGCGAGTGCCTGGCGTCCGATCGGCGATCGCCGACGTCAACGTCCCGGTCAGCCTCGTGACGACGGACGCCGAGGTGCTCGCCGGGCCGGACGGCACCCCCGCGCTCGGACATGGTTGGCAGTCGGCCGTGCTCGGCCCGTTCACCACGAGCACCGGCCGGGCACCGGCCAGGCCGGACGATGTGGTGCTGGACGCCGCGCTGGCCGAGCGGGCCGGCGTTACCGTCGGTGCGTCTGTGCGACTCGCGGTCGGCTCGAACACGTCGATGTACCGGGTGACAGGCATCGCGGGTCTGCCTGGAGGCCGACTCGCCCGGCAGTCCGCACTGTTCTTCACCGAAGATCGGGCCCGAGAGCTGACCGGCCAACCGGACCGGGTGGACGCGATTGGCGTGCTGGCCGCACCCGGAGTCAGTGCCGACGAATTGGCAAGCGCCATCAAGTCGGCAGTTCCTGATGCGGTCGTCTACACCGGCAGCGACCGAAGCGAGGCCGAGTTCCTCGACATCGGCACCACGCGTTCGTTCATCAGCGAGCTGTCCCTGGCGTTCGGCGGCAGCATGATTTTGGTGATCATGATCGTTGTCGCGAGCACACTCGCCCTGTCCGTTCGGCAACGGCTGCGGGAGCTGGCGCTGCTGAGGGCGATCGGCGCGACCCCGAAGCAGGTGCTCGGGATGATCGCCGCAGAGACCATGGTGGTGGGCACGCTCGGAGCAGTGCTGGGCGTGATTCCCGGCATCGGCCTCAGCTTCCTCCTCCGCGAAACCTTCATCCTGGTCGGCGCGGTACCAGACGACTTTGAACTGTCGATCAGCCCGCTGCCGGTACTCCCGGCGATGGTGCTGTGCCTGGTCGGCGCCCGTTTGGGCGGCTGGATAGCCGCGCGGCGCGCGGCCAGGCTCAGGCCGGTGGACGCGCTCGGCGAGGCTGCGGTGGAGCCGCCCAAACTCGGGTGGCTTCGGTTGACCGTCGGCTTGCTGCTGGTCCCCGCCGGTCTCGCCATGGCGGTCGTGCTGCCATGGGCGCTACCCGGTGAAGGGGCCGCTGAAAGTGCGGCCTTCTCTGCGTTCGTGCTCCTCTTCGCCGTCGCGCTGCTGGGGCCGCGGTTGCTCGGCGGTGCCGTCACCGTGCTGGGCCCCTGGTTACGCCGCGGGTCGGGCGTCAGCGGGTTCCTTGCGACAGCGAACGCGCACGCCAACTCGCGGCGGCTTGCCGCGGCGACCACTCCTTTGATCATGGGCATCATCCTGGCCGCCGGGCAGCTCTTCAGCGGGACGACCGCGAGCTCGGCGGCGCAGGATCAGGCCGCAGACGGACTGCGCGCGGACTACGTCGTCACATCCACGTCCGCCGGCGTGTCGCCCGAGGTCGCGGACATGCTCCGGGACGTGCCTGGCGTCTCGGCGGTGACCCCGGTCGTGCGTACCCGGACGCTGGCGACCTTCGGCTCGAGCGACGGCCCCCAATTCAGGACCTATTCGTCGCAGGGGGTCACCAGTGATCAGCTCGCCGAGACCATGGATCTCGCCGTTCTCGAGGGCGATGTCGCGGATGTGCGGGGCAACACGGTGGCGTTGAGCCGGATCGCGGCGGGCACCCTCGGCGTCGCTCTCGGCGACAGCATCGACCTTCGCCTCGGTGACGGCACACCGATCAAACCCACGGTGGTGGCGCTCTACGAGAGAGGACTCGGCCTCGGTGACGTCACGCTGCCGCACGACCTCGTCCTAGAGCACACCACCGACCGCCTGGACCTCGCGGTGCTGGTCACGGCGGCCACGGGAACCGACGCTGCGGCACTCGGCGACGCATTGCGCTCCGCCGTCCAACACCTCCCCACCGTCCGGGTCAACAACCGCGAGTCGTTCATCGCCGCGCAGAGCGCCGCAGCCGCTGGCGAGTCGGCGGTCGGCCTCATCCTCAACGCGGTCCTGCTCGGTTACCTCGCGATCGCCGTGGTGAACACCCTGGTGATGGCTACCGCCTCGCGCTTCCGCGAATTCGCCCTACTCCAACTGGTCGGCGCCACCCGCCGCCAGGTGTTCGCGATGATGCGCAGCGAGACGCGGATCATCGTCGTCGCAGCCGTGCTCATCGGTACCCTGGGCGCGATCCCGTCATTGATCGGCACAAGCATCGGACTGACCAGGACGCTGATTCCGTCTATCCCACCGCTCGTCTACCTGGGAATCGTCGCGGTCACCGCGCTGCTCGGCTCGGCCGCCATCATGACCTCCACTCGAATCGCCATGCGGGCACAGCCGGTCAACGCGATTGGCGTTCGCGAGTGACGCCGGCGGCACTACAGGCGCCGGGTGCCACCTATCGGCCGCTCCCGGATCGCGAGTACCTGCAAGTCGCGGGACAACATGCTCCAGCAGCAACGCGGTGCCGACAGCCTGACTCAAAAGGCTCTGTGTAGCCAGGTGTAACCCAAGCGGCCAGCGTGTCGTGAACGAAGGCCCTGACCGGCGATGGCCACGCCAGTCAGGGACCGTTCGGAGGAGGAGGCCGACAGAACGCGAGTTGCGCAACTGCACCAGAAAACGAGTTCAGCTACGGTCGCCTGGTGGCGGCGTCCGGTCAGGCCGGGTCGCCGCCAGTTCGGCGTTCGCTCGGTCAGGCGGGGACCGCGGCCAGCTCGGCGTTCGCGCGTTCGGTGACGAGGGTGAGCACCCGCGCCGCCGTGCCGGCCTCGTCGGCGGGGATGTCCGCGTACAGCCGGGCACTGAGGTCGGCGACGGCGGCGACGACGCTGCGCTGGGTGGCGCGACCCGTGTCGGTGAGCGCCACCTGCGGCTCGTCGCCTCTGGTCGCGGGGGACGGGCTGTCGACCTGTGCGAGGCCGGCGTCGACGAGTTGGGCGACCACCTGGTGCACGGCCGACTCGTCGATCTTGCGTGTGCTGGTGACCCGGTGCGTGAGGTGTGCGCGTTCGACGGGGCCCTGGGCGAGGGCGTGCAGCGCGACGACCTGGTCGAACGTGACGCCGAGGGGGCCGATGGCCCGTTCGAGCAGGGCGCGGGTGGCGTAGTGGGCCTGGCCGATGACCTGGCCGTTGAGGGTGGGGACGGTGGACATGGAACCTCCTTCGAAACGTTGGCCGCGCCAACGTTGGAGCCGCCAACGTAACATCAGATCGTGGGTCGCGCCAACGATTACTGGTAGGCTGCGCCCATGGATCCCGGAGCCCCGCAGTCACCCGCCGGGCTCCGCAGCACCCCGACCTGGCTGCTCAACCAGACCGCCGGCCATGCCGCCCGCCTGCTCAGCGAGGGCTTCGCTGCCCACGACCTCCGCGGCTACCACTACCGGCTGCTCACCGCGCTCGCCGAGGACGGCCCGGCCAGTCAGGCCGACCTCGGCCGCCGCTGCGCCATCGACCGCAGCGACGTCGTCGCGGCCATCAACGACCTGGCCGGCCGAGGGCTCGTCGTGCGCGCCCCCGACCCGGCCGATCGCCGCCGCAACGTCATCAGCATCACCGACGTCGGCACCGACGAGGCCCGCCGGCTGGGCGACACCCTCGACCGCATCCAACGTGACCTGCTCGCCCCGCTGTCCGCCACCGAGCGCGACCAGCTGACCCGCCTGCTCACCCGGCTGCTGGCGCACCACAGCCGACAGTGACCCGCCTCAGCGGGCCTCGCGCAACTCCGCCAACCGGGCCTCGATCTCGGCCAGCTCGGCGCGCAGCTTGTCCGCCTGCTGCTCCGCCTCGGCCCGCTCGGTGCCGAGGATCTGCTCCACCGCCTCCTGCACACCCGGCACGTCCACCAGGCCCACCATCTTCAACGCCTCCGCCGGCTTCACCACGTACGGCTTCGCCAGAGCCTTGCTGCCCTGCTGCGCGGCGACGGTCCACTCACCGTCGGCGTACGCCAGCGTCACCGTGAGACCCGCGGGACCCTTCGGCTTGACGGCCTTGACCGCCCGCCGCGCCGGCGGCTTCTCCGTCTGCTCCACCTTCGGCTCCTCCTGTCGCTGCGCGGGCACCCGCGGCGTGTCCAACACGAACTCCGGCGCCGCCACCACCGGCGACTCCTGCGGCTCCGGCTCCGGTTTCGGCTCCACCACCCGCCGCGTCACACCCTTGGGCGCCACGGCCAGGTCCGCGGGGGAGAACGGCAACTCGTCGCGGCCGAAACGCACCACCACGAACTCGTCGGACACCTCAGGATCGGTCAACTCGATCACCTGACCGACCTGACCGGCGATCTGCCCCGCCGACGCGGTGAACACCACCCGCGGCTTACGCCCGGCAGCCAACGCCTCCCGGATGCTCTGCACCTCGCTAGTGGACAAACCCTGGCCGGCATCCATCACAACCCTCTTCCGTACACCTGTTTGATTGCTGTCTTGATACCAGCCGGCTGCGACACCCGCCGCACAGGGCTCGCGCCCACTCAGCCGCCCAACGCCCGCAGCGCCCGGTCCGCGTGGTCGTTCATGCTGACCTCGCTGTGGATCACCTCGATGACCCGACTGTCGGCGCCGATGACGAACGTCATCCGCTTCGTGCTCAACGGCCCCAACGGCAGCCGCCGCTTCACCCCGAGCTGCTGCGCCACAGTCCCGTCCTCATCCGAGAGCAGCGGATAGTCGAACCCGTTGAGCTTGGAGAACTCCGCCTGCTTCGCCACCGGGTCGCGACTGATGCCCACCCGGGACGCGCCCAGCGCCGTGAACTCCGCCGCGAGGTCCCGAAAATGGCAGCTCTCCGCCGTGCACCCACGGGTCATCGCCCCCGGGTAGAAGAACAGCACCACCGGCCCCGCCGCCAGGAACTCCGACAGCCGCCGCGGCGTGCCCGTCTCATCAGGCAGCTCGAAATCCTCGACCACGTCGCCGACACCCACACCCGCCACCGCGCACCTCCATCGTCAGACCGGACAGGCGGTGAGCGTAAGCGATCAAGCCCAGAGCGCCGCCACCTCGTCCAGCACCGCGGCGGCCTGGGCCCGCCCGGCCCGCGCCGCGCCCGCCCGCCGGGCCGGGTCCAGCACGTTGCGGCCGATCGCCGTGCGCGCCGCCGCGTCCGGCGTCAGCACCGACACCCGCGACCCGGCCGCCCGCAACCCGTCGACCTGCGCGGACAGCCGGGGCATCGGCCCGATCGCCGCCGACGTCGGCGCGAGCACCAGCACCCGCTCCGCGCCGGCAGCGAGGTCCGCGTTCACCGTCGAGCGCATCCCACCGTCGACGAAACGACGCGCGCCGATCGTCACCGGCGGCCACACCCCGGGCACCGCGCAACTCGCACCCACCGCGTCCACGAGGGACACCTCGCTGTCCCGGTCGAACACCACGAACTCACCGGACGACGCGTCCACCGCCGTGACCAGCAACCGCCGCCGCGGCCACTCCCGCTCCGGCAGACGGGCCTCGATCACCGCGCGTCGCGACGCCTCCGACGGGGTACGCGCCGCCAACGCCATCGCCCCGATCCGGGCCCGGGAGCGCGCCGCGTCGCGGGTACGACCACCAGCCCACACCAGCCGCGCCAGCGTCGCGAAGCCCAACCGCGCCGCCACCTCACTCGACGGCGGCGCCAACTGCTCCTCGTAGAACCGCTGCACCGGAAGCTCGGAGCACACCAGCGCGCCGACCACCGAACCCGCCGACGTCCCCACCACCAGGTCCGCCTCCGTGACCGGCACACCCCGCTCGACCAGACCCGCCAGCAGCCCCAACTCCCAGGCCACCCCGGTCACCCCGCCACCACCGAGCACCAACGCCCGCCGCATGTGACTCTCCTCTCGACGACCGACCCGCGCCGGTCACGGTAGCGTCGGCACGACACCTGCGCAGCCGTCAGCACCCTGGGGAGGCACCGTGGCACCCGTCACCGTCATCACCGGCGGTGGTCGCGGCATCGGCGCGGCCACCGCCCGCCGCCTCGCCAACGCCGGTCACCACGTCGCCCTGTGCTACCGCCGTGACGAAGCCGCCGCCACCGCCGTCCTGGCCGACCTGCGCGCCGCCGGCGCACAGGCCATCGCGGTACGCGCCGACACCACCGACCCCGAGCAGGTCGCCGAACTGTTCGACGCAGCCGCCCACCTCGGCCCGCTCACCGGCCTGGTCAACAACGCCGGGGTCACCAGCCCGATCGGGCCCTTCACCGAGTTGCGCGTTGACGACCTGCGCCGCGTCGTCGACGTCAACCTCGTCGGCTACGTCCTCTGCGCCCAGCAGGCCGCCCGCCGCCTCACCGACGGCGGCGCGATCGTCAACGTCTCGTCGGCCGCCGCGACCCTCGGCAGCCCCGGCGAATACGTGCACTACGCCGCCGTAAAGGCCGCCACCGACACCCTCACCGTCGGCCTGGCCAAGGAACTCGCCCCGAAAGGCATCCGGGTCAACGCCGTCGCACCCGGCATCGTCCGCACCGACATCCACGCCGACTCCGGCGTACCCGACCGCGCCGACACCGCCGTCGGTCGCATCCCGTTGGGCCGCGCCGGCGAACCCGACGAGATCGCCGCCGCCATCACCTGGCTGCTCAGCCCCGACGCCTCGTACGCCACCGGCACGGTCCTGCGGGTCTCCGGCGGCCTCTGACCTGGCGTCACACCAGTCAGAGACCGCCGGACCCGGGTCACTGGGTGAACAGCTTCGCCGCGGTGATGACCGTCTGCGTCACCCCGTAGCCCAGCAGCGCCGCCACCACCAACCACGAAATCCACAACCGGGCCTGCTGCCCGGATCGGCTGTCGTCGCTCATCGCCTACCACTCCTCTGCGCCGTCTTGTCCTCGTCAACGTCCCGATCCGCCGACGGCTCGTGGTAGCGCTGCGGCACCGGCCGCACCAACAGGTTCGCCACGAAGCCCACCGCCAGCACCCCCACCATCGTGAACAGCGCCGGCCGGTACGCCGCCGCCGTCAACGAACCCGGCTCACCCTGCGCGTCGAGGAACCCGTTGACGATCAGCGGACCCGCGATCCCCGCCGCCGACCAGGCGGTCAACAACCGGCCGTGGATCGCACCGACCTGGAACGTGCCGAACAGATCCCGCAGGTACGCCGGCACTGTCGCGAACCCGCCGCCGTAGAACGACAGGATCACGCACGCCAACAACACGAACAGCGCCGTCGCGGTCTGCCCCACGAGAGCCAGCAGCGCGTACAGCACCATCCCGACACCCAGGTACACCATGTAGATCGGCTTGCGGCCGATGACGTCCGACGTCGACGACCACACGAACCGGCCCGCCATGTTGAACAGCGACAGCAGACCCACGAACCCGCCGGCCGCGGCGACGCTCACCGCCGAGGTGCCGTTGTCCCGGAAGAAGTCCTGGATCATCGGGCTGGCCTGCTCCAGGATGCCGATGCCCGCCGTGACGTTGCAGAACAACACCACCCACAGCAGCCAGAACGAGCGGGTCTTCACCGCGTTCGCCGCCGACACGTTCGCCGTGGTGACCAGCGGTTTCGCCGCGACGCTCGCCGGGTCGAAGCCGGCCGGGCGCCAGCCCTCCGCGGGCACCCGCACGTTCGCCACCCCGAACATCATGATCGCGAAGTAACCCAGGCCGAGCGTCACGAACAACCACACCAGGGCGCTGCCCGACGCCGTCGACCCCGCGTTGGATGGGTCGTAACCGGCGTCGAAGAACGACAGCAACTGCCGGGACAGGGGAGAGGCGACCATCGCCCCACCACCAAACCCCATGATCGCCAACCCGGTGGCCAGACCCGGCCGGTCCGGGAACCACTTGATCAACGTGGAGACGGGGGAGATGTACCCGATGCCAAGACCAATGCCGCCGAGCAACCCGTATCCCAGATACAGCAACCACAGTTGCTTCGTGGCGATGCCCAGCGAACCCACCAGGAAGCCCGCCGCCCAGAAACAGGCCGAGACGAACATCGCCTTACGCGGGCCGTTCGCCTCCACCCAGGTCCCGGCCACGGCCGCGGACAACCCGAGCATCACGATCGCGATACTGAAAATCACCCCGATCGCCGTCTGACTGGCGTCGAAGTGGGCGATCAGCGAGTTCTTGTAGACGCTGGTCGCGTAGACCTGGCCGATGCAGAGGTGGATGGCCAACGCCGCCGGGGGAATGAGCCACCTGCTGTAACCGGGCGGCGCGACGGTGTGCCGACGATCGAGTGCGGAAAGCATGCGGTGCTTCCTCTCCGAGGAGGACGAAGGACGTCCCGCACAACGTGCCCACACCACACGCACACCGCAAACCTCACCGTCGCCGGACGGTCATCCCGGTGAGCTGAGCGGTCAGTCAGCGACCACGCGGACGCCCGCGCTAGCGCAGATCCGGGGTGTGCCAGCCGCCAGCCAACGCGTCGGCGTCCGCCGGACCCCAACTGCCCTTCTCGTACGACTGCACCGCCGCCGGCAGATCCAGGATCGGCTCGACGATGCGCCACTCCTGCTCGATCGTCTCCTCACGCGCGAAGCGCAGATGCTGCCCATCCATCGCGTCGTCGAGCAACCGCTCGTACGCCTCCTGACGGCGACCCAGCGCCATGCCGAAGTCGACCGACAGGTCCACCGCACGGCTCGCCACCTCGGCGCCCGGGCTCTTCGCCTGGATCGACATCGTGATGCCGTCACCACGCCCGAGGCGGAACCGCAACAGGTTCGCGGCCGTCACCGTGCCCCGCTCGGCCGGGATGAGCGACCGCTGCGGCTGCTTGAACTCGACCACGACCTCCGTCGCCGTCCCCGCAAGGGACTTACCGGCACGCAGATAGAACGGCACACCCGCCCAGCGGGGGGAGTCGATCGTCAACCGGGTGGCCACGAACGTCTCCGTGTTCGAGTCCGCGGCGACACCCTGCTCGTCGCGGTACCCGGCGTACTGACCCCGCACCGTGGACTGCGGCGACAGCGCCTCGATCTGCCGCAGCACCGCGACCTCCGCCTCACGGAACGCGGCCGCGTCGTCAGCGGCGGGCGCCTCCATCGCCACCAGCGCGACAACCTGCAGAATGTGGTTCTGCAACACGTCACGAGTGGCGCCGACGGTGTCGTAGAAACCGGCCCGACCCTGCGTACCGAAACCCTCGGCAAGAGTCACCTGAACGTTGTCGATGTGCTCGCTGTTCCACAACGGCTCGAACAGCCGGTTGGCGAACCGGAAGGCGTAGAGGCCCTCGACGGCTTCCTTACCGAGGTAGTGGTCGATGCGGAACACCCGCTGCGGATCGAAGGTCGCCCGCAGCGTGCGGTCCAGCTCACGGGAGGACTCCACGTCACGCCCGAACGGCTTCTCCACGATCACCCGGCCCCGGTCAGCCAGACCGACCGCCGCGAGACCGTCGACGACGGCACCGAACACCGCCGGAGGAATCGCCAGGTAGAAGACCGGTCGCTCGGCACCCCGCAGACGCTCCGCCAACCGCTGATAGGTGACCGGGTCCGCGTAGTTGCCGGAGATCATCGAAAGGTTGCCCGCCAGCCGGTCGAAAGTCTCGTCGTCGACCTCGTCGTTGGCCTCGGCGACAGACTTGCGGGCCATCGTGACGAGCTGTTGATCATCCCAGGGGGAGCGGGCCACCCCGATCACCGGGACGTCCAGGCGGTCGCGCCGGGTCAACTCGTACAGCGCCGGGAACAGCTTCTTCGAAACGAGGTCTCCCGTGACGCCGAACAGCACGACCGCGTCTGAGCGCATGCGCATGGCACTTCCATTCGATCATGTAATTCTGATCTTCCGAACGGACAACCGCGCGGCCCAGCGCGAGAATTCCCCTGCGAGGGGCGCACGTGAGGTCGGCGACAGCGACGGCGCTTACCCTAAGAAGGTTCGCAGCTCAGGTGTGATGCGGGCAACGCCCCACCGTGATCGACGAAGTTCGATCATCGTAATGCCTGCGAAGACCTGTCGGTAGGGGAGGAGAGACTGCCGACATGAGTCCACCCTTCGGGACCGTGGTCATCACGGGCGCCGCCGGCCGCATCGGCAGCGCACTCCGCCACGCCCTACGCGACGAGACCCGCCACCTCGTCCTCATCGATCGCGACCCACTGACCGCGCAGTCGCCGGAGGAGCGGGTCATCCGCCTGGACCTCACCGACCTCGACGCCCTGATCTCGGCGTTCGAGGGCGTTGACGTGGTGATCCACCTCGCCGGGCTGCCGGACGAGGCCCCACTCGCCGACCTGCTGGACGCCAACGTGCTGGGCACGTTCCACGTCCTCGAGGCCGCCCGCCGGCAACAGGTCGACAGGGTCGTCCTCGCCAGCAGCAACCGGGTCACCGGCTTCCACCCCGTCGGAAAGACCGTCAACCCCGAAGACCCGGTCCGACCGGACGGCTTCTACGGGGTCAGCAAGGTGGCAATCGAGGCTCTCGCCCGCCTGTACGCGGACAAGTTCGCCCTGTCCGTGGTGTGCCTGCGCATCGGCAGCTTCGAGGACAGACCAGACGACGCCCGATATCTCGCCACCTGGCTCAGCCCACGCGACTGCCTCGGGTTCATCCGAGCGGCCATCACCGCACCCGACGTCTCCTTCGCCACCGCCTACGCCGTGTCCGCCAACACCCGCCGGTTCTGGGACCTCGACGCTGGCATCCAACTCGGCTACACGCCGGTCGACAACGCGGAAGACCACGCCGCCCACGTCGTCGGCGCCGACGACCCCATCGACTCCCGCGCGCCCCAGGGAGGCAGGTACGCCAGCGCCGAGACCACCCTCACCCACATTCACGGCGGGCAACCGAACCCCTGACGAGGAGTACAGAATGGACCGCACCGGCCAGCAGGGGAGAGCCCGACAATGAACCTGGCAGTCGACCGGTCACCGGGCACAGCACCAGAGGTGGTGTGCCTGCCGATGTTCGGCATGACCCGCACCGCCACGGCTGCCGCGTTCGGCCCAGCCCTCGCGGGCGCGGGCCTGCGAGAGACATACCTGGACCTACCCGGCCACGGCGACAGCCCCACGGACTGCCCACCAACGTCCGAGGCGGTGCTGGACATCGTGTGCGGGTGGCTCGACCACCACGTCGACGCGCCGGTCCTGCTCGCCAGCGGCTCCTACGGCGCGTACCTGGCCACCGGCATCGCCCGCCGACGACCCGAACTCGTCCGCGGCCTGCTTCTCGTCTGCCCGGGCGTCACCATCGCCCGCGACAGCCGGGACCTGCCCGACGACCCGCCGCCGGAAGCGCCCGAGGGCTGGCTCGACGAAGCTCCCGCCGCCCTGCACGCCCACCTCGACGCCGCCCTGGGCAATCGCACGTCAACTGTCGTCGCGACGGTGCTCGCGGCACTGAACTCCGGCGGTCCCGGTGACGCGACCTTCCAGGAGAAGCTGCAGACCGGGCCCGACTACGCGTTGCCCGACGAAAACGCCGACGTCGTCTTCGACGGCCCGGTCACGGTGATCACCGGCCGACAGGACAGGATCGTCGGGTACGCCGACCAGTTCCGCGCCATGCGCCGCTATCCGCGCGGCACCTTCACGGTGATCGACGCGGCGGGGCACTACCTGCCGTACGAACAACCCGCGCTGCTGCGGTCACTCACGCAGGTGTCGCGTCTCACTTGACCTGAGCCAGCGGCGTAGCGCCTGAGCTGCGGTGGCTCACGATAGTGAGAATCAGCGCGGAAGCGTACCTCTCATTATCTTGAGCCAACTCGTGCTTGATGCGAGCCAGCAGCGCGGCCTCCATACCGGAAGCACCCTCCGGGAAACTGCTGCAAGCGAGCCGGCCAGCAGCATCATCATCATCGAGGGCCTCTACCGGACGGGATTCGGTCCAACGCCGGGCTGCGCCCCGTGGCCAGGCTGTCGACGACGGGCTGCTTGTTCACATGCAGCCGACCCACCATGAGAACCCTGCACTCGTACGGCACCGACCTGTCGCCATCCACGACCAATTCGCCCAGTTCAACACCGACGGGGTACCGACCCCTGCGCCCGCCTGAGTCTGCCGAGGCGGGGCATCTATCCGGGTGACCTGAAGAAGCCGTCGCCGCGGCGCTCCCAGCGCGTCCGACACTCCGACGCTAGGTCGAGCGCTCGCTGAGCGCTAAGCTGTCGTGAGTACTCGGCGGGCGCTCACTGGAGGTTGCCATGTCCCCGCAGCGATCCACCAACCCGGTGCGGCAGCGTCGCATCGAGCTCGCGCTTACCCAACAGGAAGCCGCAAGACGGGCCGAGGTCTCCGTCGCCACTTGGCGCCGTCTCGAAGCCGCCAGCGGGCTCGACGGGTTCAAGGCCGACAACGTCAGAGGCTTCGCCCGAGCGCTGCGCCTCGGAATGGCCGAGTTCCACCGGCTCATGGGCTCCGACGAGGTGGACGAGGTCGACCAGGAGAGCGACGACCTGGTGCGGTTTTTCAATGCGTCGTTCACTGGTGACCCGATCACCGCGGCCGACGCCATGGCGCTGCACAGCACGGTCGCGTTCTCCGACTTCGCCCCGATGAACAGCAAGCGGTTCGCGGTGGAGCACGCCCTCGGGTGCGGCTTTCCCGCATTCCTCAAAGGAGAGGCCTCCATCAGAGAGGTGGATCTCCTGCGCGACCTTCCCGAGCTGGCGCTCACTCAGGTGAACAACCACTGGCTGGTTCGGATGGGTGAACGCATCATGCGCGTGGGCGGCCTGCTGGGCGAAGGCCGAGTTCCTCGTCCCGTGTGCCTCGCCGACGAGTACGCCCTGTCCATCGTCATCATGAACACCGATCCGCCCAGCGTCGGGGACGTGCTCCACATGTATCCGGGCTTGCATGACCGCGAGCATTTGGCGCCGCGCTACTGGGAGAACCAGGACGGACACGAACTCATCGTGGACTGGCGTGATCGTATGCTCGGCGCGCTCGTGCCTCCAGAGGAGGCTCACGACTATCGGCTCCACGACCTTCTCGTCCTGGAAATGCACGGCCAAGGCATCTACGACGTCTCCGACCCACGCCACCCGCTGCGCTGGTTCGACCGTGACGACCTGCAGGAGCGGTGCCAGTCCTCCCTCGACTACGCCAGGCTGTCCGACGAGGAGAAGGAGGCACGGGAGAGGGAGGCGCTCGAGCGCATCGGCTGGTAGCACGTTGTGCTCCCTCGGGCAAGGCCGCCGGCGACCTGGGCTGTCAGGCAGCGTGCCGCGGAGTTCAGCCGGCGGCACTGCGGCGGGAACATGGCATGTCGCTGGCGGCCATGGCGGGTTCGAGACGCCTGTCGGGTCGGCGCCTTGGAAGCGTTGATCCGGGCCTCGCACCCGGCGGACCCCGGCCGCCCGGTTCGATCACTGCCACGCGTGGTCGACGGCGCGGGCCTCGGCGGAGGGTTCGTGCGGGGGGATCAAGCCCGTTACGCCGGTATACCGCTGTCGCAGGAGCCGTTCGCCGTCAGGGTCGTCGGGCGATGACCCACTCGGCCCGAGCGCCTGATCGCCATAAAGCCGCAGCTGCGGGTCTTTATCAGTATGGCGGGTGTTGGCAGGATCAGCCGGCATGAGTGACGAAGCGGCAGACGAGCAGCAGAGCATCGACTTTCTGTTGATGAAGCTTGATTTCCCTAACCCGCTTGACGACTTCATTGGCAAGGTCGTTCGGCACGGTGGGCTACTTGAGGAGGTGATGCGTGAGTGTGTCGGGATCTTGGGGGGTTTGAGCAACGACGTTGATGTGCTGCTCATGGGTCAATCCTGGGATTGGCTGCACAGCATGGCCGTGCGCTTTCAGCAGGAGCCGGTTTACGCGACCCGGCGCTGCAACGACGCCGCGCTACCTCGCGTCGGCGAGGCGCTCACCGAAGCGAACCGGGTCTGGAAGGAACGTAACCAGGTGGTTCACGCCACTTGGACGGTGTGTCCATCGCTGTTCGGGCGCACTTGCGCGGTCGCGGCGTCCCTGCACAGAGACGTTGGCGACGACGAGTATCACGTCGAGCGGAGCAGGCGCGGCAAGTCTGCACGCATTGTGGAACACCGCCATGTGGAAGAGCTAGAGCGGCTCGTGATGGAGTTCGACGCGGCTCGCCATGAGCTGATCGAGGCGCTGAGGGATTTCAATCCGCAGTACGTTCGCTGAGGCCGGCATCAGCGGTCGTGGCGCTGATGCCACCCGGCTGTGTCCCACCGGCGCCCCTGGGTCACCTTGTCTGACGATTCCTTGGGCTGACACCTATCGGTCGAGGGTGGTGCGGGCGGCCCGCAGACCCTGCGCGCGGCGACGCCGGGGGTCGGCGAAGCGGGCCAGTCCGGTGAGCAGGATCTCGACGCTGACGGCCCAGGAGGTCGGTGTACGGGTTCTGGTGCAAGGCCAAGTACGCCAGCGTGTACATAGGCCCGCGTGGTCGCCGCTGCTTCCCAGGGCCCAGCGACGTGATGGCGGCAAAGTGCCATCAACTACGTTGCGTCACTCGTGATCATACGGACGGGGCGCGGATCGCAGCAGTTTGTGCGCTTGATCCGCGGTCTGAGAGGCCCGGATGCGGGCTCGGCTCCGCCAGCTTGGGCCCCAGTACACCTCGCCGGCACCGGTAGCGCCACGCGTACTCCGTTATCCGCTCGCGCGACGCGCCGTGCGCACG
The DNA here is from genome assembly GCF_002754415.1 of Micromonospora sp. CNZ299. Taxonomy (NCBI): domain Bacteria; kingdom Bacillati; phylum Actinomycetota; class Actinomycetes; order Micromonosporales; family Micromonosporaceae; genus Micromonospora; species Micromonospora sp. CNZ299. The sequence continues at coordinate 4,832,001 of NZ_PEFG01000001.1, forward strand.
TAGGGTTTTTCCGTGTCGATACCTAAGCCTAAGCCGACGCAGGACATCGACTTGTCCGTGCGCCGCTTCCTAGCGGCGACCAGCCGGATTACTGCTGGTCTCGTGAAACAACGCCAGCGTATCGTCGATCGGGAGAAAGAATTACCCAGGCTTCTCGCCGGCACGCCCGAGGAAATCGTCGACTCGACCGAGGCCTTTCAGAACGATGTCGACTACTATATCTACGAGTTGGGACGGCTCCGCGATCTCGCCAAGACCGAGGCGCTTGTTGTGTTCGGCCGTCCCGCCGAGTTGGTTGCGGCGGTAGCAGAGTTTGAGCAAGCGATACCTGACTTGCCGAGCATTCGCAACTCACTCACCCACCTTGACGATACTGACCGGCTTGATCGCTTCGCTACTTTCGCCGCTGCCGTCGACTTGCTTCCCAACGGGAAGGTCAAATACCTGGTCGATCCGCGGTACGGCCATCACGACGCGGCACTGGAACTTAGCGGGGCACTGAGCGACTATCTGCGTCGAATCCTAAAGCAGTCCATTGCGGACGAACCGCCACTGCCTCTTGACGAGCAAATAGGCCGGAGGAACGGGGCGGCGCGTCCATAACGTTTGCCCTCGGGTTTGCCGTTCACGGCCGCCGGGATAGACAGACATCGCCGCGAGATCCAAGTTCAGAGCACCACTCAGCGTGGCGATCACCCGCCAGCACGCCGTCCGGGTGGCGCTGCGCGTTCGACCGCAGCAGCGTTGGGTCGCCTACGAAGACCGCCGCGCTAATCGTCCCGGTTCAGGCGGAGATCATCGAGAAGAGCGTCACCGACAATGTGGTGCACCTGCTCGGCACCTGGGTCGGATGTACTCGCTAACCGCGAACTCAAGTTCCTGTTCCTGACGGACCCAGTCAAGGCATCCGCCTTGGACGGATCCCGTAGAACGCGGAGCTATACCTTGCCTCTCGCCCACCGCTCGTCACACGGCTAGAAATCGCCACAGCTCGACCTCGGATTTCTTGCCCCCGTCACTCGGCGGTGACTCGTGCTGTTGCATCGGCTTGGCCGGGCGTGGTCCACTTGGCTGGTGTACGCAACTCGCGTGGAACCTCTCCAAGAGACTGATCGACCGGCTCTTTGTCGGATGCTGGAGGAGTCAGACGACTTTCCTCAGAACCTGGTGTATCTGTACCGACGCAGTAGGAGTAATCCCTACTGGACCTTCGTTGCCTGGCGTGGCGACCAGATCGACGGCGTGCTGACCGGATCATTCGACTCAGACTTCGCCGAGGGCGGGGCTTTCGATTCATTCGAGCTTCCGCCAGCGCCTCACGCATTCCTTGAAAGAGTTTACGTGCGGGAATCTGCAAGAGGTCTGGGTGTTGGGCGAGCCTTGATCGAGATGTATGCGGACGAGGCTTCAGCACGCGGGTGCTCATTCATCGGCGGTTCGATTGACCTTTCCTCGGAGCCGACAGCAAGGAAGGCCTTCTTCGAAGGGCTCGGGTTCGCTGTCCGCGAGTGGGACAACTTCGGCGCTCACCCGACCGACGTTCTTGTGACCATCGCGAACCGCTGAGAGCAGTCTTGGCGCAGGTCGACTCCAGGTACTGCGGAAGCGCCAAGCGCGGACTTCGAGTCCCAGGGCTTCGCATCGAACAGGTTTGGGCTCTCTGGGGAGCAGGACTGCCTGTGCGGCCGGAGCAAGGTGGTGAATAGCAATGGTTGTGGCTTCTGACGGGATGACTTTGAAAGGTTGGTGAGAGTCGCTTCGCAGTGGCGGTCGATCGCATCACGCATTACGCAACCGGGGGTTCGGCTGCCTCCACCCGCCTACGCCCGCACGGCGGCCGGCAGCCGCAACGTCACCCTCGTCGGCTACGAGGTCTACCGCCTTCGGTGCTGATGACTACGCGACGACGTCCACGCCTGTCCGCGCAAGATTGCGACAGAGCACGAGAGACCCGCGGGAGCGGGTCTCTCGGCGGGCGCGGGAGCCCGTGGGCGTCCTGCGAGACCACTTTATCAGTGGGCTTTAACTCACGCGCGAAGTCGTCACCACCAGCAGCCACTCGATGACGAAGGGAGCCGCTCGTAGGGACACGTCAGTTTGGTCTTAGCTCTAGAGTCCAGGGTCCGGTCCGGGTGCGGGAGCGATGCTGGTCTTGATAGTTATGCTTGCGCTCCCAGGGGACGGTGAGGTGCATCGGCTGCGGGGTCATACAATTGCAGCACTCCGGCGGTGCCCATATACAGCCGGCGCAGAGTTCGCTCGCCGTCGGGGTCAGCGGGCCCGGTTGGGTTTCGCTCGTGGTTGATCCATGAGGCGAGTCCACCGTGGCCGTAGCTGGAGGGGTGCGCTGGACGCCCCTTGAGGATTTCGTCGTAAAAGCGGAACCGGTCCGTGATCTCGAGCGACGTGGCCATGCGACGCCAATACGGTGAGGAGATCACGGACAAGATCGGGACGACCTCGGGGTACTGCGCCGCGTAGCCGTAGGACGAGGGTAGGAAGTCCGCGTTCTCGCGGGCGTGCAGACGCCGCATGCGCTCGTTGCGCGGGGTCAAGGCAAACGGGTTGCGCGAGTCCCAGTGCTCGATCGCGCAGGCGTCGGAGAAGTAGTAGCGCACGCGGGGGTAACCGCGGCGGCGGATGAGCCGCTGCAGCCGCACCTGCGCCTGGACAATCTCGGGCATGTCGGCCACGTTGACCTGGTCGGCTGATTGCGAGACACCGTTGCCGACCCACAGCTGGTGACGGACGCAGACGTTGTAGTCGCATCGTGCCCAGATCGTCACGGGACCGGTGGCGCCCGCGCACCGTCGGCATAACGGATGCCGCCGGTTGGGGTAGCTGCCGACGACCTGTCCAATCATCGGCGGCGCGTAGCAGTACGGGACGCGCTGGCGGATCTCCGGCAAGGCGTAGGCCAGCCGCGGCTCGGCGAATCCGGTGACCGCCGCGAGGGACTCCGACGCGATGACGCCGCGGCGGCTGCCCTGGCGCCGCGGCGTGAGGTGGGCCGCGAGGTCAGCGCGGGACAGATAGTTTCTCGCCGCGAGTCGGCCGATGTACGACTCGAGCGTCTCATCGTGTACCGGGGGGATGCGTCGGGGCAGCCGCCGCAGCTGCGGCTGCCCCCAGCCGGCGGTCGCCGGGATCATTGTCGCGAACCCGCGCGGCGGGCGGAGGATTCGGCGGCGTGGTCGATGCGCACCGCGTCCATCGCATCCCGCGAGATAGTCTCGGTTCCGTCGAGGATCGCACGTATCGCCGCGGCGCGGATGAGGTGCGACAAGCTGCCGATCATGCCCCTGGTGCGCTGGTGCAGGTACTTCGCCGACGCGGTCAGCGTGCCGGGCTTGTGGTGGTGCAGTCGCAGCGCACTTTCCATGCTAGCGACGAGCTGTTTCCACTCGTTGTGGTGGGGAAACGGGCCAGTGTTGACCAGGACGCAGCGTCCGGCGAGTTGCCGGCCACGTACGCCGGTGAACATCCCGGACCGTTCGATGTCCATGCCGGCGTAGATGAAGGTCGCGGGCAGGTGCTCGGTGAGGTACTTCATGTGGTCGGAGTGGTCCTCGCCCGCGGTGGTCGCCATGTTGATGTTATGAAGCTCATCGACGATGACGATTTCGCATCGAACGTCGATCAGGATCCGACAGACGGCGTCGGCGATGTCGGTGGCGTTGGCACGAGACGTGACTCTGGGCAGACCGAGGAACCGCGCGAACTCCATTGCCAGCTTCCGCGGAGAGCCTTTCGGAGGTGCTGTCACGTACACCACGGGGATGCGCTCGGTGTCGGGATGCCGGGCTCGAGTGCGCAGTTCGTGGAGCCGGCCGAGCTGCTTGATGGCCGTGCTCTTGCCGGTCGCCGCCGCACCGGAGACGATCAGCCCGCGGCGAGCGCCGTTCTCCCGTTGGTTGAGCAGCGCCAGCAGCCGGCCCTGGTTGGTGATCTCGCGAATCGCGGACGTGGTGACCACCACCAGTTCGGCGTGATACGCGATCCGCGCCTCGTCATAGATCAGACGTTGCTGCGCAGTCAGCGCCGACCAGTCGCCCTTGGGTAGCAGGGCAACGTCGGCGGGATCGGCTTCGACGAACCGCTGCCAGCCTTCGACGGTGGTGGTGGGTTGCGGTCGGTCTTCCAGTTGGCTGACGTCGTTTAGAAACTCCACCTGCGGGCCTCCTCGCGGGCGTCGAACAGCGGCAGGGGGATCACCTCCGCCAGCGGTTCAGGGTCGTCTTCACGAGCGGCGGGAACGGCGTGCGCCGCGTCCTGTTGCTCGGGCGGGTTCGGGCGCGGGCCTGAGGGTGTGTTCGTGGAGCGAGTGCGTCCGGCGACGCGTCGATCCCGTGGCGTGGTGGCCTTTGGCTCGGGGCCTTGTTCGGCCCGGTCGAGCAGTTGCGCGGCGGCCGCGGCGATCTGCGCTTCGGTGGCGGTGTCTTCGCCGCGGTGCCGCAGGATGTTGCGGGCGTGCTGCCAGGCCACCTCGCCGAACGGCACCGGGGCGCTGCGCAGGTGTTTCCAGCCGACGGTGATCCAGCCGCCGTCTCGGTGGTTGCGCACCCAAATGCGGGTGACGTCGTACGGGTCGAAGTGGACCTCCCACCGCCCGTCCCTCGCGATGACCCCCGAGTGTTCGCCGCGCAGGTTGTACTCGTCGAGCGCGTTGTCGTCGTAGGTGCGTCGGTTGAGCTTGATCCCGGCGCGGCCGATCCTGTTCCAGGAAACTGGCAAGAGTTCAACGTAGTCGTCAGCGTTCAGCGCGACCGGCACGTAACCGGCGACCTCGACCAGAGCGGCATACTGCTCGTTGGGTGTCAGGGCTGTGTCCGGGGCCAGCGGGTTACGCAGCCCGTCATGCGGCCGGTTTTGCCAGACCGTGACGATCCATTCGTCCAGCAGTGCCTGCAGCTCAACGATGGACCACACCGCGTTCTTCTCGGCGCTCTTGCCTCGGTGTTCGACGCTGCGCCCGACGTAGCCGGCGACGTACTGGGCAAACAGGGTGCCCACGGAGTTGAAGCTGCGCTCGACGGCACTGTTCTCCCACGGCGAGCCCAGGTGGGTGGGCTGGAGGTTGATGCCCATCGCCCGACAGGCGGTGCGGAACGTCTGCGACACGTACGCCTTACCGTTGTCGCAGACGATGGTTTCCGGAACGATCACCGGCCGGGCGGCGGCGTGCGTCAGCTGGTCGTCCAAAGCGGTGAGGCGACGGTGCGGCAACACCGACCGTGACATGCGTACCGCGTCGACCCAGCCCGGGCGCATCGGCTCCGGCGTCAGCGCTCGCGCCAGCAACACCGCCGCATCGGCGGCTTTGGTTGTGGGCCGCAACACCGCCGCCGGAATGCTGCGGGTGGCCAAGTCCACCAGCCACGTCAGCTCCGCCCGGTCGATCACACCGTTGTCCAACACCACCCGTACATCAATCGGTGTGGAATCGATGTGCACCCACTGGCCGGGGCGCAGCGCCGACACCGACCCGAATGGCCCTTTCGGGGTCTTTGCCAGCGACCGGCGGGTCTTGGCCGAGCCGAACGTGTGTCTGCCCTGCGTCAGCCGACTTACCAAGCGGTAGAACGTCGCCGTCGACGGCAGCGCCGGAGCGGTGTTGCCGTGCTCGGCGGCCAGGATCTGCGTGACCCGCCGCGCCAGCCTCTTCACCGTTCCCGTAGAGCGGTTGGTCTCCTCGTCGATCGCCTGCACCGTCGCGTCGACAACCCGCTGGTCAACTCGTCCGGTGGGGCCAGACACCCGCGCATAGCGCTGGTCGACCAATCCCCACAGGCCTTGCCTTTCGTACGCCGCCCGCAGCCGTTTGATCGTGGTGAAGCTGACCGAGTGACCCGCCGCCCGCAGTTCGGTCAGCTTGGCTAGCTCACGCTGGCGCAGCGTATGCCGGCGCGGATCGTAGCCAGATTGTGGCGTCGAATCGTGTGCCGCATCCGGCGCCACGCCGGTCAGCAGTTCGATCAGGTGTCGCTCCCACCACCGCGCACGCGCCATGACTGGCTCAGGCACGACCTCGAGCATCCCAGCCGGGGGCAGGGGAGCGGCGCCGCGCGGAGTGGAGACCCATTCCAGATCGCGGCCGGTGAGCACCTCGCCCAGCGGCAGGGTTGTCTGCGCGCCGATGACGTCTTCTAGCCGCACTCCGCTGCCCGTCACTGACGCCACCGTGTACCGCGCGCCTCGTAGCCGAACCTCGTCACCAGCGCGCAGCATCCGTGGTCGCGACACCCCTGCCATCAGATGTCGCCGCCGTGCACCGGCGATTCCGCGCCGATGGGTGCGGCGTCCAGGTCGGTGTGCAGTACCTGTCGCCAGAGCAGATGAAACAGCGTGGGCAGCACGGCGATGGGATCCCCGACCTGACGCGCGCCGTCCATCAGCGCCGCACCCTCGGCGAACACCCGTAGCAGGCTGGCCGTCCACCGCGCGTCGAGGCAACGCGGATGCCGATAGCCCGACAGCCAGCGCAGGTTCGCTGTCCGCACCGGGTCCATGATGTCGACGCGCCACACCGTCCAGCCGACCTGCTGGCACGCGTACACGATCGGTTCCACCATCGGCTGCTCGCCGCGTCCGCGGCGACGCTGCGACCGCACCTCGATCACCACTGCCGTACCGTCGCGTAGCCGCGCGAAGAAGTCCGGTGTGTGGGTGACGGTCTTGTCGTCGCGCTGCCACGTCAGGCGCAACGGCCGTGACACCAGCGACATGACCGTCGGGTCGAAGTCCCACGCCATGACATGATCCCGCTGCAGCCACGATTCATAGCCGACGTGATCCGCGGTCGTTGCGAACCACCACAAACCCGCGAAACCCTTCGCGCCCCGCTTCGACCGGGTCGCGTCTATCGGGCGAGCAGCCTCGAACGGCCGCATCCAGCACTGGTCCAGCGGCTCCCTGCGGTCCTGCCCGTCATCGCCGACAAAGCTGACGTCGACCTGCCCCGCCGCCACACGCCCCTGCCCGAAGGCGGCAGCGTGCGAGCGTGACATGCCGGTCCTACCGCGACCCGCGCGGCGACCCGTGACATTGAAACCGCCCAGCGCGCGTCCGTGACGAGGCTGCTACGACCGCGAGAAGCGCGGCGGCCGGGCCGACTGGAGGTCTGGCGACGTCATCGTCGTTGATCAGTCGAACGTGCACGGCCCCACCTCCCAGCGTCGAGGAGCCCACCGTAACCGCTGCTCAGGCCTGCTGTCATCACCGGCGCGCCACCGTACTGGCGAACAGGCTTATTGATCCGAGTGTTCGCCGAGCGTCTGCACGGTGTTGGGTCCTGGGTGGGCGATGGTGGCGACGGTGGGATGCGGGTAGTCGAAATCCAGCCCGGCGAAGTCGCGCTCTACCGCCTCGGGTAGTTCGTTGTCCGCGACGATCATCTGCAGCGGCGCGGGCCTGGCTGCGGCGAGGTCCCGCAGCCGGCTATAGCTGCAACCGGAACAACGAGCGGTCCACCCGGAACATGTGCTCGTCAACCGACCAGGTCCGCGGTCCGGCGTGCTCGCGCAGCAGCGACAACCTCCGGACCCGCCCGCCGGCGCCCTCGGCTTCATCCACGACGGTGACCGTACGGGGCACGGACCGCTCGCCGAGCCACCATCGCTGCGGCGCCGGAACGGGTGTCGGACCCGGCAGCGACCGCCCAGAGACCGAACGCTCGGGCAGCGCCCCACCCACGAGGTGCGGCGCTGCCCATTCCGAGATACTTGACCCGCGCTACCGCACTACCGGGCCGGGCCATCGTGAAAGTTGAACGCCGCGAAGATCAGCGCCGCAGTGCCGCCGAGCGTCGCGCCGGCGACGAGGACCGCATTGGGCGGGTTGGCACCGCCGGCCCAGGCCAACAGCCCGCCGGCGGCACCGACGATCGTGGCAGTGAGCGCGATGATCGCCATCCAGGGCCCTCGGCACGACGGCCTGGGCATCGCTGCCTGGGCGGGGCCGGGCAGCGCGTCTGGAGGCGTCGAGCCGGTGTTGCGGTTCACGTCGGGGGTCATGACGAACGAGAGTCCCTTCTTCGCGTCGGTCCCAGTGTGGAAGGTGAAGAGCAGTGCCTGGAGGTGACCGGGTGCCCCTGCGCGGCGACAGGAAGTCGTAGAACATCGCCCAGGCCATGTGCGGGGGCGACTCCTGCTGCTCAAGGCTGCTAGTGGGCGTCGAAGAACCGCTCGGCCAGCTTGCGGATGCGCTCCAGGCGCTTGGAGACCGCGCTGTGGTTGCGGTAGCCCATGATGTCGGCGACCTCGGTCAGGGTGGTGGCGCCGCTGTACAGCAGGACCACCACTTCGCGATCCCGCGCGTTGAGCAGGGTCAGGAAGTCGCCGAACACCATGCGGTCGACGATCTCCGTCTCGGGGCCCTGGACCGGGATGGTGTCGGTCAACTCCACGAACTTCACCTGGACCTTCGAGCGCTTGCGGTACAGCTTGCGCTCGAAGTCCTCCTTCGCGTAGGTCCAGTGGGGCGAGAAGTCCTCTTCGACGCGGTGGGAGCGCACGGCGTCGAGGATGCCCCGCAGCCGTCCGTCGGCGTCGGCCTGCGCGACTGTCCAGTCCACAAGCTCGGCGGCCTCCTGCTCGCCGCGCCATACGTCTCCGCCAACGCGGGGGTTCGCCATCACGGCTCCTGCCAGCGTGGACCCGTCTTCCAGCCGTGCAGGCCTTTCTTCGACACCTTGGTTCCCCTCCGGCAGCTCCCGGAGCACGTCCTGAATGACCTCGGTGACCGGCGGGATCCAGAAGTCGAGGTTGTGCGCCAGGACCCGGATCGAGTCGTCCTTGCTGAACCCGGTCATTGGGGACTGGGGCACGAGGTGGCGCCAGATGGTGGAGGCCCACGCCCGCGACAGCCTGGTCTCGAAGTCGGCCGGCAAGTAGTGGTCGACGTCGGCCAAGGCGGCCAGGAAGGGCCATTGCCCGCTGTGCAGCAGCGGGAGGCCGTACCGCTGAACGGTGGCCGCTGGCAGCAGGTGGAACAGGGACGCGTACTCGTAGTACCGCGACGTGGTGCGCGGGACGAACACGACGTTGACGTCGCCGCGGTCAGCGACCCGATACAGCCGGCCGGGGAGATCGTGCTCATCGAAGATCCGCCGACGGAACTGCGCGGCTTCCCAGTGCATGTTCCACTGCGACACCGCGACAAGCAGGGCCACGTTCGGCTCGGCCGGACCCGGCGCCAGGGGGACCGTCACGTACTCCGGCGGTGCCGGGACCTCCGCCCGCACGGTGGCCCGGTACAGGTGTCCGGCGGACATGTTCCACAGCCGCGGGTACTCCTCGGACGTTGACTTCTCGTCCTCGGGGTCCAGCGGTACCCGGTCGCGCCGCCGCGCCTCGATCTCCTCCGCGGACGGCTCCGGTTCGTCGGTCATGCTCGTGCCCATCGTGGTGGTGTAGGTCGTCATATCCGTGTCACGACAGTTGGACGGCGGATCCGTTCCACAGCTCGACAAGATTTTTCCTACGGGAATCGAGGCCGGGCCGTCCCGAGCGTGCCGGGCGGGTGTGATCAGGTGTGCTCCAACGGGTCGGACACGGTCGTTTCCTTACTTCTGTCAGGGCCGGTTGCGGCGGGCCACGTGCGCGGCGACCGCGCCCGGGCCGGGCCGGGCGTAGCGCTCCAGGCTGCGCACGGACGCGTGCCGGGAGCGGGCCAGCAGGGTGGGCGTAAGCCCTCTCGGGGCCGTCGGCACGAGCGGCCCCGGCCCCTGCGGGACCAGCTCGGACCAGCGTTGCCGTTGGTCATTCGCTGATTACTACCGCGGAGGCCGAGAGGCGTGACGGCCTCGATCGCGAAATGGCCTATCCGAGCAAGGGGACGGCCCGAGCCGCAGCCGCCGTCAACCTGAATCTCCACCTTCCAACGACGACCCCTCAGCAGCCACAAAGCTTCTTCGATACAGTAGAAACGCTATGTGGTCGTTGGAGGGTGAAGCGGCCCATGATCACTAACGCGACAGCGGAGTTGGAACGGGGCATTCTTGCCTCGTCGCACCGCCTGAGCGCGACACCACTTCCCCCGGATCGCCCTCGACAAGCACCGGGGGAAGTGGGCCACCTTGAACACCTGGAGCGTTGCACATGCCTGAGCTCGCCGACCACCTCGGATGGAGTGTCGCCGTCCTCGCGGTGCCCACGGTCGCCGTGACGATCTGCGTCGTCCTGATCGCCCTGGGCGCGCTGGCCGCCCGCCAGCCGGCGACCCGCCGCCACTGCCTGAGCGTGCTGGCCGCCCTCACCCGGTACGTCACCGCCCTGCGGGGCGACCGGTGACCGCGCCGGCCGTCACCGCCGGCGACCGGGCCCGGATCGGTTTCGTCGACGCGCTGCGGCAGGCGCGCGACAGCGACCAGACCCGGCCGCTGGCGGACATCGTCGGGGCGAACCTGCGGCACCTGTGGGAGCACGGCGGCCGGCTCGACTCCACCGGGTCGGGGCGCCAGCCCGACTGGATTCACATCCGAACCGGCTTCGTGGTGCGGCCCGCGGACGACGGGCCCGAGCCGGCGCTCGCCCGGCTGGTCAAGTCGAAGGGCCTACAACTGCGGCTGCTGATGCTGATGCTCTTCGACGCACAGTGCCGACACGGTCCGGGCGACACCGTCCGCAACGTACGGCGAGTGGCCCCACACGCGAACGAGGCCTACCCGTCGTGGCGCCAGCTCGTCCTGTCCGAGACCATGCGCACCGCCGGCACCGGCCGCGGCCACGGGGATCTGCGGGCCCGCCAGATCACCGAGGCCATGCAGGCGCTGGAGAAGCAGCACCTGCTCTGGCTGCCCCGGCAGCCCGGCGGGACGCGCCGGCGCTACGACCCCAAGGACGGGGTGAGCTGGCATCTGCTCTCGGAGGCCAGCACGGCAGAGGAGCACCCTCGCTACGTCCTGCCCACCGCCGAGACGTCCTTTTGGATCTCGCCGTCGTTCTTCACGAACCTGTGGGTCTTCGCGTTGACCGACGTCGAGCTCGCCGCGTACCTGGCGTTGGCGTTCCTGCGCAGCAACTACCCCGGTCGGCACGCGGTTGGGGGCGTCTTTCTGAAGGCTGAGGACCGCGAGCGCCAGTTCCGGTTGACCCGTACGGCCTGGCGGGCCACCGAGCTGCTGCACCGGTTCCGGCTCGTCGACCGGGCCCGGGACCCCCGGCGCAACTTCCGGACGGGCAACGTCGGCGCCCGAGACACCCGGTGGGCGAACCGGCAGGTGATGCCGGCGCTGTTCACGATCAACGACGAGGCGCTGCAACAACCGGCGCTAGACACGGTCCACCAGGTCCTCACCGCTCCCACCGCCCAGGACGTCCTACGGAGGGAGAAGGGGCAGCAGGCCGTCAACGAGGCGATCGCCGCCGACCTGCTGTAGCAAATGGTGGTGACGGGAGTCTCCAGTGAGCTCAGGATCCCTGGGCTCACCGGAGAGGCCCGGTCTCACTCCAGATGAGCCCGACGCCGGTACCACAGGCCGCCCAGGAACACCGCCACCACGCCGATCACGGCCGAGCCGATGCCGCCGGCCAACCGCACGGTCCCGGAATCGGTCCAGGAGGCGATCAGCGCCACCGTGGCCACCACCGCGCACACCACCGCCACCCGGAGCAGCCCACGCTCGGAAGGCACCGCCTTCCGGGCGGGTTGCCGCTGCACCAGCAGCACTTTCGCGTCTACCGCATCCGCCTCAACCTGGTAGCCGGCCCGCTCCAACACCCGCCGGTATCGGGCCGCCATCTCCGGCCGGTCGGCGGAGCCGCAGTAGGCGACGGCGAACGGCTCGGGCCCGTCGACGCTGCTGTTGGCGCCCTCACCGCGAAGCCATCCAAGTGCCGCTCACCGACGTCGCGCAACCCGGCCCGGCGCAGCACCCGCCGGATCTCCTCCGCGTCCCGGTCCCGTGGCGACCACAACGGCCGCCGCCCTTTGCCGTACCCGTACCGGGGTTGCCCCTCATCCATGGCGGTCACCGTACCGACAGTCTGCTGCTCGCGGCATGCGTCGTAGCGCCGCGAGCTGGTACGGAGCAGAGCTGATCGGTGTAATGCGGTTCGGACGGCTTGTGTGACCGCGCGGCATCGCCGCGGTCGAGTTCCGGCGCGGCGGTGGGTCAGATGCTGCCCAGGACGCGGCTGGCGTAGGTGTACAGGGCGTCGTGGGCGGCACCGTCGAAGGCGTGCCGGACGTAGCGGCCGGTGGTGCCGGTGGCGTGACCGAGGATCCGGGCGATGACCGATTGGGGCACGCCGGCGGCTTCGAGGGCGGTGGCGAGGCCGGCCCGCAGGCTGTGCCCGGCCAGGGTGTCGACCACCTCGGGCGGCTGCCCAGCGTCCCGCGCGGCCTGCTTCACGGTCTCGGCGACGTACCGGTCGCTCAACGCCGTGGCGCGGACCCGGGCGCCGACGCTGATGCCGGACAACACCGGCATCGTGCCGGTGCGGCGGCGGCCGGGCCGGTGCAGGTGCTCGCGGCGGCCGGCGGCGTCGAGCCAGGCGACGGTGGTGCGCACCGGGCAGATCGCAGCCAGTTCGGCGGGGGCTTCCGGCAGGTCGACGTGGCGGCCGCGACCGGTCTGGTCGGCCTTGGACCGGGCGATGAGCAGCCGCAGTCCTTCCTGGACCGGCTGCACGTGGTCCACCGGCAGCCCGGCCAGTTCCTCGCGGCGCAGGCCGGCGAAAAAGCCAAGGCTCAGCAGGCAGCGGTCGCGCAGCGCGGCCAGGTGCTCGCGTCGCTGCTCCAGCGGCGCATCGGGGCGGGGCGGCGAACCGGCGGGTCGGGTGGCGAGCATGGCGGCCAGCAGCGGCAGCGTGACCGCGGCCTTGCCCTCCACGGGCCGGCCGTGCAGGCGGCGCACCCCGTCACGGATACGGCGGAACCGGTGATCGTCGGTGGGTGGCAGCAGCCCGGCGGCGAGGTGCCGGTCGCGGATCGCGGCCAGCCGGCCGTCCTGGGTGGAGATGGCCAGGTCGTCCCGCACCATCTGGGCCAGGTACAGGGCGACGACCTCGATCGGGGTGGGCGGGCCGGGGTCGAAGCCGAACCGGGCACACCAGCTGAGCAGGGCGTCCCAGCCGGCGTCGTACTTGCGGATGGTGCCGGCGGCGCGGGAGGCCTCGGCGAACCGGGCGACGTCGCCGGCGAGGTCGTGCAGCAGACCGACGTCGGCCACTGCGGAGGGCTGGTGGTTGGCCAGCCACCGGGTGAGGTCGATCCGGCCCGGGGTGGCTGCAGCGTCGACGAGTTCGCCGTGCAGCACGTCGGTCGGCTGCCGGAGGGCGGGCAGCCGGTCCACGCTCACGCCGCCGCCCCGACGGCCGTCAAGTGGCGGTAGTCGGTGGCGGTCACGCCGTCCGGCAGCCCGGTGGCGGGGCGGGCGAGCAGTGCCGGCGCGCCGAGGTGTCCGGCCAGGGCGAGGACCGCCCGTTCTGCCGGGCAGCCCACGCCGGCGGTGCGCAGCGCGAAGTCCCAGACGACCAGGGCGGCGCGGTCGGCGTCGGCGGGGCGGTAGCTGCGTACCCCGAGCGCGTCCAAGGCGGTCAGGATGGCCCGGAAGCTGCCGGGCCGGTCGGGCTGCGGTTCGGCGGGCAGCCCGGCGGCGTGCGCGGCGGCGACGAGGTCGTCGGTGACCGCGTCGGTCAGCTGCAGCCGGGGCAGCAGCGGAATCACCGCGTCGGCCGCCGGTTCGCCGTCGAGCACCGCGGTGAGCACCGCGGTGTCGACCAGGACGGGCCCTCCGGCCGGAATGGCGGCGGGGGCGGGGCCGTCCGCGGCCGGCGGGTCGGTGGCCCGGCCGGTGGTGTGGTCGGTGAGCGCGGCGGTCAGGGTCGGGTAGCGGCCGGCCAGCCGCAGGGCCTCGGCGAGGTCGCGGCGCAGGCGGGCCAGCGCGGCGGCCGGGGTGGCCAGGACGAGTTCGCCCGGGGCCGCGCCGGGCAGCACGACGACGGCGCCGGGATGCAGGCCGGCCGCGTCGGCGAGTCCGGCCGGCAGGCGTACCCGGCGTCGGTTGTCCACGGTGGCCGGGGTCATGAGGTCGGTGCTGGCGGTGGGGGTCATGACGTCTCCGGGCGGGTGTCGGTGGCGGTGGGCATGTCTTGGTAGCGGGCGTCAGTTCGGGGCCGCACCGCCGCGCGGAAGCATGGCGGCCGACGCCGGAGGGCGGACGGTCCGTGTTCCTGTCCAATCGGATGCGGGGCGGTAAGCGAGTTCTGGGGCCGATCACGTTTGCGGGGCTCAGCGAGCACGCTAGACCCCCACAGCGACGCCGGGGTTTTCGACGCACCGGTGGGCGTGCCGCGTTTTTCGGGTTCAATCACGGCGGCGGCCCACGCCGGTTCAGAGCGGGGCGAACTGTTCCGGCGAGTAAGGTCCGGGAATCTTCCGTTCTCGCACCTAACCAGAAACCGTATGGGCTTGGGTTGCCGGTTATCCGGGCTGCCTGTAACGTCCATACCCAAGACACCCGCGTTATCAGTCAGGAGCCGGATGATCCACCTCAAGATCGGCCCCGCCCGTCCCGCCGCGCCGGACGACACCATGGACCGGGACTGGGTCGGCTGGACGCCGGACCAGACGCCCCAACAGATCTACGAGCGCAACCGCGGCCGGTGGTTCCTCGGTGCCCGCGCGGACCGTGAGCGCTACGCCGTCATCTCTTACACCGTCACCGGCACCAATGTGGTGGCCGTCGAGCTCACCGGCATCGAGGACGTCGGCGGCGGCAAGCGCGCCATCGTCGGTCGTGTGCTCGGGCCCGGCCATCCGGTGCACGACGCCCTGGTCGGCCAGCCGGCCCTCGACCGGCACCGCAACCCCGTCACCTACCCGGACCACCCGGTCGAGCGAGGCAGGACCTGCGCCTGCGGCTGCGGCGGCACCGTCACGGGCAGCCGGGCGTTCCTGCCCGGCCACGACCAGCGCGCCATCCACGCCCGCATCGCCGCCCGCTGGGGCGACACCCTCGGGTTCATCTCCTGGTACGACGACACCTTCGGCACCCCGCCACCTGCACCGGCCGCCGCCGCGAACCTTCACCGCGCCGACGTCGCCGAACCCGGCGCGCCTGACACCACACCCGGCAGGCCGGAGGGGTCGTGACCGGACGCCCCGATCCACGCCCCGGACTCTGCCGCCCAGCGCCGATCGCGCCGGTCGACCTCACCGGCGCCATCTGGATGTCCCTCGGCCAGTCTCACGGCCACCCTCACCATCGCCGAGGCCGACGTCGACGAGGTCGAGCCAGCAGCGTGGTGGTCTTCCCCGCACCGCCGAGCCCGCCAGCGACGACGGCCTACCTTCGGCCGGCACTCGGGCCGCCGCGGCCTACAGTCCCGGGCGATCTCTCGGTGCACGCGGTCCCCTTCCGCATCCCACATGGGTTCTGGTGGGTCATCTCCCTGGTGAGGGAAGACCGAGCCTGCCCGATTGTCCGCGCGACCCCACTTCTGCCGGGCCGAGAAGGGGTGCCGGTAAGAAACGTGTCACCAGCCGCAAACGCGGGTGATCGTCCTGGTCAAGCGCTGACGGCCGGTCGGCGGAACCCCAGCCTGTAAGTCAGGGGTCGGGTACGCCCTGAGAACTCGGCGTCGGTCATCGCCGGCGCCGCGGCCCCGCCCGGTCTCCGGGCGAACCGGCCCCGCCAGTCCCGAGGGTATGGGTCTCGACGTCACGGCGGGATCCTCGCCAGCGGCTGCCTGCCTATCTCCTGACGATGCGGTCGTCAAGGTTCGCCGTACTTTGGGCGTCATCTGTGAAAAAAGTGAGGCCACCGCGACGAGAACGAATGGGCCATCGGCAGGGCCTAGGCTGGGTGGCAGGCAAGCAGCACCAAAGTCGACGGCGCGCCAGATGCAGCCGGGCCCCGTTGGTACGAGATCCACCTGAACATGGGCGGCGGCACCCGGATGCAGCTGGGATACCGCCACCGGAGACGCGGCGGACGCTGCGGATCCCGAAAACCGGACGGCACCCGGATGCAGCCGGGTGCCGTCACGAACGAGTCCGCCCGAACACCGTCCTGATGACCGAAAGGACCTCGTCAGCTATGACCGTACTCCGTTCGCCGAGCTCCCCCGAGCCGCCGAGCGATCCCGGCGGCTCCAACGCCTTGGCACTCGCTCTGGTCTTCCTGGCCGCGCTGCTGGTGGCCAGCTGGGCGGGGTTCATCGTATGGGTCAGCACGCACCAGCTTGCCGACGCCGTTCTGCGGTCCGGTGTGGCCTTCGCCGGCACCGTCGGCCTCTGCCTCGCGGTGCGGGCGGCGTACCGCCAGCGGTGAGGCCGGGGGCAACCCCGGAAATCGCGAGGCCGCCCTCGTCACGCACCCGGCGTGGAGTTGGTTGCCTTGCCAGGCTTGAGCCAGCGGGACAACAGATCGATCACCTGGTCCAGAGCCTTGCGCATCTCAGCGGCGACCGTTGACGCCGACGTGATGGCGGCGGAACAGGTCGCCGAAGAAGTGGCTGAGAGTGCCTCGGGCTTGGTCTGGGTCGCGCAATTCATGGGCGCCGAACCGATAAACCTCGTAGCCGGCGAGGGTGAGGTTGCGGCTGCCGGCCATCGTGCGGGCGTAGGTGGCTGGGTCGGCGCGACCATCGCCGCTGGCGTAATGCGTCCTGCCGTCGACTTCGAGCACGATCCGGACGCCTCCGGGCATGAGTAGCAGGAAGTCCATGCGCAGATGCAGCAGTGCGGCTGCACCGCGGGCCCGGACGGTCTTCGGGTCCCAGTGCAGCCAGACCTCTGGCAACAGAGCGGGAAGGTGCTGAACGTCATCGCGGTGGAGCTCGTGGTACAGGTCGAACAGGCGCTGCTGAGGCGGGGAGTTGGCGGGCAGGCTCTGCCGGAGCCGCCGGTAGAGCTGCGTCTTGGCTTGCTCGTCGGTGTCCAGTCGGCGTGTCGCCTTCCACCACGCCTGTAGGTCGCGCCAGCGGATCCCATCGGCGGTGATCGGCCGGTCGTACACGAGCACGTGCTCGGCGTTGCCCACGATCTCGATGTCGTTGTCGATGGCGTCGCTGAGCCGCAGGTCAGGCTTCAGGGGTGACGCGAAGATCAGGTTCTTAGGTCGACCCACCCGCGATCGGCTCGCCACCAGCTCGAAGACAGGGTATCCGTCGGCCGTGCCGGTCTCTCGCAGCTCGAGCCCGGCGGCGCCCAACGGGGGGTTGATCGCGTCGACCAAGCGACGCTGGGCATCTTCATCGGGCAACACCTCGCCGGAGACGATGCCTTCCAACAGCAAGCCGAAGCGCCGGTCGGTGGTATCGATCGCACCGACTGTCTCGAACAGCTCCTCCACCGTCCAGTCCGCGTTGCGCTGCACGTGTTGATCGATGCGCCCGCCGAGGCTGTGGTCCACGCCAGCGGCGCCGAAGCCTCCGCCGCCGCCGAGCACGAACAGCTTGTCCAGCAAGACCTTGAACCGCAGGTAGTGGTCCAGCAGATCATCCCAATCCAAGGCGCGGGCGACGTCACGGCGGACGCGCTTGGGGATGGTCGGGTGCGGCTCTGCGGCCCAGAGAAGATCCTGCAGCATGTTGCGCGTGGAGGCGCCGAGCCACTCGTAGTGGCTCAACACCCTGCGAGCCACCGCGGGCAGCTCGCGGTCCGGCACAGCAGCGACACTGCTGTCTGCGCGAGCGGCTTTGCTGCCGTCGCTGGGCGACGCGGGCAGCCCGATCTGGGACAGCGCGTCGTCGAGTGTCGCGTGCGTGGCCAACTGGCTGACCTCGAGGGCGATGGTGCGGATAACGCCGCGCAGTGCCGCAAAGTCGGTCGCCCCTGCCATCGATCAATTCTCGCAGATCACGTGGGACGGGCGGCTACCCGCTGATACCGGTTCGGAGCCGGACTGACGGGTGCCTCGCGCGCGTGGGTTAGCTCCGTGAATCGATCTTCATATGCTCGCACTCCCCGTCAGGGATTTCGGTGAAGGCGCCGCTCGTGCGCAATGCGATCTTGGCCCAGAAAGTACCTGCCGTGTCGTACTGGACGGTGGTATGCCAGACGAAGTCCGACTTCTTCGAGCAGGCCATCCGCAAGCCTCAAGGAGCGCGTCGGCCAGTTCCAACGCGCCGGTGTTCCGGTCGTTCTCGACACCAACGGTCTACCTGCACTCCCCGTTGGAGCTGCACGAGTCACGCCAGCGGCCATAGCCCGCCCGACACACGGTCGCTCCTCTCAGGCCCGAGTGCAGAGGCGTGACGGCCTCGTGACCCCGGAGCACCTGGTGGAGGAGCGCGGGCTCGGCCCACAGCCGCTGAGGGTGCGGTGTCGGGAAAAGTGATGGTGAGGGAGGGGAAGATAGAGACGTGAAAGATGCGTGGCGTGACGTCGAGGCGGGCCGCCAACGATTGGACTGGGCCATCGCCATCGGCGATCCCGCCGAGGCGGAGTACCGGACGTCCCTCGGTCACCAAGTTGCGAGCCGAGCGATCACGGACTTGGACGCGTTCTTCGGACCTGCTTGGCTGCACCGGGCCACCCACCCCGGACCAGGTACGACCGGACCGATGGTGGTGCCCTACTTCGCCTCGCTGATGGGCGCGCCGGCGTTCGTCGCCGCGATCGGCTTGTGGGCTCGCCTGCAGGTCCTGGTCGAGGCCCAGGTCCAGGGCATCGGCCAGGTACGGAAGAACCTGCGCGTCAACCCGGCGGCCGAGGAGTTCCGCCATCACATCGCCTTGGCCCGGCTGGCGGTTCTCGCTTGCCAAGCGGGTGCGCGGCTAGCGCTTGAGCCGGTGAAACCGCAAGGCGGTCCTGGGGACTTGCGGGCGGTGCGTGCTGGCAGTGATGTGTTCATCGAGGTTCGGGCGCTGGGCCCGGGCCAGGGCTTCCGTGCCCACAGCCGTTGGATCGACGATGCCGTGATGCATCTCCGGGTGCTGGAAGTCCGCCACAACGTGCACTGGGATGGCGAACTGCCTACAGGACCCGACCTGCAGTGGAAGGAGGCCGTGGACGCGGCAGCCGCCGAGGTATCGGCGAACGGCGTCCCGGTCGAGGTCGTCGTTGATGGTGCGACGTTGACCGCCCGACCTGGCCCGGCGCCGACCGGCACGCAGATCATTGGGCCGCTGTGGGAGGCCGACGAAGGTCATCGTCTGCTGCAAGCACTCATTAGTAAGGCCATGAAGACCCAGTCCGCTGGGGCAGCCTGGTTGTGGCTTGAAGACGCGGGGGCGGTGTGGCCGCTGACCGCCTTTGCCCGTGACCCACTCTCTGAGAAGGTTAAGGTGCTCCAGCAGGCCCTCGACCCGCTATTCGACGCCCATTCACATGTGCTCGGTGTCGTGCTGACCTCTGGCGAGATGCGCTTCGACGGGTCGCTCGACGACGCCACCGAGACCCACCACCGCGGCGCGGCCTTCCGTCGGACGATGCCCGGCTCCCTGGTCCGAGAAAGCATCGTCGTGCACCGCCGGCTATGCGTGCCCGGGCAGTACGCCTTGATCACCGAGATGTGCGCCGAGGAACCGGCCTGGCTCGATCACGCGTTGGCCCGCCTCGGCGTACCCGGCGGCGTTGCGGCACTGACGACCTGGCCGGTGCGCCAGGCACCAACGGCCGAGCGGCAGTACCTCGGCGGCCGCTGGTACCTGCCCACGCGGAGCTACCCCAGCCCCCGATGATCTTCGTGGTGCGGATGGCATCGGCCCCAGGCGGCACCCTCGCCCGTCACCGGGTGCGTCCCGCAGCGACTTGCCTGAATCCTTTTAATCAAGCCGCCGCCGCCCGCGGACCATGCGGTCGCGAAGGCCGGACGCGACCAATCTCACCCTCGACGGCCTCGTGGAGCGCAGCGGGATCTCGCGGCGGAGTGCTGGTTGAGGTCCAGCAGGGCCGCATCAACTGCACGATCGGCGTGCTGCACGGCATCTCGCATGCCCTCGGCGTGCCGTTGGACGACCTAGCCTGAACGGCCTGCACAGACAGCCCAACCAGTGGGCATCGCAGCAGACCAAGGACGGCGCCGACGCCCGTAAGCAGACGTCGGTTGAACGCTAGACGCGCCGAAGCACGCAGACGACCTTGCCTAGGATGACCGCGTGTTCGGCGGGGATCACCTCATGGAGTGGATTTCGCGGGACCAGCTCGACGCGACCGTCGCGGGTCCGGTAGGCCTTGACCGTCGCCTCTCCCTCGATCATGGCGGCGACGATGTTGCCATTCTCGGCGACCGCCTGGTGGCGCACGACGACGACGTCGCCATCGCAGATTGCCGCCTCGATCATGGAGTCGCCCTTAACCATCAGTGCGAACAACGTGCCGTGCCCTACCAGGGCGCGAGGCAGCGCCAGCTCGTCCTCCACGTGTTCCTCGGCGAGGATCGGAGCGCCAGCAGCGATAGTGCCAAGCACCGGAACTTTGACACCTGGCTCGTCTGCTCCGTTCGATGTTGTGCCAACCTGCGCCCTGCGGATGTCAACCGCCCTGGACGCGTTTGGCTCACGACGCAGGAGGCCGCGCCGTTCCAGCAGTTTCAAGTGGTGCGCCACTGACGAGGGGGAGCCAAGCCCGACTGCTGCGCCGATCTCGCGCACCGTGGGTGGGTAGCCGTGCTGCTGGATCCAATCGCGTATCACAGTCAGGATGCGCTGCTGCTTGGCACTGATGTGGGGCGGTTCGGCCTCGGCCCCATCGGAGGTTGTCATCCACGGACAATACAACGGATATTGGAACACGCGTACTAACACCTCGGCAGGGGTTCAGTATTCGACGCCGGCTGCCGCGCTGGGCCTGGGGCCGGGCCCCGACCAGATGATCGGGAGCCTGCCTGCGTGGTCCCAAGTCAGCTCAGTCGCAGCAGGAAGTCGGCCCACGCCTGCTTCGCGGTGGCCGCCTTACCGTGGGCGGTGGTAATCTGCGCCGCGAACCAAGGGCCGAGCGCTGCGGCGAGGCTGCTGTTTCTGGTCATCGGGGTCAATCGGCTGCGGGTGATGGCGCCCGATGCTTAGTTCGAGCCGCTGCCGCCGTTCTTGCATCAACTGGCCGAACTAGTGGCTGCCGACCTGCCCGCCCATCCGTCGCCCGCTCGGGCACCATCGACCAGCGTGCTGCAGTGGCATCGAGCGAGCGCGCGACCCAAAACCTTGCGGCAGTGGGGCATCATGCCCAGCGTGGAACCGTACCCTGAGGACAGCGACCGAAGGCAAGGGCTCGCGAAGTCCGCCGAGATGGCCATTTCGTTCGTGCCCGTGGCGGGCAGCGCCCTCCAGGTCGCCTTCAACGAATTCGCTGGCCGGCGCCTTGCCGACAGGCGCACACGCTGGCTGAACGACCTCGCTGCGAAGGTGCACGCGCTCGAAGATCAGGTCGGTGACTTCGCAAAGCTCACCAGCGAGGACGCTTTCATGGATGCGCTGACCACCGCCGCGCAGATCGCCGACCGCACCTCACGTGCCGATAAGCTCGAGGTGCTGCGCAACGCGGTCGTCAACTCTGTGATGCCCGACGCGCCGGACGTCGACACGCAGCAGCTCTTCTTCGACATGATCGACCGGTTCACCCCGACTCACGTGCGAATGCTTAAGCTGCTCTCCGATCCGCCTGGCTGGTTCGAGCGTCACGGAATCCCTCAGCCGAACATCTCTATGGGCCCGAAGTCCGCCATCATTGAAGCCGGTATGCCGGAGCTTGCCGGCCGTCGGGATCTGATCGACCGGTATGCCGGGGCGCTTACCAATGCTGGCCTGGTCAACCAGTCGTTCAGCGGGATCATGTCGGCGAACGGACTGTGGGGTCCGGCGACGACTCCCCTCGGCGTCGAGTTCCTGGCGTTCGTTGCCGACCCCGAGAGCAAGGTTGACTAGCCGCTCATGCCTGTACGGAAGCTACCGAATCTCTCACCGACCAGGGTGGTCGAACTACAGGACGCTTTCTTGGCCAACGCCGATCGGCTCCTGACCTCGGCACTCGTCTTGCTCGATCTTGGCAACGTCGGGCTCGCGCGGTCGCTGGCCATCCTCGCCATGGAGGAATCTGGGAAGGCTATCGCCATCCACGAACGGCGCGTAGAGATGGCCTACGCGCCGGAGGGCGAGCCGTTCGTGAACACCCGACTGGAGAACCTGTGGGCGAGCCACCAAGAGAAGCTGGACCTGGTCCACAGCTTTCTTGCCGAGGAGCGGTACTGGTTCGGCGCTGAGCCCGCAGACCCAGAGAGCAACCTTGCCTACCTGGGAACCATCAAACGGTGGACTCGGCGGCATGACAAGCTGAAGCAGCGCGGCTTCTATGTAGACCTCGACAGAGCGGGGGGCGTACTCGAACCTACCGGGGTCTCCGATCTAGAGTCTCTGGTCGATGTTATCAGTCACGTGCATCAGATCGGCTGGCAGCTCCGGCTGGGCGAGCACATCGAGGCCAAGCAGCAGGCCGAAGGAGCACGAGGCGCTCCGCCCATGACGGAGGACGAGATCGAGGAGAGGCGGAGGTTGTACTCCGGCATACCCGGCCTGGCCTTTGATGAGGAGTTCTACGACTCCATGTGGCAAGGCCGTGAAGGCCGGAAGCTGAACAACGAAGGCTACCGACTTCACTTGCCAGAGCCCGGGAGCAACCCTTTCGCTAACCTCGGCAAGCCAGGCTACGAAGCCCAAGCGCGGGAGCTAATGCCGTTGTTGTTCGACGACCCGGACCGACGGGAGAGCAATTGAGCACGGAAAGCCTCGCCATCATCGGGGCCTGACAGGCATGGTTGGTGCTCTGACCGGAGTCGTCTCACTGCCTGGCAAATCCTCGTCCACCGACGCTCAGGCCGCCTCGTCCCCGTGACGTCCGTGTGCGAAGCGAGGGCCTGCCGAGATGGCTACCGTCCCAGCCCGTCGAGGAGATTCCTGACCGTGGTGAACGGATACGGGCCGCCGACGTACGCGGCCGGGACCGGGTGACGGGTGACGAACATCGGGGCGATCTCGTAGGCTTCGCCCGGCGCGGGGGCGGGCAGCTTCAGCGCATCGGCCACTTGCTGCGCGTGGGCCTTCAGGTCCTCGTACTTGCGGCCTAGCTGCGTGGCGTAGCAGGGCTTGCTGCGGTCGAGGTAGAAGTAGTCGAGGTGGCGGCGGATCTCGGGAACTGCGTACAGCTCGGCAGGGTCCTTGATCTCCAGCAGCCAGACAGTGCGGGAGTTGGCGCAGCCTGTGAGGACGTCGATCTCGCCAGACAGTGAGGGGACACCCAGCGGCTTGGGTTTCTTGACCCGTTCGAGGACGGTGTAGCCGGCTTGGCGCAGCATCGCGGCGACCTCGCTTTCCAGCCGCGTGTTGCGCCGGTTCCGGTACGCGCCGAGCGCGGCATTGACCTTGTCGGGTGGAGTCGGCTGGCTCCACGGCAGCTGCCCCTGCATCAGGTGGTTCAAATAGATTTGGGCAGAGGCATGACACAGGTGCGGCGCGACGAGCAGCGTGCCGTCCGGGGTTTGGACGACGGGCTGGATCAGGACCCGGCGGTGGCGGCTGCGCACCTGCCAGGGCTTCCAGTCAATCGCCTGGAACGCGGTCGTGGTACTGGTGACCAGACCCAGCGCGGTCCCGCAGCGCGAGACCGCATTATCGTCGCCGGCCCACGGCGCCGATTCGCTCAGATACTGCAGCACGTTGTCACGGTCCGCGCGCGCGACGGGTGCGCCACCGGGGTCCTGCGGCCATCGCGCCAGCTGGATCAGGGTCGTCAGCAGGTCGGTTAGCGTGGCCCCATACCCGGACAGCATGGCCGCGTCCAGGTCCGGGTCGACCCCGGGGGTGTTCGCCTCGCCCTCTTCTTCCTTGTCTGTGGCGGCGTCGAGGGTCCCGTTGAGAAGTTCGCTCGCGCGAGCGGCCCGGAACGCGTCGACGTCGAAGTGGTAGACCTTGACGCCGGCCTGGCCGGCGGGATCGACCGGAGGAGGGTCGTCGAGTGTCGCGCTGACCTCATAGGTGTCCGAGATTGTCAGCGCGGTCGGGCTGACCTGGTGATACACCGCCTCGCTGCGGAGGGTCGCTTCCAGATAGGTGACAGCAGCCGCGATGATTTCCATCCAGGCCAGTTTGTCTACCGGATCGGTTCCCCTCGGCTGCTCGCGCAGCGTGGCCTCCACGGCCGTCTCGCAGCACATACGAAGGGTCAGCAGCCGCGCCTCCTCGGTCTGGAACTTGGTCTCTGGGTCCCAGTTCAGGGTCATCTGCTGGGCTCGGCGCAATTCCGGGGTCGTGCGGAGTTTGGCGGACACGACACGGGCGAGCTGGCGCATCCCGACCAGCAGGAGCTGCTCGGTCGGGTGCCGACGCAGCAACGTGGTGAGCTGGCCCAGGGCTGTCGGGGCGAGCACGGTCCGGTCGAGGTCGTTGGCCTGGCTGCCGCGGTAGGTTCCCGGCCGGGTGCCGGTCGCCTTGATCGCCCGTGCGACCTCATAGTCCGCGGCCGAGCGCAGTGCCGTGCTAAGTGGCCACGGCTGCGGGAGCTCGCCGATGGCGGCCGCAGAGCCGTCGATCTCAATGACTAGCGTCGGGCTCGCCGCCGACCAGGCGTCACGGATCTGCCGGGCCGCGTCGCTACCGGCCCCGGCCGCCTCGACGGCCTGCTGCATCATCTTTGCCAGCGCCTCACGGCCTGCCTCGGCATCGTGATCGAGGTGCTGCGCGAAGGGCTCCGCATCCACGGTCAAGTGACAGGTCACCAAACCGTCTCCGTGCGGCGTTGGGCCTGCTGCCAGTACCAGCGCATCGCCGGCGTCGGCGTCGCCCTCGGGCCTCAGGCTCATGTCGATCCGGTACGCGCGGACACCTGTGCCCGCGTGCGCGCCTACCCACGTGTCGCCGATCTGGTCGAGGCCGAACGCAATCGCACCCGCGAGTTTGTACACCAGCTCACCTGCTGGCGTCATGCCCTCGGGCCGCAGACAGCGAATCGCGACCGGGACCTCGCCGGTGTGCACGATCCAGCCTGTGGGGACTGTCTCCGCAGCGGTCTTACCCGTGCGCTGCGGATCGCCCGTGGCCAGGGGTGGGTAGAGGTGGTACACAGTGGGCGGCCCGGCGTTCGGGTCCTCGACCGCGTCCCAGTCGTGCAGCGGTGGCAGCCCCACTGCGGCCAGTGCACGTTCGAGATTGGCGCGCTCGCTACTGCGGTCCCACTCGGCATCGCCGGCGTGCGGCTCGAACATCATTGCGGTTGGGGTGACGGCACCCCGGCGCAGCGTCTTGCGGTCCTGGCGCCACCACTCCCAGATGTTGATCGCCTCCCAGGCGAACATGCGCGGCCGGTTCTGGGCCGCCAGCTCGCGCAGGAACAGCAGCAGATCGATGTCGTGTTCCGCCGTCGACGCGGCCCATTCAAGATCGTCTAGAGACATGGCGGGCAGCCCAGGCTGCTGCGGTGCCACGACGTGCCCCGCTCCAGCGAGCACAAGCAGCGGGACGATCTCCGTACCCGCGGGAACGCTGACCTGGCCCTCGGGCATCTTGATGACGATCGGCCGATCAGGATGCCGGGCAGCGCTGGCCGCGGCCCGCACCGCCGCTGTCTGTGACAGCTGCGCGTCGGACGAGGACGGATCGAGAACGGCGACGACCTGAACCGCGATAACCCGCCTAGGCCCGCAGTAGGCGAGCCACTGCACGACGTCGCCGGACGAGACCCGGGGCCCATCCGTGAGGTCGGGGGCTCCGACCACGCCGTCCTCGCCCACGAACCGCCGCAGCGCCCGGCGCACACGGTCCGCCGCCAGCTGCGCGAACCGCGTCACAACGGTCGGATCCTCGGCGGCCCGGATCGCCAGCTGGCCGACACCGAAGCCCGTGATCTCCGGAATGTAGGCGAGTGGCAACCAGAACTTGCAGGCCGATGTGCCGGCGGTGGGCAGGTCCACCGCGAGGTAGCGGTCGAACGTGCTGGCCGGATGCGTCAGGTCGAAAGGCAACGCGATGGGATACGGCGCGGTGACCCAGGCCGTTGCCGCTCGCAAAGATGCGGAATCCTGCAGGCCGGATGGCAACGGCGCCGTAAGCAGGGTTCCGGCGGCAGCGAACTCCTGATCCGTCAGTGCGGGTGGTAAGCCGCTGGACAAGTCGCTGCCGGATGGGCCGCCTTCGGGCCATGACGGCGCCATCACGGAGATCGCGTGGTCGGCGCGCCGCAGCGCAAGCTCGACGTAGTGCTTGATCCCGAACCCGAGCGCCGGCACCAGCA
The DNA here is from genome assembly GCF_002754415.1 of Micromonospora sp. CNZ299. Lineage (NCBI taxonomy): Bacteria > Bacillati > Actinomycetota > Actinomycetes > Micromonosporales > Micromonosporaceae > Micromonospora > Micromonospora sp. CNZ299. Next base: position 4,858,167 of record NZ_PEFG01000001.1, read on the forward strand.
CTGGGTCGGCAGCCTGCGCCACCATCTCCCACCGTGCCACGTCGGCGACCGGCCGCTCCACCATCCCTGGGAACAGGCGCACCGTAGCCGAGCCAAGCCGGGTGAGGACGACATCACGGGGGTCCTTCGGCAGGAAGTCCTCCCGCATCGGGATGCGCGGCTCCTCGTCTACCGCACCGTCCAGCAGCCCCGTTAGCTCGGCCGGGCCAACTGCGCGGGGGCCAGGCCGAGCATTGCGCAGCGCGGAGTTGAGTAGGTAGGCAACCGAGGTCCATCGGTGCCGCAGGCCAGGACTGGACGCCGCCGCGGTCAGCACCTGCAGCAGCGAGCCACGATCGCGAGAGGAGAGACGCCGGCTCACGGTCACCGGGGCCGTCTTGCCCCGTTTCTGCTTGCCCACTCGTACGATCCTTCCGCGCGCATTCACGTGCGACCGCCTCTTCACGGGCACGTGAGCGTAACAATGCGTAAGCGCGGCCGTCGTCCCAGTTTCCCGGCCACCGCGCGGAGGGAACCGCCGCACCCTGCCAGCGCTGGCCCCGTGGACCCGTGAGCACGATGAGCCGTCAGGGCGGGATGCCTCGCGTGCCCGCCCGGGCGACGCGACCACGGTTCGTCGCCAAGCTCCGGTCGCCGTTCGACGATCCTCGACGCGACCAGACCTTGTCCTGCACGATCACACCACCGCGTCCTCCTCAGCTCCGCCATCTGGCTCGGGACATACGCTCATCGGCACGTTCAGATACCAGCGATCGGCGCTGACGTCACCACCGGTGACGAGCGTTTGCGGCAGAAGCGTGCACGGCATCATTCCTCGCCGTGATTAGGAATGGCATGCCATGAGCATGTTGCCCGAAGCCGGCGGTTAGGATCGGCGGCCGAGCACTCGCCGATACCACGAGGGAGCGCCAAAATGGCGTGGTTCCGCCGGGCCAAGACGAGCGACGAGCGGACGGCGATCGGCGCGGGGCGGCGGCGATCGACAGCTCACGGGAACCTGTACGCCGACGATCCGGTGGACGCCGGGCAGGACCGGCTCGACCGCGGACGGCTGGCCGATCAGCTGACGCGTTCCGTCGTGGCCGTATCGGAGCAGTCAGATAGCGCAGTCGTTGCACTTGTCGGGCCGTGGGGGAGCGGCAAGTCGAGCCTCTTGCTTGGCATCGAGGAGCGGCTGCGGACGGGCGGGTGGTATCTCGCCCGGCACAATCCGTGGATGTACTCGTCGTATGACAGCGCGGTCGCGGGGTTCTTCGCCGAGATTCGCGACGCGGTGCCCGACGAGGTCATGGGTCCGGACCGGCGCCAGACGCTGGGGGAGTGGGTCGACCGACTTGCCCCGGCGGGTGCCATAAGCTCGTTAGCCGGCGTCGACGCCACTGGCGTCGTCACGGCGACTGCGGCGCTCATCAAGGGTGATCGAAGCCCCGAGCGGCTCCGGAAGAGCACCGCGGAGGCGCTGGCCGCACTAGACCGGCCGTTGCTGGTGATTCTCGATGATCTGGATCGGCTGCAACCCGATGAACTGCTGCTGACGTTCAAGCTGGTCAGGCTGATCGGTCGGCTGCCGAATCTCTACTACCTGCTCGCCTACGACGAGGAGACGCTATCGGAGGTACTTCAGCACACCCAGCTGATCGGCGCGGACCCGGGGCGTGCGCGGCAGTACCTGGAGAAGATGGTGCAGGTGCGGCTCGACATCCCGCCGCTGCTCGAGGACCAGAGGATCGGTCTGGTCGACCAGGGCATCGACGGCATCTGCGCAGCCCACGGCATCCAACTTAGGCCGGCCGACCAGGAGCGCCTCGGGGCGGCATGGTCGGACTGCCTTGTGCTGTACCTCGACCAGCCCCGTGCCGTCAAACGCTTGTTCACTCAGGTCGACGCGTTCTGGCTGGAGGTCGACGGGGAAGTCGACTTCGTCGACTTCCTGTTGATGACGTTTCTACGCACCTTCGAGCGCGACGTCTACGACTTGGTCGTTGACTCCAGGGTCGAGCTACTTGGCTCCACGCTCTCGGCCAGCCGAGGGACAGAGACGAACGCCGAGCGGTGGAACCGCTGGAAGCAGTTGATCAGCGAGCAGGGCAGACCGCGGCACCCCGACGGCATCGCCGCGCTCCTCGCCGTGCTGTTTTTGTACCTCCGCGGCGCCCAAGAGAACTCTTCCTACTCCTCCGAGTTCCGCGAGGACGTGCGGCGGCGGCGCGGCGTGGACAGCGAGGAGTTCTTCGATCGCTACATACAGGCTGGCGTGCCAGCCGGTGACCTACCGGACAAACTGGTTGCGGCCGCCGCTGCTGAGCTGCGCAACGACGAGGCTGGCCCTGCGCTAGAGCAGTTCCAGGCATGGCTCGACAAGGACGCTGCCAAGGCCGTGCAGAAACTCTCGCGGGCCGACGAGCAGGAGCCCCTGCCCGCCGATTCGGCCCTCGCCTTGCTGGGTCGGAACTATCTTGCCTCTGCGCAGCAGCGGTCGGGATTCTTTGCACTATCCGCTGATAGGCAGGTCGTGAGGACCGCGCTGCGCATCCTCGATCGAGAGGGTGCCGCAAATATAGGCACGCTGGCCGCCCGCGGGCCCTCAGAGCTTGCCCTCGCTGCGGATTTACTCAGGAAGGCTAAGCGTAACGCTTCCACCGCGAGGCATGGATGGTTGGCGGACGCGACCCGTGTCGTGTCGGCCGCACTCGAGGCGCACCTGCGAGCAGCGTCGACGCGAAAGCCACATGAGGCGTCGGACATCGCCCGGTATGCCTACGCCTTCTGGGATTTGCGCGGCCGCGAGAGCGCCCACACACTCCTGTGGGAACTGATCGAGTCCCCGGAGTGGACACTGGAAGACCTGCTCGCAACGCTCGTACCGGTCGGGCAGACCAGCGACGGCAGACGAACCTGGCAGACCCTGGGCGATCTGGAGGCTGGCAACGTCGACGAGCTCCTTGGCCTTGAGCGGGTGCTCGCGGCGCTGCCCGAGACCGGTACGGAGGATGCGGACGAGTCCGATGTCTCGTTCGAGAACCGCAGACGCCTTGCGCTGCGGACGATGGAGCGCCTACGCGCTGGTCGTGGCGATCCCGCGGAAGAACAGCGTGCGACATAGCGCACGAGATTGACCTGGTCAGGCGGCCTAACCGTCGAATCATTGACCACCGCAAAATTGGCTACACCTCATTCGTCGTCGCGCATGGACGGCTCACCAGGTGCGAGCTCGGTGCCTGACGCACCGCGCAAGGAACTCAACGGCTACGCGGGTGGGAGAACATCGACAACCCCGAGGCATCGGCACGGGTGACCGCATCCCGCGCGTATGCCGCAGCGCGGAGCACACCTGGCGCCGCGCGTGCAGCCGAATCGTGACACCGCTAGGGAAGGTGCGGGGCAGGCCGGACGCAGCCTCGGTGGCCCAATTTCATGAGAAGACTCGAGAGATGGCCCAAGTTATCGAGAATGGCCTAGGTCAAGTGAGAAACGACAGCAGGACTGGCTGCGCCGTACGGGCGCGTAGACGGTGAACGAGCGGGATTCGATAATGCACATTATGTAAAGTTGCGTTATCTGACGGTCCCCTCGACCAGCGAGGGGCACTCTCAGTCGCGCGTCAGTCCCGGCGGACACGCGTCCTCGTCGGGCCGCACGCTGCGGGCACTGACCAGCGGGTTGCGTTGCAGACCGGCGATGACAGCGGCGCTGCCGCCGACGTCGGTCCAGGTGTCGTCCCACAGGGCGGAGACGAGCCAGGAGTGATCCGCCGGGAAGAACAGGTCGGGCAGCGGACCGTCACCGCGCATGTGACCGGTCCGCCAGGTGAGGGCCTGCTCGGGTCCCGCTTCGACCAGGACGTAGGGCCAACCCCAGTAGAGCCACACCCTCGGGGCACGAGGAAAGACGACGTCGTGCGCACCGGTGTCGAGGTAGCCCAGCCACCAGGGCTGCTCCGCGGTACGTGCCGCCAGCTCGCGGACCACGGCCTGTTCGTGGGCGTCCACACCGACGCCCTCAGGCGGGTGGAAGGTGGCGTACGCGTCGAACACCTCCGGGATCGCGGTGGTGATCGCGAGGCCCTGTGTGGTGTGGCCGGCGAGCCAGGCGACGTCACTGGCCGTGCCGATCCGCCAGTTCCGTCCGTCCTTGTGGACGTCCAGGGGTTGTGTCGAGGCGCCGTCAGCGTCGGGGCGTCCAGCCACGACGGTGGGCGACGCTGAGGGAGCCCACCCGGGTTCGCCGTCCGGCCGCCACTGGTGCCCCTCGGGGCAGACCACATCGATGGGGTGGGCCGGGTCCCGGTAGACGACGGGCGTGCCGGGTCGACCACAGACGGGGCAGGCGGCGACGGGCGACGTCATGCCGCGCACGATACGTGCTTCTCCAGCAGCGCCACTGGCCTGCGACGCTGAGGGCGAGCCGATGTGTCGCTCGGTGCCTGTAGAGCTGCCCCATCCGTGGGGTGCGCCGACCACCGGCCGCCTGAACCGCCCGCAGCGGCGCAGGGACGGGCCGATCCTCGCCGCTGATCACCCACCCACAGCGGGATGGTGTTTGCCGGGACGTGGTCGGCTTCGAAGAACCATCACACCTGGTCCACGCGCCGGGGATCACCACACGTGGGGCAGCTCTACAGGCACCTGAGGAGACAGCGGCGCCTCCCGTGCGGACCGGGTCCGCTCCCCCTCTCCCCACGCTTCCCCGCAACGCGAAAATGCTGCATAATATCCCTTATGCATGACAAACAGGACGAATCGCTCATGGCGCTGATCGAGGAGTTCCTGACCGCCCGAGCGACCCGCAAGCCCTCCCCCCACACCCTGGCCGCGTACCGTCGGGATCTGCACGCGGTGGCGGCCCTGGTCGCCGAGGACGCCGCCACTCCCCTCCCCCTGGGCGCGCTGTCGATCACCGATCTCTCCCCCAGGGTGATGCGTGCGGCCTTCGCCCGGTTCGCCGGGCCCCGCGCGCCCGCGTCGGTGCACCGGGCCTGGTCCACCTGGAACAGTTTCTTCACGTTCCTGGTGGCCGACGGGATCGTGGCCGGCAACCCGATGCCGGCGGTCGGGCGACCTCGGGCGCTACTCCCCCAGCCGAAGCCGCTGCGGGGGGCGGACACTCCCGAGGTGCTGCTCGCGTCCGCGGCGCGCGACGAGGGTCGGCAGCGCGACCCGTGGCCGGAGCGGGACGTCGCGGTGCTGGCGGTGGCGCTCTGCGCCGGGCTTCGCCTGTCGGAGTTGCTGGCGCTACGGGTCGGCTCGCTGGGTGGTCGACCGGGTGAGCGGCGGATCGAGGTGCTCGGGAAGGGTGGGCGGCCCCGGGTGGTGCCGATCGAGGCGGATCTGGACCGGGTGCTGGTGGACTACCTGGACAGTCGGGCGCGGCGCTTCGGTTCGCGGTCGGTGCGCCCCGACTCGGCGTTGCTGGTGGATCGGCGTGGTGAGCCGTTGCGCCGGGGTGGGCTGCAGTATCTCGTCGAGTCGTGTTTTCGGCGGGCGGGTATCGGTGACCGGGTGCCGCGGGGTGCGCGGTTGCACGCGTTGCGGCACACGTTCGCGACCCGGTTGGCCGAGGACGGGGCGAGCGCCGCGGAGATCATGCGTTTGTTGGGGCACGCGTCGTTGGCCTCGTCGCAGACGTACATCGAGGTGACGGCTGGGCAGCAGCGCGACGCGGTGCGCGCGAACCGGACCAACCGGGCGCTGGCGGGTCTGGTGCCGGTGAACCAGGAGTGAGCGCGGTCAGTGTGCCCGGTGGTCGCTGTCGTTGGCGGTGGTGGGCAGTGGGCCGAGGACCGCGTTGATGATGTGGATGCGGGTGTCGGTGGCCTGGTAGTCGGCGCAGACGGCGTCGGCGCGGTCGGCCAGACGGACGGTGGTGCCGTTGCGGGTGATGGCGACGGTGGTGCCGTCGAGGGTGGTGGCGGTGCCGGTGTCCGCCAGTTCGCCGATGGGGTGGGTTCCCTGGATCAGGTGTGCCTTCAGCAGGGTGCGCAGCTGGTCGGTGTGGCGGGTCATCAGGTCGTCCCAGTTGTCCTCGGAGAACTTGGCGGCGAAGGCGTCGTCGGAGGGGGCGAGGATGGTGACGCCGGCGCCGGTGGGCAGGTCGGTGAGGACTCCGCTGGTGCGTACTGCCGCTTCGAAGGTGGTGAGGGTGGGGATCCACCGGAGCGCCTGGTCGACGGGCTGACCGGCGAGGAAGGTCGGGTTTCCGGGGTCGGTGCCGGTGGGCAGGGCGGCGCAGAGGGGTCCGGTGACCTGGGATGCGTTGGCCGGTGGTGCGGCGTCGGTGCGGGGAGTCGCGGGGCTGCTGGTGCAGGCGGCGAGCAGCAGTGTCGGCGCCAGGAGCCCGAGGGTACGCAGTCGGGGGCGTCGCGGTGGGGTGGCGGGTTGCGACACGGCGGCCTCCACGGTTTCGGGTTGGTGTGGGGGTGTGCCGGCGGCGCGGGTTCGAGACCCGCGCCGCCGGCAGTTCGGTTCGGTCAGGTGGCCGTCAGAGTGCCGCGCACTGGGTGGTGCGGGGGCCGTGCACGGTGTTGGCGACGCCCAGGTTGGTCGGGGCGGGGCTGTTTGCCGTGCAGTTGAGCGGGCCGCGGATGGTGTTTCCGGCCAGCAGGGGTGCGTCGGTGCCGGTGGTGTTGCCGGTCAGGCTGACCGGGCCGGCGATGGTGACGTCGATGACGGAGACCGCGTTGGTGGTCTTCGTGATCTGGACCGGGCCGTTGATGGTGCTGTCGGCGAGGAGGATGCCGGCGGCACCGGTGGCGGTGACCGGGCCGCTGATGGTCGTTCCGGTCGCGACGAGTGCCGCGCCGGCCCGGACGGTGACCGGGCCGTTGATGGTGGCGTCGGCGGCGCAGGTGAAGCCGGAGACGGTCAGTGGTCCGTTGCGTCGGCCGGTGAGGGTCGGGTAGACGCGTTCGCCGTCGGTCAGCTTCTCCACGCCCTTGGTGTCGAGCAGCAGCGGGATGAGGCCGCGTTCGGGTTGGTTGAGGGGGACGTAGTAGCCGTCCTCGGTCTTGATGACCTTCCAGCCGTGTGCGGCGATGCGTTGCGCGACGGTGGTGCCGACGCCGCCGGGTCCGTCGGTGCGGGCGCCGTTGTACTGCTCGTCGGTGAGTTTGTAGGCGCAGGGGGCGTTGTCGAGGATGAGGTCGGCGCGGGGTGCGTCCAGCGGCGGCGGGCTGTCGCCGGGGTGCGGGGCGGGGTGGGCCGGGATGGGTCGGGAGCCGCGGAAGACGAGGCGGCCGGTGTTGGCTGCCTGGATCTCGATGGACTGGGCGCGGGAGTTGAGGATGTCGGCGCGGTCGGCGCGGTGGTAGTCGAGGAACTGCTGGAAGGTCCACAGCGCGGAGTAGGTCTTGCGGCGCCGGTTGTTGGCGGTGTTGCCCTCGTCGGGTCGGGTCTGACCGCCGGAGCTGCGCAGTTCGAGCAGGGAGTTGGCGACGTTCTTGAGGCCGAGGGTGTTGCGCAGGATGGTTTCCTCGCTGAGGCCGACGTTGCCGCCGCCTTCGCAGCCGTAGGGGCAGGCCCACCAGCCGGCTTCGGCGCCCTTGGCGTACATGTGACCTTCGATCATGTCCTGGGACTGGTCGAAGATGGGTTGGGCGACGTTCTGGTGCCGCGGGGGCAGCATGGGCAGGTCCCCGGCGCGGGAGTTGCCGAACTCGTGGCCGTCGTAGCCGGCGACGGGTCGGTAGTCGCGGACCATCTTGATGTACGCGGCGGTTTCCGGCTGGCGGATGAGCGAGTAGTCGCGGTTGAGGTCCTGGCCGGTGGAGTTGCCGCGGGTGTTGTTGGCCCGGCCGTCGCCGTTGATGGTGGGGACGATCAGGACGGTGGTTCGGCTGAGCAGGTCCGTGATCCGGGGGTCGGTGCTGAAGGCGAGTTGCCGGGCCATGATGAGGCAGGCCTCGCGGTCGCCCGGTTCGTTGCCGTGCACGTTGCAGTTGATGGCCACCGGTGCGGTGGCGGCGACTGCCTCCGGGGTGGTCGCCGGGGTGGGGTGGCCGATGACCATCATGTTGATGGGTCGGTTCTGCACGGTGCGGCCGAGTTCGACGACGCGGACGCGGTCGCTGAGGGCGTCGATGGCGGCGGTGTAGGCGTACTCGTCGGTGTCGCTGGTGTACTGCGCGGCGTGGGTGGTCTCCCAGCCGGTGCGCAGTTGCTCGCCGGGGGTCGTGGGGTTGCCCCAGGGTGCGGTGGTGGTGGCGACGACCGGGTCGGAGTAGGGCTGTTCGGTGGTGTCGGTGCGGGCGCGTACGCGCCACTGGAAGGTGTCGCCGGGGTTGAAGCCGGCGTCGGCGAAGGTGGGTGCCTGTTGGTTGATCTGGCGGTTGGGTCGCCAGATACCGACGATGGTCGGTGCGCCGGTGGGGGTGCCGTTGGCGTCGACGGCGGTGCGTTCGATCTGGTAGTCGGTGGCGCCGTCGACGGGTTGCCAGGCGAGGGTGGCGTACCCGTCGGCCTGGCGGACGGTGAGGGCGGTGACCTGATGGGGTTCCGCGGCGCTCTGGGCGTTGGCGGGGGTGGGTGCGGTGGTGAGGGTGAGAGCGATGAGGGTGGATACGGCGATGAAGGTGGATCGCTGACGTCTCATGTGGCCTCCGACGAGTTGATCGTGGCGCGTGTCGACCAGCATGATCGTCGAAGTGGGTCGATGCAATGATCTTGAGGGAATCTTGCGTCTCGGGGCGGTGCTCCCCCGGGCGCGGCTGAGCCACGCTGCGGCCGGTCAGGCGATGACGCTCAGCCGAGGTCGACCAGCAGGGGGCGGTGGTCGGAGATGGTGGACGCCGGTGCGGTGACCGCCCGTACCGGCGGGAGCTGGTCGAGGGCGTGCCGGTCGGCGAGGATGTGGTCGAGCTGGACGCGGGGCTGCCCGGACGGGTAGGTGGGGCGGCGGCCCAGTGGATGCCAGCCGGAGACGAGGCGGGCCGCGCCGGCGGGCAGGTTGAGGTCGCCCAGCAGGACGCGGGGGGCGGGCAGGGCGCGCAGGGCGCGGACGGTCTGTCGCAGTTGGCGGGCGTTCCAGCCGGGCACGAAGGACAGGTGTGTCGCGGCCGCGGTGAGCGGGCCGTACGGGGTGTCGAGGATGGCGGCGAGCACGACGCGGGGTTCGTCGTGCAGCAGGATCAGGCCGCCGCGGGGGCCGGGCACGTAGACCGGTGAGCGGACGGGTGCCGGTTTGAGTCGGGTGATGTGCCAGCTGCGTACGGGGTGTCGGCTGATGAGGCCGATGCCGTAGCAGGGTTCGCCGTGCCCGTCGTCGTCGTGGCGCAGCGGGCGGAAGTGTTCCCCGGGGGTGCCGACGACGGCGGCGGCGAAACGGTGGTGGGGTGCGTCGAGGGCGCGGGCGGCGATGGCGGTGAGGTCGAGTTTTCCGCTGCGGTGTTGGTCGCGGTCGACCTCCTGCAGGGCGAGCACGTCGGCGTCGAGGGCGCGTACGGCGTCGGCGAGGCGGTCGGAGTCGACGAGCCCGTCGGTGAGGGATCGTCCGTGCAGCAGGTTGAAGGTGGCCAGGCGCACTCCTGCACCTTACGTGCCCGTGGCATGGTTGCCGGGTGCTGAAGGTGCTGCTGTGTTCCGTGCTGGTGTTCGTGGCGGTCGGCGCGTTGGGGGTGTGGTTGCGGCGTACGAGGGGTCGGTGACCGGGTGAGGCTGGCCACTCGGGTGCTGGTCGGGCGCGTCGGGTAGGCAGAATTGCCGCCCGTGGACGCCGTGACGCTGAGTACCCTGCTGGCCGCCGCCGCGATGGCCGGGTGGGTGGATGCCGTGGTCGGTGGTGGTGGGTTGTTGCTGCTGCCGGCGTTGTTGGTGGCTGCCCCGGGGTTGCCGGTGGCCACCGCGTTGGGCACGAACAAGCTGGCCGCGATCTTCGGTACGGCCACGGCGGCGGCGACGTACGCCCGCCGGACCACTGTCGACTGGCGGGTGGCGGCTCCGGCGGCGGGGGTGGCGGTGCTCAGCGCGGGGGTGGGCGCGGCGCTGGCCGGGGCGGTGCCGGCGTCGGCGTACCGGCCGGTCGTGCTGGTGGTGCTGGTGTCGGTGGCGGTGTTCGTGCTGCTGCGTCCCCGGATGGGGGTGGTGGCCGTGCCGGCGAGGCGGACTCCGGTGCGGGTGGCGGTGGTGATCGCGGTGGCCGGGGTGGGCATCGCCCTGTACGACGGTCTGATCGGTCCGGGGACCGGCACGTTCCTGGTGTTGGCGTTCACCGCTGTGATCGGCGCGGACTTCGTGCACGGCTCGGCGATGGCGAAGGTCGTCAACGCGGGCACGAACCTGGGTGCGTTGGTGGTGTTCGGGGTGACCGGGCACGTGTGGTGGCTGCTGGGCGCGGGGATGGCGGTGTGCAACATCGCCGGCGCGGTGCTGGGGGCGCGGATGGCGTTGCGCCGCGGGTCGGGGTTCGTACGGGTGGTGCTGCTGGTCGTGGTGGTGGCGTTGGTCGCGAAGCTCGGGCACGACCAGTGGGTGGCCCGCTGATGGCGGTACGCCCCGAGCATGATCGTGCGGTCCTGGCGCGGTTGCTGGGGCGTGATCCGGTGCTGCACGCCTACCAGTTGGGTGACCTGGACGACTTCTTCTGGCCGTACACCTCGTGGTTTCGCTCCGATGAGCAGGTCGCGTTGCTCTATCGCGGGGTGGACCCGCCGACGCTGCTGGCGTTCGCGGCGCCGGCGGACGCCGCGGCGCTGGCGGCGTTGCTGGCCGACCTTGCGCCGGCGTTGCCCCCCCGGTTGTACGCGCACCTCTCCCCCGGGCTGTCCGACGTGCTGACCGGGTCGTTCCGGTTGGATTCCGGTGGCGCGCACCACCGGATGGCGTTGACCGATCCGGCCCGGTTGTCGGCGGTGCGTCCGGAGGGTGTGGTGCTCGGGCCGGCGGACCTGCCGGGGCTGCGCCACCTGTACGAGCGGGCGTACCCGGGGAACTGGTTCGATCCTCGGATGTTGGACACCGGGCAGTACCTGGGCGTACGCGAGGGTGGTGAGCTGGTGGCGGTGGCCGGGGTGCATGTGTGGTCCCCGGCCTACCGGGTGGCGGCGTTGGGCAACGTCACGACCCATCCGCTGTGGCGTGGACGGGGGCTGGGCGCGGCGGTGGTGGCGGCGCTGTGTGTGCGGCTGCGCGAGACCGTGGAGCACGTCACGCTGAACGTGAAGGCGGACAACAGGGCGGCGGTGCGGCTCTACGAGCGGGTGGGGTTCACCCGGGTCGCCGACTACGAGGAGTGGACGCTGACGGCCCGGTGACGCCTCGCGTTCCTGGTCGGGGTCAGGAGTCGACCGGAGGCCAGGTGCGCAGGGCCATGTCGGCCACCAGTTGCAGCTCGTCCCGGGTGGTGCCGCCTGCGGCCTGTACGGCGATGCCGTTGGCCACGGTCATCAGGTATCGGGCGAGCAGACCGGGATCGGCGCCGGCCGGCAGGTCGCGCTCGTCGATGGCCCGCTGGAACCGGTTCCGCAGGTGGGTGGTGCCCTCCTCACGCCAGGCGGCGAGTGTGTCGCGGGCCGGGCGGCCGGGCTCGCCGGCTGCCAGGGAGCCCTGTACCCCGAGGCATCCGGCGGGGCAGTCCGGTCGTGTGGTGGAGCGGACGGCGCCGTCGAGGAACGTTGTGGCCACCTCCCGGGCGGACGACTTTCCCAGCGCGTGGGCGACGTAGGACGCCGGGCCCTCGGTGTAGCGTTCCAGCGCCTTGCGGAACAGGTCCTCCTTGTTACCGAAGGCCCGGTACATGCTGGTGCGGGTGATGCCCATCGCGCTGGTCAGGTCGTCGAGGCTGGCGCCCTCGTAGCCCTGTGCCCAGAAGACGAGCACCGCCCGTTCGAGGGCTTCGTCGACGTCGAAGCCTCGTGGTCTGCCGAGCGGTGTCGTCCGGTTGCTCTCCACGACCTCAGCCTACGCCTTCGGTACCGACCGGTGCGGAAGTGCTACGGTGGCATTCGGTACTGACTGATACCGAACTCCGTGGAGGTAGACCAGTGAAAAAGGCCGTTCTCATCACCGGAGGAACATCGGGCATCGGCCTGAGCCTCGCGGAGTCCTTCCTCAACGACGGAGCCGACGTGGTGGTGTGCGGCCGATCGCGGACAGCCCTCGACCGCTTCAGCCGGGCACATCCGCAGGCGCTGGCCGTTCAGGCCGACGTGACCGTCCCTCTGGCGAGAGCCGCCCTGCTCGACGCGGTGACGGATCGGTTCGGCCGGCTCGACGTGTTGGTCAACAACGCCGGCACGTTCGTCGAACGGGACTTCGCCGGAAACGACGACGCCACAGTGGCGCTCGACCAGGAGATCGCCCTGAATCTCACGGCGCCCATTCACCTGACAGGAGAGGTGGTGCGGCGCTGGCCGGCCCTGGACGCGATCGTGTTCGTGACGTCGGGCTTCGCGCTGGTCTCTCCCACCCGCGCACCGACCTACGGCGCTGTCAAGGCCGGATTGCACGGCTTCGCCGACGGACTTCGCCGTCAACTCGCACCTCACGGCACCCACGTGCTCGAAGTGCTCCCACCGACCACGGACACGCCCATGAACGCCGACGCCACCGGACCGAAACTGCCACCTGCCGAGGTCGCGGAGGTCACCCTCAGAGCACTGCGGCAACGCCGGCCGATGGCTCTGCCGGGCCAGACGAAACTGTTGCCCACGATGCTCCGGATCGCGCCACACACCCTCGGGCGGATGGTCGCGAAACGGTGAGCGCCGGCTTTCCGGAACGACCGGACGAGGGTCAGCGGCGGCGGCTGGGTGAGTCGAAGCGGCCGGCGCGGATCTCGCGCAGGGCCCGGCGGCGGATGTCACCGCGCAGGGTGTCGACGTAGAGCGTGCCGCGCAGGTGGTCGGTCTCGTGTTGCAGGGCGCGGGCGAGGAACCCGCTGCCGGCGATGGTCAACGGTTCGCCGTGCTGGTCGACGCCGCGGGCGGTGGCGTGCAGGGCCCGGGCGGTCGGGAAGTACAGCCCGGGGATGGACAGGCAGCCCTCCTCGTCGTCCTGGAGCTCGTCGGACAGTTCGAGGGTGGGGTTGATCAGGTGGCCGCGGTGCCCGTCGGCGTCGTAGACGAACACCTGGGCGCTGACGCCGATCTGGGGTGCGGCGACCCCGGCGCGGCCGGGGGCGCCGAGCAGGGTGTCCATCAGGTCGGTGACCAGGGCCCGCAGCTCGGCGTCGAAGGTGGTGACCGGTTCACATTCGGTGCGCAGGACGGGGTCGCCGATGATCCGGATGGGCCGCATGGTCATGTCGGTCAGCGTATCGCCGGTGGCGGTGGGGTCACCGCCCGGCCAGGGTGGCGCGGATCGGGGCTGTCTTCGCGGCGGCCTCGGCGACCTCCGCGGACGCGTCGCTGTCCCAGGTGATGCCGCCGCCTGCCCAGGTGTGCAGGTGCTGGCCGTCGGCGGCGGCGGTACGGATGGTCAGGCCGAGGTCGACGCGGCCGGGGGCGACCCAGCCCAGCGCGCCCATGCTGGCGCCGCGGCCGACGGGTTCGAGGGCGGCGATCTGGGTGAGGGCGGCGCGTTTGGGCGCGCCGGTGACGGACCCGCCGGGGCAGGTGGCGCGCAGCAGGTCGGCGAGGCCGAGGCCGTCAGCGGCTGCGGCGCGGACTGTCGACTCGGCCTGCCACAGGTCGCACCAGCGGCGGACGGTGAACAGGTCGTCGACGGTGACGGTGCCGGTGCGGGCGATGCGGGCGAGGTCGTTGCGTTCCAGGTCGACGATCATGACGTGTTCGGCGCGTTCCTTGGCGCTGGCGAGGAGTTCGGCGCGGCCGGTGGCGGTGGCCGGGCGGGTGCCCTTGATGGGTCGGGTGATCAGGTGTCCGTCGGTGACCTCGATGAGGGTTTCCGGGGAGGCGCAGCCGATGGCCCAGCCGTCGCCGGTGAGGACGCCGCCGTAGCGGGCGCCGGGGAGCGCGCCGAGGCGGCTGAGGGCGGGCAGGGGGTCGCCGGTGTAGCGGGCGGCGGCGTGCCCGACGAGGTTGGTCTGGTAGACGTCGCCGCGGCCGATGGCGGCGCGGACCTGGTCGACGGCGTCGGCGTGTTGCCGCGGCGTCCAGCTCTCGGTCCACTCGCCGAGCCACCACGGCGACGGCGGGGCGCCCGGTGGGGTGGCCCGGGTGGGGCGGTGGTCGTAGACGACGACGGCCAGGTCGGGCAGGGTCGGCGCGGGCTCGGGCGCCGCGCCGGGTGCGCCGGCCAGGTGGGCCCCGGCCGCGGCGGACAGGTAGAGCGCCGCCCCGCAGACCCCGGAGTCGTGCTGGCGGGCGGCGGGTCGGGTGAGGTCGTGCAGTGGCAGGCCGTGCGCGGCGAGGAACTCCTCGGCGAGTGCGGCGGGGTCGCCGCCGTCACTGAGGCGCCACTGCAGTCGGGCGCGTTCGGTCAGGGCGCCTCGGCACGCGGCCGGCGCCGCCGGCACATCGACCAACGCGGTCGGGCCGCTGCCGGCGGCCAACTGAGCTGAGCCGCTGCCCGCGGCCAACGCACTTGAGCCGCTGCCCGCGGCCAACGCAGCTGAGCCGCTGCCCGCGGCACCAACCTGTGGGAGCGTTTCCACGCCGTACGGTCCGACCTTCCTCATCCGTTCAGTGGATTTCCGGTGCGCCAGGTGGGCACCTGCTCGATGCTGGACACTTTCGCTTGGTACTGTGCGTCACTGGGTCATGTGAACCATGACACAGTGCCCCCACAGTCCGGAGAACCCGATGTGCCAGCACCAACCGACCTGCCCCTCTGCTGAAGCCACCGATCGGGAAGCCGCGCGAGTCCTCGCTTGCTTCCGTGAGCAGGGCTGGAGCCTGCTCTGCAATGGTGTCATCGTCTTCGAGGACACCGGCGAGCTGCTCCCCGACGGCAGCAGCATCGCACCGCACCGCGGCCCCGCCCGTCACGCCCTCGTCGCCTGATCGACCACTCAGAGTCACCGAATAGCCGCCGTCGACCCGGGCTGGTCCCCCCGGTAAGGGACACCGAGCCCAGGTCGCAGCGGCTGCCGGGGCGGCCAACACCGCCCGCCCCGGCTCGCCGTCGTTCGTCCTCGAACGCCCCGGGGTTGTCAGTCCTCGAACGCCTCCGGCGACGGGCACGAGCAGACCAGGTTCCGGTCGCCGTACGCGCCGTCGATACGCCGCACCGGCGGCCAGTACTTCCCGGCCCGGTCCACCCCGGCCGGGTACGCGCCCACCGACCGCGGGTACGGGTGCGGCCACTCGTCACCGCTGACCATCGCCGCGGTGTGCGGCGCGTTGGCCAGGGGGTTGTCGGCCGCCGGCCACTGCCCCGAACCCACCTGCTCGATCTCCGCCCGGATCGCGATCATCGCGTCGCAGAACCGGTCCAGCTCGGCCAGGTCCTCGCTCTCGGTCGGCTCCACCATCAGCGTCCCCGCCACCGGGAACGACATCGTCGGCGCGTGGAAGCCGTAGTCGATCAGCCGCTTCGCCACGTCGTCGACGCTCACCCCGGTCGCCTTCGTCAACGGCCGCAGGTCGAGGATGCACTCGTGCGCCACCAGGCCCTTGTTGCCGGCGTACAGCACCGGGAAGTGTCCCCGCAGACGCGCCGCCACGTAGTTCGCCGCCAGGACCGCCACACCGGTCGCCCGGGTCAGCCCCTCGGCGCCCATCATCCGCAGGTACGCCCACGGGATCGGCAGGATCCCCGCCGACCCGTACTTCGCCGCCGAGATCGCCGGCGTGGAGTCCGCGTGCGCGCCCAGCGGGTCACCGGGCAGGAACGGCGCCAGGTGCGCGCGCACCGCGACCGGGCCCACGCCGGGGCCACCGCCGCCGTGCGGAATGCAGAACGTCTTGTGCAGGTTCAGGTGCGACACGTCCGCGCCGAACTTGCCCGGCTTCGCGAACCCGACCAGGGCGTTGAGGTTCGCCCCGTCGACGTACACCTGACCGCCGGCGTCGTGGACCTTCGCGCACAGCGACGCGATGCCCGTCTCGTACACGCCGTGCGTCGACGGGTACGTCACCATGATCCCAGCGAGCGCGTCCCGGTGCTTGTCGATCTTCGCGTCGAGGTCGACCAGGTCGACGTTGCCGTCGTCGTCGCAGGCCACCACGACGACCCGCATGCCGGCCATCACCGCCGACGCCGCGTTCGTGCCGTGCGCCGACGATGGAATCAGGCACACGTCGCGGTGCGACTCACCCCGCGAGGCGTGGTAGGAGCGGATCGCCAGCAACCCGGCCAGCTCACCCTGGGAGCCCGCGTTGGGCTGCACGCTGACCGCGTCGTAGCCGGTCACCTCGGCCAGCCACGACTCCAGCTGGCCGATCATCTCCCGGTACCCGGCGGTCTGCGCGTCCGGCGCGAACGGGTGGATGTGCGCGAACTCCGCCCAGCTGATCGGCTCCATCTCGGTGGTCGCGTTCAGCTTCATCGTGCACGACCCGAGCGGGATCATGCCCCGGTCCAGGGCGTAGTCGAAGTCCGACAGCCGGCGCAGGTAGCGCAGCATCGCCGTCTCGGAGTGGTGGCTGCGGAACACCGGGTGGGTGAGGAAGTCACTGGTGCGGGCCAGGTCGACAGGCAGGGCCGCGTCCACCGCCCCGTCGAACGCGGGCACCCCGAACGCCGCCCACACCTGCGCCAGGTGCGCGAGCGTGGTGGTCTCGTCGCAGGACACGCCCACCCGGTCGGCGTCGACCAGCCGCAGGTTCACGCCCCGCTCGGCGGCCGCCGCGACGACCCGCGCCGCGCCGCCCGGCACGCTTACCGTGACGGTGTCGAAGAACGCGACGTCCGCGACGTCCACGCCGCCGGCGCGCAGCCCGGCCGCGAGCCGCGCCGCCATCTGATGGGTACGCGCCGCGATGTCACGCAGCCCGTCCGGGCCGTGGTAGACGGCGTACATGCCGGCCATCACGGCGAGCAGCACCTGCGCGGTGCAGATGTTGCTGGTCGCCTTCTCCCGCCGGATGTGCTGCTCGCGGGTCTGCAACGCCAACCGGTAGGCCGGGTTGCCGTCCGCGTCGCGCGACACCCCGACCAGGCGCCCGGGCAGCATCCGCTCCAGGCCCGCGCGTACCGCCAGGTAACCGGCGTGCGGCCCACCGAAGCCCATCGGTACGCCGAAGCGCTGGGTGGTGCCGGCGGCGATGTCCGCCCCGATCTCGCCCGGTGCCCGCAGCAGCGTCAACGCCAACAGGTCCGCGGCGACCGTGACGAGAGCCCCGGCGGCGTGTGCGGCCTCGACGAGGGCGCTGTGGTCCCGGACCGCCCCGGACGCCCCCGGGTACTGCAGGTGCAGGCCGAAGAACTCCGCCGGCACCTCGTCGCGCTCGACGTCGACGACCCGCACCTCGATGCCCAGCGGCTCGGCCCGACTGGCGATGACCGCGATGGTCTGCGGCAACGCGTCGGCGTCGACCACGTACACCCGGCTCTTGCTCTTGGAGGCCCGCCGCGCGAGGGTCATGGCCTCGGCCGCGGCGGTGCCCTCGTCGAGCATGGAGGCGTTCGCGGTGGCCAGGCCGGTCAGGTCGGTGACCATCGTCTGGAAGTTCAGCAGCGCCTCCAGGCGGCCCTGGCTGATCTCCGGCTGGTACGGCGTGTACGCCGTGTACCAGGCCGGGTCCTCCAGCACGTTACGGCGGATCACCGCCGGGGTGTGCGTGCCGTGGTAGCCCAGACCGATCATGGAGACGGCGACGGTGTTGCGGGCCGCCAGGGCGCGCAGCTCGGCGATCGTCTCGGCCTCGGTGGCCGGGTCCGGCAGGTCGAGGGTGCCGTGCCAGCGGATCACCTCGGGGATCGCGGCGTCCATCAGCTCGTCGATCGAGCCGTGCCCGACGACCTCCAACATCCGACGCTCGTCGTCGGGGCCGGGACCGATGTGACGGGTGGCGAACTGCTCTACGGTCATAGGAGGCACTCCCGGGGCGAGGTCGACGTGTCGGCCTCCCCCTCTGTCGCACCCCATGGGGGCGCTCCACAGTGCCTGCCCACGAGGTCCTTTTGCCTGAGAGGTTCCGGGGAGGATTTGCCCCTTCGGCGCCGCCCTGCGTGCTGTCGGGCGGTCTCTCCCACGTGGGTGTTACCGGCGCTCCCAACGCTACCAGCGCCGGTGTTTCCCGCAGATGTCCTACCCCCGGCCCCCGTTCCCGCCGTTCAGACCCCGACCGCCGCCGCGTTGCCGGCGACCCGGGCGGCCAGCTCCGGCAGCAGCGCACCCAACGGGGCGTCGACGCACACGCTGGCGTGTGCGTCGCCCCGCGTCGGACCCTGGTTGACGATGGCCACCGGGATGCCCTGTTTCGCCGCCCGAATCACGAAACGTCGCCCCGACATCACCGTCAACGACGACCCCAGCACCAGCAACGACCGGGCCTGCTCCACGGCCGTGAAGCAGCGCGCCACCCGCTGCGGTGGCACCGTCTCGCCGAAGAACACCACGTCGGGCTTCAACATGCCGGTGCCGCAGATCCCGCAGTCCACCGGCCGGAACGCCGCCACCTGCTCGTCGGGGAGATCCACATCACCGTCCGGGTTGACCGCGGCGACCCGGGCCACGAAATCCGGGTTGGCCTCGCGCAGCCGCCGGTCCAGCTCCTCCCGGGAGGTCAGGTTGCCGCAGTCCAGGCAGGTCACCTCGTCGAGGCGACCATGCAACTCGATCACCGAGGTGCTGCCGGCCGCGCCGTGCAGACCGTCGACGTTCTGGGTGATCACCGCGTCGACCAGCCCGGCCCGTTGCAGCCCGGCGACCGCCCGGTGCCCGGCGTTGGGCGCCGCGCCCGCGATCAACCGCCATCCCAGGTGGCTGCGCGCCCAGTAGCGCCGCCGGGCGAGGGGGTCACGGGTGAACGCCTGGAACGTCATCGGGGTGTGCCGCCGGGCCACCCCGCTGGGCCCCCGGTAGTCGGGGATGCCCGACTCGGTGGACAGGCCCGCACCGCTGAGCACCACCACCCCACCACCGGCCACCAGCGAGGTCAACGCGTCGAAGCTCTCCGTCACCCCTCCATGCTGCCTCAGCGCACCCGCCGACGCCGAGCCCTCACCCCGGCGGGCAGCGCCGCGACGTCTACACCGCCACGATGTCGGCGACGACGCAGGCGATGTTGTCCGGCGCACCCTCGGCCCGCGTCAAGTCGATCAACCCCCGCACCGTCTGCTCGGGATCGGTGGCCGCGCCCAGCACCGCGCACAGATCGGCCCGGTCGACGACGGCGGACAACCCGTCGGAGCACAGCAGGTACCGGTCACCGGGCAGCGCCGTACGGAGCGCGAGATCCGCCTCGACCTGCGGACCGGCGCCGAGGGCACGCACCAGCATCGCCCGCTGCGGATGCGTGGCGGCCTCAACGGGGTCGAGGCGACCCTGATCCACCTGGGCCCGCACCCACGTGTGGTCCTGCGTCAACAGCGACAGCTCACCGTCGCGCAACAGGTACGCCCGGGTGTCACCGACGTGCACGAGGGCCAGTTGGGAGCCGCTGCGCAGCAACGCGGTCAGCGTGGTGACCGGCTGATGATCGTCGGTCGCCAACCCGCGCACCGCACGGTCGGCGTCGGCGACCGCCCCGGCGAGCATCGTCAGCAGCTCCACGGCCGGCGCGTCCGTGAGCTCCAGCGGCCTGAGGGCGTCGATGGCGGCAGCGCTCGCGTCCGCGCCACCGGCCCCTCGCATGCCGTCGGCGACGGCGAGCAACCGCTGGCTGGCGTACGCGGCGTCCTCGTTGCTGTCGCGCACGGCACCGGTCTCACAGTCGGAGGCGTAACGGACGGCAAGGGTGGGGTTCGGTGATGACACGGTGGTGCTCCCTCCGGACAGATGATCCACGAGGATGGTGGCGAGCCGGGCGCGCGCCGCGGTGTCCGCGGTGACCTGCCGCCAGTACGCGGTGATCGCCTCAGCCGCCGCCGCGGGCGCCAACCCACACACGGTGCGGATCATGGCCAGCGGCATGCCGATGCGACGCAGCTGGGCGACCAGCCGGGCCAGCGGCACCTGGTCCGGGTCGTAGAGCCGGTACCCGGACTCGGGATCGACCGCCGCCGGCAGCAGCACCCCCACCTGGTCGTACAGGCGCAGGGCCTTCGGTGTCAGTCCCGCCGCCTGGGCGAACGCCCCGATGGTCAGCAGCCCCACGTCGGCTTCCTCCTCGTGCCGGTCACGGCGACCGACAGGCACCAGACTGGGCCTTGACCAAAGGTCAACGTCAAGACCCGGACCCGGCCGCGCGCATCGGGTTGAGACGCCTTGTGCCGCGCGTGCTGGAGGCACCGGCGGTAGTTTGGTCGTATGCGAGTCGTCATCGCCGGAGGTCACGGCAAGATCGCCCTACTGCTGCAACGTCACCTCGCTGGGCGCGGTGACACCCCGGTGGGTCTGATCCGCAACCCCGAGCAGGCCGCGACGCTGCGCGCCGCCGGCGCCACCCCCGTCGTCTGCGACCTGGAACACGCCGACGTCACCGAGGTCGCCGCGCACCTCGACCGCGCCGACGCGGTGATCTTCGCCGCGGGCGCCGGCCCCGGCAGCGGCGCCGCCCGCAAGGACAGCGTCGACCGGGGGGCCGCCGCGCTGCTCGCCGACGCCGCCACCCGCGCCGGTGTCCACCGCTACCTGCTGGTCTCCTCCATGGGCGTGGACGACCCACCGGCCGCCGGCACCGACGACGTGTGGGCGGCGTACCTGAGGGCGAAACGCGCCGCCGAGGACGACCTGCGCGGCCGCGACCTGGCCTGGACGGTGCTGCGACCCGGCCAGCTCACCGACAACGAGCCCACCGGGCGGGTCACCCTCACCCGGCACGCCGGCCGTGGCGCGATCAGCCGCGCCGACGTCGCCCTGGTCCTCGCCGCACTGCTGGACACACCCGGCACCGCCGGTGCGACCCTGGAACTCGTCGACGGGCCCACCCCGATCGCCGACGCCGTCCAGGCCGCCCAGGCCTGAGGGACAGCGCCGCCCACCCCGGGCCGCTAGTCGCCTGCTCCGGCCGCTGCCAGGAAGATGTTCGCCATCGCAGCGGCAAGATCTTTGGGGTTCTGCGCGGCCTCGGCCCGGCCGCCGGTTGTCTCGGCGACCGCGCGCAACGTGTCCAGGTCCGCGCTTTCGCCGATGCCGATCGAGAACACCGGCACCGGGGGTTGGCTCTGGGTGAGCTGTTTGAGGAATTGCGCCTTGTCCATGGCATGGGATGAGTTTCCGTCTCGACCGTCGGTCAAGACGACGACGATCGCCCGGCGATCTGGCCTGATCTTGGTTTGCATATATCCCACGGCGTCGAGCACCGCCTGATATAGCGGCGTTCCGCCATCAGGAACAGGAGTGTATGCCGCAATCTTTCGGCCGACGGCTTCGCGACGCGTTCCGCTCTTCACGGTGCCGGTGATGGGCCCCAGGGGAACAACCACCTCGGTTGACGGGCTTTTCGCAGTTGGCGTGCCAAAGAACCACAATCCGAGTTCCGTGTCATTGGTGAACGTCTGCGCGGCGACAGCGCCGAAGGACCGAAGCAGCGTCGCCTTGGTCTCGGTGCGACCCGGCCCCACGGCCACGGGAGCGGCCATGGAGCCTGAACGGTCGACGACCACGAGCACCTGAAAGCGTTCCGGTAGGTAGCGGGACCATTCGACCGCTTCCAGGCCCAAGCTCACGTCTGCGACCGCCGTCGGCTCGGCGATCTTCAAGGGCAGACCCTTGGGTACGCCGACCCGAGGCGACGGCCCCCCGAAACCGGTGAGGCGAAAACCTGCGGCCACCAGGGCGTTGCTGGTGTCCACCGATCGCAGAGCCCCAATGAACTGGGTGAGCAGCCGGCGCTGCACGGCAGTGGCGGTGGACTGACCTGCGATCGCCACGGGGTAGTCAGCCTCGACCGCGATGTCGGTGGCATACAGGTTCAGCACTGGATTGTCGCGGCCATCGTTGTGCTTCCAGAGCTGCTGCTCGAGCACCGGGAACATCCCGAGGCCGGCAAGGGCCTTTCTGTCGCCGCCCTGCTCGGCGGCGACACGTAGCAACTCACCGGCCGACGCGTCCGCGTCGAGCAGCCTGCTGCGCAGCGCGAGGGCCCGAAGCTTCCCCACGCCGGCCTCGGTTCCAGGCACGGCCGAGGCGGCCTGCACCGCCACGAAAGACAGCAGACCGGCGGTGTCCCGGGTGGGGTCACCCATGCTGAGCTTGACCGACCCTCCCACGACACCGCTCAACAACGTCGCCCACGAAAAGCCGGATCGGGCCCACGGCGAACCAGCCACACCCGCGGGCGCAGCAAGAACCACAGGAGACCGTGCCAGGGAGTCGTCGTGGATGGGGTAGACACGCCGGTCCGGGTCGACGCTGTCCAGCCAGATGCGAGACGACGGGATCCACACCTGCAGCCCTTCCGGCGCACCCTTCTGTGCCGTGATCGCCGGATCTTCCCCGACGACATCCACCGCACCGCAGACATCACCCATCTTTCCCACCGCCGCTGCCACCGCAGGCACAATCTCGGGGGCCACGACGACGCGCAGGGACTCCGCGCCCTTCCCGCAGGACGAGCCCGGTGACAGCTTGTCCATGATCCCCGCGTAATTCGTCGTGGCGGCGACTACCAGTCCCGCGACAACGACAGAGGTCAGCACAAGAAATCTTTTCCGGAGCCGAGGCCGGCGACGATGGCGTTGCGGAGGCTCAACCCCGCCCAACTCCGCACCACGCTGGCCATGACGATTGGTAGTCACCGACGAACGATCCCTGCCACCACTATCGGTAGTCATGTCTTCTCTCACAGTTGCATACGCGCGCGCGAATTTCGGCCGCCTGAACGAGCGGTAACTGATCTTCGCGTAAAGTTACTTGACAGGTGGCAAGGGCCTGAAAGCGGTCGCCAAAATTGCACCTGTTCGCATTTGAACAGATAGCGTCAAACTGTCTATGTCGGTTCTGACAGATAGCGTCATGCTGTCTATGTCGATCCACGACAAGCGGCGCGCGCGATGTGGGCGACCGGCCCCCGGCTACGCCCCGGCTCTGAAAGACCCGGGCAGCGCCACAGCAGCTCCCTCGATCTTCATGCCCTCGCGGACCCGCCTCGAACTCGGCTGTTCGTCGTTCCCACCAACACCGGAGCCGGGGTGAGGTCCGGCAGAAGCGGACCCCACCCCGGCGGCGTCACCGCTGCTGGTGCCGCGGCAACGCCGACTGGCCCGCCGTGCCCCCCACGAAGGGTGCACCCGGCGTCTCCGCGGCGATCCGGTCCATCGTGCGGGCCAACTGCTCACTGCCATCGTCGAGATGCCGCGCCGCCGCCTGCATGTGCGACACCATCATCTCGCCGAAGATCCGCAACGCCTCCCGGGTGGCCACCGTGTCGTCGAAGCTCGGCCCCGCCGCGCTGCGGTACTCCGCCACCGCCCGTTCCGCCTCCTGCTTCGCCTCCGCCTCCGCGGCGTGCAGGTAACTCTCGTACTGCACCCGGGCGTACTCGGCGACCCGCCGCGCATAGTCATGCGCCTGCGCGATGATCTGCTCCGCCTCCCGCTGCGCCGCGGACAGCAGATTCACCTCCCGCGCCGCCGGGACCTTCGCCGCCGCCCCCGTACTCGGGATCACCCCGTGCCGGTGCAACTCCACCCGGTCGGTCAGCCGCTCGTTCTCCGCCCGTAACGTCGCGATCTGCGTCGCCAACAGGTCCAACTCGTCGGCCACCTGCATCCGGAACCGGTCCACGTCGGCGTTGTCGTAACCACGCCGGGCGAACGACGCGGCACCGAACTCCCACCGCCGAACCCGGTCGGCGGTCATCCGCACCTGCACACCACCGGAAACCTGCATCCCGTCATACCGACTGATCGGGGTCGCACTCACCTGTCCGCCCCTCCGATCGCGACTGCGGGACCCGCAAGCTCACCTCTCGCGCTCACCTGAGCCCACCTCCCGAAGTGTCACCGGCGGTCGTCTCCTGCACCGCCGTGCGCCAGGCCGCGCCGTACCACTGCGCGCCCAGGCCCTCGTGGTGCACCTGACCCGCGTGGAAACCCGCCTGGGCCAACGTCCGCACCGCATGCGAAACCATCTCGTCGGACCCGCACACGAACACGTGCCGGGAACGCCAGTCACCGTCGGCCAACGCCCGATCCACCGCGTGCACGAACTCCCCCGGCCGGTGCACGTCGGCACCCACCACGTAGGTCATCGTCAACCACGGGTACGACGACGCCAACTTGTCGATCGCCTCGCTGTCATAGAGCTCACTGCGGGAACGGGCCCCCACGTAGAGATCCACCCGCCGGCGGGAACCCTCCGCCGCGACCTGCTCCACCAACGCCTTCACCGGCGCCCAGCCCGTCCCCGCGACCACCAACAAAAGGTCACTGGAACCCGCCGACCACAACCCCAGCCGATCCCCCACCGGCGCCGCCAGGTGGATCCGATCCCCCACCGCCGACCCGTACACCAACCGGGACGACACCGCCCCGCCCGGCGCGGCCCGCACATGCAACTCCAATGTGCCGTCCGCGCGCGGCGCGTTCGCCGGCGAGTAGTACCGCCACGACCGCACCGCCGGATGCGACACCCCGATCGACTGACCCGGAGTGAACGGCAACAGATACTGCGGGCGCACCGTCAACACCGCCACGTCGAACGCCCGCCGCTCGTGGGCCACGATCTCCGCCACCCACCACGGCGGATTCACCGCCTCGGCGGCCTGCGCGGCCTCCGTCATCACCTGGGCCACCAACCCGTACGCGGCCGCCCAGTCCGACGCCAACTCGTCGGTCCACTGCTCGGCGAGGAAATGCTGCAACGTCGCCAACAGCGCCTCACCGACCGCCGGGTAGTGCTCCGCGCGGACCGCGAACTTGCGGTGGTCCGCACCGAGGTCCTGCAGGAAACCCACCAGGTGCTCCACCTGGTCCACGTTCGACACGATGTGACCCAACGCCGTCACCAGGCGATCCCGCTGCCCGGCCATGTTCGTGGGGAACATCTGCCGCGTCTCGGGATGAGCGAGGAACAACGTCGAGTAGAAGTAGAGCGGCACCTGATCACCGTGCCCGGCGACCACCGACCAGCTCTGCTTGAGTCGGGCCGCGTCCACGCTCAGACGCCCGACCGGTTTCCGCGGGACACCACCTGGTCCTGCACCTGCCCCAGCACCGTCTGCACGTCCGCCAGAATGTCCGCCGGCACACCCAACTCGGTCAGCGTCACCACCAGGTGCCCACCGACCATCGCGTAGTGCTCCACCGGGATGTTCAACGGCTGATGCGCCTCCGCCAACCCACGACCGGCGTACTCGTCAGGGCCACCCAGCACCGTGGTCAACATCAACGTCAGATGCCGCCGCTGACCCACCATGTCCACATCGGAGAAGTAACCCGCCAACTCCGGGTCGACGAGCACCTTGTCGTAGAACAGGTCAACGGCCGCCTTCACCGCGCTGGCACCGCCAATGCGGTCGTAGTGCGAGGCGGGCGCGGTCTCTTCGGTAACCGTCACGGTCATTCCTCCGGGGGGTGAAGGGGCCAGAACCGTGTCGGACCATAGCGTGTCAACCGCCTCCGGTCAGTGCCCCCTTATCGGGTTCCCGACAACACGAAGACACGCTGCGTCACCACTACCGATGAGTATCTCCACAAGGAGCCACCACAACGACACCCACAGTGTCCACAGTAGACAACGGGGCCTGGCGAACCCGCCCACCGTCACCGACGGTCGCGACAAAACGAACCGAAAAAACCCGGAACCCGCCAACGCCCCCGGCGCTCAGCCAGCCCGCCGCCGCGCCCGCCGCGCCGCCAACTCGTCACCGACCGGATCCGACTCGGACGCCACCGCCGGCTCCACCGGGCCGCTCGTCGCCGGCTCCGCCGGCAGATGCGACAACGACCCCTGGATCTCCTTGAAAGCCCCACCGATCGCGATCCCGAAGACACCCTGGCCACCCTGCAACAGGTCGACCACCTCCTCCGGGGAACGGCACTCATACACCGTCGTCCCATCGGAGATCAGCGTGATCCCGGCCAGATCCTCCACACCACGCGACCGCAACGCCTCGATCGCCTTACGGATGTTCTGCAGGGACACCCCCGCGTCCAACAACCGCTTCACGACCTTCAACACCACCAGGTCCCGGAACGAATACAACCGCTGCGTCCCCGAACCCGAGGCGTCCCGCACGCTCGGCACCACCAGCGTCGTCCGCGCCCAGTAATCCAACTGCCGGTAACTGATGCCCACCGCGTGGCAGGCCGTCACACCCCGGTAGCCAACCGAACCCTCACCCTCAGCCACCCCATGAGGCGACGAGGCACCAGGCTCATCGAACTGTCCACCCGGATCAGAATCCCGCGGCTCGTGCATCCGGACAACCTCCCCGTCAGTGTGGCGACGCGTCGTTTCCGGGACGCGCACCCCTCGACATGGCAACCCTAACGCCACCGCCAGGGGTTACCAGGGAGGAACCGACGCGACACGCCGCGCAGCCACCGAGAAAGATCACCAACCCGCCCGCAGCATCACCCACAGTGACACCTCAAGGCGCAGAGCCCAGGCCCAATCAGCCCGCGAAATCCTCCGGACGCACCTGCTCCAGGAACTCGCGGAACTTCTCCACCTCGTCCTCCTGCTCGTCAGGGATAACGATCCCCGCCTCGCTGAGGACCTGCTCCGAACAACGAATCGGCGCACCGACACGCAACGCCAACGCGATCGAATCGCTCGGCCGCGCCGACACCCGCACCCCATCACCGATCAACAGATCCGCGTAGAACACGTTCTCCTTGAGCTCGGTGATCTCCACCGCCTGCAAGGGCGCCTTCAACGCCGCCAACACATCCCGCAGAAGATCGTGAGTCAACGGCCGGGCCGGCTTGACCCCCTGCTGCTCGTAAGCGATAGCCGTCGCCTCGACCGCGCCGATCCAGATCGGCAGATAGCGGTCACCCTCGACCTCCCTGAGCAGGACGATCGGCTGGTTGCTGGGCAGCTCCACCCGAACTCCGACCACGCTCAGCTCGCGCACCGCCGCCTCCGTGTCGTTGTCACCTACGCCGCACCGCGCCCTTCCCTGCACGGTACACGGACCGCGACACGGCCGTCCCATGCGCTACAGCACCACGCCCGCGCCAGAAAGGGGTTACCCCGGCAAGCCTACGGCACGCTTCCCGGAAGAGATCTTTCCGCTCAGCCGCCACCCACCGGGCACATCACCGACCCAACGTCGACCGCAAACCCACCCGCACCAACGCCGCGTGCAACTGCTCCGACAACGCCACCAACTCCCGCGCCATCTCCGCCGCACGCGCCCGCGCCGCCGGATCACTCTGCCGCGCCAACGGCGCCACCAACTGCGCGAACAAACCAACCTCACGGTCAGCCGCAGTCCGGTAACCCCGCAGATGCCGCGGCTCCAACCCGTACGACGCCAACCCCGCCACCGCCGACGCGATGATCAACGCGTCCGCGTCATACCACCCCGGCGGATCCGACACCAGCACACCGAGCCGCTCCAACTCCACCAACGTCGACTCGTCGATCCCACTGCGCGCCACGAGATCCGCCCGGCCGAGCCGCACCTGCGACGACTCGGCCGGCTCCGCCAACTCACGGCCCGGCACAGCACCATCAGGACCAACCGCCACCAACGCCGGCCGCGACCGCCCCGGCTGCTCACCGGACGAATCCCACTGCGCCAACTGCTCACGGATCACCCGCAACGGCAGGTACTTGTCCCGCTGCGCGGTCAACACGAACCGCAACCGCGCCACATCGTCCCAGCTGTACTTCCGGTAACCCGCAGCCGTCCGCTGCGGCTCGACCAGACCCTCAGCCTCAAGAAACCGCAGCTTCGAAATCGTGGTGTCCGGGAAATCCACCCGCAACTGCCCGAGCACCTCACCGATGCTCATCAGCGGCTGAGACCGGGCCGCACCGGGTGACGTGGAGGCCGCAGGCTCGTTCACCCCCGGCCGGCCTCCTCCTCCGGGCGCGGACCGGCGATGAACACGACCCGGAACTTACCGATCTGAACCTCATCACCATTACTCAACGTGGCCGCCTCGACGCGCTCACGATTCACATACGTGCCGTTCAAACTACCCACGTCCCGCACCGTGAACGTGCCACCGTCACGGTGGAACTCCGCGTGCCGACGCGACACCGTCACGTCATCGAGGAAGATGTCACTGTCCGGATGCCGGCCACTGGTCGTCACATCGTGGTCCAACAAGAACCGGGCACCCGCATTCGGGCCTCGACGAACCACCAGCAGCGCCATACCCGGCGGCAACGAACCGGACATCCGGCTCGGCACCACATCGGTGTCCGGACCCTCCAGCACTTCGTCGAGCGAACCGAGATTGAGCGTCGAAGTGACGTCGAGCGGGGGGAACTCGTCGTCTGGCCGCGTCATGGGACCACCTCACGGATCTGTTCGGTCGGCGTCGGGTAATGGCGGGTCTGGCCGCCGGGCACTTGAACACCCGGCGGCTGGCTCCCCGTGCCCGGGAAGGCAATTCCGCAACGCTCAACTATTGGGTTCTCGGTCGACTGGGCGAGCCTAGCCAGCGCCGAAATGCAGGGCAACCGGACGCGCGCAGACAACCCACGCGCCGGATCAAGCACACTCAGCCTTCGGTGATCTTCTGATACGCGCCGGCCGTGAGCAACCCGTCCGTCGCGGTCGGATCATTCGGCGTGATCTCCACCAACCAACCCTCACCGTACGGATCAGTGTTGATCAGCTCCGGCGTGTCACCCAACGCCTCATTGCGGGAAGCGACCGTACCAGCGACCGGGGCGTAGATCTCCGACACGCTCTTGGTCGACTCGATCTCACCCAACGAGTCACCGGCCGCGACCACCGCACCCGCCTCGGGCAACTGCACGTACACGATGTCACCCAGCGCGTCCTGCGCGAAGTGCGTGATGCCGACCCGGATCGAACCCGTGCCGTCACCCGCCACCCACTCATGCTCGGCGGTGTATCGCAGATCCTCGGGAATCACCAGACGCGTCCTTCATCCATCGGTGCCCCGGACCACCCGGATCCGGCGCGGCCGCGCCGGTCAGGAGACCGGACGGGCGTGTTCCAACTTGATCGGCACGTGCAGCGCCGAAACCTCGGCAACCTCACGCTCCCCAAACGTCACGTTACCGCCGACACCACGGACCGACGCCACCACCCCACCAGGAATGTTCAACGCCGTGCGCATCGTCGCCGGATCACCGATCACCGTGATCGTGAACGGCGCCGTCAACCGACGCCCCTCCACCACCAACGACCCGTTGTCCCCGTCGAGGAAGTACGTCGACGCGATGATCCGCACCGACGCCCCGTCACCGCCGGAAATCTGCATCGCCTCCGCGCCAGCGCCCCGCAGCTCCTGCACCGCGTCCAGCACCCGATTCGCCGAGATCGGCTTGGCACCGGCGTCGAACCGCACCGTCAACCCCGGCCCGACCGCCGGCAACGTGCCCGCCAGGATGCCCAACTCGTCCGCCCGCCGCGTCGCCTCGTCCAACGCCGCCTGACGCCCCTGCTCACCCGACTGCAACTGCCGCTGACTGTCCTCCAGAGCCCGGATGTCCTGCTGAAGACGGTTCTCCCGCGCATCCAGATCCGACAGGATCCGGACCAGGTCCTCCTGGCGCGTCGCACCCAGCGTCGGATCCGTCGACGTCGTCTTCAACTGCACCACCAACGTGAAACCCAGCAACGCCAACAACGCGGCGATCATCACCCCGGCCGTACTCCACCGGGACCGACCCGCCGCCGGCGCCGCCGACTCACCAACCGGCTCACCCAACCCGTCGGAACCCGCAACCGGCTCCCCCGACCGCGGCACCGCGCTCAGGTCCACCGTCGCACCGTCGTCGACCGGCTCCACCGCCGGCTCATCCTCCACCGCCGGCTCATCGACCGGCTCGCGCTCCGCCGGCCCCTGCGGCGCCAACGGGCTCAACTCGTCCGGATCCGGCGCGTCCGGACGAGGATCCGGCTCACCCGCCGGCCCACCCGGCCGCGCCGGACCCGCAGGCTGCGGCCACCCCGTCCCCGTGTCGGTCTGCTCGTCACTCATCGCAACCCAACCTACGCCCGGAACAGGTGCCGGCGGATCGCCGCCACGTTGCCGAAGATGCGCACACCCAGCACCACCACCACACCGGTGGACAACTGCCCGCCCACCCCCAACTGGTCACCCAGATACACGATCAGACCAGCGACCAGCACGTTGGAGATGAACGACACCACGAACTGCTTGTCGTCGAAGATGCGGTCCAACCTCGCCCGCACCCCACCGAACACCGCGTCCAACGCGGCCACCACCGCGATCGGCAGGTACGGCTGCAACGCCGCCGGCACCGTGGGATCAAGCCACACACCGAGCACCACACCGGCGAGCAACGCCAGCACCGCGATCATCGGCCACCTCCGGAGGGGCTAACGGTCGTCGTCGGACCAGACGACCCAGGACTGCCGGAACGGACACCCGACGCGGAAGGGCTCGGACTGACCGACGGCTTGGCGTAGCGTAGCTGCGGCTCCGGAGCCGCCGGCAGGGTGAGGTCATCCGCCTCCCGCACCCCGAACGACAACCCGGTCTTCTGCGCGACCTCCCGCATCAACGCCGCGTTACGACTGTCCTCGAACTTGCGCCGCATCGAACCCGGCCCGATCGCCGACACCTCGTACGGCCCGGTCACCGGCCGGAAATCCACCAGCATCGCCTCACCCGCCGACCGGATCGTCGACGTCGACGTCAACCGCTGCCCGTTGATGGAGACCGCCTCCGCGCCGGCACTCCACAACGCGTTCGCCACCCCCTGCAGATCGCTGTAGAGCACCCGCGACGGCCCAGCGCCAGCACCGGTCACCACGTCGGCCTTGTCCGGAGCATCCGCCAACCGCACCACGACACCGTCACCGCGCACCCGACCCAGCCCCGTGCTCGCCTCCATGTCCCGCAACCGGGCGGCGGCCGACCCGCTCAACGCCGCGTCACGCTGCCGGCTGACCTCCTCGCGCAGCTGATCCGCACGCGTGGACAACCGGTCGGTCTGGCTCTCCCGTTCCTTGATCTGCGCCACCAGGCCGGAACGGGCCTGGCTGCGCCCCGGCTCGTCCGCCATCGTCTGCCGGTACGCGACCGCGAACAGGAAGCCGAGCATCACCAGCACGACCAGACTGACCGACCGCGTCGGCCAGGCCCGCCATCCCGCGGCGCGCCCGGTGGACGCCGACCGCTGACGGGCGGCCGCCGCGTCCGCGTAGCCCGGGTCCAGGGGGTTGCGAAACAGTTCGGTGAGGAAATCCGGCGCGTACACCCGGTCCTGGCGGGGCTTGCCCGGCTCCGGCGCGCTCACGCCGCCGCTCCCGGCCCGCGCGCCGCGCGCACCAGACGAGCCGCCTGCACGACGTACATCCCACCGGCCACCCAGTAGAGCACCAGCCCCCACCAGGCCAGCCCCCAGCCGATCGCGGCCATCGCCGTTGACGCCGCGCTCCACTCGGTGGCCAACAGCAGCACCGGGAACGCCGCGAGCAGCAGGAACGTGGCGGTCTTGCCCACGTAGTGCACCGGCGGCGGCCCGTAGCCGTAGCGGCGCAACACCGCCAGCGAGGCGAGCAGGAGCAGCTCACGGGCCAACAGCGCCGCCGTGAACTGCCACGGCACCACCTCCCGCGCGGTGAAGGCGAGCAGGGTGGCGAGGATGTAGAGCCGATCGGCCAGGGGGTCGAGCAGCTCACCGAGCCGGCTCACCTGGTGCAGTCGGCGGGCGATCCAACCGTCGACCCAGTCGGTGGTGCCGCCGATGGCCAGCACGATGATCGCCGCCACGTCGGCCCGCTCGACCAGGAACAGGTAGAGGAAGAGCGGCACGCCCAGCAGCCGCCCGAAGCTGATCAGGTTGGGCAGGGTGAGCACCTGGTTGCCGGGAGTCTGGTCACCGGTGTCCGGCGGTTGCTCTGCCCGAGCCGGCCGACGCGACACCGATCCTCCTCCACGGCACGTGGGCCCCGAGCCGACATCGAGCGTGGCTGAGGGTCGTACGCGCTGTCGGGCCGGCCACCGCCGGCTCCCCCTGCGGCCCCGGGCGGGGCCCTCCCCTGATGCGGCCCGCGATCTCGATGATCGCGGGCCGGGTAAGTGCGCTGTCACTATATCGGGCCTGCCCCAGCGTCCCGGGTGCCGCCGTGTGGCGTCCGGGTGCGGCTCTGCCGCTCTGTGGCGTGGATCACCACGCGTACGGCGTCCTAGGATACTAGTGGAAGGCGGGGCGTGCTCATGCCGTCTGCGCTGCGGGATCGGTCTGCTGCTCGGGCACCGACTGCGTCGCCGCCCGGCCGAACGCGAGCAACGCCAGCAACAGGTCGTGCTGCATCCGCGCCGGCATCCGATCCAACACCGCCTGCACCGCCCGCTGCCGCCGCTCGGCCAACTCCCCCAGCAGGGTCAGCGCCGCCGCGGTCGGCACCAGTCGCACCTCACGCCGGTCGCGTGGATCCGCCACCCGACGCAACAGCCCGGTCGCCTCCAGCCGGTCACAGAGGCGACTCGCCGACGACGGCACCACGTCCAGCAGCTCCGCCAACCCGTTGACGTTTGTCTCCTGCCGGCTGCTGATCAACGCCAGCACCCGCAACTGGGTCGGCGGCACCTGGTGCCGCGACGCGGCAGAGTCGAGAACGGCGATCAGTGTCTCGGCAGCCGCGTCGATCGCCGCGGCGAGATCCGCAGGTCGCTCCACCCGATGTCCCCTGCCGTCGTCGCGCTGCTGACCGCCCAGCCGAGCGGCGGCCACCCTCACCCGCCGCTCCGCCCACGCGGACCATGCCAGTCCAGACAGACCACGACGGCGTCGTCGCGCAGATCGGAATCCGCGTGGTAGGCGTGCAGTTCGCGCATCACCGTACCAACCGCTTCGGCCGCTGGCTGCAACCGCGTGGCGCGCAGGGAACGCGCCATCGCCCGGTCCCCGTACGGTTCCCGACCCGCCGGCTCGGCGGCCCACACCCCGTCGCTGACCACGAAGAGGCGGTCACCCGGGGCGAGTTGCAACTCCTGCAGCTCGTAACGGGTTTCCGCGAACATGCCCAGCGGCAGCTGCTGATCCAGCTTCACCGGCTCCACCAAGGACCCCCGCACCCGCAGCATGTGCGGGGAACCGGCATCGACCGCCCGTACCTGACCCGTGCGGGTGTCCACCTCCAGCAGCAGGGTGGCCACGTACCGGCGACCCCGGTGTTGGTAGAAGACGGTGTCCGAGGCCAGCTCGGCCTGCTCCACCAGGCCCCCGCCGGAGCGGCGCGCGTTGCGCATCGCGTTGACCGTGACCGAGGTCAGCATCGACGCGGTCAGACCGTTGCCCTCGCCGTTGAGCACCGTCACAGTCAGGCGGTCGCCGTCCAGGGACCAGTCGAAGTGGTCCCCACCCACCGTGTACGCAGGTTCGAGTTGACCGGCCAGATCGAACGCGTGGTGCGCCACACTGCGGCCCGGCAACAGATCCCACTGCATCTCGGCGGCCATCGTCATTCGCTCGCGGCGGCGCGCCCGCCGGTAACGGTCGGTCTCCCGGTCCGCCGCACGCATCGCCACCGCCAGGGCGCCGGCGATGTCCGTCGCCCGGCCCGTGACGGCCGGGTTGGCCACGTCGGGAAGCTCGATCAGCAGCACACCCAGCCGTTCCCCCCACACCGTCAACGGCAGGTAGAGCCGGCACGGGCCATCGCCGTCGCGCACCGGTTGCTGGCTGCTGAAACACCGCTGAGCCACGGTGTGACAGGCCAGGAAGCCCGCCGCCGGCAGATCCGGATCCAGCAGCGGCCAGAGCCCACTGATCCGGTAGTCGGCGACGAACACGTCGGTGCGCAGCGCGCCCATCGTCGACCGGATCACCCGGTCCGCCGCCTCCGCCAGTTGGTCGGGCGGGGCGTCGCGCAGTGCGCGCGACACCACGTCCGGCACGTCAACCATGCTCGTCCTCTCCAGAAGCTTGCTACAGGGCAAGCATCATACGGACGCCCCCGGACGACCAAACCGGCGCGGTCAGTCGCCGTCCCGGGCCGCGAGCACGCCGTGGAACGCGTCCGGCACCTGCGTCGGCGGACCCTCCGGCCGCCACTGGGCGACCGGGACGATCCCGTCCGCCGTCGGCACCCAGCGACCCAGCAGCGGCGCGAACGCCGCCGGTGGACGCATCCGGAACTGCGGCCCCATCATCGCCAGCGCCTGCGGGTGACCCGCCAGCTCCTCGGTGTCGAAGTCCACGGCGAGCAGGCTGCCCGGCGCGGCGGCGGCGTACAGCTCGTCGAGCGTGCGGGTCAGCGTGTCGTCGTCGAGGAACGCGGCGAGCCCGAGAAAGACCACCCCGACCGGCCGTCGACCCCAGCCCGGGACGAACCGGTGCAGCTGCGCCGGGTCGATAGTGCCGATGTCGGTCGCGTCGCCGAAGCCGTAGCCGGCCCGGTCGCTGCCCGCGAGGATGCTCTGCCCCAGCCGGATGGTGACCGGGTCGACGTCGGTGTAGAGCACTGTCGCGTCGGTGGCGACCTCGTGCACGTTGCCCATCGTGGGCACCCCCGCGCCGAACACCAGGAACCCGTCCACGCCCTGCTCGGCCATCGCCCGCACGGCCCGACCCAGGAACGCCCGCAGCTCCCGGAACACCGGCGCGCACGGCCCGTACGCCTGCTCGAAAGCGTTCGCGGCGGCCACGTCGACCGGGAAGTGATGCTCCCCGCCGAGCCAGAAGTCGATCATGCGTGCCGTGCTCGGCTGGTCTGGTTCACCCATCGATGACTCCCCCTCCCCGACCGCTCGTCGCCAGCGTACCGACCGGGACGCTGTCGGCGGTATCGCGACGCGGAGGCGCCCGGGCCCGCGATACTGGCCGCGAGAGAGAGGTGGGGCGGTGAACTCGGCGAACAAGGCGGCGGTGGTGGTCGGCGTCGACGGCTCGGAGCCGGCGCTGCGCGCCGTTCGCCTCGCCGCCACCGAGGCGGCGCGCCGGCAGCGACCCCTGCGGGTCGTGCACGGCTTCATCTGGCCACTGCTGCACGTGCCGGTCTCCCCCGCCCCGGACGCGCCGCCCGGCGGTGGGCTTCGCCACCAGGCCGAGGAACTCGTCGAGGCCGCGGTGGCCGAGGCCGAGGCGACCGTACCCGGGCTGTCGATCTCCGGCGAGATCATCGACGGCGAGGCTGCGGCGGTGCTGGTGGGCGAATCCCCCACGGCCGCGCTCATCGTGCTCGGCGAACGCGGGTTGGGCGGCTTCTCCGCGCTGGTGGTCGGCTCGGTCGCGGTGCAGGTCGCCGCGTACGCCGACTGCCCGGTGCTGGTGGCCCGCGGCGAGCAACGACCCGACGAACCGGTGCTGGTCGCGGTGGACGGTTCGGCGGCCTCCCGGCAGGCGGCCGACTTCGCCGCCGAGACCGCCGTGTCGCGCGGGGTGCCGCTGGTGGCGATGCACGCCTACCGGCACCCGGGCAGCAGCGGCCCGGGCGACATGCAACCCCTGGTGTACGACGAGGCGAAGCTGCACGGCGAGCAGGACCGGATGCTCGCCGAGTGGCTGAGCGGGTTGACCGAGCAGCACCCGACGGTCCGACTCACCTGCCGGGCGGTCCATGGCCGGCCGGGTGCCGTGCTCGCCGAGGCGTCCCGCTCCGCCCAACTGGTGGTGGCCGGTGGGCAGGGGCGCGGCGAGGTGTCCGGGTTGCTGCTGGGGTCGGTGAGCCAGTCGCTGCTGCACCACGCGCACTGCCCGGTCGCCGTGGTGCGCGCGCCGCGTTAGGCCGGGGTTGGCCCGTCGCGAGACGGGTAGACGTCCGGACCGACGAAGGAGGCAGCAGATGCCAGGACCACGGCCGGGCAGCAACGCCTACGACAAGCAGCGGGCGCGGTTGCGCAACGCGATCGACGACTCCGGACGCCGCGTACCCGACGGCAAGGCCAACCAGGTCGCGAACAGGATCCTGCAGGAGGATCGCGGCCAGCGGGGCGTGGTGCGTGGTGAGCGCACGTACGGCCCCAAGAGTGAGCGCGAACCGGGCGACCCGAAATGAGGAGGGTCGACCTTGCCGACGGCGCCATCGCTGGCGCCGTCGGCAGCACCGCGCTGAACGTGGTCAGCTATCTGGACGTGGCGCTGCGGGCTCGACCGGAGAGCGACGTCCCCGGTGAGACCGTCGACCGGTTGGCCGACATAGCGCACGTGAACCTGGGGTCCGGGGCCCGGGCGGCCAACCGCCGCTCGGGCCTCGGCCCGCTGATCGGCTACGGACTGGGCATCGCCGCCGGCGTCGCGTTCGCGCTCTACGCCGGTGGCCGGCGCCAGCCACTGCCGATGGCTGCAGGGGTGCTCGGGGCCGGCGTGATGACGATGACCGACGGGTCCATCACCGCGCTGGGCATCAGCGACCCGCGTACGTGGCGGCGCTCCGACTGGATCTCCGACATCATTCCGCACCTGGCGTACGGGCTGACGGCCGCCGCCACCTGGAACAGGTTGCGGCGGCCGTCAGGTCGCGGTCGCTAGCTGAAGGTCTGGTCAGCGGGTGTCGCTGTCGTCCTCGGCCACTGGTTCAGCGGTCGGGCCGTACGGCGACACCTGCCCCTTGGGCACCGGGCGACCCTCATCGCCCCGCGACGATCCGCGGTTTAGCGGATGCCCGGTCGGCTTGGGCCCCTTGCTGTCCTGACTGGTGGCGCCCTTGGCGTTACGCCGGAACTCCTCCTGCTGCGGGTTGACCATGGGTGTCTCCCTCCCGGTACGGCGGCGGCATCGACCGCCTCCACCGTCTGCATACCCGCCCGCTCCGGCGGCATTCCGACAGCGGTCGCCGGCGCGACGGCTAGCAGAGCCCGGATCGGGTACCCGGTCGGTGTGGGCAACGATCGAACGGTGGTGCGGGTCCTGCTGGACCGGCGTGGCCGCACGTACGCGGAGGAGGCCGGCATCCGGCTCTCCGACCGCCCCGGGCCGCTGTACCAGCTGCTGGTGCTGACCACCCTGCTGAGCACCCGGATCCGGGCGTGCGTGGCGGTGGACGCCGCGCGGGAGCTGTTTGCCGCGGGCTACCGCACGCCGCAGGCGATGGAGGCGGCCAGTTGGCAGGAACGCGTCGACGCGCTGGGCCGGGGCCACTACCGCCGCTACGACGAGCGCACCGCCACCACGCTCGGCACCGGCGCCCGACTGTGCCTGGACCGCTGGCACGGTGACCTGCGACGGCTGCACCGCGACGCCCAGGGCGACCCCGCCGGGCTGCGTCGGCGGCTCACCGAGTTCCCGGGCATCGGCCCCACCGGCGCGGACATCTACCTGCGCGAGGCGCAGACGGTCTGGTCCGACCTGCGCCCGTACGCCGACCGGCGGGCTCTCGCCGGAGCGAAGCGGCTGGGCCTGCCCGGCAACCCGCACGGGCTGGCCACCCTCGTCGACGAACCGGACTTCGGCCGTCTCGCGTCGGCGCTGGTCCGGGTTGCGCTCGGCGAGGAGTCAGCCGGCGAGGTCACCCGCGTCGCCGCCCGCTGACGGCGGTCACTTCACCGTCTTGTCTCCCGGCCGGGTCAGGTGCCACACCAGCAGGGCGGCGAGCAGCGCCAGGACCACCACCCCGCCGGAGATGCCACGGCCCTCCTCGGGGCTGCGACCCGCACTGCCGAAGTAGATCACCGCGAGGCCGGCCAGCACCGTGACGAACGTACGAAACCCTCGGTCCTTCACATATCGCACAGTAGGTGGGCGCGCCCTTTTTAGCCGTATTGTTGGTTATTGTCCATCGACCGGGTGACAGGTCAGCGATCGCTGACGAAGCCGCGCAGCCGTACCCGACGCACCGCCCGGTCGCGGACCTCCACCACCTCCAGGGTCAGCCCGGGCAGACGGACCGTCTCCCCCGGCTCACCCGGCAGGTGCCGCAGCCGGGCCAGCACCAACCCCGCCACGGTGGTGTAGTCGCGGGACAACGGGAAGCTCAGCCGCACCCCGAGGTCGGGCAGGTCGTGCAGAGGGAAGTCACCGGGCACCAGCACGGACCCGTCCGCCTCCCGGACCACCCCGCGCACGTCGCGGTCGGTCTCGTCGTACAACTCGCCGACCACCTCGGCCAGCAGGTCCTCCATGGTGACCATGCCGTCGATGCCACCGTGCTCGTCGACCACCAGGGCCAGTTGCTGGTGCTCCTGGCGAAGCTGACGCAGCGCGTCGGCGACCGGCAGGGTGACCGGAAGCAGCAGCGGCGACCGGACCTGCTCGCCCACCGGGGCGGTGCCGGCCTGCACCAGGTCGCGGATGTGCACCACCCCGAGCACCTCGTCCAGGCCACCGGGACCGGTGACGGGGGCGCGGGACCGCCCGGCGGCGGCCAGCCGGCGCACCCCCTCGTCGGCGGTGAGGCTGGCCGGCAGTGTCATCACCTCCCGGCGGGCGACCAGGATCTCGCGCAGCGTCCGGCCGGCGATGTCGAACGCGCCGGTCAGGATCTCCCGCTGCTGGGCGGACAGGCCGCGCTGGCTGGACAGCATCTCCCGCAACTCCTCCTCGGTCATCTCCTCCCGGTTGGCCCGCGGGTCACCCCCGGCGAGCCGAACGACCGCGTCGGTTGCCCGGCTGAGCAGCCACACCGCCGGTCGGGACACCCGTGCGAGCAGGTCCAGCGGGCCGGCGCTCAGCAACGCCCACCGCTCCGCCCGCTGCATGGCCAGCCGCTTCGGGGCCAGCTCGCCGAACACCAGCGTGACGAACGTCAGCAGCACCGTCACCAGCAGCACCGCTGCGGGACGGGCCGCGCCGCCGAGGAAGCCCAGCGGGCCGACCAGCGGCTCGGCCAACGACACCGCGGCCGCCGCCGAGGCGAGGAAGCCGGCCAGCGTGATGCCGAGTTGGATGGTGGCCAGGTAGCGGTTCGGGTCGCGGGACAGCTGCACCAACCGGTCGCCGGAGCGGGACCGTCGTCCCAGCCGCCGCAACTGCCCCTCGCGCAACGTCACCAGCGCCATCTCACTGCCGGACAGCGCGGCGTTGACCAGCACCAGCACGGCAACCAGCGCCAACTGCCCGAACTGACCGCCCATCGCGCACCCCCCGTCCGCCGCCTCAGGTCACTCAACCGCAGCGGGGCCGTCCCCGGGCCTGGTTCGCGACCGCGCCCCGCTCAGTCGACCTCCAGGTCGTCCAGTGAGATGGCGTGCGTCATCAGCCACCGGGCCAGCGCCGACATCCCGAACAGCCACAGCGGCACCGACTCGGTGGGCCCGTTGGTGGCGTAGATGGCGAAGCGCAGGTCCGGCGCGCGGTACGCCTCGATCCGCCACCGGTGCTGCCGGTCCCGCCAGACCGCCGAAGGGTCCATGGCGTCACGGTAGGTGACCGCCGCCGGCCGGGGGGCCGGTTGGCCAGCACCGCTCAGCCCGGCACCACCGTCGTCCCGATCACGACCCGGGCAGTGGACACCAACAGGCTGATGCCCACTCCCGCGAGGACCAGCCAGCCGAAGCCACGCCACCCGGAGCCACGGTCGAGCACCGGCGTCGACGGTGGCCTCCAGAGCTCACGGTAGGTCCAGGCCAGCACACCCACCCCGAACGGCAGGAGCCCGACCCAGAACCAGAACCACCGGGTGCCGGCAAAGGGCGGCGCGCCGCCGATCAACCGGCCCAGCCAGAGCACGGTCAGCACACCAGCGAGCAGACCGGCGGTGCCCGCGATCCGGTGCGCGAGGTCGCCGCCGACCTGCCAGGGACCGGCCACGGCAGCGAGCCGCGCGTCCAGCCCGGTGTTCGCCGACAGGTCCGGCTCGCCCGGGTATGAAGCCGAGGCGGGCGGGTCGACGAAGGCGTACCGGATCTGGCCGTTCGACACGGTCCAGGCCAGCATCCCGCCGTTCGTCGCATGCTGCGGCCGAGGCCGGCTCCCCCAGTACGCGCCGTCGTCGACCCAGCCCTGCGCCCGTTGGAAGGTCACCACCTGGCCAGCCGCGAGATCGCGGTCGAGCTGGGCCTCGGTGGACTCGCGCGGCTCGGCCCACCACGCCAGAGACGCCCACAGCACCCACAGCACCGGCAGCGCCCAGCGCAGCACCACCGGGACGACCTCACGCCACCGGCGGCGGGAGGTCGTGACCGGGTGGGGATCGCCTCGACCATCAGCCCACCGTCGCACCTCGGCGCACTGTTGTCAGCCCCGGATCGGCCGCGACTGACGGCCGTGCGGTGGTCAACGGTCCGGTTGATCCTGGTCCCTCGGCACAGTGGCTCGCCGAACGCAGTCGCGCAGCAGGGCGCGGCGTTGATCATGAACGTCGTCGGGTTCCTGGTTGCTGGCCGCGTAGACGTTGCTGACCGGCGACCAGGCCATGGACATGGCGATGACCAGAGCCATGAGGTCGAACGGGTCGCCCGCACGTACGCGCCCGGCGGCCTGCGCCTCGGCGATGGCCGTCAGCTTGCGATCGTCGTAGTGCTGGTGGGTCTCGACCAGGTGCCCGGCGGGCCTGCGCTCCAGTCGCGTCCAGGTCGCGAGGCGGATGAGGTCGGGGCGGCGCAGGTATTCGTCGTAGAGGCGAACGGCCCAGTCGGCAAGATCGTCAGCGTCGATCGGCACCACGTTCGTGATGCGCTCCAGTGAGCTGAGGAAGATCGCGTCGAAGAGTCGTTCCTTGTCGCCGAAGTAGCCGTAGAGCTGCGCCTTGTTGGTGCGCGCCGCCGTCACGATGCGTTCGATGCGCGCTCCGGCGATGCCGTGCTGGGCGAACTCCTCGGTGGCGGCGTCCAGGATGCGCTGGTAGGTCGCGGTGCCGCGCGAGGTCAGGGGCTGCTCCGGCATGCCGCCACTCTAGCAACAGAACAGTTGGTTTGCTTCTCTCCGCGACCAGCGCTACGGTCAACAGACCGAACAGTCTGTTTAAGGATGTGTGTATGCGAACGACCATCGGATGGCGGGCAAGCGGCCCGACGGCGCTGCGGCGTACGTCGCTGGAACGCCGTGACCTGCGCCCAGACGATCTGGCGGTGCGAGTCGACTACTGCGGCGTGTGCCACACCGACCTGCACTCCCTGCGCGACCATGACCAGCATGCGAAAGCGCCTCTGGTGCCCGGTCACGAATTCACCGGTGTAGTGACCGCGACCGGGGCCGAGGTGACTGCCTTCTCGGTCGGCGACCGCGTCGCGGTGGGCAATATCGTCGACTCCTGCGGCACCTGTGCCATGTGTCGAGCAGGACAGGAGAACTTCTGCCACTCCTTCCCGACTCTCACCTACGGCGGCACCGACCGGCGGGACGGGTCGACCACCTTGGGCGCCTTCTCCCGCGAGTACGTCGTGCCGGACCGCTTCGCCTACCCGCTCCCCTCCGGCCTCGACCCGGCCGCAGCCGCCCCGCTGATGTGCGCTGGCGTCACCGTCTGGGAACCGCTGCGTTCCCTCGGTGTGGGCTCCGGCAGTCGCGTCGCCGTGGCCGGGCTCGGCGGCCTGGGTCACCTCGCGGTCAAGCTGGCCGTGGCACTCGGCGCCACCACGACCGTCATCAGCCGCACTCAGGAGAAGCGCGACGATGCCCTCCGGCTCGGCGCACACGATCTCCTGGACTCCACCGACACCCGCCAGATGGCAGCGACACGCGACACTTTCGACGTCGTCATCGACACCATCTCCGCTTCGCACGACCTCGCCCCGTACCTGAAGGTGGTGGCGATGGACGGCACCCTCAGCCTGCTCGGATACCTGGGCCCGGTCACCGTCGAGGCGATGGACCTGCTTGTCGGCCGCAAGAAGCTCAGCTCCGCCGGCAGCGGAGGCCGCCGTTCAACAGCCGAGATGCTCCAGTTCTGCGCCGACAACGGCATCGCCGCCGACGTCGAGGTGCTCCCGTCGGCGCAGGTGGAGACGGCACTCGACCGCCTCCGGCGAAACGACGTCCGCTACCGCTTCGTGCTCGACATGTCCGACCTGGACTGACAGCGGTTGACCCGGCGGGCGCCACGCCCTCAGCCGACGACGATGCGGGCGTCGTCGGGCAGTCGTCGGGTCGCGCCCCGGCGGTCCAGCAACTCCAGCAGGGGCACCGCCACCCGGCGGGTGGTGTCCAACGCCTGCCGGGCCGCGGAGAGCGTGAACGGCTGCGGCAGCCCAGCTAGCACCCGGACCGCGTCGTCGAGCGCGTCGGGCAGCAACACCACGTTGTCGGCCAGCCGCAGCAGCGCGCCGGCCCGCACCGCGGCGCCGATCTCGCGCGGGCCCAGGCCGAGGTCGACGAGGCGGTCCGCCTCGGGGGCGCGAAACGGCCGGTCGCCGTATTCCGCGCGGACCCGCTGCACGGCCCGGGCCACCGGCTCGGGCAGCGCATCGGCGCCCGCCGCCCCGACCCGCCCGGCGTGGATCCGCAGCGGCGGCCGGACCAATGCCTCGACCAGCACCCGGTCGGGCAGGGCGAGGCGCTGGCGCAGCGCGTCCACCGGCATCCCCGGTTCCAACGGGTGCTCCCTGGCGTAGCGGGCGACCTCCTCGGTCACCTGCTCGCCGAGCCGCCGCCAGTGCGCCGGGTCGGCCAGCCAGTCACCGGCCACCGGAGGGGCGTCCACCGGCACACCCATCCGGGTCAGCGCACCGGCGCGGACCAGCCGGCGACGGCGCAGCTCCCCGGCCACGTCGGGACGACCGTCCAACTCGGCGAGGACCTGTGCGCGGGTGACGGCGGCACCCCGGCGGGCCAGCGGTGGCGGCGCCACGTCCAGCACCCGCACCCCGCCGGTCACGTGGTGCCGCCCCGGGTCACGCAGCAACGCCCGATCGCCCACCAGCAGCGGCAACGGACGAGCCAACCGCAGGCGTACGGTGTCCGGGCCCAGCGGGCGGACCCGTACCGGCACGGCCGCCGACCCGACGTGCAGGGTGAGGGTGGCCGGCAGGTCGGCCGCCGGATCGCCGGTCAGCCGCACGTCGACGAGGTCGGTGCGGTGGAACCGGCCCGGGGTGAGCAGCGCGTCGCCACGACCGAGCCGGTCACGGGGCGTACCCCGCAGGTTGACCGCCACCCGGGCCACCGCCGTCACCTCCGGCCGGGCCTCGCCCAGTGAGTGCAGGCCACGTACCCGCACCGGCTCGTCGGCCCCGGCCAGCTCCAACTCGTCGCCCACCCGCAACCGTCCGACGCCGAGGGTGCCGGTGACCACGGTGCCGCTGCCCCGCACGGTGAAACTGCGGTCGACCCAGAGCCGGACCGGGTCGTCCA
This sequence comes from Micromonospora sp. CNZ299, assembly GCF_002754415.1. NCBI lineage: Bacteria > Bacillati > Actinomycetota > Actinomycetes > Micromonosporales > Micromonosporaceae > Micromonospora > Micromonospora sp. CNZ299. The sequence goes on from NZ_PEFG01000001.1 coordinate 4,901,349, forward strand.
CCACCGGCGCGGGCAGCCCGGCGGCGAGCCGGTCCAGGGCGGCCCGAAGCTCGGGCAGGCCGGCGCCGGTCAGGCCACTGACCGCCACCGCCGGCACCGTGCCGAGGCTGGTGGCCGCGATCTCGGCCCGGGCGCGGGCCATGGCCGGCCCCGGGTCGGCCAGGTCCGCGCGGGTCACCACCACCAGGCCGTACGCCACACCGAGCGCGTCGAGCGCGGCCAGGTGCTCGGCGGACTGCGGCATCCAGCCCTCGTCGGCGGCCACCACGATCAGCGCCGCCGGCACCGGGCCGACACCGGCGAGCATGTTCGGCACGAACCGCTCGTGCCCGGGCACGTCGACGAAGGCGACGGTGCCGCCGGACGGCAGCGTCGTCCAGGCGAACCCCAGGTCGATGGTCATCCCCCGGCGGCGTTCCTCGGCCCACCGGTCGGGTTCCATCCCGGTCAGCGCCCGGACCAGTGTCGACTTGCCATGATCGACGTGCCCGGCGGTGGCGACGACGAACACGGTCAGTCGTCCCCGGGGACGCGGAGCACGGCCGCGCGGACCGTCTCGTCGGCCTCTTCGGGCACGCAGCGCAGGTCGAGCAGGAGCCGGCCCCGCACCACCCGCCCGAGCACGGGCTGGTCGCCGGTGCGCAGCGGCTCCGCGTACCGCTCGGGCAGGCTCAGCGCCCACGAGTCCAGCTCGACACCGGGCGCCCCACCGCCACCGACCACCGCGGCGGCCGGCACCACCTCCGCCTTGCGGCCGTCCGCGCCGAGCCGGTCGCGTAGCCGCTCCACCCGGCTGCGCAGCACACCCGCGTCGGCGTGCAGCGCCGTGCGGGTGGGCGTGTCCGGCTGGTGCAGGGTTGCGGCCAGCGCGGCCAGGGTGAGCTTGTCCACCCGCAACGCCCGGGCCAGCGGATGGCGGCGCAGCCGGTCGACCAGCGCGACGTCGCCGAGCAGCAGCCCCGCCTGCGGGCCGCCGAGCAGCTTGTCACCGCTGGCCGTGACGAGCGTGGCACCGGCGCGCAGGGTGCTGGCCGCGTCCGGCTCGTCGGGAAGCAGCGGATCCGCGGTGAGCAGACCCGAGCCGATGTCGGCGACCACCGGCACGCCGAGGGTGGCCAGTTGTTTGACCGGGGTTGCCGAGGTGAAGCCGGTGACCTGGAAGTTCGACGGGTGCACCTTGAGCACGAACCCGGTCTGCGGGCCGAGGGCGGCGGCGTAGTCGGCGAGGGTGGTGCGGTTGGTGGTGCCCACCTCCCGCAGTCGCGCGCCGGTGCTCTCCAACAGGTCGGGCAGGCGGAAGCCGTCGCCGATCTCGACCAGCTCGCCCCGACTGACCACGATCTCCCGGCCGGCGGCCAGCGCGGTGGCCGCCAGCACCAGCGCGGCGGCGCCGTTGTTGACCACGTGCACGGCGCCCGCGTCGGGCACGGCGGCGGCCAGCGCGTCGAGGGCGTCGCGGCCGCGACGGGCCCGCCGGCCGGTGCTCAGGTCCAACTCCACGTCGGTGTGCCCGGCGGCGGCCACCACCGCGGCGACCGCAGCCGACGACAGCGGCGCCCGGCCCAGGTTGGTGTGCAGCACGACGCCCGTGGCGTTGAGCACCACGCGGGGGCCCGGCGCGGGCAGCGCGGCGACCGCGGCGTCGCGTACGTCATCGGGGTGCAGCTCGCCACGGCGAGCCCGCTCCTGGGCCCGGGCGACGACCGCCTTCACCCGGTCCCTGCCGAGCGTCGCGCTGGCCGCGGCCAACCGAGGGTCGGCGAGCAGCGTGTCGGTGCGGGGCACCCGGCGTCGCGGGTCCACCGGCCCGTCACCCATCGCGTCATCTCCTGCACTGTTGGCGGAGACGGACGGGAATCGAACCCGCCTGGCCCGGGTCCCGGACCACACCGGTTTTGAAGACCGGGAGGGGCACCAGCCGCCTGAACGCCTCCACCGGACATTCGATCACATCGCGGGCGGGGCCGCCCGATCAGATGGAAGATCCATGCCCGTCCGCCGGGCGTCGGCCCGCTCGCGCTGCGGCACCACCGTGTACCGAGGGTCGCGCGCGGAGGCCACCCCGCCGTAGAAGATGCCGAACCGGGTCACCACCGACGCGGCCAGCAGCGCGGCGCCGGACAGCGCGCCGACCAGCCGGCTACGCCGACCGAGCAGCGCGCCGGCGACCCCACCGGCCGTCAACATCCGGCCGGCGCGCAGCAGCCGACCGGGGCTGCCCTGCCGGTAGGGCTCACTGAGCAGACCGAGGCGGGTCTCCACCCGATGCGCGCCGTACAACTCCAGGGCCGCGCCGGCCACGGCCATCCGCCGGGCCGGCCCCGCTTGGGCGGGCGGCGCGGCGAGCAGACCCACGCCGGCGCCGCTGGCCAGCGCGCTGCCCGCGAAGATCACCGGCAACTCGGGGTACGCCTCGTGCCAGGACGGCACCGCCGTGTCGGCGAGCAACACCCCGGTGTACGTGGCCAGCGCGGGCGCGGTGCCGGCGGCGAGCAGCCCGGCCACGTGCCCGGCCGACGGCAACGCTCGACCGGCCAGCCCGAGCAGGCCGTGGCGCGGCAGTACACCGGCGGCCTCGGCGATCGCGGCGACACCAGCGGCCGGCCCGTACGCGGTGAGGATCCAGGTGCCCACCGACATCGGCGACGTCAGCTTCGCCACGCGCAGCATGTGGTGGAACCGCGCCGGCCGGCCGAGGTCCTTGACCAGGAAGACCGCGCTGGCGCTCACGGCGGCCAACGCGGTGACCCGACCGGCGCGTCGCAGCGCCGGCCGGCCGGTGAGCTGCCCACCGGCGGCGAGCAGTGACGAGCCGGCCGCCAGCCCGCCGGTGAACAGGTACGCCGCGATGTCCCACTTCCAGACCGGCGCCTTCAGGATGGGCCGACCGTAGTACGACGTGAACTCCGCCTCCGGCACCCGCAGTTCCTCGCCGCCTCCGCGACGCCCACCTCCGCGACGCCCACCCCGCCGGCCGGGTTCGGCGGTGCGCCGCTGCTGTCCGACCGCCGAGCTGGTGCCGGCGCCGTTCGCGGCCGGCAGCCCAGTGCTCTCGCCGTTCGCGGCCGGCAACTCGGTGCTGGCCGTCGGTCGGTCGCGACCATCGGCGGCCAACCGGTCCCGGAAGCGACGGAAGATCTCGCCCACCTCGGGGCGCTGCGGACTCACGAGGAACCTCCGACGAACGCGGCGACGGTGGCCGCCGCCATGGCGAGGGCCGCGAGGCCGGCGCGCTTCCACATGGCCGGCAGGTCGCGGGTGGTCACGATCGGGTCCGGTGGCAGCCCGTACACCTCCGGCTCGTCCAGGAGCAGGAAGAACGCACCGTCACCACCGACGCCGTCGTTCGGGTCGTGCCCGTACAGGCGGGCCTCGGGGACGCCCCGCTCGTGCAGCGTCTCGACCCGCTCGGCGGCCCGCTCCCGCAACTCGTCGAGCGGCCCGTACTGGATCGACTCCGTCGGACACGCCTGCGCGCACGCTGGCGTCATGCCCGCACCCAACCGGTCGTAGCACAGCGTGCACTTCCACGCCCGACCGTCATCCTTGCGCTGATCGATCACCCCGTACGGACAGGCGGAGATGCAGTAACCGCAGCCGTTGCAGATGTCCTCCTGCACCACCACGGTGCCGAACTCCGTCCGGAACAACGAACCCGTCGGACAGACATCCAGACACGCCGCGTGCGTGCAGTGCTTACACACGTCCGACATCATCAACCACCGGAAATCCGTCCGCCCCTCCACACCGGACCCGCGCCCCGGCGGCTGCGCCCCCGGCATCCCCAGGAACTGTGGACCCGCGCCACCGCGGCCCGCCGCAGTCGGATCGGCCTCGATCGTGCCGAGCACGTCCACCGGCCCGCCCCCGGACATCCGGGCGGCGGCGGACGGCGTGCCGGTCGGCACACCCGGGTCAGTGCCGGTGCGTTCGCTGGTGCCAGCCGCCACGGCCGCCGACGCCGCGCTGACCGAACCGTCGGTCGGCGTACCCGCGAACGGCGGTGTGCGGTGCCCGGCCGGCCGGGGCTGCTCGATGAACGCGACGTGTCGCCACGAGTTCGCGGTCAACGCGCCGGTGTTGTCATACGACATGCCGAGCAGGTCGAGTCCGCTCTCAGGCACGCCGTTCCACTCCTTGCAGGCCACCTCGCAGGCCTTGCAGCCGATGCAGACGCTGGTGTCGGTGAAGAACCCCATCCGCGGCGGCGCGTCCTCGTAACCGGCGTCCGGCGCCGGATCCAACGGCCCGTACAGGCTGTTCGGGTCAGGAAGCACCGCGATCCCTCCCCTCACTGTCAGTGGTGACCGCCGGGGCGTTGTGGCCCGGATTGATCCCGGCGCGCCGCTGGTAGTCGGCGACCAGGTCCAGCAGCGCCGGCCCGGTCGGCCGACGGCCGGCCCGCACGTCGCAGGTGCCGACCTTGCTCTCCTGGATCAGCACGTTCGGGTCCAGGCTGATGCCGAACAGGTCGTTGGCCGAGTCGCCGGTCACCAGACCCTCGAAACCGAAGTGGTACGGCAACCACACCTGGTGGATCACCCGGTCCTCGACCCGCAACGGGGTGAGCCGATCCGTCACCAGCACCTTCGCCTCGATCACAGCACGACCGCTGACCAGGTGCGCCCAGCCCAGGTGGTCGAGACCACGTTCGACGGCCAGCTCCGGAGACACCTCCACGAACATCTCCGGCTGCAACTCGGCCAGCGGCGACACCGTCCGACTCATCCCACCGGCCGTGTGGTGCTCGGTGAGCCGGCTGACAGTGAACACGTACGGGAACACCTGGCTGTGCTGCTCCGGCGGGCTCGGGTTCACCGAGTTCACCGGATGCGCGTACATCTTGCGGGTCGGGTTGGCCTGCTGCCCGTAGAGCGGGTTACGCACCGGCGACTCCACCGGCTCGTAGTGCGTCGGCAACGGGCCGTCCAGGACACCGCTGGGCGCGTACAGCCAGCCCTTCCCGTCGCCCTGCATGATGAACGGGTCGTCGCCGGCGATGCCCTCCGTCCCGGACGCGCCGGGTGGCGGCCGGTACGAAGGCGGTTTGGTCTTCTCGAAGTCCGGCACGTCGTGACCGGTCCACTCGCCCTTCTCGGCATCCCACCAGACGTAGCGTTTGCGCTCACTCCACGGGTTGCCGTCCGGGTCGGCGGACGCACGGTTGTAGAGGATGCGCCGGTTCGCCGGCCACGCCCACCCCCACTCGGCGGCCACCCAGTCCTGCTCGTGTCGCGACTTGCGCCGCGCCGCCTGGTTCACGCCGTCCGCGTACACCCCGGTGTAGATCCAGCAACCGATCGCGGTGGAGCCGTCCGCGCGGGCCTCGGCGAAGCTGGACAGCGGGCGGCCGGTCGTCACGTCGTACCCGTTGATCTCGCGCAACACCGCCTCGGCGCTCGGCTCGACGTTCGGGCCGTGCGTGGGGTAGTCCCAGGTGAGGTCGAGCAGCGCACGGTCGCGCGGCAGCTTCGAGTCGGCCAGCTTCTCGCGCAGCTTGCGCCCGAGGTGGTAGAAGAACCACAACTCGGAGCGGGCGTCGCCTGGCGGCTCGACGGCCTTCTCCCGCCACTGCAACAGGCGCTGCGTCTGGGTGAACGTGCCCTCCTTCTCCACATGCGAGGCGGCGGGCAGGAAGAACACCTCCGTGCGGCACTCCTCGGGCACGATCTCCCCGGTGGCGACCTCGGGACCGTTCTGCCAGAACGTCGCACTTTCGATCATGAACAGGTCCCGGACGACCAACCAGTCGAGATTGGCCATGCCCAGGCGCTGCGCCCGGCCGTGCGCCGAACCGACCGCCGGGTTCTGCCCGAGCAGGAAGTACCCCTTGATCTTTCCGTCGATCATGTTCAGCACCTGCTGGTAGGTGCCGTGGTCGCCGGTCATCCGCGGCAGGTAGCCGTAGCAGTAGTCGTTGTCGGCGGTGGCGGCCTCACCCCAGTACGCCTTGAGCAGGCTGGCGGCGAACGACTCGGCGTTACCCCAGAAACCCTTCTGGCCGGGGTGCCGGATGCTGTCCACCCACTCGTCGAACGTCGGGTGGTCGGCGTGGTGCGGCATCGGCAGGTAGCCCGGCAGCAGGTTGAACAGTGTCGGGATGTCGGTGGACCCCTGGATGCTGGCGTGCCCGCGCAGGGCCATCACCCCACCACCCGGGCGACCCATGTTGCCGAGCAACAGCTGGATGATCGCGCCGGTGCGGATGTACTGCACACCGACGCTGTGCTGCGTCCAGCCCACCGAGTAGATCAGCATCCCGGTGCGCTCCCGGCCGGAGTTCTCCGTCCACGCCTGAGCCAACTCCAGGAACTTGTCCTGGGGGATGCCACAGACCCGCTCGACCATCTCCGGGGTGTAGCGGGCGAAGTGTCGCTTGAGGATCTGGTAGACGCAGCGCGGGTGCTGCAACGTCTCGTCCCGCGGGGTGTCCCCGTCGACCTGCGCGCCGTGCGACTCGTGCTCCAGCCCGGACGCGCTGTCGCGCTCCTTGGCCGTGTGCCCACTGCCGGACGAGTCCTCGTTGCCCTCGTACTGCCAGCTGTCCTGCACGTACGTGCCGGTCTCCGGGTCGAACCCGGAGAAGAACCCGTCGCCGTCCTCGGTGTCACTGAACTGCTCGCTCACGATCGTCGCCGCGTTCGTGTACGACAGCACGTACTCCCGGAAGTCCAGCTCGTTGTCCAGGATGTAGCGCACCACACCACCGAGCAGCGCGATGTCCGTGCCCGCCCGGATCGGCAGGTACGAGTCAGCCAGCGCGCTGGTGCGGGTGAAACGCGGGTCGACGTGGAAGACCTTCGCCCCCCGACGCTTGGCCTCCATCACCCACTGGAAACCCACCGGGTGTGCCTCGGCCATGTTCGAACCCTGGATGACGATGACGTCAGCGTTGGCGATGTCCTGCTGGAAATCCGTCGCACCGCCACGACCGAAGCTGGCCCCCAGACCGGGGACGGTGGCGGAGTGTCAAATACGGGCCTGGTTCTCGATCTGCAACGCACCCGCCGCGGTGAACAACTTCTTGATGAGGTAGTTCTCCTCGTTGTCCAGCGTCGCCCCACCCAGGCTGGAGATGCCCAGCGTCCGGTTGAGCGGCCGGCCCTGCGTGTCGACGTCCTCCCAGGTCTGCTCACGAGCCGCGAGCACCCGGTCGGCGATCATGTCGAGCGCGGTGTCGAGGTCCAGATCCTCCCACTGCGTCGAGTAGGGACGGCGGTAGCGGACCTTGGTCTGCCGCAGCGGGCTGGTCACCAGGCTCTTGCTGGCCGAGCCCTTCGGGCAGAGCCGACCCCGCGAGATCGGGCTGTCCGGGTCGCCCTCGATCTGACTGACCCGCCCGTCCTTGACGAACACCCGCTGACCGCAACCAACGGCGCAGTACGGGCACACCGAACGGGCCACGCTGTCGGCGGTCTCCGTGCGAGCCGTGAGCGCGCGGGATCCATCGGACTTCGCCGCGGCACCCCGCCCCAACGGGTCGGTGCCGGTGAGCTGGCGGTAGACCGGCCAACCCTCGATGAAGGTACGCAGACCCATGCCCGACACCCCCTCCCACGCGAGCGACCCCATGAACATAGGCCAGCCGAGACATCTTCGCGAGCGGAGGGAAGCCAGACAGCGCCGCCCCCGGCCATTGTGGGCTCGGGGGCGGCGCTGGTGTCGGTGTGCAGGTCGCCTCTCGGCGAGTGGCGCGACGCGGCTCCAGCCGAACGGTATTCCGCGAAGGCGATATTAGGTGAGGCCCGGGGACACTGAGTCACACCGACACTGACCACAACCAACCAACCCCCGCCCGTGTTCCCGCTTTCCTGCCCGAGCCCCGTCCGGCCCGGGCCGCCCGCCCCGGGCCGGCCGCCCCGACCGCTTGGGTCGATCAAGGAGTTGTGGTGCTGGGCAAGACCACCCAAACCATCCTCAGCCCGGCAGCACAAGTCCATGATCGACCCGACCCGACCCGTCTGGAACCGAGCCGCGACGTGCGAGGTGCGGATATGCCGCTGGCCGGCACCCCGGGTGGGGGTGCCGGCCAGTGGTCGGGTCGTTCAGTGTTGGTGTCAGCTGTTCCAGTGCTGGGCGACGAGGTCGGTGGCCTGCTGCTCCCACTGGGCGTAGGCGTCGGGGTACGCCGACACCTGCACCGTCTGCGCGGCGTCGGTCAGCGCCATGTCCTGCCACCCGTCAACCTGCTTGAGGCCCTTGAGGAACGCGGTCGTCGAGTAGGCCGGGTCGGTGATCTGCTCCGGCGTACCCCAACCACTGGACGGGCGCTGCTGGAACAGGCCCAGCGAGTCATGGTCATTGGCGTCGCCGAGGTGGCCCAGGTTTTCCAGCTTGGACTCCTGCAGGCTCGTCGCGATCGAGATGACCGCGGCGCGCTCGGGCAGGCCGGCCTTCTTCGTCGCGGCGATGATCGCCTTGACGTTGGCGGTCTGCTCATCGTTGAGGGTGTTGTGGGACTGGTCGCCCTGGGGCTTCGGGGCGGCCGACTGCACCGCCACCGCGACCGGCTTGCCATCCACGGGGTTGGCGTGGGCGGCGATCGGGCCGGCGAAGACACCACCGGCGAACGCGAGACCAGCAACAGACAACATGCTCTTACGGATGATCGTGTTCATGGGGGTAGCTCCTTCGGGGGTAGGAAACACCCGCACACCGCTCGGGGGAGACGGTGGCGCAGGGTGTGAGCACCTCGTCCGGCGCTGCATCAATCAAGGGGAAAAGTCTGCGGGGAGATCGGCACCAGTCGAGCCGGGGGGCTTGTGGGGGGCCGGGTCGGCGGCCTGCGAGCGGAGGGCTCGGGCACCGGGTCCATGTGTAACGACCGGGGGCCCGGGGTCATTCCGGGGCCGGGGCATTCCGTGGCACCCGATGGGGCGGGGTGCTGGGGGCTTCAACGATGCGGGCCGGGCCGGCATTCCAACCCCGCTACCAGCGGTTTCGACCCCGCGGGCGGGGCGGTGAGCCGGTGGTCCTGCGATCGTCAGAGTGTGTAACGACCCCGCCCCGGCCATCATTCCGACCCACCGGTGCGACCGGTCACAGGCCAAACGCCTCGAAGGCCGCCGAACCTCGTACCGCGATCATCGGCGCGCTCGACTCGACCCCTCAAACCGGACAAAAGCCCTCAGCCTCGGACGTGGTCGGCCCTCAGGACGCTAAAACGGGCTTGATCGACTCGGCTTCCTGAGACCCGGGGTGTCCGAGACGGCATGACACCGCGACTTCAAGAAACCCGAGTTGATCACGGAGGCCTCAGCCGTCGAAGGCGGGGGCAAATCGGACGAACCTCCGTTGGAGGATGCCCGACCGGGGCGCTCGGGCGGCCAGTTCGCCTGGGCTCCGCGAAGCACCGTCAACAGCCTGGGGCAGGGCGCAGGGATCGTCTTGAGCGACACCGGCTCGGGTGGGCGTTACCCTGACACCATGCAGGCCGTCTCCCCCACCGCGACCGGCGTGGCCTTCGTGGCCCGACCGGGTCGCCCTGCCGTGGTGGCGCGGACACTCGTCGAGCTGGCCGGGCCCACTCGCGGTGTGGTGGAGTTGCCGGTGCGGTTGATGTGGAACGCCGAGCGCACCTTCGACCTCGCCGACCCCGACCAGCTGCTCTGGATGTACGAGAACGTGCTGCGCGAGACGACCCGCACCGAGGACCTGCGCGTCCTGATCAACGGGCGGACGCTACGCCGGGTGTGGCGACTGCTCAACCTGCCTCGGGGCGTACGGCAGGCGTGGGAGAGCCGGCACCGCGGCCTGCGCGCAGCGTGACCGAGCCTCATCTGCACGACTTCTACCGGGAGGTGGCCCGGGTGGCGCTCACCGCCGCCGGACCGTACCGGTTCGTGTTGGGTGGCGGGGTGGCCTGGGCGGCGCACGGGTTGGTCGCCCGCCCGACGGAGGACGTCGACCTCTTCGCGGACGTGGAGGGTGCCGCCGCGGCGGCCTCCGCGGGGGTGCGCGGGGCGTTGGAGCGAGCCGGCTTCCTCGTCACCGACGCCGACCCGGACAGTGAGCTGGGCGAGCTGTTCGACGGGTACGAGCAGGACATGAAGGACTTCGTGGTGAGCCGGGACGGACGGCAGATCCGGCTCAGCCTCGCCCGGTTGGACCGCCAGCAGAGCCCGGTGGTGATGGACCTCGGCCCGGTGATGGACGTCCGCGACCTGGTGGCCAACAAGATCGCGGCACTGGTCAACCGGCGGGAGGTCCGTGACTTCATCGACGTGGCGGCGGCGTTGGAGCACTACGACGTGACCGAGCTGCTGGTGCTGGCACGGCAGGTCGACCCCGCGCTGGACCCGGACGACGTGCGCGCCGCCGGCCGCTACCTGGACCGCCTGGCCGAGCAACGCTTCGGACGTTACGGCCTGAGCGCCGCCGACATCGCCCAGGTCCGGCAGCGCTTCGACGCCTGGCCGCGCTGACCCAGCCGCCGTCGGCGAACCACGCAACGAGACGGCCCACGCCCTTGCGGCGGTGATCTGGTCGGCGGGTCCGCCGCCCGCGCAACGAACCACGCACCGAGACGGGCCGCCGGCCCAGCGCAGCGCCCGGAGGCCGGAGGCCGACTCTCCGGACCGAGCCGCGTCGGGGCGGGCACCCGAACAGCGCCCGCCCCGACGGCAGATCACTTGGTCGGTCGGCCGCCCGTGACGCCCAGGATCTCGCCGGTGACGTAGCTGGATTCCTGCGAGGCGAAGAAGACGTACGCCGGGGCCAGCTCCGCCGGCTGGCCGGGGCGACCCTCCGGGGTGTCGGTGCCGAACTGCTTCACCTTCTCCTCCGGCATCGTCGACGGGATCAGCGGCGTCCAGACCGGACCGGGCGCGACCGCGTTGACCCGGATGCCCTGCTCGGCCAGGTCGGCGGCGAGGGCCTTGGTGAAGTTGGCGATCCCCGCCTTCGTGGTCGCGTAGTCCAACAGCTGCGGCGACGGGTCGAACGCCTGGATCGACGCCGTGTTGATGATCGCCGACCCCTCGGCCAGGTGCGGAATGGCGGCCTTGCACAGCCAGAACATCGCGTACAGGTTGGTCTTGAGCACTCGGTCGAACTGCTCGGTGCTGATTCCGAGGATGCCCTCGTCCTGCGACATCTGGTACGCCGCGTTGTTGACCAGGATGTCGATGCCGCCCAGGTCACGGACCGTCCGGTCGACAAGCTCCTGGCAGTGCGCCTCGTCGGTGACGTCGCCGCGGACCGCGATCCCCCGCCGGCCGGCGTCCTCGATCAGGCGGATCGTCTCCTGGGCGTCGGCGTCCTCCTCCTCGCTCAGGTACGAGATCAGCACGTCGGCGCCCTCCCGGGCGAACGCCAGCGCGACCGCCCGGCCGATCCCCGAGTCACCCCCGGTGATCAGCGCCCGTTTGCCGTCGAGCTTGCCGCTGCCCCGGTACGACTCCTCGCCGTGGTCCGGCTTCGGAGTCATGTCGGCGGTCGAGCCGGGCGGTGACTGCTGTTGTGCGGGCTGGCCGGACTGCTGGCCGTACTGGCTGGTGGGGTCCTGCTGGGTGTGCTGGTCCTCGCTCACCGATCTCTCCTCGCGCCGCGCGGGAAGCGGGGGCTGCCCCGCGAATGTCGTCCTGACCGCCGTACCCTGCGCCGGCCTGCGGAAACCGCAGCAGCACCTGGGGCTGGCGTGGCAGGAGTGTCCGCTGCTGGTTATGGTGCGCAAGGCGCTCACGAGGCGCGTCCACCCCCATGGAAAGGCACGTCATGACCTCTCCCTCCGGCCCGTCGCGTCGCCAGGTGCTCGTCGCCGCGGCGGCGGCCGCGACCGCCCCGCTGATCGCCGCCGCGCCCGCGCAGGCGGCCGGCGCGGCCCGGCCGCGCACCTGGGACCTCACCCTCCTGGGCACGTCGGACACGCACGGCAACGTCTACAACTGGGACTACTACCGCGACGCCGAGTACGACGACAGCAAGCAGAACGACATCGGCGTCGCGAAGCTGGCGACTCTGATCAACCAGATCCGTCGGGAGCGGCGCGGCAAGGCGACGCTGGTGCTCGACGCCGGCGACACCATCCAGGGCACGCCGCTGGCCACGTACTACGCCAAGCAGGAGCCGATCACCGCCACCGGGGAGAAGCACCCGATGGCCCGGGCGATGAACGTCATCGACTACGACGCGGTGACGCTGGGCAACCACGAGTTCAACTACGGCCTGCCGTTGCTGGACCTGTGGATCCGTCAGCTCGGCTTCCCGGCCCTCGCCGCGAACGCGGTCAACGCGAAGACCGGCAAGCCGGCCTTCCTGCCGTACGTCATCAAGAAGGTCTCCCTCGGTTTCGCCGCACCGACCCTGCGGGTCGGCATCCTGGGGTTGACCAACCCCGGTGTGGCCATCTGGGACAAGGGCAACGTTGAGGGCAAGCTGCGCTTCGACGACATGGTCGCGACCGCGGCGAAGTGGGTGCCGATCATGCGGGCCCGCGGCGCGGACCTCGTGCTGATCTCCGCGCACGGCGGTGACAGCGGCACCTCCAGCTACGGCCCGGAGCTGCCGAACGAGAACCCGGTGGCGTTGATCGCGCAGCAGGTGCCGGGGATCGACGCGATCCTCTTCGGTCACGCGCACAACGAGGTGGTCGAGCGGTTCGTCACCAACGAGCGGACCGGCACGCAGGTGCTGCTCTCCGAGCCGTCGAAGTGGGGCCAGCGGCTCACCCGGATGGACTTCACCCTGACCCGCGAGCGTGGCCGGTGGACGATCACCAAGAAGGCCGCCAGCATGTTGAACACCAACACCGTGGTCGAGGACCCGAAGGTGCTCGCCGCCGTGCGGGCCCAACACCAGAAGACCATCGCGTACGTGAACCAGGTGGTGGCGCAGTCCACTGTGGAGTTGTCGGCGGCGGAGTCGCGGTACAAGGACACGCCGATCCTGGACTTCATCAACCACGTGCAGACCGAGGTGGTCGGCGCGGCCCTGGCCGGCACCACGTACGCGGACCTGCCGGTGCTGTCGATCGCGGCGCCGTTCAGCCGTACCGCGGTCTTCCCCGCCGGGGACGTCAAGATCCGCGATGTGGCCGGCCTGTACGTGTACGACAACACCCTCGAGGCGGTCGTGCTCAGCGGCGCCGAGGTGCGCGCGTACCTGGAGTACTCGGCGAAGTACTTCCGTACCCTCGCGCCGGGCGCCCCGGTCGACCCGGAGCAGATCAGTGACCCGGCGGTGCCGGACTACAACTACGACGTGTTCTCCGGCCTCGACTACGACATCGACATCTCCAAGCCGGTCGGGCAGCGGATCACCCGCCTGGTGCTGTCCGGCACCGACACTCCGGTGGCGGACAACGCCCAGTTCGTGGTGGCGGTGAACAACTACCGGCGCAGCGGCGGCGGCAACTTCCCCGGCATCGTGAAGACCCAGGTCTACAACGCGCAGCAGGAGATCCGTCAGCTGCTCATCGACTGGGCGCAGGCCAAGGGGACGATCGACCCGGCCGACTTCTTCCAGCAGAACTGGCGACTGGTACGCGAGGGCGTGCCGGTCTTCTGACCCCAGCACATCGCGAACGGGCCGTGGGTGGCGACACCCGCGGCCCGTCGTGCGTTCTCAGCCCTGCACGTTCCAGCGGATCGGGTCCTCGGCCTCCTCCGGGCGGTCGCGCCCGGGGTCGGTCTCGGTCAGGGCGACGCGTTCGTCGGGACGCACCGCGAGCGGCAACTCGCCGAACCGCGCGTGGCGCAGGAACGCGTACTCGTCATCGGTGAACGGCTGCTCGGCCATCTGCACCTCCCACTCCCCCACCATTGTTCAGCGGCTGGGCCACCGGGCACCAGTGCGCGGCCACACCGCGTAGGGCATCCTAGGATCCTGGGTGAATAGAAGGAGCCCGGCGCGGGGCTGGCACCCGATCCAGCACCGCGAGGGCCGCCCGGATGGGCCGACGCCGCAGCATCTCGTCGAAGCTCGCCCGCCCCTGGCAGAACTGGACGAACATCCGCCAGCCCGGCGGCGTCGCCAGCAGGGCGTGGAACACGTCCGGGCGGCGGGTGAACACGCCCAGCAGCCGGAAGCCCGCCCGCATCTCCGGCACAAGCCCCTCGGCGACCGCCCGCTCGTACCCGGACAGGTCACCGGCCGCGACCGCCGCACCGGCCAGCCCACCGGAACGCAACGCGAAGCTGATGCCCTCCCGGCTCCACGGCTCCAACAGCCCCGCCGCATCCCCCACGACCAGCACCCGGCCGTTGCGCAACGGCGAGTCCTCCTCCCGGCACCGGGTCAGGTGCCCGGAGTCGTGCTCCGCCGGTAAGCCGGTCAGCCCCAACCGGTCCACGAACCGCCGCAGGTACTCCCGGGTCCCCTCCCCCGCGCCCCGCCCGGCGATCACCCCGACAGTCAACCGGTCACCCTTGGGAAAGACCCATGCGTACGACCCCGGCATCGCTCCCCAGTCCAGCAGCAACCGCCCCCGCCACCGCTCCTGCTCGGCCGGGGGCACCGGGATCTCCAGCTCCAGACCCAGGTCCACCTGCCGGTACCGGACCCCCACATGCCGGGCGGTCACCCCCGACGAACCGTCCGCCCCGATCACCGCGCGGGCCGCGATCGTCGTACCGTCGGCCAGCCGCAGGCGTACCCCCTCGGGGTCCTGCTCGATCGCGCGGACGGCGACCCGCTCCCGCATCTGCGCGCCCGCAGCGACCGCCGCCGCGCGCAGCCGGTCGTCGAACTCCTCGCGGCGCACCATGGTCACGACCGGGCTGTCGTTGCGGCGGGTGAACTCCCGACGGCCGTCGCGGGTGAACGTGACCCGGTCCACCCGGTCGTGCGCCGGCACCTCGATCCGATCCGCGACGGCCGCCAGGGAGGTGCCGATCAGGCCACCACCACAGGTCTTGTAGCGCGGATGCGCGGCTCGCTCGACAACAAGGGTGGAGACACCGGCGCGGGCAGCGGCGTGCGCCGCGGAGAGCCCGGCGGGGCCGGCGCCGACGACGACGAGGTCCCAAACGATCACGAAAGCAGCCTAGGGCACCACCGAAGGCCCGGACCGTTCGCCACAGCCGACACCGACCGCCCGATCGGGTGTGCATCTTCGGTCACCCAGGGGGTAACCCGCGCACGGCAGCCGCCGCACGACGGCGGACGAACGAAGGAGGAAGCATGCAGCAGGTGCAACTGTCGGAGGCCGAGCAACGCGTGTACCAGGCGGTCACCACCCTGGAGGCACGCGGGCAGGTGCCGTACCCGGACCTCATCGCCGAGGTATCAGGGCTGACCCAGGAGCAGGTGGACAGCCCTCTGCACCTGCTCACCGAGAAGGGCCTGCTGCACCGCGAGGACTCGCCGATGGCCGGCCTCGACTTCGGCCCCCGGTTCTGCGCCCGCCAGATGGCGTGAGGGCACCGAACAAATCCACGACGATTCGCCCCCCGATGCTCCGGGTAGCGATCAGCAATGCGTGATCGACGGCAACGGGGGGCGCGATGAGTGCGGCGCAGACGCCGCAGCCGGTGACGGCGGCCGAGAACCGACGACGCTGGCAGGCGGTCGGTGTCGGGTTGGTCGCCGCGTTCATGACGCTGCTCGACGTGAGCATCGTCAACGTCGCGGTGCCCTCCATCGACCGGGCGCTGCACGCGTCGCCGAGCGACCTGCAGTGGATCCTCTCCGGGTACGCGCTCACCTTCGGCCTGGCGCTGGTCCCCGCCGGCCGCTTCGGCGACGCACGCGGTCGGCGCAACGCGTTCGTCTTCGGCATCTCGCTCTTCACCGTGACCAGCGCGCTCGCCGGCCTCGCCACCTCACCGACGTGGCTGGTCATCGCCCGACTGCTTCAGGGTGCCGCCGCCGGCGTCGTCAACCCGCAGGTCATCGGGCTCATCCAGCAACTCTTCCGGGGGCCCGAACGGGCGCGCCCGTTCGGGCTGCTCGGCGCAACCATCGGAATCTCCACAGCGGTCGGGCCGTTGCTCGGCGGGCTGCTCATCGCCATCGGCGGCGAGGACCACGGGTGGCGGTGGGTCTTCTTCGTCAACGTGCCCGTCGGCATCGTCGCGGTGATTCTCGGCTGGCGTCTGCTGCCCGGCCGCCCCGCCGGTCAGGTCGGCTGGCATCGACTCGACCCCGTCGGTGTCCTGCTGCTCGGTGTGGGCGTCGTCCTCGTCCTGCTTCCGCTCGTGCAGGAGCAGCAGTGGCAGACCCCCTGGAAGTGGGCGCTCATCCCGGTCGGCCTGGCCGTGCTGGTCGTCTTCGGGCTCTGGGAGCGGCGCTTCGCACGCCGTTACGAACCCCTGTTCGACCTTCGACTGTTCAACCTCCAGTCGTACACACTGGGCTCGATCCTGG
Organism: Micromonospora sp. CNZ299; assembly: GCF_002754415.1. Classification (NCBI taxonomy): domain Bacteria; kingdom Bacillati; phylum Actinomycetota; class Actinomycetes; order Micromonosporales; family Micromonosporaceae; genus Micromonospora; species Micromonospora sp. CNZ299. The sequence continues at coordinate 4,917,654 of NZ_PEFG01000001.1, forward strand.
CGCTGGTCTACTTCGGCGGCTTCACCGCGATCTTCTTCATCTTCACCCTGTTCCTACAGATGGGTCTCGGTTACAGCGCGTTCATCGCCGGTCTGGCCATCACCCCGTTCGCCCTGGGATCGGCGGCTGCCGCCGTGCTCGGTGGCCGCGTCGTCAACCGCTTCGGCCGACCACTGGTCGCCATCGGTCTGCTCACCGTGGTGATCGGCCTGGCCGCAACTGTGGTCGCGCTGAAACTCGCGCCGGACGCCCCCGCGCCCTGGGTTGCCGCCGGTCCACTGCTCGTCGCCGGCATCGGCAGTGGGCTGGTGATCGCCCCCAACCAGACGATCACCCTCTCCGAAGTGCCGGTAGGGCAGTCGGGCAGCGGCGCCGGGATGCTCCAGACGGGTCAGCGCATCGGCGCCGCGGCCGGCATCGCCGCCGTCGGTTCGATGTTCTTCTCGTCGCTGGCCGACAGCCGCGGCAACTGGACCAGCGCCTTCGAGCGATCGCTCCTGCTGGCCACCGGCATCATCGTGCTCGCGCTGATCTGCGCGCTGATCGACATCGTCCGCACCCACAACCACCACAAGATCTGACACGGGTACGCCGCTGGCCGGCACCCCGGGTAGGGGTGCCGGCCAGCGGCGGGTCGTTCAGTGTTCGTGTTGGTATCAGTGTCAGCTGTTCCAGTGCTGGGCGACGAGGTCGGTGGCCTGCTGCTCCCACTGGGCGTAGGCGTCGGGGTACGCCGACACCTGCACCGTCTGCGCGGCGTCGGTCAGCGCCATGTCCTGCCACCCGTCAACCTGCTTGAGGCCCTTGAGGAACGCGGTCGTCGAGTAGGCCGGGTCGGTGATCTGCTCCGGCGTGCCCCAACCACTGGACGGGCGCTGCTGGAACAGGCCCAGCGAGTCATGGTCATTGGCGTCGCCGAGGTGGCCCAGGTTCTCCAGCTTCGACTCCTGCAGGCTCGTCGCGATCGAGATCACCGCGGCGCGCTCGGGCAGGCCGGCCTTCTTCGTCGCGGCGATGATCGCCTTCACGTTCGCGGTCTGCTCATCATTCAACGTGATCCGGGACTGCTCGCCCTGCGGCTTCGGTGCGGCCGACTGCACCGCCACCGCCACCGGCTTGCCATCCACCGGGTTGGCAGCGTGGGCGGCGATCGGGCCGGCGAAGACACCACCGACGAACGCGAGACCAGCAACAGACAGCACGCTCTTACGGAAGATCGTGTTCATGGGGGTAGCTCCTTCGGGGGTAGGAAACACCCGCACCGCCAATGGGGGTCGGCGACACAAGGGTGTGAGCACCTCGTCCGGCGCAGCATCAAACAAAGGGGAAAAGTCTTCGGGGAGATCGGCACCGTCAGGCCGGGGGGCTTGTGGGGGCCGGGTCGGCGACCTGCGAGCGGGGCTCGGGCGCCGGGGTCGGCGGCCTACGAGCGGGGCTTGTGGCGCCGGGTCCATGTGTAACGACCGGGGGTCGGGGGTCATTCCCCGGTGGGCCCACCCGCCGATGTCCGCTCGGGTGAAGCGGTGCTCGGGTGGTCGCTCGTGGGGACTGCAACGACCGGGGGCCCGGGGTCATTCCGGGGGCCGGGCCATTCCGGGGGCCGGGCCATCCCGTGACACCCGATGGCGCGGGGTGCTGCAACGATGTGGCCCGTGGCCGCATTCCAACCCCGCCACCAGCGGTTTCGACCCCGTGGGCGGGGCGGTGAGGCGGTGGTCCTGCGATCGTCAGAGTGTTTAACGACCCCGCCCCGGCCATCATTCCGACCCACCGGTGCGACCGGTCACAGCCCAGACCCCCCTGAAACGGACAAACTTGCGTCAGCCTGTCGCCGGCACCCCGGCACCCCGGCACCCCGGCACCCGCGACAAATCACCCGAGCCGGGCGTGATCCACTCGGGTTCACGGATGACGCGGTAACCGGGACGGGTTGACACCCCGACTTCAAGGAAACCGAGTCGATCAAAGAGGTCTCGCCTGCGCCGAGGCTGCTAAACCCGGACAAATGACCCCGGGCGGGCTGACGAAGAGCTGGCGCCCGTCGGAGTGGTCCGACGGGCGCCAGCTTCAGTGCGAACCGGGCGTTGCCCGGTGGTGCGGGTTAGTGCGCAGCACCGCCGAGGCGCTGGCGGCGACGCCAGGCCAGGGTCAGCAGCAGCATGACCGCTCCGGCGCCGACCAGGCCACCGCCGAGCTTCATGGGCGTACCCATGCTGTCACCGGTGACGGGCAGCGGCTGCTTCTTGTGCAGCACCCGCAGCTGCGTGCTGGCCGTGCGGCCGGACTCGCGACCGGTCGCGGTGAAGGTCAGCAGACCCGTCACCGACGGCTTGTAGCTCCTGGTGAAACGACCCTGGGCGTCGGTTCGCGCCGTGAAGGTCAGGGGCGCGCTCGCCTGGTGGGCCACCGGGGCCATGGCGACGGTGCTGCCGTCGCTGCGGCGAGCCGGAGCCTGACCGCCGGCCGGAGCGGCGAACGGGGTCACCGTCACCACGATGTCGACGGTCTCGTTCGGACCGAAGCCGGTGCCGGTCAGGATGACCGTCTCGCCGAGGTAGATCGTCGGCCGGTTGACGGTGAGCGACGCGGCGGCCGGTGGGTACGGCGGCGGCTGCGGCGGGTCAGTGGTCGCGGTCGCGCTGGGCGTCGGCTGCGGCTGTGCCGCCACCGCTGCCGTCGGCACGGCCACCACGGCCAGGCCGACCGTGAGCGCCATGATGATGCGGGATAGCCGCATGATTGGTTCCCTCCTACTGGTCACAGCTTGGTGCGGAATGAACTTGGGTGGTCCAGGGGCTGGCGGTGGGGGTCAGTCGCAACTCGGCCTGGCCGACGCCGGTCTTGGCCGTCAGCACGGTGACCTCCAGCGCCCTCTCGGCACCGGGGCCGACGTCGACGCTGGCCGTCGCCACCTGGCGGTGGCGTTCGGTGCCGCTGCCAAGCGCCGTCTCGGCCCCGTCTAGCCGGGCGTCGAGCACCGCCCCGCCGGCCGGGCTGAAGATCGACACCAACGTGCGGGCGGTGTACGGATCGCCGGCCAGGCCGAGGCCGAGGACCGACTCGCTAAGTCCGGACTTCGGCGCCGTCGAGCGCAGAGTCACCCGCAACCGGAGCTCACGGCGTCCGTCGGGTCGGCATTCGCCCACCGTGAGGTTCGCCGTCGGCCGCAGGTAGTAGCCGAGCTTCGCGCCGCTGCCGTCGTTGAGGAACACGCCGACGGTCGGCACGGTGTCCTGTTCCGGAAGCGTCCCGGCCATCCGGCTGTCGCCGAACGTCCGCTGTTCCTCAGGTCGGGCACTCCAGAACAATATCCGCCGTTCGGTGATAGCACGGTCAAATGCGGACAACAACACCCGTGGGTTGACATTCTTCTTGAAGAAGGCATCAAACACCGAGGCTGCTGACGAGGCGAAGAACTCGTCCTGCTGCTTCACGTTCAGCCGTTGGTAGCTGTCGTTGAGCAGGGTCTGCACGACCTTCTCGCTGGCGAGCGGGACCCCGCCGGGCACCAGAACCGGGCCGGTCGCCTTGAGCAGATAGGACAGCACCACCGGGTCCACGGCGAGCACACCGTCGACTGTGGTGCCCGTCTTACGGCGGAACATCTCGCGGTACAGCGCGGCCGCGGTCGGGAAGTGCGGGGAGAGATTGACGTCGGCCGGGTAGATGCCGGGCAGGTCGGTCCAGAGCGCGCGGGTCTCGGCGGGCAGCTTCAACGCCGGGGTGAACTGGCCGAGCGAGGCACTGCTGCCCTGCTTTCCCATCTTCACCTTGCCGTTCTCCGCCTCCATGATCGCGTACGCGCCGAACATGCCGCCGGTGGCGCGCAACTCGGCGAGGTTCTGCGAGACCAGCAGGTAGCGTCGCGGGCCGCTCGCGCCGAGCAGTGGCGGCAGCAGACGGGCTCCCTGGTCGGCGGCCGAGGTGAGGCTGGCCAGGCGGTCGATCTCGCCGCGCAGGTCGATCAGCGCCTGCCGGACCTGACTGACCAGACTCTCGGCGGGCACCGCGGCCAGGTCTCGACGCGTCCGCTGCACCGACTCGTCCGCGCGAGTCAGTTCGGCGGAGACGTCGCTGAGCCGGGCCAGGTCCAGTCGACCACCGGCCGGCACCAGGCTGGTCAGATCCGTCCGGAGCAGGGTCGGGAACGCCTGCCGGGCCAGCTCGTCGATGGCGATGGCGATCCGCCGGACGGCGTCGAGGTCGTCGCCTGCGATCGGGGTACGCCGACCGAGTTGCCAGCTCGGGTCGCCCGTCGCCTTCCGGGCCGCGCCCGACTGCGACTGCAGAGCGGCGAGCGTCCGCAGAGCCCGGTCGGTGTCCCCACCGACGACCTGGGCGCTCAACTCCCGAGCCAGACCGGCGGCGTTGAGCAGGTGGGCGCGCGCCTGCCAGCCGCGGAAGCCGACCCACCCGCCGGCCGCCAGCAGCAGCGAGCCGACCACCAGGGCACTGAGGAGGACACGTCGCAGTCGGGCACGCCGACGACGCCGGGACCGGCTCCTTCGCCGGGTCGGCCGTTCGCTTTCCGTCACACCACACTCCCGTTCGCGGAATCGGACAGATGGTCGATTCCCTGACGTTCTTAGCACGCGCCAGGGAGCTTCGTACCGTTATTGCGATTGTTGTCCTTTAGGCGAGGTTTCCTCGCGAGTTGCCGGCCGGCTCCGCGACTCGTCCTGCCGCCTCATGCAGCAGTCGCTCGATCCGGTCCACACCGGCGGGCAGCGACATCTCCCGCAGGTACGCCGCCCGGCCGCGCCGACCCATCTCGGCCCGGGTCGGCGGAGGAATGGTGGCGGCCAACCAGAACCGGTCGGCCAGAGCCGCCCAGTCCTCCGGGGGGCAGGAGAGCCCCGCTCTGGCTCGTTCGACAAGCTCGGCCGTGTCCCCGCCGGCCGACGCCACCACCGGTGCGGCACACGAGAGCGCGGCCTGGAGCTTGCCCGGCACCGTGCCGCGCAGCTCCGGAAGGTCACGCAGCATGACGAGCTGATAGTCGGCGGCGGCATACAGCTCGGGCATGTCGACGGGCGACCGTCGCTCCATGAAGCGGACGTTGTCCGCGCCCAGCTCGGCGGCGAGCCCCCGCACCCGCCGCTCTTCAGCGCCCGAACCGACCAGGACCAGATCCATCGTCCGGTCCAGTGCCGCCGCCGCCCGGACAGCGGTCTCCAGTCCTTGCCGGGCACCAATGGTCCCGGCGTGCATCACCACGCACCGGCCGTCCCGGCGAACCAGCTGACGGGCAGCCGCGCCGGGCGCCACCGGATGGAAGATCCGCTCGTCGGTCCAGTTCAGCACCAGTCGGACCCGGGTCGGGTCGGCGCCCGCGGCGACCACCAGGTCCCGCATCGACGGTGCGGCTACCGCGATCCGCGCCGCGGCCCGGTAGATCCGGGTCATCGCGCTGCCCATCCGCACCGCCCAGCGGCCCTCGCCCGTCTCGTCGACGCCGTCCGAGGCCCAGACATCCTGCACGTGCAGCACCGCCGGCACCCGGCCGAGCAGCCGGAGCACCCCGGCGGTGGCGAACGTCGTTGCCGGCAGTTGAAAGACGTAGAGCGCGTCCACGTCGCGGAAGTACCGGCGCGCGGCCAGCGTCGCGCTGCCGGCGAAAGAGAGGTAGCTGGCCATCCGGGTACCGGTGGACGCGGCACGCCCGGGGTAGCGCGGCACCCGTCGGACGGTCAGCCGTTCGCTGTGCGTCTCGTGGTGCCAACGCTGCCGCCAGCCGGGATAGACGTGCCCACCGGGATAGTCCGGAAAGCCGGTGAGCACCCGGACCTCGTGCCCCCGCGCGGCCAGTTCCTCGGCGAGGCTGCCCGGGATGAACGCCGGCTCGGGCGGAAAGTGGTACGACAGGATTCCGATCCTCACCGCAGCGCCCCCGTCCGGCGTGGATCGACGTCGACCGGCGCGGCACCACGACCGGCAGGCGCCCGGCCCGCGTACGATGCCGACAACCCCTCCCCGCGCGGCCTCCGGCGTCGACGCACCGCCCTCGCGGTGCGGACACCCGCGTCCGCACCGATGAGAGGGGCACCGATGGCTGATCGCGTGTTGTTCGTCTGCCACGCCAACCTGTGCCGGTCGCCGATGGCCGAGTTCCTGGCCCGCCGGCTGTTGGCCGACCGGCCCGTCACCGTGGCCAGCGCCGGCACCGACGCGATCGACGGGCTGGCGATGCACCCGTACGCGATGGAGGTCGCGGCCGACAGCGGCGCCGACCCGGCGGAGTTCCGGACCCGGGGGTTGCGTCCCGAGTACCTGGCCGACGCGACGCTGGTGCTGACCGCGACCCGACGCCAGCGCTCGGTCTGCACCGCGCTGACACCGGCGGCGCTGCACCGGACGTTCACCGTGCGCCAGTTCGGCCGGCTGGCCGCGGCGGCCGAGCCACTCGACGGATCGAGCGACGACCCGTTGGGCGCGGCGATCGCCGCCGCCGCCCAGGCCCGGGGACGGCTGCAACCTGCCGCCCCCGAGGCGGACGACCTTCGGGACCCGATCGGCGGCACCGCCGCCGACTTCCGACGCTGTGCCGAGGAGATCGAACGGTCGCTGCGACCCCTCGCCGCGCTCATCGGGGCAACCGGCTGAGTTCCTGGGTGTGGTCGGCGACGCCGTTGACCCCGTCGGTGGTCGCGACGTGTCTGCCGGACGCGGCCCGGTCGGCCGGCACCGACGCCTTGGGCGTCGAGGTGACCACCCGGTAAGCCTCGTACTGGTACGCCTCGGCCTTGGCCACCTTCGCCATGTTCAGCACGCAGCCGAGCAGCCGGACCGAGACCGAGTGCAGCGAGCGGGCCGCGGCGGCCACCTGGGTCCGGGAGGTACGGCCCTGCTGGGTCACCAGCAGGGCACCGTCGGCCTGCACGGCGACGACCACGCCGTCGGTCACCGCGAGCAGCGGCGCGGTGTCGATGATCACGATGTCCGCCGACTCGCGCAGCGCCAGCAACAAATCCGACATCGCCTTGGAGCCGAGCAGTTCGCTCGGGTTCGGCGGGGCCGACCCGCTGGGCAGCACCAGGAGCGACTTGTCCCCCCAGCGCTGCACGACATCACCGACCTGCACGTCGCCGACCAGCACGTCGGTGAGACCGACACCGGCGTCCAGGCCCAGGTAGTCGTCGACCTTCGGGCGGCGCAGGTCCGCGTCGACCAGCAGCACCCGCCAGCCGGCCTCGGCGAGCGCGATGGCCAGGTTGCAGGAGAGGGTGGTCTTGCCCTCCCCCTGCAGGGCGCTGGTCACGGCGATGACCCGGGCCGGCTCGTGGACATCGACGAAGCGCAGGTTGGTCCGCAGCTTGCGAACCGCCTCGGCACGCGCCGAGGTCGCGGCCTCGCCCACGATCAGCGGCGCGGTGCGGGCGCTGGCCTCGAACGGGATCTCGCCGAGCAGCGGGCTGCCGGTGGCGCGTTGCAGGCCCGCGGAGTCGCGCAACCGTACGTCGGCGATGCCGCGCAGGATCGCCAGGCCGACGCCGAGGAGCAGCCCGATCAGGCCGCCGAGGGTGAGGTTGCGGACCGGCTGCGGCGAGACAGGGTTGGCGCTCACCCGAGGGCCGCTGACCACTTCGATCTTGATCGGCGCCTTACCTTCGGGCGTCGTCTCGACCTTCTGCACCAGTTCGACGAACTTCGCGGCCAGGGACTCCGTCACCCGCAGCGCGCGGGTCTGGTCGGTGTCGGTGACCGACGCCCGCAGCAGAACCGTGCCGGTCTCGGTCGAGGTGGTCACCCGGCGCTGCACCTCGTCCGCGGTCAGGCCCACCGGGGTCTCGGCCACCACGCTCTGCGCCAGCCGGTCACTGCTGAGCAGGTCGGCGTACGACTTGACGCGCTGCTGGAGGAAGAGCCCGCCCTGGTAGGCGTCGCTGATGCCCGAGTTGGGGGTGGTGACGAAGAAGGTCACCGAGGCGACGTACCGGGGTTGGGCCCGCACGGTCAGGAACGCCGAGACGCCCAGAGCCACCATGATCGTGACCAGCGGTACCCACCAGTGCCGACGCACGTGACGCAAATGGCGGAGCAGGTCCATCAGGAGCGCCTCCGTGCCGGTCCGGTTACGCCAATAAACTTCACGAAAACCCCCAAGGTCGTCTCTAAACTCGTGAAACCATTAAAGCCGTTGGTGCGCCTTATGTCCGGAGTTATGTATTTTCCGCTTGTGCGATGTGCATCCGGATGACCAACCCGAGAAACGCCCATTCGGCAGCGGCGACAACGAGGAAAAGGTCGAAAGCCGATCAGGTCGCGTCCGATCGGCCCAGCGTTCGCCGCCCGACGCGAAGCCGGATAGGGTCGGTGGCGGTGTGCCGGGAAGTCTGGTCGGCGAGTGGATTCCTGCCGTCCTGACTCCCGAGGTGACCCCGCACATGACCTCCCGCACTCCGCCGTCCGAGCAGCGCCCGCCGAGGGTCCGGCTGTTCTCCCGCTCGTCCTGGCCACAGGCCCGACACCTGGCCGACGTGCTGCGTACCGAGACCGTCGGCGGGGCGCTGCTGCTGCTCGGTGCCGTGATCGCGCTGATCTGGGCAAACTCCCCCTGGTCCGACTCGTACACCCGGCTCGGCGCCTGGGTGCCCTGGCCCGGCGGCGCGTGGGCGCACCTCGACCTGAACCTGGCCACCTGGGCGGCGGACGGCCTGCTGGCCGTCTTCTTCTTCGTGGTGGGTCTGGAACTCAAACGGGAGTTCGTCGCCGGGGAACTGCGCGACCCGCGCCGGGCGGCGCTGCCCGTGGTGGCCGCCCTCGGGGGAATGCTGCTGCCGGCGCTGATCTACGTGGGGGTCGTCCTGAGCGCCGGCGGGGACGGGTTGCGCGGCTGGGCCATCCCGACCGCGACCGACATCGCCTTCGCGCTGGCCGTGCTCGCGGTGGTCAGCTCACACCTGCCCCAGGGCCTGCGCGCCTTCCTGCTCACCCTCGCCGTGGTCGACGACCTCTTCGCGATCACCATCATCGCGGTCTTCTACACCGCCGACTTCCAACCTCTTCCGCTGCTCGCGGCGCTGCTGCCGATCGGGCTCTTCGCCCTGCTGGTGCAGCGCGGGCGCACCTGGTGGTGGGCGCTGATCCCCCTCGCGGTCGCCGCCTGGGCGCTGATGCACGCCTCGGGTGTGCACGCGACGGTGGCCGGTGTCCTGCTCGGTTTCACGGTCCCGGTGCTGGCCCGCCGCGGAACGGTGGCTGGTGGCCAGCCGGCCGCCGCGTCGGACGAGGGCGGGCTCGCCGAACGCCTGGAGCACCGGTGGCGCCCGGTGTCGGCCGGCTTCGCGGTGCCGGTCTTCGCGCTGTTCGCCGCCGGGGTCACGCTGCGCGGCAGCGACCTCGGCGCCCTGCTGACCGACCCGATCGTGATCGCCGTCGTCGCCGGCCTGGTCTTCGGCAAGAGCATCGGCATCTTCGGATCGACGTACCTGCTGGCCCGATTCACCCGCGCCGAACTGGACGAGGACATCAGCTGGTCGGACCTGCTCGGGATCGCACTGCTGGCCGGCGTCGGGTTCACTGTGTCGCTGCTCATCGGCGATCTGGCCTTCGGCGCCGGCAGCGCGACCGACGGTCGGGTCAAGGTGGCCGTGCTGCTCGGGTCGGTGATCTCCGCCGGCCTGGCCGCCACGGTGCTCGTCCGCCGCAACGCGACGTACCGCCGGGTGGCGGAGCGGGAGCGGCTCGACGCCGACGGCGACGGTGTACCCGACGTCTACCAGCGACCCGCGGGCGCTTGAACGGGTGGCCGCGCGGGCCGGCGAACGGCCGACCCGCGCGGTGTGCCGCCTGAGCGCCGTACGACGGACCTCCGGTCAGCGACGACGACCGGCGGCCGGCGGCTCCTCGGTCTCTAGGTATTGATCGTCCCGGCCGCAGGGTGCCGGGGATTGTCGCCCGGACCACGGCGGTGGAGCGCTCATCGCCGCACCGAGCAGTTGCCGCAGGGCGATGATCGCCACCGCGCCGGCCAGACCGCTCCAGCCAGGGTCGCCGGCCAGCCGCAGCAGGCCGGCCGCGGTCAGCAGGTCCAACAGCAGCCGTACGCCGGTTCGCAGCACCCCGGTGCTGAGCACGGTGACCACCCCGACGACCAGGGCCAGAGCGGTGACCGCCGTGAGCAGGAGGCCCATCACCGGGAATGCTCCCCCTCGGCCACCTGGCGCTGCTCCTGACGGATCTCGCGGCCCAGGAAGTAGTTCAACGCCGTTCGGATCGTGGCGATGGCCGCCAACTGGCCGATCTGCTCGAACGACGGCGACACCGCGGTCCGCAGCACGTCGGCCGCCAACTGGAACTCCAGGCCGAGGGTCAGAAACCGGCCGAGCGAGAGCCGGATCGGCGTGAAGAGGGCGGCGGAGCGGTGTCGTAGTCCCTCGACCACGAACCGCACCGCCGCCCAGACCGCGCCAACGAAGATCACCAGTGCGCCGGCCACCTCCACCACAGCCACCAGCACCTGGTCGCCCTGACGCAACAGCTCGGCCGGCTCCACCCCGGGCCGTTACCCGCCCTCGGGGCAGCTAGTCGACACTCAGGTCAGCTCGTTCACCGCCTCCAGGATCAACCAGAGACCGGAGATGGCGAACAGGATCGCGGCACCGTACTTGATGGCCTTCTCCGGCAGCCGGCGACCCAGCATCCGGCCGACCAGGATGGCCAACGCGTCCGCCGCCACCATGCCCAGCGTGGAGCCGAGCCAGGTGCCGAACCAGCCGTACTTGGTGGCGAGCGTGATCGTGGCGAGCATCGTCTTGTCACCCAGCTCGGCCAGGAAGAACGCCACCGACACCGCCACCAGCGCGGTCTTGCTGGTCTTCTCCGCCTTCCGCTTCTCCTCCTCGGTGAGCTTGTCCCCGCGCAGGGTCCACGCGCCGAAACCGAGGAACGCCACTCCGGCCACCAGGGAGATCCACTCGGTCGGCAGCACCGCCCCGAGACCCGCGCCGATGGCCACCGACGCCAGGTGCACCACCGCCGTGGCGATGGTGATGCCGATCAGCACCGGGATCGGCTTGAACCGCGTGGCGAAGGTCAGCGCCATCAGCTGGGACTTGTCCCCCAGCTCGGCGACGAAGATGACGCCGAAGCTGACGACCAGCGCGGCGAAAAATCCCTCCATGACGTCCTTCCCGCTCATGCCGGGAGGAGGTACAGGGGCGCCCTCGACCCGGCTGCAACAGCCTGAGTCGAAGGTCTCGCCCGCCTCGGAGACCGAGGCCGCGTGGCCGGATGCGGAACGCACCAGTATGTCGACCACGACATTGGGGGCTACTCCCCTTCGCCCGGTCAGCCTATCCGATCATCGGAGGGCCGTTTCCAGGCGGGTTGACAGGCTCACCGGGCTCGCGCCAACGTGACCCCGAAGAGCCCATCCGGGTCGGTCCAGAACTCCGTCGTCTCGAAGCCCGCAGTGGCCAACTCCGCGGCGATCCCCTCCGGGTGGAACTTCGCCGAGACCTCGGTGCGCAGATCCTCCCCGGCCGCGAAGTCGACGGTCAGGCCCAACACCCGCACCCGCATCGCCCGGGTCGCCCGCAACCGCATCTCGATCCACTCATGGTCCGGGTCCCAGAGGGCGACGTGTTCGAACGCCGCCGGCTCGAAGTCCGCACCCAACTCACGGTTGATCACCCGCAGCACGTTGCGGTTGAACTCGGCGGTGACCCCGGCCGCGTCGTCGTAGGCGGGCACGATCACCGACGGATCCTTCACCAGGTCGGTGCCGAGCAACAGCCAGTCGCCGACCTCCAACGCGGCGCGCATCGCCGTCAGGAAACCGGCCCGCTCGGCGGGCAGCAGGTTGCCGATGGTGCCGCCCAGGAAAACCACCAGCCGCCGGCCGCCGGTGGGCAGCCGGTCCAGTTGCCGGGTGAAGTCCCCCACGATGCCCCGAACCCGCAGGCCCGGATAGTCGGCGGCGATCTGGGCGGTGGACCCCCGCAGCGCGCTGACCGACACGTCGAGCGGAACGAACGTGCCCAGCCCGCCCTGACGGGTGAGGGCGTCCAACAGCAGCCGGGTCTTCTCCGACGAACCGGAGCCCAACTCGATCAGGGTCTTGGCCGAGGTCAGCGCCGCGATGTCGGAGGCCCGCTCGGCCAGCACCGCCCGCTCGGCCCGGGTGGGGTAGTACTCGGGAAGTCGGGTTATCTCCTCGAACAGCTCACTGCCCCGGGCGTCGTAGAACCACTTCGGCGGCAGCCACTTCTGCCCGGCGCTCAGCCCGGCCCGGACGTCGTCGCGCAGGCCACGCTCCAGATCGCGCTCTTCGAGGTAGATCTCCAGCGGTTCCGCGGTCATCGGTTCGCCTCTCTGCTCGATCAACTCTGCTCGATCAACCGTTGCGTGCCCGACCGATGCGACTCACCGGGTCGGCAGGGGACGTGTCCGCACCTCGTCAGCGGTGGCGACGACCAGATGCCCCTCCGGCACCGCCCGCCACCCGGGATCGTCGTCGTGCGGCTCCGAGGCGAGCAGCACCGAACCGGGCCCCTCGCGGACCGACAGCGCGTGCCCGGCCACGCTGGCCACCGCCCGGTGACCGTCGGTGAGCAGCAGGTTGAGCCGCGATCCGGGGGCGGCCGCGGCGACGTCGGCCACCGTCTGCCCGACCGCGTCCGCCGGGTCGTCGCCGGCCCGCAGCCGATGCCGCACCAACGCCCACAGCAACGCCGAGTCGGTGGCGGCGTCCAGGGTGAGCAGGTCACGGACCGGCAGGTCGGCCGCGAGTGGCACCACGGTGTCCGGCCAGCCACGAACCACCCCGTTGTGGCTGAACAGCCACCGCCCCTCGGCGAAGGGCGCGGCGGCGCCGTCGAGCACCGCCATCCCGACGGTGGCCGAGCGCACCGCCGCGAGCACCGCACCGGAGCGGGTCACCGACGCGAGCTGGGCGATGGTCGGGTCGCTCCAGATCGGCTGCGCCCGCCGGTAGCGCACCGGCTCACCCTCGCCCGGGTACCAGCCGACGCCGAACCCGTCAGCGTTGATCGTGCCGCCGCCGCGCATGTCCCGGGGCGCCCAGGACTGCCGCACCAACGAGTGCGAGGGGTCGAACAGGACCTCGGCCAGGGTGACCGGCGGCCCCAGATAGGCAAGGTGACGACACATCAGCGCGCCCAGCCCGCCGGGCCGCCGACAACGCAGTGGATCACCGGTGCGACTCGTCGGGCCGGGCGTCGCGGGCGCAGCGGAAACCGCTGAAGATCTGCCGGCGGATCGGATAGTCCCAGTTGCGGAAGGTGCCCCGGCAGGCGGAACGGTCGGTGCCGAACGAGCCGCCCCGCAGCACCCGGTAGTCGCCACCGAAGAAGACCTCCGAGTATTCGCGGTAGGGAAACGCGGTGAAGCCGGGATGCCCGCCGAACGTGCTCGACGTCCACTCCCAGACGTCACCGATGAGCTGGTGCACCCCCAACGGCGACACACCGGCCGGGTACGCGCCCACCGGCGCCGGCCGCAGGTGACGTTGGTCGAGGTTGGCGTGCGCCTCGGTGGGGTCGTCGTCCCCCCAGGGATAACGGCGCGAGCGCCCGGTCGCCGGGTCCCAACGGGCCGCCTTCTCCCACTCCGCCTCGGTCGGCAACCGCTTACCGGCCCACGCCGCGTACGCCTGCGCCTCGTAGAAGCACACGTGCACCACCGGCTCGTCGGCGCGCACCCGGCTCCACCGGCCGAAACGCTGGTAGGACCATTCGTCGCCGTCCCGACGCCAGTGCATCGGCGCCTCCAGCCCATCCCGGAGCCGATGCGCCCAGCCGGCCGCGCTCCACCAGCGCTGATCGCGATAGCCGTCCTCCGCGATGAACGCCGCGAACTCCCCGTTGGTGACCGGGGCGGCGTCGATGACGTACGCCGGGAGGTCGACCCGGTGCGCCGGACGTTCGTTGTCCAACGCCCACGGGTCGGTGTCGGTGCCCATGGTGAACTCCCCGGCCGGCACCAGCACCTCCCCACCGACCCGCACGGACGGCTCCGGCGGCGGCGGGGCGTGCAACACCGCCGGCCCCGAGCGCAGTTGATGGGTGGCGAGCATGGTCTCGTCGTGCTGCTGCTCGTGCTGCACGATCATGCCGAACGCGAACCCGTCGGCGACCAGCGGCCGCTCGGTGAAGGTCACCGCGTCGAGCAGATCGTGCACCTTGTCCCGGACGGTGCCCAGGTAGGCACGCGCCTCGGCGGGCGGCAGCAGGGGCAGCGCCGGGCGGTCCCGGCGCGGCTGCTTGAACGCGTCGTACAGCTCGTCGATGTCGCACCGGACCGGCTCGCGGCCCCCGACATCGCGCACCAACCACAGCTCCTCCTGGTTGCCCACGTGGGCGAGGTCCCAGACCAGCGGCGACATCAGCGGAGAGTGTTGGCGCATCAGGTCGGCGTCGTCGACCACCTCGGTCAACAACGTGGTGCGGGCACGGGCGCGCGCCAGCTCCACCGCGATCCGCTCGCGCAACCGCTCGCCGTCGACGTGCCCCATGGCGCCGGCGGGCACCGCGTCCCCCTTCACACTCACCGCGTCCCTCTCCGTTCGCGACTGCGGGGCTCGCAACCCCGGCTCACTACTCGCGCTCACCGCCTCCCCTTCCGTTCGCGACTGCGGGGCTCGCAACCCCGGCTCACTCCTCGCGCTCACCGGTCGTCTCCCCTCTGGGCGGCGGCCAGCCGCCCTCGTACGCCTCGCTCGATGTCGTCGTGGGTGCCGGCCGGCAGGTCCAGCCGGGGCAGGGTGGTCAGCGCCAGGTCGAGCAGGGCCGCCGCGGCGGCGGCCAGCGCGGCGTCGGCCAGACCGTGCCGGGCGGCAGCCGACCAGCGGTGCGCCACCGGCGCGGCGATCGCGTACGCCCCGCGCAGCGTGCCCGGGTCGTGGAAGAGGGCGCTCAGCACCGCCAGCGGGAGCCGCCAGTCCCGGTCGGGTTGGGCGTCCAGGTAGCGCAGCTCCAGGTAACCGCGCGGCCGCACCGGCGGAAAGAGGGTGCTGACGTGGTAGTCGAGGTCATCGGTGGTGGGTGGTTCCGGCAGCGCGCCGTCGAGCCAGTCGGCGAAGGTCACACCGGCCGGCGCGGTCCAGTCCGAGCCGTCCCGACGCCGGCACAGCAGCGGCGCGGCCAGCACGTACCGGATCCAGGCGGCGGTCGGGTCCTCATCGGCGCGGCCCGGCGTCCAGACCGGGCGGGTGCGGGCCGGGTCGATGGCCAGCCAGGTGGCCATCCGGGCGGAGGCCCAGCCGGTGCGCCGCCCGGCGTGTCGGGCGGCGGATGCGAACGCCGCGAGCAGCGGCGGCCCGACGGCGTGGGCCGCGGCCCAGCGGTCAGCGACCTGGTCCGGCTCACCGGCGTCCAGACAGACCTGGAGGCCGGCGGTGCTGTACATCATGGTGCGGCCGGCCGGACCGCGCCGG
This sequence comes from Micromonospora sp. CNZ299, assembly GCF_002754415.1. Taxonomy (NCBI): domain Bacteria; kingdom Bacillati; phylum Actinomycetota; class Actinomycetes; order Micromonosporales; family Micromonosporaceae; genus Micromonospora; species Micromonospora sp. CNZ299. The sequence continues at coordinate 4,933,051 of NZ_PEFG01000001.1, forward strand.
TCGAAGGCACCGCGCATCGCGCGGTAGCGGGGAGTTTCCAGCACCGGGCGGGGCCGTCGGTGTGGGTCGATGCCGCTGCGGCCGAGAATCAGCCCGGCGGTGGCCAGCAGGTCGGTGACCTGGGCGATGTCAGCCTCGGTGGCTCGGATCAATGCGGCGGTCGAGGCGCGGGGCGGGGTGGAGATCTCCAACTGGCCACCCGGCTCCAGGGTCACCATGCCGCCGTGCCGCAGAGGCTCGGAAGGGCTGGTGGGATCCAGTGTGACGGGGCTGTGCCGCCCCAGCGCCGCCCGCAGCCTTGTCGGATCGACGGGGCGGACGGGGTCGGCGGCGTCGTGCACGGTCCATTCCAGTTCGACGCCGGTGTGTGTCGGTGGACCGGTCTTGAAGCAGATCCGGGCGAGGTGCCGGCCTGCGGCTGCGGACTCGCGCAGAATGGCGCTGCGGTCCAGCTCGGGCGACGTCACCAACGGTCAGGCCCCCTCTCGTGTGCCGCCTTCGCGACACTGTGCCACCGTAAACCCACCCACCGACACCGTCGGGGGCATGCACGGCGCCACCAACTTCTGTCTAACAGACGAATTTCCGACGCAGGGCGGAACCGACCGCCCCCGGCCGCCGGCCGATCACTGCGGGGTGGGGCGGCCCGTCGGTGGAGGTGGCGGGCTGACCTTCGCCGGTTCCGACCGCTTCTCCTCGGGCACCAGCCGCCGGCAGTACTCCTCGACCTGGCCGGCACTGCCCGCTGCCGTCACCAGCCTCTCGTAGGCCGGCGTTCGCAGCGCCTTGTCCCGCTGGTCGGGCTTCTTGGCCAGCCAGGCGCGGCACAGACCGTGCAACGACCCGCCAGGCGCGGTCTGCGCCGATGGTGTGCCGGGGGCAGATGGCGTGCCGGGCGACGGCGGGCGGGGCGACGGGGTGCCGGCCGACGGGGTGCCCGGGGAGGACGGCGATCGACTGGGCTCTCCGGACCGGGGAGAACCCTGGCCCGGGGTTGGTGACGTGCGGGTCGGCTCCGGTGCGCCCGGGTCGGGCACCCAGTCCTGACTGACCGCGGCGAAGGCCGCACCCGCCGTCGCGGTGACGGCCACCGCACCGATCCAGGCCGCCGCGCCAGCCGTCAGACGGCGACCGCGCGGCCGGTGCGGCACCGGCGGCGTCGGGTCTGCTCGGGCCGCCAGGAACGCGGCAACGGCCGCGTCCTCGCCAGCCAACTCTCGCGGGAGGCCCGGGCCGGCGGCCGCGGCGAGCAGCCGCGCCACCGGCTCGGCGGGGGCGGACCCCGGGACGGACGTCGAGGGGGTGTGGGCCTGGCCCGGGGCGGTGTCGGAGCTGCCGTGGGCGGAGTCGAGCAGCCGGTCGGTTTCGGCATGGTCGGCCCGCCGGAACGGGTTCATCGGAAATCCCCTCACGTCAGCCGTCCGCCGGCTCGGTGTGCGGTGCCCGCAGGGCTGGACTGCTGGCAGGGCGGGGCGCCGGCACCCCCTCGACACCGACGGACAACCCGGCCGGGCCCTCGCGCTCCAGCAGTGCCGCGAGCCGCCGCAGGCCTCGGTGGGCGGCGGTCCGAACGGCACCGGCCCGACGACCCAGCACACGGCCCGCGGACCCCGCGTCGAGCCCGATCACCGCCCGCAACAGGACGGCTTCGGCCTCGCGGGGAGGCAGGGTCGCGATCAGCGCCAGGGCGGTCTCGGTGCCGATTGTCTCGCTGGCCCCCTCGGCGGTGTCCGCGTCGCTGGCGAGGTCGGCGAGCGCCTGCACCGGGACCGGAAGTGACGGGCGGCGGCGCATTCGGCGCAGGTGGTCCATCGCCCGGTTGCGGGCGATGGTGACGGTCCAGGCGCGGAACTCGCCGCCGGTGAAGCTGGGCAGGTCACGGGAGATCTGCAGCCAGGTCTCGGAGGCGACGTCCTCGGCGTCCGCGCCGACCAGCGCGGTCAGATAGCGCAGCAGGCCCGGCTGGAGGCTGCGGTAGAGGAAGCGGAAGGCCTCCTCGTCCCCGCTCTGTGCCGCGCCGACCGCTTCCGACAGGTCGCCGGTCATCCGCAACCCGTGCACTGCCCGGGGCACGTCGGCCCGATCCGCCGGGCAAAGGCAGACCACGCGGTACGAGAGGACCCGCCGACCAACTCCCGCACCCGCACCGCCCCCCGCCGATCTGATCGCGCCCGCTACCGGAAGTGGCCCGGGCGGGACGTCCGGGGCCGACGCCAGGGTGGGCGACGCGGCACGACCGCACGCCGAGATCGCCGGGCGGGCCCGAGCCGGGCTAACGCTAGGAGGGGGACCCCCGACGAGCAAGTCGGCACCGTGTCACGGAAGAGTGACAATTATCAACCCGGCGGGACGGCGCGTTGCCGTAACAGGCAGTCGCCAGGAAGTGCGCTCTGTGCCCGACGGCGGAATTTTTCGACCATCCAGCGTTCCCATGCCGAAAGATGTCAGTTTTCGTCACACCCCGTCGCGGCCCGATCACAGAGACGCAGCGTCCACAGAGGTCAAGCCGGATGACCCGACGTGTATGACCCGATCGGCCGGCCGGCCGCGGCGCGCCGCGCGGCGCCGCTCTAGGTACGGTAATGCGGTGTTGTCATCGGAGGTCGTGCTCAGCGGTCGGTACCGCCTGGACGAACGTGTCGCCACCGGCGGTATGGGCGACGTCTGGCGTGCCTCCGACCTGGTCCTCGGCCGGCAGGTCGCGGTCAAGGTCCTGCTGCCGGCGCTGGTCTCCGACCCCGACTTCATCGCCCGGTTCCGGGCCGAGGCCCGGATCATGGCGGCGCTGCGGCACCCCGGCATCGTGCAGGTCTTCGACTGCGGCGCGGATGATCTGCCCGACGGCGGGCGGGCGGACTACCTCGTCATGGAGTTCGTCGCCGGCGAGCCGTTGTCCAAGCGGATCGAGACGGCCGGCCGGCTCGACGTGGCCGAGACGATGTCGATCGTGGCCCAGGCGGCGGCCGCGCTGAACGCGGCACACCGCGGTGGCATCGTGCACCGCGACGTCAAGCCCAGCAACCTGCTGGTGCACGAGGACGGCACTGTCGTCCTGGTGGACTTCGGGGTGGCACGTTCCACCGACATCACCAGCATCACCAGCGCCAACGCGGTGCCCGGCACCGCCCTCTACATGGCCCCCGAGCAGGCCGCAGGCCGGCCGGTCAGTGGCGCCACCGACATCTACGCGCTGGGTGCGGTCACCTACTGCTGCCTCACCGGCAGTCCCCCGTTCACCGGCGACAACCCGCTCCAGGTCGCCGTGCGACACCTGGACGACGAACCACCCGAGCTGCCGCACGACATCCCGGAGGCGGTCCGGGCCCTGGTGTCCCGGGCCCTGGCCAAGGACCCGCTCGACCGGTTCAGCAGCGCTGCGGCGATGGCCGAAGCCGCCCGGACCGCGGTCACCGGCGGCGAGCAGCCGACGGCGATGGCAGCGGCGGTCCCGTTGCGCGACGCCGGCCCGGGCACCCGCACCGACGTGCCGGCCGGCGCGACGGTGGCGAGTGGGGCGCAGGCCGGGCGTCAGCGTCGGCGAGGCCCGCTGGTCGGTGCGGCGGCGGCCATGCTGGTCGCGCTGGTCGGGCTCGGTGCCGCACTGGGCGCGGCGCGCAACGCCGCCGATGAGGACCCGGCGGTCAATCTGCCGACCACCTCACCGACGGTGCGGCCGAGCGGGCCGCTGGACCTGCCGGCCGCGAACGAGCAGGTCGCCACCGGCGACCCGGACCGACCCGATCGGGGCCCGGTCCCCAACACCTCCCCGTCGGCCCGGGTCTCCGCCACGCCAAGCATCCAGCCGAGCCAGACGACCACCCCGCCAACGCCGGCGCCGACGGTCACCACAGCACCGCCCAGCGATCCGCCGAAGACCGGTACGCCGAGCAACCCGCCACCCGCGCCCGATCCGACCCCCACCACGAGCCCACCGACCGCGCCGGAAGAACCGATGGGCGGCTGACCGCCCAGTCCCACCAGCACCGATATCCCCAAAACGGACTTACGTCGCCGAAGACGCCTCTAGGCTCTCTGCAGGTCATTTCCACCATCTGCCGCAGGAGCCTGGGTGAGCGCTGAAAAGCTGGTCGTGATCGGTCAGGGGTACGTCGGACTGCCGCTGGCCATGCGTGCCGTGGAGGCCGGGCTGGACGTGGTCGGTCTCGACGTCGATGCCGATCGGGTGAAGCGTCTCGCCTCCGGTGAGTCGTTCATCGAGGACATCCCGACCGACCGGCTGGGCCGGGCGTTGAGCAGCGGCCGATACCACCCCAGCACGGAGTACACCGACGCCGAGGATTTCGACATCTGCGTCATCACCGTGCCGACCCCACTGCGCGACGGCACCCCCGACCTGAGCTTCGTCGAGCAGGCCGGCGTCGGCATCGGCCCGTACGTCCGGCCGGGTTGCACGGTGATCCTGGAGTCGACCACGTACCCCGGCACCACCGAGGAGTTGCTGCGCCCGCTGTTGGAATCGGCCAGCGGGCTGACCAGCCCCGGTGACTTCCACCTCGGCTACAGCCCGGAGCGGATCGACCCGGGCAACCCGGACTGGCGGCTGGAGAACACGCCGAAGGTCGTCTCCGGTGTGGACCCGGCGTCACTGACCCGGGTGGACGAGTTCTACCAGCGCCTCGTGCACCGCACCGTGCCGGTGGACTCCACCCGCGTGGCCGAGCTGACCAAGCTGATCGAGAACACCTTCCGCCAGGTCAACATCGCGCTGATCAACGAGCTGACCATGCTCTCGCACCACCTCGACATCGACGTCTGGCAGGCCATCGAGGCCGCGGAGACCAAGCCGTTCGGCTTCATGCCGTTCCGGCCCGGTCCCGGCGTCGGCGGGCACTGCCTGCCGATCGACCCGTGCTACCTGTCGTGGCAGGTCAAGCGCCGCCTCGGCCGGCAGTTCCGGTTCATCGAGCTGGCCAACGACATCAACCACGAGATGCCCGAGCACGTCGCGCAACGGATCATGGCGGGGCTGAACCGGAGCGGCCGGGCCGTCAGCGGCGCACGACTGCTGCTGCTCGGTCTGGCGTACAAGAAGAACACCGGCGACATGCGGGACTCCCCCGCGGTCGACGTGGCCCGCCGCCTGCAGGCCCTCGGCGCCGAGGTCCACGCGGTGGAACCGTACGCCGAGCCGCACCAGATCCCGGCCGGCGTCACAGTGGTCGGGCTCTCGGAGCGGGAGGTGAGCGCCGCCGACGGGGTGGTGGTGGTCACCGACCACGACAGCATCGACTACGACCTCGTGGTGCGGCACGCCCGCTACGTCTTCGACACCCGCAACCGGTGCGTCGGCCCGATGGTCGAGCGCCTGTAGACCCGGCACCGCTGGCCGGTCCCGCCGCCGGGGAAGATGGCGGGGCCGGCCGGCGGATGTCCGTTCGGGTCGCGCGCGGCCGGGACCGCGTCGGTCACTGGTCGGCGAGCGCCTCGACGACCGGGCGGGACAGCGCCCGGCGGGCGGGCAGCACCGAGGCGAGCAGGGCGGCCAGCACCGCGACGCCGAGGGTCAGCCCGAGCTGGCCGAGCGGCAGCACCACGTGGAAGTCCCCGCCGAGGCGGGTCAGCAGTGCCATCGCGGAGGCACTGACCCCGGTGCCCAGTCCCACCCCGAGCACCGCGCCGACCAGCGCCATCAGCACCGCCTCGATGGCGAGCACCGCCCGCATGCGCCCTCGGGTGAGCCCGACCGCCCGCAGCACGGCGTTCTCCCTGGTGCGCTCGACCACCGACAGGCTCAGCGTGTTCGCCACACCGACCAGGGCGATCACCACGGCCAGGCCGAGCAGCGCGGTGACGAGGACGAGCAGCATGTCGACGGTGCCGGTCAGCATCTTCTTGTACGCCCCCTGGTCCATCAGGTTCACCGTCGGGTACCGGCCCAGCACCGCCTCGATCGCGTCCCGGGCCCGTTCCGCGCTCACGCCGGTGGCCGGGTCGATCTCGGCCAGGTAACCGCGCTGGGTGGGGAAGAGCGCGGCGAAGTCCTCGTCTGCCATGTCGATGACGTGCCCGACGGGCGCGCCGTCGGAGCGGGTGTCGTCGGTGACCACGGCGGCCACCCGGAACGACCGGCCCTGGACGGTCACCGGCGAGCCGACCTGCCAGCCGCGGGCCTGCGCCAGCTCACGATGGACCAGCACCTGCCCCGGTCCGACCCGGCCTGCGTCGCCGGCGAGCACCCGCTCCAGCGTCCGGCCGACCAGCGCCGGGTGGGCCGCGCGGATCTCGACGTCGGCGACGACCGTGCTGCGCTGCTCGTGCACCACACCCAACTCGGGGCGGGCGGCAAGCTCACCAGCGAGCGCGCCAGGCAGATCCTGACCGATACCGCTGACCACGAAGTCGGTCCCGATCTGGGCGTCCACGCTGCGTTCGATGCCGTCCTTGGTGCTGCGGGCACCGACCATGAACGCCGACACCAGTCCGATCCCGATCACCAGGGCGGTGGCGGTCGCGGCGACGCGCCGCGGGTTGCGGACCGTGTTGGCGACTGCCAGCGCTCCGGTCGCCCCGAGCACGCGCCGTGCCGGCCAGCCGAACACCCGGGCCAGGGCCGGGACGAGCACCGGTCCGAACAGGACGATCCCGAAGAAGGCCAGCACCCCGCCGCCGGCCACCAGGATCAGTTGGCCGGCGCTGGCGGCGCCGACCAACGCCGCGACCCCGATGGCCAGCACCACCGCGCCGAGGGTCAGCCGTACCCGGCCAGCACTCCGGGCGGGCTGCACCGCGGCCTCGGTGAGAGCGGCCACCGGGGCGACCCGCGTTCCCCGCCAGGCCGGCAGCAGGGCTGCGCACACGGTCAGCGCGGTACCCAGCAGCAGGCCGGTCAGGACTGTCGAACCGGACACGGTCAGGCCACCGGCGACCGGCACGTCCAGTCGGGACATCACCAGCCCCATCCCGCCGGCGAGGCTCACCCCGAGCAGCACCCCGAGCGCGGAGGCGACCAGCCCCAGCACTGCCGACTCCAGCACGGCGGCCCGGAAGACCTGTCCGCGGGTCGCCCCGATCAGGCGCAGCAGCGCGGTACGCCGGGTGCGCTGGGCCAGCACGATCGCGAAGGTGTTGGCGATCACGAAGCCCGCCACGACCACGGCGACCCCGACGAAGATCAGCAGCAGCATCCGGAACTGGTCCACGTTGCGCACCGCGTCCTCGACGGCCTCGTCGAGGATCTGCTGGCGACTCTTCACTGTGGCTTCGGCGCCCGCCGCGGCGCGCACACGGTCGGTCAACGCCGAGACGGAGGCCCCCGGTCGGGCCGCCACCAGAATGCGGCCGTAGCCGCGCTCGCCGGTGAGAGCCAGCGCGTCCGGCCCGACCATGCCGACGAACGGACCGCCGACGTCGCGGACGGTGCCAGCCACGTCGACGGTGCCGACCAGGGTGTACGGGCGGGCCGGGCCACCGGAACCGCCGACGCGGACCGGCGTGCCGAGCACGAAGCCCTCCTTGGCGACCGTCGGCGCGTCCAGCACCACCTCCCCGGCACGGTCGGGCAGTCGGCCGGCGACCACGTCGTACGAGCGCAGGGCGTCCTCGGTGGGAATGGCGGCGAGCACGGTGAAGCCGAGCACCGGGCGGCCGTCGACGCCGACGACCCCGGCGGTGTTGGTCAGCTCACCGGCTGCGGCGGCCACCCCGTCGACCGCGCGCACCTCATCGACCAGGGTCGGGGGCAGCAGCTCACGGCCGGCCGAGTAGACGCCCAGGTCGGTGTGGCGGTCGAAGGTGCCGGCCCGCTCGTAGGTGCCGGCGCGCATCCCGTCGACGAAGATCATGGTGCCGGCGACGAACGCGACACCGAGCACGACGGCCAGCGCGGAGAGCAGCATGCGCAGCGCTTCGGCACGCAGCGAGCGCAGGGTCAGGCGGATCAAGCAGGGCTCCCGGTGCAGGTGGCGGATCGGACCCCTCCGACGCTATGGCCGGTGTCGGTCCGTCCATCTCCACCTGTGCGCTCGACCTGCGTGCGTCCCGGGTCGCGGTGCACACGTCGGCCGCTACGACCCAGGTCGTACGCGGGGTCATCCGCCGGGTGTGACCAGCCCGCTCTCGTACGCCAGGACCACCGCCTGGACCCGGTCACGCAGCTGGAGTTTCGCCAGGATCCGCCCGACGTGGGTCTTGACCGTCGCCTCGGCCACGTGCACCCGGGCGGCGATCTCCGCGTTGGACAGCCCCTGGGCGACCAGCAGCAGCACCTCCCGTTCCCGGTCGGTGAGCTGCGTCAGCCGGGGGTCGGCGCTCGGGCCGGCGCCGAGCTGCCCGGCGAAACGGTCCAGCAGCCGCCGGGTGATCGACGGTGCCACCACGGAGTCGCCCTGGGCGACCACCCGGATCGCGGCGAGCAGTTCCTCCGGTGGGACGTTCTTGAGCAGGAACCCGCTCGCGCCGGCCTGGAGGGCCGCGAACGCGTCGGCCTCGGTGTCGAAGGTGGTCAGGACCAGCACCCGGGGCGGGCCGGCGGGCCGGTCGGCGCAGAGCCGCCGGGTCGCCTCCACCCCGTCCATGGTCGGCATGCGGATGTCCATCACGACGACGTCCGCCTCGGTGCGGGCGAGCACCCGCAGGGCGTCCGCGCCGTCGATCGCCTCGCCGACCACCTCCAGATCGGGCTGGGAGTCCAGCACCATCCGGAACCCGGCGCGGACCAGCGCCTGGTCGTCCACGATCACCACCCGGATCGTCATGCCGCGATCACCTCCGTTGCCGGCTCCGACGGTAGCGGTAGCCGCACTTCGACCTGCCAGCCCCCGACGGGTCGGGGGCCGGCGGTGAGGCTGCCGTCGTACACCGTCACCCGCTCCCGCATGCCGAGCAGGCCGTGACCACCCGACGGAGTGGGGCTGACCAGCGGGCGGCCCTGGCCGTTGTCGACCACCCGGACGACGACGGCCTCGGCGGTGTAGGCCAGACAGACCTCCACGCCGGCGCCGACGCCGGCGTGCTTGAGCGCGTTGGTCAGTGCCTCCTGCACCACCCGGTAGACGGTCAACTCCAGGCCCGGGGGCAGGGCCGGCGACGCGCCGGTGACGGTGCTGCGGATGCGCAGCCCGGCGTCGCCGAACCGGGTCAGCAGGTCGGGCAACTCGGCCAGGGCCAGGCGCCGGTGCTCCGGGTCAGCGGCCACCACGAGCCCGTCGGCCCCGTCTGCGGCGCCACCCGGGCCGGCGTCGCGCAGGACGCCGACCAGCCGGCGCATCTCCTCCAGTGCCTGCCGGCCGGTGTCCGCGACCACCTTGACGGCGGTGCGCGCCTGGGCGGGGTCACGGTCGAGCATGAACCGGGCGCCGTCCGCCTGGACGATCATCACCGCCATGCTGTGGGCGACAACGTCGTGCAGCTCACGAGCGATCCGGGTGCGCTCCTCGGCGACCGCCGCCCGGGACTCGGCCTCCCGTTCGCGTTCCAGGGTCGTGGCCCGTTCCTCCAGGCTGAGCACGTAGAGCCGGCGGGTCCGCACGTTCAGCGCCACCAACCACACCGCGCCGGTGACCAGCGCGTACCACAGCGCGGTGATCCACCACTGGACGACGTGGGGGGTCTGCGCGGCGGCGAGCAGCACACCGACGGCGGCGACCGCGCCGGCCACCACGCCGTCGCGGAGCCGTTCGCCGTACTTCACCACGCTGTAGAGCGCGATCAGGACGGCGATGTCGTAGACGAGCGGGCCCCACCCGGCGATCACCTGGACCAGGGCGAGCGCCGCGACCACCACGGTCACCGCGCTCGGGTGGGTGCGGCGCAACACCAGCGCCGCCGCCATTGCCACACCGACCAGGGTGGCCGCCCAGCCGCCGGGCTGGTTCACCGCCGCGGTCAGGCTGACGAGCGCCACCAGGGCGGACACGGCCACGTCGAAGGCGACGCCGCGCAACGGCCGACCGAACATGGTGCGTCTCACGGTCACCCAGCGTACGTGCCGGGAGGCCGGGCTCAGCCCCCGAGGACCTCACGCATGCGGTCGATCTCGACGGTCTGCTCGGTGGCGACCGAGTTGGCGAACTCGTTGAGCGTCAGGTCGGAACCGACCTTGAGCAGGTTGGTGGCCATCTCGATGGCGCCCTCGTGATGCTCGGTCATCATCCGCACGAAGAGCCGGTCGAAGTCCGCGCCACGGGTCGCGGCGAGCTGCCGCATCGCCTCGGGCGTCTGCATGCCACGCATGGTGCCGTGGTCGTGCCCCTGGACCTCCGCCGGGAGCCCGCTGGTCTGGAGCCAGCCCCGCATCATGCCCATCTCCGGCCCCTGGCTGGCGCGAATGCGGTCGGCGAGCGCGCGGATGTCGGGGTCGGCGGCCCGGTCGGGGGCGAGTTCCGCCATCGCCAGAGCCTGCGCGTGGTGCGGGATCATCATCCGCACGAACCAGACGTCCAACGAGTTGTGCGGCGCCGGGCCGGCGTCGCGGACCTCGTGGGCCGCGCGGGTGGTCGCCGACTCACCCGGACGACCGGGCGCGATGACGGTCAGGTCGGTGGGCACGGGGCTGGCGGAGGGCGACGCGGGGGGCGCCGAGGTGGCGGGCGCGGAGGCCGGCCGCGCGGCCCCCGTTGCGGTGTCGTCCCCGGAGCGGATCACGATGAAGGCCACCAGCGGCAGCACAAGCGCCAGTGTGACGATCGCCAGGGTTCGTGCACGCCGGTTGGTCATGGGCAACTCCCTGGGGTCGAGGTCATCGCGATGTTATCCATTGAAGAAGACACTTTCATGTGACACAGGTCACATCGACGTCCTTCTCCGGGCGGTAAGGTGTCGACCATCGTCTTCCCCTTGCGAAGGGCCTCGCCGATGATCAGACTCCACAAGCCACGGTTACGACAACTCCGCATCGTGGCGCTCGCCGCGACCGGTTTCCTCGTCGCCGGCGTCCTCGTCGCCCCGGCGAGCAACGCCCAGGTGGTGCCCCAGGCGGCGCCAGCTGCCGCCCCCACCAACACGATCCCCGGCGTCGACGAGATCGTGAGCAGCCCCAACCTGCGTCAGATCGCCAACGTGCCGAAGGTCGCCCCACTGGACGCGACCAACAGCGACATCGCCTTCCAGGGCAAGTACGCCTTTGCGGGCAACTACAACGGCTTCGTCATCTACGACATCTCGCGGCCGAGCGCGCCAACGGTCGTGTCCCGGGTGCTCTGCCCGGGGTCGCAGAACGACATCTCCGTCCACGGTGACCTGCTGTTCCTCTCCACCGACTCGTCCCGCAGCGACGACTCCTGCAACAGCACCGCGCAGGGGGCGGACGTGAAGGAGTCCTGGGAGGGCATCAAGGTCTTCGACATCAAGGACAAGGCAAACCCGCGGTACATCAAGTCCGTCGAGACGGCCTGCGGCTCACACACCCACACCCTGGTGCCGGGCAAGAGCGGCAAGACGGTCTACCTGTACGTCTCGTCGTACAGCCCGCGGGCCGAGTTCCCGGACTGCCAGCCGCCGCACGACTCGATCTCCATCATCAAGGTGCCGGTGAAGAAGCCGACCGACGCCGCGGTGATCGCAGCCCCGAACCTCTTCCCGGACGGCGGTTTCCCGGGCAGTGAGACCGGCTCGGCGACCACCGGCTGCCACGACATCACCGTCTACCCGGCCAAGGACCTGGCCGCCGGCGCGTGCATGGGTGACGGCATCCTGCTCGACATCAAGAACCGCGAGAAGCCGCGGGTCATCAACCGGGTCCGCGACACGGTCAACTTCGCGTTCTGGCACTCGGCCACCTTCAACAACGCCGGCACCAAGGTGATCTTCACCGACGAGCTGGGTGGCGGCGGCGCCGCGACCTGCAACGAGGCCGTCGGACCGACCCGGGGCGCGGATGCCATCTATGACATCAGTGGTCGCGGTGACGCTCGGAAGATGAACTTCCGCAGCTACTACAAGATCCCCCGCAACAACTCCGACACCGAGAACTGCGTGGCGCACAACGGCTCGCTGATTCCGGTGCTCGGTAAGGACATCATGGTCCAGGCGTGGTACCAGGGTGGCATCTCGGTCTGGGACTTCACCGACTCGGCCAAGCCGAAGGAGATCGCCTTCTGGGAGCGCGGTCCGCTGTCGGCCGACAGGCCCGTCGGTGGTGGCACCTGGTCCGCGTACTACTACAACGGCCACATCTACTCCAACGACATGGTGAAGGGCCTGGACGTCCTGGAGCTGAACGACTGGCGTACCTGGACGGCCAACCTGACCCGCTACAAGGAGCTCAACGTGCAGACCCAGCCCAGCTACCTGGGCTGGTAGGCACCGGGCACGAAACCGGGCCCGGCCCCCGATCCCCGGGGGCCGGGCCCGGTCGTGTTCGGGCAGGTCCGCCCGGTCTGTCTGGTTCCCCCGCACCGGGCCACCTCGCCCGGCCGATCGCGCTCCCCCGGCGATGGTGGGGCTGGTCACGACGGCGATGCCAGCGCGGGCGGCAGACCGACCGTCATGCGAACGTCGTCAGACGTGAAGCTTGCCGCCGTCGCCGATGCGCCGCCCGCACCGCCCGAGCCGACCAGGCGCTGGCGACCCCACCCGCTGGACCTGGTCGCGGTCGTCCTCGCCGTGGTCGGCGCGGCCTGCGCACTGAGCGGGCTGCTGCCCCGCGCGGAGACCACCGCGACACTGCACCGGATCCTGCCGCTGCTGCTCTTCCTCGGCACCGTGATCGTGCTCGCCGAGCTGACCGCCGTCGCCGGCGTCTTCGACGTGCTGGCCAGCCGGCTGGCCATCGCCGCCCGGGGCCGGTGGGCTGCCCTGTTCCTGCTCTGCGGCGGGCTGGCCACGGTGACCACCCTCGTGCTCAACCTCGACACCACCGCAGTGCTGCTCACCCCGGTGCTGCTCGCGCTGGCCCGCAACCTGCGCGTCCCCGCCGCCCCGCTCGCGATCACCACCGTCTGGCTGGCGAACACCGCCAGCCTGCTGCTGCCGGTGTCGAACCTGACCAACCTCCTGGCCGCCGACCGGGTCGGACTGACACCGCTGGCGTACGCCGAGCGGATGGCGCTGCCGCAGCTCGCTGCGGTGGCGGTCACCATGGCGCTGCTCTGGTACGCCTGGTGGCGGCGCGAGCGGCCGGTAGGGGGACGGTTCGTTGCGCCGGCCCGGTACGTACCGGCCGATCCGGTGCTGCACCGCACCGCGCTCGCCGGCTGCCTGCTCTTCGTCGCCGGCATCGTCGCCGGGGTGGAGATCGGGCTCGCCTCCACCGTCGCGCTCGCGCTGGTGCTGCTCGGCTTCGTGGTCCGGTCCCCCGCCACGTTGCGCCCCGGGCTGGTGCCGGTGCGGCTGCTGCTCTTCGTCACCGGCCTGTTCCTGGTCGTGCAGACCCTCGGCCGGCACGGGCTGGACGACCTGGTGGGCAACCTGCTGGGCACCGACGGCGGGGCGCTGGGCGCGCTGCGCGCGGGCGGCACCGGCGCTTTGCTGTCCAACGCGGTGAACAACCTCCCCGCCTACCTGGCCGGGGAGTCGGTGCTGCCGGCCGGCGACCACACCCGTCTGCTGGCCCTGCTGATCGGCACCAACGTCGGCCCGCTGGCCGCCCCCTGGGCGTCACTGGCCACCCTGCTGTGGTTCGAGCGGTGCCGGGCCGCCGGGGTGAGGGTGCCGGTGACCCGGTTCGTGGTGACCAGCACGATGCTCGCGGTCACCGGCACCCTCGCCGCTGTCGGCGCGCTGCTGCTGGTCAGCTGAGCGCTCGCGCCGAGCAGGGCCAGGTTCACCCGGTCGCCCGCCGCACGACGAACATGAGGCAGCCGTACACCACGTTGCGGCTGTGCAGCTCACGCGCCGTCGGGTCGGCCAGCAGCTCGGCGATCACCCCCTCCGGGTCCGTGCCGTCGTGCAGCCGGCCGCCGCAGATGCGGCCCTGCCGGTCGTACGCCCGAAGGACCTGGGGTCGCCCCCGCCAGGCCGGCGGGTGCCCGCCCGCCGGGTCCGGGCCGGGGCAGGCGGTGGCGTGCGCGAAGACCGGTCCGATCTCCCGGTACGGGCCGGCGGCGCCCGGCGGCGCGTACCCGAAGAGCAGCAGCTCCTCACCCTCGTCGGCATCGCGCAGACAGCAGCGCAGGGCTTCGCCGCCACCGGCTCGGAGCGACTCGACGGGCCGGTCGGCAGCGTCCCGGCCGGCCCGGCGGACGGTGTCGAGCGCGGCGGCCGGCAGGGCGTGGACGCGGAACGTGGTGCTGTTCGTCATCGGTCCAGCCTGGCGCGGTGACGGCGGGAGTGCTGGCGGCGATCGGACCTGACGCTGGGCCGCCGGTCAATCAGTCCCGGTGGACGGCGAGCTGGAGTTCGGTGACGCCCTTCTCCGGGGCGTCCGGACAGTAGTCGAGGTATACCTCCCGGGCGAACCCGTCGGTGCGGTAGCCGTTGTCCTCGATCCACCGGGCGAGGACCTGCATGCTCTCCTCCACGTCGTCCATTGCACCGTGGTGGATGATCGTCGCGGCGGTGCGCACCGCGGGCAGATCCACCACCGCGACGTCGGAGGCGGCCTCCGCCCCGACCCCCACGGTCACCCCGGCATGCACCACCACCGCGTCGCCGTCGTCGCCCGGGGCCGGCTCGTACCAGGCGATGCTCGGCCCCGCCGGCGTGATCCCCGCGCCGGCCAGCCGACGGAACAACTCCGGGTAGAGCGGTTGGATCACCGGGCCGATGTCCTCGCCCTGGTAACTGGGCGCAACAGCGGTCAACTCCGCGACGCGGACCGGCACGATCTCCTTGAGTACGACCTCCTGGGTGGTCATCCGACCCTCCGACTCGATCAAACGGAGCCTCGCCTCGACGGCCGTCAACCGGGCGGTGTCGGCAGCCAGCTGTTCCGCCAGTTGGCTTCGGCGCAGCCGCAGCATGCCGCGCAGCTCGGCCACGTCGACGGCGTCGTCGACGATCGCGCGCACCTGTTCGAGGGTGAGGCCCAACTCCTTGAGGGCGATCACCCGGTTGAGCCGGCGCAGCTGGTCGGCCCGGTAGAAGCGGTAACCGGTGTGCGGGTCGACGCTGGCGGGGCGCAGCAGGCCGATGCTGTCGTAGTGGCGCAGCATCCGCACCGACACCCGGCCGAGTCTGGCGAAGTCTCCGATGGTGAACATGGTCCCTCCACGCTCGTCCCTGACACCGTGTCAGAGTCAAGCGTGGCCTGCGGGGCGGTTCAGCGGCGGGCCGGGCGTGGGCCGACCAGCCGACGGACCATCGGCGCGGCGTTCCACCTGGCCGCACCGACCAGGTCGCGGGCGTGCTCCAGGACCGTGTAGTCGGGCCGGGTCAGCCCGTCGGCGATGGCCCGGTCCAGGTCGTTGCCGCAGCGGCTCAGGACACTGTCGAAGTCCCGGCGGACCGGCTCCTGCAGGTCGTAGCCGAACGAGCGGTGCAGCCGGGCGAAGAGCGGCTTGTACAGTCGCACCCGCTCGTGCAACCCCGACGAGTACGACATCGGGTTCTTCGGGCGGCGCAGGATGTAGTCGGGCAGCACGTCGGCGAACGCCCGCCGGACGATCCACTTCTCCTGCCCGTGGCGCAGCTTCAGATCCAGCGGCAGCCGCATCGCCAGCTCCACCACACTGAGGTCGAGGAACGGCAACCTCGCCTCCACCCCGTGCCCCATGGCGGCCCGGTCGACGCGCTGCAACTCCGTACGGCACAGATTGCGGATGCGGTGCAGGAACAGTCGGCGGGCCGCGGCCGGGCCGACCTGGTGGTACATCCGGTAGCCGCCGAACAGCTCGTCGGAGCCGTCGCCGGTGAGCACCACCTTGATGCCCAGGTCACGGAGCCGTCGGAAGATCGGCACCGACACGACCGCGTTGATGATGTCGCCGTACTCGGTCAGCTCGGAGATCCGGATCGCCTCGCGGACGTCCGCGAGCCGGATGTCGCGCGGACGCAGCTCGACCACCACGTGCGGCACGTCGAGGTCAGCGGCGAGCCGCCGGGCGTACGCCACGTCGGGGCTGTCCGCAGCGCCGACGGTGACCGCCACGCAGTCCGGGTGGATGTCGCGCACCTGCCGCAGGGTCAGCGAGCTGTCCAGCCCACCGGAGAGCACCACCCCGACGGTCAGGTCGGTTTCCACCCGCATCCGGATCGAGTCGCTCAGCGCGGCGCGGACGAGCAGGGCGGCCTCGTCCGGGTCGTCGATGATCGGCAGGCCGTCACCGATGGTGAGCAGGTCGACGTACGGGTTCAGCCGCACGTGCCCGTCCGCCTCGGCCCAGCCGTGGTGCCCGGGCGGCACCTCGGCGATCGGGGCACCGTGCCCGACGAGTGCCTTGACCTCGGAGGCGAGGTGCAGGCAGCCGGGCCGGCGGGACCAGTACAGCGGCTTGACCCCGATGGGGTCGCGGGCCAGGTACGTCCGGCCGGTGGCCCGCTCGACGACCGCGAAGGCGTACTCGCCGCGCAGCCGGGTCACCGCCGCCTCGCCCCACTGCTGGAACGCGGCGAGCAGCACCTCGGTGTCGCTCTCGGTCCGGAAGGCCTGCCCGAGGCGGGTCAGTTGGGCGCGCAACTCCCGGTAGTTGAAGATCTCTCCGTTGAAGCAGAGCAGCCAGCGCTCATCGGTCGAGGTCCACGGCTGCACCGCCCGGTCCCGGTCGACGACCCGAAGCCGGCGGGTGCCGGCGAGCAGGCCGTTCTCGGACCGGGTCTCGGTGACCTCACCGCGGGGGGCCAGGACGGCGAGCATCCGCCGGAACGTCGCCGGGTCGGCCTCGGGGCCGATGCTCAACGCGATGCCGCACACCGGGGTCAGGCCCCCATCTCGGCCTCGTAGGCCCGGCGCAGGCGACGCCGGGCGGTGGGCGCGAGGCACAGGTGCCAGGCCTGCCCCTCGTCGATCACGTTCAGCTCCCCGGCCCGCTGCCTGTTCAGCAGCACCTCCGCGAGGGTGTCCCGCGCGCTGAAGCGCTCGAACCAGGCCAGCTCGACGTCGACTGAGTAGCCGAGGCAGTGCCCGCTGGGCAGCATCGCGGCGTACCCCAGGCGGCGCAGCCGGTACTGGTGCTCGGCGCTGCGGACCAGGCTGGTCACCCACAGCGGCGGGGTGGCCGGCGGCGCGGCGGCGGCGAACTCGCGTGCGATGTCGTTGAGCAGCGCCACCACCTCGCGTCGTGCCCGACGGAACAGCAGCCCCGCCGTACGCGGGGTGAGGTCCGGTCGCAGCCGCCGACGCAGCCCGCGCGCGGCCCGGCCCAGCATGGTGGCGGGCTGCTCCTGGTAGCGGAAGCCCAGCAGGTCGCGGCGGCGCAGCCATTCCAGGTCGACCAGTTCGGCGCTGCCGTTGACCTGGTCGTCGGTGAGGAACGTCGGGGCGTCCTGCCACCACAGCACGTCGATGCGGGAGAGCAGGTAGATCCGGACCAGCGCGGTGAGGTCGCGCGCCGAGGTGCGGTCGTTCGGCTGGTAGCGGGCCATCTCCAGCAGCAGCGTCTCGCGGGCGCCGATCAGCCCCTGCGGGGTGGCGTCGAGGACGTCGGCGAGCGCCGGTTCGCGCAGTCGTTCGTCGATGAGCACCTGTCGAGCGCGGGTGCTCGACGCGTCGGCCAGCGCGCCCACCTCGACCAGGAGCTCGGCGACGGCTGTCCGGTAGGCGGCGAGGTCCGGCTCGGGGGTGGGAAGGCGGCGGGGAGTCGTGCCGGGGGGCCGGCGGCGTGCCGGCGCGGTGGGCGACACGGGCGAACCGGGTTGCTGTCCCGGGCTACGGCTGGGCACACGCATGACGGGGGTCCCTTCTCCGGTCACGACACTGGGTGGTTCGCCCTGTAACACACCGTAATTGCCAAGACCGGAGGGGACCGAACAATCCTCCTATCTACTCCTAAGGGAGCCGACCGTCCGGTTGGACACCGGCGCTCGGCGGCACCAGGCCCTGCACCTCGGCGTACGACGGCAGCCCTACCGGCGCCGCGAGCCCGCCGGCGCGTACCTGGTCGGCGGCGGCGAGCGCGGCGGCCAGCGCCACCCGGAACAGCAGGGAGCCGGTGCTGACCCGGGCAACCCCCGCGGCGGCCAGCTCGTCCGGTCCTGGTCCACCCGGCTGGTACAGCGCGTTCACCGGGGCGTCGATCCGCCCGGTGAGCACGCGCAGCGTGGCCGGGTCGACGATGCCGGGCACGAAGATCCCGTCGGCGCCGGCGGCCCGGTAGGCGTGGGCCCGGGCGAGAGTCTGCGGCAGCGGGTCGTCCACCCCCAGCCACCAGGTGTCGGTCCGGGCGTTGACGAACAGGTCCGGCACCGCCGCCTTCACCGCCGCGACCTTGGCGGCGACGCAGTCCGGCTCGGTGAGGGTGCCGTCGGCACGCCCGTCCTCCAGGTTGATGCCGACCACGCCGAGCACGGCCAGCTCCGCCACGTACCCGGCGACCGCCGCCGGATCATCGCTGAACCCGGCCTCGATGTCGACGCTGAGCAGCACCGGCAGGTTGGCCAGCCGGCGGGCCAGGGCCAGGGTCTCCTGCGCGGTGGCCGCGGTGCCGTCGGGTCGGCCCGCGGCCGCGGCGACCCCGAGGCTGGTGGTGCCGATCGCCGGGTGGCCGCGCGCGGCGAGCGCCGCCGCCGAGGCGTGGTCCCAGGCGTTCGGCAGCAGCAGGGGTCGGCCGGTGTGGTGCAGGGCACGGAAGTCGGCACGGCGGTCGGTCATCGGACGCTCACCTCCAGGTTCGTCGGGACACGCAGGGTCGGGTGCGGCTCGTGGCGCAGGTCGGCTCGGAGACGCCGGCAGCGTGCGCGCAGCACGTCGAACACCCCGGCGGCCAGGGCCAGGGCGTGCCGGTCGCCGGGGCAGCCGCGCTCCCCCGCCCCGAAGGTCAGCAGACCCGCACCGGGCCGACCGGGCCGGAACGCCGCCGGCTCGCGGAACACCCGCGGATCACGGTTGGCGGCGTCGAAGCGCAGCAGCACCGGGCTGCCCGCCGGCAGGTCCCGCCCACCCAGGCGTACCCCGGCGGTGGTGACGCGCCGGGTCGCCCGCACCGGCGGGTCGAGCCGCAGCACCTCGGCCAGCATCGCGCCGGTCTCCGCCGGCCCGGGCACACCGCCCGGCAGGCCGCCGAGCGGTGGCAGCAGGTGGTGGGCGGCGGCACCGATCAGACCGGCCGTCGCGTCGCACGCCTGGACCAGCAGACCGATCAGGTTCGCCCGTACCTCCGGCGGGCCCGGCGGCGCGAGCGCCAGCAACGTCGCGACCGCCTGGTCGGCCCGCCGGGCCAGCGCCGGA
Organism: Micromonospora sp. CNZ299; assembly: GCF_002754415.1. Lineage (NCBI taxonomy): Bacteria > Bacillati > Actinomycetota > Actinomycetes > Micromonosporales > Micromonosporaceae > Micromonospora > Micromonospora sp. CNZ299. Next base: position 4,952,270 of record NZ_PEFG01000001.1, read on the forward strand.
TCAACCCCCGGGTGGTACGCGGCAGCGACGACAGCGACCGCCGTCCCGGCGGCTGCCGGATCGGCGAAACCGAGCCGACCGGCCAGCACCCGCAGCGGCACCACCCGGGCCACGTCACGCGTCACGTCGAGGCGGTCGCCGGCCCGGTCCAGGACAGCGACGGTCAGCCGGGCCGTCTCGTGCCGCAGCTCGTCCGGGTCCAGCTCGGTCAGCGCGCTCACCACGACCGCCCGGCGCTCGGCGTGCCGCTGCGGCGGGCTGAACCGGCTGACCGAGGCGCGCAGCCAGGCGAGCGTGCCGGGCGGGCCGCTCTCGACGGCCGGCACCCGGAAGGCCGGGTCGGTGAGCGCCGCCCGTACGTCGGCGTGCCGCGTCACCCACCAACCGCGCTCCGGTTCGAACGAGGGCGGGCCGCAGTCCGGCGTTCCGGGAGCGGGAGCGATGTCAGGCCAGCTGTCAGTCACGGCCCGACCGTAGAACCCGAACCCTTCGCTTCCCACCGAACAGTCCCGCCGACCGCGCGCGCCCCGCCGCTGGCGGGGTGGGCGGGAGGGTCAGGCTCGGCCGCTGGTGGGTGTCGGGGGCGACGTGGGGGTGAGGGTGTCGTCCGGGACGTGCAGGGTCTCGGCCAGGGCGACGCGACCGATCGGGGTGAGGCGGATCGCGCGGCCGGCGCCCTGGGTGATCCAGCCCAGGTCGGTGAAGCGGCGGCACAGTGCCGCCCCGAGCGCCCCGGCCAGGTGCGAGCGGCGTTCGGTCCAGTCGAGGCAGTCGCGGACCACCGGGCGGCGGGCGGTGCGCAGCACCTGCACGGGTACGCCCAGGTCGGCCGCCCACGCCCACCCGTCGGCGGTCAGCGCCAACCCGCTGGACCGGTCCAGCCGTCCGTCGGCCAGCAGCGCGTCGTACATCAGCACACCGAGGCGCCCGGCCAGGTGGTCGTAGCAGGTCCGGGCGTACGCCAGAGCGGCGCTCGCGGTGGCGGCCCGCAGCGACCCGACCGGCGCGGGTGGGGTCGGCGCGTGCCCGGCCAGGTCCTCGATCAGCTGGGCCACCGACGGCCCGGCCAGCCGCAGGTAGCGGTGCCGGCCCTGCCGTTCCTCGACCAGCAGCCCGCCCCGGACCAGCCGGGTGAGGTGGTCGCTGGCCGTCGACGGGGCGACCCCGGCGCGGCGGGCCAATTCCCCGGCGGTCCACGCCCGGCCGTCGAGCAGCGCGAGGCAGATGCCGGCCCGGGTGCCGTCGGCCAGCAGCGCGGCGAGTTCGGCCATTCCCCGGCCCTCGGTGCCACCACTCATGGCCCCATCATCGCCCCGGCCACCGGCGCGGTGAGCGGCCGGGTGCGGCACGCGGGTACGCGAGACCGCAGGCGTCGATCTCTTTACAACGTTGTATCCATCGTTGTAGAAACGAGGGCACGACCCCACGCCCACTCCCCCGAGGCAGGTCCACATGCGACACCTCCGCCGCGGCGGCGCGCTCGCCGCCGCGCTCGGTCTGATCCTGGCCACGTTGGCGCCCCCACCCGCCGCCGGCTCCGGTGGGCCGTCCCGCTACGACAATCCGATCTCGGTCGGGGTGGGCGACACGTTCGCCGACCCGGTCATCGTGCGCGGCGACGACGGCTTCTGGTACGCCTACGGCACCACCGACCCGCTGCGCGAGGGCGAGCACGAGTTCCACCGGGTGCCCACCGCCCGCTCGGCAAACCTGGTCGACTGGGCGTACGTCGGGGACGCGTTCGGTCCGGAGCAGCGGCCACCGTACGCGGCGCCCGGTGCGGCCTTCTGGGCACCTGACGTGCGCCGCGTCGGCGATCAGTGGGTCATGTACGTGACGGTCACCGACACCACCGTCTCCGCCGAGGGCAGCGACTACGCCATCGGCGCGGCCACCGCGCCCACCCCGACCGGCCCGTGGACCTTCGCCGCGCAACCCGTGGTGGCCCCCCGCCCCGGCGGGGGCGGCGGCTATCTGTGGACCATCGACCCCAGCCAGTTCACCGACGTCGACGGCCGGGGCTACCTCTACTACGGCAGCTACTACGGCGGCATCTCGGTCACCGAGCTCAGCGCGGACGGGCTGACCGCCGTGGGCACACCCACCCAGGTGGCGATCGACAACAAGTTCGAGGGCAGCTACGTGCTGCGCCACGACGGCTGGTACTACCTGTTCGCCTCAACGGCCAACTGCTGCGCCGGCCCGGCCACCGGCTACTCCGTCCAGGTGGGACGCGCGCGCAGCCCGCGCGGCCCGTTCACCGACCGCGACGGCGTCGCGCTGACCGCGTCCCGGGCGGGTGGCACGCCGGTGCTGACCCAGAACGGCAACCGGTGGATCGGCACCGGGCACAACGGCTTCCTCACCGACCTGTCCGGCCAGGACTGGATCGTCTACCACGCGATCGACCGCGCCGACCCATACCTCGACGAGCCGTTCGGCATCAACGAACGCCCGATGCTGCTCGACCGCCTCGACTGGATCGACGGCTGGCCGGCCGTGAACGCCGGCGCCGGACCGTCCGAGGGCGCCCGACCCGCACCGGTGACCACCGGCCGGGTCGACGACCGGTTCGACAACACCGGGCTGGCCGGCTGGCGACGTGCCACGGGCCAGTGGCGGGTCACCGACGGCCGGCTCATCGGCAGCGGCGCGCTGACCAGTCGTACCACTGTGGGCGGTGACGTGCGCGCGGAGACCGACCTGCGGCTCACCGGCGCGGCCAGCGCCGGGGTCACCCTCGGCGACCGGGTCGAGGTCCGCGTCGACGCGGCCGCCGGCCGGCTCGTGGCCAGCGACGGCCGCCGCCGCGCGAGCACGCCGCTGCCCGTCGGGCTCGACCTGGCCGACCCGCACAACCTGGCCATCGAGGTACGCGGACAGCAACTCGTCGCCGAACTGAGCCCGGCCCGCCTCGGTGACCAGGTCGCCGTGGTGTCGCTGCGGCTGGACCGCCCGGTCGCGGGGCGCCCTGGGCTGGCCGCCGCCGGTGGTCCGGCCGAGTTCGACAACGTCAGCGTGGCCCGACTGTTCCAGCCGGCGAGGAGGGCGGTGCCCGAGCCCCGCGTCGGGGCGCCGCTGCGGGCGTACTCCGACGAGTTCACCGATGGGCTCGACGGCGACTGGCGGTGGGTCCGCGACGACCCGGCGGTCACCGCCGCCGACGGCGCGCTGCGCTGGCCGGTGCAGTCGGCCGACCTCACCGGCACCGGCAACACCGCCGGTGTGCTGCTGCGCGACGCGCCGCGCGGCGACTACGTCGTCGAGACGAAGGTGACGCTGGACCTGGGTGAGGAGTCCGTCCGCAACTACCAGCAGGCGGGCCTGGTCGCCTACGTGGACGACGACCGGTTCGCCCGGCTGACCCAGGTGGCGATCTGGAACACCCGGCAGGTCGAGTACGGCTACGAGCTGCCCTTCGCCGGCCAGCCGGTCTACGGCGGCAGCATCGTCGGCACCCCGGCCACCACCACCTGGCTACGACTGGCGCACCACGTCGACCCGGCCACCGGGGAGCACGAGTTCCGGGCCGGTTCCAGCCGGGACGGGCGTACCTGGACGTGGGCTGCGGTGTGGACGTTCCCGGCCGACACCACTCCCCGGATCGGCCTGGTGGCGCACGGCGGCGCCGAACCGGCGGTCACCGCCGAGTTCGACTACCTGCGCTTCTACCGCTAGAGCGGCGGGCCCCCTGACGAGGTGCGGGGGGCCCTTCGACCCGGTCAACGTCGTATCCATTGACGCACTTGCCGACTGCCCTACCCTGAAGGAGCCGCGGCGCCACTTCGGCAAGTCGAGGCCCTAGCGCCCGCAGCCTGGGCGGATGGAAGCAGCCGCATGAACAGGACAACGTTCAGAAGCAACCGAACCCCTCGTCGACTGCGCGCCGTGACCGACCTGCAGTTCCCGGCCAGCGGGCGGCAGCAGCTACGAAACCGGCACCCCCATCTCAGCGACGACGACATCGCCCTCGTCGAAACCGCAACCCGGCAGTGGTTCCGGATCATCGCCCGCCAGGGCAGCGCGAAGCTGTCGGTGCCGTCGGTGGTCGTGGACGATCTGTGGCAGGAACTGACCCGGCATACGCAGGACTACGCCGCCTTCTGCGACGCCGCGTTCGGGCGCCCTCTGCCGCACCAGCCCAGGCCCGCGACCGGCGGAGGCATGACCAACGCCGATCGCAGCGCCCTGCTCGCCACGCTGGACCACGGCCGCCGGGACGAGGGTTGTGCTCCGACCGGCCTTCCCCTGCTGTTCCGGGTCGACCAGGAGGTGCGCGTCCAGAATGGCAACCGCTACCTGGCCGACTGTGGAGGCCGTGGCGAATGTTTCCCGGTCTCCGACCGCGTCTGCCTGCAACACCTCGCGGGGCCGGGCAAGCGGCCCAAGCCGCGCGGCATCCGCGGTGATCTGCCCTTCAACGACGGCCGCCACGGATACGCCGGCGGTGCAGGCGGCAGTGGCGGAGGCGAGTTCAGTGGCGGGAGCGACGGAGGGGGCGGCGACGGCGGTGGCGGCGGGGGCAGCAACTGAAGGCCCCTGACACGCCGCGACGGGCCTAGGGCGTGGTCAGCTGTGTCAGCGTCCGGTCCGTGCCGTCGTAGCTGCGCGCGGCGTCGAAGTCCCCGGTCGGGCGCTGCCCACCGGCGACGGCACGGGCCAACCGCAGGTCCGCGTTGCGAAAGCGCAGGGCCAGGCTCAGGTGTGGCACCCACGCCCCCGGAGCGTGCCACGGCCGGTGCCCGTCGGCCTCGGCGAGAACGTCCCAGGCGGCGGCGTGCAGCGCGGTCAGTGCCGACGTGGGTTGCACGAGCCAGACCAGCGGGGCGCTGCCGTCGAGGACGACAACGCGGTCGAGCGTGACCGGGATCGGGAGCGCGGCGTCGAACAGCTCGGCGAGGCGGCGCTCCACGCCGGGCGGGAACTCGTCGACGGCGGCGAGGGTCAGGTGCGGCCGGTTGGTCGGGTGGGTGTTGCGGGCCAGGCTCGGCAACCCGGCAGCCGCCAACCGGTCCCAGACCGCCCGAACCTCGGCATCCAACCCGGACGAGCAGACCAGTTCGACGGTACGCACCCCGCCACGCTAGCGGGACTGCTCCGCCCGACCGTCCGATCCCCCAGGCAATGCGCTCCGCGCAGCCACCCCCCGCGTCGATCATGAAGTTAGCGTCGCGACACGCCGGCATCGACGCCGCTAACTTCATGATCGACGGGGCGGGCGGGGCTCGGGGAGGCCGATGAGTGGGTGGGCGGGGGTGGGCTCCGTCAGAGCCAGCCGTTGTTTCGGGCGGTGCGGACGGCTTCGGCGCGGTCGGTAGCCCCGAGTTTCTGTACGGCGGCGGAGAGGTGGTTGCGGACGGTGCCGGTGGACAGGTGCACCCGGCGGGCGATCACCGCGACCGGCGCGCCGACCTCGGCCAGCCGTAGCGTCTCCAGCTCCCGTGGCGTCAGCGGGCACGCCGGCAGGGTCAACGCGTCGGCGGCGAGCGACGGGTCGACGTACCGTCCGCCGGCGTGCACCCGGCGGATCACGTCGGCGAGCGCGCCACCGGGCGAGCCCTTGGGCACGAAACCGCGCGCCCCGGCGGTCAGTGCCTGACGCAGGTGCCCCGGGCGGCCGTGCCCGGTCAGCACGACCACCGCGCACTCAGGACGGACGCGGGCCAGCTCGGCGGCCACCGCGATGCCGTCCAGGCCGGGCATCTCCAGGTCCACCACCGCCACGTCCGGGTGGTGCGCGAGCGTCGCGGTGACCGCCGTGGGTCCGTCGGCGGCCTGGGCCACCACGTCGATGTCCGGTTCGAGGCCGAGCAGTGCGGCGACCGCGACCCGGATCAGGTCCTCGTCGTCGGCGAGCAGGACACGGATCACGACGGCACCGGCACTGTCGCCTCCAGGGTGAACACCCTGTCCTCCCGGCGGACCCGCAGCTCTCCCCCGACCGCGGCCAGCCGGTCGGCCAGGCCGCGCAGGCCGTGGCTGTGCTCGTCCGGGCCGCTGTCGTCGGCACCGTCGTTGGCGATGGTCATCCTGGCCCCGCTCTCGTCCCGGTCGATGTGGATCCGGCACCACTCGGCCCGGCTGTGCCGCAGCACGTTGGTGCCCGCCTCGCGCAGCACCGCCGCCAGTTCGGTGGCGGCCGGCTGAGGCAGGTCGACGTGTGGCGGCACCGTGCAGCGCACCCCGCAGGAGCGCAGCACGTCTGCCACCGCGGTCAGTTGCTCGCCGAGGTCGACGGCCCGGTAGCCGTGCACGCTCTCGCGGACCTCGGTGAGCGCGGACGCGGCCAACCGTTGCACCTCGGCGGCCTCCCGCCCGGCCCGCTCCGGGTCGACCGGTGCGAGCCGCGCGGCGAGTTCGGCCTTCAGCGCGATCACGGTGAGACTGTGCCCCAGCAGGTCGTGCACGTCACGGGCGAAGCGCAGCCGTTCCTCGGCGGCGGCCAGCCGGGCCTGGGCGGCCTGACCCTGCCGAGCCTCCACCAGCAGGTCCCAGAACCAGACCTGGAACCAGTTGACCGCGGCCACGCCCACCCCGACGCCACCGGTCACGGCCAGGGACCGCCCCACGGAACCGCCGGTCCACCAGGCCACCGCCGCCGACACGAGCAGGGCGCCGGCGGTGACCGCCAGCGCGCCCGGGAGGCGGACCAGCAAGGGGGCCATCCCGACCAGGGAGGCCCCGATCCACGCCCAGGTCGGCCAGGTCCCGGCCGCGACCGGGGCCACCAACGGCACGGTCAGCGCCGCCACGACGACCAGGCCGAGCTGCGCGCGACGTCGCCACCGTTGCGCGAGCCAGGGGGTGACCGCCGCGTACAGCACAGCGGTCTGGGTGGCCGCGAAGAGGAGGATCCCGACCGCGCCGAGCGCGACGCGGCCGGGGGACGGCTCCCGGGCCAGGCCGGCCGTGGGCAGCAGGACAGTCGCCCACACGCCGGTGGCCAGCGACAGCAGCGTCGCCCGCCGGGCCCGGTGCAGCCGGCGGTCCGCCCGGGGAGTCACCGCCTCGCTCGCCACGCACCGATCCTAGGACCGCCCGGTGTCCGGTCCACCCGTGCGAGATGTCACGGTTGGACCGTGCGATCCGCACGGGTTTCCGGTGACGGACGAGCCTGCCCACCGCGCCGGGACACCGGCAGTGTCAACGGCATGGAAAACACACGGGTGTACGCGGACAGCATGGTCGTACCGTCGCCTGCGCCGATGCCGGCAGCGCCCGGCACCGGCACGCGGCGGCTGTGGTGGCATCTCGCCGAGATGGCGCTGGCGATGGTCGTCGGGATGCTGCTGCTCGGGCCCCTGTGGGACGCGGCCGGCGCCCCGCTCGGGATCACCGGGACGCTGGACCGGCCGGACGTCGCCGCGCTGGTGATGGCCACGAACATGACGGTCGGAATGACGGTGTGGATGCGCTACCGGGCGCACCACTGGCGTGGGGTCGTCGAGATGGCCGCGGCGATGTACGTGCCGTTCCTGTTGGTGCTCGTACCGTTCTGGGCCGGCCGGCTGGATGGCGACGCCCTGATGCTCGGCGGTCACCTGCTGATGGTGCCGGCGATGGTGCTGGTGGCGGTGCGCCATCGGCACGAGACGCCGGTGTCGGTACGCCGGCACCCGGCCGTGGTGGCGCTGGCCCACCGCTGGCCGACCGGGCTGGCGCTGCTGATGACGGTGGACATGTGGGTCGAGCCGAGGGTGCTCAACCCGTGGACGATGCTGGTGCTGCCCGGCGGGTACCTGCTGATCGGCGTGGTCCGACGCACCCTGCGCGGGCCGGGCGTGCTTGCCACCCAACTGGTCGGCCTGGTCGTCTGGGTCACGCTGACGCTGGTCGCGGTCGCGGTGGGGGGTCAGACGGCCGCGTGGCTGGTGGCGCTCGGTTGGCTGGCGCACGCCGGGTGGGACCTGGCCCACCACCGCACCGGCCGGGTGGTGCCGCGCTGGTACACCGAGGGGTGCGCCGTGCTCGACACGACGCTGGCGGGCATCATGATCCTGGCAATCCTGAGCGGCGCCGTCTGACGGCTCTGCCCGCCGGGGGCCGAAAGGGCAGGATCTGCACAGGAATGGTGAAACTGCTGCCTCAGGCGTCGCGGAGGCAGCAGTTTCAGCGTTGCTGCGCAGATCCTGTGGGGGTGTCCCGGGGGCGCTGATCGCGCTCTTGTGGCGGTCGGCGCAGCGGCTTGGACGGCGTAATGAAAGGCTTGGCACATGAGTTCCGCACCTGCACAGCACGACGCACCGATCGACGCACCGATTGACGCCGCCCCCGCCGGCGCCGAAGAGGTGTACGCCTTCACCGAGCTCGGGCTGCGTCCCGAGCTCCTGGGCGCGCTGTCCGCCCTCGGCTACGAAGAGCCGACCCCGATCCAGCGGGAGGCGATCCCACCACTGCTGGAGGGTCGGGACCTGCTGGGCCAGGCGGCCACCGGCACCGGCAAGACGGCGGCGTTCGCGCTCCCGCTGCTGAACCTCATGACGGCACACCGCCAGGGCGGTGACCCGGTGGCGCTGGTGTTGGTGCCGACCCGTGAGCTGGCGGTGCAGGTCTCCGAGGCGTTCCACCGCTACGGCAAGGACCTGGGCGCCCGGGTGCTGCCGATCTACGGTGGGCAGCCGATCGGGCGGCAGCTGCGGGCACTGGACAGCGGTGTCGACGTGGTGGTGGCCACCCCCGGGCGGGCCCTCGACCACATCGCCCGGGGCACCCTGCGCCTGGGCGGGCTCGCCACGGTGGTGCTCGACGAGGCCGACGAGATGCTCGACATGGGCTTCGCCGAGGACATCGAGGCGATCCTGGAGCACGCTCCGACCGAGCGCCAGACTGTGCTCTTCTCGGCCACCATGCCGTCGCGCATCGACGGGATGGCCCGGCAGCACCTGCGCGAGCCGGTCCGGATCGAGATCGGCCGGGAGCCGACGGTCGCGGGCGAGGCGCCGCGGGTGCGGCAGAGCGCGTACATCGTGACCCGGGCCCACAAGCCGGCCGCGTTGGGCCGGGTGCTGGACGTGGAGTCGCCCACCGCGGCGATCGTGTTCTGCCGCAGCCGGGAGGAGGTCGACCGGCTGACCGAGACGATGAACGGCCGGGGCTACCGCTCCGAGGCGCTGCACGGCGGCATGAGCCAGGAGCAGCGCGACCGGGTGATGGGCCGACTGCGGGCGGGCACCGCCGACCTGCTGGTGGCCACCGACGTGGCGGCCCGTGGGCTGGACATCGAGCAGCTCACCCACGTCGTCAACTACGACGTGCCGTCCGCCCCGGAGTCGTACGTGCACCGGATCGGCCGGGTGGGCCGGGCCGGCCGCGAGGGCGTGGCGATCACCCTCGCCGAGCCGCGTGAGCACCGGATGCTCAAGACCATCGAGCGGGTGACCGGCCAGCGGATCACCATCGACAAGATCCCCACAGTGGCCGACATGCGGACCCGCCGGTTGGAGCTGACCCAGGCGGCGCTGCGGGAGAGCCTGCTGGAGGACGACCTCGACCCGTTCCGCGTCATCGTGGAGACGCTGACCGACGAGTTCGACCTGATGGAGGTCGCCCTCGCCGCCGTGAAGCTGGCCCACGAGGTGACGTCGCCGGGCTCCGACGACGAGGAGGAGATCCCGCAGGTCCCGGTACGCGGTCCCCGCGAGGGTCGACCGGAGACCGGTGGCCGGGGCGGAGACCGTCGGGGCGGGGGCCGGCCGCGCTCCGGCGGCGGCAACACCGTCCAGGTCTTCGTCGGCCTGGGCCGGCGCGCCGGGGTGCGCCCGCAGGACCTGGTCGGCGCGATCACCGGGGAGACCGGGATCCGTGGTCGGGACATCGGCTCGATCGAGATCGCCGACCGGTTCTCGCTGGTCGAGGTGCCGCAGGGAGTCGCCGACGAGGTGATCTCCGGGTTGCGCCAGAGCACGATCAAGGGCCGCAAGGCCACAGTGCGCCGCGACCGCGGGGGCGACGAGCGCTGAGCACGCCGCCGGCGACCGCCGGCCCGAGCACGCCGCCGGCGACCGCCGAGGTACGACGGTCGCCGGCGCTGCGGATCAGAAGGAGTACGGCCCGAACCGGCCCCACGCCACCACAGCGGCGAGCACGAGCAGCACCGCGCAGGTGATCGCGCCTTGCAGCTCCGTACGACGTTGCTCCGCCGTGTCCTGCTTCTTCCTGTCGCGCAGGTGCACGAGGACGCCGCCGATCATGACGATGACCAGCCCGGTGGCGGCGAGCGGGGTGAGCACGGTGGCGATGCCGGTGAGTGGGGGCAGCACCAGCCCGAGGGCGGCCAGCAGCTCGACGGCGCCGAGCGCCTTGACCTGGGTCGGCGGGACCGGGTCCACCCACCGCATCAGCTCGCGCAGCTTGTCCTTGGGCTGGGTCAGCTTGGCGAAGCCGGCGCCGGCGAAGACGACGGCGAGCAGGATCTGGATGATCCAGAGCACCACGTTCACGGGGGTTCCTCCAGGGGGACGCCTCGCGGCGAAGAAGAGGTAGTTGAGGATTCAAGCGAGACAGTAGACCTCTCCTCGCGTACGCAGAGGACCCCCGCCGTCTTCACAGACGGCGGGGGTCCTTGTGCTCGGAGCGTCAGGCCGCGAAGAGCGCCGGACCGTCCAGCGTCTTGACGTCGGCCGGGCGCAACGCCAGGGCGAGCACGTCGGCCACGTCGGCCAGGGTGTGCACGGTCAGCGCCTCGCGCACCTCGGTCGGCAGGTCGTCCAGGTCGGGCTCGTTGCGCGCCGGGATGATCACCTCAGTGAGGCCGGCCCGGTGCGCGGCGAGCAGTTTCTGCTTCACCCCGCCGATCGGCAGCACCCGACCGGACAGCGTCACCTCGCCGGTCATCCCGAACTCGGGACGGACCGGGCGGCCGGTGACCAGCGAGGCCAGGGCCGTCACCATGGTGATGCCGGCGCTCGGGCCGTCCTTGGGCACCGCGCCCGCCGGGAAGTGGACGTGGATCCGGCGTCCGGCGAGGACGTTCGGGTCGATGCCGAACCGGCGCCCGTTGGAGCGCAGGTACGACAGGGCGATGTGCGCCGACTCCTTCATCACGTCGCCGAGCTGGCCGGTCAGGGTCAGCCCCGGCTCGCCCTCCATGCTGGTCGCCTCGATGAAGAGCACGTCCCCACCAGCGCCGGTGACGGCGAGGCCGGTCGCCGCACCGGGCACGGCGGTGCGCTCGGCCGACTCCGGGGTGAACTTCGGTCGCCCCAGGTAGCGGGTGAGGTTGTCGGTGTCGACGCGTACCGGCGACGGATCGGTCGCCAGCGTCACCGCCACCTTGCGCAGGATCTTGGCGAGGCCACGTTCGAGCTGCCGGACACCGGCCTCCCGGGTGTACTCCCCCGCGATCAGCGCCAACGCCTCGTCGGCGATCTCCACCTCGTCGGCGGTCAGCCCGGCCCGCTCCCGCTGCCGGGGCAGCAGGTGGTCACGGGCGATGGCGACCTTCTCGTCCTCGGTGTAGCCGTCCAGGGTGACCAGCTCCATCCGGTCCAGCAGCGGGCCGGGGATGGACTCCACCACGTTGGCGGTGGCCAGGAACAGCACGTCGGACAGGTCGAGGTCGACCTCCAGGTAGTGATCCCGGAAGGTGTGGTTCTGCGCCGGGTCGAGCACCTCCAGCAGGGCGGCGGCCGGGTCACCGGCGTAGCCGGCGGCCAGCTTGTCCACCTCGTCGAGGAGCACGACCGGGTTCATCGAGCCGGCCTCGCGCAGCGCGCGGACGATCCGACCGGGCAGCGCGCCGACGTAGGTGCGCCGGTGACCGCGGATCTCCGCCTCGTCGCGGACGCCACCGAGCGACACCCGGACGAAGTTACGCCCGAGCGCGCGCGCCACGGACTCTCCGAGGCTGGTCTTGCCGACTCCGGGAGGGCCGGCGAGGGCGAGCACCGCGCCGGAGCCGCGACCCCCGACCACGCCGAGGTTGCGCTCGGCACGACGGTTGCGCACGGCCAGGTACTCCAGGATGCGGTCCTTCACGTCGGCCAGGCCGGCGTGGTCGGCGTCGAGCACCGCCCGGGCCGCGGCCAGGTCGGTGTTGTCCTCGGTACGCGTGCCCCACGGCATCTCGAGCACGGTGTCCAGCCAGGTGCGGATCCAGCCCGCCTCCGGGGAGGCGTCGCTGGCCCGCTCCAGCTTGCCTACCTCGCGCATGGCCGCCTCGCGGACCTTCTTCGGCAGCTCGGCGGACTCGACCCGGGAGCGGTAGTCGGCCGAGCCGTCCGGCTCGTCCTCACCCAGCTCCTTACGGATCGCGGCGAGCTGCTGGCGCAGCAGGAACTCCCGCTGGGACTTCTCCAGCCCCTCGCGGACGTCACTGTTGATCTGCTCGGTGACCTCCTGCTCGGCCAGGTAGTCCTTCACCCAGCCGACCAGCAGCTCCAGCCGGGCGGTCACGTCCGGCGCGGTGAGCAGCTCGGTCTTCTGGTCCAGGGTCAGCCAGGGCGCGTAGCCGGCCGAGTCGGCCAACTCGGACAGGTCGGTCATCCGCTCCACCGCGTCGATGACCTGCCAGGCACCCCGCTGCTGGAGCACGGAGGTCACCAGGGCGCGGTACTCGCGGGCGAGTTCCCGGGCGCGGCCGGCGGGAGCGGGTTCGTCAAGTTCGGAGGCCTCGACCCAGAGTGCGGCGCCGGGGCCGGGCACGCCGGAGCCGATCCGGGCCCGGGACAGGCCACGGATGACGGCGGCGGGCTCACCCTCGGGCAGCCGGCCGACCTTCTCGATGGTGGCGACCACGCCGACCGGGCCGTACTCGCCGTCGATGCGCGGCACGGCCAGCAGCTTGCGGTCACCGGTCGCCCGGGCTGCGTCGATCGCGGCCTGGGTGGTCGGGTCGAGGGTCACCGGGATGACCATGCCGGGCAGCAGCACGGCGTCGGTCAGGGGAAGTACCGGAAGAGTTGCCATCGAACACCTGCTATCGCGTTGAGTTGAGCGTGTCTGGCTCAAGTAACAAAGCGTTCCCCTTGTTCCGCTCTGTGACCCAGACCACTCTTCCGGCCGGTCCGTCGGGCCGCCCGAAACCGGCGGGCGACCCGACCGGACACGTCAGGTGAGCTTGCTCTTGACCGTGTTCACGACCGAGCCGGCCACACCCGGATTGGTGCCGTACAACCGCGGGTCCCCCGGCGGCAGCACCGGCTCCGGGGCGTTCGCCCGCGGGCTGTCGCCGTACCGGAACTCACCCTTGCCATCCGGCGTGGGCCCGGACGCCCAGCGCCCCTCGTTGGCATCGGTGCCCGAGGAGAAGCTCAGGTAGGTGTAGCCGAACTCCTCGGTGAACTCGCCGGAGTCCGGGAACGCCTCGGGCACCGGCATGTCCTCCAGGCCGTCCTCCTTGAGCTGCTCGATCGCCGCCAGCCACATGTTCTGGTGCATCGTGTCGCGGGCCAACAGGAAGCGCAGCATCTGCTTGACGCCCGGGTCGTCGGTCATGTTGAACAACCGGGCGACCTGGAGGCGACCCTGCGCTTCCGCCGTGACGTTGAGCTGGAAGTCGGCCAGCAGGTTGCCGCTGGCGGTGACGAACGAGCCGTTCCAGGGCACCCCGTTGGAGTCGGCGGGCAACGCCCCGCCACCACCATGGATGAAGTGCGCCGGGTTCGACGCGGCGTAGGTCGCCGCGCCCCCAGGGTTGGCCGCGACGCCCTCCGACAGCGACAGTGGCGCGTTGTCCAACAGCCGGGTGATCATCGTGACGATCATCTCGACGTGGCCCATCTCCTCGGTGCCGACATCGAGCAGCAGGTCCTTGTACTTACCGGGCAGCCGGCAGTTCCACCCCTGGAACAGGTACTGGTTGGCGACGGTCATCTCGCCCCACTTGCCGCCCAGAACCTCCTGCAACCGGCGGGCGAACGCGGCGTCCGGGCCATCCGGTTTGGCCTCGAACTGTAGGTCCTTGACATGGCTGAACATCTGACCTCCTTGGTACGGGAACTGGCAGACGGTGTCGTTCCCGCCTCGGTGACCCGACCGGGCCAACCCGTGTCCCGGTGGGGTCAGCGCAGCGGGTGAACCGTCGGCAGCAGCACCTCCAGCGCCACGCCGCGCGGTCGCAGTCGGTGCACCCGCAGCGCTCCCCCGTGCGGCACGAGAAGCTGCCGCACGATCCACAGCCCCAGCCCGGACATCCCGACCGCGGGCGCCGGGCGGCGCAACGCGGACAGCAACGCGTCGTCGACCCGTCCCTCGTCGGTGACCAGGACACTCAGGCCAGGCCCGCGCACTGTGGCGTACAGACCGACCTGCCCGTCCGGTGGCCCGTGCCGCAGCGCGTTCTCCACCAGGTTGACCAGCACCTGGCGGGTCCGTCCGGCCGGCACCTGGCAGGCGCCCGCCCGCCGGGTGGCCCGCGCACGCCGCCGACCGGCCGGCACCAGCGCGGCGGCCTCGCGCAGGATGCCCGCCAGCGGGACGGCCGGCTCCGGCTGTGGGGCCAGCGCCAGCACGCCGGTGCCGGCGGTCGCGTCGCGCAGCAGGCTCTGCAGGTGGACGGCCTGGTCGCGGGCCAGCTCGGTGATCGCCCGCCGGTCGGCGCCGCTGAGCTCTCGCTGCTCGTCGGCCAGGGCGCGGGTCAGCGAGGTCAGGGTGCTGATCGGCGTACGAAACTCGTGGCACAACACCCGCAGCAGCAACTCCGAATCCGCCACCGGTGGTCCCATCTCACCCGGAGTTGGCTCGATCCGGCGCAACCCTCGCAGCAGGCCCTGCAGACCGTGGCGTGCGCGCATCCACCCGACTCCCCTCGTTCGGTGCGTACCCGCATGATCGGTACCCGCTGGGGAACGGCGCAGACATGCCGGGAGCCTCCACCATGCGACTTGTCGTCGTGGACGATCACCCCCTCTTCGTCCGCGGCCTCGAACTGCTGCTCCCCATCACCACCGAGGGCCGTGCCGAGGTGGTCGCCTCGACCGGTGACGCGGCGGCCGCCGCGGCGCTGGTCAGCCAGTGGCAGCCCGACCTGGCACTGGTCGACCTGCACATGCCGCCACCGGGCGGCATCCGGGCGGTAGGCGCGATCCGACGGACCGCCCCACGGGTACGGGTGGTCGCGATGTCCGGTTCCGCCGACCCGGCACCGGCCCTGGAGGCGCTGCGGGCCGGCGCCGAGGGGTTCCTGCCCAAGACCAGTGAACCGGAGGAACTGCTGCCCCCGCTGCTGGCCGTCCTGGAGGGGTGGGCGGTGCTGCCGGCCGAACTGCTGCACGCCATGCTGCGGCCCACCCGCGCCACGCCGGTCGACCTGGACGGTGAGGAACGTCGGCTGCTGCGGGCGATCGCCGCCGGCCGCAACACCATCGAGATCGCCGACGAACTGCACGTCTCGGAGCGGACGGTGAAACGAATGACCGCCGCGTTGCTGCGCAAGTTGCGGGTGTCCAACCGGGCGGAGGCAGCCGCCCTCGCCGGGCACGCCGGCCTCCTCGACGAATGAGACCGCTTCATCGCGTGCGATTCACGGTTTTGCTTGGTAACGGAATCGCGACGCGCCGAATGGATGGGACGCATATTGTTGCGGATTACCGGGGTGATAGGTCAGACTTTGGACACATCCCGCCGCACACAGGGAGTAATCGGCAATGGCGAGAAAAGTAATCACGGTCCTGACCGACGACCTCGACGGTGGGAAGGCCGACCGGACGGTCGAGTTCAGTCTCGACGGCGTGGCCTACACGATCGATGTCTCGGACGAGAATGCCGGTGTCCTGCGCAAGGCACTGGACCCGTACATCAATGCGGGTCGGCGGATCGGGCGTGGCCCGGTGGAGAGCGCCCGCACAGTCCGGCGGCCGGGGCGCCCCGTCGGCGCGGGAATGGATCGGGCGCAGAACCGGGCCATCCGGGAATGGGCCGTCAAGAACGGCTACAAGATTTCCGAACGAGGCCGGATCCCGGTCGAGGTCGTCGAGGCTTACAAGAGCCGCTGACGCAGGATTTGACGATGGGGCCCCCACCGGAAACGGTGCGGCCCCATCGGTTTGTCCGGGCACCGAAACGACACGGCGGCCGGTCACCCGGGGATTGTCGCCCCGGATGACCGGCCGCCGCCGGTCACGCTGGATCAGTTCACGGTGATCCGCACCGAGTCGAACGCGGGCGTCTGGTTGGCCCGCTCCATCATCGGCAGGCGGTGCGAACCGTCGCCGGCCCAGACGGAGCACTGTGCCGTACCCGACTCCGGCAGGCCCGGGATCTGGATGGTCACCTCGTCAGGCTGGGCGCCACCGCGGCCGTCCTCGGTCGCGACGAAGAACGCGGGCACCTCCTGCGGCTCCGGCGGAGCGGTCAGGCTGTCCAGCATCCGGCATGCGGTGTGGAAGTGGCCCCGGACCAGGCCCTGGGCGTTGAGCAGCGAGCTCTCCACGTAGTAACCACCCTGACCGGCGGCGAGGAAGCGGTCCCGGACCAGGTTGCGGGTGCTGACCCGCAGGGTGAAGGCCTGGTTCTGGCCGACCTGCTGGGGGGACTGGGTGATCAGCAGTGACGGGTTGTTCGCGGCGGCGCCGACCTCACCGAACTCGGTGCTCACGCAGCGGTTGCCGTTCTGGAAGCCGTTGTGCGGCTGGAGCTGGCTCTCGTCACAGTCGTTGGCCAGCACGCCGAGCCCGGCGCCGGGGGCGGTGCCACCGTTGTTGCCACCGGGAGTGGTGGTGGGGGTGGTGGTGGGGGCGCCGCCACCGTTGTTGCCGCCGGAGTTGTTGGTCGGCTGCACCTGGCACTCGGCGAGCTGCGCGAGACCCTGCGGCCGGGGACCGACCCGGTCGATGGCCGTCGTGATCCGGTCCAGCACCGCGCGCCGCTTGCCGGCCAGCGGTTGAAGGATCGCGCTGCGGATGAACGCCTCACCCTTGTTGCCCTCGGCGGCCAACCGGCGGTCCGCCTCGGCGATCTGGGCCTGCAACTGGGCGAGGTTGCGGTCCACCTCGGCCCGCGCCCGGTCCGGCACCTGCGGCAGTTTGGCCGTCACGTCCGGGCAGGCAATGGCCGTGCCGGTGCCGACCGTGCCGTCCTTACCGTCCTCACACTCGGGGACCGACTGCTGTCCGTCACCCCAGTGATTACGCACCCACCGACCGTTCTGCCAGGTGCGGCTGGTCGAACCGCCGCCCGTCGGCGCGGTCGCGCCTGGGCTCGGTTCCACGCACTGCCCAGCAGCCGGGCGCGGCTTATTTGTCCGCCGGTCCTGGGCCGACGAAATCTGGGTCACGGCGACGACTCCGCCGAAGACCACGAGCGTGCCGACAACGGCCAGCAGACGCTTGCTCCGCGCGTTGCCGGATGACCGGCTCGCCCGTGTGGACCTGCGCATCGAATTGTTCTCCTTCTCGATCCGGTAGTGGATTCCTGGCCTCGGCGGACCGACGGATGTCAGATGGCACGCCACGGCGGCGAGCACCGTGACCTACCCGGTGGTGCGTCGATGGCCGACGATGCCCTTTCCACACCGTCCCCCGGGTCCCGACGACGCGGATGGGAGATCCTGTTCATTCGCGCAGGAGTACGGGTGGGCCACGGGGAAGGTTCAACCGGCGCACAGGAAATTGCCGCGACCCGGCATCGAGCCGGCGCGGAGCGGAAAATCAGCAGGTGGAACGGGTGCCGATCAGTCGGCGCAGAGGTGGTCGAAGGCGAATCCGCCCACCAGTTCGTGGCGGCGCCCGCTCAGCGCGACGATCTGCGCGGTCAACTCGGCGCGCGGCACCAGGTCCGAGGCGACGTTCTCCCGCAGCCGTTCCCCGACGGCGACCGTGGCGAGGTCCTCGGCCAACCGGGCCGCGTCGATGCCGCAGGAGAAGCGGTGCTCGGTCACCGAGACCCGCTCGACGAGGCACGCGTCGGGGCGGACCTGCACCCAACTCCACCCCTGCGCCGGCCCGTCCACCCAGCGCACGTGCAGCCCCCGCACGATCGGGTCGGCCACCCGCCCGGCCACGTACGCCTCCACCGCCGCCGCGCGGGTCAGCGCGCCGAGGTCGTTGACCGGTCCGGTACGGCCGTCGGGCAGCCGACCGAGGATGTCCCGGAAACCCACCGGGGCCGGGTCGTCCCCGGCTGCGGTCACGCCGGCGCCTCCCGCGGCGTAGGCGCGCGCGTCGATCACGTACTCCACCAGGCGGCGGCCATGCTCGGCCGCCCGCAACGTCGGCGACCCGATCCGCAGCACCGGCAGGCCGACGGCAGCGCTCACCGCGTCCTTCAGCCGCTCGACGCGCTGCTCGGCAGAGCCGGCGGGCGCGACGGGGCCGATCTCCACGGCGGAGATCGGCCGGCCGGTGTCGGCCGCGTAGACCACGAAGTCGAAGCTGGCGCGGCTGGCCGAACTCCACTGGCTGCCGGTGACACCGGGCGGGCGGCCCTGGACCAGGTCACTGAGCCGACGCGCCGGGTAGACCTGGTGGCCGGCGCGGGTGAGCAGCGGGTCGCGCCCATCCCCGGCGGGCACCGCCCGCAGCCAGCCGCGGTCGTCGCTGCCGATGCTCGTCATCTGCCTGATCCATCCGCCGGTCGGTCGAGCCGGGCCGAGTCTAGGTGGTCGATCATGACCTGCACCTCGGCGGTGCGGCCGGTCCGGCGTACCCGGCCGATCGTTACTCGGCGGCGCCCATCACCAGGCCCTCGATGGTGTGCTTCTGCCGGATCGGCTCCAGCCGGTCCACGACCGGGCAGGGCAGGTGCTCCCGGACCATCGGCGGCAGGCTCTCCCAGTAGCCGTGGGTGACGGCCATGTCGTGGTGGGCGGCGTTTCCCGCTCCCGGGGCGTCGACGCCGAGCACCAGCACCGGGCGGGCCGACCGGGAGACGTTCGGGGTGCCGCGGTGGATGGTCAGCGCCGAGCGGGCCGAGATGTCCCCGCGCTGCGGGTACTTGCGCACCGCCCGCTGCTGGTAGCGCGGGTAGCGCTCCCGTGGCGGGAACATCTCGTGGTCGAAGTCGGCGCCGTGGTCCCACTGGGTGCCCGGGGCGATCTCGAACGGACCCATCTCCTCCACCGTGTCGACGGTGGTCAGATTGAACGCCAACGAGGTGAGGCGCCGCTGCCTGCGGGTCTCCTCCGGCATCGGGAAGTCCCGGTGCCACGGTTGCATGGCGGCGCCGGGGAAGGGAATGTCGAAGCCCAGCTCGACGATCTCGTACTCCGGGCCCAGGACCGCCTGGCAGACCGCCACCACCCAGGGCTGGGTGACCAGGTCGACGAAGCCCCGCAGCTGCTCCGGATGGATCTCCACGTACCAGCGCTGCGGGCCTCGTCCGACGGCACCGTCGGGCCGGGAGCGCGCCTCGTCGAACGCGGCGGCGACATCCTCGCCGACCTGGTCCACCCACGCCACGTCGAAGGCGCCCCGGCAGGCCGTGATGCCGTCGCGGTAGAGGTCGCCGAGCGCCTCGACCGGCACCTCGTCCGGGGCGACGGACGTGGGGTGGGCGGGCGACGTCGCTGGTTGGGCCGGGGAGACGCGCATAGGGGGCTCCTGGGGGTCGAAGCGTGCATTACAACGTTGTAGAAGCGTGTCAAGAACCAACAACCGGTGCCAGCACTCGAGGCGAACGTGTGACGCAGCTCACGTCGAAGTCGTGTTCCACGGGTGCGCGGCGGGTGTATTCAGCCGGGTCGCCGGTAGCGGACCGGCCGGGAGGTCAGCATGTCGCGACAACAGCTCGGCACCCCCGCCGGTAGCGGTCTGGCCGCTGGCCAGCGGCAGGATGACCCGCGTCGCGTCCGTCGGCCCCGACTGGCCGGTGACCCGACCATCCGCCGGCGCCCTCGCGCTGATCGCGCGGGCCGACACCACCGGCTTCCTTCGCGGCCCGTCGCCATCCGCCCGACCGTCGGCACCACACGGACCACGCGCGTCATCCGGGCCAGCAGCCCCACCACGCCTGCCGACGCGGGCCGGTATCCGACCAGTCGACGTCGTGCCGCGCCGGACCGCCGTGAGCCGAGCACCGTCACGGCGGCGGACGTCGCACGGATCGCGGCCGAAGCAGCCCGCCGGGTGCCCGGCGTGACCGGCGCCCACCCGACCGCCGTGCGTCTGGGCGGCGGGTCCGTGGGACTCGACCTGCACCTGGTCACCTCGTACGGGCACAGCGTGCCCGTCGTGGCCGAGGCGGTCCGGGTGGCGGTCTCCGAGCGGGTGGCCGCCGACACCGGCGTCGGCGTCGCCGCAGTGACCATCACGGTGGACGACCTGCTCGTCCCCGGGGTGGACAGCGCTGGGGCAGGACGGCCCGTCCGGCGGCCGGAGGCCGACATGCCGACGATCAACCGGGCCGCCACGGTGCTGCTGGCCGTCGCCCTGCTCGCCGGTGGCGTGCTGCTGGCCGTGCAGGCGCTGCTGGTCACGCTGGGTCGCCCGGCGTCGCTGCTCGCGCGCACCGGCTGGTACGACGCGCTGACCAGGACCCGTTGGCACGACCCGGAGGTTCGCGCCGTGGCCGGCGGGGCCGTACTGCTGGGCCTGGTGATCCTGGCCGCCCAGCTGCGCCGCTGGACACCGGCCCGGCTGCGGATCGACGAGCGGGACGGCTGGCACCTGCGGCGGCGGTGCCTGGAACGCCGGTTGACCGAGGCGGCGGCGACCGTGCCGGGTGTACGCCAGGCACGGGTGCGCATCCGGCGGCACGGTGACCAGTGGCGCCCCCGGGTGCGGGCCACCGGCGACCCGACCGCCCGCGCGGAGGTCGAGTTCGCGGTGCGTCAGGAGCTGCGGCAGCTCGCCTCGCATCGTGTCGGCCGGATCGAGATCCGGCTGCTGCCCCGCCGGCGGCCGGCATGACGGACGCCGCGCACCGGCTGCTGTGGACCGTCGTCGCGCTGCTGCTTGTGGTGCTCGGAGCGACAGCGCTGGGGGCCAGCCTCGGCTCGCTGCCCGGCAGCGACCCGGGTGCGCCGCTGCTCGGGGCGGGGTTGCTGGACGCGTGGCGAGTGGCCGCGCCGTGGAGCACAGTGGCCGCAGCGGTCGTCGGAGTGCTGACGGCCCTCACCGGGCAGCGCCTGTTGGACCGTGAGCTGCGTCGGCGCCGCCAGGCACTGCACGGCATGCTGAGCCACCCCGGACGCCACCCGGGACGCACCCGCCTGGCTACCGACGTGCTCGTCGACGCACTGGAGCGCGACCTGACCGGCGACCCCGGGGTGCGCCGCGCCCGGGTGGTGCTCACGGGCACACCGGGACGTCCCGACGTGTGGATCCGGGTGGATCTGGCGACCGACGCCCGGGCCGACGCCGTACGCGAGCACGTCGACGCCGCGATCCGCCGGTTCGCGACGACCGCCGGCTGCACACCTGCGCACCTCGACGTGACCGCCCGCATCGACCCCGGCCGGCGCGGACCGGGGTTGCCACGACGGGCATGATCGGTGCCGGGACCGGTGGCGGACGGAGGTGCGCGGGTGCGGGTGGTGTCGTTGGTGCCGTCACTGACCGAGGCGGTGGCGGTGACAGTGCCGGGAGTTCTGGTCGGGGCCACGGACTGGTGCAGCCGCCCGGCCGGGCTCGACGTCGCGCGGGTCGGCGGCAGCAAGTACCCGGACCTGGACCGGGTGCGCGCCCTGCGGCCGGATCTGGTGCTGCTGAACGTGGAGGAGAACCGCCGCGAGGACGCGGAAGCGCTGCGGGCGGCCGGCGTGCCGGTGCGGGTCACCTATCCGCGTACGGTCGCGGGCGCTCTGACCGAGCTGGGCGAGCTGCTCGCCGAGCTGGGGGCGCCGACGGAGCCGGCCTGGCTGCGCGACGCCCGGCGGGCGTGGGCCGAGCCGCCCCGGCTGGCCCCGCCCCGCCGGGCGGTGGTGCCGGTGTGGCGTCGGCCATGGGTGGTGCTCGGCGGCGACACGTTCGCCGGTGACGTGCTGCGTCGGCTCGGCGTGGTCAACACCTACGACGAGCATCCCGAGCGCTATCCCCGTCCCACGCTTGCCGAGCTGCGCGAGCGGGAGCCCGAGCTGGTGGTGCTGCCCGACGAGCCGTACCGGTTCACGGCCGACGACGGGCCCGAGGCGTTCCCCGGCGTACCGTGCGCACTGCTCTCCGGTCGGCACCTCACCTGGTACGGCCCCTCGCTGGCCGAGGCGCCCGCCCTGCTGGCCGAGCAGCTGACCCGCCCGGTCGTGGCCGGCTGACCCGACGCGGCCGGCGGCTCAACCGCCGGTTCCGGGCGACCGGGCGGCTCAGCGGCCGTTTCCGGGACGCCGCGCGGCCGGGATGCTGGCGCCGATGGAGACCGCCAGGGTCAGCACCACCACCGCGAGGGTCAACCAGACCGGCAGTTTGCCCACCGGCGTCTCGGCGAGGATGAGCTTCAGCCCCGCGAAGGCCAGCAGCAGCGCGAGCCCGTACCGCAGGTAGCCGAAGTGTCGCAGCAGACCGGCGAGGCAGAAGTAGAGGCTGCGCAGACCCAGGACGGCGAACGCGGTGGCCGTCCAGACCAGGAACGTGTTGGTGGTGATGGCGAGGATCGCCGCCACCGAGTCGATGGCGAACACCACGTCGGTGGCCTCGATGGCGACGAGGGCCACCAGCAGCAGCGTCGCCACCCGCCGGCCGGCGACCCGGGCGGTGAACCGGTCGCCGTGGTAGCGGGCGTCGGTGGGCACCAGGCGACGGAACAACCGGATTACGACGTTGCGGTCCGGGTCGACGTCCGGCTTTCCGCGTACGGCCAGCCGCCAACCGGTCCAGATCAGGAAGGCGCCCAGCACGAACCCGGCCCAGGCGAGCCGGTCCAGCAGCTCGGCGCCGGCGAAGATGAACAGCAGGCGGAAGACGAGCGCCCCCACGACGCCCCAGAACAGCACCTTGTGCTGGTAGCCGGGTGGCACCTGGAAGTAGCCGAAGAGCAGGGCGAAGACGAAGACGTTGTCCACCGAGAGCGCCTTCTCCAACAGGTAACCGGAGAAGTAGGCGATGGCCGGTTCGCCGCCGAGGCCCCACCACACGACCAACCCGAACAGCAGGCCCGCGCCGATCCAGACGGCGCTCCACAGGATTGCCTCGCGCAGCTCGATGACGTGGTTGTCCCGGTGCAGGAGCACGTCCACGGCGAGCATCACGGCGATCACCGCGCTGACCGCCGCCCAGGCCCACAGCGGGACCGTGACCGTCGCCTCAGCCACCGACGCCCTCCGCATCGACCACGGTGCACCGCCCGCACCCCGCCGGCCGGCCGCTCCCGAGCCTAGGCGAACGGCCGGCCCGACGTCGGCGGTCGGGCGAAGTCCGGGGCCTCTGGTCGTACCGTCGAGGGGTTCGTCGTGGCCGTCGGCCCTGCCACCGGCGGCGCGGCGCGGCGGGCGATCGAGCAGGTGGCGGGTCCGCCGCACATCGGTGAGGGGCGATCCGGCAGGATCGACGGTGACCGGACACATCACCCAACACGGCAGGAGATCCCCGCATGAACCAGGCAGCAGGCGCCCGATCGGGCAAGCCCGAGGTGGGTCCGATCGAGGGTGCACCGCCGGCCGACCTCGTGATCGAGGACATCACCGTGGGCGACGGCCCGCAGGCCGAGGCAGGCCAGCTGGTCAGCGTGCACTACGTCGGGGTGTCGCACTCCACCGGCGGCGAGTTCGACTCGTCGTGGAACCGGGGTGAGGCGTTCGAGTTCCCGCTCGGCGGCGGTCAGGTCATCGCAGGTTGGGACCGGGGCGTCGTGGGCATGCGTGTCGGCGGCCGCCGCCGCCTGACCATCCCGCCGCACCTCGGGTACGGCGACCGGGGCGCGGCCGGCGTCATCGCGCCGGGCGAGACGCTGATCTTCATCGTCGACCTGCTCGGCGTGCGCTGACCGATTGTCCGGGGGTCGCCGGCGCACGCCGGCGGCCCCCGCGCCGCGCCTCGGGTCAGGCGACCAGCTGCAGGTGCGCGGTCGCGGGAAGCGGACGGCGCGCCGCCTCGACCACCCGGGCCGGCTCCAGGATCGGCATCACGCGGTGCAGACCGGTTGCGCGCAGCACCCGCGCCACCACCGGGCTCGGGTCGACCAGGACCAGCTCGCCGCCGCGAGCCCGCACGCGCAGATGCGCGGCGAGCAGGGTGCGGATGCCGGCGGCGGAGAGCAGCCGCAGCTCGGACAGGTCCAACTGGAGCACCGGACGAGGCGGCGCGGACCACAGCGCGGAACGGAACGCGGCGACCGTGGCGATGTCGACCTCGCCGGCCACCCGCATGAGGACCATCCGGTCACCCACGCTGACCTGCACGTCGAGCCGGTCGCTGTGCTCTTCCATGCCCTGAAATCTAGCCCCCACCCCCGACAGTTTCGCCCCTCCGCGGAGTGATTCCGGGTACGCCCAGGGTCATACCCCGAGGTGCTGCCCCTCCCCCTCAGGGTGGAGCCCGGGGCCCGACCGTCGGCACGCCGCGCGAGCGGCACAACGGGGACGGCCGACACCGGCGGTGGAGAATAGGCGGATGCTGATCCCCCGGCCCCGGCCGCCCCGGCTGATCCGTCCCGTCCGCGAGCCGGCAACCGTCCCTCCGGCACTGACCGGGGCGTGGGCTCCCACCGACCGCCGGCTCGACCAGGCCGAGGTGCTGCCCCTCCCCGACGGCGCCGTCGGGCCGGAGGACGTGCTCATCGACCGCACCGGGCGGGTGATCAGCGGCGACGAGGAGGGTCGACTCTGGTGGTGGCCGGTCGACGCGCCGGCCGGCACCCGACCCCGGCTGCTGGCCGAGACCGGTGGCCGACCGCTCGGCATCGAGCTGGACCCGTCCGGTGAGGCCCTGGTGGTCTGCGACGCGTACCGGGGGTTGCTGCGGGTCACGCCCGACGGCACGGTACGCGAACTGACCGGGGCGACACCTCCGGTGCACCTGGCCAACAACGCGACGGTGGGCCGCGACGGCACCATCTACTTCACCGACAGCTCCGACCGGTTTCCGGTGTCGCACTGGAAACGGGACCTGCTGGAGCACCGCCCCAACGGCCGGGTGCTGGCCTACCACCCGGGCAGCGGTCGCACCGAAGTGGTGGCCGACGGGTTGTACTTCCCCAACGGGATCGCGCTGACCCCGGACGAGTCGGCCCTGATGCTGGTGGAGACCAGCACCCACCGTCTGCTGCGCGTGGAGTTGGGCGGCGGTGTCCGGGTCCTGGCCGACCTGCCCGCGTACCCGGACAATCTCGCCGCGGTGGGCGACGGGACGTACTGGATCGCGCTGCCCA
The DNA here is from genome assembly GCF_002754415.1 of Micromonospora sp. CNZ299. Lineage (NCBI taxonomy): Bacteria > Bacillati > Actinomycetota > Actinomycetes > Micromonosporales > Micromonosporaceae > Micromonospora > Micromonospora sp. CNZ299. The sequence continues at coordinate 4,977,443 of NZ_PEFG01000001.1, forward strand.
GCCCACGGGTGCCGATCGCCGAACGGTTGCTGCCGCATCCGCGACTGCGCCAGATCGCCGCGCTGCTGCCCGACGCGATGCAGCCACAGCCGCGCCGCTACGGGCTGGTCGCGCTGGTCGACGGCGACGGCGGGGTCCGCCGGACGCTGCACGGCCCGAACGGGCACTACCGGATGATCACCGGGGTACGCCAGCACGGCGACCACCTGTGGCTGGGCAGCCTGATCGGGACCGGGGTGGCCCGCGTACCCCTGGGGTGATCGCTCCCACGCCCCTTGTCGGTGCGGCCCTTGCCTCGACGACGTCAAGGCGACGAGGGGGCCGGCCCGCCGCGGTGGCGGGCCGGCCCCGAAGGCTGGCGGCGGTGGCTCAGCGACCGCTGACCGAGGGTGCCGGGGCGGGCGACCCGCCGGCCACCGCTCCCGGGTGCGCCGGGGCGACCGGCGCGGGCTTGAGCCCGGGCGGCACCGGCAGGGCGCTGCCCCGGACGAACTCGTCCCAGCTCACGTTCCACGCGGTCCAGCCGTTGCCGGGCTGCAACTCCACCTCGGTGCCCTTGACGGTCACCAGGTCACCGACCTGGGTCACCCCCATCAACCAGTCGGCCGCGGCGGCGGAGACGTTGGCGCAGCCGTGCGAGACGTTGGTGTTGCCCTGGTCCCCCTCCGACCACGGGGCGGAGTGGAGGAACTCGCCACCCCAGGTGTAGCGCTGCGCGTCGTCGACGTCGACCACGTACCCGCCGTTGGGCTCACCCCGGGTGTCGAAGGTGGTCCGTTCGTGCTTCTCCATGATCACCATCTTGCCGCTGGAACTCGGGGTGCTCGGCTTACCCAGGCTGACCGGGATCCGGCGGACCTGCTTGCCGTCGCGCATCACCGTCATCTGCTTCGTGGCGTTGTCGATCTCCAGTGAGACCTGGCGTCCGATCTTGGAGGTCGCGGTTCGTTCGGAGTCGCCGACCCGGTCCTTCCCGATCGGCAGACCCTCCAGGCCGGCCCGGACGCTGATCGTGGTCCCCGGCTTCCAGAAATCGGGTGCCCGGTAATAGACCTGACTTCCGTCCTCGAGCCACGACCAGGTGCCCGGCTGCGGGGGATTGGTCTTCACGAACAACCGCCGCTGAACATCCGCTCTGGCCTCTTTCGGAATTCCCGGGTCGAACGCGACGGTTACCGGCATCGCCGTGCCGTACGTCCGATTGCCGACGAAATAGAGGGTGCTGGTGATCTGCGGTTTGCTGGATTTCGCCATCGTGGTGAACGTGGTGGTGCGAGTGGTGGTGGCACCGGAGTCGCCAGCGGCTGTCACCTCGGCGGTGTAGGTCCGTCGCGGTTGCAGCGGCGCGCTCGGCACCCAGCCCGAGCCATCCTCGCGCGGCTCGGCGTTGACCTGCTTGCCCTTGTCGTCGGTGAGGCGTACGCCAGTGACCCGGCCGCCCTTGACCACGGTGCCCACCTCGGCGCTGACCGGCACGTCGCGGGTCTTGTCCCCCGGTGTCACGGCGAGCTCGGGCGGGGCGGCGTGCCCCTTGGCCGAACCGGTCGCCGACTCCCGGTTGGCGGTGCACCCACCCAGGACGAGTGGTGCGGCTGCGATGGTTACCGCCAACATCGTCAATCGCCGCCTAGACGTCATGTTCAGTCCCCCCGTATTTGACTTCCCTCTGTCACATTCTCGCTTCTTCGACAGGGGCGTCCACGGCATTCGCAAATAATTGGAGGTGCATTTATCGACGCAATTTCCGCCAATGTTCCGCTTGGCGGATGAGGCGTTCAAGCGACCCGTGTCACGCTGTTTGCTCTGCTTGAGCGACCGCCACACCGGCTGTCCGGATGAGGGCGTCTGACCCGGCCCGGTCCCGCCTGGGCCCGCCTGGGCGGAAGCGGCGCGAACGAGGCATGCGAGGGTCGCACCGGGATGATCGACTCGGTTTCATGGAAGTCGGGGTATCGGGGCGTCACGGACACCGCGACTTCCATGAACGCGAGTGGATCACGGACCCGGGGGCGCGACCCAGCGCGACCCGCGCGACCCGGCGCGGCCGGCGCGACCCGGCGCGGAAGTAGGAGGTCGCGGCAGGCGGCGCACCTCGGGGGCGGACTTTTGTCAGTTGGAGCGAAACTTCTGCCGATCACGACGAAGCTTTGCCTTCGTCCGGAGGCAAGGGTAGGGTCACGATCCAGATAGAGGGTTGCCCATTCGTCGATCAGCTCGCCGCCGCCCTGCCGGGTCGCCGCGTTCCGCCCCCGAGGGGTCCGGGCCGCACCCGAGCACCGTCCCTCACCGTCCAGCCGGAGCCAGCCTCCGGCCGGTTCGGCGCGTCCGGGCGACGGCAGCCAGGTCGACTGCCGTAGACGGCATGCCAGCCGTCAGGAAGGGACCACCACCATGGATCAACAGATCAACCAACCGGAGCCGACAGCGGTGTCCGAGCCGGTCAGCCGCCGTGCGGTTCTGCGCGCCGCGACCGTTTCCGCCGCTGCCGTCGGCGCTGCCGGTATGTTCGCCGCTCCGGCCGCCGCCGCGCCCGCCGCACAGTCCCACGGACGGCGCCGGGTGCCGGTGGACCGGATCAGCATCCAGCTCTACACGCTGCGCGATCAACTCGCCGCCGACCTGCCCGGCACCCTGGACGCGCTGCGCCGGATCGGCTACCGGCGGGTGGAGCACGCCGGTTTCGTCGGACGCACCGCCGCGCAGTTCCGGGCGGCGCTCGACGAGGCCGGGCTGCGCGCCACCTCCGGGCACACCGGCATCCCGCAGCCGTTCGACGCCGCCACCTGGGAACAAGCCCTCGCCGACGCGAACGTCGTGGGGTGCAAGAAGATCGTCCACCCGTACTTCGGTCGGGACGCGAGCGGCCAGGCGATCCGGGACCCCAACGTCTACCGGGCCCTGGCGCGCGACCTGAACAAGGCCGGCCGGATGGCCGAACGTGCCGGGCTCGACTTCGGCTACCACAACCACCAACTGGAGTTCGTGCCGTTGACCGACGGCTCGACCGGGTTCGACATCCTCACCGGGCAGACCGATCCCCGACTGGTCCACTTCGAGCTCGACCTCTACTGGACCTGGCGGGGCGCGCACGACCCGGTCGACGTGATCCGGGCCAACCGCGGCCGGATCCGTCAGGTGCACGTCAAGGACCTCGACGTCGAGGGCGGTTTCGCCGACCTCGGCGACGGCCTCATCGACTTCGGTCGGATCTTCGCCCACGAGCGCGAGGCCGGCATCGAGGAGTACATCGTGGAGCGCGACGACGCAGGCACCCCGCCACGCTCCCCCGCCGACGCCCTGGACACCGCCCGGGTCGGCTTCGACTATCTCGCTTCACTCCGGTACTGAAAGCACCTCGGGGGACCACTTGATGAACAGGACCGCATTCGCGTCCGCCCTGCTGCTGGTGACGGCCGGCCTGGTCGTACCACCGTCAGCCGCGGCCGCCGCGCCGGCCGCACCGCCGGACAGCAGCTTCCAGAAAGTGACACTGAACGACTTCCCGGGCGAGCCGATGAGCCTCGCCGTCCTGCCCGACCTGCGGGTGCTGCACACCTCCCGCACCGGCGAGGTCCGCATCCACGACCCGCGCACCGGGCTGAACACCCTCGCCGCCGACATCCCCGTGTACGAGCACGACGAGGAGGGGCTGCAGGGGGTCGCCATCGACCCGAACTTCGCCCAGAACAAGTGGGTCTACCTCTACTACTCGCCGCCGATGAACACACCGGTTGACGACCCGGCGACGCCCGACGTCAACGAGGGGGACGCGCCGGAGGTCGGCACGGAAGCGGACTGGCAGCGGTTCAAGGGCGCACTGCGGCTGTCCCGGTTCAAGCTGGACGGAATGAAGCTGAACCTCACCAGCGAGCAGCAGATCATCGACGTGCCCACCGACCGGGGCATCTGCTGCCACGTCGGCGGCCAGATCGACTTCGACAGCCTGGGCAACCTGTACCTGTCGACCGGTGACGACACCAACCCGTTCGCCTCCGACGGCTACATCCCGATCGACGAGCGGGCCGACCGTAACCCGGCGTACGACGCCCAGCGCACCTCGGCCAACACCAACGACCTACGCGGCAAGCTGCTGCGTATCAAGGTGAAGGCCGGTGGTGGTTACACGGTGCCGGCCGGCAACCTGTTCAAGCCGGGCACGGCGAAGACCCGCCCGGAGATCTACGCGATGGGGCTTCGCAACGCGTTCCGGTTCGCCGTCGACCGGCGTACCAACGACGTGTACCTGGGCGACTACTCCCCCGACGCCTCCAACCCGAACCCGGAGCGCGGGCCGGCCGGGCACGGCCGCTGGATGCGGATCGACAAGCCGGCGAACTACGGCTGGCCGTACTGCGTCACGCCGACGATCGCCTACCGCGACTACGACTTCGCCACCGGTCAGTCCGGCGCCAAGTTCAACTGCAAGCGCCCGGTCAACGACTCACCCCACAACACGGGCAAGCGGATCCTGCCGCCGGTGGAGCAGCCGGAGGTCTGGTATCCCTCCGCCGCCTCCGGGGAGTTCCCGCAGTTGGGTTCCGGCGGCATCGGCCCGATGGGCGGCCCGGCGTACGACTACGACGGGACCAGCACGTCGCGTACCCGCTGGCCGGCCTACTACGACGGGGTGCCGCTGTTCTACGAGTGGACCCGCGACTACATCAAGGAGTTCCGCCTCGACGAGGACGGTGACGTCACCGACATCCGGCCGGTGGTGCCATCGCTGGTCGTGGACAACCCGATGGACATGGAGTTCGGCCCGGACGGCGCGCTCTACGTGCTGGAGTACGGCGACGGCTACTTCGCCGAGAACCCGGACGCCCAGCTGTCCCGGATCGACTTCGTCCGGGGCAACCGGACGCCGATCCCGAAGATCAGTGGCACCCCGACGGTGGGGCAGGCCCCGCTGACCGTCGCGTTCTCCAGCGCCGGCACCACCGACCCGGACGGTGACAGGCTCAGCTACGCGTGGGACTTCAACGCGGACGGCTCGGTGGACAGCACCGACCCCAACCCGACGTGGACGTTCCAGGAGAACGGCTCGTACACCCCGACGGTGAAGGTGACCGACCGCACCGGACGCTCCGCCTCGGCGACCCTGCCGCTGGTGGTCGGGCCGACCGCGCCGATCATCGAGTTCGTCACCCCGGTGGCCGGGCAGCCGTTCCAGTTCGGACAGACCGTCGCGTACGAGGTGAAGGTCACCGATGACCTGCCGGTGGACTGCTCCCGGGTGAAGGTCACCTACGTGCTCGGGCACGACGAGCACGGGCACCCGCTCTCCACGGCGACCGGGTGCTCCGGGACGATTCCCACCTTCGTGGACGGTGGGCACAGTGGTGCGGACAACCTGACCGCGGTGTTCGTCGCCGAGTACACCGACGCGCCGACTGAGCCGGGTGTGCCGCCGCAGTCGGCCTCGGCCACTGTCGTGCTGGACCCGGACCCGGTGGCGGGTCTGGCCGGCTGATCACCTCACGATGACAGCGGCGGCGACCGGAGTGATCCGGTCGCCGCCGCTCCTCGTTCCACCACCGACCGCCGGTCGAGGGCCGTTGCCCGGCTGACCGCCGCCGCCGGGTGGTCGCTCAGGTCCAGTCGCTGTCGACGTGGTTGTCCCGCCAGCGTCCGCCCACCGGCGGGGTGTCGAGCTGCATCCCCTCGTCGGCGTTGCCGGCGAGGTCATTGTCCTCGACCCGGCTGCCCACGCAACTGCCCCGATCGGTGATCCACAGCCCGTGCGTCTGGGTCTGGTGGTCGTGGTTGTCCCAGATCCGGTTGCCGCGGATGGTGGCCGAGTCGAACGGCGCGTCGATGGTGATGCCGGCCCGCCGCTTCGGCGCGGCAGCCAGTTCGTATCCACATCCCGGCGGCGGGATGTCCCCGCTCCACGCGCTGAACGCGTCCGGGCGGACCGGAGCGAGGGTGAGTTCGTCGCCGGTGTTGCCGGCGACCATGGCGACGGACCGTCCGACCCGCAGCATCTTGCCCCGGTGCCCGTCGTGCGGCCAGTTGGCCGACCGGTCCACCACGGACCGCTCGCCGTAGCGCACGGCATCACCCGTCCCGCCGGTGCCTTCGGCGTACTGTCGCCCGTTGTTGCGGATCCGGTTGTTGAGCACCACCGCGTCGGTCATCTGGTGGTCGACCCGGACCGCGTCCAACCCGTTGCCCCAGATCTCGTTGCTCTCGATCACCACGTCCCGGATCGCGCCCTGGTAGCCGCGCCTGAGGTTGCGCGTGTGATAGCCGTGCTGGCCGTTGCCGCTGATCCGGTTGCCCCGGACGGTGTACGGGCCGGGGGTGTTGCCGATGCTGACCCCGTCGCGCAGGTTGCCGTCGATGACGCAGTCGGTGAGCAGCCCGCCCCGGCCGGCCACCGACGAGGTGCCCTGCGACGATACGTCGAAGCCGGTCTCCAGGTTGCCGGTCATCGTGCAGGCCGAGACGATCAGACCGTCGGCGCCCCAGTCGGAGATGCCGAACCGGTTGCCCTGACTGTGGCAGCCGATGATGCGGTAGCCGCGTGGCGGCTCCCAGTAGTCCTTCTGCAGCTCCAGGAAGATCCCGTTGGTGCCGTTGGCCAGGGCGGTGCAGTTGGCGATGGTCAGCCGCTCCACCGGGCCCCACCCGCCGATGCCGATCCCGATGCCGGCGCCGCCGATCTGCTCGCCGTTGTCGAGGCGACCACAGCCGACCACCACCACGCCGTCGATCAGGGAGTCCTGGAGGAAGTCGCAGCCCAACCCGGTGGCGGCGGTGTGGTGGATGTAGAGGTTGCGGAACACGCCCCGCACCATGTACTGGATACCGAGGCCCTTGGCCAGGTAGTTGTACTCGGCCATCGCGACCCCGGAGCCGTCGATCTGGAAGTCGGAGAAGGTGCAGTCGGCGATGTGCCGGTCCCGGTCGGCGCCGTGCTGCACTGTGGTCCAGAAGGCCAGCGGCGTCGGATCGGCCCGGTTGCCCTCGTTGCTGAGCATGAACCGGGTCGCCGCCGGGCCGGCCCCGATCAAGGAGACACCGCTGCGCCACACCGTCCCCGCGTCCCGGATCGAGTAGATGCCCGGCGGGCAGTAGATGACGCGGGCCCGCCCGTCCGAGGCGTAACCGGCGCCGAGACGTTCCACGAGGGCGGCCAGCGCAGGCTGGTCATTGGTCGCGCCGTCACCGGTCAGCCCGTATTCCAGCGCGTCGCAGTAGAGGGGCGCGCCCGCCGAGGCGGGTCGTCGTACCCGGACCGAGTTCAGTAGCAGCTCGTTCGCCACGGCCACAGGTGGCTCCCTTCGACGCGTACGGTGCGTTCCGGCGGGGCCGACTTCCCGGTGAAACGGCCGGGAAACCCCCGGCCCGACGACGCACGCCGGGCAACCCCGGACATGGGCCGGCCCCGGCGCCGCACGGGCGGCGCCGGGGCCGGGAGGTGTACGCCGTCAGACGGCGGCGATCAGCAACGCCGGGCGCTCCACGCAGTCGGCGACGTGGCGCAGGAAGCCACCGGCCACCCCGCCGTCGCAGACCCGGTGGTCGAAGGTGAGGCTGAGCTGGGTCACCTTGCGCACGGCGAGTTGCCCGTCGACCACCCATGGCTTGTCCACGATCCGCCCGACGCCGAGCAGTGCGGCCTCGGGGTGGTTGATGATCGGCGTGGAGCCGTCGACGCCGAACACCCCGTAGTTGTTCAGCGTGAACGTGCCTCCGGTCAGCCGGGCCGGCGGCAGGCTGCCGGCTCGCGCGGCGGCGGTGGTCGCCGCCAGTTCGGCGGCCAACTCGGCGGTGGTGAGCCGCTGGGCGTCGCGCAGCACCGGCACCAGCAGACCCCGGTCGGTCTGCGCGGCGATGCCGAGATGCACGCCTGCGGACTGGACGATCCGCTGCGCCTCGGTGTCGACCCGGGCGTTGAGCTGCGGGAACCGGCGTAGTCCGCTGAGGCAGATCCGGGCCAGCAGGGCCAGGATGCTCACCGGCGCGTCGGGAGTCGCCGCGTTGATCGCCGCGCGGGTCTCCAGCAACCCGGTGGCGTCCACGTCCACCCAGATGGTCACCTCGGGGATCTCCCGCCGGCTGCGGGAGAGCTTGTCGGCGATGACCTTGCGTACGCCGGTGAGCGGGATGATGACGTCGCCGTCCCCGGCCGGGGCCAGCGCGACGTGCGGGTCGGGCACGGCGGCGAGCCGGGCTGCGGGCACGGCCAGCGCCGCCTCCACGTCGGCGCGGCGGATCACCCCGCCCGGTCCGGTGCCCCGCACAGTGGCGAGGTCGAGGCCCTGCTCGCGGGCCAGCCGCCGCACGATCGGTGAGATGACCAGGGCAGTCGCCGCGGCTGCGGCGGGATGACCGCCCGCGGTCGGACCGGTGTCGCCAGCCACGTCGGACCCGCGAGCGGGACCGGCAGTGACCGGTTCGGGAGCCAGCGACAGGCGGGGTCGACGCCGACGCCGGGTGGCACCGCCGTGCCCGGTGCCGTAGCCGATCAGCACGTTGCCGGAGCCGGCCCGCTCCTCCTCGCGGTAGGTGGCGTGCCCGGCCGGCTCGTCGCCGCCGTCCAGGGGCGCGATGGTGATCAGCGGCTGGCCGACCGGGCGTACCTCACCGGCCGCGCCGTGCAGGGTGACGACCCGGCCGGCGTACGGGCAGGGCACGTCCACGACCGCCTTGGCGGTCTCCACCTCGACCACGCTCTGGTCGACGGTGACGATGTCGCCCACGGCGACCCGCCACTCGACGATCTCGGCCTCGCTCAGCCCCTCGCCCAGGTCGGGCAGGAGGAAGACCTGCGTGCGCTCGACGGTGGTCATGCCGCGCTGCCCTGCGCCGCCCAGCGCGGGTCCGGCTGGTCGTCCCACTGCAACCGGGCCACCGCGTCGAGCACCCGGTCCACGCCGGGCAGGTGGGTGTGCTCCAGCATCGGCGCCGGGTACGGGATGTCCAGCCCGGCGACCCGCAGCACCGGGGCGTGCAGCGCGTGGAAGCACCGCTCCTGCACCCGGGCCGCGATCTCCGCGCCGACACCCGCGAAGCCCTGCGCCTCCTGGATCACCACGCACCGGCCGGTCCGTCGGACCGAGGCGGCGATGGTCTCGTCGTCGAACGGCACGATGGTGCGGACGTCGACGACCTCCAGGTCCCAGCCCTCCTCGCGGGCAGCCTCGGCGGCCTCCAGCGCGACCGGCACCGCCGGCCCGTACGCCACCAGGGTCGCGTCGCGTCCCGGCCGGCGCACGACGGCCCGCCCGAACGGCTCGGTCCGGGTCGGCAGGGCCGCCTCAGCGCTGCCGAAGTAGAGCTTCTTGGGCTCCATGAAGACCACCGGGTCGGGGTCGTCGATCGCCTCGCGCAGCAGCGAGTATGCGTCCTCGACGGTGGCCGGGGTGACCACCTTCAGCCCGGGGGTGTGCGCGTAGTACGCCTCGGACGAGTCGCAGTGGTGCTCGACCCCGCCGATGCCGCCGGCGTACGGCACCCGGATGACGATGGGCACGCTGAGCTTGCCCCGGGTGCGGTTGCGCAGCTTCGCCACGTGCGAGGCGATCTGCTCGAACGCCGGGTACGCGAACGCGTCGAACTGCATCTCGACGACCGGCCGCAGCCCGGACATGGCCAGGCCCACCGCGAAACCGACGATGCCGGCCTCGGCGAGCGGGGTGTCGAAGCACCGTTTCTCGCCGAAGCGGGCCTGGAGGCCGTCGGTGATCCGGAAGACGCCACCGAGTTGACCGACGTCCTCACCGAAGACGACGACCCGGTCGTCGGCGGCGAGGGCGTCGGCGAGCGCCGTGTTGAGCGCCTTCGCCATGGTGGTGGCCATCAGGCGTCACCCTCCTCGTCGCGAGCGGCGGCCAGCTCGGCGCGGAGCTGCTCGCGCTGTTCGATCAGCTGCGGGGTGGGTTCGGCGTAGACGTGGTCGAAGAGGCTCATCGGGTCCACGGTGGGCTGCTCGTTCATCCGGGTCCGCAGGTCCGCCGCGTACGCCTCGGCCTGTTCGGCGACCTCGGCAACCACCGCGTCGTCGAGCACACCGCGGGCGCGCAGGTAGGTCTCCAGGCGGGCGACCGGGTCCCGGTCACGCCAGGCGTCGACCTCGGCGCCGTCGCGGTAGCGGCTGGCGTCGTCGGCGTTGGTGTGCGCCTCCATCCGGTAGGTGTGCGCCTCGACGAGGAACGGCCCGTTGCCGGCGCGGGCGTGCGCGACCGCGCGGGTGAGCACAGCGAGCACGGCGACCGGGTCGTTGCCGTCGACCTGCTCGCTGGGTACGCCGTAGCCGACGCCCTTGTAGGCCAGCGACGGCGCGGCGGTCTGCCGGGACAGCGGGACGCTGATCGCGTACCGGTTGTTCTGCACGAAGAAGACCACCGGCGCCTTGAACACGGCCGCGAAGTTGATCCCCTCGTGGAAGTCACCCTCGCTGGTCGCGCCGTCACCGATGAACGCCAGCGCCACCGTGTCGCGCCCCTGGTACGCCTCGCCGTGCGCGAGGCCGGCGGCGTGCACGCACTGGGTGGCGAGTGGGGTGCACTGCGGTGCGGTGTGCACCTCGGTCGGGTCGTAGCCGCAGTGCCAGTCGCCGCGCAGCAGGGTGAGCACCTCGACCGGGTCGATGCCCCGGGCAACCAGCGCCATCGACTCGCGGTAGGTGGGGAAGACCCAGTCGGTGTCGCGGACCGCGAGAACCGCGCCGACCTGGCACGCCTCCTGGCCCCGCGAGGACGGGTAGACGGCCAACCGGCCCTGCTTGGTCAGGGCGGTCGCCTGGGTGTCGAAGCGGCGGCCGAGCACCATCCGGCGGTACAGCTCGCGCAGCACCTCGACGGGCGGCTCCGGATAGTCGGTGCGGGCCGGCAGCGGCGTGCCGGTCGGGTCGAGCAGGCGGACGGGTTCGGTGTTCGGCAGCAGCGGGCGCGCCGGGTCGGGCGGGGTGGCCGCCCGACGGGTGCGCGGGGATGCCCTGCGGACCGCCTGGGGAGTGGTCGTCACGGCGGAACCTCCTGGGACGTGTGGTGAGCCTATGCTTCCGCCTGTTGGATGATTGACTCAAGATCCACGCAGAAGGCGGGACGGTTGGCATGGGGAGGGACCGACAGTGAGCCAGGAGACCGCAGACGGCGCGGGCCCGGCGGCGGGATCGGGACGATCGGCCCGAGCCCTGGACGACGTGGACCGGCGGATCCTCGACGAGCTGGTCCGGGACGGTCGGACGTCGGTGCGCACCCTCGCCGAGCGGATCCACATCTCCCGCACCAACGCGTACGCGCGGGTGGAGCGGCTGCTGCGCGACGGGGTGATCACCGGCTTCCGGGCCCAGGTGGCACCCGAGGCTGCCGGGCTGGGCACCTCGGCGTACGTCGCGTTGACGATCGAGCAGAACACCTGGCGGGAGGTGTCGGCCGAGCTGGCCCGGGTCCGCTACATCGAGCACGCCGCGCTGCTCGGTGGCGACCACGACGTGCTCGCGCTGGTCCGCGCGCCGGACAACGCCGCACTGCGGGATGTGGTGCTGGGCCGGGTGCAGAGCATCCCGGGGGTGTTGTCCACCCGCACCTGGTTGGTGTTCGAGGAGTTCGACGGGGCCGGCAGCCCTTGGGCCTGAGCGCTCAGCGCTCCGGTGGGGCCTCCAGCCCGTCCCGGTCGGCCAGCTCCAGCAACGGCTCCAGCGAGTGCCGGTCGCCGTCCAGGCCGGCGTGCGGGTCGCCACGCTCGGCGAAGCGGGCCGGCATGCTGAGCACGTCGAAGTCCTCCGGGCGGGCGTCGTCCAGCTCCGCCCACTCCAGCGGCGCCGACACCAGGGCCTGCGGTGTCGGCCGGATCGAGTACGCCGACGTCACCGTGTGGTCGCGGGCCATCTGGTTGTAGTCGATGAAGACCGGCCGGTCGCGTTGGTCGCGCCACCAGGTGGTGGTGACCAGCTCCGGCAACCGGCGTTGCATCTCCCGACCCAGGGCGAGCACCGCCCGGCGACACTCACCGAAGCTCCACCGCGGCTCGATCGACAGGTAGACGTGCAGGCCCCGCCCACCGGTGGTCTTCGGGTAGCCGGTCATCCCCAGCTCGGCGAGGAACGCGTTGACCTCGCGGGCCACCGGCACCACCTGCTCGAAGCCGACGCCGGGCATCGGGTCGAGGTCGATGCGCAGCTGGTCGGGGCGTTCCACGTCCGAGGCGCTGACCGGCCACGGGTGGAAGCGCAACGTGCCCAGGTTGGCCGCCCAGATCACCACGGCCAGCTCGCTCGGGGCGATCTCGTCGGCGGTACGGCCACTGGGGAAGGTGATGTGCGCGGTGCGTACCCACTCGGGCGCGCCCGCCGGCAGTCGTTTCTGGTAGAACGCGTCGCCCCGGTTGGTCTGCCGGGTGGCGATCGTCGCGCCCTCGAAGACGCCACGCGGCCAGCGCTCCAGCATCGTCGGCCGGTCCCGCAGGGCACGCAGGATGCCGTCACCGACCGCCAGGAAGTAGTGGACCACGTCCAGCTTGGTCAGGCCCCGCTCCGGGAAGTAGGGCTTGTCGGGGCTGGAGACGCGGACCAGCCGCGCCCCCACCTGGATCTCCTCGGCCGCCGTCGCCACGCCACCGAGGGTACGACCTGCCCACACTCCGGACGCCCACCGAGCGGACATCGGCATGGCGGATCACCGGACACGGTTACCGTCGGTGGCGCCCGGGTAGGGGTGCCGCATGGCGGAACTGGCAACCCTCTGGATCGTCCGACACGGCGAGAGCACCGCGAACGTCGCGGCGACGCACGCCGAGGCGTCGGGCGCGGAGCTGATCGACCTGACCCACCGCGACGCCGACGTGCCGCTCTCCGCGACCGGCGAGGACCAGGCCCGGGCGACCGGCCGTTGGCTGGCCGAGCTGCCGGACGCGAAGCGCCCGGACGTGGCGGTGGTGTCGCCGTACCTGCGCGCCGTGCAGACCTCCCGACTGGCGCTGGCCGGCACCGACATTCCCGTCCACCGCGACGAGCGGCTGCGCGACCGGGAGCTGGGCATCCTCGACGGGCTGACCGGGCACGGGGTGCGGCGGCGGCACCCGGACGAGGCCGACCGTCGGGAGCGGTTGGGCAAGTTCTACTACCGGCCGCCGGGCGGCGAGTCCTGGACGGACGTGGCGTTGCGGCTGCGGACGCTGCTGGGCGACCTGCGCCGTGACCACGAGGGTAGCCGGGTGCTGCTCTTCGGCCACGACGCGCTGGTCTTCCTGCTTCGCTATCTGGTGGAGGGGTTGACCGAGGATGAGCTGATGGCGCTCACCCGCCAGGAGGTGATCGCCAACTGTTCGATCACCGAGTGGTCGGCCGACGAGGGCCGACTGGCGCTCACCGCCTTCAACCGTGTCGAGCACCTGCGGCAGCAGGGCGCCCGGCCAACCAGGGAGGACGAGATCCATGCCGAGCCGGTCTGAGGTGAAGGTGATCACGCCGGGGCTGCTGCGGGACTGGGCACTGCCGGTGCCGGCCGGGGGCAAGGAGAGCCGCGGCACCGTGCTGGTCGTCGGCGGCTCCCGTTTCACCCCCGGAGCGGTGCTCCTCGCCGGGGTGGCCGCGTTGCGCGCCGGGGCCGGGGTGCTCCAGCTCGCCGCCGCCGAGTCCACCGCCGCCACGCTGAGCATCGAGGTGCCCGAGGCGCTGGTGGTCGGCTTGCCCGAGACCGCCGACGGCGCGGTCGCCGCCGACCGGGACGGCCAGCTCGGCGAGCTGGTCGCGCAGGCCGACGTCGTGGCCCTCGGCCCCGGGCTGAAGGCGATCGACGAGACCAACCGCCTGCTGAGCCTGGTCCTGGACGCGGCCCGGCCGCAGACGTCACTGGTGCTCGACGCGTACGCGCTCGGTGCCCTCAGCCACGCACCGGACCTGCTGGTCGGCTCGGGCCGGCCCGTGGTGCTCACGCCCAACGTCACCGAGGCCGGGCACCTGCTCGGGCGGGACCCGGGTGACGACCTGGACGCCGAGGCGGCCGAGCTGGCCGTCCGCTACGAGGCGGTCGTCTCGTTGTACGGGCACGTGGCCGCCCCCGACGGGCGGGGCTGGCGGGAGGAGAGCGGCGACGCCGGGCTGGGCACCTCCGGCAGCGGGGACGTGCTCGCCGGGTTGCTGGCGGGGCTGCTGTCCCGGGGAGCCGACCCGGCTCAGGCCGCCTGCTGGGGCTCGTTCGCGCACGCGGTGAGCGGTCAGCGGCTGATCCCCCGGTACGGCCGGATCGGCTTTCTGGCTCGGGAGTTGCTCGACGAGATCCCCCGCACCCTGGCGATGGTCTGAGGCGGTTTCACCTGTTTTCCGCGTTCGGCGTGGGGGTACCGGAACCCCACCAGCCGAGACTTTTCAGGGAGGTCATACCGGTGTCGACCGATGCCATCGTCCTGCTCAAAGAGGACCACAAGGAGATGCGCCGCCTGTTCAAGGCCTTCCAGGATGCCGAGGAGGGGCCTGCGAGCAAGCGGCAGAAGCTGGTCGGGCAGATCATCGAGGCCCTGACCGTGCACACCTACCTCGAGAACGAGGTGATGTACCCGGAGGTCCGCCGGCTGCTGCCCGACCTGGAGGACGACATCCTCGAGTCGTACGAGGAGCACCACGTGGCCGACGTGCTCTGCGCCGAGCTGGCCGCCATGGACGCGGACCACGAGCACTTCAACGCCAAGACGACGGTGCTGATCGAGAACGTGACGCACCACGTCGAGGAGGAGGAAGAAGAGTGGTTCCCCAAGGTCCGCGAGGCCCTGGGTCGTAAGCAGTTGCAGGAGATCGGCGAGAAGATGATCGCGCTGCGGGCGGACGCCCCTCGTACGCCCAGTGACCCGAAGGCGATCAAGAAGGCGATCGACGCGGTGACCGCCTGAAGCGCCTGCTCACACCGAAGGGCCCGGCACGATGCCGGGCCCTTCGTCGTGCACCGGGTCAGTCGCCCGAACCCGGCTCGGCCATCCGGCGGTGCTGCTCGGACTTGAGCTTGTCCGGGATGATCTTGCCGGCAGCGGTCTGCACCTTGTTCATCAGCGAACCCGCGGTGACCGTCTGATCGCCCTTCATCAGCGCCTCGAAGCCCTGCGCGGCGACCTTCGCCGGGTCGTCCTTGGAGCCCGAGCCGACCCGGGTGTCCTCCATGTCGGCCCGATCGAAGAACTGGGTGTCGGTCGGCCCGGGCATCAGCGAGGTCACCGTGACACCGGTGTCCTTCAACTCGTTGCGCAGCGCCTCGGCGAAGGACTGCACGAACGACTTCGAGGCGTTGTACACCGCCTGGAAGGGCCCCGGCATGGTCGAGGCGATCGACGAGGTGAAGAGCACCCGGCCGGCGCCCCGCTCGACCATGCCGGGCAGCAACCGCTTCGCCAGGTGCACCGTCGAGCGGACGTTGAGGTCGACGATCTCCAACTCGTCGCGCAGGTCGGTACCGCCGACGAAGGCGCCGCCAGCGCCCCGGCCGGCGTTGAGCGCCAGGGCGTCCACCGGGCGGCCGGTGGCGGCGATCGTGGACGCCAACTCCTCCACGCCCTGCTCACGGGCCAGGTCGACACGGACGGGCTGGACCTCCGGGCCTCCGTCGCGGCGCAGCTTCTCGGCCGCCGACGAGATGCCGTCGTCTTCGGCGACCACGATGAGGTCGAAACCGTGCTCGGCGAACTGCACCGCCAGTTCGTACCCGATTCCGCTGGACGCCCCGGTCACCACGGCGAGCGGCCGGTCGGTGGACGGTGTGGTCATGATGGGTGACTCCTCTCGTGCGGGTGGCGGTCGTACCGGCAGGGGTGACCGCTCCCTACCGTGTGCCCCGACGTCGGCCGCCCAACCCTTCCGACGCGCGGCGTGCGGAGGTCGCCCGGGACGGCCCCGGCCGGCCCGGTAGGATCGGACCGGGCCGTTACTGGCGCGTGGGGATGGACAACCATCGGGGAGCGGCCCCGTCATGAGGACGTTTGCCGAGCGCCTGGGCCTTCCCGCACGTCTGTTGGAGGTCGCATGTCGCGCAACGCCGAGTCCACCGCATTCCGTAGTGCCCTTGAGGTGATCCGGGCTGTCGAGCCGCGGGTGGCCGACGCCATCGGCGCCGAACTGACCGACCAGCGGGAGTCGCTCAAGCTCATCGCCAGCGAGAACTACGCCTCCCCGGCGACCCTGCTGGCCATGGGCAACTGGTTCAGCGACAAGTACGCCGAGGGCACCGTCGGCCGCCGCTTCTACGCCGGCTGCCAGAACGTCGACACGGTCGAGGCGCTCGCCGCCGAGCACGCCCGGGAGCTGTTCGGCGCCGCGCACGCGTACGTGCAGCCGCACTCGGGCATCGACGCCAACCTGGTGGCTTTCTGGGCCGTGCTGGCCGACCGGGTGGAGTCCCCCGCCCTGAAGAAGGCGCAGGTCCGCCACGTCAACGACCTCACCGAGGCCGACTGGTTCACGCTTCGCCGTGAGCTGGGCAACCAGCGGATGCTCGGCATGTCGCTGGACGCGGGCGGCCACCTCACCCACGGGTTCCGGCCGAACATCTCCGGCAAGATGTTCGACCAGCGCAGCTACGGCACCGACCCGGCGACCGGTCTGATCGACTACGACCGGGTGGCCGAGGCGGCCCGCGAGTTCAAGCCGCTGATCCTGGTCGGCGGCTACTCGGCGTACCCGCGGAAGGTGAACTTCCGGATCCTGCGGGAGATCGCCGACTCGGTCGGCGCGACCTTCATGGTCGACATGGCGCACTTCGCCGGTCTGGTCGCCGGCAAGGTCTTCACCGGCGACTTCGACCCGGTGCCGCACGCCCACATCGTCACGACCACCACCCACAAGTCGCTGCGCGGCCCGCGCGGCGGCATGGTGCTCTGCCAGCCGGAGCTGGCCGACCAGGTGGACCGGGGCTGCCCGATGGTGCTCGGCGGCCCGCTGCCGCACGTGATGGCAGCCAAGGCGGTCGCCCTCGCGGAGGCCCGCCGGCCCGACTTCGCCGACTACGCCCAGCGGATCGTGGACAACGCGCAGGCGCTCGCCGAGGGGCTGCTGCGGCGGGGCGCGAAGCTGGTCACCGGCGGCACCGACAACCACCTGGTGCTGATCGACGTGTCCGGCTACGGGCTCACCGGCCGGCAGGCCGAGCAGGCTCTCCTGGACTCGGGCATCGTCACCAACCGCAACTCGGTCCCGCAGGACCCGAACGGCGCCTGGTACACGTCCGGCATCCGGGTCGGCACGCCCGCCCTGACCACCCGGGGGCTCGGCACCGCCGAGATGGACCAGACCGCGGAGCTGATGCACACCGTGCTGACGCAGACCACCGCTGGCGCCAACGCCGACGGCACCCCGTCGAAGGCGAAGTACACCCTCGACCCCGCTCTGGCCGACAAGGTCGCCCGCCAGGCCACCGACCTGCTGGCCCCGCACCCCCTCTACCCGGCGATCGACCTGACCTGACCGGCCCCAGCCCCGGCCGCGTCGATCATGGAGTTGTGGTGCCCGGAACGGGCGGATGCACGGCGTTCGTCCACCACCACAACTCCATGATCGACGACGCGGGTGGGGTTCGGGGGCGTCGCAGGGGGGTTAGTTCATGGGGCGCTTCAGGTGGTAGCGGTGGACCTCGGTGCTTCCCTGGACGTTGTTCACGTCCTCGGCGGCGGAGATTAGCTCCCATCCCTCCCGGCCGGCGCGGTTGAGGTGCGCGATGGCGGTGTCACCGAAGGCCGTGATGTCCTTACGGGACCCGTCCGGCGCGTACCAGACGAACGAGACATGGAAATTGCGGCCCTGTCCCTGATAGCGGCGGACGAGCAGGGCGTACTCCCAGGCAACCATGCGGCTTATTATGACCGTCCACCCAGGACGATGGCACGCGGGTCGTCGCGCATTGCCATCCGATGAACGCGCTGTGTCAACCCGCCCGACGGGCCACCTCGTCGGTGATCAGGGTGGCCAGGCGGTCCAGCCCGACGTCGATCTGTTGTGGCGTCACCGCGCTGACCGACAGCCGCAGCGCGCACACCGGCGCGGTGTCGTCGTAGAAGTGCGCCATCGGCGTCCACAGCACCCCGTAGTCGCGGGCCGAGCGGTCCAGCAGCGCGTCGTCGACCGGAAACGGCACTGTCACCACCACGAAGAACCCGCCGGCCGGCACCGTCCAGCGCACCGCCGCCGGGCCGCCCGCCCGGCCCGGGAACCGCCGGCGCAGCCCGGTCACCAGGTGGCGCAGATTCCGGGTGTACGCGGAACGCTCCCGGGTGTTCGCCGCCACCAGGCTGCACCCGTTCTCCAGCAGCCGGCCGCCGATCACCGCCTGCGCGATCGGTGACGTGTTCACCGTGACCATGCTCTTGATCATGGCGAGCTGGTCCGCGAGCGGGCCGACCCGGCCATCCGCCCCGGCCACCCGCTGGTCGGCGACCACGTAACCGACCCGCGCCCCGGGCAGCACTGTCTTCGCGAACGAGCCGAGGTAGACGACCCGACGCCCGGTGTCCAGCGCCTTGAGGGTGGGCGGGCGGGGCCCGTCGGCGGAGTGGAACAGCCCGTACGGGTTGTCCTCCAGCAGCAGCAGGTCCTCCTCGGCAGCCAGCGCGAGCAACCGCCGCCGGTCCTCCGTCGAGATGCTGACCCCGGACGGGTTGGCGAAGTCCGGCATCACGTAACAGGCACGCGGCCGAAGCCCCGCCGCCCGGGCCCGCCGCACCTGGGCCGACAGGTCGGCCACGTCCACCCCGGACGGTCCACCGGCCACCGGCCACACCGGCAGGTCGACCAACCGGGCCGCCCCGGTCAGCCCGACGTAGGTCGGGGCGACCGCGAGCAGCACATCCTCCGGTCCGGCGCGCAACGCCCGCAGCACCAGGAACATCGCCTCCTGGCAGCCGACGGTCACCACGACGGCCTCCGGGTCGACGGTGATCCCCTCGTCGACCGCGAGGTTGCGGGCGATCAGGTGGTGCACGATGCCCTTGGTCCGGCCGTACTGCAGCAGCAGCCGCCGGGCCTGCTCGGACGAGTGACCGAGGTCGTCGGTAAGGTGCCGGTGGAACGTGTCCAGGTGCCGGTGCACCGCCGCGAGGTCGAAGAACTCCTCGTACGGCCGGCCGGCGGCGAGGGACACCGCCGCCGGGTAGCGCTCGGACACCTCGTTGAGGAAGTTCATCGAGGTCAGCGCTGGATCGCCCAGCGCGGGGTGCAGGTCGGCGACGGCCAGGTCGACCGGCTCGGTGGCAGTCACCGCTCAGCCCGCATCGAGCGTCCGCAGCGCGGCGGCCGCCGCGGGGTCGGCGCAGCCGGCCAGGGTGAGCGCGTCGGTCAGCTCGGCGGCGAGCAGCGTCAGCGCGTCCCGCGCGCCGCGTTCGCCACCGGCGGCCAGCGCCCAGAGCAACGGCCGGCCGACCAGCACCCCGGCGGCGCCCAACGCGAGCGCCCGCAGCACGTCGGTGCCGCTGCGGATGCCGCTGTCCAGCAGCACCTGACAGTCGCCGCCGACCGCGTCGACGACCTCCGGCAACATGGTGACACTGGCCGGCGCCCCGTCGAGTTGCCGGCCGCCATGGTTCGACACGACCATCGCGTCCGCGCCCACCCGGACCGCCTCGACCGCGTCGCGGGGGTCCAGCACTCCCTTGACCACCAGCGGCAGGTCGACCTGCTCGCGTAGCCAGGCCAGGTCCGCCCAGCGCAATGCCGGCGCGAACGAGGAGGCGGTGTGCGCGGCGAGCGCGGACACCCCGGGGGCACCGGTGTGCGCCAGGGCGTCGCGCCCGTCGGGCAGGTTCGCGGCCACCACGTCGTCCGGCAGCCGGAAGGCGTTGCGCAGATCCCGGGGACGCCGGCCGAGCACCGGGACGTCCACGGTGACCACCAGTGCCCGGCAACCGGCCGCGACGACCCGGGCCAGCAGGTCACGGACGAGGGTCCGGTCGCGCAGCCAGTAGAGCTGGAACCACACGTCCGCGCCGACAGCGGTGACCTGTTCGAGAGGTGTGCTGCCCAGCGTGCTCGCCAGGTACGGGATCCCGGCCGCGCCGGCCGCCGAGGCGAGGCCCAGCTCCCCGTCCGGGTGCACCAGGCGCTGGTACGCCATCGGCGCCACCCCGACCGGCATGGCATACGGGCGACCGAGCAGCCGGGCGCCGAGGTCGACGGTGTCCACCCCGCGCAGCATCCGGGGCAGGACGGCGACCCGGTCCAACGCGCGACGGTTGGCCGACACTGTCACCTCGGACGCGCTACCGCAGTCGACGTAGTCCCACACGTCCTCCGGCAGCACCGTGCGGGCCCGCTCGGCGTAGTCGGTGAGCGACACGGCCGGCAGGTCGGTCAGCACCGGCTCAACCACCGCACACCGCCGTGCCCGTCGGGTCGTCCGCCGGCTCGTCGCGCCCTGGCGGCAGACCGAATCGTTCCCGCAGGAACGCCGCCGCGTCGGCCTGCGCCCGCCGGCCGTCGGTGAAGACGCCCGGCATGGCGAAGAAGCCGTGGATCATCCCCGGGTAGTGCCGCACCCGGGTGGGCACGCCGGCGGCCGCGAGTCGCTCGGCGTACCGCTGCCCCTGCGCGCACAGCGGGTCCAGCTCGGCGGTGACCACCAGCGCCGGGGGCAGGCCGGTCAGGTCGTCGGCGAGCAGCGGCGACGCGAGGGGGTCCCGGGCGTGCGCCTCGTCGGCCAGGTAGTGCGTCCGGTACCAGGCCACCGATCGGCTGTTGAACAGCGTCGGGTCGTCGTCGGCCGGGTCGGGCGGCTCGCCGCTCTGGTCGGTGTTCGGATAGACCAGCAGCTGCGCGGCGAGCGTGGGCCCGTGCGCGCGGCTGAGCAGGGTGACCGCGGCGGCCAGGTTCCCGCCGGCGCTGTCCCCGCCCACCGCCAGCCGGTCCGGGTCGACGCCCAGCCGGTCGGCGTGGCCGGCGACCCAGCTGGCGGCCGCGTGACAGTCGTGCACCGCCGCCGGGAAGGGATGTTCCGGGGCGAGCCGGTAGCCGACGGTGATCACCTGACAGGGCACGGCGTTGGCCAGTCGCCGGCAGATGCCGTCGGCGGTGTCGATGCTCCCGAGCGTCCACCCGCCGCCGAAGAAGTACAGCAGGGTGGGCAGCGGGCCCGACCCGGCCGGTCGGTAAACCCGCAGTGGCAGCTCGCCGGCCGGGCCGAGCATCCGCTCGTCGCGTACCTCTGCCACCGGCTCGACCGCGCCGGAGCCGGCGCGGATCGCGGCCAGGTCCGCGGCGCGCGCCTCGGTCAGCGTCTGCGTGTACAGCGGCGGGGTGCCGGTCGCGGCGCGGGCCGCCCGGTACGCCGCCACCTCCGGGTGCGGGGCCATGTCGCTCCTATCCGCCGGTGCTGACGAGCAGCTTGTCGATGCCGCGCAGGAACAGGCTGCCGCTGTACGTCGGCGTCTCGGTGACCGTCAGCCCGGGGAACCGGGCGAACAGGCGGGGCAGCGCGAGGCGGCCCTCCAGCCGGGACACCGCCGCGCCGAGACAGAAGTGCAGACCCACCCCGAAGGCCAACGACGGCGGGCCGGGTCGGGTCGGGTCGAAGACGTCCGGGTCCGGGAACCGTGCCGGGTCCCGGTTGGCCGCCCCGATGATGATCAGCACGTTGTCGTCCCGGGCGACCGGCACATCACCCAGCACCATGTCGGCCGGCGCGGCACGGGCCAGGAAGTGCACGGGGCTCTCCAACCGCAACACCTCGTCGACGCAGCCCGCGGTCAGCTTGTCGTCGGTAGGCATCGCCGCGACCGTCTCCGGATGGGCCAGCAGCAACGGCATCCCGTTGCTGAACATGTAGACGGTGGTGACGAAGCTGGCGTTGAACAGCACGATCAGATTGCTGACCAGCTCCTCCTCGGTCAGCTCCACCTCACCCGAGTCGAGGGCCTCCACCAGCCCACTCAGCAGGTCGTCCCCGGGCACCCTGCGGCGGTGCGCCAGCAGCTCCCGGTAGAAGACCCGCAGCTCCTCGGCCGCGGTGTTGGCGGCAGCCAGACGTTCCGGGGTCTTCCCGGCGACGTCCAGGAACTCGTCGATCCATTCCACCCGCTCGCGATACCACGCCAACTCCGCCACCGGGATGCCGATGAACTCGGCCATCACCAGCGCCGGGACCGGGTACGCGAAGTCCGCCACGAAGTCCACCACGGCGTTTCCGGCGTCGGCCATCCGGTCCAGCAGCTCGTCGACCACCCGCAGGATCACCGGTTCCAGCGCGCCCAACCGGCGCGGGGTGAAGGTGCGGGAGAACACGTGCCGCATCCGCGTGTGGTCGGGCGGGTTCACGAACATCATCGACGTCTGGAAGGTGCGCAGGATCTCCTGCTCCTGCCAGCCCGGCGGCGGATGTTTGGTCCACTCCGGATCGCGCAGCAACCCGTCGACGAGGTCGTAGCCGACCGCCACCGCCGCCACCGTGCGGTGCTCGGCCCGGGCCGGGACCGCGCTGACCGGCCCGAGCTTGTGCAGGCCGGCGTACCACGGATACGGGTTCTGTCGGCCCTGCTCGCTGTACAGGCCGGTGAGCAACTCCTGCGCCGTCACGACGCGCTCCTCCCCAGGATGTCGGTGCCCGGGGCGGCGAGGATCACCCGCCGCCCCGGCCGGTGTCACAACCCGAGCAGCCGCAGCGGCACGGCGTTCGCCAGCGCCTGGTTGCCGGCGTCGTTCGGGTGGATGTGGTCACCCGAGTCGTACGCGGGCAGCAGCTGACTGGGCCGCGCCGGGTCGCGCAGCACCCGGTCGAAGTCGAGCAGCCCGTCGAACTCGCGGCTGCCGCGCAGATACGTGTTCACCGCCTGCCGGGTGGCTTCCTTCTGCGGAGTCCACACGCCGGGCGCGCCGTGCCCCTCGTACGGGGTCAGCGTGGCCACCAGGCTGGTCAGCCCCCGCTGCTGGAGCTGCTGATTGATCTGCCGCAGAGTGGCGATGATCGCCTCGGGTGAGTCGTTGGACATCCAGATGTCGTTGATGCCCAGGTGGGTGACGACAGTCCGCACGCCGGTCTGGGGAAAGACGTCCTCGTTGAGCCGGGCCGCCGCGTTCGGGCCGAGCTGGTAGTAGCCGGGGTAGTTGCCGTCGCCCGGCTCGGTCCCCTCGTGGTTGAGTCGGTTGCCGGCCAGGCTGAGGTTGAGCACGCCCGGGGTGCGCGGGTCCGGCCGGTCGGCGAGCAGCCGGTCGGAGAGCAGGTCGGGCCAGCGTCGATTGGCGTTGACGGTGCTGCCGTTGCCGTCACCGATGGAGTCACTGAGCACCACCACCGCGCCCGGGGTGGCCCTGCGCTGCACGTCGATCCCGGAGAGGAAGAACCAGCAGCAGGTGGGACGGGTGGTGAACCCGGTGCCCTCGGCGGCACCGGTCAGGTCGCCGGCGCCGATGAAGTTGGCCTGCTGCGACTGCCCGTGGAAGGTGGTCGGGCCGGTCGGCGTCGGGAAGTGCACTGTGACCACCAGGTCGCTGTCGTCCGCGACCGGGAACGTCAGCGGGTCGCTGAGCAGCTCCGCGCCCCGGTTCATGGTCGCCGAGGCGTTGCCGGTGAAGGTCAGCGGGCGCACCGAGGCCGGATCGATGTCGGAGAGGTCGTCGGCGGTGGCGGTGTTGGGTCGGGCGACGGTGGCCCGACCGACCGCTACCGCCTGCTCGCCGTAGAGGTTGCTCAGGCGGACCCGCAGCGCCGGACCGCCCACCGAGACGTGCACGACCATCCGTACGCTCTGGTCGTTCAGACCGGTGTTGGTCAGCCCGACCGAGTTGCCCCGGGTGACCGCGGTGGCCCAGGTGCCCGCCCACTCGGAGCGGTCCGGTCGGCCGGCGGCGGTCCCGGACGGACCGGCGCTGGCGACGACCGCGGGTGTGCCTGTGACCAGCAGCGCGGCCGCGGCGGCGATGACGTGCCATCTCTTCGGGGTCGACATTGAACCTCCATCGTGTGGCAGCCCAGGGCCGTCCGCTGACGGCGCCCGCCTGGACGATGGTCCAGAAACCTAGCCGCCGCCGCTGACGGGCGTCAATCAACCTGATCGACGCGATCAAATGTCCGGCGGGCCTGTCGGATCGCCCCGTCGGCACGGTTCCGACCAACCGTTACCGGCCTAGGCTCGCAGGCGGCGGGCTCACCGGAGCGCGCGCCACCGTCGCGTCGCCACCGGGCGCTGCCCGGGGACCGCCGCTTTCTCGGATGGGGGCAGTCGGATGACTGACGGACCTGGGCACACCTACGTGGACCGAGTGCTGGATCTCTTCGCCGGCTTCGGTGACCGGGAGGCGCTGGTCGGCGGGGACCGCCGGCTCACCTACACCGAGGCCGCCGCGTTGGTGCGGACGATGGCCGCGACGCTGACCCGGCACGGCGTACGCCCCGGTGCGGCGGTGCTGGTGACGGTGGCGAACGCGGTCGAGGGCCCGTTGCTCCAGCTCGCGCTGCATCTCATCGGCTGCCGGACCATGTGGGTCGCCCCGGTGACCGCGCGCCGGGAGGTCGACGAGTTCATCCGCCTGGCCCGCCCGGACGCCCTCGTCTACGACGCCCGGGACCCGGCCGGTCTCGGCCCGGACCTGGCCGCCGCGCTGCCCGGCACACCGGTGTGCTGTCTCGGCCCGGGAGGCGCCGGCCCGGACCTCACCGCCGACGCCGACGCGGCGGAACTGCCGGCGACCGTGCCGGCACCCGAGTCGTTCCTGCAGACCAGCGGCACCACCGGCAGCCCCAAGCTGGTGCACCACCGGGAGAGCTTCTACGCGCAGATCCTCACCCTGGCCGCCGACTTCCGCGGCGCCGGGTTCCCGCTGCTGCGGCACCTGTCGCACTCACCGATGTGGTTGGCCAGCGGGCAGATCACCACCCTGTTCAACCTGTTCACCGGCGGGGTGCTGTTCCTGCGCGACGACTGGGACCCGGTGGCCTTCGTGGACACCGTGCAGCGGGAGCGGATCAACTCCACCTTCGTCACCCCGCCGATGCTCTACGAGGTGCTGGACCACCCGGCGCTGGTCGGCGCGGACTTCAGCGCCATGTTCATGTTCAACGTGGGAGCGGGACCCGCCGCGCCCGCCCGGCTGCGCCAGGCCATCGCACGGTTCGGCCCGGTGCTGCGCATCGTGTACGGCCTCAGCGAAGCCGTGGTGATCACCGCGCTGCCGGGGTTGACCGATGACCCGGAGCACCCGGAGCGGCTGCGGTCCTGCGGTCGACCCTACGGCGACGTGCGGATCGAGATCCGCGACGACGACGGCACGGTGCTGCCGCCAGGGCGTGACGGCGAGGTGTGGGTGCAGACCCGACTGAGCTTCGCCGGCTACCACGGCCAACCCGAGCTGACCGCGCAGACGCTGGTCGACGGTTGGGTGCGTACCCGCGACATCGGGCACCTCGACGACGACGGTTACCTCTACCTGGTCGACCGCGCGCACGACATGATCGTCACGCACCGGCGGAACTGGGCGATCTTCTGCCGCCCCATCGAGGACGTGCTGGCCGGGCACCCCCAGGTGCGGGCCGCCGCCGTGATCGGCGTACCGGACGACACCGTCGGCGAGGTCCCGTACGCGTACGTCGTGGCCGCCCCGGACGCCACGGTCACCGGCGCGGAGCTGATCGACCTGGTGACCGCGGAGCTCAACGAGATGTGGGCGCCGGCCGCTGTGGAGTTCGTCGACCGGTTGCCGGTGAACCGGTCGGTCAAGGTGGACAAACGGGCGCTGCGCGAGCGGTACGCGGCGCGTCGGGCGGCGGCGGTCGGGGCGTGACCCCCCGCCGGCAACTGGTCGTCCTGGTCGGCGCGGACCTGATCTCCAACCTGGGCACCCGCATCTCGGTGGTGACCATCCCGTGGCTGGTGCTGGTCACCACCGGCAGCCCGACCAAGATGGGCCTGGTCGCGTTCGCCGAGACCCTGCCGTACCTACTGTCCAGCGCGCTGGGCACACCCTGGGCGGACCGGATCGGCCTGCGCCGCACGTCCATCCTCTGTGACGCCGGCAGCGCGGTGGCCATGGTGGTCGTCGCGCTGACCCCGTGGTTGGGTTTCGGTTCGCTGGTGGCGCTGGTGGCGCTGGCCGGCGCGCTGCGCGGCATCGGGGACCGGGTGAAGCACGTGATGTTCCGGCCGGTCGCCGAGGCCGCCGGGGTGCCGCTGATCCGGCTGACCTCGGCGTACGACGGGCTGAGCCGGGTGGTGACCCTCTTCGGCGCCGCCGTGGGCGGCGTGCTGATCGCCGCGTTCGGGGTGACCGAGGCGATCCTCATCGACGCGGCCAGCTTCGGTGTCTGCGCGCTGCTGATCGGTGTCCTGGTCCGGCCACCGGCCGCGCCGGCGAAGCCCGCCGAGCCGGAGAGCTATCTGCGCGCGCTGCGTGCAGGATTCGGCTACCTGGGCCGGGACCGGCCGCTGCTCAGCATGCTGCTGGTCATCTCGGCGCTGAACATGGTGGCCAACGCCAGCGTGGCCGTCTACATCCCGGTCTGGGTCGCCCGGGAGCTGCACGGCCCCAGCGGGCTCGGTCTGGTGCTGGCGGCGTTCTCGGCGGGCGCGCTGCTGGGCAACGTGGTCTTCACCGCGCTCGGGCCGAGGCTGCCCCGCCGGCTGACGTTCCTGGTCGGGGCGCTGATCGCCGGCACGCCGCGGCTGGTCGCACTGGCGATCAGTGACGAGCTGCCGGTCGTGCTCGTGGTGACCTTCCTGTCCGGCATCGGCATAGCGGCGGTCAACCCGCTGCTCGGGGTGGCGCTCTACGAGCGGGTGCCTGCGGAGTTGCAGACCCGGGTGATCGGCATCGCCGGTTCGCTGGCCTTCGTCGGTCTGCCGGTCGGCGCGCTGCTCGGCGGCTGGTCGGTGGACGCGCTGGGTCTCACCCCGGCGCTGCTGACCATGGCGGCGGCGTGCCTGCTGGTCAGCGCGTACCCGCTGCTGACCCGGCCGTCCGAGCCGAGGACACCGACGCGGCCCACCCCTGCCGTCGCGCCCTGACAGTTGGGCTCGCACGAGCACACTGCGGCCCGCTGAGCGCGTACCGTGTGGACATGCCGAGCTGGGAGGACGTCCGCCGGATCGCGCTCGCTCTGCCGGAGACCACCGAGCGTCCGTCGTACGACGGGTTGCCGGCCTGGCGGGTCCGGGACAAGCCGTTCGTCTGGGAGCGACCGCTGCGCCGCGCGGACCTCGACGCCCTCGGTGACGCCGCTCCCGACGGCCCGCTGCTCGGCGTACGGGTGGCCGACCTCGGCGTCAAGGAAGCCCTGCTCGCCGACGACCCGTCGGTCTACCTCACCACCCCGCACTTCGACGGGTACCCGGCGGTGCTGGTCCGGCTCGACCGGATCAACCTGTCCGAGCTGACCGAGGTGGTCACCGAGGCGTGGTATGCCCGCGCCCCGAAACGCCTCGCCGCCGCCCACCGCGCCGATCAGGAGCCCACGAACGCCTAGACCGCGTCAGCGGGTGGCCGGGGCGGCGTGTTCGCTGCGGCAGCGGGGGCAGCGCAGGCGCGCTACGGCGGCCGCCGCGCCGGCGACGCCAACCCGACAGCGCCGCGAGGTGCTCAGCGAGCGTTGGGTTGATGGCAGGGCGGTGTCGGGCGGGCCTGGCCGGGCGGGCGGTGGTCGGCTAGCGTGCCGGAATGGCATCGACGTTGGCCGAATCGACTGATCCGTACTGCCTGCGATCCGGCGAGGCCGCCGAGCTGCTTCGCGGGCACCCGTGGCGGCGATTCGTGGCACTGGGCGACAGCGTGGTCGAGGGCAGCTGCGAGCCGACGCCCGGCTACTCGGACGTGCAGTGGGCCGACCGGATCGCCAGCGAACTGGACGCCGCCCGCCCGGGTCTGGCGTACCTGAATCTTGGCCGCAGCGGCCTGCGCGCGCACCAGGTGCGAGCCGAGCAGCTCGCGCCGGCGCTGGCCTTCGCACCCGACCTGGCGCTGGTGGTCTGCGGCGGCAACGATGCCTTCCGCCCGGCGTACGACGCGGACGCGGTCGACGCGGAGCTGACCGCGATGATCATTGCGCTGCGGGACGTCGGCGCGGACGTGGTCACCGTGGGGATGTTCGACGTCTCGTACAGCCCGGCGGTCCCGGAGGCCCTGCGCCCCGGCCTGCGGGAGCGGATGCGCCGCCTGTCCGCGCGCACCGCGCGGCTCGCCGAGCGCCTGGGCACCGTCCACGTGCACCTGACCGATCATCCGCTGACGGCCGACCCGACCCTCTACAGCACCGACGGCCGACACGGCAGCGCCCGCAGCGACGCCATAGCAACGGCCGAAACCCTCCGCGCCCTCTCCCCCCACCGCCCCTGACCGACCCTGCGGCCCCGGTCCGCACCCGGTGATCAAGAGGTTTCGGTCACGACACGCCAGGTCCGGTGACGCAAACCTCTTGATCACCGGGGCGATCGCGCGGGTCAGTCCTTCAGGAGGACTCCGGTCATCAGGACGCCGTGGGCCAGGTTGAGGACTCCGTCGCAGCCGGGGTAGCCGACCCTCGCCAGGCCGCCGGAGGCGTGCCGGCCGAACAGGTACGGAGCCAGCGAGTACGGCACCTCTGCCGTCACCGTCTCGCCCGTCTCGATCTGCACGAAGTCCATCGACACCCGGTCGGTCGGCAGGTACTCCTGAAGGATCGCGCCGCCCTGGTCGACGGCGGCCCGTACCCCGTCGGCCCAGTCCGTCGGGCTCAACTCCGGGCCGAGCAGCACGCCGTGCCCTGCGGAACCGTCGGCCGGCTTCGCCACTAGCTTCGCCTGGTCGGCGATCGCCCGGTCGAGCACCGCGGCGGTCAGCGGCACCGTGTACGGCACGTGCCGACGGATCAGCGTCTGGTCGTCGGCGGGTAGCCCGTCCACGTCCTCCCACAGCCACGCGAAGGTGGTCTTGTTGCCGAGCAGCCAGGCCGCCGCCGAGACGAACATCGGCAGCGTGCCCGCCGCGAGGGCACCGGCCACCGCGTCCAGGCCGGCGGTCGGGGTGACCCGGTTGGGCACGAACAGCCGGAACAGCGCGTCGACCGGCGCGCCGTCGACCACCAGGCGACTGTCGGCGTCCAGGGTGGCGGTGGAGACAGGGGCGATGACCAGGTCGATGCCGAAGTCCCGGGCCCGTACGGCCAGTGGGTCGAGGATCCGGATGAACGTCTGCGGGTCGTCCAGACCGGGGTAGTCGGAGTCGAAGTCCATCAGCAGCGCCACCCGGGCGCCGTCGGGCAACCGCAGTTCCTCGCGGATCGCCACGAACCGTTGGTCGAGCAGTGACGGTGCGGCCCGCGCCGGCAGGTCGTCCAGGATGCCCTGGTCCTGGTAGAGCCGTGCGAACCGCTGGATCACGGTGTCGGCGTCGAAGCCGCCACCGAGGCTGCTGTCGATGTTGTACTCGACGAACTTCGGCACCCCCGCCGAGAAGATCACGTCCGGCCGGTACGCGGCCAGTAGCGCCTCGCTCAGCGGCTCCGACTCGTCCAGCAGGCGGGTCTCCCCCGCCGGTACGTCGAGCAGCCGGCGCAGCTCACCGGCGGTGCCCGCCCGACGACGGCAGGCGTCGAGGATCAGCTGGGCGAGCCGGTCGCAGACCTCGTTCAGCTGCCGCCAGGCGTCGGCGGTCAGGACCGGGGGGCGGGCCAGCCGCCACTGCTTGTTGTAGGTGGCCCGGCCGTGGAAGACCTGCTCCCAGGCCGCCGCCCCACTGGTCACCATGGCTCGTCGGGCCGGCTCCGGCAGGTCGGTCCAGGCTCGGTCGGCCGCCGGCCACGTGTAGTTGGGGTCGATCATGATCCGTCCTTCATGGTCAGGTGGATGGCGGTGGCGAGCTGGTCCCGGGACGGTTGCACGGCCCGGTCCAACGCCGGCGCGAACGGCAGCACCGCCCCGTCCGGGCGGGTGACCCGGCGGGGAGGGGCGAGCAGTCGGACGCGCTCCACCACCGAGGCGATGATCTCGGCGGCCATGCCGCAGGAGCGGTTGGCGTCGTCGACCACCACGAGCCGCCCGGTGCGCGCCACCGACTCGGTGAGGCCGTCGATGTCGAACGGGTACAGCGTGCGCGGGTCGAACACCTCCACCGAGACCTGGTCGGCCAGCTCCTCGGCCACCGCGAGCGCGTCGTGCACCAGGTGCCCGACCGCGACCACTGTGACGTCGTCGCCGAAGCGGTGGATCCGGCCCCGGCCCAGCGGCACCGGGGTCAGGTCCTCGACGTCCTCCCGCAGGTCCATGGCGCCAGCCGGGGCGAACACCACCACCGGGTCGTCGTGGCGGATCGCGGTGACCAGCAGCCCGTACGCGTCGGCCGGGGTGGCCGGCACGACGGTGACCACGCCGACGTGGGCGAAGAGACTGTACGGCTGGTCGGAGTGCTGCCCGGCCCAGCCCGTGCGCGAGCCGGAGCCGGGGACCAGGTAGGTGACCGGGACGGCGCACTGCCCACCGGTCATCAGCGGGAACTTGTGGGCGTGGTTGACGATCTGCTCGAAGACCAGGAACAGCAGCGACGGGATCTGGAACTCGATCACCGGCCGCAACCCGGCCAGCGCCGCGCCGGTGGCGAAGCTGGTGAACGCCTGCTCGGACAGCGGGGTGTCGCGTACCCGCTCGGTCCCGAAGCGCTTGGCCAGGCCGGTGGTCACCATCGACGCCCCGACCTGGACGTCCTCGCCGAGCAGGAACACCGCCTCGTCCCGGGTCAGCTCGTCGGCGAGTGCCCGGGTCAGCGCCCGGCGGTACGACAGTCGGGGCACCTCAGCCACCTCCGGTGCATGCGGTCATTCAGCCACCTCCGGTGCATGCGGTCATTCAGCCACCTCCGGTGCGGGCGGTCATGCCGCTGGCGTACAGGTAGGCCAGGGCGTCGGCCGGGTCGGGTTGCGGGCTGGCCAGGGCGAAACGCACGGCCGCGTCGAGGGTTTCCTCGACCTCGGCGTCCACTGCGGCACGGTCGACGTCGGAGAGGCGCTCACCCTGGATACGCACCGGGTCGCGGGCCCGACCCCGGGTCACCTCGTCGGGCGGGCGGTAGTCGAGGCGTACCGCGTGCTCGAAGGTGTGGTGGACGTCGAAGCGGTAGGTACGGGCCTCGATCAGCTCGGGACCGCCGCCGGCGCGCATCCGGTCGACGGCGGCGGCCGCGGCGACGCGTACCGTCTCGGGGTCCTGGCCGTCGACCTGGACGGCCGGGACGCCGAACGCGGCGGCCCGGCCGGTGATGCTGCCGGCCACCGCGCCGGCGACCGGCATGGTGGTGGCGTAGCCGTTGTTCTCGCAGACGAACAGCACCGGCACCCGCCAGAGCGCGGCCAGGTTGAACGCCTCCAGCAGCATCCCTTCGTTGACCGCGCCGTCGCCGAAGAAGCTCACCCCGACGGTGTCGCGCCCCCGACGGCGGTGGGCCCAGACCGCACCCGTGATGATCGCCCCGGAGGCCCCCACGATGGCGTTGGCGCCGAGCACGCCGAGGCTGAGGTCGGCGGCGTGCATCGAGCCGCCCCGCCCGGCGTTGAGGCCGGTGACCCGACCGCACAGCTCGGCGAGCATCCGGGCCGGGTCCGCGCCCCGGGCCAGGACGTGCCCGTGTCCGCGATGGGTGCCGGCGATCACGTCGTCGGCACCCAGGGCGGCGCAGACGCCGGCGGCGATCCCCTCCTGACCGAGGTACGGGTGGATGCCGCCGACGATCTGCCCGCCGTGGACCAGCTCCACCGCCCGTTCCTCGAACCGGCGGATCAGCCGGACCGTGCGGTAGAGCCGGACCGGGTCGGCGTCGGTCACGCCGGTCCCTTGATGGCGGCGAGGATGTCGTCCCACAGTCGGGCCCGGGCGGTGAGGGCGGTGTTGACCGTGTCGGCGCACTCCTGCCACTTGGTGTCGTCGTCGCCGCACAGGTCGGCGAGCATCTGCATGGCCATCGGGGTGTGCTGTTCGCCGTCGACCTCGATGTGCCGCTCCAGGTAGTCGACGAACGTGTGCAGCCGGTTGCTGCGCTCGTTGACCGAGACGACCTGCGTGAACATGTCCGGGATGAGGTCCTCACGACCGAACGCGAAGGCCGCCGCCTGGCAGTGCACCGGTGTCGACTCGATGATCCGCCAGGTGGTGGCGGCGAACCTCGCCGACGCCGCCGGCACCCCGGCCTCGGTGAGCGCGTCGGTCACCGGCCGGCCGGCGCGCAGCAGGTCGACGAGCGCGTTCACGGCGGTGGTGTCCGCGCCGGCCTCGACCATGCCCTGCACGTACAGCTCGAAGTGGCTGATGTAGCCGCCACCCAGCTCGTCGCTCTCCTCGACCATGACGATGTCGTTGATGAGGCGGCGGCTGCCGGTCGGGCCGGTCGGGATCCACGGCACTGTGACGCAGGTCAGCTGCCGTTGCAACGACTTCAGCAGGGACATGAAGTCCCAGACCGCGAAGACGTGGTGCTGCATGAAGGTGACCAGCGCCTCGTGGGTGTCCAGGTTGGCGTAGAGCGGGTGCTTGACCACCACGTCACGCCGGTCGGTCACCGCCTTTTCCAGCCGTTCGATGCCCGGGTGGGTCCTACCCCAGTCGTAGCGTGACATGTCAGCCTCCCTGTTGGGCGCGGTGGCGCCAGATGACCGGGCAGTAGTCGGGATCCGCGTAGTCGGGCCGCCCCTCGTGGGTGCGGCGGACCAGCACGTCGTGGTTGTACGCGGCGAGCGTGCCGTCGGAGAGCGGATACTCCCGCCAGGCGTTGTCGCCGTCCTGCAGGTGCAGCGAGATCGCCTGTCGGGGGCGACCGCTGACGTTGGGGCCGCTGCCGTGATAGGTGCGGCAGTGGTGGAAGCTCACGTGGCCCTTGGGGATCACCATGGGGATCTTGCGGATGTCCGCGCCGTTGTACGCGGCGTTCTCGGCCAGCATCTCCTCCAGCTGGCTGCGGTCCCGGTCGGCGAAGTGCCGCACCACTGTGTCGTCGGCGCCGATCTCCTTCCACCGGTGCGAGCCGTCGACCATGGTGATGGTGCCCATCTCCTCCCCACAGTCGTGGAACGGGATGAACGCGGTGAGCATCTTCTCCGACGACGAGGACGCCCAGTAGTGCTTGTCGAAGTGCCAGGGCACGATGTTGCTCGGCTCGCCGGAGATCGGCGGCTTGTAGATCAGCGTGGACTGGAAGACCCGGATCTCGTCGGCCTGGGCGAGCCGGGCCGCCACCGCCCCGACCAGCGGCTTGCGCAGGATCGCGCCCAACCCGTTGTGCTCGTGGTGGACGTAGTCGTTGTGCCGTTGCACCGGCCCCGACGACGGCTCCCAGTAGGCCAGCTTCGGGGGCCGCACCGGCAACCGCCGGTCCCGCTCACCGTCGTAGTAGCGCTGCGCGGCGGCGGCGAGGGCGTCCACCTCGTCGTCGGTGAACACCTTCTTCGACAGGTACCAGCCGTGCTCGGCGTAGTGCCGCACGTCGTCGTCGGACGGCAGCAGGGCCTGCTCCTCGGCGGTCAGCGTGGGTTCGAACCCGGTAGCGGTCACTGTGCCTCTGGTTCGCGACTGCGGGGCTCGCAAACCCGGCTCACTCCTCGCGCTCATGCCCCCACCCCCTGTGGTGTGGCCGCCACCGCGGCCAACTCCCGTTCCTTGGCCTCGTAGAGCGCCTTGATGTTGCCGCTGCCGAAGCCCCGCGCGCCGCGCCGCTCGATCAGCTCCAAAAAGAGCGTGCGGCGTACGTGCATCGACTCGGCGAAGATCTGCAACAGCTGGCCGTCGTGGTCGGAGTCGACCAGCACGCCCAGCTCACGCAGCCGGTCCAGTGGGGCGTCCACCCGACCGACCCGCGCCTCCAGGGAGTCGTAATAGCTGCCGGGTGTGCCGGCGAAGCGCACCCCGCGCCGGCCCAACGCCTCGACCGCGGTGAGGATGTCGTCGGTGCGCAGCCCCAGGTGCTGCACTCCCCCGCCGGCGTGCTGGTCCAGGAACGCGTCGATCTGCCCCGGCCGCCGGGCCCGGTCCGGTTCCAGCAGCACCACGGTGACCCGCCCGGACGGGCTCTGCACCACCTTGGAGTTCATCCCCTGCCC
This sequence comes from Micromonospora sp. CNZ299, assembly GCF_002754415.1. NCBI lineage: Bacteria > Bacillati > Actinomycetota > Actinomycetes > Micromonosporales > Micromonosporaceae > Micromonospora > Micromonospora sp. CNZ299. The sequence continues at coordinate 5,011,390 of NZ_PEFG01000001.1, forward strand.
GTCGACCTCGATGTGTTCCTCGAAGATCTCCGCGAAGTCGAACAACTTCTCGAAGTGCCGGACCGTCTCGTCGAGCTGACCGGGCGGCACGCAGACCGCCAGGTGGTCGATCTCGGCGAGCACCGGCGGATGACCCTCCCCACCGGACGGTGCCGGTGTGATGACGCCGGGCAGGAACTCGGCCCGGTCGCCGCGGCGCTGCACCAGCCGGTGCCGCACGTCGGCGAAGCCGTCCACCTCGGCGGTCACCACCTCGGCGTCCGCACCGGTGACGATGGTCGGTGGCGTCACCCCGGTCGCGCCGCGGCCCACCAGCTCGGCGTACGCGGACGCGAGGTCGTCGACCTCGACCGCGACGACGGCGATGCCGTCACCGTGGCGCTGGACGTACCTCGCCGCCGGATGCTCGGCGCTGAGCCCCGAGGTGAGCAGCAGTCGGATGTCGCCGTGGCAGAGCAGCAGCGAGCGCTGCCCTTCCAGCCCGGTCTCCGGGCCACCCTGGCCACAGATCTCGAAGCCGACGGCGGTGCTGAAGTAGAAGGCCGCCTGTCGGGCGTCCCCCACGTAGAGTTCGATGTGGTCGATACCACGGATGTCCATGTCCCCTGAAACCCCTCCCACACGCTTCCCCCCGTGTTGCCGTCCGGGCGCGCCCGCCCGGGATGCCGCGTCGATCACCTCCTCGGCCCGGCGACGCGCGCGAGCAGCAGGCTCACGTTCTGACCGCCGAACCCGAACGAGTTGGTGACCGCGTACTCCGGGTCGGACTTGCGGGACGCGCCACGGATGTGGTCCGCCGGGCAGGCCGGGTCCGGGTCGTCGAGGTGGTACGTCGGTGGCAGCAGCCCCCGACCGAGCGCCAGCGCGGTGACCGCCGCCTCCAGGACCCCGGAGGCGCCGAGCAGGTGCCCGGTGAGCGCCTTGGTGGAGCTGACCGGCACACCGCCGACGCCGAACACGTCGGCGAGGGCGGTGGTCTCCGCGATGTCACCGAGCTTCGTCGCGGTGCCGTGCGCGTTGACGTAGCCGACCGCCGCCGCCGGCACACCGGAGCTGCGCAGCGCGCGCCGTATACACGCGGCCGCGCCGGCACCGTCCGGGCGCGGTGCGGTCGGGTGGTACGCGTCAGTGGTCGCGCCGTGGCCGGCCACTTCGGCGTACGCGGTGACGCCGCGCGCCGCTGCGTGCTCGGCGCGTTCCAGCACCAGCAGCGCGGCGCCCTCGGCCAGCACGAACCCGCTGCGGGAGGTGTCGAACGGCCGGCTCGCCCGGGCCGGGTCGTCGCCTGCTCTGGCCAGGGCGCGCGCGTTGCCGAAGGTGTCGGCGAAGGTCGGGAACAGCGGTGCCTCGCTGGCCCCGCAGAGCACCACGTCGACCTCTCCGGTGGCGATCAGCCGGACCCCGTCGGCGACCGCCTGGGCACCGGAGGCGCAGGCGGTGCCGACCGACGAGCTGTAGCCGCGGATGCCGTGCGCGATGGCGATCCGCGCCGCCGGCATGTTCGGCAGGATCCCGGTGAGCAGGTACGGGCTGACCGCCGCCCGACCCCGGGCCGCCCGGGCCAGCACCTGCGACTCCAGGGTCGCCATGCCACCGACACCGCCGACGATCACTCCGATCCGGTCGGGGTCGACGTCGCGGCCGACCTCGATGCCGGCGTCGGCGAGCGCGTCGGCGGCGGCGAGGAGTGCGAGCACCACGATCCGGTCCAGCACCCGGGTCTCCGGCCCGGACGCGACGGTGCGCGGGTCGATGTCGGGCAGCAGGCCGGCGACGTCCAACGACTCCCTGACCGGGTGCCCCTCGGGCGGGCGGGTCAGCCCGGAACGGCCGGTGGTCACCGCCTCGAAGGTCTCCTCGACGCCCCGCCCGACCGGGGTGAACAGACCCATCCCCGTGATCAGGGCGGTCATGACGCCGCCTCGGTTAGGTAGCGCTCGCGCAGGACCACCTTGCGGACCTTGCCGGTCACCGTGACCGGGATGTCCGCGGAGCGCACCGGCACGACCCGGCGCAGCGTGCCGCCGACGTCCGCGCCCAGTGCGGCGCGGACCCGTTCGGTGCGGTCCTCGGCCTCGTCGGCGCCGGCGGCCAACTCCAGCAGCACGTCGGTGACCACACCGTCGGCCTCGGCGACGATCACCACAGTGCAGTCGGTGACGTCCGGGCAGCCGGCCAGGATGTGCTCCTCGGACAACGCGGTGAACAGGCGTCGCCCGTCACCGGCGTCGACCGAGTCCACCGCCCGGTCCAGGTGGTAGTAGCGCCCCTCGGCGTCGGTGCGGACCAGGTCGCCGGTGAGGTACCAGCCGCGCTGACGGAACCGGTACGTGGTGACCGAGTCGTTCCAGTAGCCACGGAACAGCGACGGCGAGTCGACGCCCAGGAAACCCACCTCGCCGGTCGGCACCGGTTCGCCGTCGGCGTTGAGCACCGCGACCCTGGTGAACTGGTACGGGCGGCCGATACAGCGGCCGTACCGGTCGGTGTCGGCGCGGTGGGTGATGTGGAACATCGAGTGCCCCATCTCGCTGGAGCCCAGCCCGTCGATGAAGACCGAGCCCGGCACCCGCACCACGCCCTCGCGGGTGACCGTGTCCCGGGAGCCGACCGCGACCAGCCGCCGGATGTGCGGCTCGTGCGAGCAGTCGCCGGTGTTGAACCACAGCCGCACCGAGTCCAGGTCGTACCCGGACAGGTCGAAGCGGGCCAGCTCGGCCCAGGTGACCGAGAAGCCGAACACGCCGTCGGGGTGCCAGCGTTGGATCGCGTCGAGCACCCGCTCACCGTCCTGTTCGGACAGCAGCAGCATCTGCGCGGAGTTGCCCAGCGCCTGGTTGACCATCAGCACGGTGGCGGTGTGCGGGGCGGGCAGCGCGTTGAGGATCCGGGTGGTGCCCTGCGCCTGGGGCATGGTGAGCAGGTGCCGGGTCGCGGCGAAGAGGCTGGCGTGCGAGTGCAGCACCGCCTTGGGCACCCCGGTCGTGCCGGAGGTGTGGGTGATCACGATCGGGTCGTCCTGGTGGTGCCGGTAGTGCGCCGGGGCGGCGGACGGGTCACCCGTACCGGCCTGCGCGGGGGTGCCGAGCAGGGGTACGCCCAGATCGTGCCCGGCCAGCAGCGCGGTGTGCGCGTCGTCGGCGAGCACACCGACGCCCCGCAGCCGACGGATGTACTCCGCGGCGATCTCCGGACGGAGCTTGCCGTTCATCAGCGCCGGAATCGCCCCGAGGCGGGCCAGCGCCAGGAAACTGAGCACCATGTCGGCGGCGGCGGTGGCCCAGACGGCGACCGGGTCGCGGGGACGTACCCCACGCTCGTGCAGCCAGGCCGCACGAGCGGCGACGCGCTCGTCGAGCCGACCCAGCGTGAGCGGCTCCTCGGCCGGGTGCCCGTCGACGGCCGTGTCGAAGGTCAACCCGGGGCCGTCCGGGTCGGCGCCGTGTGCAAGCACCCGGGCCAGGACGTTACCCGCGCCCACCTCGGTGTCGGCGGCCAACGCGCCCCGCAGTCCTCGTGTCCTCATGGTCGTCCTTCTCCCCCCAGCAGCACCGCGACCGCCTCGGTCGACGCGTCGGGCGCCTGTTCGATCAGGATCAGCAACACCTCGTCGGCGTCGCCGTCGTACCGCAGCAGGTCCGCCTCGGCGGTGCCGTCGGCGTACGGGTCACCGGTCGGGCTCAGGCAGACCACCGGGCCGCGCAGGCCCCAGCGGGCCGCGAGGTGCCCGGCGACGCTGTTGGGCACCGACTGGAAGAAGAACAGTGGGCCGATCCGCCCGCCGGCCTCCACAGCCGCCCGTACGTGCTCCGCGCTGGTGCGATCGCCACTGGCGCTGACCAGCACGATCGCGGTCCGCCTCCCCGGGGGCACGCCGGCAACCCCGTACCCGCGCCCCAGACACCGCTCCGCCACCGCCACCACCACCGGTGCGAACTGCGAGGACACGAACCCGGGGACGCCCGGCGCCGGCCCGTCGTCGCCCGCCTCGGGCCACCGCGCCTGCGCCAACACCCTCGTCCCCCGCTCCGCCGACCCCGCAACGACGGGTGCCGTCTCGGGTTCGTCGGGGCGGACGGTGGACGACCGCCCGGTCATGGCGCGCCGACCAGGAGGGCGGTGTTCGCGCCGCCGAACGCCGCGTTGAGGGTCAACGCGTGCGTGGTGGTCGTCCGGCGGGGGTGGTCCGTGATGACGTCCAGGGGGCACGCCTCGTCCGGGGCCAGCCAGCCGGCGTTGACCGGCAGTTCGCCCTGCCGCAGCGCGAGCGCGGTGACCACCAGTTCGAGCAACCCGGACGCCTCCAGCGCGTGCCCGTGCACCGACTTGGTGGAGCTGACCGGGACCTGCGTGGCGTGCGCGCCGAGAGCCCGGCGCAGGGCTGCCGCCTCGGCGGCGTCGCTCTGTGGGGTGCCGGTGGCGTTGGCGTTGACGTAACCGACGGCCTGCGGCGGCAGCCCGGCCCGGCGCAGCGCGGCGTCGACCGCACGGGCCAGGCCGGCGCCGGCCGGGTCCGGCTGGCACGGATGGAACGCGTCCCCGGCCCGCCCCCAGCCCACCACGGTGGCCAGTGGCTCGACGCCCCGCCGCAGCCCGGCGCTGGATTCCAGCACCACCGCGGCCACGCCGTCGCCGAGCAGCAGCCCGCGTCGGTGGGCGCTGAACGGGCGGACCGCCCCGTCGACCGCGAGGGCCCGACCGGCGTCGAACAACGCGAACTGGTCCGGCTCCACCAGGTACGCGGCGGCGACCACCACCCGGTCGACGTCACCCCGGGCGATCAGGGTCGCCGCGTCGGCCACCGCTGTGCTCGCCGACACGCAGGCGCTGGTGTAGACCCGGGTGTGCCCCGAGAGCCCACACGCCGCGGCGAGCTGGTCGGCGAGCGCACCCGGGGTGGGGCCCGCTCCCGGTGCCGGTCCGCCGTGCACGGCGAGCAGCAGAGCGCACTGCTCGCGCTGCGCACCGGCCAGGCCGGCCGCGCGGCACGCCGCCTCGATCGCGGCGGCCAACTCGTCGCCGAGCGAACCGACCTCGGGCAGGGTTGCCGCCACGGTGACCCGGCGGGCGGCGGTGTCGAAGCGGCGTACCGCGCCGAACGCCGGCACCCCGGCCAGCACGCCGGCGAGCTGCGCCTCGGCGCCCCGACCAAGGGCACTGACCGCGTGTACGCCGGTGAGCTGGGTGACGCGCGGCTCAGCCATCTGCGGGGGTGGTCAGCGACGCCCGGAACACCGCCAGGGCGTCGTCGACGGTGCGGATGCCGGCCAGTTCGTCGTCGGTGAGGTCGAGCTGGCGGTCGAAGCGTTGCTCGACGAGGTGCACCAGCCAGGCCAGCTCCATCGAGCCGATCCGGTCGGGCACCTCGGCGGCCGGTTTCGTGGTGAGTTCGGCGAGCATCGTCAGCAGGTCAGCTCGCCCCAGGTCGGGCTGACCGTCCATCAGGCTTTGTCGCTCGTCGCCTCGGTGACCCGATTGGCGACCATGGTGGTGAACTCGCCGACCGTCATCAGGGCCAACTGCTCCGACTCGTCGTCGGCGAACGTCACGCCGTACCGGTCCTCGACCCGGACGGACAGGTCGGCCAGGGCGAGCGACTCCAGGTCGACGCCGGCGGGGCCGAGCGTGGTGTCGTCGTCGAGCCCCTCGACGTCGTAGTTCATGTCGGCGAGCTGCTCGACGACGAAGGCGCGGACCTCGGCTCTCATGGATACCCTCTCTGCGTGGGTCAGCTGACGGCGTCCGGTCGGGACACCGCCTACGTGTGGGTCGGTCGGGATACCGGCGGTCAGCCGGATCCGGCCGTTGAGCTGCTGTGCCAGGCGGGACGCCTGCTGCTGGACCGCCCGAGGGCCGAGCTGGTGCTGACGCACGGCCCGGGTGGGCGGCCGCTCGTCCGGGCCAGCGATGGCCCGGCCGGGTCGGTCGGGTTGCCGGTCAGCGTCAGCCGCACCGCCGGGCTGGTGGTGGTCGCCGCCCGCCGTGCCGGCGCGATCGGCGTGGACGTGGAGCGGGTGCGGCCGCTGCCCGCGCTCGCGCTGGCCCGCCGCTGGTTCCCGCCCGCCGAGCTGACCTGGTTGGCCGATCGGCCCGAGGCTGGCCGGGCGGTGGACTTCCTGCGGCTGTGGACCGCGAAGGAGGCGGTCGGCAAGGCGCTCGGGCAGGGCCTGCGCGGCGGCGGACTGCGCCGGGAGATGCCACCCCCGGGGCTGCCGTGGCGACCGGTGCCCGGTGCCGAGGCCCTGTGGGTCGGCCACCCGGAGTTGGGCGGCGACCTCGTCCTGGCGGTCGCGGTGCACGCCACCGGGCAGGTCGACGTCGAGGTGGTGCAGCGGCCCGGTCACGGTGCCGTCAAGGTGGTGCAGCGGACCGGTCAGGGTGCCGTCGAGGTGGTGCAGCGGCCCGGTCAGGGTGCCGTCGAGGTGGTGCAGCGGCCCGGTCACGGGGTGGCCGCCGTGCGCAGCGCGTCGGTCGAGCGGACCAGCTTGCCGGTGGTGGTGCGGGGCAACTGGTCGAGCAGGTGCAGCGCCCGGGGCCGCTTGTAGCCGGCCAACCGCTCGGTGAGGAGCTTGTCCAGCGTCTCCTCCGACAGCGGGCCGTCGGGTTGGACGTACGCGGTGATGCCGTCGTCCCACACGACCACCGCCGCGGTGACCCCGGGCAGCTCGGCGACTGTCGCCTCCACCTCGGTCAGGTCGACCTTCATCCCACCCACGGAGACCTGCGAGTCGAGTCGGCCGCGCACGGTGACCAGGCCGGTGGCGGGGTCGACGGTGCCGGCGTCGCGGGTGTGCAGCCAGCCGCCGGCCCAGCGGGTCGGGTCGTTCAACCCCACGTACGGCGACGCCGGGCAGGACACCCACAGCTCGCCGTCGGTCTCGCGGACCTCGATGCCGGGCGCCGGGACGATCGACGGTCGGTGCGATCCGTGCAGGTCGGTGCCGATCACACCGACCTCGGTCATCCCGTACATGTTGCCCAGCGGCACGCCGTACCGGTCGGTGAACGCCTGGGCGACCGCGGCCGGCACCAGCTCGCCGCCGGTGGTCATCCGCTTGAGCTGCGGCAGCGGACCGGTGGGTCGGGTGGAGGCGAGCAGTCCGATGTGGAACGGCACGCCCAGCACGGTGGCGGGCGTCGCGTCGGCGCTGATCGCGGCCAGCACGGCGTCGCCGCTGAGCCGCTCCGGTGGCACCAGCTCGACCCCGGTGTGCAGGCCGTAGAGCAGGCCGCCGACCAGGCCGAGCACGTGCACCATCGAGGGCAGCAGGATGATCCGTTCGCCGGGCAGTGCCACCCCGTCGATCCGGGTGTAGCGGTGCACCTCGGCAACCAGGTCGGCGGCAGTGCGGCCGATCACCTTGGACGGTCCGGTGGATCCGGAGCTGAGTTGGATCACGGCGTGGCCACTGACCGCCGGGCCGTCGGCGTACCGGGAGACGCCCTCGGTGACGTCGACGAAGATCCGAAGCGCTCCGCCGCCGCTGCGGACCGGAGCGACGACGACCTGCGGGGTGAGTCGGACCAGCGCGCGGTCCACCTCGTGGTCGGTCAGTCGGTGGTCGAGCAGGATCGCCTGCGCCCCGGCGCGCCAGGTCGCCAGGAGGTTCACCACGTACGCCAGTGACGGCGGCAACCGCAGCGCGGCAGCGCCACCGGGGCGCAGTCCGGCCGCTACGAGACGGTCCTGCGCGGCGGTGACCAGCCGGTGCAGGGTGGCGCGGTCGATCGGCTCGGGCAAACGGAGACAAATGTCTGTCGGGCGGCCGGCGAACAGGACTTCGTCCACCCATCCTGGGTCGGTCGCCGTAGGATCTTCTGTCGTCACTACCGTTCACCGCCCAGCATGAAATAGGGCAAATATGCCCATGACGTACGCTTGTCGGGGTGCTGCGGGGAACCATACGACGCCCCGCGCGGCCATTGCTAGATGCAAATGGCTGGATCAAAAGAGGCGGCCAGCCGGATTGCCGACAGCCCGTTTGACGGGCAGGATCAGGCGCGTGCCTTGGCAGATCGTCACCGTGGGATGACCCCTCGTACAACCGTCGTGCGGCCCCATCCGGACGGCCGATGGTGCCACCGGGTGAGCCCGACGAGGGTTGCGAGTCGCCACGCTGGTGGCTGCGCGGCCGCTGTGGGCGATCTCGGCGATGAGGGTACGGGCCGGCAGGCCGGTAGCGGATCTCGGCAGGCGCGACGGCGTCGGCGTGGGCCAGGGCGCGCCCGGGGGCGGCGAGATCGCCGACGCCGGGGCAGGCGCGGGCGGCGTCGATGAGGTGCAGGGCGCTGACGGAGCGGGCCAGTCGCCCGGCGGCAGGACCGAACGCGGTGCGGTGCGGGTCGTCGATGCCCGTACGCCGGCCACGAGCCCCACGGTGGGCGGGGACATGGCACGAGTCTGCCGCTCTTGCCGGCGACTACCGCCGCACACGCCGCCTCACCCGCGACAGCTGACAATCCTGGACAGTTTCCGTTACCCCGTAACGGAAACTGTCCAAGATCTACCCTGCCAGCTCTCCGTCACGCAGCTACCGACGTCGTCGACACGGTCAGATCATCGGACGCACCAACGCCTCCGCTCATCGAACCGTCCAGATACGCCGGCTGGCACAGGTGAACGCGACCATCTCGGCGGCCCGCGAGCCGTCAGGCGAGCGCCGGCGTCTGCGCGTGGATGTGGAACCGCAGCGAGCGGGCGTCGGTGAAGCACTCCCGCATCGGACGCACCAGGTCCCGGTGTTCCGGGCTGCGTTCCCAGCTCTCGAAGTCGGCCAGACTCGCCCACTCGCTGGTGATCAACCACTGCTCCGGGTCGGTCGACGAGCGGCACACCTGGTCGACCAGGTGCCCGCGCACGCCGCCGGCCACCAGATGCCGCACCTGCTCGTACGCGGCGAGGAACTCCTCGGTGCGCGGCACCGGCACCCGCACCAGAAAGACCACCCGGGCCCGCTGCTCACTCATGACGCCTCTCCCCTCATCGGCGCGGCCCCCCGCAGGACCAGCGCGCTGTTGAACCCGTCGAAGCCCCGCGCGCACACCAGCGCGAGCCTGCTGCGCGGCCGGCGGTGCTCCCGCAGGAAGTCCAGCTCGCATCCGTCGGCCACCTCGTCCGGGCCCGCCGACGCCGGCAGCGTGTCGTGCGCGAAGGCGAGCAGCGCGGTCGCCACGTCCAACGCCGAACCTCCCTGGTACGCCCGCCCGGTCAGCGACTTCTGGGTGGTCACCGGAGGCGGCCGGTCGGCGAACACCGCCCGCAGCGCCTCGGCCTCGCTGCGGTCGTAGCGGGGCACACCGAGCGCGTCGGGCAGCACCACGTCGACCCCGGCCGCCGCGACGCCCGCCCGGTCCAGGGCCAGCCGCATCGCCCGCGCGTACTGCGCCGGATCGCCGGCACTGTCCGCCGTGGTGTGCGCGGCGTCGTGGGTGGAGCCCCAACCGCTCACCTCGCCGTAGACCCGGGCTCCCCGTGCCAGCGCGTGCCCCAACTCCTCCACCACGAACACCGCTCCCCCCTCCGCCGGCAGGTAGCCGCTGGCCGTGGCGTCGAACGGCCGGTACGCCCGCTCCGGGTCGGCGACGTCGCTGAGCAGCCCGGAGCGCAACTGGCAGGCCAGCGCGTACGGGCTCAGCGGGCACTCGGTGGCCCCGGCGATCACCACCGGAGTGCCCCGGCGCACTGCGCGGGCCGCGTGCGCGAGGCTGTCCAGCCCGCCGGCCGCCTCCGCGACCAGCACCCCGCTCGGGCCCTTGAACTGGTGGTGGATGGAGAGCTGCCCGACACTCGCCGCGTAGAACCAGGCGATCGACTGGTATGCCCCGACTGTCCGCGACGACCCGCCCCACAACCGTTGCAGCTCCCGCTGGCCGAACAGGTTGCCCCCCGACGAGCTGGCCAGGGTCACCGCGTAGCCGTACGGGTCGGGGGCCCGCTCGGGCAGCCCGGCGTCGGCCAACGCCAGCCGGGTGGCGGCGAAGCCGAGGTGCGTCCACCGGTCGGTCTGCACCAGCTGTCGGCTGTCCGCGTAGGAGTCGGCGGTGAAGCCGGGCACCTCCCCGCCGAATCGGGTCGGGTAGCCGGACGGGTCGAACAGCGTGATCGGCCCGGTCCGGCGGGTGCCGGCCAGCACCGTACGCCAGTGGGCGTCCACGCCGATGCCGCTGGGCGCCACCACACCGATGCCGGTCACCACCGCGCGGGCGGTGCTCACGCCGTCGCGGTGTGGGGCGCCACGGTGCTGCGCGGTGCTCACGCCGCCACCGTTCCGGGCAGGCGGCGGAACACCATCGCCGACTGGAAGCCGCCGAACCCGCTGCCCACCGAGAGGGCCACGTCCACCGGGACCTCCCGCGCCTCGTTCGGCACGTAGTCCAGGTCGCACTCCGGGTCCCTGGTGCTCCAGTTCGCCGTCGGGGGCACCACGCCGAACTCGATGGCCAACGCGCACGCGGCCATCTCGATCGACCCGATCGCGCCGAGCGAGTGCCCGACCATCGACTTGATCGAGCTGATCGGCACGCGGTACGCGGCCTGGCCCAGCGCCCGCTTGAACGCGGCCGTCTCGTGCCGGTCGTTCTGCCGGGTGCCCGAGCCGTGCGCGCTGATGTAGGAGACCTGCTCGGGCAGGATGCGGCCCTGCTTGAGCGCGTCGGTCACGGCGAGGCCCATTTCCAGCCCGTCGGGGCGTAGCCCGGTCATGTGGAAGCCGTTGCTGCGGCTGGAGTAGCCGGACACCTCGCAGTAGATGTGCGCCCCCCGCCGCAGCGCGTGCCCGGCCTCCTCCAGCACCAGCACCGCCCCACCCTCGGCCAGCACGAACCCGTGCCGGTCGGCGTCGAACGGGCGGGAGGCGTGCGCCGGGTCGTCGTTGTCCGGGCTGGTCGCCTTGATCGCGTCGAACGAGGCGACGGTGACCGGCGAGATCGGCGAGTCGGCAGCCCCGGCCAGCATCACGTCCGCCTCACCGTCCACGATCATCTGGTGGGCGTAGCCGATCGCGTCGATGCCGGAGGTGCACCCTGTCGACACGACCTGCGCCGGGCCGTGCAGCCCGTACCGGCAGGCCACGTCGGCGGCGAGGCTGCTGGGCACCAACGCCTGATAGAGGTACGGGCCGCCGCGCGCCGCGTCGACCAACCAGCGGCTGCCGTGCTCGCTCACCGTGACGTACTCCTGTTCCAGCGCCATCGTCCCGCCCACGGCGGTGCCCAGCACCACCCCCGCCCGGTTCCGCTCGGCGTCGGTCAGCACCAACTGGGCGTCGGCGACCGCCTCCGCGGCGCAGGCCAGCGCGAACTGCACGTACCGGTCGGCCCGGCGTCGCTCCGCCTCGGTGAGCCCCGCCGCGACCGGGTCGAAGTCGCACTCCGCCGCGATCTGGGACCGGAACGGCGACGGGTCGAAGAAGCTGATCCGCCGGGTGGCGGTCCGCCCCTCGGTGATGGTCTTCCAGAAGCGGTCCCGGCTCGCGCCGCCCGGAGCGACCACCCCGACGCCGGTCACCACAGTGCGACGACCGGTCATGACCCGCCCCGCTGCTCGACCAACTCGGTGTCGACGTGCCCCAGCTCGGGGCGGGGGGCGAGCGGGCCCAGGTGGAAGACCACCTCGGCCGGTTCGACGCCGGTGTTGCGCAGTCGGTGCCGCACGTTCACCGGGACGAACAATCCCTCCCCGGCGGCCAGGAGCGTCGGCTGGTCGTCCAGGTCGACGGTGATCGCGCCACGCACCACGTACAGGAACTCCTCGCTGTACGGGTGGTAGTGCTCGGCGATCCGCTCCCCCGGCGCGAGCGCGGCCACCCCGAGGAAGCCCGAGGTGCTGCCGACGGTGCGGGGGCCGAGCAGCACCCGCAGCTCACCGCCGCGCCGCCGGTCGGCGGGTACGTCCCGAGCGGCGATCGGCCGGGTGCTCAGGTCACTCATCGTCGGCCTCCGTCGTCTCGTCGGTGGCCGCCGGGCGACCCTGGTCGGCGCGCTGCCGGGCGATCCGCTCCACCCGGTCCTTGATCACTGCGAGTTGGATGACGCTGTTGGTGTTGATCCGCTCGGTCATCCCGGCGTTGTCGACAGGTGCGGTCGGCTTCATCGCGAAGTCCTGCGTCCAGGTCATCCGGGTGCCGCCGGCCTCCTCGGTGTAGCGCCAGTGGATGCGCATGTACTCGAACGGCCCGGTCTCCACCCGGTGTGCCCGCACCTGGCGGCTCACCGGGTCCGCGGTGCGCTCACTGACCCAGCTCCACGACACCCCGAACTCGTCGGGGTACATGGTGAGCCGGAACCGCACCGTGTGCCCGTCGCGGTGCAGGATCTCCACCACCGCGTACTCGGTGAACAGCTCCGTCCAGTTCGCCACGTCGTTGGTGACCTCCCAGACCAGCGCGAGTGGCGCGTCGAGGACCACGCTGTTCTCGGTGTGCCCGGGTGGGTCGGCGCGGCGGGTGACCAGGTCGGCCACCGCCGGAATGCTGAGCTGCCCGGCCTGCTCGGGAATGGTCACCTGCCACCGGTCGGCGACGACCGCGGAGAGTTCCAGCAGGGCGAGGGAGTCCATGCCCAGCTCCTCCAGCGACGCGGCGGGCGCCCGGGCCGCGGCGTCGGCGTCCAGCCCGCAGTGCGCCACCAGGATGTCGGTGATCTCGGCGGTCATCGGGCGACCATGGGTGACGGTCATCGGGTCCTCCTGTGGGTTGCGTCGGGCTTTGCGGCGGGCGCGGGGCGCGGGGCGGGGGTGGCCGTCGGCCGTTGCGCGGGCGCAGCACCGGGCACGCCGAGCAGACGGTCGACCAGGCCTGTGGTGTAGCGGCCCTTGCGGAATGCGGCGTCGTCGAGCACACGCCGGACGAACGGGATGGTGGTGTGCACGCCCGGCCCCGCGATGTCGAACTCGTCGAGGGCGCGCTCCAGCCGGTTGAGGGCCAGCTCCCGGTCGGGCGCCCAGACGATCACCTTCGCCAGCAGCGAGTCGTACCAGGGGCCGACCAGGTAGCCCGCGCTGGCGTGGGTGTCCACCCGGGTGAACGGGCCACCGGGTGGGGTGAAACGCTCCAAGCGGCCGGGAGTGGGAGCGAAACCGCGCTCGGGGTCCTCGGTGTTGACCCGGCACTCCACAGCGACACCGTGCAGGCGGATCTCCTCCTGCCGCCAGCGCAGCGGCACCCCGGCGGCGATGTGCAGCTGCTCGTGCACCAGGTCGATCCCGGTGACCATCTCGGTGACCGGATGCTCCACCTGGATCCGGCAGTTGATCTCCAGGAAGTGGAACCGTTCCTCGGCGTCGACCAGGAACTCCAACGTGCCGGCGCCGACGAAGCCGACCGCGAGGGCACCCCGCAGCGCCGTCTCGGCGATGGCGTCGAGAACGGCGGCGGGCAGTGCCGGGGCGGGTGCCTCCTCCACCAGCTTCTGGTGCCGGCGTTGCACCGAGCAGTCCCGGGTGCCCAGGTGCACGCCGTTGCCGTGGGAGTCGCAGAGCACCTGCACCTCGACGTGCCGCGCTTCGGTGAGGTACCGCTCGACGTACACCCGGTCGTCGCCGAAGGCGGCCTGGGCGGCGGCCCGGGTCCGGGTGTAGGCCCGACGCAGCTCGCCCGGGGTGTGCACCACCGTCATCCCCCGGCCACCACCCCCGGCGGCGGCCTTCACGATCACCGGGTAACCGACCGCCTCGGCCACCTCGGCCGCGGCTGCGGCGTTCGGCACCGGCGCGATGCTGCCCGGCGACAGGGGCAGACCGGCGCGGCTCATCAGTGCCCGCGCCGACGACTTGTCGGCCAACGCGGCCATCACCGCCGGCGGCGGGCCGATGAAGATCAGCCCGTTGTCCGCGCAGATCTCGGCAAAGTCGGCGTCCTCGGACAGGAACCCGTAGCCGGGGTGCACGGCCTGCGCGCCCACCTGCCGGGCCGCCTCCACTATCGCCGCGGCATTGAGGTAGCTGCGTCGACTCGCCGCCGGCCCGATCCGGATGGCCTGGTCGGCGAGTCGGACCGCCGCCGAGTCGGCGTCCGCGGCGGAGTAGACCACCGCCGTCCGTACGCCCAGCTCCTTGCAGGCGCGCAGCACCCGCAGCGCGATCTCGCCCCGGTTGGCGATCAGGACGGTCTCGAACATGGTCAACCACCCCGCGCCGTCATGCCGGGTCCAGTTCGACCAGCGGCTGGTCGTACTCCACCGGCTGACCGTCCTCGACGAGGACCGCGACCACCCGGCCGGCGCGGTCGGCGGTCACCTCGTTCATCAGCTTCATCGCCTCGACGATGGCGACCGGCTGGCCCGGGCGGACCAGGTCACCCACCGCGACGAACGACCTCGCGCCGGGCTCCGGCGAGCGGTAGAAGGTGCCGACGATCGGCGCCCGCACCACGGCGCGCCCGGGCACCGACGGCCGGATCAGGGCCGCCGGTGGGCCGGGTGCCGGCGCGACCGGCAGCGCCGATGCCTGAACCGGAGCAGGGAGTACGTCCGGTCGGGTCACCTCTTCGGGATGCCACTCGATTTCGAGCACCGCCGGCCCGCTGCGCAGCCGGACCCGGCGCACCGGGCCGGCCAGCTCGGCGATCAGGTGCTGTGCCTGCCGGCGCAGCCCGGCCAGTGCCTCCTCGCCGCCCACCTCGGTGTCGTCGGGCGCCTCGACGGTCGACACCGTCCCGTCGCCGGCGGTCACCGGACACCTGCCCGGTTGACGCCACGGGTCGTCCCGAACCGTCGGAAGCGCTGCCGACGGAGGCGGACCAGCATGGCGGGCGGCACGTCCAGCAGCGGCAGCAGGTTGGCCAGCAGGGCGGCCCGCAACCGGTGGGCGGTCTCCGCCGGGTCGTCGTGCGCGGCGGCCGACGGCTCCGGCACGACCTCGTCGACCACGCCGAGCCGGCACAGGTCGGGCGCGGTCAGTCGCAGCGCGCGGGCGGCCTGCGGCGCCGCGGACCGGTCCGGCCAGAGGATGGCGGCGCAGCCCTCGGGGCTGATCACCGAGTAGACGGCGTTCTCCAGCATCAGCACCCGGTCGGCGACCGCCAACGCCAGGGCGCCGCCACTGCCGCCCTCTCCCGTGATGACCGCCAGCACGGGGGTGGGCAGCACGGTGAGGGTCAGGATGTTCTCCGCGATGGCCGCTGCCTGGCCCTGCTCCTCGGCGCTCACGCCGGGGTCGGCGCCGGGGGTGTCCACGAGGGTCACCACGGGCAGGCCGAGCCGGGCGGCCAGGCGCATCAGCCGCAACGCCTTGCGGTGCCCGGCCGGGCTGGCCATACCGAAGTTGCGGGCGACCAGTTCGGCGGTGGTGTGCCCCTTCTGGTGGCCGATGACCATGACGTGCCGGCCGGCCAGCCGGGCCACACCGCCCACGATGGCCGGGCAGTCACCGCCGAGGCGGTCACCGTGCAGTTCCACGAACCCGTCGAAGACCGAGTCGAGGTAGTCCAGTGTGGTCGGTCGAGCGGGGTGACGCGCCATCCGGACGGTGTCCCAGGCGTCGCGTACCGCCGGCGTCTGGCCCGCCCCCGGAGTGGGTGACGGCGCCACGGCCGCCGCCGGGCCCGCTGGCCGCGCCAGGGCGGCATCGTCGTCGGCCAGGCGCTCGCGGCGCGACGCCGGCTCCTGCCGGGGTACGGGCGGGTGGCCGACGCGGGCCGCACGGCCGGCGCGGGTCGCGGCCAGCAGCGCCACCAGCCGCCCGCGCAGCGACCGACGCTGCACCACCATGTCGACCTGTCCGTGCCGGAGCAGGAAGTCGGCGGTCTGGAAACCCTCCGGCAGCGCCCGACCGGTGACCTGACGGATCACCCGGGGGCCGGCGAAGCCCATCCGCGCGCCGCTCTCGGCGAGCACCAGGTCGGTGTTGGTGGCGAACGACGCGGCCACCCCGCCGTAGGTCGGATCGGTGAGGACGCTCACGGTGAGCAGACCCGCTTCCCGCAGCGCGGCGATCGCCTGGCTGACGGTGGCCATCTGCATCAACGACAGCGCGCCCTCCTGCATCCGCGCCCCGCCCGAGGCGGTGACCAGGACGAGCGGGATGCGGTCGTCCAGCGCCCGCTCGGCGGTCCGGGTGATCAGCTCACCCACCGCGCAGCCCAGGCTGCCACCGAGGAAACGGAAGTCCATCACGGCCAGGGCGACCGGGTGCCCGCCGATGGTGGCCGTGGCACAGACGACCGCCTCGGCCAGGCCGGTGCTGGCCCGCGCGGCGGTGAGCCGGTGCGGGTACGGCAGCACGTCGACGAAGTCGATCGGGTCCGCCTCCGGCAGCAGGTCGGACAGGGGGCGCAACGATCCCGGGTCGACGAGTTGGCGCAGCCGTTCCGGTGCGCCGAGTCGGGCGTGCTCCCCGCACTCGGGGCAGACGTCCAGGTTGCGGCGCAACCGTTTGCGGTAGAGCAGGCTCGCGCAACCCGCACAGCGGGACCAGAGCTGCTCCTCGCGGCGCGCGATGGCCGTCACGACCGCCGTCCGGGGTCCGGGGCGTCGAAGCGGTAGAAGCACTGCGCCATGGCGTCGCGCGGCGAACGCCAGGTCGGCAGATACGGCGAGACGTACGGGCGCAGGCGGTCGCTGACCCGGATGAACTCGGGGTGGCCACGGGCGGATTCCACCGCGCCCTCCGCCGGCTGCTCGGTTTCGAGCAGGTGCACGTAGAGGTCGTGCAGGCGGTACAGCGAACGGTGCCGGACGCCGACCAGGCGCGGCAGCTCCGTCGCGTCCGACTCGGCGAAGATCTCGGCGACCCGCTCCTCGGCGGTCGGATCCACCTTCGCGACGATCAGCGATCGGTCCATACAGGCCTCCCCCCACGGCGTCCGGCCGGCGACGGGTCGCCCCCGGACGCGCTGGACGACTGCCGACACGATGCGGCAATCCTCGTCACGGCGGCGTCACCGTGAAGGGATGATCAGCTACGCATGACGGTGACGTTGCGTTGACGCAACCTGTGTATCAGCTATGCGTCGAGCGCGCCCGGGACGACGGATCGATCGGATGTTTGCCCAGTTCAGAACCGATCTCAGGTTGACTGTCGCGAATAGAAGGCCCACGTCGGCGTTGACTCACCGTGACCGCTATTGATAATCTTCACGGTGGTCAGCCCGGCGGCCTCAGCGGGCGGGGCCGCGCCCGGCCCCGCCGTCAGCGGTGAGGTCGACAGTGGCGTCACGGGCAACCGATCCGGGACACAGCAGACAGTCGGGACGAGCGTCCCGCAGGGGGTGCCGCCGTGGCCGCTGATCCGTCCGTGCCGACCGCCGGAGAACCGCCCGAGGAGGGCGTCTCACTCCACCTGCTCGGCGGCTTCCGCCTGCTGCGCGACGCCGTACCGGTCGTGGTGCCGCGCGGACTGCAACGGGTGATCGCGCTGATCGGGCTGCGCCCCGGCGCCACCCGCAGCCAGCTCGCGGGGCTGCTCTGGCCCGACGCCTCCGAGGAACGCGCGCTGTCCTCCCTGCGCACGGCGCTGTGGCGACTCCGTCAGGACCCGTGCTGCCCGATGACCATGGCCAGCGACACCGTACGACTCGGCACGGCGGTCCGGCTCGACGTGGACGACCTGGTCGGCACCGCAGCCCGGGTCCGCGACGGCGACGACCCCCGCACCGCCGCCGGGGCGCTCGCCGCCGGACGACACGACCTGCTCCCCGGATGGTACGACGACTGGGTGCTGCTGGACCGGGAGAGACTGCGCCAACTGCGCCTGCACATGCTCGAACAGGTCGCCGGGCAACACCTGACCGCGGGGCGACACGGCGAGGCCCTCGAAGCCGCGCTGGAGGCGATGGCCGCCGAACCGTTACGCGAGACACCGCACCGGCTGGTCGTCCGCATCCACCTCGCCGAGGGCAACGCCTTCGAAGCCGTCCACGCCTTCTACGTCTACCGGGACCTGCTGCGCAGGGAATTGCGCCTGGAGCCGAGCCCGGCGATGTGCGCCCTGCTCGACGACACGCTCGCCCCGATCCGCCAGGCCAGCCGGGACGCCGTCACCGATCGCCCGTCACCGGCCGGCAGACGTACGTGACGGTGACGTGACAGGCGCTGCGGCACGGTGGGCGCACAGAGCACGTGGCGCCGGTCCGAGGGGTCGGGAAGCCACCGGCGGAAGGGGTCCCATGAGTCGTCTACTGATCGTCAGCCGGATCATCCCGGGCGCGGAGGGGCGGGTCGCGCAGATCTTCGCCGAATCCGACGCCACCGAACTGCCCGGTCTGACCGGCGTCACGCACCGATCCCTGTACTGCCTGCACGACCTGTGCGTACACCTGCTGGAGACCTCGGACGTCGACCCGGACGCCCTCGCGGCGGCCCGCAACCACCCGCTCTTCCAGCAGGTCAACGAGCGGCTCTCCGCGCACACGTCGCCGTACCTGCCGACCTGGCGCTCCCCCCGCGACGCCATCGCCAGCTGCTTCTACCGGTGGGACGCCAGCGGCCCGACCAGCACCGACACGCCCGCAGCACGCCCAGCCAGCGCCGGTGCTCCCGCAGCGCGCCCGGCCAGCACCGACACACCTGCCGCGCACCCGGCTGGCTGAGATGTCCGCCGCCCCACCACACGTACTGATCATCGGCGCCGGCACCGGCGGACTGTGCCTGGCGCACGGCCTGCGCCGGGCCGGGATCACCGTCGCCGTCTACGAACGGCACCGCGACCGCACCGACGGGCTGCTCGGTTACCGCGTCGGCATCGGCCCGACCGGTAGCCGGGCACTGCGCGAGTGCCTGCCGCCGCAACTGTTCGCCACCTTCCTGGCCACCTGCGCGCGGCCACCGCACTACTTCAACGTGGTCACCCAGGGACTGCGCCAGACCGCGTCGTTCGCGCTACGGCCCAGCGCCGACCCGGTGCACACCGAACACTCGGTGGCCCGGATGGTGCTGCGCCACGTGCTGCTGACCGGCCTGGACGACGTGGTGCACTTCGACAAGACCTTCACCCGGTACGAGCAGCGCGACGACGGCACGGTCACCGCGTACTTCGCCGACGGCACCAGCGCCACCGGTGACCTGCTGGTCGGGGCGGACGGCACACACTCGGCGGTACGCCGGCAGTACCTGCCGCACGCCGTCACCCGCGACGCCGGCACCATCAACATCGCCACCCGCATCCCACTGACCGCACACA
The DNA here is from genome assembly GCF_002754415.1 of Micromonospora sp. CNZ299. Classification (NCBI taxonomy): domain Bacteria; kingdom Bacillati; phylum Actinomycetota; class Actinomycetes; order Micromonosporales; family Micromonosporaceae; genus Micromonospora; species Micromonospora sp. CNZ299. Next base: position 5,030,504 of record NZ_PEFG01000001.1, read on the forward strand.
CCCGCGACCTCGTCCCGGAACGCGTCCGCCAGGGCATCTCACTGATCTTCGGCATCGGCGGGATAATGGGCGTGCTGCACGTCATGGACTTCAAGTGGGACGCCGAACGGGCGATCAAGCCCGGCGTCAGCGACGCGGACGCCGCCCTGCTGCGGCAGTGGCCCGGCCTGTCCGACGACACCACCACCGACAACATCAACCTCATCATCTGGAGTGCCGCCCGCCGGTTCCCCGCCGACGTGATGGAACGACGAGGCGAGGACCTCGTACGGGTCGCCCTGGAACTCACCACCAACTGGCACCCGAACCTGCGGGAACTCCTCACCCGCGCGGACCCGGCCAGCGTCCTCCCGATCAACGTGTCGACGTCCGAACCGGTGCCTCCCTGGAAGAGCAGCACCGTCACCATGCTCGGGGACGCCATCCACACCATGACCCCCGGTCGCGGTGTCGGCGCGAACACCGCCCTGCGCGACGCCCGCCTGCTCTGCGAGCAGCTCACCCGGGCCACCACCGGAGACAAGACGCTGCTCCAGGCGGTGGCGGACTACGAGGCCGCCATGGCGCCGTACGGCTTCGCGCGGGTCGCCGAATCGTTGAACCGCAGCGGTACCAGCGGCGACGACCGGATGTACCGGCCGGTGGTGGGCCGGCTCGCGCTGCTCGGGGCACGCGGCTACTTCGGAGTGACCAGCCGGGTGCCGCGACTGCGCCGCCGGTTCGTCGACGACTTCCACACCTACGAGGGCGATCAGGACTGACCCGGGCAACAGCCCGTCGACCCGGGTTCGGCGTTCCGCGCCGGGCCCGGGTCTCGTCGTGTCCGTGCTGATCTCGTCGAGTCGCTGGCTTTCGTCGGGCCTGGCTTTTTGTGCTGCTTGAGGCGACGCTGTGTCACTCGGCGGGCACCGACTGAGGTGGTCGCCCCACGCACAACGCCCCTGGCCGATCCTGTCTCTCGCCCGCAATACGCGTGTGCGAAGCTGCGGCGAGTTTTTCTCGTGACTTATCCAACGAGCTGAGAGGGAGGTTCGCCGTGGCGTGGTCTATCGGACACTCGCTGATAGTGGTACTGGCACTGTTGCTGGGACTGGCCGCCGGATGGTTGCTGCGCGGCCGGCGGGGCGTGCAAGGCAACTCGATTGTGGAAGGTGACCCCGTCGCCGGCCTGGCCGTGATCTCCACGCCGACACCGGCGGCCACCACCGACGAGGTCCAGCCCGCGGCCGCCGTCGACCCGACCCCGACCGCCGTCGCGGACGAGCCGGTGCCGGTGGACACGGTCAGCGCGCCGGCTGCGGTGACCGCTTCGGACGGTCCCACCCCGGTTCCCGTCCCGACGGAAGCCCCGAGCACTATCGACCCGGCCGACATGGCGCTGACCGAGCCCCCGCCGCCCGTACCGGCCGCCGAGCAGCCCGACCCGGCCGAGCTGCGGTCGGAGCCCGTTGTGGAGTCGACCCCCGAACCGGTCGCGATCGACGAGCAGCCCGCCCCGGCGGCCGTGGTCGCCCCCCGTCAGCCCGCGGACGACCTCCCGCCCGTTGACAGCACGCCGCTCGACGGCACCCCGGCCGACGAGCCGCTCCCGGCCACCCCGGCCGACGAGCCGGTCGCGGCCACCCCGGCCGACGAGCCGGTCGCGGCCACCCCGGCCGACGAGCCGGTCGCGGCCACGCCGGCCGACGAGCCGGTCGCGGCCACCCCGGCCGACGATGCGGAGACCCGGGCCACGGTGGCCGATCCGGCGGAGGCGCCGGTAACCACCGACGCGGTGGACGTGGATCCGGTGGACGCTCACCGGGTGGACGCGGAGCCGGCGGACGCTGAGCCGGTGCATGCGGCGGTGGCCACGCCTCCGGTCCGGCCGGCCGTGAGCGCGACCCCTCCGGTCCGTTCGACCGCCGACACCGCGATCAGCACCTACGAGGGCGACCCGACGGGCCCCGCCGACGACTTCCGCCGCATCCAGGGGATCGGCCCGAAGATGGCGGCGGCGTTGCAGGACGCAGGCGTGCGCACGTACGGCCAGCTCGGCGATCTGGACGAGCCGGCGCTGCGCGACCTGATCCGTGCCGCCGGTCTGCGCGCCGCGCCCGGGCTGGCCAGCTGGCCGCAGCAGGCTCGTGTGCTCGCCGGAGCTGGTGAGGAGATGGCCGCGGTGCTGCCGAGCAGCAACCAGGCCTGACGCCCGAGACCGAGCCCTCGGCCCACCGTCCAACGCGACGGTAGGCCGAGGGCTCGTCCGTGCGGGTCGGAACACCGCAGGGCCGCACGCCGAACCGGACGGACAAGGCGCACGGTGATCGACTCGCCTTGCAGGAAACCGCGCCATCCGACCGCCCCGGACACCCCGACTTACAGGAACCCGAGTCGATCAGCCCCTGTTGGGGGAAGGACCGGTGAATTCGGGGGCCGTGCCGTCGACCGATCGTTACCGTCCGGGGAGGTGGACCGGACGGGTCCGTCGAGTCGACCGGTTCCGCAGGAGAATCCCGTGAACCTCGCCGCGCCGGAGCCCGGGTCACCTGGGCCCCGCCGCCCTCCGGTGCGTGATCCGGCGGCCCCGCGCCGGGTGACACTTCTCGAACTTTTCTTCGACCTTGTGTACGTGGTCGCGTTGGCCCTCATCTCCCGCGGGATGGTCGACCAGCTCGACTGGCACCGGGCCGGTCAGGCACTGATCATGCTGGCGGCCGTCTGGTGGACCTGGGTGATCACCACCCTGGTCACCGACCTGTACAACCCGGAACGCACCGAGATCAAGCTGCTGATCAGCGCCGTGATGTTCGGCGCGCTGCTGATGACCACGGCGATCCCGGAGGCGTTCAAGGACCGCGGGCTCGTCTTCGCCGGCACCTACGTGGCGATCCACCTGGGGCGCGGGCTGTTCCTGATGCCGGCGGTACGCCGAGAACCGCAGACCCAGCGTCGGGCGGTACGCATCTTCATCTGGTTCGCGGTGTCCGCGATCCCGTGGATCATCGGCGGGTTCGTCAGCGACGACGCCCGGCTGGTGTGCTGGGCCATCGCGCTCGCCATCGACTACATCGGTTTCCGCCTCGCGTACCCGGTGCCCGGGCTCGGGATGGTGCCCGAACCCCAGCGCAACGTGACGGCGGAGCACCTCTCCGAGCGCTACCAGCAGTTCTTCATCATCGCCCTCGGCGACGCGATCCTGACCATCGGCACCATGTTCAGCGCGCAGCACAGCGAGACGGAGAACATCGGCGCGTTCGCGGTGGCGTTCCTGACCACACTGCTGCTCTGGCGGATCTACGTACACAAGTCCGGCCAGCTCCTACCGATGGCCATCAAGGGATCCGGGTCTCCGAGCAAGTTCCTGTTCACCGCGCCGTACACCCATCTGCTGATGGTCGCCGGGGTGGTGACCACGGCCTCCGGGTTCCACCTCGTGCTGCTCGAACCGAGCGGCCGGACGCCACCGGCCTGGGCGGCGGTGATCCTCGGCGGTCCGGCACTCTTCCTGACCGGACGGGCCTCCTTCGAGTACGAGGTGTTCAGCCGGGTGTCGTGGTCCCGCCCCGGCGGGGTGCTGGCGCTGCTCACCATCGCGCCCGCCGTGCTGTACCTGCCACCGGTGTTCGCCTCCCTCGGCGCCCTCCTGGTGCTGGCCGGCGTGGCGTATGCGGACTTCCGACGCAGTTACGGCAAGCCGCCGGAGGCCCCCAGCCCACCGCACTGAGCCGGCTGACCGCACTGAGCCAGCCCACCGCACTGAACCGACCCACCGCGGCGTCGGCAGGTCAGCGGGCCGTCCCGGCCAGCAGGAGGCCGGCGTCCGGCACGTACGGCTCGACGCCCAGACCGGTCAGCAGTTGGTGCACCGTGGCGGTGGCCGCGGTGAGCACCGGGCGGCCGAGGCGGGCCTCCACCTGCGGCACCGCCGCCAACGACGGCAGCTGCACGCAGGCGGAGAGAACCACCGCGTCCACGTCGGTCACGTCCAGCCGGTCGGCCAGCTCGACCAGGCGGGACGTGGGGATGCGTCCCACCGCCACGTTGTCCGGCTCGCTCAGGCTCACCGCGTCGGTCACCTGCACGCCGTGCGCGGCAAGGTAGGCGACGACGGTCGCGGTCAACGGCGGCAGGTACGGCGCGATCAGGGCCACCCGGCGGGCACCCAACGCCCGCAGCCCGGTGACCAACGCGCCCGCGCTGGTCACCACCGGCATGCCGTGCCCGGCACGACCGGCCGCGCGGCCCAACCGCCGCTCGGCCCGCTCGTGCGCCCCGGCGCCCTCGCACATCACCGCCACCAGGCAGGCGTACGCGAGGACGTCGCAGCGGGCGTCGGCCAGCTCGGCGGCGCACCGGACGGCGGAGCGGTTCATCCGGGCCAGTTCGTCGAGGGTCACCTGGCGCAGCCGTACGCGGCTGGAGTGCGTGGTGAAGCGGACCGTCGGGTCGACGATCTCGCGTCGGCGCAGCATCGCCGGGATCTCGGTCTCCATGGTGGTGTTCGAACTGGGCACCACCAGGCCGACCCGGTATTCGCTCACACCAGCGCCCCGGCGTACCCGCGGACCTGCAACCGCTGCCGGGCGGTGCCGCCGAGGCGCACCTGCAGGCCGAGCGGCGCGGCCGCGCGGCGGACGTCGTCGAGGTGCAGCGACCCGTGCCGGTCCACGGTGAGCACGGGCGGCTCCTCCAGCTCACCCTCCGGCGCGTGGAAGGAGAGCAGAGTGACCGAGGTGGTGAGGTAGCCCGGGTACGCCGCGCGGGCCGCCGCCTCGTCCCGGTGCAGGAGCACCACCAGGTCGTCGAGGTGGGCGAAGTCGGCGGCGAGGCCCCCGGCCTTCCAGTGCGCCGGTTCCTCGGCCGTGCCAGTGAGATGGCGGGACCGGTTCGCCGAGGTGATGTAGAGGTGGTCCGACCCGGTTTCGGCGAGCGCCCGCTCGAAGAAGGCGTTGGACGGGCAGGTCAGGCCCGGGGCGATCACCTGGGTGGTTCGTACTCCCTGGTCGACCTGGACGAGGTGCTCGGGGAGCCGTTCCGCCGCCGGGCCCCGGAAGCCGAACGGCCCGGCGCCGTAGAGGGTGTCCATCAACGCCCGCACCCGACCGACCGGCAACCGGGGTGAGATCCGGGTCCAGTCGAACATCCCCGGGATCCGTCCGATCGCGGTGGTGATGCTGCCGACCTGGTTGACCGGACGCCCCTTGGCGAGGTTGACCCGGCCGACGGTGTCCGCGTCGGGACGCGTGACGATGACGTAGAAGTTGGCGAACGCCGCCGCGACGACCGCGCCGCCAGCCAGCGCGCGGGCCGCGACCGCGACGTCCTCGGGGCGGTCGATGTACAGGGGCGGTGACGGGGCGTCCATGAGTCCTCCTCGGCGGGGCGCTGAGGCAGTTCTACGTCCACCGGCCCATACGACGGCGAGGTCGGTCGGCGATCCGATAGCCGATTCGCGTGACCCGGTGCGGGCGGCCGATGCGCGGGCGGTACTCAACGGCGGACGGCATCGGCCGGACGGACGATCCCCCGGGGGTCGTGGCGGGCGACCGTTAGCCGCGTGACCCGATTGGGTACAACGCCTGCACCTCAGATCCACCACATTCCCCCAGGAGGCAGCGATGCGCGGCACCTCGATACTCGGAGTCATCGTCGTGATCTGGTTGGTGATCGGCGCAATCGCCGGTGGCCAGCGAGGCTATTACAGCGGCGACGACACCAACTGCGCCGAGGCCGGCACCATCCTGGTCACCATCGTGGCCGGGCCCTTGAACTACATCGGCGCCAACCCCAAGGTCGACTGCAAGCTGCCCGAACCCTCGAAGTAGATCGAACGCACTCCGGCCCGTGCCCCCTGACCGGGGGCACGGGCCGGTGCACGTTCGGTAGGAACGGCTCAGTTGTTGTAGACAACCGAGTCGCAGCGGCCGTTGTAGTCCTCGGGCCTCGCGTAGCCCATGCAGACGAAGACCTCAGTCCAGCGATACGAGGTGCCCGCGCCGGATTCCCACCGCAGCCGCGCGCTTCCGGCGTTGCTGCTGTCGTCGACGGCGATCGCACCTGTGTACTGCTGTGCCCAGTAGACGTACACGCGCGCGGCGGACCCGTCGGCCTTCTTGTCGGTGACAGTTGGTGCGGTTCGTGTCCAGCCAGGCGTAGCCGGCGCTGTTGACGCAGAGGGTTGCCGTCGCGCTGGCTCCCGCCCCGCCCGTCGGGCTCGACACGTTGCCGGTGAGGCAGCCCTCCGCGTCGGCCCTGACGCGGCGGGCCCCGAAGGCTGATCGACTCGAGTTCCTGGAAGTCGCGGTGTCCGAGGCTCGGCGACAGCCCGATTTCCGGAAGCCCGAGTGGATCATGGGCTGTGGATGACCGCACATCCCGTAAGCCGTCCTAGGAGGCTGGTTTGCGGGCCCGGGGGCGTTTGTCGACGCCGAGGTCGGGAAGCCGACCCGGCGTCGACCGGCGGACGGAATCGGAGCGTGCCATGCAGATCGGCTACAAGCTGGCCTCGGAGGGCTACGGCCCCCAGGAGATCATCCGGCAGGCCGTCATGGCCGAGCAGGCCGGTTTCGACTTCGTCGAGATGAGCGACCACTTCCACCCCTGGCTCGACACGCAGGGCCACTCGTCGTTCACCTGGAGCGTGCTCGGCGCCATCGCGGCCAGGACCCGCACGCTACGGCTGGCCACCGGCGTCACCTGCCCGACCGTGCGCTACCACCCGGCGATCATCGCGCAGGCCGCGGCGACCATGGCACTGGTCTCCGACGGGCGGTTCACCCTCGGGGTGGGCGCCGGCGAGCGACTCAACGAGCACGTCGTCGGCCAGGGCTTCCCCAGCGTGCGGGGCCGACACGAACGGCTACGGGAGGCACTGGAAATCATCCGGCTGCTCTGGCAGGGCGGATACCAGTCGTACGAGGGCCGGCACCTGCAACTGGAGGACGCCCGGATCTTCGATCTGCCGGACACCCCACCGGTGATCGCGGTCGCGGCCAGCGGCGAGGCGTCGGCCCGGCTGGCCGCCGAACTCGGCGACGGGTTGTTCGCCACCGAGCCGGAGGCGTCCATCGTCGAGCACTACCGACGTGCGAACGGGTCGGGCCCGCGCTACGCCGAGGTTCCGCTGGCCTGGGCCACCGACGAGCAGCAGGCGGTGCAGGCGGTGTTGCAGACCAGCCGGTGGATGGTCACCGGCTGGAAGGTGATGAGCGAACTGCCGAACCCGGTCAACTTCGACGCGGCCAGCGCGTACGTCGAGGAGAAGCACATCCGCCAACTCTTCGCCATCGGCCCCGACCCGGAGCCGCACGTCGCCAAGGTCCGGTCGTACGTCGAAGCCGGCTTCGACCACATCGTGCTGCAGAACGCCGGCCCCGACCCGGACGGCTTCCTCGACTTCTTCGCCGGCGACCTCGCCGGCCGTCTCCGGGCGATGAGCTGACGGCCGCCGCACCTGACACCGCGACCGCTCCGAGCGCCGCACGGCCCGAGCGGGACGTGCCGAGCCGCCCCGACTGATCGTCGGGGCGGCCGGTTGCGCGGGTCCGCTCAGCGCGGATCGTGCGCGGGTCCGCTCAGCGCGGATCGTGCGCGGGTCCGCTCGGCGCGGCTCTGCGCGCGGGTCCGCTCAGCGCTGATCCGCTCAGCGGAAGCAGTGTGCGATCGGCACCTGGCTGCCCTCGCAGTTGGTCGGCTCGTTCTCGACGACCACGCTCTCATCGTCGATCTTGACCTGGGCGTGCGAGGCGAAGATGCCACCGGGCTTCACCGTCGACGCGTTGTGGGTGACCTTGCTGGTGTAGATGGCCAACGAACCCGCCGTCGCGTAGATGCCGCCCCCCTTGGAGGCGGCGCCGACGGCCTCGTTGCGGGTCACGTCGCTGCCGCGTACCAGCAGGTTCGCCTTATCGGCGTAGATGCCGGCGCCGAGGCCGTGGGTGGTGTTGCCCTCGACCACGCTGTCGTCGAGTGGCGTCAGGCCCTTCACGGTCGAGATGCCGCCACCGTTGACGGTGGACGTGTTGCCGCGGATGGTCATCGTGCGCATCACCAGCACCGCGTCGGAGTTCGCGGCACCGCCGCCGACCTGCGCGGTGTTGTTCAGCAGCTCGGTGTCGGAGACCTTGGTCCGGGCCGAGAAGCTGGCCAGCCCACCGCCCTGGCTGGCGCTGTTCTGGGTGAACGAGACGCTCTCCACGTCGGCCGCGCCACGGTAGTTGCCGAGCCCGCCGCCGTACCCGTTGGCGCTGTTGCGGTGGAACTCGGATCGCTTCAGCGTCAGCACGCCACCGTTGAGCAGGCCCCCGCCCTTGCCCGCGGCGCCGGATGCGCTGTTGCCGATGAACGTGGAGTCGGTGACCACCATGTTGCCGTCGTTGAAGATGCCTCCGCCGCCGCCCTCGGGGGACAGCGAGGTGCTCTGGGTGACGGTGACCCGCTCCACCACCGCTGTCGCGCCGTGCACCACGTGCACGCTGCCGCCCTCGATGGCCGAGCGGCCGTTGTGCAGTTCCACGTCGCGCAGGGTCAGCTCGCCGCCGTCGCGGACGGTGAAGAACCGGAACGCGACGGCCTGGGCGTCCCGGGCGATGGTGGCTCCGGCGCCGTCGATCGTGATGGGCTGGTAGATCACCGGCAGGCCGGCGGTGTCGTCGGCCGGGTTGTGCGGCGGCGCCTCGGCGTCACCGGGGGTCTCCGCGGCGTCGGCCGCTTCCCGTGCGTCGCGGATCCCACCGTCGTACTGGTCGGTCTCGTGGAACGCCTCGGTGAGGGTGTAGCGGCACTTGGGCGCGAGGCGGAGTTCCGCGCCGCCCTCGGCGTTGGCCGTCACCAGCGCCGCCACCAGCTTCGCGGCGTCGCAGGGCACCGACACCACACCGCGCTTGCCGGTGCCCGGGGTGGCCGGACGGGCCCGCTCGGCACCGTCCTTGTCGCGCCCCTCCCCACGCTGGTCGTCGGCCCGGCGGTCGTCGTCGCTTCCGGCCGTCGCGCTCAGTCGGCCCAGACCGGGGAGGGAGAGGGCGCGGTCCGCGGCGGCGGCCACGCCGGCAACGCCGGCCGCTCCCACGACCAGGCTCCCCGCCAGGAAGCCGCTGGCGAGGAACCATCGGGACCGCCGTCTGGGTCGGGTCGCGCGGTCTCCTCCTGGGTACGTGGACATCAAGAATGCCTACCTTCCTGCCTGCCTACCGTGACCGCGCGCCGATCCGGGCGCGGGGCGCTCGACGTACCGTCGACCACCAGACGTCACGATAAGTCCGCAATACGGACAAGAAGGTGTGAACGTGAATAGTGCCCTTATTCATCTTTTGAACGCACCAAAAGGGCAGCCGGTCACCCGCCGACGTGGATCCCCGGCCGACGCAGCGGATCCCGCTCGGTCCGACGGATGATCTCCCGTACCACCGGCGGGGTGTCTCCACGGCCGAGGATGAGATAGCGCGCCAGGTGCGCGATCGGGCTCCCCTCCGACCACTCGAAGTGCGCGTGCGGACGTACCCCGGTGGCGTCGCGCAGGGCCAGCAGGATCGCGGCGATCGCGTTGGGCGCGGCCGGGCTGCTGGCCCGCAGCACACGAAAGCCCCCCACCTCGATCCCGTGCACCTGCAGCACCTGGCTGAACCCCGACGGGTCGACCACGTCGATCTCCAGGAACAGCACGTCCGCCGCCCCGGGCACCGGGTTCATCCCCCGCTGCGCCCGTTCCTTGACCGTGTACTCCTTCACCGAGCCCTGCTGCCGCTTGTTCGCGATCAGGTGCAGCTGCCCGTCGTGGGCAAGCGACTCGGTGATGAACCGACGGGCCGGCTCGTCGAACTCGATCCGCTCGGCACGCAACTCGGTGGTCCGGGTGACCCGGGAGACCAGCGAGACCACGATGATGCCGAGGATGAACAGCGCGGAGATGGTGATCCCGTCCGGCTGCTCGACGACGTTCTCCAGCAGCGCGTACAGCAGCACCAGGGTCAGCACCGTGAAGCCGATCGCAGCGGCGCGCTGGTGCCGTCGGGCCGCCGAGATCGTCACCGCCACCGCGCCGGAGACCATCATCGCCAGGATGCCGGTGGCGTACGCCCCGGCTTGGGCGTTGACGTCGGCCCGGAAGGCGATGGTGATGGCCACGCTGACCACCGTGTAGACGATCACCACCGGGCGCACCGCCCGCGCCCATTCCGGCGCCATGCCGTACGAGGGCAGGTAGCGCGGCACGATGTTGATCAGCCCGGCCATCGCCGAGGCGCCGGCGAACCAGAGGATGAGCACGCTGCTCACGTCGTAGACGGTGCCGAACGCCTCCCCCAGATAGGTGTGCGCCAGGAACGCCAGCGCCCGCCCGTTCGCGGCGCCGCCCGGGCGGAACTCCTCCTCCGGGATGAGCGCCGTGGTCACGAAGGTCGTCGAGATCAGGTACACCGACATGATCAGGGCGGCGGTGGTGAGCAGCCGGCGGGTGTTGCGGATCCGGGCGGCGAGTCGGGCCTGCTTGTCCGGACCGTCGGCCGAGATCAGGGGCATCATGCTGACCCCGGTCTCGAAACCGGACAGCCCCAGCACCAGCAGCGGGAACGCCAGCACGGCGGTGAGCAGCACACCGCCGGGCCCGTCGCCGGTCTCGGTCAACGCGGCGGTCCAGTCCGACACGATGCCCGGGTCGCCGACGATCCGGACCACCGCGACCACGACGATCACCGCGTTGAGCACCAGGAAGACCGCGACCAGCGGGATGGCGACAACCACCGCCTCGCGGAACCCGAGCAGGAACACCCCGCCGAGGATGAGCAGCAGCGCGACGGTCACGACGACCGGCACCAGGGGGCCGTGCAGGGCGTCGGGAAGGTACGGGTTCTCCAGCAGATGAACGGTGGCGTCGGCCGAGGAGAGGGTGATCGTGATGATCCAGGAGGTGGCCACGAAGCCCAGCAGCACCAGAACGAAGATCTTGCCCCGCCAGAACGGCAGCAGCCGTTCCAGCATCGCCACCGACCCCTGGCCGTGCGGGCTCTCGTGGGCCACCCGCCGGTACATCGGCAGCATGCCGAACAGGGTGAGCGCGACGATCAGGAGGGTCGCCAGCGGGGAGAGCGCGCCGGCCGCCACCGCCGCGATGCCCGGCAGGTACGACAGGGTGGAGAAGTAGTCCACGCCGGTCAGGCACATCACCTGCCACCAGGCGTGCCTGCGCTCCTGCCCCTCGGTCGCCTCCGGGCCTGGTGGCTGCACCTGATGCTGGAAGAGCCACCGGCGCAGTCGGCTCGCCGGCGGCCCCGAACGGACCGGCGTGGGCACCCGTTCGGGCACCACGACGCCCTGCCGGCCGCTCCGGTGCGGGCGGGCCGGGTCGCGGGCCGCCCGCAGCGCCGGGTCCGGCCCGTTCGGCGTGTGCCGGCGTCCGCTCCAGCGTCGTGGTTTCGCCCGGTGCTCGTCACCCATCGTCCGTCCCACCCTCACAGGTCCTGATCCGACGGTAGGCGGTGGCCGGGGGCCCGGCCTGCGGAAACGGGGACGTGGACGGCCTGCTCAGGACAGGTCCGGGACGGCGAGCAGCCGGGCCAGCGCCGGCGGATCGGTGACGGTCATCGTGGCCGCCGGGTGCCGTGGGCGACCGCCCGGTACCAGGGCCGGCACCGGTTCACCGAAGCGCAGACAGATCCCGCCGGCCGTGCTGGTGCCGAAGCTCGCGCCCCCGTCGGCCAACGACAGGTGCGGCCCGATCACCCGCCACCAGCGGTACGGGCCGCTCAACTCGACGGCGGTCACGTTGTCCCGGCGGGTCCGCAGCCGCCACGGTCCGTACCGGATCGTCAGGTCCCGGTCGGTCACGGCCACCCAGGCGGTCGCCGGGCGGACCCCCAGCAGCGCCAGCACCGGGCGGAACGCCGGATCGAAGCGGAACGGAAACGGCGTCGCGGCCTCGGTCATCGCGCACCGGGCCGGGCGGTGGGCCGCGACACCGGGCCACCCGGCCGCAGGGGCCCGGGCCGCGCCGGCCGGGGTCGGGCGGCGGGACGGTGCCGGGCCAGGACGGTCATGGCGCGGGCGTACCCGTTGCGCGCCCTCCGACACCACCTAATCTCGCGCCGTCGCCGCCCTCCCCCACCGCCGGCCGGCACCCCCCGGGCCGGCCGACGGTGGCAGACGGTCGACACCCCCCGGGCCGACCGGCTGTTCTCCCCGAGGGCCGACCGAACGTCGGGCGACCACGCGGGGTGGGTGGAGCTGGTGGGACGCACCCCCGCGCTCCGCCGCCCCCCACGGGGCGGAGCGCGGGGGCCCCCCGTCCCGACTACTGCAGGAACGCCCCGAGGGGCGAGAGCAGCAGCCGGCCGAGCGCCGCGGCGTTGTCGTCCAACCGCATGCGCTCACACTCGCGGGCGTCCGGGTCGTGCCGGCACCGCCAGATCTTCTGCGCGTTACGCCAGGCGACGTCGCGGGTGTACTCGACCAGTTCCCCCTGGTACCAGTCGTCGATGTCGCCGTTGAGCATGTCGATGAGCAGCTGCCACCGCTCCAGATAGCCGCGGCGCAGGCCGGGGATCTTGTCCGCGAAGATCTTGTTGATCTCCAGGTAGTCGTGGTGCTGGTCGCTGCCGTCGACCGGCTCCGACTCCAGGTGGTCGAACGTGGTCACCAGGGCGAACGGCAGGTCGAAGTTGATGTGCGCGTTCACCCCGGCCGCCGCCGAGGGCAACGGGCGGGCGTCCGGCCCACGCATCCGCTCGAAGAGACACGACCACGCCTTCGGCGTGCCCGGGCTGGAGTCGGTCCACAGCCGCATCGCGTCGAAATACCGCGCCGCGAACTCGACGTCGAGCCGGGAGAGGAACGCCGGGTCGACGAAGCGGTCGTCGTACAGCCCGTCCAGCACACTGCTGGTGATGGTCAGGTAGAGCCTGTTGAAGTCGGCCAGTGGGCAGCTGGCCTCCAACGGAGGCAGCCGCACCAGCATGTCCTGAAGCTTGGTGAGGTGATCGACCACGGCCGGCACGTCCGCGGGATGGTCGGCCAGCAGGTCGACGATGTCCCGGTGCACGGGCCCCCAGACCGGTTCGGTCATCTCTCCTCCATCGTGGTCGGCGGCCTCCCCCGTGCCGTCGTCGACGCGGTCCAGCCTCTCAGCCGACACCCGTGCGCCGGATCAGTAGAACGACGTATCCCGGCGCGCGCACGGGCCTACGTACGGCGGGGTCGATCAGCCCCGGTGGTTGCGCAGCTGGATCGCGCTGGCCTGGACGCGGGTGCGGACCTGGAGCTTGTCGAAGATGTGCGACACGTGCACCCCGATGGTCCGCTCGCTGATGAACAGCCGCTGACCGATCTCCTTGTTGGTCAGCCCCTCGGCGACCAGCGCGAGCACTTCCCGCTCCCGTGCGGTGAGCGCGGCCAACTCGTCGTCGGACTCCTCGGTGGGCACCCCGCGGGTGGCGCCGTTGGGCTCCCGCTCCTCCAGCGACACCCGGGCCCGCCCGGCCAGCTCGCGGATCTCCGAGGTCAACGGCACCGCGCCCAGCCCCTGCGCCACGTGGTACGCCTCCCGCAACAGCTTGCCGGCGGTGGCCACCCGGCTGCGACGAGCCAGCAGCGCCTCGGCCTGCCGCAGCCGGGAGTACGCCGCCGGGTAGGGGTGATTGCGTCGGTCCCACTCGGCGGCCGACACGGCCCACAGCTCCGGGTCGCTGCCGTCGAGGCGGCTCACCTCGGCGGCGCAGAGCGCCAGGAAGCCCTCCACCACCGAGCGCACCGGTCGGGCCGCGCCTGCGCTCTTGCGGGCCACCCGGTCGGCGACGTCCCGCAACCGGCGTACGGCGGTCGGGTCCACGTCCACGGTGCGGCTGGCGTGCGCCTCCGCCTCGGCGCGCAGCCCGTGCCAGACCAGGGCGGACAGGATCATCACGTCGTCGGAGCGACTCTCGGTGAGGCCGCGCTGGACCGCCAGCCGCGCCACGTCGTGCCGGCCCTCCCACATGGCCAGCCCGGACCGCAGGGTGAGCAGCGGGATGACGTGGCGCGCCCCGCCGCCGGCGAGCAGGGTCGCCACCGCGTCAAGGTCCCGACCGGCGGCCTCGATGTCCCCGTAGCCCACCGAGAGCCGGCACCGGGCGAGCAGCAACTCGACGGCGTCCGCGCCGGAGGGTCGGTGCCGCAGGGCCGCGGCGACCACCTTCTCCGCCTCGGCCCACTGGCCCACCCGGAACAGCCCATTGATGGCGATGGCCAGCAGCCGGGTGCCCCAGGTGCGGCCCAGCCCCAGCTCGGCCACCCGCTCGGCGCCGCGCCGCGCCACCACCACGCCCTCTTCGAGGATGTTCAGCGGGCCGGTCAGCAGCTCCGCCAGGTGCAGGTAGGCGCAGGCCACGTCCTCGGGTTGGCCGGCGCGCTCGGCGGTGTCGAGGGCGTCGCGCATGACCGCCAGACCTGCGTCCGGGTCTTCGAGACAGGCGTCGCTGAAGCCCAGCGCCGAGCTGGCCAGCACGACCTCGGTGGCGGAGCCCTCCACGTTCTCGGCCAGCGCAAGCGCCTCGCGTGCCCGCTCGCCGGCGTCGGCGTAGCGGCCCAGGTGCAGCAGCAGCTCGGCCAGGCGCGCGGCTGCGGCGGCACGGTCACGCGGGGAACAGTCCGCCGCCTTCAGCGCCCGCTGGTATTCCTCCTCGGCCAGCGCCGAGCGGCCGGCGGCGGCCAGGTAACGGGCCCGACGGATGTGCAGTGCGCAGCTCGGCTCGCCGCCCCGCAGCGCGGCCAACTCCTCCAGCAGGGCCAACGCGCGGGCGTGCTCCCCGCAGTGGTGGGCGGCCTCGGCGGCGTTCTCCAGCAGCTCGACGCGGTCCACCGTCAGCGGGCCCGGGTCGGCGGCCAGTTGCAGCGCTGCCGACCAGTGCCGGTGCGCCTCGGCGTAACCGTGCAGCCGCTCGGCCTCCTGGGCGGCGGCCACCGCCGCCGGCAACGCGCGCGCCGGCTCACCGGCCAGCCGCCAGTGGTGTGCCAGTCGCGCCTGGTGCAGCTCACCCGGCGCGGCGGTCAGCGCCTCGGCGTAGCGGCGGTGCAGCCCGGAACGCTCGGCCGGCAGCAACTCGTGCGCCAGCACCTCGGCGACGAGGCGGTGCCGCAGTCGGTAGCCGTCGTCGGCGCCGACCAGCAGCCGGTGTGCCACAGCGGCGCGGGCCGCGTCGATCAGCTCGTCCTCCGGCAGCCGCAGCACCTGGGCCAGCAGCCAGTGCTGCACCGGCTCGACACCGGCGGCCACCGCGTGCACCACCGCGTGCGCGTGCTGGGGCAGCGCGTCGACCCGGTCGAGGAAGATCTCCCGCAGCGTCTCGGACAGACCGTCGCGGCCGTCGCGCAGGTCGCGGGCCAGCTCCTCGATGACGAACGGGTTGCCGCCGCTGCGCTGCCACACCTGCTCGGCCGCCTCGGCGGACAGCGTCCGGCCGACCACGGCGGCGGCGAGCTCCTCGGTGTCGGCCCGGCCCAGCGGCGCCAGGTCGAGCACCCGCACCGTGCGCAGCCGGCGCAGCTCGGTCAGCACCCGGCGCAGCGGGTGCGCGCCCTGCAACGACTCGGCGCGCACCGCCGCCAGCACCGAGAGCTGGAGGTCACCGAGCCCGGCCAACAGATAGAGCAGCAGCTGCCGGGTGCTGCGGTCGACCCACTGCAGGTCGTCGAGGATCAACACCAGCGGTCGGCCCTCGGCGATCAGGTGCAGCCCGCGCGAGACCCGCTCCAGCAGCGCTCCCGCGCCGTCCGGGCCGGCGGTCTCGTCGGCGAACATCTGCAACAGCCCCCGCACCGCCGAGGAGGTGCGGGCGCGCGTGGACAGATCGGCGTCGAAGCGCCGCAGCGCCTGCAACAGCGGGTGCAGAGGCGACGCGTCGCCGATGTCCAGACAACTGCCGGTGAGCACCACGGCGCCCTGCTCACGCAGCCGGTCGCCGATCTCGCCCAGCAGCCGGGTCTTGCCCACACCGCTCTCGCCGGTCAGGAAGACGGCGGCGGTCTGCCCGTGCGCGCCGTCACCAAGCAACGCGGACCGAACCGTCTGCACCAGCTCGGCCCGACCCACGAGCGGTGCGGTGTCCACATCGCTGGCCATGGCACGCAGCCTAATCACAGGGCCCCTCACCGTTCTACGGCCATACGTCGCTTGTGGTACTCCTCGCGTCGACTTTGCGACTAAAGGTTGCGGGTGGCCGACATACGTCGTTCGGCAGATCCCCCGTGAGCCCAGGAGTGCCAATCTCCGGAGGTCATCAGGCATGAGCGGGGAGAAGGGCCGGTGCGATACCCATGACCACCATCATCGTCGACGCGCAGCGGACCTCGACCCCGCACTGGCCGGTGCCCCAGGAGAGACGCACAGTCACTGTGCTCTTCGCGGACATCGTCGGTTCCACCGCGTTGGTGGACCGACTCGACCCGGAGGACGTCCGCGCGCTG
Organism: Micromonospora sp. CNZ299; assembly: GCF_002754415.1. Lineage (NCBI taxonomy): Bacteria > Bacillati > Actinomycetota > Actinomycetes > Micromonosporales > Micromonosporaceae > Micromonospora > Micromonospora sp. CNZ299. The sequence continues at coordinate 5,046,914 of NZ_PEFG01000001.1, forward strand.
CAACGGGCCTACTTCGACACCGTGGCCGGTGTGCTGCACCGCTGGCAGGGGGTGGTGGAGAAGTACGTCGGCGACGCGGTGATGGCGCTCTTCGGCGCCCGGCACTCGGACGGCTTCGACGCGTACCGGGCGGTGCGCGCCGGGCTTGAGATCCAGGCCGCGCTGGACCGCCGCCCGATGGTCGGCGACAGCAGACTGCGGGTCCGCGTCGGTGTCGCCACCGGCGAGGTCGTGGTCGACCTGGGCAGTGCCGTCAGTGGTGGGCACGGCGTGGCCAGCGGCGCGGTGATCACCACCGCAGCCCGCCTGCAGGAGTACGCGCCACCCGGCGCCGTCGCGCTCTGCGCGGCCACCGCCCGGGCCACCGCGGGCCTGATCACCCAGCGTCAGCTGACGCCGGTGTCGGTCGCCGGCCGGGTGCCGCCGATGCCGGTCTGGCACGCCGTCGGTCCGGTCCGTCCGGGCACCGACCGGCACGACGGCCCGCTGATCGGTCGCCGCCGCGAGCTGGCCACGATCCGCGACCAGTTGAGCCGGGCCATCCGCGAGCAGGACCCGCGCTGGATCTCCCTGGTCGGCCCCACCGGCAGTGGGCGAAGCCGGCTGCTGCACGAGTTGACCCGTGGGCTGACCACGGTGGACGGGATGCCGGTGCGCTGGTGTGTGGCGACCTGCCAGCCATACCCCGATCAGGTCATGGCGCCGGCCGCCGAGCTGCTCCGCGGCCTCGCCGGGGTGCGGCACGGCGACGGCCCGGCGGTGGTCCACGACCGGTTGGTGGCCGCCCTGGCGTCGCTGTTTCCGCCGGAGCGCGTCGCGGCGGCGATCCCGGCCCTGCAGCGGTTCCTGACCACCCCGGACGGCTCCTCGGCGGCGCTGGCGGGGGCGGCGATCTGCCGGGACGTCCTGCTGCGTCTGGCCGCGCACCAGCCGCTGATCGTCGCCGTGGACGACGTGGACCGGGCGGCGCCGGCGATGAGCCGTTTCCTGCACGCGCTGTTCAGCACGGCGACGGCGCGCGGATTGCCACTGGCCCTGATCACCCTGCACCAGCCGCAGTGGGCCGACACCCGGCCCAGCCCGGCCCGACGGGTGACGATCGGGCCGCTGGCCACGGTGCAGTCCGGGCGGCTGCTGCGCCACCTGCTCACCCGCGCCGGGCAACCGGTGACCCTCGCCGACCGGCTGCTGCACCTGGTGGGGGGCCGACCCGGGCACGCGGCGGCGTACGTGCGGTCGATCATGGACGGTGCCGACCGGATGACGCTCCCGCTGCCCGAGGCGGTCCGCCGGGCCGTCTGCGCGGAGCTGGACCACCTCGACGGTGAACGGCGGGCGGTGCTGATGGCCGCTGCCACCATCGGCGGTGTGATCTCCGGCGCTGCCGTCGACCGGGCGCTCGGTTGGGCGTCCGGCCGGTCCGCGCCGGCCCTGCGCGGGCTGGTCGCGGCCGGGCTGCTGCTCCCCCGGCGTGCCGACGGGTACGCGTTCGTCGCGCCCGCGCTGCGCCAGGTCGCCGCCGAACGCTTGCCCCGCGCGTTGCGGGCCGTTTTCGGCCGACGGGCCGCCGAAGCGCCGCCCCTCAACACGGTCTGCCCGGACGCCGCCCTTCCTCCTGACCACGCTGCGGCCGACCGTGCTGCGTCCGGCCGTGCTGCGGCCGAGCGAGCTGGGTCCGACCGCGCTGGGTCCGATCGGGCTGCCGTCAGCGGCTCGGGCGTGCGGCGCGCCGAGGTCGTGCCCCTCGACGTCGTTCGGGCCCGGGACGGCCGCCTCGACGTCGTCCTCGCGGTGCCGCCCTCCGGCGTCACCGACCCGCTGCGCCGAGGCCTCCCCAGCTCGACAATGGCCACCTCACCGACCGCGCCGACCGGCGGAGCCAACCGATCGTTGGGCTTCCGCCGGCTCCGCGCCGTTGCGTCGGCTGGCGACGTTCCTCCGACCCGAGTGTCCGCGACACCGAACAACGCGGGCGGTCACTGGCCTACGGCCCCCGACCGGTCCCCGGCAACGATCCGCGCGGTGCCTGCCGTGCCGCCGGCCGGACGCACGGCGGCTGCCGCTGCCGGGGCTCCACCGGACGTGGTGCGCACCGGACCGCGCCCGCCGTTGATCCGCTGGCCGACCGGCCTCGCCGCCTCCGCCTGAGGGACCGGCGTCGTCACTCGTCCCTCGACGTTGGCAGCTGAGCAACTCGACACGCCGAGCACCCGTCTGCTGAGCTGCCACTGATCGGCACGACCGTCCCGAGCAGGTCTCGGGAGCGAGTCAGGACGGACGCCCGCCGAACTGCCAGCGGTGCACCTCGACGTCGGCGTACCGGTCCACGGTCAGGAAGGCGCGCGCCGCGTCCGGGGTGGGTGCGCGGAGCAGCGCGGCGGTGCCGAGCCAGGTGTCGCCGTCGTCGGACAGCAGCGGCCCGTACGCGATCAGCTCGTCCGGGTCGCGCGGCACGGCCAGGTCGACGGCCGGCCCCGCGCCGAGGCCGAGCACCAGGTACCGGTCACCGCCCGTCCGACCACCGGGGAAGTCCCACATCGTGCGGCCCAGCGTGTTGCGCCACCGGCGCAGCAGCACATCCCGGTACACGCCGGCCTGGTAGTTAGGCTCGTCGAAGGCGAACGCCCGCGCGGCGGCCGGATCGGGCACGTCGACGATGTGCACGCTGCCGGTGGCCGTGTCGCCGGACAGTGTCGGGCCGCGGGCGATCATCTTCGCCGCGTACCGGTCCATGTAGGTCCAGTGCTCGGCCAGCAACTCGTCGCGCAACGCGGCCGAGTCGGGCCGGTCGCGGTGGTAGCACAGGAACTCCATGCCGCACATTGTCGACGCCGTGCCCGGTCCACTGCCGGCCGGGCTTCAGCAGGCGGCCAGGAAGGCCAGCACGCGCGGCCAGGTCGCCGCCGTGGCGTCCGGGGAGTGCTCGGCCAGGCCCGGGTCGGTGAACAGGTGCCCCACCCCGGGGTAGCGGAAGACCGTCAGGTCGGCACCGGCGTCGGTGAGCGCCTGCTGCCACTCGTCGACCTCGTCCGGCGCGTCGTACGGGTCGGGGTCGGCGAGGTGCAGCTGCACCGGCAGCCCGGCCCGGACCGCGTCGGGCGCGCCGCCGGTGCCGTGCAGCAGGAGCAGACCCGCGGCGTCGGGGCGCTCGGCCAGCAGCGCCCCGGCCACACCGGCGCCCATCGAGAAACCGGCGAGCACCGTCTCCGGTGGGAGGTCACGCAGCGCTGCCCGGGCCCGGTCGAGCACCACCTCCTGGCCAATCTTGTCGAGCAGCGCGAAGCCCTCCTCGACGGTGTCGGTGGCCGGCACGCCGTACAGGTCGGGGGTGGTGACCTGATGGCCGGCGGCGCGCAACCGGTCGGCGGCGGCGCGCACGGCGGGTCGCAGGCCGTACACGGAATGGAACAGCACGACGTGTCGCATCACGTCATCCTGCCGCAGCCGACCGCGCGCCCGGCGCGGCCACGCGGGGCGCGCCTCAGACCAGTGCCGCCAGGCGCGCGACGAGGTCGGTGGGCGGCGGCATCGCGGCGATCTCCTGGCTGACCTGCCCGGCGGCGACGCGCAGGCCGTCGTCGGTGAGCAGCCGGGTCAGCGCCTGCGCGGTGATGTCCCGGGGGCGCAGGGCCAGGCCGGCGCCCCGACGGGCCACCAGCTCGGCGTTGTGCCGCCGGTCCCCCGGACCCACTGTGGCCAGTTGGGGCAGGCCTGCGGCGAGGGCTCCGAGGGCGCTGCCCGCCCCGCCGTGGTGGACCAGCGCCGCGCTCGCCGGCAGCGCCTCGTCGAGCGGAATCCAGTCGACCACCCGCACGTTCGCGGGCAGCGACCGCGCCGACCGATCGTCCGGGCGGACGAGCACGATCTCGGCGTCCACGTCGGCGGCGGCGGCCACCACGGCGGGCATCGGCCCCCGGTCACCGGGGCCGGTCAGGGTGCTGCGGGTGACCAGGATCCGGGGCCGGTCACCCGGCTCGCGCAGCCAGGCCGGCAGCTCGCCACCGCCGACGTAGGACGTGTAGCGCATCGGCCAACCGCCCTGCACGGCCACGCTGGGTGGGGCCACGGCGAGGGCGGCGGCGGGTGGCGGCAGCTCACTCAGGCCGTGCCGGCGCAGCGCGCCGCCGAGTCGGGCCACTGTGGCGCCGACCAGGTCCCGGCCGTCGAACAGGGCGTTCTCCTGGCGTACGGCAGGCACGTCGAGCCGCGCGGCGGCCACCGCGCCGGCCACCGCGAACGGTTCGTGCAGCACCAGATCCGGCCGCCACCGGGCGGCAAGCGCGACCACCGGGTCGGTGAGCTGGTCGTTGAGCGCGCCGAACAGCAGGCCGGCGCCCCGGGTGCCGGCGGTGCCGGCCAGCTCGGCGCGCGCGATCAGTGGATGGCGGGGGAAGACCCGCAACGCGATCCGGCCGAAGTCGAAGCCGGGTGCGATGTCGTGCACGGGCAGACCGGCGCCGGCGGCGGCCAGGCCACCGCCCCCGGTGGCCAGCAGCACGTCATGCCCGGCGTCACGCAACGCGACGGCGAGCGGCACCAGCGGGAAGACATGCCCGACCAGGGGCGCGGAGACCACCAGCACACGCATGGGCAGGATCCTATGTCCACGACGCACCGGGAGTCAGGACTCTCGGCGCCCTCGACCAACCAGTTGCCCCGCAACCGGGGCAGCTCCACAGGAGACGGATCTGCGGCCCGGTCCAGGACGAGACCGGGTGTCGACCGTGGGTCAGCCGCCCGCCCGCTGGTCGACGATGCGGCGCATCTTGCCCATCGACCGCTCCACGGCATCCGGGGCGAGCACGTCGACCGCCACGCTCACACCGATGGTGTTCTTCACCAGCTGGACCAGCGTCGCCCCGGCCCGTTCGGCAGCGTCCACACCAACCCCGGCCCGTCGTTCCACCCGCACGGTCAGCGTGTCCAACCGGCCCTGCCGATCGAGTACGCACTGGAAGTGCGGCGACAACTGCGGGGTCCGCAGGATCAGCTCCTCGATCTGGGTGGGGAAGATGTTCACCCCGCGCACGATCATCATGTCGTCCGTCCGACCGGTGATCTTCTCGATCCGGCGCATCGGGCGGGCGGTGCCGGGCAGCAGCCGGGTCAGGTCGCGGGTGCGGTAGCGAACTACCGGCATCGCCTCCTTGGTCAGCGAGGTCAGCACCAGCTCACCCCGCTCACCGTCGGGCAGCACGGCCCCGGTGACCGGGTCGATGACCTCGGGGTAGAAGTGGTCCTCCCAGACGTGCAGCCCGTCCTTGGTCTCGACGCACTCGGTGGCCACGCCGGGACCCATCACCTCGGAGAGCCCGTAGATGTCCACCGCGTGGATGTCCAGTCGCTGTTCCATCTCCCGGCGCATGTCCTCGGTCCACGGCTCCGCCCCGAAGATGCCCACCCGCAGCGAGGTGGCGCGCGGGTCGACGCCCTGGCGCTGCATCTCGTCCACGATGGCGAGCATGTAGCTGGGCGTGACCATGATGACCTCGGGTTCGAAGTCGCGGATCAGCATGACCTGACGCTCGGTCATGCCGCCGGAGACAGGGATGACGGTGCAGCCCAGCTCCTCGGCGCCGTAGTGCGCGCCCAGGCCCCCGGTGAAGAGCCCGTAGCCGTACGCGACGTGCACCCGGTCGCCGGGACGGCCGCCGGAGGCGCGGATCGACCGGGCCATCAGTCGCGCCCAGGTGCGCAGGTCGTCGCGGGTGTAGCCGACCACCGTCGGTCGGCCGGTGGTGCCGGATGAGGCGTGCAACCGGGACACCCGCTCCCGGGGGACGGCGAACATGCCAAAGGGGTAGTTCTCCCGCAGCTCCGCCTTGCCGGTGAACGGGAAGTGGGCCAGGTCGTCGAGGTCCCGGCAGTCGTCGGGGTGCACCCCGGCCGCGTCGAACGCCCGGCGGTAGTGCGGCACGTTGTCGTACGCGTGCCGCAACGACCAGCGCAGCCGTTCGCGTTGCAGGTCACGCAGCTCGTCGATGCCGGCGCGCTCGATCGGCTCCAGCTCCTCCGCACGAGGGGTGCGGTCCTGCATCGCGTGCCTCCTTGGCGCGGCGGTCCCGGTGGGGCTGCGGGTACCGTACGCCCGCCGTCGCCCGGGCTGGCGGTGCGGTCAGCGGGCAGCCGGTGCGGTGAGGCCGAGGTCGGCGCAGGGCGGTGGGTCCGTCGTCGCGTCCTATACCTCCGGCTCCCAGGCGATCAGCTGGTCGAGGACGCGCCGGTCGCCGTCGAGCCGCAGCGAGTCCATCGTGATGCGGCCGTAGCAGAACATGACCAGCTCATTGGCCGTGCCCCGGGCGGAGACGTAGGCCACCTCCGAGCCCTCGTCGGCGGCCGGCGTGGAGAGGCGGGCGGTCCGGGCGCCGTCGGCAGAGAACCAGAGCCGCCACGATCGGCCCTCGGTGGCGTGGTAGTCGAGGACCGCGGGCTTGTGCGGCCACGCGGCCGTCGTCGCGACGCAGGTGGTCAGGAACTCGTCGACACCGTCGAGGGCCACCTCGTCCGGCAGCGGCTGCGGGGCACCCACGGCGACCTGGGCGTCGTAGGTGTGCACGGCGACCTGCTGAAGCTGGTGCCGGGCGACAGCACCAGCCGTCTGCGGCGATTGCGAATCACCCCACCACGTCCAGCAACCACGATCCGGGCCGGCCTCCCGCAGCGCGTCCAGCAGCTCCTCCGTCGACGCGGCGAACCAGGCCAGCAGGGCCTCGCGCTCCCGGGGCGCCACCGGGGCGGACATCACCGGAGGAGCGTCGGCGGGCCCCGCGGCCACGGTGGCGGCCCACCTGCGGCGCCCGTCGCCCAGGTGCTGCACCAGGTCGAACAACGTCCACTCGGGGCAGGTCGGCACCTGCACGTCGAGGCTGGGTGCCGCGGCGACCGCCGCCCGGAAAGCGGTAGCTCGTTCGTCCATCAGCCGCAACAGGTCGGCAAAGTCCAGAGTCTGTTCCACCGAGGCTTTGTACCACCACGCCTCGGACAACGGCCAGCGAATTTCCCACTCTCGCACGAGGACGCCGGGCCGGGCGGATGCCCGACCCGGCGTCACCCTGATCATCGCCCTGCCATCTTTTCGCAATTGCAAGTTATAGGCAACAAGGTCTGGACAGTGCGCCCGAACGGTAACTAGCCTCTCCATCATGAGTCCTTACATCACGGATGCGTGGGCCTGGCAGGAGAGCTGGGACCGTCAGCAGGAGGCCTACCTACCGGACCGGGAACACCGGTTCACCGCCATGCTCGACACCGTCGACGCGGTCCTCGACGGTCGACCGCCACGAGTCCTCGACCTGGCCGGCGGCACCGGCAGCATCTCGCTGCGCACGCTGGCCCGCTTCCCCGGCGCCGAAGCGACCCTGCTGGATCTCGACCCGGCGCTGCTCGCCATCGCCCGCTCGTCGCTGGCCGACCGGGCCACCATCGTGACGGCCGACCTCGGCACCCCCGACTGGCGCGACGCGCTCCCCCACCGCGAGTACGACGCCGTCCTCACCGCCACCGCCCTGCACTGGCTGCCGGCCGACCGGCTCGGGCAGCTCTACGCCGAGCTGCGGGACGTGCTGCGACCGGGCGGAGTCTTCGTCAACGCCGACCACATGCCGGACGACAGCCTGCCGGAGCTGACCAAGCGGCTGATGGACCGGGCGAGGGACCGACGCAACGCCCGGTACGCGGCCGGTTCGTTGCTGTCCTGGTCGGACTGGTGGAAGCAGGCCGGTGCGGACCCGACGCTGGCACCACTGGTCACCCAGCGGCACGACATCTACCCGACCGGGCACAGCCCGGAGTGGAACCCGCCGGCCTCCTGGCACCTCGCCGCGCTCACCGCCGCCGGTTTCACCGAGGTCGGCACGGTGTGGCGCGGCGGCTCGGACGCCGCCGTCGCGGCAGTGCGCTGACGCCGCCGTCGCCGGCACTACGCTGAGGAGCCGTGCCAGAGCCATCCGAGCCGCGTAGCGACCCCGACGTCGACCTGCACGTCCCCGCCGACCGCCGCGAGCTGACCGTGCGCCCCACGACGGTCCTCGCCGCGATCGCGGCCGGCGGGGTGCTCGGTGCGCTGGCCCGGGCCGGTCTGCAACACACCGCCCCGCACCCGCCGACCGGCTTCGGTTGGGCGACGTTCGCCATCAACACGTCCGGCTGCCTGCTGATCGGCGTGCTGATGGCGGTGCTCGGGCACCTCGGCGGTGGGCACCCCCTGGCTCGCCCGTTCCTCGGGGTCGGGGTGCTCGGCGGGTTCACCACGTTCTCCGCCTACGCGGTCGACATCCAGCAGGCGCTGGTCGCGGGCGCGCCGGGCACCGCGCTGGCGTACCTGGCGGCGACGGTGCTCGGGGCACTAGTCGCGGTCGCGCTGGGCGACGCCGTCACGGCGTCGCTGCTGAGGCGGCGGGCGGCCCGATGACCGTGCTGCTCATCGCCCTGGGCGCGGCCGTCGGCGCGCCGTTGCGTTACCTCACCGACCGGGCGGTCCAGACCCGGCACGACTCGGCGTTTCCCTGGGGCACGTTCACCGTCAACGTGGTCGGCTCACTGCTGCTCGGGGTGCTCGTCGGGTGGCCGGCCAGCCCGGCGCTCACCGCGCTGCTCGGCACCGGGTTCTGCGGCGCGCTGACCACCTACTCCACCTTCAGCTACGAGACGCTGCGGCTGGCGCAGGGCGGTCAACGGCTCCTCGCGCTGGCCAACGTCGTGGGCAGCGTCGCTGTGGGGCTCGCTGCGGCCGCCGCCGGCTACGCCCTGGCCCGCGTCCTGCTGGGCTGACCTCCGGAAATTGCACCCCGACCAGGGGACCCTGCGAGAACACACCGAGGGTATATACGCGAGGTATACCCTCGGTGTAGTCTCCTCCCATGAGCGTGCCACTGACCCTTCTCGGCCTCCTCGAACGAGAGCCCAGCCACGGCTACGACCTGAAGCGCGACTACGACGCCTTCTTCGGCCGGGGCAAGCCACTGCCGTTCGGCCAGGTCTACTCCACCCTCAGCCGACTGGCCCGCGACGGCAAGGTGGTGATCAGCGACGTCGCTCCCGGCTCCGGCCCCGACCGCAAGCGCTACATCATCACCGACGTCGGCGCGACCGAGGTCGAGCAGTGGCTGACCCAGCCGGTCGACCCGGAACCGCACCTGCAGACGGTGCTCTTCGCCAAGGTCGTGCTCGCGCTGATGCTGGACCGGCCGGCCGCCGAATACCTCGACACCCAGCGCAGCGCGCACCTGCACCGGATGCGTGAGCTGACCGAGATCAAGCGCGCCGGCGGCCTGGTCGACGCGCTGCTCGCCGACCACGGTCTCTACCACCTGGAGGCGGACCTCCGGTGGATCGAGATGACCGGCGCCCGGCTGGACGCCCTACGGAAAGAGGTGCGGCCATGAGCGTCGTGATCGAAGCACGGGACGTGGCGTTCTCCTTCGGCCAGACGCCCGCCCTGCGCGGCGCGAGCGTCGCCGTTGACGCGGGCGAGATTGTCGCCATCATGGGCCCCAGCGGCTCGGGCAAGTCCACCCTGCTGCACTGCCTGGCCGGCATCCTCGTGCCCGACTCCGGCGAGATCCTCTTCGACGGTGTTCGGGTCGACGCCATGGCCGAGACCCAGCGCAGCAGCCTGCGCAGGGACCGCTTCGGCTTCGTGTTCCAGTTCGGCCAGCTCGTCCCCGAGCTCACCGCCGTGGAGAACGTCGCCCTGCCGCTCCTGCTCAGCGGCGTACACCGGAAGCAGGCGCTGCCGAAGGCGAGAGCCTGGTTCGAGCGCCTCGGCCTGGACGGCATGGAGCAGCGCCGGTCGGGTGAGCTGTCCGGCGGGCAGGCGCAACGCGTCGCCCTCGCCCGAGGGCTGGTCGCCGAGCCGCAGGTGCTCTTCGCCGACGAACCGACCGGTGCGCTCGACTCGCTCACCGGCGAGCAGGTGATGGACCTCCTGGTCGGCGCCGCCCGCGAGCAGGGCACCACTGTCATCCTGGTGACCCACGAACCCCGGATCGCCGCGTACGCCGACCGTGAGGTCATGGTCCGCGACGGGCGCGTGAACGCGCCGGACCGGATCGCCTCATGATCCGCTTCGGGCTCCGCCTCGCTGTGGCCGGCGGCCGGGAGGCGCTCACCCGCCTGCTCGTCATCGCTGCCGCCGTCGCGATCGGCAGCGGGCTGCTGCTGACCACCCTCGCCGGAGTCAACGCGGTCAACGCCCAGCTCACCCGGTACGCGTCGGTCTATCCCAACGCCTCGACGGGCGGCGACGCCGATCCCCTGTGGTGGTCGACGCGCGAGGACTACTTCCACGGCAAGCAGATCATCCGGATCGACGTTGCAGCGACCGGCCCGGACGCGCCCACCCCGACCGGCGTCCCGAGCACGCCGGGGCCCGGGGAGTACTACGCCTCGCCCGCGTTGCGGAAGCTGCTGGCCGCCCACCCCGCCGACCAACTGGCTGACCGTTACCCGGGGCGCGACATCGGCTCCGTCGGTCCGGCCGGATTGACCTCACCGGACACCATGCTCGTCATCCGGGGCGGCACCCCCGACGAGGTGGCCGCATTGCCCTCCGCCAGGCAGCTCACCACCGTCGGCGACACTCCCGCGCTGCCCGAGACGACGGTGAACCTCATCCTGAGCGTGATCGCCGGCGGGCTGCTGTTCCCGTTGCTGATCTTCGTCGGCACCGCCACCCGGCTCAACGCGGCCCGCCGGGAGCAGCGCTTCGCCGCGATGCGCCTGGTCGGCGCCACCCCGAAGCAGATCTCGGTGGTCGCGGCGGTGGAGGCGACCACCGCAGCCGTCATCGGCACCGCCGTCGGCTTCGGCCTGTTCTACGCCTTCCGCGGCCCGATGGCGGGCATCCCGTTCACGGGCATGCCGTTCTTCCCCAGCGACATGTCGTTGGGCGTGCTGGACACCCTGCTGGTGGCGCTCGGCGTTCCGGCCGGCGCGGCGCTGGCAGCACAGATCTCGCTGCGCCGGGTACGGATCTCGCCGCTGGGCGTGACCCGCCGGGTCACTCCCCGCGCCCCGCGGGCGTACCGGCTGATCCCGATCCTGCTCGGTGTCGCCGTGCTGTTCTTCGCCATCGGGTTCCGGCCCCCGACATCCGATGGTCAGGCCGCGGTGTTCCTTCCCGGCCTGCTGCTCATCATGGCCGGCCTGATCCTCGCCGGCCCGTGGCTGACGATGGTCGGCGCCCGGGTGATGGCCCGGTTCGCCAACCGCCCCGCCACCCTCATCGCCGCGCGACGCCTCGCTGACAACCCGAAGGCCGGCTTCCGGGCGATCAGCGGCATCATGCTCGCGCTCTTCGTGACGAGCGTGGCCGTCGGCGTGATCACCACGATCGTCGCCAACCGCGGCCCGGCACCGGTCGGCTCGACCGAGGCGGGACAGGTGTCGCTCTACCTTCCTGAGGATGCACCGGCGACGCCTGACTCGCTCTTCACCGACCTACGCTCGATCACCGGCGTGCGGTCCGCGTTCGCGGTGCGCGAGAACCCGGACTGGATGAGCGCCAGCGAGCCCGGCCTGATCGCGTGCGCCGAGATCCCGAGCGCGTACGGCCGGTGCGTTGAGGGCGCCACCGTTGCCGAGGTGGCCACGGGTCTCGTCCCCTTCCGGGAGTCGGCGTCGTCCGCCAGGGTCTGGCCGGCCGCGTCGGTGTCACTCGGCAATCTCCAACAGCTGCCGGTGATGTCGATCGTCGTCGACACGGACGGTTCCGACGCCGCCATCGAGCGCTCGCGCACCGTGCTCGAGACCGCCCTGCCGGCCTTCCAGGTGCCGCCGAACGTGCCCGGTGACTTCGAGTCGGAGTTCGCCAACGCACTGCGCGCCTGGGAGCAACTGGCCAACGTCGTCATCATCGGCAGCCTCGCGCTCGGTGGGTGCAGTCTCGCGGTCAGCGTGATCGGCGGTCTCACCGAGCGCCGACGCCCGTTCAGCCTGCTGCGCCTCAGCGGCGCACCGGTGCAGGTCCTGCGTCGGGTGATCGCGCTGGAGAGCGCCGTACCGATGCTCGCCGTCGCCGCCGTCGCCATCGGGATGGGCCTCCTCGCCGCCCACCTGTTCCTGCGGGCACAGATGGGCTACACGCTGATCGCGCCGGAGCCACGCTTCTACGTGATCGTCGTCGTCGGGTTGGCCGCCTGCCTCGGTGTCATCGCCTCCACCCTGCCGCTGCTGGAACGGATCACCGGTCCGGAGACCGCCCGCAGCGAGTAGTCGTCATCCCGTCGGCCCGGTGGCGGTGAGGGCCACCACCGGGCCGAGGACGAAGACGGCGGGCGGGCCGACGCCCTCCCGGGCGGCGACTGCGCCGATCTCGTCGAGCCGGGCGCGCACCGATCGTTGGTCGAGCAGCCCGGCGTCCTGCACGGCCAGCACCCGGCTCTCCGGGGCACGACCGTGCTCGATCAGCACGGTCGCGATCTTGGCGATGGTGTCGACTGCCATCAGCAGCACGACGGTGCCCCGGGCCCGGGCCAGCGCCGCCCAGTCGACGAGCGAGTCGGGGTGCCCCGGCGGCAGGTGCCCCGACACGACTGTGACGTCGTGCGCCACGCCGCGGTGCGTCACCGGCACGCCGGCCAGTGCCGGCGCGGCGATGGCGCTGCTCACCCCGGGGACCACTGTCACCGGCACACCGGCCGCCGCGCAGGCCTGCACCTCCTCGTGGCCGCGTCCGAAGACGTACGGGTCGCCGCCCTTGAGCCGGACCACCCGCCGGCCGGCGCGGGCGTGCGACACCAGGGCCGCGTTGATCGCCTCCTGGGCCATCGACGGACCACGGGGCACCTTGGCGGCGTCGACCACCAGCACGTCGGGGCGCAGTCCGGCGAGCAGCCCCTGCGGGGCCAACCGGTCGACCACCACCACGTCCGCCGCGTCGAGCAACGCCTTACCGCGTACCGTGATCAGGTCGTCAGGTCCGGGCCCGCCGCCGACCACAGCGACCGAGCCGTGGTCGTGAGCGTGCCCGTGCTCGTGCCCGTGGTGATGGTGGTGGCCGACCGGGTCGTCGGGGTGGTCGTGCGGGCGTTGCGGACGGCCCACCTTGTCGGCGAAGCCGGGCATCAGCACCCGGTACGCGCAGGTGTCGCAGTTCATCCGGATGTCGCCGCCCAGCGCCTCCGAGTAGCGTTCCCGCACCAGGTCGGCGAGGGCGTCGCAGTCGCCGACCACCTCGGCCACCCGCACGTCGAGGTCGGGGTGGGCGGCGGCGAACTCCGCCGACTGGGCGACGATCCGGTCCGGCAGCACCCCGGCGAACAGGAAGTACGGCGCGACGACGATCCGCCGCGCGCCGAGGCGGCGCAACCGCTCCAGCACCGCCGGCACCGACGGAGACGCGAGGGAGACGAAGCCGGGCTCGACACCCGCGTAGCCGCGACCCTCCCAGAGCAGCCGGGCGACCTTCGCGACCTCGGCGTTGGCGTCCGGGTCGGTGGAACCCCGCCCGATCAACGCGACCCACGTGCCGGCCCGGTCGACCGTGTCGGCCTGAACCGCACCGGCCAGTCCCGTGCCGGCGAGCGCCGCGTCGATGCGATCTTCGAGGGCCTCGTGCAGCAGCGGGTGCGGGCCGAGTGGGCGGCCGTAGCGGTAGCTCAGCCCGGGGTGACGTTCCTGCTCGCGGGCCATCGCGGCCGGGATGTCGCCCTTGCCGTGTCCGGCGGCGGTGAGCACCAGAGGCAGCGCCACCAGCGCCCGGTGCCCGCGCGCCACGAGCGCGCCGACCGCGTCGGTCAGCGGGGGGCGGGACAGCTCGATGAAGCCGCCCTCGACGTCGCCGACGTCACCACGACGGCGGACCCGCTCGACGAGAGCGGCGAACTGGTCGACCCCGGCCGCGCTGCGCGTGCCGTGCCCGACGATGACCAACCCGGTCATGACTTCTCCTCGACGTAGAGCAGGGCGTTGAGGGCGGCGGCGGCGACCGCCGACCCGCCCTTCTCGCCCACGTTGGACACCCCGGGCAGGCCGCTGGCCCGCAGCGCCGCCTTCGACTCGGCGGCACCCACGAAGCCGACCGGCAGGCCGACGACCAGCGCCGGTGCGGCGTCCACTGTGAGTAGTTCGACAAGCGCGGTCGGCGCGCAGCCGACCACCCAGACCGCGCCCGGGCCGACCCGGGTCAGTGCGATCCGCACGGCCGCCGCCGAGCGGGTGATTCCGGCCTCGCGGCCCAGGTCGGCGGCGGCCGGCTCGGCGACCGGGCAGACCAGCTCCAGGCCGGCCCGGGTGATGCCGGCGGCGACCATCGCCACGTCGGTGACCACGGGCGCCCCGGCACGCAGCGCCGCCAGGCCCGACTCCAGCGCCGCCTCGTCGCAGACCAGCTCGTCGACGTACGCGAGGTCGGCGCTGGCGTGCACCACCCGTTCGGTGACCGCTCGGCAGAGCGGCGGCAGGTGCGACAGGTCGACCCGCTCGCGCAGGATGCGGTACGACTCGACCTCGATGGGATGCACCACCCGGCTCATCGGGCTCCTTCGCAGGGGTCGGGCTCGACGACGCGGATCGCGTCAGGGTCAGCGACGACGCGGATCGCGTCGACCGGGCAGATCTCCAGGCACTCCAGGCAGCCGGTGCAGCGGTCGGCGCGGACGGTCAGGCCACCGGGGACGGGCCGGATCGCGTGCGTGGGGCAGGTGAGCAGGCAGGCACCGCACCCCTGGCAGGCGCCGATCGTCACGATCGCCACCGGTACCCCCGGGGTGTGACCATCCGGCCGGCGACCAGCCTCGTGTCGCTGTTGCCGACCACGACGACGCTGTACATGTCGACCGCAGTCGGGTCCACCGTGGTCAGGGTGGCCAGGTGCACCCGCTCGCTTGGGCGGCTGGCGTTGCGTACCACCCCGACCGGGGTGTCCGGTGGCCGGTGCGCGGCGAGGATGCCGAGCGCCTTGCCGAGCTGCCAGTCGCGTGCCCGGCTGCGCGGGTTGTAGAACACCGTCACGAAGTCGCCCTCGGCGGCGGCGGTCACCCGCCGCTCGATGACATCCCACGGCGTGTGCAGGTCGGACAGACTCACATAGGCGTGGTCGTGGCCGAGGGGCGCGCCGAGCAGCGCCCCGGCGGCCAGCGCGGCGGTCACCCCGGGCACACCCACCACGTCGATCCGCTCGTCGGCGTACTCCAGGGCGGGGCTGGCCATCGCGTACACCCCGGCGTCGCCGGACCCGACCAGCGCGACCGCCCGGCCGGTGACGGCCTCGGCGACGGCGGCGCGGGCCCGCTCCTCCTCCGCGCCCAGCCCGCTGGACAGCACCCGGGTGCCCGGGCGGAGCACGTCGCGGACCTGGTCGAGGTACTGGTCCAGGCCGACCACCACGGCCGCGCGCCGCAGCTCGGCCACCGCGCGAGGGGTGCGCAGGTCGGCCGCGCCCGGCCCGAGCCCGACCACGGCGAGCCGGCCGCGCGGCGCGTGCCGGGCCACCGCCACGGTGGCCATCGCCGTCGCGGTCTTTCCCACCAGCAGCGTGGCGTCGTCCGGTCGGCCCGCCGGGCCGAGCAGCGCCGCCGCCTCCGACACGCTCGGCGTGCCGACCGCGGCGCGGACCACGTCGCTGGGATGCGGTACGTCGACGGTGACCAGCCGCGTCGCCGGCCAGGTCACCAGGGGTACGCCGAGCGCGTCAGCGGTGCTCAGGATGCCCGCCTCGTCGGCTTTGACGTCGGCGCTGGCCAGGCAGCGCAGGCTCGCCGGGTCGAGGCCGGCCTCGGCCAGCACCCGGTGCAGCAGCTCCCCCACCTCGGCGGCCGGTACGCCCCGACTCGCGCCCACCCCGGCGACCAGCGACGGTGGCCGCAGCACGGCGGTCCGCTCGTCGAGCGGCACCACCCGGTCGGTGACCAGCAGCCGGTAACCGCCGTTCACGGCGTCCTCGTCGGTGGCCCGGACGTTCGGGGGCAGGGCGGGCAGCGGCCAGTCGGCGTCGGCGACCAGTCGGACCGGCTCGCCGTCCAGGATGGCCCGGGACACCGCGGCGACCGCGCCCTGCACGGGCCAGCCGAGGGTGTCCAGCCCCGGTAGGTCGACCGCGTCGGTGGCGGTGGTGATCACCGGTTGGGCGTCCAGCACCGCGCCGACCTGCTCGGCGAGGTCGTTGCCACCGCCGGCGTGTCCGCCGAGCAGCGCCACGGCGTGCCGGGCGGCCTCGTCGACGACCACCACGGCCGGGTCGCTGCGCTTGTCGGTGAGCAGCGGCGCGAGGATCCGCACCACCGCGCCGGTGGCCAGGAACGCGACAACCGCGTCGCACTCGGCCCAGGCGCCGCGCAGCGCGTCGGCCGCGCTCTCCCCCTCGACCAGTCGGGCGTGCGGCCAGGCGGTGGCCAGGGTGTCGGCGTGCCGTCGGCCGGCGGCGGTGGCCGCCACCAGACCGATCCGGACGGGCGGGTTTCGGTGGTTCACGGGCGCTCCCCGGTGAGGACGACCACCGGGTTGGTGGCCGCGAGGCGGATCGACCCGCCCGGCAGGTCGGCGAGGCGGGCGGCGGAGAGCTGGCTGCCCTCGACCGTGTAGCCGGCGGCGCGCAGCAGACCCACGGCCGGCGCGACCCGGTCCAGGGCGGCCAGGGTCAGCACCACCCGCTCGGGTTGGCGGGCCACGACGGCGGTGAGGGTGTCGGGGCCGCCACCCCCGACGAAGACCGCGTCCGGTTCGGGCAGGCCGGCCAGCGCCTGCGGGGCTCGACCGGTGACGAGCCGGACGTGCACGGCGTGCGCGGTCGCGTTGACCCGGATGGTCGCGCCGGCCACTGGGTCCTGTTCGACGGCGAGCACTGCCGCGCCGAGCAGCGCGCACTCGATGCCGACCGAGCCGCTGCCCGCGCCGACGTCCCAGACCAGCCGGCCCAGTCGGGGTCGCAGCCGGGCGACGACGAGGGCACGCACCTCCGACTTGGTGATCATGGAGTCGCGGTGGGCGTACCGGGTCTCCGGCAGCGCCCACCCGCCGGCCGGGGCGGCGGCCGGCTGGTTGTCGGAGCGCATCCCAGCGGGCTCGACCCGATCGGGCGCGGCGTCGGTGGTCGCGACGGGTGCGACGTCGGCGAGGCTGAGCAGGACGTGCGGGTCGGCCCACATCTCGGCGGCGGCCTGCTCGGGGGTCACCGCGCGGATCTGTTCGGCGGCGGTGCCCAGGTGCTCGGCGACCAGCAGGCGGCGGGACCATCCGACCAGGCCGGCGCCCAGCTCGGCCGCACCGGCGCCGGGTGCGGTGAGCACCGCGACCAGCGGCAACGCGCGGCAGGCGTTCAGGGCCGGTCGCGGGTCGCGGCCGTGCGCGGTGACCACGGCGGCGCCGTCCCAGGGCAGGCCGGCACTGGCGAACGCGGCGGCCACACTGGATACCGCCGGCACCACCCGCAGCGGCAGCCCGGCCGCGCGCAGCCGCCGGACGATGCCGAACAGGCCGGGATCCCCGCTGGCCAGCACGACGGCCGGCACCCCGGCGGCGACGGCCTCGGCCAGCCGGTGCACGGCGGGGGCGAGCGGCCCGAGGGTCACGGTGTCGGCGCCGGCCGGTACGGGCACCGCGGCCAGGTGCCGGGCGGCCCCGACGACCAGCCCGGCGGCGGCCAGCAGTGGCGCGAGCGTCGGGTGCGGTGGGGCGCCGACGGCGTCCAGCCCGACCACGGTCACGGCGCTCATCGGGGCCACCGGCCGGACGAGGCGACGACGTGTGAGCCTGCGAAGTCGACCATCGCCACGTCCACGGTGACCGTCGGCCCACCGAAGCGCCGCAGCACCTGGCGGACCCGTTGGCAGAGCAGGTCACCGGCCGGGGCGAGCAGTCCGGCGGCCTCCCACAGCTCGTACGCGTGCCGCCCCGTGTTGGCCTCGGTAACGGCGGCGACGAGCGACGCGTCGCCACCGGCCTCGGCGGTCACAGCCCCGAGCAGGGACAGGTCCACCTTGGAGCGCGTGTAGTGCGTCATCAGCACCCCGGCGGCGAGTTTGGCCAGCTTGCCGGCCATGCCGACGAAGACCACGCCGGTCATGCCGTCCTCCACCGCGGCGGTCACCGCGGCCCCGGTGAAGTCGCCGACCTCGACGAAGCAGACCTCGGGCAGGTCGGGCAGCAGCGCGCGGGCGGCCCGCTCGGTACGCCCGCCAGTGCAGAGCACCACAGTCGACTCGCCCTGGGCCGCCATCACGTGCACGGCCTGCACGACGCTGGCCCGCCAGGAGGCGGTGGAGAACGGGCGCACGATGCCGGTGGTGCCGAGGATCGAGATGCCGCCGAGGATGCCGAGTCGCCGGTTGGTGGTCTTGCGGGCCATGATCTCACCCCGCGGCACGCTGATCACCACGCGTACGCCAACCTCGCTGAGGTCGACCACCTCGGCCACCGCCTCGCCGATCATCCGCCGGGGGGTGTCGTTGATGGCCGGGCCGCCCACGATAAGCCCCAGACCGGGTTTGGTGACCGTGCCGACGCCGGCGCCACCGGCGAGCCGCAGACCGGGGACGTCGTTCCAGTCCACTGTGGCGGTCAGCTCGGCCCCGTGGGTGACGTCCGGGTCGTCGCCGGCGTCCTTGACCACCACCGCCTCGGCGCGCACCGGTGGGGTGCCGGACACCTCGCAGCGCTCGACCGGGAAGCGCACCCGCCGCCCGGCGGGCAGGCCGATCTCCACGTCCGGCTGGATCTCCCCGGTGACCAGCGCGGTGACCGCGGCCTTGGCCGCCGCCGTCGCGCAGGCGCCGGTGGTCCAGCCGGTACGCAACGCGGTGGGCCGTACCTTCGCGGTGCGCGGCAGGTCCGGCTCACGCAGCGGCGGCTCGGCGTACGTCATGGTGTGTGCCCCGGTGTGGCCGTCCCCCCGATGCGGGTGCCGGCCTGGCGGCGCAGCTCGGTACGGGCGGCCGGCTCGGCCTTGCGGAAGGTGTGGAAGTGCCCGGGGTGGTACAGGTGCGAGCGTGTGCCCTCGGCGGCGAGGGCCGGCCCGACGAGGAACAGGGTGTGCTTCCACAGCTTGTGCTGCTTGACCGTCGCCTCCAGCGTGCCGACCGTGCAGCGCACCACCAGCTCGTCGGGCCAGGTCGCCTGGTACGCGACCACTGCCGGGGTGTCCTCCGGGTAGCCTCCGGCCAGCAGCTCGGCCTGCACCTGCCCGGAACGGGCGGCGGAGAGGAACAGCGCCATCGTGGTGCCGTGCCGGGCAAAGTCCCGCACCCGCTCGCCGGGCGGCATCGGGGTCTTGCCACCCTCCAGGCGGGTGAGGATCACCGACTGGGCCACCTCGGGCACGGTCAGCTCCCGCCCGACGATCGCCGCGACGGCGGTGAACGAGGAGACCCCGGGCACGATCTCCACGGCGAGGCCGAGCGCCGAGCACAGCTCCAGTTGCTCCTGCACCGCGCCCCACAGCGCCGGGTCGCCGGAGTGGATCCGCGCCACGGTCAGCCCCTGCTCGGCGGCACGCTGGTAGAGCGGCAGCACGCCCTCGATGGGCAGCTGCGACGAGTCGATCACCTCCGCGCCGGGGCGTGCGTGGTCGAGCACGTCGGCGTGCACCAGGCTGGCCGCCCAGATCACGATGTCCGCCTCGGCGATCACCCGAGCGGCCCGCACTGTCAGCAGGTCCGCCGCCCCCGGCCCGGCTCCGACGAACCACACCTTGCCGTCGCTGGTCACAGCTTTCCTCCTCGGTGGTCGCGGCGGGCCGGCACCAGCAGCGTCGACAGGTACGGCAGGTCGTGCTCGGCGTCGTCGACCGGGCCGATCCGTTCACCGGGCAAACCCAGGCTGCGCCCGAGCACCGCGTCGGGGAGCCGGCCCTGTCGGCGCAGCTCGGCGAGCAGTTCGGGGTGCCGCCGCCAGCCCTTGTAGGCGACCACGGTGCCCGGCCCGGCGAGGGCGTCGGCGAACAACGCCAGACCCGCGGTGGCGGGCAGCAGGGTCAGCGGTTCGCGTCCCTCACAGAGCGGGGTGCCGCTGCGCGCCGCGAGCTCCTGCATGGCGGTGACGCCCGGAACGGTGGTCACCCGCAGGCCCGGGCGCAGGGCGCGGACGCTCTGCGCCAGGTAACCGAAGGTGGAGTAGATGTTGGGGTCGCCGATGGTGGCGAACGCGAGCGACCGCCCGCCGGCGTCGATCGTCTCGACCACCACCCGGGCCGCCTCGTCCCAGGCGGCCGCCCGGCGGGCGGTCACCCCGCCCCGGTCGTCCAGGGCGAACGGCAGCCGGCGCAGCCGGTCCACCGCGACGTGGTGCCGCACCGTCGCTTCGGCCCGCCCGGCGTCCGCACCCGCCGACGTCGCGGCGGCAGTCACCGTGGGTTCGACAGGGTCCGCCATCACGGGTACGAAGACGACGTCGGCCTCGCGCAGCACCCGCACCGCCTTGACGGTGAGCAGTTCCGGGTCGCCGGGGCCGACACCGACCCCGGTCAGCGTGGCGTCGGCGCTCATCGGCACGCCTCGACGAGCCGGCGGGCCGCGTCCGGGTGACCGGCCCAGTGGGTGTGCAGGTAGGAGGCGTGCACCCGACCGCTCACGAAGCCGTGCTCCGCGTCGTTCCAACGCCACGCCGGTCGGTCGCCGTGCCCCGGGTCGGTGGTGGTGCGGTGGAACTCGTGGCCGCGTACCGGCTCGCCGGCACGGGCCACCGGGGAGTCGGTGACCGCCACGGCCTCGCGGTAGCCGAGGGTGAGCCGGCCGGTCATCCGGGCGGTGAGGTCCAGCCGCCCGCACATCGGTACGTCGTCCAGGGACCGCCCGAGGTAGAGCAGCCCGGCGCACTCGGCCACGATCGGCCCGTCGAAGTCGGCCAGCTCGGCGCGGAGCATGGTGTTGCCGGCCAGCGCCTGGGCGTACGCCTCGGGGAAGCCGCCGCCGATGACCACCGCGCGGGTGCCGGCGGGCAGTGCCGGGTCGCGCAGCGGGTCGACGGTCACCACGTGCGCGCCGGCGGCGGTGAGCAGTTCGGCGGTCTCCGCGTACGAGAAGGTGAAGGCCGGACCACCGGCGAGCGCGACCACTGGCCGCTCGGCGCCGGCCGGCCCGCCGACGGCGGTGACCGGGTCCCACGCGGGGGTGGTCAGCGGTGCGGCGGTGCGGGCCAGGTCGAGCACGGCGTCCAGGTCCACTGTGGCGTCGACCAGCTCGGCGAGCGCGGTGACGATCGCCAGGGACTCGGGGGCCCGCTCGGCGACCGGGACCAGCCCGAGATGCCGGGCCGGCGCGGCCACCTCGGCGGCGCGGGTGACGGCTCCGAGCACCGGTACGCCCACCTCGGCGAGGGCGTCGCGCAGCAGGGTTTCGTGCCGGGGCGAGCCGACCCGGTTGAGGATCACCCCGCCGATGCGCACGGCCGGGTCGAAGGCGGCCATGCCGAGGGTGAGCGCGGCGGCCGAGCGGCCCTGGGCCGTGGTGTCCAGCACCAGCAGCACTGGCGCCTCGATCAGCCGGGCGACGTGTGCGGTGGAGGCGTAGTCGCGGCGGCCGACGGCGCCGTCGTGCAGGCCCATGACGCCCTCCACCACGGCGATGTCGGCGGGTGTGGGGACGCTCGCGCCGTGGCGCAGCAGACCGGCGATCCGTTCCGCCCCGACCAGGAACGGGTCGAGGTTGCGCCCGGGCCGGCCGGCGGCGAGGGCGTGGTAGCCGGGGTCGATGTAGTCGGGGCCGACCTTGTGCGGGCTGACCGTCAGGCCGCGACGGCGCAGCGCGGCGAGCAGCCCGGTGGCGATGGTCGTCTTGCCGTGGCCGCTGGCCGGTGCGGCGACGACGACCCGGGGCAGCGGCCGCGGGTCGGTGGTCGTGGTCACCACTCGATGCCCTTCTGGCCCTTCTGGCCGGCGTCCATCGGGTGCTTGACCTTGGTCAGCTCGGCCACCAGGTCGGCGGCGGCGACCAGGCGCGGGTCGGCGTCCCGTCCGCTGATGACGACGTGCTGGAAGCCGGGCCGGTCGGCCAGTGTGGCGACCACCTCGTCGACGTCCACCCAGCCCCACTTCATCGGGTAGGTGAACTCGTCCAGCACGTACAGCCCGTAGCGCTCGGCGGCGAGGTCGCGCTGGATCTGCCGCCAGCCCTCCAGGGCGTCGGCGGCGTGGTCGGCGTCGCCGCCGCGCTGGATCCAGGACCAGCCCTCACCCATCTTGTGCCAGGCGACCGGCGCGCCCTGGCCGGTGCGCTCGTGCACCTCGCCGAGCGCCCGGAAGGCGTTCTCCTCCCCCACCCGCCACTTGGCGCTCTTGACGAACTGGAACACGCCGATCGGCAGACCGGCCGTCCAGGCTCGCAACGCCAGGCCGAAGGCGGCTGTCGACTTTCCCTTCATGTGTCCGGTGTGGACGATCAGCAGTGGCTGGTGCCGTCGCTGCCGGGTCGTCAACCCGTCGGCGGGCACCACGCTCGGCTGTCCCTGCGGCATCAGCACGCTCCCCTTCGGGCGATCCTGCGGTTGGGGTCGGTCATCGGTGCCCGTCGTCACGCCGCGACGGGAAGCGCGGTGCCGCGGGTGTCGGGGTGGGTGAGGGCGGCCAGGGGGTGGTGGGGGGCACCCAACTGGGTGGCCAGTCGACGCGCCAGGTTGAGGCGGACCGGGCCGGTCTCGCAGTCGACGACGACGCAGGGGGCACCGGTCGCCGCGAGCACTGCCGCGGCTGCCGCGGCGCGGTCCAGCGGGCGGTTGCCCGCCGTGGCCCGGCCGTCGGTGACGACGAGGACGAGCGGACGCCTCAACGGGTCGCGCAGGCGCTCCACCCGCAGCAGGTCGGCGGCCGCGAGCAGCCCCTCGGCCAGCGGAGTCCGCCCACCGGTGGGCAACTCGGCCAGCCGGGTCGAGGCGGCCAGCACCGACGAGGTGGCCGGCAGCAACGTCTGCGCCTCGGCGCCCCGGAAGGCGATCACCGCGACCTTGTCCCGCCGCTGGTAGGCGTCGGTGAGCAGGGCGAGCACCGCGTCCTTCACTGTGGTCATCCGCTGCCGGGCACCCATCGAACCGCTGGCGTCCACCACGAACAGCACCAGGTTGCCCTCCCGCCCCTCCCGGACCGCCTCCCGCACGTCGTCCGGGCGCAACCGCAGCGGGCCGCTCAGCCGTCCCCGGGATGCCTGGTGCGGCGCGGCGGCGCGGACCGTCGCCGGCAGGTGCAGCGCCCCGACCCGGCCGGTCGGGACCCGGGCCCCGGTGGTGCGCCCCCGCCCGGTGCGAGCCCGCGAACGTCGGCCCGGCACGCCGTCACCGACACCGGGCGCGGTGAGCACCCGTGCCTTCAGCCCACCCCGGGGTACGGCCACCGGCTGCCCGTCGGCGCCGCCGTTGCGCCCCTGGTCCGGGTCGTCGCCACCGTCCGCGGTGTGCAGGTCGCCGGGCTGAGCGTGCCCGCCGGGGTCGTCCGTCGGGCGCTGCGGCGAGCCGCCGTCGTCAGCTCCGCTCGGCACCTCGGTCCGCCCGTCCGGGCCGGCGTCACCCTCGGCGGGCGCACTCTCGGCCGGGCCGGGTACACGCTGGTCGAGCACGTCGCCGCTGCTCCCCCCACCGCCGGCCGGGCCGCCACCGCCTGATGGGCCGCCACCACCCGGGCCGTCGTCGTCCGGGCCCGGGTCGTCCAGCTCGTCGGGGTGGGCGTCCTGGGCACGCTGCAACGCCTCGTCCAGGCGCTTCTCGTCCAGCCCGGGGGTGTCGAACGGGTCGCGGCGGCGGCGGTGCGGCAGGGCCAGTCGGGCGGCCACCCGGACGTCGTCGATGCTCACCCGGTCCCGGCCGTGCCAGGCGGCGTGGGCCAGAGCGGTACGGGCGGTGACGATGTCGGCGCGCATCCCGTCCACGTCGAACGCGGCGCACACCTCGGCGATCTGCCGCAGCGCGGCGTCCGGAAGTCGTACCCCGGAAAGCCGGCGTCGGGCGTCGGCCACCTGGCCGGCGATCTCCGCGTCGGCGTCGGCCCACCGGGCGGCGAAACCGGCCGGGTCGGCGTCGGCGGCGAGCCGGCGGCGGACCACCTCGACCCGGACCTCCGGGTCCCGGCTGGCGCCCACCTCGACGGTGAGCCCGAACCGGTCGAGCAGCTGCGGACGCAACTCCCCCTCCTCCGGGTTCATCGTGCCGACCAGCAGGAACCGGGCCGCGTGGCTGACCGAGACGCCTTCGCGCTCGACGTGGCTGCGGCCCATCGCCGCCGCGTCCAGCAACAGGTCCACGAGGTGGTCGTGCAACAGGTTGACCTCGTCGACGTAGAGCACCCCCCGGTGGGCGGCGGCGAGCAGACCCGGCTCGAAGGCGCGTACGCCCTCGCCGAGGGCCTTCTCCAGGTCCAGCGAGCCGACCACCCGGTCCTCGGCGGCGCCGACCGGCAGCTCCACCAGCCGGGCCGGACGCGTCTCGGCGGCGGCACCGGCCGGGTGCGGCCCGTCCGGGCAGCCCGGGTCCGGCTCGGCCGGGTCACAACCGAAGCGGCAGCCGGCAACCCGGCGCACTGGTGGCAGCAGCGCGGCGAGTGCCCGAACGGCTGTGGACTTGGCGGTCCCCTTCTCCCCCCGGACCAGCACACCGCCGATCGCCGGGGACACCGCGTTGAG
This sequence comes from Micromonospora sp. CNZ299, assembly GCF_002754415.1. Taxonomy (NCBI): domain Bacteria; kingdom Bacillati; phylum Actinomycetota; class Actinomycetes; order Micromonosporales; family Micromonosporaceae; genus Micromonospora; species Micromonospora sp. CNZ299. Next base: position 5,071,447 of record NZ_PEFG01000001.1, read on the forward strand.
CAGCAGCGCCAGCCGCATGTCGGCCATGCCAAGCACGGCACTGAACGGATAATTGACGATCACTGTGCCTTCCTTCGATCGCGACTGCGGGGCTCGCAAACCCGGCTCACTCCTCGCGCTCACACCCGGTCCTCCAGGTCGCCCTCGCTGGCCAGGTACGTGTCGCGCAGCCGGTCCAGGGTGGCCGGCTCGGGTTTGGCCCACAGCCCCCGGTCGGCGGCCTCCAACAGGCGTTCGGTGATGCCCCGCAACGCCCACGGGTTGGACTGCTCCAGGAACTCGCGGGTGGTGTCGTCGAACAGGTACGCGGCGGCCAGGTGCTCGTACATCCAGTCGTCGACCACGCCGGCGGTGGCGTCGTAGCCGAACAGGTAGTCCACTGTGGCGGCCAGCTCGAACGCGCCCTTGTAGCCGTGCCGGCGCATCGCGGCGATCCACTTCGGGTTGACCACCCGGGCCCGGAACACCCGCCGGGTCTCCTCGCCCAACGTGCGGGTGCGCACGTCGTGCGGCATCGCCGAGTCACCCACGTACGCCTGCGGTGACGTGCCGGTGAGGTGACGGACCATCGCCACCATCCCGCCGTGGTACTGGAAGTAGTCGTCCGAGTCGACGATGTCGTGCTCGCGGGTGTCCTGGTTCTTCACCGCCACCGCGATCCGGGCGAAGGAGCGTTCCATGTCGGCGCGCGCCTCCCGCCCGTCCAGGCCCCGGCCGTAGGCGTAGCCGCCCCACACCGCGTACACCTCGGCCAGGTCCGCGTCGCTGCGCCAGGTCTGCGCGTCGATCAGGGGCAGCAGGCCCGCGCCGTACGCCCCGGGCTTCGAGCCGAAGATCCGGGCGGTCGCGCGCCGCTCGTCACCGTGCTCGGCGAGGTCGGCGGCGACGTGCGCCCGCAGGTAGTTCTCCTCCTCCGGCTCGTCCAGGGCGGCGACCCGCCGCACGGCATCGTCGAGGAGTGCCACCACGTGCGGAAACGCGTCGCGGAAGAACCCGGAGATGCGCACTGTCACGTCGACGCGCGGCCGGCCCAACTCGGCGGTCGGCACCACCTCGATGCCGGTGACCCGCCGGGACCGCTCGTCCCACACCGGCCGGCAACCCAGCAGCGCGAGCACCTCGGCGATGTCGTCGCCCTGGGTGCGCATCGCGCTGGTGCCCCACACGGTCAAACCCACCGAGCGGGGGTACGCCCCGGTGTCGGCGAGGTGCCGGGCGAGCAGCGAGTCCGCGAGGGCCACCCCGACGTCCCAGGCGTTGCGGCTGGGGATGGCCTTCGGGTCGACGGAGTAGAAGTTGCGGCCGGTGGGCAGCACGTTGACCAGGCCCCGGGTGGGTGAACCGGACGGGCCGGGCGGCACGAACCGGCCGTCGAGCGCGCCGAGGGTGTTGGTCAGCTCGTCGGTGGTCCGGTCCAGCCGGGGCACCAGCTCGGTGGCGGCGAAGTGCAGCACGGCGGCGACGTCCGGGATCGGCTGGCCGGTCACCTCCGCGACCACCGCGTCGACGGCCTCGGCGTCCCAGCCGAGCGTCTCCATCCCGATGGCCAACCGCCGGGCGAGGACCTCGATCAGGTCGACGGCGTCGGCGGCGGTGCCGGCCGGCCCGTCCACCACGTCGGTCAGCGCCACCGGGAGGGCGATCCGCTGCCCGGGCGACGCGAGCAGCTCCTGCTCGTCAAGCCCGTACGCGACGGCGAGAGCCTGCCGCATGCCTGGCAGGGCGCGGGCGCCACCCCAGATCTGGGGGGCGCGCAGCACAGCGAGGACCAGGTTGACCCGGGGTTCACCGGTGGGCGCGTCGGCGAGGATGTGCAGACCGTCGCGGATCTGCACGTCCTTGACCTCGCAGAGGTACCCGTCCAGGTGCAGCACGAACTCGTCGAAGTCGTCCGCGTCGGGCATCGCCTCGGCGTGCAGGTCGTGGTGGAGCTCGGCGGCGCGTACGAGGTCCCAGATCTGCGCCCGCACGGTAGGCACCTTCGCCGGGTCGAGGGCCTGCACCGTGGCGTACTCGTCGAGCAGTTGTTCCAGTTTGGCCAGGTCGCCGTAGGTCTCGGCCCGGGCCATCGGCGGCACCAGGTGGTCGATCACCACGGCGTGCGCCCGGCGCTTGGCCTGGGTGCCCTCGCCGGGGTCGTTGACGATGAACGGGTAGACCAGCGGCAGGTCGGCGAGGACCGCGTCGGGCGCGCAGTCGGCGGCCAGGCCGAGGCCCTTGCCCGGCAGCCATTCGAGGGTGCCGTGCTTGCCCAGGTGCACCACGGCGTCCGCGCCGAAGCCGCCGTCGGCGACCGGCGCGGCCAGCCAGCGGTACGCGGCCAGATAGTGGTGACTCGGCGGCAGGTCCGGGTCGTGGTAGATGGCGATCGGGTTCTCCCCGAAGCCGCGGGGCGGCTGGATGAGCAGCACCACGTTGCCGAAGCGCAACCCGGCGAGCACGATGTCGCCGCTCTCGGTGTAGAGCTGGCCGGGCGGCTCACCCCAGTGTTCCCGCATCCGCTCGCGCAGCTCGGTCGGGACCTGGTCGAACCAGCGCCGGTACGTCTGCCCCGGTATCCGGGCCTCGGCGGCGGCCAACTGCTCCGGGGTGAGCCATTCCACGTCGTGACCGCCGGCGGCGATCAGCGCGTGGATCAGCGCGTCGCCGTCCTCGGGCGGTGGAGCGTCACCCAGGTAGTAACCCGCCTCGGCGAGTGCGGCGAACAGGCGGACCGCCGAGACCGGGGTGTCCAGCCCGACGGCGTTGCCGACCCGGGAGTGCTTGGTCGGGTACGAACTGAGGACGATGGCGACCCGCTTGTCGGCGTTGGGCACGTACCGCAGCCGGGCGTGGCGCACGGCGATCCCGGCGACCCGGGCGGCCCGCTCGGCGTCGGCGGCATAGACCGAGAGCCCGTCGGCGTCGATCCGCTTGAACGAGAACGGCACGCTGACGATCCGGCCGTCGAACTCGGGGATGGCCACCTGCATCGCCGCGTCCAACGGGGACAGTCCGGCGTCGCTGCCGGCCCACTGCTCACGGGTGCTGGTCAGGCAGAGCGCCTGGATCATCGGCACGTCCAGGGCGGCCAGGGCGCCCACGTCCCAGGCGTCCTCGTCGCCGCCCCCGGACGCGTCCGCGGCGACCGCGCCGCCGGCCGCGAGCACGGTGACCAGCAGCGCGTCGCAGCGGGCGAAGAGCCCCAACGGGCCCGCGCCCGTGGTCAGGCCCCGCAGCGAGCCGCAGAAGATCGGCAGCGGGCTGCCGCCGGCTTTGTGGACCGCGTCCGCGAGGACGTCGACGAAACCGGTGTTGCCGGCGAGCGCGTGCGCCCGGTAGAAGACGATTCCCACTGTGGGCCGGTCCGGGTCGGTGGGGTGTTCGCCGTGCACGGCGTACGCCGGGGTCGGTGCGGGCGGGGCGAACCCCTCGCCGGTGAGCAGCACCGTGTCGCAGAGGAACCGGGCCAGCTGCGCCAGGTTGTCCGGGCCACCCTCGACCAGGTACGCCAGCGCCTGGGTGACGACCCCGGACGGCACTGTGGAGATGGCCATCAGCTCCGCGTCGGGCAGCGTCTCGCCGCCCAGCACGACCGTCGGCACGCCGGTGGCGAGCACCGCGGCGAGGCCGTCCGGCCAGGCCTGTCGACCGCCGAGCAGGCGTACGACGACGAGGTCGACCCCGACGAGCAGGGCGGGCACCTCGTCGCCGGCGACCCGGGCGGGGTTGGCCAGCCGATAGTCGGCGCCGCTGGCGCGGGCGGCCAGCAGGTCGGTGTCGGCGGTGGAGAGCAGCAGGATGCGCACGGCAGGCTCCGGAGAGTGACGCCCTGGCCGCCACCGAGGCGACCTGGACGAAGCGGGTGGGTGCGGCGTCAGCCGGCACGACGGCGCGGTCGGCTCGCCGACGCGGGCGTCGGGGCCGGTCAGCGCCGGGCGCTCAGCTCAGCGGGGCCGGTGGCCGACGCGGGCGACCTGGAGCACGCCGACGAGGCCGGCCCGGAGCATGCTGGTCCGGCCGGTCGTGGGTGCGGTGCGGCGCCCGCGATGCGGGTCATGACGATGATCGTCGATGAATGAGACGCCGTGCGTCATCGGGTCCTCCTCGGGTGTCCACGCCCTGGGGTACGTCCCGACGGCCGAAGTATCCTGGCTTCCGGATCGACGCTCTCCCCCGGCCTTCCAACCGCAGACACACGGCCGTGACTCACGAGGGGGGATCGCTCCCCGGTGACAGTGGCGGGACCGCGTCGGAATCGCACCGACTTCCTTCACTGCCGTCAGGCCGCGAATGCTGCCACACCGCCGCGCCGCCGGTCAACGCTGGCCCAGCCCGCCGAACTGGCGCCCTTCATCGAGATTCGCCGACTTGTCTGCCCTCGAACCGTCACGTGGCAAAGCCCCGAATCAATGCCAGCTCCCCTTTGCTCTGCTTACCTATAGGCACCAGTGACGCTCCGTGTCTGGTGCAGATAGGTAAGCAGAGCAAAGGGAGGTAGCACCTACCCTGGCCTGCGCCGATCGTCCGAGGGTGCGGTGGCATGCGGCACCCTCGCCTAGGATCGGCGACCACCGGAGCAGCGTCCGCGATCAATCCCGGGAGTCGATCACCATCGTCGCCATGCGATTCCACCACCTCGCCGGCCGTGTCTGGTTCTGCCCGGGCGATCCGGACCCGGAGGCGGTCCAGGCCGGCGTCGCCGTCGTGGCCGACGAGCGCGGCAGTGTGATGATCGACGCCGGGCAGAGCCCCGCGCACGCCCGCGAGATCCAGGCCGCGCTGAGCGCCGCCGGGCTACCCGGACCGCGCTGGCTCGTCTACACCCACCACCACTGGGACCACGTCTGGGGCGCCTGCGCCTGGCCGGGAGTCGAGATCGTCGGGCACGAGACGGCCGTGCCGCTGCTGCGCGCCGAGGCCGCCCGACCGTGGAGTCACCGCTACCTCGACGAGCAGGTACGCGCCAATCCCCGCCTCGGCCCCAGCTTCCGGGCCCGGGCGCGTGCCGTGGACTCCTGGGAGGATTTCGCCATCCTGCCTCCGAACCGCGTCTTCGCCGATCTGGAGGAGCTGCCGGTCGGGGTGGGGCTACGCCACGTCGGCGGCGGGCACGCACCCGACTCGACAGTCGTGCTGGTGCCCGACTCGGGCGTCGTGCTGCTGGGCGACTGCTTCTACCCACCGCCGGCGCACCTGCGCCAACCCGAGGACGGCCTCGACCTGGGCCTGGTCCGGCGACTGCTCAACGGCGCCTATCACTGGTACGTGTCCAGCCACGCCGAGCCGATGACGCTTGAGCAGGCCCGCTCAGCCGTCGAGGCTGCCTGAACAGACGAGCCTCAGCGGGCGTGGCGTTCCGGGTGGGCCCGGCTCCAGGTGCGCATCCGTTCCGGGTAGCCGGTGCGCGCCGCCTCGTACAGCGGCACCGCGTGCTTGCGAGCGATGGACCCCGCGGCCCGCGGCGTGCCGGTACGACGACGGATCCACTCGCCGTCGTGGGCGATCGCCACCACTGTGGTGTCCGTCGCGGTGGTCTCCGGCTCCAGGTAGAACTCCACCCCCTGCCGGCTGGCGACGAACTCCTCCAGCGCCGCGAGATCTTCGCGGGTCGCCTCCCGGTCCAGCTTCGTCGGGGTCGCCTCGGCACCCCGCGACCGGCGGTTGAACCAGCTCATGACCAGCTCCTCTCCTCGACGCCCTCCAGTGCAGCACCGAATCCTGGCAATACGCTGCACGCCGGATGGGAGACAGCTGACCCGCGCCGAAAAGGACGGGTGGAACCACCGGGGCGTACGCGGTGTCATGAGTGTGATCCGAACGGAGGCCTACCCCTGGACGACGACGCTCTCGTCACCCGCGCTCGGGCCGGTGAGCTGGAGGCGTACGACCTCCTGGTCGCCCGGCACACCGCGTCCGCACACCGGACGGCGGTGCTGCTCGGCGCCGGATCGGACTCCGAGGACGTCATCCAGGAGGCGTTCGTGAAGGCGTACCGCAAGCTGTCCCGTTACCGGGGGGAGTCGTCTTTCCGATCGTGGCTGCTCGCGATCGTCGCCAACGAGACCCGCAACCTGCACCGGTCCCGTGGCCGGCGGGACGGGCTCGTCCTGCGGGCCGCGGCGGCGGACCCGGCGTCCGAGATCGCCGAGGACGGGGCGGTCGACGCCGTCCTCGCCGGGGAGCGCCGCGCCTCGCTGGTGCAGGCCCTGCGTCAACTACCGGTACGCGACCGCGAGGTGATCGTCTGCCGGTTCTTCCTCGACCTCAGCGAGGAGGAGACGGTGGCGGCACTGGGCTGGCCCCGGGGCACGGTGAAATCGCGCACGTCCCGGGCGCTGGCGAAGCTTCGCGGCCTGCTCGACCGGGAGGAGGTCCGGCATGGGTGACCTCGAACGGGAGCTGCGCGACCTTTCCGCCTGGCTGGAGACCCCCGACGCGCCGGACGTGACCGCTCGCGTCCGCGTACGCCTCGACAGGCCGGCGCGCCGGTGGCGTCCGCTTGCCGCGGCGGCGCTCGTCGCCGTGGTCGTGGCGGTGGTGCCCCCGACCCGCGCCGCCGTCGCCGACGCGGTCACGGGACTGCTGCGCTTCGCCGGTGTCAGCATCGCCACCACGCCCGCCCGCACGCTGCCCGGCGGCACGCCGTCGCCGTTGCCCGGCCAGCGGTCCATCACTCTGGACGAGGCCCAACGGGCAGTGCGGTTCCCGATCCGTCAACCCGCGAAGCTGGGCCCACCCGAGCGGGTGCTCGTCGCCGACCCCGACGACACGGGCACCTGCCGGGTGGCGACGTTGCTCTACGACGGGGGCGCGCTGCGCGTCGACGCGTTCGACGGTCATCTCAATCTGGCCTTCCACAAGGAGGTCACGCCGCCGGGAGCGGACTGGGTCCAGGTCAACGGCGACTTCGCCATCTGGGTGGACGGGCCACACGTGCTGTCGTACGTGGACCGCGCGGGTGAGGTCCGCCAGGAGACCGCCCGACTGGCCGCCTCGACCCTGATCTGGCAGGAGGGCGACGTGAGCTACCGGCTGGAGGGTGCCGTCGGCAAGGCGGAGGCGATCGAGATCGCCCGCTCACTGCGCTAGGCGGGAACCTGGCGGGCGCGGCCGGTGTCATGACGGTGCGACGAGTCGTCGACGCGTACCGGAAGGGGCGAGATGGTTTCCTGGGGCAGATGGGTGCTGGCATCATCGGTGGTCCTGCTGGCGGGGTGCACGACCACGACCAGCGGCGGGGCAGCCGCGCCAACGAGCTCTGCCGCCACCACGGCGAGCGCCACGGCCGCCACGGCGAGCGCCGCGACCGGCTGCGCGGCGCGGGTCGAGACGGGGTCGCTGCCGGACTGGGCGGACGCCGGGTTCAGCGGGGACGCCCGGGTCCCGCACGTGTTCGGCGCGAAGGGTGACATCGTGGCGGTGGTGTTCGCCCATCCGCTGCGGCAGCACCGCAAGGACGGGTCGAACAACAAGATCCTTTGGGTGGCCCGGGCCGCCACGACCTCGCCCGACCCGAGCGCACCGGCGACCCTGGTGATCACCGCGACGCTCGACGGCACCGACACCCTTGTCACCCGGGAAGTCGCCGGCGGACCGGGCCCGTCGATCATCGACATGCCCCAGGCCGGTTGCTGGCGCCTCGACCTACGCTGGTCCGGGCACACCGACACGATGGACCTGGTCTACGCACCATGACGTCGTGCCCTGGCGCCGCCTAGGCTGCCGGGCGTGCTGAAGGACGCGCGGGCGGCGGCGGCCCGCAACAACGCCGAATGGTGCGACATCGTCTGCGGCAGCCACGGGCTGGCCGGGCGTACCGACGACGAGGCCTGGTCGGTCCCGCGCCGCTCACCCCCGTGGTATCCGGACGCGGTCACCCTGCGGCCGGGGGTCGACGCCGAGGCCCTGCTGGCGCGCATCGACGCGGGGCCCGGCGCGTCGGTGAAGGACAGCTTCGCCGACCTCGACCTGTCCGGACACGGGTTCCGGGTGCTCTTCGACGCCCAGTGGATCCACCGCCCACCGTCGGCACCAGCTGCCGGCACACCGCTGGCCGCGGTCACCACACCCGACGAGTTGGCGGCCTGGGCGACGGCACACGGCGGTGGCGAGCTGTTCCGCCCCGCGCTCCTGACCAATCCCCGGGTACGGGTGCTCGCCCGCCACGACGACAGCGGCGTGATCACCGGCGGCGCGGTGCTCAGTGGCGGCGACGGCGGGTACGGCGTCTCCAACCTGTTCACCCGCTCCGACGACCCCGAGGCCATCTGGTGGGCGGTGTGCGCCACCCTGCCCACCGCATCCCTGGTCGGCTACGAGGAAGCCCCGGACCTACCCCCAGCCCGACAAGCAGGCTTCCACCCGACGGGCCCCCTCCAGATCTGGCTCCACCCCTAACCCCCTCCCGCCCTCCCCCCTTTCACACCGTTGATCATGAAGTTAGCGACATCGACACCGGCGTGTCGCGCCGCTAACTTCATGATCAACGGGGCAGGCCGGGTCGGGGCAGGTGGGGGTGGGGGTTAGGCCAGGTTCTTCAGGTCTTCGGGGGTCAGGGTCAGGGCTCCCGCCGCTATGTTCTGCTCCAGGTGGGTGGGGTCTGCGGTGCCGGGGATGGCGAGCACGTGGGGGCCCTGGTGCAGGGTCCAGGCGAGGCGTACCTGATGTGCGGTGACGCCGTGGGCGCGGGCGACGGCCTCGACGGCCTCGCCCTGTGCGGCGCTCGCGCCCGCCTCCCTGCCCGTGCCGGCCAGCGCGAAGAACGGCACGTACGCGATGCCCCGTTCACCGCAGGCCCGGACGAACGCGTCCTGCTCGCGGTAGGCGTCCACCCCGTAGTTGTTCTGCACGCACAGCACCGGCGCGATGCCCGCCACGTCGTCCAGCTGCTCGGGCCGGACGTTGGAGAGCCCGAGGTGTCGGATCAGCCCGGCGGCACGCAGGTCGGCGAGCGCACCGAACCTCTCCGCCAGCGGCACCGCACCGGGCCCTCGACCGAGGCGCAGGTTCACCACGTCGAGCTGGTCGCGGCCGAGCCGGCGCAGGTTGTCCTCCACCTGGTCGCGCAACTGCGCCGGGGTGAGCGCCTCGGTGAAGCCCGCCTCCGGGTCGTACCCGAAACCGACCTTGGTGGCGATGACCAGGTCCTGCGGGTACGGGGCGAGCGCCGCGCGGATCAGCTCGGTGGCGTAGCGGGCCGGGCCGGTGCCGACCCGCAGGGTGCCGCCGGGTGAGACGTAGAAGGCGGCCGTGTCGATGTGGTTGACGCCCAGCTCCACGGCGCGGCGCAGCAGGGCGACGGCCCGGTCACGGTCAGGGTTCGCGGTGATCCGCATGGAGCCGAAGCCCATCCGGTGCACGGTGCGGTCGCCCAGGGTCCAGGTGCCCGCCGCGGCGGCGGTGATCTCGTCGGTTGGCATCGGGCGACACTAACCAGCCCGGGTACGCGGCGCAGTCGGCCGCGCACCCGATACCGCTCGGCGGTGAATGGGGTTAGTTTTTGTGTGCTGACGGAGCCGGTTCGACGGCGTGCGGTGGGCGCAGCACCCGCACCAGCAGCAGGGTCGGCAGCAGCAGCAGCGGCACCACCAGCAGCGCGCGCAGGATGCCGACCTCGTCGCCGAGCAGCCCCAGCAGCGGCGGCCCACCCAGGAACGCGGTGTAGCCGATCACCGCGACCACGCTCACCCGCACCGGCGCGTGTGCCTCCTCGTCGGCCGCAGCGCTCATCCCGACCGGGAAGCCCAGCGACGCGCCGAGGCCCCAGAGAGCGACGCCGACGATGGCCACCGGCCCGGAGCCGGCCAGTACGGCAAGGCTGGCACCGACCACGGCGAGCCCGATGGTGCCGCTGAGCACCGGCACCCGACCCCACCGGTCCAGCGCGACGGTGCCCGCGGTGCGCCCGATGGTCATGCCCACGACGAAGACACCGAAGACCGCCGCGCCGGCGGCCTCGCTCAGGTCCCGACCGTCCACGAACGCGACCGCCAGCCAGTCGTTGGCGGCGCCCTCGGTGAACGCCGCCACCAGCACGAACAGCCCGATCAGCAGGGTGCGCGGCTCCCGCCAGGCAGCGAGCTGCGCCCGGCGACGGGCAGCCGGGGTGGCGTCCGCCGGGTCGCCGGCGTGGTCGCCGCCCAACGGCAGGAACGTCCGGGCCGCGAGTGCGGTGCCGATCAGTACGACCACCGCCACCCCGACGAGGTGTGCGCCCACCGACACGTCGAACCGGGCCGCCGCGGCGCCGAGCGCCGCGCCGGCCACCGACCCCAGGCTCCACGCGGCGTGGAAGCGGGGCATGACGGTACGCCTCAGGCGCCGTTCCACCGCCGCGCCCTCGACGTTCATCGCCACGTCACAGGCGCCGGAGCCGTAGCCGAAGGCGGCCAACCCGAGCGCGACGACGGCGAAGGAGCCGGCCATCGTTGCGCCCAGCCCCGCCACGGTGAGGCCGACCGCGACCAGCACGGTGGCCAGTGTCACGGTGCGGGCCGCGCCCAGTCGCTGGGCGAGCAGGCCGGAGGTGGGCATGGCGAGCAGCGCGCCGACGCTCATCGCCAGCAGCAGCAACCCGAGCCGGCCGGCGGAGAGGTCCAACGCCTCGCGGACCGCCGGCACCCGGGAGAACCAACTGCCGACGGCCAGCCCGTTGAGGGTGAAGGTGACCGCCACGCCGTTGCGGGCGAGCAGCACCGCCCGTGACGGCGGCGGTGCGGTGTCCGGGGCAACGGGACGGCTGGTGGGGGCGCTCACGGGGTCAGGTCCTCTTCCTCGGGGTGATCTCCTCGCACGATCGCACACCTGAGAGCGCTACCACCACAACCGGCGACCGCCCCTTACCGACCCGGGACCGGCCGGGGCATGATGTGAGCAGGCGTTTGTCCGACCTCACGGGCCGCCGTGGGAGGCGACGATGACGGCAGCGGCACACCGACCGGCCACTCTCGAGGACGTAGCGCGGGTCGCCGGGGTGTCCCGGTCTACGGCGTCCCGGGTGATCGCCGGCACGGGGTTCGCCTCGCCGGCTGCCCGGGAACTGGTCACAGCGGCCGTCGACCAGCTCGGTTACGTGCCCAACCCGGCAGCCCGGGCGCTGGTCCGCGGCGGCGGTGGCGGCGTACGAATGGTCGTGGCCGTGCTGGGCACCAGCGCAGCGGTGCTGGACGACCCGTACGTGCACCGGGTGGTCGGTTCGGTCGCCCGGGTGTGCACGCCCTCCGGGGTGGGGGTGGCGCTGCACTGGTTGCCGCTCGACGACCCACGAGGCCTCGACCAGCTCGACGATCGCAGCGTGTGCGGGGTGATCCTGGTCAACACCACCGAGGACCTGTTGGAGTCGGTGCCCCGCTCGCTGCGCGGCAGGGTGGTCTCGATCGGCGTCGGCTCGGCGAGCGTGCCGTCGTTCGACGTCGACAACGGCGCCGGCTCCGAGGAGGTGCTGCGCCACCTGTACGCGACGGGTCGCCGCCGGATCGCCATGGTGACCGGCCCTCGGTGGCTGCCCTGCGCGCAGCGCCCCGTTCAGACGTACCGCCGCCTCATGAGCCAGGCCGGCCTGCCGGAGCGGATGCTTCCCGGGGATTTCACGGCGGCGCGTGGCCGGGTGGCGGCGGGCGTGGCGCTGCGTCAGTGGCCGGACCTCGACGCGATCTACTCGATCAGCGACGACACCGCGCTCGGGGTGATGGCGGGCCTGCGGGACGCCGGTGTGCGGGTGCCCGACGACGTCGCGGTCGCCGGCTTCGACGACATCCCGCTGGCCGGGCTGACCGCCCCGGCGCTGACCACGGCGAGCCACCCGGTGGGGCGGATCGCCGCCGCCGCGGCCACCGCACTGCTGGACGGACGTCCGTCCGCGCCGGTGACCCTCTTCCCGTCCGCCCTGGTGGCCCGGGCCAGCGCCTGAGTCGACGGTCAGCACCTCGGCGACGGTTAACCCAGGTCGGGGCGGGTAACCGTGTCGGACGTTTTCCTCGACTGCGAGGGGTGGCCTGTGCCCGACTCCGCGCCGCCGTACCGGACCCCGCAGGACCCCCGGCACGGCCGGTTGACCGCCCGCCGCCACGCGCCGGTGGTGCCGGGGCCGACCGGGCTCGTGCCCATGAATGGCCCCGACGGTGACCAGCTGGCGATGGCGTACGCCCCGGAGCCGGCCGCCGACGGATCGGTGTACCGGTTGGTGCTGCTCCTGCACGGTGCGGGCGGCTCGGCGCGGCAGGGGCTGGACCTGCTGCTGCCCGTCGCGGACGAGCACCAACTGCTGTTGGTCGCCCCGCAGTCGTCGGCGGCCAGCTGGGACCTGATCGCTGGCGGCTTCGGCGCGGACGTGGCGCGGATCGACGGGCTGTTGGCGACCGTCTTCGACCGCTACCCGATCCAGGAGGTGACGTTCGGTGGGTTCTCCGACGGTGCCTCGTACGCGCTGTCGCTGGGCCTGGCCAACGGCGACCTGGTCGACGCGGTGCTGGCCTTCTCCCCCGGTTTCGCCGCGCCACCGGTCACCCACGGTCACCCCCGGATCTTCATCTCGCACGGCGTCGACGACCGGGTGCTGCCCATCGACGTGTGCAGCCGCCGGCTCGTCCCGCACCTGCACAGCCGTGGCTACGACGTCACCTACGAGGAGTTCCCCGGCGGTCACGAGATCCCGCCGCCGATCCGCGCTGCCGCCACCACCTGGCTGACCACCTGACCGGGCCGCGGCCAGGAGGCAGGGCGTCGGTCGGGGACGGGTCAGATCGCCGGGAGGCCGAGGGCTTCGTCCACCCGGGCAAGGACGGCGGCGTCGTCGTCGGGGTTGACGCCACGTAGCAGGTCGATGGCCGTTGCCCGGACCTGACCGATGATCATCGCCAGTGGGAGGGCCTGCGTCGAGCCGAAGAGCTGCCCGGCGGTGCGCACGGCGGCGAGCGCCGACTCGTCGGCCCGGGTTGCGTGCTGATCGGCGGTCTCGTCCTGCCCCGTCAGGTCGGCGGCGAGGGCAGCGCCGGCCTCGCGGACCGCCTCGGCCAACGACCGCAGGGCCGCACCCAGCTCGGGTGGTGCCGGGGCGTGCGTCCTGCTGAGTGTCACACCGGCGCGGGCCAGAACCCGGACGTTGCGTACCGCGTAGTCGATCTGCCGGATCGACTCGTCGACCGACTTCAGCCTACCGATGTGCCGACGTCGACGGACGTTGAGCTGCAGCGCCTCGCCGGCGGCGAGCACGCCGTCGCGCAGGCCGTCGACCCGGGCGTCCATCCCCCGGGCCTGCGTCAGCGCGGCGACCGCCGCGGCCTCGTCGCGGTGATCCAGGGCGTCGGCGATCCCGCCCAGCAGCCCGGCCAACTCGTCGAAGGTTCGCCGAACCTCGGCGACCAGCGGCGCGAGGGGGCGCCGGGCGTCGACCAGCAGACTGGCCGCGAGCGCGACCGCGCCACCGATCAGCGCGTCGACGAAGCGGAACGGCACCAGTGTGCCGTCCGGTGGTGCGACAACCACCAGGTAGAGCGCGGAGACCGCGGCCTGCACCAGCGTCACGCCGGTGGCACCGAAGGCCACCGCGAGGAGCACGGTGAGCAGGATGACGGTGAAGACCGTCCAGGTGCTGCCGGGGCCGAGCGCCTGCACCACCAGGTCCGCGACGAGCACCCCGGCGGCGACCCCGAGGACGACCTCGACGGCCCGGCGGATGCGCTGGCCCCGGGCCTGACCGAGAACGATCAGCGCTGCGGCCGGTGCGAAGAAGGGCTGCGGATGCCCGAGCAACCGGGTGGCGAGCAGCCAGGCCACCGTGGCCGCGACTGTTGCCTCCACCACCGGTCGCCAGCCGTGCCGCACACGCCCGCCAGCCGTCCGCAGACCGCTGAACCGCACCATCGCCAACCTTCCCGAACACCCGCCGACCAGCCACCGCGACGCGCCGCCCGACCCACGGCACCCCGAGGCGATCGTCTCCCATCACGCGACAGACCTGATCGGCGGGCTGCTCCGAGGAGACGACGGAGTCGGGGCGGTCAGCGTCCGGTCAGGGCGCGCAGCAGCGTACGGACCGCGGCGCCGAGGTCGGCTCGGCTGGCCGCGCTGCCGGGCTGTGGGGCGCTGAGCGCGCCCGCGCCGACCAGCCGGTCGAAGAGCAGCCCGTCCACGAACGCGACGAACTGGTCGCCCTGCCGGTGCGGGTCGGCGGCCCCTGCCCGGGTCAGCAGGTCCCGGGCCTGCACCCGCAGGCCGGTGCCGTGTTGCAGGATCCCGCGCAGCTCGGGCCGGTGCACCGCCTCCAGCAGGCAGGCGTAGCGGGCCAGGGTCCGGCTGCGACCGGTGCTCAACCACCGGTCGAGCACCTCGGCGACGCCGGTGGCGAGCGCGTCGAGGTCGTCGGCGTCGAGCTGAGGGGCAGGGGTCGGGGGCGGCGGCTGGGTCGGCAGGTCGTACGCCGCGAGGTCGCCGCGGTCGCGCTCGGCGAGCCGTCCCACCACCGCCTCGATCAACGCCTGCCGGGTCCGCAGGTACGCGGAGGTGGTGCCGGGTGGCATCCCGGCGCGGCCGTCGACCGCCCGGTGGGTGAGCGCTCGCATGCCACCGTCGGCGATCAGTTCGATGGCCGCGTCGGTCAGCAACGCGATCCGGTTCGTCCGGGCCGTCACGGCGCTCCCCCTTCCGGTGGTCCGCAGGTAGTATCACTCTTCTACAGATGTAGAAAGGTGATCGACATGGCTGACGCACACGCGGTGGTGGTGGGCGCCGGAATCGGCGGGTTGAGTGCCGCGCTCGCCCTGCACCGGCACGGGTGGCGGGTCACCGTGCTGGAACGCGCCGCCGAGCCGCGCGAGGTCGGCGCCGGCCTGACCCTGATGGCCAACGCGCTGCGCGGGCTCGACGCCCTCGGCCTGGGCCCGGCCGTGCGCCGCGGTGGAGCCGAGGCGCCCGGCGGGATCCGCGACCGGCACGGGCGGTGGCTGTCCCGGGTGGACGGGGCGGAGATGATCCGGCAGCTGGGCACCACCGCGCTCGGCGTCCACCGGACCACGCTGCACCGCACGCTGCGCGAGGCACTGCCCGCCTCGGTGCTGCGGACCAGCGCCGAGGTGGAGCACGTGGAGCCCGGCCCGGACCGCGCCGAGGTGCGCTTCCGGGGGCCTGCCGGCTCACAGACCCTCACCGCTGACCTGGTGGTCGGCGCCGACGGCCTGCGCAGCCGGGTCCGCGCCCAGCTCTGGCCGCGACACCCCGCCCCGGAGTACGCGGGCTCGACGGCGTGGCGGGCAGCCATCGCGTTTGCCGAGCCGGTCCCGGCCGCGATCAGCTGGGGCCCTGGTGCCGAGTTCGGCATGGTGCCGCTCGGCGACGGCCAGGTCTACTGGTACGGCGCGGTGAACGCCCCGCCCGGAGAGCACGCCCCCGACGAACTGGCGGCCCTGCGGGAGCGCTTCGGCGACTGGCACGCGCCCATCCCGGCGCTGCTCGCGGCGACACCACCCGGCGTCGTGCTGCGCAACGACATCCACCACCTGGCCGTGCCGCTGCCCTCGTACGTACGGGGGCGGGTGGCGCTGCTCGGCGACGCCGCCCACGCGATGACACCCAACCTCGGGCAGGGCGCCGGGCAGGCCATCGAGGACGCGGTGGTGCTCGGCGCGGTCTGCGCCGGCGGCGCCGACGGACTGCCGGCCGCCCTTGCGGCGTACGACGAGCAGCGTCGCCCGCGCAGTCAGGCCATCGCCCGGGCGGCGTTCCGGGCCGGCCGCTACGGCCAGCAACTGCGCAACCCTCTCGCCATCGCGGTACGGGACAGCGCGTTGCGGCTCACCCCGGGCCGAGCCGCCCTGCGCGGCATGGCCCGCTATGCGGACTGGAGCCCTCCGGCGGGTTGAACCGGCCCGGTGACCGCCCGGCCGGTCGTCATCGCGGCGTACTCGGGTGAGGAGAGGAACTGGGTCAGCACCTCGACGGCACCCGGTGTCCAGGGGCGGCCGTCGAGCACCTCGTCGCCGGGTACGAAGACCATCGCCGCGCCCTCACCGAGCACCACGTCCTCCTGTCGGGCCCGGGTGCGGCCGAGGAAGTAGTGCTTCACCCAGCCCAGCTCGGGAAACGGTTGCACGGCGATCGGGCGCAGCGGCCCGTCCGCACGCAGGCCGGTCTCCTCCCACAGCTCCCGCTCGGCGGTTTGCTCCGGCGTCTCCCCTGGCTCGCCGTGGCCACCGGGCAGACCCCAGACGTCCGGGTGGTGCGGCGCGTTGCTGTCGCGCAGTTGCAGCAGCAGTCGCCCGCCGGGGTCCACCAGGAGCACACACGCGATAATGATCATTCGGTCAGCCTACGGTCGCCGAACAACTGATGTCGCCCCAAAGCTCCAGAATAGTCATTCGGGCTGTCGTCGGGCTCAAACGAATGCGACAGCGCGCCGGTACAATCGGCGACTGCCTTGTGACCGATCGCTGACTGCCGACTGTGAAAGCGATCACACACACTGAGCCCATGAACAGGAGAGTCAACCGCGGTAAGGCACTCCGCGTCGCGGTGTGTCTCGTCCTTCTCGCCGCGCTGAGCAGTTGCATGCAGCTCAACATGGGCCTCACCGTCAACGCCAACGACACTGTCGACGGGCAACTGCTGCTGACGGCCGAGAAGTCCGTGCTGAGCGCCCGGAACAAGAACATCACGGCCGCCTTCGCGGAGCTGCGGCAGAACATTCCGGCCCTGCCCGCCGGAGAGGAGACCGGGTACGAGGACAGCAAATTCTTCGGCTCCCAGATCAGTTATCGCAAGGCACCGCTGGCGGGTTTCGACACGGAGAGCGTGAAACTGGTCCGGGACGGCGACCTGTATCGCTTCACATTGCCGCTCGACCCGAAGAAATACGGCGGAAAGGTCGCGCAGCAGAATCCGCAACAGCAGCAGGCCTTCCTCAAGCTCATGTCGTTCGAGATCTCGGTGACATTTCCCGGCCGGGTGATCGACAGCAATGGCACGGTGAACGGCCGGTCGGTCAGCTGGCGTGTCGACTCCAACCAGGACAAGCCGAGCGAGCTGCGGGCCGTCGCCGAGGCGCCACCCCGAACGTCCGCCTCGCCGGCCGCCGCCGGGGACGACGGCGGGGGGTTCCCGTGGCTGCTGGTCGGCGGCGGCGCGCTCCTGCTGCTGCTGCTGCTCGCCGCGGTGGGCGTACTCCTGGTGCGCCGCCGGCAGGCCGCGACGCCGGCAGCGCCCGGCCCGACGCCGCCCGGTCCGACGTCGCCGGGCCCGCCCGTCGGCGCCCCGGGGCCCGGCTGATCCACCTGGTGGCCGGCTCAGCCGGCCACGCCCGGCCCCGGCCGCCCCCGAGACGACGGCGACCGGCCCCGGTGTTCCCCACCGGGAGCACCGAACCTCACCACCACCACATCCCGGTCGCACCATCGCAGAAAAGGGGGATCGCCGTGAACGATCTCTTCACCTGGGCAGCTCTGGGGACCATCGCCGGCGCGAGCGCCGCCACCCTGCTGGCCACCAACGTCATCGGCGGGCTGCTCGGCCCGAGCGGCGACAAGTTCCGCAAGTGGATCGCCATCGGCATCGCACTGCTGCTGTCCTACGTGACAGCGGCATTCGCTGACGACGCCGGCGGCGAGAAGTGGGTCATCGCGTTCTTCAACGCCCTGGTCATCTTCTCCGCCGCGCTCGGCGTCAACCAGTTCCCGCCCGGCAACCGACAGGCGACGCAGCCGTCGCCGACCCAGGTCGCACAGGGTCGTGAGCCCCGAGTCTTCCGTTCCTGGGTTTGAGGGTGACGTCATGGTCTTCGGAATCATCAGCGCGGCGGTCCAGGTCAGTCTTGGCGCCCTGTTCGGTTTCCTCGCCGGTGGCACGATCGGGCTGATGGTGGGCGCCGTCGTGGGCCTGCTGGTCGGCGCGGTCTTCGGCTGGGCGGTGGCCTCCGCCGGGGTGTACGCGCCGGACGCGCGCGGCATCTTCCTCTTCGTCGTCGACCACACCTGGAGTCTGCTCAACACGGTCGTCGGCGCCATCTACCTGGCCGCACACCTGATCTTCGGGCACTCGCTGGACCGGCCCACCTCACAGGGCAGCGGACGGGTCAGCGTGGTGGAGGGGGTCTCGCCCCGCTACGCCACCACCATCGGCACCGTCTGCGCCGGCTCCAGCTCCGGCATCCAGCGGCACGAGGACGTGCACATCTTCCAGGGTCGCCTGCTCGGGCCGCTCTACATCCCCCTCGTCCTGGCGAACTACGTCCTGTTCACCATCGCCCCGGTGTGGCTGCTCTACCACGACCACGCCAACGCCCCGATCAACCGCTTCACCCGGTACTTCGAGATCGGCGTCTACCCGCACGTGTGGAACGAGGCCATCGCGTACCGGATCCAGGGGACGCCGCCGCGATGACCACTGACGGGCGCGGACCGATCGAGACGGCCACCGCCGAGCTGGTCGCCTGGCTGACCAGCGCGGCGGGGGAACCGGTCCCGGTCGGCCCGCCCCGCACCGACGGCGACGCCGACGGGCTCACCCTCTGGCCGCTGGAGCTGCGCCCGGCCCGGCAGACCCGCTCCAGCGGCGCGGTCCGTGAGCCGTACCGGTTCACGGTCCGTTTCCTGCTCTGCGTGACCGGGCCGGCCGGGTTGCCCCGGCTGGACCGGGTGCTCACCGCCGCGACCAGCGACGGCAGCTATCCGGTCGTCCTGGAGGCCGGTGACCCACCACTGTGGGCGGCGTTCGGCTCGGCACCGCGCCCGGCGCTGCTGATCGACGTACCCGCGCAGGTGGACCACCCGACCCCGGCCGCGCCGCCGGTGCTGCAACCGCTGCGCCTGCGGCAACTGGGAGTGCGCGCCCTCGCCGGCCGGGTGGTCGGTCCCGAGGACCAACCACTGGCGGCGATGCGGGTCGAGCTACCCGGCACCGGGTCCGCCACCCGTACCGACCCCGACGGCCGGTTCCTGATCGTCGGCATCCCGCACGACCCCGAGCACCCGGCTCCGGTCCGACTCCGGCTGACCGGGCGGGGCCTCGTCCTCACCGCCGACGTCGACCCCACCGAGGCCGACATCGTCATCGTCTGCGCGCCACCGACCCACTGACACCCACCCGCACAGGAGGACCGATGCCCAGCTACTTCTCCCCCGGCATCTATGTCGAGGAGGTCCCGAGCGGCGCCCGACCGATCGGCCCGGCGAGCACCAGCATCGCCGCGTTCGTCGGCATCGCACCGGACCGCTCCGCCCACCTGGGCAAGGCGGTGCCGGTCAACAACTGGACCGAGTTCCTGCGGCTCTTCGCCGGCGGTGAGCGGGTGGAGAGCACCCCGCTGGCCCGGGCGGTCTTCGGCTTCCTGGACAACGGGGGCGCCCGCTGCTGGGTGGTCAACGTGGGTGAGGGCGGCGCGATCACCGGCAGCGGCCAACGCCGTGGCGGTCTGCAACTACTGGAGGCCGTCGATGAGATCTCCATCATCGCGGCGCCCGGCTTCCATGACGTGGTGTCGCACGAGGCGCTGCTCAGCATGGCCGAGCGCACCCGCACCATGGTCGCGATCTGCGACCCGGCACCGGACATCGACGACATCTCCGCGTTGACCCGGGTCGCCACACCGTCGTCGGGAAAACCCCCCAAGCCCGCCGAGAGTACGGGCGGCGGCTCGGGCGGTCCCGGTGGCGGCTCGACCCAGCCGGGCGGCTCCGGTGGGCACGAGGGGGCGGCCTACCGGCCCCGGCAGTCCGAGTTCGGGGCCTTCTACTACCCCTGGCTGCGGGTCCGCGACCCGATCAGCGGCGAGTTGGAACTCACCCCGCCGAGCGGGCACCTGGCGGGCATCTGGGCCCGCACCGACGCCCTGCGCGGAGTGCACAAGGCACCCGCCAACGAACCCGTACGCGGCGCCGTCGACCTGGGCTACCTGGTCACCCGACCGGAACACGACGTGCTCAACCCCAAGGGCGTCAACGTGATCCGCTATTTCGCCGGTGAGGGCATCCGGGTCTGGGGTGCCCGTACGCTCGCCGCCGAGGCCAGCGAGTGGCGCTACCTCAACGTACGGCGACTCAGCATCGCCATCGAACAGGCCATCGCCAACGGCACCCGGTGGATGGTGTTCGAGCCCAACGACTTCACCCTCTGGCGCTCGATCCGGCGTGACATCGGGGCGTTCCTCACCCGGGTGTGGCGCGACGGCGCGCTGCTCGGGCGCAGCCCCGAGGAGGCGTTCTTCGTCAAGTGCGACGAGGAGACCAACCCGCCGGACGTCCGCGACGCCGGCATGGTGATCGCCCACATCGGCATCGCCGTCGTCAAGCCCGCCGAGTTCGTGGTGTTCAAGCTGAGCCAGTGGGCCGGCGGCACCGAGACCGAGACGATCGGAGGCTGACATGCCCACCACCGCCACCCCGCAGCCCGGCGCCCCGGTCGACCCGTACCGGGCGTACAACTTCCGGTTGCTCATCAACGGCGTCACCAACGGCCACTTCACCGAGATGACCGGGCTGGAGGTGAACATTCCCGGGCAGCCGTACCGGGAGCACGGCCTGGGCCGGATGCGGATGGTGCCCGGCCAGGCCGAGTACGAGCCGGTGACGCTGCACTTCGGCCTCACCGCCTCCCGCGAGCTGTGGGACTGGGTGAACGCCACAGCGCAGGGCACCCTCAACCGGCGCAACGTCTCGGTTGTGCTGCTCGACTCGGTCGGCACCGCCGAGGTGCTGCGCTGGAACCTGATCGACGCCTGGCCCACCCGGTGGCGTGGCGCGCACCTCAACACCCTCAGCCACGAGATCGCCATCGCCTCGTTGACCCTGCGCTACGAGGGACTGGAGCTGGAGACCGGCGGTGCCACCGCGCCGACACCCGCGTAGCTGGCTGGCCGGCCGGCTGCGCTCGGCCGCCGGGGCGGTGCAGCGCCTCGCCGGCCGGGTCGAGCCCACCGGCCACCTCCCGCAACGGCCGCCCCCGGACGCGCCGACGGACGCGCCACGCCGCTTCGGGGAACCCCCGCGGCACTGGCTGGACCTGGTCGCCGCTCACGCCCCCGGTCTGCTCCGCGACCTGGACCTCGACGCGTCCCCGACCGACGCCGGGCAGATCCGGGGCCACGACGACCAGCAGGACGGCCCGGCGACAGCTTCCGTGCCCCCGCCGGACGGACCGATCCGGGGGGCGGACGGGCCGATCCGGTGGGCGGACGAGCCGAGCCCGTGGGACACGACGGATCGACCCGGCACGCCGGCCGGGGAGGACACCGGGCGCTCCACCGGCACTGACGGATTCCGCGCCGACGGCACCCGTGGCGGGTTCGGCGACACCGCCGGCACCAGCCGGACCGGCGCGGTCACCCAGGCCGATGCTCGGGGTGGTCGTGTCCTGTGGTCAACCGGTACGCCGGGCAGCTTCGGCGCACCGGGCGGCCCCGCCACGGCGGGCGGCGTCGGACCCGTGGACGGCACCGGACGCGCAGGCACCCACGCAACGGTCGGTGACCTCGGAACGGCTGGCCGGCACAACATCGCAGGCCAGCACGGCACCGACGGCACGGCGACCGGCGTCGACGGCAGGGCCATCGGCGTCGGTGGCACGGCATCCGGCGTAGCCGTGCCGCGCACGGTGGACGGAGCCGGCAGGTCGGGCGGATCCCGGTCAGCGGGCGGGACGCGGCGGTCGGACGGCGCGCCTGACGGCCTGGCGAGCGGCAGCGCGATCCGCGGCGGCGGTGCGGTCGGCGGCGGCGGCGGCGGTGCTTACGACGCCGCGGAGACTCCCGGGGGACCCGGCGGGGGCACGCCCTTCGAGCCGTCGGGTCGGCACATGCCGGGCCGGATGCGGGACGGTTGGCGCTCGCCGTTTCGGCGGGGCCAGTCGACCGGGTCGGCAAGACCGTTCGGACCAGCGCCACGGGGCGACACCCCGGCCGTAGGCGGAGACGGGCTGCCCCGAGCGAGCGACCGTCCTCTCGCCCCTGAGGAGTTCCTGGACGGTCTCGATCCCTCCGGCCCCAACTCCACCGCCGACGGCACGGGGCGGGGCGGGCTCGCGGCGGTCGAGGCCGCCGACAACGGTCCGTGGCCGGCGCTACCCGGCGAACGGAGGTGGTCCGAACAGCACGCCGGCCCGCGCCCGGGACAGCACCGCGACCAGCGCGCCGGGCACCCGGGTGGGTGGCATGACGGCGACGTCGGAACGGCCGGGGCCGGGAGCGGCGGGTCGACGCGCGATCCGGGTGGCGGAGGGTGGCCGGTGAGCAGGGCGTTCGGGCCGACGGCGCGGACCACTGACCCGTGGCCTGCTCTGCCCGACGACGGAACGTTGTGGACGGTGCCGGGTGACGCCCTGGACGCCGCCCAGCTCGGTCGACTGGACCGGGAACAGGCGGGCGACTGATGGAACGCGTCGCCTTCCTCATCGACTCCTCCGGGGAACGGGTGGACTGCCTGCTCAACCCGGAGACCGTGCAGGTGACCCGGCTCGCCGGCGTACGCCATCGGGGTGTCGTCGGCGGGCAGCTCACCGGGTCCGGGCTGGCCGACGACCCGCTGGTCTTCACCGGTGGGGGCCGCACCGAGCTCGTGCTCGACCTGCTCTTCGACGTCGACTTCGTCCAGGCGCAGGTCCGTCCCGCCGACGTGCGGGTGCTGACCCGTCCCCTGTGGATGCTGGCGGAGAACTCCACAGCCGAGCACGGGTGGCTGCGACCACCGCTGGTCCGCCTGGTCTGGGGCAAGACGTGGAACGTGCCCGGTGTGATCATCGCGGTGGCGGAGCGGTTCGACGCGTTCACCGGCACCGGGTCACCCCGACGCTCCTGGCTGCGGCTGAAGCTGGTCCGGGCCGCCGAGACGGCCGATCAGGCGGAGGCCGGCTTCGCCGAGGAGCTGGCAGCCGCGAGCACCCCGACCGCCGCACCGGGCGGTGCGGTGATCCCCGCCGGCGACGGTGCCGCCGAGCCGGGCCGTTCCGGGGTGCGCTTCGACCTGCTGGCCAACGACGCGCTCGGCTCGCCGCTGCGCTGGCGCCTGCTGGCCGAACACAACCGGATCACCGACCCGCTGTCGGTGCCGGCCGGCACCACGCTCGCCGTGCCACCACCCGGCGCGCCGAGCGGCGGATCGGTGCTGGGTGCGGTGACCGGCGCCGCGCGGGCGCTGGCCGGCGCGGTGGGCGCCGGCGCGTCGTTCGTCGGCGCCTCGATCGCCACCGCGCCCGCCGCCTGGGGCCCGACGGGCCCCACCGCCACCGGCACCAACCCGGGGGGTACGCCGTGACGAGCGTCGCGCCCCGGGCGTTGATCGTCGTGCTCGACGGCGTCGAGCTGGCCGGCGCGGCCCGTCAGCGGATTCGCTCGCTGCGGGTGGCCGCACGGCTCGACCAGCCCACCCAGGCCGAGTTGGTGCTCGCCACCAGCGCCGGGACCGGCGCGTTCGACCCGGCGGTCCGCCCCGGAACGACCCTCGACGTACGGCTGACCGATCACGCCGATGCCCTGTTCGGTGGAGAGGTGACCGCCGTGGAGGTCGAGTACGCCGCCGACGGCGCGGCGGTGCTGCGGTTGCGGGCGTACGACCCGCTGCACCGGTTGCGCAAGCGGCAGGGGTTGCGGGTCTTCACCTCGGTGACCGCCGCCGAGCTGGCCCGGGAGCTGTGCGGCGACGTGGGGCTGGAGGTGACGGCCGAGGTCGACGGCCCACGGCTGGAGCGGCTGTTGCAGCACCGGCACAGCGATCTGGACCTGCTGCGCGAGGTGGCCGGTCGGGCCGGGCTGCACCTGGCCGCCGATGGTGACGGGGTGCGGCTGGTCACCCTCGCCGGTTACGGGGAGCCGGTCGCGTTGACCCTCGGCGCGGGCGTGCACACCCTGCGCCTGTCCACCAACGCCGACCAGGCCAGCGGTGCGAGCGTGGCCCTGGGCTGGCACCCGCAGCGGGCCGAGGTGATCAGCCAGCAGGCCGACGACGCGCGCTGCGGTCGACCCGCCGGCGACCGCCCGGACCCGGCCGACGTGGGTGCCGACGGGGTGCGCACCGCCGTCGACCAGCCCGGCCGCAGCGACGACGAGTTGGCGGCGCTGGCCCAGGCGCGACTGGACACCCGGGCGGCGGCGCTGGTCACTGCCGAGGGGGTGGCCGAGGGCGATCCAACGCTGCGGCCCGGCCGGCGGATCGCCCTGACCGGTGTGCCCGATCCGGTCGCCGGGGCGTACGTGCTGACCGAGGTGGTGCACACGGTGGACGGCAACGGGCACCTGACCCGGTTCTCCACAGTGCCGCCGGTCGCCCCTCCGGCCCCGGCCGGCGGGACTGTGGTCACCCTGGGCACCGTCACCGACGTCGGTGACCCGGACGGGCTGGGCCGGGTCCGCCTGACCCTGCCGGCGTACGGGGACCTGGACGCCGGCTGGCTCGCCGTGCTCTGCCCCGGCGCGGGCCGGGGAAAGGGCCTGGTGGCGCTCCCCGACCCGGACGACACCGTGCTGGTGGTGCTGCCCGGAGGCGAGCCGGCCTCGGGCATCGTGCTGGGTTCGCTGTTCGGCGCCGTCGAGCCGTACGACGCGGGCATCGACGACGGCCGGGCGCGGCGCTGGACGCTACGCACCGCGGGCGGGCAGTCGATCGTCGTCGACGAC
The DNA here is from genome assembly GCF_002754415.1 of Micromonospora sp. CNZ299. Lineage (NCBI taxonomy): Bacteria > Bacillati > Actinomycetota > Actinomycetes > Micromonosporales > Micromonosporaceae > Micromonospora > Micromonospora sp. CNZ299. The sequence continues at coordinate 5,096,015 of NZ_PEFG01000001.1, forward strand.
GTGCAGCGCAGCCTGCGGCTGGCCACCGAGGGCGGCAGCTATCTGGAACTGACCCCCGACCTGGCCACCCTGCACGCGGCGTCCGACCTGGTGATCTCCGCACCCGGCCGGGCCATGGTGGTGCGGGCCCGCAGCGTGGACTTCCTGCACGCCGAGTCGACCGAGGACCCGACGACCGCGGCGAGGCAGGCCCGTTCCCTCGCCCGCGCCCACCACGAAGGAGGCAGCTGATGCGCTGGATCCACAGTGACTCCGTGATCACCTGCGACCACGACGGCCGGGTCGAGAACCGGCCCTCGCAGCAGTGGGTGACCGTGACCGCCGTACCCGTGCTGGTGGACGACGACCCGGAGGGCCGCGACATCGTGGCCTGCCCCAACTACGGCCCGACGATCAAGCCGTGCGGCAAGACGCTGAACGTCCGCGTCGGCTACAGCGACTGGCTACGGGTCGACGGGCACCGGGTGCTGCTGTCACACCTGGAGGGGTTCACCGACGGCACGCCGCCGGGGTTGGTCCACCACACGGTGCGGGACCCGCGCCAGCGGTTCCTGGGGGCGGACCGATGAGGGCCTTCCGCTTCGTCGGCGCCGGCTTCGACGCCGGCCGGAGCGGCGGGTTGGCGCTCACCGCGGCCGGCGGCCTGGCGATGACCGAGGGCGACGAGAGCGTACGGCAGGCGTTGTTCCTGCTCCTGTCGACGACACCCGGCGAGCGGCTGATGCGACCCGGGTACGGCTCCCGGCTGCACCGGTTGGTCTTCGCGCCCAACGACGACACCACGGCCGGCCTGGCCATCCACTATGTCCGGCAGGCCATCGCCCGCTGGGAGCCACGGGTCGAGGTGATCGACGTGGACGCCGGGCCGGATCCGGACGACGCGTGGCGGCTGGTGATCCGACTCGACTACCGGGTGCGGGCCAGCCTGACCCCCGGGCAGCTGGTGTTCTCCGTGGATCTGCTCCCGGTCGACGATCCCGCGCAGGGAGGACCCTCATGACGCTGCCCGTGCCGCACCTGGACGATCGCGGTTTTCTCGACCTGGTCACCGAGGCCCGGGAACGGATCCGGCAGTCCTGCCCGGAATGGACCGACCTGTCGGCGCACGACCCCGGCATGGCGCTGGTGGAGGCGTTCGCGCACCTCACCGAGGTGATGATCTACCGGTTGAACCAGTTGCCGGAGAAGGCGTACGTCTCGTTTCTGAACCTGCTCGGGGTCTCCCGGCACGCGCCCACCGCGGCCTGGGCGGACGTCCGGTTCACCCGCAGCGGCACCGACCGCGGCGCGGTGCGGGTCCCGGTCGGTCTGCGGGTCGCGGCGGCCCGGGGCGCCGACCCCCGGCCGGTCGTGTTCGTCACCACCGAACCGGCGCTGCTGCCCGCCGACGAGGAGTCGGTGACGGTCCGGATGCACCACTGCGACCCGGTCGAGGCGGAGCTGCTCGGCGTGGGCACCGGCCAGCCCGGTCAGGTGCTGCGGGCCGCCCATGCTCCGCTGACGCACACCGCCGAGGCGCTGGACCTGCTGCTCGGTGTGGAGGTGCCGTCCGGCACTGTGGAGCTGGGCGCGGCGGCCCGCGAACACGACGGCCGCACGTTCGAGATCTGGCGACCGGTGGACAGCTTCGCCGGGCTCGGGCCACAGTCCAAGGCGTACCTGGTGGATCGCTGCTCGGGAACCGTCACCTTCGCCCCGGCCCTCGACCTGCGACCCCCCGCCGCGCCCGGCCAGCTCCCGGCGAGCGGGGCGACGGCGGTGACAGTGGCGGCCGTGCCGCCCGCCGGGCGACAGATCCGACTCTGGTACCGCGCCGGTGGCGGGCCCACCGGCAACGTGGCGGCGGGCACCCTGACCAGCCTGCGCGATCCGCTATCCGGGGTACGCGTCGACAACCCCACGCCGGCGGCCGGCGGCCGGGAGATGGAGGCGTTGGAATCGGTGCTGCTGCGCGGCCCGTACGAGTTCTTCGCGCAGCAGCGGGCCGTCACCGCCCGCGACTTCGAGGTGCTCGCCACCAGCTCCGGCGCGGTGGCGAGGGCCCGCGCGTTCACCCGTGCGGCGGTGTACAGCTTCGCAAGGCCCGGCGAGGTCGAGGTGGTGCTGGTCCCGTACGTGCCGCCGACGGCCCGCCCCGGTGGCCGGCTGCCGGTGGCGGTGCTGCGCGAGCACGAGGTGCCCGAGGCGCGGCGTCGGGTCGAGGCGGACCTGGAGGAACGCCGGATGGTCGGGATCCGGTCCCGGGCGACCTGGGCGCGCTTCAAGGCCGTGTCGGTACGGGCTCGGGTGGTGGTCCGGCGCGAGGAGGACGTGGACGCGGTCCGCAGCCGGATCCACGACCGGCTGCACCAGACGTTGAGCCCGCTGCCGACCGCGCTCAACCCGACCGGCTGGCCGTTCGGGGAGCCGCTGCGGGCATCCAACGTGTACCGGCTGCTGGAGCACGCCGAGCCGGGCGTGCGCTACGTCGAGTCGGTGCGGTTCGTGGTCGACGAGGCGCCCGACGCGGAGGTCCGCGCCCTCGCCGTCGACCAGTACCAGCCCCGCACCTGGTACGCCGGTCGCGGCCCGGTGCTGTTCCGTTCCAGCAACGGCGGCGCGGGGTGGGAGCCGGCCGGCCGCTTCGACGGCGAGACGGTGCTGCGGGTGGCGCCCGCGCCCGCGCCGGTGCGGCCGGGCATCGTCGCGCGCCCCGGCTCGGTGGCCGTGGTGACGCTGCGCGCGTCCGGTGGCTCCCGGGTGCACCTGAGCACCGATCTGGGCGAGACCTGGTCGCTGCTCACCGACCTGGACTCGCGGATCTCCGACGTGGCCTGGCTGGACCGCGACGGCGCGGGCGCGCTGCTGGTGGCCACCGACACCGGCCTGTACGAGGTGTCGTTGCTGCCCGGTGCGGTGCCGTTGCAGATCCTGGTCGACCCGTCCGACGCCGACCGGGGGTTCTACGCGGTGCGCGCGTTCGTCTCGGAGCGCGGCGCGCCGGGTGTGGCGGTGGCGGCGCAGGCCAGTTTCGGGGTCTACCTGTCGACAGCGGGTGGCCGACCCGGCAGCTTCACCCACGTCGGCCTGTCCAACGTGGACAACCGGGTCCTCGCCGTGCAGTACGACGGCCCGGCGACCCTGCTGTGGAGCGGCGCCGGCGAGCCGGACCCGAAGAAGCCCGGCCAGGGCTGCCACCGCACCCGACTGTTCGAGTCCGACGTGAAGTGGCAGAGCATGCAGGCCGGCTGGATCGGCGGCACCTGCCGGGACCTGGCGTTCGCCGGGCCACTGGCGGTGGCGGCCACGCAGAGCGGCGGGGTGCTGCGGTTGGACACCCTGGCCGCGCAGCCGCAGTGGCAGTCGGTGTCGGTCAACTGCGGGCTGCCGCTGCGCGACCGGACCCGCTTCGTACCCGTCGACGCCATCGCCGTGAGCGGTCCGACGGCCGGCGGCGCGGCCGGCGGGCCCGGTGCGGCGGAGCGGCTGATCCTGGCCGGCGGCGAACGCGGCGTCTACCGCAGCGCCGGGGCCGTCGACTGGACGCCCAGCGCCAACCAGGCCACCGCCGACGTGGTGACCGTCCCGAATACCTGGCTGCTCTGCTCCGGCGAGCACGACATCGAGGTGGTGCGCCAGGATGCGACGCTCGGCGATTGAACGGCTGCTGCCCGCCGCCTACCAGCGGGCCTGTGTGCCCGGCAGCGTGCTCTGGACGCTGCTGGACGTGATGGAGGCGCTGCACGCCCCGGACGAGGCGATCCTCGCCGAGGTGGACGCCCTGTTCGACCCGTACCGGGCGCCGGACGGGCTGGTCGTGCGCCTGACGCGGTGGGTGGCGATGGACCACGTGGTGGCCTCGCCCCGGCCGGACACCCCCCTGCCGCTGCCCGTGGGTCGGCTGCGTGACCTGGTGGCCAACGCCGCTCTGCTGGCCCGGTGGCGCGGCACCCCGTACGGGATGCGCAGAGCCCTCGAACTGGCCACCGGGTTGCCGGGCTTCGCGATCGACGAACCCGACGAGCAGCCCTTCCACGTCGTGGTGCGGGTGCCGGCGGCCGCCGCCGGCCAGCTCACCGTGATCACCCGCATCGTCGAGGCGGAGAAGCCCGCCTCGACGACCGTCGAGATCGTTCTCGAAGAGGAGTCGTCATGACCACCGAGTGGGCGGTCGTCGCCGCCGCCGAGCAGTTCACCCTCGACCCGCGCAACAGCGGCGAGCTGACATTCACCGTCTCCAACCCGGGCACCGCACCGGACACAGTGGTGTTCGACGTGGCCCCCGGCGACGGCTCCCAGCGGGCGTGGTTCACCGTCGCCGAGCCGCAGCGGGTGGTCCCCGGGCAGGGTTCGGTGTCGTTCCTGGTCAAGCTCGCCGTGCCCGCCGGCACCCCACCCCGGCGCTACGACATGACCGGCTTCGCGTACTCGGCGAACACCGCTCCGGAGGAGAGCTCCCGCTCCAGCGGTCGGGTCACCTACGAGGTGCGGGCGGTCGCGCCGCCACGGCGTACCCCGTGGTTGTGGATCGCCGCGGCGGTGGCGTTGGTGCTGGTGGTGGTGACGGTGGGGGTCGTCCTGCTGACCCGTGACGGCGAGCCGGCCCCCGGTGAGCCGCGGGTGGTCACCGTCGAGGCGGAGAGCCTGGTGGACGCCGCGGTGCTCAAGTCGCCGCAGAACAGCAAGGCGGCAGTGGGTGCGCAGCCCAACTGCTGCGGCGTGACCTGGTCCGGGGACAAGCAGCTGTTCTTCACGGGGCTGGCGATCGGCGATCAGGTCACCGTGACGGTGCAGATCCCGGCCGACGGCACCTGGCGGTTCGCGACGGTACGGACAACGGCCCCCGATTACGCCAACACCGTCTTCACCATCGACGGCAGCCAGGTCGGCGACACGTTCCTCGGCTTCACGCCGAAGGTGCAGAAGACGGAGTTCCTGGACGTCGGAACGGTCCGCCTGGCCAGGGGGCCGCACCAGGTCACGCTGCTGGTGGTTGGCAGGACACAGGGCACGAACTTCTACTTCGCCGGGGTCGACACCATCCGGTTCACCGAGGTCGTGGCGCAGGCCGTGACGCGATGAGCGGCCGGCAGAAGGCGCTGCTGGCGCTGGTCGCCGTCCTGCTGGTGGCGTTGTTCGTGGTCGCGGTCGGCGCGGGCGGTGGCGACCGGGGTGACCCGGGCGCCCGGCGCGGGTTGGTCGACCGGTTGGGTGCGCTGGGCGCCGAGCGCGCGGCGGTGGACCCGGCCACGGTCAGCGCCGACTGCCTTGCCGAGGTCGGCCGGCTGGTCTTCTCCGGCGGTTGCGTGCTGCGGGTCGCCGACCCCGGCGGGTCACGCACCCTGGTGCTGCGTAGCACGGCGCGGTTCACGGTCGTCGCGCCTGCTCCGGGCGACGCCGACCTGACCATCCGCGACGAGGTGGAGCCGGCACCGGACGGCACCGGCGCGGTGGCGAAGGTCGCCGTGGACCAGGCCACCGAGGTCGGCGTGCGCTGTCCCGGCCTGGGTTCCTGCACGGTCGTCGTGGCCGCATCCTGACCGGCTCGTTCCGATTCGAGAGGAGGCCGCCGTGGGTGACCTGCGCAAGCCGTTCCTGCTGCTGGCCATGCTCGCCATCGTCCTGGCGATCGGCGTGGAGCTGGGCGCCGGGCTGCTGCTCGGCGGCGCCGACGCCGGCGCGGCCCTCGCGGACAGCGCCGGAGCGCTGGACGTCGAACTCGACGACGTGTCCGGGGTCAGCGAGCCGTCCGGGCGGGGCACCGGATATCTCGCGTTGATCGACGCGGTGGCGGTCTGGAGCACCGGGCTGTTCTGCCTGGCCCTGCTGCTGCCCGAACGCGTCCAGGGCCGGGTGCAGGGCGTCGCCGGCCTGATCTTCTCGATCATCCTGATCATCGTCGCGCTGATCGCGCTGGTCGTCGCGTTCGTCGAGCTGACGATCATGGTGTCGCTGTTCCTGGCCGCCCCGTTCGGCACACTGGCGTACCTGGCCCTGTGGGGGTTCTTCCCGGTCGGCGAGGCGGCGGTGCTGCTCGGGCTGGTGCTGCTGCTCAAGCTCGTCTGGGCCGGGCTGCTGGTGGCAGCCCAGCCGCGATTCCTGCAGAACAAGGGTCTCGTCCTGCTGATCCTCACCACACTGCTGTGCACTGTCGTGCTGGAGTTCCTGCACAACCTGGTGCCGGTGATCCTGGTCAGCATCGTCGACGACGTGGCGGCACTGGTCTTCGCGATCATCGCGATCATCTGGGGGCTGGTGCTGCTGATCGGCTCGATCCCGGCGATCGTCAAGGCCATCCGGGTCACCGCCGCCCTGCCAGCCCGGACCGGCGGCCGTCAGTGACGGCCGACGGCTCTCGGTACGTGTCGTGCCACGGATGCCTGGTCGCCGCGAGGATCAGCTCGGCTGGTCCGTCACGTCGGACAGGTCGAGCACGGCGATCGCCTCCAGGGTGTAGGTCTCCAGTTCGTCGAACCAGTGGGGATACGACCCCCGCTGGCTGAAGAAGCGGATCGTGGCACCCTGGAGGGCGAAGTCCTCGTCGTCCACGTCCACATGTATGGCGACGACCGCCAGGAGCGTTTCCGAGCCCAACAGGCCGTGCGCCCCCGCCAGCATCCGTCGCGCGAAATGCAGACCACGGGACGCTGCCCTGGGTAGGAAGTCACTTCTCTCCCTGTCCAGGTCGTCGAGCGAGACATGGACGTCGTTGATCTCGTACTCACCGTCGCCCAGGGCGGTCGCCGGGATGTCGCGCAGGCGCTTCGGCCGGTGTGAGACCAGGAGGAGCGCGCCACTCGGCTCCACCACCCAGCCAGCATCGACCGTGTCCTGCTCCAACTCTGGCACCGTCGGCTGGTCGGCGGCGAACGCCGCATTGCGGAGCAGGCTCCGCATGGCGGCGTTGGTCCTCATCACGGACGTGGGATCTCCATGCACTTGAATGCCCTGGTGACGGCTCTCTCCGGATTGTAGTGATACCTCCGGGGCCGGCGGTTCGCTTCGGACACCGCCACGGCTCGGTGCTCGCCGCCGCCACCCTCCTGCAACCACCCCCGCCCGTGCTGGCCAGGGTCTCGCTGTTGACCTGTGGCCCGCCGCTGCGCAACACCTACGCCGGTCACCGACCTGCCGGCACCGCCGCGACCAGATTGGCGACCCGGCCGCGGTCGAGCGTCCCGTCGGCCACCCAGACCCGGTACCGGCCGTTCCGCGTCTCGCCGGCGGGCACCACGGCCGGTCGGTCGAACGCGAACGCCACGCAGACCCCCGGGTACATCCCGGTCCGTACGAACCACCGGTCGCCCGGCCCGAGACCGGCGAAGACCAGGGTGTACGCCCCGCCGCCCGGCCCGGTCCCGGTCAGCGCGAGCCACGGTGCCGCGCTGCCGTTGACGGTCTCCTCCCCCGCCGCGTCGGCGGTGAACACCGCTGGTTCCCCGTCGGCGGCGGCCCGCCAGAAGAACCCGCCGTAGCCGGCCCCGCCGGGGCGACCGTTGGTGGCCGGGCTTCCCAGGCGCACCTCCCGGTCGGCCGGGGCGGTGAGGGCGGAGTCGAGGTCGAGCCGCCAGACGTCCGACGTTGCCGCCGACACGGCGAGCCGTCTCCGCTCGCTCAGCAGGGTCCGGCCGGCCGGATCGCGCCACCGGAGGTCGTGCGCGTACCGGTCCGGGGACCGCTCGGCGTCGCCGACGTGCGCGATCCGCCCGTGGTCGTCGCGCCAGGTGTAGCCGACGTCACGCACGTAGGTGCGCCCGCCCCAGAGGTTGGTGCCGTTGACGTCCTGCACGGCCAGGGAGGCCCCGAGGTGCCACACGTGGTCGGCGGGCAGCGCGTCGGTGACCACCGTGCCGCCCAGGGTGCGTACCGGGTGCAGGTACGGCCGGGGCCCGTGCCGCGCGTCCAACACCGGGTCGAGCACGTACCGGGCCACCTCCGTCCCACCGACCAGCAGCCCGATCTGCTCGTCGGTCGTGGTGGCGTCGGCGGGCCCGGCGGCCCTGGCCGGACGATCGGCGGTCATGGCAGCTCCGGGTGGGCGGGAGCCGGTGCGGCGCCCGTCGCGAACCGCTGACGGCCGGCGACGGCGTGCAGGGCGGCCACTGTGTAACCGGCGAGGATCGGCACAGCGACCGGGGTGACCAGCACCGCGAGCAACCCGGCCAACGCGGTGACGCCGGTGAGCGCAGCCCAGCGGGTGGGCGCGTCGAGGCAGGCGCGGGCGGCGGACCGGGTCGCCGCCCGCCACCGCCCGCCCCCGTTGCCGCCCACCTCGACCACGACCAACCCGGCGTACCCGGCCAGGCCGGCCGCGACCAGTGCCGTCACCAGCAGCGCCACCGGGCCGCCCGGCACCCGGCCGGTGGCCAGTGCCGCCAGGTCGGCGGCGAGAAGCCCGGCCACGGTGAGCGCGAGCAGACTGACCGGCGCGCCGGGCAGCACCGAGCGCCCGAACCGACGCACTGTCGTCCGCGCCGACGGCCAACTGCCGGTACGCGTCCAGTCGTGCACCGCCGCGCTGGCCGTGCCGACCGCCGCCGCGGCGGTGACCAGTGGAACCGCCGCCAGCACCAGCAGGATGCCGAGCAGCGCCAGGTCGGCGGCGTCGCGGGCGACGTCGCGCCAGTCCCGCCGCTCGCCGGCCTCCTCCGGTTCAGCCCTTGATGCCACTGGTGTTGATCCCCTCGACGAGCATTCGCTGGAACGCGACGAAGAACAGGAACACCGGCAGCAGCGACAGCACCGACATGGCGAACATCGGCCCCACCGCGCTCTGGCTGGTCGAGTCGATGAACAGCGTCAACGCGACCGGCACTGTGTAGTCGTCCAGTTGGGACAGGAAGACCAGTTGCCGGAAGAAGTCGTTCCAGGTCCAGATGAACGAGAAGATCGCCGTGGTGACCAGCGCCGGGCGGCTCAGCGGCAGGATGATGTGCCGGAAGATGCCGTACGGGCCGGCGCCGTCGATCCGGGCTGCCTCGTCCAGCTCGCGCGGAACGCCGCGCATGAACTGCACCATCAGGAAGACGAAGAACGCCTCGGTGGCCAGGAACTGCGGGATGAGCAGTGGCAGGTAGGGCCAGTCGCCGCCGACCAGCCCCAACGTCCGGAACAGGATGTACTGCGGCACGATCAGGACGTGCTGCGGCAGCAGCAGCGTGCCGATCATCACGGCGAACCACATGCCGCGCAGCCGGAACCGCAGCCGCGCGAAGGCGTACGCGGCCAGCAGGCAGGAGAGCCCGTTGCCGACGACGGTGAGCAGGCTGACCATCGCGCTGTTGAGGAAGAACCGGCCGAAGCTGACGTCGAAGTTGGACCACCCGGCGGTGTAGTTGCCCGGGGTGAACCGCTCGGGCAGCAGCCCGAGGTTGTTGACGATCTCCTCCTGGGACTTCACCGAGGTCCCGATCATCCAGAACAGCGGGTAGAGCACCACGGCGACGATCGCCACCAGGATGAGCAGCCGCAGCACCGGCCGGCCGCCGGGCCGTCGGCGCGCGTTCGGCGGCGCTGTGGTCGGCGCCGCGCTCGTCGGGGTCACCGTCACCATCACCGGTCCTCGCCGTCGGAGTAGTGCACCCAGAACCGTCCGGTGCTGAAGAAGATCGCGGTGATCACCGCGATGGCGAGCAGGAACACCCAGGCCATCGCGGAGGCGTAGCCCATGTCGAGCTCGGTGAAGCCGGTGATGTAGAGGTTCAGCGTGTACATCAGGGTGGAGTCGACCGGGCCGCCGGTGCCGTTGCTGAGCACGAACGCCGCGGTGAAGCCCTGGAAGCCGTTGATGGTCTCCAGCACCAGGTTGAAGAAGATCACCGGCGAGAGCATCGGCAGGGTGACGTTGCGGAACTGGCGGAACCGGCCGGCGCCGTCGACGGAGGCGGCCTCGTACAGCTCGGTGGGCACCTGCTTGAGCCCGGCCAGGAAGATCACCATCGGTGCGCCGAACTGCCAGATGGCCAGCACCATCAACGTCTCAAGGGCCCAGTCCGGGTCGTTGACCCACGGCTTGCCCTGGATGCCGAAGAGGTTCAGCAGTGAGTTGAACGCGCCGTCGCGGTTGAACATGTTGACCCAGACGATGGCCAACGCGACGCTGCCGCCGAGCAGCGACGGCAGGTAGAACAGCCCGCGGAACAGGCCCACGCCACGCCAGGCGCGGTTGAGCAGCAGCGCCACACCGAGCGCCGCGGCCAGCTTCAGCGGCACGGCGATCAGCGCGAAGGTCAGTGTCACCCGCACCGCGTGCCAGTACGACGGGTCGGCGGTGAACATCCGTTCGTAGTTGGCCAGCCCCACCCACTGGACCTCGGAGAAGGGGGTGAGGATGTCGTAGTTGGTGAAGCTCAGGTACAGCGACAGCAGCATGGGGACCGCCGTGACACCCATCAAGCCGATGAGCCACGGCGACAGGAAGACGTACCCCGCCAGACCTTCGCTGTGCCGGAAGCGCCCGGGCCCACGCCTTGCGGTGTGGGCCCGAACGGATCCGGGGCCGCGTCGGGTCGGGTCGGGCGCCGTGGTCAACGCCACGAACAGCTCCTCTCCTAGCCTGGTGAGGCGGTCAGGCGATGGCGGACTTGCACGCCTCGATGAACTGGGCGGCGGCCTCGGCGGGGGTGGCCCGGCCGTACTGCGCGTTCTCGGCGGCCTTGATCAGCTCGGACTTGACCTTGCTGTGCCCCTTGATCGGCACCTGCGGCGACTTGCCGAACTTCTGGGTCAGCTCCGCCTCCACGGCGATCGACTGCTTCATCGCCGGGTCGGTGGTGTCGTCGCTGACCACCCGGCGCAGGTCCAGGTTGGACGGCAACCCGCGGTCGGTGCCGAGCAGCTTGACCGCCTCCTGGTCGTTGTTCAGGAAGTTGATCACGTCGACCGCGACGTCCTTGTGCTTGCTGCCCTTGAACACCGACCAGTACATCGAGGCCCGGGCCCACTGCGCGCTGGGGTCACCGGGGTAGGCGATCACGCCCAGCTCGTCCTTGGTGTTCTTCTTCAGGTCCGGCATCTGGTTGGCCCACACCCAGGAGGTGGCCGACTTGCCGGTGACCACCAACTGCTTGGTGACATCGCTGGAGTTGCCCTCGTGGATGACGTCGGCGCTCGGCGTGGCCTTGCGGTCCCGGGCACCCTTCCACAGATCGAACCACCTGGTCACGTCCTCGGCGGTGAAGCCCAGCTCGGAGCCCTTGTAGAGGTCCTTGCCCTGCTGCCGGAGCCAGACCCAGAACGCCTTGTAGTCGGCGCTCGGGTCCTGCGTGCCGGGCACCTTGGTCTTGACGGTGACCTGCTCGGCCCAGGCGATGTGCTCCTCCCACGACATTCCGGTGGTGGGCTCGGGCAGGTTGTTCCTGGTCAGCAGCGTCTTGTTGTAGACCAGGCCCTGGGTGTTCTCCCCGGCGGCCAGACCGGCGAGCTTGCCGTCGACCACGCCGTACTGCCAGAGGCTCTCGGGGAACTTGGAGGTGTCCAGCTTTCCGGACTTCTGGTAGGAGGTCAGGTCGAGCGTGGTGTTGCGGGACGCGTACTCGGCCAGGTAGTTGTCGTCGATCTGGAACAGGTCCGGCGGGTTGCCGCCAGCGGTGAGGGTGGCCAGCTTGTCGAAGTAGCCCTGGTTGGCCTGCCAGGTCTTCTCGAACGTCACGTTCGGGTGCTTCCTGGTGTAGAGCGCGAGGGCGTCCTCGGTCAGCTTGGCCCGGGCGTCGCCGCCCCACCAGAAGATGGAGAGCTTGACCGGGGCGTTCGGGTCGGCCGCGCCGCCGCCGTCGTCGTCTCCGCAGGCGGCGGCTCCGAACATCAGCGGCGCGGCGACCGTCACGGCGAGCAGGCCGCGCAGCAGGCGCCGCCGAGGCAGCGCGGTACGGTGATTGCGCCCGGCAGGCGCGTTAGTGGTGGGGGGCGTTGCGGGGTGCATGTGCGCTCACTCCTCGGCATTAGGAGGCGACGGCGTCACCGGTGGCCGCGGTCGGGATGCCCGGGCCCGCAGGGCAATGCGGGTCCGGGCCAGGCGGCGCGGCCAGGGGACGTGCCGGTCGGGCGTACGGGCCCGGGCCGGTCGAGTCGCGGATGACCAGGTCGGTCTGGAGCATTACCTGTGCGGTGGTACGACGGACGCCGAGCGCCGTGCCGGCACCGAGCCCTCGCGCGCCGCGCGGTGATTCGGTGTCCTGTTGCAGCAGCATGTCGACGGCCGTCCGGCCGGCGGCCCCGGTGGGTGTGGCCACCGTCGTCAGTTTGGGGCGGGTGAGCCGGCTCAGGGCGATGTCGTCGACCCCGACGACGCTCACCTCCTGCGGCACCCGCACCCCGAGCGCGTCCAGCCCCTCGATGAGGCCGATCGCCATCAGGTCGTTGTAGGCGAGCACGGCCGACACACCGCTGCGCCGCACCTGCTCGGCGATGGCGGAGCCGCCGGTCTCGGTGGGCGCGTTCGGGCCGAGCACTGTCAGCTCCGCACCACCCGCCCGGGCGGCAGTGCCGGCGGCGCGGCGCATCTCCCGGTTGGTCCACGAGCTGCGCGGGCCACCGAGCAACGCGATGCTGCGGTGCCCCAGGCCGATCAGGTGCTCGATCGCCGCCCGGGCACCCTGCCCGACGTCCATCAGCACGCAGGGCAGGCCGGTCACCTGTCGGTTGACGACCACCAGCGGCACCTCACGGCTGAGCTGTTCGATCAGGCTGTTGCTCATCCGAGGACTGCACAGCAGCACCCCGTCCACCTGCTTGGCCAGCGCGTGGACCAGCTCCTCCTCGGCGGTCGGATCCTCGTTGGTGTCGGCCACGAAGACGTGGTAGTCGCGGTGCCGGGCCTGACTCTCCGCCGCCTTGATCAGTGGCGGGAAGAACGGGTTCGCGATGTCCGCGATGATCAGCCCGATGTTGTGCGTACGCCCGGTGATCAGCGCCCGGGCGGCCCGGTTCGGCCGGTAGCCCAGATCCTCCGCGCAGGCCAGCACCCGGACCCGGGTCTCCGGGTTGACCAGGTGCGGAGCGGAGAAGGTGCGGGACACGGTGGAGATGTGCACACCGGACGCCCGAGCGACGTCCCGGATGGTGACTGGCACGGCGGCCCCCTTCGTCCGATGTGGTGGTGGTCACGTGGGTGTGGCCATTAATGCAAACGGTTGCGCCAGTGTCAACGGTGGATGGTTACGGCTTTGTTGCACCCACACTCCCCTTGGTGACTTGCTGCCCCGCAAACACGGATATTTGCCGCCGATTGCGTCACCCTCGTTGACGCAGTCGGATCGATCGTGATTACTTCACTGCAAACGTTTGCAGGATCACCGGGAGGCGACCGCATGTCACCGAGAGTCGACGGCCGGGTCCGGTACGCCGTCGTGGGCACCGGCGCACGGGCGGAGATGTTCGTCCGCGCTCTGGTGCTCGGCCACGCCGACACCACCGAGCTGGTCGCGTTCGCCGACGTCAACCAGGCCCGGATGGACGCGCACAACCGCTGGCTGGCCGAGCTGGGCCACCGCCCGGTGCCCACGTACCCGGCGGGTGACTTCGCTGCCATGCTGGACTCCGAACGCGTCGACGTCGTCCTGGTCACCAGCGTGGACGTCACCCACGACGAGTACGTGGTGGCCGCGCTGCGCGCCGGGCGGGAGGTCGTCACCGAGAAGCCGATGACCGTGGACGCACCGCGCTGCCGGCGCATCCTGGACGCGGTCACCGAGACCGGCGGTCGGGTGACTGTCGCGTTCAACTACCGCTACAACCCGCTGCACGAACAGGTCCGCCGGCTGCTCGCCGAGGGCGCGGTCGGTGAGATCGGCTCGGTGCACTTCGAGTGGCTGCTCGACGTACGCCACGGCGCCGACTACTTCCGCCGCTGGCACCGCGACAAGGCCACCTCCGGCGGGCTGATGGTGCACAAAGCCAGCCACCACTTCGACCTGGTCAACTGGTGGCTGGCCGCCACCCCCGTCGAGGTGTACGCGGCCGGCCGGCTGTTCTTCTACGGCGAGGACGGCAGCCGGCACGGCTACGCCCGCGACTACGACCGGGCACACGGCTCCCCCGCCGCCGTCGACGACCCGTTCGCGCTGCGACTCGACGCCCACCCCCGGCTGCGTGAGCTGTACCTCGACGCCGAGGCCGAGGACGGCTACCAGCGCGACCGCAACGTCTTCGCCCCCGGCGTCAGCATCGAGGACGACATGGCGGTGCTCGCCCGTTACTCCACCGGCGCCACGATGACCTACCACCTCACCGCCTACGCGCCCTGGGAGGGTTACCGGGTGATGGTCAACGGCAGCCGGGGCCGGCTGGAGCTGGAGGTCACCGAGAACGACTTCGTCGACCGGGGCACCGCCGGTGCCGTCAAGGGCGCCGCCCTGCACGGCACGGAGGCGCCGGCCGAGGGCGGTGGTGCGACCCTCACCCTGCGCCCGTTCTGGCAACCGCCCCGACAGATCCCCGTCGAGGGTCGCAGCCGGCACGGCCACGGTGGCGCGGACGCCCGGATGACCGCTGTGCTCTTCGGGGGTCAACCCGACCCCCTGGAGCGCGCCGCGACCGCCCACGACGGCGCGTTGGCCCTGCTCACCGGCCTGGCTGCCAACCGGTCCTTCGAGACCGGTCAACCGGTCCGGGTCGCCGACCTGCTCACCCCCCGCTGACCTGGAGACGAGGAGCCCATCCCCGTGCCGACGTTCGACCACAACGACCTGCTCCTGCCGCCCGAACCGGGCCAGCGCGCGCTGGCCCGCGAGCTCTACGCCCTGGCAGCGGAGCAGCCCATCATCTCGCCGCACGGGCACGTCGACCCGGCCCTGCTGGCCGAGGACCGACCCTTCCCGGACCCGGCGCAGCTGCTCATCGTGCCCGACCACTACCTGACCCGGATGCTGCTCAGTCAGGGCGTCCCCCCGTCCGACCTGGGTGTGCCCACCCGTGACGGCAGCCCCGTGGAGACCGACGGCCGGGTGATCTGGCGACGCTTCGCCGCGCACTGGCACCTGTTCCGGGGCACCCCCTCGCGGCTCTGGTTGGAGCAGACCTTCCGCACCGTGTTCGGGGTGCACACCCCGCTCGGCCCGGCCACCGCCGACACCCTCTACGACGAGATCACGGCCCGGCTCGCCGAACCGGACTTCCGGCCCCGGGCGCTGTTCGAGCGGTTCAACATCGAGGTGCTCGCCACCACCGAGTCGCCGCTGGACGACCTCGGCCGGCACGCCAAACTCGCCGCCGACGGCTGGGGTGGGCCGGGCGGCCGGGTCGTCACCACCTTCCGCCCGGACGACGTGGTGGACATGGAGTTCGACGGCTGGTCGACCAACGTGGAGCGGCTCGGTGAGCGGGCCGGCGAGGACACCGGCACGTACGCCGGTTACCTGGCCGCGCTGCGTGCCCGGCGCGCCGCGTTCATCGCCGCCGGCGCGACGTCCTCCGACCACGGCCACCCCACCGCCCGCACTCTGGACCTGACGCCGGCCGAGGCCGAGCGGCTGTACGACCGGGGCCGGCGCGGCGAGGCCGACGCCGCCGACGCCGAGGCGTTCCGGGCGCACATGCTTGTGGAGTTCGCCCGGATGTCACTCGACGACGGCCTGGTCATGCAGCTGCACCCCGGCGCGGTGCGCAACCACAACCGTTGGCTGCACGCCCGGCACGGCCGCGACGTCGGCGGCGACATCCCGCAGGCCACCGAGTACGTGCACGCGCTCGCCCCGCTGCTGGAGCGCTACGGCAACGACCCGCGGCTGCGGGTGGTGCTCTACACCCTCGACGAGGACACGTTCACCCGGGAGCTGGCGCCCCTCGCGGGCGGGTACGCCGCGCTGCTGCTCGGCGCGCCCTGGTGGTTCCTGGACTCCCCCGAGGTGCTGCGCCGGTTCCGGGAGACGGTCACCGAAACCGCGGGCTTCTACAACACCACCGGGTTCGTCGACGACACCCGGGCGTTCTGCTCCATCCCGGTACGCCACGACGTCGCCCGTCGGGTCGACGCCGGCTTCCTGGCCCGGCTGGTCGCCGAGCACCGGCTGCCGATGGACGAGGCCGCCGAGACCATCGTCGACCTGGCGTACCGGCTGCCCAAGCAGGTCTTCAACTTCGGAAAGGCCGACCAGTGACGGTGACCATCACCTCCGTCGAGGTGCACGACGTGCGGTTCCCGACCGCCGCCCGGGGCGACGGCTCCGACGCGATCAACCGCGGCGACTACTCGGCGACGTACGTGGAGCTGGGCACCGACGCCGGCCCGACCGGCGCGGGGTTCACCTTCACCAACGGCCGGGGCAACGAGATCACCTGCGCGGCGGTCCGCGCGCTCGCCCACCATGTGCGGGGGCGCACGATCGAGGAGATCACGGCCGAGCCGGTCGCGTTCTGGCGCTCGCTCAGCGCCGACGTGCAGCTGCGCTGGCTGGGCCCGGAGAAGGGCGTCATCCACATGGCGACCGGTGCGCTGGTCAACGCGGTGTGGGACCTGCGGGCCACTTTGGCCGGCAAGCCGATGTGGCGGTTCCTCGCCGAACTGCCCACCGACGAGATCGTGGCCAGCGTCGACTTCCGGCACATCACCGACGCGATCACCCCGGACGAGGCGGCAGCCATCCTGGACAAGGGGCGCGACGGCCTGGCCGACCGGTTGGCCACCCTCGAACGGGACGGTTTTCCCTCGTACACCACCTCGGTCGGCTGGCTCGGCTACCCCGACGACAAGGTGCGGGCGCTGACCCGGCAGGCGTACCAGGACGGCTGGCGGGCGATGAAGATGAAGGTCGGCGGCCCGCTCGCCGACGACCTGCGGCGGGCTCGGATCATCCGGGAGGAGATCGGCCCGGACGCGCTGCTGATGATGGACGCCAACCAGGTCTGGGACGTCGACGAGGCGATCACCGCGATGACCACGCTCGCCGAGGTCGACCCGTACTGGATCGAGGAGCCCACCCACGCCGACGACATCCTCGGCCATGCCCGGATCGCCCGGGCGGTGACCGAGTTGACCGGCGGCCGGTGCCGGGTGGCCACCGGTGAGGTGGCCGCCAACCGGGTGATCTTCAAGCAGTTGTTGCAGGCCGACGCGATCGGCGTGATGCAGATCGACGCCTGCCGGGTCGGCGGCGTCAACGAGGTCCTCGCCGAGCTGCTGCTGGCGGCGAAGTTCGGGGTGCCGGTCTGCCCGCACGCCGGCGGTGTGGGCCTCTGCGAGTACGTCCAGCACCTGGCGATCTTCGACTACCTGCGGGTGGGCACCGGCCTGGACGGTCGGATGGTCGAGTACGTCGACCACCTGCACGAGCACTTCGTCGACCCGGTCCGGACCCGCGGTGGCCGCTACCTGCTGCCCGAGCGACCGGGATACAGCGCCACCATGAAGCCGGCGTCGATCGCCGAGTTCCGCTTCCCGGACGGCCCGGCATGGCGGTGACCGTCGGCGCCTCCCGGCTCGGCCTGGGCATGCTGCGCCACCTGCCCGCCGAAGCCCGCCCCCTGATCCGGCCGGGCACGGTGCCGACGGGCATCGTGCACCTGGGCCTGGGCGCGTTCCACCGGGCACACCAGGCCGTCTTCACCGAGGCGGCGGTCGGCGCTGCCGGCGGCGACTGGGGCATCATGGCCGTCGCCCCCCGCAGCACCGCGATGGTCGAGGCGATCGCCGCCCAGGACAACCTGTTCAGCGTCAGCACCCTCTCCGCCGCCGGCAGCGCCACCCGGGTGGTGGGCGCCCTGAGCGGCGTACGGCACGCTCCCCGCGACCCGGACGCCGTGGTGGCGTTGCTCGCCGACCCGGCGGTACGCGTGGTGACCCTGACCGTCACCGAGAAGGCGTACCAACTCGACCCGGTGACCGGGGAGCTGTCCCCGGACGCGGCGCTCGCCGCGGACCTGGCCGGCGGCCGACCACCGACCACGGTGCCGGGGCTGCTGCTGCGCGGGCTGGCCGCGCGGGCCGCCGCGGGCGCCGGGCCGGTGGCCCTGGTGAGCTGCGACAACCTCCCAGCCAACGGCCGGCGACTGCGCGGAATGCTCGACCAGGCGGTCGGGCGTGCCGACGGGGTGCCCGCCGGGCTGGTCGAGTGGGTGGCCGGCAACGTCACCTGCCCGGGGACCATGGTGGACCGGATCGTGCCGGCCAGCACCCCGGAGACGATCGAGGCGGCACGCCGGGTGCTCGGCGTGACCGACCTGGCCGCGGTCGCCGCCGAACCATACTCGCAGTGGGTGATCGAGGACGACTTCCCCGGCGGACGGCCCGGCTGGGAGCACGCCGGGGCGGTGCTCACCGACGACGCCGGCCCGTGGGAGCGGCTGAAACTGCGCACCCTCAACGGCGTGCACTCGGCCATCGCATACCTGGGTGCGCTGGCCGGTCGGGAGACCATCGCCGAGGCGCTGGAGATCCCGCACCTGGCCGACGTGCTGCGCCGGCTGATCGCCGAGGACGTCGCGGCCAGCTTCACGCCGCCGGACGGGGTCCGGGTGGTCGACTACGGCGAGCAGGTCCTCGCCCGGTTCGGCAACCCGGCAATCCACCACCGCACCCTCCAGGTCGCGTTGGACGGCTCGCAGAAGCTGCCGCAACGCGTCCTGCACACCATCGCCGACCTGCGCGCGGCCGGCCGGTCCGCGCGCTGGGGCGCGCTGGTCGTGGCGTCCTGGTTGCGCTTCGCGCTGGGGTACGCCGACGACGGGCACCCGTTGCCGTTCCAGGACCCCCTCGCCGGGCCGATCCGCGCCGCGCTGGACGCCGGTGCGCAGAGCCCGGCGGGTGCCGTCGACGCGCTCTTCGCGCTGCGCGAGGTCATCCCGGTCGAGGTAGCCGAGGACGACGAGGTCCGCGCCGACGTGATCGCCTGGTTGACTGCGCTGCAACGACACGGCGTCGAGGCCACACTGGCCGGTGCCCGGTGAACGGGCCGACACCGGCCGGTCGGTGGTGAGCGCTGTGACGCCGCCCCGGGTGGCGGTGATCGGGGCGAACGGGCACGGCCGGTGGCACCGGCGGGTGATCGCCCCGCTGCACGCCGCCGGCCGGTTGCGGCTGGTCGCCCTGGTCGACGTCCGACCGGTGGAGGACGATCCGGCGGCGCCGGTGCCGCCCGGGGTCGAGGTGTTCACCGACCACCGGGCGATGCTCGCCGCCACCCGGCCGGAGGTGGTGGTGATCTGCACGCCGCCGCACACCCACCTGGCGATCGCCCGGGACGCCCTGGCCACCGGCGCGGACCTGCTGTTGGAGAAACCGCCGGTGTTGTCGCTGGCCGAGCACGAGGAACTGGCCTGGGCGCTGACCGCCGCCGACCGGGTGGCTCAGGTCGGCTTCCAGGCGCTCGGCTCGGCGGCCCTGACCGCGCTGAGCGACGCGCTGGCGGCAGGCCGGCTGGGCACGGTCACCGGCATCTCCACCGTCGCCGCGTGGCAGCGGCCGGACGCCTACTACGCCCGCTCCTCGTGGGCCGGTCGGCGAAGCCTCGACGGCCGGCCGGTGCTGGACGGCGCGTTGGCCAATCCGCTCGCGCACGCGGTGATGCAGTGCCTGGCGGTCGCCGAGGCGCTCGGTGGGGCGACGCCCTGGCCGGTGGCGATCGAGGTGGAACGCTACCGGGTCCGCCCGATCGAGGTGGAGGACACTGCCGTGCTGCGGGTCCTGTTCCGCGCCGGTCCGCCGGTGCTGGTGGCGGTGACCCTGGCCGCCGAGGAGTTCGTCGCGGGCGAGGTGGTGGTGACCGGCACGGCGGGTCAGGCGGTGCTGGAGTACCCGACGGACCGGTTGCGGCTGCCCGGGGACGTGGTGACCCGCCGCGTCCCGGGGCGGGTGGGGTTGCTGGAGAACCTGCTGGCGCACCGGGACGACCCGGCGGCGGTGCCGCTGATCGCGCCGCTGGCCCGTACCGCGCCGTTCACCGCGCTGCTGGACGCGCTGCGGGTCGCCCCCGAGCCCCGGCTGCTCGACGGCGACCTGGTGACCGTCGTTGGTGAGGGCGGGGAACGGGTACGCCACCTGCGGGGCGTGGTCGACGTGCTGCGTCGGGCGGCCGAGCGGGGGGCGCTTCCGAGCGAACTGGCGGTGCCGTGGGCGGCGGCGGCGTACCGCGCCGAGTTGACCGGATAGGGGGCCCACGGCAACCGGAGTACAAACGTCGCCCGCACTCGGGCGGTCACATCGGACACACCCCCGAATATCCGACCGCCCCACCACCACCAGCGAATGGGAAGAGTCGATGCGCAGAATCCTCACCGGCGTTACGGTGATCGCCCTCCTGCTCGGTGCCAGCCCGGCCGCCGCCGCTGCGCGCCCCGACACCCCGGCCACCGACGGGCTCTCCTGGCTGGCCGGCCATCTCGGACGGCAGACCCTGCCCGAGCGGGACGGCTGGGCGGCCGAGGGCACCGGCACCACCGGCGGTTCGACGGCCGCTCCCGACCGGACCCGGGTGGTGCACAGCCGAGCCGAGCTGGTCGCCGCCCTGGGCGGTGACAACGCCAGCAACGCCACCGACGCCACGCCGAAGCTCATCTACGTCGACGGCGCCATCGACGGTTTCGAAGGGCCGGAGGGCACCGCGCTGAGCTGCGCCGACCTGGCCGACCCGGCGTACCGGTTGGACGCCTACCTGGCCGCGTACGACCCGGCGGTGTGGGGACGGGTTTCCCCGAGCGGGCCGCTGGAAGAGGCCCGGGTGCGTTCGGTGACCAACCAGACCCGGCAGACCCAGATCAACGTCGGCCCGAACACGACGATCGTCGGGCTGCGCGGCGCCCGCCTGACCGGGCTCACCCTCATGATCGACCGGGCGTCGAACGTCATCGTCCGCAACCTGACCCTCGTCGACGCCCGGGACTGCTTCCCCGCCTGGTCACCGACCGACGGAGAGGCCGGCAACTGGAACAGCCAGTACGACCAGATCTCGGTACGCCGCAGCGAGAACGTCTGGGTCGACCACAACACCTTCACCGACGGCGACAACCCGGACAGGGCCCAACCCGTCCACTTCGGACGGCCCTACCAGGTGCACGACGGGTCTCTGGACGTCACGCACACCGCCAGCCTCGTCACCGCGTCGTGGAACCGCTTCACCGGGCGGGACAAGCTGCTGCTGATCGGCTCGTCCAACACTGTCGGCCCGGACGTGGGCCGGTTGAAGGTCACTCTGCACCACAACCTCTTCGACGGCGTCCTGCAACGGCTGCCCCGGGTGCGCTTCGGTCAGGTTGACATCTACAACAACCACTACCGGCTCGGTGGGGACGACTTCCAGTACGCGCTCGGCGTCGGTGTCCAGTCGGCGATCTACGCGCAGAACAACTTCTTCACACTGGACGCGCCGGCCGACCCGGCCGACCTGCTCTACGACTGGGGCGGCACCGCGCTGACCGAGCGGGGGTCCTGGGTGCGCCAGAGCGGCAGCCCGGCCCGGCCGGTCGACCTGCTGGCGGCGTACAACGCGACCCATGACCCGGACCTGGCCGCCGACGCGGGCTGGACGCCCACCCTGCGCCGCGACCCCGTCCTGCCGGCACCACTGGTCCCCCTCCTGGTGGGCCCCCTCGCCGGCGCCGACCGGCTGCCAATCTGACGGATCGGCGCGCCCGCAACTCGCGGTCGGGTGGGCGACGTAGGGGCCCATCGATGTGGTGAAGATCGGCTATAAGTGACGCATGGACTTCCCGCCGCACCTGGGCAGCATGCCGATGCACGCGATCACCGAGATCCACGGCGAACCGGGCCTGCTGGAACGCTTCCGGTTGGAGGTCCAGCAGTTCGACGACGACGCCCGGGAGCGGCTGAACGCCGCGCTGGACCTCGCCGCCGAGCTGCACCGCGACGACCGACGGGTCCGCGAGCCGTACCTGAATCACCTGCTACGGGTGGCGATCCGGTTGATGCACCACTACCAGGTGCGCGACGTGGAGGTGATCGTCGCCGGCCTGCTGCACGACGCGGTGGAGGACCACCCGGCCGAGCTGGCCGGCGGTGAGCCGGGGGCCGACCCGACCGCTGCGGCGCTGGTCGCGCTCGCCGCGCGGTTCGGGCCGCGGGTGGCCACCCTGGTCGCCGCCGTCACCAACCCGGGGTACGACCCGGAGCGGGACCGCAACGCGCAGTACCGGGAGCACCTGGCGGTGAGCCTGGACCGGGAGCCCTGGGCCCGGGTGATCAAGGTGTCGGACTTCACCGACAACGGCGTGGGGGTGATCCACACGGTCGGGCCGAAGGTCGTCTCGTCGGCCCGGAAGTACCGGCCGCTGGTGCCACTCTTCCGGGACCTGATCGGCCGACCGGACACCCCGTTGTCGCCGGCGGTGAAGCGGCACATCTTCGGCCAGCTCGACCTTGCCGAGGAGCGGTTCAGCGCCATCCTCGACCAGCCCGCCCCGAACTGACGGCCCGCTCCCGAGCTGACCGCCGCCTCTGAGCTGACGGTCGCCGCATCACCCGACCGGGTTCCGCGACAAGTTCTCGGATCTTCGGCGAACCTCTCGCATTACGGTGAGTTTGCACCAGATGAGAGGCATCAGCCCTCTTGCTCCTGATTTCTGGTGTGACCCCGATCGAGAGGATTCGGACCATGCGCGACCTTTCTCGTCGTGATCTGCTCAAGGCGACGGCCGTCGGCGCCGGAGCGGTCGCTCTTCCAAGCGTGATCGCCGGCAGCTCGGCGATCGCGGCCGACGGTCCCGGGTCGTCCTCCGGCGCCACGTACCCACCGGCGGAACTGACCGGGCGCATCGTCCGCCCCCAGAACCCGAACTACGCGGAGGCCAGCCTCGGCTGGGACGAGCTGTTCGTGCGCTATCCCCTGGTCATCGTGTTCGCCCAGGAGACCCAGGACGTGGTCAATGCCCTCACCTGGGCGCGGCAGCACGACCTCGCGCTGCGGGTACGCAGCGGGCGCCACAGCCTCGAAGGCTGGTCGAACGTCGACAACGGCATCGTGATCGACGTCAGCGAGCTGAAGGACGTCCACATCGACGCCGCCGCTCGCGTGGCGAAGCTCGGCGCGGGGCTCAACCAGTCGGAGGCGATCACCGCACTCGGGGAGTACGACTTCGCGGCGACGACCGGAACGGAGGGGACCGTCGGCCTGTCCGGCGCGACCCTCGGCGGCGGCTTCGGGTTCCTCACCCGCTATCTCGGCATGGCCTGCGACAACCTGATCGGCGCGGAGATCGTCGTCGCGGCCGGCGCCAACGGCGCGAAGGTGCTCGAGGTGGACCCGTGGAATTACCCGGACCTGCTCTGGGCCCTGCGCGGCGCCGGAAACGGCAACTTCGGGATCGTCACGTCGCTGACCTACAAGGTGGCCCCGCTGAAGAGCGTCGCCTACCTTCAGGCGACCTGGCCGGGCCTCGACAACCTGCACGAGGTCTTCGAAAACTGGCAGCGCACCGCGCCCTTCAGCGACCCCCGCCTCGGCACCCAGGTCGAGGTGCACCCGAACGAGATCCTGCTGTTCGCGGTGCTCGCCGAGGGATCGGAGGCCGAGACGAGGAAACTGCTGGAGCCCATCCTCTCGATCGGCGACCCCGAGGTCACAGTGCAGATCGGCGGCTGGAGCGAGACCTACTCCGGCTTCCAGATCCCGAGCGACGAAGAGCCGGCGAAGTGGAAGTTCTTCTCGCAGTTCACCAGGCAGCCCTTCCCGGCGAAGGCGATCAGTATCGTCCGCGAGTTCATGGAGAACTCCCCGTCGCCGGACAGCAACTTCTTCACCCAGGCCTTCGGCTCCGGAGCCCAACGACAGGAACCCTTCGGCGGTGCGGCCTTCCCACACCGCGACGCGCTCTTCTACTCCGAGCCCGGCGCGGGCTGGGGCACCCGCGGCGAGCCCGACAGCGATGACGCCATCACCCCGATCGCCCAGACCTGGATCGCCGAGTTCAGCCAGGCGCTGCGGCCCTACGTGGACGGCGCCTACGTCAACGTGCCGAACATCGGCATGGCGGAGTGGGAGGAGGCCTACTGGGGGCGCAACTTCCCACGGCTGCGCAAGATCAAGGCAAAGTACGACCCGCACAACGTCTTCCAGTACGAGCAGAGCATCCCGCCCGCGACGCACTGACCAACCTGACCGGTCAGACCAGCCGGACTGGTAAGACCAGCCGGACCGGTCAGACCAGCCGGACCGGTCAGACCAGCGACGCGGGAGGCACACCACCCGCTCGGCCGGATCTCCTCCCACCCCACCCACCCCAGCCGCCCCCTTTGCTCTGCACCCATGGACGCACCACTTACAGACCGTGAGCGTCGCATCCGTGGGTGCAGAGCAAAGGACGGATGTCCGGGTGCGCCGGGAGGCCGGCCTGGGCGGAGTCTGGGCTGGTGGGACGCCGGGATGGGCCCTGCGGCCGGCCGGTCACGGAAAGGGGACGGTCACCCTGGGTGCAGGCCGGCGCGAACAAGACGCTCCAGCCACGGGGTCGGCGCGACCCCCAACTCGCGGCCCAGGTCGGCGCGGAACAGCTCGAACCGCCGTACCGCCTCGTTGATGTTGCGCTCCGCCAGGTGCACCGCGATCAGCGTGCGGGTGGCGCTCTCCCGCAGCGGCTCCAACTGCACAGCGGTCAACGCCACCTGCACCGCCTCGCTGTACCGGCCCTGCGAGGTGAGCCGCTCGGCGAGCGCCTCCAACGCGTACAGCTGGGTCTGGCGCAACCGTTCCCGCTCGGTCAGCACCCAGTCGTCGTACCAGCCGGGCAGCAGCTCACCGGTCGCCAGCGCCGGCACACCGGGGCCGACGTCGACAGGTGACCCGCCGGCCAGCAGGGCGGTGGCCGCCGCGCCCAGGGTGGCCACGTCGCTGGTCACCCCGGCGGCCAGGGCCAGCCGGTCGTCCTCGTCCACCAGGGGTTCGGGAGTCACCCGGTGCAGCCGCCAGAGCATCGTGCGCAGGTTGGCCCGGGCCCGGTCCTCGTGCGAGCCGGGCCAGAGCGTGCCGGCGGCCTCCGAGCGGGCACACCGCTGGCGTACGCCGAGGTAGGCCAGCAGTCGGCGGGCGCCCTGCGGCACCGTCACCACCCGCCCGTCGCGTTCCAACCCGAACCCACCGAGCAGCCGCAACGCGTACCGGGGAGGCCGCCCCGCCTCGATCTCGGGTGCCGCGGTGCGAAGGTCGTGCGTAACCTCGTGAACAGCCATTCCTGCGCCTCTCGCACCCGATCGCCCCGTGGGACTTCACGGTCGGGTGTGGACGATCGCCGCGCCAGCGCAGTGTCGTCACACCGACCCGGCGAGCGGCGTGGATCAACCGTTCGCCGGATCCGGCACCGACCGTTCAGCGCAGCTTGCTCAGCGTCCGGGCGTACCCGGTCCACTCGGCGGCGTCGCCGACGTTCGCGCGCACCTGCGCCTCCTTCATGATGGCGAGCACCTGCTCTGTCGGGGCCTCGGCCAACTTGCCGAGCGTGCTGATCCCGGCGCGGGCCAGCGCCGCCCGGGCCTTGGTCGGCACCCCGCTGAGCATGGCGATGTCGGCGTCGCCGACGTTCTCCAACTCACCCTCGATGCCGAGCGCCGCGGCGACCGCCGACTGGGCGCCAACGGTGGTCCGGACGATCACCGCCTCCCGCTCGCTCACCTCGCCGAGCATCGCGTCCACGCTCGGGTAGTTGGTGTCCGCCGGCAGCACCTTGAGCACGTCGCGGATCAGCCGACCGTCGGCCACCTCCTCCTCGCCGAACGCGCGGATGAACTCCGACAGCTTCACCTCGCGCGGGAAGCGCTGCCGGACGTCACCGTTCTCGGCGGCGTACCGCTGCAGGTAGGCCGCGCCCCGGACCTTCGGCCCGACGACCACGTCGACGCCGAGGGTCTCCACGGCGGGCAGCACGATGGTGCCGGCCTTGGTCTGCCAGATGCTGACCTTCTTGTCCATGAACATCGTGGTGCCCATGTACTTGCCGAAGTCCAGCGCGCCGATGTAGTTGGGGATCTGCTCGATCGCGTACGGGCCCGGGCTGACCTTGTTCTCGTGCACCGTCGAGTGCAGCCGGTTGATCTCCGCGCGGATCTCGTCGAGAAGCCGCCGCAGGCTGACCCGCATCGCCGCCATGCAGGAGAACGCCTTGGCCAGGTCGGTGCCGAGGTGGTCCAGGTCGTGTTCGATGCGGTGGAACCGCTCGTTGAAGCCCTGCTCCCCCGGGGTCTGCCCGGCCTGCACCACGTCCTCGCCGTCGACCCAGTCGCTGTGGGCGAAGGTGCGCGCGAACGGCGGCGGCGCGCAGCCCGGCTCCACTGCGGGGAACGACTCGGCGTAGCTGAACACCCGCTTCGCGGTGCCCACGTTCTCGTAGATCCAGGATGAGACCAGCACACTGGCGTCCGAGGCCGGAATGCCGTGCTTGGTGAACGCCTCGTACAGCTCGGTGACGGTCACCCCGTCGTAATTGATCTCGCTCGCCATGGTGGTGTCCCTCTCAGAGCTGGTCGTACACGCCGCGGTGCCGGCGCTGCTGGAAGGTGCGGAAGGTCCGGGCCACCGTCGGGCGCAGCGGCTCGGCGGTGCCGTCGGCGTCGAGGTCGACGTGGTCGCGGCGAATGCCGAACGTGTTGATCTCCACGCCGAGCGGGCAGACCCGGGTCAGCGCGTTCATCAGGCGCTCGTACTGCGCCAGGGTCAACGTCACCCCGTCGGGCAGCTCCACCCGGAACTCGTACGGGTCGGTCCGGCCGGTCCGCACGTAGGAGAGCGCCACCACGGCGACCAACCCGGCGTGGGTGGGCCGCAGCGCGGTCCGCGCGCCGACCGCCTTGATCTCCGCGGTGCCGCCGCCGAGCCCCACTGTGTACCAGCGGAACCCCGTGGCCCGGCGCTCGGCCAGGTTCAGCCCGGCCTGCGGCAGCCCGATCACGCTGCACACCAGCAGGATCCGGTTGCCCGTCTCGACCAGCGGCAGCGCGGCGGCGAGGTGCTGCTCGCGCAGCAGCCCGACCAGGCGGGCCAGCCGGTCGCCGGCAGCCGGCTGGCCGGCGATCAGCGCGCTGGCCAACGCGGCCGGCAGCTCGATGGTCTCCACCAGCTCGTCGGGAAGGCGGTTCAGCGCGGCGACCACCGGGGCCGGGTCCCGTACCGCGGGAAGGCCGGCGGCGGCCAGCACCTGGTCCACCGGCTGCCCGGCCGGCCGGGTCGGCACCGCCGCCCACCGGGTCCGGGCCGCCGCGTCGGTCAGCGGCGTCCACGCCGGCTCCCCAGAGCCGGTCCAGGCCGACGCGGCGGCGACCAGACCGGCGAGGAGCAGCGCGTTGCCGCCCGGGTCGCCCGGCGCGTGGAACTGCGCCTCGACAGGTGTGTCGGCCCCGACCGCGGCGCTCAGCGGCGCGGTCACCGCCAGCCCTCGGGTGGGCAGGTGCGACAGATACATCCTGGTGGTGCTGACCCGGTGCGTCGTCGGCAACCCGCACACCCGCCACAGCCAGGCCAGCTCCCCGTCGGCTGCCACAGTGGGCACGCCCTGCGCACGGGCGGCGGCGATCAGCGCCTCGGCGGTCCGGTCGGCCGTGACCGCCCGACCGGTGTCCAGCACCCGATTGCGCAGGTCGGTGGCCTGCGCGGGGGTCGGCCAGCTCACGTCGACGCCGAGGCCCAGCTCGTAGCGACTGCCACCGGCGTCGTCCTGGGCCCGGGTCACCTGCCAGACGATGGACGAGCCGAGCGCCCGGCAGACCCGACCGGCCCGGTCCAGGGCGGCGGCCAGCGGCGGTGCGACGCCGTGCGCGCTGTCGAAGGCGTACGACTGGCGCAGGCTGGCCCGCAGCGCGGTGACCTCGGCCAGCCGACTGGCCGGCAACGCCCGGCCGGCGTGCACTGTGTTGTTCGGCGGGGTGTTCGCGGGCAGCACCAGCCGGTCGCGGCGCAGTTGCGCGAGGAAGTTCGTGCGGTGCTGCGGATCGCCGGCGGCCACCAGACGGATCGCCACCGCGAACCGGTCGTCGTCCTCGCGCACTGTGAACCGGGCGCCGCCGGGCAGGTCGGCGAAGAGCCCGGTGTTCGGGTCGGTGTCCGTGCCAGTCCCGTTGAGCAGCCGGCGCACCGCACCAGGGGTGGGCAGCAGGAACCGCCGGTAGAGACCGAGCCGGTGGGCGTACGCGGCGTCCGGCTCGCGGGCCGGTGGGGCCAGGCGGCGGGCGTACACCTCACCGGAGGCCGGCTCGTGCACCAGCTCGTCGACGAAGCGGGCCACCCCGACGTCGGCGCCGATCCGGTCCAGTGCGTCGCGCCGGGCGTGCGCGAGGGTCCGGTACGCGTGCACCTCCCGGGCCGCGCGGCGCAGCCGGTGCTTCTCGTACGACATCAGGTAGAGCAGCCGGCCCAGGTTGCCCTCCAGCACGGCCAGCTCGACCAACCCGGTGAGCGCGGCACCGGTGACCGCCGTGGCGGCGGCGCCTTCGACGGCCCGCTCGGCCGTCACGGCGACGGGGAACGACGCGACCAACGGCTCGTCGGCGGTGTCCGGGGCGTACGCCGGCACCGACGCCCCGGCGGCCGACCAGGGCGCGAAGACCACCGGCGGCAGCACCCGCTGGCCCGCGCCGCCGGGGTCCACAGTGACGGTCACCCGCACGGTCTCCTCGGCCAGGTCGCGGCGCAGCACGACGGTGAGCAGCGGGTGGCGGCTGGTCCAGTCCACGACGGCGGCGCCGGTGCCGGTCAGTGGCACCACCACCCGCCGGACGGTGCCCGGGTACGGGCCTTCCAGCTGGTCGACGAGGTTACGTTCGACGGACGGGTCGGCGCCGTCCACGGGTACCCGGATGTCGGTCATCGGTCCCCCGCTCAGACGATCCGGAACGGCCGGGGCTCGTCCCGGTCGACGTAGACGGGCACCTGGTTCGCGGCGAGCACCGCGTTGTCGCCGACCGGCAGGCGCTGCACCCCGTCGCCGGTGGGCGCGCTGCCGGTCACCACCACCGCCGAGTCGGCCGGGAAGCGGACCAGCCGCAGTGCGCGGACGTCCGCGACGCCCGGCTCGTTCATCAGCGTCCAGATCACCTCGGCGGCGCGGACCGGCTCACCGAAGGGCAGCTCGTCGACGTAGCGGCGCAACCGGGCGTGCAGGCGGGCCCGCAGCTCGGTGGCCGCTGTGGACGCGTTCACCGTCTCCTTCGAGCCGGTGGGCAGGGGCAGGCCCCGGATCACCAGATCGGCCTCGACACCGATGCCCACCTCGTCGGCACGGTCCACGGAGGCGAAGATGCCCACCGGGCGCAGGTCCTCGATGACCGACTCGACGGCGGCGTGCAGCCCGTCCGGGCCGTCCCAGATGGCCGCGGCGGTGGGCGCGACCAGCACCGTGACGTAGTACGGGTTGCCGAGGTCACGTTCGGTGCTGAAGACCCGCTCGATGAAGTTGAAGTTGCCGAAGATGGACTGGTTGAGGTCCAGCCCGCCCCGACCGTCGAAGACCTGCACCTGACGTACGCCGGGCACTGTCGCCACGGCCAGACCGATCGCCTCGGCTGTCCAGATGGAGCGGGGCGCGGCCAGCAGCAGCTGCCGGTAGCGCGCGTCGGGGACCTGCTGTTCGCCCCCGGTCAGCGCGACGGTGTGGGTGATCTCCACCAGTTCCTTGCCGGCGGCCTGCTCGGCGTCGTCCAGGTCGGCCAGCAGGGTGTCGGCCCGGTTCCAGCGGTCGATCTTCTGGCTGGGTTGCGCTGGGTCGAGGTTGTGCGCCGGGCCGGGGTAGAACGCGGCGACGGCCGGCACCCGTTCGCCCACGGCGGCGGAGAGCACCACCGTCTCGTCCAGCGCCACGTGGTGCCCGCCGGGTGTGGACAGCCGCGCTCCCCGGGGCAGTGTGAGCTGGGTGCGCCCGGTGGGCAGGGCGGCCTTCAGCTTCAGCTTCACCGTGCCCTTCGCCGGCAGGTACGGGCGGGGTATGCCGAGTTCCTCGCCGAGGCGGGTCAACGCGTCGGCGGTCGCCGACACCACGTACGAGTTGTCGTAGACGGCACCGAGCGCCGCCCACAGCCGGGCGTCCTCCAGCGCGGCCAGTTCCAGGACCTTGCGAAGCACCGCTCCGCTGGTCAGGTCGATGTCGTCGCCGAAGAGCAGCCGGGCGGTGGCCAGCTTCTCGGCGAGCAACCGGGCGAAGGACTTCGGCACGAAGCCGCTCTCGACGATGCCGAAGCCGGTCGAGCCGGTGGCCCGCAGCGCGGTGGCGTCGACGGCCAGGACGTCGGCCAGCTCGGCCGGGAGGGTGGGATCAGACACTGGGCAGCTCCCCGAGATGCACCGAGAGCCGGTCGTCGGTGATGGTTTCGAACTGGACCTGCACCTGGAGGGTGCGGGACGCGCGCAGCGCGGCCTTCGCCGCGTCGTCGGTGCCGTTCGCGCCGAGCCGACCGTCGTCGAGGTTCACGTCGACGATCTTGCGGACGCGGGGGTCGCGGTCGAGCAGCGTGATGATGCCGATGCGCACCTGCTCGCGGATCAGGTTCGGCTCGATCTGCTCGGCGAGGGCGTTGAGACCGTCGAAGCCGAAGGTGGCGTCGAAGACGTTCGAGCCGCGCAGGGTGGTCAGGGCCACCGCGAGGCTCTGGGCCACGTTGTCAGTGCCGGCGACGAGGGCCAGCACCCGGCCGTTCGGGCCGTCGTCGAAGACGATGTCGCGGGCCAGGTCCAGGCCGGGCATGGTGGGTTCGAAGGCGAGGCCCCAGCCGAGGTAGCGGCGCTGGGCGGCCTGCCGTTCCCGCTCGGTCCGATCCATCTCAGACCGCCTTCAGCTTGCTCTGCCCGGCGCTGGCGGACAGGCCGGGGGTGCTGCCGTTGGTGGCGCCGCTGAGTGTGGCCAGCGCCACGCCGGCCCAGCCGACGTGCAGCTTCTGGGCGGCGCCGGTCGCCGACACCACCGTCTTGCACTGCACGGTGGAGCTGCTGTCGGTGATCGTGCAGCCGGTCACCGACTTGCCGGTGATCCCGTCGAGGCGGGTCACCTGGGCGCCGGCCACGATCAGCTTCGCCTGCCCGGCCGGGGTGACCGCGCCCTGGTTGGGGCAGTGCACGTTGCTCGACGTGGTGAGCACGAAAGCCATGTCGCTCTCCTCAGTGGACGTTCATCGCGTTGCTGACCTGGACGTCGACGTCGTCGGCGGCGATGTTGACGGTGCCGCCGCTGATGTTCACCGCGCCGTTGCCCGCGTCCAGGTCGATCTGGGTGGCGGTGATGGTGATGGAGCCGTCCTGCTTCATCACGATCGACGACCGTCCGGCGGCGTGCTCGATGGTGATGCTGTCGGCCTCGTCGGCGCGGGCTGGGCGCTGACCGCGCCCCTGCAACTGGGCCCGGCCCACCCGCACGGTCAGCTCACCCAGCTCGATGACCCGGTTGCCGTCACCGTCGGTGAGGTCGTGCGCCACCTTGCCCTCGTGGTCGGCCGGCACCACCGTGTCGCCGACCGACGAGCGACTGTTGGTGGCCACCCCGACCGGCAGGGACAGCCACCAGTCCCCCGGCTGGGAGACCGGGGCGTGCCCGGTGGGCCAGAGCGCTCCCACCTCCACCGGGTCGTCCGGCGCGCCGTTGCGGTAGGCCAGCGCCACCCGGGTGCCCGGGTAGCGGGGCAGGATGAGCCCGCAGCCACCCCAGGCGAACGGGGTCAGGTAGGTCACCCCGGGCAGCGGCGCGGGCTGCTCCCGGCGGACCGGCAGGCGGCGGGCGCCGTTGGGGCGCCCGTCCGGGCGGGCCAGCCCCTCCCACACCGTCTCGGTCTGCGCCGGCGGTTCGACCGCGCCGGTGGCGTTGGTGGCCGCCGCGCGTACCTCGCCGATCTCCAGGCCACGCGTCTCGCCCCGGGCGGCGCGGGCGGCCCGGCGCACCGCCTCGGCGGCGGCCACCCCGGGCGAGGACGCCGGACCGGCCGGCTCGGCCGCGCCCACGCCGGAGGCGTCACTCCAGCTGTCCCAGGCCTGGGCGCCCGAGGTGACCTCGACGCCCTGCACCACGGTGACGAAACCGGCGGTACGCGACAGGGTGTGCCGGGCCGCGCTGAGGTAGAGCAGCTTCGCCCCAGCGCCCAACTCCCCGGTCGACGGGGCGAACGGGGCCGCGAACGAGCCGAGCAGTGCCGCTCCGACGCTGCCCAGCGTGGTGGCCTCGTCCACCGCCGGCGGGTCGAAGCGCACCAGGTCGCCGGGCTTCAGGTCGGGGCGGCCCTTGAGGGTCAGTGTCCACGCCCAACGGCGCGGCGCGGCGGTGCCGCCGGCCTCGGTGGCCGCGTACGGGTCGGTGTCCTGGCTGCCGTTCTCGGTGCAGGCGAGCAGGCCGGTGGCGAGGGTGAGCGGCTTGGGCTCCCCCTCCGGGTAGGGGATCGGCCGCTTGCCGACGTGCACGGTGCCGTCCCGGATCAGCAGCATCCCCCGCCCGTACGTGTTGAGCGACTGCTGCAACGCGCCGCCGATCCGCTCCAGCGCGGCGCGGTGGAGCAGCCCGGCGCCGAAGGCGACCCGCTCGTCGCCGGCCGCCTCGGTGGCGCCCCTGGTCATCGTGCCGTCCGGGTTCGCGCCCCAGGTGGCGATGTCCACTCTGGTCCGCTCGGCGACGGCCCGGATCGCGGCGCTGAAGGTCGCCGCCTCGAACCGCTCGGCGACCCGCTGACCGAGCCGGGCGTACGCCTGCTCGACGAGGGTCAGCTCGGTGTCGTACGTCCGCTCGCCGGTGAGCCGGCGCACCTTCGTCACCCGCAGCACGGCGACCAGCGCCTGGGTCAGCTCGGCCGGGGTCGGCCCGGCGTTGACGCCGACCAGGTTGGTGAAGAACGCGCCGACCGAGGTGTTGGCGTCGCGCCAGTACAGGTGCAGTTTCGCCACCAGCGGTGGTTGACCCTCGGCGGTGCGCAAGAGTGCGAAGTGCTCGTCGATCAGCCCCTGCACGGTGATCGTGTACGCGCCGGGGCCCAACCCGTCGGGCAGCGCGGCGTCGATGGCCGCGTAGTAGTCGGCGCTGGACAGCGTGAGCGCGGCGTCCTGGCTCAGCCCGGTCGGGGTCTCCCGGTGGAAGGTCAGGGTCCAACCGGCGTCGTTGCCGACGGCGCCCTGGCGGACCTGACCGGTCTGGAACGGCGTTAGCGTCATCGCAGCACCCTCCGCAGCTTCTTGTCGAGCAGGTAGCGGTAGCGCAGCCGGCCGGGGCCCAGCTCAGATTCGACGCGCTGGGCGGGTGGGCGGCGACGCCAGACGAACTCGTTGATCGGTGGCGGCCCGAACTGGTCCGCCGCGCGGTCGGCGCGCCGCCAGGCCAGCGCGATGGACGAGCCGTAGTCGCCGGAGCCGCGTACCGTCCCGGCGTGCAGCAGCCAGCCGAGCACCACCACCTCGACGGCGATCGGGGTGGCGGCGCGAGCGGGCTGCGCGGTGGCGGCGACCGCCGGGCCGGCGTCGGGGCAGACCCGGCGCAGACCTGCGGCGAGCGGCACCGAACCGAGGATCCGGGTGCCCTGCCGGACCACCAGTCGCAGCGGCACCCGCCCGACCAGCGCCGGTGGCGGGGGCACGGCCGGGGGCGCGGGCCGGGGCTCCAGGTCGTCGGCGGAGGTGCTGACCACCGCGAGGGGGTCGGTGTTCAGCCACTGCCGGGCCAGGCCGGTGGGCAGGATCAGCACCGCGTGGACACCGGCGCCCAGCTCGACGCGGTGCGGGAGGCCGGCGGTGAGGCTCTGCCGTACCTCGGTGAACCCGTCGGGCACCTCGACAGGTGTCTCCGGCAGCAGGTAGCGGTCGATCGGGAACGGTGGCATCAGTTGCCCAACCCGTCGGCGAGCGCGCCGACTCCGATGCTGGCCACGTCGAGCAGCTTGCCGAGCAGGCTGGGACGGGGCACGTGGACGAGGGTGATGGTGGTGTCCAGGACGTCGCGGCGGGCGGCGGACGCGTTGAAGGTCAGCGACTGCACCTGCATGTCGGTGCGGATGGTCATCGAGGTGACCAGGATCAGCCCGCCGAACTTCCCCCCGGAGTACGCGGCGAGGGCGGTGCCGCGTTTGCTCGCCTCGGCCATCGTCTCCAGGGCGAACTTCCAGGCGTAGCGTTCCGCGCCGACGAGGACCCCGGTCAGGGTGATGGTGTCGTCGTGGGTGGCCACGATGGCCTTGTGCGCGGTGGAGCCGATCGGCGGCAGGTGGTAGGTCTGCGCGAGGGAGATGGCGGTGACGGCCCAGAGCGGGATCGGCAGCACCCCGTCGCTGATGATCGCCGACGGCACCGTGCCGTACCGCATGAAGCTGCTGGTGATGGCCATGCTCAGCGCCCTCCGATGGGTGGCAGCGACACCGGCGTACCGGTGGGTTCGACGGCCAGACCCAGGTCGCGCAGCGCCTGGGTGATCTCGCGGACCTCGCCGGCGGCGCTGGTGACGCGCAGCCGCAGCCGGCGATCCTCCAGTGCCCGGCTGATCCGCGCGGGCCGGGTGGACGCGGAGCCACGCCGGTTGATCCGGTCGATCTCGGCTGCGGCGTCCTCCATCCGGGAGATCGCGTCGAGGATCCGCGGGTCGGGGGTGAAACCGGGGTCGTCGCGTTGCAGCCGGGCGATGGCGTCACGGAAGTCGGAGGCGTCGCGGCGCAGGTTGGTGACGAGGTTGTCGGTGAGCGCGCTGACTCCGCTGACACTCCTGGCCCGGTGCGACTTGTCGTCGATCAGCCACACCCAGCCGTCGTGGCCGATGCCGACCAGGTCGGTGCCGGCGACCTTGACGTTGGCGTCGGGGCCCTTGAGGAACAGCTCGATGCTGCTCAGCGAGAACGCGGCGCCATACTCGCCGAGCACGCCGCGGCCGTAGGTGACCATGTCGTGGCGCAGGTAGGCGCGGAATCCGGGGCCGTCGTCGGCGCGGCCGCCCCGGTCGCGGAAGCGTCGCCACAGGGTCGCCAGGGCCTCCGGGTTGTGCACGGCCAACTGCTGGGTGAGCCAGATGTCGCCGCTGGCCACCACCGCGCGCAGCTCCGGGTCGGCGATGCGGGCCAGGGCCTCGGTGAGCCGGGCGTCGTTCATGTGCAGGCCCTTGGAGCGGGCCTTGCCGAGTTCACCCACTGCGGTCCGCAGCCGGGCGACGTCGTCGGGGGTGAACCGGCCGCCGAGCCGGGTCTCCAGGTCCGTGACGGCGGCCCGGCTGCCGCTCTCGGTTTCGGCGGCCACCGCCCGCCACAGCGCCTCCGGTTCCAGCTCGGCGGCGCGGCGCAACGCGGCCTGCTGGTCCGCCGGCATGGCCCGGAACGCTTCCTGGACCACTGCGGCGGGCTCGACGTGCCAGCCGGCCGCACTGGTACCGCCGGCGACCTCGAACTCGCGCAGCAGCGAGTCGGCGTACTGGGCTGCGTCGCCGGCCAGCCGCAGCGGCGCGTCCCCGACGATGCCCTCGCGCGGGCGGCTCAGTTCGCGCATCTCGGTGTTGAGCTGGTCGAAACGCTCGCCGAGCGTCTCCAGCCGCACGCCCTCGGGCAGGGCGCCGCCCTCCAGCACGTGGTCGAGGATCGCGGCGATGTTGTCGCGCAGCACGGCGATGCGTTCCAGCCGGTTGAGCGCGTTGTTCAGGTGCAGGTCGCCGACGTCGTCGACGACGCGGCGGATGAGGTGCTCCAGCAGCCGCCGGGAACGCACGTCACCGGCCTCGCTGTGCGCGGCGATGGTTCGCATGAAGCGTTGCAGTCGTGGGTTGGCGTCGGCGGCGGCGTGTACGGCGGCGGCGTCGAGGAACCGGCCGGCACGGAACCGGCGTGGCCCGGTCACGGCCGCACCACCGGGACGCGCGGACCGGCGGCGGCGCCACCGGGCTGTGAGTCCAGCACCATGAGGATGAACCGGGCGCCCTCCGGGCCGCCGACAGCGCCGCTGAGCATCGCCTCGCGTTCCACGTACGCGAGCACCGGCTCCATCAGCTTCTGCACGACCCGTTCCAGCACCTCGTTGAGCAGGATCTCGGTGAGGAACCCCTGGAGCAGGTCACGGGACGCGGCTTCGACGATCTGCCGGGTGACCCGGCGTACCACGTACCCTCGGGCGGTGCGCAGCCCCGCGCGGACGCCGAAGCGCAGGGCGACCCGGCCTCCGCGCACGGCCGCGCCGCCGATGGTGCCGGCCTCCGGGATCAGCGACAGCGCGAGTCCGAGGTACGCGGCGAACAGCTCGACCTCGACCTCGGTGCGGGTGAGGACCAGCTCCGGGTCGAGCATCGATCCGTAGAGGCGCTCGCGCTGGTGTGCGTGTGCCACGTCGACGGCGGCGACGGCCACCCCGACCACGAAGCCCAGCGGCGGGCAGAGCAGCGACAGCGCGATGATCCCCACCATGACGCCGAACGCGCTCAGCGCCTCCCGGCCCAGCTCGGTGTGGAACAGGCTGTCGACGCCGGTGGCGTAGTAGAGGTTGCCGCCGAAGAACTCGCCGATCTGCTGGTGGGTGACCAGGTGGATGCCCTGCAGCGCGAACTGTCCTCCGGGGATGGTGGCCGACGGGATGTGCTCGCTGATCCGGCTGGACCGGAACGCGAACCGGGCGTCGGTGCGGGCACGGCCGAGCATCTCGGTGTTGTTGCGCCGCATGTCCTGCAGCACCCGCCACAGCTCGTCGCGGATCGCCGACCGGTTGCCGGCGAAGCGGGCCAGCACGTCGGGCAGGTCGCTGATCTGCTTGACCAGCGGGTCGATGCCCTCGGCCTCGCCGCGTTGGATGACCAGCGCCTGCTCGATCTCGGCGAGGGTCCAGAGCACCGCGTGCGAGTCGCGGATCCGGGTGGTGCCGTCACGTTCGACGATCTCGCCGGCCGCGCCGGGGCTGCTCAACGCGGCCTCGGTGGCGAGGAACGCGCTGGAGATGGCGCGGGCGGCCCCGTACCAGGCGGTGGACGGGTTGGCCATGCTGACCGTGGCGAGGGTGCCGCCGCCCGCATCGGTGTGTTCGGCCGTCCACCGGGCGGCCTCGTGGCGACGCAGCCGCTCGCGCAGGCCCTGAAGCTCGGCGTAGTCGGTGAGCTGGGACACGATCAGCCGCTCGAAGATCGGCGCGTACCTGTCGAAGTGGGTGATCCGCGCCTCGATGCCGGTGCGCGAGCTGAGCAGCAGTTGCACGAGCATCGCCTGGCTGCCGACGACGAAGAGCTGCCCGACGGCGCCCTTGATCGCGCCACTGAGCGCCTGGACGAAGTGCAGGTTCCAGGACGCGGACGTGTCGATCCAGCCGCCCTGGATCCGGGCGAAGTGCTCGGGCTGGCTGTAGCGGCGCATCACCAGTTGGGCCAGGTGATCCAGGCGGGGCACGACCCCGGCCAGGTGGCGCAGGAACTGCACGGCGGGCGAGGCGACCGGCCGGAAGTCCAGCGGGCCGAGCCCTCCGGAACCCTGCGGCACGGGTCTGGTGAACGCCTCGCGTTCCGAGGCGCCGACCAGCAGGCTGATCGCCGCGGCCCGGCCGCGCAGCATGGCGGCGGCCTGGAGGCAGAAGTTCGCCGGGTAGCGGCAGGCCTCGCCCATCTGGAGCCGGAACGCGATGTCGTCCATCAGCCGGCGCAGCTCGTCGCCGTCCGGGCCGAGCGCGGCCAGCTCCGGTTCGCCGTTGAACGGGGCGCAGGCCCGCATCTCGGAGTGTTCGCCGGTGACGGCCGGAAACCGTCGACCCTCGGCGCCGGGCGGGGCGCTAGGGCTGCTCGGGTCGAAGACGAACCCGCCCCGGCGGGCCCCGCCGCTGCCGTCCCCACCGGCGCCACCGCCGCCCGGCCCGGTGCCGGTGCCCAGGCCACCGGCGCCAGTGCCGTCGGGTCCGCTGCCGCCGCCGGAACCGCTGCCCGCACCGGATCCGCTTTCACCCGCCCCGGAACCGGTGCCATCGCCGGTGCCACCGCCGGGGGGCGCGTTCGGGTCCGGCGGAGCGGCCGGCCCCTGCTCGACGGTGATGGGCAGCAGGTTCGCCGTGCCGGTCCAGTGCAGCGTGGCGTCGGTCTCCGCATTGCCCACCAGCAGCACGCCGGCGCCGCCGAGGCGGACGATCACCAGGCAGGTCGGCGCCGGCCCGTCGGGCGGACCGACGATCTCGTTGACCCGCCGGATCACCGCCCGGTCAACGGCCCGGTCGATCTGCGCTCGGTAGTCCTCCACGCTGGTGGTCTCGGGCCGTGGCCGGGCGATGCGCAACCGCTGCCGGGCGCCGTCGGCCATCTCGTCGTCCACCATGGCGATCAGGGCGGACCGGTCGGTGATCGGACGGCGCTCGACTGTGCCGGGTTGTGGGGTGGGCTGCACCGGCTGAACCTCGAAGTGCGGCTCTGGGTTCAACACCGTGACCGTCTCACCGAAGGCGTCGAACGTGAAGAAGGACAGCGGCGTGGTGGTTACCATGACCAACCATTTCGGCTGACCGTTGAGGTCGAACACTCGGGCGATCACACCATTCGGGGTGCCCGACGGCAGGTCACCGTGCTGACGTGCCGCCTCGCGAGCCAGCTCGGCGAAGTGGCTGGCCAGGTACCTGACCGGCCGTAGCAGCCACTGGTAGGTCACCGGGGGCGGCTCGTCGCCGTCCATCGGCACCTCGGCGGCGTCCCCACCGTCGTCGTAGGACGGCACCCGGTAGACGGCCAGCAGGTGACGCATCCGCTGCGGGTCGAACACCTCGGCTGCCGGTCGGCTCAGCGGCGCGGCCACCCCGGCCGGAAGCCCCGGGTCCAGCCGCGCCGCGGTGATCACCTCGTCGATGCGCCGGCGCACCCGGGCCTCGAAGGCCCGCCGGTCGTCCGGGGACACCCGCTCGCCGCCCGCGCCGGTCCAGCGGAACTCCGGCGCGCCTGCGCGTACCTCCAGGTAGCCGCCGCGGGGCGCGACCACCTCGCGGCGGGAGCGTTCCAGCGCGCGGGCCAGGGCCGCACCGAGCGCGTCGGTCACCGCCGCCGGCCGCTCGGTCACCGACCGGGCGTCCAGCCGGATCCGCACCGGGACGTGCACCGAGATGGCCACCGTCAGACCTGCCCGTCCAGGTGGTCGGCGAGGCGGGCCAGCGCGAGGTCGGCGAGCGCGTCGGCGTCGACCGCGCCGCCGGCCACGACCACCTCGATCTCCACCGGGAAGTGGTACGCGACGACAGCGCGGTCGTCCTCGGCCACCTGCGCGGCCTCCGCCTCGCTGCCGGCCGCCGGCAGCACCAACTCACCCGCGTGCACCAGGGCCAGCCCGGTACGGGTGACCCGGGCGGCACGGCCAGCACCGGTCGTCATCTGCTACCTCCGGTTGATCGTTGGCGGGCTGTCGCGTCCTGCCCGGTCAGGGCAGCACGGACTGGTCGCCGGTCTTCGGGTCGACGGTGGCGGCCAGGCTGAAGCCGCTGAAGGTCGCGGCCGGGGCGCCGGAGATGGTGGCGGTGGTCGGCGTGGCGCTGGTGATCATGCAGTCGCGCAGGACGAAGGACGAGAACGCCCAGTCGTCGCCGGTGTGCTCCAGCAGCGCGATGTCGAACAGGTCGCCGTCGAGGGCCAGCTTGGTGAGCCGGCCGGCGACGTCCCCGATCGCCTTGACGGTCATCGTGAAGTTCATCGACACCGGCGCGTGGATGACACCCAGGTGGGTGACCTCGCACG
Source organism: Micromonospora sp. CNZ299 (assembly GCF_002754415.1). Taxonomy (NCBI): domain Bacteria; kingdom Bacillati; phylum Actinomycetota; class Actinomycetes; order Micromonosporales; family Micromonosporaceae; genus Micromonospora; species Micromonospora sp. CNZ299. Next base: position 5,135,513 of record NZ_PEFG01000001.1, read on the forward strand.
AGTGCAGGGCCTCGACGTTGAGCGAGAAGGATGGGCTGAACGAGTCGATGGGGCTGATCAGCACCGTCTCGGTGCCCTTGGTGTACTGCACCGCGAGGCGGGTCTTCCACTCCATGGTCTGGTTCCTCCGGGTCAGAACTTGGCCACGAGCGTGACCAGCAGGCGGCTCACGGCCGGGCCGTACGTGACGGTGACGACCAGGTCGACGGTGCGGTCGGCCCGGGCGGCGGTGACGATCGAGGTGTCGGTTGCGGTACGCGCGACCTCGGGGATGGTGAGGATGTCCAGCACCGGGATCTCGATGCGGTAGTCGTCGATCACCGACTGCCGCTTGAGTGGGCCGAGGATGCCGTCGACCTGGGTCTTCAGCAGCGTCATGCCCGGCTTGGTGATCCGCGCGTCGCCGACCAGCCCGATCAGGCCGGCGCGCAGCATGAACTCGATCGCATCGAGGGTGCGCACCAGGTCGACGTGCAGCAGGCTCGCGTCGGAGGTGAACAGCCTCCCGTCGGCGAAGTGCAGACTCTCCCCGGTGATCAGCGTCGGGTCAATGATCGGCGTGAGGTTGGCCTCGGACAGGCCCTTGATCTCAGCCGGGCCGTACTGCTTGGCCACCGGGATGGCGACCCCGCGGATCTTCTTCAGCACGATGCTGTGGTGCACCGGCAGCCCGGCCACGGCGGCCATCGCGGCGGTGGCCGCGTCACCGTCCGCGCCCCGGGCGGCGATCATCACCATCCGGCTGGTGCTGCTCTTGAGCGGGTTCGCGGCTGTCGTGATGTCCGCGACGTAGGTGGGGCCCTTCTCGGTGGCCGGGTTGACCATGGCGAACCCGAGCCGCCGCTGGCCGGCCGCGGACATCGTCTCCACGTGCGCCTTGAGCGCGTGCAGCCCCGTGGGCGCGCCCGCACCGGCGGGGTTGCCGACGCCCGACTCGTTGGCCAGCGACACCATGGTCACGTCGTCGGCGGCCTCCAGACCTCCGAGCGCGGCGGCGTAGTCGTCGCCGGCGACCTTGACCCCGTACACCTTGGCCGGACGCGGGTCCTGCAGGAACGCCAGCTCCAGGGAGTTGTAGAGGGCGTTGCGCACCACGTTGCCGGCCTGCCGGCGGGCGAAGTTGGTGACCGCGTCGTCGAGAGTCTCGATCCGGACCGGCGTGTTCGCCGGCGCCGAACCGCCGTCGGCCGTGGCCGGCGCCTTACCCACCACGGCGATGACACCCGGTGAGCGCTGGGCCAGCGGCGCCGGTGGCGGCACGATCCGGACCTCGATGAACGGGAATGCTGCTGTCGGTGCCACGGGTCCTCCCGGACGAAGTTGCTGCTGCGGTCTGGGGTCTCAGGTCGTCACGGCGGCGAGGCCGATGCCGCTGCGGGCGAGCCACTGGCCGGCCCGGGCGAACCGGGCGGCCCGCTTCTGTGCGTCGGTGCCGGTGTCGCCGCCGGGCCAGCCGTCGTCGTCGAACGTCTCGACGGGGACCACCCAGACGGCGACGACCCGATGTCGTCGCCGGACGTCGTCCGGTGCGGGCACGTCCAGGCCCAGCTCCTCGGCGCGGGCCCGCACCAGGCGGGTCTCGACGAGCAGGTCGGCCAGGGAGAAGCCCTGGTCGCGGATCAGCACGGCGGCGGCGAACGGCAGCGGACGCGGGGTCGGCGGGGCGGCCGGCGGCGCCGCGTAGCGCAGCTTCACCGTGGCCCCCGCGGCCTGCCCGCGCATCCGCGTCACCAGATCGCCGGCGGTCGCGGCGCCGACACCCGCGAGCAACCGGTCCAGGTGCGCGTCGGTGAACGCGGCCGGCTGGTGCAACCCGGCCCGCAGGCGGGCCACCAGCCGGCTCCGGCGCTCGGTCTCCAGTTGCGCCGGGTCGGCCGGCAACGCGCCCAGGTCGGCGACGATCTGCGGATCCACGTCGAAGGCGGGCACCGCCACGTCGAGGTCCTCGACCCGGTCCCGGGCGGCGCTGGTCCGCACCACCAGGCTGCCCCGCCACAACGCGTCGATCCGCAGCGCCGCACCGCCGAGCCCGTGCAGACGCACCCTCAGCTCGGTGCGGGTGGTGCCACCGGAGCCCAGCCACTCCCCCTCGGCCACCGTGACGGGAGCGGCGGCGAAGCCGAGGGTCAGCTCGTCGAAGACCGCCGCGTACGGTGGCGCGACCGGCATCGCCTCGGTGTCGTACGCGGCCTCGACCAGGTGCGCCAGGGACGCGTCATCGAAGAGCGCGGCGCGGGTGCCCGGATCGGCCAACCGCACCAGCACCCCGTCGACGAAGTCCACCGCACGGCCTCCCCGCTGCCCGCGCCGGTGCACAGTGCCCGGCTCGGCACGAGGATCGCGAAGGGCCCGTCACCGGACCGTCACCGCCACCGTCACCGTGGCCCGCCCCCGCCGCGACTGTCGGAAACTGAGCACCCGCACAGCTCTCCGCAGCCCTCTGCCGTCCGTCCTCAACGGCGGCAGGGCGCGGCGCGGCCCGGGGAGGTCCTGCTCATGAGCGTGATACCTCACAGTCATATTGATGCCTCACAGTCATCACGCTCATCCGCACATGCGCCTCCGACTGCCCTCACCCACCGTGAGACACCCTCCGCGCGAGCCGACTAGCGGTCGGCGGGCGAAGCTCCGTGCAGGACCACACGGAGAGGATGTGGGGCGCTGGTGGCGAGATCGCCGAACACGGCGAACAGCAGGGCGTACTGACCGGCCGGCTCGTCGACGAGCAACTCGCCAGCGTCAATGATCAGCAGGGTGAGCGGGCCGGCGTCCAGCCGGTCCCGGAGCACGTCGGCGAGGGCGTCCCAGGTGCTCCCCAGGTGGGCCGGCAGGGCCAGCGCACCGGCCAACGCGGCGAAGAGCGCGGGCCGGGTTCGAGCTGCTCCACCGGACAGCACCACCGCGCCGGGCAGCTCGGGGACGGCGCCGCGGAAGACCGTCAACCAGTCGGGCAGCCGACCGTCGTCCTCGTCGTACATCAGGTTTCTCCTGGTCTGGCCTGGGCGACGGTGCCGGGGCCGGCCGACGCAGCCGGCCGGCCCCGGTCGGTCAGAGCCGGTAGAAGTCGGTGTAGTGGTTGGGTGAGAACCAGGTGACCCCGGTGCTGCGGTTCACCACGATCCGGTACGCGTCCCGGGCGGCGCCCCGGGTCCGCGGGTAGACGTCGTACTCGTAGTAGGTGGCGTTGGTCGGCAGTTGACCCTCGTAGTTGTAGAAACGACCGCCCGCGAAGTTGGACAGTCCGCCGCTCCACGAATACCAGGCGCGGCTGGTCGGGAAACCCTTGGCGGACCAACCCGAACGGGCGGTACGGGCGTCCGCGCAGCGGCTGACGGTGCAGGAGCTGTAGACCGCTGCCGAGGCGGAGTCGGTCAACCGCGGGGCCACCACGGACGGGCCGACCAGCGCGGCGGCGACCATGGTGACGAGCAGGGCGAGAGTGGTGGTACGCCGGCGGATCGCGCCGAGCGTGGCCAACGGGGACACGAGGGTGGACACGGGGGTGGACACAGGCTGCCTCCAGACCATCCAGTCGATCGATCCGGGTCACTGTCGGATCGAGCCCAGTCTCACCGTTGCCGGTCGTCGGCGACAGCCCCGTCGCCCCAACTGCGCCACAATGCTCGGTGAACCCCGCACGACCCTCCGCCCTCGTGGTCCCTGACGGCGTGGCTACGGGCAAATCGGTCATCGGTTGTTAGCGTGAGACGCGGATCCGCGACCGTGGAGGGGTGCCATGACGGACGCCCCCGACGGGAGGCCGAGGCCCGCGGACCAGTGGCGACATCGGGGCGTTCGAGGGCTGACCATCGCCCGCGACGCGAGCATCCGGGGTTGGCGGTGGTGGGCGCGGCACTGGGATCGACTGGTCGCAGCCCTCCAGGACGAGGCGCCCGTCGGCTCCGGCTCGGCCCCGCCGCTCTCCGGCCCCCTCGTGGAGCAGCGCGACGCGCCCCGGCTGATCGCGGTCCCGGCACGCGGATACGTTTACTCGTTCCACATCCGCGCCACCTTCGCCTGGTCGTCGTCGACGAGCCTGCGCTCCGAGGTGCAGAGCTGGTACGTGCAGTACTTCCAGCCCAACGCGATCCAACGGCTGACCCGGCTCGCCGCCGACGCCGCCCGGAACCTGCCGCCGCATCGCGCGGGTGACCTGGAGGTGGCGTTGCGGCAGGCGCTCGCCGACGATCCGGAGTGGTCCTACGAGCGGGGTGACATCGTCATCACCTGCCGCCCCGACGCCGCCGTCCGGCTCGACGAGCGGATCATGCCGGCGCTGCAACCACACGTCGACCGGCTGCTCGAACTGGAGTACCAGTTCGACGAGCAGGTGCGCAAAGCCCGGTACGCCGAGGAACTGAGCCGCCAGTGGGCGACGCTCCTGAACACCCACGCCGACGACCAGGACGTCGCCGACGCCCGCGATCACATGCTCACCACTCAGCGGGAAGCCGCGCGCTGGATCACCGAACTCCTACGCCGCCACGCCGAATATCCGGCAGACACGGTGAGCAGCCCACTGATCCCGCCACAACAGAGCCGCCCCAGCCCCGACTAATCCCGCCCCCCCTCGCGCCTTCCGGTCGCGTCAAGATCACTTGAGGGTGAGTAGTTCCTGGCAGGCGGGCCACCAAAGCTCATTCGGCAGTGCATCCTCGTGCCGCTGCAGGTCGGACAAGAGCCGCTACCTAAGGCTCCCGCATCCAGGTGTTGGGGTCGGACACGAAGACACCCTTGCCCTGCTGCCGCCGAATCACCCGCAGCGCTTCCAACCGGGCGTAGGCCATCTGCACGGTCCCGTGGCTGACGTCGTAGCGAGCACGCAGCTCAGCAATTGAGGGCAGCTTGTCCCCCGGCTTCAACTTCTTCGACCTGACGTCGGCGATCACATCATCGGCGATGCGCCAGTAATCCGGCACTTCTCGCATGGCACTCCTCGCGTGGCAACCCGATTTGATCACACCGCGACGCGCCTAACAAGCAGCGTTGACTCATCTGACATGTCTAGCTATGTTGATTCCGAGCCGATCCTCGCGTGGCAACGAGTTCGGCTCATCCCCTCGGTCGGGGCGGGTGCGTGTGCCCGTCCCGACCCACCAAACTGCTCTGCTGTCGTACCGCTGAATTGGGCTGCGGCGGCGGAGCGGGCGGGTCGCCCGCGGCCCCCGAGCGGACGGCCCGCCCTTCCAGACCCACCACAAGGACCTTTCGCGCGCCCGCCTGCCCTCAGAGAGGATCGTCGTGACTCAGGTGTATCGAGGTGGCCAGCCCTACCCCGCCGGCTACCCAGGCAGGTTGACGCCGCACGAGGTGCGGACCCGCGCGTTCGCCGCATGCCGACGCGGCGTTGACCCCGATGAGGTACGCGAGTTCCAGGCCCGGGTGGCCGACGAGCTGGCCATGCTCAACGAGACGGTGCGGCTGCTCAGCCAGGAGAACGACCGGATCAAGCGGGCGCTGCGCGACTGGCAGACCATGCACGCGCGGGAGTGCCCGCCACCGCAGGAGCACCACCACAACTCCGGCCGCTGGTGACCGCGCGCCCCTCCCCCGGCGACCTGCTCGTCATCGACAGCCGGGCCTCGGTGCAGTTCTCCGGAGATCGCTCCCTGACCTTTCGCGTCGTCTCAGTCTGCGACCGACCGACGTACGAAGGTTGGATCTGGTTGACGGGCTACGTCCTCAACCGCCGAGGCAGCGCAACCGCCAAACGCGAGGTCTACGTCCAACTCGCCGGCCTCTGTCCCAGTCTCGTGCCCGCCGCACCCACTCCGAGATGGCAGGGCCGCCGGGGCGCTCGTTGATCTACACCACCCAGGTGCTTCTCGGCTCACTCGCGGATCCCTCAACATCGGTGTCACTGGGCAGTTGCTGGGCCCTTTCGCTGCCACCACGCGGCGAACAGGGTGTTCACCTGGGCCTTGACCTCCTCTGTGACGAGCCCTCGGGCGTCACCCATGAGCGGGACGACGGCGTGCTGGTAGACGTCCCGGTGCCGTTCGACTGATGGGCAGGCGAACACGGTCAAGATCCGCAGGACGCGCACGGTGTCCGCACCCAGGAGGGGAAAGTGAGCTTCGAGCAGGCGCGTCAGGGCCAACCACACCTTGTCGACAACGATGCCGGCGACGGCGTCCTTCACCTGCTCTGGGATGCGGGACGTGAGGTGATTCGACAAAGCATCCTGGACGGCCCGCTTGGCCGCGTCGGTGAAGATACCGATCGCCTTGTTGACCTTCTCGATCAACTGGATCAGCGCGACCAGCAGGTTGCACCAGCCGTGACTGGCCAGACCCTTCTTGACCTCCCGGGCGGTCTGCTTGTTCTGGACGAGGTCGTCGATACCCTCCGAGATCTCGTCCCACGGGTCAACCATGATTGAATCGGCGAGGATGTTCATCCGCCCGTTATCGAATGCCACCGCCGCCCGGTCGCCGACGTCGAAGGTACGCGGCAGCGGCGCGTCGCCCTTGGGGCGCGGGTCCGCTCCCCACAGGTGATTGGCAAGGTCCAGACGGGCGAGGTCGAGGGACTTCTGCCGATTCTTGGCGTTGAATTTCGGCGCCCCATTCCGATCCTTGCCGATATCCCTCTTGAGCGCGCTTCGCCGCTCGCCACGCACGGCAGGGGGCTCTACGGCGAGCTTCGCCCACCCATCCCAGCCATGCAGGGAGCCGCCGCAGCGAGAGCACGTACAGCCCGGATTCTGGGCGTTGGCGCAGTTCGCAGGGTGCATGTTCACAGCCATCCGCAGTCCGCCGTTCGGCTCGCCGTCGCTTGGGGTGAAGCACCAATGACCCTAAGTACCTGACTGGGCGCTGCCAATCGGGTCCTGTCGCTGAAGATCCGGCATTCCGCCGCTTCAGCGAGATTCCTTAGCTGCCAGACGGGTGTACGCGCCGCCTGCATCTATTGATCGTGTCGGATTTCTGATGGACGTGGCCGAAACGATCTGCAGGCCCGATGCCGACAAGCGTCTGGGCGACTCCGTCCCAGGGCTTACCGAAGGCGACGATGCCGCGCACGGGCATTGCGAGCGGCGAACGCTACCTCCTCGACAAGTCCGCGCTCGCCCGCTGGCGCTAGGACAGCCTCGTCGGTCGTTCTCTCTGGGTCTAACCGCCGAAGCTCAGCGCCTGCCGCAGATCCACGTCCAGACTCTCGTTGTACTGCGGATCGGGCTCAGCCCCGCCAGCGCTGAGGACGGTGCTGAAGAAGCATCTGGCGCCAACGGCGAGGATCACGCGGAAGATGTCCGCGTCATCGAGACCGTGAGCGCGCAGGCGGGCAACGTCGGCCTCGGTGATGGAGTTCGCGTTGGCCGCGGCCTTCCCGGCGAAGTTGACGACTGCGACCTCCTGCGCGGAGAGACCGGCGTCGCCGTAGTCTGACGCGATGGCGGCGACGGTCGACGCGTCGAAGAACTTGTCGCGTAGGACCTTTCCATGAGCCAGGCCGCAGTAGGAGGACTTCAGGGCCCGGGCCGCGGCGAGGGTCGCCAACTCATAGCGACGCAGCTCCATCCCGGCCTTCACCGCACCGTTGAGCTGCTGCCACGCCTGGTACACCGCCGGGCTGTGGGCGAACAACCTGGTGTAGTTGGGCAGGTAGCCCATCGCCTTCGTGTCCGTATCGAACATCCGCTCGGTGTCCGGCGACTGCTCTGCCTGCTGCAGGAAACTCATCCGACTCCTCCCCATTCTTGACCCGGGACGGTACGCCGTTGGAACTGCGGACGCTGTCGGGAAACCGGCCGTGCACGGGGCGCCTCGGGAGCGGCTGGCCAACCCGGCGGGTACTGAAACGCATCAGTGCGGTCCGTCTCCCGCGATGAACCCCGGCGCGGGTCTCCCCGTCCACGCCCACATTTCCAGTGCCTTGCGGTCGATGAGCGTGATGTTGAGCTGCCGGGCCATCCGGATGCCGTCGCCTGCGGTAAAGAAGCTGTTCGTCACGAGGATGCAGATCTCGCCACCGTGGATGTCCCGGCAGGTGCCGGCGAACCGCTGAATCGCGGCACTGCCGACCCGGTTGCTGAGGCTCTGCCGCTTGCACTGCGCCACGACGCGTCGACCGTCAGGAGCGATCGCCGTGACGTCGGCTCCCCGGTCACCGGAGCCGCCGCACACCGTCACATCCCGAAACCCGGAAGCAACCAGGATCCGGGCGAACCACTGCTCGAACTCTGGTCCGCTCATCGTGTCGGTCACCTCGATCAGCCTGTCCCGCTGGGCCTGGTCGGCCCGCTCGCGCGCACGCTGCTTCGACACGACAAGAACCGCCGCGGTCGTCCCCGCAACGAGGAGGCTCACCAGGAAAGCGGACCAGTATGGATGCCGCTGCACGAAATCGAGGACCATGCGGATGAGCACGAAAGCGACGACGGCACAGAGCACCAGAACCCAGCCGTTGGCGGATCTGCCGCCACCGGTCACGCGGCGGACCGTCGATCTGCGCCAAACGATGCCGCCGCGCTGCCTTCGGTAGTGCGCCCGAACCCGCGCGCCACCCTTCCTGGTGTGTGACCTGACGTACGGCACGAGGCACCTCCCCGATCGAGGAAGTCTCAGTGTCGCGGCAGCGTCCGACAAACCGAGTGCACGGCCGTCAACAGTGTCCGGAACCCGTCACTGTGCCCGTACCGTCGGCGTCAGCCGTCGTGCCGGCACCGGTGCACTCAGTTGGCGGGCACCTCCGGAGGCGTCGCGGTGGACGGGTCGACCAATGCCTGCCGCAGCGTCGCGGACTGCTCCACCGATCCCCCACGCACCCCGAGACTCCGCCGAGCCACCCGGTAGTACCCGTCGCGGGCCTCGTCGACGCGGGTCAGCATCTCCGCCACGTCCGGTGGCGCCCCGACAATTCCCCGGGCCAGCCGTTCGACCTGCCAGATCGCGTCCCGCCAGCTGGCGGCGGCGGCGACTGTCGGTTCGTCGCCGAGCAGCAGCAGGTTCTCCCAGACGATGGTGCGTCGAGCGTCCGCCTCGGCCGGCGGTGCGATGAGCAGACCGCGCCGTCGATGCACGACCACCCCGGGTCGGGTGCGCAGGTTGGCGGACGTCGGTGTGCTCAGGTGGACGAGGTCGCCCACAGCCGGCGGACGCAGCCCCCACGCGCTGAGCGCGCTGAGATGACTGAGCGCGGCGCGGCCGCCAGCCCAGGCGAGGGCCGCGCGATGACCCAGAACCGGGTCCAGCCGACTGAGGGCTGGGGCGCCGGGCCGACCGCCGACGAGGTGTGCCGGCACGAACACCTCGGGCAGCACCCTCACCAACTCGCCGTTACGGCAAGCCGACTCCAACGTCCACGATGGCACCACCTGCCGGGCAGCTCCGAGCGTCACCATCCCGCCGCCAAGCTCCACCAGATCCCGAAGCACCGAGTTCACACCACGGACCGTTGCGCCCCACCCAACCCTTGGCAACCACGCCACTCACCCCTCTGTGGACAGCAGGCAACCTGTGGACGGCGCCCGAACGCGCCCGATCTGTGCTGGCCAAGATCGGTGGCAGTTCAGCAGTCTGGTGCGCGGCGTGTCGAGCTGCTCAGCTGCCAACGATCAAGGCGAGCAGGCTCAGCTCGGCACGTCGCGACGGCGGAAGGCCGCCACGCCGACGGCGAGCAGGGCCGCGGCCACCGCCGTCAGCACCACCAGCGGCAGCACCGCCGGGTCGACCGCGGGCACGGACGGCACATGGGTGTACGGCGAGACGTTGAGGGCGGCCTGGGGCAGCTCGAGCACCGCGCCGAGTTGCCCGAGGAGCAGGAAGATCAGCAGGGCTGTCCAGGACAGCACCACGGACCAGCGGGGCAGCAGCCCGAACAGGGTGGTCACCACCCCGGCGACCACGAGCAGGGCGGGCAGTCGCAGCAGCGCGGCGCCGCCCAGCTCGACAGCCTCGCCGAGCGGGTCGTCGGTGACGAGGCCGTAGCCGAGGCCGGTGGTCACGCCGGCGAGCAGCAGCAACGCGACCGCGCCGAGCGCCGCGGCGAGGACCTGGGTGCCGAGCCAGCGGGTACGGCTGACCGCCGTGGCGAGGGCGGCTTCGAGGACGCCGTCGGTTTCGTCGCCGCGTACCCGGAGCAGGGCCTGGACCACGTACGCGCCGATGGTCAGCGCGAAGAGGCCGAGCATCGCGGCCAGGTACGCGTCGAGGAGGTTGGCTCCGCCGCCCATCGCGTTGATCGCCTCGGCGGCGGCCGGATTCTGGTCGATCATGGCGTTGAACTCGTCGCCGGCGATGCCCATGGAGAAGCCGAGTACGGCCACCCCGACCGCCCAGCCGAGGAGCGTGCCGCGTTGCATCCGCCAGGCCAGCCCGGCGGGGCTGAGCAGCCGTGGCGTGCCGCTCGCCGGTCCGCGTCGGGGCGCGATCAGCCCGGCGCCCAGGTCGCGTCGCTCGGCGAGGGCGTACGCCAGTGCCACACCGGCGAGCAGCAGCGCGACGGGTAGGGCGAGGGCCCACCAGCGTTCGCCCTCGAAGGCCCGCACCTGGTTGCCCCAGCCGAGCGGGGAGATCCATGAGGGCCAGGCGCTCTGCACCCGGGTGCCGTTGGCGCTCTGCTCGCCGAGCACGTCGCCGCCTGCGCGCAGCACGAAGGAGAGCCCGACGGTGGCGGCGGCGAGCGCGTTGGCGCCCCGGGAGGTGACGGAGAGCTGGGCGGTGACGGCGGCGATCGCCGTGAAGGCGACCCCGACACCGCCGATCGCGGCGGCTGCGGCGAGGGAGCCGGCCAGCGGTAGGCCGGCGCCGATGAGGGCGAGCGCGAGCAGTCCGGCGGCCAGCACGTTGGTGGCGACGATGACGAGCAGTGCGGCGGTCAGCGGCGCGTACCGGCCGACCACTGAGGCGCCGAGCAGCTCCGCCCGGCCGGTCTCCTCGTTCTGGCGGGTGTGCCGGGTCACCGCGAAGGTGCTCAGCAGGGCGACGATCAGGGCCAGCGTCACGTACGTCTCGGCGACCACCACCGCGCCGAGCTCGGTGCCGGCGATGGGGCCGTTGAAGGCGCGGGCGACCAGGCTGGACGCCGAGGTGGTGGCGTATCCCTGGCGGGCCGCCTGGTCCGGGTAGATGCCGGCGACGCTGGCCGCGAGGGCGTAGCCGAGCAGGGGTGTGCCGAGGACCCAGATCGCGAGGCGGATCCGGTCGCGGCGCAGCACGAGCCGGGCCAGCAGCGCGGTGTTGGTCAGCGCGCTCACCGGGCACCGGCCTGCGGGGCGCCGGCATCCGAGGCGACGGCAGCGCTGGCGCCGGCGGCGGGGTCGTCGCCGTAGTGGCGCAGGAAGAGCTGCTCCAGGGTCGGTGGGGTGCTGGTGAGGGCGCGGACGCCGAAGCGGATGAGCTGGCCGAGCAGCGCGTCGAGGTGCGCGGGGTCGACCTCCAGGTGGGTGCGCCCGTCGACCTCGTGCACGTCGTGCACGCCGGGCAGCGTGTCCAGGCCGGTGACCGGCCGGGCGGTCTCGACGGTCACCGCCGTGCGGGTGAGGTGGCGCAACTCGGTGAGGGTGCCGGACTCGACGGTGCGGCCCTCGCGGATGATGCTGACCCGGTCGCAGAGGGCCTCGACCTCGGCGAGCACGTGGCTGGAGAGCAGCACTGTGGCGCCGGCCTGCTTGACCCGCCGGACCTCGTCCTGGAACACCGCCTCCATCAGCGGGTCGAGGCCGGAGGTCGGCTCGTCGAGCACGTACAGCTCCACGTTGGAGGCGAAGGCGGCGACGATGGCGACCTTCTGCCGGTTGCCCTTGGAGTACGTGCGGCAGCGGCGGGTCGGGTCGAGGTCGAAGCGTTGCAGCAGCTCGTCGCGACGACGCCGGTCGAGGCCGCCGCGCAGCTGACCGAGAAGGTCGATGGCCTCCCCGCCGGTGAGGTTGGGCCAGAGGTTGACGTCGCCGGGCACGTACGCCAGCCGGCGGTGCAGGCCGACGGCGTCGCGCCACGGGTCGGCGCCGAGCACCCGGGCGTCGCCGGAGTCGCTGTGGAGCAACCCGAGCAGGATCCGGATGGTGGTGGACTTTCCGGAGCCGTTGGGCCCGAGGAAGCCGTGCACCTCCCCCTGCTCGACCCGCAGATCCAGCCCGTCGAGTGCCCGGATCGCGCCGAACGTCTTGACCAGGTTGCCGATCGAGATGACGGGCATCGCCCCTCCTGCCGTTGGCTGCGTCGATCGACCTCACTGTACTGACCAGCGGTCAGTCGAATCAACCGTGATCGTGCCCACCGGTCAGGACGTCGCTAGGCTGGCCGGCATGACCGCCGATCCCGCGGACGACACCCGTACCCGGATCCTGCGCGCCGCGCTCGACCTGTTCGCCGAGCACGGCTACCAACGCACCTCGCTGCGCCAGATCGGCGAGCGGCTGCGGCTGACCAAGACCGCGATCCTGTACCACTTCCCGGCCAAGGAGCACCTGCTCGCCGCCCTGGTCGAGCCACTGCTGGCCGACCTGGAGAGGCTGCTCGACGCCGCGCAGACGCAACCCACCGAGCGGGCCCGGTGGACGGTGCTGGAGGGCTGGGTGGACGTCATACTCGCTCATCGTCGACCGCTCGGCATGCTCTACCACGACATCGCGCTGGTCGGTCGGGGCGACACGTACCATCGGTTGATCACGATCGCGATGCGGGCCAACGACATCATCGCGGGGCCGGATGCCGGACGTCGGGAGCGGGTCCGGGCGGTGCAGGCGGTCGCCGCGTGCAGCGATCCGGTCGTCTTCTTCACCGACGTGTCCGACGAGGTGCTGCGCGCCGACATGCTCGACGGCGTACGCCGACTGCTGACCGCACCGACAGCGGACGCCGCAGGTCCGACGGAAGCCGACCGGGCGGGCGCGGCCGTGCGCCCCACGGACCCGGTGGCCGCGGCTCTGGCCCACGCGAACCGGCCGGACGTGGCGCCGGGCGGCGGGGCGGCTGCCCGTCGGCGGCGGCCCGGTCGACCGCCGGCGCTGGGTCGGGAGCAGGTCGAGGCGGCCCGGCGGATGCACGCGGCGGGCACCCACTCGGTAGACGCCATCGCCGCCACGTTGGGTGTCTCGCGGGCCACCGTCTACCGCCACCTGGACCGGCAATAATGAGACAGTTTTAGCGACGGTTTCGAGACGGTTGTGAGCGGATGCTCAGGCCGCCAGGGTGGCGTAGCGGCCGTTGCGGTCCAGCAGGCTGTCATGGGTGCCGGCCTCGACGATCCGGCCGTGGTCCAGCACCGCGATCTGGTCAGCGTCGCGCACCGTGGAGAGCCGGTGCGCGATGGTGATGGTCGTCCGCCCCTCGGCCAGCACGTCGAACGCGCGTTGCACGGCACGCTCGGTCTCGGTGTCCAGCGCGCTGGTGGCCTCGTCGAGGACCAGGATGCGCGGGTCGCGCAGCAGCGTGCGGGCGATGGCCAGCCGCTGCTTCTCGCCGCCGGAAAAGCGGTGGCCGCGGGAGCCGACAGTGGTGTCGTACCCGTCGGGCAGCCCGGCGATCAGGTCGTGGATCTGGGCGGCGCGGGCGGCGTCCTCGATCTCGGCGTCGGTGGCGTCCGGTCGGGCGTAGCGCAGGTTCTCCCGGACGCTGGTGTGCAGCAGGTACGTCTCCTGGCTGACCACGCCGACGATCGCGGCCAGGTCGGCCAGTCGCAGGTCGCGTAGGTCGACGCCGTCGATGGTGACCCGGCCGGCGGTCGGGTCGTGCAGTCGGCTGACCAGACCGGCGAGGGTGCTCTTGCCGGAGCCGGTCTCACCGACCAGGGCGAGGCTGGTGCCTGCGGGCACGTCCAGGGTGATCCCGGCGAGCGCCGCGGTGTCGCTGCCCGGGTAGCCGAAGGTGACGTCCTCCAGGCGCAGGTGGCCGCGCACCCGGGCCGGGTCGAGGCGGACCGGCTCGGTGGGGTCGGCCACGTCGACGGGCAGGTCCAGGTATTCGAAGATCCGGGCGAACAGCGCCAGCGACGCGGTCAGCGAGACGCCCACGTTGAGCAGACCCATCAGCGGTCGGAACAGGCCGCCCTGCAGGGCGGTGAACGCCACCAGGGTGCCGATGCTCAGCGTGCCGGCGGTGCCGGGCAGGCCCGCGGCGAGGTAGATGACCGCCGGTACGGCGGCGAAGATGATGCTCATCGAGGCCATGCGCCAACGGCCGGCCAACTCGCTACGCAGTTCCAGGTCGACCAGGCGGGCCGACGAGGCGGTGAACCGGTCGACCAGAGCGGGGCCGGTGCCGAGGGTCTTGGCCAGTTGCACGCCGCTGATCGAGAGCCCCTCCTCGACGGTGACGTTGAGGTCGGCGAGTTCGCGTTGCCGTTCGGCGGTGATCTCGCGGCGCATCCGGGCGACGCGGCGGGTCAGCCAGATGGCGGGCGGCAGCACCACGAGCGAGACCAGGGAGAGCTGCCAGGAGAGCGCGACCATGGCGACCGCTGTGGCGACCACAGTGGTGAGGTTGGACGCGACGGCGGTGGCGGTGGACGTGACCACCGACTGCATGCCGCCGATGTCGTTGGTGATCCGGGACTGCACCTCGCCCGTGCGGGTGCGGGTGAAGAAGCCGAGCGACTGGCGCTGGAGGTGGCTGAAGACGTCGGTGCGCAGCCGGTGCATGACCTGCTGGCCGACCTGGGTGGAGATCCAGGTCTGCACGACGCCGAGGGCGGAGGTCACCGCGGCCACGGCGACCATGCCGACGACCAGCCAGACCAGCAGGGTCACGTCGCCCTGGGGTAGGGCGCTGTCGATCACGGCACGCAGCAGGAACGGGCTCGCCATCGCGATGATCGAGGAGAGCACGATGATCGCGGTGACGGCGGCCAGCGCGGGACGGTGGGGGGTGAACAGGCGGCCGATGCGACGCAGCGACACCTGGCGGGCCTGCGTCTTCTCTTCGGCGCTGACGGTGCGGTGGCCGCGGTCGCGGCCCATGGGGGTGCGTTCCAAGGGGCACTACCTTCCGGTCAGGGGAACATTGCTGAGGTTACCTCAACATGAGGGAACAACCGCATCGGCTGCTACGGTATTCCGGTGATCGAGCACACGTCCGACGGCGCGGACGACGAGAGCCTGGCCGAGACGTTCTGGGCGGTGGCGTCCCGTCTGCGCCGGCAGACCCGCGAGTCGTTGGCGCCCTGGGACATCACCCCCAGCCAGTCCCGGGCGCTCGGTGTCCTGGGCCGGCACGGCGAGGTCCGCCCCGGCACGCTCGCCGAGCACCTGCACATCGCACCCCGCTCGGCGACCGAGGTCGTCGACGACCTCCAGACCCGTGGGCTCGTCGAGCGCCGGCCCGACCCGGCCGACCGACGGGCGACCCTGGTCGCGCTCACCGAGGAGGGCAACCGGGTCAGCGCCGCCATCCGGGCCGCCCGCCGAGCCGAGGCGGACCGCTTCTTCGGCCACCTGGACGACACCGACCGGGCCGAGCTGTCCCGCATCCTGCGCACCCTGCGCGCCTGACACCACGGGTTTACCCACACCGGGCGGGGGTAGCCAGCGGCCCCGTTCGGGGACGAGGTGACAGGAGGACGCTGTGTCGCTGGTGCTGCCACACCTGAACCACCGTCCCGCCTGATGTGCGGGATCACCGGGGAGGCCCGATTCGACGGCCGCTCCCCCGACGCGGCGGCGGTCACCCGGATGACCGAGGCGATGCGCTCACGCGGCCCGGACGACGAGGGCCTGTTCACCGACGGCTGGGTGACCCTCGGGCACCGCCGGCTGACCATCATCGACCTGTCCGACGCGGGCGGACAGCCGATGGTCCGCGACGACCTGGGCCTGGCGCTGGTCTTCAACGGCTGCATCTACAACTACCCCGAGCTGCGCGAGGAACTGCGGAACGCCGGGTACGCCTTCCACTCGACCAGCGACACCGAGGTGATCCTGGTCGCGTACGCGCACTGGGGCGAACGGTTCGTCGACCACCTGGTCGGCATGTTCGCGATCGGCCTGGTCGACCGGCCGCGGCGGCGGCTGATCCTGGCCCGCGACCGGCTCGGCATCAAACCGCTCTACCTCGCCGAGACACCTGGACGGCTGCGGTTCGCCTCCACCCTGCCCGCGCTGCTGCGGGCCGGCGACGTCGACACCAGCATCGACCCGGTGGCGCTGCACCACTACCTGTCCTGGCACTCCATCGTGCCCGCGCCACGGACGGTGCTGCGCGGTGTGCGCAAGCTGCCGCCGGCCACCCTGCGGGTGATCGAGGCGGACGGGCGCAGCCGCGAGGAGGTGTACTGGCGACCCGACTACGTGCGGGAGCCCGCCGACGCGGGGATGGACGCCGCCGACTGGAAGGCCGCCATCGGGGACGCGCTGCGCGCGGCGGTACGCCGACGGCTGGTCGCCGACGTGCCGGTCGGCGTGCTGCTCTCCGGTGGACTGGACTCCAGCCTCATCGTGGCGCTGCTCGCCGAGGCCGGGCAGCAGCACCTGCGGACGTTCAGCATCGGCTTCGACAGCCGCGACGGCGAGTCCGGCGACGAGTTCCACTACTCCGACCTGGTGGCCCGCGCGTACGACACCGACCACCACCGGATCCGGCTGGCCGACGACGACCTGGTGCCCGCCGTACGGCGTGCCGTGCTGGCGATGACCGAGCCGATGGGCAGTCACGACGTGGTCGCCTTCCACCTGCTGTCCGAGCAGGTGGCGCAGCATGTGAAGGTGGCGCAGTCCGGGCAGGGCGCCGACGAGGTGTTCGCCGGCTACGGCTACCACCAGCCACTGGTGGAGGCGCCCCGACACAGCGCCGCCGAGACGTTCGCCGCCGCGTTCTTCGACCGCGACCACGACGAGCTGCGGGGCATCGTCGGCCCGGCGTACGCGCTGGAGCACGACGCCAGCCGGGAGCTGCTCACCGAACACCTCGCCGCGCCCGGGGCACAGACCGCGCTGGACGCCGTGCTGCGCCTGGACACCCACCTGATGCTCCCCGACGACCCGGTCAAACGGGTGGACAGCATGAGCATGGCGTGGGGGTTGGAGGTGCGTACGCCCTTCCTCGACCAGGACCTGGTCACCCTGGCCGCACACTGCCCGCCGGAACACAAGGTCGCCCAGAACGGCAAGGGCGTGCTCAAGGAGGTCGCCCGGGAGGTGCTGCCGGCCGAGGTGATCGACCGTCGCAAGGGCTACTTCCCGGTGCCCGCGTTGCGCAACGTGGACGGCCCGGTGCGGCACCTGGTCGCCGAGGCGTTGCAGGCGCCGGCCGCGCGCGAGCGGGGGCTGTTCCGCCCGGAGTACGTGGCACAGTTGCTCGCCGAACCGGACCGGGCCGAGGCGGCTGCCGGCAGCAACAAGCTGTGGCAGCTCGGCCTGCTGGAGCTGTGGCTACAGACCCACGACATCCGCTGAACGCCGCCGATCAGCCGGCAGTCGTGCGGGCGGCCAGGTCGTCCACGACGGCGCGCAGGTCACCGGTGCGCTCCAGCACCCGACGCTGCCGGGTCGCGCCGGTGCCGTCGCGGCGCAGCCGGGCCAGTTGCGCCAACACGTACCCCAGGTCGCCGTGGCGCAGCAGGGCCGGGGCGATCACCGCCATCAACTCGTCGACGAGCGCCCAGGCGGGGCGGGTGCCGCCGGCGCGCAGGTCGATCAGTTCGCCGTCGAGGCCGTCGTGGGCGGCCCGCCAGTGGGCGGCGGCGACCAGACAGTCGCGCACGGGCGGCGCGGTCACCCCGGCGCGAACGTCGTCGGCGAGGGTGGCGACCAGTGACCGGACCAGCGCGGCGACCAGCACCGCGTCGTCCACGTCCGGGCAGACGTCGCCCACCCGGATCTCCACCGTCGGGTAGGCCGACGACGGTCGGGCGTACCAGTAGACCATCGCGGCGTCGAGCATGATGCCGGCGGCGATCAGCTCGTCGACGGTCCGGTCGTAGTCGGCTGCGGAGTCGAAGTACGGCGTGGGGCCGATGCTGGGCCAGCGTTCCAGCTGCATGGACCGCCAGCTGGCGTGGCCGGTGTCGTGCCCGTCGTGCAGCGGCGAGTTGGTGGTGATCGCCTGCACCACCGGCAGCCACGTCCGCAGGTGGTTGCAGACCTGCACGGCCAGTTCCCGGTCGGGCAGCCCGACGTGGACGTGACAGCCGCACACCGCCGGGTCGTGCGCCACCGGGCCGTACCGGCGCGACATCGCGTGGTAGCGCGGTTCGTCGGGGACCGTCCGGTGCGGCTCGGCCACCGGGGTGGCGCCGATCGCCACCAGCCGGGCCCCGGCCGCGGTGGCGGCCTCGGCGGCGGAGTGGCGCAGCGCCACCAGGTGCGCGCGCAGCTCGCTGAGGTCGGCGCAGACCGGGGTGACCATCTCCACCATGCTGTGCCGGAACTCCTGGCGGCTCTGGTCCCGGGCGGAGCCGCGAAGCGCGGACAGCACCTGGTCGGCCACCGGCAGGTTGCGCCCGCTGTCCGGGTCGAGCAGCAGGAACTCCTCCTCGACGCCGAGCGTGAGGGTGGACAGGTCGGGCACGGTGCCGGCGGTCGCCGAACGGTACTTCATGGTTTCTCGCCCTCCACTGCTGCGGCCGGCGCCTCGGTTTCCCGGCGCAGCCCGGCGGCAAACGCCCGCTCAGGAGGTCGCCAGGGCCGCCGCGCGGGCGGTGAGGAAGGCCCGTTCGGCCGCGTTGTCCGTCAGGGCGACGGCTGTCCGGTACGCCTCGACGGCCTCCGCCTCCCGACCGAGGCGGACGAGCAGGTCGGCGCGGACCGCGTGGTGCACGTGGTAGCTGTCCAGGTCGAGCCGATCCACCTCGGCCAGCCCCGCGGCCGGCCCGGCCACCTCGGCGAGCGCGACGGCCCGGTTCAGCGCGACCACCGGGCTGGGGGCGACGACCGTCAGGTGGTCGTACAGCTGGAGGATCTGACCCCAGTCGGTGTCGGCGCTTCGCGGCGCGGCGCTGTGCACGGCGGCGATCGCGGCCTGGATCTGGTACGGCCCGGGCCGGTCGCGGCGCAGGCAGCGGCGCACCAGCGCCTGCCCCTCGGTGATCAGCTCGGCGTCCCACCGGGCCCGGTCCTGGTTGGGCAGCGCCACCAGCTCACCTGCGGCGTTGGTCCGCGCGTTGCGGCGGGACTCGGTGAGCAGCATCAACGCGAGTAGACCGAGCGCCTCCGGCTCGTCCGGCATCAGCTCGACCAGCAGCCGGGTCAGCCGGATCGCCTCGACGCACAGCTCGGCGCGGACGAGCTGTCGCCCGGCGCTCGCCGTGTACCCCTCGTTGAAGATCAGGTAGAGCACCGCGAGCACCGCGTGCAGCCGGTCGGGCAGGTCGGCGTCGCGGGGCACGCGGTACGGGATCCGGGCGTTGCGGATCTTCGACTTGGCACGGACCAGCCGTTGCGCCATGGTCGCCTCGGGCACCAGGAAGGCCCGGGCGATCTCGGTGGTGCTCAGCCCACCGAGCAGGCGCAGGGTGAGCGCGACCCGGGCCGCCGGGGCGAGCGCCGGATGGCAACAGGTGAAGATCAGACGGAGTCGGTCGTCGCGCAC
Organism: Micromonospora sp. CNZ299; assembly: GCF_002754415.1. NCBI lineage: Bacteria > Bacillati > Actinomycetota > Actinomycetes > Micromonosporales > Micromonosporaceae > Micromonospora > Micromonospora sp. CNZ299. The sequence goes on from NZ_PEFG01000001.1 coordinate 5,154,979, forward strand.
GGGTCCCTCCTCGACGGGTCCGTCGGCCGCGAACAACAGGGCCGCCTGGGCGTGCCGGTCGACCCGGGACGCGTCGCGGCGCAGCCGGTCGATCGCCCGGTTCCGGGCCGTGGTGATGATCCAGCCGGCCGGACTGGGCGGCAGGCCGGTCGTCGGCCAGCGCGCCACCGCGACGACGAAAGCCTCCTGCACGGCCTCCTCGGCGAGGTCGATGTCGCCGAGGAGGCGAACCAGAACGGCGACCGCGCGCCCGTACTCCGCGCGGAACACCGCCTCCACATCCGGCACGGTCAGTCTCCGGCCCCCGCCTGGAAGGGGCGGACCTCGATCGGCAGCGTCGTGGCCAACGCGTAACGACGGCCCACGTCCAGGGCGGCGTCCAGGTCGGGCACGTCGATGATCGTGATGCCGCCCAGGTACTCCTTGCCCTCGACGAACGGGCCGTCGGTGACCAGGACGTCGCCGTCGCGGGCGCGCAGCACGGTGGCGGTCTCCGGGCCGTGCAGTCCCTGGCCGAAGACCCACGAGCCGGTGGAGACCAACTCGGCGCGCAGCTCACCGAGCTGGCGCATCACCCCGGCCAGAAACTCCGGGTCCGGGGGCAGCTCGCCCTGCGGCTGGTGAAGGCTGAGCAGGTACAGCGTCATCGTTCCTCCTCGCGGGGGGCCGGCCCGTCGCCGGCCTCTCATCCTCCACACGATCGGCCCGGGCCCGGATCGACAGGCCGGCGGAAAGTTTCTCGGAGGCCGGCCCGGCCCGGGGGTCGGCGTGCCCTTTGCTCTGCACCCACGAATGCGACAGTCGGCGGCCCACCGAGGCGTCGCCTCGGTGGGTGCAGAGCAAAGGACGAAGGACAGGGGTACGGTCCGCCGCGGGCCGCGACCGGTGCCCGGTCGTCGCGGCAGCCATGCCGTCGACGGTTGTGGGTAGACCCCGGTGTGACCGACGGCATGCGGGTGGTCGTGGTCGGCGCCGGTTTCTCCGGTCTCGCGGCCGCGCTGGCGCTGACCCGTGCCGGTGCCCAGGTGCGGGTGTTGGAGGCCCGCGACCGGGTGGGCGGTCGGGTGTTGACCCGCTGGCTGCCCGAACTCACCCAGGTCGACCTGGGCGCGCAGTGGATCGGTCCGACGCAGGACCGGATGTACGCGCTGGTCGCCGAGCACGGGTTGGCCACCTTCGCGTCCGCGGCGGTCGGCGCGCCCACCCTGCTCTGGGCCGGCCAGCGCCGGGCCGAGCCGCCGGCAGACGTCGCCCGGGTGCTCAGCCTGCTCGACGAGTACGCCGCACGACTGGACCCGGCCGCGCCGTGGCGAGCGCCGGAGGCCGCGCAGTGGGACCGGACGATCCTCGGCGGCTGGCTGCGCTCCACTGCCGGTGACGGTGACACCGCCGACTACCTGGGGCGTCTGCTCGCCGGCGGGCTGCTGGCCAGCGGCGCGGACGAGCTGTCGCTGTTGCACCTGCTGTTCTACCTGCGCAGCGCCGGCGGGACCGCACCCCTGCTGGGGATGGCGGGCGGCGCGCAGCAGGACCGGATCGTGGGCGGGCCGCCGGCGCTGGCCGAGCGGATGGCCGGTGCGCTGCCACCAGGGACGCTGATGTTGGCCGCACCGGTGCGGGCCATCGAACAGAACGCTGAGGGGGTGACGGCGTGGACCGACACCGGGCGCGTCGACGGCGACGCCCTGGTGGTCGCGCTGGCACCGGCACTGGCGGGGCGGATCCGGTACGCCCCACCGCTGCCCGCCCTCCGGGACGGCCTGACCCAGCGGATGCCGATGGGTTCGGCGCTGAAGGTGCACGCCGTCTACCCGGAACCGTTCTGGCGTGCCGACGGGCTGTCCGGGGTGTCCACCAGCTCCGCCGGTCCGCTCACCGAGACGGTCGACAACTCCACGCCGACCTCGCCGCTCGGGGTGCTCACCGGGTTCAGCTACGCCTCGGACGCCGCTGCGCTGCGCGGGATGTCCCCCTCGCAGCGCCGACGGTGTCTGCTGGAGGCGTTCGCCGCCGTGGTCGGGCCACGGGCCGGTGACCCGATGGACCTCGTCGAGTACGACTGGTCGTCCGAAGAGTGGACGCGGGGCTGCTTCTCCGGTGCGCCCACCCCGGGGACCTGGATCGCGTACGGCCCGCATCTGCGGTCGCCGGTGGGGCGGGTGCACTGGGCGGGGACCGAGACGGCGACCCACTGGGCCGGCTATCTGGAGGGTGCGGTGCGGGCCGGTGAACGGGCCGCGGCCGAGGTGCTGGCCGGCTGAGGCGGAACGACCGGAGCCGGCCCGGTCTCGGCGGGACCGGGCCGGCCACGGCCCTGGGTGCTACCCGGGCCGACCCGGTCACGGAGAACCGGGCCGGCGCGGGCGCCCCGGTCAGGGGTAGGTGGTCAGGTACACCTGCTGGTTGGCCGCGTTCGCGGTGCCACCGGCGTTGTTGATCACCCGGTTGATGGTGCCGACGCCACCGAGCGAGACGGTGACCATGTTGGTGAAGCGCACGTTCGGGTTGTTGGGCACCTCGAAGGCCCGCTCCTCCACAACGGCGGGGTTCACGTTGAAGTAGCTGTAGCTGCCCAGCCCCCACGCCTGGTGGCTGGTCACCGAATCGGCGACCTTGTACGCGGCGTAGCCCCGGGTAGACCCGTTCATCCAGGCCGCCTGGTTGGGCGGGTCGTACGGCAGCTCGTTCTGGTAGAAGTACGTCCGGCCGCCGTTGCCGTTCCAGATGGTCTGGTACTTCTGGTAGTGCTCGACGAAGAGGCCGTACATGGTGACGTTGTCGCCGTTGACCGTGAGCCCGGTGTCGGCGGTGTTCAGCGTCCACCCGGTGGGTACGCCGCTGGCCGCGTGGTCGGCCCGCCACAGCCACATGTGGTCACCGATCACGTTGTCGCTGTTGACGGTCAACGTGTTGGTGGCCTTGCCGACGTGTGGGCCGCCGATGCGGAAGAACACGTCGTGCAGCGAGGTCGGGTTGCTGGCGTGGCTCGCGGACGAGCCGGACGGCCCGACCTCCATCAGCACCGGCGAGTTCGTGGTGCCGGCCTCGAACATCAGGCCGGCCACCTTGACGCCGTCCACATCGGCCACCCGCATCCCCACGCTGCCGTTGTCGGCCTGGATGGTGGCCAGACCGAGGCCGAGGACGACAGTGTCGGCGCGGTTGACCTGGATCGGTTCGGTGACGTGGTGCACGCCCGGGGTGAAGAGCAGGTGCCGGCCCTGGGCGAGGGCCGCGTTGATGGTGGCCGCGCTGGTGCCCGGCTGGACGACGTAGAACTGCGACAGCGAGATGGACGAGCCGGCCGGGGTCTTGTTGTACCAGCTGGTGCCGGTCGAGTTGGTGCGCAGTGCCGGCACGAAGACCCGGTACTCACCGGTGCCGTCGACGTAGAGGAACGGCTTCTCCCGCACCTGCGGGGTCTGGCCGATGACGGTGTGCGACGGGTTGGGGAAGCTCGGCGCGGGAGCGCCGTTGACGCCCTGGAAGACCATGTTCCACACCGAGCCGGTCCAGCCGTTGCCGAACTCGCTGTTGCGCGAGTACCACTGCTGCTGCGAGCCGGAGACGACCAGGCCGTCGACGCGGGTGTCGGCCATCAGGCCGCCGCTGGACCAGCCGTCTCCGCCGTTCCAGAGCTGGATCTGGTTCTGCGCGCCGCGCAGGTGCATCCGCCGGTACGGCGCCGCCTGGGACACCGCCCAGCGCTCCACGGTCTGCCCGGCGGGCAGGGAGACCGACAGGTTCTCGGCGGCCCGCCAGAAATTCTGGGTGGCGTTGCCGCCGAACCAGAACGCCTCGGTGCGCACGTGACCGTTGAGGTTGACGTCGTCCGGGCTCAGGCCGAGGCCGGCGACCTGGGTGAAGAAGCCGAGGTTGACGTCGGCGGTGTAGGTGCCGGGCTTGAACAGCACCGCGTAGCGCTGCGGGCCGAACTGGTTGGTCTCCTGCTGGGTGAAGAGGGTGTTGAGTCGACTCTGGATGGTCGAGGTCGGGGTGCTCGGGTCGAAGACGAACGTGTTCGGCCCGAGGTTCGGGTTGCGCGGGTCGGTCGTGTCGACCGGTGGCTCGCTGGTCCCGCCGCCGGTGGTGTTCACCGCCAGCTCCCACAGCGAGTAGCCGTACGCGGTGCCCCGGGCGGTGCCGTACATCCGCAGGTACCGGCCGCTGCCGCTGACGGTCAGCGACTGCGTGCCGCCGGTGCCCGTGGTGGTCGAGTAGATGGTGGTCCAGGTGGCACCGTCGGCCGAGGTCTGGAGCTGGAACGCCCGGGCGTACGCGGCCTCCCAGGTGAGCACCACCCGGCAGATCGTGCGGGTGCTGCCCAGGTCGACGCGCAGCCACTGCGGGTCACTGGCGGCGCTGGCCCACCGGGTGCCGGTGTTGCCGTCGACCGCGGCGGACGCCGCGAGGCCGGCGTCCTGCGTGGACGACGCGGTCGCCGGGCTGCCCTGCGCGACGTTGGTGCTGCCGCAGGTGGGCGTGCTGCCGCCAGTCTCGCCGTAGACCTGGAACTCCCAGAGCGAGTAGCCGTAGCCGGTGCCCCGGGCGGTGCCGTTCATCCGCACGTAGCGGCCGGCGCCGGTGACGGTGAGGTTCTGGGTGCCGCCGGTGCCGGTGGTGGTCGAGTAGATCGTTGTCCAGGTGGCGCCGTCGTCGGAGGTCTGGAGTTGGAAGGCGCGTCCGTAGGCGCCCTCCCAGAGCAGGTTCACCTGGCTGATGGTTGCCCGGGCGCCCAGGTCGACCTGGAGCCACTGCGGGTCGCTGAACGCGCTGGCCCAGCGGGTGCCGGTGTTGCCGTCGACCGCGGCGGAGGCCGGGGTGCCGGCGTTCTCGGTGGACGACGCGGTGGCGGGGCGGCCCTGGGAGAGCAGGGTGGGTGCGGCCTGCGCGGGTGTGGTGGCACCGGCCGGGGTGAGCGCCGCGACCAGGGCCACGGTGAGCCCGACGATCAGGTGCCGGACGGCCCCTCGGGGACGCGGGCGTGCGGATATTGCACGAGATGTCATGACATCGCCTGTCGATAGGGGGTTACGGATGCCGGACGGGTGGGATCGGGTTGGGCCCCGTGGCGCCGTGGGTGGTGCCAGCGATGGGCGGCGCCGCGGACCGGAGAGCGCTCTCGAGTGAGTGTTGCGGCGAGATTGCGACGGCGTCAAGACATCGATCTATAACACCGTTATTTATCCCGAGCTTCGGGTTTTGTGTAATTTGCCGTTGCCGGCGCCGTCGTTCCGCCTCAGCGGCGGATGCCACCCTCGGTGAGGAAGCGGGCGATCGGCAGGGTGGCGGCGCCCAGCGCCACGGCGTCCACGCCGAGCCGGCACAACTCGATCGACGCCTGCTCGTACGGCTGGCGCAGCGCCTGCCGGCCGGCGGCCTCCCGGACGGCCGGCAGCAGGTCGCCCAGCGCCATCGCCGCCCATCCGCCGAGCACCACCCGCTCCGGGTTGAACAGGTTGATCAGGTTGGCCACCCCGGCGCCGAGGTAGCCGGCGGTGTCGTCCAGCACCCGCCGGGCGGTGGCCGAGGTCTCGGCGGCGGCGACCAGCGCGGCGATCTGGGACTCCTCGTCCTCGCCGGGCACCGGTCGACCCCGGCGCGCCTCCCGATAGCGGTCGATGATCGCCTCGGCGCCCACGTACGCCTCCAGGCAGCCGCGCGCGCCGCACCGGCAGGCCCGGCCGCCGTACACGAGGGTGGTGTGCCCCCACTCCCCCGCGCTGCTGGACGCACCCCGGTAGGTGGCGCCGTTGGTCACCACCGACGCGCCGACCCCGGAGCCGACAAGCGCGAAGACGGCGTGCCGGGCGCCCCGGCCGGCGCCGAACCACATCTCGGCCTGGCCGAGGGTCTTGGCGCCGTTGTCGATGTGCAGCGGCAGATTGGTGCCGGCGCCGATCAGACGCTCCAGCGGCACCCGGTCCCAGCCGAGGGCCTGGGCGTGCACGACCGCCTCGGCGCCCTGCTCGACCACGCCCGATACGCCGATGCCGACGCCGAGCACGTCGCCGGGGGCCACCTGCGCCTGGGCGGTCACCGCGTCGATGCCGGCCACCACGTGCCCGGCCACCAGGTCCGGCTCGGTCCGGGCCGGGTCGAGCGGGTACTCGATGCTGGCCAGCAGGGTCATCGCGAAGTCGAACAACTCCACCCGGACCCGGGTCTCGCCGACGTCCACGCCGACCACGAAGGCGAACCGGGGTGCGATCCGCAGCAGCATGCTGGGCCGACCGCCGTCGGACTCGGCGGCGCCGGCCTCGGCGACCAGCCCCTCGTCGATCATGTCGGCCACCACGTTGCTGACCGCCGGCTGACTCAGGCCCGTGCTGCGCACCAGGTCCTGTCGGGTGAGCGGGCCGTCGAGGAAGAGCTTGGTCAGCAGGGCAGACCGGTTGCGCAGCCGCACACTGCGGTTGGTGGCACGCGCCAGCTCCACTCGTCACCTCGTTTCCCGTCGGCCGTTCGAGGCGACTGTAACCGCCTCGTGCTTGACGACCCACCGGCCAGCAACTTTAATGACGACATAATTTAAGCCGTGATGTAACTCCCGGGAAACGCCGACGGACCCTGACGGCGCACCCCGAACCCTGTCCGCAGCCGGCCGCCCGTCGTCCCGACCCCTATCGGCGACGGAGGTCGGCGGACCCCCACCACGCACCGGAAGGGCTGACCCGTGTCGAGACGACACCTCGGGATATTCACCGCCGCCGTACTGGCCGCCGCCTCGCTGACCGCCTGCGGTGGCTCCGGCGACGACTCCGCCGCATCACCCAAGACCCTCACCTACTGGGCCAGCAACCAGGGCGCCAGCCTGGAGGCCGACAAGACGATCCTCCAGCCCGAGCTGGACAAGTTCGAGAAGCAGACCGGGATCAAGGTCACCGTCGAGGTGGTCCCGTGGTCGGACCTGCTCAACCGCCTGCTCGCGGCCGCCGCCTCCGGCAAGGGCCCGGACGTGGTCAACATCGGCAACACCTGGTCGGCCTCGTTGCAGGCCACCGGCGCGCTGGTCGAGTTCGACGACGCCGCGCTGCAGGCCGTCGGCGGCAAGGACCGGATCGTGCCGGCCGCGCTCGCCGCCGCGGGCGCCCCCGGCAAGCCGCCGGCCGCCGTGCCGCTCTACAGCATGGCGTACAGCCTGTACTACAACAAGAAGTCGTTCGCCGACGCCGGCATCACCGCACCGCCGACCACCTGGGAGCAACTCGCCGAGTACGGCAAGAAGCTGAGCACCGGCGGCAAGTGGGGCCTGGCGATCGAGGGGGCCAACCCGTCGGAGAACGCCCACCACGCATTCACCTTCAGCCAGCAGTACGGCGGTGAGTGGTTCGACTCGGCCGGCAAGCCGACCTTCGACACCCCGCAGAACGTCTCGGCGATCAAGCGCTACATCGACTTCATGGCCGCCGACAAGATCACCAACCCGAGCAACGCCGAGTACGCGCAGAACCAGTCGGTCTCCGACTTCGCCAACGGCAAGGCCGCCATGCTGCTGTGGCAGTCCGCCGGCTCGAACCTGAAGACGCAGAACATGCCGGCCGACGCGTACGGGGTGGCCCCGGTGCCGTTCCTGGCCAGCCCGCCGCCCGGCGGCAAGAAGGTCAACAGCATGGTCGCCGGGATCAACATGGCGGTCTTCAAGCACACCAGGAACAAGGACGGCGCGCTGAGCTTCGTCAAGTTCATGACCAGCGACGAGGAGCAGACGCTCCTCAACAAGACGTACGGCTCGCTGCCGGCGGTGAAGACCGCGGGCTCCGACCCGGCGTTCAGCGCCACGGAGCAGAAGACCATCCAGGAGACCCTGGTCACCACCGCCGCCCCGCTCCCCCAGGTGCCCGAGGAGAGCACCTTCGAGACCCTCGTCGGCACCGCGATGAAGGAGCTGTTCGCGGACGCGGCCAGCGGCAAGCCGGTCACCGAGGCGTCGGTGAAGGCGAAGCTGACCGACGCGCAGCAGAAGATGCGCTGACCCAGGCGTCACCGGTGGCCGTGGTCGGGCGCTGAGCCCGGCCACGGCCACCGCCTCCGAGAGGACCCCGATGGCAACCAGCACCACCGCGCCGGACGCCGACCGGCGCGAACCCCGGGCCGGGTCACCGGCCCGGAGGCCGGCCCGCCGGCCCCGCGGCCCCCGCCGCTCACTCCTGCCGTACCTGCTGCTCGCACCGGCCATCGTGCTGGAACTCGCCATCCACGTCATCCCGATGGTGGTCGGCGTCTGGATGAGCATGCTGGAGCTGACCCAGTTCCACATTCGCGACTGGTCCACCGCACCCTTCATCGGGTTCGAGAACTACCGGGCGACGCTCGACCTGAACAGCGCCGCCGGCAAGGAGCTACTGCACTCGTTCTGGGTCACCCTGGCCTACAGCGTGCTCTCGGTCGGGTTCGCCTGGCTGCTGGGCATCTCGGCGGCCGTCGTGCTGCAACGGCCCTTCCGGGGGCGGGCGATCCTGCGTGCGCTGTTCCTCACCCCGTACGCCCTGCCGGTCTACGCCGCGGTGATCACCTGGAGCTTCCTGCTGCAGCGCGACACCGGCCTGGTCAACCACGTCCTCGTCGACCAGCTCGGGCTGCTGGGCGAGCGGCCGTTCTGGTTGATCGGCGACAACAGCTTCTGGTCGCTGCTGGTGGTGTCGGTGTGGCGCAACTGGCCGTTCGCGTTCCTCTGCCTGATGGCGGGTCTGCAGAACGTGCCGGGCGAGATGTACGAGGCCGCCGCCATCGACGGCGCCGGGTTCTGGCGCCGGCTGCGCTCGGTCACCCTGCCGATGCTGCGGCCGGTGAACCTGGTGCTGCTGCTGGTGCTGTTCCTGTGGACGTTCAACGACTTCAACACCCCGTTCGTGCTCTTCGGCGGCTCCGCGCCGGAGCAGGCCGACCTCATCTCCATCCACATCTACCGCAGCTCCTTCAAGACCTGGGACTTCGGCTCCGGCTCGGCGATGTCCGTGGCGCTGCTGCTGTTCCTGCTGGTCGTCTCGGCCGTGTACCTGCTGATCACCAACCGTCGGAGGGACGACCATGCGTGAGACCGCCGGTGAGCGCTGGGGCCGGCGCATCGTGCTGACCCTGCTCACCCTCTTCGTCGTCATCCCGCTCTACGTGATGGTCACCTCCGCGGCGAAACCGTTGCAGGACGTGCAGAACGGCTTCACCTGGTGGCCCAGCCGGCCGACGCTGCAACCGTTCGTGGACATGTGGAGCACCGTCCCGCTGGCCCGGTACCTGGTGAACAGCCTGGTGGTGTCGACCATCGCGGCGGTCTGCTCGGTGGTGGTGGCCATCTTCGCCGCGTTCGCGGTGAGCCGGTACCGGTTCCGCGGCCGGGGAGTCTTCTCGGTGACGGTGCTGTCCACCCAGATGTTCCCCGGCATCCTGTTCCTGCTGCCGCTGTTCCTCATCTACGTCAACCTGGGCAACGCCACCGGCATCGAGCTGTACGCCAGCCGTACCGGCCTGGTGATCACGTACCTGACCTTCTCGTTGCCGTTCTCGATCTGGATGCTGGTCGGCTACTTCGACTCGATCCCTCGCGGGCTGGACGAGGCGGCGCAGGTCGACGGCGCAGGTCCGCTGCGCACCCTGTTCCAGGTGATCCTGCCGGCCGCAGTGCCCGGCGTCGTCGCGGTCACCGTGTACGCGTTCATGACCGCCTGGGGTGAGGTGCTCTTCGCGTCGGTGATGACCGACGAGGGCAGCCGCACCCTGGCCGTCGGCCTCCAGGGCTACTCCACCCAGTTCAACGTCTACTGGAACCAGATCATGGCCGCCTCGCTGGTGGTCAGCATTCCGGTCGTCGTCGGCTTCCTGGCCCTTCAGCGCTACTTCGTCGCCGGCCTCACCGCCGGCGCGGTCAAGTGAGTCATCCAAACCCAGAGGAGATCCGTCCCGTGCCCGACCTGTCCAAGCTGCCACCCGACTTCCTCTGGGGCGTCGCCACGGCGGCGTACCAGATCGAGGGGGCCGTCGACGTCGACGGCCGGGCACCGTCCATCTGGGACACCTTTTCGGCGACCCCCGGCAACGTCGACAACGGCGACACCGGCGCGGTGGCCTGCGACCACTACCACCGGTGGCCCGAGGACTTCGCGTTGCTGCGCCGGCTCGGCGTGGACGCGTACCGTTTCTCGGTGGCCTGGCCCCGGGTGATGCCCGACGGTGTCGGGCGGGTCAACCCCGCCGGGCTGGACTTCTACGACCGGCTCGTCGACACGCTGCTCGCCGACGGGATCCGACCGTTCGTCACCCTCTACCACTGGGATCTGCCGCAGGCGTTGCAGGACCGGGGCGGTTGGCCGGAGCGGTCCACCGCCGAGGCGTTCGCCGACTACGCGGCGGTGGTGGCCGCCCGGCTCGGCGACCGGGTCGGTGACTGGAACACGGTCAACGAGCCGCTCTGCGTGTGCTGGATCGGGCACCTGGAGGGGCGGATGGCCCCCGGCGAGCGGGACCTCACCCGCGCGGTGCACGCCTCGCACCACGTGCTGCTCGGGCACGGGCTGGCCACTCAGGCGATCCGCGCCAACGCCGCCCGGCCGGCCTCGGTGGGCCTGGTGCTCAACCTCAGCCCGATCGAGGCGGCCACCGACCGACCCGAGGATGTCGCGGCTGCCCGCCGGGCGGACGGGCACGTCAACCGGTGGTGGCTGGACCCGATCCACGGACGGGGCTACCCCGCCGACATGATCGCCACCTACGGCGTCGAGCCACCGGTACGCGGCGACGACCTCGCGGTGATCGCCACGCCCACCGACTTCCTCGGGGTGAACTACTACTTCCGTCAACTGGTGGTCGACGACCCGACCGGCGCGGCACCGTACGCCCGGCAGGTGCCGGTGCCCGGCTCGGTGGAGACCGCGATGGGCTGGGAGATGTACCCGGCGGGGCTGGAGCGGCTGCTGGTCGACGTGCACGAGGAGTACCAGCCCGGTCGGATCATCGTCACCGAGAGCGGTTCGGCCTGGCCGGACGAGGTCACCGCGGACGGCAGGGTGGAGGACAAGGAGCGCACCGACCACCTGGAGCAGCACCTGGCGGCGTGCGCGTCGGCGGTGGCCCGGGGTGTGCCCCTGGACGGCTACTTCGTCTGGTCGCTGCTGGACAACTTCGAGTGGGCGTACGGCTATGACAAGCGCTTCGGGTTGGTGCACGTCGACTACCCGACCCAGACCCGGACGGTGAAGGCGAGCGGTCTGCGTTACGCCGAGCTGATCCGCGCGCACCAGCGTCTCGCCCGCACGACCGGGACGGCCGCACCGGTGGCCTGATCGGGGGCGGTGCGGTCGGCCGCCCGGGGTAACCCGGGCGGCCGTTCCCGTTCCGATCGGACGAAACCGCCACCGGCCCCCACACCCGGTGGCTAGCCTGCGGCAATGTCCGCAGCACCCGACGAGGCCGAGCGGCCCGACGCCGGAGCGCGAGTGTCCGGCATCGACCGGATGACGGCGTTCAGCGACGGCGTCTTCGCCATCGTCATCACCCTGCTGGTCATCGAGTTGCGGGTGCCGGAATACCACGAGGGCGAGTTGCTGACCGGCCTTCTCGGCGAGGGTGCCTCCTACCTGGCCTTCGTGGTGTCCTTCGTCTACGTCGGGGTGCTCTGGCTCAACCACCACGCGCTGCTGCGGTTGATCCGCGGCACCACGCTCACGCTGAGCTGGATCAACCTCGGCGTGCTCTTCGGCGCGGTGATCATTCCGTTCCCCACCGCGGTGCTGGCGTCGGCGTTCACCCACGGCGACACCGACGACCAACGCGCGGCCGTTGCCCTGTACGCGCTGTCCGCCGCGCTGATGTCGGCTCCCTGGCTGGTGTTCTTCGGCTACCTGCACCGGCACCCGGCGCTGCTGAGGCGTGGGGTCAGTCCCGAGTACGTGCGCACGCAGCGGCTGCGACCGGTCACCGGCCTGGTGCTCTACGGGCTCAGTGGTCTGCTCGGCTGGTTCGTCAACCCGCTGCTGGGCCTGATCGGCGTCATCGTCATGATCACCTATCACGCGGTGACCAGCGAGGGGTTGCCCCGCTGGCTCACCCGTCGGTGAGGGCGCGCAGCCGCAGCAGGTCGGCCGGGGTGTCCACGTCGAGCGGTGCGCCGACGTCGTCGCAGGGCACCTCGACCACCAGGTCCGGCCGGTCACGCAGCAGGTCGCGGGCACCCCGGTCGCCGACTGCGTACCGGTCCAGCAGCGGCCAGGTCTCCCGAGTCAGGAGCACCGGGTGCCCCGGCCGACCGGCGTAGGTGGCGACCGCGACGAGCGCACCGCCGGCGTACGCGGCCCGCACCCGGCGGACCGCGGCCGGGCTGAGCAGCGGCTGGTCGACGAGGACCACGACCGCGGCCGGTACGTCGGCCGGCAGGGAGGCCAGGCCCCTGCGCAGCGACGATCCCAGCCCTTCGGCCCAGCCGTCGTGTCGGACCGGCACCGCGCCGGGCAGATCGGGCACGTCGTCGGCGCCGGCGCCGAGCACCACGTGCACGGGTGTGCAACCGCCGTCGCGGAGCAGCGTGATCCCGCGCCGCACCAGCGGCACCCCGTCCAGCTGGACCAGCGCCTTCGGACGGCCGTACCGCCGCCCCGCGCCGGCGGCCAGCAGCAGCCCTGCGGTCACCGGCATCACCCCCGTACGAACTGCTTTGCGTTATTCGCCCTCAGATGTACCGACAAAGCTAGTCTGGGCCGGTGCAGGGCGGACCCGAGAACGCGACGACGACCGACGAGCGGCACTCGTCCCGGGTGACGTTCGAGGTCAACGGCTCGTCCCGCGAGATGATGCTGGACAACCGCACCACGCTGCTGGACGCGCTGCGCGAGCACCTCGACCTGACCGGGGCGAAGAAGGGCTGCGACCACGGCCAGTGCGGCTCCTGCACGGTGCTGCTGGACGGTCGCCGGGTGAAGAGCTGTCTGGTCTTCGCGGTCACACTGGACGGCCGCTCGGTGATCAGCGTCGAGGGGCTGGCCGGGCCCGACGAGCTGTCCCCGTTGCAGGCCGCGTTCATCGCCCACGACGCGTTCCAGTGCGGCTACTGCACACCCGGGCAGCTCTGCTCCGCCCGCGGCATGCTCGACGAGGTCGCCCGAGGCTGGCCCAGCGCCGTCACCGACGACCTGAGCGCAACGGCCGAGCTGACCGACGCGGAGATCCGGGAACGGATGGCCGGCAACCTGTGCCGCTGTGCCGCGTACCCGCACATCGTCGCGGCCGTGCGCGAGACGGCGGCGTCCTCGTGAGGGCGTTCCGTTACCACCGGCCCGCCGACGTGGCGGAGGCGGTCGCCGTGCTGGCGGCCGAGCCGCAGGCCGCGTACCTGGGCGGCGGCACGAACCTGGTGGACCTGATGAAACTCGGGGTGCAACGCCCCGACGTGCTGGTCGACGTGACCCGGCTCCCGCTGGACACCGTCGAGGAGTTGCCCGACGGCGGGCTGCGGATCGGCGCGACCGTCCGCAACAGCGACCTCGCGGCCCACCCGGTGGTCCGCCAGAACTACCCGGTGCTGGCCCGCGCCCTGCTCGCCGCCGCCTCCGGACAGCTGCGCAACATGGCCACCACCGGCGGCAACCTGTTGCAGCGCACCCGCTGCGTCTACTTCCAGGACACCGGCAAGGCGTGCAACAAACGTGAACCGGGCAGCGGTTGCGCCGCCCTGCACGGTCAGAACCGCGACCTGGCGGTGCTGGACTGGTCCGAGCAGTGCGTGGCCACTCACCCGTCCGACCTGGCCGTGGCGCTGGCCGCACTCGACACGGTGGTGGAGGTGCACGAGGCCGACGGGCCGCGCGACGTCCCGCTCACCGCCCTGTACCGCTCCCCCGGCACCCACCCGGAACGGGAGACCACCCTGGCCCGGGGCACGCTGATCACCGCCGTCCGGTTGCCACCGCTGCCGGCCGCGCGCCGCTCGACGTACCTCAAGGTGCGCGACCGGGCATCGTTCGCCTTCGCCGCCGGCTCTGTGGCCGCGGTGCTGGACCTCGACGGCGACGTGGTCCGCGACGTCCGGCTGGCGTACGGGGCGGTGGCCCATCGACCGTGGCGGGCGTACCGGGCCGAGGAGGAGCTGCGGGGCCGACCGTTCAGCCCCGAGCTGGCCGCCCGGGCCGCCGATGCGGAGCTGGCCGAGGCCCGCCCGTTGCGGCACAACGGTTTCAAGGTGCCGCTGACCCGGGCCATCACGGTGCGGGCGCTCAGCGAGCTGGCGTCGTCGTGAGCACCGACGCGGTCGGCCACGCGTACCCCCGGCTGGAGGGCCGCGAGAAGGTCACCGGCACGGCCCGCTACGCCGTGGAGTACCCGGTGGACGGGATCACCTACGGCTGGGCGGTGCCGTCGGCGGTGGTACGGGGCCGGATCACCCGGGTCGACACATCGGAGGCGCTCGCCTCCCCGGGCGTGCTGGCGGTCCTGCACCACGGCAACGCGCCCCGCCTCGCGGCCGGCCCCGAGCCGGAGCTGTGGCTGTTGCAGGATCCGGCGGTGCACTACCGGGGGCAGTACGTCGCCGTGGTGGTCGCCACCAGCCTGGAGGCGGCCCGCGAGGGCGCCCGGCTGGTCCGGATCGACTACGACGCCGCCCCGCACAGCACGGTGCTCACCGACGACCACCCCGGCCTGTACCAGCCGGACCACGTCAACCCCAGCTATCCGACGGACACCGCCGAGGGTGACTTCGACGCCGGGTACGCGGCAGCCCCGGTGCGGGTGGACGCCACGTACCGCACCCCGGCGTACCACAACAACCCGATGGAGCCGCACGCCACGACGGCGCAGTGGCGCGACGGACGGCTGCTGGTGCACGACTCCAACCAGGGCGCGTCGTCGGTGCGGGGCACCCTCGCCGAGCTGTTCGAGGTGTCCCCGGAGTCGGTGCGGGTCGTCACCGAACACGTCGGTGGCGGTTTCGGCAGCAAGGGGTACGCCAAGGCCGCTGTGGTGCTGACCGCCCTCGCGGCCCGGCACGTGGACCGACCGGTCAAACTGGCGCTGACCCGCCAACAGCTCTTCGGGCCGGTCGGCTACCGCACCCCCACCATCCAGCGGGTCCGCCTCGCCGCCGACGCCGACGGGCGACTCACCGCCATCTGCCACGACGCGATCAGCCAGACGTCGACCATCCGCGAGTTCGCCGAGCAGACGGCCGTCTACACCCGCAGCATGTACGCCGCACCCCACCGCCGCACCACCCACCGGCTGGTCCGCCTCGACGTGCCCACGCCGTTCTGGATGCGCGCCCCCGGTGAGTGCCCCGGCGCGTACGCCCTGGAGTCGGCGATGGACGAGCTGGCCATCGCCGTCGGCATCGACCCGGTGGAGCTGCGCATCCGCAACGACACGGAGGTCGACCCCGACCAGGGGCGGCCATTCACCAGCCGCAACCTGGTGGCCTGCCTGCGCGAGGGTGCGCAGCGGTTCGGCTGGACGGACCGGGACCCGACGCCCCGCGCCCGGCGCGACGGTCGCTGGCTGATCGGCACGGGGATGGCCGGGTCGAGTTACCCGGCCCGGGCCAGGCCGTCGTCGGCCAGGGCCACCGCCCGGCCCGACGGGAGCTTCCTGGTCCAGATCAACGCCACCGACATCGGCACCGGCGCCCGGACGGCGATCTGGCAGGTGGCCGCCGACGCGCTCGGGGTGCCTCCGGAGCGGGTGGAGATCCAGATCGGCGACACCGCCCTGCCGGCCGCGCCGGTGGCCGGGGGCTCGATGGGCACCGCCAGTTGGAGCTGGGCGGTGATCCGGGCCGGTCAGGCGCTGCGCGACAAGCTGCGGGACACCCCGGGCGGCGTACCGACGGACGAGGTGTCCGCCGATGCCGACACCACCGACGAGGTGGGCGGGCAGCCGGCGCTCCCCCGGTACGCGTACGGGGCGCAGTTCGCCGAGGTGAGGGTGGACGCGGACACCGGCGAGGTACGGCTGAACCGGATGCTCGGCGTGTTCGCGGCCGGCCGGGTGGTGAACCCGACGACGGCGCGCAGCCAACTCATCGGCGGCATGACGATGGGGCTGTCGATGGCCCTGCATGAGGAAGGACTGCTCGACGAGCGGTACGGCGACTGGGTCAACCACGACCTGGCCACGTATCACATCACCGGCTGCGCGGACGTGGAGTCCATCGAGGCGTACTGGCTCGACGAGCACGACGACGAACTGAACCCGGCCGGCGTGAAGGGCATCGGCGAGATCGGCATCGTCGGGGCGGCGGCGGCGATCGCCAACGCGGTGCACCACGCCACCGGCGTACGGGTCCGGGACCTGCCGATCCGGTTGGACAAACTCGTAGGATCATCAGCCTTGGCTTAAATAAGCCGGTGGTGATATAAAGGTCGTCGTGCACGCCTTCGACGTGCTGGGCGATCCGGTCCGGCGCCGCATCCTGGAGCTGCTCGCCGACGGCGAGCAGACCGCCGGCGCGGTCAGCGCGGTCATCCGCGAAGAGTTCGGCATCTCCCAACCTGCCGTGTCCCAGCACCTCAAGGTGTTACGGGACAACGGCTTCGCCACCGTGCGGCCGGAGGGCACCCGGCGTTTGTACGCGGTCGACCCGCGCCCGCTGCGCGAGGTCGACGGCTGGCTGGAGCACTTCCGCCGGTTCTGGACCCCACCCCTGGCGGCACTCGCCACCGAGCTGGCCCGGGGCCGACGCGAGCGTCGGCTGCGTGGGCCCGCCGACCCACCCGACGAGAGGAACACCTGATGTTCGACGCGACCGAGCAGATCAACGCCGTGCAGCGGAAGGTCGGCAGCCGCACCCTGGAGGCCGGTGAGGCTCGGGTGACCACGATCAGCCAGACCTACCAGGCGACCGCCGAGGACCTGTGGGACGCCTGCACCAGCGCCGAGCGCATCCCGCGCTGGTTCCTGCCGATCACCGGTGACCTGCGGCTGGGCGGCACGTACCAGCTCCAGGGCAACGCCGGCGGCACCGTCGAGAGCTGCGAGCCGCCGCGCCGCTTCACCGCCACCTGGGAGATGGGCGGCGAGGTGAGCTGGATCGAGGTCCGCCTCACCCCGGTCGGCGACGAGCGGACCCGCTTCGAGCTGGACCACATCGCGCACGTCGACCAGGACCGGTGGGCCCAGTTCGGGCCGGGCGCGGTCGGTGTCGGCTGGGACCTCGGGCTGCTCGGTCTCGCCTCGCACCTGGCCGGCGACGGCAGCGGGATCACACCGGAGCAGGGCGCTGAGTGGACCGCCTCCGCCGAGGGACGGCGGGCCATTGAGTTGAGCAGCCAGCTGTGGTGCGAGGCGAGCATCGCCGCCGGCACCGACGCCGACGAGGCGAAGGCCGCCGCCGAGCGCACCACCGCCTTCTACACCGGCGCCCCGCAGGCCTGAGCGCGGGCGGGCGGCGCGGCAGCTTCAGCGGCGACCGGGGTAACGTGCTGCGGATGACCGGCACGCCGTACTCGCACTGCTCCTACTGCGGCGCCGCCTACCCGCCGGCCGCCGGATGGCCGCGGGTCTGCGCGGCCTGCGGCGAGACCGTCTGGCGCAATCCCCTGCCCGTGGCGGTCGCGGTGCTGCCGGTCCGCACGGCCGAGAGCCTGGGCGTGGTGGTCGTCCGCAGGGACATCGAGCCGGCCCGCGGCCTGCTCGCGCTGCCCGGCGGCTTCATCGAGTACGGCGAGGAGTGGTCCGACGCCCTCGTCCGTGAGCTGCGGGAGGAAACCGGCCTGGTCGCCGCGGCCGAGGACGCGCGACTGTTCGCGGTGCACGGCGCCCCGGCGGGCGGCACGATGATGATTTTCGGGGTGCTGCCCGAGCGAGCGGCCGAGGATCTGCCACCGTCGACGCCGACCGAGGAGGCGACCGAGTGGCTGGTGCTCACCGACCCGGTCGAGCTGGCGTTCTCCACCCACACGCGGGTCCTGGCCGAGTTCCTGACCGGCACCCCCTGAGTCACCGACGCTGCGCAGGTCGTCCGACACGTTCGTGGGGGATGATGAGGACATGGTGCAGGCGTTCGCAGCCCACCCGCCCTGCGCGGTGTGCGGCCGACCCGCGACACACGTCGAACTCGTCGCCCCCGGTGCCAAGCCCGCCGACTGGGCCGACCGCTCACCGCAGGAACGCGACGTGTTCGACGCCGCCCGACAGCGTCATGGCGACCAGCAGTGGTGGCTGATCTTCTCCGGCATCGAGGCCGGCAATGGCACCGGCGACCCGGTCGATCTGGCGAGAGCGACGCGGATCGCCGCCGCCTTCACCGAGCCGTACCGGTTCGCCGCCGTGACGACTGCCGGCTTCTACGATGACGCTGGCTTCTGCGGCCCCTGCGACGCACCGTACTGCCACCGCCACTGGAACGTCTCCAGCACCGGATACGGCACCTGCCCACACGGCCACGGCAAGAGCCTCGATCCATTCTGGTGGCCCGACGACCTCTGACCGTGGCCGTTGCCGCCATCAAGGGTTACGTCGATCCGCAGTATCAGCGAGCGCCGTCGCACCGCTAGGCTACGGCCTCGACATCGCATGGCTGGTAAGGGGAGACGGACATGTCGCAGGACCACGCTGAGCAGCCCGTGGGAGGTTCGGCCGCCAAGCTGGACACGACGGTGCCGCACTCGGCACGGGTGTGGAACTACTGGCTCGGCGGTAAGGACAACTTCGCCCCGGATCGCGAGGTCGGCCAACAGGTACGGGCGGTCTTCCCGGAAATCGTCGAGGCGGCACGGTATTCGCGCGCGTTTCTCGGACGAGCCGTAACCTATCTCGCCGCGGAGGCGGGGATCCGTCAGTTCCTCGACGTCGGTACCGGCCTGCCCACGGCCGACAACACCCACCAGGTCGCCCAACGGATCACACCGCAGGCACGCGTCGTCTACGTCGACAACGACCCGATGGTTCTCGCGCACGCCCGGGTGCTGCTGACCAGCAGCCAGGAGGGTGCCACCCAGTACGTCGACGCCGACCTGCGCGACCCGGAGAAGATCGTCCAGAGCGCTCGGGACACACTGGACTTCGGTGCGCCGATCGCGCTGATGCTGCTGGGCGTCATGGGTCACGTCGAGAAGCCGGCCGAGGCGCGGGCCATCGTCGACGCTCTGGTCTCGTCCCTACCGCCGGGCAGCTTCCTGGCGATGTCCGACGGTACGGCTACCAGCGAGCGGGTCATCGAGTCGCATCGGCAGTACAACGAAAGCGGTGCTCTGCCGTACCACCTGCGTGAGGTCGCGGACTTCACGGCGTTCTTCGACGGCCTCGACCTGGTCGAGCCGGGTGTCGTGCCGCTGGGGCACTGGCGGACTGCCAGCGGGCCCCCGGCCAAGGTGGACGGCTACTGCGGGGTCGCCCGCGTGCTCTGACGCGGGAACTGCCTGGCCGGTCGGCACGGCATAGACTTCGCCAATGCCTGAGGTGTCGGGGGACTTCGAAATCCACATCACGCGAACTGCGGGCCACCGGTATGTACGTGAACCGCACGAGGATCGAAGCGGCACCGTGGTGCCCGGTGTCGGCGTCAGAGACCCCGCGTCAGGGCGCTGATCTCGGCCATGGCGTCCCGCCAGTGCAGCGACACACGGTCCCGGCCAAGTTGGACGTGCTCCAGGCAGAACCAGACGGCGTTGTCAGGGTGACCGACCCAGCCGCTCGCGCTACGTCGGTCCGCGGCAGCCTCCTCGGCTGGGCTCAGCGCGAAGTACACCAGTTCCGCGTTCTCGGCGCTCTCCCACGACCCGCAGGCGAAACACGTCGGCGGTTTCACGAGTGGCGCTCCTTGAATTCAACCGTGGCCAGGCCAGCATCTGCGGAGCGGCCGACCGTGGACGGCTGCCGCTGACGTCCGGTCTTCACCCCGTACGACGTTCGGCGGGTCGCTTGAAGGTTAGTTGCTGGCGTCGGCCATGACCAGTTCCCCGACGCGCCTCTAGGTAGCCTGCGCGTCGCCCGGCACCTCGGTGATCGGCAGCAGGACCCGGAACGTGGTTCGTCCGGGCTCGGTCTCCACCCGAATGTCGCCGTGGTGCTTGTGCACCACGATCCGGTACGAGATGTCCAGCCCCAGGCCGGTGCCCGCGCCGACCGGCTTGGTGGTGAAGAACGGCTCGAAGATGCGCGGACGCACCTCGGGTGGGATACCCGGGCCGGTGTCGGTGACCTCCACCGCCAGCGAGTCACCGGCACGTCCGGTGTGGACGGTCAGCACGCCCTTCTCCCCCATCGCGCCCAACGCGTTGTCGATCAGGTTGGTCCACACCTGATTCAGCTCGGCCGCGTACGCCGGGATGGGCGGGATGCCGCGGTCGTACTCGCGGACCAGCTTGACCCCGGCGGGAATCTTCCCCTTGAACATCACCAGCGTGGCGTCGAGCAGGTCGTGCACGTCCACCACCCGGTGCGGCGCGCGGTCCAGCTGCGAATACTGCTTGGCGGCGCCGACGAGGCCGGAGATCCGGGTGACCGAGTCCCCGATCTCGCGCATCAGCAGCTCGGTGTCCACTGCGTAGGTGAGCCACCGCACCGCCGCCTCCAGGTCGGCGGATCCGACCGCAGCCTTCACCTCCGTCAGCCAGGCCGTGTCGAGCCCGCCCCCGACCAGGATCGGCGCCAGGTCCCAGGCGCCGCCGACGCCGTGCTCCTCCAGCCAGTCGGTCAGGGTGTCCTCGGCGTCGGCCGTGGCCATCGGGGTCAACTTCGGCGCGGTGGCAACGCGGGCGACCGCCTCCTCCTGCAACGCGACGAGACCGTGCAGGGCCCTGCCATCGAGCCGCCCGTCGGCGATCATCGCGAGCTTGTGCCGCATCCCGGCGACCCGGTCGCGCAGCACCGAGGTGGCCCGCACCGCCGCCGCCGCCGGGTTGTTCAGCTCGTGGGTCAGACCCGCCGAGAGCGAACCGAGGGCCAGCAGCCGCTCCCGTTCACCGACGATGGTCTGGGAGTCCCGCATACCGAAGAACAACCCCTCCAACAGGTGCATCGGCATCGGGAACCAGGACCGCAGGGCGTGCGCGAAATCCTCCGCCGGCAACACGAAGAAGTCCGCGTCGGTCACCGCCCGCAGGCTGTTGCGGTAGACCTGGTCGACCTGGTCACCGAGGTACGCCTGGACAGCCCCGCCGTACACGCCGCGCTGGTCGGTGCGGCTGACCTCGACGTCGTCACCACGAACCTGCCGACTCAGCGCCACCGCGCCGCGCACCAACACGAAAAAGCAGGTCGCGGGCTCGCCCTCGGCGTACACGAGGGTGCCGCCGGCGCGCTGCTCGACCCGGCCGCGCTCGGCCAACCAGTCGAGCTGCCCGTCGTCCAGGGCCTCGAACAGGAACAGGGTACGCAGCTGCGCGGGTGTCAGCCGATCAGACTCCATGGTCACTGGGCCTCCTTCGTTCGCGACTGCGGGGCTCGCAAAACCGGCTCACTCCTCGCGCTCACTGGGCCTCCAGGTAGCGGTGCACGAGCGAGACTGCCATCGCACCCTCGCCGACGGCCGAGGCGACCCGCTTGACCGACTCGGCGCGCACGTCACCGGCGGCGAACACCCCCGGCACGCTGGTCTCCAGGTGGTACGGGTCGCGCGACAGCGACCAGCCCGCCGGCCGTCGTCCGCCGGCGAGCAGATCCGGGCCGGTGACGATGAAGCCGCGCGGGTCGCGGACCAGCACCCCGTCCAGCCAGTCGGTGCGCGGCTCCGCACCGATGAAGATGAACAGCCAGGACGTGTCGACCGAACGGGACTCCCCGGTCCGCGTGTCGCAGAGGGTGAGCCGTTCCAGGTGGTCCTCCCCGGACCCGCCGACCACGGCGGTGTGCGGGTGCACGGTGATCCGGTCGATCCGTTCCAACTGGTCGATCAGGTAACGCGACATCGAGGCGGTCAGGTCCGCGCCGCGGATCAGCAGGTGCACCTTCGACGCGTACCGGGAGAAGTGCACCGCCGCCTGCCCGGCGGAGTTGGCCCCGCCGACGATGTAGACCTCCTGCTCGACGCAGCTCGGCGCCTCGGTGGCAGCGGCACCGTAGAACACCCCCCGGCCGGTGAAGTCGGCCAGCCCGGGGGCGTCGAGCACCCGGTACGACACGCCGGTGGCCAGCACCACGGTGTGCGCCGCGATCTCGGTGCCGTCGCCGAAGCGCAGCAGCCGGGCGCCCCCGGCCTCACTGAGACCGACGACCTCCCGGGCACTGAGCAGCTCGGCGCCGAACTTCACCGCCTGCCGCCGGGCCCGGTCGGTCAACTGCGCGCCGGAGACGCCGTCCGGGAAGCCCAGGTAGTTCTCGATCCGGCTGCTCTGCCCGGCCTGACCACCGGTGGCCCGCCGCTCGACGAGCACGGTCCGCAGCCCCTCCGACGCGCCGTACACCGCCGAGCCGAGGCCGGCCGGACCACCGCCGATCACCACCAGGTCGTAGAAGTCGCACGCCGGCACCACTGTCAACCCGGCCAGCGCGGCCAGCTCGGTCTCATTGGGGGCGATCAGCGCCTTGCCCTCGGGGGTCACCACCAGCGGTACGTCCGCCTCGGTGGCGCCGGCCGCGTCGAGCAGGCGGACGCCCTCCGGGTCGTCCGACAGCAGCCAGCGGTACGGCACCAGGTTGCGGGCGAGGAAGTCGCGGACCTTGAACGACGGCGCCGACCAGCGGTGCCCGACGACCCGGATCTCGGCGCTGGCCGCGTCCGGGGTGACCGCCCACGCCTCCAACAGCCCGTCCACCACCGGGTACAGCTTCTCCTCCGGCGGATGCCACGGCTTGAGCAGGTAGTGGTCCAGGTCGACCACGTTGATGGCCTCGATCGCGGCGTCGGTGTCCGCGTACGCGGTGAGCAGCACCCGGCGGGCGGCCGGGAAGATGTCCATCGCCGCCTCGAGGAACTCCACCCCGGTCATCTCCGGCATCCGGTGGTCGGCCAGCAGCAGCGCCACCTGTTCGCCGCGCAGTTTGACCTCTCGCAGCGCGTCCAGCGCCTCCGGCCCGGAGGAGGCCCGCAGCACCCGGTAGCGGTCGCCGTAGCGGCGCCGGACGTCCCGGGCCACCGCCCGGGACACCACGGGGTCGTCGTCGACGGTCAGGATCACCGGGTTCGCCATGGCGCCATGAAACCACCTGGCACGGGTCGACCGCACCAGGGCGTGAGCTCCACCGCACGGTTGACCGGCCCGGGACCGGGTAAGCCGGTGAGCCG
The DNA here is from genome assembly GCF_002754415.1 of Micromonospora sp. CNZ299. NCBI lineage: Bacteria > Bacillati > Actinomycetota > Actinomycetes > Micromonosporales > Micromonosporaceae > Micromonospora > Micromonospora sp. CNZ299. The sequence continues at coordinate 5,178,119 of NZ_PEFG01000001.1, forward strand.
CACGGGCGCCCGAAACACCGGCGACCCGCCCGGTTGCCGTGCACACCTCGGGGGGCCCATGGCGGACGCGACACCGACCGGACCGACGATGTCGGGCGCGATCGTGGAGCTGCGGGTGCACGGCGTCTCCGGCGCGGGGGCGGACCAGGTGCTGAACCGGCCGTACGTGCACCAGGTCGCCGGGGACCGCAGCGGAGGGTTCTACCGACCGCGCCCCGGCTATCCGGACTCGACGGGGACGGACGGGGTGACGCTGGAGGCGTACCGCTGGAGCGACCTGCCGTCCGGCACGGCCGTGCGGACGCTGTCGTTGGTGTTCCTGTTGCCGTTCATGCTCTGCAACGTGGCGCTCTGGATGCGCCCGGCGAACACCGCTTCGAAGCTCGGCTTCATGGCGCTGTGCCGGGTACTCGCCCTCACCCTCACCATGCTCTACGTGCTCTCCATCGTCGGGGTGGCGTTGGACCTGGTCGCCTGGCGCTGCATGGACACCCCGTCGTGCCTGGCCGGGCGGAGCTGGCTGTCCTGGCTCGGCGGACGGCCGACCGGGCTGCGCCTGGGTGTGCTGGCGTTGGTGCCGGTCGCCGCCATCGGGTTGGTCTGGTGGCTCGGCGCCCGCCCGGGCCACTCGTTCGACGCGTTCCGGACCCCGTCGACCCCGACCTCGAAGCACCAGTTGAGCGCGGTCGGCCAGTGGGACGGCGAGCCACTGGTGGGTCGGCTGCGCTCGGTCCACGTCGCGGCGGCGTTCGCCACCCTCGACGGAAGCCTGCTGGCCGCCCGTGCCAGCCAGCACCGCTCGTGGGTGATGGTGATCCTGTTGGCGGCCACCGGGGCGGTGCTGCTGACCTGCCTGGTCCTGCTCACCGTGGTGCGGAGCATCGACCGGACCGACCCGGCGCCCCGAGTGGACGCCTTCTTCCGCGGGCTGCGCACGATCGCCTGCGGTCTGACGATGCTGGTGATCGTGCACGTCGTCATCAGTCCGGCCCCGTGGCCGCAGGGCCGCGCGCTGCCGGGTTACGGCGCGATGGTGGCCTGGCTGTTCGTCAGCCAGATGATGCTGGTGACCGCCCTCGCCGCGCTGGTGATCTGGCGGCGGGGCGGCGGGCAGCGCGGGGCGCCGCTGCGTGCGTTGGGAGCGCCGGTCTTTGTCACGATCGCGGCCGGACTCGCCGTGGCGTTCTCCGCCGAGCTGGTCTACCGGGTGGCGGACCTGCTTGATCGCGAGGGGACGACCGCGGACGGCCTGGAGACCAGCCCTCCCCTGCCATACAAGTGGGCGATCTTCGGGTTTTTCATGGCGGTGGTGACCGCCCTGCTGGTGGCGGCTCTGGTCACCAGGCTGACCAGGCGCGGGCGGCGGCGGGCCGCCCAGGCGATCGTGGCCGCCGACTTTCCGCACGCGCCCGCGTCGGCGGCGGACCGGCTGCGTCGGGTCGAGCGGGCGATAGCCCGGGCCCGGTTCACCGAGCGGCTGGAACCGCTCTCCGTGGTGTACGCCGGGCTGGCGGCGCTCGGCCTGTCCACCAGCGTTCTCGGCCTGCTCCAGCTCATGCCGGGCGAGCTGGCGCAGCGCTACGTCGGGGTGCCCGAGGGCATGGTCAACTTCCTGATCGGGTCGGGCAGCTACGCGATCGCCGCGATCCTGCTCGGCCTGGTGATCGGCGGCCTCTTCGCCTACCGCACGGCCGGGTTCCGTCGCTACGTGGGTGTGCTCTGGGACCTGGGCACGTTCTGGCCCCGGGCGGCACACCCGTTCGCGCCGCCCTGCTATGCCGAGCGGGCCGTGCCGGAGTTGGCCAAGCGGATCTCCTACCTGGTGGAACAGGGTCACGGCGTGCTGCTGGCCGGGCACAGCCACGGCTCGGTGCTGCTCGCCGCCACCGTGCTGCAACTGCCCACCCGGATCACCGACCGGGTCGCCCTGCTGACCTACGGGTCGCCACTGGGTCGGTTGTACTCGCGGCTGTTCCCGGCGTACGCCGACGAGCCGGCGCTGCGGGAGATCGGCGAGCGGGTCGGCTGGCGCTGGATCAACCTGTGGCGCGACACCGACCCGATCGGCGGGTGGATCTTCGCCTCGCACCGGCCCGGGGAGGCGGAGACGCTGACCGGGCCGGCGGCGATGGTGGATCGCCGGTTGGTCGACCCGGAGGATGTGGTGCCGGCGCCCAGCGACAGCGTTCCCCCACCGATCCTGGGGCACTGGCCGTGTGAGTCGCAGGATGAATTCGCCGAGTCGGTGCGGGAGCTGACCGGGCGACTGCTCCCGGGGCGGCAGGCGACCGGCGGAGCCGGCCGGCCCGGCTGAGGCAGCGGCCGGATATCGTCGCGGGGTGAGCCCCTCCAAGCAGCCCGAACGCCGGTTGATCGCCTCGAACAAGAAGGCCCGGCACGAGTACACGGTGCTGCGGACGTACGAGGCGGGGATCGTGCTGGTCGGGACCGAGGTGAAGTCGCTGCGCGAGGGGCGGGCTTCGCTGGTGGACGCGTTCGCGCACGAACGCGACGGTGAGATCGTGCTGTACGGCCTGCACATCGCCGAGTACACCTACGGCACGTGGACCAACCACGCTCCCCGCCGCAACCGCAAGCTGCTGCTGCACCGGGCCGAGATCGACCGGATCCTGGACAAGGTCCGCGAGGGTGGGGTGACCATGGTCCCGCTGTCGATGTACTTCGAGAACGGCTACGCCAAGGTCGAGCTGGCCCTCGCCAAGGGCAAGCGCTCCTACGACAAGCGGCAGACGCTGGCCGAGCGCGACGCCAACCGCGAGATCGCCCGCGAGCTGGGCCGGCACCTCAAGGGCCATCCCCGCCGTCCCTGACCTCCTTCGATCGTAGTTCTTTCGCGCGGCACGCCGGCGGGTCGTTGACGTCCCCTGCGATGACGTGGTCTGCTCAGTCGACGCCGTTAATGAAAACGGTAATCGTTAGCTGATGCGGAGGAGAACCATGTCGCTCACCGTTTCACCCGCCCTGCTCGACGCCGCCGAACGAGGCCCGATCGACGACGAGGCCTTCATCGCCTGCGTCCGTGACTCACTCCCGTACGCCTGGGCCACAGTGAGCCGGGTGGTCGCCGAACTGGAGGCCGGCGACGACGACCTGGCCGACAACGTCGTCCCGCCGCCCACCGACGTCGACCGAGGACAACTGCTCCGGGCCCTGGCCAGCGACGCGATCCGCGCCGGCCTGGAACGGCACTTCGGCGTACGCCTGGCGTTCCAGAACTGCCACCGCGTCGCCGCGTTCCGCCCGTCGGCCGTCGACGGGGAGCGCTACCGCCGCTTCGTGTCGACCCGTGGCCAACTGCTCAACCAGTCGCCGGAGCTGCGCAACTGCTGACGACACCGGGTGGACCCGTCGGAAACGCCGGCGGGTCCACCCTTCTCGCTAGCGGCCGATCTTGTCCAGCTCGGCGAGGTCGTCGTCGGAGAGGGGCAGTGCGGCGCCCGCGATGTTCTCGCGCAGGTGCGTCGTGGACGAGGTGCCCGGGATCAGCAGGATGTTCGGCGAACGCCGCAGCAGCCAGGCCAGGGCGACCGACATCGGTGCCGCCTCCAGCCGAGCGGCCACGGTCGAGAGCACCGAGGACTGCAGGGGGCTGAAGCCGCCGAGCGGAAAGAACGGCACATAGGCGATGCCCTGCTCGGCGAGCGCGTCGATCAGCTCGTCGTCCTGGCGGTGCGCGAGGTTGTACATGTTCTGCACGCACACGATCGGCGCGATGGCCTGCGCCTCGGCGACCTGTTCCGGCGTCGCGTTGCTCACTCCGAGGTGCCGGATCAGGCCCTGCCGCTGAAGGTCGACGAGTGTCTCGAACGCCTCGGCGACCGAACCGGGCTGCGGGCCCGCGGCATCGCCGAGCCGGAGGTTGACAAGGTCGAGCACATCGAGACCGAGGGTCCCGAGGTTCTCGTGCACGGACCGGCGCAGGCTCGCCGGGTCACGGGCCGGTGGCCAGCCGCCCTGCTGGTCGCGGTTCGCGCCGACCTTGGTCACGATGTGCAGCGAATCGGGGTACGGGTGCAGCGCTTCCCGGATCAGCTGGTTGGTGATATGCGGCCCGTAGGCCTCGGAGGTGTCGATGTGGGTGATGCCCAACTCGACGGCCGCGCGAAGGACGGCGAGTGCGCCGCCGTGGTCGGCCGGCGGTCCCATGACCCAGGGGCCGGCCAGCTGCATGGCGCCGTAGCCGAACCGGGTGACCGGCAGGTCTCCCAGCGTCCAGGTGCCGCCGGGAAGGGAGGTGGAGACCATGTTCGTACCTCTGGCTTTCATGTCGCACCGAGCGGTGCTGGTGCATCGTCTACCTGCTCCACTATCGGGGTGTAACTTCACCATGGGAAGTAGGCACCTAAAGGTGCGTAACGCCCCCAGCGGCGGGAGGAACGGTCCGATGGCAACGACGACGGCGGCGCGGAAGAGGGATCAGGCCAAGGCGGAATATGACGCCTTCCTGGCGCAGTGTCCGAGCCGCAAGCTGCTCGACCGCATCGCGGACAAGTGGGTCACGTTGGTTCTGGCCGCGCTCCGCAGCGACGGTTCGCACCAGTTCGGCGCCGACTGCGCCGGCGAGCCGCGGCCGATGCGGTACTCGGAGCTGTCGCGCCTCCTGGCCGGGGTCAGTCAGAAGATGCTGACCCAGACGCTGCGCTCCCTGGAACGAGACGGTCTGATCACCCGCACCGTGGTGCCGACCGTGCCCGTCACCGTCACCTACGAGCTGACCGACCTCGGTGTCTCCCTGCACGAGGTGATACGCGGCCTCAAGGACTGGGCCGAGACGCACATGGGCGACGTGCTCGCCAACCGCGCGACGTACGACAACCAGGTCGCCTGAGCCGCTCCGTCTCCCCACGACGGAACCACGCAACACCGGGTCGCGCACCTACGGCCGGAGAAGCCCTCAGGAGTACGCAGACACAGCACGGTCCGGCCTTTCGTGCTCGCAGATGCGGCAGCTAGGGTGAGCCGATGACGATGTTCCGGATCGGTGAGGCGGCCGACCTGCTCGGCGTCAGCAGCGACACCATTCGCCGCTGGGTCGATGCCGGGCGGCTGACGGCCGGGCGCGACGAGCACGGCCACCGGGTGATCGACGGGGTCGACCTGGCCGCGTTCGCCCGCGCCCAGGCCGCCGACCCGGACGCGGGCGCCGAGTTCTCCTCGGCCCGCAACCGGCTGCGCGGCATCGTCGTCGACGTCCGCAAGGACACGGTGATGGCCCAGGTCGACATCCAGGCCGGCCCGTTCCGCGTCGTGTCGCTGATGAGCCGGGAGGCGGTCGACGAGCTCGATCTGCGGGTCGGCTCGATGGCCGTCGCGGTGATCAAGTCGACCACGGTGGTGGTGGAGCGGGCCGCACCCGCCCCGAGCAGGGGAAGGTCGGGCGGATGAGCGCGCGGGCGACGCGTACGGCGATGGTCGTGGTCATGGCGTTGACCGTCGCCGGCTGCGGCGCGGGCGACGACCGGGCCTCCGGCGGCGCCGCGGACGGCCGGGGCACCGGCGCGGTGACGGTGTTCGCGGCCGCCTCGCTGACCGAATCGTTCCGCCGGATCGGCAAGGACTTCGAGGCCGCCAACCCCGGCAGCACCGTGACCCTCAACGTCGCGGGCAGCTCAGCCCTGGCCAACCAGATCAACCAGGGTGCGCCGGCGGACGTGTTCGCCTCCGCCGCCCCGGCGAACATGGCCACGGTCACCGAGGCGGGCAACGCCGACGGCGCGCCGACCACCTTCGCCCGCAACCAGTTGGTCATCGCGGTGCCCCGGGGCAACCCGGGAGGCGTGACCGGGCTGGCCGACCTGAGCAGGCCCGGCGTGAAGGTGGCGCTCTGCGCCAACCAGGTGCCCTGCGGTGCGGCGGCCCGCACTGCCCTGGACACGGCCGGCGTCGCGCTGACGCCGGTCACCCTGGAGCAGGACGTCAAGGGTGCGCTCGCCAAGGTGAAGCTCGGTGAGGTCGACGCGGCCCTGGTCTACCGCACCGACGCGCGAGCGGCGAGCGCCGACGTGACCGGGGTGGAGTTTCCCGAGTCGGCGCGGGCGGTCAACGACTACCCGATCGTCGCGCTGAAGGACGCGCCGAACCCGGCCGGCGCGAGGGCCTTCGTCGCGTACGTCCGCTCGGCGCCGGCGCAGGCGGTCCTCGCCGAGGCCGGTTTCCAGGCGCCATGAGCCAGCTCCTTGAGCACGCCGCGCCCCGACGGCGGGGGCGGGTGCCGATCGCGCTGCTGATCCCCGCCGGGTTGGGGCTGCTCTTCCTCGTCCTGCCGTTGGCCGGGCTGGTGATCCGGGCGCCGTGGACCACGCTGCCGCAGCGGCTCACCGAGCCGGGCGCGCTGACCGCTCTGCGGCTGTCCGTGCAGACCGCGACCCTGGCCACCGTGCTCTGCCTGCTGCTCGGGGTGCCCCTCGCCTGGGTGCTGGCCCGGGTCGAGTTCCCCGGCCGTCGACTGGTGCGCGCGCTGGTCACCGTGCCGCTGGTGCTGCCACCGGTGGTCGGTGGGGTGGCGCTGTTGCTGGTCTTCGGTCGGCGTGGGCTGCTCGGCGGCTGGCTCGACGCCACGTTCGGCATCACCCTGCCGTTCACCACAGCGGGTGTCGTGTTGGCCGAGTCGTTCGTGGCCATGCCGTTCCTGGTCATCGCCGTGGAGGGTGCGCTGCGCGCCGCCGACCACCGTTTCGAGGAGGCCGCCGCGACGCTGGGCGCGAGCCGATGGACCACCTTCACCCATGTCACGCTGCCCCTGGTGGCGCCCGGGTTGGCCGCCGGCGCGGTGCTCTGCTGGGCCCGGGCTCTCGGCGAGTTCGGCGCCACAATCACCTTCGCCGGCAACTATCCCGGCCGTACGCAGACCATGCCGCTCGCCGTCTACCTGGCGTTGGAGACCGACCTGGAGTCCGCGATCGTGCTCAGCCTGGTGCTGCTCGTCGTGTCGGTGGGCATCCTGGTGGCGTTGCGCGACCGGTGGATGAGCAGCGCATGAGCGGTGCACTGCTGGACGCCCGGCTCGTCGTCGACCGGGGCGCCTTCCGGCTCGACGTGCCGCTGCGGGTCGCGCCCGGCGAGGTGGTTGCCTTGCTCGGCCCGAACGGCGCAGGCAAGACCACCGCGCTGCGCGCGCTGGCGGGGCTGCATCCGCTCACCGCCGGTCACGTCACCCTCGATGCCATTGACCTGGACCGCCCGGCGACGCGCGGCTGGGTCCCCACCGAGCGCCGGCCGATCGGTGTGGTCTTCCAGGACTACCTGCTGTTTCCGCATCTCAGCGCACTGGACAACGTGGCCTTCGGGCCTCGCCGGCACGGCGTCGACCGGAAGACCGCCCGGGCCACGGCCCGGCACTGGCTCGACCGGGTGGGGCTGGACGCCCAGGCGCACCGCCGCCCCAGACAGCTCTCCGGTGGTCAGGCGCAGCGGGTGGCATTGGCTCGCGCGTTGGCCGTCGCGCCATCGCTGCTGCTGCTGGACGAGCCACTCGCCGCGCTGGACGCCCGCACCCGACTGGACACCCGCGCGGAGCTGCACCGCCACCTGTCCGCGCACCCGGGCGCGACGGTGCTGGTCACCCACGACCCGCTGGACGCCCTCGCGCTGGCCGACCGACTCGTCATCGTCGAGGGTGGTCGCGTGGTGCAGGAGGGTGACGGGCCGAGCGTCACCGCCCGCCCGCGCACCGACTACGTCGCCCAGCTGGTCGGGCTCAACCTGTACCGGGGCAGGGCCGAAGGGCACGGGGTACGCGTCGCGCCGGACCTGACCCTCACCGTCGCCGACCGGTTGGACGGCGAGGCCTTCGTAGCGTTCCGTCCGGCGGCGGTGGCCCTGCACCCGTCCAGACCGGAGGGCAGCCCACGCAACACCTGGGCGGGGACGGTGGCCGGCGTCCAGCGGCACGGCGACAACCTCCGGGTGCAGCTGGACGGGCCGATCGGGGTGGCCGCCGACGTCACGCCGGCCGCCGCCGCCCAGCTGCGACTGATTCCCGGTCAGCGGGTCTGGGTGGCGGTCAAGGCGGCCGAGACGCACGCCTACCCGGCCACCGGCTGACCGCCGGGCCACCAGCCCGCCCGGCTCATGAGGACACGGACGAGGAGCCAGCCGCGACGGTGGTGGGCCCGCTGTCGTTTCGTCCAGGACGGCCACCGCAGTCGCCATCTAGCCTGGACCCGGCAGCTCACCCGAGCATGAGGAGACAGCACAATGCGCAACCTGGTCTACACCGGTTTCATGTCGCTGGACGGCGTCGTGGACTCGCCCGGCGGCGGGCCGTCAGAGGAGCACCGCAGCGGTGGGTGGGTGTTCAAGGACCTCGAGTTCGTCCCGGAAGCCTGGTCGCTGAAGGGCGAGGAGCTCGCGGACACGACGGCGTTGATGTTCGGCCGTCGCAGCTACGAGGCGTTCGCGGCGGTCTGGCCCGGCTCCGAGGACCACGCCGACTACAAGGAACTGCCCAAGTACGTCGTGTCGACCTCGCTGTCCGACGACGCCATCGTCGACGGTTGGGGGCCGACCACGATCCTGCGCTCGACGGAGGACGTCGCCGCGCTCAAGGAGGGCGAAGGCGGCGCGATCTTCATCCACGGGAGCGCGGAGCTGGCTCGGCGGCTGTCCGACGCGGGCCTGATCGACCAGTACAACCTGCTCGTCTTCCCCGTGCTGCTCGGTGCCGGCAAGAGCCTGTTCGGCCGGGCCGACCGGGACAAGCACATGCTGACGCTGCGGGAATCGGAGAGCTACCCGAACGGGATCCTCAAGCTGGTCTACGACGTCAAGCGGTGATCCAGGTCGAGGGCGATCGCGCCGCCGGCCCTGTCGCGCAGCTGCCGGGCGGTGCGATCGACGGGAGGAGCGCTGTGATGGAGCAGGGCACGCGCGAGGAGGTGCTCGGCCGGCTGGCCGAGGCCGTCGGGTCCGTGACGGTCGCACACCCGACGCGGGTGGCCGTCGACGGACCGCCCGCGGCCGGCAAGACCACCTTCGCCGACGAGCTGGCCGTCGTCCTGCGAGCACAGGGTCGCGACGTCATCCGGGCGACGATCGACGATTTCCTCTTTCCCCGGGCACAGCGCTATCCGCGTGGCGAGTACTCGGCCGAAGGCTGCTACTTCGACACGCACGACCACGGCGCGCTGAACCGGGTCCTGCTGGATCCGCTCGGGCCGAGCGGAGATCGACGCTTCCAACCCGCGGTCTACGACCACACCACAGACGCTGTGCTGGCCCCGCCGGTCACGACTGCCGCAGCCGACGCGGTGCTGCTCTTCGACGGCGTCTTCCTCATGCGCCCGGAACTGATCGACCGGTGGGACCTGCGCGTCTTCGTGTCGACCGCGCTCGAATCGACAGTGGAACGTGCCGTGATCCGGGAGGGTCGGGTGTCGTCACAGGTCGACGTCGAGCGGCGCTGGCGCGAGCGTTACATCCCCGCCCAGCAGCTCTATTTCGCCACCGCCCGTCCGACCGATCACGCCGACATCATCGTGCACAACGACGAGCCCCTACGGCCGCTCTGGGAGACCCGGACACGCTGACGGTGCTCCGGGTCCGGATGCCTACAGACGCCGAACTGCCCGCCGCCAACCGGGCGGCGCGGAGGCGGTCAGTCGGCGAGCAGATCATGGTGTGCGGCGCGCAGCCGGGCCAGCGCCGGGTCGCTGCCCGGGACGACCCGGCGATCCAGCTCAGCCCACACCTCGGCCAGCGCCACGCGGACCGCACTCAGCTCGGCGGCGTGCCGCTGGCTGCTGCGTCGGTGCTGCTCGTCGAGGCGCCGGGCCCACCCGGCGGTGACCGTGGCGAGCCGGTCGGCGTCGGCGCGGGCCTGCGCGGCGCTGCGGGCGGCCGAGGCGGGGACGATCGCGGCGACCGGGCGGGGATCGCCGTCGCGGGTGACGACGGTGACCGCGTCGGTCAGCTCGGCCAGCGCGACGAGCTGGCTGAACCGGGTGCGCGCCTCACGCAGCGGCACGGAACGCGGCGGGTCGGGATGAGGGGTGAGCGCGGGGACGGCCATGGATGCATGGTGTCGCCCGGGTACGACAGATTTGCGTCGTCAGTGGACGGTGGTCGGCGATCCGCTCGCTCCGGCCAGCCACTCGTCGGCCAGCACCGACCAGACTTCGAGGTCGATTCGTCCCTGCGGGCCCGGGATGACCTGGCGCAGCGTGCCGTCCAGGCGCAGGCCGAGTCGACGGGCGAGTGCCTTGCTGCGGGTGTTGTCGGCGTTGGTCCGCCACTCCACCCGCTGGATGCCGCGCTCGCGCACCGCCCAGTCGACGATCCGGCGGACCGCCGGCGCCACCATGCCCTTTCCCTCGGCTGCCGGCTCCACCCAGCAGCCGACCTCGCAGACACCCCGGGTCACGTCGAACGACACGAGCATGACCCCGCCGACCAGCGTGCCGCGCCACCACAGCCCCCAGATGCCGCCACTGTCGCTGGCCCACCGGTCGGCGTACCGCTGTAACACGGCACGGGCCGACGCCAGGTCGGTGGCCACGAAGGTCGGCGACACCCAGGGCTGGATGTGCTCCCGGGCCCGGTCGAGATTGGCGAGGAACTCCTCGGCAAGCCAAGGGTCCAGCGGGCGCAGCTCGACCTCCTCGGTCAGCGGCAGGGCGAACACCGGGCCTCCCCGAAGGTGCGCTGGCAACGACGGGTAGCAGACTCGCACAGGGCCGCAGGCCGGCTGCGGGCCGGGGCCGCTCACTCCGGCAGATGGGTACGCAGGGCGGCGAACTGGGCCACTGTCAGGTAGGAGGGGTTGGCGGCCTGAGGTTGACGGAACACCTCCAGGTCGGCGAGTCGGTCATCGGCGCGCAACACCGTGCGGGGCACCCGGTCGCCGGCGGCGAGGATGGGCAGGTCCAGTGGCACCGACCAGGGCTGACCCCCAGCGCCTGGCTCGGCCACCCCGGTGACCCGTCCGACACCCCACACCCCGTACGGCAGTCGGGCACGGCTGCCGCTGGCCCAGAAGACCACCGGCTGCCCGGCGCGCATGAGCCGCGCCCGATAGCCGGGGCGTACGCACCAGCTCGTCACCAGTGGCTCGGCGGCGAACCGGGCGGTGAGGTCGACCAGGTCGGCGTTGCCTTTGATCAGCCAGGCGCCCAGGTCGTCGAGGCGCACCCGTGGCTCGGTCATCCGCTCATCCTGCCCGGCCGACGGCCACCCCAATCAGATGATCATGTGGGTCCAGTAGCTGAGCCAGAGCACGAACAGGGCGCCCTGCACGACGGCGAGCGTCGCGGTCAGCCACACGTCGACGCTGGCGCGGCGGGCCCAGCGCGCCAGCACCAGAGCCACCGGGAAGGCGGCGAGCAGGTAGCGCAGCAGACTCTTGTACACCGCCGGGCCCATCGACAGGGGCACCAGCACCATGAGTACGCCGTACACCAGGTAGGGCAGCTCCCGGCGGCGGAACCCGGCGACCAGCACCGCCAACACGGCCACCGCGAACCACAGCCGCGCGGCGTCGCGTGGTTCCCCGGCCAGCCCGTGCAGCAGCACCGGCACCGGGTTCTGCACCCTGATTCCCCAGCCGGTCTCCTGGGCGTGCTGGTAGGCGAACCAGTCCCCGCCGCGCCACCGGCAGTACGCCATGAAGGTGAACCACCCGGCGGGCAGCAGCAGCAACGGCCAGCCGATCCGCAGATAGCCGAGCAGGGCGCGCGGGCCGAGCCGCCAGTCGTGCTGGCGGAGCAGCACCAGGGTCAGCGGCAGCGCCACGAGCAGCCCGACGGAGCGGCTCATCGCCAGGAAGTAGCCGAGCACGCCGACCAGCAACCAGCGGCGCCGCTCGGCGTAGTAGAACGCGGCCAGCGCGAGACAGACGAACAGCGACTCGGTCAGCGCCGCCTGGAACAGGAAGGCGGTCGGCAGCAGCACCAGGTACCGGGTGAACCGGCGGGCCGCGGCCGCGTCGCCGAGCAGGAGTTCGGCCAGCCGGTAGCCGTACCAGAGCGCCAGCAGGAACGCCACGTTGCTGATCACCAGCAGGGCCAGCGCGTTGTCGCCGCCGAGCACCGCGCCGAGGGGCCGGGCCAGGAACGGGTACAGCAGCGGGAACCCGAAGTCCCGCCACGGCCCGGTCAGCGGCAGCTCGCTCAGCCGCAGGTAGAGCAGAGCGTCCCAGGCGAACCAGAAGGAGATCCACCGGTGCTCGGAGATCTCCCGCTGTTGCGCCCACATCAGCGCCTCGTCCGGCGGTGGTGCCCCGGGAATGCCGTCCCAGGCGTGCAGGGCCAGCAGACCGAGCAGGGTCAGCAGCACCTTCGCGCCGAGGAACAGACCGATGACGTACGCCCAGGGCTCCGGCACCCGGCGAGCCAGGCGGGCCGCGCCGCGGCCGGCTGCGGCCGTGCGGGCGGCCAGCGCCGCCGCGCCGCGCCGCCACCGGTGCATCCGCCCCGCTCCCCCACCTCCGTCGGCCCGCCCGCCGCCGCGCGGGGTGTCGCCCTTCTCGTTGTACGCCGCCGCACGCCGCACCGGAGCGAAAATGAACCATCATCAAGGGTGACATTAACCGCAGAACGGGTACGCGCCGCGCCTCAACCATGACGGTGGGCAGGGAGCGCGGCAGCATGAACGAGCAGCACGGCACGGTGATCATCGGTGCGGGGCCGGCAGGGCTCACTGCGGCGTACGAGCTGCTGAGACACGGCCTGCCGGTGCAGGTGTTCGAGGCGGACGAGGTGGTCGGCGGGATCAGCCGGACCGTGGAGCGCGACGGGTGGCGGTTCGACATCGGCGGGCACCGGTTCTTCACGAAGGTGGCCCGGGTGGAGGCGTTCTGGCACGAGATCCTGCCCGACGAGGACTTCCTGACCCGACCCAGGATGAGCCGGATCTTCTACCGGGGCGCGCTGTTCAACTACCCGCTCAGCGCCATGAACGCCCTGCGCAACCTGGGGCTGCCCGAGGCGGCCCGCTGCCTCGGTTCGTACGCCCGGGTCCGCTTGCGCCCACCGAAAGATCAGTCGCACTTCGAGGGCTGGGTGTCGGCCCGATTCGGCTGGCGGCTGTACTCGATCTTCTTCAAGACGTACACCGAGAAGGTGTGGGGAATGCCGGCCGACCGGTTGCAGGCCGACTGGGCCGCGCAGCGGATCAAGAACCTGTCGCTGGCCACGGCGATCCGCAACGCGCTGCTGCCCAGCCGCCGACGCACGGACGTGACCAGCCTGATCGAGGAGTTCCAGTACCCGAAGTACGGGCCGGGGATGATGTGGGAACGCTGCGCCGAGCAGGTCCGCATGCGTGGCGGACAGCTGTCGACCGGCACCTGGGTGACCGCCGTGCACCGCGACCCGAAGCGACGGCGGGCGATCAGCGTGACGGTCGACGGCGCGGGCGGGCAGCGTACCCAACCGGCCGACGACGTGATCTCGTCGATGCCGATCTCGGAGCTGGTGGCCGCGCTGCGTCCGCCGGCACCGCCGGAGGTGCTGGCCTGCGCCGCTGACCTGCGCTACCGCGACTTCCTGACGGTCGCGTTGGTGGTGCCGGCGGAGTTCTCGTTCCCCGACAACTGGATCTACGTGCACGACCCGGGAGTGCGGGTGGGCCGGATCCAGAACTTCGGCTCCTGGTCGCCGTACCTCGTCAAGGACGGGCGCACCTGCCTCGGGCTGGAGTACTTCGTGTTCGAGGACGACGAGATGTGGCGTACCCCGGATGCCGACCTCGTGGCGTTGGCGACTGCGGAGCTGGAGCGGTTGGGGTTGGTCCGACCCGGTGTGGTGGAGGCCGGCTACGTCGTGCGCATGCCGAAGGCCTACCCGGTGTACGACGAGCGCTACCAGCACAACGTGGACGTCATCCGTGCCTGGCTGGCCGAGGCGGTGCCGAACGTGCACCCGGTGGGCCGCAACGGCATGCACCGCTACAACAACCAGGACCACTCGATGCTGACCGCGATGCTCACGGCCGAGAACATCGCCACCGGCAGTACGCATGACGTCTGGTCGGTCAACGTCGAGCAGGACTACCACGAGGAGTCCTCCGGCGGCGACGGTCGACGGGGCACGGGCCGGGACGCCCCGGTGGTGCCCAGCCGGATCATCGCGGCTCCCATCAACGCGCCCGAGGGTGTCGGCGCCGCGGGGAGTGGCGATCGACCCAGGCAGGTGCCGCTGGGCTGACGCCGCCGGACCCTGCGCCGCGCCACACATCGGCGATCCCGACGGCAGTTCAGCGATGTTGAAGCAGCCCTCGCTCGGCCATGTGGGCTCGCAACGTCTCGGCATCCTCGGCGGACATCAACCAGCGTGGGATCACGGTGGCCGGCATCCGGCCGACGTACACGATCCAGAAGTCCGGAGTGTCCCTGACCTGGGCGACCCCGTCCCAGGCGATGCCGCCGGACTCCGAGCCGCTACGCATCATGATGTTGGCATCGGTGATGTCGTAGGCGCCCTCGACGGCATAGCCACTGGAACGGCGTCGGGCGCGCAACCGCACCCAGGGCCAGTAGAGCATCGACAGCACGCCACCCACGATCAGCGCCACCCACAGCGGCGAGATCTGCTCGCCCCACGAGAACCCCCGCGACAGTGCCAGACCGATCGCTCCTGCCGCCGCCAGCGTCGCACCGATGTAGCTGAACCTGCGCAGCCGAACACTGGCGAGCGCAGCGGCCACCTGGCCCGGGTAGGCGGGGTCGGCGGGGACGTCGAATCGGATGTGCACGTCAGAACGATAGTGCCCCGAACCACGTCCGGGTCTGGCGGACACCGAACCGCCGGAGTGCTGGCCAGGGTGCTGTGACATATCGCCCACCCCAGGGGGCCAGCCAAGCCGCAAGCCGATACCTACAGTCGGGCCATGAGCACCGACGAAGGCGCGCGGGCCTGGCTCCGCCGGCACGGAGCGGAGCAGATCGCCCATCCCGGTGGCAACCTGTACGACCACCTGTGTCGGGTCAGTGAACGACTCGCCGTGCTCGGCTGCGGCAGTGACGTGCAGGTCGCGGGCCTCACCCACGCCGTCTACGGCACCGACGGGTTCGACCTCGCCCTGCTCGATCGCGCCGATCGCGCGGTGCTGCGAGACCTCGTCGGCGCCGACGCGGAAGAGCTCGTCTATCTGTACGGCGCCTGCGACCGTAAACGCAGCTGGCGAAAGCTGGCACAGACCGGCCAGGTGTTCGACCGCTTCGCGCATCAGGTGCGGACGCCGGACGCGGCTCAACTGCGGTCGCTCGTGGACCTGAGCATCGTCAACGAGCTGGACGTCATTGAGCAGGATCCTGCGGTGGCGGACCGGCACGGCGCCTACTTCCGCGACCTGTTCGCCTCCTGGGCCCCACTGGCCTCCGAGCCGGTCATCCGCGATGCGCAGCGGGTCCTGCGGCCGTGACATCGATGACACACACGCGCGTACGCGTCCGAGCCGTCTACCCCGGCAGCTTTGATCCCTTCACTCCCGGGCATGCGAACGTGGTGAACCGGGCACGCGGCCTGTTCGACGAGGTGGTCGTGCTCGTCGCGGTCAACGGCACCAAGCATCCGACGATCAACGAGCAGGAGCGAGCGGCCGCCGTTCGGGCCATCCTGCCGGTGGAGTGGACCTCCGTCACCGTTGTGGCCTGGAGTGGATTGACCTCCGCCTACTGCCGAAGCCACGACGTGGGGGTGATCGTCCGCGGCGTGCGCAACACCACCGACCTTCAGGCCGAGTGTCAGCTCGCCGCGATGAACCAGTCGCTGGGCGTCCCCACGGTATTTCTGCCCGCGCGGCCCGAACTGGCCGCGGTGTCCTCCACCGCGGTGCGGGCGCTGGGGACGTTGCCCCCGTCCACGCGGCCGTAGGCAGCCAGACATCGGCGGACCCCAGGCATCACGGCAGGTGCGTGCAGTGGGCCACCGTGGCGTCGTCCGGGGCCTGAGCGGCAACGGCACCGAGGCCGTCGACTTCGGCCTGCCGGACGCGGCGGACGACACCGGATGGGCCGTCGGCGGCGAGCATTTCCAGGACGCCCGGCCAGTCGGTGAGGCCGTACGGACTGACGATACGGCTGGCACCGTTGCTGAGCAGCGCGGCACCGTTCAGGTCGGCGAGGGACCGGCTGCCGGTCACCGCCTCCCGGGCCGCGCGCGGGTCGTCCTTGGCGATCCAGTAGCCGCCGACCTGGTTTCGGCGGGCCCGCAGCGCCTCGGCGCAGGAGTCGCGGACGCGGTCGTACTCCAGGGTTCCCGGTGCAATGCCGTCCAGGGGCGCCGAGCAGTCACGCCGGGCGGTGACCTCACGGTCGTCGGTGATCACCTGAGGGCCACCGTGGGCCGGGTCGAGGATGAGGAACGAGTCCGCGAGCAGCAGATAGTCAAGGCGGCCCCGGTACGCGCGCACCACCGCGACGGTGGCCTGCGGGCTGCGCGGGTCCCCGATGTCGCAGGTGTCGCCGTGCGCGGCGGCTGTCTCGCCGATGGCGGTGGCGAGGACGGCCGTGAGGTCCTGCCCGTCGTCGCGCGACAGGTGGCCGAGCAGTGCTCCGCCGAGGCGCTGCGTGTACCAGGCGACCCCGTGGAAGCAGAGCGATTCGGCCCCCGGGATGCCGGCACCGTCGAGCAGGACGACAGCGCCGGGAACCGCCCCGACGAAGTCCTCGTTCGACCGACCGGCCCGACCGGCGCTCGTCGCCAGGCTGACGTGCACGTGTGCGCTCCTGTGCGACAGATGCCTCGATTGAGGTCAGACGTCTCCGGTCCAGGGTTCTCCGACGCCCGCGCGCACAACGCTGCGCCCGGGCGGGAGGTCAAGAACGTCGATCAGGCTGGGGTCCTCGTCGACGGCATGGTGCAGGTGCCCGACCTTGCCGTCGCTTCCGCTCGCATCGGAAGCTCCGATCAGCTGCCAGACGCCGTCGTCCGCGTCGTGCCTGACGAACAGAACAGGCTCGTCGCGTTCGAAGACCTCAGGGGTCTGAATACAGCTGGTGCCCAGAAGCCAGTGCCGCATCCACCAGGCTCGCCGATCGCGCTGCATGACCTGGTCGGTGACCCACCAGACGAACGGCAGGTCCTCGTGGGCGCGCGACTGGGCCGCGGTCAGGTCCGGGCCGCCCTGCGGGACCCGCTCGAACGGCTCGTCGACGAGCGAGAACGCGTGACCGTCCTCGTTCGCGAAGATGACCGCGTGGAACGTGCCACCGCCAGGATTGCCGGCACCGATCCCGATGGACAGACGGGCGACGTGCGGGTCCGAGCCGGTGGTCCAGCCGAACGCGTACGAGGCAAGCTCACCATGCGGCCCCACGAACTCGCCGAACGCACGCCGGTCCATGCCGCTGACATCGGCCGTCGGCACCTCAACGAGCGCGCCCTCCAGCACCTGGATCTCCACGCCGGCAACATAGCGGATCGGGCCGTCACTGACGACGGCACCTGCACGGGAGCCGGTGGAGCGGCCCCGCCCACCGGCGCGGTGAGCGAGGTCGCCGGCATCGCCGTTCGCGGGCCCTACCGCCGTCGGGGACTGGCTGGCGCGATCACCGCCGAGATCACCCGGCGGCTGTTCACCACGGGCACGGAGATCACCTGGTTGGAGGCCTCCAGCGAGGATTCGTGGCGGATATACGAGCGCGTCGGCTACCGACCCGCCGGTGAACGGCTCTACATCGGTTTGGGCTGAGGTCCGAAACAGGCCCCGGGCCGAGGTCCACCGGCCAAGGCCCGGGGTCGCCTCTCCGGCACACGACGAAACACCCCCGGTCAGGGTTTGCGGGCAACCGCGCCGTACGCGCCGGGCACCGGTCCCGTCGACGCGGCGGCGACCGCCAGGAAACCGCTTACCAGTACGCTATTGACGCTCGTCACTGGCTGTCAGTACCGTGATGCGGGCAGCAAGAAAGCGCTTTCCGACCCTCACCGTCCAACAGGGAGCGAGCGCCCCCATGCCCCGACACCTCCGCGCGTTCTGCCTCATCCTGCTCACCGTCGCCACCGTGGTGAGCACCACCACCGCCCTGCCCGCCGAAGCCGCCCCACGCTTCCGGGTGCTCGTCTTCTCCAAGATCACCAACTTCTACCACGACTCGATCCCGGCCGGCATCGCCGCGATCCAGCAGCTCGGCGCCGCCCACAACTTCGAGGTCGTCGCCACCACCGACGCCGCCGCGTTCACCGACGCCAACCTCGCCACGTTCGACGCCCTGGTCTTCAACAACACCAACTCGCTCCCGACCTCGGGCGACCTGCTCAACGCCAGCCAGCGGGCCGCGCTGCAGACGTTCATCCGCAACGGCGGCGGCTGGGCCGGCCTGCACGCCGCCTCGGCCAGCGAGCGTGACTGGCCCTGGTACGAGGGCCTGGTCGGCACGATCTTCGACTACCACCCCGACTTCTCCTCCACCGGCGGCACCTTCCCCGGCCGGGTGAAGGTGCTCGACCGGGCGCACCCCTCCACCCGCAACCTGCCGGAGCTCTGGGAGCAGAGCGAGGAGTGGTACAACTGGCGGACCAACCCGACCGGCAACGTGCACACCCTCGCGCAGATCAAGGTGCGCGACGGGATCAACGGGCTGGACGAGGGCGTCGACCACGCGTACTCCTGGTGTCAGCGCTACGACGGCGGCCGGTCCTGGTTCACCGCCGGCGGGCACGCCAGCTCCCAGTTCAGCAGCGCGACGTTCCTGGAGCACCTGCGCTACGGCATCGAGTGGGCGGCCGGCGCTGTCGCCGGCGACTGCTCGGCCACCAGGACCAGCAACTTCGAGCGGGTGGGGCTGGTCACCGAGAACCTGGCCGACCCCTTCGAGTTGGCCGTCGGCCCGGACCGGAAGGTCTACTACATCCAGCGCACCGGCGCGCTGAAGGTGGTCAACTCCGACACCCTCCAGGTCACCACACTGCTGGACTTCGCGTACACCTCGGCGATGACCGACCAGTCCGACGGGCTGCTCGGGATGACCCTCGACCGCAACTTCGCGAGCAACGGCTGGATCTACCTGCTCTGGTCGGACAAGACCCTCAAACAGCTGAACCTGTCCCGGTTCACTGTCGCCAACAACAGCGTCGCGCTCTCCTCGGAGAAACGCCTGCTGACCGTCCCCACCTACCGGGGCGAGGGTCGGGCCAACTCGCACATGGGCGGGTCGCTGGCCATGGACGCGGCCGGGCGGCTCTACGCGGCGATCGGCGACAACACCGACCCGTTCGCCTCCAGCGGCTACACGCCCGTCGACGAGCGGGCCGGCCGCGCCGCCTGGGACGCCCAGGGCACCGCCGGCAACACCAACGACCTTCGCGGCAAGATCCTGCGGATCACCCCACAGGCCGACGGTACGTACACAGTGCCGAGCGGAAACCTCTTCCCGGCCGGCACCGCGAAGACCCGCCCGGAGGTCTACGCGATGGGCATGCGCAACCCGTTCCGGATCACCGTCGAGCCGCAGACCAACGCAGTGCTGGTGGCCGACTACGGCCCGGACGCCCGCGCCGCCGATCCCAACCGTGGCCCGGAGGGGACTGTCGAGTTCAACCGGATCACCGGTGCCGGCAACTACGGCTGGCCGTACTGCATCGGCAACAACATCCCGTTCAACGACTACAACTTCGCCACGAGCACCTCCGGGGCGAAGTTCAACTGCGCCGCGCCGGTCAACAACTCGCCCAACAACACCGGCCTGACCACCCTGCCGGCGTCGAAGTCCGCGCTGGTCTGGTACGCGTACTCGGCCTCCACCCAGTTCCCCGAGGTCGGCACCGGCGGTGGTGGGCCGATGAGCGGCCCGGTCTACGACTACGACCCGGCCAACACCCGCACCACGAAGTTCCCCGAGTACTTCGAGGGCAAGTGGATCACCTATGAGCTGACCCGCAAATGGTTCAAGACGCTGTCGATCCACAAGACGGCGCAGACCTTCAGCAACGCGCGCTTCGGCCCCACCGCCGTGGGTGACCTCCAGTCGATCAACGGGATCTTCGGCAACATGAGCTGGATCCAGCCCTTCGAGGCGGAGTTCGGGCCGGACGGCTCGCTCTACGTCATCGACTTCGGCGAGGGCACCGGCAGCGGTCGCGGCGGCAGCAACGCCGGCGCGGGCATCTACCGCATCGACTACGTCGCCAACGGGCGACCACCGGCCGTGAAGATCGCCGCCACCCCGGACAGCGGGCGCACCCCACTCGCGGTGACGTTCTCCTCGGCCGGGTCGTCCGCCGGTGACAGTTCGGCGCTCAGCTACGCCTGGGACTTCACCAACGACGGCAGCACCGACTCCACAGCGGCCAACCCGAGCCACACCTACTCGACCGCCGGCAGGCACACCGCCCGGCTGACCGTCCGCAACAGCGGCAATGGGTTGACCGCCACCGCGGTCACCGAGGTGGTGGTCGGCAACACCCGGCCCACGGTGACCATCACCGTGCCGGACGGGGGCTTCTTCGACTTCGGCGACAAGATCCCGTACACGGTGACCGTCACCGACCCGGAGGAGACCACCATCGACTGCTCGAAGGTCACCGTGCAGACGAAGCTCGGTCACGACTCGCACGCCCATCCGCTGGACGTCTACACCGGCTGCTCGGGGCTGCTCGCCACCGAGGCCGACGCCGGTGACGGGCACGGGCCGGGGCAGAACCTCTACACCGTGGTCACCGCGCAGTACACCGACGGCGGCGCGGCCGGCGGCGTACCGGCACTGACCGGCTCGACCCGGGCCCAGTTGCAGCCCAAGAGCAAGGAGGCCGAGCACTTCACCGCCCAGTCCGGCATCATCGTGAACGACCGGGCGACCGCCCGCGCCGGCAAGCGGCTCGGCGAGGTCGACCACAACGACTGGGTGGCGTACGGGCCGGTGGACCTGCGCAACGTCGGCTCGGTGACGCTCGGGGTGACCAACGGCGGGCTCGGCGGCTCCATCGAGCTGCGGACCGGCTCCCCCACCGGCACCCTGGTCGGCACGGCCACCATCGGTTCGACCGGCGGGTGGGACAACCTGGTGTCGCCCACCGTCACGCTCACCAACAAACCAGCCGGCACCACCACCCTGTACGCGAAGTTCGTCAACGCCGCCCAGGTCGGCGGCACCCCGGACCTGCTGTCGCTGGACTGGTTGCGGTTCAACGGCGCCGGGGTCAAACAGGAACCGGGCGGGACGCTCTCCCTCGCGGCCAACGCGGCCAGCGGCACCGCGCCGCTGACCACCACGCTCACCGCCACCGCGACAGCGCCGTCCGGGCAGAGCATCACCGACTACGCGTGGGACTTCGGTGACAACAGCGCCATCACACACGGGGCGACGCTGCGGTCGACCGCCCACAGCTACCCCCGCAAGGGGACCTTCACCGCCCGGGTGACGACCACCTACACCAGCGGGGAGACCCGCTCGGCCAACCTGACCATCACGGTCAACTGATGATCGAGCGGTGGCGGGCAGGGATCGACCTGTCCGCCACCGCCGGGCCCAAGGCCAAGAGGGGTCTGCTTGCGAGTCACCGAGCCTATCGGTCAGCAGGCGCTGCACGTCGGCGACGACCTGCTCGGCATCCCAGATCGCGGTGCGCAGCAACCGTTGCGATGGCGGCTGCCGGTATCCGGCCAGCCCCGCCAACTGCCAGCAGGTCCTGCGCTCGGCCTGCGACAACAAACCAGCCACGACGGCCCGCGCCGCCAGCCGTTGTTCGCTCCAGACCATCCTGAACACCAACTGCCGCCGGGCAGGGTTTACGCTGTGACTCACGGTCGCTGCACGATCTTCGGCTTCCTCACACCATCGATGATCATGCAAGGAGCCGTGCTCAATTGAGGCACGGCACCGGAGACGACGTGACGAACCAGTTCCAGAAAGCTATGCGGTTGATGCGCAGCAACGACGCACAGACCCAGGAGGACGGGTTCCACCAGCTGCGGCCTCACGTCGTGCAGCACCTCGACGAGCTGATCATCGAGTTCAACCGCGAGACTGCCCATGGCCTGCGCTGCTGGTTACTCGAACTGATCGGTGAAGCCCGCGCCGAACAAGCCCTGCCTGTGCTCATCGACCAGCTCCACGGCGACGACGAATCGCTGCGGTTCTGGGCTGTCAGAGGCCTCGAACGGCTCGACACCAAACAAGCACGTCGCGAGCTGTACCAGGCCCGCACTACCGGCTTGATCCCCTGACCCGCGAAGCCAGATCGCGAAGCGTCACTGGAGTACCAGGCCGTGCTTCTGAAGTGCTCGTGTTGGGCCTACTCGCAACGGTGGGTAGCCTGCCGGCATGGCAAAGGTTGTCACCTACCTGGAGATGAATAACGCCAAGGACCTGCGACCTGGAAAGGTGGTGGCGGACCTTTTCCTACGGCGCGTTGACGGTGGCCTGCCGCTCGTGCGTGCCACCACTGCTCAGGTCGGAGGCCCCTACGGGTGGCGGAGTGCGTCTCGCACGAATGAAGAGTGGCAGGAGCTGATGCAGTGTCGTCCGCTGCGCCAATACTGGCTCATCGCTCTGAAGGACGAGACCGTGGGGGTTGCAAATTTGGAACCCCAGCCTCAGGGAGATGTGGAGATCACCACCTTTGGGCTGTTGCCCGAATATGTCGGGAGGGGTCTCGGTGGCCATGCGCTGACGCTGACCATCCGGCAAGCATGGGACAGTGAGGCCGTGGAGTCTCCGGCTGTACGCAGGGTTTGGCTGCACACATGCTCGTTGGACCATCCGAATGCACTACGCAACTATCACCGACGCGGCTTAACTGCCTATCGCACGGAGGTCGAAGCCGAGTAGTAGTCACGCCAACGAACCCGACTCGAAGACGATTCGCCTACTGTCGTTGCCGTACTAGGCTTCCGCCATGCTGATCATCGATGGCGCGGGCCGGTGGACCGCACCCGCCGGGGCCGCCAACGACTGGGTCGAACAGCTGAGAGTGCCGGACCTGTCGGTGGGGACCTACTGCATCCCGGCGGGCGGTTTCGACGCCCAGAGCCCGCACACCGAGGACGAGATCTACGTGGTCACCGCGGGGCGGGCCCGGATCGTGACCCCGGACGGCGCCGCCGAGGTGGGCCCGGGGTCGGTGATCTTCGTGCCGGCTGGCGAGGAGCACCGGTTCGACGAGGTGACCGAGGACCTGGCGCTGCTGGTGGTGTTCGGCCCGGCGTACGGCTCGCGCGCTCCGGCGCCGCGAGCCGAGTAGAGCGGACGGGTCGCCAGCCCGGAGTTGATGTTGAAATCGCTTGGAGCTGCACCGAGGCGCCCCGGCCGAGCCAGCTTGACTGCGTCGCCGGCTCGGCCGGGGCGGACCACGTAACGGTCGCTCTCCATTGTCATGCCGTGTCTCCCGTGGGGCTCAGATGCGGGTTCATCCTCCACAATGGTTGCACGCTCGAACCATCTGGTTGTAGCGTCGAACCATGCAGCCTGGCGAGATCGACGCGGCGCAGGAGGCCCTGATGCGGTTCGTCCGCAACTTCGGCCTCCATCAGCCCGACCGGACTCCGTGCGGGCAGCCGCTGCCGGTCTCGGAGGCGCACGCCATGGTGGAGATCGCCCGGGAGGGGCAGATCCGGCAGGTGGAGCTGGCTCGCAGGCTGCGTCTGGAGAAGAGCACCGTCAGCCGCCTGGTCACCAACCTGGTCAACAGGGGCTGGTTGCACCGGGAGACAGCCGAGGGTGACGGTCGTGGCGTTCTGCTTCTGCTGACGGCCGCCGGCACCACCGCCGCCGCCCGGCAGGCCGACGCCCGCCGGGACCGGCTCACCACCCTGCTCGATCGCGTCCCCGACGACCAGCGCGCGGCAGTGGTTCGTGCGCTCCAGACCCTCGCGGAGGCCACCAATGAACCGTCCTGACCGCCCTCGTGCCCATCGGGCGCTGCTCCTGGCGGCCGTCGCGGCCGCCGCGCTCAGCGGGGGCTGCGCCGACGACCCGGCACCGTCGACACCGACGGCCAGCTCCAGCCGACAGGCCGACGTCGCCGAGCGAGGCGCGTCCGTCATGCCGTTCGATCTGGATCGCACCACGCACCGCTTCACCAAGACCGACACCGGTGGCGTGCAGACCGTGGTCGCCGACGACCGCCAGGACACCACCCAGATCACCCTTGTCCAGCAGCATCTGACCGCCGAGGTCGAGCGGTTCCGGCGTGGCGACTTCGGCGATCCCGCCCGCATCCACGGCACCGAAATGCCCGGCCTGGCAGCGCTTCAGGCACACGACGGGCGGATCACCATCGAGTACGCGACCACACCCGACGGCGCACAGGCCACCTACACCACCGACGACGCCGCGCTCCGCGATGCCCTGCACCACTGGTTCGACGCCCAGGTCAGCGACCACGGCGAGCACGCCACCCGCTAGACGCCACCGTCGGCCACCCGGGCCGCGTCTCCTCGCCGCCGCCAGAGCACGGTGCACGCCCCGGCCAGGGCCAGCCCGAGCAGCGGCGCGACGCCGACCCCGGCGAGCGTGCAGGCCACCGCCAGCAACGCGGCCGGCACCCAACACCAGGCGGGCACGGTCCGCGGCGCACGACCGCGCCGACGGGCCGCGGCTTCCACGGCCATCGGCACCACCAGCACCGGCAGCGCGGCGGCCAGGAGCGTCAACCAGGGCAGCACGAGGCGGTCGAAACGCGCCACCGCCAGCACCCCGCCGAGGACCGCGACGACCAGCATCGCCGAACGAGCCGGCACGCGGGGGGCCAGGCCACGGATCGCCAGCGCACCGGAGTACGTGGTGGTCAACGCGGCGGCGAAGACCGCCACCGCGACGAACAGATTCGCGTACGCGGCCAGGCCCGAGCCGGCGGCCAGCAGCGCGACCACGTCGGCCGAGCCGGTCCGCAGCCACAGGCCGGCGCCGGCGATCACCCCGAGCAGCGCGGGCCCGATCAGCAGCCCCACGCACCAGGCCAGGTCCCGCCGCCGGGCGAGGCCGACGCTGAAGTCCGGCGCGCGCAGCGCGAACACCGCCGCGTAGCCGATCAGCGCGGCGGCGTCGGCGAGCCCACCGGCGGCGAGGCGAACCGGCGCACCGGGTGGCGGCAGCACCGTCAGGCACCAGCCGACCAGGACCACCGCGCTGAGGGTGGTGAGCACGGCGACCCGGTTCCCGAGCCGGGCCGGCCCCCAGGAGACGGCCACCACCGCCACCTCCAGCAGCACCGGCCCGACCCAGCCCGGCAGGTCCGTCAGGGCGGACAGGGAGGCCCCGCCGAGCCCGACGTTGAACCCGTTCCAGCCGACCATCGACACGGCCAGCACCGCCGCCAGCAGCAGCCGTGACGTGTTGCCCAGGTAGGCGGGCAGCACCGCGGTCAGCGTTCCACCGTCGCCGAGCGGCCGGCGCAGGCCGATCCGGCCCTGCCCCCAGAGCAGCGCCGCCATCAGCACCCCGCCGACCAGCAGCCCGGCGACCGGCACCGCGCCGCCGTGCCGGGCCGCCATCGCCGCGCCGAGCACCAGCGTGGCGGGCGCGGTGCCGATGCCCAACCACGCGCCGACCGCCGCCGGCCAGCGCCGCTCGGCAGCCTCAGACAACGTGGCGCAGGTAGCCGGCTATCGCCGCGTCCAGCACCTCCGCGCCCGGCCGCGCCCACACCTCGGCGGAGAAGACCTCCACCTCGATCGGGCCGCCGTAGCCGGCCGCGTCGACCGCCTCGCGCAACCGGCGCAACTCGATGCACCCGTCGCCGGGCAGCGCCCGCCCGAGCAGCACACCCTCCGGCAGCGGCGTCACCCAGTCGCAGACCTGGAACGCGGCGATCCGGGCACCCGCCCGCGCGATCTGCGCGTACACCGTGTCGTCCCACCAGACGTGGTACGCGTCCACGACCACGCCGACCACCGTCGGGTCGAACCGCTCGGCGATGTCCAGGGCCTGACCGAGGCTGGCGATCACGCAGCGGTCGGCGGCGAACATCGGGTGCAGCGGCTCGATCGCCAGGCGTACCCCGGCGGCCTCGGCGTGCGGGGCCAGCTCACCGATCGCGTCCGCGACCCGCTGCCGGGCGCCGTCGATGTCCCTGCTGCCCGGCGGCAGCCCACCGGACACCAGCACCAGCTCCGGGGCACCCAGTGTGGCCGCCTCCTCGATGGCCAGCAGGTTCTGCGCGCGCCAGTCGTCAGTGGAGAAGAAGCCGCCCCGGCACAGCGACGTGACGGTGAGACCGGCGTCGCGGACCAGCTTCGCGGACCGGGCCAGCCCATGGTCGGCGACCGGCTCCCGCCACAGCCCGACGCCCGGCACCCCGGCGGCCACGCAGCCGGCCACCACGTCGGGCAGTGGCCACCGCTGGGCGGTCGCCTGGTTGAACGAGAACCGCGCGAGGCTCTGTGGGCTTGTCGTTCGCGACTGCGGGGCTCGCAGGACCGGCTCACTCCTCGCGCTCACTGCTCCACCCCCGCCACCGTGAACAGCGCTCGGGCGCGGGAGGCGGCCAGGTCGGCGTCCGGCAACAGTCCCGCCGCGTCGGCCAGGGTGAGCAGCGTGGCCAGATGTGCCGGGGACCGCCCGGACTGCGCGCCGCCGACCATGGTGAAGTGGTCCTGGTGCCCGGCAAGCCAGGCCAGGAAGACGATCCCTGTCTTGTAGTGCCAGGTCGGGGCCGCGAACAGGTGCCGGGCCAGCGGCACGGTCGGCGCGAAGATCTCGTCGTACGCCGCCAGGTCGCCCCGGTCCAGGGCGGCCAGCGCGGCGGCGGCGGCCGGTGCGATGGCCGCGAACACACCGAGCAGCGCGTCGGAGTGCCCCACCTCGTCGCCCCGGATCAGCTCCGGGTAGTGGAAGTCGTCACCGGTGTAGAGGCGTACCCCGGCTGGCAGTCTGCGGCGCAACGCGAGCTCCCGGCCGGCGTCGAGCAGCGACACCTTGATGCCGTCCACCTTCGACTGGTGTGCCTTGATCAGCTCGACGACCGTGTCGGCGGCCAGTTCCAGGTCGACCGCACCCCAGTAACCGGTCAACGCCGGGTCGAACATCGGGCCCAGCCAGTGCAGCACCACCGGCTCGTCGGCGGCGCTCAGCAGCTCGTCGTACACCCGGAGGTAGTCCTCCGGCCCGCGCGCCGCGGCGGCCAGGTGTCGGCTGCACATCAGCACCGGCCGGGCGCCGGCAGCGCGTACGTGGTCGAGCTGCTCCAGGTACGCGGCGGTGACCGCCGCCAGGGTGGCCGGGCCGGCGGGCAGCTGATCCGTGCCGACCCCCGCGACGATCAATCCGCCCGCCGCGCGGGCCTCGGCGGCACTGCGGCGGATCAGCTCCCGGGTCGCCGGGTAGTCCAGCCCCATCCCCCGCTGGGCGGTGTCCATCGCTTCGGCGACCCCCAGCCCGTACGACCACAGGTGCCGCCGGAAGGCGAGGGTGGTGTCCCAGTCCACCGTCGCCGGGGCGCCTGGCACGTTCTCCGCGGTCGGGTCGGCGACGACGTGCGCTGCCGCGTACGCGATCCGGCTGGTCGCCGGCGCGGCCGGGCGGGCGAAGCCGCTCCCCCCGGCCAGCCGGTGCCGTCGCCCGCCCGGCAACACCACCTCGGCGGTCATGAGCGCAGCTCCGGCACCTCGATGCGACCACCCTCGCGGGCGGAGCGCAGCCCCAGCTCGGCGAGCTGCACACCGCGTGCGCCGGACAGGAAGTCCCACCGGAACGGCTCACCGGCCACGACGTGCCGCAGGTACGCCTCCCACTGCACCTTGAAACCGTTGTCAAACTCCTCGTTGTCGGGCACCTCGACCCACTGGGCCCGGAAGTCCTCGGTGGCCGGCAGGTCCGGGTTCCACACCGGCTTCGGGGTGACCGCCCGGTGCTGCACCCGACAGTTGCGCAGGCCGGCGATGGCGCTGCCCTCGGTGCCGTCGACCTGGAACTCCACCAGCTCGTCGCGGTACACCCGCACTGCCCAGGACGAGTTGATCTGCGCGATGATGCCGCCGTCGAGTTCGAAGATCCCGTACGCGGCGTCGTCCGCGGTCGCCTGGTAGACCTGACCGGTCTCGTCGACCCGTTGGGGCACGTGGGTGGCGGTCACGCAGGACACGGCGGTGACCCGGCCGAACAGCTCCTCCAGCACGTAGTGCCAGTGCGGGAACATGTCGGAGGTGATGCCGCCGCCGTCCTCGGTCCGGTAGTTCCACGACGGACGCTGAGCGGGCTGCCAGTCGCCCTCGAAGACCCAGTAGCCGAACTCACCGCGCACCGAGAGGATCTGACCGAAGAAGCCGCCGTCGATGAGGCGCTTGAGCTTGCGCAGGCCGGGCAGGAAGAGCTTGTCCTGCACGACACCGGTGCGTACGCCGGCCGCGTCCGCCGCCCGGGCCAGGTCGAGCGCGGCGGCGGTGTCCTCGGCCAGCGGCTTCTCCGTGTAGATGTGCTTGCCTGCCTCGATGGCCTGCCGGATCGCCTTCTCCCGCTGCTGGGTCACCTGGGCGTCGAAGTAGATCTCGACGTCGTCGCGGGCCAGCGCCGAGGTCAGGTCGGTGGTCCAGTCGGTCAGGCCGTGCCGCTCGGCGAGCTCCCGGAGTTTCGTCTCGTTGCGCCCGACCAGGACTGGCTCCGGCCAGATGGTCGTGCCGTCGGCCAGCGCCACGCCGCCGGATTCGCGGATGGCCAGCAGCGAGCGGACGAGGTGCTGGCGGTAGCCCATCCTTCCGGTCACTCCGTTGACGATGATGCCGATCGACCTGCGGGTCATGGTGTTCCTTCCGTCGTGCTGGTCGTGCCGATCCGCGCTCAGTGGTTGGCGGCCGCGCTGCCGAGCAACCCACGCAGGTCGGTGGCGAGGCGGTCGAAACGGGGGTCCGACATCACCTGCGCGTAGTCGCGGTGCGCCGGCAGCTCGACCGGAAAGGTGCGGATGATCCGGCCGGGCCGGGCGCTCATCACCACGACCCGGGTGCCGAGGAAGACCGCCTCGGCGATGGAGTGGGTGACCAGCACCACGGTGGTGTCGGTCTCCCGCCAGATCCGGTGCAGTTCGGCATTCATCTGCTCGCGGGTCAGCGCGTCCAGGGCGCCGAACGGCTCGTCCATCAGCAGCACCGGCGGGGAGTGCAGCAACGCACGGCAGAGCGCCACCCGCTGCTGCATGCCGCCGGACAACTCGTGCGGCAGGGCCTTCTCGAAGCCGGTCAGGCCGGTCATCTCGATCAGCTCGTCGGCCCGACGGGACGCCTGGGCCCGGTCCATGCCGCGCATCTCGGCCTGGAGCAGGATGTTGGCCCGGGCGCCACGCCACTCCAGCAGCGCGGCCTTCTGGAAGACGAAACCGATCTCCTTCTGTGGGCCGCGTACCGGGCGCTGCAACAGCGACACCGCACCGCTGGTCGGTTTGACCAACCCCGCGACGATCTTCAGCAGGGTGGACTTGCCGCAGCCGGACGGACCGACGATCGTCACGAACTCCCCGGGCTCGATGTCCAGTGAGACGTCGTCCAGCGCGGTGGTCTGCGACCGTCGGGAGGTGAACCGTACGGTCACCCCGGACATCCCGATGGCGGTGCCGGTGGCTGCCGGCGCGGCGGTCACGGCGTCACCCCTGCGCCGCGTACGAGGAGTCCCAGTACGCGTTGGGCGCCCCCGGGTCCTTCAGCTCCGCGTAACGGGACATCAGGTCGATGGTCTCGGTCCACTGGGCCTCGGTGTTCACTCCGGGCGGGCCTTCGGAGCCGAGCAGCGGCAGGTTGAGGGTGAGCTGCTTGGTGAGCACCTCGGGAGCGGGCTCGTTCTCGGCGAGAGCGACCATCGCGCTGACCGCTCCGGCCGGGTCACGTGCGGCGTCGGCCCAGGACTTCTGGGTGGCACGGACGAACTTGCGGGCCAGCTCCGGGTCCTTCTGCAGGGTCTGGGTGTTGGCGATCAGCCCGGTGCCGAGCAGGTTCATGCCGTAGTCGGCGAAGAGCAGCACGTCGACCTTCTTGCCGGTCTTGCTCTCGATGGTCGGCGCCTGGTCGTGGAAGAAGCCCATGATGGCGTCGACCTTGCCCTCGGCCAGGGCGGCGATCTTGCCGGCGGCGTCCACGCTGACGACCTTGACCTCGTCCTTCTTGACGCCGTTCTTCTCCAGCCAGGCCGGGAAGGTGGCGTAGAGGGCGTCGCCGGGCGTGCCGCCGACGGTCTTGCCCTTGAGGTCGGCCGGGGTCTTGATGTTCTCCTCGGTGAAGAACTCCACCGAGGACGGGCCCTTCTCCAGGTACGCGCCGAGGCTGCGCACCGGCATCCCACTGGCCACCGACTTGAGCAGCACCGGGCTGTCCGCCCAGCCGAAGTCGGTCTGCTTCTGGGCGACCTGCTTGACCGTGTTGCCCGAGCCGTTGCCGGGCAGGATCTTCAGGTCGATGCCCTCGGCGGAGTAGTAGCCCTTCTGCAGGCCGTAGTAGAACGGCGCGTGCTCGCCGTAGGGCACCCAGTTGAGGGTGAGGGTGACCTGTTTGCTGCCGTCGGCGCCGGTCTTGCCGGCGGAGTCGTCCCCACCGCAGCCGGTGGCGGCGAGGAGCAGGGCTGCGGTGGCCAGGATGGTGGTGGCGGTGCGTTTCATCGGTGCCTCCGTGATGGGGTCGGTCAGGAGGTGGTGAGGGACACGCCGGCGCGGCGGCTGGCATGCCACGGGATGAGCAGTGCCTCGGCGATCT
This sequence comes from Micromonospora sp. CNZ299, assembly GCF_002754415.1. NCBI lineage: Bacteria > Bacillati > Actinomycetota > Actinomycetes > Micromonosporales > Micromonosporaceae > Micromonospora > Micromonospora sp. CNZ299. The sequence goes on from NZ_PEFG01000001.1 coordinate 5,208,686, forward strand.
CGACCAGGACGAACAGGACGATGCCGATGGCGGACATCAGGATCAGGTCGGCGAACAGCAGCGGGGCGTCGAGGTTGCCGTTGGCCAGCAACAGGACGTAGCCGAGCCCTTCGCTGGCGCCCACGAACTCACCGACCACGGCGCCGACCACCGCGAGGGTGACGGCCACCTTCAGGCCGGCCATCAGGTGCGGCAACGCGTTTGGGAAGCGGATCTTGCGGAAGGTGCGCCACGGCCCCGCGCCCATCGTGGCGGCGAGGTCGAGCAGTTCCGGGTCGGTGGAGCGCAGCCCGGCCACGCCGGAGATGACCACCGGGAAGAACGCGATGAGCACCGCCAGGATGATCTTCGGGGTGAGGCCGAGGCCGAACCAGACCACCAGGAGTGGCGCGATGGCGATCTTCGGGATGACCTGTGCGAACAGGACGATCGGATAGAGCGCCTTGTCGAGGGTGCGGGAGTAGGCGATGGCCACCGCGGTGGCCAGACCCAGTGCGGCGGCCAGCACGAAGCCGAGCACCGTCTCGTAGAGGGTGACGAGGGTGTGTCGGGCCAGCTCGGACCACTGACCGGTCATCGTCTCCCAGACCTGGGCGGGTGTGGGCACCAGGTAGTTCGGGACGTACTCCTGCGCGGCCACGAACCACCACGCGGCGAAGACGACGGCGAGCACCAGCGCCGGACGCCAGAGCGAGTCGGCGAAGGCCGCCGCCCGGCGACCGAGCGTCGGTCGGGGTGGTCGGCCGCCGGTTCCGGACGGTCGACCGGCCGCTGTGGACCGGCCCGGACCCTCGGCGGGTTTCGACGTTGCGGAGGCGAGCGAGGCCGCCGGATCACCGCCCGCCGCCTCGGCGGCGGCCTGCCGGCCCGCCGTGTCCAGAGAGTTCTCGGTCACGCGGAACCTCCTCGGGGCCCGGCACGGCACCCGTGGAGGGGGCCGTTCGGCGGATCAGGCAAACGCTTTCCTGGAGCGTAGGCGGCGCCCTCACGCCGGGCAAGGCCTTTCCTCGATCTGTTTCCACCGATGCCTGGTGACCCACCGGCTGTCCCAAAGGGACAGTCAGACGGCCGCCGGGTAGGTGTCCAGCAGGCCGCACATGCCGAGCCGACCCCGCTCGACCGGCTCGTCCACCACGTACACCCCGGCCTCGGCCAGATGGCGGGGATCGCCTCGCCCCAGGGCGTCGAGCTGGCTGTCGGTGCTGGCGGCGGCCCGGCCCGCGCCGGCCTCCCATCGCTGCCGCCACCGCGCCAGCAGCGGCTGGCGCAGGGCGACCGCGGCGGCGTGGAAGGCGGCCAGCGCCGCCGGCCCGCCGGACCGCAGCGCCTGGAAGCCGGTCACCGCCAGATCCCGCCTGCGGTACGCGGCCCGCACGTCCGCGCCCGGCGCTCCCCCATCGGGTAGCGCGACCGCCGCGGCATACGCGCCCGGATCGGCCAGCACGTCGGGCGGGAAGGTCAGCACCGCGTCGCCGGCCTCGGGCAGGCCGCTGTTCTGCATGAGCACCACGATGGCCAGCCCGCCGGTGTTGACCAGACGGTGCACGGTGCCCGGCTCGAACCAGACCACCACCCCCGGCCGCAGGGGTGTCTCCCGGAAGCCGCTGGTCGTCAGGGTCTGCACCGCGCCCTCGCCGTCGGTCACCACGTACCCCTCGGTGCAGCACAGGTGCACGTGCGGCGTGCCGCCGACCAGGCCGTCCGGGGCGACGGTGTCGTAGACACGCAGCCGGGAGACCCCCACCCCGCCGGGCAGCGGGGCCGGCCCGTCAGGCATCGAAGTACTCGTCGGCGAAGCGATCGGACATGGCCGGGCCTCCCTGCGGGAAAGGGCTTTCTCTGCGGTACCGTGACGCTAGCCGGCACGGCGAAATGCCGTCAACAGACCAAGGGGGCGGGCCATGGCGACTCTGTCCGATGTGGCACGCCGCGCGGGCGTCTCCCCCGCCACCGCCTCCCGCGTCATCAACGGCAGCAGCAAGCCGGTCACCGACGAGCTGCGTGAGCGGGTGCTCGCCGCCGTCGCCGAGTTGCAGTACGTGCCGAACGCCCATGCCCAGCTGCTGGCCCGCTCGCACCGCAGCGCCGTGGGTGTGATCGTGCACGACGTCTCCGACCCGTACTTCGCCGAGATCACCCGTGGGCTGCAACGCGTCGCCACCGACCAGGGGCGGCTGCTGATGATCTGCAACAGCTACCGGGACCCGGACCGCGAGCTGGAGTACGTGGAGCTGCTGCGCGGTCACCAGGTGGCGGCACTGATCCTGGCCGGCTCCGGCTACCACGACGAGGCGTTCACCCGGCAGCTCAACGAGAAGCTCGCCGCGTACGAGGCCACCGGCGGGCGGGTGGCGGTGATCGGCCGGCACGAGCACTCCGGCGACGCGGTGATGCCGGACAACCGGGCCGGCGGCTACCTCGCCGGGCGGGAGCTGTGCGGGCTGGGGCACCGGGCGATCGGGGTGGTCGCCGGCCCGCGGATCCTGACCACCACGACCGACCGGCTGGCCGGCCTCCGGCAGGCCCTCGCCGAGCAGGGCCGCGAGCTGCCGGAACGGCGCATCCGGTACGCGGAGTTCGACCGCGACGGCGGCGCGGAGGCGACCGCACGACTGCTCGACGCCGACCCGGAGCTGACCGCGATCGTGGCGCTCAACGACTCGATGGCCATTGGCGCGCTCGCCACCCTCCGCGCGCGCGGGCTGGCCGTGCCGCAGCAGATCTCCGTGGTGGGTTTCGACGACATGCCGATCGCCCGGGATGTGACCCCGGCGCTGACCACCGTGCGACTGCCGCTGGTCGACATGGGGGTGCGCGCGATGTCCCTGGTGCTGGGTGCCGGAGCGCCGGCGCCACGGGTCGAGGTGCTCCCCGCCGAGCTGGTTCGCCGCGACACCGCCGGTCCCGCCCCGCGTTCCTCCCCCGCCACCGCCGCGTCGGCCCCGCGTGCCCGACGGGGTGACGCGGCGTCGTGACCGGAGCCAGCCCCACCCAGCGTGCCCTCCGGCCGGACGAGGTGGCGTATCTGCTCCGCGCCTCACTCGGGTCGCACGTCCAGGTCAGGGACTCCGGTCCACTGGACGGCGGCGGATACGCGACCGTCTGGTGGGCGCTGCTCGACGACGACCGCCGGGTGGTGCTGAAGCTGGCCCCGCCGACCGGGACGCCGCTGCTGCGCTACGAGCGCGGGCTCTGCGCGGCCGAGGCCCGCTACTTCCACCTCGTCGCCGAGCGCGCGCCGCAGGTGCCGGTGCCCGAGGTGCTGCACCACGGCACCGACCCGGCGTACGGCGAGTGGTTGGTCACCGCGATGCTGCCCGGCCGGTCGCTGGTCGACCTGGCCGAGGGTGGTGTCGACGATGGCCCGGCGCGCCACGACCTCGGGGTTGCCCTCGCCGCGTTGCACCAGGTCACCGGCGACCGGTTCGGGTACGACGACGACCGTCCCGGCGGGTCGACCTGGCGGGCCGCGTTCACGGCGATGCTCGATGCGTTGCTCGCCGACGCGACCGACTGGAACGTCCGGCTGCCGGTCACCCCGGCACGCCTGCACGCGCTGGTGCAGCGGCACGCCGCTGTGCTGGACGAGGTGCGCCGGCCGGCGTTGCTGCACTTCGACTGCTGGGACGGCAACGTGCTGGCCGCGCCCGACCCGGACGGCCGGTGGCGGCTGCGTGGCCTGGTGGACGGCGAACGGTTCCTCTTTGGCGATCCACTGCTGGACCTGGTCTCGCCACTGCTCTTCCGGCGTGTGGAGGAGGAACCGGAGCATCCCCTGCTGCGTGGCTACCAGGCCACCGCCGCCGAGCCGCTGCTGCTGGACGCCTCCGCGCGCCGCCGGTTGGGTCTCTACCGGCTGCACCTGTACGTGCTGATGACTGTGGAGATGCCCAGCCGCGGCATGACCGTTCGCACCCACGCGGGGCGGCATGCCCGGCTGGCAGGTCTGCTCGACGAGGAGATCGCCGCGCTCGCCTCGGCCTGACGGCCGGCGCGGGTGGCGCCCGACGCGTGGTCGGACGCCACCCGCCCTCGGTCAGGGCAGGTCGATCGGGCGCAGCACCCGGTCCACCGAGTGCGCGATCTGCCGGTTGCCCTTGTTGACGTCGAAGGTGACGACGCGGGCGTCCCGGTCGTTGGTGTCGGCGTCGATCAGGCGCACCTGGCGGAAGAAGTACAGGTAGGTGCGCACGTCGACCTCGACGGTCGAGCCGAGCGCGGTGCTCAGGTCCGTGCCGTCGGCCCGGACCGCCGTCTTGCGATCGATGGTGGCGCCCGGCACCACGTGGTAGAGCAGCACCGATTCGACGGTGTCGATGCCCAGCCCGGCGACGGCGGAGAAGGCCGCGCTCTCGCTCGGCAGCTTCTTCGCCTCCGTGATCTCGCGTACCAACTGCTGGAAGGCCGCGTCGGTGGGGATGAACGCGGTCAGTGCGACAGTGCCGTCGGTGAGCACCTTGACCGGCGAGTTCGGCTTGGCCTCCAGCACGGCCAGCACGGCCGCGGTCAGCACGTCGAAGTCCCGCGAGTTGCGGTCGAAGCCGCTGGTGTCCTTCGTGAGCACAGCGGCGAGTGAGGTCGTGCCGAGCGGCTTGGCCTTGCCGGTCGCCTGAGCGGCCGGCACAGCGATGGCCGTGGTGGCCAGCGCGGTGGCCATGGCGCCCACCGCCATCCTGGCGGCGAGTCGTGCGATCTTCATCAGCGGGCCTTTCGTCGAAGCGTCGGATCCGTGACGTCTCGTCACGACCCATGCTTCGCACCGGGACCGCTGCTCGGATGCACCCGGGGATAACCGATTGTCCGGGGCTCGTCGCGGGCTTAACCTCCCCCGGTGCTGATTCGGGAGTTCGTCGACCAGGACTGGTCGCAGGTGTGGCCGATCATCGAGGGGGTGATCGGGGCACAGGAGACCTTCACCTACGATCCGGCGATGACCGCCGAACAGTCGTACGGCATGTGGGTCGAGGTGGCACCAGGTCGGACGGTCGTGGCGGTCGACGGCGAGCGGGTGCTCGGCACCGCGAAGATGGGCACCAACCGGCCCGGGCCGGGCGCGCACGTGTCGACCGCGAGCTTCATGGTCGCCGCCGACGCGCGGGGCCGGGGCGTGGGCACCGCGCTGTGCCGCGATGCTCTGACCTGGGCCCGCGAGCAGGGGTACGCCGGCATGCAGTTCAACGCAGTGGCGGAGAGCAACCGGTCGGCGGTGGAGTTGTACCGGCGGGAGGGCTTCGCGGTGGTCGGCACGGTGCCGGGCGCGTTCCGCCATCCCGCCCTCGGCCGGGTCGGGCTGCACGTCATGTACCAGGAGTTCTGAGCGGCCGAGTCTCGCGGACGCCCGAATGCGGCTGGCGAATGGGATGTGCTGCTCGGTGCCTGTAGAGCTGCCCCATTCGTGGGGCGGGACTCCCGGTCCGCGGTTGCCTCGGTCCGCGCCCGGCGGGGGCGGCATCCGGGAGACGGCAGGTCGCCTGTCTGACCATGCGGGCGGGGCCGCGCCCCTGAGGGCGGGCCACGACCATGAGCGCAGGCCACGACCATGAAGGCCGGCCACGACCATGCGGTGGCTACGGGCGTGGCTGCCCCACTGACGGGGCAGCTCGACAGGCACCGCGGGACATGTCGCCCGGAGCCACCGCCCAGGCGGAGTGCCGACTCACGCCGTCGAGGGATGGTCCGCCGGTGGCTGACTGACCCCGCCCCGCACGACTGCGGCAGGTGGACGACGCGGCTCGGAGCCGGCGCGGCGGACCGGGCTGAAGAGGCCACCGACCGCTACCAGCAGGCACCCCGCTCCGGCCGCGAGCGTGACGGCCGCGACGCCGAACCGGGCGGCGGCCCAGGTCAGCACGACGGCGCCAGCCGGACCGAGCGCGTAGTGCGTGCTCCAGAACGCCGACGTGACCCGGCCGAGCAGGTGGTCAGGGGTGATCTCCTGGCGCAGCGACATCGAGCAGATGCCGCCGACGCTGAGGCAGCACAGGTACACGGCGGTCAGCGCGGTGACAGCGGGCACGCTCGTCGCGATGCCGACGCCCGCCACCGCGAACCCGCAGACCGCGTGGGCGCCGATCCACGTCGCGCCGAATCCGCGCCGTCGACGCAGCGGGGCCACCAGCAGCGCGCCGGCGACTGTGCCCAGCGCAGCCAGGCCGAGCACCGTGCCGACGGTGCCCTCGGAGCCGCCGAGGTCGTGGGTGACGTGGTAGATCAGCACGTCGACGAAGCCGTAGGTCAGGAAGATGAAGACCGACAGCAGGATGGTCAGCGCGCGTAGGACGGGCTGTCGCCACAGGAACCGCGCCCCGGCCAGGAACTCGGCCAGCGGCCGCTCCCGGGTCACCGTCGCGGCGCCGTCGGCCGGTGCGGGCCGTAGTCGGATCATCCAAAGCCCCGCCGCGGACAGCGCGAAACTCGCCGCGTTGACGGCGATGGCGGTCGACGGGCCGAAGCGGGCCGACACCACGCCGGCGAGCAGCGGCCCGAGGACGGCCGCCGCCGCGTACGTCGCCTGCAACCGACCGTTGGCCTCGGTGAGCCGATCACGATCGACGAGGTTGCGGATCGCGGTGACGGCGGCGACCTGGAACACCATGCCGGCGGCCTCGCAGATCGGCAGCACGACGAAGAGCAGCCACACCTGCGGGCCCGCCAGCCACGCCAGCGGCACCAGGCCGTACAGCACCAGACGGGTCAGGTCTGCCACGATCATCAGCGTGCGCCGGTCGTACCGGTCGACCAGAACCCCGCCGAAGATCCCGGCGGCGACGGACGCCGCGCCCGCGACGGCGGTGAGCAGGCCCATCTGCGCCACCGACCCGGTCGCCTGGAGCACCAGCAGCGGCACCGCCAGGTACGCGAACGAGTCGCCGGCCGCCGAGAGCGACTGCGCGACCCAGTACGTGCCGAAGGTGCGGTCCCGCCACAGCGGAGGCCGGTCCGCGCCGGCAGGTCGGCTCATGCGGCCGAGGGTAGTACGCATCGCCGATCCGGTTGGCCCGCACATGCGGGCACGGCGGCGGCCGCGGGAAGGATCCCGCGGCCGCCGCCGGAAAGCCCGAAACGGTCAGCCCTTGCGCAGCGGAGCGAGCGCGCCGCTCCAGGCGACCACCTGGTCGAGCGTGGTGGTCAGCGCGTCCTGCTGGAACTGGTTGGGCTTGAAGGTGCTGAAGTTCTCGAAGTCGGTGAAGAGCGACAGCGCGACCTGCGAACGCACGTCGGCCATCTGGAGCTCACCGGAGATCAGACGCAGGTGCTCCACGGCGCGCGCCCCGCCGACCGAGCCGTAGCTGACGAAGCCGACGGCCTTGTTGTTCCACTCGGCGTAGAGGAAGTCGATCGCGTTCTTCAGGGCGCCCGAGGTGGAGTGGTTGTACTCGGGGGTGACGATGATGAACCCGTCGTACGAGGCGATCGTCTCGGCCCAACGCAGCGTGTGCGGCTGGGAGTACTGACCCATCGAGGGCGGGTACGCCTCGTCGAGGTGCGGCAGCTGGTAGTCGAGCAGGTCGATCAGCTCGTACTCCGCGTCGGAGCGCTGCTTGGCGATCTCCAGCACCCAGCGGGCGACGGCTTCCCCGTTACGCCCCGGACGGGTGCTTCCGAGGATGATCCCGATCCTGGTCATGTGTGGTGCCCTTCCAGAGGTCCTTGCCTGACGGCCAGAACGCTAACCGGTGCTTGATTGGTCAAGCAAATACTCTCGTTATGGTCGTAGTCACACGGAGGGTAAGCATTTGCTCCGTCAAACAAGTATGATATGAGGATGTCCAACCCCTCCACGCCGACGCCGCAACCTCTCAACCTTGACGAGGAGGCCCTGGTCCGCGCTCTGGGCCAGGTGATGCACGTGTTGCCCCGTGCGATCGACGCAGACATGGTCGGTGACCGTCAGTTACCGCTCACCGAGTACACCGCCCTGATGAACCTGTCGGAGGCACCGGACCGGCGGATGCGCATGCACGAGCTCGCGGCGCTGTGCCATCTCTCGCTCAGCGGCATGACCCGCACGATCATCCGGTTGGAGACGCAGGGCCTGGTCAAGCGCGAACGGTGCGAGGAGGACGCCCGCGGCTGGAACGCCGTCCTCACCGACGCCGGCTTCGCCCGCCTCCAGGAGTCCTGGCCCAGTCACCTGGCCGCCGTACGCCGCCGGTTCCTCCAGCACTTCGAGGGCTTCGACCTGGCCGAGCTGGCCCACGCGTTTCAGCGGGCCGGCACGGCGGAGCCGACCCGCTGAGAGTCCACGGTCAGCGGGTCGGTGCGTGGGCCGCCATCGGGTTGACGAGGGTGCCGATGAACTGGAGAGCCGCCGACGGGTCGGCCAGATCGATCATCTGCTGGTTGTTGCGTAGCTGGAGCCGGTTGAGGCAGGACAACGTGAACTCCGGGGCGAACAGGTCGTAGTGGCGGACCCGCTCGGCCAGGTGCGGCACCCGGTCGAAGTAGTCGGTCGCGCAGGCCGCGACCGTACGCCAGAAGTCGTCCTCGGCGAGCACGCCGGCCTCGACCAGGACCGCGTTGAGGTGACGCAGGAAGCAGTCCACCACGTCGGTGAAGATGGTCAGCAGCTTGGTGTCGTCGGGCACGTCGACCCGGATCCGCTCCACCTCGGCGGGCAGCTCGACGTCGGCGCTCATCACCGCGATCTCCTCGGCGATGTCCTTGAAGATCACCCGCTCGACCGTGTCGTGCTCGTCGAGGACCAGGATGACGTTCTCGCCGTGCGGCATGAACGCCAGGTCGTGGGCGTAGAAGCTGTGCAGCAGCGGGGTCAGGTAGGCGTCCAGGTAGCGACGCAGCCAGACCTCGGGCGCCAACCCGGACCGGGCGATCAGCGCCGCCGCCAGCGAGCCGCCGTCGTTGTCCACGTGCAGCAGCGCGGCCATGGTGGACAGTCGCTGCCCCGGCGCCAGGTCGGGCACCGGGCTCTCGCGCCACAGGGCGGCCAACATCTTCCGGTACGGGGAGGTGCGGTCGGTCGCCGCCTCGTACTGCCGGTGCCGGTAACCCACAGCGGCCCGTTCCCGGATCACGGTCAGGCCGGTGCCGGTCAGCACCTCGTCGCGCGCGATCAGGTCGGCCAGCCAGTCGTTGATCGCCGGGGTGGCCGCCATGTACGCGGCCGACAACCCCCGCATGAAGCCCATGTTCAGCACCGACAGCGCCGTCTTCACGTAGTGCCGGCTCGGCTCGCTCACGTTGAAGAAGGTGCGGATGGACTGCTGGGCGAGGTACGCGTCCGGCCCGGGGCCGAGGTGCACCAGCCGACGTTCGGCCAGCTCCCCGGCGAAGGTGACCGCCAGCTTGTTCCACCACTGCCACGGGTGCGCGGGGATCAGATGGTAGTCGGCGAGGTCGAGGCCCAGGTCGGCCATCGTGGCCGCGAACCGGGCCCGGGTCTGCGCGTCCAGCTCGCTCTCGATCAGCGCCTCGTAGTCGAGGTCGGCGGCGCTGCTGAACGTCGAGTGGTCCCGGTGCGCGGCGAGCCACTCCAGGCGTACCGCCTCGGCGGTCTCCGGGGCGTAGCGGTGGTACTCGTCGACGCCGAAGCCGAGGCGGCCGTTGTTGGCCACGAAGCAGGGGTGGCCCTCGGTCATCGACGTCTCGATGGTCTGGAAGTCCGCAGTGGCCAGCTCGGCGGCGCTCGACGCGGCCTTGGCCAGCTTGTACGCGGTGCCCGCCAGCGTCGAGGTGATCTCCTCCAGGTAGACCGGGAGCACCCGCGCGGAGAGCCCGAGGGTGCCGCGCAGCTCGACGATGAAATCCACCGCGTCGGGTGGCAGCGGCGTGCCGTCGCGGTGCCGGGTGATGCTGTCGGCGTCGATCTGCCAGTGCGCCAGGGCGAGCACCCGCGCGGCGAAGCGGTAGGTGACAGTGCCGTCGTCGCTGCGGACCTCGTAGAACTGCCGGTCGTCGGGGCCCGGCACCGGCTCCGGTGCGAGCAGTCGTTCGTGGGTGAACTCGGCGAGCGCCTTGCGGACCAGCAGCCGGTTGGCCCGGGCCCAGCGCTGCGGGGTGAGGTGCCCGACCGGGTCACCGGAAGCGGCGTGCCCGGCGGCGGCTGACGTCTGGGTGGGAACGGCGGTGGCGGTCACGCCGGGGCTCCTTCGGTTCGGGCGGCGGCAGCGCGGTCAGCGTCGGCGGGGCGGTCTGCGGCGGCGAGATCGACGGCCTGGAACTGGGCTCGGGTGCAGACGCTGAGCAGCGCGTCCTTCTCGGGCTTGGCGATCGGGCCGACGACCTCGAAGCCGACGGCGGCGTTCAGCGCGTGCACGGCCGTGTTGCGGACGTCCGGCTCGACCACCACCCGTCTGGTCGTGGGGTCGTCGAAGAGCCACGCCATGACAGTGCCGAGGACCGCCCGGGTGAAGCCGTGCACCGGAGTGCCGACGGGCGCGCAGAGGAAGTGCATGCCCACGTCACCGGGTTGGTGGTCGTAGAGGCCGGCCAGCTCGACGTGGGCCGGGTCGTAGCGCTCGGCGAGGAAGGCGGGACTCCCCCGCCACAACCCGAGGTACGCGTCGTGGTGCGGGTGTTCGGCGATCCGCTGGTACTCCTCGGTCACCCGGGCCAGGTCGGCGTCCTGCATCAGCCAGAACGCCGCCTTCGGGTGGGTCACCCAGGTGTACAGCAGCGCGGCGTCGGTGTCCAGGTCGAGCGTACGCAGGGCGAACTCGCCGAGCCGATCGTCGGAGCGGGCGAAGACGACGCTCACGACGTCACCCCGAACTCCTGGAAGGTGATGCTCTTCTCGATCGGGTAGTACTCCCGGCCGAGCAGCTCACGGATGATCCAGGAGTTGCGGTAGGGGCCCATGCCCAGGTCCGGTGAGGTGATGCTGTGCGTGTGGGTGCCCGCGTTCTGCAGGAAGATGCCCCGCCCGCTGTGGTCGATGCTGTAGTTGCGGGCCACGTCGAACCGGCCGTGCCCGTCCCAGCGGATCCGGTCACGCACCGGCGCGAGGAACTCCGGCACCCGGTAGTGGTAGCCGGTCGCCAGCACCAACCCCTCGGTACGCACTGTGAAGTCCCGCTCCTGCTCCACCTGACGCAGTCCGAGCGTGTACACCCCGTCCTGGTGGTCGGCCCCGACCAGCTCGGTGTTGGTGAGCAGACGGGTGTTCACCGGTCCGTCGACGGTGTGCGCGTACAGCAGGTCGAAGATCTCGTTGATCAGATCCGCGTTGATCCCCTTGAACAGGCCCTTCTGCTCGGTCTCCAGCCGGTAGCGGGTCGCCTCGGGCAGCGCGTGGAAGTAGTCCACGTAGTCCGGTGAGGTCATCTCCAGCGTCAGCTTGGTGTATTCGAGCGGGAAGAACCGCGGCGAACGGGTCACCCAGTTGAGCTGGTAGCCGTACCGGTCGATGTCACCGAGCAGGTCGTGGTAGATCTCGGCGGCGCTCTGCCCGCTGCCCACGACTGTGATGCTGCGCTTGGTGCGCAGCGCCGCCCGGTGCTCCAGGTAACGGGAGTTGTGCACGGCGTCCCCGGGCAGCGCGGCCACGGCGTCGGGCAGGTACGGCGGGGTGCCGGTGCCGAGCACCAGGTGCCGGGCCGCGTACTCGACGGTCTCTCCGGTGCCGGTGCTGGCCCGCACCACGTACCGGTCGTCGGCGGCGTCGTACTCCACAGTGGTCACGGTCTGACCGAAGCGCACGTTCGGCAGCTTCGCCGCCGCCCACCGGCAGTACGCGTCGTACTCGCTGCGCAGCGGGTAGAAGCTCTCCCGGATGTAGAACGGGTAGAGCCGGCCGATCTCCTTGAGGTAGTTGAGGAAGGAGTACGGCGATGTCGGGTCGGCGAGGCTGACCAGGTCGGCGATGAACGGGGTCTGCAGCCGCGCCGACTCCAGCAGCATGCCGGGGTGCCAGGCGAGGCTCGGGCGGGCCTCCAGGAACACCCCGTCCAGCTCGTCGATCGGCGCCGTGAGGCAGGCCAGGCCCAGGTTGTACGGGCCCAGCCCGATGGCGATGAAGTCGTGGGTGGACATCCGGCCCTCCAGGCCCAGATTGGATTTCATCGGCGTCAGCCGACTGGGCAGGTCGATCGGCATCAGCCGACGTGGCAGGTCAGGTCGGCGGTGACGTGGTCGTGCACGTAGCGGCCGGCGTGGGTGGCGATCAGGTCGAGGACGTAACCGACGTCTTCGACTGTGGTCGCCGGGTTGAGCAGGGTGAACTTCAAGAAGTGCCGGCCGTCGACCCGGGTCCCGGCGACCACGGCGAGGCCGGACGCCGCGAGGGCCTCCCGGGCGTGCAGGTTGGCCGCGTCGGCCAGGTCCCGGCCGGGGCCGGTGGGCAGGTAGCGGAAGACCACGGTGCTCAGCTCGGAGCGGGTCACCACCTCGAAGCGGGGGTCTTCGCTGACCAACTGCCAGGCGTCGGCGGCCCGGTCGACCACCTCGTCGAAGAGCGCGCCGAGCGCGTGCGGGCCCATCACCCGCAGTGTCAGCCAGAGCTTCAGCGCGTCGAAGCGGCGGGTGGTCTGCAGGCTCTTGTCGACCTGGTTGGGGATGCGCTGCTCCACCATCCGGGCCGGGTTGAGGTAGTCGGCGTGGTAGGTGGCGTGTCGCAGCACCCCGCGGTCGCGGACCAGCAGCGCGCTGGAGCTGACCGGCTGGAAGAACGACTTGTGGAAGTCGACTGTCACCGAGTCGGCCCGTTCGATGCCGTCGAGCAGGTGTCGGCGCGTCGGCGAGATCAGCAGACCGCAGCCGTACGCGGCGTCCACGTGCAGCCAGACACCGGTCGCCGCGCAGATCCCGGCGAGCTCCGTCAACGGGTCGATGGAGCCGAAGTCGGTGGTGCCGGCGGTGGCGACGACGGCCATGACCACCAGCCCGGCCTGCCGGCAGCGCTCGATCTCCTCGCGGACGGCGGACGCCCGGATCCGTCGCCGGGCGTCGGTGGGCACGGCGATCACGGCGTCCGGGGCGAGGCCGAGCAGTTTGGCCGACTTCTGCACGCTGAAGTGACCGGCCGCAGAGGTGAGCACCCGCAGTCGGGGCAGCAGCTCCGCGCGGGCCGCCGGGCCGACCGCGTCGACGCACGCCTCCTCGCGGGCCAGCAGCAGCGCCTGGAGGTTGGACTGGCTGCCGCCGCTGGTGAAGACGCCGTCCGCGCTGGGGCCGAGGCCGATCCGCTCGGCGGTCCAGTCGATCAGGCGCCGCTCGATGAGGGTCGCCCCGGCGCTCTGGTCCCAGGTGTCCAGGGACGAGTTCACGGCGGTGAGCACCGCCTCGCCGAGCAGCGCCGGGATGGCCACCGGGCAGTTGAGGTGGGCGAGGTAGCGGGGGTGGTGGAACCAGACGGCGTCGCGCAGGTAGACGTCCTCCAGCTCGTCCAGCGCGGCGCCGGCGTCGCCCAACGGCCGGTCCAGGTCCACCCGGTCGACCAGGGGGGCCAGCTCGGCAGGCGTGATCCCGGTGACGGGACGGTCCACGGTGGCCACCCGACGGGCGACGCGGTCGACGCCGTCGGCGATCGCCCGCCGGTACTGCTCGACCGAGCCGTCGTGCAACAGTTGGGCCCGCGCGGCGGCGGGCGCCGGTGACGGCGCGGTGTTCTCGACGGGGTACGTCGGCACGGTCACTCGAAGTCCTTCCACGTTCTGGACGAGGGGCAGCCGGAACCTCCCCCCGGCGCGGCGGTGCGCCTCGGGGTGGTGCTGCCTTTCTGATGGGTTCGCCACTCAGGCCGTGGCGCCGACCAGCGCCTCGGCGCGCAGGTCCTCTTCCGGGAGCCCCCAGCGCCAGTAGCCGGCGAAGGTCACCCGCCGACGGTCGAAGCCGCGCTCGCCGTCAGGTCCGCACCGCCGACGGTCACCCGCACCAGCGAGGCGCCGACCCGACGGGCCCGTACGACGTGCGCGGCGAAGAAGCGGTACTGGAGGGCGATCGGTTCGACGGTGCTCGTACTCATGGCGTCAGCTGACCTTCTTCGCGTTCCGGATGGCGGTGGCGAGGTTTTCCAGCAGCGGCGCGGAGCCGGCGTACGAGAAGCGGGGCACCGCGTCCCAGGCGGTGACCTGGTTGGCCTTGACCGCCGGCAGTTGCTGCCAGGTCGGCTTGGCGGCGAGGTCCTTGGGCTGGAGGGCGGTGCTCCGGTTGTCCAGCAGGATCAGGTCGGCCGGGAACTTGCCGGTGTTCTCCCAGCTCAGCGCCTCGAAGTAGTCGCCGGATTCGAGCTTGTTGGGCACCACGATGTCGACGCCCAGCTCGGCGAAGTACATCAGGTCGGTGCTGACCTTCGGGTTGGAGACGTAGAACAGGTCGGGGCTGCCGGAGCAGGCCATCACCTTGATGCCGGGGTTGGCCTTGACCGCCTGCCGGACCGCCTCGGCGGCGGCGTCGAAGCGGGTCTTCGCGTCGGTGACCTTCTTCGCGGACAGGTCCGCGCCGAGCGACTCGGCCAGCGCGGCGTAGCGCTCGATCGGCTTGGTCATCGGCACCCGGGCGGTGGTGATCGCCACACTGGGCGCGAGCGGGAGGATCTTGCTCTTGCTCTCGTCCGGCACGTACCAGAGGGCGTCCGGGTCGTACATGTGGGTGACCAGCAGCTCGGGGCGCAGCGCCGCGTACTTCTCCAGGCTGAACTCGCCCCAGACGTTGCCGAGGATCTCGACGCTCTCGACGTTCAGGTCGCCGGCCTGGGGGTCGGCACTGCCGTCGGCCCGCTTGGTTTCACCGAACACTCCGACGAGCTGCTTGTCGAGACCGAAATCGATCAGTGCCGCCGCCACGCCGGTGAAGGCCACGACACGGGTTGGGCGGGCTGCGGCATCGACCTTCGTACCGCGGTCGTCGGTGAACGACCAGGGACCACTTCCGTTGCCGGCGGCAGGCTTCGCGGTGTCGTCCTTGCCGCAGGCGGCGAGCAGGGTGGCCAGCGTGGCGGCACCACCGGCGGCCAGCAGGCCACGGCGGGAGAGGCGACGTGCGGACAGGGCATCGGTCATGGTGTTGTCTTTCGATCAAGGGTCTGGCCGGGCTCGACCAGGGTAGCGGGGTTAGGTTAGCCTAACCTCGGTCATTGTCAACAGCGGTTCGCCGTGCCACCACAACTCCGGAGCCCACACTGGACGCCACAGCTACCGTCACCGAGGCGACACCGTCGGTGACGGACAGGAAATCGGCCGGGCCCCCGGCTCGGCGCGGTGCGCGGACGGCCCGCGCCGCCGGCCTGGTCGCCGCCGTGGCGCTGCTCGGGGTGATCGTGGTGCTCAGCATCGCGGTCGGAGCGAAATCCCTACCGCTCGCCGACGTCTGGTCCGGGTTGCTGCACCGCGACGCCACCGAGTACGCCGTGGTGCACCGGATGCGCCTGCCGCGTACCCTGCTCGGGCTGCTTGCCGGCGCCGCGCTCGGCGTGGCCGGCGCGGTCATGCAGGCCCTCACCCGCAACCCCCTCGCCGACCCCGGGCTGCTCGGCATCAACGCCGGCGCGTCCGCGGCCGTCGCCACCGCCGCCGCGTTCCTGGGCGTTACCGCCATCGGCGGGTACGTCTGGTTCGCGCTGTTCGGCGCGGCGGTGGTGACCGCACTCGTCTACGCCGTCGGCGGCGGGCGTGGCGCCACCCCGGCCCGCCTCGCGCTGGCCGGCGCGGCCCTCAACGCCACCCTCTACTCGTACGTGAGCGCGGTGATGCTGCTGGACACGGCCTCGCTGGACCGCCTGCGGTTCTGGACGGTCGGTTCGCTGGCCAGCGCGGACTCCGCGACGGTGACCCGGGTGCTGCCGTTCATCCTGGTCGGCCTCCTGGTCGCGCTCGGCGCCGCCCGACCGCTGAACGCCCTCGCGCTCGGCGACGACGCCGCACGGGCCCTGGGTGCCCGACCCGGGCTGATCCGCGCCGCCGTGATCGTGGCGGTCACGCTGCTCTGCGGCGCCGCGACCGCCGCCTGCGGCCCGATCGTCTTCGTCGGGCTGCTGGTGCCCCACCTGGTACGCGCCCTGACCGGCCCGGACCTGCGCTGGCTTCTGCCGTACTGCGCGGTGCTCGCGCCCGCCCTGCTGCTCGGCGCCGACGTGCTCGGTCGGGTGCTGGGCCGACCCGGAGAACTCCAGGTCGGCATGGTGACCGCCGTGCTGGGCGGCCCGCTCTTCCTGTGGCTGGTCACCCGCGCGAAGGTGGCCCACCCGTGAGCGAGCGCAGCGAGCGAACCAGCAGGCTCAGCACTGTGGCGCGTCGCGCCATCGCGCAACGAAGCGGAGTGATGGCGTGACCGTTCTTCGTACGCCCGGTGGGTTGTCGGTGCGGTTCCGTCCCCGCGCGATGGCCATCGGTCTCGGCGCGGCAGTGCTCGCGGCCGGGTTGGGCCTGGTCGCCCTGGGCAGTGGTGACTATCCGATGGGCCCGACCGACGTGCTGCGCACCCTCGTCGGCGGCGGCACGCCGGCGGAGCAGTTCATCGTGCACGAGCTGCGACTGCCCCGACTGGTCACCGCCCTGCTGGTCGGGGCGGCGCTGTCGCTGGCCGGCACGGTGTTCCAGTCGCTGGTCCGTAACCCGCTGGGCAGCCCGGACATCCTCGGCTTCACCCAGGGCGCGTCGGCCGGCGCGCTGGTCGTGATCGTGCTCGGTGGCAGCAGCCTGGCGCTGGCCGGCGCCGCGGTCGTCGGTGGCCTCGCCACCGGCCTGGTGATCTACGCGCTCGCCTGGCGACGCGGGGTGCACGGGTTCCGACTCATCCTGGTCGGCATCGGCATTTCCGCGATCCTGACCGGCGTCAACGGCTACCTGCTGACCCGGGCGCCGCTGATGGACGCCGCTCGCGCGGTGCTCTGGCTCACCGGCAGCCTGGACGGGCGTGGCTGGGCCAACGCCGGGCCGCTGCTCGTCGTCCTGGTCGTGTTGGCGCCCGTGGTGCTCATCGGATGCGGCACGGCGCTGCGGATGATGGAGCTGGGGGACGACACGGCCAGTGCCCTGGGCGTGCCGGTGCGCCGGCTGCGCCTGGTGCTGCTCGCGGCGGCGGTGCTGCTGGTCTCGTTCGCGGCGGCCGCCGCCGGGCCGGTGTCGTTCGTGGCGCTGGTCGCGCCGCACGTGACGAAGCGGCTGACCCGGGCGCCCGGCCCGAACCTGCTGCCGTCGATGGCCGTCGGTGCGGCGCTGCTGGTCGGCGCCGACCTGGTGGCCCAGCGCGCGTTTCCCGGGCACCAGCTTCCGGTCGGTGTGGTGACCGGAGTGATCGGCGGCGGCTATCTGGTCTGGCTGCTGGCGATGGAACGCCGGGCGGGCCGGCTGTGAACACCCGCGACGCCCTCGAAGGAGCACCCATGCACCCCGGCAGTTCCCGGCTCGGCGGCACCGCGCTGACCCTCGCCTACGACCAGCGCACCATCACCGAGAACCTGACCGTCGCGGTACCCGACAACTCGTTCACGGTGATCATCGGGCCGAACGCGTGCGGCAAGTCGACGCTGCTGCGCGCGCTGTCCCGGATGCTGCGCCCGACCGCCGGCACCGTGCTGCTCGACGGGCGGGACATCCACGACCTGCCGGCCCGCAAGGTGGCCCGCACTCTCGGTCTGCTCCCCCAGTCGTCGATCGCGCCGGACGGGATCACCGCCGCCGAGTTGGTCGCCCGGGGTCGCTACCCCCACCAGGGGCTGCTGCGGCAGTGGTCGCGCGAGGACGAACGGGTGGTCGAGGAGTCGATGGCCGCGACCGGTGTCGACGACCTCGCCGACCGGTCGGTGGACGAGTTGTCCGGCGGGCAACGCCAGCGGGTGTGGATCGCCATGGCGCTGGCACAGCAGACCCCGCTGCTGCTGCTCGACGAGCCGACCACGTACCTCGACATCGCCCACCAGATCGAGATCCTGGACCTCTGCGCCCGGTTGCACGAGGAGCAGGGGCGCACGCTGGTCGCGGTGCTGCACGACCTGAACCACGCGGCCCGCTACGCCACGCACCTGATCGCCATGCGCGACGGGCGCGTGGTGGCCGCCGGGGAACCGTCGTCGGTGGTCACCGCCGACCTGGTGGCGGAGGTGTTCGGGCTGCCCTGCCGGGTCATCGACGACCCGGAGACCGGCACCCCGCTGGTCGTGCCGGCGGCCCGGCGGCGTGCCACCACCCTCGCCCCGGAGCCGGCGTGAGCGAGCGCGGCGAGCGAACCAGCAAGCACAGCAGCGAGCGCGGCGAGCGAACCAGCGAGCAGACCGGCAGGCGCGGCGGCGCCCGGCGTTTCCGTGACCCGTGGGGCGTGCCGCACCTGCGGGCCGGCGACCCGCTCGCGTTGGCGGCGGCGCAGGGCCGGGTGACCGCGTACGACCGGGCCTGGCAGATCGAAGTGGAACGGCACCGCGCCCAGGGCACCAGCGCCGCATTCCTCGGCGTCGACGCGCTCGACTGGGACCGGTTCGCCCGGCAGGTCCGGCTCGACGACACCGCACGCCGCTGCCACGCGGCGCTCGACCCGGCGACCGCCGAGTGGGTGGGCGCGTACGTGGCCGGGGTCAACGACGGTCTCGCCGCCGGGGCGGCCCGCGCGCCGGAGTTCGCCGCCACCGGGCTGACACCGGGCCGGTGGGAGCCGTGGACGCCGCTCGGGGTCTGGTTGGGCCACCACATCCTGTTCGCGGGCTTCCCCGGCAAGCTCTGGCGGGAGCACGTGGCGCAGCGGCTCGGCCCGGAGGCGGTGGACGTGTTCGCCACCGACGGGCCGTCCGTCGCTGGCAGCAACGGTTGGCTGCTCGCCGCCGAACGCACCGGCACCGGCGCCGCGCTGCTCGCCGGGGATCCGCACCGGTTCTTCGAGGATCCGGGCGTCTACCAGCAGATCCGGCTGGCCTGCCCGGAGTACGACGTGGTCGGGCTGGCGGTGCCCGGAGTGCCGGGCATCGCGCACTTCGGGCACACCGGGGCGGTGGCCTGGGCGATCACCAACGCGATGGCCGACTACCAGGACCTGTACGCCGAGCGGCTGCGCCGGGACGGCGGACAGGTGCAGGCGTTCGGCCCGGACGGTTGGCGGCCCGCGCACTCCCACCTGGAGACGATCGAGGTGGCCGGGGCGGACCCGGTCGAGGTCGAGGTGGTGGAGACCGACCGAGGTCCGGTGATCGTCGGCGGGCCGGACGACGAGACGGCCATCAGCCTGCGCTATCCGCCCCGGGTCCGCGCGGAGCTGGGCTTCGCGACGCTGCCGGAGTTGCTGCGCGCCCGCACCGTGACCGATGTGGACCACGCGCTGCGGCACTGGGTGGAGCCGGTCAACGTGGTGCAGGCCGCGGACACCGCCGGAGGGCTGTTGCACCGGGTCGCCGGGGCGGTGCCGGTGCGGCATCCGGACAACGGGCGACGGGTGGTCCCCGGGTGGGACGCCGAGCACGCCTGGCAGGGCTGGTATGCGCCGATGCCCCGGGCCACGGTGGTCGGCCGGGCGGTGATGGCCAACGAGCGAGGGTTGGCGGCACCGCTCGGGGTCGAGTTCGCCCCGCCGCACCGGGCGCACCGGATCGTCGAGCTGCTCGACGCCGGTCACGACTGGACTGCCGACGGGCTGGCCGAGGTCCACACCGACACGTACCTTGGCTCGGCCGAGCCCCTGCTGGCGGTGCTGGAAGGGCTGACCGGGCTCGACCCGGCCACCGCAGCGCTGCGTGAACGGCTGCGACGCTGGGACCGGCGGATGGCCGCCGACAGCACCGACGCGGCGCGGTTCGCCGTCCTGCGGGCCGCTGTCGTACGGCGGATCGCCGCCCATCCGGCGCTGGCCGCGTTGGCCGAGCCGCCCGCGTACCCGGAGGTGTTCGCGCCCTGGCTGGCGCTGACGCCGCGCGTCGGTTACGCGCTGGAGCACCTGCTCGGCGCGGCGCCGCTGCCCGGCGTGGACGTGGCCGCGCTGGTGCGTGCGGCGGCCGACGAGGTCGCTGGCGCGGCGGAAGACCCGGTGCGCTGGGGCGATCTGCACCGGCTGGCGGCGTGGCGGGCGTTGCCCGACCCGGACGCCGGGCTCGGCCCCCGACTCGACGGCGATCACGACTGTGTGCTGGCCACCTCCAGCGTGCCCGGGGTCACCCACTGGTGCTTCCGGGGGCCGACGGCGCGCTTCGTCTGGGACCTGGCCCGACGCGAGGACAGCCGTTGGGTGGTCCCGCTGGGCACCTGCGGGGTGCCCGGCGACGCACACCACGACGACCAGAGTGCCGCCTGGCTGTCCGGGGAGCTGCTGCCGGTGATCACCGAATGGGATCAGCTCGTCGAGGAGCGGGACGCCCACGATCGGAACGCGGACCGGCCGCTGCCCGGGATGCGCCAGGCAGCGGCCGATCTCGGTGGCGTCAGCGCAGGCCGGACGCCCGGCTGAACGCTGCCATGGCGCAGACCCGCCATCGCCGGCTCACCTCGCGGGCACGCCGAGGGTGGTCAGCTCGGCCAACCGGTCCAGCTGCTCCGGGTCGGACAGGGCGGAACCGACCGCCACCACCCGTACGCCGGCTTGCAGGAACGCGCCGGCGTTGCCCGCGTCCAGGCCGCCGGTCGCGACGAACCGCAGCTGCGGCAGCGGACCGGCGACGGCCTTGAACCAGGCGGGCCCGAGAGAGATCGCGGGAAACGCCTTGAGCCAGGTGAGGCCGTGCCGCAGCGCCTGCTGGGCCTCGGTGGGGGTGGCCACACCGGGCAGGTGCGGCAGACCACGCGCGGCGGCGGCGTCGGCGACTGCGAGGTCGAGGCCGGGCGCGACGGTGAACGCGGCACCCGCGTCGGCCGAGGCGGCGACCTGCTCGACGTCGAGCACGGTGCCCGCGCCGACGATCCGCCCGCGCTCGGTGCCCGCCTGGACTGCGGCGCGCAGAGCCGGCACCGCCTCGGGGGTGGCCACCGGAACCTCCACCACGTCGATGCCGAGGTCCCAGGCCCGCTCGGCGAGCCGGACCGTCTCGGCGACCGGCAGGCCGCGCAGGATGGCCATCACCCGGGCGCCGCCGAAGATGTGGTCGAAATCCGCTGTGCTCATGGTCCACTCCATCCGAGATCGCGGTGAGTCTGTTGGCTGCTGGCCCGATCGGAAACCGACCACTCAGACCCGCGCTGGCGCGCCGGTCAGGTCGAGCGGCGACCAGGCCTCGTCGGGGGCGGCGAGCAGCCGCTCGAACCAGGCCCACGGCGGGACCGGGGCGTTGTCGCCGCTGCTGGTCAACGCCTGCGCCGCGACCAGGTGGCCGAGGCGCAACCGCCGCACGGGATCCAGGTCGCGCAGCAGCCCGGCCAGGTAGCCGGCGGCGAAGGCGTCGCCGGCGCCGACCGGCTCCACCACGGCCACCCGGGGAGCGGGCACGAAGACCGGCTCGGCGTCACGGCACATCGCTGTGGCACCGACCGCGCCGTCCTTGACCACCAGCGTCTCCGGGTCGGGCAACAACCGGCGTACGGCCAGCGGGTCGGTGGTGCCCCACAGCGTCTCCGCCTCGTCCTGGCCCACGAAGACCAGGTCGCAGCGGTTGGCGAGGTCACGCAGCACCGGCGCGGCCTGCTCGGCAGGCCACAGCCGGGACCGGTGGTTGACGTCGAAGCTGACCAGCGACCCCGCCAGCGGGCGGGCGGTCACCGCGTGCTCGACCAACGCCCGGCAGGACGCGGAGAGCGCCGGGGTGATGCCGGACAGGTGCAGCACACGGGCGCCGGCCAGCCCCGGGTCGGCCAGCGTCTCCGTGGCCATCCGGGAGGCCGCCGACCCGGCCCGGTAGTAGTGCACAGCGGTGCCCTCCGGGCCCGGGTCCTTGACGTACAGGCCGGTGGGGGCGGCCGGGTCCACGACGACCTGGTCGACCCGGACGCCGGCGGCGGCGACGTGCCGGACGACGGCCCGACCGAAGGGGTCGTCGCCGACCCGGCTCACCCAGGTCGCCCGGTGCCCCAGCCGGGCCAGGTAACCGGCCACGTTGGACTCCGCGCCGCCCACCGAGACGGCGACCCGTTCGGCGTGCTCCAGCGGCTCACCCGGCGCGGGGCAGAGCACCACCATCGTCTCGCCGACCGCGACCACCTCGACCGGCGCAAGGCCGCCCGGGACGGACGCCAGGTCAGGTCGGTGGTCGGTCGGCATGGGCGCACACGTCCTCGCGGCGAGAGTCCTGGGCGCCGCCGAGCCTATGGTGTCCCGCGTGAGCCGGGCAACCCGGTGCCGAGGGTCACGGCAACGTCAGCCCGTACGCGGCCAGCACCTCTGCGATCGGCTGGTAGTAGGTGGTGCCGCCGGAGGTGCAGTTGCCGCTGCCGCCCGAGAGGATGCCGAGGATGGCGCCGGTGGAGGCCACGTAGAGCGGTCCGCCGCTGTCCCCCGGCTCGGCGCAGATATTGGTGCGGATCAGGCCGTAGATCACCCCGTTGGCGTAGTTGACGGTCTGGTTCAGACCAGTGACGGTGCCACACCGCACCCCGGTGGTCACACCGCTGCGACACACCGCCTGACCGACGTACGCGTTGCCGGGACCGTTGATGGGCAGCAGTCCGGGGTAGGTGTAGACCGCGCTCGGATGCGCGATCCGGCCGGTGTAGCGGATCAGCCCGTAGTCGTTGCCGGGGAAACTGGTGGCGGCGCGGGTGCCCAGCACTGTGGTCTGGGCGCTGTCGGCGTACCAGGTGCTGGCGGTGGTGGTGCAGTGCCCGGCGGTGATGACGTAGTAGGTGCTGCCGCTGCGCACGTTCGCGCCGAGCGAGCAGCGACCGCCGCCACCGCCGTAGATGCCCTGCCCGGCGGCGATCAGTGTGCGCAGGGTTCCGGGTTCGCGGCGCAGCAGCGCGCCCGCCCGGTCGGCCGTTGCCCGCAGCGCCCTCAGCTCGGCGGGGGTCACGGTGTCGTCGGCGGTGAGGGTCATCCGGCCGGTGGCGGGGTCGACGCCCCAGGCGGTGCCGGCGGTGCGTACCCCGGCCAACACGGCCGCCGGGTCGGCGGCGGGCGCGGCGGCCCGGTCGGGGACGGCGGCCTGCGCCGCGCCGGGTGCGGCGAGCAGGAGGACGGTCAGGACGAGGGCGACGAGCGGGGAGCGGCGCATCCAAGCCTCCGCGGAGATCGAGCTAGATGGATGCCGTTCAGCATCGCCCGGCGTCCGACGCGGTGGCAACCTTCGGCCGTCCTCTTCCCCGACCCGCGGGAATCGCCGATCCGGGGACGGGCCGCGCCGACACCGCCGATAATCCTCGGAGACACGGCGGGAGGCCGGGCATGACCACCGGAGGCACCGCGGCGCTGGTACGCCGTCGGGACGGGTCGACCCGGGCGACGCTACTGGAGTTGCTCTTCGACGTGGTCTTCGTGGCCGCGCTCGCGCAGACCTCGAAGCTCCTCGCCGATCAGGAATCCTGGGCGCGCAGCGGTGCGGTGTTGCTGATGCTGACGGCGATCTGGTGGACGTGGTCGGTCACCTCCACCACGACCGAGTTCTACGACCCGCAGCAGCGCCCCATCCAGGCCATTCTCATGGTGGCCATGGTCGGCTCGGTGGGGATGGCGGCCTCGCTGCCGATGGTCGCCGGAGGGCAGGCCATGGCCTTCGCGCTCGCCTACGTCGGCACCCACGTGGTGCGCGGCATCGTCCTGGTCAGCACGTTGTACCGACAGCAGCACCCCTCGGCCATGGCGCGAGCCACCCGGTTCCTGTTCTGGTTCCTGGTGTCGGGCGTCCTCTGGATCGTCGGGGCGCTGGCCGACACCGCGCGGTGGTGGATCTGGACCATCGCGATCGCCATCGACCTGCTCTCCGCGGCGGCGCGCTACCCCACACCGCGGCTCGGCCGGGTGCCTCTCGACCAGTACGACCGGACCACCGCGCACCTGGGCGAGCGGTACCAGCAGTTCGTCATCCTGGCCCTCGGCGACATCATCCTGGTGCCCACCCTGGAGCTCAGCCGCAGCGAGTTCGACCGCCTCAGAATCACCGCCCTGCTCTGCGCGTTCGTCATCATGCTGCTGCTGTGGCAGATCTATGTCTATCGGGCCGGCGAGTTGCTCGAAACCGCGGCCGCGTCAGTGCCCGGCCGGTCCACCAGGATCGCTCCGTACACCCATCTGGTGCTGCTGGTCGGCGTGGCGGTCACGGCGGCCTCCTTCGACCTGGTCGTCGACCGGCCGACCGGAACGACACCGGTGCGGTGGCTGATGCTGATCATCGGCGGACCGCTGTTGTTCGTGCTCGGCCGGGCACTGTTCACCTATCTGTTGTCCGCTCGCGTGCCGTGGCGGCGAGTGATGTGGCAACTGCTGCCGCTGCTGCTGCTGCCCTGGGCCGGCGGCTGGCCACCGGTGCTGGTCACCGCGATCGTGGCCCTGGGGCTGGCCGGGCACGTCCTGGTCCCCACCGGCGACGGCCGGGAGACCAGGCGGGGGCTCGGACCACGAGAGGCCGCCGGATGACACTCGCCGGTCAGGCGATGTGTCGGCCGGCCCACTCGGCGAGGTCCCGGGCGCACGCGTCCACCGACTCCTTCCAGGTCCGGGCCGCGCCCTCCCCCGCCTCGTCGCTGACCTGCTTGACCACTCGGCACGGCACACCGGCCTGCGCGGCGGCCCACGCCACCGCGTACCCCTCCATGTCGACCAGGTCGGCACGCTGCGCCAACCGGTCCCGGGCGGCGTCGTCGGCCACGAACGTGTCACCGGTGGCCAGCACCGCGCCCTCGGTGGCCAGCGACAGTGGCGCCCCGTAGGTCTCGCCGGTGAGCGTCCGCAGCAGGTCGGTGTCCAGGTCGTGCTGGAGCACGGTGGCGACCTCGTGGATGCCGGCCCACCCGGGGCGCAACGCCCCGGCCGTGCCCAGGTTGAGCAGCAGGCGCGGTCGTGGCCCGGCGGCCAGCACCGCCGCCACCGCGCTGGCGGCGTTCACCTTGCCCATGCCGGTGAGCAGCACCGGCAGGTCGGGCGGCAGGTAGCGGGCCTCCTCCCCGACGGCGAGCACCACCAGCGGACGATCGGCGCGGACCGTACCCCGAAGATTCACCGGAGCATCGTACGAGCCGGCTCCTCGACCACCAACCGCACCCAGCCACCGCTCAGCGGGGACGCATCGCGCGTTCAGCCGGGTGCGGCAGGCTGAACCGGCGAGCAACCGGGCGACGGCGGTCCGGTCCGCCGACGGAGAGGTGACGACGGTGTACGACGGACAGGAGTTCCTGCGCGACAACCGCTGGTGCCTGAGCCGGCGCGGTCTGCTGACCGGGGCGGGCGCTGTCGGTGCCGCCGGGCTGCTGAGCGCCTGCGGCGCCGGTGACAGCCCGACGGGCGGTACGGCGTCCGCTGCGGCCGGCACCGTGCTGGCCCGCACCGGGGACGTTCCGGTCGGTGGCGGCACGGTCGCCGAGGGCGTGCTTGTCGTCCAGCCGGAGGCCGGCACCTTCAAGGCCTACGACGCGACCTGCCCGCACCAGGGCGTCCGCGTCGGCGCACCCCGCGACGGAGTGATCACCTGCCCCGCGCACAACTCGACCTTCTCCGTCGGCGACGGTGCCCGACTGGGCGGCCCCGCCACGAAGGGCCTGACGGAGATCCCGGTCCGCGTCGACGGCACGACCATCGTGCGCGCCTGACGTTCGGTCAGTCTTCGGCGAAGCGGTAGAGCACGAAGTCCTTCTCCGCGCCGCAGGCGATCACGTGGGTGTTCCAGGAACAGGACGCGCTGCGGACGTCCTTCAGCTCGCCCAACTCGTCCACCTCACCGGACTCGGCCCACACACCGGCCAGTACGCGGTTGTCCGCGACCACGCTGGGCGCCTTGGCGAAGACCAGCAGGTTGCCCTCGTCCAGCCGGACCGCCACACCGCCCCGGTCGGACAGCACCGGCTTGCCGGAGGCGTCGAAGAGGGTGACGGTCGGGTCCGGGTACTCCCGTTGGGCGAGCAGCCGCTCACCCAACGGGACCAGGTCGGTCACGCCCGGCGCCGACCAGCGGATCGCGGGCTCACCCTCGGTCGCCGCCACCACCTCGGTGCGCGCCGCGTCGTTGTTCGGCACCTGCAACAGGCAGGCCCGCCGCTCGCCGCAGGCCACCAGTCCCTTCGGGCGGTAGTCGTCGTTGCCCGCCCGGTGCAGCACCACCGGCGCCGCGTCGGAACCCAGGTCGTACGACAGCAGCTGGTACCCGCCGTCGTTGCCGGCCACGTACAGGCGGTCCTCGTGCGCGACCACCAGGTCGTCCAGGTCGGCGACGCTGCCCCAGCGGCGCAGCACCTTGCCGGACGCCATGTCGAGCAGCCGCACCGACCGGTCCGCGCCGACCTGGATGAGCTGCCGCCCCTTGCCCGTCCATGAGTTGCGGGGCGTGCCGTCGAGGAAGGCCGGCCCGCCCGCCGCCTTCGCCGTGCCCACCGGCCGGACCACTGTGCGGCTGCCGTCAAACTGGTCGCGGGGGGTGGCCTGGGCCCACTTCTGGGTGCCGTTGCTCAGGCGCAGGCCGACCAGTTGGGCCGCGGTCCGGTCCACGAGCACCGCCGTGTCGTCGGCGAAGTAGACGTTGTCGTCACCACGGACCTCCCGCTGCCAACGCTGTGCGCCCGTACGCGCGTCGAGCACGGCCAGCGGGCGGAGGGTGCTGTCCCCCGACGCGTCGGCGAGGACCGCGACCGCCCCCGGGACGGCGATGATCGCCTCCCAGTCGTCGGCCCGCGCGTCGGTCTGCTCACGCCACAGCTCGTCGCCGGTTGCGGTGTCGACGGCCACCACCTCCAGCCGGTCGTCCGGCAGCGGGAACCCGAGGTAGGCCCGGTCGCCGAGCATCGCCGTCCACATGCCGGCCGGCCGCTCGGTCCCGGCCTTGGGCCGGGACAGTTCACGCAGCGACCCGAACTCCAGATCCGGGTATCGGTCACGGGTCAGGTAGATCGTCGCCGCGGCGCCCACCCCGACCAGGGTCAGCACCGCGCCGAGCACCACCCAGCGCGCCCGCCGCCAGCGCGGCCCACCCGCCGGCAGGGTCGGGGCCGCTGCGGCCCAACCCGGCCCGGGAGGCGGGCCCGCCGGCGGGGTCGACCCCGGCCACGGCTGCGACGGTACGACCGGCGCGGCGGCTCCGGCCGGCGCGGGCGGACTAACGGGGCCCGGCGCGGGCGGGCTCACAGGGCCCGGCGCGGACGGTGGCCCCGCGTACGCCGGGGCGGGCAGCGGCTTGCGCAGCGGCAGGTCGGTCAGCGCACCCTCGGCCACCGGCAGCTCCGGCTGGTCCAGCACGGTCGGGGCGACCCCCAGCTCGGCGTGCAGCATCCGGGCCACCAGCGGGATCCGTGACGAGCCGCCGACGAGGAACAGCCCGGCGAGCTGGTCGGGGCTGAGACCGGCCGCGGCGATCACCTCCCGGGCCCGATCCACCGCCCGACGCAGCAACGGCGTGGCCGCCCGCTCGACGTCCGCCCGGGTCAGCTGGACCGTATCGGCCACCCCCGGCACGGCGACCGGCGCGACGGTGGAGCGGGACAACGTCTCCTTCGCACCCCGTACCTCGTCCCAGAACCGCACCTGGTCGCGGCGCTGCGCCGGGTCCGCCGGCCGGGTCAACCGGGCCCACTGCGCGGCGTGCCGTTCACCGACCAGCTCACCGACCCGCCGCACCAGGGCCGCGTCGAGGTCCAGACCGCCCAGGTCGGGCAGGCCACCGTCGGCGACCACGCTGAAGCCGGAGTCACCCCACGGGTCGGCGCCCTCGTTGCGCAGCACCGCGACGTCGAGCGTGCCGCCACCGAAGTCGAACACCGCGATCGCGCCGCCGACCGGCACCGGACGATGCAGCACCTGCGTGTAGTAGCGGGCGGCGGCCACCGGCTCCCGCAGCAGCCGGGTGCCCGGCGGCGTCGGCCCGGCCAGGGTGTGCTCGGCCACCTGCGGCCACCCCGCCAGCAGCAGAGCGTCGGCGAGCACCTGCCGTCGCGTCACGTCCCAGGCGGCCGGGCAGGTGAGAACGGCCGGGGGCAGGAAGCCGACGGTACCCACCGCGGCCCGCGCGACCGACGCCAGCACCGCGGCGAGCAGGTCGGCCGGCGGGTACGAGCGATCGCCGAGCACAATGGTCGGCTCGTCCACCCGGCGCTTCGGGTTCGCCTCGAACCGGGCCGGATCCGCCTGCGCCAACCGTCGGGCGTCCCACCCGGTGTGCAGGGTGCCGTCCGGGTCGGCGTACACGGCGGAAGGGCTGAGCGGTTGACCGTCCATCAACAGTGGACGGGTGCGCCCGTCGGGCCAGCGCAGCACTGCGACGGTGTTGGACGTACCAAGGTCGACGCCGAGGGCGAAACCCTCGTGCTGGCCTGCCATCTGCCCGATACCTCCGCCGCGACGAGGGGAACTCGACCCCGCATCGTACGCAGGCCCCGCCGCCGGGCTGATCACTCGGTCAGGGGACGGTCGGGATCGTCCGCTCAGTGCGTGGAACGTTCGCCGACGACCTCCCCGTCGCTGCTCTCCCCGGTGGGGCGAAAGCCGAGCTTCAGGTAGAACTGCTCCGGGCCTTCCGCCCCCGGATGCCACGTCGTGAAGACGCGGTCGTGCCCTCGTCTGCGAGCCTCCGCACGCACGGCGTCCACCGCGAAGCGGCCGTACCCGCGGCCCTGGTGCTCGGCGGCGATGTTCAGCCGCCACAGGCCCGAGCGCAGGTCGTCCGGTCGGGCCGGGTCCCACACGATGTCGAAGAAGCCCATCAGGAAGCCGACGATCTCGTCACCCTCGACGATCAGACGTGGCCACGCGACCTCGCGCTGCGCGTACGCCTCGGCGAGGGACCAGGCGACCGGGGACGAGAACTTCTCCTGGTCCGGCCGCACACTCACCCGGCATGCGGCTTCGACGTTGTCCGGGGTGATCTGCACGAGTCGCGGCACGCCGGCCACCCTATCCACCGACCCTCTCGTTGGTCGTTTGCACGTCGGCCGCTCGCAGGAGCCGGAGTTGACCGATCTCCGCGACGTTCTTCATCAGCTCGGCGTTGACCCAGCCGATCGTGTGCGTGACCGTGTGGTCGGTTTCGCCCGGCCAGGGGAACGTCGCGTTGCCGTCGAGGTCGGCGTCGCTGAGGTGGTCGAGCAGGCCCAGCCATTCGGTGCGCAGGTCACGCAGCCACGCGACGCTCGGCTCACCCGCGCCGGGCCAGACCACGGCCGTGCGCTGGCGCGGTGGCGCACCCCGGAGATGATCCATGGTCACGGTCCACCACCAGCCGATGTGCCACGTGAGCCAGCCGATCGTCGGCGCCGGGACCGGGTCGGGTTCGGCGTCGGCCCAGTCCGGCGTCCAGGTGCCGTCGGCGCTGCGCCGGACCGACCAGCAGTGCGGGGTCGGCTCCCAGAGGAAGTCGTCGGCTTCGAGTCGTTCGAGGTGGTACTCGAACAGCGCCCACGTCAGGTCGAACTGCCAGCGCAGGAGGGCAATGGACGTTACGGACATCCGAGGATTCTGTCGGGGCACCGACGTCGCCGTCGACAGAATAAGCAGCCGCCGGCTCATGACCGGCGTGCGGGTGATGCCTGTGCGGCATCAAGATGCCCCACAGTCATCACGCTCGCAGCGAATACCCTTCCGGCGCGCGGGCAGCGCGACAATCAGGCGGCGGCGCGGGCCCAACGCGACGATCAGGAGTCGGCGGCGCAGCGCGCGGAGAGGGCGTAGCGGAGCAGGACCACATCGCCGATCTGGCGGGCCTCGGCCAGCCGGGCGCGGCGGCCCGGGTGCCAGGGGAAGCGACCCTCGCCGACGAACCGGGGCGCCCGCCCGTCGCCGACGAAGAACGGGGCGACCACCAGGTGCAGTTCGTCGGCGAGACCGGCGGCGAGGAACTGGGCGTGCACCGTCCCGCCGCCCTCCACCATCAGCCGCTGCACACCCCGCGCGGCCAGGTCGGTCAACAGCCATCCAGGGTCGACCGGCTCGCCCGCGTCGATGACGGTGGCCAGGCGACCGAGGCGCTCCCGGGTCTTCTCGACCGCGTCGGTGGCGCAGTAGACGAGCCGGGTCGAATCACCGGCGGTGAAGAAGCGGGCGGTTGGGTCGAGATCACCCTGGGCGGTCAGCGTGACCTTGGTGGGTGACTCGGGTCGGCCGGACGCGGCCCGCTCCGCCCGCCGACTCGGCGAGCGCACCAGCAGCCGCGGGTCGTCGCGGCGGACGGTGCCGGCGCCGACCAGGATCGCGTCGCAACTGGCCCGGACCGCGTCGACCCGGTCCAGGTCGTCGTCGTTGGACAGCAGCAGGCGTTGCTCGGAGGCGTCGTCGATGTAGCCGTCGATCGAGGCCGCGCAGCTGAGCAGCACGTACGGTCGCGAGGGCTCCGGCTGGCAGCTCATCGGGGGCCAGCCCGGTCGGAGGTGCCACTCGTGAGCGCTTCCGCCGCCTCGGCCTCCGCCGCCTTGGCCGCTTTCGCCGCCAGGTAGTCGGCGTTGGCCGGGGAGAGGAACACGCTGGTGGGCACCCGCTCGGCGACGTCCACGCCCAGCTTCGTCAGCTGCTCGGCCTTGTCCGGGTTGCTGCTGAGCAGTCGGATCCGCGGCACGTCCAGCGTGGCCAGCATCTGCGCGGCGGCGGTGTAGTCCCGCTCGTCCTCGCCCCGGCCCAGCGCCACGTTGGCCTGGTAGGTGTCCAGCCCGGCGTCCTGCAACGCGTACGCGTCGAGTTTGGCGTACAGGCCGATGCCGCGACCCTCCTGGCGCAGGTAGAGCAGGAAACCGCCAGCTTCGGTGATCCGCTGCACCGCCTCGCGCAACTGCGGCCCGCAGTCGCAGCGTTGGCTGCCGAACACGTCGCCGGTCAGGCACTCGCTGTGCGGGCGGACCAACGGGGGCTCTCCCCCGGCGGCGAGCCGGTCCAGAGCGCCCGCCCAGTCGCCGAGACCGAGTGCGAGGTGCTCCCGGCCGTCCACCAGGCCCTTGAACGAGAACACCCGGACCGTCGTGGAGTAGCCGTCGGGAAACGTCAGTGGCACCGTGACCTGCGTACGGATCGTGGCGACCGGCAATGCTTCGGGCATGGGACTCCTCTGTCCGGCGCCGCCGACGCGCGGCGACGCGTACGTCTCACAACCGACTCAACAGCCGCCGGCGGGGGCGGCTTCCCGGGGGGCGGCCGGAACTCGGTTGCGCCGGGCCAGCAGCACGGCGGCTCCGGGCAGGCTGGCGACCAGGATCAGTGCACCGTAGACGGTGGCGGTGGCGACGCCCTCGGCCGCGCTGAGGCCGGCCGCGCCGAACACCCACGCGGCCACCCCCTCGCGCGGGCCGAAGCCGGCGACGTTCAACGGCAGGCCCATGGCGAGCAGGGCGAGCAGCGTCAACGGCAGCAGTCGTGACAGCGGGGCGTCCGATCCGGCGGTACGTGCCGCCACCAGGAAGGTGGCCAGGTGACCGGCGACCATCACCGCGGAGGCGATCAGCACGCCGAGCCAGGTGCGGCGGGCCAGCAGCCCGGACCGCACGTCCGCCACGGCGGTGCGCATCGCAAGCGCCCAGCGCGAGGGGCCGGCGTTCGGCACGGCCCGGGCCAGCAGCACGGTGACCACCCCGCCCGCGAGCAGCAGCCCGGCGGCGATCGGCAGGTACGGCCGCACCGGAGACGGGAAGGCCGCGAGCACCACCAGCGCGACGCCGACCAGCACCACCTGCCCGGCGGTGCGTTCCCAGACCACCGCGCGGATGCCCCGGCTGACGTCACCGGCGTCCCTGCCGTGGCGGACCGCCCGGTGCACGTCGCCGAGCACACCGCCGGGAAGGGTGGCGTTGAGGAAGACGGCCCGGTAGCAGTGCGCCACGGCGGTGGCCAGCGGCAGCCGCACGCCCAGGCCACCGGCGACCAGGCTCCACCGCCATGCCGCGCAGACAGTGGTGAGCACCCCGATGACCAGCGCCGCGGCCAGCGCCGGCGCGTCGATCAGTCGCACCCCGGCGAGGAACGGGCCGGTGCCCACCTGCCACAACAGGACGGCGAGCAGACCCACCCCACCGACCACTCGTGCCCAGGCCCAGAACATCGGCGTCGGCCCTCCCCTTGAAGATCGTCCACTTGCCCTAGTCCACGTACCCAGGGTGAGAACGGTTCATCCGTCGGCGAGGAGGTCACTGTGTTCGACCAGGACGGTGAGCCGCCCGGCCGCCGCGTCGGTCAGCCGACGCCGGGCGTACGCCTCGGCCGGGCCGGCCAGGTCGGGACGCTCTTCGCAGGCCGCGCCCAGCCAGCCCCGGAACCACTCGGCGGCCAGGTCGGCGTGCTCCGGGCCCAGCCGCCACGGGCTGGGCCGTTCTCGCACGTGCACGCCCCGCCGGGCGAACGCGGCGACGGTGGCGGTGACGGCGTCCGGGCCGAGCAGCCGGCGGCCGTCGACCGTACGCCGTTGGTGGTCGTTGAACGCGGCCTCGACCACCGCGTCCAGTGGATCGGTCGGGGTGAACCGGACCCGCCCGGTCACCGAGAGGGCGAAGAGGGTCGGCCGGCCCACGCAGGCGGCCACCACCCGCTCGATCTCCTCGACGCTGAGCATGTCCAGCAGCGCGGACGCGGTGAACAGCGAAGCATCGGCCAGGTCGGCGGCGCTCAGCCGGGTGAGGTCACCGCAGCGGGTGCTCACGGTGACCGGGGCGCCGTCGGAGGCGGTCACCCCGGTCATGCCCTCGGCGGCGCGGGCCAGCAGGTCGGCGTCGCGGTCGTGCAGCACCCAGTGCTGCGGGCCGGGCAAGCGGGGTGCCACCCAGCGGCTCATCGAGCCGGTGCCGCTGCCCAGGTCGTGGATCACCGTCGGGGCGTCACCGGCCAGTCGGGGGCGAACGGCGTCCAACAGGTCCTCGGCACGCGCCGCCGCGTCGGCCGGCTCCCGCAGTCGCAGCCAGTCGGCGAACGGCAGGGTCTCCTCGACGGTCATCCCGCCACCTCCTCCAGCGCGGCGGCCAGCAACGCGGTGGTCACCGGCCAGTCGGTCAGGGTGTCGCGCCGGGCCAGAGCGGCACGCCGCAGTCGGGCCCGCAGCGGGTCGTCGGTCAGCCAGCGGGTCAAGGCGTTGGCCAGCGCGGCGGGGTCGTCCGGGGCGACGAGCAGGCCCGGCCGGTCACCGCCGGGCGTGTGACCGAGCGCCTCCGGCAACCCGCCGACCTCGGTGGCGAGCACCGGCAGGCCGCGCGCCAGCGCCTCGGTGACGACCATGCCGTACGTCTCGCCCCGCGACGGCAGGACCAGCAGGTCGGCGTCGGCGTACGCGGCGTCCAGCGCCGCTGCGGTCAGCGGACCGACGAGCCGTACCCGCTCGGTGAGGCCGGCGCCCGTGAGCCGTTCCCGCAGCCGCCGCACGAGGCCCGGCTCCCGGGTCAGGGTGCCCGCGCACACCATCGTCCAGCGCAGCCCGACCAGCGTGGACAACGCGTCGACCAGCACGTCGTGCCCCTTGTGGTGCGTGACGGCCGCGACGCAGAGCAGCCGGTCGCCGGTGACCGAGCCGGGTGCCGGCGGTGCCGGCCGCACCCCGGGAGGGGCCGCCCGGATCCGGTCGGCGAGCGCCGGATGGCGGGCCACCAGGTGACGGCGGGTCCACTCGCTGGTGGTGACGACGGCCCGGGCGGTGGTCAGCGCCCGGGCCTCCGCCTCGTCGTCGAACGGCAGGTGCACGAGGACGACCAGGCGCAGCCGGCGGGCGTGCGGCACGAGCAGGTCCGGCACTGCCGAGGCGATCAGGCCGTCGAGCAGCACCACGGCGTCGTCGGGCGTTGCGTCGAGCAGCTCGGTCAGCTTCGCCCGGTCGACCGGGTCGGGGGCCGGCCACGCGCCGGGCACCGGATGCTCGCGCACCGACCAGCCGCGCTCACCGAGCCCCGCGCAGACCCGCCGGTCGTACGTGTTGCCACCGCTGGGAGTGGCCACGTCGTCGATGTCACCGGGCAGGACGACGTGCACCGTGCGGAAGGTCGTGTCCGACCCGCCGGTGGACGCCGTCGGACCGGCATCGATCACAGCGAACGCTCGTAGCTCGCCCAGGCGATGTGCGACTCGTGCAGGGTGACGGTGATGCCGGTGAGGTCACGCGCCCCCGCGCCCAGGTCACCGGCGTGGACCCGCTCGACCAGCCGGTCGGCGATGGTGCGGGCCAGCACCTCGGTGGTGGTGTTCACCCCGGCGAAGGCCGGCTCGTCGTCGAGGTTGCGGTAGGTCAGCTCGCCCAGCACGGCCCGCAGCTGCTCGGTGGCCAGGCCGATGTCGACCACGATGCCGTCGGCGTCCAGGTCGGGCCTGCGGAACGTCGCGTCCACCACGAAGGTGGCCCCGTGCAGACGCTGGGCCGGGCCGAACACGTCGCCCCGGAAACTGTGGGCGATCATCATGTGATCCCGAACGGTCACGCTGAACACTGTCACTCCCCGTCGTCGTAGGTGATGAGGTGGCAGAGCGCGGGCAGGTCGCCCGTGCTCAGTCTGGCAAGCACGTCGGGCAGCTCCGCGAACCGGGACGCACCGGTGATCAGGGCGTCGAAGGCCGGGTCGTCGAGCAGGTCGAGGGCGAGCGCCAGCCGGTCGGCGTAGCTGCGCCGCCCACGCCGGGCGGGCGCGACCATGCCGACCTGGCTGCTGCGTACGCTCAACCGGCCGGAGTGGAACGCCCCACCCAGCGACACCTGCACCTGGCGGTCGCCGTACCAGCTCAGCTCGATGACAGTGCCCTCCGGCGCGAGCAGGTCCAGCGAGCGTTGCAGCCCGGCGCCGGTGGCGCTGGCGTGCACCACCAGGTCCCGGTCGCCGGTCGCGTCGTCCGGTTGGGCGAACTCGACGCCGAGCGCGCCGGCCACCCCGGCCCGCCGGGCGTCGGTGTCGACCAGCTCGACGTGCACGCCGGGAAAACGGGCGAGCAGCGCGGCGACACAGCAGCCCACCATGCCCGCACCCACGACGGTGACCCGGTCACCGACCAGCGGCGCCGCGTCCCACAGCGCGTTGACGGCGGTCTCCACCGTGCCGGCGAGCACCGCCCGGGCCGGAGGCACCCCGTCCGGCACAGGCACCACGGCGGTGGCCGGCACGACGTACGCGCTCTGGTGCGGGTGCAGGCAGAAGACCGTGCGCCCGAGCAGGTCCGGCGGGCCCTGCTCGACCACGCCGACACTGAGATAGCCGTACTTCACCGGGCCGGGGAAGTCACCCTCCTGAAAGGGCGCGCGCATGGCGGCGTGCTGGTCGGCAGGCACCCGGCCGGCGAAGACCAGCGTCTCGGTGCCCCGGCTGACCCCCGAGTACCGGGCTCGGACCAGCACTTCCTCGGGCCCCGGAGCGGGCAGCGTCACAGGCCGGATCTCCGCCGCGCCGGGCTCACGCACCCAGCAGGCGTACGCCTCGCGGTTCACCGTCGCGCACCTCACCTCTTGCTCGAGGCCGCACCGAGCGGCCTGGCTTCCGTGCCCCTCCCGGGTTGTCGATCATAAACACGGAGCGGAGGTGTCCACAGTTCGAAGTGGTCCGATGACGGCTGACCACGCGACTGCTACCAGCGGTTGCGTGCCTCCTCGGCCCAGCCGACGAGCCCGTCGAGGCTCACCTTCGTCCCGTCGTCCGTCTTCGCCCAGCCGGAGAAGTGCCCGAAACACTGGTGCGTCTCGTTCGCGACGACACCCAGGTTGGTGCGGGCCACCTTCTCGTGGAACGGCTGGAACTCGACCTCGACCCGTTCCCCGCTGATCCGCCACGGGCGAAGCCAGTCCGACCGGTCGTAGGTCCAGCGCAGTTCCTCACCGACCTTGTGCAACCGGCCGTCGACGAACAGGCCGTTCTCGGTGACCCCGGTGCCGTCGGTCCACTGACCGCCGAGCTGGATCGCCCGTCCCGGTGCCGCACCGGCGGCCCAGTTCCACGTGATCGCGTACGGCCATCTGCCGCGACCGTGGTCCAGCACGGCGAACGCGTCCGGCCCACCGATCTCGTACGTCTGGCCGTGCAGTTCCAGTGTGCCGAGGACAGGGCGGCCGACGTCCTTGACCGTGTACTGGAATCGAGTGGGGCTCCACGGCACGACCACGCCGAGCGACTCGTGACCGGCCGGCAACGGCACGTCCACCTCCAGCCGTACTCCGGGGGCGCTCGCCGAGATGGCGGTGCCGTCCGGGCGCTGAGCGATCCGGATCGCCAGGCCACCGCCCTGTGCACGAACCTCGCCCACGCCGCTGCGCGGCGGTAGCACCGTTCCGCGCGCCAGCGGCACCACCACGTCGGCCTTCGTCTCGGTGCCGCTTGCCCGGTCGAGCACATAGACGCTGTGCACACCGGCGTAGTCCAGCGACGAGGCGACCAGCCCGACGATGTGCTGCGGCGTCACGATGCCCCAGTACTCCCACCGCTTGGTCCGGCCCCAGCCGCGCAGGTTCGCGGTGTGCAGCGGGCGGCGTGTCCAGCCGACCGCCGCGGGATTGAGCCGCCCGCCCGGTTGGCACAGCTCGACAGGTGAGGACAGTTCGCGTTCGTGGGTCACGAGGTGCACGATAGCCCCGCCACCCTCCCAGGCCCTGGACCACGAGCCGAGACTGCGCGCCGTGCGTGCCACCAATCGACGGCGGTCGAGGCTGCCTGCGCTGCGCCGAGGCGGTGCGGTGACGGCGCTGGGCCTGGGTCGCGACCCACCCGGCGATGTTCGGTCTGTCGACCCAGGAGCGAACACTTGACGGACACATCGATGCGCCCTAGGTTCATACGACATCAGACATAGGATGTCATAGGATGTGGTGCATGCGGCAGCTTCGGCTGCTCCTGACTTCTTTCCTCCCGATCGTCCCCTTCGCTGCTCGCCCCTGGCTCACTGGTCCAGCGCGGGTGGCCGGCCCGGCTCCACCTGCGGCCACGGCTCCATCGCGAACCTGCACGAGACCGGCAGGACTCCCTCGTCATCAGCCGCTTCAGCTCCGCCGGGCTGGCGCGGCCCGACGCTGCCGAAACCAGTCGTACAGCCACGGACACCGGCGTCCTTGGCGCCCAGGCATCCCCTTGAAGGAACAGGACCCCATGAAGCTGTCTGCCCTCGGCCGCATCGCTCTGGCCACAGGCATCGCCGTGCTGGCCACCGCCACGCTCCCCGGCACCCCCGCGGCCGCCGCCCCGGTGAAGAGGAAGATCCTCCCCGTTCTGGTCGAGTTCAACGACGCTTCCTTCCAGTTCCCGGACAAGGTGAAGGCGTCCACGCCGGACACCTACTTCGGCGCGAAGAGCGACTCGGCCGCGTCGTACCTGTCGGAGTTGTCGCGTGGGCAGTACACGCTGGTGCCCGCCGTACCGGAGCAGTTCCTCGGCCCGATCAAGCTGGACCTGAGCGCCGCCGGTTGCCCTCAAGGCAAGATCAATCAGATGACCCGGGAGGAGCTCACCAAGCGCGGCCTGGTCGCGGGCAAGGACTACGAGAGCCTGTCGATCGTCTTCCCGGCACAGAAGACGAACTGCCCCTGGGCCGGCCTCGCCACCCTCCCCGGCCCGACCACCTGGATCAACCTGTACGGCACCGCCAGCGGCATCGACGTGGTCGGCCACGAACTCGGACACAACCTGGGCTTCGGGCACCAGGGTCGCGTCAAGTGCACCGGCGGCAACCTGGGCGCGTGCAAGTCAGGGGGCGCCAGCCACACGACCATCATGGCCGGTGGGTACCGGCCGGCCGGCTTCTCCGCACCGGAGATGATCCGTGCCGGATGGCTCAACGACGGGGCGTCTCTCAAGGTCACCAAGTCGGGGGTCTACACGCTGCGCTCCCTGCACGGCAAGGGCAGCGGAGTCCGGGCCCTGGACATCGCCCTGGGCGGCGACCGGCTCGTCATCGAGTACCGCCACGCGGCCGGCAACTTCGACGCGAAGCTCGAGGGCGTCCACGCCTACCGTGTCCCCAAGGGCTCCTACGGTGCCTCGTCACTCATCGACACCACGACGGCGGACAAGACTGCCACCAACAACGCACCGCCGAACGCGGACGCCATCACCAAACTGACGGACAAGGCGAGCAAGCTGTCCCTCGCCGTCGTGTCCTCCGGCGGTGGTCAGGCCAAGGTCAAGGTCGCGCTGAACGGCGATTCGCTCGCCGCCATCGACCCGGCCCCCTCGAAGTCCCCGTCCGCGTCCCCGACCCCCAACGCGGCCACTCCCACCCCCAGTGCGAGCGCGAGCGCCGGCACGGAAGCCGTGACCGACGGCTCCGAGCCGGTCACCGAGCTCGGCTCCGAGGAGCTCACCGCCGGTGGCGGTCGCTCGACCGTCTTGCCGCTCGCCGCCGGCGGCGGTGCCGCAGTGCTCGCGGTCGGCCTGGGATTCCTGCTGGTGAAGCGTCGTCGCAATCGCGCCTGACCGGCCTGTCGGGCCCCGGAGGACCGCTCGCGGGCGGGCGACCGGGGCCCGGTCAGACGGTCAGTCGAACTCCTCCACGTACTCCTCGGTGGGGCCCAGCTCAGGATGGTCGCGCAACTCCAGGACCGGGCCGAGCCGGTCGGTCTCCAGTACGACGACCGTGTTCTCGCCGGCGCGCAGCAGTGGCGCGGGGCAGTAGAGCGTCACCTGCGGGCCGATGTCCCAGTAGCGGCCGAGCAGGAATCCGTTGACCCAGACCAGGCCGTGCACCGACCCGGGCAGGGCGAGGAAGGTGTCGGCCGGCTTCTCGATGGACACTGTCGCCACCGCGAAACCGGCGCCGGTGCTGGCCGGCCCGGCAGAGGTGGCGCGGCGCAGGTCCTCCGGTGTCCACTCGGACAGGGCGATCGGCGAGCTGGTCCAGCCGTGCACGATCCGACGGTCGACGAGCACCGGCCCGAGCAGGCCCTTGTGCTGACCGACCAGCGGGCCGTAGTTGATACGGCCCAGGTTCTCCACCAGGATCTCCAGGCGCACTGCCGCACCGGTGCCGCGAATCGGCAGCTCCGGATGCTCGGAGTCGGCGACACCGATCGGCACACCGTCGACGAGGACGATCGCCCGGTCGCGTACGTCGGTCAGGATGACGACGTGGTCACCCGTGGGGATCCTCGGGTGGGCGGTGAGCAGCACCATCCCGGCGTCCAGGCCGAGCTGCTCGAAGGTCGCCGGTCGTGCACCGGTCGACTCCGGGGTGGGCACGGCGCGCAGGCCGGCGATCAGGTCGGCACGGTGGGTCAGCGGCACCTGTGCCGGCGGGAGCACCGGCATCCGCTCGGAAACTCGCAGCTGTCCGGTCGCGCCCAGTGCCGCGCGCATGGCGTGGAACTTGGCGGTCAGCGTGCCGTCCTCGGCGATTGGCGCGTCGGAGTCGTAGCTGGTGATGGTGGGCTGCAGCCGGCCTCGGTCCGCGTTGGCGCCGGCCCACAGGCCGAAGTTGGTGCCTCCGTGTGCCATGTAGAGGCTGACGCTTCCGCCCTCGTCGATGATGGCGTCGAGAGTCTTGACCGCGCTGTCCACCGCGCGGACGTGGTGTCGCTCGCCCCAGTGGTCGAACCAGCCGTTCCAGTACTCGGCGACCACGAACGGTTCGTCGGGCCGGCGCCGGGCGAACAGGCTACGGGCGGCTTCGGGCTTCGAGCCGAGGGTGGCCGCGGCCAGTGTTCCGGGCACCGTCCCGGCGTCGTGCATCAGTTCGGTGGGGCCGTCGGCGGTGAACAGCAGCTCGGTGATGCCGCGGTCGAGCAGTGCCGAGCGAATCCAGCGCAGGTACGCCTCGTCGTCGCCGTAGCTGCCGTACTCGTTCTCGACCTGCACCGCCACGACGGGCCCGCCCGCCTGCGTCTGCTGCCGTGCGATGCGGGGAATCAGCTCGTCGAACCAAAGCTCGACCGGCCCGGTGAACGCCGGGTCGGAGCTGCGCAGGACCACGTCGCGGGCGGTGAGCCAGGCTGGCAGGCCACCGTTGGACCACTCCGCGCAGATGTACGGGCCGGGCCGCAGGACGACGTCGAGGCCCTCTTCACCGGCGAGCGCGACGAACGCCTCAAGGTCGTGCCAGCCGTCGAAGCGGGGCGCGCGGTCCGCGTGCGGCTGGTGGAAGTTCCACGGCACGTACGTGTCGAGGGTGTTGAGACCGAGGTCGGCCAGCCGCCGGATCCGGTCGCGCCACAGCTCCGGGTGGACCCGGAAGTAGTGCAGGGCGCCGGAGAGGATGCGGTGGGGGACGCCGTGTCGGTGGAGCTGACTGTCGCTCCAGCCGAGCGCGGGCGATGGCCTGTTCAACGGTGTCAGTGTGTTGCCCGGCCGGGTCGTCTCGATCATGGCGGAAGCCTATGTTACCCGTGCCATCCGTAACAATGGCGCTAGGATGCCGCCGTACCGGGTTCTCAGGAGGGCGGGGCGGATGACCGAGGCGACAATGCGTGGCAGGCAGCCGAGCATGGCTGACGTGGCACGCGCCGCCGGTGTGTCGGCGCAGACGGTCTCGCGCACGCTGCGCGACTCGCCGAACGTCAACGCGGAGACCCGGCGTCGCGTGCTCAACGCGGTCGAGCAGCTCAAATACCGGTACAACGGCGCTCCCCGACTGCTGTCCTCGGGTCGAAGCTTCACGCTCGGCCTGGTCCTGCTGCAGGCCGGCGGCTACTACTCGCGCTCGGCGGTGACCGCCGGGGTGGAGGCGGCGGCCGGTCAGGCGGGTTACTCGGTGAGCATCGCGACCCTCGCCGAGCTGGACACCGCGTTGATGGAGAAATCCCTGCTCAAGCTCTCCGACCAGGGCGTCGACGGCATCATCATCGCGGTCCCCCTGATCTCCGTGACCCAGCGGATGGAGGACATCACGCGGGACATTCCCACCGTCACGGTGGACGGCTCGCGCACCACCGGGGCGCGGGTGCTGGGCATCGACCAGCACGAGGCGGGGCGCACGGCCACCCAGCACCTGCTGGACGCGGGGCACCGCCAGGTGTGGCACGTGGCCGGGCCGGACGAGTGGATCGAGGCACGGCAACGTCGGCAGGGCTGGCAGGAGTGCCTGGCGGCTGCCGGGATCGACGCGCCACCGGCGCTGGAGGGCGACTGGTCGCCCGAGTCGGGCTACCGCCAGGGGCAGATCCTCGCGATGATTCCCGAGGTCACCGCCGTCTTCGTCGCCAGTGACGAGATGGCCTTCGGCGTGATCAAGGCGCTGCGGGAGCGCGGGCGGTCGGTGCCGCAGGACGTGTCGATCGTGAGCGTGGACGACATCGAGCTGGCCGCGTACTGCCACCCGCCGCTCACCACCGTTCGGCAGGACTTCTACCGCTCCGGGGCGGCTGCGGTCGCGCTCCTGCTCGGCACCGACGAAGACGGCGAAACGCTGACGCCGGCGACCCTGATAGTCCGGGAGTCGACAGCGGCGCCGCGCGCCCGCTAACGGTCATGCCGTCGGCACGTCGTTCTTGACGGCTCATGTTACGGGTGCCACAGTAACAACGCGCGGCCCGCCCCAGTGATCTAGCGGACCGCGCCCCCGTGCATGCCGATCACTCCCGCACCGATGTGCGCCCCGCCCCGGAGGACCACCCCCATGTTGAGAAAACCCATCGTCCTAGCTGTCGTCGCGACGACAGCGCTCAGCCTGATCGCGGGCTGTTCCGGAGGCGACGACAACGCCGACGGCAAGAAGACCCTGAAGGTCGCGGCCTTCGAGGGCGGCTACGGCCGGGACATGTACGTCCAGGTCGTCGAGGCGTACAAGGCCAAGCACCCCGATGTGGACGTGCAGCTGCAGCTCTCGAAGACCCTTGAGGACGAGATCAGCCCGAACATGAAGGCCGGCAAGTTCCCGGACGTCGTGGTGCTGCCCCAGGGCCGCAAGGCCGCGCTCGCCGAGACGCTGGTCAAGGACAAGGCGCTGGAGGACCTTACCGGCGTCCTGGACATGACCGTGCCGGGTGAGCAGACCACGGTGCGGGCCAAGCTCGCCGACGGGATCGTCGGCAACCTCAGCACGAACCCGTACAACGACGACAAGACCTATCTGATGCCGATGTACTACGCGCCGACCGGCCTGGTCTACAACAAGGGCCTCTTCGCGCAGAAGGGCTGGCAGGTCCCCGCCACCTGGGACGACATGTTCAAGCTCGGCGACACC
The DNA here is from genome assembly GCF_002754415.1 of Micromonospora sp. CNZ299. Taxonomy (NCBI): domain Bacteria; kingdom Bacillati; phylum Actinomycetota; class Actinomycetes; order Micromonosporales; family Micromonosporaceae; genus Micromonospora; species Micromonospora sp. CNZ299. The sequence continues at coordinate 5,250,641 of NZ_PEFG01000001.1, forward strand.
GCCAAGGCCCAGGGCATCGCGCTGTTCACCTACCCGACCGCGGGCTACCTCGACTCGTTCTTCTTCGCGCTGCTCGCCGACGTGGGCGGTGACCAGTTCTACAAGGACGTCATGACCTACTCCGACGGCGTCTGGAAGACCGCCCAGGCCCGGCAGGTCCTGGACATCACCACCAAGCTGCTGAGCTACGCGGCGAAGACCACTGTGGGGTACGCGAACGAGCAGGACTTCACCAAGAACCAGCAGTCGCTGCTCGACAACAAGACGCTGTTCATGCCGAACGGCACGTGGGTCGTCGGTGAGATGAAGGACGCGCCGCGCGCGAACGGGTTCGAGTGGGCGATGGCTCCGCTGCCGGCGGTCACCGCAGGTGGCAAGCGCTACTTGACCACGATCGTCGAGTCGGCCTGGGTTCCGAGCGGAGCCCAGAACAAGGACGCCGCGAAGGACTTCGTCGCGTACCTCTACTCCGACGAGGCCGCCGGCATCTTCGCCAAGTCCAACGCGATCCAGCCGGTCAAGGGCATCGCCTCGACGCTGCCCGCCGAGATCGCCCCGTTCTACCAGCTCTACGAGGACCCGACCGTCACCGCTCTGGTTGGCGGCTTCGCCAGCACCGCGCCGGTCGAGGGCGTGAACATCAAGGGCACGCTCTTCGACACCGCGAACAGCATCATCAGCGGTGACAAGACCGTCGACCAGTGGCAGACCGCGCTGAACGACGCCAGCGAGAAGCTGCGGCAAGCGGGCAAGTGACGCCCCGGCGGCAGCCCGGGACCGGGCTGCCGCCGATCCCCTCCCCCGCGAGAACCAAGGACTGGTCACGGTGACGACGACCCTCACTCCACCACCCACGGGCACCAGCAGGCGTACGCCCAGCAGGTCCCCGGCGTCAGCGCGTGGCTCCGCCGCACGCGGCCGGCGCGGCGACGGTCGGTTCGTCGCCGCGTGCCTGCTGCCGGCGCTGGCACTGTTCGCGCTGTTCATGATCTGGCCGACCGTCAGCGTGTTCCGAATGTCGCTCTACAGCTGGAGCGGCTTCTCGGCGCAGATGCGGTTCGTCGGCCTGGACAACTTCGCCAAGCTCGCAGACGACGAGCAGTTCCTGCGCGCGTTCCAGAACACTGTCGCGCTGCTCGTGGTCGTGACCGTGGTGACGATGGGGATGGGCCTGTTCCTCGCGGCAGTCATGACCCGGCAGAAGCTGCGCGGCCACACCTTCTACCGGTTCGTGCTCTACATCCCGAACGTGCTCTCGGTCGTGGTCATCGCGGCCATCTTCTCGGCCGTCTACGACCAGGAGAACGGCCTGCTCAACGGCACACTCCGGCTGCTCTCGCTGGACGGACTGCAACAGGTCTGGCTGGGCGACCAGAAGGTGGTGCTCTATTCGGTCGCGACCGCGATGCTGTGGCAGTCGCTGGGCTACTACATGGTCATCTACATGTCGAGCATGGCGAGCATCCCGGAGGAGTTGTACGAGGCCTCCGCGCTCGACGGCGCCTCGGCCAGCCGGCAGTTCTTCGCCGTCACGCTGCCGCTGATCTGGCAGAACCTGCGCACGACGTTGACCTTCTTCATCCTCAGCGCGGTCAACCTCAGCTTCGTGCTGGTTCGCGCGATGACCGGCGGTGGCCCGGACGGCGCCTCCGAGGTGCTGCTCAGCTACATGTACAAGCAGGCGTACACGAACTCGGCCTACGGCTACGGCATGGCCATCGGCGTGGTGATCTTCGCTTTCTCGTTCCTCGTGTCGCTCCTGGTGAGCCGCGCGACCCGGCGTGAGCCCCTCCAGTTCTAGAGGACACTCCCATGACCACGATCAACAAATCCGGTCCACGGCCCGGCCGTGGCCTCACCCACCTGCTCGTCGGCGGGATCACGCTGCTCATCGTGATCCCGGTCGCCTGGGTGCTGGTGGCCTCACTCAAACGCAAGAGCGAGTTCTTCGGCAGCCCCTGGACCCTGCCCGAGGGCCTGCACCTGCAGAACTACGTCGACGCGTTCGGCGGCGCGCAGATGGGCCGCTACTTCGCGACGTCGGTCCTGGTCACGCTCCTCGGCCTGGTCTTCGTGCTGGCGGTCTCGGTGCCGGCGGCGTACGTCGTCGCCCGGTACGAGTTCCGCGGCAAGGGCATCGTCGAGGTGGCACTGCTGGCTGGGCTGTTCGTCAACGTCAACTACATCGTCGTGCCGATCTTCCTGATGCTGGTCGACTGGGACCGCGCGCTGGTCGACGTGTTCCCGGACGGGTTCTTCCTCGACAACCCGGCGATGCTCTCGCTGGTCTACGCGGCGACCTCCATCCCGTTCACGATCTATCTGCTGACCGCGTACTTTCGCTCGATTCCAGCGGAGTTCGAGGAGGCGGCGCTGCTGGACGGCGCGTCCCGGTTCCGGATCATGACGCGGGTGATGCTGCCGATGGCCCGGCCGGCGGTCACCACGGTGATCCTGTTCAACTTCCTGGCGTACTGGAACGACTTCGTCATCGCGCTGACCCTGCTGCCCGGCGAGGGCAAGACGTTGCAGGTCGGCCTGCTCAACCTGATGGCCGCGCAGAAGGCGGCCGCAGACCCCGGGCGGCTCTACGCCGGCATGGTCATCGTCATCGTCCCGGTGCTGCTCCTGTACGCGCTGATCCAGCGTCGCCTGATCCAGGGCATGGCTGCCGGCGGCGTCAAGGGCTGAGGCCCGAGAAAGGGATGTCATGAAGGAATCCACGCGAGCCACTCTGCTCATCGTCGCCCGGCTGCTGATCGCGCTCGTCTGCGTCGTCACCGTGGTGGTCGTCCGGCCCACGGTCGGATGGGGCAACCTCGCGATCATGCTCGTGGCGCTCGCCGTCCTGATCGGTCTTCTCGCGGACTACAACCGAAAGTTCCGGTGACCCGGACCGGCGCCGGCCGACGAGCCCGCGGTCCCCCGGGCCCGTCGCTGGCCTTACCCCCGGTCGTACGCGCAGCACAGCTCCAAGGAAGTGAACTTCTCCCCCACCACCCCCATGGTTAGGACTTCCGATGCGTTTGTTCAGGTCCTCGTTGGTGGCTTTGACCACGCTAGCCACCGCGATACTGGTCGCCGCACCCCCCGCCGCGGCAGCCGCAACGAACTACTACGTCGACTGCTCCGCGAGCACTTCGGGCAGCGGCACCCAGGCCAGCCCCTGGAACAGCTTCACGCCGGTGAACGCCAGGACGTTCGCCGCCGGAGATCAGATCCTGATCCGGCGAGGCACGACCTGCGCCAACCAGCAACTCTTCCCCAAGGGTTCCGGCGCGGCCGGCGCACCGATCATCATCGACGCGTACGGCAGCGGCGCCAAGCCGGTGCTCGCAGGCAACGGCGCCGTGGTCGACGTGGTCAAGCTCTACAACCAGCAGTACTGGGAGATCCGCAACCTGGACATCTCCAACAAGGGGTCGGCGATCGCCACCCGCCGTGGCGTGCACATCATCCGCGAGAACTCCGGCACCGGCACCTACTACCGGGTGACCGGGCTCAGCGTCCACGACGTCAACGGCAACCAGACCAAGAAGGACGACGACGCCAGCGCCGGCATCTTCTTCGAGGTCCTCGGCTACACCACGCAGACGAAGTTCGATGACGTGTTGATCAACAACAACACGATCGCCACCGTCGACCGCTACGGCATCCACTTCTGGACCCGCTGGATGGTCCGGCCCGAACTGGCCAACCCGAACTGCGGCTCCACCTGCGGAAACTGGCTTCCGCAGACCCGGGTCGTCGTACGCGGCAACACGGTCACCGACATCGGCGGCGACGCCATCGACGTGCACCACACCCAGAGCGCCCTGGTCGAGAACAACCGGGTGGACGGCTTCCGGGTCCGCGAGCCAGCGCAGTGCGCAGCCGGCATCTGGGGCTGGAACATCAACGACGCCCTGTTCCAGTTCAACGAGGTCAGCGGTGGCCGGAGCACCTGTGACGGCCAGGGCTTCGACCTGGACGAGGGCAACATCCGCACCATCTACCAGTACAACTACAGCCACGACAACGAGGGCGGCTTCATCCTGCTGTGCAACGGCGGGGGTTCCACCACCAAGGACAACATCGTGCGCTACAACATCAGCCAGAACGACCGCGGCCAGATCTTCGACCTGGTCTGCGGGAAGCTCACCAACACGAAGATCTACAACAACGTCTTCTACGTGGGCGAGGCAGCCCAGATCATCAACAACGGCAACGGCTCAGCCGGTGCCAACGTCGAGTTCTACAACAACATCTTCTACGTGACCACGACCCAGGCCAGCTACAACGCCGGCGCTCTGCTGTTCGACTCGAACGTGTTCTACGGCCAGCACCCGGCCGGCGAACCCACCGACTCGAACAAGATCACCGCCGATCCGCTGCTGGTCTCGCCGGGCACCGCCACCTCGATCAGTGACGCTGGTGGCTACCGGCTGCGCGCCGGCTCACCGGCACTGGCGAGTGGCCAGGTCATGACCGCGCCGGGCAGCCGCGACTACTTCGGTGGCGCCGTCACCCAGGGATGCCGTCCCGACCGGGGCGCGCACCAGCTGAGCACGGTCTGCGTGCCCAGCGCCGGCGTCATCCCCCGCGCCGGCTGGTCGCTGAAGTACACGGACAGCCAGGAGACCGCCGCCGAGAACGGGGCGGCCACCAACGCCTTCGACGGCAACCTCAGCACGATCTGGCACACCAGGTACACCGGCGGCAACGCCCCGATGCCCCACGAGATCCAGATCAATCTCGGTGCGAGCTACTCCGTCTCCGGAATCCGCTACCTGCCCCGGCAGGACAGCGGCTCCGGTGCCGCCAACGGACGCATCGGCCAGTACGAGGTCTACGTCAGCACTGACGGCGTCAACTGGGGAACGGCCGTGGCCACCGGCACCTTCGCCAACAACGCCAGCCAGAAGGAGGTCCGGTTCACCGCCAAGACCGGGCAGTACCTGCGGCTGCGCGCCCTGAGCGAGGTCAACGGCAACCCGTGGACCACCGCCGCGGAGATCTACGCCCTCAACTGACCGGGCACAAACACCAGGGAGCCTCCGGCCTCGCGCCGGAGGCTCCCTCACGAGTACATCAGGTGCAGCGTCATGCCGGCTTCGGCGTGCGCCAGGTTGTGGCAGTGGTTGGCCCACATTCCTGGGTTGTCGGCCCGGAACGCCACCTCCCACACGTCGCCGGGGCGTACGTCGAACGAGTCCAACCACAACGGGCTGCCCGTCGCCCGCCGGTCGTTGCGGGACAGCACCAGGACGTGATGGCCGTGCAGATGCCACGGGTGCACGATCTGGGACCGGTTGACGATCGTGAACTTCACGGCGTCACCGAGGCGTACGACCTGCGGTGGGATGTCCGGGTCGGCCGCGCCGTTGACGGTGTGGGCGTATCGCGGGAGCAGTCCACGCAGGTCCAGGCCGCGGTCGAGGACGAGGGTGAACTTCCTGTCGAACCGGGACCACGGCAGCGCGGAAGCGCCGCCGTAGGTGAGCGGATCCAACACCGGCCAGGCGGTGGTGGCCGCCGAGACGGGTCCGGTCGAGTAGACGGCCCGGCCATCGACGAACAGGGCGACCGGCGTGGCGGGCGCGGTGAACACCAGGTCGTAGCGTCCCCCGGCCGGGATCGACACGGCAGTGTCCACGAGCGGGGTCGGGCCGTGCAGGTCGGATCCGTCGATCGCGGCGACCCGGAACGGGGTGCCGGCCAACGCGTACCGGTGCGTCGTGCTGTCGGTGTTGATCAGCCTCAACCGCACGGGCACCCCCGCCTCCACCGGCTCCGTTCTCGGCTCGGGCAGCGCGACACCGGCCAGAGTGTGCACCGGCACTGTGACGTCGACGCCGGTCACCGCCGTCGGGCGCACCACCAGGACACCGTAGAGGCCCATCCGCACGCCGACGTCGGAGACCGAATGCGTGTGGTACCAGTACGTGCCGACCTGGTCGGCACGGAACCGGTAGACGAACTCCTGCCCGGGCCGGACCGCCGCCTGGGTCACTCCGGGCACCCCGTCCTGGCTGTTCGGCACGTCGTACCCGTGCCAGTGCAGGGTGACGCCCTTGGCGATGTCCCGGTTGCGCAAGGTCACCTCGATGACGTCGCCGACGGTGGCCGTCAGCTCCGGCCCGGGGACCTGCGCGTTGAACGCCCACGCCGGGACGTCCCGGCCGCCCGCCCGCACCGTGGCGGTCGCGGCCGTCAGGGTGAACCGCCTGGTCGGTTCGCCGACGGTCCGCGCATCCCCGTATTCATGATCATGAGGTATGCCGGGCGCGGCGGTCGGGGCGACGACAAGCCCGGTTCCGGTGACCAGCGCCGCGACCGCCATCCCGAGGGCCGCCCGGGAGACCGTCCGGGACGGGCGCGCGCCGAGGGCGAGCCACGAGACCGCCGTTGCCGCCAGCACCCCGGCGACCGCCAGCAGTCCCACACCCGCCGACGCCGGATAGCCGTGCAGGAGCGTCACGAGCAGGGCGCTGCTCTGCGCGTACCCGGCAAAGAGGAGCGGGACCGCGACGGACCGGATGTCACCCGCGGCCCGCAGCAACCGCGGCCCGGCGACGGCCACCGCCGCGAGCGACAGTGGGGCGGCGATGAGGACCTTCTCCGCCGCGAACCACCAGCCGGTGCGGGCCAGCGCGGTGATCGTGACCGCGCGAGCGAGCGTGGCGAGCAGCGCGAAGGCCGCCAGCCCCAGCGCGAGCGGGCGACGCCGAGCGGCGGACGCCGCACCACCGCCCAGCCATCCGCCGGCCGCCAGAACCGCGATCACGAGGTCGGCCGCGAGCAGCGAGCCGGTGGTCATGCCGGCTCCCCCTCGAGAACCGTAACGGGTGCGGCGTCGACAGGTTCCGGTCGGTCCAGCTGTCGCGCTGCCCTCAACACGCCGACCACGACGTGCACAGCGATGATTCCGTTGACCGCGTGCAGCCCGGCGATGGTCAGGCCGAGCGGCGTGCTGGCGCCCGCGGCGTCGGTGGACGCGTTCGCGAGCATGGCGATGAACGCCTGCACGACGACGAGCCCGAGAGGCAGGACCGCCAGTCCGATGACCCGGCCCGGCGCCTTCGCCAGCGCGGCGAACAGGGCGGTGAGCACTGTGAGAACGGGGATGACCGCCATCCCGTTGACGCTGTGCAGGGCGTACGCGCCGTCGCCGGCGGGCTTCGTGAACCCGCCCACGGCGGCGAAGACGAACTGCAGGGCGAACGAGACGAGCAACAGGATGCTGACGATGACGAATGCCTTGCGCATGGTGAGCTCCTAGAGGTGTGCCGAGGTCAGGGCCCGGGCGACGTGATCGGTGGCCGTGATCGCCCCGTACGCGACGAGCCGCACGAGATCGGCGTCGGCGGGATGGGAGAGCCGCCAGAGGGCCACGTCGCCCACGCTGATCGCGCTGGGTGCGAACGCCGCCAGCAACGCGATCCGGGTCCCGACGCGGTCCGTTCCGGGTACGTCCCGGACCAGGTCGACGGCCCAGTCCGAGGGCCGGGCCGGGTAGCGGCCGTCCTCCCAGCGCACGGTTGCCGTGACGGTCTGGCGCGCCACGTCGCCCAGCAGGTCCCCGGCCTGCATGGCGGCGTTCCTCAGGGCCGCGTACGCGACGCCGACCGGGCTCTCCCCCGCCCAGGCCGGTGGTTCCGTCGTACCGGCGTCGAGCAGCGGGAGGCTGCGGCCGGGTTGCCTCGGTTCCCGGGCCGTCCTCGCGTAGAGCCGGCCCCCGACCGACCGCACCACTGAGGAGCGTTGCAGGCCGCCGGGCAGCAGATCGGGGTCGAGCAGCGCCGAGACGACCCGGTTGATGAAGTGGAAGACGAGCAGGGTGCCGGTGACCTCGGGGCCGTACCGACTGGTCCAGCCGGCGGCCATCGGGCTGCGGCTCGCCTGCGCCCAGGCGGCCAGCTCGGCGTGCCTCGGCTCGGACGGCGTCCCGCCACGGGCAATGACCTCGGCCACCTCGTGCTCACCCAGCGCGTGCAGCAGTATGACGTGGGCGTCGACGCAGAACCGGCAGCGGTTGGCCCGGGACACCGCCGACGCGACGATCTCGCGGTCGACCCGGGACCCGTCCCCGGCGAGCAGGGCCTCACGCATCAGCGACCAGGTCGCGGCCAGCACCTCCGGCACGGCCGCGAGCGCCTGGAAGGTGGGCGCCGGCCCGAGGAACTCGTCTCTCAGCTGCCGGTAGACCTCGCCGGTCAGACCGGTCGCCGTACTCGCTGGAGCGGGGGTGAAGAAGCGGTATGTCATGGGTTCGATGCTTGACCTGAGGGGTCGGAAAAGCGTCGTGCCACCGCAGGCACTTGGCTGGCCGCCGATACCGCGTCCGCAGTACGCCCACCTACCGCAGGCGGTGGATGCTCGCGGGTGGCGGCCCGTTCTACAGTGCGAGCATGCGTCGCGACCTGCCGTACGCCCTCAGCGGCCTCGCCCTCGGTGGCCTCCTGCTCGGCAATGCCGCGCTCGCGCCGGACGCCGCTCCGGTGCGGGTGGTCGACGTCTTGCTGGTCCTGGCCATGGCAGCGGGCCTGGCGGTATGCCGGCGTCACCCGGTGGTGGCGTTGGGCGTGGTGACCGCCGCCATGCTGGCCCTGCACGTCCGGGTGCACCCTGGGGTGTCCGCGGCGTTCCCCGTCCTCGGCGTGGCGTACGTCGCCGCCTGGCGGGGGCACCGATCGGCCACCGCTTCGGCCAGTCTGGTCTTCCTCGGCGGCTTTCTGGCCCGCGACATCTCGGTCGCGCCCGCCGACCGGCCCGGGCAGCTGATCGTCGAGCGGACCGCCCTCCTGCTGGGCTGGTTTGTGGCGGCCAACGTCGCCGGGCTCGTCGCCCGGCAGCGTCGGGCGTACCTGGAACAGGTCGAACAACGGGCGATCGAGGCCGAACGCACCCGCGAGGAGATGGCGTTGCGTCGTGCCGGGGAGGAGCGCCTGCGCATCGCCCGGGATCTGCACGACTCGCTGACCCACAGCATCTCCGTGATCAAGGTCCAGGCCGGGATCGCCGTGCACCTGGCCCGCAAGCACGGCGAGGAACCGTCGGCCACGTTGCTGGCGATCCAGGAGGCCAGCGGCGCCGCGATGCGGGAGCTGCGCACGACGCTCGACGTTCTCCGCTCCCCCACCGACGGCGACCCCGTCGGACTGGCCCGGGTGGACGAGCTTGCCGAGCGGACCCGGGCGGCCGGCGTACCGGTGCAGGTGACCGTCACCGGTCGGCCCCGGGACCTACCCGCCGAGGTCGACCAGGCCGGGTACCGCGTCGTCCAGGAGGCCCTGACCAACGTGGCCCGCCACGCCGGTCCCGCCACCGCGCAGATCCACGTCGAGTACGCCCCGGCGCAGCTGACCGTCTCGGTCGCCGACGACGGCCAGGCGTCGCCGGACCGGACGACGACGCCCGGCGTGGGCCTGCGCGGCATGCGGGAACGGGTGACCGGGCTGGGCGGCACCCTGCGGGCCGCCGCCCGCGACGACCACGGATTCACGGTACGGGCGACGTTCCCCTTGGACGGCCCACCATGATTCGAGTCCTGCTCGTCGACGACCAGGCTCTGATGCGGGCCGGATTTCGGGCACTACTCGACGCCGAGGACGACCTGGAGGTCGTCGGCGAGGCCACCGACGGCACATCGGCCGTCCAACTGTCGCGACGCCTACGGCCGGACGTCGTGCTCATGGACGTGCAGATGCCGGGGCTCGACGGTATCGAGGCCACCCGGCGCATCGCCGCTGATCCCGACCTCGCCGCGGTCCGCGTCCTCATCCTCACCAACTACGGGCTCGACTCCTACGTGTTCGCCGCACTCCGCGCAGGCGCCAGCGGTTTCCTCCTCAAGGACGCCGACCCCGCCGACCTGCTGCAGGCCGTTGCCGTCGTGGCTCGCGGCGACGCGCTACTCGCCCCGGCCGTCACACGTACGCTCATCAGCGAGTTCGTGGCCGGCCCACCGCCGGCCGAGCCGGCGGCCGGACGCGAGGTGCTGACCGCGCGCGAACAGGAGATCGTCGAACTCGTCGCCCGCGGGCTGGGTAACGACGAGATCGCCCTGCGAATGGTGATCAGTCCGTTGACCGCGAAGACGCACGTCAACCGGGCGATGGCGAAGCTGCACTGCCGCGACCGCGCCCAGCTGGTCGTGTGGGCGTACGAGTCGGGGCTGATCACGCCGCGTCGCCGGTGATCACCGGTCCGGTGGCGCAGAGCATGGTCGGAAGTCCCTGCCGCCCGGCCTGCCACCAGCGGGGCCAGCGCCTCAGCCCGCGGCGGGTCGGGCGCGAACGTGCAACCGCTCCCCCTGCGGCCCGAAGAGACTGAGGGCCTCCGCCGTGCCGGGGCCGGGGTTGAGGACGAGGTGCGGGACCCGGGTGTCGAACTCGGCCACCTCGCCCGGGGTCAGCATCAGGTCACGGTCGCCGAGCAGCAGGCGCAGTCGGCCGGACAGCACGTACAACCACTCGTACCCCTCGTGGGTCTGCGGGGTTCGCTCCCCGGCGGACGGATCCGGCGGGAAGATCTGTTTGAACGCCTGCAGGCCGCCCGGTCGGCGGGTCAACGGCAGGAACGTGATGCCGTGGATGACGATCGGTTTGGGGCGTACGCGAGGGTCGCCGGTGGCCGGGGCGTCGACCAGCTCGTCCAGCGCCACCTGGTAGGCGCGGGCCAGCGGGAGCAGCAGCTCCAGGGTGGGTCGGCGGCTGCCGGATTCCAGCCGGGACAGGGTGCTCACCGAGATGCCGGTGAGGTCGGCGAGCTGGGTCAGCGTGATCGCGCGTTGGTTGCGCAGGGCACGCAGCCGGGGGCCGACGGCGGCCAGCGCGGCGGAGTCCTCGTTTGCCATAACGGCAAGGATAGTTGCCACTTGGCCGGGGGCGACGCATGGTGGGCTCAGCCGACAGAGTCAGAGGGAGATACCGGTGGAAGAGACATACGACGTGGTGGTGGTGGGCGGCGGCGCCGCTGGGCTCAGCGGAGCCCTGGCGCTGAGCCGGGCCCGCCGGTCGGTGCTGGTGATCGACTCCGGTGAGCCGCGCAACGCGCCGGCCGACCGGGTGCACAACTACCTGGGCCGGGAGGGGACGCCGCCGGGCGAGTTGCTCGAGGTCGGGCGGGCCGAGGTCGCCGGGTACGGCGGGCAGTTCCACACGGGGCGGGTGGAGGAGGTGACCCGCGACGACGACGGGTTCCGGCTCGGCCTCGACGGCGGGGGTTCGGTGCGCGCCCGTCGGCTGTTGGTGACCACCGGGCTGACCGACGAACTGCCCGACGTGCCCGGTCTGGCCCAGCGGTGGGGACGCGACGTGCTGCACTGCCCGTACTGCCACGGCTGGGAGGTCCGCGACCGGCGGATCGGCATCCTGGCGACCGGACCGTTCGCCGTGCACCAGGCCGAGATGTGGCGACAGTGGAGTGCCGACGTGCTGCTCCTGCTGCACGACGTTCCCGCACCGGACGAGGAGGCCGCCGAGCGGCTCGCCGCCCGGGGCATCGCGGTGGTCCCGGGCCCGATCGCCGAGATCGAGGTGACCGGGGACGCGCTGACCGGCGTACGGCTGGCCGACGGTCGGGTGGTGGCGCTCGACGCGGTGGTGGTCGCGACGCGGCTGACCCCCCGCTCCGGCCTGCTGGTGGGCCTGGGCCTGGCCCCGGAGGAGGTGACGATGGGCGAGCACGTCATCGGCGCCCAGATCCCCGCCGACCCCACCGGCGCGACGAGCGTCCCGGGCGTCTGGGTGGCGGGCAACGTGGCCGACATCCGTGGCCAGGTGATCACGTCCGCCGCGGCCGGCCTCACCGCCGGCGCGGCGATCAACGCCGACCTGATCGCCGAGGAGACCCAGGCTGCGGTCGCCGCGTACCGCCAGGTGGTGGCCACCGCGTTCGAGGAACCGGCGTGGGAGGAGCGCTACCAGTCCCGGCCGTCGGTCTGGAGTGGTCGGCCGAACCCGCAGTTGGTCGCCGAAGTCGCGGACCTGCGCCCGGGACGCGCGCTGGACGTGGGCAGCGGGGAGGGCGCCGACGCGGTGTGGCTGGCCGAGCGCGGCTGGCAGGTCACGGCGGTGGACATCTCCACCACCGCACTGGACCGGGCCGCCGCGCACGCCGACACTGCCGGCGTCGGTGCTCGGATCGAGTTCACGCACGCAGACCTGCGCGACAAGCCCCCCGCCGAGGAGGCGTACGACCTGGTGTCGGCGCAGTTCATGCACCTGCCGCCGGTGCAGCGACAGGAGTTGTTCGCCCGGTTGGCCGCGGCGGTGGCGCCGGGCGGAGTTCTGCTGATCGTCGGGCACCACCCGTCGGATCTGTGGACGACGGCACGCCGGATGCACATGCCGGACATGATGTTCACCGCGGAGGACGTGGCCGCCACCCTGGACCCGTCTGACTGGGAGGTGCTGACGGCCGAGGCCCGCCCCCGCGCAGCCACCGACGAGAACGGCCAGCAGATAACAATCCACGACGCGGTGCTCGTGGCGCGCCGCCGCTAGACCGCCGTCGACGCGCGCGAAGCCCACCCCGTCGATCATGGAGTTGTGGTGCCGGAATGGTGATGGTCCACGACCTTTGTGACCCACCACAACTCCATGATCGACGCGGGCGGGAGGTGGGCCGAGGGCCGGCGGGCTTTGAGACGTGAGAGGGGGTGGGGCGGGACTTCGCATGAGGTCGGCTCGGCGGTAGCGTTGCGCCACACTGACGGCCCGCGGGGCAGGCGACCGCCGACCCTCACGCCCCCCGATCGTACGGAGGATGGTGCATGTCCATTGGCGCTGAGCCGCGCGCAGGACGCGACGATGCGGCCTCGCGGCCACACTTCGAGCTCACCCTGCGCGGCTACGACAAACGCCAGGTGGACCGACACCTGGAGCAGCTCGACGGTCAGATCGCGATGCTCAGTGGGGAGCATGGGCGCTCCGCCGTTCGGGTCCGTGAACTGACCGCCGAGGTGCAGCGACTGCGTACCGAACTGGCCGACCTTCAGGAGCAACCGGTGCAGGTGGACCGCGCGACGATCCACGATCTGGGGCCGATGGTCGCCGAGATCATGACGCTCGCCGACAAGCAGGCTGCCATGATCATCGAGTCGGCGACCGACCGGGCGAACGAGCTGCGCAGCGAGTCGGAGCGCATCCTCGCCGACACCCGTGAGCGGGCCGCGCAGGCACGCCAGGACCTGGCCGAGGAGTTGGCGACCCGGCGTACCGAGCAGGAGCAGGCGCACGAGGAGCGGCGCACCCTGGCCGAGGCCGAGCTGACCGCGATCCGCGAGCACGCGGAGCAGTTGCGCGCCGACGGTGAGGCCGCCCACGAGCGCGCCCAGCACGAGGCGAAGCGGATCACCGAACAGAGCGCGCAGCAGCTCAACCAGACGCGGGTCGCCGCCGACGCGTTGATGAAGTCGGCGCGCACCCAGATCCAGCAGGAACTCCAGTCGGCCCGCGCGAAGAATCAGCAGGAGATGGCCCAGTGGCAGGCCAACGTGGAGCGCGAGGTCAACGAGCGACGGACCGCCGCGGAGCGGGACATCGCCGAGCAGCAGGCCGCCGCTGAGCAGGAGCTCGCCGAGCAGAGCAACGCGACCGAGCAGCAGATCGCCGCGCTGCTGGCCGAAGCGCAGCAGCACGTGACCGAGCTGCGCAACCGCGCCGACGAGCAGGCCGCCAGCCACCAGCAGCAGCTCACCGCCCTCCAGCAGGAGATCGAGGAGCGTCAGCAGGAGGCCACCGAGCTGCGCGCCGAGCTGGACACCGGCCGCCAGCAGCTCGCCGAGATCCGCGAGGAGGGCGAGACGCTGGAGAACGAGCTGTCGAGGATGCAGCAGCGACTCAGTGAGGTCCGCCGGGACCTCACCGCAGAGAGCGCCCGGCTGGAGGAGGCCCGACGGGCCGGCGACTCCGCCGAGCGGCACGCCAAGGAGGTCCGCGCCCGGGTGCAGCGGGAGGCGAAGCGGGTGGCCGACCTCGCCGCCGCCGCGGTGATGGCCGCGGCCGCCGGGGGTACGGAGACCGCCGAGTACCCGATGGTGGGTTCTCGTTCCGGTTTCGATCGCCCCAGCGCCGACCGCTCCCCCGCCGATCGGGTCGCTGAGGTGCGCAATGAGAGCGACCGGCCTGGTGACGACGAGTCCGTCGCCGATCAGTCCGGGAGTGAGCAGTCCGACGCCGAGCGCTCACACCGGCCGACCAACCTCGACGAGTCGGTGAACACGCCCACCGACCGGCCGGCGGACGCACCCACGGACGAGGCCGAGCGGATCTTCACTCGGCCCGACGCCCCGACGCCCGTCCCGTTCCTGGCCTTCGGGCAGCCGGTCAGCGAGAACGGCGCCGCCCGGCACTGATGACGGTGACGGTCGTCCCGGGCACGCGCGATCCCGCACGGCCCGGGACGACCTCGACGGCGCTCGACCCCGAGGGGATTCTGGGCCGAACCGGGCCGGCGTCCTCGGCGGAGCTGGCAGGCTGGGCTGGCCGCCGCGCACCAGCGGTGGCCGCCGGCCCGCCCGGCGACCGAGAGGAGCACCCGGTGACCGACCGACCGGAGGAGTTCGACCTGCTCGTCGTGGGCGGCGGCAAGGCCGGGAAGACGTTGAGCATGGACGTCGCCCGATCCGGACAGCGGGTCGCCATGGTCGAACGCGGCATGATCGGCGGCAGCTGCATCAACGTCGCGTGCATCCCGACGAAGGCGCTGGTGACCAGCGCGCGGGCGGCGCGCCTGCTGCGGGACGCGTCCGCGCTCGGCCTGGTGATGGACGGCGGCCGGGTCGACGTGGACCTGTTGCGCGCGCACAAGCAGGACGTCGTCGAGGGGATGGTCGCCGCCAACCGGCAGCAGTTCCTCGACTCCGGTCTGCACCTGGTGATCGGTGAGGCCCGGTTCGTCGGCCCCCGGACCGTACGGGTGTCGCTCGCCGACGGCGGTGAGCGGCTGTTGCGCGGCGACGACGTGGTGATCAACACGGGTACGCGTCCGCATCTGCCCTCGGTGCCCGGGATGGCCGAGGCCGGGGTGCTGACCAGCGACAGCCTGCTGCACCTGGACCGGCTGCCGGACCGGCTGGTGGTGCTCGGCGGCGGCACGGTCGGGGTGGAGTTCGCGCAGATGTTCGCCTCGTTCGGCAGCGCGGTGACGCTGATCGAGGGCGGTCCGCGACTGCTCACCCGCGAGGACCCCGATGTCAGTGACGCGGTGATGCGCGTCTTCGTCGACGACGGCATCGACGTACGGGTGGGCGTCGCGGTCGCCCGGGTCGACCGCGACGTCGACGGCACGGTCCGGGTGACGCTGGACGACGGCAGCCTCGTGACCGGGGACGACGTGCTGGTGGCGGCCGGCCGGGCACCGGTCACCGACGGGCTCGGCCTGGACGCCGCCGGCGTACGCCTCAGCGAACGGGGCTTCGTGGAGGTCGACGAGCACCTGCGCACCAGCGCCGAGCGGACCTGGGCGGCCGGAGACGTCGCCGGCAGCCCGCAGTTCACCCACGTCTCGCTGGACGACTACCGGATCATCCGGGCGAACCTCGCGGGTGGACAGCGCAGCACCGCCGACCGGTTGATCCCGTACACCGTCTTCACCACCCCGGAGCTGGCCCGGGTCGGGCTCACCGAGACCGAGGCGCGCCGCGCCGGGTACGACGTCCAGGTCGCCCACCTGCCGGTCGCCGCCATCCCCCGGGCGCGCACCCTGCGCCAGACCAAGGGCATGTGGAAGGCGGTCATCGACGCCAGCACCGACCGGATCCTCGGCGCGGCGCTGCTCGGCGCCGAAGCCGGTGAGGTGATCACCTCGGTGCAGTTGGCCATGCTCGCCGGGATGCCGTGGACCGCCCTGCGCGACGCGGTCATCACCCACCCGACCATGACCGAGGGTCTCAACCTGCTCTTCGCCTCGTTGCAGCCCAGCCCGGTCCGCTGACCGTCTTCACGTTGGCGGCCGGTCCGGCTACGCGGCGATCTCGTCGCGTACCCGTTGTTGGAAGGCTCGGGCCCGCGCCCCGGTGGGCGGCGGCCCGCCGTGCCGCGCGGCGATCGCCTGGCCGATCACCTCGGCCCGGTCACCGGCGTCGACCAGTCGCTGGCCGGCCGCCACCTTCGCGAGCCAGACGCCGTCGCGGTGTCGCACCAGCGCCCGGCACGCACCGAGCACCGCGTCCTCCGTGCCGGGCGCGGGTTGGTCCCCCGGTGGTGTCGGCAGGGCCAGCCACCAGGACAGCGCCTCGATGAGGAGTCGACGCAGGTCGGCCGGGGTGAGGTCGGCGAAGACCTCTCCCGCTGGCGGCCCGAGCAGCGGCAGCCCGCTCTGGTGCAGGATGCTGCGGTCCAGCCCGTACCAGAAGCGGCCGTCGGCGGCGGGCCGGTCGGCCGGGTCGAGGGTGCACCGGAACGGCATGCCGGCCCCGGTGTTGATCTCGACGTCGAAACCGGGTTCCGGGGTGCCCGAGGCGGCCACTGCCCGGTCGTAGGCGACCAGCTCAAGCCCTCGCGCCGGGCAGGGCAGCGCCTCGTGCCGCAGCCGCGCCACCAGCGCCCGCTTGGCGGTGTCGGTGAGCGGACCGGCGCTGACCAGCGCCACGTCCACGTCGCTGCGGCCGGCCTGGTACGCGCCGAGCCCCACCGAGCCGGCCGCGTACGCGCCGACCAGGTCGGCTCCGAGGACGTCGCGGGCGGCGGCGACCAGGTCATCGAGGTAGCGCTGAAGATCGGAGTCCACGGGCCATCATGACGCACGGGTCGCAACCAGGCGGGGCTACCCCGCGTAGAGCAGCAGCAGACCGGCGACGGTGTACGCGACCATGAGCGCCAGCAGCGGCAGCTGGCCGGCCACCGCCCGGGCCCGGGGGAACAGATACAGGGCGCGGTCGTGGGCGAGCAGCGTGCCGAGCAGGTGCCCGAGGATGATCACGGTGATCTGGAGGGTGGCCACCCCGGACGGCGTGACCAGCCCGGTGCGCGGCTCCCAGCCGGCGGTGCCGAGCCAGTTGGCGCCGGTGCCCCACGGGTCGGAGAGCAGCGCGACGGTGCGCTGGCCTTCCAGGATCAGCAGCGAGTAGTAGTGCGCCACCACGTAGCCCACCGCGATCGGCACGATCGAGTGGGCGATCTCGCCCGGCACGCCCCGGGCGGCGGCCGGGTCGGCGCGGCCGATGCGCGCGGCGGCTCCGGTGGCGGCGAGGTACGCCACCGCCACTGCGGCGACGACCAGGGTCAGCCCGGCGCTGCCGGTGACCGCCGGGTGCAGGCCGTTCTCCTGGCTGAACCGCAGCCAGCCGGGCGCGTTGGAGAGACTGTCGTACATGGTGGAGCCGAGCAGCACGATCACCACGGCGACGAGGCCGGGGCGGGGCCGCAGCCCGGCGATCCCGTCGAGCGGGTTGCGCCACACCAGCACGCCGTCGGCTGCCCGGCCGACCGGGGCGAGCTGACCGATCAGGGCGCTGTACGTCTCGAACGGGTCGGCGTGGTCGAACCAGCCGGCGCCGAACACCGCTGCGCCGGCCAGCATGATCACCGCGTACGCGGCGAGCCAGGCGGTGATGACCGGCAGGGTGGCGCGGTCGGGTGCGACCAGTTCCAGCCAGACGAAGCCGAAAAGGGTCGCGGCGGCCGGCCACCATCCCACGCCGGCCGGCAGCTGACGGAGCCCTCGGCGCGGGTCGCGCCGCACGGCCAGCGCCGCCAGCAGGTGAACGGTGCGCAGCGGGTTGACCGCTCGCCAGACCGGGCCGAGCAGCAGCGACAGCGGCGCCAGCCCGACCCAGAGCAGCACGTAGAGCGCGCCGGCCGTCGGGTTGTCCGCCGTGTCCGGCCCGCCCAGCAGACCCAGGCAGAACCAGGCGGCTGCGAGCAGGCCGAGCACCCGTAGCACCCACCGGAAGGTGGGCGCGTCGACGAGTCGGGCGAGCCATCCCGGCACCGGTCGGCCCCCGGTCGAGTCCCGGTCGAGTCGCGGCTCACGCCAGAGCAGGCCCAGGGCGAGGAACGTGACGACGAGGGTCAGCGCGGCGGCGACGACGAGCTGCGACAACGTGATCGGCAGGTCCTGGCGACCACCGACGCCGTGTGCCAGCAGCGTGGGAGCGGCGGTCATGTCGCTCAGCGGACGACGAGCTGGAACAGCACCAGCTCGGTCTCGTGCGTCTCCACCTCGAACAGCCCGGTCTTGTCGGCCCGGAACTCCACCAACCCGGGGGTGCCGGCCGGCAGTCGAGCGCCCAGGTCGTAGCCGTGCACGTGCAGTTCGTCGGACACGTCGGAGGTGACAGTGATCCGAACCAGCTCGCCCTTACCCACGGTGATCCGTCCGGTGGGCGGATCGACCCGCCGCTTCGCGATCGTCACGGTGATCTGCCGGTCCACGGCCGGGGTGCTGGCGGCGGCGCTCGGGGTGGCGCCGGCCGTCGGGGTCGGCGCGGTGGTGGCGCTCGGCGGCGCGGCGGACGTCGGTGCCGCCGAGGGGGTGGCGACGGAGGGATCGTCGTCCTGGCCGCACCCGACGAGGAGCAGGGCGGTGAGGACGGCGGCGGCAAGGGCGGCGGTAGTGCGGCCGGCGGGGGTACGGACGGACACGGGCGGACTCCGAACGCGAGGGGACGGGTGTCGGGTTGATCGTCGGGGATGAGAACTGTACGTCTTGTTCGGCGGCGGGGATATGACCATGATGAACCAATGCGATCGAGGCTCATCACTATGCGTCACATCCTGAGCCGCACCCTGGCGGCCGTGGCCGCGACGGTGGTGGTGTCGCTGGTGCTGCCGGTCGCACCGGCGTCCGCGCACGGCCAGTTGGCGACCAGCACCCCGCTGACCGGCACCGTCGTGCGCGAGCCGCTGACACAGTTGGGGTTGTACTTCACCGAGAAACCAGCCTCCAACGCCCACTTCACCGTCACCGGGCCGGACGGGTCGCGAGTGGACAATGGTTGGTCGTTCGGCGAGCCGAAGCGCCTGGACAAGCCGGTCCAGGAGTACTTCATGGTCAACGGTGTGTTCGAGCCGCGGCTCTACCACACCGGCTTCCCGGCCATGGTGACCGTCGCCCACTGGCCGGCGAAGGGTCGCTACACCGCCAGCTATCTCTCCGTCGCCTCGGACGGTGAGGCGGTACGGGGCAACGTCACCTTCGACTACCAGGGGCCGAGTACGCCGGCGCCGGCCGGTTGGGTGGTGCCCACGGCGGGGCCGGACGCGACACTGCTCGCCCAGGCCGAGGGCGAGGGGTCGGCGAGCCCGGGGGCGACCGGCGGCCCGGCGGACGCCACCGGCGGCCCGGCGAGAGATCCGGCTGGCGCCACGGAAGAGCGGCGGGACGGCGGGCTCCCGCCCTGGCTGGTCCCGGCACTGATCGTCGTCGTGGTCTCCGCGATCGTGCTGGTGGCGGCCCGCCGTCGACCCACCGCACGGGGAGGCGCCACCGCGACCCGCCGACCGGTTGGCAGGGCGGGCAAGACGGCGAACGCGGGGAAGGCGGCGAACACGCCTCGCAAGCCCGGCAACCGGGCTGGTGGCCGGGTCCGAGGCGGACAGCGATAGGCCGCCAAAACCCGCATACCGGCGCGTACCACCGCGAACTTTCGCACGGACACGAGGAACTTTTGATGTATCGAGGCGAAGCCATGGACACTCCAATCGAAACGCCTTAATGTCTCGATCCATCCACCCGGTGTTTCCGCAATGTCACTCGTCGGCGTCGAGGACGTTACGGACCCGGGCCGACGGCCATCCTCACCGCTGCTCCGCGCCGGCCGTCGGACACTCCACCGCCTCCTGGAGGAACGATGGGCACACGCCTGCTACGCCGACTCCACAAACCCGCACTGGGTGCGCTGGCACTCGTCCTCACCGCCGGCCTCTGGGCCGCTCCGGCCACCGCCGCCCCCGCGCAGGAACCGGGTGTCACGCTGCGCGTCTTCGACGTGCAGGTGCCGCTCTCCACGCTCTGCACACTCAAGCCCGCGCAGACCCCGAACGTGGACAAGCTGATGTCCACCATCAACTGGACCTCGGCGGCCGACTTCGGCTTCGAGGACAACTTCGTCTCGCAGGTGCTCGGCAACATCACCACCACCCAGGCCGGCAGCTACACGTTCCGGCTCAGCAGCGACGACGGGTCCAAGCTGGCGATCGACAACAGCGTGGTGATCGACCACGACGGGTTGCACGGAGCGACCCCACCCAAGGAGGGCACCGTCACCCTCACCGCCGGGCTGCACCCGCTGCGCATCGACCACTTCGAGCGTGGCGGCGGGCAGCAGATCACCCTGGAGTGGAAGACGCCCGGCTCGTCGTCCTTCGTGGTCGTACCGAACTCGGCGCTGAGCACCGACGCCGGCGTCGTCCGGGTGACCGCACCGGGCCGCAAGGAGTGCGAGGGCATCGCCGACACTCCCGGCGACGGCCTGCCGCTGACCGGGGTGCACCCGGGCTACACGCTGACCAACCTGCGGCCCAGCGGCTTCCAGCCGAAGGTCACCGGGATGGACTGGCTGGCCGACGGGCGGCTGGTCGTCTCCACCTGGGGCGGCAGCGACCAGTCCGGCACGTCCCAGGACGGTGAGGTCTGGATCCTCGGCAACACCGGCGGCGCGACCACTCCGGGCGCCGTGACCACCAAGAAGATCGCCGGCGGGCTGAAAGAGCCGATGGGGCTGAAGATCGTCGACGGGGTGGTCTACGTCTCGGAGAAGCAGCGGCTGACCCGGCTGGTCAACACCGGCGGCGACGAGGTGGCCGAGCGCCTGGAGACCGTCGCCACCTGGCCGTACGGGGGCAACTTCCACGAATTCGCGTTCGGCCTGCTCTACCAGGACGGGTTCTTCTACCTGAACCTGTCGGTGTCGATCAACTCCGGCGGCGCCACCACCAACCCGCAGCCCGCAGCCAACCGGGGCAGCACCCTCAGAATCAACAAGGACACCGGCGCGGTCAGCTACGTCGCCGGCGGCCTGCGTACCCCGCACGGCATCGGCTGGGGCCCGGAGGGCGGCATCTTCGTCACCGACAACCAGGGCGGCTGGCTGCCCTCGTCGAAGCTGGTGCACGTCAAGCAGGGCCGGTTCTTCAACCACTACACGAACCCGGCCGGCCCGTTCGACACCAACCCGGTCACCCCGCCGGTGCTCTGGATGCCACAGAACGAGATCGCCAACTCGCCCAGCACTCCGCTGTACCTGACCACCGGCCGCTACGCCGGCCAGTTCGTCATCGGCGACGTGACGTACGGCGGCCTGCAACGGGCGAATGTGGAGAAGGTCAACGGCGAATACCAGGGTGCCCTCTTCCGGCTCACCCAGGGCCTGGAGGCGGGCGTCTCCGAGGTGAACGTCGGCCCGGACGGCGCGATCTACGTCGGCGGGCTCGGCGCGGGCGGCAACTGGGGCCAGACCGGGAAGCTGTCGTACGGCCTGCAGAAGCTCACCCCGAACACCGCCACCACGTTCGAGATGCTCGCCATGCGCGCCACCACGACCGGCTTCGAGGTCGAGTACACCCAGCCCGTGTCGACGGCGACCGCCACCGACCTGGCCGCGCGGTACAAGCTCAAGCAGTGGAGGTACGTGGCGACCTCGAACTACGGCGGTCCGAAGATCGACGAGGAGACGCTGACCGTCACCTCGGCCACCCTCTCGGCGGACGGCAAGAAGGTCAGCCTCACGGTGCCCGGACGCAAGGCCGGCAGGGTGGTGCACCTGCGGTCACCGCGCCCGTTCACCTCCACCAGCGGGCAGTCACTGTGGAGCACCGAGGCGTGGTACACGCTCAACTCGATCCCCGGCAGTCCCCCGCCGCCGACCGGTGGGACCATCACCGGCGTCGGTGGCAAGTGCCTGGACGTCGACAACGCGGGCACCGCCGACGGCACGAAGATCCAGCTCTGGACCTGCAACGGCACCAGCGCGCAGTCGTGGACGAAGGTCGGCGACACGTACCGGGTGCTGGGCAAGTGCCTGGACGTGGACAACGGCGGCACCGCCAACGGCACGAAGGTGCAGCTCTGGACCTGCAACGGCACCGCCGCGCAGGTCTGGCAGCCGCAGTCCGACGGGTCGATCCGCAACCCGCAGTCCGGCAAGGTCCTGGAGGCCGCCGGCGGTAGCAGCGCCGACCGCACCCAGATCCAGCTCGGCACGTACGCGGGCGGCGCCCACCAGAAGTGGGTGGTCAGTGCCGGGGTAACCGGCTGACGTCGGGCGAGGGGCGTGGTCCGACCTCCCGGTCGGGCCGCGCCCCGAGCCGTGTGGCGCAGGGTCACCGGCGCGCCGGCCGTACGGCGCCAGCGTGTCGGTGAGGCCTGCCGTCGGTCAGGGACCGTGCGGCAGCGGCTGCGCGAGCGCGCGGAGATCCGAGGGGAGTTGGGCCAGGGCGTCCTCGAACTCCCGGTGCCCGACCACCCGGTGCATCGTCTGGAGAACCGCCCGAGTGCCCCGCTCTGCGGCTGGACGGTCGATTCCGGCGCGGTCGGCGACCCGGCGGAGGAACTCGTCGTAGCCGAACGCCTCCGGCGGCTCGGCGGCCTTGACCAGCAACGGGCTCAACTCGGCGGCCAGGTGGGGGGCCAACGCGCCCGCCTCACCGCCGCTGAGCCGCTCGGTGAGGGTCCGCAGAACGGCCTCGGTCAGTGGGCGCGCCTGCTCCGGCGGGACGCCCGCCCGTGCCGCGACCTTGTCGACGAACCCCAGCTCGGCCATTCCCCCGCCCTTCGTTTCGGAGATGCGTGGCTACCCGGGCCCGTCGACGGCAAACCCGGCGGACGGAGCCGGACGGGTCTGATGGTTGCTCCGCGCGGCGCCGTCGGAGTCTCGTACGGTGAGGTCGGACCGGGAACCCGACGGCTGCCCGACGGCGGCCCGTGCCGCAGGAGGAGCAGATGGCCGTCGACCTACCCGACGTGATCGACCGGTACTTCCGGGCCGTCAACGACCGGGACCTGGACGCCTTCGTCGCCTGCTTCGCGGACACCGCGAGCGTCGCCGACGAGGACCGGCTGTACGACGGACGGGCCTCCATTCGGGCGTGGCGGCAGAAGACAATGGATGCCTACTCCTACACGGCCGAGCCGGTACGTGTCACATCCCAGGCCGGCGACTCGTACCTGGCTCTCACCCGGGTCTCCGGCGACTTCCCCGGCAGCCCGGTCGAGCTGCGGTACCGGTTCACGCTGCGCGACGGGCTCATCGGCGCCCTGGACATCCGCCCGTAGCAGCGGTCGCTGCTCGGCGCCGACGCGGCCCCCCGACCGCCCGGCGCCGGATGCCTGGCCGGTCCGGCGCGCGACGTGATCAACCGCCGAACGGACGAGACGGCCCAGGGGTCGGCGGATGACATGATGTGGCGACAACGGCTGCGGCTACGGAAAAGGGTTGCTGGTGTCCGATGGCGCACGTCGAGGCGAACACGTCCACGGCACCCGGGCGGATCGTGGTGACGCTGACCGGCGACCCGCGGCCGGAGGGCTGATGCCGGCCGAGCGGCGCGACACCGCGGTCGAGCAGACCGTCCCCGCCAATGTCACGGACACCATGGCGTACCAGGTGGCAACCGACGTGCGAGCGCTGCGCGCCTTCGTCAGCGCCGGGGCGCTGGCCCGGGGCCTGCCGCCGCATCGGGTGGAGCTGCTGACACTGGCGGTCAGCGAGCTGGCCACCAACACCCTGCAGCACACCACCGGCGGCGGCCGGGTCCTGCTCTGGGCCGAGTCCGGCCAGCTGTTCTGCGACGTCGTCGACCGGGGGCCGGCGCGGGAGTTCGGCCGGGGAATGCCGTCCGCCGACTCGATCCGCGGCCGGGGGCTGGCGATCGTGGAGCAGGTCTGCGACGAGGTCGCCGTGCTCACCAGACCCGGCGAGACCGTCGTACGGATTCGCCTGAGCCTGTGAGCCGGGCGCCGATCCACGCCCGCTCGGGTCGCGTTGCCTGCCACAATGCGGACAGCCCGGGCCGACGGTGACCCCGGGTCGGACCCGACCGGGAGGACGGCACGATGCCGGACAGCGCACGCGAGGCAGAGCTGCTCGATGCCGAGCGCACCCTGCAGGCCGCCCAGAGGGCCGGCGACGTCGATGCTCTCGATCAGCTGCTGGTCGACCAGCTGATCGCCATCGGCCCGGACGGCCGTCCGCACACCAAGCAGGACGACCTGGCCGCGCACCGGGACCGCCGTTCGGTGGTGCGGGAGCTGGTCGAGGAGGAACTGGACCTGCTCGTCGTGGGGAAGACCGGGGTGACGTTCTTCCTGGGCCGGGTGTCCGGTGTGTTCGAGGGGGCACCGTTCGCCGCTCGCCTGCGTTACACCCGGACCTGGGTCCACGACGACCCGCACGGCTGGCGGGTCCTCGCCGCGCACATCAGCCCGGTCTGACTCAGCTCAGGTCCTCGTCTTCGTCGTCGAGCAGGCCCTGCTCGTCGAGGAACGCGAACCACCTGTCGTCCGCCGGGGTCAGGTCGGCGTAGCCCGGGCCGAGCAGGTAGTAGTCCACGAAGGATCCGAGGTCGGGGGCCAGCTCCTCGAACGCGTCGGACATGAACCACTCGGTGCCGTTGGGCGGGAAGTACCAGATCGCTCCCGTGCCACGGTCCATGAAGATCGGCTCGTCGCTGCGGGTGCCCACCACCAGCCAGCCCGCCCGGTCCTCGGGGATGGTGGAGAAGTCCGGCACGTAGTCGAGGTGGTACTGGATTCCGGCGAGGGTCGACGTGGACGCCAGCTCAAGCCGACCCGCCCGCAGGCCGTCGGCCACCAGCAGGAGATCGCGCAGGTCGGCCGGGAGGCTCGCCGGCACGACGTCGATGGCGGCGCCCTCGCCGAACTCGGCGTACGCCAGGCTCGCCGGCTGGTCGGCCAGATCGGCTCGCAGCTCCTCGATGAGCTGCCGCAGCTCGGGGTTCACTGCACCACCTCTGTTCGGATGAGGTCCTGTCCGGCAAAGCTCCGGCAGCCCGGAGACCTGCGAGCCGATGTGCGGATTGGTTCTACCACGCGGCAGCTCGCCGGGGCGTCACCTCGCCGAATCCGTCAACCTGGCCGACACCACCTGTCCAAGATCTGGTGGTGAGGGCGTCCGGGCCGCTGGCGTCGAGCCCTTTCCTCAGCTCACGACGGCGTCGATCGTGCCGACGCGCAGGGTGCCGTCGTTGAGGGGCGTGCAGCGGATGCCGCCGGTGGTGCGCAGCGCCTTCCACGTCCCAGGGCCGACGGTGACGTCCATCCAGGCGCACGGTCGGGCCGCCCGGTTGACCCGCAGGCTGACCGGGCCGTCGCCTGAATCCAGCACCAGCACTCTGCCGATCAGCTCGTCCACGGCGATCCCGGTGGTGAGGATGTTGCGCCGCACCTCGGCCAGGCCGATGCCGACCGGCAGCGACTCCTGGGCGATGACGGTGACGCTGGCGTCGCGGTGTGCCTGCTGGCCGAAGTACCGGTCGCCGACGATGCCGAGGCCGGCCCGGATCCGGACCACGTCGACCAGCTCACCGGGCGGAGCCGGGGCCGGGCCGTCGGCGGGCCGGCCCAGGAAGCGGTGCACGGGCGAGGCCAGCAACTCGACGATCTCCGGCATGGCTGAAAGTCTACGAAGCGGACCGGGTCGTCCGGGGCAGGTCGACGGAGGACCTGGTGGGGACGGCGGCACGTTCGCCGCCGTCCCCACCGCGACACGGCTCAGGCCGGTGTGCCGGTGACGGTCAGGTTCCGTACCCGGCCGACGTTGTCGAACGAGCCGAAGCCCACCCGCCCCGAGCCGAACGTGGTGTCCTTCGCGGTCATCAGCGGGTCCCGGTTTCCGTCGACGTAGACGGCGATCTCACCCGTGGACGGCAGGTGCACCACCCGGACGCGGTGCCAGTCGGCATCGGTGATCGCCGGGTTGGCGCCCCGGGAGCGGCCGTTCCACTGGTGGTCGATGCGCTCCCGGTCGGCGTTGTCGACCTTGAAGATGCCGTTGTGCGGGTAGATGGTGTTGTCGGTGGAGAGGTGGGCGTAGTAGAACTCGGTGTCCGAGCGCCAGCCGAAGACGATGATCACGTCGCGGTTGCTGACGTCCACCGGCGTGTCGAGGCGTACCCGGGCGTCGACCTGCGCCGACGACCACGCCGGGCCGGCGGTCAGCACGGCGTACTCGAAGGGCCGGCGCGGGCCCGGCCGGCTCTCCCCGGCCTCCGCGAGGATGACCTGGTCGCGGGTGAACTGCCACTTCGCCGGGGTCACCGGTGCCCAGTTCGACGCCCCGGCGGTGCGGCGCACTGTGGTGTCGCCGACGTCGCCGCTGGCGAACTCCCTCGTGCCGGTCACCTTCCAGATCTTCCCGTTGGCCTTCGCGACGAGGTAGAGCTCACCGACGGCGTCGGTGCCGAAGCGCAGGTCCACCCGGTTGGGGTCGCCGGGCGCTCCGGGTCCGGAGAGGCCCCGCATCCGGACCGGACCGCCCGCCGCGTCGAAGAGCGCGAGTTGGTGGATCGGGGCCAGGCCGTGGCCGCGGCGCATCTCGTTCGCCTCGGTGTAGAGCACCCGGCCGTCGACCAGGTCACCGAAGACGTACTTGCCGCGCAGCGCGGGCAGCGTGCGCCCCCGGTAGACGAACCCGCCGGCCACCGCGACACCGACGTCGTCGGTGCAGTTCCAGCCCGGTGCGGGGTCATGGTCGTACGCGGCGACGGGGTACGTGTAGCCGTACCGGTCGTCGTCGGCGGGCAGTGGGAGCAGCCGATCGCAAGGGCTGGTGGCGGCCTTGTCGAAGACGAAGGAGCCCTCGCGCTCACTCCAGCCGAAGTTGTCGCCGGCGCGGACCTCGTAGATCGCCTCGACGGCGTGCTCACCGATGTGTCCGAGGTACATCCGGCCGGTCGCCCGGTCCCAGCTGAACCGGTGCGGGTCACGGAAACCCACGGCGTAGATCTCGCCGAGCGCGCCGGGCCGGCCGACGAACGGGTTCCCCTGTGGGATGCCGTAGCGCCCGTTGGCGGAGTTGGTGCCCCGGGGGTCGATCCGCAACAGCTTGCCGTGCGGCAGCGCCAGGTTCTGCGGGTCGGTGTTGCGGGCGCCTTGGCCGCCGTCGCCGACGGCGAGGTACAGCAGGCCGTAGTCGCGGTCGTGGCGCTTGGCCGTAGGGTTGAAGTTGATCTCCTGGATGCCGTGTACCTGGCCGCCGAAGCCGATGCGCAGCACCTCGCGGTGCGTACCAGCGAAGGTGGCGGCGGCCGGATCGGTCGCCGTCCACTCGGTGATGACACCGTGGAAGAGCGTGTTGGGCTGGGCGTAGTCCGGGACGGCGGTCGTCGTCGACGCCAACTCGGTGTGAATGGTGTAGAACCGGCCGTTCACCCCGAACTCCGGGTGGAACGCGACGTAGCCGAAGCCCTGGCCCAGCCCACGACCGGAGAAGAACTGCGGCGCGAACGTCGCCGCCACGTCCAGGTAGACGTGCGGCACGCCGCCCTCGACCAGGTAGAGGTTGCCGTTGAGGTCGGGCACCGCCCGCCGGCCGGAGCCGTCGGGCAACTCCATCACCGTGTTGATCCGCGCGGTCCGCATGAGCCGCGCGTCGGTCGGCGCCGGCGTGGGGTACGACTGCGGGAAGCTGGCGTACTCGCCGAGGACCAGCCCGATCCGGGACTGGACCGGCATCTCGGGGATCGGGTCGTCGACGGCGTCGGCGGCCCGGGCGGGCGACGCGAGCAGTGTGGACAAGACCAGCACGAGGGCGGTGAGGCCGGCCGTCAGCGCGGGTCGGCGGGCACCTCGGGCGCGGCGGTGGAGGACGAGCACGCGTGTCTCCTTCTCGGTGGGACGGTGCCGAGGGTGGTCAGCGGGCCAGGTGGTGGTACTGCCTCCGCACATCGCTCGCGGAGACCACGCTGTCGAGGAACATCAGGCCGTCCATGCGGCAGTCGCACGGGTTGCGCTCCAGGGTGTCCTGGGGGAAGCTCCCGCCGATCTTGATGCCGCGCGGGTCGGAGGCGGTGGTCAGGTGTGGGCCCGGCCCGGACACCAGCCACGGGTCGTCGGTGCGGGTGTAGAAGCCGTCCACCGGCTCGCCGTTGCGGTAGAGGGCGAGGGCGCCGGTGTCGAAGTCGAAGGTGGCGGCGAGGTGCACCCACTCCCCCACGGGCAACAGCTCGCGCCAGTCCTGGTTGGCGGCGAAGGTCTGCGAGTTGCCGCCGTCGAGTCGCCGCCCGAGCGCGACCAGGCGCAGCTCCCCGTCGACGTCGATCAGCTCCAGCAGGGCCCGCACGCCGTGGCCGTCGGAGTCGCCGGTCAGCACCCCGGCCAGCCCGATCGCGTTGTAGCGGTCGGCGGGGTCGGCGGTGGTGGAGTTGGGCAGCGGGCTGTCCATGTTGAGCTTGAACCAGCCCATCACGGTGGTGCCCGCGGTGGCGCTGAAGGCGCGCAACGTCCGCACCCCGCTGGCCGACCAGGTGCCGGCCTTCCAGTCGTCGTTGCCGGCGACCGCCGGATCGACCTGCCGGGTCTGCACCGCGTTGCGGCTGCCCCGGTAGGCGCGGTCCGGCACCCGCATGGCGGCACCGCCGTTGATCAGCTCGATCTCGGTGCCGGAGCGGCCCTGGTCGCGTTCCAGCGCCGGATCGCCGGGCACCGGGTGGTCGAAGTCGTACGCGGCGACCAGGTGTGCGCGCAGGGCCGGGTGGACGTCGTGCGAGATGCTCCGATCCGCCTGCGCGGGCGGTGCGGCGGCGCCGGTCAGTGCGCCGATCGCCAGGAGGGAAACGGCTGCTTGGCGGGCCCTGGACATGGCTGTCACCTCGTTTCGCGGCATGACTGATGCCGGTCACGTAAGCGCTTACGTAAGCGCTTACGTACCCTAGGCTCCGATGAATGGCGCTCGCAATAGATCGGGTGACATGGATGTTTCCGGAGGGTTGCGGATGCCCAGGGCCAACCAGCGGCCGCGCCTCGTGGACGTCGCCGAACACGCCGCCGTCTCGCTGGCGACCGCCTCCCGCGCCCTCGCCGGCCGTGAGGGGGTCAGCGCCGAGGTGGCCGACCGGATCCGGCAGATTGCCCGTGAGCTGGGCTACGTCGCCAACCCGTACGCCCGCACCCTCGCCGGCGGGGCCAGCTCAACCGTGGGGCTGATCGTCCACCAGGTCGACGACCCGTACTTCGCCGAGATCGCCGCCGGCGTCATCCAGCTCGCCGCCGAGCAGGGGCTGCTGGTGCAGATCTGCCAGTCCGGCCGCGACCCCGGCTACGAGCTGCAGCAGCTGCGGCACCTGATCGCCCAGCGGGTCGGCATCGTCCTGATCAGCGGTTCCGGCTACGACGACCCCCGCATGGAGGCCGCCGCCCGCGCCGAGCTGGCCGCCTTCCAGGACCACGGCGGACGGGCCGCCGCCATCGGACGGCACGCGCTCGGCATCGACGCCGTCCTGCCGGACAACGAGGCCGGCGGTCACGCGCTCGCCCAACACCTGATGGACCTCGGCCATCAACGGATCGCGGTCGCCGCGGGCAGCGCCGGGCTCACCACTGTCGCGGACCGGCTGGCCGGCGTGTCGTCGGCCCTGCGGCAGCGCGGGCGGTCCCCGGCCGACCTCGTCGTCGTGCACAGCGACTTCACCCGCGGTGGCGGGCGGGCCGCCGCCGAGCAGATCCTCAACGAGCACCCGGCAACGACGGCGATCATCGCGCTCAACGACGCGATGGCCATGGGTGTGCTGTCGACGTTGCGCTCCCGCCGGGTGCCGGTGCCCGCGCGGATGTCCGTCGTCGGCTTCGACGACGTCTCGGTGGCGGCCGACCTCGCGCCCAGCCTCACCACCATCCGCCTGCCGATGACCGAGATGGGCCGCACGGCGCTCACCCTCGCCCTCAAGCCCCGCTCGACCCGCCCCCGCCGCCGTCCCACCGGGCACCTGCTGGTCGTCCGCGACTCGACCGGGCCCTCGCCGACGACCTGACCGGCGACCACGCTGCCCGAGGGTCAGACGGCTCGGCGGGTCAGACGGCAAGGGCCGCCCGGACGTCCCGTTCCGCAGTGACACCACCGTCCCCCTGCGAGGTGACCCGGCCGGATTCCAGCACCTGGTAACGGCTCGCCACCCGCAGCGCGAAGCCCAGATGCTGCTCCACCAGCAGCACGCAGAACCCAGACTGCCGGGTCAGCTCGACGATCCGTTCCTGGATCTCCGCGACCACCGACGGCTGGATGCCTTCGGTCGGCTCGTCGAGCATCAGCAACCTCGGCCGGGTGATCAGCGCACGGGCGATGGCCAGTTGCTGGCGCTGACCGCCGGAGAGCAGCCCGGCCCGGCGTCGCAGCAGCGGGCGCAGCGCCGGAAAGAGGTCCAGCACCTCAGCGGTGGCCACCGCGCCGTCGCGCCGACCGTCGGCGACCAGCCGCAGGTTCTCCGCGGCGGTCAGGTGCGGGAAGCACTGTTGACCCTGCGGGACGTACGCCATCCCCCGCGCCACCCGCTCGTGCGGCCCGAGGCGGGTGATGTTCTCGCCGTCCAGCTCGACGGTGCCGGCGCTCGGGCGCAGCAGACCGGCCGCGACCCGCAGCACTGTGCTCTTGCCAGCGCCGTTGTGCCCGAGGACCGCGGCGACCCCGTCGGGCGGGACCGTGAGGTCGACCCCGTGCAGCACGCGGCTGCGCCCGTACCCGGCGTGCACCCCGCGCAGCGTCAGCATCATGCCTCCAGACCGGTGCGGGCCGACCCGGCTTCGACCGGGTGGCCAAGGTAGACCTCCTGCACGCGCGGGTCCGCCTGGACCTGCGCCACGGTGCCCTCGCTGAGCACCCGGCCGGCGTGCAGCACTGTGACGCTGCGCGCGAACCGGCGCAGGAAGTCCATGTCGTGCTCGATCACGACGACTGTGCGGTCCCGGCTCACCGTCTCCAGCAGGACCCCGGTGGCGTCGCGTTCCTCGTGGCTCATGCCGGCGACCGGCTCGTCGAGCAGCAGCAGCCGCGCGTCCTGCACCAGCAGCATCCCGATCTCCAGCCACTGCTTCTGCCCGTGCGCGAGCGTCCCGGCGAGGTGCTCGGCCCGTTCGGCCAGACCGATGGTCTCCAGCGCCGCGGCCACCTCGTCGGGGACGCCGCGACGGCGGCGGGCCAGGGTCGCCCAGCCACGCCGGGCGCCGGCCGCGATGTCGAGGTTCTGCAGCACCGACAGCTCCTCGAAGACCGAGGACGTCTGGAACGTACGCCCGACGCCCAGCCGGCTGATCCGGTGCACCGGGCGGCCCAGCAGCTCGTCGGCGCCGAAGCGGACCGAGCCGGTGGCCCGGACCAGGCCGGTGATCGCGTCGACCAGGGTGGTCTTGCCGGCGCCGTTCGGCCCGATCAGGAACCGGATGTCGCCGGCGGGTACCTCCAGCGAGACGCCGTCGACGGCGGTGAAACCGTCGAAGCTGACCCGCACGTCACGGACGGACAATCCGTCCAGTCGGTCGCCGCTCATGCCGCAGGCACCTCCGTCCCCCGCGTGGCGCGTCGTCGGGCCAGTGGCAACCACCCGCGCCGGGCCGGTGCCGTGCTGCCGTCGCGACGGCGGGCCAGCGCCCACAGCGACGCCAGGCCGCCGGGAAGGAACGCCACCACGACCACGAAGAGCAACCCCTGGAGGTACGTCCAGGTGCCCGGGAACCGTTCCGAGAGGGCGGTACGCGCCCAGGCCACCGCCACCGCGCCGAGCACCGGCCCGAGCACTGTGGCCCGACCACCCACCGCGACGCCGATGACGAACTCGATCGACGGGACGATGCCGATCAGCGCGGGCGAGATGATGCCCACCGCGGGCACGAACAGCGCCCCGGCCAGGCCGGCCATCCCGGCCGCGACCACGTACGCGACCAGCTTGACCGAGGCCGGATCGTAGCCGAGGAACCGGACCCGTTCCTCGCCGTCGCGGACCGCCACCAGCAGCTCGCCGTAGCGGCTGTGGATGAGTTGACGGGTCAGCGCGAGCAACGCCAACAGCGTGCCGGCGATGATGAAGTAGACCATCCGCTGGTTGACCGGGTCGTCCAGGTCGTAGCCGAAGAAGCCCTTGATGTCGGTGAGCCCGTTGGTGCCACCCGTGGTGCCCTGCTGGCCGATCAGCAGGATCACCATCGCGGCGGCGAGGGCCTGGCTGAGGATGGCGAAGTACGCGCCGCGCACACGGCGGCGGAACACCAGCGAGCCGAGCCCGAAGGCGACCGCCATCGGCAGCAGGACCGTCGCGGGCAGCGCGAACCACGGGCTGGCGAAGGGCCTCCACCACAGCGGCAGTTCGTCGAGCTGCCCATACAGCTGCATGAAGTCCGGCATCCCGGCCGGGCCCGCGTCGGCGAGCTTGAGGTGCATGGCCATCGCGTAGCCGCCGAGTCCGAAGAAGACGCCCTGGCCGAGGGTGAGCATGCCGCCCCGGCCCCAGGCGATCCCGATGCCGACCGCAACCATGGCGACGCAGAGGTACTTGGCGAGCAGGGACAGCCGGAAGTCCGACAAGACCAGCGGCGCGACGGCGAACAGCAGCGCCGCGCCGAGTGCGAAGCCGGCTGCCGTCCGCAGTCGCGAGCGGCCCGCGGGCCGGCTCGGCGGTACGGCGCTGACGGGTGCCGGGTCGAGGGCGGTGTCGGGCGGCGCGGGGGTGACGGCTGTCATGCGAGGCTCCTGGTCCGCAGCGTGAACAGACCCTGTGGCCGCCACTGGAGGAACGCGACGATCGCCACGAACACGATCACCTTGGCGACGCTGAGGGTGGTGAGGTATTCCCCGGTGGCCTGGAGCACGCCGAGGGCGAAGGCGACGATCACGCTGCCCTTGAGCTGGCCGATCCCGCCGACCACGACGACCAGGAAGGCGTCGATGATCAGGTTGGTGCCCATGGTCGGGCCGATCGGGCCGAGCAGGGTGAGCGCCACCCCGGCGAGCCCGGCCAGACCGGAGCCGACGAAGAAGGTGGTCCGGTCGACCCGGGAGGTGGCGATGCCGGACACCGCCGCGAGGTCGCGGTTCTGCACGACCGCGCGGATGCGACGCCCGAGTGGGGTGAGGCGCAGCGCCAGGGTGAGCGCCGCGACGGCGGCCAGCGCCAGGGCCAGGATGAACAGCCGGTTGTTGGCGATGGTCAACCCGCCGGGGAGCGCCACGTTGCCGGTCAGCAGCTCCGGGGCGCGGGTCTGCACGTTCGGGCTACCGAAGACGTCGCGGGCCAGTTGTTGCAGCATCAGCGACACACCCCAGGTGACCAGCAGGGTGTCCAGTGGTCGGGCGTACAGCCGGCGGATGAGCAGCATCTCCAGCAGCGCGCCCATCGTGCCGGCGACCACGAACGCCACCGGTAGCGCGACGACCAGCGACCAGCCGGCCCCGGTGATGCTCTGCTGCAGGACGTAGGTGGTGTACGCCCCGGCCATGATGAACTCACCGTGCGCCATGTTGATCACGTTCATCTGGCCGAAGGTCAGCGCCAGCCCGAGCGCGATGAGCAGCAGCACCGCGCCGATGCTGATGCCGGTGAAGAGTTGACCGAAGAGGACTGTCACGGTGGGTACTCCGAACTGCTGGTCGGGTGGCCCGGGCGGGGCGCGT
The DNA here is from genome assembly GCF_002754415.1 of Micromonospora sp. CNZ299. NCBI lineage: Bacteria > Bacillati > Actinomycetota > Actinomycetes > Micromonosporales > Micromonosporaceae > Micromonospora > Micromonospora sp. CNZ299. Next base: position 5,284,182 of record NZ_PEFG01000001.1, read on the forward strand.
CGTCGCGCAGCCCGCCCGGGCCGGCGTCGTCAGCTCAGGCCGCTCGCCCACGGATAGGTCTTGAGGTACGGGTCAGGCTGCACCGGCTTGCCGGAGTTCCACACCTCGGTGATCAGACCGTCCGCGCCGATCTTGCCGATCCGGGCGGTCTTGGCGATGTGCTGGGTCTTCCCGTCCACCGTGACCAGGCCCTCCGGCGCGTCGAAGGTGATCCCGTCCGAGGCGGCGCGGACCTTCTCCACGTCGAAGGCGCCGGCCTTCTCGACCATGGCCTTCCAGAGGTACACGCCGACGTACGCGGCCTCCATCGGGTCGCTGGTGGGCTTGTCCGCGCCGAACTTCGCCTTGTACGCGGCCACGAACTTCGAGTTCGCCGCCCCAGGGGTGGTCTGGTAGTAGTTCCAGGCGGTCAGCTGACCCTCCAGGTACTGAGTGCCGATGCCCTTGACCTCCTCCTCGGCGATCGAGACGGACACCACCGGCATCGCCGCAGCGGTCAGACCGGCCGACTTGTATTCCTTGAAGAAGGCCACGTTGCTGTCGCCGTTGAGTGTGTTGAAGACGGCATCGGCGCCGGACGACTTGACCTTGTTGACGATGGTGCCGAACTCGGTGGATCCGAGTGGGGCGTAATCCTCACCGAGCACGGTCATCCCGTTCGCGGTCGCGTACGCCTTGATGATTTTGTTGGCCGTGCGGGGAAAGACGTAGTCGCTGCCGACCAGATAGACCGACTTCGCCCCCTGCGCCTTGAGGTAGTCGAGCCCGGGAACGATCTGCTGGTTGGTGGTCGCACCCGTGTAGAAGATGTAGGGCGACTGTTCGAGGCCTTCGTACTGCACCGGGTAGAACAGCAACGCCTTGTTCTTCTCGAACACCGGCTTGACCGCTTTGCGACTGGCCGACGTCCAGCAGCCGAAGACGGCGGCGACCCGGTCCTCGGAGATAAGCTTCTCGGCCTTCTCCGCGAAGGTCGGCCAGTCCGAGGCGCCGTCCTCGCCGACTGGCTGGATCTTCTTACCGAGGACGCCACCGGCCGCGTTGATCTCCTCGACGGCGAGCATGATGGAGTCGCGGACGGTGACCTCGCTGATCGCCATGGTGCCGGAGAGCGAGTTGAGCAGCCCCACCTTGACGGTGTCGCCGGAGATGTCGGCGGTGACGCCTGTCGCGCCACCCTCGTCGGTGGTCTTGCTGCCGCACGCGGTCATCGCGGCCGCGGCGACCAGGGTCATGGCGCCCGCCAGGATGCGGCGGCCCCGGAATAGTGACATCTACTCTCCCTGCGGTGCACTCAAGTGGCGAAAGGACGGTCGGTGCGGTCCGGTGGAGCTGACGTGGGCGATGCCGAGGTCGACGGGTGGACGCCGCTTCGGGCACCGGTTCGGATATGGGCACCGAAAGCGTCGACCGACATGATTGCGCTCATGTTTCCCGGCCCTTAATTGGCTGTTTCCGCGCTGTCGATCCGGCGCGCACGAAAAAACGGCCGGCACCGTTGGGGAGGAAACGGTGCCGGCCGTTCGGAAAGACGCAGATTTGGTGTCACCACAATGGTCGACGGGCAATTCCGTCGATGGTGGGGACACAGTGGTGACATCTGACCCGAGGCCAGATACTTCACGCAGGAAGCATCTTAGGACGGGATCGGGTGGCGCTGTCAAGGGTCCGGGCGGGCCGGCTGGCGGCCCCTGGTCTCAGAGCTGGGCGAGCACTGTGAAGTCGAGCCCGTCGGCCTCGGCCAGGTAGATGCGCTGACGGACGTGCCGTTGGCGTAGCCGCAACCGTCCGCGTGGCCCCTGGTAGGCCACCGTGTCAGCGGCCGTCTCGATGGCCCGCACGTCGAGGGTGCGGGCCTGGCCGATCAGCGCGGCGAGCAGCATCACGCCCTCGTAGCAGGACTCCCCGAGGCTGCCCAACGGCGGCGCCTCCACCCCGAAGCGACGGACGAACTCGCCGTGGAAGTCGAGGTTCTCCTGGGTGACCAACCCGGCGAAGAAGCCCGCCGTGCTGTACAACCGCCGGGTCGCACCGGCACCGCTGGCGAGCAGCATGTTCTCGTCCATCAGCGTGCTCAGCCGCAGGCACCGCTGATCGAGGCCGGATCGGGCGAACGCCCGGTTGAACCGCACCGCGTCCGCACCGACAAGCAGCATCAGCACCCCGTCGGCGTCACTGTGCTCGATGCGGCGCAGCACCTCGGTGAAGTCGTGCGCGTCCAACGGCAGGAAGTGCAGGCCCACCACCTGCCCACCACCGCGCAACGCGTACCGCTGGGCCGCCCGCGCGGTTCGGCGTGGCCACACGTAGTCGTTGCCGACCACGAACCAGCGACGCACCCCCTGCTCTTCCGCGAGCAGCCGCATCGCGGGCCACAGTTGGGCATCCGGCGTCTCGCTGGTCAGGAAGACCCCCTCGGTGCGTTCACCGCCCTCGTAGAGTGCGGTGTAGACGTACGGCACCCGGTGCGCGACGCGTGGCGCCAGCGCCTGGCGCACCGACGAGATGTGCCACCCCGTCACCCCCTGCACCGCCCCCACCGACACCAACGCCTCGACCTCGGCGGCCACCTCGGCCGGCGGTGCGCCGCCGTCGACCGGCACCAGCCGCACCTCCCGGCCCAGCACACCACCACATCGGTTGATCTCCTCGACCGCGAGCTGCGCGCACAGCTCGCAGGTGGGGCCGAACATGCCGGCCGGCCCGCGCATCGGGTAGACCAACGCGATGCTGACCACGGCACGGTCGACGGTCAGCCACGGCGGTGCCGGCGCGGACATGAGCACATGATTGCCCGGCCCGCGACCGAAGGCCAGGACTCACCACGGACCGGGACACTCGCTACCATGACAGGGCCACCGGACCAGGGAGTTCCATGTCAGACGTGCCCGGGGCGCCAGCCGACCTGCTGCGCTCGCTCACCCGCGCCGAACGGCTGCTCTCTCGCCGGCTGGGCGCTGTCCTTGCCGAGGACGCGCTGAGCATCGAGGCATGGCGGGTGCTCTGCCTGCTCGCCGACGGCCAGGGCCACCCGATGAGCGAGGTTTCCGCCGAGGCGTCGCTGCCTCCCGGCACCCTCACCAAACTGGTCGACCAGCTCGTCGACCGTAACCTCGTCTTCCGCCGGATAGACCCGATGGACCGTCGGCGGATCCGCGCCTACCTCACGGCCCGCGGCCGTCGCGAGCACGACCGTCTCGATGAGCGGGTCCGGGCCAACCTCGCCGAGCTGGGCATGCCACAGGTCGACGATCTGACCGTTCAGCTCGCCGACCTGATCGGTCGTCTCGACCCGGCCCGCCGCCGCGTCGACGCGATCGGCCCACACCGCTGACGAGGCTCAGTCGACTCTGGTGAGAAGTGGCTTGCCCTTCTCCACGACGTACGTGGCCAGTTCGACGGCGACGCCGTCGCCGACGTTGCGGGCCTGGTGGTGGACGCCGTACGGCACGGTCAGCGCGTCTCCGACGTTGCACACCATCGGCGACTGACCATCGAGCGTGTACTCCAGAGACCCCTGGAGCACGCAGATGATCTCTTCGCCCGGGTGGAAGTGCTTGAACGGCGGCGAGTCCGGTGTGAACTCCACCCGACTCTGGACGACCTCACGTCCCGGGATGCTGAGGTCGTGCTTCTGGAGATCGACACGCCACAGCCCCGGCGCCGCCTCCACCGCCGTCGGACTGATGCCCTCGGGCCGATCTTTCGCACTCATCACGGCCTCCTGTGAGCCGTCGCGGAACGGCAGTCGCCCCGGTTGGCATGGCCTTCCGAGGATATGGTCCGCAGACCCGTCCCGGGCCGGGATGGGCGAACACGAGAGCCGACGACGTGCCGGGGTCGAGTGGGCGCTCGCGTCACACGGTGAGGTGGGCGCGCAGGGTGTGCGCGTCGGGAGCGGTGGCGGTCCACAGTGTCGCGGGCCCCCCGGCCAGCGGCAGTCGGGCGACGGTCCCGTCGACCGCGGCCGGTTCGGCGGGCCGCGACGGGTCGACCACCAGCAGCGAGCCGGTGGCCGGTGCGCCGCCGAGCACGGCGGGGCCGGCCCAGCCGGGTGCGCGCGGCCCCACCGCCAGGGACTGGCGCAGCAGCGGCCGGCCCGCGTAGTCGACCTGCGTGTGCACGACGGCACCGCCCGGCGCCTCGCCGTACCGGCCACAGATCAGCTCGTCGCGCCAGCGCAGGCTCGCCCCGGCGGCCACCGCGACGCGGGACTCGGCGAGGTGCGCGCAGCCGGCCGCCGCGACCAGTTGTTCGGGGAGCCAGTGCAGCGTGGCACCGGCGTGCACCACCGCCGACACCGCCATCCGGGACACCGCGCCCGGCCGTCCCGGCAGGGCGATCGACGCCGCCACCGTGTGCACCCGCACCGCGGCGCTCGGTCCCACTTCGATCTCCAACCGCAGGTCGTCGCCGGCCAGCGGGCCGGCCGCCCCGCCGACGAGGTGCACCGTGGCGACACCACCGTCGGCCGGGGTCTGGCGCAGCAGGAGCGGCGTCTCGCCGTGCAGCTCGACCAGGACCGTGCCACCCCGGCCGTCGGCCCGGGCGACCAGCCGGGCGAGCGCCCGCATCAGACCGGTCCGGCCGGTACGGCGAGCGGGTGCAGGGCCGCGTGGTGGGCCAGCTCGTGCCGGATCCAGTCGGCGACCCGGCTCGCCGTCGGGTCTCCCACAATGGACAGGAAGAGGGTCGGAAGGTCGCCGCGCCGAGCCCGCGCGTCACGGTCCATCACGGCGAGGTCCGCGCCCACCATCGACGCCAGGTCGGTCTTGTTGATCACGAGGAGGTCGGCGGCGGTGACCCCCGGGCCGCCCTTGCGGGGCACCTTGTCCCCGCCCGCCACGTCGACCACGAAGATCTGCCGGTCGACCAGGCCCCGGCTGAAGGTCGCGGTCAGGTTGTCTCCTCCGCTCTCCACGAGGACCAGGTCCAACGGGCCGACCGCCTCGGCCAGTTCATCGACGGCGTCCAGATTGGCGCCGATGTCGTCGCGGATCGCGGTGTGCGGGCAGCAGCCGGTCTCCACCGCCCGGATCCGGGCCGGGTCCAGCACTCCGGCCCGCCGCAGGAAGTCGGCGTCCTCGGTGGTGTAGATGTCGTTGGTCACCACGCCGAGCCGCAACTCGTCGGCGAAGGCTCGGCAGAGCGCGGCCACCAGGGCCGTCTTGCCGGACCCGACCGGGCCGCCGATGCCGACCCGCAGGGCACGACCGGCGCGGGCCAGTGGAGGGTGCGGGTCGACCCCCGGCTCGGGATGGGTGTGCGGGACGGTCTCGTCGTGCGGCGGGGCGGTCGGTGGTGGCGTGGTCGGGTCGACGGGCGCAGCGCTCGGCACAACAGTCTCAGGACGCAAAGAGACGCACCTCCCAGGTGGCATGGATTTCGGCATGGATGTCGGCGAGTGGAGCGGCGGCGGCGGGCAGCCGCTCCGGTGGGCCGTCGGCGGTGCGGGCCGCGTCGGCAGCAGTGCCGTCGCAGGCGTCGGCCAGGCCGACCAGCAGGGCCTGGACCTGGTAAGGGTCGAGGCCGAGCAGGCGTACGCCAGCGCTGGCCGCCCCGGTCACCGTCCCGTAGGCGGCGACAGTGGCGGTGTCGAGACGGGACAACCCCGCCGCGGCGCAGAGCAGCCCGAGCACCAGCGGCTGGTGTGCGCCGCCGGGCGTCGTGGGCAGATCGCCGAACGGAGCGTCCGGCCAGATGGCCCGCCCGGCCCGCAGCAGCGCTCGGCCCTGCCTGCGGGAGATCGTCCGCAACGTCGGCGCCGCGGTACGCGCGTCCAGCTCCACGTCGAGCTGGGCCAGCGTGGTTGCCAGCGTGGCGGTCCCGGCAGATTCGCCCGCGCCGACGGTCCCGGGCATCGCGGCCCGGTGTGCGGCCGCCGCGAACGCCGCACCGACCAGCCCAGCGGTCGCCAACCGTCCGGCCAGGAACGCCTCCAACGAGGCCAGGTCGGTGACCCGGCCGGCGGCGACGGCCGCCTCCAGACCGCCGGAGTGCGCGTGCGCCCCGGCCGGGAAGCGTCCGTCGGCCAACAGCAACAGCAGGCTCGGCATGGCCATCAGAACAGGAAGTACCGCTGGGCCATGGGCAGCCGGGTCACCGGGTCCGGTTCGACCACCACACCGTCGATCCGCACCGTGAAGGTGTCCGGGTCCACCTCGATGCGCGGCATCGCGTTGTTCTCCGGCAGGTCGGCCTTGCCCCGCGACCGCACGTCGCTCACCGGCACCACCCGGCGGCGCACGTCCAGCCGAAGCCCGGCGTCCAGGGCCGCCGGGGCCACGAACGCCAGACTGGTGGCGGCCGCCGCGGCACCGTACGCCCCGAACATCGGCCGCGGCAGCATCGGCTGCGGCGTCGGGATCGAGGCGTTCGCGTCACCCATCTGGGCGTACGCGATCATGCCGCCCTTGAGCACCAGGTGCGGTCGTACGCCGAAGAACGCCGGGTCCCAGAGCACCAGGTCGGCGAGCTTGCCGGGTTCGACCGAGCCGACCTCGTGCTCCAGCCCGTTGGCCATCGCCGCGCAGATGGTGTACTTCGCCACGTACCGTCGGGCCCGGTGGTTGTCGGCGGCCCCGTCGCCCGGCAGCGCGCCCACCCGCTCCTTCATCACGTGCGCGCTCTGCCAGGTCCGCAGGATCACCTCGCCGACCCGGCCCATCGCCTGCGCGTCGGAGCCGATGATGGAGATCGCTCCAAGGTCGTGCAGCAGGTCCTCGGCGGCCATCGTGGACGGTCGGATCCGGCTCTCGGCGAAGGCCAGGTCCTCCGGCACGGACGGGTTGAGATGGTGGCAGACCATCAACATGTCCAGGTGCTCGGCGAGGGTGTTGGCGGTGTACGGGCGGGTCGGGTTGGTCGACGACGGCAGCACGTTCGGTTCACTGGCCACAGTGATGATGTCCGGTGCGTGCCCGCCGCCGGCACCCTCGGTGTGGTACGAGTGGATGGCCCGCCCGCCGATCGCGCGCAGGGTGTCGGCGACGAAACCAGCCTCGTTGAGCGTGTCGGTGTGGATCGACACCTGGACCCCGGACTGGTCGGCCACCCGCAGGCAGGCGTCGATCGCCGCCGGTGTGGTGCCCCAGTCCTCGTGCAGCTTGAAACCGCCCGCACCGGCGCGCAACTGTTCCCAGAGTGCCTCGCTGGAGACGGTGTTGCCCTTGCCGAGCAGCAGCACGTTGACCGGCATGGTGTCCAGCGCCTCGTGCATCCGGGCCAGGTGCCAGCCGTTCGGGGTGACAGTGGTCGCCCGGGTTCCCTCGGCCGGGCCGGTGCCGCCACCCACCAACGTGGTGACGCCGCTGGCCAGGGCCTCGGTGACGATCTGCGGGCAGATGAAGTGCACGTGGGTGTCGACCGCGCCGGCGGTGAGGATCCGCCCGTTGCCGGCGATCACCTCGGTGGACGGGCCGATGACCAGGTCGGGGTGGACGCCGGGCATGGTGTCCGGGTTGCCGGCCCGGCCGAGCGCCACGATGCGCCCGTCGCGCAGCCCCACGTCGGCCTTGACCACTCCCCAGTGGTCGAGCACCACGGCGCCGGTGATGACCGTGTCCAGTGCCCCCTCGGCGCGGCTGGCCCGCGACTGCCCCATCGACTCGCGGATCACCTTCCCGCCGCCGAAGACCGCCTCGTCACCACCGACGCAGTGGTCGATCTCCACCTCGATGAGCAGGTTGGTGTCGGCCAGCCGGATCCGGTCGCCGGTCGTCGGCCCGTACAGGTCGATGTAGCGGTCCCGCCGCACGGCGCTCACTCCGGTGACCCGTCGGCCGTCGGCGGGTCCAGTGGGCCCGCACACGCGCCACGCAGCCCCGGCACGACGCGCGCGCCGCCGAACGGGACGAGGTCGACGCTGCGGCTGATGCCCGGCTCGAACCGGACCGAGGTGCCCGCCGGCACGGCGAGCCGCTGCCCCCAGGCGACGTCCCGGTCGAACGCCAGGGCCGGGTTGGCCTCGGCGAAGTGGTAGTGCGAGCCCACCTGCACCGGCCGGTCGGCGGTGTTGACCACGAGCAGCGTGGTCACCGGGCGGCCCGCGTTGATCTCGACCGGGCCGGTTGCCGGCAGGATCTCCCCAGGGATCACGGGATCGGGTGGTGCACCGTCACGAGCTTGGTGCCGTCCGGGAAGGTCGCCTCCACCTGCACCTCCCTCAGCAGCTCGGGGATGCCGTCCTGGACGTCGTCGCGGCCCAGCACGCTCCGGCCGGCCGACATCAGGTCGACGACGGACCGGCCGTCGCGGGCCCCTTCGAGCAGGAACGCGGTGATCACCGCGACGGCTTCGGGATAGTTGAGGCGCAGGCCGCGCTCGCGGCGGGCGCGGGCGACATCGGCCGCGACGTGGACGAGCAGGCGGTCCTGCTCGTGCGGGCTGAGAAACACGGGCTTCTCCCGGTGGGGTGGGCGTGCCCGGCTCGCCGTCGGCCCCGCAGGGGGCCGCGCGCCGGGCAGCAGACACCCGGGGTACGAGCTGGAGTCACACGACCGCCGAGTCCCCGCCGGCGGGGCGACCCGGGACTCCACCATCCCGGCCCGCGTGACGGGCAACCGGCGGTGTCTCGGTCGGATGCGGACCGCACCGCCCACCGCTGAGCCGACCGTAGAGGATCACCACCGGCCGGGGCAACAGTCGATCCGGGTTCGCGCCGGCCCACTTCTGGGTGCCGGTGCTCATTCCCCTCGCGTACGACCCAGGGCATGATCGCCGGATGACGGCGACAAGGGGTACCCGCGCACTGCTCGGTGTTCTGTTCCTGGCGGCGGCCACGGTCGGGACGTGGCTGCTCTGGCTGGGCTGGGACACCGACTACACGGTCGATGCGGAGACCGGCGCGAGCAGCGGCCCGTACGAGGCGTGGCAGGTGGTCGGCTGCGTGCTGACGCTCGTCCTGCTGGCCGCGCTCGCCGCCACGCGACTCAGCCCGTGGCTGGTGGCGACGGTGATGACGGTCGCCTTCACGGCGGCGTGGGGGTGGCGGGCCGCGTCCACCGACGACACCGGCCTGTGGGCCGTCGGGGCGGTGCTGGTGCTGGTCGGGATGGCGGCCGGCAGCACGGCCGTGAGTCTCGTCGCGCGGCGGGTCGGCCAGCGGAGCGCCGGCCGACCCGTCTAGCCGCAGGTCGGCCCGTCAGCGGGCCACGCCGAGCGCCGTCGCTGCCTGGTGGCTTCTGCACCGTCTGGTCTCGTTTGGAGTGTTCGGCGGAGCTCGTATCCGCGCTTCCTGCCCTTCGTTGACCCTTGTGTCGCATCCGGTGGGGCTTTCGCCCGCCAGCGGAGATCGGCGTCCGCGCGGCATTGTGCAGCACTACGTCCGGGCTGGCGGGTAACGAACGGGAGAACCAATGAGGGCGACTACCGCGTGCCGCCGAGTGGTGATCACCGGCGGGACCCGATGCCTCGCGCGGACCACGGCTCGACGACTGCTCGTCCAGGTACGTGATGAGGTGCTCGTGTGCTGAGCCTGGCCGTCACCGGCGCCGGTGGCTTCCTCGGCTGGCACGTGCGGGTCCTGCTGCATGCGCTCGGCTGGCCCGAGCCGATCGTGCTGACCCGCTCCGACCTCACCGACCCCGCAGTGGTCGCCCGCAAGGTAGCCAGAGCGGACCGGGTGCTGCACCTGGCCGGGGTCAACCGTGGCGACCCCGCCGACGTGGCCGCTGGCAATGTCCAGCTCGCCGCCCAGCTTGCCAAGGGTCTGCTGGCCTGCCCGAACCCGCCCGGCGGGCTGGTCTTCGCCAACTCCGTGCAGGCTGGCAACGGCACCCCGTACGGCGACGCCAAGGCCACCGCCGCCGACATCCTCGCGGACACCGGCGTGCCCCTGGACGACCTGCTGCTGCCCAACCTGTACGGCGAACACGGAAGGCCCTGGTACAACTCGGTGGTCGCCACCTTCTGCCGGTTGCTCGCCGAGAGCGGCCGGCCAGAGGTGCACGCGGACCGCGAGATGGACCTGGTGCATGTCACCGACGCGGCGGCCCGGCTGATCGGGGTGGCGACGGGCGGCCCCTGGGACCCCGAGATGCCGGCCCTACGGGTCGGGGTCCGCGATCTCGCCGACCAGCTTGCCTCGTACGCCGGCATCTATCGCACCGGCGAGATCCCGCCGTTGCGCGACCGGCACGACGTGCGGCTGTTCAACACCTACCGGTCGCACTGCTTCCCAGCGCACTACCCGCTCGCCCTGCCCACCCGGGCGGACGCCCGGGGCGCCCTGGTCGAGGCCGTGAAGACGCACGGAGGAGCGGGGCAGACGTTCTGGTCCACCACCCGGCCGGGCGCCACCCGGGGCGAGCACTTCCACCTGGCCAAGGTGGAGCGGTTCGCGGTGCTGCGTGGCACCGCCGAGATCAGCCTGCGCCGGATCGGCGACACCGAGGTCGTCCGGTTCCTAGCCAGTGGCGACGAACCGGTCGTGATCGACATGCCGACCATGTGGGCGCATAACATCACCAACACCGGCCCGGACGAGCTGCTCACCCTCTTCTGGACCAATGAGCTGTTCGACCCGGATCGGCCCGATACTTGGCCGGAGCCGGTTGGTGACGAACACCGGGTGCCGGCCGAGGTCCGATAAGTGACCCGTGGGAGTGCGAGAGTGCGGGCCTGACCGTCGACCGACTGCCCATCGTGGACGGAGCCGATCTGTGGTCTCATGACGGCATGATCACTCCGACTCCCCTCATGCGTCTGGTGGCCGGTGTGTGGGGGTTCAAGACCCTCGCGGCCGGCGTCGAACTCGGTCTGTTCACCCGGCTCGCCGGGGGTCGGACGATGACCGTCGAGCAGGCCGCCGCCGAGTTCGGGCTGCCCGACCGGCCCGCGGACCTGTTGCTGGCCGCCAGTGCCTCGCTCGGCCTGCTGGAGAAGGCCGGCGACGGTTACCGCAACTCCGAGTTGGCCGAGCAGTTCCTGGTCGAGGGTCGCCCGTACTACTTCGGTGCGCAGATCCGTTACTCCGACCTGCGCACCTACCTGCCCTGGCACCGCATCGGCGAGGCCCTGCGCACGGATCGGCCGTTGACCTGGGACCCGGAGGCACAGCAGTCGATGTTCGACACCGCCGACCCGGAGATGCTGACGCAGTTCTGGGACGCGATGTTCTCCACGTCCAGCTTCACCGCCGCCGCGTTGGCCGACGCGTACGACTTCTCCGCGCACCGCCGCCTGCTCGACGTCGGGGGCGGGGCCGGGGCGTTCCCGATCGAGTTCTGCCGCCGCCTGCCCGAGTTGCGGGCCACCGTCCTGGATCTGCCGCACGTCTGCGTACGGGCACGGGAGCGGATCGCGGAGGCCGGCCTGACCGAGCGGATCGACGCGGTGGGCGGCGACTTCCTCGCCGACCCGGCGCTGCCGGACGGGCACGACGTCATCCTGCTCAGCATGATCCTGCACGACTGGGACGAGCCGACGAACCGGGCGCTGCTGGCCCGGTGCCACGCGGCGCTGCCGCCCGGCGGGGCGATCGTCGTCTGCGAACTCCTGCTCAACGACGAGCGGACCGGCCCGCCGGAGGCCGCGCTGATGGGGATGAACATGCTGGTCGAGACCGAGGGTGGCCGCAACTACTCGGGCGCCGAGTACGCCGCCTGGCTCACCGATGCCGGTTTCGTCGACGTGCGTACCGTGCCGTTCGACGCCCCCGGTGCCAACGGCGCTGTGGTGGCCCGGCGGGCCTGACCGACGACGACACCCGGCCCCGGTGCGAACCGTGGGCCGGGTGTCGCGGCGCCTCACGGCGCTGGCGTCCGATCGGCTACCGGTACGGGTCAGGCGCGAGCCTTGGCCGGCTGCTTCATGAAGTCCATGATCGCCTTGTTGACCTCGTCAGCGTGGGTCCACGGGATGCCGTGCGGCGCGCCCTTGAGCGTGATGAGCTGGCCGGTCGGCATCATCGGCCCGAGCCGCTGACCGGTCACCGGGTAGGGCAGCACCCGGTCCTGGTCACCCTGCACGATCAGCACCGGAATGTCGATCTTCGGCAGGTCCGGACGGAAGTCCTCCTGCCAGGCGTCCACGCTGTCGTGGGTGGCCTTGCCGGACGCCATCGCGCCGATCTGCCAGTGCGCCCGGTACGCCTCCTCGCTGACCCGCTTGCCCATGTTCTGATCCGGGTTGAAGAACGCGTCACAGAAGGACGTCAGGTACGCGAAGCGGTCCTTGATGATGGCGTCCTGGAAGCCCTTGAAGAGGCTCCGATCGACGCCCTCAGGATTGTCGTTGGCCTTGGCCAGCATCGGTTGCAGCGGGCTGAGCAGCACTGCCCGGCTCACCCGGCGCGAGCCGTAGTTGCCCAGGTAGCGGACCACCTCGCCGGTGCCCATCGAGTGACCGATCAGGGTCACCTCGTTGAGGTCCAGCTCGGACGTCAACACGTCCAGGTCCGCCGCGAACGTGTTGTAGTCGTACCCGAAGGTCGGCTGGGCGGAGTTGCCGTTACCGCGTCGATCGTAGGTGATCGTCCGGTATCCGGCGTTGAGCAGCTGGGTGGTCACCTTCTCCCAGGTCGCCCCGTTGAACGGGAAGCCGTGGATCAGCACCACCGGCTTACCGGAACCGTGGTCCTCGTAGTACAGGTCGATGGGCGCGGAGTTTTCCGTTCCCACGGTGATGAAAGGCATGTTTGTCTCCTGCTCCGGTATCGGGCTGTCGGACGTCAGCGCGCTTTCCCGCCGGGTCGGCGGATATGCCGGCCGCCGAAAGCACAGCAACCCCTGCAGCCATCGACAGATATCGACGCTCTCGATAGGGTCGAAGGTAGGAAAGTTTCGGCGTACGGGAGGTGGGCATGCCCCGACGAATCCGCACCACCGTCGCCGCGTTGGCCCTCGGGTCAGCAACGGCCGCACTGAGTGCCACACCGGCCCACGCCGACCCGGTGGTGCCCCGGCACGCCGTCGTGGTGTGCCAGAGCGCCAGCTTCTACGCCAACTACGACTCCGCCGGCGGCCCGACCGGCCTCAAGCGCACCCTCGCCTACGGCAACAAGATCGGTCACACGCCGGGCGCGCACCCGGTCTACAACGGGTGGGCGGCATCGTTCGACTTCGGCCCCAACGACTGGGGCTACCTGCGCGCCGAGTGCATCGGCGGGTACGACTCATGGTGATCAGACGTCGCGCCCTCGCCGGCCTGCTTGCAGGGATCGTCGCCGCCACCGTGGCCCTGCCGTCCCCCGCGCAGGCCGCCAACGGCACCATCGGGGAACGGGAGACGGTGTGCGCGAGCGACCTGTTCGTCCGCACCCAGCCCGTCGGCGCCTGGATGGGCACCCTCTACCAGGGTCAGACGTTCCTGGTCGAAGGCCCCCGCAGCGGTGGCTACGTCTACGGCTTCGCCTTCGGGCACATCAACCGCCGCGGCTGGGTGCAGGACGGCTGGTTCTGCTGACCCCCTGCCCGTCGGTTGACCCTGCCCGCCGGCCTGACCCATGCCCGGCGGGCTGACCCTGCAAGCGGCGGCACGCGCGGCGTCGGACCGCCGAGATCAACACGGGTTTGCTGAAATCGGGGTGTCCCCGCGACCTGGATACCCCGACTTCAAGGAACCCGAGTCGATCATCGCCGTCGTCCCGACAGGCGGAAGGCTTAGGCCGAATGCTGGACAGGCCGCCCGGCCAGACGACAGCACCGCCCCACATTCGACGGCGGGACTGCGGACTCGTTCACTGAGGACCCGAGCCGGGCGACACGAGCGGACGACCGCCGCTCCCCCGGCGGTCGCCCCTGCTCGTCGGCTCAGCTCTGGTAGACCTCCAGGGTCGACAGTTGCCCGGCCGGCCAGCCGGTGTTGCCGGTGACCGTGATGCGCACGTACCCGGTCTGCGCGGCGGTGAAGGTGATGCTCACCTGGTTGCCGGTGGCCGGGTTGAAGGTCCGCCCGACCGAGCCGGCCAGTGTGCTGAAGCTGCCGCCGTCGGTGCTGCCCTGCACGGCCAGGGTCTGCGTGCGGCTGGCCCAGGCGGTGGCCGGGGGCAGCTTGAGCACCACCCGCCCGACCGTGCGCGTCGCACCGAGGTCGACCTGGACCCACTGCGGGAACGCGTTGTTCGCGCTCTCCCAGTAGCTGTTCGGGTCGCCGTCGACCACGTTGCCCGACCCGCAACTCTGGACGTGGCTGCTCTCGCTGGTGGATCGGCCCCGGGCGAGGTCCGCGTTGGTCGGGGCGTCCGTGGTCACGGTGACCGTGTTTGACGCGCTGGAGGTGTTGCCGGCGGCGTCGCGCGCCGTGACCGTGAAGGTGTACGCGGTGGACGGGTTGAGCCCGCTCACGGTTGCCGTGGTGCCCGTGACGGTGGCGACGACAGTGCCGCCCTGGCGCACCTGGTAACCGGTCACGCCGGTGTCGTCGGTCGACGCCGTCCACGCCAGCGACACGCTGGTCGACGTCTTGCCGGTGACCGTCAGGCCGCTCGGCGCGGTCGGCGGGTTGTCCGGCGTGGTGGTTCCCGCGTACACCTCGACCTGGGCGAGTTGGGCGGCCGGCCAGCCGGTGTTGCCGCCGACGCTGATGCGGACGTAGCGGGCGGTCGTGGTCGGCAGCGTGCGGGTGACGGTGTTGCCGGTCGCCGGGTCGAAGGCGAACCCGGCGGCCGGGGTGATGGTGGCGAAGGAGCTGCCGTCGACGCTGCCCTGCACGGTGATGGTCTGGGTACGCGCGCCCCATCCGGCGGGCAGCCGCAGCACCAGTCGATTGACCTCGTGACTGGCGCCGAGGTCGACCTGCCACCAGTGTGGGAAGGCGCCGCCGCTGCTCTCCCAGTAGCTGCCGACGTTCGAGTCCACCGCGTTCGACGCCGGGAACCCGCCAGCCTGGCTGCTCGCCGAGGTGGGCCGGCCGGCGGCCAGGTTCCCGCCGGTCGGTGGCGGCGTGCCGAGCATCGGTGGCGTGGGACGGACCGCGGTGAGCGCCAGCTGCCCCTTGAGCATCCGGCCGCCGTCGGCCGTGATCCGCAGGTAGTAGTCGGAGGAGCAGGCCACGCCGTCCTCGTCCAGGGCGCGGATGTTCGCGCCGGCCGGGGCGGTGGCCTGGGTCTCGGAGGTCTTCGCGATCTGGTTGCCCTCGTTGTACTCGTCGTACATGGACACGTAGAGACCCTGGGACCCGAGTCGGACCATGTTGTAGATGTGCCGCCAGTAGAAGTCGCCATGCTTGCGGTGACCACCGGCGAGGTCCCCGGGCATCACGCAGGGCAGGTAGTCGATGCCGCGTGCCGCGCAGTCGGCCATGTCGCCGACGTTGACGTTGTTGTAGTAGGAGTCGAGTTCCTCCACGGTCCTGGCCCGGTAGACCATCCACGGCGAGATCGCGTTGAACGCGTGGTAGACGTCGAGGAAGCCCGGACGGGAGTCCTCGATGCCCTGCCGCCACCAGGTGGGCACGCCACCGATGACGTAGCAGCCCTGCGCCTTGAACCAGTTGATGACCTCCAGGCAGGGCCCGGGGGTGAACGGTCGGCTGGGCTCGCTGAAACCGAAGCCCCAGATGCACACGACCGGCTTGCCGTTCTGCCGGGCGTACGCGGAGGACGCGACGTGCGGCGACATCTTCGTCGTCCAGTCGGTCTTGATGTCCGACTGGAAGGTCAACCAGTCGGTGACGTCGTACATGATGTAGAACTTGCGGCCGTAGCGCTCGGCGGCGGAGCGGACCTTCTGCGTCATCGCGTCGCGGGTCGGCCCCTCGTCGCCCGTCGGGTTGAACCGCTGCAACGCGGCGGTGTCGCAGCCATACTCCTGCATCCACCGGAAGTGGGTGTCCACCGTCTGCTGGTCGTAGGAGGAGAACAGGGTGGCCGGCTGGCCGTTGCCCAGGTTGGGGTACGCGGTGGGATAGGTGCGCGTGTACTCGCGCATGTCCGGCCAGGACACGATGGTGGTGTTGGCGGGCGAGGGCGGCTGGAAACGGTCGCGGCTCCAGTGCCACCAACCGCCGATCGGCGCCGAGTCACCGGGGGCGCTGAACCAGCCCTGGTAGCCGACAGTCACCTTGCCGACCACGTCCCCGGGAGGACTGGCGGCGGAGGCGGGGCTGGCCAGGGTGGTGAGCAGCTCGGTGCTGGAGGCGGCGGCGAGGGCGGACCCCGCCATCACGGACGTGACGAACCTGCGGCGGGAGACCGCCATGACGACCACTCCTTCGGGACGGAAGGCATTGACGGCCATCGTGGCAGCAGTGGATGCCGACCCGCAAGAGTTAGACTGATCGATGGAATTCCAGATCAGATGACGGGAATTTCACGTTGGGTCATCAGTGGATCAGGGCCTGGTCCAGGGCGCGTACCGGGGACAGGATCCGGCTGCCGGCCTGCCAACGGCGGGCGTCGCGCACCGTCATCCGTACGCCCTCGGTGAAGCCGAGCTTCGGCCGCCAACCGAGCAGCTCGCGCGCCTTCCTGGTGTCCAGCGCCATGTTGCGCACCTCGCCCGGCCAGGGCAACGGCTCGTAGCGGGCCGTGTTGTCGACACCGGACGCCTCCCGGACGGTGTCGTACACGTCGTTGATGCTCGTCTGCCGGCCGGAACCGATGTTGACCATCCCCACCCCGCTGTGGTGGCAGGCGACGGCCACCGCCTCTGCGACGTCGCTGACGTGGATGAAGTCCCGGGTCTGCGTGCCGTCGTCGTAGATCACCGCCTGGCGGTCACCGAGCAGGGCATCCACCATCAGGGACACGACGCCGTAGTCGCCGCCCTCCTGCCGGGACCCGAAGACATTGCCGAAGACCATCGACGTGTACGACAGGCCGTGCTGGCGTCCGTACCAGTCGAGATAGTGCACGCCGGCGGCCTTGCTGATGCCGTACGGGTCCACCGGTGCGATCGGGTGGTCCTCGCGGACCGGCAGGTCGTGGGCGGGGACGCTGCCGAAGATGGCGCTGCCGGCCGCATTGACCACCAGTCGTACGCCGCTGCGGGCGCACGCGTCCAACACGTTGGCGGTGCCGAAGACGTTCACGTCGGCGTCGTACAGCGGTGAGCGGCGACCCACCGGAGCGTTCGCCTGCGCGGCGAGGTGCACCACGACGTCCGGCCGCCACTGGTGGATGACCTCGACACCCTCCGGCGTACGGATGTCACCGGAGACGACGTCCGCATCGGTCAGACCGCCGCACACGGCGTCCGCCAGATTCTCGAGCCGGCCGGTGGAGAAGTTGTCGAGCACCCGGACCTGGCTGCCCATCAGCATCAGCCGGGCGACCACGTGGCTTCCGATGAAGCCGGCACCTCCCGTGACAAGAACACGCCGGGGCGTCAGGTCGGTCGCCGGGTCGACCCCGACGGTAGTAACTGGCAGGTCCACCTGGAACTCCTTGGACGACAGAGCCTGTCGGCCCGCTTCGCACACCAAGACGGCCAGGCACGACAGTAACCCACCAAATAACCACGAAAGAGACTTTTCGCCTAATGCAGCGGAGCGGACATGAGGGTTCGTCGCGGCCACGGTCGGCCGGCAGCGTTCCCGCGCGGATTGGATCCGTTGACCGTTCCACAGCCGACGGGGCCGGAGCCATGCCGGCTCCGGCCCCGTCGGTACACCCGAGACCCTTACGAAGTCGGGTACTGCGCGAGGTAGACCGGCGCGCCGACCTTGGTCATGTCGGCCGCGTCGCCGACGCCGTTGACCACGTGGTCGATCGTGCCGGCACTGAGGTTGACGGTCATGACGTGGTGCAGCTTCACGCCCGGCCGGTTCGGCACCTCGAAGCCGTTCTCGGTGTGGATCGACGGGTTGTTCTGGTTGAAGACGTACACCCCGCCGCCGTGCAGGGTGTGGTGACGCACCCGGTCACCGACCTTGTACCCGGCCCAGCCCTCGACCGCGCCGTTCATCCAGTCGGCCTGCGTCGGCGGGTCGTACGGCAGCTCGTTCTGGTAAAGAATCGTGGTGCCGTGCTCGCCGTTCCAGACCGTGTTGTAGCGCTGGAAGTGCTCGACGAACAGACCGGTCGCGGTCACGTGGTCGCCGTTGATGACGGCGCCGTAGCGACCGGTGTTGGTGCGCCAGCGGTCGGTGTCACCGTTGACGCCCTCGGTGAAGCCCTCGACACCGTGGTCACCGCGCCAGACCCAGGTGTGGTCGATGAGCACGTTGTCGCTGTTGACCTCCAGCGCGGTGTTCGTCCGGCCGATGTGCGGGCCGCCGACCCGGAAGTACACGTCGGACAGCGTGGTCGGGTTGTGCGGGCTGCTCGCGTTGTGGCCGTGCTGGCGGCCCACCCGCAGCAGGACCGGCGACTCTACGAGACCGGCGTCGATCGTGACACCGGCGACGATCACGCCGGGGACACCGGCGACGTCGAGCGGGATGGCGCCGTTCACCGCGGTGAGCGTCGCGTGGCCGATTCCGAGCACCACGGTGCCGGGCCGCCGCACCTCGATGCTACGGGCGATGTCGTACGTGCCGGGGGTGAGCAGCAGGTGCTTCCCGCGCGCGAGTTGGGCGTTGATGACGCGTACCGGGTCGGACGGCTTGGCGACGAAGAAGTCGTCGATCCCGATCGTGCGTCCCGGCGTCAAGCCGTCGGCCCAGGAGACTCCCCGACTGTCGCGCTGCGCGGCGGGAACCCGCACGTTGTAGCGACCCTTGCCGTCGACGAAGAGGTACGGCTTCTCCCGGCTCAGCGGGGTGGTCTCCAGGGTGGTGTACGGCGGGTCGGGGAACGTGGCGTCGTCCGGCGCGCCCTCGACGCCCGCGAAGACCTGGTTCCACACCGCGTTGGACCAGCTGCCGACCTCACTGTTGCGGGTCAGCCACTGCTGTTGCGAGCCGTTGGTGGTGGCCGGCAGCCGCGAGTCGGCGATGAAGCCGCCGCTGGCGAACTGCGGGCCCGCCGTGCAGTAGTCCATCAGCGACAGACCACCGCCGTTGATGTTCAACCGGCGCATCGACACCGCCTGGGACACCGCCCAGAAGTTCGCCGTCGACCGGCAGTCGTCCTGACCGGAGGCGTTGATGGTGAGCGACAGGTTGGAAAGGGTGCGCCAGAAGTTGACCAGCGCGAGGCAGTTGCCGGTGCCGCCGTCGGCCAGGCAGCGGTTGTAGACCTCGAGCTTGCCGTTCACCGTGACGTCGGTGGGCGAGGCGCCCAGACCGGACACCTCGGTGTAGTAGCCGACCTTGGCCTGCAACGGCTGCTCGGCCGTGCCGTACGTGCCCGGCTTGAACAGGTAGGCGTGCCGCTCGGTGCCCATCTCGTTGTCGACCTGCCGGGCGTGGGCCGCGTCCAGGGTCTGCTGGATCTCGGCGACCGGCATGCCCGGGTCGAAGATCGTCACGTTGGGGCCGAAGTCCGGTGCGCCGTGCGTCGGGCGGCCGGCGGTGGCCGCCGTGCTGGTCATCGTGGTGGCGGTGGTCAACACCAGAGCGAGCAGGAGGGTACGACCGGATTTCCGGCGCACGTCTCGGGACGGGGTTGTCATGTGGTTCGTCCTCTCCGCTGACCGGGCGTACTACCGGCGCAGCTGGGGGCGGTGAGAGCGCTCTCTGACCCTTGCCGCCGGAGGTTGGGCCAGGCCGCAAGGGGTTGAGATGTTTCTACCCGTTAATGCGCTCGCACGCCACGACCAGGGGTGGCGAAACTTCACGCCGAGCCCCGACGCGAGCCCCTCTTCCCGCGATCTTGTATCTTCTGCGGCCGTTATGCGGCTTCGAGCCTTATGGCACTAGACAAAGCGCAAGATCGACGAGTTGGTCGGAGCGAGGGACGTTTCACGGACTCATGGGCGTGACTGCTATACAGATCGCCATGACGCGTGATCGGATCGTCGCGGGGCTGTTGCTGGTCATCGCACTGCTCAGCCTGGCCGCCTCGAAGGCCGCCCCGTTCCTGGACGACGCCCCGACGGCGGCACGGACGGCGATCGTGATCCTCGGCGTGGTGTGCAGCCTCGGCGGCGTCTGGCTGTGGCTCCGACAAACCCCCGAACAGCAGTGACCCCTCCCGCCCCCACCCCTCCCGCCCTCACCCCAACCGCTCCGTCGATCATGGAGTTGCGGTGGTGTACGAAACGGCCTTTGGCTGTCAAAACTGGCACCACAAGTCCATGATCGACGCTGAGCGGGGCGGCGCGACTGTTTTCGGATTAGGCGGCCTCGGTCAGGAACTCGTCGATCATTGGGGCCAGCCAGTCGGCGCGCTGTGGGATCGACGTGTGCGTCGTGCCGGGCAGGATGGCCAGACGGCAGGCCGGCAGACCGGTGAGGTCGCCGGGCACCCCACCGCCGAGCAGCCGGAACATGTGCACCGCGTGCTCGGGTTGGACGATGTCCGCGTCGGCCAGCACGATCATGGTGGGCGCGCCCAGGCTCCAACCGAACACGTCCGCCCGTACGACGCCCAGACGGTCGAGCAGCTCGACCACGTCGGCGGCGAAGTGCTCCACGGTCAGCGGACGGGCCACGTCCGGGGTGTGGACGTGGGCCTGCAACTCCACGGCGGTCACCCGCCGGGATTTCGCCAGGACCGGCAGGACCGTGCCGAACGAGGTTCCGATGCCGGCGAGCGCCCCGTGGATCAGCACCAGCGGGCGGCCCTCGTCGTTGCCGTGTGTCTCGTGGTAGATGTCCCTGCCCACACGGTGCGCCGGCGCGCTTACGGTCCGCTGTCGATCCCCTTGTCGAGGCTGGACGGCGGCTGCCGTACTTAGGCAGCCGGGTTGAGTTCGGTACCCGCCTGCAGCTGGATGAGGTCGGTCGGGGTGACCACCTCCCACGGCTCGCCGACGGTGACCTCCTCGCCGGGCCGGTCGAGGGCATCGCTGATCAGATCGTCGATCGGCGGGTAGGGGTTGTGTCCGCCGCGCCACGGCCGCGGGGTCAGCGCCGGAACTTCCGACGTGGCGAGGTACCGGCCGATGACGTGCTCGTACCCGGCGCGCACCGGCACCATCACCCGGGCCGCGCCGGCCTGCAGGAACACCTGGTGCAGCGGGTCGGAGCTGGTCCGGGTTCGCAGTGTGGCCCAGCGGTCCCGACCGGCCCACTGGTACGAGTAGCACAGGTAGCTGATCTTGTCCCACTCGAACAGGTCTTCGCAGAACTGGATGTGGTCGGCCTCGGCGATGAGCTCCAGCCGGTCGATCCGCGGCGCCTCGTCGGCCGGGAAGTCGAGCGAGCCGTACAGGTCGAACTCCTGGCCGGTCAGCAGGGACTGGCAGGCGCGCTTCAACTCCAACTGCTCGACCAGCCGCAGGGCCGAAGCCGGCTGGTCGGCCCGGTAGGCGTTCCGGGCCTGCCGGCGAGCCTGGTCGTTGTCGTAGGCGGTGCGCTGGGCGAGGTACCCGGCCCGGATCGCCTCCCAGGCGCGCAGCTGCCACGCGGTGTACGAGGCGGTGGTGCGCTCGCAGCGCACCCGCACCACGACGGTGAGGCCGCCGCGCTGGTCGGCGCTGATCCCGATCGGTACCGGCCCGGGGATCACGTGGTCGAGCGGGACGACGTGCTCGCCGTCGTCGGTGTCGTTGTCGACGATCCGGTCCTCGCCGATGGCGATCTGCACGGCCTGCGGCGGGCTGCCCTCCTCGGCGCTGTACTCGCCCTCCTCCAGCGACCAGGTGACCGTCACGTACGCCTCGGTGGCCGCGTACCCGGCCGGCACGGCGACCTCACCGGTGTACGAGGTGTACCCCCACTCCGGCTGCGACTTGTCGGTGGAATTCTTGCTGTACTCGAACGGCCGGGCGGCCGGGTCGAGGAACGTGGCGGTCGCGAAGATCTCGAAGTCCGGCGGCGGCTCGACGCCGAAGATGTCCCAGCGGGCGGCCTTGTCGGCGTAGTTGTCGTCGTGGAGATCACCCACCTCCAGGAACCAGGCCGGCGGCTCCGGTACGGCGCCCAGGCTGCTGGTCTGCTCCGCCTGCTCGGCGAGCCAAACCAGGGTGCCGGCCGGCTCCGGAACGATGAACTCCAGGATCAGCCGCTCGCCGTAGTTGTACACCTGCGCCTGGTCGACCTTGTTCAGCCACCGGTAGATCCCGGCGATGTTGGTCGCGCCGTCGGCGTTGTCGAACCGGTGCTCGTTGGTCTCGGTGACCCGGGTTCTGCTGGTGGTGGTGCGGCGCTGCGAGGTCTCGGTGCGCAGCAGCTCCGAGGCGCTCTCGGCGAGCGTCTTGGCGTACGAGACGGCCGAACTCATGCTGGTCTCGGTGGTGTTGGAGCGGTCGGCGTTGACCTCGATACCGGCCTGGATCGGCCCGAACCCGCCGGAGACGCTGACCCCGAGCGAGGTCGAGGTCTGCTGGGTCGCCGCCGTCTGCAGCGCCCGATCCAGGCTGTTCTGCTCGGTGGACTCCAGCTCCTCGGTGGACTCGGCGATCGTCTGGCTGGCGGTGGTGACGGTCTCCTTGGTGCTGGCGTCGACCGTGTGCACCCGCCCCCGGACCTCGCTGGCCAGCACGTTTTCGACGTGCGAGATGTCGGCCGCCTCATAGCGCAGGTGCGTCGTGCGGATCAGCATGAGGTCGCCGCGGCCGGCGACGCGGGCGTACGCGTCGAACACTGGCACCCGCGACGGCAGGTAGGGGACGGTGTTGCCGTTGCCGGGAATCGGGTTGCCTGGGCTCGAGTCGACGTCCGGGATGCCGGTGGCGGTCCGGGCCGAAGCGCGGCGGCGGGCGTCGTCGCGCTCGGCGTCGAAGACCCGCTGCAGCCCGCGCAGCGTGGTGGCGGCTGGCGCGCCCAGCTCGTCGGCGGCCTGCGCGGTGGCCTCGACTGCCGCGCCGAGGTCGGGGAAGCCGTCGGCCTGCAGGTCCCGCAGCGTCGGGTTGGGCCGGCCGGTCACCCGGGCGCGGGCCAGCAGCCGCTGCGCGGTACCGCCGAGTTCGGCAAACCGGTCGGCGCGCTCGGCGTTCGGGTCGGCCGGCCGCTGCGGCGACGCCGGAGGATCGGGCAGCACCAGGTCCCGCCCGCCGAGCAGGGCGCGCACCAGGCACGCCTCCTGCGCCGCCGAGCGGGCCAGCCGCAGCAGCGTCACGCCACGCAGTACCCGGACCAGCGTGTCGGCCAAGGGCTGCTTGCGAAGCCGTAGGAATCGGCCGAGCACGAGCGCGTCGACGGCCCAGGCGGTCAGCCGGGCGACCGCGGTGCGCAGCTGCTCCCCGCCGATGTCCCGCTGGGCCGCCCAGCCGGTGAGGGCCTCCCGCAGCTGCCCGACGGTGAGGCGGGCGTCGACTCCGGCGCGGCGCAGCAGCAGCAGGGCGAGCCGGCCGGTCTCGTCCAGCAGCTCGTCGTGCTGCGCCAGCAGTGCCTTGAAGAGCTGCTGGGCGGCGTCGCGGTCACCGGAGGTGATCGCGTCCCGGACCGGCCCGCTCCAGTCGTCGCGGAAGTCGACGAGCGGACCGGTGGTCTTCGGGCCGGTGGTGCAGGCGTCCTCGTCCGGCCCGCCGACGCGGCGTAGCTGGACGAAACGCACTGTGGCTTGTGCCGGTGTGGTCATCGGATCGTCCTCTCCACCCGGCGGGGTGGTCCCGCCGGCGACTTGCGATCAGATCGTGGGCAGTAGCAGAGCCTTCGGCATGCCGTACGCGACGAGCTGGGCGTTCAGCCGCCTGACGAGGTCGTTCCAGTCGGCCTGGGCGCCCGTGGTGGCCCGCACGGCGGCCTGCCACTCGTGCTCCTGCAAGGCGGCGGTCAGCTCGGCGAGGGTGTGCTGGTCGAAGGCGACGATCGGCTCCTCCGCCCGGGCCAGGTCGGCGAGCGAGAACGCGCTGAGCGGTTCACCGCTCTTCGAGGCGTAGTCCGCGGCCCGCGCCGCCAGGTCGTACTCCTCGGCCCCGGCGATGGTGGCCACCGCCCGGTTGGCGTACCGGTCGACACGGGTCGCGCCGCCGAACATCCGTCCGGCGACCAGATCGGTGCGGGCATGCTCGTATGGCGAGAGCAGCTGCAGGTTGCCCGGCTCGGACGCGCCGGTGAGCATGGACAGCCGGCTGCTCCAGAAGTCCTCGGCCTCGGGCAGCTGATCGCCCAGCCTCCGGACCCAGCGCTGCATCTCCCGGATGAACCGTTGCGGCCTGGCGTGCTCCCACTCGTACACCACGTCCCGGACGTCGATCGCGTGCGGCAGGCCGAGCGCCATCTCGAACAGCTCGTCGCGGGAGAACCGGTAGTAGGGGTCCCGGCCGTAGCGGGTGCTCAGATTGGTCGGGTCGCCGGTGCGCCGGGCCGCGTCCGAGCCGTGGGACTTCCAGAGCCGCTGAAGGCCCGCTTCGTCCGCGTCGAGGATCGCGTCGTCGCCGAGCCGGGCGGCCAGCTCCCAGCGGGCCTGCGACCGCGCGCGCGGCCGAGGCGGCCCGCTGAGGATCTGGAACCGGTACGCCGGCCCTTCGCCGGTCGAGATCATGTGCGCAATCTGCACCTCGGACATCAGCAGGTCGGGGTCGTAGTCCCAGCCGTGCAGCACGTCCCTGCTCTCCAGCCCCAGCTCGTTGAAGAGCTCCTTGCCACGGGCGGTGAGGGAAATGTCCCGGCCCCACGCTCGGCCGGCCATCACCGTGCCGATCGCGCGGTGGCCGCGCGCGGTGACCACGCCGCCGTAGGCCGGGTAGCGCAGGTCGCTTCCCACCACGATCGGCGCGTTCATCGGCAGGACGTTGAGGTTCTCCGGCAGCTCGACGTGCAAGCCGGTCTGGTAGCGGTAGGAAGCGTAGGCGACGCCCCCGTCGAACGGGGTGGGGACGACCCGAAACTCGCGGTACACGTCCTGCAGCGCCCGAACGTACCGGGCGGCGTCGATGGTGCGCAGCATTGTGGCCGAAGCGTGGCCGAGCAGGTCGTCGACGACCCCGCGGAAGATCGAGTCGAATCCACCGCCGGCCAGGTACTCCAGCAGGGTCAGGTCGGGGTCCGCCTCCCGGGCGGCGACGAACCCGTTCTGCAGGTACCCGGAGCGCAGCGCGATGCCGGACCGATCGATCAGCTCGGTCGGGTCGCGAACGAACGCGGGCAGCGGTGGAGGTGCGCCGTCCGGCATGCCGGACGGGAACTGCCGGGTGAGGCGCTGCTCCGGGATGAGCAGGCCCAGTTCCTCGAGCATCGACATCGGCCGGGTCATCGGGCCGCCTCCGAGAGCGTGTGGACGAGCGCCTCGGCGACGCGCGCGTCCACCGGCTGGACGGCCGCGGCGGCGCCCCGCAGGCGGTACAGCGGGGTGTCGCCCAGGGTGAGCACGCGCCGCGCCGCAGTCAGCAGCGTCCCGCCGGCCCGTTCGGCGATCTCGGGCAGCAGCACCCCGCCCAGCGTGAGGGCCGCCTCCAGGCCGGTCATCGGCTCGCCGTACAGGTTCCGGCCGGTGAGCACGTAGGCGGCGACGCTGCCGAGGTCCTCCAGGTCGTACATGTTCTG
The DNA here is from genome assembly GCF_002754415.1 of Micromonospora sp. CNZ299. Classification (NCBI taxonomy): domain Bacteria; kingdom Bacillati; phylum Actinomycetota; class Actinomycetes; order Micromonosporales; family Micromonosporaceae; genus Micromonospora; species Micromonospora sp. CNZ299. The sequence goes on from NZ_PEFG01000001.1 coordinate 5,309,538, forward strand.
CACGATGGGGATCGGCACGAACTGGCCGAGTGTGTGGATCACGTGGACGATCTCGGCGAGCGTTGCCGGACGGTCGGGCAGCACCGCCTCCGGCACCAGCGTCTCCTCGGTGATCTCCAGCGGTACGTCGTCGAAGTACTTCACCTCCCGCGCCCGGTACTCGACGATGCCGCTGATCGCGTCCGGCCCCTCGGCCGCGGCGTTGCCGACGGCCAGGTCCAGGAAGACCTCTACCCCGGGGGTGTGCACGACGGAGAGCCGGAATGCCGCCCGGCCCTGCTCGGCGGGGACCGGCCGGCCAGTCGGCTTGCCGTCGGCGTCGAGGTGGTCGAGGCGGTACGCGAAGCGGTCTTCGGCGCTGGCCGGATCGACCCGGATCCGGATCGGTAGCGGCGTGGTGTCCGGCAGCCCGCCCAGCCACTGCACGTACGAGTCGTACATGTCCTTGGCCAGGGCGAACAGGGCGTCGTCGAGGATCGTCGCGGCGGTGACAAACCAGGCCGGCTGCCACGACCACGGTTGCGCGCGCGGCGCGCTGCGCTGGTCGGGCTTCACCAGCAGCAGATCGATCCCGTCGGCGCGGACCTGGTGCGTGGCGGTCGCCAGCGGGCCGCTGCCAAGGTCAAAGCCCGCAAAGCCCTCGAAGCCCGCAAAGCCCTCGACGTCGGGTTCGCCACCGCCCGCGCCGGGTCCGGCGCTGGCCGCGGCGCGCATCGCCACGGCACCGGCGACCAGGTCCGCCTCGGCGGCCGGGACGGTACGCAGCGGTTCGCCGAGGGGCGGCACCGTGCCGGGGTGGCGGTGGCGTTCGAACTCGAACGACAGGGCCTGGTCGCAGGTGGTCGGCCCGTCGCCGATCACGTACGCCGCGCGCAGCGTCGTCAGTGCGGCGGTGCTGAGCAGCGGCCGGGCGGAGTAGGCGACGCCGGGCGCCGCCGCCAGCCGCAGCCGCAGCGCGCTCCAGTGCACCAGCGGCGTGGATCCGGCCCGCGCCTCCTCGATCAGGTACCCCCGTGCGGGCGTGAACGCGTACCCGAAGGGCAGCGGCCGGTACGCGACGGCCTCGCCGGCAACGGTGACGCTGCGGTACGCGCCGTCGATCGGGTTCTCGACGGTCAGTTCGAACACCAACGGCTGGGCCGAGTCCAGGTCGGCAACCAGGATCTCCGGCGGGTCCGGGCGCCGGTCGGCGTGCGCCGCGGTGGCCGCCTCGTAGCACCAGCCGGGCAGGTAGCTGAGGGTCAGCGTGGTGGCGTCGCGGAACTGAACGTGCAGTACGTTGCCCATCACGTCGATGCACACGAAGACCGGGTCGGCCGGGGCGCCGCGGTACACCTCCAGCCACCGGCCGTCGCCGGCGGGCCGGGCGTCGAGCGTCAGCCAGGCGTCCTCCAGCACGCCGCGCAACGGCCTGGCCGCCTCATCGGCGGTCGAGAGCGTGCTGCTCTGCCCTGTTGCCATTGCGGCAGCGTAGTGGCGTAAGTCACATCGAGACTGTCGGCCATCGGCCATAGGCGTAAATGCGTCAGGACAATACGCTCGCCGCCTGAACCTCGAATTCCCACCATGACCACGAAGGCGGTTGCCGCACTAGGCTGACCGCCGTGCAGTTCGGGGTGCTCGGGCCGCTCGCCGTGACCACGGACGCCGGCGAGCCGGTGGTGGTGCCCGGCACGAAGGTACGCGCGCTGCTGGCCGACCTGCTGGTCAACCGCAACCAGGTGGTCTCGGCGGACCGCCTCATCGATGACCTGTGGGGCGAGGACTCCCCCGCCAACCCCGCCGGCGCCCTCCAGGTGCGGGTGTCCCAGTTGCGCAAGGCGCTCAACGACGCCGAGCCGGGTGCCCGCGAGCTGGTCGAGTCCCGGCCGCCGGGCTATCTGCTGCGGGTCGACGCGGTCGACGTCGCCCGGTTCGACGAGCTGGCCCGGTGCACCGACGTCGAGCGGTTGACCGATGCCCTCGCGTTGTGGCGCGGCGAGGCGTACGCCGACGTGGCCGACGCCGAGTTCGTCCGCGCGGAGGCCACCCGCCTCGCCGAGCAGCGCCTCGCCGTCCACGAACGGTTGGCCGAGGCCCGGCTGGCCCGGGGTGAACACGACCTGGTCGCCGGCGACCTCGCCGAACTCGTCACCCGGCATCCGCTGCGTGAGGGCCTGCGGGCGGTGCAGCTCCGCGCGTTGTACGCGGCCGGCCGCCAGTCCGAGGCCTTGGACAGCTACGCCGACCTGCGGGAGCGGCTCGCCGAGGAGCTGGGCCTCGACCCCGGCCCCGAGCTGGTCGCCCTGCACCGCAGGATCCTCGAACAGGACGCCGCCCTCAGCGCGCCGCCGAAGGCCGCGGTCATCCGCACCAGCCTTCCCGCCCCGCTCGACGAGCTGGTCGGGCGGGCCGAGGCGCTGGCCGAGTTGAGCGAGCTGCTGTCCCGGCAGCGGTTGGTGACGCTGGTCGGGCCGGGTGGCGTCGGCAAGACCAGACTGGCCGTCGAGACGGCCCGCGCGCAGTCCCTTCCCGACGGAGTCCAGCTGGTCGAGCTGGCCCCGCTGCCCGCCGGTGACGCGCTCGTCGCCGAGCAGGTGCTCGCCGCTCTGGGCAGCTACGAGGCGGCCGGCACGAGCATGTCCCCCGCCGACCGGCTGGTGGCGACCCTGCGGCACCGACACCTGCTGCTCGTGCTGGACAACTGCGAACACGTCATCGACCCGGTCGCCGAGCTGGTCGCCCGGCTGCTGCGCGAGGTGCCCGGGCTGCGGGTGCTGGCCACCAGCAGGGAGCCACTCGGGCTGACCGGTGAACTGCTCTGGGAGGTACCCCCACTGCCCGTGCCGGATGACGGTGACCTGGACACGGTCCGGCGCTCGGCGGCGGCCCGGTTGTTCGCCGCCCGTGCCGCCGCGCAGCAGCGCGGGTTCCGCCTCGACGGGCAGAGCGCCGCCGCGGTCGCGCAGCTCTGCCGCCGCCTCGACGGCCTGCCGCTCGCGCTGGAGCTGGCCGCGACCCGGGTGCGCGCGCTGGGCGTGCGCGGTGTGGTGGAACGGCTCGACGACCGCTTCCGGCTGCTCACCACCCAGCAGCGGGACGTGCCACCGCGGCAGCGGACGCTGACCGCGGTGATCGGTTGGAGCTGGGACCTCCTCGACGAGACCGACCGGATGGTGCTGGCCCGGCTGGCGGTGTTCCGCGACGGCTGCACCCCGGAGGCCGCCGAGTACGTCTGCGGGACCGACCTGGACACCCTCGCCCGACTGGTGGACCGGTCGCTGGTGGTCCTGGACGACTCCGGCGCCAACCCGCGCTACCGGCTGCTCGAATCGGTCGCGGCGTTCTGCCTGGACCGACTGACCGACGCCGACGCGGTGCGCACCCGGCACGCCACCTACTACACGGAGCTGGCCGAGCGCGCCGACCCGGAGCTGCGCGGGGCCGACCAGCAGCGGTGGCTGGCGCTGCTGGACGCCGAGATGGCGAACCTGCGATCCGCGCTGGTGCACGGCGGAGGGCTGCGCCTGGCGGTCGCGCTGAGCTGGTACTGGCACCTGCGCGGCCGGCTCACCGAGGCGCGGCGAGCCCTGGCCGTGCCCGGTGACCCGGAACAGGAGACCCGGGCGGCCCCCTGGCGGGTCGGGTTCGCCCTGTCGCAGGGCGAGGCGACCGAGCCGGACGACGTACGCGCCGCGGTGGCCGCCGACCCGGGCGGCCACGCCGCGTGGTTCGCGGCCAACGCGGTGATCGAGCACGGCGACCTGGCCCTGGCTGCGGAGCTGCTGCCCACCGCCGCCGTCGACAGGTGGACCGAGGCCGCGGTGCTCACCTCCCTGGCCCACATCGCGCACGCCAACGGTGACCAGGCCACCCTGGAGGACACCGCGACCCGCAGCGCGGCGCTCTTTGCCGACCTCGGCGACCGGTGGGGTCGGCTCCGTGCCACCGAGTGGGTGGGTGGCCTGGCCGACATGCGCGGCGAGCACGAGCGCGCCGCCGCGCTGCACCGCGAGGGGCTGCGCTGGGCCGAGGACCTGGCGCTGTGGCCGCAGGTCTGCGCGGAGCTGTCCTGGCTGGCCTGGCTCGCCGTGCAGACCCGCGACTACGCCCAGGGCCGGGAGCTGGCCGAACGCGCGTACGCCCTGGCGGTCGAGCAGGGCTCGCCCGGTGCGCTGGTCTTCGCGGAGATGAGCCTCGGGCTGGCCGCCCGCCGCGACGGCAAGCTCGACCTGGCCGTCACCCACCTCAGCCACCTCGCCGAGCTGGGCCGGGGCGAGAATCAACCCGCGCTCTACCTGCCGATGGTCCTGGTGGAGCTGGGCTACGCCCTCGAGCAGGGCGGTGATCCGGATGCCGCGCTGGCCCTGCACATCGAGGCGTTCGAGGCCGCCGAGGCGATGACCACGATGCGCGACGCGGTCGGCCCCCTGGAGGGGATGGCGGCGGCGGTCCGTTCCCCCGAGGTGGCCGCCCGACTGCTGGGCGCCGCTGCCGCTGCCCGGCTCGCCACGCAGTCCCCCGCAGCGCCGGCCGAACGCGACGACACCGACCGGACGACCGAACGCCTGCGAGCCGCACTCGGGCCGCAGCGGTTCGACGCGTTGCTCGCCGAGGGCGCGAAGCTGAGCCCGAGCGAGGCCCGGGCTCAGCTCTGATCTGGTCAGGCCGGCGTCTTCGGCGCGTACGAGGCGACGATCACGCCGCTCTTGTGCACCCGGGTGTCGACCAGGTCGAACGAGGCCTTGAAGTCGGTCAGCGGCACCGTCAGGTTGGCGCCGCCCTCCAGCACCGGGTGGATCCAGAACCGGACCTCGTCCACCAGGCCCGCCCGGATCAGCTGCGCGGTGACCGAGCCGAAGCCGTACTGGATGATGTTCTTGCCCTCCTCAGCCTTGAGCGCGCTGACCGCCTCGACCAGGTCGCCCTGGAGCACCTCCGTGTTGTTCCAGGTGGGGTCGGTCAGGGTGGTCGAGGCGACGTACTTCTTGACGTTGTTGAAGTACGCGGCGCCGGTGGTCGGGTCGCTCTCGTCCATGTTCGGCCAGGCGGCGGACATGCCGTCGTAGGTGGCTCGGCCCATCAGCATCGCGTCGGCCTCGGTGGTCTGCGCCCCGGCGAGGCTGGCGGCCTCCTCGTCGAAGTACGGCGAGGTCCACATGGGGTTCTCGATGACGCCGTCGAGGGTGATGTAGGTCGAGTTGATGAGCTTGCGCATCGGGATCTCCTGGTTGTCTGTCGTGCTCTCCGGTGACACCCAGAACTCTGCCAATGCCCGCTTACGATTCGCTTCAGGTGCCCTTACCGGCGTCGCCGGCCGCGCCCGGAGCCGCTTGCGACAGCGGGTCGGTCAGCGGGATGGGCAGCGCCTGCGTGGCCACCGTGCCGCCACCGGCCGAGTGCGCCGGCGCGGGGCGGTCACCGGTGCGGCTGTGCAGGCGTCCGTGCCCCGCCGGCCCGGCACGCCGGGTCACCTCGACGGTCACCATCCGCACCGGCAAGGGCGGCGCGGTGAAACGCCCGACACCCCACCGCACCCAGATCGGAATCCGGCCGGCGTCCGCCTCCGCCCGCAACTTCTGGACCGTACGGGCCCGGTCGGTGTGGTCCACCTCCACCACGACCGGCGGGCCGTCCGGGCGGGCACACGCCACGTCCAGGACCGAGTGCCGTTGCTCCAGCGGCGGCGGCAACGGCAACACGCTGGGGGCGCGCCGATAGACCCGCCAGCCCTGGGCCTCGGCCCACCCCACCACCGAGTCGATCACCCGCGCGGTGACCTCGTCGGCGCTCAGGTCGACGAAGGTCAGGTCCGCCAGAGCGCGACCGAGGTCGGACGCCAACCGCTCGCCCTGCGCCGTGACCTCCACCGGCGCAGGATAACGCCTCAGCCGACGGTGGTCGTGGCCGCGGCGAGGTGCCGGGCCAGCCAGGCGGTGGTGGCCGTACGCGCCGCCTCGGCGTTGGCGCGCGTCAGGAAGTCGTGCCCCTCGCCGGCGAGCACCAGGTGCCCGTGCGGCACGTCCCGGGCGGCGAGGGCCTGCGCCACCTGCGCCGACTCGCCCGCCGGCACGTTGGTGTCGTTGGCGCCGTGGATGAGCATCACCGGCACGTCGAGCCGGTCGAGGTGGGTCATCGGCGAGAGGTCACGCAGCAGTTCCGCGTCGCGCTGCGGGTCGCCGTACTTGCTGACAGCGGCGGCGGCGATCCACGGCTCGGTGCCGGCGTAGAAGGTGTGGAAGTCGGAGATCCCGCACTCGGCGACGCCGGCGGCGAACAGCCCGGGGAAGTTCACCAGCACCGCGAGGACCAGGTAACCACCGTAGGAACGGCCCAGACAGCCGAGCTGCCCGGGCCGGGCGACGCCGCTGTCGACGAGGAAGTCTGCGCAGGCCGCCACGTCGGCGATCGCGCCGTATCGGCCGGCGAGGTTGTCGGCCGCGACGAAGGAACGGCCGAAGCCGGACGAGCCGCGCACGTTCGGCGCGAACACGGCGATGCCCTGCGCGACGAGAGCCTGGAACAACGGGTTGTAGCAGGGACGCTCCTGCGCCTCCGGGCCCCCGTGCAGACTGATGGCGGTCGGCCAGGGACCCGGCCCGGCCGGGCGGTAGAGCCAGCCGGAGAGCGGCAACCCGTCGCGCGCACGCAGGTCGACGAGGTGCGGCGCGACCCCGCCGTCGCCCGTACGCGCCACACCGGTGTCCGGCCGCAGCGGGCGCAGCGCCCCGCTCGTCGGGTCCACCAGCCAGACCTCCCGAGGCTGCACCGGCCCCTGCGCGGTGACGCAGAGCAGGCCACCGCCGGCGGCGAAGACGGCGTCGTCGAGCACCTCGCCCGGCGCCACCACGACCCGCTGCACGCCGCTGGCGAGGTCGAGCAGGCTCATCTCACTGCGACCACCGTAGGTGTTCCACAGCAGCGCGACCCGCCGCCCGTCGGCGCTCGGCACGGCCTGCTCCAGCTCGGCGTCCGGTCGTCCGGCGAGCCGGGTCGGCGGCTGCTCCGGTCGGGTCAGGTCGACCCGCACCAGCGCGGCGAGTTCCGAGAACGCGTCGGTGCGGGCCAGCACGCTGGTCCCGTCCGCTCCGAACCAGCCCTGGTCGGTGCTGCCCTGCGCGGTGTCCGGGAACAGTCGCCGTCGAACGCCGGTCGCCACGTCGAGCACCTCCAGCCAGCGCGCGTTGCGCGGGCCGCGGCGCAGCAGGGCGACGCCGACGTCCGGGGTGACGTCCAGGAGCGTGAGCAGGTCACCCTCGGCGAGCACCCGCCGGTGCCCGGTGCCCGCGTCGACCAGGACGGCCCGGGCGTGCTCGTCGGTCTCGGTGACCATCAGGACCGCACCCTCGGGCAGCCAGCCGGCCAACGCGGCGCTGCGACGGCCGAACCCGGCGACCTGGCGGCGTCGTGACCCGTCCGGGCGCAGCACCCACAGCTCGGTGCGGGGAGCGCCGCCGGGGGCGACGACGCAGGCCAGCCACTGCCCGTCCGGGGACCAGCTCAGCGCGAGCACCGGGTCGTCGCCGGTGGGCAGCGCGACAGCCTCGGCGGCGTCGACGTCGCGGACCCAGACGCCCGGCGCGCCGGCCCGGTCGGAGAGGAACGCCACCCGGCGACCGTCGGGCGACGGCGCGGGCGCGTGGTCCTCGCCGGGAGGCAGCGGCGGTGCCGGCCGGTGGCCGACGGGGCCGCCCCGTCGGGCGGTGCGCGGCACCTCGGTCCGTACGCTCATCTAAACCCCGATCCGCTGCAACCAGAGCTCCAGCAACCCGAGTTGCCAGAGCGCGTTGGAACCCAGCGTGGTCCGCCGGGCATTGGGCGCGTCCAGCAACTCCTCCAGGTAGTCCTTGCGGAACAGGCCCCGCTCGCGGGCCGGCCGGGCGGTCAGCGCGTCGCGCACGTCGTCGAGCAGCGGGCCGGAGAGGTGCCGGATGGCGGGCACCGGAAAATAGCCCTTCGGCCGGTCGATCACCGCGTCCGGGACGATGCCCCGGCTCGCCGCCTTCAGCACACCCTTGCCACCCTGCGCCAGCTTCATCCCCGGTGGGCAGGCGGCGGCCAACTCGACGACCTCGTGGTCGAGGAACGGCACCCGGGCCTCCAGCCCCCAGGCCATCGTCATGTTGTCCACCCGCTTGACCGGGTCGTCGACCAGCATCACCAGGCTGTCCTGCCGCAGGGCCGCGTCCAGCGCGGTGTCCGCGCCCGGTGCGGCGAAGTGGGCGGCCACGAACTCCAGGCTCGCGTCGTGGTCGAGCATCCACTCCGGCGCCAGGTGCCCGCCGAGCGCGTCGTGACGACGGTCGAAGAACACCCGGGCGTACGCCTCGACGGCGTCCGCCCTGGCCACGTTGGCCATCGGCGGGTACCAGTCGTAGCCGGCCAGGATCTCGTCGGCGCCCTGCCCGGACTGGACCACCGTGATCCGCTGCGAGACCTCCTCGGACAGCAGGTGGAACGCGACGCAGTCGTGGCTGACCATCGGCTCGCTCATCGCGGCGATGGCGTCGTGCACGGCGGGGACGAACCGGCTCGCGCCGATGCGGATCTGGTGGTGGTCGGTGCCGAAGTGACGGGCCACCAGATCGGAGTAGTGGAACTCGTCCCCGCTCTCCCCCGCCGCCGCCTCGAAGCCGATGCTGAAGGTGGCCAGCCCGGTCTGGCCCTGCTCGGCCAGCAGGGCGACGATCAGGCTGGAGTCGAGGCCGCCGGAGAGCAGCACGCCGACCGGCACGTCGGCGACCATCCGTCGGCGTACGGCGGTGCGCAACGCCGCCATGAGCCGTTCCTGCCACTCGTCGGCGGACATCGGATCGGCCGCGGCCCGGGTGAACTGCGGCCGCCAGTACAGCGTGTCGGTGCTCCGGCCGGCCGCGGTGATCACCCGCACGGTCGCCGGTGGGAGCTTGCGCACCCCGGCGAGGATCGTGCGCGGCGGGGGCACCACCGAGTGGAAGCTCATGTAGTGGTGCAGCGCCACCGGGTCGAGGTCGGTGTCCACGTCACCGGCGGCCAGCAACGCCGGCAGGGTGGAGGCGAAGCGGACCCGCCCCGGCCCCTCGGCCAGGTAGAGCGGCTTGATGCCGAGCCGGTCGCGGGCCAGCACCAGGGTGTGCGTGGCCATCTCCACAAGGCCGAACGCGAACATCCCGTAGAACCGTTCGACGCAGGCCGTCCCCCACCGGTGGTACGCCTTGAGGATCACCTCGGTGTCCGAGGTGGACCGGAAGGAGTAACCGGCGGCGATCAGCTCGTCGCGCAGCTCCCGGTAGTTGTAGATGCAGCCGTTGAAGACGACGGCCAGACCCAGCTCGTCGTCGACCATCGGCTGGGCGCCCGCGTCGGAGAGGTCGATGATGCGCAGCCGTCGGTGCACCAGGGCCGCCGGCCCCTGCTGCCACCGGCCCTCACCGTCCGGGCCACGGGAGGCCAGGGCGGGGAGCATCCGCTCGACGGCCGCCATGTCCGGTGGCGTCCCGTCGAAGCGGAACTCGCCTCCGATACCGCACATGCCACGCACCTCTGTTCGGCTCGGGTCCGCTCGGGCCGCTGACGGGTCCAGGCTTGGCGGACCGGGTTGCGTCCCGATGACGGGCGGGTCAAGCGTGGGTTACACCGACGGCCGTTCGTCTCCACCGAGCAGCCAGGTGTCCTTGGACCCGCCGCCTCGGGACGAGTTGACGATCATGCTGCCGGCCGGCGCGACCCGGGTCAGCGCGACCGGCGCGACCTCGGCGGTGTCGCCGAGGAACACGAAGGCCCGCAGGTCGACGTGACGGGGGGCGAGAGCCGTGCCGTCGAAGACCGGGTGGGTGGTCAACGCGATCATCTCCTGGGCGATCCACCGGTGCGGGGCCGCGAGGATCTGCTCCCGGACGGCGTCCAGCTCCTCCGCCTCGGCCCGGGGGCCGATCACCACCCGGTCACCGCCGTACCCGTCGACCGGCTTGAGTACCAACTCGTCGAGCCGGCCCAGCACCTCGGCCCGCTGCTCGGGCAGCCCGCACAGGTACGTCGGCACGTCCCCCAGCAGAGCCTTCTCGCCCAGGTAGTACTCGATCAGCCGGGGCACGTACGCGTACAGCGCCTTGTCGTCGCCGACACCGTTGCCGAGCGCGTTGGCCAACGTGAGTCGCCCGGCGTGCACCGCGGCGAGCAGCGGCCAGCCCAGCGGCACCCCGTCGGCGCCCGGCGCGTGCAGCAGCGCCTCCTCGTCCATCCGCAGGTAGATCACGTCCACCTCGCGGCGGCAGCCCTCGCGGACCAGCCGCACCCGGCCCTCCTCCACCAGCAGGTCGTTGGTCTCGGTCAGGGGCACGCCCATCTCGTCGGCGAGCAGCCGGTGCTCGAACCACGCGGGATCACCGGGACCGCTGCTGAGCACCACCACGGCGGGATCGTCGGCAGCCGCAGGCGCGGCGGCGACCAGCGCCCGGTACAGCATCGCCGTCGTCTCGTCGGCGGGCAGCAGATCAGCCGGCACCGGCAGCTCCGGCAGCACCGCCTGGGTCAACCGGCGGTTCTGCACCGCGTAGCCGATCCCGGAGGGCACCCGCAGGTTGTCCTCCAGCACGTACCAGCCGCCATCCGGGTCCCGGACGAGATCGGTGCCGGACACCTGGGCGCGGGTTCCCCGCCGGCCCATCAGCGCCCCGGTCGGGCGCAGACCGGGCGAGGATTCCACCACCCATGCCGGCACGACGCCGTCAGCCACCACGGCCCGGTCCGCGTAGACGTCCCGCAGGAACGCGTCGAGGGCGCGGGCGCGCTGCACCAGGCCGGTGCGCAGGGTCCGCCAGTCGGCGGCGGGCACGACGCGCGGCACCAGGTCGACGGGGAAGAGCCGGGTGCTCGCCTCGCCGGCAACGCTGAACGTCACACCGCGGGCCCGCTGCTCCTCGTCCCGGTCGTTCTCCCGTTGACGAAGACCACCGGCGCCGAGGCCGCGCAGGGCGGCCAGCAGCGGACGGTACGCGGGCTCCGGCCCGCCGGGCCCGAAGACCTCGTCGGACGAGTCGGTGTACGTGGGCAGGACGGGCGGCGTCGACACTCCGGGCAGTGGCCCCCGGACCCGGCCCCGGGTCTCGTCGAGGAGCAGGTCGACCACGTCGGCCAACCGGCCGCGCCGCTCGTACGCCCGCCGCTGCCGCGCGGCGGAGCTGCCGCGTTCCAGCGCGTGACGGGTCAGCTCGCTGACCTGCTCCCAGTCACCGGTCGCCTCCAACTGCGGACGCAGGTCGGTCACCAGGCGGCGGACCGCCTCGGCGGCCGGCGCCGGCCGGGCCGAACGGGGCAGATCGAGCAGGTCACCCTCCAGCCCGGACCGGGCCGCCCGCCACACGGCGGCGCGCAGCACCGGTGGCCGTACGCCGGTGCGCTCGACCCCGGCTCGCAGCGCCGCGACCTCCCGCCGGACGAGCGCCCGGAACAGGCCGGTGAGCAGGACGATGGTCTCCACGTCGGAGTTGGCGTCGGTGATCCGAAGCTCCACTGTGGGCACGTGGGCCGACGGCCGGACGTCGAAATAGATCATGGCAGGGTCGGTGATGGTCTCGGAGGAGATCAGCTCGGCGACCAGAGCCTCGTGGTCCGCGGCGCTGGTCACCTCGCCCGGGTCCCCCGCCGTGGGCCAGCGTTGCCAGACCAGCGACCGGACGCTGGCGTAACCACTGTCCTGACCCATCCAGTACGGCGAGCTGGTGGAGAGGGCGAGCAGGACCGGCAGCCACGGCTGGACCCGGCGGGTGACGGCCACCGCGAGATCCCGGTCGGACACCCCGACGTGCACCTGCGCGCCGCAGATCAACTGCTCCCGGGCGAGCAGTTGGTATTCGTCGAGCATCCTCCGGTAGCGGGAGGTGGGGGTGACGCTCGGGTCGCCGTCGGCGCGCAGCGGCACCGTACCGGCCGCCACGATGCCCAGCCCGGCCCGGTCGGCGACCCGGACGGCGAGCTGACGCAGCCGGGTCAGCTCGTCGCGGATCTCGTCGAGGGTGCGACAGACCGCGGTGTTGGTCTCCACCACGCTGCGGTGCAGTTCCGCGGTGAACGAGGTCGCCGGCAGCCGGTCGAGCAGTTCCCCGGCCCGGGGCACCAGTTCGCGGGTGTGCAGGTCGACGACGTGGAACTCCTCCTCCACGCCGATCGTGGCCAGGTCCGCCGGGTCACCGTCGTCCAGCGACGCGACCGGGTTGATGCGGGGCGTGGGCAGCGTCCGGCCGTTGCCGGACCGGCCCATCGACCCGTCGAACGTCGGCGCGTTCGTGGTGTTGTCGGCCATGGTCACCCCGGTTCGCGTGTCGGTGGTCTCGGCTGTCCGACGAGCGTTCCCAGGGTTGGTACCGGGGGTGTTTCCAGCGCGTTAAGGTGACGCGCCGTTCTGGCCGGGCTGCTCCAGCGACGCGCAGCACGCTCCTGCCGGGTCGACGGGCATGGCGATGTCGGGGTATCCCGTCGATCCGGATACCCCGACATCAGTGAACACGTGTCGATCACGGCCTGGGAGCGGCCGGGATCACCTCATATTGGCGACCACGAACGGCGCGTGACCGTGCAGGTAGTTGTTCCACCCGCCGGTGACCGGCGCTCCCGGGCTGAGCAGGTTGGTGGTGTCGGTGCCGACGTCGAGCTTCCACGCGGTCCAGGAGATGCCGTTGGTCTTCATCCAGTCGATCCAGGACTGCGCCTCCGGCAGGCAGGATCGACCGTCCAGGCCACCGTCGGCGTGGCTGGCGCCCCACTCCGTCACGAACAGCGCCAGGCCGGCGCGGATCGCCGCATCGCCCTTGGCCCGCAGCGACGCGCCGTGCGTGCACGAGTAGAAGTGCAGCGTGTACATCAGGTTGGTGCCGGTGACCGGGCTGGCCGCCGCGACGTCCACGTCCTGCGACCAGGTCGGCGTGCCGAGCACGACGATGTTGTCCGGGTCGGCGGCGCGGATCGCGGAGACCACCGCCTGGTGGTACGGCTTGATGACGTTGGTCCAGCTCACCTGCAACGGCTCGTTGTAGGGCTCCCAGATGACGTTGGGCAGGTGACCGTAGCGGCGGGCCAGGTCCCCGAAGAACGCCACCGCCTGGGACTGGTTGTTCTGCGCCTCGTGGGCGTGCCAGTCGACGATCACGTACACACCGGCGGTGACCGCGTTGTTGATGATGGTCTCCACCTGTGCACGCGCCTTGGCCGGGTCACTGAGGTACGCGCCCGCCGGCTCCACGCCCATCGCCGCGCGGATCACCTGGAGGTTCCAGTTGTCCCGCATCCAGGTCAGCGCGGAGAGGTTCTCGGCGTACGGGGCGGTTTCCCAGTTGAGCCACATGCTGCTGATGCCGCGCAGCTGCACCCGCGCGCCGGTCTTGTCGCACATCGTCGTGCCGCAGACCCGCAGCTGCCCGTACCGCTCGACCGGGGTGCCGGTGGTCGGCGGTGGCGTCGTGGGCGGTGGCGTGGTCGGGGGCGGCGTGGTCGGGGGCGGTGTGGTCGGGGGTGGGCCGCCGGCGCACGACGCGCCGTTCACCGTGCAGTTGACCGGGGTGCCGGAGCCGTTGACGAGGAAACCGAACGACGTGGAGGCGCCCGCGGCGAGGGTGCCGTTCCAGGACACGTTGGTGAAGGTGTAGCGGCTGCCGGAGGTCGACTGCTGCGCGTTCCACGACTGGCTGACGGTCGAGGAGGACGGCAGGTCGAACTCGACCCGCCAGCTGGTGATCTGTGCGGAGGTGTCGTTGGTGACGGTGATCTGCCCCTGGTAGCCGTTGCCCCAGTTGTTCGTCACGGAGAACACGGCGGTCGCCGCGCTGGCCGGGGTGGCGGTGATGGCCACCCCACCGGCCAGCAGGCCGGCGACGGCCAGGGTCGTGACAAGTCTCAGTGCGCGCATGCGGAACCCGCTTCGGATCGACGGTGGTGGTCTGAGGCGGGGCGGCGCCTTCGCGCACAATATCGATCAATGCCAATGGGGGCAAGGCGCTCAGGCCGCTGGGCGTACCCGGTAGGTCAGGTGGGTGACGCCGTGACCCTCGACGACGCTGAACGGGCCGTCCAGCTGAAGTGGCGCGATCTTCAGGTCGGCGAAGAGCGGGATGCCGGTGCCGAGCAGGACCGGGACGAGGTTGACGTGCACCTCGTCGAGCAGGCCGGCCTCGACGACCTGGGCGGCGATGGTGCCACCGTTGACGCCGACGTCCTTGTCGCCAGCGATCGCCTTCGCCCGGGCGATGGCGCTCTCGATGCCGTCGGTGACGAAGACGAAGGAGTCGTTCTCCGGCTCCCAGCCCTCGGGCACGCTGTGCGTGACCACCACGACGGGCACGTCCAACGGATGCCGGCCACCCCACCCGCTGGTGATGTCGAAGAGCCTCCGGCCGACGACGAGCGCGCCGGTCCGCTCGGTGAGAGCCCGCAGATGCCGGGCACTCGCGGCGGACGTCCGAAAGGTCAGCTCGGGGTTGGCCGTCGGCGTCTCGACGTCACCGTTCTCGTACCACTGGAAGAGGTACTCGAAGCCGCCGTGGGACGCGTCCGCGATGTAGCCGTCCAACGACATCGTCGCCTCGGTCGTCACCTTCGTCATCGATCCGCTCCTTGTCCGTGCCGTGTCGGCTCATCGGCGAGACCGGGTGCCCGGCCCTCAACCTATGGTCGAAGCTGACGTGAGCAACCTCGACACGTCCGGCGAGATTTTCGCGGCGCGTCGACTGTCGTAGCGTGGGGCGCATGCGAACCACCACGCTGGGCAGCGCAGGTCCCGAGGTCGGCGTCATCGGCCTCGGCTGCATGGGCATGAGCCACGGATACGACATCAGCGGCCCCCGCGACGACGACACCTCGATCTCGGTCATCCACCAGGCTCTCGACCTGGGCGCCACCCTGATCGACACGTCCGACGTGTACGGGCCGTACACCAACGAGGAACTGGTCGGGCGGGCGCTGGCCGGCGGCCACCGGGAGCGTGCCGTCCTGGCGACGAAGGTCGGCCTGGTGGCGACCTCCCCCACCGGCGGTCCCGGCAACTCGCCGAAGATCGGCAACAACGGCCGTCCGGAGCACATCCGCGCGGCGATCGACGACAGCCTGCGCCGGCTCGGCACCGACCACGTCGACCTCTACCAGTTGCACCGGGTCGACCCGGAGGTGCCCATCGACGACTCCTGGGGCGCGATGGCGGAGGTCGTGGCGGCGGGCAAGGCGCGGCAGATCGGGCTGTCCGAGGTGACGGTGGCCCAGCTCAAGCGAGCCCAGGCGGTGCACCCGGTGGCGTCGGTGCAGTCCGACTTGTCGCTGTGGACCCGCGACCCGCTGGCTGAGGTGCTGCCGTACTGCGCCGAGCAGGGCATCGCCTTCCTGCCGTTCTCCCCGCTCGGTCGCGGTTACCTCGCCGGCCGGTTCACCTCGTTCGACGACCTGCCCGCCGACGACTTCCGTCGTGGCCTGCCGCGTTTCCAGCAGGACGCGCTGCGCGCCAACCTCGCCATCGTCGCCCGGGTCCGGGAGATCGCGGACCGGGCCGGCGTCACGTCCGCGCAGGTCGCGCTCGCCTGGGTGGTCGCCCAGGGTGACCAGGTCATTCCGATCCCCGGGACCAAGACCCCGAAGTACCTGGCGGACAACTGCGCCGCCGGCGACGTCCGGCTCGGCGCCGAGGACCTGGCCGACCTGGACGCCCTACCCGCACCGGAGGGCGGTCGCTACTGACAGCCCGGCGGCCCGGCTCCAATCAGCCGGGCCGCCGGACCGCCACGGGCGGGCCGAACCTGACCCCGACACCGGGCGAGTAGAGCACGCTGACCGGCGGGCCGACCGGTGCCGGCAGCCCGGCGGCGGCAATCAGCTCGTCGTCGAGGTGCAGCACCTCGGCCCGGTGCAGCGGCCAGCGCGGGTGCCAGTTCGGCAGGTGCAGTGTGCGCCCGTACGCCCGGGTGTGCAGCCCCCAGCGGGCGGTGACGAAATGCTCAAGGGGCGTCGGGTCGTCGACCTGCTCCCCCACCCGCACCACCATCCGGCTCGTCGTGCCCGCCGGGCCGGGCCAGCGTCGCCGGCACCGGTAGGTGAGGCGGTCACCGTCGCGGTCCATCCGCATCGACGACCAGAGGTACGGCAGCCGCAGCGTCGCCCGCGCCACCAGCACCGGCACCAGGCGGGACGCGTCGAGCGACCGGAACACGACGGCCCGCCGGCCGAGGTCGTCGACCGAGTAGAGCCGGACGTTGGTCTCCCAGAAGGTGCCGAAGTACGGCACCCCGGGGCCCCGCCCGAAGCCCAGCCCCACCATCCGGAAGCCGATCAGCCCGACGTGGCTGACGCCGTCCAGCGTGTCCGGACGGGTTCCGGCCGGCAGCAGCGGTGCGACGAGCTCCGGGTCGACGGCCCAGTGCAGGAAGGTGAGGTCCTCCCAGCGCTGGCCCAGGACGGCCCAGGGGAACGACTGCCGGGGCGAGTGGTCGACCGGTTCGGGGTGCACGCTCTCATCCTCGCCCACGCGGTGGGCCGGCGTGGTCTCAGGCGTGCGGACCGACACTGACGGTGCCGATGGTCAGCGACGCCTTGCCCTCCAGGATCTCGCCGATGCGTTCGGCCTCCTCCGCCAGCTCCCGTTGCCGGGCGGCGTCGAGCGTCCGCAGCGGCTCGACAGTGACGCGGATCGAGCGGCCGGAGCGGCGTTGATGCCACACCCCGGCGACCACCCCGTCCACCAGCAGCACCGGATAGTTGCCGGCCTGGCCACCGGCGAGCGCACGCTCGGCGGCGGCACCGGGGAAGAGCCGTTCGCGGGGGTGGCAGCCGACCGCGTACGCGTCGAAGTAGGGCAGCAGCCGCAGCCCGGACGGCCGGTCGTCGGGGAACCCGGTGTCGTCGGCGGCCACCCAGGCCCGGGTGCCCTCCACTGTCACCTCGGCAAGGTCGAGCGAGTCGAACAGCGACGTCGCCCACCCCGGGGGCACCGCCATCCACCGGGCGAACTGCGCCGGGGTGGCCGGCCCGTACGCGTGCAGGTAACTGCGGACGAGTGCGGCCAGGGCGGCGGGACCGGGCAGCGGCGCGAAGTCGGGCAGCCACCGGGCCGGGCTGGTGTACGTGCTGACCCGACCGCGATTCGGGCCGAAGCAGATCACTCCGCCCCGGGTGGCGGCGGTCATCGCGGCGATCCACCGGGGCCATTTGTCCTGGAAAGCCTCCATGACCAGGTCACCTGCCCACGGGCCGGTGCGGGCGACGATCTCCTCGGTCAGCTCGGCGGTGGTCAGGTCGGCCTCGGCAACCGCCTCGACGATGGCCGCGAGGACCTGCTCGGTCTGCCGGGGTGTCAGCAGGACCGCACTGCGCTCCCACGAGGGGGTCGGCAACGCGGTCAGCGCGCCGACCCACATCGGCAGGTCCGCTGCGGCGAGCAGGTGCACGGTGCCGCGCGGCCCACGGGTCTTGACCAGCGTGCGGTCCGTCCACAGAGCCCGGCGCACCAGGGCGCGGGTCGCGCCCGGCACCCGCAGCCCGATGGACAGCTCGGCGGCGGATGCGATCTGGGCGTGCGCGCCGCAGATCGTCGACACCACGTCGGCGACGCGTCCCGCCTCCGGTGCCGCCTCCACCACCGGTGTGCCGAGCCGGTGCCGCCGTAGGCGTCGAGCGGACACCTGCGCCCAGCTCAGGTCGGTCATCGCAGGCCCTTGAAGAACGCGCGGATGTCCGCCGCGTGCGCCAGCGGCTCGTCCATGGCCACGAAGTGGCTGCCCGGGTTGCCCTGCGGCCAGTGGACGATGGTGTTGTCCCGCTCGGCGAGGCGGCGCATCAGCGCGGACCCGTCGCCGTACACACCGGACGGCACCCGCCGCTGGCCGATGGGCCAGGCGAATCCGCCGTCGTCGGCGACGGTGAGTCGCTCGTACATGGGCCACGACGACGTTCCCGACGTGCCGGTGAACCAGTAGAGGCTCACGTTGGTGAGCAGGTGGTCCCGGTCGATGGCCTGCTCCGGCGTCGGCACCGTCATGGTGAACTCCTTGAACTTCTGCATCATCCAGGCCAGCAGCCCGACCGGCGAGTCGTTCCAGGCGTACGAGAACGTCTGCGGCGCCGCTCGCAGCAGGGCGTGATGGTCCACGCCACCGCTCATCCACTGCTGCATCTGCTCCCACTCGGCGCGTTCCGCCGCGCTCATCTCCGGCACGTCGGCGGCGGTGGGAAAGCCGAACCCACCGTCGATGTGTACGCCGACCACCCGCTCCGGCGCCACCGCCGCCACCCGCGGGGCGACGTACGCACCGAGGTCGCCGCCCTGGGTGCCGTAGCGGTGGTAGCCGAGGTTGGCCATCAGCTCGGCCCACATCCGGGCGAGCCGGTCGATCGTGAACCCGGCCGGCGGCGCCTGCGAGAAACCGTAGCCGGGCACCGACGGCACCACGAGGTGAAACGCCTGCGTGGGGTCCGCGCCGTGGGCGCGCGGGTCGGTCAGCGGGCCGATCAGCTCGGTGAACTCGACCACGGAGTTCGGCCAGCCGTGCGTCAGCAGCAACGGCAGCGCGTCCGGCTCCGGCGAGCGGACGTGCAGCAGGTGCACGTCCAAGCCGTCGATCTCGGTGACGAACTGGGGCAGGTCGTTGAGCCGAGCCTCGTGCGCCCGCCAGTCGTAACCGCTCGCCCAGTGTTCGGTCAGCTCGCGGAGGTAGTCCACCGGCACCCCGCGGGTCCAGCCGGTGCCGGGCAACGAGCGGGGCCACCGGGTGCGGGCGAGCCGGTCACTCAGGTCGTCCAGGTCCGACTGCGGTATGTCGATGCGAAATGGCGTCATGCCGGAAACGCTACGGGGCATATAGGACAGGTTCTGGCACACATCGCTGGCATGCTGAGGTCATGTCCGACACCCCCGCCCGACTGCTGGGCCTGCTGTCGCTGTTGCAGACGCCGCGCGAGTGGCCCGGCAGCGAACTCGCCACCCGACTCGGCGTCAGCCTGCGCACCATTCGCCGCGACGTGGAGCGACTGCGCGACCTCGGCTACCCGGTGCAGGCGACGATGGGGGCGATCGGCGGTTACCGCCTGGTGGCCGGCAAGGCGATGCCTCCGCTGTTGCTCGACGACGACGAGGCGGTGGCGATCGCTGTCGGTCTGCGCACCGCCGCCGGTCATGCGGTGGCCGGCATCGAGGAGGCCTCGGTACGGGCGCTGACAAAGCTGGAACAGGTGCTGCCGTCCCGGCTGCGGCACCGCGTCAGCGCACTCGGGGCGGCCACCGAACCGCTGCTCACCTGGGCGGGACCGACGGTCGACCCGGCGCACCTGAGCGCGCTGGCCAGCGCCGTCAACAACCGGGAGCAACTGCGGTTCACCTACCGCCGTCGGGACGGCGTGGACACCGAACGGCTCGTCGAGCCGTACAAGCTGGTGTCGGCGGGTCGGCGCTGGTATCTGGTGGGCTACGACAACGACCGCGACGACTGGCGGATCTTCCGGGTCGACCGGATCACCGACCTGCGGCAGACCCGGACCCGGGTCGCCGCCCGGCAACTGCCGGCGTCGGACGCCGCCTCGTTCATGACGGAGAAGCTGCTTGAGCTGACGCCCGTCTACCGGGCGGTGGTGACGCTGTACGCGCCGGTCGAGCGGATGGCGGGCCCGCTCGGTGGCGCCGGTGTCGATCTGGAGCCGATCGACGCGACCTCCTGCCGGTTGCGCAGCAACGCGGACACGCTGGAGTGGCTGGCGTGGCGCCTGCTGACTCTCGGTTGCGACGTGGAGGTGCACGAGCCGCCGGAGTTGATCGCGCACCTGCGGCAGCTCGGGGTCCGAGCCACCCGCGCCGCCAGCCCATCCACAGCGTAGGACGGCCGCCGAGCCGGGGCATCGGCCCGCCGACCCGCCGTACGCTTGGTCGAGCACAAGCGTACTAAATCGGTATTTCGGGGAGGAACTGGCGTGACGCAGAGCGATGCGGAACTGGTCGCGCTGGCGCAGGCGGGAGACGCGGCGGCACTCGGAGCGCTGCTGGCCCGGCACGAGGCCGAGATGCGGGCCGTCGCGTTGAGCGTCCTCGGTTACGGCCCGGACGCCGAGGACGCGGTGCAGGACGCCATGGTGGTGGCGCTGCGTCGCATCGGCGAGGTCCGCGACCCCGCCGCCGTCGGCGCGTGGCTGCGCGCCATCGTCCGCAACAACAGTCGGATGACCGTGCGCGGGCCCAGAGCCGTCCCGGTCGCCGAACCGGAGTGGTTCGCCCGCCCCGCCGACACTCCCACCCCCGAGGAGGCACTGGACCGGGGCGCGATGCGCGACTGGGTGTGGCACGCCATCGGGCAGTTGTCCGAGCCGGACCGGCTGGTCACCCTGTTGCGCTACTTCAGCGACGCGTCGTCGTACGAGCAGATCGCGGCCGTGTGCGGCGTGCCGGTCGGCACCGTCCGCAGCCGCCTCAGCCACGCCCGCCGCGCGCTCGCCGGCGGCCTCCGCGCGGCGGCGACCGCGGCGCACACCGACGTCACCGCGGCGACCGAATCGCGGTGGCGGGAGGGTCGCGACATGATCGCGACGGCGATGGGCGGCGACTTCGACCGGGTGGTTCGCGAGAGCTGGTGGCCGGACGCCGAGATGGTCGTGCCGGGCGGCCCGCGCGGCGGTCGTGACCTGGCGATCCAGGGCATGAACCGAGACCTGACAGCAGGGGTACGCCAACGGCTGCGCAACGTGGCCGCCAGCGGCGACGTGCTGATCTGGGAGACCGACCTGATCAGCCCGCCCGACGACCCGGAGCACTGCCCACCCGCGGCGCTGTGGTTGCAGGTGCTGCGCGAGGGGCGAGTGCGCCGCCTCACCCTCTTTCACCCCGTCCCGGCGCTGGTCTGAAAACACTTCCCCGACCGAGCGAACTTTTCCTTCGTCCCGCGCATCTGGTCCGCGTCATGCGCCAGTTGCCGTGCGGGCATTCGCCGCACGGGTCTCGGAACGGGAGATAGTTCATGGGTTCCACCAGCCACGACGTCAGCGCCCTCGCACCGGGCGCCCACACCTTCACCGTCGACGGCGTTCGGCAGGTCTACCACGTCGCCGGCACCGGCCCGGTCTGCGTGGCGCACTCCGGCGGCCCCGGCATCGAGTGGGCCTACCTGCGGGCGCCGAGCCTGGAAGAGCACTTCACGATGGTGTACGTCGAGCCGGTCGGCACCGGCGCCTCGGGGCGCCTCGACGACGCCGCCGACTACCGTCTCGACACGTACGTCCGGTTCCTGCACGCCGTCGTCGAGCACCTCGACGCACCCCGGGTCCACCTCCTCGGGCACTCGCACGGCGGTTTCGTCGTCCAGCGCTACGCCCTCGCACACCCGGACCGGGTCGCCGGTCTCGCCCTTTACGACACCTCACCCGTCACCGGCGCCGAGTTCTGGGCCGAGGCGATGGCCGGTCTGGCCGCGTACCCGCAGCGGCACCCGGACCGGCCGGAGGCCGCGGCGGTTCCGGCCGCCTTCGGACAGATCGGCGCGGCGACGGACGACGAGTCGTTGGGGGCCGCCCTGCGTGCCGCCCTCCCGGTGTACTTCGCGGACTTCTGGGGCCGACAGGACGAGTTCGTCCCGTTCCAGGCCGCCGTACGCATCTGGTCGGCGCCGGCCGGCGCGCAGGACCCCACGCCCTTCGACGTACGGGACAACCTCGGCGAGATCACCGTGCCCGTCGTGGTGATCGTGGGGGCGTACGACTTCATCTGCGGTCCCCGCTGGGCCGAGCAGGCGCACGCGGGCCTCAAGGACTCACGGCTGGTCGTGCTGGAGCACAGCGGGCACTTCGGGCACATCGAGCAGCCGACGGAGTTCACCGAGGCCGTGGTGGTGCTGCTGAGCCGCTGACCCGGCACCGGCGTCGCAGCCCGAGGTCCGTTCGTCACAGCGGGCAGGCCTCGGGCTGCGCCGGCGTTGGACGGTCATAGGCTGGGCACTTTGGTGCACCGTGACGCAGAGGAGACCGCCGTGAGCCAGACCGAACGGATGGATTCCGTCGACGAGTGGAACGTGGCCGAGGACGACGGGGTCCTGGACGCCTCAGACACCCTGGACGACGACCGCGTCGGCGACCCCCTCGACACCGGCATCGTCGCCGAGGACCACTGGACGGCGGCGAACCGGTTCGGCACCACGCCGGCCGAGGAGCGGGCGGGCGAGTCCCTGGAGCAGTACCTCGCCCAGGAGGTGCCGGATGTCGACCCGTACGCCGAGGGCGGCGACGACGAGGACGAGCTGACCCGCCGGGGCTACGAGGCCGAGGCGCGCGCCGGCCGTCTCGTCGCGTACGACGAGGGCGTCCGCGAGGACGACGAGGCCGAGTCGGTGGCGTGGGACGCCGGGATCGACGCGGGTGCCGCCAGCGCCGAGGAGGCCGCGATCCACGTGGTCGAGGACCCGGACGGCCCCGGCGACGGCCCGCTGCGCTGACGACCGCCCGACAGCGCCGCGCTCACCATCCGGGGGATGGTGAGCGCGGCGGGCGGGTTGCTCAGTGGATGACGACGGGCGTCTTGACCAGCTCGCCCTGCGGGTCGTCGAGCTGCGCCGGCTGACGTCGGCGCGGCAGCAGGGCCGCAGGGATGAACGTAAGCACGACCAGCGCGAACGCGACCCAGAACGTGGTGGCGAACGACGTGGCGGCGAAGTCGAGCCCTCGTTCGATGATGGACGGGTCCACCGGCATCTGCTGGAGCAGCTCCGGCCGCTGCTGGGAGGCGATGGCCAGCCCGGCCTCGGTGACCGGCTTGCCGCTCTCGTCCACCAGGCCGGGGATCGGCCGCGAGCCGTTCAGCTCGTTGGTGAGGATCACCGACATCACGGCGGCGCCGACCGACCCGCCGATCTGCTGGAGGATGTTGACCAGGGTGGAGCCGCGTGCCACCTCCTGAGCCTGCAACGTCCGCAACGCGGACGTCATGATCGGCATCATCGTGCCGCCCATGCCCAGGCCCATCACGAACAGCGACCCGCCGAGCAGCCAGTACGAGGTCTGCGGGTCGACCTGGGTGAAGCTGAAGAACCCGACGACGATCAGCCCCAGCGCGAACGGCACGGTGCGGCCGATCGGCACCCGGTCGGCCAACGTGCCGGCGATCGGCATGGTGATCATCGCGCCGATGCCCTGCGGGGCCAACAGCAGACCGGCCGCCAGCGTCGTCTCGCCGCGCACCTGAAGGAAGTAGCTCGGGAACAGCAGGCCGGCGCCCATGAACGCGATGATGAACACGAACAGCGTCAGCGACGCGATGGTCAGGCTGCGGTTGCGGAACAGCCGCAGGTCGAGCAGCGGGTGCCGGGGCTTGAACGAGTAGAGCACGAACGCCACCACCAGCGCGCCACCGACGAGCATCGGGGCCCACACCTTGGCCTCGGTGAAGGTGCCCGCCTCCGGCAGCGACGAGACGCCGTAGAGGAAGAGCGCCAGGCCCGGCGAGAGCATGAGCATGCCGACGAAGTCGAACGACTCGGACGGCTCGGGGGCATCCTTCGGCAGCGCCATCTGCGCGTAGATCAGTGCGACGACGCCGATCGGCAGGTTGATCAGGAAGATCCAGTGCCAGCTCGCGGTGTCGATCAACCAGCCGCCGAGGATCGGGCCACCGATCGGCCCGAGCAGCATCGGGATGCCGAGGACGGCCATCAGTCGGCCGATCCGGTGCGGCCCCGCCGCGCGGGTCATGATGGTCATGCCCAGCGGCATGAGCATGCCGCCGCCGAGGCCCTGAAGCACGCGGTAGCCGATCAGCTCGCCGATCGTGTCGGCCGTGGCGCAGAGCCCCGAGCCGATGGTGAACAGGGCCAACGCCACCATGTAGAGGCGTTTGGTGCCGAACCGGTCGGCCGCCCAACCGCTGAGCGGGATCACGGTGGCCAGGGCCAGGGTGTAGGCGGTCATCGTCCACGCGACGCGGGCGTACGACGCGTCGAACTCGCTCTGGAAGGTGGGCAGCGCCACGCTGACCACCGTCACGTCGAGGATCGACATGATCGCGCCGAGGACGACGACGCCCGCCACCTTGAGCACCGCGGCGTCGAGTTTGTCCGCTGTCGCGACGGATTGCTGTGTCACTGACTCTCCTGAAGTCGATTGAGCCGGCCAATGGTGGGCGGTGGCGGCGATGCCGCGCCGACCAGGCGCGGGGCGCGACGTGCCAGGACGACGACGCGCGCAGGCAGACTAACTGCCGGTTGTGACGATTCGCCGCCGGTTTTCGTGACCGCCGGGCCGCGTATCCGAACGGCCGTCCATTTACAGCCACTCGTCGGGGTGGCGACCAACCAGCAGAACCACCAGACAGATGGGCAGCGGCCCGGATCAGCCCGGCTAAGGCCAGGGATCGGCGGCGCGGCAGCCACGCGATCACCATCGTCACGCTCGGCGCGTCCACCACCGGCACCGCGGCGAGGGCGGCGGCGAGCACGGCGGCACGGTGAGCACGGCGGCACGGCGGCACGGCGGCACGGCGGCACGGTGAACACGGTGAGCATGGCGGCACGGCGAGCACGGTGAGCACGGTGAGCATGGCGGCACGGCGGCACGGCGGCACGGCGTCGAGGGCGGCCCGGCCCTCCACCAGCAGCACCGAGCCGGCCAAGGTCAGGGCGAGAGCGTGCATCCTGGTCCCGCGCCTCTCCTCGCCTCGGTGGCCGGGCGGAATCAGGGCGTGCTGTGCTGGCTACCGGGGTGATCGTTATGTGCTCGTGGTGCTCACGTTCGTCGGTGGTAGTGGTTGCGGCGGGGTAGTTGTTCGGGGTCGAGCCAGGCCGGTGGGACGAATTCGGGGTGGCCGTCGCCTGCCAGGCGCACGGTCCAGTCGCTGTGGTGCAGGTGCAGGTGCCGGTGATGGTGGCCGCAGAGCAGGACGGCGTTGGCGAGGCTGGTCTGGCCGCCGTCGGCCCAGTGCTCGATGTGGTGTGCGTCGCACCAGCGCGGTGGCCGATCGCAGCCCGGGAAGGCGCAGCCACCGTCCCGCAGCACCAGGGCTCGCCGGAGGGGGCCGGTGATGAGACGGCGTTGCCGGCCGATGTCGAGTGGTTGGCCGGCTCCGCTGAGGACGGCGGGAAGGATGCCTGCGTCGCAGGCGAGTCGGCGCACGGCCTCGGGGGTGAGGTGCAGGCCGGTGTCGAGAGTGCCGCTGCCCAGTTGCCGGGTCAACCCGTCGTAGCTGGTGGTGACGACGACCTGGGCGCAATCGCCGCCGTGCTCGGGCAGCTCGCCGGTGCGCAGGGCGAGGCGGCACACGTCGCTGAGGGCGTCGTGCCGGCGCTGCGCGGGAGTGCGCTGGTCATCAGGGCCCGACGGTGCGCTGAGGGGGTCGATGGCGGCGCGGAGCAGCCCGGCGGTCTCGGTGTCGAGGATGCCGGTGAGTCGCAGACGGCCGTCGGTGAGGGTGGAGAGGGTGAGGTGGCGGTCGCGGGTGGCGCGGCGGGCTTCGGCATCCAGGGCGGCTTTGGCGGCGGCGTCGGCGATGTCGGGTGCGACGTGGTCGAGGATGCGGGTGCTGAGTTTGCGGAGAAGGGTGGGGTCGAATTGCCCGGCCCACTCGACGAGCACTCCGAGGGCCTTGTCAGCGGCCTCGGGACCGGCGGCGGTCTGCACGGTGTCGATCGTGTCGGTGATGACCCGGGCCTGCTCTACGGTGATGTGGCCATCGGCCAGTGCGTGGCGTACGCCAGGGTTGCCGGTGTCCAGGACGGCGGCGAGGTCGACGAGGCGGCGAGCGGCCGGGATGGTGAGGCGTAACCGTTCGCGGAGCCAGACCGCGGTGGAGGAGGCACCCTGCGTGGTGGCGGTGCCTCGGCCGTCGAGCTCACGGACCAGGGCCAGCTTCACCGCCGCGAGTCGCTGCTCGATGCGGTACGCGGTGTCGAGCGCGGCGATCAGCTCGCCCTCGGGCAGTGCCCAGATGGCCGTGTCGGCGCAGGCCGCGATGGCGTCCTCAGCCTGCGGCAACTCCTCGACCATGACCTGAATCTAGAACACGTGTACGACACTTTCAGTCATCATGATCGATTCGCGGCAGACCCGGCCAGGCGGCAAGCCGGCCGAGGAACGGAGACTCCGCGCCGACGGCCCCGCCGCCGTAGGCCGTGCCGACCGGTGGAGGATGCCGTCCGTGGCTCTGGTCGCGGGCCAACGACGGGATCCTGCAGTGTCGAGCCTGACCGCCCGCTACGCCGGCGCGCATCCATCTACCGGGCCAGCCCGGTCCTCGTCGCCGCCATCATCTGGCTGCCACGACCGGCAGAGGACACGACCGGCAGAGAGCTAGGTCCTGTTTCATAGCTCGGGTCGGAACCATTCGTTGATCGCAACGACGTGGAGGACCTTTAACAGCGGCGCAGCCACCAAGGATCATCCCCGTGCGTTTGGGGGTCGTGATAAGTACGTCTCAACAGCGCGTCATCCAGACGGTCGACAACGACTCGGAGCTCTCGCGCGGCATGGCCAGGCAGCATGGTGACTGCCTCCTCCAAGCGCAGACGCGCCCAGCCATCGCCACAACAGGAACAGGTGAACTCCGCTTCCCACGGTCTCCACCGACGCTGCCCGCCGAATGCATGCACGCCCCATACGCTGACTGCGGCTGCCACCATGCCCGGCAGCCACCGCCGCCCCTCCAGCAGGCGGACAGCAGCGTTCCCGGGACCGGAGAGTCCAGGAACATCCCGATAACGGGACCACGGGCTTCGCATGATCGGTACGGGGCGACGAAGCGATTGAGGCTGCCTACGAGGCACGGCCCCTTCTGTGGAAGGTCACGCCTCAGATCCTCTCACGAAGGCCAACAGGCACTTAGCCGGCCGAAGCGACGCCGCAGCCCTGGTAGCGAACCCTTCTGAAACACGCCTAGTTGCTGCGTTTGCTGGCGTCGAGGGCAGCCTGCTCCACTCGCTGGCGGTGGTCCAGCCACCACGACTCGTCGGCGGCGGGCAGGTTGTCGTTGCTGGGCAGCAGCCCGGCCGCGCCGTCGATGAGTTCGCGCACGATGTCAGCGTGGCCGGCGTGCCGTTGTGTTTCCGCGATGACGTGAATCAGGACGTGGTGCAACGTGACCGCTGCGTCACCCCACCACGGCACGCGGCCGACCTCGTCCAGCCCGAGGGCTTCGATGGTGGTGTCGGCGTGGGCGATCGTGCGACGGTACACCCCGACGATCTCCTCGCGGGTCTCGTCCGCGGTCGCCCACATGTCGGCATTGGCCTCCGCTTCGTCGCCGACGTACGGGAGCTCCTGGTCGAACGGTCGGCCGAACACGACGCCGAAGTAGAGGATCTCCATGGCCGCCGCGTGCTTCACCAGACCGAGCAGGTTGGTCCCGGTCGGGGTCAACGGACGCCGAATATCGTATTCGCCGAGCCCGTCGAGCTTCCACAGCAGCGTGTCGCGGCCGCCCCTCAAGTAACTGTGCAGGTCTGCCTTCATCGCGGCACTATGGCATCCGGCCGGGTGTCGGCACCGCCCCGGACGATCCACGGAGCTCATGACCGGCAGGCCAGCGCACCTACACGGTCACCACCGGCACGGCGGCGGTCAGCGCCCAGTCGTGCCCGATGTCGGCGGCGGCGCGCAGCAACCTCGGCAGATGCTCTTCCCGCAGGGTCTCCAGCGAGGTCTCGGCCGCGTGCACTGTCACGTTGATGGCGGCCACGACACGCCCGTCGCCGTCGCGTACGCCGGTCGCGACGGACCGGATTCCCGGGGCCAGGTCCTGGTCGGCGAGGGCCCAGCCCTTCGCCCGCACCTCGCGCAGCACGGCGTCGAGGTCGCCCGGGGAGGGCTGCCAGCGTGGTGTGATGCCGGAGCGGGTCGGCTCGGCGAGCACGGCGGCCAGGGTTTCCGGTGGCAGTGCCGCGAGCAGCACCTTGCCCATCGAGGTCGCGGGAGCCGGGAAGCGGGTGCCGATGGTGACGCCGAGCGTCACGATCTTCGGGACGGCCACCCGGGCGACGTAGACGATGTCGCTGCCGTCCAACTGTGCCATCGAGGTCGACTCGTTGGTCTGCGCGACCAGCTTCTCCATGTGCGGGCGGGCCACGTCCCACATGTTCAGCGCGTTGACGTACGCCATCCCCAGCTCCAGGACGCGCGGGGTGAGGGTGTGGCCACGGCCGACCGCGCGGACGTAGCCCAGCGATTCGAGCGTGATGAGGATGCGCCGGACGGTGGGCCGGGCGAGGCCGGTGGCGGTGGCGATCTCGCTGAGCGTCATCGACGGGCAGGCCGGACGGAAGGAGCGCAGGACGTCGAGGCCACGGGCGAGAGCCTCGATGAAGTCGGGCCCGGCGCCCCTTCCGTTGTCACTCATGTCCTAATGCTTCCATTGCGCCGAGCCGGCGTCCCACTCGGTGTACTGGTAGGGGTTCTCCAGGATCGCGGTCTCGGGGACGTCCGGGTTCATGCCCCGCTGCCACGCCTCCTCCCCCATCGTCTCGCGGAGGTGGTCGATGGTCGACGCCACAGCGGCCCGCGCGGCGGCGAGGTCGACGCCGACGAGGCGGCCGTCCTGCTTGACGATTCGCCCACCGACCAGCACGGTGTGCACGTCGCCGCGCTGGGCCTGGAAGACGACGTGACCGTGCGGGTTCAGGATCGGGAACATCACCGGCGACGCGTCGTTCTTGATCAGAACCACGTCGGCCTGTCGGCCGGCGGTGAGGGCGCCGATCGTGGAGTCCATGCCGAGCGCGCGGGCGCCGCCTCGGGTGGCCCACTCGACGACCTGCTCGGCGCGCAGGTGACAGTGGGTGATGGTCTCCTGCTTGGCGTGCGCCTCCAGGTGCTCGCGGGAGCGGTCCGCGCCGAGCGTGCTCCGCATCGCGGAGAAGAGGTCGCCGCTCCACCACACGCTGGTGTCCATCGACAGCGACACCGGGATGTCGTGGTGGCGCAACTGCCAGGTGGGCGGGTAGCCCTGACCGGCGCTCTGCTCGCTCTCGGTGGAGACGGAGACGGAGCCGCCGGTCGCGGCGATCCGGTTGTACGAGTCGTGGGTGAGCGTCGCCGCGTGCACGTAGACCGTCGACGGGGTCATGAACCCGTTCTCGTGCATCAGCCGGATGCCGTCGTCGTTGGTGGCGCCCCAGACTCCGGCGTGGGTGGTCACCGCGGCGCCCAACTCCCGGGCCACCTCGAAGGCGGCCCGCTCCGGGAAGGCCGGGTCGCCGGTGACGTCGAACGCCATCTGGAAGCCGGCCAGCCTGCCGCCGTCGATGCGGCGGCGGTGGAAGTCGCGGAACTCCGGCGAGGTGGCCCACTGCCAGGGCCCCTGCTGGATGTTTCCGTAGGCGAGCACGAACCGTCCGTCGACCGCCTCCAGGGCGTCCACTGCCGCGTCGGCGTGCTCGGGCGTCTGGAGCCCGTGTGACCAGTCGACGGTGGTGGTGACACCCGCGTCGATCGCCTCGATGGCGCCGAGCAGGTTGCCGGCGTAGACGTCCTCGGGACGGAACAGCTTGCCGGATTCGAGGTAGTACCAGACGAAGTACTGGGTCAGGGTCCAGTCGGCGCCGTACCCACGCATGGCGGTCTGCCACATGTGCCGGTGGGTGTCGACCATGCCCGGCATCATGATGCCGCCGGTGGCGTCGATCTCCAGGGCGTCGTCGGGCGCGGTGAGGCCGACGCCGACCTCCGCGATCCGGTCGCCGACGACCAGCACGTCGGCGCCGGGCAGCACCGTGTGGGCGTCGTCCATGGTGAGAACCAGGCCGTTTCGGAAGACCACCGGCCGGTCGGTTGCGCTCATCGCCACCCATTCCTTTCCGGGGTACGAGGGGAGTCCGGACTCTTGTCCGCTGTGCGGCCAGCCCGAGTGGCGCAAGTGTGGTCCCGGTCACGAGACGTGTCAAGAGCGTGTTTCCGCGCGATGAACGCACCGTTGACAGGCCCCCTGCGGTATCGCAAGCTGTGCGGGCGGACAGGTGTCCGCAGGACGGGCGGAAACATGGTGCAGCAATCGACGGGGCCACTGGCCGGCCTGCTCGTCGCGGACTTCTCCCGGATCCTCGCCGGGCCGTACGCGACGATGCTCCTGGCCGACCTGGGCGCACAGGTGATCAAAGTGGAGAGTCCCGGTGGCGACGACACCCGCACCTGGATGCCGCCCACCCGCGACGGCGTCTCGACGTACTACCTCGGCATCAACCGCAACAAGCGGTCGGTCGCCCTGGACCTCAAGAAACCGGACGACGTGGCCGCCGCGCAGGAGCTGGCCCGCCGCGCCGACGTGATGATCGAGAACTTCCGGCCGGGCGGCCTCGCCCGGTTCGGCCTCGACTACGACAGCGTCGCCGCGAGCAACAACAGGATCGTGTACGCGAGCATCAGCGGTTTCGGCACAGGCGCGGGTAGGGACTTCCCCGGCTACGACCTGATGGTGCAGGCGATCTCGGGCCTGATGAGCCTCACCGGCGACCCGGACGGCTCGCCGTACCGGGCCGGGATCTCCGTCTTCGACGTCATGGCCGGGCTGCACGCGAACATCGGCATCCTCGCCGCGCTGCGCCACCGTGGCGAGACCGGGCGGGGTCAGCACGTCGAGGTCAACCTGCTCAGCTCGGCGCTGTCCGGGCTGGTCAACCACTCCAGCGGCTACGTCGCCGGCGGCACCGTCCCGTTCCGGATGGGCAACGCGCACCCCAGCCTCTTCCCGTACGAGCCGCTGCCCACCGCCGACGGCGAGCTGATCGTCATCGCCGGCAACGACGGGCAGTTCCGCAAGCTCTGCCAGGTGCTCGACCTGCCCGAACTGCCCGACGACCCGCGCTTCGGGCGCAACCAGGACCGCACCGCCAACCGCGAGGAGCTGCGACCGCTGCTGGTGCAACGACTCGCCCAGCGGACCAAGGACGAGTGGTTCCGCGACCTGCTCGCCGCGGGCGTCCCCTGTGCGCCGATCAACACCATCGACGGCGGCGTGGCGCTCGCGGAGGAGCTGGGGCTCGACCCGGTCGTGGCCGTCGGTGACGTGCCCGGCGTCCGCAACCCCATCACCTTCTCCGACACCCCGGCGCGCTACGAGCTGCCGCCGCCCGGGCTCGACGAACACGGCGAGGAGATCCGCGCGTGGCTGAAGAACTGAGCTTTCCGACCGGGATCGGCACGTCCGACCCGACGAGCATCTCCCTGCTCGGGCAGGACCTGGCCGGCGACCTGATGGGCGAGGTCGGCTTCGGCGAGCTGGCGTACTGGCTGGTCGCCGGCCGCCGGCCCACCCGGGGTGAGGTGCGGGTCTTCGAGGCGGTGCTGGTGGCGCTCGCCGATCACGGCTTCACCCCGACGGCGATCGCGGCCCGGCTGACGTACCTGTCGGCGCCGGAGTCGTTGCAGGGCGCGCTCGCCGCCGGCCTGCTCGGCGGCGGCTCCCGCTTCCTCGGTGTCACCGAGGACTGTGGACGCTTCCTCGCCGAGACCCTCTCGGGGGCCGGTGAGGTGACCGACTACGACGCGCTGGCGCTCGACGCGGTCACCCGGGCCAGGCAGGAGCGCCGACTGGTCCCCGGGCTCGGGCATCCGGTGCACAAGGAGCAGGACCCGCGCACGCCCGTGCTGATCCGGATCGCCACCGAGGAGGGTCTGCACGGCCCGCACCTGCGGCTGTTCGAGGCGATCGGGCGGGTGCACCCGCAGGTGCTCGGCCGGACCCTGCCCCTCAACGGCGCCGGGGTCTGCGGCGCGGCGCTCGCCGACCTCGGGCTCCCCGTCGAGATGCTGCGCGGTTTCGCCCTGCTGGCCCGCGCGGCGGGGCTGCTCGGGCACCTCGCCGAGGAGCGGCGCCGCCCGCTCGGCATGGACATCTACCGCGCCGTGGACCGCAACGCCGTCTACGAGCCCTGATCCCCCTCTGCTGCCAGCGAAAGGAGCCCAATGGCCACCGTCGTCGCGGTCATCGCCTCCACCCACCACCCCTTCTACTACCGGGCCAGCACGGCCACCGGCGATGACCGGCCGCCGTTCGCCGACGAGTGGACCAGCAAGATCCTGGCCTTCCGGGAGACGTTGACCCGAGCCCGACCCGACGTGCTGGTGATGGTCGGCTCCGACCACTTCCACCAGCTCTGGCTGGACAACATGCCGCAGTTCCTGGTCGGCAAGGCGCCTCACTACGACGCCAACTGGTACAACGAGGAACGCGAGTTCGGGCTGCCCCGGATGCTGCTCAAGGGTCAGGAGGACCTGTCCGGGCACATCCTGCGGGCCGGTCTCGACGCCGGGTTCGATCTCGCGTTCAGCAACGAGCTGCGCATCGACCACAGCATCACCTGCCCGATCATCACGCTGCGGCCCGAGGCCGACCTGCCGATCGTGCCCATCTACACCAACATCTTCGCGCCGCCCCTGCCGCAGCCGAAGCGCTTCGTCCAGCTCGGCCAGAGCATCCGGGAGATCGTCGAATCGTGGCCGTCGCACCTGCGGGTGGCCGTCATCGGCACCGGCCACCTCTCGCTGGAGCTGGGCGGCCCCCGGCAGTTCGGCCCGCACGGCCCGGACCCGGAGTTCGACCAGCGGGCCGTCGAGTGGATCGCCAACGGCGACCTGGACGAGTGCCTGCGCGAGGTCACACTGGACAGCCTGCACTCACCGGGCAACGCCACCCACGGCTTCATGGACTTCATGCTGATGATGGGCGTGGCCGGGGCCGGCGCGAAGGCCGACCACGTCGACACCCTCGATCTGTTCCACACCATGGAGGCCTACTTCACCTGGTACCCGAACGGAGCGCCGGCGGCATGAGCAAGTACCTGCTGAACAAGTTCCTCTTCATGGTCGACCGGGACCCCGAGCTGGTCGAGCGCTACCGCAGCGAGCCGCGTGAGCTGGTCACCTGGTGGGAGGCCGAGTGCGCCAACACAGTGCTGAACTGCCACACCGGCGAGGCGAGCACCTGGTTACGCTTCGACGACGTGGAGCGGGAGGCGTTGGCCACCCACGACCACGTGAAGCTGTTCGAGTTGGGGGCGCACCCGTTCCTCACCCTGACCCTCTTCATCGCCCTCTTCGAACGGGACAACACCGAGCCGCTGGAATACCAGAAGTCCTACGGCGCACGGCTGGCGCACTTCCCGATGCCCTACCCGGACATCGCGACGTGATCCGCGCGGCAGTGCTCAACGCCTGCGGCACACCGCCGACGATCACCGAGCGGCCGGCGCGCGTGCCGAACGACGGCGAGGTGGCGGTCACCGTCGAGGCCGTGCCGATCACCCCGCTGGACCTGCTCTGCGCCAGCGGCACCAGCTACTTCGGCGCGCCGAGCACCCCGTACGTGCCGGGTGTGCAGGGTGTCGGCCGGCTCGCCGACGGCTCGGCCGTCTGGTTTGGCACGTCGGCCGGGATGAGGTCCGGCGTCGACGGCAGCATGGCGACCACTGTCGCGGTGCCCTCCGCCGACGTGGTGGCGCTGCCGTCCGGCGTACCGCTGACCCTTCTCGCGGCCCTCGGTCTCTCCGCGGTCGCCGCGCACTCGGCGCTGACCCACGCCGGCGGCCTGGCGGCCGGCGACCAGGTCATCGTGCTGGGAGCCGGAGGTGTGGTCGGTCAGGCCGCCGTCCAGCTCGCCCTGCTCGGCGGCGCCCGCCGCGTCATCGCCGTGGCCCGCTCTGCCTCGGCGCGAGCCCGCGCCGAGGAGCTCGGCGCGGCGGTCGCCATCCCGCTGCTGCCCGACGACGACGTCGCGTCGATGGCCGACCGACTCCGTGAGGTCGCCGACGGTCCGGTCGACCTCGTCCTCGACCCGGTCTTCGGTGTGCCTGCGGCGGCGGCCCTGCGGGTGCTGCGTCCCGGTGGCCGGCTGGTCAACCTGGGCAGCGCGGCGGGGGCAACCGCGCCGATCGAGTCCGCCGTGCTGCGGGGCGGTTCGCTGCGCCTGGTCGGCTACACCAACAACGGGCTGTCGACTGCGCAACGGGCGGCGGCGCTGGGCGTGGTGGCCGGGCATGCGGCGGCGGGGCGGCTCACCGTCGACCACGAGATCGTGCCGTTCGACTCGGTCGCGGACGCCTGGGCCCGGCAGGACGCCGGCATCGCCGCCGGGCGAATCGTGCTGGCGCTCTGACCGGGCCGGGTCCCAGCCAGGGACTGCGAGACCCTGGATAGAGCGCACCTGGTTGGGGTGCCGGGCCGGTGCGACGGTCGGTCCATGACAACTTCCACCTACGCCGTCACCGGCCACTGGATCGGTGGCGAGACCGTCGCCGGCTCCGCCGGCACCCTTCCCGTCGTGAACCCCGCCACCGGCGAGGTCGTCGCCGAAACCCCGGCCGGCACCGCCGATGACGTCGACAGTGCCGTCGCCGCCGCCCGGGCAGCCTTCCCGGCCTGGGCGGCGACCACCCCGCAGCACCGGGCGGACGTCCTGCGCCGCCTCGGCGCGGGCCTCGCCGCCCGCACGGAGGAGATCGCCCAGGCGATCACCGCCGAGATGGGTTCTCCGATCGGGATGTCCCGGACCGCCCAGGTCGGTTTCCCGGCCGCGGTGGTCGAGTCGGTCGCCGGTCTGGCCGACGACTTCGCGTGGACCGAGGAGGTCGGCAACTCGCTGATCGTCCGTGAGCCCATCGGTGTGGTCGGTGCGATCACACCGTGGAACTTCCCGTTGCAGCAGATCGTCTCCAAGCTCGCGCCGGCGCTGCTCGCCGGCAACACGATGGTCTTCAAGCCGTCCGAGAACGCCCCGCTGACCGCGCGCATCCTCGCCGAGGTCGCCGCCGAGGCCGGCGTACCGGCGGGTGTGTTCAACATCGTCTACGGCACCGGCGCGACCGTCGGAGAGGCGATCTCCGCCCACCCGGACATCGACATGATCTCCTTCACCGGCTCCACCCGGGCGGGGCAGCGGATCTCCTCGGTGGCCGCGGCGACCGTCAAGCGGGTCGCGCTGGAGCTGGGCGGCAAGGGCGCGAACATCTTCCTCGACGACGCCGACCTGCCCGCCGCGGTCGAGCGGGGTCTCATGATGGCGTTCAGCAACGGCGGTCAGGTCTGCGGCGCGTGGCCGAGGATGCTGGTGCCCGCCTCCCGCCAGGACGAGGTCGTGGCGTTGGCCGTCGAGGCGGC
The DNA here is from genome assembly GCF_002754415.1 of Micromonospora sp. CNZ299. Classification (NCBI taxonomy): domain Bacteria; kingdom Bacillati; phylum Actinomycetota; class Actinomycetes; order Micromonosporales; family Micromonosporaceae; genus Micromonospora; species Micromonospora sp. CNZ299. Next base: position 5,344,560 of record NZ_PEFG01000001.1, read on the forward strand.
GAAGCAGTACACCGTCGGCGACCCGAACGACGAGGCCACCCGGATCGGTCCGATGGCCTCCGAGGCACACCGGCAGAAGGTCGTCGGCTACATCGAGCGGGGCAGCGCCGACGGTGCCCGGCTGGTGTTCGGCGGGCCGGACCGGCCGGAGGGCCTGACGAACGGCGCCTACGTCCAGCCGACGATCTTCGCCGACGTCGACCCGTCCTCCGCGATCGCTCAGGAGGAGATCTTCGGGCCGGTGCTGACGATCATCCCGTACGCCGACGAGGAGGAGGCCGTGGCCATCGCCAACGGCACCCCGTACGGCCTGACCAGCGGTGTCTTCGGCGAGCCGGAGCATGCCCTCGCCGTGGCGCGGCGGCTGCGCGTGGGCCAGGTCGACGTGAACGCCGGGCACTGGAACCCGCTCGCGCCGTTCGGCGGCTACAAGCAGTCCGGCAACGGCCGCGAATTCGGCCGCTTCGGCCTGGAGGAGTTCCTGGAGACCAAGTCCATCCAGCGCTGACCGAACCGGACAACTCCCACCCGCGGGACCGGCCCCGCGTCCCGCTGGCCCGCCTGCCCCAGGATCCCGTGCGATCTTGGGGCAGGCGGAACACCGTCGCCGGGCTCGCCTGTTGCAGTGAACAGGCTGGCCCCTGCCGGCATGCAGTGATCGGAGACACCGTGGACCGCGCCCAACTGGCCAGTTTCCTGCGCACCCGACGGGAGGCGCTCCAGCCCGAGGACGTGGGGTTGCCCCGGGGGCCGCGTCGGCGTACCGGTGGGCTGCGGCGCGAGGAAGTCGCCACATTGAGCGGGATGTCCACCGACTACTACAGCCGGTTGGAGCAGCAGCGGGGGCCGCACCCGTCGGAGCAGATGCTGGCCGCCCTGGCCCGTGGCCTGCGGCTCTCCCTGACCGAACGCGACCACCTGTTCCAGCTCGCCGGCCACGCGATCCCCCACCGGGCGGTACGGGCCGACCACGTCAACCCGGGGATGATGCGCATCCTCGACCGGATGCACGACACCCCGGCCCAGGTGGTGAACCACCTCGGCGAGACCCTGGCGCAGACCGCGCCGGCCGTCGCCCTGCTCGGCGACGAGACCCGGTACGCCGGGCTGGCGCGTAGCGCGCACCACCGCTGGTTCACCGACCCGACCGCGCGGCAACTGCATCCGGCGGAGGACCACCGGACGCAGAGCCGCCTGCTCGTGGCGGACCTGCGGGCGTCGTACACCCGTGACGGGCGCGGCTCGCGGGCCGCCGCCCTCGTCGACGACCTGCTGGCCAGGAGCCCGGAGTTCGCGCAGCTGTGGCGCGAGCACCCGGTGCCGACCGGCTACTGCCCGTCGAAGCACTTCCTGCACCCCGAGGTCGGGGCGTTGGAGCTGCACTGCCAGACCCTGGTGGACCCCGACCACTCCCAGACGCTGCTGGTCTTCACCGCCGTGCCCGGCTCGGAGAGCGACGAGAAGCTGCGGCTGCTCGCCGTCATCGGCGGCCAGCTCGTCTGATCCCGGTGACCGGCCCGCCGAGGTAGCGGGCCGGGCTGACGCCCAGGTACCGCCGGAAGTGGCGGGTCAGATGCGCCTGGTCGAAGAATCCGGCCGCGACGGCGGCCTCGGCCGGTCGCTGCCCGGCGAGGAGCAGGCGACGGACCAGCTCGACCCGGCGGCCGGTCAGGTACGAGTGCGGCGGCACACCGTGCACGTGGGTGAACGTCCGGACCAGGTGGGTCGGGTGGGCGTGCAGAAGCTCGGCGGCCTCGCCCAGCGTGACGCCCTCGACGGTGCGGGCGTCCAGCAGCTCCCGGAGTCGCACCGCGAGGCCGGGTCCGGCCGGTTGACCCCCGACCGGAGGGCGCTGACGGAGCTGGCCGCGCAGCCGCTCCAGGATGAGCGCGAGCCGACTCTCGGCCTCGAACTCGTCCCCGGGTGCGGCGAGCACCTGGTGCAGGTGGTGGATCCGGTCGCGTAGCTGCGGATCGGCCAGGTCCGGTTCGTCGACCGCCCTGCCGACCAGCTCGGCACCGAGCGCCGAGGTGTCGAGATACAGGACCCGTTTGCGGAACCCGCCAGGTGTGGCGGAGCTGCCGTCGTGCGGCACGTACGGCGGCAGCAGGGTGACCGACGTGCGCAGCGCACCGTGCCGGTGCCGGTCCAGGTCGAAGCGGACCGCTCCGTCGTCGACGATCAGCAGCGTCCACACGTCGTGGATGTGTCGGGGATAGGCGTGGTCCACGAAATGGGCGTGGAAGACCTCGGCGACCCCGGCTACCAGGGGTCGCCACGCGTTGACGTGCGAGCCCGCCGGGCGGGTGGCCACGCTAAGAACGTACAAGACCGGTCGGCCTCGGGGCGGGCAGGCTCGACGCCATGACCGAACCGATTCGCTTTCCCACCAAGATCGCTGTGCTGCTCCGTGACGACCTGGCGAGCTGGCAGCGGCTGAACGTCACCGCCTTCCTGGTCAGCGGCATCGCGAACGCCCAGCCGGAGCTGCTCGGCGAGGAGTACCGCGACGCGGACGGCACCCGGTACCTGCCGATGTTCGGCCAGCCCGTGCTCGTCTTCGCCGGGGATCGGGCGACGCTGGTCGGCGCGCACTCGCGAGCCCTCTCCCGCGGGCTGCGGCTCGCGGTCTTCACGGCCGACCTGTTCGCCACCGGCAACGACCGGGACAACCGCGCGGCCGTGCAGGCGGTCGGTCGGGAGAAACTCGACCTGGTGGGCCTGGCGCTGCACGCCCCGCGCAACGTGGTGGACAAGGTGCTCAAGGGCGCGTCGATGCACCCGTGACGCTGACCGTGTCACCACGGGGGTCACCCGTCGGCCCCCAACGCCGCCACCGGGCTGACCCGCGACGCCCGTCGTGCCGGCAGCACTCCGGCCAACGCGGTCAGCACAACCAGCGCCACGAAGAGCCCGACCAGCGGCAGCACCGGCACGGTCAGCGGTGCGTTGATCCCGAGGGCGTGCACCGCCAACCAGGCGTACGGGACGCCGAGCAGCAGACCGATGGTCGCACCGATCACCCCGTACAGGCCGGACTCGACGGTCAGCATGGTGCGCAGGCCGGTCCGGGACAGGCCGATCGCCCGCAGCAACCCGGACTCGCGGATCCGCTCCACCACCGACAGCGCGGTGGTGGAACCCACGCCGACGACCGCGATCAGCACGGTCAGGCTGACCAGACCGACAGCGATCCAGACCAGGGTGCGCACCAGGGCGTCGTTGCGGTCCCGTTCGTCGGCGAGCACCGCGAGGCCCACCCCGTCGGTGCCGGCGATCGCCTGCCGCAGCGCCCGCACGCCGGCGGTCCGACCGTCCTCGCCGGCTCCGGCCGCGTCGGCCAGCAGACCGGTGTACGCCGTGGGAACGCCGAGCCGGTCGAGGTCGCCCCGGTCGGCCAGGATGCCGACGTGCAGGGGGCCTTCGGCGGGGAGGACCGCGGCGACGCGTACGTCGATGGTCCGCCCGCCGAGGGCGAGCGTGGCGGTGTCGCCGACGTGCAGTCCGGCGTCCCGCGCGACCCAACCGGCGAGCACGATCCGACCCGGACCACGATCGGCCAGGGCACCCTGCGCCACGTCCAGGTCCCGGATCGTCGGCAACGCGGCCACGTCCAGGTCGCTCGTCGGGTAACCGGACTCGACGTCGCCGAGCTGATCACCGCCGCGCGTCAGGGTGACGTCGCCGACCCGCCGGTACGGCACCACCCGGGCCAGCGCCCCGTCCGCCGACTTCGCCTGGGTCACGAGGGCCCCCGGCAGTGTCCCGCCGTTGCTGGTGACCTCGAAGTCGGTCGGCGCGGACAGCGCCACCTCGCGGTCGGCGAGGACCTGAAGCGACGCGCCGCCGATGACCACCCCGGAGATCAGGGTGACGCCGAGCGCGACGACGACGGAGACCGCTGCCGCCCGACGCGGCGCCCCACCGATCCCGCCGACCGACATCCGCCCGAGCGGTCCGAGCTGGCGCAGCGGCCAACCCACCACGGCCAGCACCGGCCGCACCAGCAGCGGCCCGAGGGCCACCAGCGCGAAGAACGCCAGCCCGCCGGACCCGACCAGCAGGAGCAGCGGCATCACGGGGTCGTACGTCGACTGGTCCGGCTCCGGCAACTGGCTGACCGTCACGACGGCGGCCAGCACCGCGCCGACTGCCAGGAGCAGCCCGAACACCAGGCGGGGCACCCCGATGCCGCGCCGGCCGGAGGTGGTGCTCGCCGTCCGCAGTGCCTCCAGCGGGGAGACCCGGGCGGCCGAGAGCGCCGGCGCCAGGACGGCCAGCACGGTGACCACGACGGCACCGATCACCACCACGCCCGCCGTCGCCAGTGGCAGACCCGGCGAGGAGACGGCCATGCCGGAGGCGCGCAGGATGGCCGGCAGCGCGTACCCGAGGGCGAGTGCGCTGGCCACCCCGATGACGCCGGCGACCAGCCCGGTCAGCGCCCCCTCGGCGGTCATCGCCCCCACCAGGGCGCCCCGGTCCGCGCCGACCGCACGCAGCAACGCGAGCTGCCGCATCCGCTGGGCGAAGACGATGCGGAAGGTCGAGGTGACCACCAGCGCCGCCGCGACGACAGCGATCGAGACGAACATGCCGACCAGGATGAAGAGCCTCCCGACCTCCTCGGCCGCCGCGTTGGCCTCCGCCTGGCGCACCTGCGCACCGGTCCGGATCGGCTGGCCGGCGACCGCCGCGACCACCTGTTGGCGGATGGTCTCCGTCGACGTGCCCGGCGCCACCCGCACGTCGACGCGCTCCAGGGCCGTCAGGCGTCCCCAGGACGTCACGACGTTGTCCGGGGCGTACGCGTCGTACCCGGCGTCGGCCGCGCTGTCGACCAACCCGGTCACGGTGAGCCGGGCGGGCGTGGTGAGTTCACCGCCCGTGCCGCTGGTCGTGGCGCCGACCGGCAGCCCGAGCCGCTCGGCGGTACGCGGGGTGACCGCGATCTCGCCGGGGGCGTCGGGGTAGCTGCCGTCGACGACCCGGACCCTGGTCAGCGGGCCGGTGCCCGGATCGGCCTGGAGATTCAGGTACCCCTCACCGATGGACACCCCGATCGACACCCGGCTCACCGCCTCGGCCACACCGGGCACGGCGCGGACGCGCTCCAGATCCGCCACAGTGGGTGGCGCGTGGTCGAAGTCGCCGATCACCAGGTTGGTGGCGGCCGGGGTGCCGCTCAGGTTGTCGCGCACGGTCCGTTCGGTGATCTGCTGCACCAGCACGGTGCCGAAGACGACGAAGGACGCGACCAGGATCGCCAGACCGGTCAGGATCAGCCGGCCGGGTCGTCGGGCCGCGGCGCTCGTCTGGGTGCGCAGCACTGTCGCCCTCATGCGCGGGCCGCCAGATCGCGCAGCGCGTCGGTGACCGAACCCTGGTCCGGCTTGTCGATCTCGCCGGCGATCCGGCCGTCGGCGAGCAGCACCACCCGGTCGGCGTACGCGGCGGCGATCGGGTCGTGGGTCACCATGACGACGGTCTGACCGAGGTCGCGCACCGAGTCGCGCAGGATGGTGAGCACCTCCGCGCCGGAGCGGGAGTCGAGGTTGCCGGTCGGCTCGTCGGCGAAGACCACCTCGGGCCGTGCCACCAACGCCCGGGCCAGCGCCACGCGCTGCTGCTGCCCGCCGGACAGCTCGCTCGGCCGGTGCTTCAGGCGGTCGCCGAGACCCAGCTGGTCGACCAGGCGCGCCAGGAGTTCGGCGTCGGGCTGCCGGCCGGCGAGGTCCAGCGGCAGGGTGATGTTCTGCGCGGCGGTCAGCTGCGGCAGCAGGTTGAAGGACTGGAAGACGAACCCGATCCGCTCCCGGCGTACCCGGGTCAGCGTCCGGTCGGACTGGCCGGTCAGCTCCGTGCCGCCGAGCAGGACACGGCCGGAGGTGGCGGTGTCGAGGCCGGCGAGGCAGTGCATCAGGGTCGACTTGCCGGACCCGGACGAACCCATGATCGCGGTGAACCCGGCCCGGCCGAAGCCCACCGAGACGCCGTCCAGTGCACGGACCGCGGTGTCCCCGCTGCCGTACACCTTCACCAGGTCGACGGCGGCGACGGCCGCTTGGCTGGTGTCCGGTGGGGCGTGGGTCGTCATTGTTCCTCCAGTGGCTGCGATGTGACCTGGGAAGCCTCGCCGCCACCGACGGGTCGGCGCATCGGCCCGGGGCCGGGTATCGCGGTCGCCGGGTCTGTCTTTCGGCCGATCTGCCACCTCCGTCCGGTTGGCTACGCTGGGTCATCATGAGCGCGCCGGATCTTCGACTGTGGTGGATACGTCTGGCCCAGGCTGCCGGGCTGGTGGCCTTTGGCCTGCTCGCTCTCTTCGACTTCGCGGCCAGCACGGCGGATGACCGCGGGATCGTCGGTCTCCTGCTCCTGCTGGTGCCGATGGGGTTGGCGGTGGCGACGGTGCCACTCTGGCTGCCGGTGCACCGGCCGGGTTCCCGCCGGCTGCCGGTGGCCGCGCTGGCACTGGCCACCGCCTCACTGGCCGTGACCGCGGGGGTGGTGCTCATCTCCGGAGGCGGTGGCATCCTGCCCGCCCGCACCTGGGGGCTCGCCGAGTCGGCGGGGCTGATCGGCGTGGTCTTCGTGGTGAGCCGCTGGGGCGCGCCCCGGCTCGCTCCGTGGGCGGCGGTGGCGGCCGGGCTCGCCGTCGCCGCGATGCCGCTGCGCGTCGGCACCGAGAACCTGCTGGTGATCTTCGGTCTGCTCCAGGTAATCGCCGCGGCGGGCGCCGCCGGGGTGGGGCTCTACCTGCGGATCGTGGCCGCCGGTCGGGAACGGGCGATCGCGCTGGTCCGGGCCGAGCAGCGTGCCGAGTTCGCCCGGGACCTGCACGACTTCATCGCCCACCACGTGACCGGCATTGTGGTGCAGGCGCAGGGCGCCCGGTTCGTCGCCGAACAGGACCCGCAACGGGTCATCGTCGCCCTGGAGCAGATCGAGCGGGCCGGTGCGGAGACGATGGCCTCGATGCGGCGGATGGTCGGGATCCTGCGTAACCCGAACGCCCCACCGGACGCGCCGCTGGCCCCACTGGCCGGGGTGAGCGAGTTGGAGCCACTGGTGACGGGGTTCAACGGGGCAGCGAACTCGCCGGCCCGGCTGCACGTCGACGGCGACCTGGGCGGACTGCCGGTGGAGGTCTCGACCTCGGCGTACCGGGTGGTGATGGAGGGGCTGACCAACACCCGCCAGCACGCGCCGGACGCCCGATCGGTGGACGTGGCCGTGCGACGTACCCCCGACTGGCTTCTGGTCCGGGTGGCCGACGACGGCGCCACCGGGCGCACCGCGCCGGCCCGGGGGCACGGCTTCGGTCTGATCGGCCTCACCGAGCGGGTACGCGCCCTCGGTGGCACGATCACCGCCGGACCGGGCGTCGCCGGTGGGTGGGTGCTCGATGCGGCGTTCCCGCTGCGCACGGCGGTGGGGCGGTGATCCGGGTGTTGATCGCCGACGACCAGGCGATGGTCCGGACCGGCTTCGGCATGATCATCGGGTCGCAGTCGGACATGACGGTGGTCGGCGAGGCCGCCGACGGCGTCGCGGCCGTGGAACTGGCCCGGCGGCTGCGCCCGGACGTGGTGCTGCTGGACATCCGGATGCCGCGCCTCGACGGTCTGGAGGCACTGCGGCTGCTCGCGGGACCGGGCGTCGCCGACCCGATCCGGGTGGTCGTGGTGACCACCTTCGACCTGGACGAGTACGTGCACACCGCGCTGTCCAACGGCGCCTGCGGCTTCCTGCTCAAGGACTCCGGCCCGGCGCTGCTCATCGAGGCGGTCCGCGCGGCCGTGTCCGGTGACGCGCTGATCAGCCCGTCCATCACGGTACGGCTGCTGGAGCACCTCAGCTCTCCCGCTCCGGCCCACGACGACGCCGGGCTGTCACCACGGGAACTCGACGTGGTGAAGCTCGTCGCCCGGGGCCTGACCAACGCCGAGATCGCCGCCCAGCTCTTCATCGCCGTCGGCACGGTCAAGACCCACCTGGCCAGCGTGCAGATGAAGCTCAAGGCCCGCAACCGGGTCGAGATCGCCGCCTGGGCCTGGGAACGACGCCTCGTCAGCTAGAGGCGCGCGATGGCCCGGCGGGCCGAATGGGGTTGGGTGGTGACCGAACACCGCCCGCCTGGCGGCCTCTGCACGGTGGCGGACGAATAACGCTCGACTCCGGGGTCTGGCGCGCGCCGCGACATATTGCGACGCTAACGCCTGTGTATGACTACGACCTGTTGGTGCTGGGCTCCGGACCCAGCGGTCAGAAGGCCGCGATCGCCGCCGCCAAGCTCGGCAGGCGGGTCGGCATCGTGGACCGCCGCGACATGATCGGTGGGGTGTGCATCAACACCGGCACCGTCCCCTCCAAGACCCTGCGCGAGGCCGTGCTCTACCTGACCGGGCTGAGCCAGCGCGACCTCTACGGCAGCAGCTACCGGGTCAAGGACGAGATCACTGTCAGCGACCTGGCGGCCCGGACGCAGCACGTGATCGCCCGGCAGACCGACGTCATCCGCAATCAACTGGCCCGCAACCGGGTCGCGATGATCACCGGCACCGGGCGCTTCGCGGACGCGCACACGATCTGGGTCGACGGCGGCTCCGGCCGCGAGTCCAGAGTGACCTTCGACAAGATCATTATCGCTGCCGGCACGCGCCCGGCCCGCCCGGACAGCGTCGACTTCGACGACCGGACGATCGTGGACTCCGACGGCGTCATCAATCTCCAGGCCGTGCCGCGCAGCATGGTCGTGGTCGGCGCCGGCGTGATCGGCATGGAGTACGCGTCGATGTTCGCCGCGCTCGGCACCAAGGTGACAGTTGTGGAACGCCGGGACCGGATGCTCGAGTTCTGCGACGAGGAGGTCGTCGAGTCGCTGAAGTACCACCTGCGCGACCTGTCCGTGGCGTTCCGCTTCGGCGAGGAGGTCGCCGCCGTGGAGAAGCACCAGACAGCGGCGCTCTGCATCCTCAAGAGCGGCAAGAAGATCGTCGCGGACACGGTCATGTACTCGGCCGGCCGGCAGGGCCAGACCGACGACCTCGCGTTGGAGGCGGCCGGGCTGGAAGCGGACCGGCGCGGCCGGATCGCTGTCGACGCCAACTACCGCACCCCGGTCGACAACATCTACGCCGTCGGCGACGTGATCGGCTTTCCCGCCCTCGCGTCCACCTCCATGGAGCAGGGCCGGTTGGCCGCGCAGCACGCCTGCGGCGAGCCGATCCGGGAGATGCACGGGCTGCAACCGATCGGCATCTACACGATCCCGGAGATCAGCTTCGTCGGGCAGACCGAGGCGCAGCTCACCGACACCTCGACACCGTTCGAGGTGGGCATCGCGCGCTACCGGGAGCTGGCCCGGGGCCAGATCGTGGGCGACTCGTACGGCATGCTGAAACTGCTGGTCTCCCCCGACGACGGCCGACTGCTCGGGGTGCACGTGTTCGGCACCGCCGCCACCGAGATCGTCCACATCGGTCAGGCGGTGATGGGCTGTGGCGGCACGATCGACTACCTGATAGACGCGGTGTTCAACTACCCGACGCTGGCCGAGGCGTACAAGGTCGCCGCCCTGGACGCCTCCAACAAGATCCGCAACATAACCCGCATAGACGGCTGACCCCGCCCCGCCCACTGTCCCCGGCCTGCCGGCCCTTTGGCCCGGTGATCAAGAGGTTTGCGTCACGACACGCCGTGCCCGGTGACGCAAACCTCTTGATCACGCGGCCGGAGGGCCGGTGCGGAGGCCGTAGGGCCTCCGCACCGGCCCTCCGGGGTTCAGCTTGCTGAGCAGGTTGGGGTCAGGGTGCCAGCGGTGCCGTTGGCCTGGAAGCCCCACTCGGTGAACTGGCCGGCGCCGACCTGGCCGTTGTAGGCGACGTTGGTCCAGTTCGTCGAGCCGGTGCTACCGCTGCGGTTGGCGTTCCAGGCGTTGGTGACCGTCGCGCCGGACGGCAACGCGATGCCGACCGTCCAGCCGTTGATGGCCGACGAGCCGGCCGTCACCTTCACCGTGGCCACGAAGCCACCCGTCCACTGGTTCACCGACACCGTCGCGGTGCAGCCGCCCTGCCCCGGAGGCGGGGTCGTGGGCGGGTCGGTCGGCGGATCGGTGGGCGGATCGGTGGGCGGGTCCGTCGGCGTGGTGCCGTTGTTCAGTGCGGCGAGGACCGCGTCGTATGCCGGCTTCTTGGACCCGTTGCTGTTGAACAGCAGTGGCGTCTGCGACGCCCGCCACGAGTCACTGTCGCGGATGCCCCACACGGTGATGCCGTTGCAGCGGGGCACCGCGAGGCAGTCCTCCACCACACTGCGGTAGGTGGCCGCGGATGCGCCCTGGATGTCCAGTTCGGTGATCTGCACGTCGACACCCAACGCGGCGAAGCTCGACAGCGTGGTGCGGTAGTTGCTCACGTAGGGCGAGTCGTTGTTGAAGTGCGATTGGAAACCGACGCAGTCGATCGGCACACCACGGGCCTTGAAGTCGCGGACCATGTTGTACACGCCCTGCGTCTTGGCGTGCGTCCAGTTGTCGGTGTTGTAGTCGTTGTAACAGAGCTTGGCGTTCGGGTCGGCGGCACGCGCGGCGCGGAACGCCGCCTCGATCCAGTCGTTGCCCGTGCGCTGAAGGTTGGAGTCACGACGGCCACCGGAGCTGCCGTCCGCGAACGCCTCGTTCACCACGTCCCACGCCACGACCTGACCACGGAAATGGGTCGCCACCTGCGTCACGTGGTTGAGCATCGCCGACCGCAGCGCGCTGCCACTCATGCTCTCCATCCACGGCGGCTGCTGGGAATGCCAGGCCAGGGTGTGACCCCGCACGCTCATGCCGCGGCTGCGCGCGTGGTTGACGATCTGGTCCGCCGCCCCGTAGCTGAACTGACCCTGCTGCGGCTCCGTCGCGTCGATCTTCATCTCGTTCTCGGGCGTCACCGAATTGAACTCACGGTTCAGAATCGTCGTGTACGCACTGTCGGACAGCTTGTACGCCGCCACGGCCGTACCGAAATAGCGGCCCTTCTCGGCGGCGGACGCGCCGAGCGTGGTCCCGGCGGCGGCGGGTGCCGTCGTGAACAGTGCCATGCCGGCGGCGAGCGCACCCGCGCCGGCCAGCGCGAGCGCGGCTCTCGATGCCGCCTTCCACTTCGTTCTTCTCATCGTGCGACTCCTTCTGTGGTGATGGGGTGGTGGGGAATCAGGACACCGAGCAGACGGCACCGTTCAGGGCGAACGACGAGGGCTTGCCGGTGCCGCCGGCATGGGTGGCCTGGAAGCCGATCTCGACCGACGCGTTCGGGGCGATGGCGGCGTTGTAGGAGACGTTGCGGGCGGTGACCGCACCGCTCGTCGGGGCGTACTGGGCGTTCCAGCCGCTGGTGATGACCTGTCCGCTGGGCAGCGTGAAGGCCAACGCCCACCCGTTCACGGCGGCCGTGCCGGTGTTGGTGATGATCACGCTCGCGGTGAGCCCGTTGTTCCAGGCGTTGACCGTGTAGCCGACCCGGCAGGCGCCCGCGCTGGGCGGCGGAGTCGTCGGAGGCGGCGTGGTCGGAGGCGGCGTGGTCGGAGGCGGCGTGGTCGGAGGCGGCGTGGTCGGAGGCGGCGTGGTCGGAGGCGGCGTCGTCGGGGGCGGAGTAGTCGGTGGCGTGGTGCCGTCCAGCCCGAAGAAGCGGATCACCTGCGCGGCGTCGACTGGCAGGTTGTGCGAGACACCCTGCATGCTGATCGCCTCGACCGGCGCCATCGCGCCGCTGCTGCCATAGCGGGTGCGGGTGTAGCCGGACTGCGGGGTGTCGGTGAACGTCGGGGTCTGGCTCAGCCCGTGCACGTTGGTCCACTGCTTGACCTGCTCACCGAAGTTCGGGTAGCGCAGCGTCTCGTCGTTGGTGCCGTGCCAGATCTGCATCCGCGGTCGCTGGCCGGTGTAGCCCGGGTACGCCTCGCGGACGAGGTCACCCCACTGCTGTGGGGTGTTGATGAGCTGCCCGTTCGCGCACTGGCTGTTCCACTCGGAGCTGCCGCCGGTGGCGAAGCAACCGAAAGGCACCCCCGCGAAGGACGCGCCCGCCGCGAACACGTCCGGGTAGACGCCCAGCATGACGTTGGTCATCATCGCCCCGGAGGAGGTGCCGGTGGCGAAGATCCGCGCGGGGTCGGCCGAGTAGCGCTGCCGCACGTACTCGACCATCGACATGAGCCCGACCGGATCGCTGCCACCGCCACGACGTAACGCCTGCGGCGAGTAGACGTCCCAGCACTTGCTGCTGCGGGTGGCCGACGGGTAGATCACGATGAACCCGTACCGGTCCGCGAGGGATGCGTACTGGGTGCCCGAATGGAACGCCGGGCCCGTTCCGGTGCAATAGTGCATGGCCAGGAGGATCGCCGGCCGGGTCGCCACCCGGTCCGGGACGTAGAGGTGCATCTGGAGGTTGGTGGGGTTGGTGCCGAAGTTGGTCACCTGCGTGAGCGTCGCCGCCGACGCCGGTGTGGGGAACGTCAACGCGGCGGCGGCCAGGGTCACGGCCGCCAGCACGACGCCAAGCGTCCTTGTCTTCAGTGTCATCGTCGCGATCCCTTGCGAAAAAGGCGCGTGGAAGGGGACTCAAGTCGAGGACTGCCCTTCGCCCGACCTTGACCGCGGCTCGCGTGACCATGCCAGCTTCAATCGAGAACACTCGATTGTCAAGAGTTCCGGAAACCTTTCGCCGCAACGCTTCCGGCGGCCACCTGCGCTCCGATCGATATCGACGGGCGTGAGCACCGCCGGCTGGTGGCGAGCAATTACCGGGACGTTCTCGAAACATACCTGGCTTACCGGAGACACCACGGGAAGGCCCGACCCGATGGCCGCGCCTCCCCGTCGTGCCGATCAGTAGATGGTCCGCCCTCGCTCGTCGGGCACCCCGGACTTGCGGTGGAAGTACGTGTTGATCTGGTCGCGCCACTCGGTGGCACAGCGCACCTGCTCGTCGAGGCGCTCGGCCACCCTCTCGTACACGGCCGGGTCGATCATCCCGTTCAGGGTCTGCCACCGCCGTCGCATCGCCACCACCTCCTCGACACCGGCGAAGTGGGTGTCGTAGATGTGCTGGATGACTGTCGACCCGCTGTGCAGGACGTGCCCGTACGGCACGTGGTGGAAGAAGAGCAGCAGCTCATCGGGGCAGCTCTGCGGCGACTCGTACACCTGGGCCCAGTACGGCGGGTACTGGCCGGCGAAGCCGGTGCCCGACGCACGGCTGCGGTCCACGCCCACACCGTCGCGGTCGGCGAAGTGGTAGGTGCCCCACCGCGTGTACTCGTACCCGTCGACGCCGGGACCGTAGTGGTCGCCAGGGTTGACCATGAAACCGACGCCCAGCGGCGCTGTGTAGCGCTCGTAGGTGCGCCACGAGTCGTCCATGATCTCGTGCAGGGTCCGCCCCACCAGCTCCGGTTCGGCGGTCGCCGACGGCGGGAAGGTCAGCGCGATCCACTCGTCGAGGACCGCCCGCGGATCCAGTCGCGGATCCCAGGTGAGCCGCCCGAACGTGTACAGGTTGGCCTGCGCCAACGGGTGCCCGGTCCAGAAGAGGTCATCGCCCACGTTGGCGACCGCGACCAGACCACCGCCCGCGCCCGACTCCCCCGCGGCGATGTCAGCGACCGTCCGCCCGCCGGGCCCCCACGGCGCGAACCGCAGCACCTCACCCCACCACGGGCCGAGGTGGCAGACGTGTCGCTGCTGACCGGTGTATTCCTGGGTGACCTGCAACTCCACCGCCAGCCGGGTGGCGGGCATCGCGGCGATCACCGGGGAGACCGGTTCCCGGGTCTGGAAGTCCACCGGCCCGAACTTCACCTGCACGACCACGTTGGTCCGGAAGCGCCCGTCGAGCGGGGCGAAGTGGTCGTACGCGGCGCGCGCCCGGTCGGTGGACCGGTCCCGCCAGTCCTGGTGGTGGTTGTAGACGAACGCCCGCCAGTGCACCACTCCCCCGAGCGGGGCCAACGCCTCGGCCAGCACGTTCGCCCCGTCGGCGTGGTCTCGCCCGTAGGTGAACGGGCCGGGCTGCCCCTCCGAGTCGGCCTTCACCACGTAACCGCCGAAGTCCGGGATGCGCTCGTACACCCTCCGGGTGGTCGCCGCCCACCAGACCCGCACCGCCTCGTCCAAGGGGTCGGCGGTGGACAGGCCACCGAGGACCACGGGCGCGGCGAAGGTGATCGACAGGTGCACCCGGATGTTGTACGGCCGCAGCACGTCCGCGATCTCGGCCACGTCGCCGAGCCGGTCGGTGAGCAGCAGCGCCTCCGTCCGGGCCACGTTGACGTTGTTCACCGAGATCGCGTTGACACCGCTGGCGGCCAGCAGCCGCCCGTACTCCCGGACCCGGGCCAGGTCGCCGCGCGGGCGGCCGTCCTGCCAGAAGATCGAGCCGCCCGCGTACCCCCGTTCGACCTGGCCCATCACCGGGTGCACGGCCACGTTGTCCCAGTGGTTCAGCATCCGCCGGCGCAGCGCCGGCCGGTGCCGCTCCGGCGGGCGGGCCGGATCGAAGGCTGCCGCGCAGAGCCGGACCACGTGGAACAGCCCGTACAGCAGGCCGGCGGGCGCGTCGGCCAGCACCACTGTCACCTCGCCGTCGCGGGCCAGCAGGAAACCCTCGTCGCCGAGCGGCTCACCGCCGATCCCGGTCAGCGCCGCCTCGGCCGCCGACCGCGCCGCCTGCACCGCCCGGCTGGGCAACTCGTCGGCACCGCGCAGGGCGAGCACCAGGTCGACGTCGACGTCCCAGGAGGGTGAGTGCCACACCCGTCCGCCGTAGCGCGCACAGGCACGCGAGACCTCGTCCAGGACGGTGTCGACGAGCAGGCCGTCACCGTGGACAAGGACGCGGCGCGCGCCCAGCGACCGGAACGCCTCCGGGGGCAGCCAGGCCGCGTGGACGCGCGGCTCGCGGGGTTCCATCGGTTCCTCGACGAACATCAGGTGCTCCAGGTGGACGGACTCCTCGGCGTTCACCCGTCCTCCCGCACGACGACGACACCGTACGCCGGCAGGCGCAGGGCCGAACCGGTCAGTGCCCGGTCACCGGTGAGCAGGTCGACGCCACTGGTCGGGGCGGTCACCTCGATCGGCTCGGCGCGGTGGTTGAGCAGGAACAGCAGCCGCGATCCGTCCGGCGCGACCCGCACGGCGGATTCCAGGTCCGGTGTGTCCGGGTAGGGCCCGAGCACGTCGTGCCGGGCGAGCACCTGTCGGACCACCCAGGACACCCCGGTCTGGTCCAGGCCGGCTGCCACGTACCAGCCGTCGCCGGCGCCGAAGGGGTTACGGGTCACCGCGGGAGTGCCCGCGTAGAAGTCGGCCTGGTACGTGCCGACCACCTGCGCGCCCTGCGGGATCACCAGCTCGAACAGCAGCCGCGCCTCGACGTCGACCTGATCAGCGCCGCCACCGAGGCGGACCGGGTTGACCACCTCCGGGCCGCGGGCGTCCCACTCGTCGATCCGGACACCCATCAGCTGCCCGAGCGGGCCTGGCACGTCCATCAGGAAGGCCTGGTCGTTCTCGTCCACCCGGCCCGACAGGTAGGTGGTGAGCACCGATCCGCCGCGCTCAGCCACCGCCTCCAGGCGCTGCGGCAGATCACCCTTGAGCATGTGCAGGGCCGGCGCGACGACCACGTCGTAGCCGGACAGGTCGGCGGTCACCGCGACGACGTCCAGGTCCACGCCGGCGTCCCAGAGCGCCCGGTGGTACGCGAGCACTACCTGCTGGTAGCGGACCAGCCGGGACGGCCCGTCGGAGATCTCCAACGCCCACCAGCTGTCCCAGTCGAACAGCAGCGCCACCCGGGCCGGCGTCCGTGCGCCCAGCGACGCCGCGCCGAGTCGGTCCAGCTCGGCGCCCAGCTCGGCGACCTCCCGGAACACCCGGGTGTCGGAGCGACCGGCGTGGCCGATGACAGCCCCATGGTATTTCTCGCTCGCGCCACGGGAGGCCCGCAGCTGGAAGAACAGCACCGCGTCCGCGCCGTGCGCCACCGCCTGCCAACTCCACAACCGCATGAGACCGGGCCGCTTCAACGGGTTGACGTCCCGGCACGCGGTGACGCCCGGCGACTGTTCCATCAACCAGAACGGCTGGCCGTCCTTGAGCCCGCGCATCAGGTCGTGGGTCAGCGCCATCCGGGCCGCCGACTCGTCGTCCGGCGGGTAGTTGTCCCAGGAGGCGAAGTCAAGGTGCGCGGCCCAACGGTGGTAGTCGATCGGCCGGTACATGCCCATGAAGTTGGTCGTCACCGGCAGGCTGGGGCTGGACTCCCGGATGGCCGTCTTCTCGTCGAGGAAGTTGGCCAGCAGCGCGTCGGAGGAGAACCGCAGGTAGTCCAGGGTGATTCCCTGGAACGCGGTGTGGTCCGGCCCGCGCCAGTGCTCGGTGAGCGCCGACGGCGGCTCGATCTGCTCCCAGTCGGTGAAGGTGTGCGACCAGAAGGTGGTGTACCAGGCCGCGTTCAGGTCCTCCAGGGTGCCGTAGCGCTGGCGCAGCCAGGCCCGGAAGCCGGCCGAGCAGAGGTCGCAGTAGCAGGCGCCGCCGTACTCGTTGCCGATGTGCCACGCGACGACCGCCGGGGTGTCGGCGTAGCGGCGGGCGACCCGGCGGGCCAGCTCGACGGAGAGCCGGCGGAAGACCGGGGAGCTGGGGCAGGAGTTGTGTCGTTGCCCGAACCGGTGCTTGCGGCCCTCGAAGTCGGTCCGGGTGACCTCCGGGTACGCCTTCGCCAACCACGCCGGGTGTGCCCCGGTGCCGGTTGCCAGGCAGATTCCGCGTCCCTCGGCGGCGGCCCGCTCCACGATCCGGTCCAGCAGCGAGAAATCGCACACGCCCTCGGCGGGCTGGACGAGCGCCCAGTCGAAGACGCCGATGGTGACCAGGTCGATCCGGGCGCTGTCGAAGAGACGGTGGTCCTGCTTCCACACGTCCTCGGGCCACTGCTCCGGGTTGTAGTCGCCCCCGAAGGGCACCTTGGCGGTGACGGGCAGGCTCATGGGGTGAACTCCTTCCGGATCAGGTGGATCATCGGGTCACTGACGCGCAGGAACGCGAGGATCGCGACCGAGCCGAGCATCGCCAGCACCGCCTCGGAGAAGACCGCCGTGATCCCGGCCGCCGCGGCCAGCAGCAACGCCGTGCCGACGGGGACACCGGGGGTACGCACGAGGAAGTGCACGGCCAGCCGGAGCACGTCCCGGGTGCGGAAGTCGAACAGCGCAGTGATCACCAGGGCGTTGGCCGCGCAGAGCGTCACTCCCACGGCGAGCAGGACCAGCGGCACCACCCACCAGCCCCCGAGGCCGACGGCACCCCGGTAGGCGAGGTTCAGGGCGAGCACGGTCAGCCACAGCAGCGTCGGCACCCAGACGCGCAGCGTGCCGGCCAGGTTCGCCCGGTACCCGCGCCAGAACAGGGCGGCGGGCCGCAGGTCGGTCAGGTCGAGGCGCTGGTGGCGCAGGGCGTACAGGGCGGCGGAGATCGCCGGGCCGACCGGCAGGAGGAACAGCGCGACCAGTGGCAGGTTGCTGGGGTCACGACCCAGCAGCAGCAGTGGGAGCAGGCCGGGCACTGTGGTGAGCAGAAGCAGCAGCTCGACCACGAGCAGGATGTAGACGCGGGAGGTGATCCGCGACAGCGGCCCGTCGCCGAACTGTCGCCAGACCTGGGCGGTGCCGCTCACTGTTGCTCCTTCCGGTCGGTCCCGACGACCGGCAGAGCGCGGTGGGTCGCGCGCGTCGTACCGGCCGGTGGTGGCCGGGAGGTCCGGCCGGGCCGCGGGTGCGCCGCCCGACCGGATCTCCCGCTGATCAGCCGTTGTTCTTCTGGAACCGTTCGTACGCCTTGTTGACCACGTCGATGTACTGCTCGGAGTTCTTCGCCTTCAGCTCGGCCACGTACGCGTCCCACTCGGTGAGGGGCCGCTGGCCCAGAGCGAACTTGAGCGTGTTCTGGGTGACGAAGTCCTTCAACGGGGTCTCCCAGAGCGACACCTGCTCGCGCTCCTCGTCGGTCAACGGGGCGGGCGGGGGCACCACCCTGGGCGGGCGGGCGTCCATCACCTTCTGGAACTCCAGCTCCTCCGGGGAGAAGAACCCACGCACCAGGTCTGGGCTGCCACCGTAGGCGAAGACGCCGTTCTGGAAACCGAAGTCCTTCTGCAGGTGCTTGGGGGCCTTCGGGTTGAGGCCGAGGAAGTCGACTCCGGGGTTGAGCGTGCGCTTGCCGGACGCGTCCTTGGTGAAGGTCTCGCCCTCGATGCCCCAGCGGGCGAACTCCAAGCCGGCGTCGGAATACCACAGCCAGTCGATGAACTGCATCATGGCCACGAAGTTCTTGCTCTCCCGGGCCTTCGCGGAGATCATGATGCCGTTCTCCAGCCGGGGGAACGGGTTGACCTCGCCGGCCGGGCCGATCGGTAGCGGAATCTTGGCCATCTTCGCATTCGGCAGGGTCTTGGCCAGGTCGGGCCGGTGGTTGTTGACCAGGGTCTGCGCGTTGCCGGTGACCACGAAGGACTTGCCGTTGGCGAGCTTCTGGCGTGCCTGGTCGTCGGTCTGGGTGAAGCTCTCCGGGTCGAGCAGGCCCTCGGCGACGAGCTTGTGCAGGAACGTGACCATCTGCCGGTACTGCTCGGACGCCCCGGTGTAGTTGAACTTCTTCGCCGCCGGGTCCCAGGTGGCGTGCTGGTAGTCCCAGCCGGCCTGGGTGCCGTGGGCGGAGCCGAGGATGTTGAGCAGCGCGCCGGTCGGGTTGGGCTTGCTGAAGAGGTCGGAGTACGGGTAGACGTTCGGGTACTTGGCCTTCATCGCCTTGAGCACTGTGTACAAATCGTCCCAGGTCTTCGGGACTGCGAGGTTGAGCTCCTGCATGATGTCGGTGCGCACCAGCACCGTGTAGTCCTGCGTGGGCTTCTCGTGCATGCCGGGCAGCAGGTAGAACTTACCGTCGGACTGCCGCAGGTTGTCGATCTCCGGCTTGAGGTTCCACTTGGCGATCTTGTCCTTGAGGTTGGGCATCAGATCCAGGTAGTCGCTCACCGGGAGGATCGCCCCGGACGACACGAACGCGTTCTCCTGCGGGTGGTACGTCTTCGGGATGATCAGCGGAGCGTCACCGGCGCCGATGAGGAGGCTGCGCTTCTGCTCGTAGTCACTGAGTGGCACGGCGACCGGCTCGATCTTGACGTTGGTCCGCTTGGTCAGCTCGGACCAGAACAGCCAGTCCTCCTTGAGCGGATAGAAGGTGTGGTTGTTGTAGAGCGTGGAGAAGGAGAGCGCCTCGGTGGCCTTGAACTGGTCGCCGACGCCGTAGTTGGCCATCGCGCCGGCCCGGTTCTCGGAGAGGTCCTTCGACTCGCCGGGGTCCTCGGAACAGGCGGTGGTGAGGCTGAGCGCGAGCACACCCGCGGTGGCTATCGCCACCCGGCGCCACGTCTTGTGGAGCATGGCTCGTCCTTTCGGTGGTGGGGGTGAAGGAAGTGATGCGATGCAGCGCCCGGCGTCATCCCTTGACCGCGCCGAGCATCACGCCGGAGACGAAGTACCTCTGGACGAAGGGGTAGACCGCCAGGATGGGCAGTGTGGTGAGCACGATCGTCACGGCCTGGAGCGTGGCCGCGGCCTGCACGACGTCGGCGTCGGCGGCGCCGGACTGCTGTGCGTCGGTGGCACCCGCGATGAGGTTGCGCAGGTACACGGTGACCGGCAGCAGATCCTGCTGGTCGATGTAGAGGAACGCGGTGAACCACGAGTTCCAGAACGAGACCGCGTAGAAGAGCACCATCGTCGCGATGATCGCCTTCGACAGCGGCAGCACGATCCGCAGCAGGATGCCGTAGGTGTTCAACCCGTCGACCGCCGCGGCCTCCTCCAACTCGGTCGGCAGGCTCTCGAAGAACGCCTTCATGACCAGCAGGTTGAAGACACTGATGGCGTTGGGGATCACCACGGCCCAGATGGTGTTCTTCATTCCCAGGCTGGTGACCAGCACGTAGTTGGGGATCAGGCCACCGGAGAAGAACATGGTGAACAGCGCGATGCCGACGAGGACCCCGCGGCCCTTGAGCTGCGGCTTGGACAGCACGTACGCGTAGCACGTGGTCAGCACGATCGAGATGAGCGTGGCGACCACCGTGTACACCAGGGTGTTGCGGTAGTTCGTCCAGAACAGCGAGTCGGACATCACCAGCTTGTACGCGGTCACGTCGAACCCGCGCGGGATGATGCTCACCTTCCCGGCGAGGATGTACGCCTCGTCGCTGAGCGAGCGGGCCACGATGTTGAGGAACGGGTACAGCGTCACGATCACGACGCCGATGAGGACGACCGTGTTGATGATCCGGAAGATCCGGTAGCCCCGGCTGTCCACCGGCCCGCGCGTCTTCGGGGCCTCGCGCTTCGTGCCGAGGGTCACCACAGGCTCGTCCCCACCGTGCGACGGGAGATGAGGTTCGCCGACAGGACCAGGATCAGCCCGATCACCGCCTCGAAGAGACCGATGGCGGCCGCGTAGCTGAAGTTGCTGGACTGGAAGCCCATCCGGAACAGGTAGGTGGAGATCACGTCCGCGGTCGGGTACGTCAGCGGGTTGTAGAGCAGCAGGATCTTCTCGAACCCGACGGCCATGAAGCTGCCGATGTTGAGGATCAACAGGGTCACCATCGTGGGCCGGATGCCCGGCAACGTCACGTGCCAGGTCTGCCGCAGCCGGCTGGCTCCGTCGATCCGGGCGGCCTCGTACAGGTCCTCGTCGATGGTGGTGAGGGCGGCGAGGTAGAGGATCGTTCCCCAGCCGACGGTCTGCCAGACCTCGGACGAGACGTAGATGGTGCGGAACCATTCCGCCTGCTGGAGGAACGCCACGGGATCGCCGCCGACGATCCGGACCAGCTGGTTGGCCGTGCCGTCGATCGAGGTCAACTGCATGACCATCGCCGCCACGATCACGATCGACAGGAAGTGCGGCAGGTACGACACCGACTGGACGAACCGCTTGAACCGGCGGGCACGCACCTCGTTGAGCAGCAGCGCCAGCACGATCGGCAGCGGGAAGCAGAACAGAAGGGTCAGCGTCCCGAGCACCAGGGTGTTGGTGAAGACCTCCCAGAACGTCGGGTCGGTGAAGAACATCCGGAAGTACCGCAGCCCCACCCAGTACTCGCCGAAGATGCTGCCGCCCGGCTTGAAGCGGCGGAACGCGATGATGTTCCCGAGCATCGGCAGGTAGCGGAAGACCAGGAAGAACAGCAGCGGAAGGATGGCCAGGGAGTAGAGCTGCCAGTCCCGGCGCAGCGCCTGCCGCCAGCTTCGGCGTCGGCGCGGCGAGCGCGGGGCAGGGCTGGGAGCCGCTGCCGGAGACCGGGGCGGCGCCGGCGGCGGTGGCCGCAACGTGGATGTCATCCTCGCCTCCTAGACGGACTGCGGAACGGCCACGAGGGGCTCGACCCGCACCGACGTGAGCAGCTCCCGGTGGTGGCCCACCTGGCGCTCGGCTCCGGTCAGCCGCAGCGACAGGGCCGCCGCCACGTCACCGCTGGACCGGCCGAACCGCAGCTCGACCTCGCCGGGCTCGACGATCCGCCGACCGGACAGGCCGATGAACGACGCCACGTCGGCCGGTACGCCGAACGTCACGTGCGCCACCTCGCCGGGCTCCAACGGCAGTCGGGTGTAGCCGACCAGGCGGACCACCGGGCGGGTGGTCTGCGCGACCGGGTCGTGCAGGTAGAGCTGGACCACCTCGGTGCCGGCCCGGTCGCCGGTGTTGGTGACAGTGATCCGCACCCGCACCTCGCCGTCGGTCGGCCACGCCGCCGGCTGGTCGTGCGTGCCACCCGCCGGCTCGACAACTGTGGCGTCGGACCAGTCGAAGGTGGTGTAGCTCAGGCCGTGACCGAACGGGTAGGCCGGGGTCGGGTCGATCGAGGACACCTTGTTGCGCCGGCCGAGCGGAGGTGCCAGGTAGGTGCTCGGCAGTCCGCCAGCGTCCCGGGGCACACTCACCGGCAGCCGCCCGGACGGGTTGACCGTGCCGGTGAGCACCTCGGCGAGCGCCTGCCCGCCGAGCTGGCCGAGGAAGAACGCCTGCACGACGGCCGCCGCGGCGTCGAACTCCGGGCCGAGCGCGTAGGGGCGGCCGGTCATCAGCACCAGGACGACCGGGGTGCCGGTGGCGAGGACGGCACGGACCAGGTCGGCCTGCACGCCGGGCAGTCGCAGGTCGGCGGCGTCGCACCCCTCGCCGGAGGTGCCCCGACCGAACATCCCCGCCCGGTCGCCGACGGCGAGCACGCACACGTCGGCGGCGGCAGCCGCGGCAACCGCCGCCGGGATGCCGGAGGTGTCCTCACCGGTGATGGTGCAGCCCTGCTCGTGGCTGAGCAGCGGGACGCGTCGAGCCAGCTCGTCGCGCAGCGAGGGGATGTCCAGGCCCAGCCCGAACTCGCTGTGGTGGACGCCGACGTGGTTGGGGAACGAGTAGCAGCCGAGCATGGCCATCGGGTCGTCGGCGACGGGGCCGACCAGGGCGACCCGGTTGCCCACGGGCAACGGGAGGACGCCGGTGTTGCGCAGCAGGACGACGGCCTCCCGGGCCAGGCGTACGGCGACGTCCTGGCTGGCCTCGTCGTCGAGACGCAGCGACGCCACGTCGTCGGGCAGTTCCTGCCAGCCCTCGTCGAGCAGACCGATCTCGATCTTCTGGATCAGCACCCGGCGCAGCGCGCCGTCGATCAACGCCTCGTCGACCTCGCCACGGCGCACGGCCTCCACCAGCGTGGTGCCGAAGGTGTCCACTGTGGGCAGCTCGACGTCGATCCCGGCCCGCAGGGCGAGCCTTGCCGCGTCGGCGGGGCCGTCGGCGACACCGTGCAGGGTCTCCAGGAAGCGTACGGAGAAGTAGTCAGCGACCACGGTGCCGGTGAAGCCCCACTCGTCGCGCAACAGCCCGGTCAGCAGCCCGTGGTCGGCGGCCACGGGCAGGCCGTCAATCTCGGCGTAGGAGTTCATCACCGAGCGGGCGCCGCCGTGGCGCAGCGCCATCTCGAAGGGCGGCAGGATGACGTCGGCCAACTCCCGGGGGCCCATCGGCACCGGCGCGAGGTTGCGTCCGCCACGGGAGGCGGAGTAACCGGCGAAGTGCTTCAGCGTGGCGACCACGCCGGCCCGCTCCAGGCCCCGCACGTACGCGGCACCGGTCGTCCCCACCAGGTAGGGATCCTCGCCGATCGTTTCCTCGGTGCGGCCCCAGCGGTAGTCGCGGGTGACGTCCAGGACCGGGGCGAGACCCTGGTGTACGCCGGCTGCGCGCATGGACCGCGCGATCCGGTCGGCCATCGCCTCGACCAGGTCGGGGTCGAAGGACGCGCCCCAGCTCAGCGGGGTCGGGTAGACGGTGGCCCGCCACGCGGCGAACCCGGTCAGGCATTCCTCGTGCACCTGCGCCGGGATGCCGAACCGACTGGCGGCCACGATCTGCGCCTGCGAGGCCGCCAGCGACCGGGCACCGAGCACCGGGTCGACCGGCGCGGTGCCGAACGGGCGGGTGAGCTGGCCCAGCCCGTGCTGGATGACGGTGCTCCACTGCGGCAGCTCGCTGATCATGTCGGACTGGTGTGGCGCCACACCCTCGCCGGTGGCCTCCGCGCCGACCCACACGCCGACGAGTTGGGCGATCTTCTCCTCCAGCGACATCTTCGGCAGGAGCGCGTCGGCCCGCTCGGCCGGCGTCAGCCGCGGATCGCGCCACGGCGCGGTGTCGCTGTCCCCGGGCAACTGACTACTCATGCCTTGACCCCTCAGCTCCGGCCACGTCCCCGTGCCCTCGTGGAACCCGTTCCGTGGCGGACATTTCACGATCCGAAACTTTCCGGAAATCCGCGTAACCTTTTCGGCAACCTAAGGTCCCCATCGATGTGTGTCAAGAGTCTCAATCGGACGTCCGACGGCCGCATCCTGCACACAGTGACTCCGCCGATGGCACTCCGTGGCGCACACGCCATATATGGGCCCACCTACGGCCGGACCGGCTGTCGCACCGGCTGGTGTGGCCGACTGATCGTGTTAAGGTCTGCCGAAACTTTCGGATGCTGCTTGAGGTCGCGATGACAGAGCACCGCCCGCTCGACCCACCCGCCTCCACCACCATCGCGACCATCGCCAACGATGTCGGCGTCTCGGTCGCGACGGTGTCCAAGGTCCTCAACGGACGCGGCGATGTCGCCCCCGGCACCAGAGCCCGCGTGGAGGCGAGTCTCGACCGCCACCAGTACCAGCGCCGCGCCCGCCGGCCCTCGCCCGGCGGAGGACGTGTCGAACTCGTCTTCCACGAGTTCGACACGGGATGGGCGATGGAGATCCTGCGAGGCGTGGAGGCGGTGACCACCGCGGCCGGCGTCGGGTTGTCGGTCGCCCAACTCGACGGCGCGCACCGACCGCCGGCGCGATGGCTGGAGGCGTTGCTCGCCGACCGACCATTGGGCGTGGTGTTCGTCCTCTCCCACCTGGCCGAGGCGCAACAACAGCACCTGAGGCGCCAGGGCATACCGTTCGTCGTCGTCGACACCGACAGCGCGACCTCGGCCTCCGTGCCCACCGTCGGCTCGAACAACTGGAACGGCGGCCTGCTCGCCGCCCGGCACCTGCTGGATCTGGGCCACCGGCGGATCGCCATCATCTCCGGGCCACCCGACGTGCTCTGCAGCCGCGCCCGCGCCGCCGGCTTCCAGTCGGCCCACGAGGAAGCCGGGATAGCGGTCGACCGCGAGCTGGTCCGCTACGGCAGTTTCTCCGCCGGCGCCGGGCACGCCCACGGGCTGCAACTGCTACGCCAGCCGTCCCGACCGACGGCGATCTTCGCCGGGTCGGACATCCAGGCCATGGGGGTGCTCCGGGCCGCACGCCAGTGCGGCCTCCGAGTGCCCGAGGACCTTTCGGTGATCGGGTACGACAATCTGCCCGTCTCCGCCTGGACCGACCCGGCTCTCACCACGATCAACCAGCCGTTGCGTGACATGGCTGGCATCGCCACCCAGATGTTGCTCGACCTGACCCGGGGCAACGAGCCGGCGACCAGCCGGATCGACCTGGTGACCGAGTTGGTCGTCCGGGAGAGCACCGCACCCACCGCCGATCCGCACTGATCCCGGCCCCCTGCGAGGACCCGTGTCTGACTCCGCCTTCATCCCCGACGAACTCCAGCGATACGCCCCCGAGGTCGCCGAACCCGACGACTTCGACAGGTTCTGGCGGGACACGCTCGCCGAGGCGGCTGCCCGACCGGTGCTCGTCGACGTCCGGCCGGAGCCCACCGACCTGCGGCTGCTCGACTCGTGGGACGTCACGTTCGCGGGCTTCGGCGGTGACCCCGTACGGGCCTGGTACACCCGCCCGGCCGATCGACCCGAGCCGCTGCCCACCGTGGTCGAGTACGCCGGGTACGGCCGCGGCCGTGGCCTGCCGCACGAGCGGCTGATCTGGCCCGTGGCCGGCTACGCGCACCTGCTGATGGACAACCGGGGTCAGGCGGGTCAGTACGGGGCCGGGGACACCCCCGACCCGCACGGCGCGCCGGGCGGACCCTCGCCGGTCACCTGGGGCATCCACGACCCGCGTGACTACCACTTCCGGCGTCTGATCACCGACGCGGTGCGGGCGGTCGAGGCGGTCCGCGCCCTGCCGGGGGTCGACGTCGACCGGGTCACCGTGGTCGGCAACAGCCAGGGCGGCGGTCTGGCCCTGGCGGTGGCCGGTCTGGTCGCCGACCTGAGCGCGGTGCTGACCACCGCGCCGTTCCTCTGCGACATGCGACGGGCCGTCCAGCTCAGCGAACCCGCGCCGTACGGCGAGATCGCGCGTTACCTGGCCGTGCAGCGGGAGGCCGAGGAGTCCGTGTGGCGCACCCTGTCCTACGTCGACGGTGTGAACTTCGCACGGCGTGCGACGGCGCCGGCGCACTTCGGGGTGGGCCGACGTGACACCGTCTGCCCGCCGCGCACGGCCTTCGCCGCCTACAACCATTACGGCGCCGGCAACGGGAGGCCCGTCCGGCCGGAGCGGGAGATGCACGTCTACCCGTTCAACGGCCACGAGGGCGGCGAGGCCGTCCACGTCCGGCGGCAGCTGCGCTGGCTCGACTCGGTGCTCCAACCTGACCGGTGGCAGGACTGCGCCCCGTCATGATCGACACGGCTTTCAGGAAACCGGGGTGTCGCACCGGTCCGGACACCGCGCCTTCCGGCAAACCGAGTCGATCATGGCGTGATCGCTCCGAACACCTCGGTCGACGTCGGCTTCCAGGCGACCCACACGGGCAACGCCGGCCGACCGTCCGGGTTCACCCTCAACGGCACGGCCTGCACGACCGTCTGACACCCGTCGCGGTGCCGGGCAGCCGAGGCTCGGCACCGCGATAGGAGCGCCCGCCATCGCCGACCCCTGGCGGGCGCTCCCCCGTCGCGAGGCCGACTCTCTCGTCCACGTCGCCGGGCATGGATGTCACCGCTGCCTGCGGGTGCACAGATGACAGGGCGGCGACGGGATCCGTCGCCGCCCCATCAGCGTGTGGTGGTGCTCAGGAGACGGTGCAGGAGCGCACCACCGGACGGGTCCAGGTGCCGTTGGCCATCGTGGTGAAGCCGAAGACGTTGCCGCTGCCGTTCGACCGCATGGTCATGACGTTCCCGCTGCTGTCCCAGGTCGGGCTGCCGTTCCAGGTGTTGGAGACCTTCTGCGGCGGGGTGACGGCGACCACGACGGTCCAGTTGCTCGCCCCGCTGACGGTCACCTGGCTGTTGAACCGGTCGCCCCATCGAGTGCTGTCCTGCAGCGTCGCGGTGCAACTGCCGCTGGGCGGGGTCGTCGGTGGGGTGGTGGGCGGAGTGGTGGGCGGGTCGGTCGGCGTGGTGCCGTTGTTCAGCGCCGCCAGCACGGCGTCGTACGCCGCCTTCTTCTGACCGCTGCTGTTGAACAGCAACGGTGTCTGCGACGCACGCCACGAGTCACTGTCGCGGATGCCCCACACCGTAATGCCGTTGCAGCGGGCCACGGCCAGGCAGTCCTCCACCACACTGCGGTAGGTGGCCGCCGGGGCACCCTGGATGTCCAACTCGGTGACCTGCACGTCCACACCCAGTGCCGCGAAGCTCGACAGCGTGGTGCGGTAGTTGCTCACGTAGGGCGAGTCGTTGTTGAAGTGCGACTGGAAACCGACGCAGTCGATCGGCACACCGCGAGACTTGAAGTCGCGGACCATGTTGTACACAGCCTGCGTCTTGGCGTGCGTCCAGTTGTCGGTGTTGTAGTCGTTGTAACAGAGCTTCGCACCCGGATCAGCCGCCCGCGCGGCCCGGAACGCCGCCTCGATCCAGTCGTTGCCCGTGCGCTGGAGGTTCGAGTTACGACGCGCACCGGAGGTGCCGTCCTCGAACGCCTCGTTCACGACGTCCCACGCCACGACCTGACCACGGAAATGCGTGGCCACCTGCGTCACGTGGTTGAGCATCGCCGACCGCAGCGCGCTGCCACTCATGCTCTCC
The DNA here is from genome assembly GCF_002754415.1 of Micromonospora sp. CNZ299. NCBI lineage: Bacteria > Bacillati > Actinomycetota > Actinomycetes > Micromonosporales > Micromonosporaceae > Micromonospora > Micromonospora sp. CNZ299. Next base: position 5,372,147 of record NZ_PEFG01000001.1, read on the forward strand.
ATCCACGGCGGCTGCTGCGAGTGCCACGCCAGGGTGTGACCCCGCACGCTCATCCCCCGACTCCGCGCGTGGTTCACGATCTGCTCCGCGGCGCCGTAACTGAACCGACCCTGCTGCGGCTCCGTCGCGTCGATCTTCATCTCGTTCTCGGGCGTCACCGAATTGAACTCTCGGTTGAGGATCGTCGTGTAGTTGCCATCCGACAACCTGCTCGCCGCCACCGCCGTACCGAAATACCGGCCCTTCTCCGCGGCAGAAGCGCCAAGGGTCGTCCCGGCGCTCGCCGTGCCGGGCAGGAACGCGGCGCTCGTGGCGGCGAGCAGAGCCGCGGCGGCGAGAACGATCGCCGTACGCGCTCGGGGGCCCGTCCGTGGACGGGTGTCCCTCTGGCACCTTTCGGTCATGTCTCTTCCTTCCGTGGGGCCCGGGGCGGGGCAACTGACGCACCGCTCCGGCGGTGGTGGGTGCCGGGTCGGGACCGCGCACGGAAAAGGCGTCCGGGAAGAGGCGCCAACCCTCGGTCATCGACTCCGGTGGATGAGGAGTATGTCAGCGCCGTTCATTGACGAGCAAGAATTTCCGGAAGTTTAACGAGACCTGGACCGACCCGGTCATCACACCAAGAGACTGCTGCCCAGGTGGCACCCCATGCCGCAGCACGGTGAGGTCACGGCGCGTCGACCCAGGAGGAGCGAGAGGAACCCGCCGCCGCAAGTTCCGGAACTTGTTCCGCAACGCCCACCCGCCAAACGGGCAGAGCGACGTTCCCGCTAGATGATTACCGACCGGTGGCGGGGTAGAGCCGGCTCACGGTCTCGGCCACGCAGACGGGCTTGCCGCCGCTGTCGCTCTCCACGGTGACCGTCGCGACCAGCTGCACACCGCCGCTGACCGGCGACACCTCGGCGATGACGACGGTGGCGCGCACGGCGGCGCCGACCCGGACCGGCGCGGGAAAACGCACCTTGTTCAGCCCGTAGTTGACCCCCATGGCCACCCCCTCGACCCGGTAGAGCCGGCCAGCCAGGGCCGGCAGCAGCGACAGGGTCAGGTAGCCGTGGGCGATCGTGCCGCCGAACGGCCCCGCCGCAGCCCGCTCCGGGTCGAGGTGGATCCACTGGTGGTCGTCGGTGGCGTCGGCGAAGAGGTCGACGCGGCTCTGCTCGATGCGCTGCCACGGGCCGGGCCCGATGGTCTCGCCGACAGCGGCGGCCAGCTCTTCGAACGAGCCGAAGACTCTCATGCCGGATCTCCTTGGAGCTAGAAGGCGTTGACGCCGGTGAGCGCGCGTCCGATGAGGAGTTGCTGGATCTGGCTGGTGCCCTCGTAGAGGGTGGCGACCCGGGCGTCGCGCAGGTACTTGCCGACCGGGTACTCGTCGATGTAGCCGTACCCACCGAAGACCTGGACCGCGTTGTTGGCCGCGCGGACGGCGGCCTCGCTGGCGAAGAGCTTGGCCATCGACGCCTCGGTGGCGAACGGCTGGTCACGGTCGATCAGGTCGGCCACCTGCCACACCAGCAGCCGGGCGGCGGCGGTGTCCACCGCGATGGCGGCGAGGAGTTGCTGGACGAGCTGGTGCCCGGCGATCGGCTTGCCGAACTGGGTTCGCTGCCCGGCGTAGCCGACCGCCGCGTCGAGGCAGCCCTGGGCGATGCCGACGCACCCGGCGGCCACCGACATCCGTCCCTTGGCGAGGGTGGCCAGGGCCAGCCGAAACCCGCCGCCCTCGGGGCCGAGGCGGGCCGCGTCGGGCACGCGTACCTCGTCGAAGCCCAACTCGCCGGTGGCCTGGCCGCGCAGGCCCAGCTTGCCGTGGATCTCGCGTCGGGTCAGCCCCGGGCTGTCGGTGGGCACCAGGAACGCGGTGATGCCCCGGTGCCCGGGGCCGCCAGTCCGGGCGAAGACCAGCGCGACGTCGGCGGTGGTGCCATTGGTGATGAACATCTTCGTGCCCGTGAGCAGCCAGTCGTCGCCGTCGCGGACCGCGCGGGTGCGCAGCGCGGCAGCGTCCGAGCCGCTGTCCGGCTCGGTCAGCGCGAAACAGCCGAGGGCGGTGCCGGCGCAGAGCCGGGGAAGCCACTCGGCCCGCTGCTCGGCCGACCCGTGGGCGGCGATGGACTTCGCGACCAGGCCGAGGGAGACCGAGACGATGCCGCGCACCGCCGAGTCGCCCCGGCCGAGCTCCTCCAGGACCAGGCAGTACGCGAGGTGGTCGCCACCGGAGCCGCCGTCGGCCTCGGCGATGGTCAGCCCCAGGAAGCCCAGGTCACCGAGCTTGCCGACGATGGCGGGGTCGACCGACTCACGTCGATCCCAGGCGGCCGCGTGCGGCAACAGCTCCCGGTGGGCGAACTCGGCGGCCAGTTGGCGCACCGCCGCCTGCTCGGCGGAGAGAGTGAGCTCCATGGCGCTTAAACTAGCGGTGATAGTTTACCGCGTCCAGACCGGACGATCACCGATCCGAGGCCAGCCCGACCTGCCGCTCGGTGGCGAACGCTCGCGCCAGCTCGGTACGCGAGCGGATGCCCAGCCGGTGGAAGACGTTGCGCAGGTGGTGGTCGACCGTGCGGGTGGAGAGAAACATCCGGGCCGCGATCTCACGGTTGGTCGCCCCCTCCGCGACCAGCTCGGCGATCTTCAGTTGCTGGCCGGTCAGCAACCGCGCCGCCGGCAGGTCCGGCGGACCGACCGACTCCCCGGCCGCCCGCAGCTCGGTGGTCGCCTGCTCGGCCCAGCAACTCACCCCGAGCAGCGTGAACATCTCACGGGCCTGGTGCAGGTGCGTACGCGCGTCTCGCGGGCGCCGGCTGCGGCGCAGCTCCTGACCGAAGAGCAGCTCGGTGCGGGCCCGTTCGAACGTGCCGGCCTCCGTCGGGTGCAGCCGCAGCGCCGTCTGGAACTCCTGCTCGGCCTCGGGGCCGCCGCGCGGCGCGAGCAACGCGTGGCACCGGGCGGACAGGGCCCGGCGCAACGGGCTCGCGGTGCTGCTGGCCCACCTGTCGAACACGGCGAGCGCAGCCGTCGCCGCAGGTCGGCAGGGCAGGTGGGCCGCCGCCTCCACCAGGTAGGGGGTGGCCATCACCTGCACGAGAACCTGACCGCGCCCGGTGCCCAGCCGGGCCAGTGACGCCAACCGGTTCGCGGCCTCGGCGTGCCGGCCGTCGACCAGGTCGAGCACCGCAAGGGCCCACCCGGCAAACGCGTGCGGACGGCTGCCCGGCGTCGGCGTCTCGCCCATCTCGCGGATGCGCCGCAGGCTGGTGTCCCGGTCGGCCCGCACGGCGGCGAGCACGGCGAGCATGCCGAGGTGGACGTTGGCGCAGTTGGCCTGACCGGTGGCGCGCGCGACCCGCAGCCCGTCGCGGGAGGTTTCCGCCGCCGCCTCGTGCCGGCCCAACCAGTATTCGGCGACCGCCCGCAACTCCAGCGCCCGGGACAGCATGGACAGCTCACCCCGCTCCCGGGCCAGCGCGACGGCGCGATCGGCGAGCCGGTGTGCCGCGCCGTCCACGGCGACCACCAGGCCGGCAGCCGCGGCACAGCTCAGCGCGGTGGGGGTCAACGCCGACCCGGTCAGTCGGCCACCCAGCACGACGGCGCGACGCAGTGCGGGGCCGGCCCGCTCGTGGTCGCCCCGCAGGGTCGCCGCCACCCCGCCGACCAGGCTGCCCATCAGCTCCATGGATGGAGGATCGTTCGGCCGCCGCAACGCCGACGCCCGGCGGCCGACCTCGGCGTACCGGTACTGGTCACCGGCGAAGCAGACCGCCTCGCCTGCCCGTACGAGCCCGGACATCGCCAGCGCGCGGTCGGTGCCGGCCACCGCTCCGGCCGAGGCCAGCAATCTGGCCGACGCCCGGGCGGCGGTGCCGCACCGCAGCTCCAACTCACCGCGCAGCAGGTCGGCGCGACCCCGGACGGCCGGGTCCCGGTAGACCGCGCGGAGACGGTCGAGCAGGAGCCGGGCCACGTCGGGCTGGCCCCCGGTCCAGGCGTAGTGGGCGGCGGTCAGCAGGCGGGCGGCCGACTGGGTCGGCTGGTCGCTGAGGTCGGCGGCCCAGCGCAGCGCCGCCGAGGCGGTGGCCCAACCGTCGGCGCCGCCAGCTGCCGCCGCTTCCAGCTCGTCGGCGAGGGCGGGGTCGGCACCCGCCGCCGCGGCGGCGAGGTGCATCGCGCGGCGCAGCCGCTGCCCGTCGGCCACCAGCACGCCGGCGAGCAGTCGGTGCGCCGCGCGCCGCTCCGCGAGTGGGGCGCTGGCCGCGATCATCGTGCGCACCAGGGGCTGAGGAAAGGTGACGCCTCGCGGCTCGACGCGGACCAGGCCGGCGACCTCCGCCGGGGCGAGCGCCTCGATCTCGGACCCGGCGACCGCCGCGGCCCGGATCAGGGTGCCCGGCTCGCCGTCCTCGTCGAGTGCCGCGAGCAGCAGCATCCGTCGGGTGTCCGGTGGCAGCCGGTCCAGCCGGGCCCGGTACGCGCGGCCCAGAGCACCGTCCGCCGGTGGCGCGTCGGGTAGCGACTCCTCCCCCCGCCACTGGCCGGGACTGAGCACGTCGACGAGGTCCACCAGGGCCTGCGGGTTGCCGCCGCCGATCGCGGCCAGCGCGGTCACGACCGACTCGGCGGGCCGCTCGGGGAGCCGGTCGCCGCTGCCCCGCTCGATCAACGATCGGAGTCGGTCGGTGAGGATGGCGCTGCTCTCGTGCTCGGTCAGGGCGCGAAGCCGGTGTGCCGGTATCCCGTCGACAGTGGTGGTCACGTCCGCGGTGAGCAGGATGGCGATCGGCAGGTGGCGCAGCCGGCGGGCCACGAAGGCCAGCACCTGGGCGGTCTGCGGGTCACCCCGGTCGACGTCGTCCATCGTGGCGAGCAGCGGACGGTCGCCGGCGGCGGCGGTGAGCAACCCCAGCACCGCCATCGACAGCGTCAGCTGGCGGTCGGCCGGGCAGCTCTCGCCGCCCAGCGCGCGCCGCAGCAGCCGGCGCTGCTCGTCCGGGAGGACGGTGGCCCGGTCGAGCACGGGGTCGACCAGACGTTGCAGGCCGGCGTACGGCAGGGTGGCCTCCTCGGCGAGCCCGCTCCCGCCGAGCACAGTGCAGCCCTCGGCGTGCCGGTGGGCGTAGCCGACCAGCGCCGTCCGACCCGATCCGGGCTCACCGTGCAGCAGCAGGGCACCGCCGCCGTTGGGCATGCCGTCGAGGAGGCTCCGGACAGACCGGCACTCGTCGTCCCGGCCACGCAGCACGGTTAGTTGCACTCTCGATGCAGTAACCATGCATGTCAGTGTCACTCATCGGAAACCGAATGGAAAGAGGGGGCGATATCGGGCCGGACCGGAGTCAGTCGGCCGCGACCTCCGCCAACAGGGCCCCCACCGTCCGGGTCATCACCGCGCGGGCCTGGTCCACGCCCAGCCCGAGGCCGTAGCGCAGCATCGACCAGGCTGGCCACATGCTCGCCGCGACCAGGGCGTTGAGCAGTTGCTCCCGACCCCGACCGGCCTGGGCCAACTCGGCGGCGAAGAGCTCCTCGACCTCGTCGCGGACCCGGTCGATGTGCTTGAGGCGGTTGCGGTGCAGTTGGTCGGAGACCGGCTCGCGCATCTGCGCGGCACGCGCCGACGGCGTGATGAGCTGGAGCAGCCGGGCCCGCTGCCGGCAGTACGCGTCGACCCGCTTCGCCAGCGGCAACCCGGGCGAGACCGGCCGGTAGGCGGCGTCCTGCTGGCGGAGCACCTCCGCGCCGCTCGCCTCGAAGAGCGTCTCCATGTCCTTGAAGTTGGTCCAGAGCGTCCGCAGCGAGATGCCGGCCCGTTCGGCGATGCGCTCCCCGGTCGGGCGGAGGTCCCCCTCGCCGATGAGCGCGAGATGAGCCTCGACGATGGCCGCGCGGGTGCGCTCGGCCCGGGCGGTACGCCCGTCGACCCGGCTCGCGACCTCGACCCCGTCCATCCGCCCCCGCCCTCTCACCGCCACGGCGCCTCCTGACGCACCGCCGAGTCTAGACAGGCGGTGATCAGCGGTTCCGGGCCGACCGCCGGGGCTGTCATCCGGCTCGACCGGTCAGCGTGACGCCGCCGTCGCAGACGATGGTCTGCCCGGTGATCCAGCTGGCGTCGTCGGAGGCGAGGAAGGCGACCGCGCCCGCCACGTCCTGCGGCAGGCCGAGGCGGCCCAGCGGGTACCGTGCCGCGACCTCGTCCTCGCGACCCTCGTAGAGCGCGGCGGCGAAGCGGGTCTTCACCACGCCGGGTGCGACGGCGTTGACCCGGACCGTCGGCCCCAGCTCCACGGCGAGACTGGCGGTGAGGTGGTTGAGCGCGGCCTTGCTCACCCCGTAGAAGGCGATGCCGGGCGACGGCGTGAGACCGGCGATCGACGAGACGTTGACCACGCAGCCGCCGCGCTCGGTCATGCCGGCGGCACACACCTCCTGCACCCAGCCGAGTGTGGCGACGACGTTGACGTCCAGGATCTTGCGGGCCGCGGCCGGGTCCAGCCCGATCAGCGGACCGTGCACCGGGTTGATGCCGGTGTTGTTGACCAGCAGGTCCACCGGCCCGAACGCCTCACTGACCTGGCGCACCGCCTGGGCGCGATGCTCGGGGTCGTCGGAGCGGCCGGGCACGGCGACGGCGTACGCCGACCCGCCCAGGGCCGCGACCGCCTCGGCGAGCGCCTCGGGATGTCGGGCGGTCAGCCCGACCCGGGCGCCTTCGGCGACGAGGCGTTGGGCGATGGCCAGACCGATGCCCCGACTGGCGCCGGTCACGATGGCGACCCGTTCCGCGAGCCGACCCGAATATGCATTCACGGTGCAGATAGTAGGAGGGCTGATCGGTGTCGGTCAACGTCCCGGACAGCCGGTCGGGAGACCCCGTCACCCGAGCGCGGACAGCCGTCCGACCGGGCGTGGTCACGCGAGACCACGCCCGGTCGGGCGTCGCTGGTGCGGGCAATCAGGAGACGGTCGGCACCCCGTTCGCCGGCGGCGCGGCCGGGGTGGCGGTGTACTCGTTGACCGGTCCGTCCGCCTCGTCGGTCTCGTACGCGGGCCCGAAGTAGGTCTGCACTCCCCCGGTCACCCGGCTCAGCCGCTGGCCGCCGTAGCCGGAGTGGTCCTTGGCGGAGAAGCGCAGCGGCACCAGCCCGGGGCCCTGGAAGCCGCCCTTCTGCACGGCGTCCAGCACCTTCTCCCGGGTGACGTCCTTGCCGGCGGCGAGCAGCACCTGCACGAAGAGGTAGCCGACCGACATGCCGTAGACGGTGTTGCCGTCGAACGGCGCGTCCCCGTTGTGCTCCTTGTTGATCTTCGTGAAGAGCTGCACCCACGGGTTCGCGGTGTCGTTCTGCATCGGCAGGTAGTTGGTGCCGACCATGCCCTCCAGCAGCGGGGCGGCGGCACCGAGCTGCTTGGCCAGGGTCGGGTGGTCGGCGCCGACGTTGGACACCAGCCACTGCGGCTTGAAGCCCAGCCGAGCGGCGGTGCCGACGGACAGCGCGGTGAAGCCGGGCACTGTGGCGAGCACGACGACCTGGCAACCAGCCGCCTTGAACGCGCCGATCTGCGGCGCCACGTTGGTGTTGCTGGTGACGTACGTCTGCTTGACCGCCACGGCCGACGCACCGAGCACCTTCTCCACGCCGGCCAGGCTGTCCCGGCCGAAGTCGTCGTCCTGCCCGAGGAAGCAGACCTTCTGACCGGCCAGGTTCGTCTTCGCGTAGGTGGCGAGGATCTTGCCCTCCACCGTGTAGTCCGGGTTGAACCCGAACGTCCCGGGATACTTGTCCGGCTGGTCCCAGCTGCGGCTGCCGGAGGCGACGAAGAGGTCCGGGACCCGGTTGGTCTTCAGGAAGTCGAGCACGCCACTGTGCGTCGGTGTGCCGAGGCCGTTGAGGATCGCGAAGACCTTGTCCTGGAGGACGAGCTGACGGACCACCTGCTGGGTGTTCGCCGGGTTGTAGCCGTCGTCCATGACCTTGTAGGTGATCTTCCGACCGTGCACACCGCCGTTGGCGTTGACGTAGTCGAAGTACGCCTTCGTCGCCGGGGAGATCTTCGAGTAGCCGGCCGAGGCCGGCCCGGTGAGCGGCATGTGGGTGCCGACGACGATCTCGGTGTCGGTCACGCCCGGCACCGACGCCGCGCCGGGACCGGAGCCGTCGTCACCACTGCAACCAGCGGCGGCGGCCAACAGGGCAATGGTGCTGGCGATCGCGAGACCACGTTGTGCCAAACGGTGCATGGAGAACACCGACCTTTCTCGGTCCGGTTCGGGGGAACGGTGTGTGTGGTGGAACGCCCGGCCGGGGCCGGGCGCGGAGCAGCTCAGGAACGCCGGGCCCGCAGGCGCCGACCAAGACGGGACAGCAGCCCGTGGATGCCACCGGGTGCGGCGATCATGACGACGATCAGGGTGAGGCCGAAGATCGCCAGCGGCAGGTTTCCCTCCAGCCGCTGCGCCACCGCGGGCGAGAGCGTGAGCATCTCGGTCGCGGAGTGGGTGAGGTCGGGCAGCGCGACCAGCAGGACGGCCCCCCAGAGCGCGCCGGTGAGCCGGCCGAGACCGCCGATCACGACGGCCATCAGCAGGAACAGCGACAGGGTCAGCGAGAACGCCCCGGGCGAGACGCTCTGCGCGAGCACCGCCAGCAACGCCCCGCCGAGCCCGGCGGTGGCGGCACTGACCACGAATGCGAGGACCTGGGTGCGGGCCACGTGGATGCCGGCGAGGCGGGCCGCCACCTCGTCGTCCCGGACCGCCCGGAAGGTGCGCCCGTACCGGCTGCGGATGAGGTTGGCCAGCAGCAGCAGGGCGAGCAGGGTGGCCGCGCCGGTGAGCCAGAGCTGCCACCGCTCGTAGGGGAAGTACGGGCCGAGCGACATCGGCGGTGGCTCCACCGGCACCGACAGCCCCTGCTCGCCGTTGAAGACGCCGTCGAAGGTGACGGCCAACGCCGGCACGACGACGGCCACCGCCAGGGTGACCCCGGCCAGGTAGGGACCACGCAGCCGGGCCGCCGCCACGCCGACGACCGCGCCGATCGCGACCGTGCTGACGATCGCCGCGACCAGCGAGAGCGGCAACAGCCAGCCGCCGGTCATCCCCCGGTCGGAGAACGCGTTCTGGCACAGCGCGACGGTGTACGCCCCGGTGGCCATCAACGCGCCGTGCCCGAGCGACAGTTGACCGTTGAGGCCGGTGAGGACGGTCAGCCCGGCGGTCGCGCAGAGGTAGGCCGCCACGGTGGCGAGCTGGAAGTTGCGGAACGGCTCGACGGCGTAGCTGACCCCGACCAGCAGGAGCCCGACGACGAGCACGATCGCGAGGTGCCGCAGCAGTGTCGAGCCGCGTCGCCGGTCGACGGGTCGGCCCTTGTCGACGAGCTGCTGTGTCGGCGGCAGGGCCGCCCTCGTGGCGCTCACACCCGCCTCGCCGCGACCGGGGCGAACAGCCCACCGGGCCGGACCAGCAGCACCGCCAGCAGCAGGACCAGCACCGCGAGCGGCGTGAGGTCACTGCCGGCGTAACCGCTCACGTAGGAGAGCAACAGACCCACCACCAGGCCACCGACCACCGCCCCCGGTGGACTGTCCAGCCCACCGACCACCGCCGCGGTGAACGCGGAGACGAACACCAGGTCCATCGCGTGCGGGTGCAGGCCCAGCTCGGTCGGGATGACCAGCATGGCGGCCAGCGCGCCCACCCCGGAGGCGAGCGCCCACCCGAGGGTCAACATGCCACCGACGTTGACCCCGAGCAGCCGGGACACCTCGGGGGCGAAGGCCGCCGCGCGCATCCGCAACCCCACCGGGGTACGGGCGAACATCCAGGCCAGCCCGCTGACCACCACCCCGATGGTGGCGAAGACGAACAGGTCGTACGGCGACAGCACGGCCAACCCGCCCACGGTGAGAGCGGACCGACTGAACGGCGCCTCGGCGGGGCGAAACTCGTTGCCGTACACCATGCCCAGCACTGCCTGGATCAACAGCACCAGACCGAGCGCGACGATCACGGGGTTGAGGTGTGAGGCGTGGTCGACGTGCCGCATCACGACGCGGTCCACCAGCGCACCGAGCAACAGGCCGGCGACGATCGCGACAGCGAAGCCCAACCAGTAGGAACCGGTCGCGGCGGAGACGGTGTAGGCGACGTATGCGGCGGCGACGGCCATCGCGCCCTGGGCGAAGTTGACGACCCGCGCCGCCCGCCAGATGAGCACCAGGGCCAGCGCGAACGCGGCGTACACCGCGCCTCGGGACAGGCCGTCGATGGTGAGGAAGACGAAGCGGTCCAACAGTCCTCCCTCCGGGGGACGAGGTGGTGGTCAGAAACCGAGGTACGCGTGGCGCAGGTCGACGTCGTCGCGCAGCTTCGCCGCCGGGGCGGCGATCACCACCCGGCCGAGGGACATCACGACGCCCTGGTCGGCGACGGCGAGCGCGCTGCGGACGTTCTGCTCGACAAGCAGCACGGTCAGGCCGGTGCGGTCGCGTAGCTGACGGAGCAGTGCCATGGTCCGGGCGACCACCCGCGGCGCCAGGCCGAGCGACGGCTCGTCGAGCAGCAGCAGCCGGGGCCGGCCGACGAGGGCCCGACCGAGCGCGAGCATCTGCCGTTCACCGCCGGAGAGCTGGTGGCCGAGGTGCTTGCGACGCCGGGCCAGGGGCTCGAAGAGTTCGTAGACCTCGTCGAGGGCGCGCCCGGCGTCGGCCCGGTCGCGTCGCCACAACCCGCCGAGGCGCAGGTTCTCGTCGACCGTCAGTTCGCTGATCACGCCCCGTCCCTCCGGCACGTGCGCCATGCCGCGTCGGACGAGCTGCTCCACAGGCGTGCCGCGCAGGTCCTCCCCGGCGAGGAGCACCTGGCCGGCGACCGGGCGGATCATGCCGGAGAGCGCGCGCAGCAGTGTGGTCTTGCCGGCGCCGTTGGCGCCGACGACCGCGGCGATCGTGCCGGCCGGGACGGTGAGGTCGATGGCCTGCAACACGGGCGCGGCACCGTAACCGGCCACCAGCCCTCGCACCACGAGCAGGTCAGGTGTGCTGTCCGCGCTCACGGATAGGCCTCCTCGACGGCGGCGCCGAGGTAGGCGTCCGTCACCGCCGGGTCGTCGCGGATCTCGTCGGGGGTGCCGGCGGCGATCACCCGGCCGAAGTCGAGCACCACGAGCTCGTCGCAGACCGCCATCACCAGGTCCATGTGGTGCTCGACCAGCAGCACCGCACAGGGGTTGTCGTCGCGCCGGGGCAGCTGCCGGACCAGCTCGGCCAGCTCGGCGATGTCGTCGGCACCGAGGCCACCGGCGGGTTCGTCGAGCAGCAGCAGCCGGGGTCGCGCGGCGAGCGCACGGGCCAGGGCGACCCGCTGACGTACGGCGAAGGGCAGTGTGGTCGGTGCGGCCTCGGCGTGCCCGGCGATCCCCAGGTCGTCGAGGATGTCCAGGGCGTCGCGGCGCAGTCGGCGCTCATCGCGGTCGCTGGCCGGCAGCCCGAGCAGCGCCGGGACGAAGCCCGCCCGGGCGGTGTGGGAGGCGCCGGTCATCACGTTCTCCAGCACGGTCAGACCGGCGAAGAGCCCGGTGCCCTGGAGGGTTCGGGCGATGCCGAGCCGGGTGAGCCGGTGCGGCCGTGGCCGCAGCGGTCGACCGTCGAGGGTGAGCGAACCCGTCTCCGGTGCGACGAAGCCGCAGATCACGTTGAACAAGGTGGTCTTGCCGGCGCCGTTGGGCCCGATGACGCCCACCACCCGGTTGGGTGGCACGCGCAGTGAGACGTCGTCGAGGGCGGTGAGGCCGCCGAAACGGACGCCGATGTGGTGCAGTTCGAGGCCGCGCTCCATCACCCATCCCTCTGTCGTGGCGGGTGTTTATTTACACTCGCAGTGTACGTTTCTCGGGTATCGCGTCAAGACCTTCAATACCCGGCCCCACACGCGGACGGGGCGGTCGCCACCGGCGACCGCCCCGCGACCACGGTCAGGCGCTGGGACAGGTGTTGCGGTACTCCTGGATCTGCGAACCGCTCGGGCCGGGGCACAGGAACTGCTCGTAGCGGGTGTCGTCGTCGACGAAACGCTTCAACCAGGCCACCATCTGCCGGGCGGTCGGCGTGTTCGTCGTCTGCGGGAAGAAGTGGCTCGCCCCGTTCAGCTCCAGGTACGCCTTCTCGGCGGAGGCCGGGATGCTGTTGTAGAACGGCACCGAGTGCGACGAGACCGGCGCCACGGAGTCGCTCTCCCCGCCGATGATCAGCGTGGGCACCCGCAGCTCCGACCAGCTCTTGTCCGAGTTCCACGGCGCGAGCGGCACCGCGGCCTGCAACGACGGCCGGGACGAGGCCGCTTCCAGGCTGCCCCCGCCACCCATGGAGTGACCGGCCACCGCGAGTCGACTGCTGTCGATCCGGGTGCGCACCGAGCTGCGCTGGGTGAGGTAGTCCAGCGCGGCGAGGAGCTGCCGACCCCGGCTGTCCGGCTGGTCCAGCCGGCTGTTGGTCTCGATGCCGATCACCACGAACCCGTGCGAGGCGAGACGCGGCCCGAGCCAGCTGATGCTGGACCATGCGGCGGTGAAACCGGGCGAGATGGCGATGGCACCGAAGGTGCCCTCGCTGGTGCTGGTCGGGTAGTAGATGACGCCGCCGCCGAAGCCGGTGACACTCAGCGAGGACACGCTCTGTGAGGCCGTGGCGAACGGACCGCGACTGGCCTCCAGGATCGCGGTGGTCGGGGCAGGGCCCCGCTCGTACGGGCTCGCGGCCTGGGCGGCGCCGGACGATCCGGCCAGGACGCCGCTGGCGGCCAGGACGGCGGCCAGCGCGAACCGGGTCGCTCGGGCGGCGACGGAACGGGGACGGGTGGTGGTTGGTGACGACACGTCGGGCACTCCCTAGAGTCGAGGGATATCGACGTGCGTCAGTTTTGGCTGCTCCTCCGATCCACGCATCGGTGAAATCACCAGTCCCGGTGGCGGATGCCACGACCAGTTGTGTTTCGAGCCTCTGACCAGGGGTAGCAGGGCAGGCGTCTGCCCGACACGCACCACCGAGAGGTTGTTCAGTGGATTCAAGCAAGCCCGCCGAGGCGGTCAAGAACGTTGTGAAGAGCGCCACGGGGAAGATCTCCGACGCCCTGTCCCCCGATGTTCCCGGCGCACCGGGCAGCGGGACGCCCACCGTCGAGGAGCCGACGACGCCACACGACCCGCTGCCGCCGAAGCCGGAGCAGGGGACGCCGCAGACGCGTACGCCGACCGGCGCCGAGACCGGCGTGCCGGCGATCGCGAACGGTCAGCAGGGCGCCTACCTCACGACCGCGAACGGGGCGCGGCTGCGCGACACCGATCACTCGCTCAAGGCCGGCCCGCGCGGCCCGGTGTTGCTCCAGGACCACCACCTGCGCGAGAAGATCATGCATTTCGACCACGAGCGCATCCCGGAGCGCGTGGTGCACGCCCGGGGCGCCGGTGCACACGGGGTGTTCACCGCGTACGGCACCGCCGAGGCGGTCACCAGGGCCGGCTTCCTCAAGAATGGGCGTGAGACCGAGGTCTTCGTCCGGTTCTCCACGGTGCTCGGCTCGCGGGGATCGGCCGACACGGTCCGCGACACCCGTGGCTTCGCCACGAAGTTCTACACCGACGAGGGCACCTTCGACCTGGTCGGCAACAACATGCCGGTCTTCTTCATCCAGGACGCGATCAAGTTCCCGGACATCATCCACGCGGCCAAGCCGCACCCGGACCGGGAGATCCCGCAGGCGCAGAGCGCCCACGACACGTTCTGGGACTTCGTGTCGCTGCACACCGAGGCGCAGCACCACGCCATGTGGAACATGTCCGACCGGGGCATCCCGCGCTCGTACCGGACCATGGAAGGGTTCGGCGTACACACCTTCCGCCTGGTCAACGAGGCCGGCGAGACAGTGCTGGCCAAGTTCCACTGGAAGCCCAAGCTGGGCGTGCACTCCCTGACCTGGGAGGAGGCCCAGATGCTGAACGGCATCGACCCGGACTTCCACCGGCGGGACCTCTACGACGCCATCGAGGCCGGCGCGTACCCCGAGTGGGAGCTCGGCATCCAGGTCTTTCCCGACACTCCTGAGGAGACCTTCGCGGGGATCGACCTGCTGGACCCGACGAAGATCGTTCCGGAGGAGCTGGCGGAGGTGCAGCCCATCGGAAAGCTGGTGCTCAACCGGACGCCGACAAACTTCTTCGCCGAGACCGAGCAGGTCGCCTTCCACCTGGGTCACCTGCCGCCGGGCATCGACGTCACGAACGACCCGCTGCTGCAGGGCCGACTCTTCTCGTACCTCGACACGCAGCTGACCCGCCTCGGCGGGCCCAACTTCACGCAGATCCCGATCAACCGCCCGCACGCGGCCGTCAATGACATGCTGCGCGACGGTTTCCACCAGCACGCCGTGCACGCGGGTGTCGCCCCGTACCGGCCGAACTCGCTCGACGGCGGTAACCCGTTCCCGGCGGGCGACGCCGAGAACGCGTTCGTCGACGTGCCGGTCACGGTGGCCCAGGCGCCGAAGGTGCGCGCGAACCCGGCCTCGTTCGACGACCACTACAGCCAGGTACGCCTGTTCTGGCTGAGCATGTCGCCGGTCGAGAAGGAGCACATCATCCGGGCGTACACCTTCGAGCTGGGCAAGTGCTACCACCAGGCGATCAAGGAGCGTCAGCTGCAGAGCCTCGCCAACATCGACCCGGTGTTGTGCGAGCAGGTCGCCACCGGTCTGGGCCTGCCCGCCCCGCAGCCCACAGTGCCGCTGGCCGATGTCGCGCCCAGCCCGGCGCTGTCGCAGGTCGGCCGGGAGTGGCCGGCGGACGGGCGGATGGTCGGGATCGTGGTCGACCCCGACGGTGACCTGGACGGCGTCGCCGAGGTGCGTCAGGCCGTGTTCGACGCCGGCATGGTGCCGCTGCTGATCGCCCCGCACGGCGGCATGGTCGGCGGCATGCCGGTCCAGCGCACCTTCGCCACCGGCCGGTCGGTCGAGTTCGACGCGGTCCTGCTGGCGGGAGCGCCAGCACCCGCGCCGGATGCGATCCCGGCCCGTGACGACAAGGCGGGCAGGCCGGGCCCGGCGGCCGTGGACCCCCGCGTGCTGCTCCTCGTCGAGGAGTGCTGGCGGCACGCCAAGGCGATCGGCGCCTGGGGCGCCGGCGTCACAGTGCTGGAGCAGGCCGGGGTGGCCGGCACCCCCGGCATCGTGGCGGCGGGCTCCGGCGCCGAGGCCCTGACGGCGGTGCAGCAGTTGATGGCCGCACACCGGGTGTGGGAACGGTTCCCGGCCTCGGTCGCCTGACCCGTCACCGAGTCGCCTGACCGATCACCGGCGAGGGCTGTCCTCCGCAGTACGGGAGGACAGCCCTCGCCCGTGCTCAGGCTGTCATCTCCGGATCCACCGCAGGTGGTCCGTGCCGGCGCCACAGCTCCGCTGCTCGATCAGCGCCCCGCTCGCGGTGCTCTGGCCGACCGCACCCAGGCACATCCCGCTGTGGACGTTGACCAGGTGCTGGTCCCCGTCCAGGGTGAACCGCTGGGCCGGTGTCGTGTTGCAGGTGGTGAGCTGGATTGCCGCTCCGGCGTCGCTGGACGCTCCGAGCACGTCCAGGCAGCGCCCGCCCAGCTGCACACTCCCGTCCGGCTTCATCGTCCAGAGCTGGTTGCGGGCCCGGTCGTCCCGGCAGTCCGCGAGCTGGAGCCGGACCGGATCCGGTGAGTCCGGCGCCGCGATGTCCAGGCACCTGTTGCTCGCCACCCCGACGAGCCGGTGGCCCGACCGGGCCGCAGGTGCGCTCGGCGTCGGCGACACGCTGAGGTCGGGCCTGGCCGACGGCGTGGCGTCGCCCGGTGCCGACCCCGGCCGGAAGCCCGCGGTGACCTCCCGGAACGCCTCCACCCCGGCCGCCCAGGTGGCCTCGGGCGTCAACCAGGCGATGCTGTAGCCCTTCCGTTTCGCCGTCGTGAAGGTGCGCTGGCGCGCGTGCATCGCCGTGCCCGCGTCGCTGGTGTAGACCCACTCCAGTTCGGCAGCCTTGAGCTGGTAGTTGACGGCGTGCAGTTCGACCCGGCGATAGTCGCGGTACCGCTCGCCGACGGCCGGGCGGCCCAGCTCGACCGCCGGGTCGGTGGGCGGCGAGTCGGTCTGGCTGACGACCAGCGTCCGTTCACCGTTCGGCTCGCGGAACTCGACCTGCTGGCCGTGCCGGACGACCCGCCAGTCGCGTGGCGCCGGCACGGCGAACCCGGTGCCGTCCCGGTAGAGAGACCACGAAATCGGCGGGAGGGTCACGGTGGTCGGCGTGCTGCCATTCGTCGACGGCGCACCCGGCGCGGCGGCGTCCACCAGCTCGGCTCCGCTGCCGGGCACGCGCGGCTGGCGGCGTCCGACCAGCGGAATCCCGATCACCAGGCCGAGCGCGACCAGGGCCGCGAGGCCACCGAGGAGCCAGGTCCGTCGTCGGCGGGCCGGCCCCGGCCGGTCACCCTCCGCCGCGACACCGGCCGGTGCTGGGGGTACGCCGTGAGCGCCGATCGGGTGCGGCACCGCCCTCGCCTGCGGCACGGTTGCCGCCGCTGACGGGGGCGCGGTGGGCGCTGGACGCCAGGTCACCGTGATGGGCTGTGCTGCCCCGTCGAGCGCCGCGCGCAGCAACCGCTCGGCGGTGTCGGCGTCCATCCGCTCGGCCGGGTCCTTGCGCAGCAGGCCGGTCAGCACCGGTGCGAGCGGTCCCGCGTGTCGCGCCGTCGGTGGTGGTTCGGTGACCAGCGCGGTGAGGCTCATCAGACTCGACGGCCGGGCGTACGGCGACTGACCCTCGACCGCGGCGTAGAGGGTCGCGCCGAGCGACCAGAAGTCCCCCTCCGGGCCCACGGTGCCGCTCATGGCCCGCTCGGGCGAGACGTACGCGGGCGAGCCGAGCACCACACCGCTGAGCGTCAGGTTCACGTCCTCGACGGCGGTGGCCAGGCCGAAGTCGGTGAGCACGACCCGGCCATCCGCGCCGACGAGGATGTTGGCCGGTTTGACGTCGCGATGCATGATCCCGGCGCGGTGGGCGGCGCGCAGCGCACCGAGCACGGCCAGCCCGATGGCGGCCGCCCGCACCGGCGGGATCGGGCCGTCGGTGGTGATGGCGTCGTGCAGGGAACGGGACGGCACGTACTCCATCACGATCTGCGGGTCACCGTCGGCGCTCAACAGCACATCGAAGACCCGGACGACGTTGACGTGGTCGAGCTGGGCGATCACCCGGGCCTCCCGGAGTGACCGAACCCGCAATTCCTGTCGCGCCTCAGTGGTCAGATTGGGCGGCGGAACGATCTCCTTGATGGCGACGTCCCGTTGCAGCATCCGGTCGCGGGCTTTCCACACTCGACCCATTCCGCCCTGGCCAAGGAGCTCCACGACGTCATACCGATCGGTAACAAGAAGCGGTGGGATCTGCGGCACCCGGAGAGGCTACCTGGCACGCCGCGCGAACAATTTTCGGCAGCCCGGGCGACCTTTATCTGGGGGACCATTCTGCGTCTGCAACAACTGGGACCATCTGCGGAGAGCCCCGTAACGACTCCGACCCTGGGTGAAAGCACGGTCGGCTCCACCGTCGGGGGTGGTCGGATGCTGGCAGGCCGTGGTGCCATCCGACAGATACCACCCTGAAACTACCTCAATCGTCATCAGACACAGGTGGACGCCAGCTTCCGATTGACCCGCCGGACTACGTCGTTTCAGGTGCTTGACGTGTCAATTTTCCGCCGGTAGTTTAAATTTGCATCTACAAGCATCTATCTAAAGCAGGTGAACCGTGCTGTTGAAATCCATCGCCATCGCCATCGCCGCGTCCGTCGCAGGCGTGCTGGCCGCCGCCCCCACCGCCTCGGCGGCAGCACCCGGAGTGTCGATACAGGGCTGGGGGTCCGGGAACTGCCCGCAGGGCATGCTCTGCATCTGGCCCAACTGGAATCACCCGCCGCAGGGTCCCGTGGAGACGCCGTCTCTGACGACCAACAGCGAGTGGACCGGCAGCATCCAGGGATTCAACTTCTACAACGGCACCGGCCGCGACGCCGTAATATCCGGGTTCACTTTCGGCTCGTCGATTCCCTTCAAAAACTGCGCTCCTGCCGGCGGGACCGGGGGCGACCTGTATATACCGGTCAACGTGACGAAGGTGACCTGGCAGCTGACCCCCTGCTGATCCTCCACTGGGCCTTTCCGAGTAAGGACTTGGAAAGGCTCGGTGAGCCGACCGCGTGACGGACGCAGCCGCGCCTACGCGCCCGAGATGGCAGTGAGTGCCGTGTCGAGTGCCTGGTCCGCCGGGACCTGCACATCGGGGACCACTCCGACGCCTTCCCAGTTGGTGCCGGTGACGCTGTTGATGGTCCGGGCGGTCGGCACGGTCACGAGGATGTGTTCGGTGACCGCGTGGCGGGCCGTCGGATGCGCACCGCCACGTGTCGTCTCACCGACGACGACGCTCCGGCCGTGCGCCTGCAGCGTGTACGCCACGTCCTCGCCCCCGGAGAACGTGATCGCGCTGGTGAGCACGTAGACCGGGCGGTCCGTGTAGCGCGGCGCGGGAAGGTGCGCGGTCGTCCAGAACTGGCGGGTGGCGTCGGTGGACCGCTCGTAGAAGTCGTTGAGGTGCACCTGA
This sequence comes from Micromonospora sp. CNZ299, assembly GCF_002754415.1. Taxonomy (NCBI): domain Bacteria; kingdom Bacillati; phylum Actinomycetota; class Actinomycetes; order Micromonosporales; family Micromonosporaceae; genus Micromonospora; species Micromonospora sp. CNZ299. Next base: position 5,390,833 of record NZ_PEFG01000001.1, read on the forward strand.
TCGTCGGGGAAGAAGTAGCTGCACCACATCGCGGCTCCCTCGGGTGCTCCGCCGGCGCATGCGCGCAGGTCCAGGATGAGCGCGGAGCTGAGGGCGACCAGTCGCATGGCCGCGCCGATCGCCTCGGCGCCTTCGTTGGCGTACGCGATGCGCCGCACGTCGATGAGCCCGACGTTCCCGTCCAGGTGCTCGACCCGGCGGATGCCCTGGTTCTCCGCCCGGAGCAGCGCGAGGAAGGCGGCCCGTCCTCCGTCCTCGTCCGCTGGATCCAGCGACTGCGGCTGGTCGGACCACAGCAACCGCAGATGCTTGTCCGGGCACGCCTCTTGAAGGTGAGCGGTCACCGTCTCGCAGAGCGTCGGCCCGGCCAAGCCGTCGTACTCGCCCGCCGCGAGACGGCGCCGGATCGCGGCGTCGATGTCCACGACCTTCGCAGGAAAGACGTACCCTGCCTCGATCCGATCCAGGGCCTGTCCGACGATCTGTTCGTTGGTGAGCACGGCGGGCCACGGTAGACCGTGGACAGCCCCACGACCACCGAATTTCGCGCAGCGGGATCAGCCGATGTCGGCCAACCGTGGCAGCACCTCGTCGCCGAGCCGCTGGGCGAACTCCACCGGGTGCCGATCCGGCGTGACCTGCACCTCGGTGACCCCGAGCGCGGCGTAGGCGGACACCTCGGCCAGGAACCCGTCGGTGTCGTCCAGTGGCGACCGGTCGGCGACCACCGTCTTCTCGATGGTGTCGTAGTCGCGGCCCTCGGTGGCGCAGTGCCCGCGCAGGACATCCAGTTTGCGCGCGACGTCGTCGGTGCCGCCGCGACCGAACAGGTTGCAGGCGTCGGCGTACCGGGCCACCAGCAGGAGGGTCTTCTTCTCGCCGCCGCCACCGATCATGATGGGCGGGTGCGGTCGGCTCAACGGCTGCGGTGAGTTGATGGTCTCGGCGAGCTGGTAGTGCTGTCCGTTGAACGGGCCGTCGTCGGCACTCCACATCTGCAGGCAGATGCGCAGCGTCTCCTCAAGCCGCTCGAACCGCTCGGCCACCGGAACGACCGGCACGCCCAGCCCGAGCTGCTCCCGCTCGTACCAGGACGCGCCGATACCGAGGCGGGCCCGGCCGCCGGACAGCACGTCGAGGGTCGACACGGTCTTGGCGAGCAACCCCGGGTAGCGGTACATCACACCGGTGACCAGCACACCCAGCGTCATCCTCTGCGTCTTCGCCGCGACGTAGCCCAGCGTGGTGTACGCCTCCAGCATCGGCTCCTCGGCCGCGAACACCGCGTCCATCTGGAAGAAGTGGTCCATCACAGTGAACGACGCGACACCGGCCTGCTCGGCGGTGGTCGCCGCCTCCGCCAGGGTGGGTGCGATCGCGGCCGGGTCGGCCGGGGTGGAGTAGTTCCAGTAGTGCAGCCCGAGCTTCATGTTCGGCACCTCCGCAACGAGCCTAGTGCTCCTCGGCGTCACCGGTATGCGGCTCGGGGACCCCGCCGGCCCGCCCCGCGCGACGTCCATTACCGGTTCATGACAATTCGTGGATCACCTGCGGATATCCGGCTGGCAGCTTCTGATGGGTGATCCAACAGCTGTCTCCCACCAATCCCAGGCCCGCCGACACGGTGCCCGACACGACGCGCGTCCGGTTCCGCCACCGGCAACGGATCGGGATCGCACCCGCCGCGGGACTGTCACAGCGGGCGGAGTGGGCCGACGCCGCGAAGGGTGCCTGCATCATTCTCGTCGTCCTGTGGCACGTCGTCGTCAAGGACTACCTGCAGATCGACTGGCACATCGGCGTACCGGTGCCGGGCCTGTGGGGCACGTTGGGTGAGCAGTTCCTGCCGCTGCGGATGCCGTTGTTCTTCACCATCTCCGGCGTCTTCGCGGCGAACGCCGCCCAGCGGCCCTGGCGGGTCGTCGCCCGCAGCCGGATCGCCGGGTTCCTCTACCTGTACGCCGTCTGGCTGCTGATCCACACCGCCATCCTCGCCGCCGCCCCGCAGCTGCCGACCGACCGCGCCACCTCCGCCCTCGGCCTGCTGGAGCAGCTCACCATCACGCCGTCCAACCTCTGGTACCTGTACGCCCTGGCGGTGTACTTCACGATCGCCAAGGTGACCCGCCGGGCGCCCCGGGCGCTGGTGCTCGTACCCGCCGCCCTGCTGTCCGCCGTCGCCGCCGCCGGCCTGCTCGACACCCCGGGCAACCGCGCCGGTCTCTACCAGAACCTGGTCTTCTTCCTGGCCGGCCTGTACCTGCGGCCGCAGATCCAGCAGTGGGCCGCCACCGCCAGCCGGCGTCGGCTCGCGCTGACCTCCGGCGCCTATGTCCTCGCGCTCGCCGCGATGGCGGTGGCCGGCGCCCAGCAGTGGTTCGGCGTATGGATTGCCGTCTCGGTGGTGGCGGTCGCCTTCGGTGTGACCGCCGCCGCCCGACTGGCTCACTGGTCGGCCATCAGCAGACCGCTGGCCAGGCTCGGCCGCATCACCCTGCCGATCTACGTCGTCCATATGCCGGTTCTGGCCGTACTGCACCGGCTGTTGCTCGTACCGGTTTCCGGCCTGGGCGGGTCCGCTCAGGGCCTGCTCGTGCTCGGATATCCGATTCTGCTGACCGGTCTGGTGATCGGCCTGAGCCTGGCCGTCCACCGCGGGCTCCTGGCACTTCGCGCGGGGTGGCTGTTCGCGCTCCCCGGGCCGCGACGGGTGGAGGCGGCCGGATGAGCGCCCTGGCCGAGGCGCTGGTCGACCTGGACGCGGTCGCCAGCAACGTGCGGGCCATCACGTCGGTCACCGGCACCAGCCTGATGGCGGTGGTGAAGGCGGACGGGTTCGGTCACGGCGCGGTGCGGGTGGCCCGTGCCGCGCTCCGCGCCGGCGCCACCTGGCTGGGGGTGACCTCGGTGACCGAGGCGCTGGCCCTGCGCGACGCGGGTGTGACAGCACCCACGTTGAGCTGGCTGCACGGGCCGAACGACGACTTCGGTACCTTGATCAAGAGTGGTGTCGACGTCGGTGTGTCGACGACGACGCACCTGCACGCCGTCGCCGACGCGGTCCACCTGCTCGGCGTGCCAGCGATGGTGCAGCTCAAGGCGGACACCGGCCTGTCCCGCAACGGAGCCGCCGGGGACGACTGGCCCGAGTTGGTCGCCTGGGCCCGCAAGTACGAACGGGAGGGCGGGATCCGGGTGCGCGGCGTGTGGTCCCACCTCGTCGACGCGGACCTGCCCGGCGCTCCCGAGTTGAGCCGACAGGTGGCCACCTTCGAGGAGGCCCTGCGGATCGCGCGGTCGGCCGGTCTCGACCCCGATCTCGTCCACCTGGCCAACTCGGCGGCCGCGCTGTCGGCGCCCCGGACCCGCTTCGACCTCTGCCGGATCGGGATCGCGTTGTACGGAGTCGACCCGTTCGGCGCCACCGGCCCGGGCGAGTTCGGCCTGCACGCCGCGATGACCCTGCGCACGAGCGTGATCAACGTCAAACGGGTGCCCGCGGGCACGGGCGTCTCCTACGGGCCGGAACACGTGACCGGGGCGCCGACCACGCTGGCACTGCTGCCGCTCGGTTACGCCGACGGGCTGCCCCGGGCCGCCGGAGGCCGCGCCGAGGTGTGGCTCGGCGGCCGGCGGTGCCCGATCGTCGGGCGCATCGCCATGGACCAGTGCGTGGTCGACGTCGGGGACCTTCCCGTGGCGATCGGCGACCCGGTCGTGGTGTTCGGTCCCGCCGAGGGTGACCAGAGCCCACCGACGGTCGTCGAGTGGGCCCGCTGGGCGGGCACCAACCCGCACGAGATCTTGACCGGCATCGGGGCCCGGGTGGCCCGCGACCACCTCCACGGAAGGGCACGGACCTCATGACGATCCGACTGGCAGTGCTGTACGGCGGGCAGAGCGGCGAGCACGACGTGTCCTGCCGCTCGGCGGCCAGCATCCTCGCCAACCTGGACCGGAAGCGGTACCAGGTCACCGAGGTGCTCATCGACCGCGACGGCGGGTGGCATGTCGGGGGACGCCCGACGCCACTGCCTGCGGCGCTGCGTGTCCTGCGCGCCCAGGATGTGGTGTTCCCGGCCCTGCACGGCCCGTACGGCGAGGACGGCACAGTGGCGTCGCTGCTGGAATGGCTCGGCGTGCCGTATGTCGGCAACGGTGTCTTCGCCAGTGCCGCCGGAATGGACAAGGGTGTCACCAAGCGGCTCCTCGCCGCGGAGGGCCTGCGGGTCAGCCCGGGAGTGACACTGCGGCCGGGCGATGAGCTGTCGCCCGACGACCGGCGACGACTGGACCTACCGGTCTTCGTCAAGCCGGCTCGGGCCGGGTCCAGCCTGGGCGTCGTCAAGGTGGACGACTGGGCGGGAGTTCCCGCCGCTCTGGAGCTGGCCCGACAGGTCGACCCGAAGGTGCTCGTCGAGCAGGGAGCCCGGGGGCGGGAGATCGACGTGGCGGTCCTCCAACACCCGGACGGCCGGGTGCAGGCCGGCCCACCGCTGGAGATCCGGGTGACCGGTGCCGGCTTCTTCGACTACGACGCGAAGTACGACGGTGGGGCGGTCTTCCAGATCCCCGCCCCGCTCGACGCGGCCACCACCGAGGTGCTCCAGGACCGCGCGATCCGCACCTTCCAGGCCCTCGACTGTCGCGGCCTGCTGCGGGTCGACTTCTTCCTGCCCGCCGAGGGGTCACCGGAGCCCATCGTGAACGAGGTCAACACGTTCCCCGGTTTCACCGCCGCGTCGCAGTTCCCACAGATCTGGCAGAAGGCCGGCATCGGGTTCGCCGCCCTGATCGACATCCTGATCTCCGGCGCGCTGGTCGACCGGGACCGGACCAGCCACAGTGGGTTGCCCCGGCCACGAGCGGCCAACCTGGTCTGAGGCGGTGGCCGTGCCCGCTCACCTGATCGGGCACGGCCGGGGCGGTCGGGCGCCGTCGGACCCGACGATGGTGACCGGCGCGGAGCTGTCAGCGAAACCGTCCTGCTGGGCGGCGTCGACGACAGTGCAGATGATCTGGTCGGCCGCGTCGGCCGACAACGTCCGCACGGCGGTGGTCGTGCGGACTGTGAGACCACCGGCCGGATCGGCCCCCGACGTCACAGTGACCGGGTCGAGCCCGGCCGGAACGTCGCTGGTGAAACCCTGGCGCCGCTCGTTCTCGTCCGGACCGGCGGCGAGCAGGGCGAGCGTGTCGGCGGGCGACGAGTCCACCTTCACCGGGCGCAGGACGAGCACGAGTTCGCCCCGCGCGAGCAGGTAGAGCCCCGTGCCCTGTGCCGGGCCGCTGACCGCCGGGCGACCCCTGATGACCTCGCTGGGCCGTACCCCACAACCAGGCGTGAGCAGCGCGAGCAGCAGTCCACCGGCGAGCAGCGCGCGGCCCGTCCGCCGGCCGTTCACCGGGCACCTCCGGTGTCCGCCGTGTCCCGGGGCAGGCGAAGCGTGAACACCGCGCCTCCGCCGGGGCCGTTGGCCGCGACGAGACTCCCCCGCCGCTCGCCGTGGCGGTGCAGGCGGGCGTTCTCCCAGGAGATGGCGAGGCCGAGGCCGCTTCCCTCGGAGCGGGTCCGCGCGGTGTCGGCCTTGTAGAAGCGGTCGAAGACGTGCGGCAGCACCTCCGGGTCCAGCCCCGGCCCCTCGTCGGTCACCTCGATCGTGATCCAGTCCCTGTCGGCGTCCAGGCGTACGGACACCGGCTCGGCACCGTGCCGGAAGGCGTTGCCGACCAGGTTGGCGACGATGACGTCGAGCCGACGGGGGTCGATTCGAGCCACCACTCCGGGTGGCAGCTCGGTGCGCACCCGGTCCAGCCAGCCCCGGATCCGCAGGGTCGCGGTCACCGCCGCGGCCACGTCCACGTCGTCCAGGGCGAGCCGAGCGGTGCCGGAGTCGAACCTGCTGACCTCGATGAGGTCGTTGACCAGCTGGGTGAGGTTCTGCGTCTCCTGGCTGACCAGCCGGGCGGCCCGCCCCGCGTCCCCGGGCAGGTGGTCCGCCTCCTCGTCCAGCACGTCGGTGACCGCCGTCATCGCGGCCAACGGCGTACGGAGCTCGTGCGAGACGTCGGCCACGAAGCGGCGGGCGTCGGACTCCATCCGCCGCAGCTCACCGACCTGCCGCTCCAGCGTGCCCGCGGTGTCGTTGAAGGTCCGCGCCACGTCCGCCAGCTCGTCGGCGCCCCGAACCGTCAGCCGGGTGCTCAGGTCGCCCTCACCGAGGCGGCGCGCCGCCCGGCCGAGGTCGCGGACGGGTCGCAGCACGCCGCGGGCGGACAGCAGGGCCAGCAGGACGGCGAGGATCAGGGACAGGCCGCCGGTCATCCACGCCCGGTTGGCGAGACGGTCGATGCTCTGCTGCTCGGGCGCGAGGTTGCGCACGGAGTAGACCTCCAGCCCGGAGGCCCGGGACGTGCCGTCGGGCCGGTCGAGCTCCAGCTGGGTGCCGATGAGCAGCCAGGGCTGCCCGTCGAGCGAGACACGTTGCCAGGCGATCCTGCCGTCGCCGACCTCCTGCCGCAGCTCGGGGGTGAGCGGGTCGGCGAAATCGGAGCCGCCCCGCGACCGCATGTCCCGGTAGACGACCACCGCGAAGCCCTCCCGATCGGAGAGACGCTGGGCCAACAGGTCCAGATCGCCCTGGGTCGGCGGAAGCTGGGCTATCGGGTAGACCTTGGTGATCTGGTCGGTCAGCGACATCACCGCGGCGTCCTGCGCCTGTTGGAGAATGACGGTCCGAGCCTGGAAGTAGCTGCCGCTGGCCACGACCGCCGTCGTGGTCACGCCCAGCAACGCGAACGCCAGGAGCAGCCGGACCCGCAGGCCCGAAACCCGGGCGCCGACCCAGCGCCACGGTGTCACAGCGGCCCGAACCGGTATCCGAAGCCGCGCACGGTCTGGATGAAGACCGGTGCCGACGAGTCGGCCTCGATCTTGGCGCGTACCCGCTGGACGCAGGCGTCCACGAGCCGCGAGTCACCGAGATAGCCGTGTTCCCACACCGCCTCCAGCAGTTGCTGGCGGCTGAGCACCTGACCTGGGGTGTGTGAGAGCTCCAGGAGCAGGCGCAGCTCCGTCGGGGCGAGGCTGACCGGCGCCCCGTCCCTGCTGACCACCAGCGCGGCCCGGTCGATGGTCAGCGCGCCGTGCTGTTCCACGCCGGCCCGCTCGCCACCGGCACGCCGCGACTCGCCACCGGTCCGCCGGAGCACCGCGCGGATGCGTGCCTCCAGCACCCGGGCCTGCACGGGCTTGACCACGTAGTCGTCGGCGCCGGCCTCCAGGCCCGCCACCACGTCCATGTCGTCGTTGCGGGCGGTCAGCATGATGATCGGCAGATCGCCGAGCTGCCGGATCCGGCGGCAGACCTCGAAGCCGTCCATGCCGGGCAGCATGAGATCGAGGACGACGACGTCGGCCGAGGTGGTGCGCAGCCGCTCCAGGCCCTGCTCCCCCGTCCCCACGGCGTGCACCGTGTGGCCCTGTCGCGTGAGCGCCAGCTGAAGCCCGTCGCGCACCGTCTGGTGGTCTTCGATCAGCAGGACCTGGGACATGTCGTCAAGTATCCCATCATGAGATCTTTTGGGGTTCGACCACCGGTTGCGGTGGTCCGCCACGGCACGCGGAGAGCGGGGCCGCGAAATCGGCCGAACGCACCAGGAACACCACTGAACCCACCAGGAACATCGTGGACGCGCCGGCCGCCACGATGGCGACGAGCGCCCCGCGCGGCACCGACGCCGCCAGGCCTGGCACGACGACCACCAGTGTCCAGACAAGCGCGACCAGCGCGAGCGCCGTCTCGGTCAACCGGCGCCACAGACCGCCGCCGTCGGGCCCGCCGACCCTGTCGTGGTCGCCACGCCAACCGGCCAGCGAGGCCGCGGCCAGGCAGAACAGCGCCACACCCAGCAGTACGCCGCCGAGCGCGTCACTGAACCGGTGCCACCCCGCGACCATCGTGGCCGCCGCGATCACCGAGACACCTGCCGCGCCCGGCACCACGAGCCAGCGTCGGGCCCACCCGGGCAGGACCAGCATGAACGCCAGCAGCAGTGTCGTCGCCGCCGCGACGTGGCCGCTGGGGAAACTGTTGTGGGTTGTCGAACTCTCGATCTGCAGGTCCGGGCGGGGCAACGCCGACTTCACCGCACCGGCCACCACCACCGAGCAGAGGACCATGCCCACGCCGACGATGCCCGCCACCAGCCGGCGGCGGAGCACACCCACCAGCAGCATCGCGCCGAGCAGGGCAGCGAGCAGTGTCGGGCTGCCGAACGTGGCCAGCACGGTCCTGGCCGGACCCACCAGGACGGTCTGCTGCTCGTACCCCCCGCCCCGCTCCGCCCTCGGCAGGAGCACTCCGTCCAGCCACTGACCGGGGTACGTCCGCACGAAGACGGTGGCGGTGAGGGTCAGGGCGAGCAGACAGCACAGCGCCACCGCGAGCAGCCGGAGACCGAGAGGCGCCGCCGCGTGGGCGTGCGGCAGCGGTCGCGCCGGCTGCGGACCGGGCGTCGACCGCCCGACGGGGTACGACGATCCGATGGACATGCCGACCATGCTCGCCCCGGCAGGTCCGTACGCCGTACTCGAATTGTCTTGGTTCTGTCACAACCGCCCCCGGCGCTTCCGGAAAGCGGATCGTCGGCGGTAGGGCCGGGTGGGCCCGGACGAGGCAGCGGGATTCACATGCCTGCATGCAACGATGTTTTACCCAGCCGAGATCAGCCACCACTAGGGTCAGGACGCTGATCGATGTCTGGTCGACGGTGCAGGAAATCCATCCGGAGTGAGTTGGGGAACCGGAAGGGGTTGGGGAATGCAGGAAATTCCAGTCGCCAGCCTGGTCATCGGCATCGCGTCCTCGCCGGCCGAGCGCCGGCACCTGGCTCGGCTGCTCGGCGGCAGTGACGCCTTTCTGATCGTTTCGAACGTCGACCAGGCCCGGGAGTTCCTCGGGGTGATCGAGGCACCTCCGGTCGCGGCCCCGCAGGCCGTCGCCGTGCTCGCCGAGGTGGCGCCGAGCCCGCAGCCGCCGCCACCGGATCTGGCCGTCGACTCCGACCGCCGGGTGCTGCGGTGGCGCGACCAGGAGATCGACCTGACCCGGTTGGAGCACGACGTCCTGCTCTGCCTGGTGCACGCGCCCGGGCAGATCTGGACCTACGAGCGTCTGCACCTCGAGGTCTGGGGCAACCGGCACCTCGGCCGCAACTCCGACATGCACTCGGTGGTCCGCCGGGTGCGCGGCAAGCTCGCGCGACTCAACGCCGCGACGACGATCCACTCGGTACGCGGGGTCGGCTTCCGCCTCGCCCCGATCTAGGACGTCGGCGGCGTGCGGGCCCCTCGTTCACCGGCGGGAGGGTCAGCGGTCCTGGACGCGGCTGAGGAAGCGTGCTCCGATCTCGGTGACGTCCTCGGTGGTCAAGTCGAGAGCAGGATCGGCGACGGTGATCTCGGTCATCGCCAGGCCGGGCACGTCCGTCTCCTGCCAGCCGGCGGCGAACCACACCTTCTCGTCCTCCGCGAGCGCCAGTGCGGCGTCATCGAGCGCCTGCGCCGGATGCGGCAGGAACAGGCGGAATCTCTGGGTGTGCGGGGGCTGCGGGTACACCAACGCGCCGGGCAGGGCGGTGAGCGCCGTGGCGACGGTCCGTGCGTGTCGCACGTACTCGGGGATGCGGGGCAACTCCCGTTCGAGACCGGCGAGCGCGCTCAGCGCGGCCGGCCACTGCTGGAACACCTGACCGCCGTAGCGGTGCCGCCAGACGCGGGCGTAGGAGGCGAGCTGCTCGGTGCCCGCGAGCGCCGCGCCGCTGAGACCGCCGATCGTCTTGTAGAACGAGACGTAGGTGCTGTCGGCGAGATCGGCGATCTCGCTGAGGGTGTGCGCCAGATAGGGGGTGGATTCCCACAGTCGGGCACCGTCGAGGTGGAGGCGGGCGCCGATGGAGTGCGCGGCGGCGGACGCGGCGGCGAGTTCGTCCCAGGTGGGGAGGACGAAGCCGGCGTCGCGCAGCGGGAGTTCGATGACGACGCTGCTCACGGGGTCGGCGAGCGCGCTGATCTCGGCGGCGGTGGGGTTTCGGGGTTCGGTGGTCGGCCAGGTGCTGCGCAGCCCGCTCAGGTTGGCGTAGGCATGCCGTTCGTGCACCTCCAGGTGGCCGAGCGGGTGCAGAGCCACAGTCGGGTGTCCGCTGTGCTCGGCGCCGTAGCGCAGCGCGACCTGCTGTGCCATCGTGCCGGTCGGGAAGAAGACGGCGGCCTCGGTGCCCAACAGCTCCGCCACGCGTTCCTCCAGCGTGGTGACCGGGCCGTCGCCGTAGAAGTCGGGCTGGCCATCCAGGTCGCCGCCCGCGGCCAGGTCGACGAGCCGCTCCCGCATGGTCGCGGGCCGGCTGCCGGACAGGATTCGGTCGCAGGCGCGCTGGGCGGCCAGCCGACGCTGCCGTGTGTTGTGGGACATCGGCGGATCTTCGCACTTCAGCGCGCGAGGACCAATCAGTTTGCCGACGGCGGGCGAACGGTGTCGTCCCGCGACGACCCTCCGGACACGGTCCGGCCCGCCTGGTCGGTGACCAGGCGGGCCGGAGGTGTGCGCTACCGCTCAGACGTCAGCACTTGATGGGCGCCAACCCGAAGTTCTCCACCGTCGGAGCGGCGGTGACGATCTTCGTCTGACGGGTCTGGGGCTTCCAGCCGTCCTTGGCGACGATCATGGTGAGCGGGTTGTTGCGGCGGTCCATCCAGTAGGCGTACCTGCCCTCGGCATCGGTGGCGAAGGTGTACGACGCCGCCCACGAGTCGACCTGGACGACCGCGCCGGTGAGCGGCGAGGTCGCACCCTGGCAGCTGGTGCCGGTGACCGTACCCATGAGCTTGCCCCAGGTCTTCGGGGGGTTCGCGGTCATGGTCACCGCGACCGGCGCCACCGAGTACGGGGTGTTCTCCGAGATCCCGACCGAGCCGGAGTAGGTGCCCGGCTGGTCCACGTTCGCCGTCATTCCGACGGTGACAGTGACCTTCGCGCCCGGCGCGAGGGTGGCCGACGACTTGTCGATGGTCATCCAGCTGACGTCGGCCGCCGACTCGGCGCACCCCTCGAAGCCCGGGAGCACCTCACTGTTGGCGGCCGCGTTGAAGCTGCCGGACGAACCACCGACCTTGTAGAAGCCGCACGCCGCACCACCGCGGTAGCGGGCCGTGTTGGCGTTCGGCAGGTTGGACCACGAGCCGACGGCCGGGTCGAAGGCGAAGCCGGCGTTGCTGATGGCCCCACCCTGCGAGCCACCGACGACGAGCAGCTTGCCGTTGGCGACGGCGTACGAGCTGGCCCAGTTGTCGGCCGGCGCGTCGGCGATCGCCGTCCAGGTGTTGGCACCCGGGTCGAAGGCGTAGCTGGACTTCTGCGAGGCGGAACCGTCGTTGCCGCCGGTGCAGTAGAGGATGCCGTCGATCCCGCCGCAGGAGGCGAAGGCCACCGACTTCGGGTAGTTGGCCATCGTCTCCCACGTGTTCCCGGCCGGGTCGTACCGGACGACGCTGTTCGACATCGGCAGGCACTCCGCGGTGGTGCAGCCACCGACGGCGTACAGCTTGCCGTCGACGACGGCCTGACCGGCCGCGGCCCGTGGCGCCGGGTTGTCGGCCAGCTCCGTCCAGGTGTTGGCCCCCGGGTCGTACGACCAGGTGGCGGAGTCCGGGCCGGCGTCGCCCCAGCCACCGGTAGCGATGATCTTCCCGTCCGCGACACCCACGGTCAGGGCGTTGCGGGCACCCGGAAGGTCGGCGATCGCCGTCCAGGCCTGGGCGGCCGGGTCGTAGGCGTAGGCCTTCGCGGTGGAGGCGCTACCGTCGCCACCACCGAGCGAGTACACCTTGCCGTCCAGGTGCACCACCCGGTTGTCCATGATCGCGGACGGGTAGTTGGCGATGTCGGTCCACGGTGCCGCGTGCGGGCCGACCCCGGCGACGGCGGCCTTGGCGAACTTGCCGGACGCCTTGGCGGCGAACGACGTCGGGGCGTTGAGCCGCTGCTCCGGCGCGCCGCTGGCCCCGAGCACCTGTTGCCTGGTGACAGTGGACCCGTCCGCGCGGAGGAGTTCGAACCCGTTGTCCCGCTCGCTGAACTTCACCTCGACCGGCGCGCCGCCGGTGTTGGTCACCGTGAACGTCTTGCTGGCCTTGCCGTTGGGCATCTGGAGCGTCGCGCTCAACTGCGTCGGGGTCACCGACAGCCGACCGGCCGCGAGCTGGAAGTTCGCCACGGTCGCCCAGTCGGCCTCGACGTCGACCTGCTTGGTCTGGCTGACGTAGTTGCCGGCGCTGGCGGTGAACGGGTGCGTGCCGGTCACCGTCGAGTAGATCCAGTAGAAGCCGTCGGCCAGCCCCGGGTCGTCCGGGGTCGCCACGGTGACGGCCTTCTCGGCGGGCCGGTCCTTGCTGGTGACGGTAGCGCCGTTGACGTAGCTGTTGTCGTTCTTGTCGCGGACGTTACCGACGACCAGACCGCCGTCGACCGGCACGCAGGTGACCTGGCTGCCGATCAGCACGTTGTCGACCTCCCACCACCACTCGTACGAGGCGTCGTAGTAGCGGAACCGCACCTGCACCTGCGCCTGGCCGGCCGCCTGCGGGATCGGGATCTCGGTCACCTTCGGTCCCCGGACGTCGGTCTCCTGCCGGAGCAGGTTGGTCCAGGTGGTGCCACCGTCGATGCTCAGATCGACGTCGGCGGTGTCGTCGGCCAGCTGGTTGAAGTCCTGGTTGAAGCGGACGACCGGGGCCGTCACACCGGTCAGGTCGACCACCGGGCTGACCAGCGAGGTGTCCTGGCTGCTACCCGCGCCGTACGCGTCGCTGTCGATCATCGCGAAGTTGCCGGTGCCGCCGGTCAGGTTGCCCCGGTCGCCGTCGTCGGTGAACTTCCAGACCTGACCGCTGCCCGCGTTGTCCACGACGGTCCAGCCGGCCGGCGTGGTCGTGCCGTCGAAGGTCTCGTACTCACCGTCCGAGCCGAACGTGTATCCGGGGGCGGTGGTGCAGGTGGTGGTGTCCACAGGAACGGCGACGTTGGCGGTGACGTTGCCGGAACCAACCACGACCTCCTTGGTGACGGTCTGGTAGCCCGGGTACTGCGACTCGTACTTCAGGGTGTACGTCTGCCCGGCCGGCAGCGAGATGCTGTAACGGCCGTTCGACGGGGTGGTGTAGTCGTAGACGCCGGACACGCCCGTGACGGTCACCTTCGCGTACAACGGCCACCCGTGGCCGGAGCCGTCGGTGACCGCGCCGGTGACGTTGACACTCGGCACCGGCGTCAACGCGACGGTGAGCGTCGTGGTCGCGCCCTTGGTGACCGTCGCCGGCTTCGTGGTGCTGGCGTAGCCGAAGGCCGCCACGGCGACCTGGTAGTCACCGGTGGGCAGCTGGGTCGAGAACTTGCCGTCCGCGCCGGTGGTCAGCTCGCGGGCGCTCGGGCCGGTGAGGGTGAGGGTCGCGCCGGCGATCGGGGCTCCGGTGGCCGCGTCGGTGACCGTGCCGGCCAGGGTGCCGATGTCGCCGGTCGGAGCGGCGTTGAGCAACGCGAGTGCGTCGAGCCGGCCCTCTCCGTAGACGTTGTTGTCGGCCGCGGTGCCACCGCACTGGTCGTCGGCCTTGTCGACGGCCGCGCCGTTGAGCAGCGCACGGGTCGCGTCGACGTCACCGATGAGCGACGGGGCCGCCGAGTACAGCAGCGCGATCGCGCCCGCGAGGTGCGGCGCGGCCATCGAGGTGCCGCTGATGCTGCCGTAGGAGTTGCCGGGAATGCTCGACCGGACGTTCACGCCGGGGGCCGAGATGTTGGGCTTGATCTCGCCGTTCTGCCCGGTGCCCCGGGCGGAGAAGCCGGCGATGTTGTTGTTGACGTCGTACGCGCCGGTCGAGTAGTTGCTGGCGAGGCTGCCCGGCGAGCCGCTGGTCTGGCATGCCGGTCCGCTGTTGCCGTTGGACCAGACACCGAAGATCCCGGACGCGGTCCAGGCGTTGGTCACGTCCTCCATGAAGGGCTCGTTGGACGGGTCCCGGGTGCCCCACGAGTTGTTGATGACGTTCGGTCGCTTGCTCGCGTCCGCGTTCTGGCCGTTGAGGTCCAGCGGTTCGAGCATCCACTGACCGGATTCGATCAGAGCGGCGTCGCTGGGGCAGCAACCGTTCGCCGAGATCCACCTGACCCCGGGGGCGACACCGATCTGGTTCGCGCCGTCGGAGCCGGCCATGGTGCCCATCGTGTGCGTACCGTGGCCGTCGTCGTCGCAGGGGGCGGTCGCGCAGGTGCCGGCGGCGTCGAACCAGTTGTAGTTGTGGTCGAACGTCCCGTCGCCGTTGTTGCCGCGGTAGGAGTTCACCAGCGCCGGGTGGTCGAACTGGACACCGCTGTCAATGCTCGCGATGGTGATGCCCTCGCCCTTGACGCCGTACTGGGACCAGACGTCGTCGGCGTTGATGTTGGCAACGCCCCACTCGAGGGCGTTCACGGTCTTCTCGTCGGTGCCCTTGGTGGTCTCGGGCACCTTGTAGGCAACCGGGGCGTAGAGGCCCTCGACCTCCGAGTGGCCGGCGAACCTCTGCGCCATCGCGAGCGAGCCGCTGCTCACCTTGATCGCGTTGGTGGCCCAGAAGGTCTGGTACTTCGCGCCCGAACTGTCGAGGTCGGCCCGAATCTTGCCCTGGCTCGCCGCGGCGGTCTTGCGCAGAGCGTCCGCAACAGCGGTGCCACGCTTCGACCAGTCCTTGATGGCGCTGGCCTTGCTGAGGTCCGCCCGGTCCTTGAACCGGATCCAGAAGTCCCCTTCACTCTTGGCCTGGAGCTGCCTGGCGAGCTCCGGTCGGATCTTGTCGCCGGTCGGGGCGCCCGCCCCCATCCCGCCGCCCGGCGCGGCCTGCGCGCCCGAGCCCATGGTGGCCAAGCATGTCGCGGCGAGGATCGTCGCCGCCCCGGCGCTCACCAGTGATCTGGCTGCGCGCCGCCATTGTGGACGTCTGAACATCGGTGCTGCCTCCCTCAGAACGACCCAGGGTGAAAATGGGCCATGGTGGACCTCCCCCATGCACCGCGCGGGTCACGCCGGTTGCCCGAGTGGACACTATGATCGAGAAGAAAGGACGATCAAGAACTTGCCGTGAGCAACTTGTCGCTAAGAGTTGCCCTGCTGGCGGCGCGCTTGCCAATCATTGTCAGGACCATGACGAGAGTTGGGCAGGGATGCCCATCGATCCCGGGCGGTGCTGTGGCCGAGGACGACGAGGCAACGTTGAACAGGGGTGATCCGGCCGACGAGCCGTTCCCGCTGCTGATCGCGGTGACCTCGTCGCCGGCCGAGCGCATCCGGCTCGCGGAGCGCCTCGACGGCATCGCGCCACTGCTGCTGGTGGCCGACCTCGACGAGCTACGCCGGCTGATCGCCGCCCCGCAGCAGGTGGCCGCCGCCGCGTCCGAGCCGCCGCCGGTCGCCGCCCTGGTGATCGACTCGTCCCGCTCCAGCGCCCGCTGCGGTGATCGCGAAATCGATCTCACCCGCCTGGAACACGACCTGTTGACCTGCCTGATCACCGAGCCGGCCCGGGTCTGGAGCTACGCGGAGTTGCACCGGTCGGTCTGGGGTGACGAGGGGCGCGAACGCAAGGCGGACGTGCAGTCACTCGTGAAGCGGCTGCGCCGCAAGCTGCACGACCTCGGCACCGGGACCACCATCGACGTCGTTCGAGGGGTGGGGCTCCGGCTGACCGACCACCAGCAGGCGCGGGTCGAACGGGCCTGACGGCGCCGTCGCATGAACCGGTCTCACGGGGGGTACGACGTGAAGATCAGCAACACGACAGGCGACGAAGAACGCTGGTAAGGAGAGTCAAAGTGGCATTCCCGAACCTCGCGAACGTGTCCATCGGCCTCAGGTCGGCAGCGCACGTCGGGATCGCGGTGAGTGACCTGGACCGCTCGGTCGCGTTCTACCAGGCCCTGCTCGGCAAGGAACCGGTCGTACGGGACGAGAGCATGCACGGGGCCGGCTTCGCGCAGTCGCAGGGGCTGCCGACGACGAAGCTGCGGTACGCCACCTTCAACCTCGACAACCTCGGGATCGATCTGATCCAGTTCCAGGAGCCGGTCGGTGACATCGCCCAGGTGGCGGCCAACCGCCCCGGTTCGATGCACCTGTGCTTCCACGTGGACGACGTGCGCTCGGTCTTCGACCGGATGAGCGAGGCCGGGTTCGAGTTCCTCGGTCAGCCGTACACCTTCGCTGCCGGCGAGGTGAACCCGCCGGCTGCGGTCGGCACCGAGGTCGCGTACTTCAACGATCCCGACGGCACGAACCTTGAGATCATCGCGCCGAAGGGTGGCTTCGCCCGCAGCGAGTGAGCCCACCGGGCGGCGTGGGGGCCGGCCGGAGACGGCGCCCCCATGCCGTTCCACGAGCGACGACAGGTCAGATCAGCCCGGCCCGCGCCCACAGCAGACGCCCCGGCCCGGCCACCAGGCCGACGCCCGCCAGGTTGGCGTGCACCCGCTCCGCCGACCAGCGCAGGGTGGCACGCCAGTGCGGGTTGGCGCGGGCAGCGGCACGACCGACCGCCGGTGGGATGCCCACCGCCGCGTACGCGTCGGGATGGACCAGGCGGTTGGCGATCGTGTAGGCGGCGCGACCAACCAACAGCCGCGCGTACGCCATGCCCACCGGGCCGGTGGCCTCGACGGCGGCGGCCAGTTCCTCACGGGCGAACCGGACGTGTCGCGCCTCCTCCACCACGTGGATGCGGGAGACCATCCGGATGAGCGGCTGGAGCGACTCGTCCGCCATGATCTCGCGCTGGAACGCGTCGAGGATCTCCTCCGCGATGAGGATCGCGGCGTACATCCGGGGGCCGCTGGCGGTGGCCTTGAGGAAGCGCCCGAGGTGGTGGTCCACAGTGCTCGCGCGGTAGACCGGACAACCCATCGCCTCGATCAGCCGGCCGAACATGATGGAGTGCCGGCACTCGTCGGCGACCTCGGTCAACGCGTACTGGGCCTGCCGACTGGTCGGGTCGGCGCGGTAGTACTCCCGGATCAGCATCTGCATGAGGATCGTCTCGAACCACAGCCCGGCGCTGGCCGCGCTGGCCACCTCGTGCTTGGTGAGCTCGACGCGCTGCTCCTCGCTGAGCTGCTCCCACAGTGGCGTGCCGTAGAGGCTGCTGCGCTGCGGCGGGAGCCAGTAGGCGCCGGGGGTGTGCGGGGCGTCCCAGTCGATTTCGACTGTGGGGTCGTAGCTGGTCCGCAGTGAGGACGTGAGTAGTCGCTCGGCGACCGCCGCACGCCCGGTCTCCGCCGATGCGGCTTCCATGGCTCCTCCATATTGACGTGACGACCGGTAACTGTTACGAGTAGTAGCATGCAATCGCCGCTCACCGATGTCAATGCATCCGACCCGCCGGTCACGCCCCCCGACGGCGGTCCGAAGGCGAAGGGCAACGGCCGCCGGGACCGCTGGGCAGACCATCGTGAGCAACGACGGCAGGAGCTGGTCGGGGCTGCCGTGCAGGCGCTGCTGCGGCACGGGCCGGAGGTCGACATGGAACAGGTCGCCGCCACGGCAGGCGTCAGCAAACCGGTCCTGTACCGCTACTTCGCCGACAAGTCGCAGCTCTGGGTCGCGGTCAGCGAGGTGGTGGCGGCCCGGGTGGTCGACGCCATCGCGCCGGCGATCGAGCAGGTCCGCGAGGAGCGTGACCTGGTCGAGGCGACGATCGACGCGTACCTCGGGGTGATCGAGTCACAGCCCACGCTCTACCGGTTCCTGATGCGACAGTCCGGCCAACCCGGCATCCACCAGGTGGTCGCCGGCACCAGCCGACAGGTTGCCGCCGGGCTGGCCCGGGTGATCGGTGACCGCCTGCGGGCTCTGGGCCTGGACGCCGGCCCGGCGGAGCCGTGGGCGTACGGCCTGGTGGGTTTCGTGCAGGCGGTCGGTGACTGGTGGACCACGCACGGCCAGCCGATCAGTCGGGCCGCCCTCACCGACTACCTGACCGCTCTGCTGTGGAGCGGCATCGAGGGGGTACGGGCCAGCGCCGACCTGCCGCACGAGCTCACCCGCGCCCACGAGCGGATCGTGCCGTGAGCTACCACGGCCCGGCGGGTGTCGAGGGCACCTCGGTCCGGGTGCACCTCAGCGGGCGGTGGGAGCCGGTCGACGGCCGCTTCCACTGGGGTGGGCGGATCGAGCCCGAGCCACGGGTGGCCCACCTACTGCGCTCCGGCCGACGCGACGTCGAGTTGCGCATCGCCGACCGCGTCCGGGCCGCCCGACTGGCCGAGGTCGACCCGTGGGGCGGCGTACGGATCACCGGCGTGGGCGATCCGCCCTGGCCGCCCGTGGCCGACCCGACTTCCGCGTCCGAGCTCACGGAGGGGTGAATGGAGACAGACGTTGCCATCATCGGCGCCGGCTTCGGTGGCCTGGGCGCCGCCATCCGCCTCCAGCGGGCCGGCTTCACCGACTTTCTCGTCTTCGACCGGGGTGAGGACGTCGGCGGCACCTGGCGTGACAACACCTACCCGGGCTGCGCCTGCGACGTCCCGTCGCACCTCTACTCGTTCTCCTTCGCCCCCAACCCCCGCTGGTCGAACACGTTCTCCGGTCAGCCGGAGATCTGGGACTACCTGCGCGGCTGCGTCGACCGCTTCGGGATCCGCCCGAGGTTGCGGTTGCGCCACGAGGTGCACGAGGTGAGGTGGGACGACCAGCGCCAACGCTGGCTGCTGCGCACCTCCGGCGGCGACCACAGCGCCCGCGTCCTGATCTGTGCCGCCGGCCCGCTCAGTGACCCGGCCGTCCCCGACCTGCCCGGGATCGACGGGTTCGCCGGCACGGTGTTCCACTCCGCCCGTTGGCGGCACGACCACGACCTGGCCGGCCGGCGCGTCGCGGTGATCGGCACCGGCGCCTCGGCCGTCCAGTTCGTGCCACAGATCCAGCCGACGGTCGAGAAGCTGACGCTCTTCCAGCGCACCCCCGCGTGGATCATGCCGAGGTTGTCGCGCCGGATCAGCGGGGTCGAGCAGGCCGCGTTCCGCACCGTGCCCGGCGCGCAACGGGCCGCCCGGGCAGGGCTCTATCTGGTACGCGAGGGCATGGGCCTGGGCTTCCTGCACCCGGCGGTCAACCGCCTCGCCTCGCGCCTGTCCCTGCGTACGCTGCGGCGTCAGGTCCCCGACCCGCACCTGCGGGACAAGCTCACCCCCCGCTACGCGATGGGCTGCAAGCGGGTGCTGATCTCCAACGACTACTGGCCGTCGCTCACCCGACCGAACGTCGACGTGGTCACCGCCGGCATCGCTCGGATCGTGCCGGACGGCCTCGTCACCGACGACGACGTCCACCACCCGGCGGACACGATCATCTTCGGCACCGGCTTCCACGTCACCGACTCCCCCGTCGTCCGACGCATCCACGGTCGGGGTGGGCGCAGCCTGGCAGATGCGTGGACCCCCAGCATGCACGCGTACCGGGGCACGACCATCGCAGGCTTCCCCAACCTGTTCTTCCTGCTCGGCCCGAACACCGGGCTCGGGCACACCTCCGTGGTGCTGATGATCGAGGCACAGCTGCAGCTGGTGCTCGCGGCACTGCGTCACATGCGGGCCAAGGGCATCGGGGCCATCGAGCCCACCGGTGACGCGCAACAGCGCTGGACCGAACGGATCGATCAGAAGATGACCGGCACCGTGTGGGAGACCGGCTGTCAGAGCTGGTATCTCGACAGCACCGGCCGCAACACCACCATCTGGCCGGGCTTCGCCACCAGCTTCCGGATGCGGCTGCGCCGGTTCCGACCGGCCGACTACCAGGTCGTCACGCCCGGGAACACCCCCAACGACGCGGAACGGGAGCACGCCGATGCGGTATGACCTGGCGGGCAGGACAGTGCTCATCACCGGCGCGGCGCGCGGCATCGGGGCGCAGATGGCCCGCGAGGCGGTCGCGCGGGGCGCCCAGGTCGCCGTCGTTGGTCTGGAGGGCGAGCTGCTCAAACAGCTCGGTGCCGACCTCGACGCGCACTGGTACGAGTGTGACGTCACCGACCAGGCGGCGTTGGACGCGGCAGTGGCGTCCACTGTCGACCGCTTCGGTGGCATCGACGTTGTCGTGGCCAACGCGGGCATCGCGAACCTCGGCACCGTCGCCGTGGGACCGGTCGACGCGCTGGTCCGTACCGTCGAGGTGAATCTCTGCGGCGCGATCCGCACGGTCAGCGCGGCGCTGCCGCACGTCACCGCCGCCCGTGGCCACGTCCTGATCATCTCGTCGGCCGCCGCTTTCACGGCGATGCCCGGGATGGCGGCCTACTGCGCGTCCAAGGCGGGTGTGGAGCAGTTCGCCAACGTGCTGCGCCTGGAGACCCGCTCACGCGGCGTCACCGTCGGCACGGCGCATCCGATCTGGATCGACACCGACCTGGTCCGCGACATCCGTGACGACCTGGCGTCCTTCCGCGCCACACTGCGCCGGTTGCCGTGGCCCCTGTCCACCGTCGTCCCGGTCGAGCAGTGCGTCGAGGCCCTGCTCCGCGGCATCGAGCGCCGCAAACGCAAGGTGTACGTGCCACGGTCGCTGGCCATGGTGCAGGCGCTGCGGCCGGTGGTGCTGAGCGGCCCCTCCGACGCGTTGATCACCCGCTTCGGTGGCCAGACCATGGTCGGCCAGATGGAAGACGAGGTACGCCAGCTCGGGCGTTCCTTCGGCAGGACGTCGGTGGGAGGGCAGTCATGAGCATTCAGTTCCGACGTGCGGGCAGCGGCGAGCCCCTCCTGCTCATCCACGGCATCGGTCACCGTCACCAGGCGTGGGAGCCGGTGTTCGAGCGGCTCACCGCCCACCACGAGGTGATCGCGCTCGACCTGCCCGGATTCGGGAACTCTCCGGTGCCGGGCACCGGCATGCCCGCCGACATGGCCGCTACCGTGGCCGGGGTCCTGCCGGTCCTGACCGAGTGGGGGCTGGAGCGTCCGCACGTCGCCGGCTACAGCCTCGGTGGGGCGATCGCCCTGGAGCTTGCGGCGATGGGGGCGGCCGCCTCGGCCACCGCCTTCTCCCCCGCCGGCTTCTTCACCCCGGCGGAGCGCCGACGGGCGCTGGCCATCCTCCGGATGCTGCGGGCCAACTCGTACCTGCCCACCCCGATCATGCGGGTCGCGCTGCGCTCGGCGTACCTGCGGGCGTTGTGCTTCGCGCCGCTGATGGCCCGCCCGACCCTGCTGGACGTCGAGCGCGCGCTGGGTGACGCGCTCGCTCTGCGACGTGGGCTCGGCTTCAACGCCGTGGCCCGAGCCGCCCGCGACTATCGCTTCGACTGCCTTCGGCTGTCCGACCCGACGGTGCCGGTGACCATCGGCTGGGGCGACCGCGACCGGATCTTCGGCGTCCACCAGGCCGAGCGCGCCCGGGCGGGCCTGCCGGCGGCACGGGTGGTGACGCTGCCCAGGTGCGGGCACGTCCCGATGAGCGACGACCCGGACCTGGTCGCCGGGCTCATCCTGGAGACCACCGGCGCCGTGCCCCGCACCGAGAGACCGATCCGTCCGGCTCCGACCAGCATCGCGAGTCAGGAAGATCACTTCACACTCTAAAAACTTGCAGGGTGTGCAAGTTCGCTCCTAATCTCGCTCGCGTGACCGACACCGACCAAGCCGCGCCCGGGCGTCGCGACCGCAAGAAGGCGCAGACGCGGGCCGCGCTGACCGCCGCCGCGCTGCGGCTGGTCGCCGAACGCGGCCTGGAGCACGTGACGGTGGAGGAGATCAGCGAGGCCGCGGACGTGTCCTCGCGGACCTTCTTCAACTACTTCACCTGCAAGGACGAGGCTCTCACCGACGATCCGGCGCTCGACGGCAACCCCGTCGTGGCGCGTCTGGCGGCCGCCCCTGCGCAGGTGCCGACGTTGCAGGCCGTCCGGCTGGCCCTCGACGAGGCGATCGACACGATCCAGGCCGATCGGGAATTGTGGCGGCTACGGCTGGCGGTCATCACCCAGAACCCCGCGCTGCTGCCCCGGCTGGTGTCCGGCAACATCGCGACGGAGCGAGCCATGGTCTCGGTCATCGCCACCCGCCTCGGCGTAGGTGCCGACCACGGACTCCCGCCGCTCATCACCGCTGTCACCAGTGCTGCCTTCCACACCGCGATGCTGCGCTGGTCCGCCGACGACGACACCCGCCCCCTGCGCGACTTCGTCGACGAGGCGTTCGCCGCGATCGCCGCCGGGCTGCCGGATCCGCCGTCCCCCTCCTGACCCGCCACTGCCCGCCCCGCCGCACCAGCTGCTGGGCCAGTCACCCCGCCACAAACCCGCCGAGGGAGCGTCAATGACCACCACCGTCCCGCCCGCCGACACCGCCGAGGTCGGCACGCGCATGTCGCGTCGGGAGGTTCTCCAGGCCCTTTCCGGCCTGATGGTCGGCATGTTCGTGTCCATCCTCGCCTCCACGGTGGTGGCGAACGCGCTGCCGCGGATCATCGCGGACCTGAACGGCAGCCAGACCGTCTACACGTGGATCGTCACCAGCGAACTGCTCGCCATGACGGCGACGGTGCCGCTGTGGGGCAAGATGGCCGACCTGTACAGCAAGAAGCTGCTGATCCAACTCTCGCTGGGCCTGTTCGTGGTGGGTTCGCTCATCGCGGGCTTCACGCCGAACGTCGAGGTGCTGCTGCTCAGCCGTGTCGTCCAGGGCATCGGCGCCGGCGGCATGACGGCGCTGGCCACGATCGTCATGGCGGCGATGATCCCTCCCCGTGAGCTGGGCCGCTACGCCGGCATCTTCGGCGCGGTCTTCGGTGTGGGCACCATCGCCGGTCCGCTGATCGGTGGCCTGCTCGTCGACACGTCCTGGCTGGGCTGGCGGTGGTGCTTCCTGATCGGCGTCCCGTTCAGCATCATCTCCATCGCCCTGCTCCAGCGCACCCTGCACCTGCCGGTCATCCGCCGCAAGGCAAAGATCGACTGGCTGGGCGCCCTGCTCATCACCTCTGGTGTCTCCACGCTGCTGATCTGGTCGTCCCTGGCCGGGAACAAGTTCGAGTGGGCCTCCGGCTGGACGGCCCTGATGGTCGTCGGCGGTCTGGTCCTGCTGGCGCTGGCCGTGCTCGTCGAATCTCGCGCCGAGGAGCCGATCGTCCCGCTGGGCATCTTCCGCAACCGCACGGTCTCCCTGGCCACGATCGCCAGCGTGCTGGTCGGTGTCGCGCTGTTCGGCGGCACCGTCTTCCTGTCCCAGTACTTCCAGATCTCGCTGGGCAAGTCGCCCACCGTCGCGGGCCTGATGAGCCTCCCGATGATCTTCGGCCTGCTCGTCTCGTCGACGGTCGCCGGACAGCTCATCACCAAGTACGGCCGGTGGAAGGCATACCTGGTGGCCGGCGCCGCGGTGATGAGCGTCGGGATGCTGCTCCTGGGCACCATCGACGCCAACACCAGCGTCCTCGTGCTGTCGATCTACATGGCCGTGCTGGGCGTCGGCGTCGGCATGCTCATGCAGAACCTCGTGCTGGCCGCACAGAACGACGTACCGGCCCACGAGCTCGGCGTCACCACCTCCGTGCTGACGTTCTTCCGCAGCATGGGCGGCGCCATCGGGGTCAGTGCCCTCGGCGCGGTCCTGGCGAACCGGGTGGCCTCGCTGACCGCCGAGCGGCTCGGCCCGGCGGCGACGGCCGGCGGTGGCTCCGCCGAGGTGCCCGACCTGTCCACCCTGCCCGAGCCGGTGCTGCGCATCGTGCAGGACGTGTACGGCATCGCCACCGCGGATCTCTTCCTGGTCGGCGCGCCGTTCGCCCTGCTCGCGCTGATCGTCGTGCTGTTCATCAGGGAGAAGCCGCTGCACACCCTCAGCGGGGAGGAACGACGCGTCCAGGAGGAGGCGGCCGCGAAGGCCGCGATCCACTGAGCGGTACGACAGCAGTCGGGGGCGGGCCGGTAGGCCCGCCCCCGTTCTGTTTCCACCTCCCGCCGCGTTTTTCGGTAATGACATGGCGTGAACCAGCCGACACGTAACGTGAGGTTAAGCCGGAAATCGGCTGACGCCAGACGTGCGCCGGGCCGCCACTGCGGCGGCGCCGCTCGGCCAACTGCCGGGTCGGGACAGCTCGGCAACGTCGCGGCCTACTCAGCCGCAGGAGGTGTGGACGATGCCCATGCTGTCGGTCTTCGATCCCCGGCACACTGTCGCTCCCCCGGGATACAGCCGCTGGCTCATCCCGACCGCGGCACTGGCGGTGCACGTCTGCATCGGCCAGGTCTACGCGACGAGTGTCTACAAGAACTCCCTCATCGCGCACTTCGACACCAGTCAGACGGCGATCGGCGCGATCTTCAGTATCGCCATCGTCATGCTGGGTTCGTCCGCGGCGGTGGGTGGCCGTTGGGTGGAGCGCAACGGGCCGCGCCGGGCCATGTTCGTCTCGGCGTGCTTCTGGGCCGTCGGGTTCCTGGTCGGCGCGCTCGGCATCGCGACCCAGCAGCTGTGGCTGCTCTACCTCGGGTACGGCGTCATCGGCGGCATCGGGCTCGGCATCGGTTACATCTCGCCCGTCTCGACCCTGATCAAGTGGTTCCCGGACCGCCCCGGCCTGGCAACCGGTCTGGCCATCATGGGGTTCGGCGGTGGCGCCCTGGTCGCTGGCCCGCTCGCGCGCCAACTGCTCTCCCTCTACGACTCCGGCTACAACCCCGACAACCCGGCCGCCGTGGCGTCGGGCAGTGCCCTCGTGGCGCTCTTCGTCACGTTCGGCATCGGGTATTTCGTGATCATGATGTTCGGCCCGTTCAACGTCCGGGTTCCGGCGCCGGACTGGCGCCCCGCCGGGTTCGACCCCGCGACCGTGGCCGCTCGACCTCTGGTGACGACGGCGAGCGTGTCGGCGTCGAACGCCGTGCGTACCCGGTCGTTCTGGTTGCTGTGGATCGTGCTGTTCTGCAACGTCACCGCGGGCATCGGCATCCTGGAGCAGGCGAGCCCGATGATCCAGGACTTCTTCCGGGACAACGGGACCGCCACCACTGTCTCGGTGTCGGCTGCGGCCGGTTTCGTGGGAGTGCTGTCGCTGTTCAACATGGCTGGGCGGTTCGTCTGGTCGACGACGTCCGACCTCATCGGCCGCAAGCCCATCTACATGGTCTACCTCGGCGTGGGCATGGTGCTGTACGTGCTGCTCGCCGTGGCCGGCCACTCCGCGACCGCGGTCTTCGTGCTGATCGCCGCCGCGATCATCTCCTTCTACGGCGGTGGCTTCGCCACCATGCCCGCCTACCTGCGTGACCTGTTCGGCACCTTCCAGGTCGGGGCCATCCACGGCCGGATCCTGACCGCCTGGTCGGCCGCGGGTGTCGCCGGCCCGCTGATCGTCAACGGGATCCTCGACACGCAGGGCAAGCCCGGCACCCTCACCGCGGCGGCGTACCGGCCCGCGCTGTTCACCATGGTCGGCATCCTCGCCATCGGGTTCATCGCGAACCTGCTGGTGCGTTCCGTGCCCGAGCGGTTCCACGAACCGGACCGAGGGCCGACCTCGCCCGTGGCGAAGGCGAGTGTCACCGAGCCGGTCGCTCTCGGGCGGGAAAGCCAGCCTCCCGCGCCTCCGCGGGTCGGTAGCCAGACCGGGCGGCTCTGGTTGTCGTGGCTGCTGGTCGCGGTGCTGCTCGGCTACGGCATCGTCCAGACCGCCATCACCGCCGCGAAGCTGTTCACCGGCTGACGCGCGGCGGCCAGACCTCTTGCATCACAACGGAAGGCGCCCCTTCACAGGGGCGCCTTCCGTTTCACCGATCCGCTCAGAGCTGGGTGGTCGACCTGAGCCGCTCCCGTTGTGGCACCACCGTGTACTTCGGATCGCGTGCCGACACCCGTCCCGCCTCGAAGACGCCGAACCGGGTGGCGACCGACGATGCCACGAGGGCGGCGCCGGAGATCGCCGACAGGACCCGGCTGCGTCGGCTGAGCAGGGCGGTGACGGTGCCCACGGCGAGCAGGACGCGTCCCGCCTTCACCAGCCGGCCGCTGCGTCCGTGCTGGTAGGGCTCGCTGGTGAGGCCCTGCCGCTCCAACTGGTGCCCTCCGCCGAACTCGACGGCCGCGGCGGCCAGGGCGAGTCGGCGCAGTGGGGCGGTCTCCGCGGCCGGTGCCGCGATCAGTCCCACCCCGGACGCGGCGGCGAGCGCGCTGCCGGCGAAGACGAACGGCAGCGACGGGTAGGCGTCGTGCCAGGACGGCACGGCCGTGTCGGCGAGCAGCACCCCGGTGTACGTCGCCAGCGCCGGTGCGGTGGCCGCGGCGGCCAGGCCGGCGACGTTGCCGATGGGCGGTGCGATCCGACGGGCGAGGCCGAGCACACCGTGCTGCGGGAGCAGCGGCGCGAGCTCGGCGACCGCGGCCACGCCGGCCAGAGGTCCGAACGCGGCGAGGATCCAGGTGCCGACCGACATCGGCGAGGTCACCTTGGCGACCCGGAGCATGTGATGGAACCGGGACGGCCGGCCGAGGTCGTGAACCAGCAGGTACGTGCTGGCGGCGACACCGCCGAGGGCCGTCCAGCGGCCCACCTTGCGCAGCCCGGGTCGTCCGGTCAGTTGGCCGCCCGCGCCGATCAGCGCACTTCCCGCGGCGAGGCCTCCGGTGAACAGGTAGCCGGCGATGTCGTACTTCCACACCGGCGGCTTCAGAACCGGCCGGCCGTAGTAGGAGGCGAAGTCGGCCGGCGGCACCGTGAGCTGCTCACCGCCGTCGCCGCCTCGTCTGCGGGGCTGCCGGTGACGTTTCCCGTCGGGCTGATCGAGGCCGGCCTGGAACTCGCGGAACCGGGCGCCGACCGGCTCGTTCGATGGTGTCTCGTCGGTCATTGCCGCCTACCCAGGAACGCGACCGCCGTGGCGACCGCCATCGTCATCGCCGCCAGGCCGGCGCGCTTCCACATGGCCGGCAGGTCGCGGGTGGTCACGATCGGGTCCGGTGGCAGCCCATACACCTCCGGCTCGTCCAGCAGCAGGAAGAACGCACCGTCACCACCGACGCCGTCGTTCGGGTCGTGCCCGTACAACCGCGCCTCCGGCACTCCCCGCTCGTGCAGCTTCGCCACCCGCTCGGCGGCCCGCTCCCGCAACTCGTCGAGCGGCCCGTACTGGATCGACTCCGTCGGACACGCCTGCGCGCACGCCGGCGTCATGCCCGCACCCAACCGGTCGTAGCACAGCGTGCACTTCCACGCCCGACCGTCATCCTTACGCTGATCGATCACCCCGTACGGACAGGCGGAGATGCAGTAACCGCAGCCGTTGCAGATGTCCTCCTGCACCACCACGGTGCCGAACTCCGTCCGGAACAACGAACCCGTCGGACAGACATCCAGACACGCCGCGTGCGTGCAGTGCTTACACACGTCCGACATCATCAACCACCGGAAATCCGTCCGCCCCTCCGCACCCGAGCCACGCCCCGGCGGCTGCGTACCCGGCATCCCCAGAAACTCCGGGCCGCCCGACATGCGGGCGGCCGCTGCGGGTGAGCCGGTGGGCAGTCCGGGGTCCGTGCCGGTGTCGGTGCTGGTACCCGCGCCCACGGCCGCCGTGAGCGGGCTGACCGATGGCCCGTCGGGTTGCTCCTGGAACGCCGGAGTCGCCCACCCGGCCGAGCGGGGCTGCTCCACGAACGCGACGTGGCGCCACGAGTTCGCGGTCAGCGCGCCCGTGTTGTCGTACGACATGCCCAGCAGGTCGAGCCCGCTCTCGGGGACGCCGTTCCACTCCTTGCAGGCCACCTCGCACGCTTTGCAGCCGATGCAGACGCTGGTGTCGGTGAAGAACCCCATCCGCGGCGGCGGGTTCTCGTAGCCGGCGTCCGGTGCGGGGTCCAGCGGCCCGTACAGGGCGTTGGCGTGGGGCATCGGTCAGGCCTCCTGGTCGCTACTGCTGTCGGCGACGTCGGTCGTGACCATCGGCGGGTATCGGTGGACGAGGTTCCCCGACCGCCGCCGGTAGTCGACGACGAGGCCCAACAGGTCCTGTCCTCTGGGGCGCCGTCCGGGCCGGACGTCGCAGGTGCCGACCTTGCTCTCCTGGATCAGGACGTTGGGGTCGAGGGTGATGCCGAACAGGTCGTTCGCCGAGTCGCCGGTCACCAGGCCCTCGTAGCCGAAGTGGTACGGCAGCCAGACCTGGTGGATGATCCGGCCATCCACGCGCAGCGGCGTGACGCGGTCGGTCACCAGCACCTTCGCCTCGACGGCCGCGCGGCTGGTGACCAGGTGGGCCCAGCCCAGGTGACTCAACCCTCGCAGGGCCGCCAACTCCGGCGACACCTCGACGAACAGCTCGGGTTGCAACTCGGCCAGGGGCGACACGTTGCGGCTCATCGCGCCGGCGGTGTGGTGTTCGGTGAGCCGGCTGATCGTGAACACGTACGGGAAGACGTCGCTGTGCTCCTGCGGCGGGCTGGGATTCAACGAGTTGATCGGGTGCGTGTAGACCTTGCGGGTCGGGTTGGCCTGCTGCCGGTACAGCGGGTTGCGCACCGGCGACTCGACCGGCTCGTAGTGGGTGGGCATCGGTCCGTCGAGCACGCCGGTGGGCGCGTACAACCAGCCCTTGCCGTCGCCCTGGAGGATGAACGGATCGTCGCCGGCAATGCCCGCCACGCCCGAGGCGTCGTGGGCGGGTCGGTATGACGGCGCCTTGTTCTTCTCGAAGTCCGGGACGTCGTAGCCGGTCCACTCGCCCTTCTCCGGGTCCCACCAGACGTAGCGCTTTCGTTCACTCCACGGGTTGCCGTCCGGATCGGCCGAGGCACGGTTGTAGAGGATGCGACGGTTCGCCGGCCAGGCCCAGCCCCACTCCAGGGCGACCAGGGACTGCTCGCTGGCGGGTTTGCGCCGGGCGGCCTGGTTGACACCGTCGGCGTACACGCCGCTGTAGATCCAGCACCCGCAGGCGGTGGAGCCGTCGTCCTTCATCTCCGTGAAGGACGCCAGTGGCCGGCCGGTCGCCACGTCGTACCCGTTGATCTCACGCAGCACCGCCTCGGCGCTCGGCTCGGCGTTCGGGCCGTGCGTGGGGTAGTTCCAGTTCAGGTCGAGCAGCGCCCGGTCGCGCTGCAGGGTCGACTGCGCCAGCCGTTCCCGGATGATGCGGCCGAGGTGATAGAAGAACCACAGCTCGGAGCGGGCGTCGCCTGGCGGCTCGACGGCCTTCTCCCGCCACTGCAACAGGCGCTGCGTCTGGGTGAAGGTGCCCTCCTTCTCCACGTGGGAGGCGGCGGGTAGGAAGAACACCTCGGTGCGGCACTGCTCCGGCGTGATCTCGCCGGTCTCAATCTCCGGCGCGTGCTTCCAGAACGTGGCGCTCTCGATCTCGAACAGGTCCCGGACCACGAGCCAGTCGAGATTGGCCATGCCGAGACGCTGCGCCCGGCCGTGCGCCGAACCGACCGCCGGGTTCTGCCCGAGCAGGAAATAGCCCTTGATCTTGCCGTCGATCATGTCGAGCACCTGCTGGTAGGTGCCGTGGTCGCCGGTCATCCGCGGCATGTACCCGTAGCAGTAGTCGTTCTCCGCGGTGGCGGCCTCACCCCAGTACGCCTTGAGCAGGTTGACGCCGTAGGTGCGGGCGTTGCCCCAGAAGCCCTTCTGGCCGGGGTGGTGGATGCTGTCCACCCACTCGTCGAAGGTGGGGTGGTCGGCGTGGTGCGGCATCGGCAGGTAGCCGGGCAGCAGGTTGAACAGCGTCGGAATGTCCGTGGAGCCCTGGATGCTGGCATGACCGCGCAGCGCCAGGACTCCGCCACCCGGGCGACCCATGTTGCCCAGCAGCAGTTGGATGATCGCGCCGGTGCGGATGTACTGCACACCCACACTGTGCTGCGTCCACCCCACCGAGTAGACGAGCATGCTCGTCCGTTCCCGGCCCGAGTTCGCCGCCCAAGCCTGAGCCAGCTCCAGGAACCGGTCCTGCGGGATCCCACAGACCCGCTCGACCATCTCCGGGGTGTAGCGGGAGTAGTGCCGCTTGAGGATCTGGTAGACGCAGCGCGGATGCTGCAACGTCTCGTCGCGTTCGGTATCGCCGTCGACCGGAGCACCGTGCGACTCGTGCTCCAGCCCGGACGCGGTCTCCCGCTGCGTCTCGGTGTCGCGGGTCGTCTTGTTCTGCCCGTTGCCCGCGTACCGCCAACTGGCCTGGTCGTAGGAGGCGTTCTCCTCCTTGAAGCCGGAGAAGAGCCCGTGCAGGTCCTCGGTGTCGGCGTAGTCCTCGGTCACGATGGTCGCCGCGTTGGTGTACGCGACGACGTACTCCCGGAAGTCCAGCTCGTTTTCGAGGATGTAGCGGATCACGCCGCCGAGCATCGCGATGTCGGTGCCCGCCCGGATCGGCAGGTACGCGTCGGCCACGGCGCTGGTCCGGGTGAACCTCGGATCGACGTGGAACACCTTCGCCCCGCGGCGCTTGGCCTCCATCACCCACTGGAAACCCACCGGGTGCGCCTCGGCCATGTTCGAACCCTGAATGATGATCATGTCGGAGTTCGACAGGTCCTGCTGGTACTGGGTGGCGCCGCCACGACCGAAGCTGGTCCCCAGACCGGGGACGGTGGCGGAGTGTCAAATACGCGCCTGGTTCTCGATCTGCAACGCACCGGCCGCCGTGAACAACTTCTTGATGAGGTAGTTCTCCTCGTTGTCCAGCGTCGCCCCACCCAGACTGGAGATGCCCAGCGTCCGGTTGAGCGGTCGGCCCTCGGCGTCGACGTCCTCCCAGGTCTCGTCCCGGGCGGCCAGGAGCCGATCGGCGATCATGTTCATCGCGGTGTCGAGGTCGAGGTCCTCCCACTCGGTGCCGTACGGCCGGCGGTAGCGGACCGTGGTCTGCCGTAGTGGGCTGGTGACCAGACTCTTGCTGGCCGCGCCCTTCGGGCAGAGCCGACCCCGCGAGATCGGGCTGTCCGGGTCACCCTCGATCTGACTGACCCGCCCGTCCTTGACGAACACCCGCTGACCGCAACCCACCGCGCAGTACGGGCACACCGATCGGGCCATCGAGTCGGCGGTTTCCGTGCGAGCCGTTAGCGCTCGGGATCCATCGGACTTCGCCGCGGCACCCCGCCCCAACGGGTCGGTGCCGGTGAACTGGCGGTAGACCGGCCAGCCCTCGATCCAGCTACGCACCCCCATTGCCGCACCTTCCCGACCAAGCACGCCAAATATGAACACTCTGACGTTAGATGAGGTGCCGGTCCGGTCGCAGCGGGATCACCAACAGTCATGCCTCTCCCGACCTGATCGTGCGGGCCGGGAGAGGCATGAAGTACGGCGATGGTCAGTTCGGTTGGAGCTGACCGAGGGGGTGCTCGGCGAAGGTCCGGTAACGGCGCAGCTCCCAGAACAGCCAGCCGATGCTGATGATCGCCAGCACGATGAAGACCAACGAGCCGGAGAACGTGTCCCAGAGGGTGTGCAGGACGACGACGCCCAGGAACGTACCGATGAACCCGATGAGCCGGCCGACGCTCGGGCTGGCCAACAGCGCCCACAACGCGCCGGCGGTGAGCCCGGTCCAGGCGGTGTGACCGGCGGGCGCGGTCAGACCACGGACGAACAGCGTCTGCTCCACCGCACCGATGTTGCCCTGCGAGCTCAGCAGCGCGCTGAAGGCGTAGCCCATCGTCTCCAGCGCGGCGAACCCCATGCCGGCGGCGATGCCGATGATCAGCCCGTCGGAGGGCACCCGGCGGCGACGCTGGGCCACCACCGTGAACAGCAGGACCACCGGGACGATCAGCTTCGCCGACTCCTCGATCAGCGCGACGAACAGCATCGGCAGGGTGCCGAGCCGGCGCAGGGTGTCGTACTCCAGCGTGCCGGCGACGACAGTGCCGATCACACCACCGAAGAACGCCGACGTCACCAGCACCGACGCCGGCACCTGCCATCGCCCGGTGCGAGCCTGCGCGAACGTCAGGAACGTCAGCGGCACCAGCGTCGCCCCGAGCAGGATCAACGCGGGTACGAAATTCGGGTTCTTGGTGCTGACCAGGGTCCACAGCACCGCCAGGTAAAGGATCAGCCCGACGACGAGCACTCCGACCCACGCCCACCGGCGCCAACGATCACCCATACGGCGCAGTCTGGCGGATCCAGGTTACGAAGACCAGCCACGGAGTTGAGATCCAGACAACGACGCAGGGGCACACTGCCAGCGTCTTGATCACCTACGATCTGCCCCCATGCGTCGCGTAGCACGGTCCCTGGCACTCACACTCCTGCTGGTCCTGTCCACCTGCGCCTCGAAGCCCGAGGTTGCCGGGGACGTGGCATTGACCGTCTTCCTGGACAACGACGCGACGGCGACGCAGAGAGAGGCCGTGCAGCAACGACTCCGGTCGATGCCAAGTGTCGAAGGGGTGGCTCTCGAAACCCGCGAACAGGTGCACGAGCGCTTCAAGGTCGATTTCAAGGACCAACCCGACCTGCTGGCGGACCTCAAGCCGGAGTACGCGCCAGAGCTGGTCCACGCCACCGTCACCGACTCTCTGATCGCCGAAGCGATCGAGGCGGTGATGACCGAGGTCGACGGCGTCGATGAGGTGGCGCTCCGGATCGCCGACGTCGACCCTCGGCCTTCGTGGATCGGGATCATCGTTCGGTTGAAATCCTCGGCGACCAGCGAGCAACGGGCCGCCATCCAGGACGCCGTCCGTGGACTGCCACACGCGAAGTCGGTCGGGTTCGAGGACCGCGACGCCGCGTACGAGCGCCTACGCAAGCGGTGCCAGGGCAAGGGCGACCTCACCGCGCAGCTCAAACCGCCGATGCCGCACGAGTCGTGGCGGTTCGAGCATCCCCTCAACGGCACGGGATCCGGAGTGTCACATCTGATGGACCTCGACGGAGTAGACGGCATCAAACTGGTTCCGGTCGAGATGCTGTAACGCCCTGCTCGCCCGTTGATCGTTGGCAGCTGAGCAGCTCGACACGCCGAGCATCGCACTGCTGAGCTGCCAACGATCGCCCGCCCCGGAGGCCAACCGACGACTCCGCCCGCTGGTCAGACGACGTGCGCCAGCCGGAAGCGCTCGGCTACCACCAAGGTGTCGTCGTCGACGGTGAAGCCGGGGTCGCCCAACTCGGCCCGCACCTCAGCGCTGTGCCAGAACGCCTCGTGCCCCGCGCGCCACTGCGCCACCGACTCGTCACCCTCGCCCTCGTCCAGGGCGTGTTGCAGGTCGACGTCGCCGAGCCGGACCACCCGTACGTCGGTCAGCTCGATGATCGCGACGCGCCGCCCCTCGGAGTCCACCACCGCGGACAGTTGACCCACCTCGGGCAGCGGCTCGTTCGCGCGCTCGTACCCGATCAGCAGGCCGGTCGTCGAGGTCTTCGCGCCGGAGAGGATCGCGGCGACGAGGCTGTCGCGCAGCGGTCCCGGGAACGCGAACTCGGCCAGCGGAAGATCATCGAGTTCCATCAGCGGAGGGTACGCGATCCGGCGTCCCGCGAGGCGACGCCGTCGACAAGCTCGGGGCGACATGGCACGGTCCTCTGGTGGCAACCTATGGCGTCGCTCTCGTGCTGCTGGTCGATCCGTCGGGCGCGGTGCTGCTTCAGCACCGTGATGAGGATGCGCCCGCGTCGCCGGGTCAGTGGAGTCTGCCGGGTGGCCACATCGAGCCCGGCGAGTCACCGGAGGAGGCGGCCCGCCGCGAGCTGCTGGAGGAGACGGGCCTGACAGCGGGTGAACTGCGCCCACTGTGGAGCGGCCCGCGCCCGTACGAACCCGGCTTTCCCCACACCGTCACCGTTCACGTGTTCCGGGGCACCACCACGGCCCGGCAGGAGGACGTGGTTCTCGGTGAGGGGCAGGCCATGGTGTTCGTCCCCCGGGACCAGGTGCTCCACCGTGAGCTGGCGGTCTCCGCGGCGCTGGTTCTGCGCATGATCTAGCGTCAGGTGTGGTGGATCGGGGTCGCCAGGTCGCTGAGCGGCCGGCCCGAGCCGCCCCAGGCCTGCGCGGTGATCTCGGCGGCGATCGCCACGGCCGTCTCCTCGGGTGTCCGCGCGCCCAGGTCCAGCCCGATCGGTGAGCAGAGCCGGGCCAGCGCGGCCTCGCTCACGCCCGCCTCGCGGAGCCGGCGCATCCGGTCGTCGTGTGCGCGGCGGCTGCCCATCGCGCCGATGTAGCGGGCGGGTGTGCGCAGTGCGACCTGGAGCAGCGGCACGTCGAACTTGGGGTCGTGGGTCAGCACGCAGAGCACCGTGCGGTCGTCGACGGTCGTCGACTCCAGGTACGCGTGCGGCCACTGCACCACGAGGTCGTCCGCGTCTGGAAAGCGCGCGCGGGTGGCGAACACCGGGCGGGCGTCGCAGACCGTGACGTGGTAGCCGAGGAACCTGCCGATCCGGGCCATCGCGGCGGCGAAGTCGATCGCGCCGAAGATGATCATGCGGGGCGGCGGCACGTACGACTGGACGAACACCTCCACGTCGTCGCCACGCTGCTCCCCCCGCCGGCCCAGGTGGATCGTGCCGGTGGCGCCGAGGGCGAGCATGCCCCGCGCCTGCCGGGCGGCCGCGTCGTCCAGGTCGGGTGCGCCGAGGCTGCCGGCGATCCGGTCGGGCCAGATCACCAGTTGGGCGTTTTCCACCGATGCGGTGGCGACCGGCCGGCCGTCGGAGATCGCGGCGAGCACCTCGTCGGTCTCGGTCATCGCGACGCCGGGCTGCACAAGGATCTGGATCGTGCCGCCGCAGGTCAGACCGACGTCGAACGCGTCGTCGTCGCTGACACCGAAGGTCTGGGTCTGGGCAGTTCCGGTCTGCAGCGCCGTCCGGCACATCTCGTAGACGGTGCCCTCGACGCAGCCACCGGAGATGCTGCCCAGCACCTCGCCGTGTGCCGAGACGGCCATCGCCGCCCCGGGTTGCCGGGGCGCGGACTGCCAGGTCCGCACGACGGTCGCGACGGCGAACACGACGCCGGCCGAACGCCAGGTCGTCAGCCCGTCGACGATGTCCCGCATGGCCGCACGATCCGCGAGCCCGGGCCGCACCGTCAACGGCGACCTAAGCAACTGCTTAGGTCGCCGTTGACTTTGGTCACCGTCGGGCAGAGATTTTGCCGGACTGCGGAGGTACGACATGCAGGTGCCGGCACCGTTCGAGTACGAGCGAGCCACCAGTGTGGACCATGCGATCAGCCTTCTGGAGCATCGCGGCGGCACCGCCCGCCTGATCGCCGGCGGGCACAGCCTGCTGCCGATGATGAAGCTCCGGCTGGCCAACTTCGACTATCTGATCGACATCAACGACCTGCACGCCGAGCTGGGCTACGTCGAGACGGGCCCGGACGAGGTTCGCATCGGGGCGCTGACCCGCCATCGGGAGCTGCTCGAATCCTCCGTGCTGGGGGCGGCGTTCCCCATCTTCGCCGACGCCGAGCGGGTGATCGCCGACCCGGTGGTGCGCAACCGGGGCACGCTGGGCGGCTCGCTCTGCCAGGCCGACCCGTCCGAGGACCTCTCGGCGGTGTGCACGACCCTGGACGCGCGGTGCGTGATCCGGGGTCCGGGCGGCGCGGAGCGGGTCGTGTCGATGGAGGACTTCCACGTCGGGCCGTACGAGACGGCCGTCGCGGACGACGAGATCCTGGTCGAGATCCGGCTACCAGTGCGGCCCGGCTGCGGCAGCGCGTACGCCAAGGTCGAGCGCCGGGCCGGCGACTGGGCCGTGGTGTCGGCCGGCGCGGCGGTGTGGCTCGACGGCGGCGCGATCGTCGACGCCCGGGTCGGGCTCGCGGCGGTCGGCCCCAACACGACGGGCATCCCGGAGATCTCGGCCGCGTTGCGCGGGCAGGAACCCTCGGAGGGGCTCTACGAGCAGGCCGGGGCGATCGCGGCGCGCAGCTGCGACCCGGTGACCGACCAGCGCGGCAGCGCGGACTACAAGCGGCATCTGGCCGCCGAGCTGACCAGGCGGACCCTGCGCCGGGCCGTCGAACGGGCGAGGAGCTGAGCATGCAGGTCACCATGACCGTCAACGACGTCGAGGTCACCCGGGAGATCGAGGCCCGGCTGCTGCTGGTGCACTTCCTGCGCGACGTGCTGGGTCTGACCGGCACGCACTGGGGCTGCGACACCAGCA
The DNA here is from genome assembly GCF_002754415.1 of Micromonospora sp. CNZ299. Lineage (NCBI taxonomy): Bacteria > Bacillati > Actinomycetota > Actinomycetes > Micromonosporales > Micromonosporaceae > Micromonospora > Micromonospora sp. CNZ299. The sequence continues at coordinate 5,427,037 of NZ_PEFG01000001.1, forward strand.
ACTGCGGCACCTGCGTGGTCTGGTTGGACGGCGAGCCGGTGAAGTCGTGCACCGTGCTCGCGGCGATGGCCGGCGGCCACCAGGTGCGTACCGTCGAGGGTCTCGCCAAGGGCGCCGAGCTGGACCCGATCCAGCAGGGTTTCATGCAGTGCCACGGTCTCCAGTGCGGCTTCTGCACGCCGGGGATGATGATGACCGCGCGGGCGCTGCTCGACCGCAACCCCGACCCGAGTGAGACGGAGATCCGGGAGGCGATCTCGGGTCAGATCTGCCGGTGCACGGGTTACGCCACCATCGTCCGCTCGGTCCGCTGGGCCGCCGTGGCCGAGGCGCAGGCCGCGGCCCAGGTCACCGAGACCACCGAATCGACCGAGGCCGGCGAGATCGACAACGCCGGCCAGCCCGCGGAGGCCGTCGCATGACCACCGTGCACGAGCGCGTGGACACGTTCCACGACAACGACCAGAAACCCGTCGGGTACGGCCGGATGCTGCGCAAGGAGGACCCGCGCTTCCTGCGGGGTCGCGGCCGGTACGTCGACGACGTCCAACTGCCCGGCATGCTGCACCTCGCGATCCTCCGGTCGCCGGTGGCGCACGCCCGCATCGTCAGCATCGACACGAGCGCCGCCGAGGCGTCGCCCGGGGTGAAGGCGGTGGTGACCGGGGCTGCCCTGGCTGCGCAGAACCTGGCCTGGATGCCGACCCTCTCCAACGACGTGCAGGCCGTCCTCGCCACCGACAAGGTGCGTTTCCAGGGCCAGGAGGTCGCGTTCGTCGTCGCCGAGGACCGGTACGCGGCCCGCGACGCGCTGGAGCTGATCGACGTCGAGTACGACGTCCTCGACCCGGTGATCGACGCACGTCGCGCATTGGAGCCGGACGCCCCGCTGATCCGCGACGACCTGGACGGCAAGACGAACAACCACTGCTTCGACTGGGAGACCGGCGACGAGGCGGCCACCGAGGCGGTCTTCGCCCGCGCCGACGTCGTGGTCAGCCAGGACCTCGTCTACCCCCGGGTGCACCCGGCGCCCATGGAGACGTGCGGGGCGGTCGCCGACTACGACGCGGTCGACGGCAAGCTGCGGCTCTGGTCGACCACCCAGGCGCCGCACGCGCACCGCACCCTCTACGCCATCGTGGCGGGCCTGCCCGAGCACAAGATCCAGGTGATCGCGCCGGACATCGGCGGCGGGTTCGGCAACAAGGTGCCGATCTACCCCGGGTACGTCTGCGCGATCGTCGCCTCGATCGTCACCGGCAAGCCGGTGAAGTGGATGGAGGACCGCTCGGAGAACCTGATCAGCACCGGTTTCGCCCGCGACTACATCATGCGCGGGGAGATCGCGGCGACCCGCGACGGCCGGATCCTCGGCATCCGCACCAACGTGCTGGCCGACCACGGCGCGTTCAACGGCACCGCCGCCCCGGTGAAGTACCCGGCCGGTTTCTTCGGGGTGTTCACCGGCAGCTACGACATCGAGGCCGCGTACTGCAAGATGACGGCGGTCTTCACCAACAAGGCGCCCGGCGGTGTCGCGTACGCGTGCTCGTTCCGGATCACCGAGGCGGTCTACCTGGTCGAGCGGATCGTCGACTGCCTCGCCGACGAACTCGGCATGGACCCGGCCGAGCTGCGGCTGAAGAACTTCATCCAGCCAGAGCAGTTCCCGTACACGACGAAGACCGGCTGGGTGTACGACTCGGGCAACTACGAGCCGACGATGCGGCTGGCGATGGAGATGGCCGGCTACGACGAGTTGCGCCGCGAGCAGGCGGAGAAGCGGGCCCGGGGCGAGCTGATGGGCATCGGCATCGCGTTCTTCACCGAGGCCGTCGGCGCCGGGCCGCGCAAGGACATGGACATTCTCGGACTGGGCATGGCCGACGGCTGCGAGCTGCGCGTCCACCCGACCGGAAAGGCCGTGGTACGCCTCAGCGTCCAGTCGCAGGGTCAGGGGCACGAGACGACGTTCGCGCAGATCGTCGCCGAGGAGATCGGGATTCCACCGGCGGACATCGAGGTGCTGCACGGCGACACCGACAACACCCCGTTCGGCCTCGGCACGTACGGCAGCCGGTCGACGCCCGTCTCGGGCGCCGCTGCGGCCCTGGTGGCCCGGAAGGTCCGCGACAAGGCGCGGATCATCGCCTCGGGGATGCTGGAGGTGTCGGTGGCCGACCTGGAGTGGGAGAAGGGCGCGTTCCACGTCGCGGGTGACCCGGGCAGGTCCGTCACCATCCAGGACATCGCCATGCGTGCGCACGGCGCGGGTGACCTGCCCGAGGGCATCGAGGGTGGGTTGGAGGCGCAGATCTGCTACAACCCGTCGAACCTGACCTACCCGCACGGCGCGTACATCTGCGTGGTGGACATCGACCCCGGCACCGCGCAGGTGAAGGTCCGACGGTTCATCGCGGTCGACGACTGCGGCACCCGGATCAACCCGATGATCATCGAGGGGCAGGTGCACGGCGGGCTGACCGACGGGGTCGGCATGGCCCTGATGGAGATGATCGCGTTCGACGAGGACGGCAACTGCCTCGGTGCGTCCCTGATGGACTATCTGATCCCGACGTCCCTCGAAGTGCCCGACTGGGAGACCGGGTTCACCGTGACGCCGTCGCCGCACCACCCGATCGGCGCGAAGGGCGTGGGCGAGTCCGCGACGGTGGGGTCGCCACCCGCGATCGTCAACGCGGTCATCGACGCCCTGAAGCCCTTCGGCGTACGCCATGCCGACATGCCGCTGACGCCGTCGCGGGTCTGGGACGCGATGCGCGGCCAGGCCCGGCCGCCGATCTGAGGGAGCCGAGATGACCACCATCGCGGAGCGCGCCCGGGAGCTGACCGACACCCGGGAGCCGTTCGTCCACGCCACAGTGGTCCGCGCCCAGGACCCGACGTCGGCCCGGCCGGGCGACGCCGCGGTGATCCGGTCCGACGGCTCGATCGAGGGTTTCGTGGGTGGGGTGTGCGCCGAGAGTTCGGTGCGGGCGGCGGCGCTCGACACCCTGCGCGACGGGACCGCCCTGCTGCTGCGGGTGCTGCCGGAGGGCGCGGTCCCGTTCCCGGACACGCCGGGGGCGCGGGTGGTGGTCAACCCGTGCCACTCCGGTGGGGCGATCGAGGTCTTCCTCCGACCGATGCTGCCGGCGCCGGCTCTGCGTGTCGTCGGCAGCACGCCGATCAGCGCGGCGGTGGCCAACCTCGCCGCGTTCCTCGACTTCGACGTCGTCGCGGCCGACGACTGCGCCGGCTGCACCGCTGTCGTCGTGGCCGGGTTGGGCAAGGGCGAACAGGAGGCGATCCGGTCCGCCCTGGACGCCGGCGTCGGGTTCATCGCGCTGGTGGCCAGCGGCAGGCGCGGCGCGGCCCTGCTCGACGAGCTCGGGTTGACCGACGCGGAGCGCGCCCGCGTCCACTCGCCAGCGGGTGTGGACATCGGCGCGCGTACGCCGGCCGAGATCGCCCTGTCGATCATGGCTGAGGTGGTCCGGGCGATCCGGGTGGACGGGTTGGCCCCGGCCTCCGGCGCGCCGGCCGCTCGACCCCAGCAGGCCCTCGACCCGGTGTGTGGGATGACCGTGCTGGTCGGGCCGGAGACGCCGCACGCGCGGGTCGACGGGCAGGACTTCTGGTTCTGCTGCGCCGGCTGCCTCGCGAGTTACACGGCGGCGTAGCCCGTGTTCCTGACCGGCCTGGTGCTCGCCGCGGGCGCGTCGGTGCGCCTCGGCGAGGCGAAGCAACTGCTGCCGTACCGGGGGCGGACGCTGCTCGACGCCACACTCGACCTGGCCCGCTCGTGCGGCTTCGACCAGCTGCTCGTCACACTGGGCGGCGCGGCGAGCGGCATCCGCGACCAGGTCGACCTGACCGGGTGCCAGGTCGTGGAGAACCCGGCGTTCAGCACTGGCTGTGGGTCGTCGGTCAGCACGGCCACGCGGGCGGTGGACCCGCGCGCCGACGCGCTCGTGCTGCTCCTCGGTGACCAGCCCGGTGTCCGCGCCGCTGACGTCCGCCGGGTCGCCGAGGCGACCACCCCGCTGGCCGTCTGCCGGTACGCGAACGGGCTGGGCCACCCGTTCCGCTTCGGCCGGGCTGTCCTTCCCGAGCTGTACGACCTGCACGGCGACAAGGCCGTCTGGAAGCTGCTGCACTCCGGCCGCCACCCGGTGACCGAGGTGCCCGTCGACGGGCCGGTGCCGATCGACGTGGACACCCGGGCGGACTACCAACGCCTGCTGGCGGGCGAGGCATGAGGGACGCCCTGGCCGTGCGGCACCGCCTCGACGCCGTCGACTACCTGGTCGACGACGGCCTAGCGATGGCCCTGTTCCTCGCGTTGCGCCTCGGTCGGCCACTGCTGCTGGAGGGCGAGCCGGGTGTCGGCAAGACCGCCGCCGCCAAGGCGTTGGCCCGCGCGCTGGAAACGCCGCTGATCCGGTTGCAGTGCTACGAGGGGCTGACCGCGGGCGAGGCGCTCTACGAGTGGAACTACCAGCGACAGCTGCTGGCGATCCGGCTCGCCGAGGCACAACATGCGCGGCTCACCGACGCGGACCTGTTCAGCGCCGAGTTCCTCCAGGAACGGCCGATCCTGCGGGCCGTACGCCACCGGGGGCCGGTCCCACCGGTGCTGCTGATCGACGAGATCGACCGGGCCGACGACGAGTTCGAGGCGCTGCTGTTCGAGTTCCTCGGCGAGGCCGGCATCACGATCCCCGAGCTCGGCACGTTCACCGCCCGTACGCCGCCGGTCGTGGTGCTCACCTCCAACCGCAGCCGGGAGCTGCACGACGCGTTGCGCCGCCGCTGTCTGTACCACTGGATCGACTTCCCCGAGCCGGCCCGCGCCGTCGAGATCGTCCGCCGTGCCGTGCCGGGCGCCACCGAGCCGCTGATCCAGACGGCCGTCCAGTTCGTCGGCGGCGTACGCGGCCGCGAGTTGGAGAAACCCCCCGGGATGGCGGAGACCATCGACTGGGTGGCCGCGCTGTCCGTGCTGGGCGTCGCCGGTCTCGCCGCCGACGACGTCGCGCTGACCATCGGCACCATCGCCAAGACCCCCGACGACCGCGCCGTGGTCGCCGCCGCGCTCGGCGCCTACCAGGAGAGCCAGCTATGAAGATCACGAACGAGTTCGCGGTCGCTGTCCCGATCGACGAGGCGTGGGCGGTGCTCACCGATCTGGAGGGGATCGCGCCGTGCCTGCCGGGCGCCCAGTTGACCGGCGTCGACGGTGACGTCTACCGGGGCAGGGTGAAGGTCAAGGTCGGGCCGGTGATCTCGGAGTTCGCGGGCACGGCACGGTTCGTCGAGAAGGACGACGCCGCCTACCGCGGGGTGATCGACGCGAAGGGCCGCGACGCCCGGTCGACGGGGAACGCGTCCGCGCTGGTCACCGCCCACCTACGGCCGGACGGCGACCGGACGCTGGTCAGCGTGGACACCGACCTGAAGATCTCCGGCAAGCTGGCCCAGTTCGGCAGCGGCATGATCAAGGAGGTGTCGGGCAAGTTGGTGGCCCAGTTCGTCGCCAACCTGGAGGCCAAGCTCGCGGCCGACCACTCGACCCCGGCCGTGCCGGCAGCACACGCGGACTCCGAGCCCGTCGCGCCGCCGTCCGTAGCGCCCGAGGCGCTTCCCGCCGCGTCCGCGACAGCGGTCGCCACCACACCCAGGACCGCCGCCGTCGCGCCGTCACCGATCGAGCCGTCACCCGTCGAGCCGTCACCCGCCTCGTCGACGGCGGCGTCGTCGCCGATCTCGCCGTCGCTGCCGTCGGCGTCGGCGTCGGCGTCGGCAGCGTCGTCGGCGGTCGAGTCACCCGACAGCTCCACCCGCGTGGCGGTGGCTGCCGAACCAGAGGCGCTCGACCTGCTCAGCATCGCCGGCGGTTCGATCACCAAACGCCTCGTACCCGTCGTCGTCGGTCTCGTCGCCGTGGGCGCGGTGATCGCCTGGCTGGCCTCGCGCCGGTGAGCCCGGGTGTGCTGCGCGGGGTCGACCGGGCCGCGTTCGCGGTGGCGCTCGCCGGCCGGCTGCGACGAGCCGGCGTCCCTGCCGGCCTCACCGACGTCGACGACTTCGTCCGGGCGCTCGCCGCCAGCCCACCCGACTCGATGTCGTCGCTCTACTGGACGGCCCGGATCTGCCTGGTCCGACGGCACGCCGACCTCGCCGCGTTCGACCGGGTCTTCGCGGCGATCTTCGCGGACCCCCCACCGCTGCCCCGGCCGTCGCGGTCCGCGTCCCCACCTGACGGTCACGACGACGTGTACGTGCGTGTGCCCGCCGACACCGACGACTCGGATTCCGGCGGTGGCCTGCCGTGGGCGACGCTGCCGCCGGCCGTGGCGGAGACACCGGCACACGACACAGCGCTGCTGCTGCCCGAGCGACGCCCCAGCGCCCTCAGCGGGCTCGCCGACCGCCCGTTCGACGAACTCGACAGCGCACAGGTGGCACAACTCGGCGACGCCCTGCGCGCTGCCGTCGCCAGCTGGCCGACCCGGCGTACCCGGCGGTTCGCCATCGGCGCGGCCGGTGCCCGGGTCGCGTTGCGGCCCACCATCGCCCGGGCCCGCCGCACCGGATGGGAACCCGTCGAGGTCGTCCGCGAGCGACCGGTGCGACGGCCACGCCGGGTCGTGCTGCTCTGCGACGTCAGCGAGTCGATGCGGGCGCAGGCGACCGCGTACCTGCATCTGATGCGGGCGTTCGCGGTGGTCGCCGACGCGGAGGTCTTCGCGTTCGCGACGACGCTGACCCGGCTCACCGTGGTGCTGCGACACACGTCGGCGGCCGAGGCGGTCGCGCAGGCCAGCGCCGCCGTGACCGACCGGTACGGGGGCACCCGGATCGCCACGAACCTGCGCTCCCTGCTCACCTCCCACCACGCGGACGCCGTACGCGGGGCGGTGGTGGTGATCGGGTCGGACGGCTGGGACAGCGACCCGCCGGACGAACTGTCGGCCGTGATGGCCCGGCTGAGCCGCCGCGCGTACCGAATCGTCTGGTTGAATCCCCGCGCCGGCGCACCCGGCTTCACCCCCCGGGTCGGCGGCATGGCCGCCGCTCTCCCCTACTGCGACCGGATGCTGCCCGCCGGCACCTTCCAGGACCTGCTGGTCATCGCCCGTCAGCTCCAGAGCGTCACGTGCACCGACGGCCGGAAGTGGCCGACGCTGACGCCCGCGCCGCGCATCATCGCCTGAATCGCCCTCGGCGTCGACGAGAAGCGCGACAGCTCGTCGGCGGCTGACATCGCGTCGGGGCTGGCGAGCACCTGCGAATGCCACACCGCCTCCATCGTCGCGTTTGGCCCCGCCACCTGCGCGAGATGCCCCTGCCGGACGTCCGGCGCGACGGTGAACGCGAGGGCCGGCGAGACGCCCTTGCCCCGCTTGGCCTCCCCCAGCGCCGCCGCGTGGCTCTGGAAGATCTGCTGCCGCTCGTCCGGCACGGCGAGGCGACGCAGCATCGCCGGCACCCCACCCAGATCCGTGGTGGCGGACGGCCCGAGCAGCCAGGTCTGCTCCCGTAGTTGCCCGGGGGACGCCGGCACACCGGCCAGCGGGTGCTCCGGGCCGACGACGAGGACGAGGCGGTAGTTCATCACCGGTCGGCTGGCGGTGGCGCTGTCCACCACCGGCGGTTGCGGGCCGATCGCGATGTCCACGGCGCGAGCCAGCAGCAGCGACCCGAAGGCACCCGGGCTGCGTACGCTCAGCTCGACGTCGAGGTCGGCGGCCCGCTTGGCGAAGAGCTCGATCAGACCCGGCGCGGCGAACTCGGCGAACAGGCTCGACGCGGCGACCCGCAGCAGCCGCCGGCCACGCGTCGCGGCGCTCACCTCCCGGATCGTACGGTCCTGCAGCCCCAGCAGCTCCGCGGCGCGACTGGCCAGCCGCAGCCCACCAGGGGTGAAGGCGAGGCCACCCGCCGTCCGGGAGAAGAGCTTGTCGCCGAACTCCCTGCGCAACTGAGCGATGTGGAGCGACACGGCCGACTCGGAGACCTGCAGCTCCGCGGCGGCCTGCTTGACGGACCCCAGCCGGACCACCGCGACGTACGCGCGCAGCTGCGTCGGGGTCATCGGTGTCACCCACCTCCCGCGCGATCGCGTGGCTCGGCTCTCCGTCGAGACGAACCCCGATCATGCCCCGGTGACGTGTCCCACCGCCATCAGTGATTCACCCGACCGACGTGCTCGTCGTCGACGATCGGGGGCTCGACGCGGCGCGGGGCCCTCGCTGCGGTCGGGCTGGCCGCCCCGACGGTGGGGTGAACGAACCCGTCCGGAGCCAGCGGAGGCCGCCAGGGCGCCAAACAGCTTGTCCACGCGTCGGTGCGGGCCTATCGTCGTCAGGCGCCTTCCGGTGCGCAGGCAACGGCTACTTCCGCTCTCAACGGGGAGACGTGGGTTCGAATCCCACCGCCACCTTGGGTGGCGTCGACCAGCGGCCCAGGTCACCTTGGCCCGCAAGGGCCGGTCGCCGTCGCCGCTTCGATCTCGGGAGGCGCGCTCACGCCGCACGCCCGGTGCGACGGACACGGCTACTTCTTTGGTGAAGGCCCGGCAAGGGCCCCGCGGTTCGAACCCGCGAAACCGTGTCCACTTTTGATCTCGGGCGTGCGGCGTGACCAGGCGGGCACCACTGCCCTCCCGATCACAAGATCGCAAACTCCGTTGCCCGGCCGTCGGCGCCACCGCTAGCCTCATGACCGCACTTCCCGGTGCGCAGGTGACGGTTACATCTGGAGGGGTTCCGACCCCGGTGAAGGACCATCCGTCGCCGACCTCGATCTCGGGAAGCGCGACCACACCACACACCCGGTGCGCAGGCAACGGTTACTTCAGGGGTCCGCAGATGGGGGTTCGAGTCCTCCGCCACCTTCGGGTGAATAGTTCAACGGACAGAACGGCGGACTGGTCCGTGGCCGATTTTGATCTCGGGTGTGCGGTGGGGTGGCGTTTCCGAGCTGATTGACGTGGGGGACGTCATGGCCAAGTTCAACATCAAGCTGCGCAAGGGCCGTCAGCAGCCGGCGACCGCCCAGGGCGCGCCCGGCTTCGCCCGTGAGCCGCGCGTCGAACTCTTCCTGCTCGGTGTCTCCATCATGGTCGGCGAGGACACCTTCTACGAGGGCGCCACGGACCGGGACGCTCGCTTCCGAGACCTGGTCGCCACCGTCGCCGTAGCTGACCCGGACTGGTTCGCCCGCTTCGTACCGTGGCTTCGGTCCGTCGCCATGCTGCGCTCGGCGTCCGTGGTGGCGGCTGTCGAGGGCGCTCGCGCCCAGGTTGCCGCCCAGATTCCGGGTTCGCGGGCAGTCGTGGACACCGCGTTGCAGCGTGCGGACGAGCCCGCAGAGGCTCTGGCGTACTGGCTGGCTCGCCATGGCCGGGCACTACCCAAGCCGGTGAAGCGGGGCATCGCCGACGCGGCGGTCCGGCTGTACACCGAGCGGAGTCTGCTCAAGTACGACTCCGTCGGCAGCCAGGTGCGCTTTGGCGATGTCATCGACCTGACGCACCCCACCGCGAAGGACGAGCGGCAGGGCGACCTGTTCCGGCACGCGCTGGATCGGCGGCACCGGCGGGACAATCCGCTGCCGGCGTCGCTCGGGATGCTGGCGGCCCGGGACGCGCTCATGGCGTTGCCCGTCGAGCAGCGTAGGGAGGTCACCGATCCGGCGGTGCTGGGCGCGGCCGGCATGACGTGGGAGGCCCTGGCGGGCTGGCGACAGAGCGCGATGGACGCCTCGGCATGGGAGTCCGTCATCCCGACCATGGGCTATTTGGCGTTGCTGCGCAACCTGCGCAACTTCGACCAGGTCGGGGTCAGCGACACCGTGGCGGAGACGGTGGCAGCCAAGCTCTCCGATCCGGGCCAGGTTGCCGCCTCTCGGGTGCTGCCGATGCGCTTCCTTTCGGCGTACAACGCGGCACCGAGTCTGCGGTGGGCGTACCCGCTGGAGAAGGCCTTGCAGCATGCCCTGGCCAACGTGCCTGCTCTGGGCGGGCGGACCCTCATCCTCATCGACACGTCGGGCTCGATGCGGAGCCCGTTCAGCAAGGACGGCACGCTGCTCTGCTGGGACGGTGCCACGGTGTTCGGCCTGGCGCTGGCCGCCCGGGCGCGGGCGGCCACGGTGGTGTCGTTCTCCAATGACAGTCGGGTGTTTCCGTCGTTGGCGGGCGAGTCGGTGCTCGCGGCGGTGCGGCGGTTCAAGGACGACGGCTACTTCTTCGGCATGGGCACCGACACCGAGAAGGCGGTGCGCAAGCACTACGACCGGCACGACCGGGTGGTCATCCTCACCGATGAGCAGGCCCATTGGCACAACGCGGCGGACGTGGCCGCAGCGGTGCCCGCTGAGGTTCCCGTGTACACCTGGAACCTGGCCGGATACCGGGTCGGGCACACGCCGACCGCAGCGAACCGGCACACCTTCGGCGGGTTGTCCGACGCCGCGTTCGCGATGATCCCGCTCATCGAGGATGGCATTAACGAGCGGTGGCCCTTCTGAACGTCGGGGCGCCGTGACGGCTCCTTGCCCGGTACGCGGGCAGTGGCTACCGCCGCTTCGGATCGTCATGCGGCGGTGGCTGTCGCAACCCTCCCCGGGACACGCAGTACACGTCGCCGGAGTTGGTCCGGTGCGGCAGGTCGCGCAGGTGTGCTGCCACGTCGCTCGCGGGTAGCCACCTCTCGAAGGTCATCGACTTGTCGTCGCCCAGCGCCACGTCGAAACCGTCGACACCGAGCACGGTCAGGCGGTCGAGACACCGGTAGGCAACCGCACGTGCGATCGTGGTGAACTCGAACGACAGAGCGGGCAGCGGTCGGCTCAGGCCGGCCAGCACCTCGTCCTCGAAACCCTCCACGTCGATCTTGGTGAAGCTCGGTACGCCGTACTCGTGGATCAGCGCGTCGACGGTGACCACCGGAACCTCGATGTCCCCGTCCCACACCTGGCCCTCCCAACCGCCCGCGCCGTGCGCCGCCCGTACGAAGTCGGACGAGGCGGTCGACACGGTGGGGTTGGCGGAGTTGACGTGCAACCGTGTGCTGCCGGCGGCCGCGCCACATGCCCCTTCGACCAGCGTCACCTGGTCGTCGTCGGCGTAGATCGTCCGCAGGGCGCGCAGGCACAGCGGCTGCGGCTCCACGGCGACGACCCGGGCTCCGAGTCGACGGAAGCTGCCGATGTGGTCACCCACGTGGGAGCCGATGTCGAAGACGAGGTCCCCCGCGGTGACGAACCGGGAGTAGAACGCGTCCATCCTCGCGTCCCGCTGCGGGTCGCCGTAGTAGACGTCCAGCGACCGGTGCAGGAGGGACATGGCCGGATCGGCCCGGAGCGCCGCGATCCTGGCCTCGGTGGTAGCCGTCATCTGTCTGTCGTCCAGTCCGTGAGTGGGGTTACGGCCCGAAGGCGGTCAGGAACCGGTCCCGGAAGGTGTCCATCCGCCAGACCGGTGCCTGCGGCCCGGGCTTGAGCCCGTCCTGCCAGCCCCACCCGGAGATCCGGTCCAGGACGGCCCGGTCCCGGGTGATGATCGTGATCGGGACGTCGTGGCTGGCGTTCTCGCCGGTGACGACCGCGGCGGGTTGGTGGTCGCCGAGGAAGATGAACACGAGATCGTCGTCGCCGTAGGTCTGCACGTAGGAGACGAGCGTGCTCAGCGTGTACTGGATGGACTGCCGGTAGTCGGCCCGGATCTGGGCGGTGCTGCGCCGCCGCTCATCCTCCTCGCCGGCGGTGCCGCGGTAGATCGCCCCGTCGCCGACGGTGGCCCAGTCGACCAGTCGCGGGACGGGCGTCCACGGCGCGTGGCTCGACACCAGCGCGATCTCCGTCATCACCGGGTTGCCGTCCTGTTTCGCCTGCTCCAGGCGCTGCCAGCTGGACAGTGTGTACTGGTCGGGCATCGTGCCGAAGCTGAACTTCGGGCCGCGGTACCCGAGCGCCCTGGCGTCGTAGAACCGCTCGTAGCCGAAGAAGGAGCCCTCCGGCCACGCCCTGCTGACGGCGGGCATCACGCCGACGGTCTGCCAGTTGGCCCGTCGGAAGGCGCCGTTGAGGGTCATCCGGTCACTCGCCAGCAGGGTGCGGTGCCGCTGGTCGTTGTCGATCCACAGACCGGAGAGCAGGGTGTCGTGCGCGAGCCAACTGCCGCCGCCGAACGTCGGCGAGGTGAGGAAGCCGGACTGCGCGGCGAATCCCGCCGCCTGCAACTGGCTGGTGCCGCTGTCGAGGATGGCGCCGACCTGCGGGGCGAACTCCGGGTCCTCGACGGCGTCCCGGCCGTAGCTCTCCACGAAGGCGATGACCACGTTCTTGCGCCGCAGCGCGGTGAGGAGTTGGTCGCCGGGAGTCTGCTCGAACCGGTCGTCCTCGAGTAGCGCGGCGAACTTCTCCCGGTCGTCGAGTCGCAGGCGCACCTGGAAGCCGTGGCCGTTTGTCAGCGTGGTCGCCGACGTGTCGGCGACCGCTACGCCCTCGACCACCCGCACGTTGAACGCGGCGCAGGCCACCCAGGCGACCACCAGCGCCGCCACGATCCGGGTGGCCCCGGCGCGGTGCCGGATCACCAGCCCGCGCAGTCGCCGCATCGACAGCGTGACCAGGGTGGGCAGGCCCACCGCCACCACCGCCAGGGCGATCGCCACGCCGATGGCGGCGGGTCGACCGTACGACTCGCTGAGGAAGGCGAACCCCTCGTCCAGCAACGCCCAGTCGAGCACCGGGTCGAAGGCCCGGCTGAGCGAGGCGGAGAACCCCAGGTCGAGCAGCTTCAGCAGGCCGAGCAGACCGAGTGCCACGCCGGTGAGCGTCGCGACCCACCGACTGCCGCGTGGCGGCAGGGCGAGCAGGAGGGCGACGGCCAGCAGCGCCTCCAGCGGGATCCGTACGAACGCACCGGGGCTGAACCGGCCGAAGTCGTACGGCAGGGTGAGCACGAGCAGCACCAGCAGCACGGCCAGCAGGGTGACCAGTCGGGCCACGATGGAGCGGCCCGGCCGACCCTCGGGTGCGGTGCCGTCGGTCTCGGTGGCGTCCGACAGTTCGCCTCTCATCGCCCTCCGTCCCTGGCTCGACTGCTGACGTACGCGCGTCAAGAGCGACAACCCGGGCATCCTTCCATGATCTTCGTGGGGCGTGGCATCCGGGCGGCTCAGACGCGGGCGGTCCCGCGTCGGGCCACGGCGACCGGCCGGTGCTCCGGCCAGGGCATCGCGTCAGGCGCATCGGGAACGTGTGCGACGTGCTGGGTGATGGCGGCGTGCTGGGTGACCGGTGCGTAGTGACTGGCCGGGGCATCGTGGGTGACCGGGGCGTCGTGGACGAGGGCGCGGCGCAGGTGACGCGTCGTCCACAGCCACCTGACGTCCCGCCCGAACGACTCGACCAGCAGCGCCAGTGACGCCACCAGCACGACTGTCGTCAACGGACCGGGTAACGCATCGCCCATCGCCACCGCCAGCACCACGCCCTGGACGGCGGCGACGACCTTGCGCCAGTAGCGCGGCGGCAACGAGCCGCGCATCCAGCCCAGCACCCAGCTCGCGGCGACGAAGACGTACCGCATCGCGCCGATCGCCAACACCCAGGCACCCGCCGAGGGGGCCACGTAGAGGCAGAGCACCAGGACCAGGAAAGAGTCGATCTCCATGTCGAAGCGCGCACCGAGCGCGCTGGACGTCCCGGTGCGGCGGGCCGTGTAGCCGTCCACCGCGTCGAGGACCAGCGCCACGGTGGTGAGGGTGACCATCAACGCGACCGGCGCCGGCCGGGTGAACGACTCCGCGGCCAGGGCCGTCACGCCGCCGACGAGGATCGCCCGGCTCAGGGTCACGCGGTCGGCCGGGCTCAGACCAGGCGCGGCCGACCGGGACATCCCCCGGCTGAGCAGGAGACACAGGCCCACTCCGTAGGCCAGCCCCGCCAACCATCCCGCCGCGCCCAGACCGACTGTCTCCGCGAGCACCGCCAGCACGACGACCTGCACGATCAGCCCGACGAGCGGACCGGTTCGAACCGTTGACATCGTGCCTCCGCGAATCTGGTGTGTGACCCTGACCGTCATCACGGAAAATATGACCGATCGGTTCATTCTGAACGGGACTCACCATGTATACGGACGAACGTGCCCCGTCGGATGCGGATTAGTCGTAGACGGTGGATGCAGCTCGTCGCCGCCGACGACGCCACGGACGCGACGACGGTGTCGAGGTCAGGCCACGCCGGCCGCGGGCGTGCCGAGGGCGTGGAGTGCGGCGGCGGTCACCGGGTCGGCCGGAAAGAAGGCCTCGACGGCCAGCCCGGAGACGGTGACGTCCAGCGGGGTGCCGAAGAGGGTGGTCGTGCTGATGAAGGCCAGCTCCCGGTCGCCGTGGCGGTACCGCAGTGGGATGACGACACGCGACAGCTCGTCGCTGGTCGGTGCGCCGATGTCGTCGCCACTGGGATAGCCGCGAAGCTCGTCGAGCAGGTCGGACAGGACCGGGTCGCTGGTCGCCGCGGCCTGTTGGCGCAACCGCGCGAGCAGGTGGGCCCGCCACTCGGGAAGGTTGAGGATTCGCGGGGCCATGCCGTCGGGGTGCAGGCTGAGCCGCAGCACGTTGACCGGTGGGGTCAGCAGGTGAGGTTTCGCGTCGGCGGTGAACAGGGCCACGGCGGGGTTGGCCTCGACGAGCTGCCAGTGCTGGTCGACGAGCACCGCCGGGTACGGGCTGTGCCCGTCGAGAATCTGCCGTACGGCGGCCCGGAACGGGGCGAGTTGCGGGTCGGTCAGCTCGTGACTGGGGTAGGCGGGGGCGTAGCCGCCGGCGAGCAGCATCGTGTTGCGTTCGGCCAGCGGCAGGTCGAGCCGCTCCGCCAGCCGCAGGATCAGGTCCGGGCTCGGCCGGGATCGCCCGGTCTCCACGAAACTCAGATGCCGGGCCGACACACCCGCCTCGATCGACAGGTCGAGCTGACTCATTCCGCGGGTTCGACGCCAGTCTCGCAGCAGCTCCCCCACCGGTCGGCCCGGCCTGGTCCTGGTCGTCACCCCCCGACCCTAGTGACCACACCGGGGTACGCCCCATTACCTGCGACGTAATCGACAGCGCGCACCGACGCTCGCGATCATCTCCACGAAGGCGTTCCCAACGATCGGAGAATCATGACCGCGTACGCGCTCGCTCATCTGCGTAGGGCACCTGTCCATGCCGAGGTGCTCGAATATCTGGAGCGCATCGATGCCACCCTGGCGCCCTTCGAAGGTCGGTTCATCGTCCACGGTGGGCCCGTCGAGGTGCTGGAAGGCAGTTGGCCGGGCGATCTTGTCGTCATCGAGTTTCCCGACTCGACCAGGGCCCGCTCCTGGTACGGCTCCGATGCGTACCAGGAGATCAAGCCGTTGCGGACGAGGCACCTGGCCGGCGACGTGATCCTCGTCGAGGGGGTCGACGCCGACCACAGCTCCGCGGAGATGGCTGCCGCGATCCGCCGGGCCGATGGTTCCTGAGGTCGGGATCAGGCCTTCGGCAGGGTGAGCACGTCGGCTCCGTCGTTGGTGATGGCGATCGTGTGTTCGCTGTGCGCCGTCCGGCAGCCGGTCACGCTGCGCAGCGTCCAGCCATCGGCGTCGGTGACAAGCTTGGCGGTGTCCGCCATGACCCAGGGCTCCAGCGCCAGCAGCAGGCCCGGGCGCAGTCGGTACCCGCGTCCGGGCCGCCCGGTGTTGGAGACGTGCGGGTCCTGGTGCATGGTCGAGCCGACGCCGTGGCCGCCGAACTCGGTGTTGACCGAGTATCCCGCCGCGGTGAGGACGGAGCCGATGGCATGGGAGATGTCACCGATGCGGGCGCCCGGGCCGGCGGCGGCGATCCCCGCGCTCAGTGCGCGCTCGGTCGCGTCGATCAGCGCGACGCTCTCCGGGGGCTGCACGTCGCCCACGATGAAGCTGATGGCGGAGTCGGCGACGACTCCGCCCAGGGAGACGGCGAGGTCGAGCGACAGCAGGTCGCCGTCGGCGAGGGTGTAGTCGTGCGGCAGTCCGTGCAGCACGGCGTCGTTGACCGACGTGCAGATGTAGTGGCCGAACGGCCCACGTCCGAAGGACGGCTCATAGTCGACGTAGCAGGACTGCGCCCCGGCCTCCATGATCATGCTGCGTGCCCACGCGTCGATCTCCAGGAGGTTCGTGCCGACCGCGCTGCGGCTCTTCAGCGTCTGCAGGATGTCGGCGACCAGGGCGCCGGAATCCCTCGCTCGCAGCAGGTCGGTGGGGGTCAGGATCTCGATCATGCAGCGCCTTCCTCGCACTTCCAATAACTATCCCGGCCATATTATCCCGGTACTAGAATCGGGCCATGGTCAGGTTGCCGCTCACTCCCGAAGAGGTCGAACGCGGACAGCGGCTCGGCGCCCTGCTGCGTCGAGCCCGGGGGGACCGTTCGATGCTCCTCACCGCACTGGACGCGGGTGTCTCGCCGGAGACTCTCCGGAAGATCGAGTCCGGTCGCATCGCCACCCCCGCCTTCCCGACCATCGCCGCCATCGCCGACGTCCTCGGCCTCTCCCTGGACGCGGTGTGGTCGGAGATCAACCACTCCGACGAGGGGGCCGGGCTGCCAGGCTCAGGCCGCGACACGGTCGAGCGGTTGGCCTCGTAGGGCCCGACACGAGGCCAAGATCCGCACAGGAACAGGGAAACTGCTGCCTCACTCGCCGCCGAGGCACCTACATCCCTGAAGTTGTGCAGATCTTGGCCGACGCGGCGCGTGTTGCGGCCTCAGGGCGCGTCGGGTCCCCACCACGGTTCCAGGACGGCCGGGTCGGCTACGAACTGCTCCACCTGCGTACGCTCCGGCTCGGTCAGGGGCAGCGCCTGGAGGCGGGCGCCCCACTCGGGGACGCGCTCCGCCTTCCCCAACGCCACCGACAGCTCGATCAGCGCGGCCAACGCCATCGCCTGCTCGACCACCGGCGCGTCGTCGGCACGGCGGCGCATTCCGGAGTCGAGCGCCCGGTAGGCAGCCCGATCGTCCATCTTGAACTCGCGCAGGATCCGCGCGTTGTCGAGCACCCGCGCCAGGCCCTGCAACTCCGCCGACCCGCCGTACTCCAGGTCCTCCGGCTCGTCGCGCTGGATGAAGGTGATGGTGTTGCCCGACGGGTCGACGATGCTGAACCGCGACGCCCCGGCGCGGTAGCGGGTCATCCGGGGTAAACCCTTGACCAGCACCTTGCCGTAGCTGCGACGCATCGTCTCGGCGAACGTCGCGTGGTACGGCGCGACCGCGTCGACCATCACCAGGCAGCCGCCGGACGTCTCCTTCGCCGGGTCCAGGTCCTTGGGCGCGGGGCCGTAGTGCAGTTGGAACCCACTCCACTACAAGGCCAGGTACACGTACGGCTTGAGCTGCTTGTAGGTCACCTCGAATCCGAGCGCCTGCCAGAACGCCAGGGTCTCCTCCGGCGCGGGGCAGGGCAGCAGCGGCAGTGTCGTCTCGTTCGGCTGGACGCGATCCTCCGTGGTCGTCACTGTTCGCTCCCCGTGTGGTCGGCAGACCGGCCATTGTGCCAGGGCGGGCGACGGTCCTCGGCGGGATTCGCCTCCTACCCAGGGAGGAGACCCCGCTCCGACCCCTGGCCACAACCGGGGCTCGCGGTCGGACGCGACCGGCGGGCACTGTCGCGACCATCTACAGACATGACAATCGATCTGCGCCGGGCGGCACGCTGGCACCGCCCACTGATGTTCCTCGTGTACGCGATGGCGGCGCTCGCCGTGGTCTGCGCGGTCGGCATCGTCGTCGACCCACGCGTCCTGGTCGGGGCGCCGATCTGGCTCAAGCCGTTCAAGTTCGCGGTGTCCTTCGTGCTGTACGGCGTCACCCTCGCGTGGATGCTCTCGCTGCTGCCCCGTCGGAGCCGGCTCGCGGAGCGGATGGCCACCCTCATCGTCGCCGTCGCCGCGGTCGAGAACGTGGTGATCGTCGGACAGGTGGTGCGTGGGCAGACCAGCCACTTCAATGACAGCACCCCGCTGAACACCGCCCTCTTCGCGGCGATGGGCGCGGCGATCGGCGTGCTGTTCTTCGCGCACCTCGTCCTGGGGATCGTGGTGTTGATCCGCCGGATTCCCGACCTGGTGGCCCGACGCGCGGTCGGCTGGGGTCTCGGCCTGTCGCTGCTGGGCATGGCGGCGGCGGTGCCGATGGCACTGCCCGGTCAGGATCCGGGGATCGAGGGGGTCGTCGGGGCGCACAGCGTGGGTGTGCCGGACGGTGGGGCGGGTCTGCCACTGGTTGGATGGAGCACCATGGGCGGAGACCTGCGGATCGGGCACTTCGTGGGGTTGCACGCCCTTCAGGCGCTGCCGATCCTGGCGATCCTGCTGAACCGGTTCGCGACACGCTTGGACGAGCGCACCCGGGCACGGCTCGTGGTCGTGGCGGGCGCGGCGTACGGCGTACTCACTGTGATGTTGACCTGGCAGGCCCTGCGTGGGCAGGCGCTGCTGCGGCCGGACGCTGTCACCCTCGCCGCGGTCGCGGCCCTGGTGGTCGCGACGGCGACCGCCGCCGCTCTGGTGCTGGCCCGGCGGCGCCGCTCCGACCTGGCGTTGGCCGCATGACCGAGATGCTGTTCGTCCTGACGTTCGCGGTGGCCGCGCCGTTCTGGGCCATGATGATCCTGCTGCCGCGATGGTCCTGGACCGCCCGCGTCATCTCCTCACCGCTCATCGTGCTGCCGGTGGTGGTGATCTACGCGCTGCTGGTGATCCCGGCCTTCGGCGACGTGCTGCCGGCGGTCGCGTCGCCGACCCTGACGGGGGTGCGCGACCTGCTCGGCACCTCCGACGGGGCGGCGGCGGGCTGGGCGCACATGATCGCGTTCGATCTGTTCGTCGGGCGCTGGGCATGGTTGGACAGCCGCGAACGGGGGGTGCCGGCGCTGGTGATGGCTCCGGTGCTGCTGCTGACCATCCTGCTCGGCCCGCTCGGCCTGGCCGCCTATCTCGCGGTCCGCACCCGGTGGCGGCTGCCGGAGGGCGCTGCCACCGAGCCACAGCACCTAGGCTGAGCCCGTGCGCTGGCTGGGTCGGCTGTTCAACACGCGCGACACGCTCGTGCGGCTGACGCTGCTCGACCTCGCCGGGGTGGGCTACCTGGTCTTCTGCACCCAGGCGGGGCGCACGCCGACGATGACACAGTGGATCCTCGCGGTGGGTGCGTTCGCCGCGGCGCTGCTGCTGCACCGTCGGCCGGTCGCCAACATGGTGGTGCAGGCCGCGTTGCTGGCCGCGGCGATCGCCCTGCTCGACGACATCATGATCAATCAGGTCGGTGCCAGCTGGGCGTTGATCGAGATCACCATCGGGGCGTACCGCGCCCGCACCATCGGGTTGGCCGCCGGGCTGCTGGCCGTGGTCGACCTGACCAACACGATCGGCGATCCGGCCGACCGGGTCGCCGCCGGCGTCGTCGGCCTGGCCCTGGAGGTCGGCATACCGTTGCTGCTCGGCCTGGTCATCCGCGCCAACTGGAATCTCGCCCGGCAGGCCCAGGAACGCGCCGCCGCCGAGCAACGGCAGCACGAGTCGGAGAGCCGCGCGGCAAGGGCCGACGAACGCAGCGCCATCGCCCGCGAGCTGCACGACGTCGTCGCGCACCACGTCGCGTCGATGGTGCTGCGGGTCGGCGTGGCCCGGCACGTGCTCACCGACCTGGACCCCCGGGTCGGTGAGGTGTTCGACGACGTGCACGGCACGGGCACCGCGGCCCTGGCGGAGCTGCGCCGGCTGGTCGCGGTGCTGCGCGACGCCGATGGGGTTCGCGGCGACGCGGCGCTGACCGCGATCGAGCCCTCCGCGTTGCCGGCGGCGATCGGCGCGGCGATCGACAGGGCCCGTCAGGCCGGCATCACCGTGGAGGCCGACCTGGACCCGGCGATCGGTTCGCTCGACGCGGTGCGCGGCATGGCGGTGCTGCGGCTGACCCAGGAGGCACTGACCAACGTGGCCAAACACGCGGGTACGTCCGCGGTGGCGCACCTCGTGGTCGCCGTCCGCGACGGCGTCGTGCACTGGGAGGTCGCCGACACCGGTCGCGGCGGGGCGCCGACGGGTGTGCCGACCGGCGGCGGCCTGTTGGCCGGCGAGGGCGCATTGGCCGGTGTGCCGACCGGCGGCGGGCACGGCATCACCGGAATGCGCGAACGTGTCGAGGTGCTCGGCGGCCGGCTGGAGGCGGGCCCGTCCGGCACCGGGTGGCGGGTGCGCACCGCCCTGCCGGCCGTGGTGGCCGCCTCCGACCGGGCACCGGTCCGGTCGGTGCCCGGTGAACGCGGGGCCCCGGCCGGCTCCCCCGCACCGGAGCCGGTGTGATCCGGGTACTGCTGGTCGACGACCAGCACCTGATCCGGGCCGGGTTGCGGATGCTCTGTGCGGCCCAGCCCGACATCGAGGTCGTCGGGGAGGCCGACAACGGCCGCGAGGCGATCACACTTGCCGCCCGGCTCCTTCCCGACGTCGTCGTCATGGACCTGCGCATGCCCGGCGTCGACGGGATCACCGCGACCAGCCGGATCCTCGCCGCGAGACCAGCCGCCCGCATCCTGGTGCTGACCACGTTCGGCGACGACGACCACCTCTACCCCGCGCTGACCGCCGGCGCCTGCGGGTTCCTGCTCAAGGACGCGCCCCCGGCTGAGCTGCTCGACGGCATCCGCCGGGCGGCCGTCGGTGACAGCCCGTTCAGCCCGGAGGTGCTGCGACGCCTCGTGCAGCGCGCGGTGCACGCCCGCCCCAAGACACCACGGTCGGTGCAGGGCCTGACCGCCCGCGAGCAGGAGGTGCTGGACCTGGTCGCCGAGGGCCTGTCGAACACCGAGATCGGGGACCGCCTCCACATCGGCGTCACCACGGTCAAGACCCACATCACCAGCCTGATGACCAAGACCGACAGCCCCAACCGGGTTCGCCTGGCCCTGTTCGCCCGGGGCGTCTGACGTCAGGCCCGCATCCGGGCGGACACGACGATGACGAGCACCAGCGGCACGATCAGCAGCGCCGGGGCGACGACCGGCAGGTGCAGGGCGACCAGTGCGCCGACGGCGGCGCCGACCATGAGGGCCAGCAACACCTGGGCCTTGGGGCGCAGGTTGCCCCACGGGCTGCGCGCGGCGACGCCGGCGATCACGCTGGTGAGCGTGCCGGTCAGGTACGTCGACGACAGGCCGGGCACACCGAACCGTTGGATGGCACTGCTCTGCACGCCCAGCGCCACCGCCGACAGCATGAGCAGCGCGAGGTGGACATGCGCGTCGGCGGTGTGCAGCGTGACCTCCCAGACGACGAGGAACACGACGAACACCAGCAGCTCCAGGACGAGCGCCCAGGTGACCCGCCGGGGCCAGACCGGGTCGCCCGGTCGTGCCGAGCCGACGACGCGGGCACCGGCGAGGACACCGACGATGAAGCTGACAATGGCGCAGCCGGACGTCAGGGCCAGCTCGGCGTCACCTCGGCCCGCCGAGAGTCCGAGCAGGACCATGTTGCCGGTCATGACGCTGGCGAAGGCACCGCCGAGGGAGAGGAACCCGATGGCGTCGGCGCAACCGGTCAGGAAGGTGAGCACGACGACGAGCGCGTGCCGTCGACGCAGGAGGCGCGGGTCCTGCTGAGCCGCGGGACGGGGCTGGATGACGTTGGGCACTGTGCTCGACACTGTCGGCCACCCTCCAGGGATTGTTCTTCGTATACACTTTGTCCGGACATGTTCACGGAGAGGCGACCAGGTGGCTGAAGATCTGCGGGACAAGCTCGGCGCGCAACACCTGCCGCTACGCGATCAGGTCCTCGCCGCCCTGCGCACCGCCATCATCGACGGCAACTACCTTCCCGGTGAACGGCTCACCGAGGACCGGCTGGCGGAAGACTTCGGCGTCTCCCGCAACCCCGTCCGGGAGGCCCTGCGCGTCGCTGAGGCGGAAGGCTTCGTCGTGATCCTCCCCCGCCGGGGAGCGGTCGTCGCCTCACCGAGCAGCGGCACCATCGCCGACATGTTCGCCGTCCGCGTACGCCTGGAGACGCTGGCCGCCCGGCTGGCCGCCGAGCGGGCGACCGCCGCGGACGTGGTGGCCCTGCGTGCCCTGCTGGACGAGGGACGCGAGGCGACGCAGCGACAGGACCTGGCCCGGGTCGCCGAGCTGAACAGCACCCTGCACCTGCGCATCCTCCAGGTCAGCGGAAACCCCTGGCTGTCGTCGATCGCCAAGTCGCTCTACCTCCATGTCCAGTGGATCTTCCGGCTCGGGGCGGCCGAACGCGCGCCACACTCGTGGGCCGAGCACATCCAGCTCGTCGACGCCATCGAGTCAGGCGACGGCGACCGCGCCGAGCGGGCCGCGCTCGACCACCTCGACGCGGCGTCCGCCGCGGCCCACGAGAACGCCGAGGGTGGCTACGCCAGGCCCTACCGCCCGCACGCGTAGCCCTGCATCCCCCGGGGGTTCGCCCCGGCGGAGAGCACACCCGTCGCCGGGTCGCGGCTCACCGCGCAGAGCCGACCGAGGCTCCATGAGTCGGTGACCCGCACCTCGTGCCCGTACGCCCGCAGGGCGGCCAGCACGTCGTCGTCGAACCGGTCCTCCACCACCAGGACGCCGGGTTCCATGTCCCGTGGGTAGAACGACCCCGGCAGGCTGAGCGTGTGCCACGCCGGCGCGTCGATGGCCTCCTGGAGGGGCTGGCCGTCGACGAGGTGCCGCAGCAGGAACGGCAACTGCCACTGGTCCTGCTGGTCGCCGCCGGGTGTCCCGCAGGCCAGCACCGGCTCTCCGTCGCGGTGCACCATCGTCGGGCTCAGCGTCGTACGCGGCCGACGGCCGGGGGCCAACGACGAGGCCAGCCCCTCCTCCAGCCAGAACATCTGCAACCGGCTGCCCAGCGGAAAGCCGAGTTCCGGGATGGTGGGCGAGCTCTGCAACCAGCCACCACTGGGGGTAGCGGAGATCATGTTGCCCCAGCGGTCGACCACGTCCACGTGGCAGGTGTCGCCCCGGGTCACGCCGTCCGACTGCACTGTCGGCTCCCCCGTCGTCGCATCCGTCGGGTCGGCACGACGGGCGGCGCCGGGTCGGACGTGGGCCGCCAGCCGTGGCTGCGCCCCGTCGGGACGCCCCGGCCGCAACTGCGCCGACGCGCGGTCACCGATCAGGGCTGCCCGCTCCCGCGCGTACTCCCGGGAGAGCAGCGCCTTGGCGGGCACCTCGACGTCGTCGCCGTACCAGGCCTCCCGGTCGGCGAAGGCGAGCTTGAGCGTCTCGACCTGGGCGTGCACACCCCGGGCGGTCGACGGGTCGTACGCGGTGGGGTCGTCGAGCGCGTCGAGGGTGGCCAGTGACTCCAGCAGCACCGGGCCCTGGCCCCAGAAACCGGTCTTCGCCACCGTGTAGCCGTGCCAGTCGAGGGTGGCGGGCGCCTCCCAGGTCGCCGAGTACGCGGCCAGGTCGTCGCCGGTGATCAGCCCGGCGTTCGGCCGACCGCTGGAGTCCTGGAACGGCTGGCGGCTGAACGTGTCGATGGCCTCGGCGACGAAACCCGTACTCCAGGCGCGACGCGCGGCCTCGATCTGCGCCTCCCGGTCCGCGCCGGCCGCCTGGCCCGCCTCGACCAGCCTGCGCAGGGTGCCCGCGTACGCCGGGTTGGTGACCATCTCCCCGGCGGCGGGTGGCCGGCCGCCGCGCAGCCAGAGCGCGGCGGAGGTGGGCCAGTGTTCCTCGAACAGCGACCGCACGGCCGCCACGGTGTCACCGACCCGGCCCACCAGCGGGTGTCCGGCGCCGGCGTAGCCGATCGCCGGCTCCAGCACCTCGGCGAGGGTGAGCGTGCCGTGCTCGCGCAGCAGCAGGAGCCAGGCGTCCACCGCCCCGGGTACGGCCGCCGCGAGCGGCCCGGCCCCCGGGATGAGGTCCATCCCGAGCGACCGGAAGTGGGCGATGGTGGCACCGGCCGGCGCGGGCCCCTGCCCGCACAGCACCTTCGGCGTCGGGTCCGCCGCGGTGGCCACGATGGCGGGCACCTCGCCGCCCGGCCCGTTCAGGTGCGGCTCGACGACGTGCAGGACGAACCCGGCGGTGACCGCGGCGTCGAAGGCGTTGCCCCCGCGTTCGAGGATGCCCATCGCCGCCTGGCTGGCGAGCCAGTGCGTCGAGGACACCATGCCGAAGGTGCCCTGGAGCGTGGGTCGGGTGGTGAACGTCATGACAACACCTCACTGGGATCTGCGGTGCGAACGTCGGGGCCGGTGCCGTCGGGCCGGACCAGGTGGCACGCGGCCATGCCGTCGCCGATGGCCGTCCGCGCCGGCACCTCCGTCGCACACCGGTCGAACGCGAGCGGGCACCGGGTCCGGAACCGGCAGCCGGACGGCGGGTCGAGCGCGGACGGCAGGTCGTCGCCGAGCAGCACCGGCTGACGTTCGCGTTGGCGCACCGGGTCGGCCACCGGCGCGGCGGACAGCAGCGCCTGCGTGTACGGGTGGGCGGGCCGGGCGAAGATCCGCTCGCGGCTGCCCTGCTCGACGAGTTGGCCGAGGTACATGACGGCGATGTCGTCGGCCAGGTACTCGACAGCGGACAGGTCGTGGGTGATGAACAGGCAGGCGAACCCGATGTCGCGTTGCAGGTCGGCGAGGAGGTTGAGCACCGACGCCTGCACGGACACGTCGAGTGCGCTGGTGGGTTCGTCGGCGATGAGCAGCATGGGTTCGGAGATCAGTGCCCGGGCGATGCTGACCCGTTGGCGTTGCCCGCCGGACAGCTCGTGGGGGTAGCGGCGTGCCACCTCGGCGCGCAGGCCCACCCGTTCGAGTTGGGGGGCGACGCGGGCGTCCCGGTCGCGCCGGGAGATCCGTTTGCCGGCCAGCCGCAGCGGCTCAGCCACGATGTCGCCCACCAGCATGCGCGGGTCCAGGGACCCGGCCGGGTCCTGAAAGACGATCGACACCGCGCCGCGATGGGGGCGCAGTCGCCGTCGGGACAGGTGCGTGACGTCCGTCCCGGCGATCCGGACCGTCCCGGCGGTCGGCTCGACGAGCCGCACCACGCATCGGCCCACTGTCGACTTCCCGGAGCCGCTCTCCCCCACCAGGGCGGTGACCCGGCCCCTCGGGATCGTGAGGGACACCCCGTCCACGGCGCGGACCGGGCCGAAGTGCATCACCAGGTCCTCGATCTCCAGGGCGTTGGGCTGCGGCGTCATCGGGTCGCCTCCTGGGGTGCCGTCGGTGCCGTTGGTGCCGTTGTGCAGGGGTGCCAGCAGGCCGCCACGTGGTCCGTGCCACCGACGCCCTCCAGAGGCGGGGCGGAGTCGCGGCACGTCGCATCGGCGGCCGGGCACCGGTCCGCGAAGGTGCACGCGTCGGGTTGGGTCGACAGGACGGGCACCAGCCCGGGGATCTCGGTCAACCGGTCCGTGCCGGCGTGCCGGCCCGGCTGCGGTGACGCCGACAGGAGCCCGGCCGTGTACCGGTGCCTGGGGTGTGCGAACAGGTCGTCGACCGGTGCCCGCTCCACCACCCGTCCCGCGTACATGACGACGACGCGGTCCGCGATGTCGGCGATCACGCCGAGGTCGTGCGTGATGATGAGGATGCTCGTGCCGAGCCGGTCGCGCAGGTCCCGCAGCACCTGGAGGATGCCGGCCTGGACGGTGACGTCCAACGCCGTGGTCGGCTCGTCGGCCACCAGCACCTTCGGGCCGCAGGCCACCGCCATCGCGATCATCACGCGCTGGCGCATGCCGCCGGAGAGCTGGTGCGGGTAGGTGTCGACCCGCTGCGCCGCGGACGGGATCCCGACCAGCGTCAGCAGCTCCACGGCCCGGGCCCGCGCGGCTCGTCGGGACATCCGTTCGTGGACCTGGAGCACCTCCCCGATCTGCCGCCCGACGGTGAGCACCGGGTTCAAGGACGTCATCGGCTCCTGGAAGATGTAGGCGATCTCCTGGCCGCGTACCCGGCGCAGCGCCGACTCGCGGGCACCGACCAGTTCGGCGCCGTCGAGGTGTACCGAGCCGGTGATGCGGGCGCTGCCGGGCAGCAGGCCGGCGATGCTCATCGCGGTGACGCTCTTGCCGCACCCGGACTCGCCCACCATCCCGACGATCTCCCCGGAGGCGAGGTCCAGGCTGACCCCGTCCACCGCCGAGACGGTGCCGGTCTCGGTCGGGAACGACACCGAGAGGTCGCGGATCGCCAGGACGGGCGCGGCAGTGCCCGCGGAGGCCGTGGTCATCGGCGGTCTCCCTTCGGGTCGAGGGCGTCGCGCAGGGCGTCACCGAAGACATTGAACGCCAGCGCCAAGCCCATGATCACGACACCGGGAAGGACGGCGGCCCACGGTGCCCGGGCGGCGAACTGCTGGGCGGTGGCCAGCATCGTGCCCAGGCTGGGCGCCGGGGGTTGGATGCCGAGGCCGAGGAAGGACAGCACCGCCTCGCCGAGGATCGCGGCCGGGATCGCGACGGTGGCCTGCACCAGGATCACCGACGTCGCGTTCGGCAGGATGTGCCGGGCCAGCACCCACAGGTCGCTCGCCCCGTCGACCACGGCCGCCGCGACGAAGTCCAGCGACTTGAGGCGCAGTGTGTCCGAGCGGACGACCCGGATCACTCCGGGGATCTGGGCGATGCCGATGGCCACCGCCGCGTTGCCGAGGCTGGCGCCCCGGATGGCCGCCAGCCCCACCGCCATGATCAGGAACGGGAACGCGAGCAGCAGGTCGGTGAAGCGCGAGATCACGGCGTCCCAGGCCCGGAAATAGCCGGCCGCGAGCCCGAGTGGCACACCGATGACCAGGGAGGTGGCCACCGCCAGGAGCCCCACCTGCAACGACGCCCGCGCACCGAGCATGATGCGGGAGAGGACGTCCCGGCCGAGGTCGTCGGTGCCGAGCACGTGCCCGGAGGTGCCGGGCGGTGCGAACGTACGGGCGAAGTCGGTCTGGTCGACGGAGTAGGGCGCGATCCACGGCGAGAGCAGCGCGGTGGCCGCCGCCAGCGCGAGCACGACGAAGCTCACCACGGCGAGTGGGTTGCGGCGCAACCGTCGCAGCACCCGTGCGCGCCGGGTGACGCTGACCGAGGTCTCCGCCATCGGTACGGTGAGGACGGTCATGCCGGATCTCCCGTCACCCTGATGCGGGGGTCGATGACCGAGTAGAGCAGGTCGACCAAAAAGTTGATCACGATGTAGGCCGTCGCGGTGAGCAGGACGACGGCCTGGATCACCGGGTAGTCCCGTTGGAACACCGCGTCGATGGTCATCTTGCCGAAGCCCGGCAGCCCGAAGATCTGCTCGGTGACGACCGCGCCCGAGATCAGGCCGCCGAGTTGGAGACCCACGACGGTGACCACCACGATGAGGCTGTTGCGCAGTGCGTGCCGGGTGATGACGGCGCGCGGCCGCAGGCCCTTCGCCTTGGCCGTGCGCACGTAGTCGGAGGAGAGCGAGTCCAGCATCGCCGACCGGGTCTGCCGCATGATGATGGCGGCGAGGCCGGTGCCGAGGATCACCGCCGGCAGGACGATGTGGTGCAGGTTGTCCACGGGATCCTCCAGGATCGGCACGAAGCCGGAGGCGGGGAACAGCCCGGTCGCCACGGACAGGTAGAGGATCGCGAGCAGCCCGAGCCAGAAGTGCGGCACCGAAAGGCCCACCAGGGCCAGGCCGTTGGCGAGCCACTCCGCGGGCCGCCCGCGACGCACCGCAGCGAGCACGCCCGCGCCGACTCCGAGCGCCGAGGCGATGAGGATCGCCAGGACGGACAGTTCGACGGTCACCGGCAGGGCGGTCGTGAGCATCGACGAGACCGGCGTACCGGTGCGGATCGACACCCCGAAGTCGCCCTGCGCCATGCGCTCCACGTACTGCGCGAACTGGACCGGCAGTGGCTGGTCCAACCCGTAGTGCCGACGGATGGCCTCCAGCGCCTCCGGCGAGCGGTCCTCCCCGGCCAGCGCGAGGGCCGGGTCACCGGGCAGGGCCCGCACGCCGACGAAGACCACGATCGTCGACAACAGCAGTGTCAATGCCGACTGCCAGGCGCGGGTGAGCAGGTAGCGGGCCACGGTGACCTACTTGGCGAAGCCGGCGAAGGCCGCCCGGAGCACACCGTCCGGGAAGACCTGCAGGCCCTGGAGCTGCTTGCTCACGGCGGTCAGGTTGCGCTGCCGGTAGAGGTAGATCAGGGCGTCGTCCTGCTGGAGCAGGGTAACCGCCTGCCCGTACAGCTTCTTGCGCTCCTCGACGTCGCCGGCCTGGCGGGCCTGGGTCAGCAGGGTGTCGAGCTGCGGGTTGCTGTAGCCGGCGACGTTCTGGCTCGCCTTGGTGCCGACGAAGTTCGTGATGTTGGCGTCCGGGTCGATCCGCCCGCTCCAGCCGAGTTGCAGCAGCTCGAAGTTGCCGCGGTCCTGCTCGTCGAGGAGCGACGAGTATTCCACCGGGTTGATCTTCAGGTCGAACCCGCCGTCCTTGACCATCGACTGGAGCGCCTGCGCGAGACGCAGCGTGTCGGGCGTGTTCGAGGCCAGCATCGTCACCGTGTACGGCGTCTGCACACCCGCCTCCGCCAGCAGCTGCTTGGCCTTGGCGGGGTCGTGCGCCGGGCAGGTCTGCGCCTCCGCCGACGAGAACGCGCTCGCGGGCGAGATCGGTGAGCAGGCGACGGCGTGCAGACCGTTGAACACCGCGTCGACCAGAGCCTTGCGGTCGATGGCGTGCTCGAAGGCCTGCCGTACCTTGGCGTTCTGCGCGAGCGGACGGTTAATGGGCTTGGGTGCCGTGCCGATGCCGTCGACGTTGCCGATGTTGATCGTCAGACCCTGGTAGCCGAGCGACTGCGACTGCAGGACCGAGACCGCGGCGTCCTGGCGCAGGGCGGCGAAGTCCTGGGTGGAGACGCTGTCGGCGACCTGCACGTCGCCGGAGCGCAGGTTGGCGGCACGGATGCTCGCGTCGGTGAGGATTCGCCACGAGATGCCGTCGAGGTGCACCTTGCTCGCGTCGTAGTAGTTCGGGTCCTTCACCACCTCGATCGAGTTCTGTGGCACCCGCTTGGCGAACTTGAAGGGGCCGACGCAGACCGGCGCCGAGGCGAAGTCGTCGCCCAGGCTCCGCAACGCCTGGGCACTCATGATCATGCCGGCGCGGTCGGCGAGGGCACCGAGCAGCGGCGCGAACGGCTGCTTCAGTCGAAGGACGACGGTCTGCGCGTCCGGGGTGTCGACGCCGTCGATGGGCCCGAGTTCGCTCTTGCGCGCCGACCGGGCGTTGGTGAGGTGGCGTTGCAGGGTGGCCTTCACCGCGGCCGAGTCGAACGGCGTCCCGTCCGCGAAGCGCACGCCCGGGCGCAACGGGATGGTCACCGTCCGGCCGTCGCCGCTCGTGGTGGGCAGCGCGGTCGCGAGCTGCGGTACGACCTGCGCCTTCTCGTCGACGTCGTAGAGCTTCTGGCACATCGCCTGGAAGACGTAGCGGGAGTAGAGGCTTCTCGACAGTGTCGGGTCCAGCGCGTCGGGCTCTGCCGAGAGCGCGATTTCCAACTTGCCACCCTGCTTCACGGCGGCGGGGTCTGCCGGCGTTCCGAAGGAATCCTGGCTGGCCGACTGGTTGTCGCCGGACGTGTCGCCACCGCTGTTCGACACCGGTGAGCAGGCAACGATGGTGCAGACAGCGGCGGCCGCCGCCACTGCGGCCCGGAGCACGCGGGGGCGGGGCAGGCGCGTTTCGCTGGCGGAGAGGTTCGTCATGGAGAGCTCCTCAGGTGGGCGATTTGGGGAGCGTATGTTGTATACGATGACTGCCGCAAGACCTCCGTGAATGGCTTTCGGCAGCCCAGAAGACCGCTGACATCTCCCGCCGACCGGGCGGCCAGCCGTCGGCCTTTCGTCGTCAGCTCAGGGCGCGGACCGGGTCGCGGGCGGGGCCGGGTCACGCCGCAGGAGGCTGAGCAGGACGACGACCGCGAGCACCGCCACCGCCGCGCTGAAGACCTCGCCGGCGGGGCGCAGACCGATCGTCTGGATCAGCAGACCGACCCCGACCGCGGGCACGCCCAGCATGGCGAACAGGATGGCGAAGAACGTCGACACCGCCTCGGCCTGGTGCTGCGGCTCGGTCTTCATGGTGATCGTCGCGATGCCGTCGCCGACCGCCACCCCGGACGCGACCCCGATCAGCGCCGCACTGACGAGCAGCGTCGCCAGCAGCGCCATCCACATGCTGAACGCCAGCAGCCCGGCTCCCACGATCAGGCCGACGCAGGCGCTGGCCAGCGCGGCGCGCGAGGACAGCACGCGGGTCAGCAGCTGACCGAACGCGGCACCGGCGAAGGCCACGAAGACCACCAGCGCGGCCAGGGTGTGCGAGGTCTCGTGCAGAACCATGCCGAGGAAGAGCCCAGTCACCGACGTGAGCACCCCGAGCGCGGCGAAGCCCGCACCGGCGGTGATCGCCGAGCGGACGAAGGCGCCGCGAATGGCCGCGGGCACGTGCAACTGTTGCACCCGTAGCGTCACCGGCGAGCGCTCGCGGACCGTCTCCGGCACGCCCCGCAACGCGATGATCGCCAGCACCGCGAGGATCAGCACGATGACCCAGGGCAGCCGCAGCGGGTCGGGCGCCACGTCCGACACGATCCCGGCCAGCAGGGTGCCGGTGGCGAGACCACCCAGGTTCGCGAAGATCGACACAGTGGCGGCTCGTTTCGGATGCCGCCGGTCGATCAACTCCGCCAGCGCCGCGGTCGCCGCACCGATGATCAGCGCTGCGGACAGACCGGCGAGGATCCGACCGACGATGATCATCGCCAGGTCCACGGCGAACAGGAAGACGGCGTCCGCGGCGACGGAGAGCAGCAGCGCGGCGAGGATGACCGGACGTCGGCCGATCTGGTCGGAGAGCCGCCCGAACACCAGCAGCCCGACGACCACGCCCAGCGCGTACAACGCGTAGACCACTGTCACCGTCAACGACGAGAAGCCGAACTGCATCTCGTAGAGCGGGTAGAGCGGGGTCGGCACGGTGGTGCCCACGAGCGTGATCCAGAAGGCGAACGCGACCCGTACCGCGCCGGACGTGGAACCGGAGCGTGTCACCCGTACAGCATGGGTCTTGACCTTGGCGGAGGTGCGGCATCGGCCCTAAACGCCCGCATCAGGTGGCGGCGGGGCAGGAGGGTTGGTGCGCTGCCGGCCGACACTCCCCCGCCTCGACCCCCGTCAGCTCGCCGGCCCGCCATCGGGGGGCCCGGGTTCCCGGGGGTGGTACTCGGGGCGCAGCTTCGCGCTGGCGAACGCCGCCTTCACCGCCGCCGAGAGCGCCGTGATGTCGTACGCGCCGTAGTGCCGCCGGCCGTTGATGAAGAAGGTCGGGGTGCCGGTGACGCCACTGAGGTCGGCGGATTCGACGTCCTCGGCGACCCGGTCGACACCCATCCGCTTGACCATGTGTTCCCGGAACTGGTCGACGTCCAGGCCGAGTTGTTCGGCATAGCCGAGCACGTCGTCGGGGGCGAGCGCGTCCTGGTGCGCGAGCAGCAGGTCGTGCATCTCCCAGAAGGCGCCCTGCTCGCCCGCCGCCTCGGCAGCCTCGGCGGCGATTTGGGCCTGCGGGTGGACGTCGGTGAGCGGAAGGTGCCGCCAGACGTACCGGACGTTGGCGAAGTCGGCGAGCAGTTCCCGGACCGCTGGCTCGGCCTGCCCGCAGTAGGGGCACTCGAAGTCGCCGTACTCCACGACCGTCACCGGCGCGTCGAGCGACCCGCGCATGTGGTCGCGCTCCGGATCGACCGGCAGCATCAGGTCGACGATCCCCTCGGCGACGCCCAGCAGCGCGCGCGCCCGCCGTGCCGGCGACAGTCGCCCGACCGAGCGGAACACCAGCCAGGTGACGAGGGACGCCCCCAGTGTCGCGACGAGGATGCCGAGCTTCGCCTCATCCAGGGCGGGGCCGCTGAGGGCATGGGTGGCGATGAGGAGCGCGACGGTGAACCCGATGCCGGAGATCGTGCCGACCCCCACGACGGCGACCCAGCCGACCGGTGGTCGGAACCGGTTGCCGCTGAGCCGGGCCACCAGCCAGGAGGCACCCACGATCCCGGCCGGCTTGCCGACGACGTAGGCGACCACGACGCCGAGCGTGACCGGGGAGACCACGGCCCTGGAGAGAAGGTCGCCGTCGATCACGATTCCGGTGTTGGCCAGCGCGAAGAGCGGCACGACCAGATAGCTCGCCCACGGGTGGTAGATGGTCTGGAGCCGCTCGTTCGGCGACAGCGCAGAGGTGAGCCCGGCCCGGGCCATCCGGGCCAGCTGCGGGGTGGGCTGTTCCCGGAAGAGGCGGAACTGGTCGCTCGCCCGCTGCAGGTCGTCGCGGCCGGGAGCGTAGGCGTAGGTCAGCAACCCCATCACCAGACCCACCACCACCGGATCGACACCGGACTCCGAGACCGCGACCCAGGCCGCCACCCCCAGCAGCGCGTAGACCGGCCCGAACCGCACACCCAGTGCCCGGACGAGCAGGACGACGCCGAAGATCCCCACCGCGGCGAGCAGCGCCATCGGCGAGGGATGATGTGGGTACGCGATTGCCAGCACCGCGATCGCGACCACGTCGTCGACGACGGCGACGGTCAACAGGAAACCCCGCAGCCGATCGGAGAAGCGCGGCCCGAAGACGGCCAGCGCGCCGAGCGCGAGGGCCGTGTCCGTGGCCATCACCGCGCCCCAGCCCGCGGCGGTGGTCTGCCCGACGTTGAACGCGAGATAGATAGCGATCGGCAGGAGCATGCCGCCGAACCCGGCCAGCATCGGCAGCGCCAGCCGACGCCGCTCCCGCAGCTCGCCGATGTCGAACTCGCGGCGCAGCTCCAGCCCCGCGACCAGGAAGAAGAACGTCATGAGCCCGCTGTTGACCCAGGTCCGCAGGTCGTGTGACAGGGACCAGCCGCCGAGCCGGACCGAGAGCGAGGTGCCCCACACCGACTCGTACGACGACACGTGCAGGTTGGCCCACACGAGTGCCGCCACCGCGGCGGCCAGCACCACCCGGGCGCCGCCGGTCTCGGTGCGCAGGAACGAGCGCAGCGGAGTGTTGAACCGACCCTCCCAGGCGGTTCGGCTGGTCCATCCCCGGTGTGGGTTGTCGCTCGTCACGGGGACAATCTTCGTTGACCTGATCGTCACGTGGTCCGGATTGGGGCACATGGCGATCGGCGGATACGAGCACCGGGCCTGAGACGCCTACTCCTCCTCGCTGAACACGGCCGCGCGGCGTTGACGAATCGTCGGGAGGACGGCGACGACGAGCGCCGCCACGGCCAGGACCAGGAGGGCCGCGGAGATCGGTCGGGTCAGGAAGACCGACGGGTCACCACGGGAGATGATGAGCGCGCGCCGCAGGTTCTCCTCCAGGAGCGGGCCGAGGACGAACCCGAGCAGCAGTGGGGCCGGCTCGCAGCCGCACTTGATCAGGATGTAGCCCAGGATCCCGAAGAACGCGATCGCGTAGACGTCGTACGCGTTGAATTTCAGCGAGTAGGTGCCGATCGCCGCGAACAGGATGATCATCGGGAACAGCACCTGGTACGGGATGCGCAGCATGCGCACCCATAGGCCGATCAGCGGCAGGTTCAGCAGCAGCAGGAGCACGTTGCCGATCCACATCGAGGCGATCAGGCCCCAGAACAGCGCCGGTTCGTCGTTGATGACGTTCGGGCCCGGGGTGATGCCGTGGACGATGAACGCGCCGATCATCAGTGCCATGACGGGGTGGGCGGGCAGACCCAGGGTGAGCAGCGGGATGAACGACGTCTGCGCGGCGGCGTTGTTCGCCGACTCGGGGCCGGCGACGCCCTCGATCGCGCCCCGCCCGAACTCCTGCGGCCGCTTCGAGATGCGCTTCTCCACGGCGTACGAGGTGAACGAGGCGAGCACGTGCCCTCCGCCGGGCAGGACACCGAGCGCGGCGCCGAGACCGGTGCCCCGCAGGATCGGGGCGACGATCCGACGCCGGTCCTCGCGGGTCGGCCAGAGGTTCGTCACCCTGCTGACGATCGCGGTGCGGGTCTGCTCGTTCTCCAGGTTGCGCAGGATCTCGGCCACCCCGAACAGGCCCACGGCGACCGACACGAAGTCGATGCCGCCGTACAGCTCGCGCTGCTCGAACACGAAGCGGGGAGTTCCGGTGTAGATGTCCTGGCCGACCGTGCCGAGCAGCACGCCGAGCGCGATCATCGCCAGTGCCTTGAGCGCGGTGCCCCGTGCCAGCGCGATCGACACGATCAGGCCGAACAGCACGAGGGAGAAGTAGTCGGCCGGGCCGAACTTCAACGCGACGCTGGCCAGTGGCGGGGCAGCGGCGGCCAGCGCGACAGTGGCCACCGTACCCGCGACGAAGGACCCGATCGCCGCGGCCGCCAGGGCCGGGCCGGCCCGTCCCTGGCGGGCCATTTCGTGCCCGTCCAGCGCGGTGACCGCCGCGGACGACTCACCGGGCAGGTTGATCAGGATGGCGGTCGTCGAACCGCCGTACTGCGCGCCGTAGTAGATGCCGGCCAGCATGATCAGCGCCGTCACCGGCTCGAAGCTGAACGTGATCGGCAGCAGCATCGCCACCGTTGCCGTCGGCCCGATGCCGGGCAGCACGCCGACCGCGGTCCCGAGCAGCACTCCCACGAAGCAGTAGAGGACGTTCTGGACCAGGAGGGCAGTCGAGAAGCCCAGCGCGAGGTTGTCGAGGAGTTCCATGTCTCAATCCGGGTCCCTCGTCAGAACCCCAGCCACGGGCCGAACAGCGGGATCCGTAGCTGAAGTCCGACGACGAAGATGAGGGTGCTGGCCACGGTCAGCCCGGCGGCCACGGCCACGGCCGTGAGCAGCCGTACACGTGCGCTGGCCAGTGTGGTGAGCAGCGCGGTCACCGCCGTCGTCGGTACGAACCCGAGGCGCCGGATGGTGAACCCGAAGAACAGGACCGCGACCACGATGGCGGCGACCGCGCGCCACGGGACCGGTCCGAACGAGATCACCTCACCGGCGACGAGTCCCTTGCCGACGATCGCCAGGCCCAGGGCGACCACAACCGCGCC
The DNA here is from genome assembly GCF_002754415.1 of Micromonospora sp. CNZ299. Classification (NCBI taxonomy): domain Bacteria; kingdom Bacillati; phylum Actinomycetota; class Actinomycetes; order Micromonosporales; family Micromonosporaceae; genus Micromonospora; species Micromonospora sp. CNZ299. Next base: position 5,462,203 of record NZ_PEFG01000001.1, read on the forward strand.
GACCAGCAGCGGGAACGCGCCGGGGCCCATCCGTGTCGGGGTGCCCAGCTCGTAGCCGAGCGCCCCCACCACGAATGCGCCACCGATCAGGACGAAGACTCCCCCGGCGAGGACGTCCGGGAACGACCGACGGCGCTCCACCTCAGGAGACCTTCACCCCGGAGTCAGCGATGATCTTCGCCCAGGTGCCGAGCTGCTCGTCGAGCTTCGCCCGGTGCGCCTCCGGGGTCGCGTCCTGCGCCGGGACCGGGGCGGTGCCGAGCTTGGCCATCTGGTCGATGACCCCCTGGTCGGCGAGCGCCACCTTCAGCGCCTCGGACAACTTCTGGACGATCTCCTGCGGAGTGTCGGCCGGGACGTACAGGCCGTGCCACACGCTGACCTTGAGCTGGGGCAGCCCGGCCTCGGTCGTGGTGGGCAGGTCGGGAAGGCTCTTCACCCGCTCGGGCGTGGTGACCGCGTACGCCTTCACCTTCCCGGCGGCGATCTGGCCGCTGGTGTTGGTGGTCTGGTCGCACATGAAGTCGACCTGGCCGCCGACGAGGTCGGTCAGCGCGGGGCCGGTGCCCTGGTACGGGACCTCCTGGAGCTTCACACCGGTGGTGCTCTGGAACAACAGGCCACACAGGTGCGACGCCGCACCGATGCCGGCGTTGGCCAGCGTGACCTTGCCGGCGTTCGCCTTCACGTGGGTCACCAGGTCCTGGAGTGTCGCGGGCGCGAAGTCCTTGCGTGCGACGATCGTCATCGGCACCTCGGTGACGAGCCCGACCGTCTCGAAGTCGTCGAGCGGCTTGTAGCCCAGGCTCTTGTACAGGGCGGGCGCTGTGGACATGCCGATGTGGTGCATGAGCACCGTGTAGCCGTCCGGCCTGGCCCGTGCGACATCGCCGGCGCCGACAGTGCCGCCGGCGCCCTCGACGTTCTGGACGACGATCTTGCCGCCGAGCTTCGCGGCCATCGGCTCGGCGATCATGCGGGTGACCGTGTCCGTCGGACCGCCCGCGCTGAACGGCACGACGATCGTGATGTTCTGGTCCGGGTAGCTGTCGGCGTCGCCTCCGCCGCCTCCGTTACCGGAACAGGCGGCGACGAGCGAGACGACGCCGATCGCGGCGATCACCCCCGTGGTGGCCCGGTACCTGCTGGTCGTTCGCATTCGGCGGCCTCCCCATCAGCGCATGGACATTCCTCGGTGTGTGCGTGGCCCCCAGTCTCGGCTGGTCGGGACGCCGATGGTGTCAGGAAAATCCCAAGAACCAGGGCCGGCACGAGCGCCGGTCTTCGCCGTACAATCCGCTGGTATGCGGATAACCGTCATCGAGGATGACGACCGCGTGGCGCGGGGTCTGGTGACCGTCCTGACCCAGGCGGGCTTCGAGGTCCACCGCGTCGCCACCGCCGCGGAGGCCGTCCGCGCCGCGCCGGCCGACGTGGTCCTCGTCGACCTGGGTCTGCCCGACGGCGACGGGCTCGACGTCATCCGCAAGCTGCGTGACCACCCGCAGACCGCCGTCATCGCGGTGACCGCGCGATCCGAGGAGCACGAGCGGGTCCGTGGCCTGCGTGCCGGCGCCGACGACTACATCGTCAAGCCGTTCGGCGTCCCGGAGTTGCTGGCCCGGATCGACGCCGTCCTGCGGCGCACCCGGGCCGCTCGTGCCGTCGGCCACGCGGACGAGCCGATCCTCCTCGGCCCGATGCGGATCGGCATCGGGACCCGCGAGGTCACCGTCGACGGCACCCCCGTGCCGTTGACCCGCAAGGAGTTCGAGTTGCTCCTGCTCCTGGCCCGGCGCGCGCCCAATGTGGTCAGCCGTGACGTCATCCTCGACCAGATCTGGCGCGCGACCTGGGAGTCGTCGAGTCGCACCCTGGACACCCACATCGCGGCACTACGGCACAAGTTGGGGCCGAACGTGGTCATCCGCACGGTCCACGGCGTCGGCTATCGGCTGCTGGCCGACCAGCCGGAGCTGATCGGCTGACGCGCCGTGCACCGCCGCCTGCTCGTCGTCCTGGTTCCCCTCGCGGTGCTGCTCGTTGCGGCGCTCGGGGTGCCGCTCAGCGTCACCGTGGCCGAGCGGGAGATGCAGGAGACGTACGTCAACCGGCTGGGCGACGTCGGCCGGTTCGCCTCGCTGGCGGAGACCGCGCTGTCGACCGGGCGCACCGAGGCTCTCCAGCAGGAGCTGACGCGATACCACGACCTCTACGGCATTCCGGTCGCGCTGATCGACACGTCGGGCACGGTGCTGCTCGGGCCGACCGACGCGTACGAGCAGGCGGCGCGCGCCGAGCCGGCGTTGCCCCGGATCGTGACCGCGGCACTGGCCGGGGCGCGGTCCGAACCGTCCTGGGAGTGGGCGCCGTGGGACGACTCCGCACTCGTCGTGGCGGAGCCGGTGGGACGGGACAGTGAGGTCGTCGGCGCCGTCGTGACGATCTCGGACCTGTCGAAGACGCGCGACGCCATCCTCGTCCGCTGGGCCCGGCTGGCCGGGCTCGGGTTGCTGCCGCTGATCGCCCTGGCGGCCGTCGCCTGGCCGGTGTCGGCATGGGTGCTACGGCCGGTGCGCAAACTGGACGCGGCGACCTCGCGGATCTCCGAGGGCGACCTGACGATCCGCGCCGACGCCGAGGCCGGCCCGACCGAGCTGCGGCGGCTGGCGGAGTCGTTCAACACCATGATGGACGCCGTCGAGAACGCCGTGCAGCGGCAGCGGGCGTTCGTCTCCGACGCCTCGCACCAGTTACGCAACCCCTTGACCAGCCTCCGGCTGGCGGTGGAGAGCCTCGCACCGCACCTGCGCCCCGACGGCGACGGGCAGCAGGCGTACGACATCGCCGTCGACGAACTGAAGGCGATGCAGCGGATGCTGAACTCGCTTCAGGCCAGTGCGCGGATGGAGAGCATCCGGACGGCATCGCCGGTGGACCTCGACGAGGTGCTGGCGACCCGGGTCGACCGGTGGCGGGCATTGACGGCCACGGCCGGGCAGACACTGACGGTCGACGTGCCGCCGGGGCTGCGGGTGCTGGAGCCGACGGGCGGCCTGGGCAGCATCCTGGACGAGCTGGTCAGCAACGCGCTACGGCTGTCCGACGCGCAGGTCGTGCAGGTGGTCGCACGGATCGTCCCCACTGGTGTGGGCGACGGACACGGCCTCGGCGCCGCAGCCGCCGGCGGCGGCGTAGTCACCATCGCCGTCCGTGACGACGGCCAGGGAATGGACGTCTCCGAGCGTGCGCAGGCGCTGCGACGGTTCTGGCGGTCGCCACGGCACCAGAACGTGCCCGGGACCGGCCTGGGCCTGGCGATCTGCACCGACCTGATCGGGGCAGCCGGTGGCGAGCTGCGGCTGGAGGAGGGCTTGCCGCGTCCGGACGGGTCGGGGCACGGCTTCGCGGCGGTGGTGGCGTTGCCAGCCGTCCCGCGGGTGGCGGCGCCGTCCGGCGCTCCGACGCCGGTGTGACGAGCCGCGTCTCGGGTCAGCGCTTACGGTCGCGGAACCAGGCCGCCGCACCCGGATGCAGCGGGACCGATGCGGTCGAGATGCCGGTGCGTACGTTGATCTGCCACGCCTCGGGAAGGGCCTCGGCGTCGTCGCGGCCGGCGGAGGTGATCGTGCTGGTGTGCGTGAAGATCGTGTCGGTGATGGCGTAGACCAGGTCGTCGGGCAGGTCGTTGCGCGCGAGCAGCACGTTCGGCACGGCCACGGTGCGGGTGGCCGGAACGCCCGCGTAGGCAGCCGCGTGAATCGTGGCCGGGGCATAGGGACCGGGGTACGCCGCGAAGAGCCCGTCCGCCTCCGCGTCCAGCGGGAGCAGCCGGATCGGATGCCGCCGCGCCAACTCGGTGATGGCGGGTGTCGGGACGCCGGTCAGGGAGAACATCGCGTCGATCGTGCCGTCGCGCAACGCCGCCGCCGACTCCGCCTGGCTGAGATTCCGGCTGTCGGCTTTCACCGGGCCGAGAGCCAGAACCCTCAGCGACGTGAACTCGGTGCCCGAGTCGTGGGCGCCGAGGGACAGTCGCATGCCCTCAAGGTCCCGGAACTTGTCGATCGTCGACCAGGCCATCACCACGAGATGCAGGTGACTGTCGTAGAGCCGGCAGATCGCCGAGAGCCCTCCGGGCGCGCTGCCATCAGTCGTGATCAACGCGTCCAGGCTGGTCAATCCCAGGTGCACCTCGCCGGCCCGCAGCATCCGGATGTTGTCGGTGGACGCCCCGCTCGGCACGGTCGTCACCGTCGCGCCCGCCACCTGGGCGGAGATGTGCGCGGCCAGCGCACCACCGATGCGCCGATAGACCGCTCCCGCCGGCCCGGTCGCCAGTCGCAGGTGGATCTCGCCCGCCTCGGGCTGCCGCGAACAGCCGACGAGCAGCCCTCCGGCGGCCAGGAGCACCGCACGCCGACTGAACCGCACCGTTGGGTTCAGCAACATGCCGAGATGATACGGACGGCGGCCGCCCATTGGCGGCGTTGGACGGTCACCACCTGAGCCGGCGGCAACGGCCACCGGACGGGGCATACACGGAGCGCCACCAGTTGGTAACGTGCGGGTGATCACGCTGGCTGTCGTCGGCGGTGGTCCCCTGGGGAGGGTCGACATGTGGGCGGACGACGCTGCGCTCGACGCGGCCGGACACCGGCTCGACGAGTGGGAGTCGTCGCTCGCCGAACGGGCGGCACGGGCGAAGACGCTCTCGGCGAGGATGCAGGAGCTGACCGGCACCGCCCACAACAACGACCGGACGGTCGACGTCACCGTCGAATGCTCCGGCCTGCTGATCGGCCTACGGCTCGACGAACGCATCCGGCAGCAACCCGCGGCGCGCACCGCCCAGCAGATCCTGGAGACCACCCGAGCGGCACGCACCGACCTGCTACGCCAGGTCCGCGAACTGACAGTGGAGTTCCTCGGCGACGACGCGAGCGCCAAGGCCATCATCGAGTCGTACCGCAGCCGGCTGGCTGGTGACGAGGGTTCGAGCGATGCCGACCGGTGACGGCATCCACGTCGACCCGGGCGACCTGACCGCCCACGCCGCCCGCATCGACCGCTGCGCCGGCAGCCTCGACACGGCCCAACAGGCGGGCCAGCACGTCCGGTTGGGCGCCGACGCGTACGGTCAGCTCTGCGCCCTGATGCCGACATTGCTCGACGGCCTCCAGCGAACCCTGGTCGACGGCATCGGCGCCGCCGCCGCGTCGGTGCGGGACACCGCCGGCAAGCTGCGGGTCGGAGCAGACCGCTACCGAAGCTCCGACGCCCACGCGAAGCAACTGCTCGACGGAGTACGGCAGCAGCACCTCGATGAGGTGCGGCGGCAGCCGTGACGTCCAACCCGCTCGTCGCCGCAGCAGCGGACACCCCACCCAGCGCATGGGCAGGCATCTGGATCTGCGAGGACATCGACCTCATCGCCCAGGGCGTCCGCAACGGCAGTTGGATCGACGGCAGCCTCGGCGTGGTGAGCGCCGGCCTGGACGCCCTCGCCTTCGTCTCCGACCCGGTCGGCGCCCTGCTCCAGTACGGGATCGCCTGGCTCATCGAGCACGTCAAGCCGCTCAGTGAGGCGCTGGACTGGCTCGCCGGCGACCCGGCGCAGATCACCGCTCACGCCCAGACCTGGCGCAGCGTCGCGGCATCGCTCCGCGAGGAGGCCGGCAGGCTGACCCGCGCCGTCCGCAACGACGTCGCCGGATGGGGTGGCGGCGCCGGCCCCGCCTACCGCGCCTGGGCCGCCGAACAACAGCAGGCCATCACCGGCCTCGCCCAGGGCGCCAACGCCATGGCCGCGATCACCGAAGGCGCCGCCGGCCTCGTGGCCGCCGTCCGGCTCCTGGTCCGCGACGCCATCGCCACCTGCGTGTCCCGCCTCATCGTGTACGCGGGCGAACTCGTCGTCACCGGCGGACTGGCCGCGCCGCTGGTCGTGGAGCAGGTCACGACGCTGGTGGCGTCGTGGGCGGCACGGATCGCGCGGCTGTTGCGGGGGCTGCTGGCCAGCCTGCGCCGGTTGATCCCGGAGGTACGCCGGCTCGGCGACCTGATCGACAAGCTCAAGCAGGCGCTGGGTCGACTCCAGAAGCAGTCGCCCGATCCCCCGAGGCCCGACAATCCCGGGCCGACGAAGATTCCGGGTGATCCGAGCCGACCGGACTTCACTCAGGTCGAGATCGACTCACGGAAGATCACCGCCTACGCCATGAACCCGGACCACCCTGTCGGCAAGAACAAGTTTCGCGTCATCAACTCCGCCACTGGCCTCGGCCCGGATGACGCCGACGCAATCCTGCAGCAGATTCGCGAAGGCGTACTCGCCGGCAAGCCCTTGCTCGGCAGGGCGGACGAGTTCGGCCAGCGGTGGAACGTGGACCTACCCCTGACCGGCCCCGATGGCACGATCACCGTCCGCACAGCCTGGATACTGGAGAGCGGGGCATCTGCACCTCGGATGGTGACCATCTCGTTCCCGCCAAAGGAAGGTTGACATGTTGGAGTTGTACGACGTGGTTGAACTCCGAGAAGCCATTCCGGGAGAGGAACTGCCTGCCGGGGCAGTGGGAACCGTCGTGCACGTCTTCAACGGCCCCCCGCCTGCGTACGAAGTCGAGTTCGCCGACGCCGATGGCCGTACGGTCGCCATGGTCACGCTCCGAGCCGACCAGGTAGTTCAACGCGGGGCCGGACGAAGCCCAGTGAACGGATAGATCCACTGCGGATGTGATGCCGAGATCACCTGCACGCAATCATCGTTGATGATGACTGGATGTAACATCACGTTGGGCGCGGGAAGTCGGCTAACTTGCATCACCATCCGAGACTTCGTGCCGCTTTGCCGCCACCCGCAGCGCTGCCATCACGACGTGCCCTGGGTAGTCGATCAGCGTGGGGTAGCGCCGACGGTGGTAACAGTCCCAGTAGCTGGCAACCCGTTGGCCGGTGAGCGCCACGAACGCCGGGTTCTCGACCGCAAGTCGCCCATAGACGGCTTCCGTCGGACTGTGTGGAACGACCAGTTCCGGCGCGAGAACCCGCCGAATGACCGACACAATCTCGTCCACGTACTCGCCCACCAACTGCACCACGAACGGCGCCACCCACGGTTCGATCAAGCCGACCACCCGCTCCAGCCGCCGCTGCCTTACCCGGCCATCGTGGTGGCGGGTGTACAGGCAATCGAGCACCGCACGCTGGGTGGCAGACAGCGTCGCCTCAGCGGCAACGGACGGCGCGTCGGAGTAGATCCGGGATGGAATCACGACCGTCTCGCCATCGACCAGCACACGGAATGGCGACGTCGGCGCGTGCGGCGCCAGCGGTAGGACTGCCAACGCCTTTCGCACGTCATCACCTAGACGACGTGGGAAGGCAGCATCCAAGGCTGCCGTCTCACCCAACTCCGAGCTCAGGAATTGCACGGCCGATCGTAGCCCCGGCGGCGCCGGAGCCATTACGAGACATCGCTTAGCCGACCAGATGCTCAGCTCACGCCTGTTACCGATATACGTGGTGACTCTCGTCAGCTTCGGGTGAGGCGGCCCTCCTGGTCGAAGCGGAGGCGTCCGCTGGTCACGGCGACGTGCAGCCCGTACCGGAGTAGCTTGTCGATTTTCTCGGTGCGGCGGCGGTAGCCGAGCCGTTCCAGGCCGGCGCGCAGCAACCGTTCCTCGTCCATGCTCGGCGTGCCCTGGAGCACGTGTACGAAGGCGTTGGCCACCTCCTCGGGTGGCACTTCCTCGAACGCGCGGTCGTTGCTCGCCTGCGTGACCCGGTACGCGCGGTACGTCTGCGGGTCGGCGCCTTCCGGCCAGGCGTACCGGCTCACGGTCGGGTGCGTGTAGAGGCGGCGGGAGTCGACGAGCGCCAGCACGGCGGTACGCCGGTCCTCCCGGGTCCGGAGGAAACCGAACCGGGCGAGGGCGAGGCGTGCGAGCCGGTGCTGCTCGATGGGCCCCTCGGCCTCGATGATCTCGCGGAGCGCGTTCCGCATCAGGTCACGTACGCGCCGGTCGGTGGCCAGAAGGTCGAGGTCGGCCTGGTCTCCGAGCGAGGTCGGGACGTACGGAACGAATGGGCTCACCGTGATGGTGTCCGCAGCCGAGGTCGCCGTGGTCGTGGCGGCCAGTGCGGTGACGGGTGCCGAGGATTCGCCCCGGAGCGGCTCCTCGTCCACCGCGAGGCGCGGCTGTGGCAACTCGGCGGTCGGTGTCGAGTGAGGCTCCACGTCCGCTTCGGAGCGCGGCTGCGGCAGTTCGACGGCTTCGGGTGCGACTGCGACCGGTGACGACTCGGGTTCGGCGGTCGCGGGGGCGGCGGCCCGGGTGACCGCTTCGTCGACCCGGTCGAGTAGCGCTGACCGGTCGTGGATCCACGCCGGCAGCCAGAACCGCACGACCTCCGGCCAACCCATGATCGAGCGGAGGAGCGTGGGCGCCGAGTCCCGGTCGGCCACCGTCGGGCGTGCGCTCCAGTCCGGGCCGTCGAGCATGACGGCCACCTGCCAGAGTGGTGCGCCTGGTCTGCGTACGGCGATGTCCACCGTGAAGTCGGAGAGGCCGTGCGAGGTACGGACCTCGTGGCCGCGGCCGCGCAGCGCCGCGGCCACCTCGTCGCGGATCCGACTGCGTCGCTCGGTGCGGTCGGTGGCGAGGTCGCCCAGGCGCTCCGCGCCGGCGGCGGCCATCTCGCAGTACGCCCGCAGGTGCTGGGTGCCCAGCGCGGACGTGCGGGACAGGTCGATGTCGGACGGGTCGAAGGAGGAATAGAGGACGACCTGGCGGCGGGCGCGGGTGATGGCCACGTTGAGCCGCCGCTCGCCGCCGGCCTGGCTCAGCGGGCCGAAGTTCAGCGGGAGCTGGCCAGTCTCCAGGTTGGTGGAGAAGGCCAGGGAGAACAGGACGACGTCGCGCTCGTCGCCCTGCACGTTCTCCAGGTTCTTGACGAAGATCGGCTCCGCGACCGCGCCGGACAGGTGCTCGCGGATGATCGGGTCGGGGCTCTCCTCCAGCAGGTTGAGGATGAGGTCCCGCTGCTGGACGTTGAAGGTGACCACGCCGACGGACTGGGTGGCGGTCGCCGGGTCGTGCAACCGCCGGGTGATGTCGGCGAGGATCGCCCGTGCCTCGACCTCGTTGGTGCGGGATCCGCCCCGGTCGTACCGGCCTTCGACGCGCCGCCAGCTGACGCCCGCCAAGCTGGCGGCACCGGGCGACGGGAGGCTGGAGAGCTTGTTGTCGTAGTAGTAGCGGTTGGAGAAGGCAATGAGTGACTCGTCGTGACTGCGGTAGTGCCAGGACAGCCACCGTTGCGGCAGTCCCGACTCGACGGCCTCGCTGAGAATGCTCTCCAGGTCCTCCGGCACCGGGCCGTTGCCCTCGTCGACCTCGTCCACGCTGTGGCTGGCCTGCATGATGCTGCTCGGCGGCATCTGCCGGGAGTCACCGACCACCACCACGGCGCTGCCCCGACCCATCGCGCCGATCGCCTCCGCCACGCGGATCTGCGAGGCCTCGTCGAAGATGACCAGGTCGAAACGTTGGCTCCCCGGCGCCAGGAAGTTCGCCGCGGACGCGGGGCTGACCAGCACGCACGGGGTCAGTGCGAGCACCGCGTCCGCGTACTGCTCGAACAGCTCCCGGAAGGACCGCCCGCCCCGCTTTCGGCGGAGCTCGGCCGCGAAGTCAGCGAAGCGCCCACGCCGGTCGGCAGGGCTGAAGGGGCGGCGGCGGACCAGCACCGACGGCAGCTGCGTCGGCAGCGCGGACCGCAGCTCACCGGCGGCCGCCTCGAACTGGCTGATCTCGTCGTCATGCAGTTCCGGGTCGAAGTACTGCAGGCCGCCGGCCCGTAAACGCTCGGCGAGGGACGCCGTCGCGACTCCCCGCCGGTAGACCTCCTCGGCGAGATGCGCGGGCACCTCGGCGCGCAGCAGCTGGTCCCGATAGTCGGTGAGACCGGCCGAGGCGAGCACGTCGGCGTGGGCCAGGACGGTCGCCCATCGGCGCAGCGGGAACAACTCCTCGCTCTGCACCTCGTGCAGCCAGGCCGCGCCGTCGCGCTGCCAGGCGTCGGTCCAGTGCGAACCGGCGGCCCACAGTGCCAGCTCGGCCTCACCGGAGCGCAGCACTCCGCGCCAGGCCCGCCACCGGGAGGCGAACCGGTCGAGGAGCACAGCGTCCACATCGGTGAACCCGCCCTGAAACAGCTCCCAGGCCTGCGGGTGCCGGGCCAGGAGCGTCCGGCCGACCCGGGTCGCCTCGATCGCCTCGGTCAGCCGCTCCTGCGCGTTGGGGTCGGTGGGCTGCCACTGCGACAGCCGCAGCCCGCCCACCGCGACGACATGCTGGTAGAGGGCCGCCGCCTGCGCCTGGGCGGCCACCAGCCGACCGGTGGCCACCTCCACCCGCTCGACGTCGAGCGTCGCGCCGGCAACCAGGTGCACCGCCAACCGATCCACGATGGCCCGCCGACGCTTGCGCTTACCGATCAGCTTCTTCGCCACCTCCTGGGCCTCACCGTGCCAAGCGGTCAGCTCCGGTCGAGCGAACACGTCCGGCCGGAAGGTGGCCAGCTCACCGGCGAAGCCCTGCCGGAAGGCCGCCAGGTCCGCCTGGAGCCGGGCCACCGCCTCGTCCCACCGTCGGTCGCTGGCGTGCAGGGTGGTCTGCCGGTCCGGCAGCAGTCCGCGTACGGCGAGCCAGGCGCCCGCCTGCAGCTCGCTCACGGTCTCCGGGGCGGGCAGCGTCCGCAGCAACTCGACCAGGCGCGGGTGGGCGGCGAGGTCGACTCGGAGGCGTTCGAGCTCACCGGCGATCTCGGTGACCGCGGCGCCGTGCAACCCGTCGAGGGTGCGGCAGCCGCTGATCGCCCACGGGTGCGCGGCCCGGAGTCGGGCCGATCGTGCGGCCGCCGGGAACTCCCGCAGTGTCGTCTCGACCTGCGCGCGTGCCGGAGCGGGTGCGTGCAGGTAGGCCACCGGGATCGGGGCGACCGGGCCGTCCCCGTACGCCAAAGTCTGCTCGTAGGCCGACCAGAGCGACATCCCGACGGGGTTGGTGGTGTGCACCTGGGCCGGGTACTCGGTCAGTGGGGCGAGTCGCGTCCGGTAGGCCGTCTCGACGGCAGTCCACGTGCCGTCGCCGCCCTGGTCGTACTGGTCGAGCGCGTCGCGCAGCTGCTGGCGGATCGCGTTGAGGGACTGCTTGCGCCCGTGCAGGTCGAGCGCGAACGGGCCGAGGCCAATCTGCTTGAGGCGGCGCTTCACCACCTCCAGTGCTGCCTGCTTCTCGGCGACGAACAGCACCGACCGGCCCGCGCTGACCGCCCGGGCGATCATGTTGGTGATGGTCTGGGACTTACCGGTGCCCGGCGGGCCCTCCAGGACGAAGGAGTGGCCCCGCTCGGCGCGCACGATGGCCTGCATCTGCGACCCGTCGGCGGGGATGGGCAGGTGCAGGTCGGCCTCGTCGACGGCGATCTCGACGTCGTGCTCCGGGCGGGCGGGATCGTCGAACGTGGCGCCGGAGGACTCGACCAGGTGCCGGACGACCGGATTCTCCATGAACCGGGGCCAGTGGTCGGTGAGGTCCCGCCACATCTGGAAGGTGGAGAACTGCAACAGTCGAAGGCTGGCGCTCTCGTCGGTCCGGTAGTTGAGCCGGTTGTCGAGCAGCCCGGTGTTGATCGCGGCCAGGGTCTTGGCGATGTCGATGCCGTGCTCGTCGAGGACCGGTCGCTCCAGCTCCGGGATCCGCACGCTGTGCTTCACCCGCAACCACTCGATCAGGCAGTAGTTCGGGCTGGCGACCTCGGTGCCGTCAATGACCATTGCGTACGGGCGGCGGCCGCTGCCTCCCTCGATGCGCACCGGCAGGAGAAACAGCGGCGCGTACGCCTCTCCCCCGGTCGCCTTCGTGTGAACCAGGGTGCCGATGGTCAGGTAGAGGTAGTTGCTGCCGGTCTCCTGCTCCATCGTGCGCGCCTCCCGCTGCAGCGCGCGCATCGCGGTCTTGTAGCGGGCGTCGGTGACCGCGCCGTAGACCCGCCGGTCGGTACGCAGCTCCCGGGTCAGGATCTCGGCTTCGAGGTCCTGTGCCCGCCGTGCCCCGGCCAGCTCGTGGACGTGGCTGATGTCGTCCTGCGGGATGACCTGCACCTGGCGGCCATCGTGGATGAGGTCGTCGAGCAGGGCCAGCGCACCCGCCGGCACGTGCAGATCCAGGCCACGGCCCCGCTTGGGCAGGTTGAGCAGCGGATTACGCAGGCTCAGGTCGAGCAGCGACTTCTTCCACTGCTGGATACGGGCAGGCGACCCGTCGGACTGCTGCGGCACCTCCTCGCCCTCGTCGGCGATCTGGCGCAGCTTCGCGGCGGCGACCCCGGGCGGAAGGTCGAGGGACGCTGTTATCTTCGGCGTCGCCTCGGCGTCGACCGCGGCGGGCGCGACCAGTTCGTCGGCTGACGGCAGCGGGCGGATCCCCGAGCGATGGGCCAGGTGGACGTCGACGACGCCCTGCATGCGTTCGCCGTCGCCGCGGAAGTGACCGAGCCCGACGCGTACCGCCTCGGTGAAGGTCGCCGCCTGCGCGCCCGGCCCGATGCGGGTCAGCTCGACCGGCACGGCCCGGCCGGAATCCACCATCGAGATCAGCAGGTTGGTCTCGGTCACCGCGGCCGAGCCCAGCCGTTCCTCCTCCAGCAGGAAGCCACCGAAGGCGTGCCCCGCGCTGATGAAGATGAGCGGGTGCAACCCCGCCGCCTCCAGACAGGCGGCGTACGTGACGGACAGGTCGAGGCAGTTGCCGAGCCGCCCGTCGAGCACCGCCGCGGTGGTGCGCACCTTCTGGCCGGTGTTCTCGAACGACGCCGGTAGGGTCTGGTAGGTGATCTCGAGTTGGCGCAACGCCTCGTACACCGCGCCGGCGATCAGGGCCGCCCGCTCCGAGCCCTCCTGATAACCCTGCAGCGAGCCGGAACCCGTCCGCGCGAGCAAAAGCTGGGCGGCAGCCCGCAGGACAGCCTCCACCGCCCGGGTGTTCGGCTGCACGAAGGCCGCCAGGCTGTCGTACAGGGCAGGGCTGTTGAACCACTCGTTGTGCGCCAGCACTCTGGACGGGGCGACCAGCCGCAGTGTCTGCTCCTGCGCCTGCACCCGGAGGGTGTAGTCGACCGGGAACGCCTCGTCGGTGCGGTACAGGAGCACGCGGTCGGGCGTGAAGTCACGGAAGTCGTCCCAGCTCGTGCTGGTCCCGGGTCGCAACGGCGCAGCGAGGGTACGCGTCCACGGCTCGGTCAGCGCGCCGTCCGGGCCACGCAGTTCCAGCGTCACCGTGACCTCGGTCAGCGGCACCGCACCCCGGTTGACGAGCGTGAGGTGACGCACCAACGGCACCCGGTTGTGCACCAGGGCGGCGTTGATCGCCGGCTGCACGATCAGCCCAACTTCGAGCTGGTCGTCGTCGGCGGTGAACTGCGCGAAGACGCTGTCGGACATGGGCGTTTCTCCAGGTGGGAGACCAGGGAAGGGCCAGCCTAGCGGTCGCCTGACCGTTGGAGAGCGCCCCGGCCCTCAACGGCGTCGGTTGGCGGTTGGCCGGGCGATGTCCACGGCCGCAATCGCCGCGTACGGCCCGATAGACGGTTGTGAAGGTCCGCGTCGCCCAGCATGATCGATCTGTGGCGCGGTGGCCACCGGGTCGCCGAGAGACTCGGGTAGCCCTCTCGGGGTACTGCTGTGGTGACGACCCATGAGGAGGTGACGGGCCGATCTCATGCAAGGGGAGCTGCAACGCCTCGTCGACGCACTCGCCGCGTACGCCGGCCGCCCGGCGCTGATCGAGGACCGCCGTCAGCGGGTGGTGGTCTACAGCGAGCACACCGGGTTGATGGACGACGTGCGCAAGGCGTCCATCCTGCGCCGGCAGAACACCCCGGAGGTGATGGCGTGGTTCAGGGACCTCGGCATCATGGACGCCCGTACCGCCGTGCGCACGCAGGCGTCGCGGGAGCTCGACCTACTGCCACGGGTCTGCGTGCCGATCCGTCACCAGGACCTGCTGTTGGGGTTCGTGTGGTTCATCGACCCGGACGGCACGATGGCCGACGCGGACATCACCGCCACCGGCCTGATGAGCGAGCTGTCGCTGGCGCTGTACCGGGAGAACCTCCTCGGTGAGCTGGCCTCCCAACGGGAGACCGAGGCGGCGCGGACCCTGCTCTCCGACGACGACGTCAGCCGGGATCAGTCGCTGCGGACCCTGCGCGAGACCGGCCTGATCGCTGGGGACGGGCCAGCCACCGCGCTTGTCGCGCAGATGGTGCCGCCGCACGGCGAGCTGCCCGACGAGGTGGCCCGGCTGGCGCTGGAGCAGGCGCTGGTGACCACCCGACGGTGGATCGGCACCCGGGAGGCGCTGCACCTGGTCCGCGACGACCACGGGGTGCTGCTGCTCTGCGGCGAGCGGGGTGCCGGACGCCCCTCCCCCGAGGTAGTCGCGAAGCTGCTCGACGACAACCTGCGGCAGGCGACGCGCGGGCTCTGCTCGGTGGAGCGCGTCGTGGTCGGGGTCGGTCAGCCGCGGCCCCGGCTGACCGAGGCGATCGCGTCGTACGGGGAGGCGCTGCAGTCGGCCCGGGTGGGCGTGCGGTTGCCGGCGCTCGGCCCGGTGGTGTCGTGGGCGGGGCTGGGCATCTACCGGGTGCTGTCGCGGATGGAGGGTCGGCACCTGGACATCGCCGACGTGCACCCCGGGCTTGAGCGGTTGCTGCGGGAGCAGCCGAACCCGGTGTTGCTGCAGACCCTGGAGCGCTATCTGGATCTGGCCGGGAACGCGCACGCGACGGCCGAGCAGCTACGCCTGCACCGCACCACGCTCTACTACCGGCTACAGCGGATCGAGGAGCTGGCCGACACCGACCTGAAGAACGGAGACGAGCGGCTCTGCCTGCACCTGGCGCTGAAGCTAGGCCGGTTGACCGGCGCCTACCGGCCGCAGGAGTGACGCGGTGGGCGGGGCTGTCGCCCCGCCCACCGGGTCCCCGGTTACAGGCCTGCGGCCACGGCCGCCGACCGGCCACCGACGATCGGTAGCTCGATCCGGCTGCGGTCGAAGTGGACGGTGATGTCGGCCTGGTTCTGCTTCGCCCGGCTGCTGTAGCCGGAGTACGAGCCGAGCAGCACCACGCCGATCTGATTGCCGGCCGCGAAGACGTAGTCCTCGGGCAGCAGCGGCACGTCGCCAGCGTTCTTCTTTCCCGGGACCAGCGGCGTCGTCACGGACGGCGACTTCAGGTTGAGGCCGTCCAGGATGCCCTTGGTCACCAGCTCCTGCGGATCGGTGGCGACGATCTTCTCGGTCTGTCGGTAGCAGGCGTCCTCGGCGTGCCCACCCCAGGTGGCCGAGTCACCCCAGCAGTCCTCGGTGGTCAGCGTCCGGATGCCGTCGCCGGAGGTGCTGAACCGCGGCCGGGTGCCGTAGTCCACCAGCAGGCCGGCGAAGCTGGTGTCCTCGCCGTTCACCGATGCGTTGATCTTGACTATCGGGGTACCCGAGATGTGCAGCGGCGTGCGCAGCGGCTGGGAGAGGAAGACCAACCGGTTCTCCGTGTTCGCCGCCGGGTCCGACGGGTGCCGGATCGCGTTGGTCTGGCTCATCGACGGGGTGTCCTGGAACGTCCGGGACGCCTTACCCGGCTGCGGGCGGACCGACAGCCCGCCGGCCGCCCCCTCGTCGCCGGGGCGCAGGAACACCTGGGTGCTCCGGGCGGCCGGGACCGGCCAGCTGCGGTAGGTGTCCCAGACGTCCGGCGTCCGCTCGATGTCGGCCATCGGCTCGGCCATGATGCCGTTCTTCACCCCGTGCAGCCAGAAGTCGAACCACCGGTGCAGGGTGTCCACCCACTCGCCCCGCCGGAAGTCGAACGGGTCGATGTGGCCGGTGCCGGTCAGCCAGAGCTTTCGCGGCACGTTTTCCTCGGCCAGCGCGTCCCACCACTTGCTGAAGTGGTCCGCTCGGACGTTGTTGTCGTTGATGCCGTGGACCACGAACACGCTCGCTCGCACCCGGTCCGCTTGCGGGACGTAGTCCCGCTCGACCCAGAAGGCGTTGTAGTCGCCGGTGACGTCGTCGCCGTCGACGCCGAGCTGGGCCCGCACCGCCGCACAGTGCTCCCGCCGCTCCGGGTTGGTGACGGTGTTGGAGAGACTGCCGGAGTAGTTGTTCGCCCGGGTGACCAGGCCGTTGCTGCGCGAGTAGTCGTACCAGCTGGAGATCGCCGAGATCGGCACGATGGTGGTGAGCCCTCGCACGCCGCTGGCGGCAGCCGCGTTGGCCAGCGTCCCGTCGTACGACTTGCCGATCATGCCGGTCCTGCCGTTGTGCCAGTCGGCGACGACCCGCGTGCCGGCCGCGTCGGTGCCGGCCCGACGACCGTTGAGCCAGTCGATCGCGGTCGGCGCGCTGATGTTGTCAGCGCGACCACCGGTGACCGGACAGCCGGTCGAGTTGTTGGTGCCGATCATGTCGAGCAGGACCACCGCGTAGCCGCGTGGGACGAAGTAGTTGTCGTAGAAGAGCGGCCACTTGTCGTTGAGGCCGTCGCCGTCGACGTCAGCCTTGCACTCGCTCTCGTTGCCCCGACACACCGTGGAGTAGTAGGGGCTCGCATCCATGATCACCGGCACGCGCAGACCCGCCTGGCTGGCCTTGGGCCGGATGATGTCCATCGCCACGACGTCGCGGGCGCCGTCGCCATCGGTGTCGACGTCGGAGGTGACGAATACCCGCTCGCGGATCGCGTCGGCATACCCGAACACCGGCTGGGTGACTCCGTGCTGGATGACCGGCCTCAACCGGTCCGCCGTCGGGTTCGCCGTCGCTGTTGCCGCCGGCAGGCCGACGGCTATGGCCGCAACGACCACCACCGACGCTCGCCACCAGCTACTTGTGGTTCGCATGGTGCTCCTCCCCATCTCCGGCACCGGCCGTGGACCCGGTCGTCCCGGGCGAGGACGACGTGCCGGCGGTGCGGCAGTTGACTCGCACCCTAGAAACCGATTCACGGATGGTCATCGGACAGATGCGGGAGGTGATCGCCGTCCGGTCCTACGTCTGTCGCATCTCGACAGGCGTAGGACCGGACAGCGGGTGATTCCAACAGGTGCCCGATGACGCGCCGGCCGCCCGGCCATAGGTTCGCCGCACCACCTCCGCTGGTCGACCCGACCGTCACCCAGGGTCACCGGCGGAGCCCATCGGCGGCATCGAGACGAGCGCGCCAACTGGTTGCCGGGCGACGGGAAGGGCGGGATGTGCGGTTCTCGGACCCAGCCGTGATCCCGCGGTTCATCGGGCGGTTCCTGGTGCCGGCGGCGTTCGCGGCGCTCTTCGCCGCACCACTGTGGTTCATGGTGGTCGGCTCACTACGGCCCGCCGGCCTGCCGCCGCCCCGCACCTTCGAGGTGCTCCCACCCGAACCGACAGTGGCCGCGTACGCCCGGCTGCCCGAGCTGATCCCGCTGTTCCGGTACCTGGCCAACTCGGCGCTGGTCGTCGCGGTCGCCGTGCCGCTGACCGTCGTCGTCGCCTCACTGACCGGCTTCGGGCTGCGGCTGTTGACGCCGGTGGCCCGCCGCCGGGCTGTCCTGGGCCTGCTGGCGGTGCTCCTGGTGCCGGTCACCGCGGTGTGGGCCACCCGCTTCGAGCTGTTCCGGCTGGCTGGCGTGGTCGACACGTACGTCCCGTTGCTGGCCCCGGCGCTGCTCGCCGGCAGCCCCTTCCTGGTGCTGCTCTACGCGTGGAGCTTCGGCGGCGTGCCGGACACCCAGCTCGGCGCCGCCCGGCTGGAGGGTGCTGGTTGGTTGACGATCTGGCGCCGGGTGGCGCTGCCGCAGGTGCGCCCGGCGACGCTGGCCGTCGGCGTGCTCGCCTTCACGCTGCACTGGTCCAACCTGATCGACCCGCTGCTCTACCTGCAGAGCGGTGACCGCTACACGTACCCGCTCGGCCTGCAGTTCCTGCGGCTGCTGAACCCGACTGACTGGCCGCTGCTGATGGCCGCGTGCGTTGTCGCGACAGCGCCGTCCGTGGTGGTGTTCCTGCTCGTCCAGCGAATCCTCCTCAATGACGATCCGCTGGCGGCACTGAGATCTGGAGGTCGTAGGTGAGCACGTTCCGCGCTCGACGATGGGTTGCCCTGATCACCGCCGCGCTGCTGCTCGGCTACGCGGCCGGCTGCGACGCCGGCGACCGCACGGCCGACCGGCCAGGGATCACGGTCGTGCTCTTCGGCGACGCCGAGGAGATCGCCGGCTACCGCAGCCTGGTCGCCGCCTTCGAGCAGGCCCAGCCCGACGTGCCGGTCAACCTCTCCCCCGTCGCCACCCAGGACGACCTGATGGCCCGGCTGACCACCTCGTTCGCCGGCGGGCAGCCTCCGGACGTGTTCCTGCTCAACTACCGCCGCTACGGCCAGTTCGCCGCGCAGCAGGCGATCGAGCCGGCGCAGGCGTACCTCGACCGCAGCGAGGCGCTGAATGAGAGCGACTTCTCCCCGCGGGCACTGGACGCCTTCCGGTTCGACGGCAAGACGCTGACCTGCCTGCCGCAGAACATGTCCTCCCTGGTCGTCTACTACAACGCCGACCTCTTCGCGGCGGCCGGCGTGCCACTGCCGAAGGCCGGCTGGACCTGGGACGACTTGCTGGCTGCCGGGCGGGCCCTGACCCGCGACGGAAAGTACGGCGTGGGCGTGGAGCCGTCCCTGCCGCGGCTCGCCCCGTTCGTCTGGTCCAACCGGGGTGAGCTGGTCGACCACCCGGACAAGCCGACCACCCTGACCCTCACCGGCGACCCGGCCAGCCGCGCCGCCGTCGACTGGTTCCTCGACCTTCAACTGAAGCACCACGTCGTGCCGCCGGACGCCGAGGAGCAGAGCGAGTCGAGTGAGGCCCGGTTCCTGCGCGGCACGCTCGGCATGTACCTCAACAGCCGGGTCGCCGTGCCGACGCTGCGCACCATCGACGGCTTCACCTGGGACGCGGCACCGCTGCCGATCGCGCCAGGCGGCGTACCCGCGTCGATCCTGCACAGCGACGCCTACTGCATGAGCGCGGGCCTACCCGACCACGACCGGGCCTGGCGGTTCATCGAGTTCGCGATGGGCGCGCAGGGCCAGCAGATCCTCGCCGGGTCCGGCCGCACGGTGCCGTCCCGCCTCGACGTGGCCAACTCCCCCGACTTCCTCGACCCGCAGCAGCCCCCTCGGTCGTCGCGGGTCTACCTCGACGCCGAACCACACCTGCGCGCCACGCCGCGCACCGGCACGTGGTCGCGAGTGGAGCGGGAGGCCGGCGGCCTGCTCACGGAGGTCTTCTACGGCCGGATCGGACGCGAGGAGGGGCTGCGACAACTGGAGGAGAAGCTCCGGCCGCTCTTCGCGCTCCCGGTAGGCGCCGGTGGCTGAGCGGGGCGTGATCCGACTCGAATCGCTGACCAAGTCGTACGGAAAGGTCGTCGCCCTCGACGGCGTCGACCTGGCGGTGCGCGCCGGCGAGATGGTCACCCTGGTCGGCCCGTCCGGCTCCGGCAAGTCGACGATCCTGCGGCTGATCGCCGGCCTGGACCGGCCGGACCGTGGTCGCGTCGTCGTCGACGGGCAGGACGTGGCCCAGGTGCCACCACACCGCCGCGCGGTGGCAATGGTCTTCCAGGACTACGCGCTCTACCCCCACCTCACCGTCCGCGGCAACCTCCTGTTCGGGCTGCGGGTCCGCCGCGTCCGGCGGGCGGAGGCCGAAGAGCGGGCCCGGGCGGCGGCCGACCGGCTCGGCATCGCGGACCTGCTCGACCGCTACCCCGACGAGACCTCCGGCGGGCAGCGCCAGCGCATCGCCCTCGCCCGCGCGCTGCTGCGCGAGCCGACCGTCTATCTACTCGACGAGCCGCTGGCCAGCCTGGACGCGCCGCTGCGCTTCGCCACCCGCGCCGACCTGCTCACCCTCCATCGCGAACTGGGCACCACCACCATCCACGTCACCCACGACCAGGCCGAGGCGATGACGCTCGGCGACCGGGTCGTCGTCCTCGACCACGGTCGGGTCCGCCAGATCGGCCCGCCGCAGCAGGTCTACGACGAACCCGCGGACACCTTCGTCGCTGGCTTCCTGGGCAGCCCGCCGATGAACCTGGTACGCGGTGGCGGCGTGCTGGGCGGCGCCACCGACCTGATCCTCGGCGTACGCCCGGAGGATCTGAGCCTCGATCCCGGCGGATCGGTCACGGCGGTCGTCGAGGCGGTGGAGGCGCTCGGCAGCGAGGCCATCCTGCTGACCCGCTGCGACGGCGGCACGCGGCTGACCGTCCGCACCGGTCCCCGGCCCGGCGTGTGGCCGGGCGACGAGGTGCGACTGCGCGCCGACCCAGGTCGGATTCACCACTTCGACGCCGACACCGGGCGTCGCCGGTGAGCACCGGCCGGGTCAGCCGGCCACTGACCGCGTGGGCGTTCCTCGCGCCGTACGCGGTGGCAGTCGCGCTGCTGATCGCGCTGCCCGCACTGCTCAACCTCGGCTACGCGTTCACCGACCACACCGGGTTGACCCGGGACCCGCAGTTCGTCGGCTTGGACAACGCGCGCCGCCTGCTCGCCGACGGCTTCCTCGCCGACAGCATCCGGGCTTCCGCGATCCATCTGGCACTGGCCGTACCGCTGCGGCTGCTGGCCGCCATCGGGCTCGGGCTGCTGCTGGCCGCGCCCCGCCCTGGCGGCCGCTGGTTCCGGGTCGCGGTCTACCTGCCGACCGTCGTACCCGACGTGGCCCTGGCGGTGCTCTTCCTGTGGGTGCTCAACCCGCTCTACGGCCCGCTCAACCAACTGCTCGGGCTCTTCGGCCACCCGGGCATGAACTGGCTCGCCGAGCCCGGCTCCGCACGGGTGGCGGTGGCGCTGATGCTCGCGTTCCCGATCGGCGAGGGTTTCATCGTCGTGCTCGCCGCCCGCCGGATGCTCGACGGACGGCTGTACGAGGCGGCGGCGCTGGAGGGCTGCGGCCCGTTCGGCCAGCTGCGCCGGCTCACGCTGCCGCTGCTCGCGCCGGTGCTGGTGCTGCTCGCCGTCCGCGACACGATCCTCACCCTCCAGGTCAACTTCGTGCCGGCGTACGTCCTCACCGACGGCCGGCCCGCGAACGCCACGCTCTACCTGCCGGTCTACATCTTCGACCAGGTCTTCGAGTTCTCCGGCTTCGCCTACGGGGCCATGATCACGAGCGTCCTCATGGTGGTCACCGGGGTCATCATCACCGGGTTGCTGCTGATGGTGCGACGCTGGCGGGTGCTGCGCTGAGCGTGACATCCTGCTGCGGTGAGACTCCGGATGTTCGCCGTCGTCGTCACGGTTCCGCTGCTCGTCGCCTGCGGCGGCACGGACGCCGCACAGCCCACCGGCCGGGGGCCGGGAATGCTCGCGAACCTGCCCAGCTGCGACCGGGTGCCGCTGGACGACGACGCCGAGGTCGACAGCCAGGTCACCGGCCTGCTCCTGCCCGACGGCGCGCGGGTCACCTCGGTGGTCGAGCAGGGCGCCCTGACCACTGTCGCGGCCACCATCCGGATGACCCCGCTGGACGTCCGCGCCCACTACGAGGGCCGTGGCGACATCGACCTGCTGCGCGCCGAGGATGAGGTGTTCGAGGCCGAGGTGCTGATGCGGGCGCAAGAACGACGGACGTACCTGCGGGCCACCGCGCTCTGCGCGGACGGAACGACGCTGACCGCGGTGGTCGGGCCGGACTCGGACGAGGCCGGCCTGCCCGAGTTCCAGAGCAACTGACCACCGAACCGGCTCGACAGATGTCCTAATCACACAGGTCGAATCGCAACAGATGCTCGGTGACGTCGGTCACTCTACTGTCTAGCGTGCGCACTGGACCACTTTCCGGTCGCCATGGCGCGTGGACAGGGAGACTGCATGAGACTCACGCTCGCCCGAAGGTACCGCGGCCTCGCGATGACAACGAGCATGGGGCTGGTCATCGCACTCGCGGTCACCGCCTCGTCCGCGCCCCGGCCGGTTCAGGAGTCGCTGGCCACCAACTCGCCCACCGGCCCGATGGAAATCCCCGACGAGTGGATGACCGCCCAGCGGATGAGCGACGGCAGCCGGGACCTCTCGGTGGCCAAGTACGCGAAGGCTCGCGGCGAGGCCCACGATCTCAACCTGCGCACCCGCCTCCTCTACCGGGACCTGGCGCAGCGAAAGTGGAACTTCTTCGGGCCCAGCAACATCGGCGGCCGTGTCGTGGACATCGCTGTCGACCCGAAGGTCCCCGACCAGATCTTCATCGCCGCCGCCTCCGGCGGCGTCTGGAAGTCCGACGACGCCGGCGCCACATTCGAGACGGCCTGGCCGGACGACTGGACGCAGAGCATGGGCGCGGTCGCAATGACCAGCGACGGCGTCCTCTTCGCCGGCACCGGCGAGGCCCAGCCGGGTGGCGGCTCGATCACCTTCGGCGGCGACGGCATCTACCGCTCGAAGGACCGAGGGAAGACCTGGCGGCACGTCGGGCTGAAGGACAGCCACGCCATCGGCCGCTTCGCCATCGACCCGAGCAACGAGGACCGGATCTTCGCCGCCGCCAGCGGCAACCTCTTCGTACCGGGTGGCCAGCGCGGCGTCTACCTCTCGGAGAATGGCGGGACCAGCTGGAGGCAGGTGCTCGCGCCGCCGAACGCCACCACCGGCGCCACCGAGGTCGTCATCGACCCGAGTAACCCGCGCCGCATGTACGCGGCCATGTGGGACCACCTGCGCGAACCACATCAGCGCACGTACGGCGGGCTCGGCTCCAGCCTCTGGCGCTCCGACGACGCCGGCCGCACCTGGTCGCGGATGACCAACGGTCTGCCCACCGACGCCGACCAGGGCCGCTGGGGCCTCGCGGTCGCCCCGGACAACCCCCAGCGGCTGTACGCGTACGTCGGCACCGCACTCGGCCCGTTCCGCGCCTTCTACCGCTCCGACGACGGCGGCGACAGCTGGACGCAGACCCCGGTCACCGCCGGTCAGGCATCCCAGTCCACGTTCAGCTGGTGGTTCGGCAAGCTCTTCGTCGACCCCGGCAACGCCGACCACGTCTTCCTCACCGGGGTCAACCTGATGCGCTCGACCAACGGCGCGCAGAGCTTCACGTCGGTCAGCGGCGTACACGCCGACCAGCACGCGATGCGCTGGGACCCGAAGGTGCCCGGCCGGGTCTACCTGGGCAACGACGGCGGCCTCTACCGATCCGAGGTGAACGGCGCAAGCGACTGGATCAAGGCGACCTACGAGCCCTACACCCAGTTCTACACGGTGGACGTGGCGCAGAGCGATCCCGTGCTAAAGGTCGGTGGCGCGCAGGACAACGGCTGCAATCGTGGCTACAACGGCGTCGGTGGCCCGTGGAACGCCATCGGCTGCGGTGACGGCCTCCAGGTGGTCATCCACCCGGAAGCCCCGAACATCGTCTTCGGGTGCAGCCAGTACGGCTCCTGCTACCGGTCGGAGAACTCCGGCGGCACTCCCCGCCAGACCATCGGCACCGGGCAGACGACCTCGGAGCGGCGCAACTGGCTGACCCCGCTGCAGTTCGACCCGAGCGACCCGAATGTCATGTACTACGCGGGAAACATCCTCAACCGCTCGACGGACAACGGCCGCACCTGGACGCCGATCAGCCCGGACCTCACCGGCGGCGGCCCCAACGATCCGAACGGCTACCCGTGGGGCACGATCACCACCGTCGCCGCCGCGCCCACCGACGGCAACAAGCTCTACGTCGGCACCGACGACGGGAGGCTGTGGTGGACCGACGACCTCGGGCAGAACTGGCAGCAGGTCGACCCGGGGCAACTGCCCGGCACCTGGGTCACCCGGGTGGCGGTGAACCCCGCCGACAAGAACATCGCCTACGCCACCTTCTCCGCCTTCCGGTCCGGTAGCGACCGGTCGCACGTGATGATGACCCGCGACGGCGGTCGCACCTGGAGCAACATCGGCCGGGGCCTGCCGGACGCGCCGGTGAACTTCGTCGTCCCGACCGCCGACGGCCTGCTGCTGGTCGGCACCGACGTCGGGGTGTTCATGTCGGCGTGGAACGGTGGCGAGTGGGCGGCGCTGGGCACCAATCTGCCGCAGGCGGCCGTGATGTACCTGCGTTACCACGAGCCGAGCCGGCAGCTCACCGCGGCGACCTTCGGTCGGGGCGTCTACGACCTGGCTGTGCCCCGCTGCCCGGCAGCGTCGACCAGGCTGCCGCTCAAGCGGACCGGTGTCGGCGTGGTCGGCGTGCTCGCCTCCTGCCGAGCGGGCTGATCAACCGGTAGTTCGTCGCGTCTCACGCGGCTCGCAGGCCACCTCCCGGACCCGGGAGGTGGCCTGCCCCTTTGTCGCGCAACGGTCATCTGCGCAGCCGGCGGGCGCAGGGGCCGTCGTGGCCGTCCCGGAGGAGGCAGCGCCGGCCGCCGGGCATCCGCAGGTCGCAGAAGACCCGGTGGCGGAGGAACTGCTGGTCCTCCTCGGAGACGGTCGTCTCCCCCGGGTCGGCCATCGGCAGCACCAGCATCCACCGGCCGATGACCCTGGCCAGCCGTTGCGCGGCAGGCAGGTCGTTGGCGACGACGGGCAGGTGAATGACGTACCGCTGGCTCATCGAGCCTGGCCCCGCTCGTTGCGGGCACGGGCCTGATCGGTCTGCCAGCGACGCAGCGCGCCCTTGATCCGGGCCGTCTCGCGGCGGCTCTCGGCGAGAGCCGCGTAGACGGCTGCCATGTCGACGGCGACCCGGTCGAGGAAGGCGTACACGTCGTCGGGGTTCAGACCGCGACGCAGGAGCCCGGTCGGCGCGAAGCGGCGCTCGCGCACCTGCCACGGCAACAGACTGGTGTACGCGGCAGAACGGTAGGTCGCGCCACCGCCGACTGGGGTTGGTCGCTGGTTGCGAGCGTTCATGTCCATCCGCCTTCCTGATCGTGGACAGGGCGGGCATGCTCGCTCATCCGGTGCGGCAGACACACCCCGCCCGGACACCGCAGCTGCTCTCGGTGGTACGGCATCACGGCCGCTCAACGTGGGTTGTTCGGGGAAGCACGGCGGCCGTTCGGGGGGACCGGCCGGCCGCCGTGCTGGGATCAGCCTGCGATGGGCGGGAGTGGAGACGCAATGTTTCAGGCAGCGATTTCGCCCGTATGCATTGATTTTCTTTGCTGCAATCAGTGTGAGTTGCAGGAGCGGCTGATGCAGTGTTGCGGGGTGGAACGTCAGCGGATTGAGAGCGGGCCGGGGGCGTCGGTGGATTCGCCCATTTCAAGGTTGCAGGCCAATGCCTGCTGTCGGCACTCCTCGACAAGATCATGCTCCTCGTCCGACTGATCGAGGTCTCGAGCCAGCGCCGCGAACGCGTGATGCGCCTGCCGGAAGTCACCTGCGAGCATCAAAAGGTTCGCGAGATCCACTCGTAGCGCCACGATCTCGGTGGCGAGCCGCTCGCCACCTTGCGGCACCATGCGGAGGGCCCGCTCCAACATCTCGGCAGCCTGCACGAAACGCTCGTTCTCGGCGAGCTCCCTCGCCTGCGCCCGCAACTCCACCAGGTTCTGTGGGGATCTCTGCGGCGGAACCGGAACGGGGGCGGTGTGCGGGGCAGTGCTGGAGAACGTGTTGTCCGTTCGGGCGGCCACCAGCCCCGGAGAGTCGCCGTCGTCGAGGAAAGGCATCAGGAGCTGACGAACCTCACCGGCCGATGCTGGTCTTTCCGCTGGGTCCTTGGCCAGCAGGCAGTAGATGAGGTGCGCCAGGTCATCGGGGACGTCCGATCGATATTCAGTGATGATGGGAATGGGCGCATTGATATGACGGCGCATCATCTCCGGGGCGTTTACCGCCTCATACGGAGGGTGCCCACCAAGCATCTCGAAAAGGATGCAGCCCAAGGCGTACAGGTCGGCAGAAGGCCCGACAGGTCCACCCTGGGCCTGCTCGGGTGCGATGTAGGCGGGGGTCCCGAGTGTCCGCCCGGTTGCGGTGAGGCGGGATGCCTCGGCCGGGCCGAGCAGCGCCGCCACACCGAAATCGAGCACCTTGACCACCCTCGACGGGGTGATCATGAGGTTCTGGGGCTTCAGGTCACGGTGTACGAGGGAGGCGGCGTGGGCGGCCACGAGCACCGAACAGACCTGCGTGGCAATGGAAGCCGCCTCGCCGACAGGCAGTCGTTCCTGCTCGGCGATGTGGTCGGCGAGGACGATCCCCGGCACGAGCTGCATGACGAGGAAGAGGTCTTCACCGTGCACGCCCAGGTCGTGCACGGCCGGCACGCCAGGATGGTCGAGCCTGGCGGTTGCTCTCGCCTCCCGCCGGAAGCGCTTGCCCGCCGTCTCGCGCTCGTCCTCCGGCACCTCCAACTGCCGGAGAAACTTGATCGCCACCGGCCGGTCAAGTCGCTCGTCGAAGCCCGCCCAGACCTGACCCATTCCTCCGCGACCGACCGGATACGTCAACTCGTACCGATCACCGATACGATCCCCCGCCTGCACCTACAGCCTCCCCGCATCCCACGCCGACCCGCTGAGCAGGAGCGGCAATCAGGCTAGCTGTCGCTGCACGAGCCGCCCGGTCAGGAACGGGCTGGGCGTGCCGTGCCAGAACACCGCAAGCTCGTCACGCGCACGGGTGGCGGCGACGAACAGCAAGGACCGGTCACGCTGGCGTTCGCGCTGGTAGCGCTTCGGGTCGGTGTCCCGGTGCCTGCTGATCATCTGCCGAGGCACCAGGCCGTCGCTGACCCCAGCGATGATCATGCGCTGGTACTCGAGGCCCTTGAACCGGTGCATCGTGCCGATGTGCACGCCGTCAGGGCGCTTCGGGCCGTCCGGGCCGATCTCCACCACCTTCAGGCCGTCAGCCTCCAGTCGGCTGATGACGTCCGCCGCCAGGTCCTTGGTCGGTACGCAGATGGCAACCGAGCCGTCCGTCGGACTGCCCCAACCGCGTAACTGCTCGACGATCAGGTCCCGCTCCTGCGCCCACGTCGCGGCGCCACGGAACACGGGTCGGCCACCACGCAGCAGCGACCGGTAGCCGGCCAGGTCCTCCTCACCGCCGTCGAGATCGTCGTACACCTCCCCCGTCATGATCTGCAGGGCGTCGGCGAGGATCTGCCGGGTCGTGCGGTAGCTCAGGGTGAGCCGGGACGACCGACCGCGAATGTTGACGCCGAGGCTGCTCAACGTGACGTGGTTGTCGTAGATGCGCTGGTGGGTGTCGCCGGTGAGGAACATGTCGTCCGGGCCCGGGGCGACCATGGCACGCAGCATCTTCCAGTGGGCGGCGCTGAGGTCCTGCGCCTCGTCGACCACCACGTGGCGGTAGCGCGGCCGGTAGAACCCGCCGGACGACTCGCCGGCCACGCCGGTGTTCTGGGCTGTGCGGTCCATTTCGAGGCGGGCAGCCCGCTGTGCCACCTGGCGCCAGGTCCAGACGCCGCGATTCTCCAGCCAGGTGGTGAAGCGTTCGGTCAACTGCCAGATCTGGTCCCGCTCGATTCGCGAGAGGCTGCGACCGCGGTTGGGGCGGCGGGCCTTGAAGTAGTCCGTCCGCGAGTTGAGCACCTGACCGAGGATCACCTGGGTCCACTCAGCGGCAAGGAACTCCGCCTCCCAGGCAGTCTCCCCGGTCTCGATGAGGAACTCGTCCCACAGCTCAAGGGCCCGATTGTCGTCCACCACCCTGCGGCTGCCACCTGCCTTGGCTTCGGCCACCACCCTGCTGGCCAGCCGGTCGATGTTGACGATGTCGACGCGCGACACCAACTCCTGTCCACCCAACGCCATGAGCCGGGTCCGCAGGTCGGCAGCCAGATTCCGGTTGAAGGTGGTGAGCAGGATCGGCTTGTCCGCTCCGTCTGGCAACTGCCGGGCGAGGTGCGCCACGCGGTGCAGGGCGACGATCGTCTTGCCGGTGCCCGGGCCACCACCGACCCGTGCCGGGCCGTTGTAGCGGCGCTCGACCAGCTTGCGCTGAGTAGGGTGCAAGAAGATCTGCCACCGCTCGAAGGCCTCGCCGAGCATCGCCTGCAACGCCTCGTCGTCGGTGGTCACCTGCGTGGCGGGCCGTTCCACTGCCGCCTCGAAGTCCTCGGGGTCGACCGGCTCGTCGGCGCGGACCGGGTCCGTGACCTGTTGCAGCACGTCGTCGTAAGGGGTGCCGTCGAAGAGCGCGAAGAGCACGTCGGTGGTGAGCTGCGGCGCCCGGTCCAGCAGTTCCAGTAGCTCGGCCTCGGTGGTCAGTTCCCGGATCTGTGGTAGCAGCGGCTCGGACACACCGAGATCCAACAGCTGGGAGTCGGTGTACGTGTCGAAGAGCGGTTTCTGCGCTGGCTCCGGTTCCACATCCGGCGGCACCACACGACCGATGATGCTGTCACCAACGGGCGCCATGTCGATGAGCTCAATGCCGCCGGTGATCCGGTTGATGCGGTACGCGTACCGGGAGAGGTCGTCGTACACCTCACCACGGTGCTTGACCGCGACGAGCAGGTAGTCGCGCTCGGAGATGTGCAGCAGCAGCGCGCGGTAGTCCTTGTTGACCCGGGCGGACATCAGCCGGGAGTCGCTGTTGAGCGCCTTCAGGTTGAGCCCCGGGTTCTCCGGGTTGTGCCGGAACTTGTGCATGAACTCGTAGACCGCTCCGATGTCGGCGCGGGTGAGCTTCATGACCTCCTTGTCTGCGCGGTCCAGCATCCGCAGTGTCGTTGCTCCGGTGGTCATCGACGTTCTCCCCCGCTCGTCGCCTTGATCTCTGCGGCCAACTCGTCAACCGACCACTCCCGAGCGGTACGGGCATGCCAGCCCGCTTCCGCGTACGCCCGGTCGCGATCTTCCGTCTCCGGGTCGTCGGACGGACCGGTGAGCACGATCGCGATCCGCCGGTCGGGCCAGGCCAACTCAGCCTGCCAGCCCTGGTCGCCCAACTCGTAACCGACGACCGGTGCGGGCAGATCCTGCCGCGCGAGCTGTTGGACGAGCTGGTCCAGGGTGTTCTCGGCCGGGTCCAGGTAGCGCAGGACGTCCCGCCACGGCGACTCCGTGTCGAGCGTTTCGGGCTCGGCGGCCGCCGGCTGCGCCGAGACGCCAAGCCACGTTGCCGTCTCCTCGTCAAGCGGCAACGCGCGTTGAGCAAGCACGAGCCCGGTGCCCTCGGTGACCGCCATCGAGGCCGGCTCGAAGGCATCAAGCGTGGACACGGCGAGCTGGCCTGCATCGCCGCCACCATTGCCGAGGAACTGGATGACGTTGCCCCAGGCGAGCCACGCGGCCCAGCGGTCCTTGTGGCCCTCGTCCGCCACTGCGGCGGGCAGATCGTCGATGACGGCGAGAGCTGACATCGTCGCCATCGGTTTGCTGCGCGCGTCGAGGACGATCGTCACCGGGCAGCCTGCGTTGTCCTGAGATCGGGCGACCATGATGTGCCGCGCGGTCGACGGGGGCAGAGAGCTTCCACGCAGAGCGGCGTTCAACCTTTCCGCGACGCCTACGGAGTCGGTGGTGCTGTTGTCCCGGGCCTGCTTGAGCATGCCCCACAGAGCGGCTTCCGCCCGCCGCTGCCAACGGTTGGGATCAGGATCGGCGAGGAAGCGCATGAGCTGTTCGATCGGATTGACCCAGATCGTGTCCTCAAGCTCGGCGGGATCCGCGCCAGGAAGCATGCCGCGGAACTTGTCCCTGGCGGTCTGCTTGCTCAGTCCGCCGTACGGCATCCACCGCCCCTGCCCCTCCGCGTTCCCCCAGGTCTTGACGTCGTCCCAGGTGGCCGCGAAGACCAGGTAGCCGTGGGCGCGCAGTCGGGCCCGCTTCTCAGCGTCGTCGGCGAGCCGGTTGTACTGGGATGAGGCGTGGTACTTGAACCCGTCCAGATATACCGCCACCTCGGGTGAGGGGGCGTCGAGGCGCTTGAAGTGGACGTCGGGGCGGGTGCCCCGAACGGTGTTCTGCAGCTTCATCTGCCAGTGGGTGACGCTCTGGCCGTTGTCCCGGACGAACCGAAGGTCGGCGATGCGCGCGCCGTCATGATCGGTGCGCCGGTCGATCCGCAGGCCCGAGTTGGGTGTCTCGCCAAGCGCCAGCAACTTGGTGAGGAAACGCATCTCCAACTCGCTCTCGACCTGGTGGATCAGCGAGATCTCGTCCGTACGGGTGCCCTCCTGGACGTCCCAACTGTCGAGGAGCTTGTCCAGCATGCCCAACGCCTCGTCGCGGCTCATCAGGGCAAAATGCTCGTTGCGCGCGTGACGGAGGAGACAGCGGTGACACACCGCCCTGCCTTCGTTTCGGCAGACGCAGTCGGCAATTCGCTGCCGCGCGAGTTCCAGGACTGCGCGGAACTCCTCCGGTTTGGCGAGGCGGTGCAGATAGCCGGTGCCCTGCGGCTGAGTGTCGTAGACGACCACGAAGTTCCGTGTTCCGTCGCTCTGCCCATCCGGCATGGTGGCCGACACGGCCTGAAGGTGCGCCGGGTCGCCCCCGTACTGCGCGGCGATGCCGAGGCGGATAGCCGCGGCGAACGACGCGATGCGCTCCTGCACGACGGCGGTCGCAGCGGGGATAAGGATGCGCAGCGCCTCGGTTTCCAGCTCGTGGGCGAGGATGAGATCGACGTGGGTGTCTGCAGCGGCAGCCGAGCGCCGGTGCGGGCACCAGGGCCGGTGGTGCTCGGCGCCCTTCACGACGGTCGACCCGGAGGCCTCTGCGGCGAGTTGTTGGCCTACTGCGGGGACGCCATCAACAGTGGTCCCGCCGCATGCGGTGCAGGTGTGGAACCGATTGATCCGCACCTCTTCGCCCGCGAAGAGTTCAGCCGCCCGGTCGTAGCGCTGCGCTCCAAGGTTGAAGTGCCGGATCATCGCGTGCCGGCTGTAGTCGACACCGAACGTGTCATGAGCGTGCCGCCAGGACGAATCAACCTTGGCCGGATCCACGTCGACGGCGACGGTGGTGGCGTAGAACCGTCGGTCCCGGTCGTCGCTGTCGTCACGGATGCGGGCGTCGTCGCGCTTGTCGCGGCTCAGCACCCGGGTCGGCTGGAGCACCTGGAACAGTCGTCCGTGATCGGCGATGCCCGGGTCCGCGCATCGCGGGCAGGCGCTGGCGTCCTCCTTGGCAAGGTGGGTGCGGACGTAGCCACATTGCGCGCAGATCCGCCACTGCTCGTACGCCGGCCGGTCCGCCGGACCGACGTCGAGCCCGGAGATCTCGTGTTTGTAGCCCCGCACGTAATAGCTGTTGCCGGGTGCGATCTCGACCAACGCCTGGCGGGCGGGACGTGCGTACTCGCGAAGTTCGCTGTGGAACCGACGGTCGCCGTCGGTCTTGTCCTCCCAGGTCAGGGTGGCTTCCAGGTCGGTCCGGCTGTCGATGAGCGCATAGTTGGGCAGCAGACCGAACTCGACCAGGGTGCCGTGGGCGGCAGCCGCGCTGACCTCTCGCAGGCGGCGGCGGACCGCCCCCTCCTCGGCCTTCAGCATCTTGATCTCGCGGGCGTGGTCCGGGTCGCTGGGCACCAACGTGCCCCGGGCGGTGGCAAGCTCCTGCATCCGGCGACGCAGGTCGGCCAACCGGAATTCCCAGATTTCGTCGGCTTCTTTGACCCGGTGGACGATGCCATCCACCGCGAACTCACGCAGTTGGTCGGCGGCGGCCCGCAGGACCTTGTCGCCGAAGAGAGCCAGGAATTCCTCCACCAGCCGGCCGCCGTCGCGTCGACCAGCTTCGGCGAGGCCCGTCAGCCAACCCGTCGGGCCGAACAGCACGTGCGCCCGCCGTGGCATCGGCAGCACTCCGGCGAGGCGGCCGCGGGCGGCCAGGTCGATCAGGTGGGCCAGGTACTGGCGGCGCAGGATCTCCACGGCGGAGAGAAAGCAGCCGGGCGGGACGATCTGGCCGGCGATCATGTCGCGGGGATCGGTGAGGTAGTAGCGATCTCGCTCGGTTCGTCCCACGAGGGTCAGCACGAGCGCGTTGCCGCTCTTGCGGCCGGCGCGGCCCGCCCGCTGGACGTAGTTGGCCGGACCGTGCGGAAGCGAGGCGAGCACCACGGCGGAAAGGGCACCGATGTCGATGCCCATCTCCAGTGTGGGCGTGCAGGAGAGCACGTTGGGGTCGGTGTAGCGCTCGCCTTCGCGGAACTGCTTCTCCACCGTCTCCCGCTGGGCGCGGGTGAGCATGCCGGTGTGTTCGCCGGTGACGACCCGGAACACCGGGCTGTCCAGGTAGAGCCGCCGGTAGTAGTCGTCGGCTGCGGTGTCGTCGTGGGCGGCCTGGAGTTGGCCGCGGCAGCGGTACTGCCGGCACGGCTGGCCGATCCAGTCGGCCACCCGGTCGGGGTGCTCGGTCTGCTGCCAGTGGCAGGTGTCGCAGCCTACTCCGGCAGTCACGGCGGAAGCGTCGTCCAGTCGGGTCACCCGCAGGTGGCCGGGCATCAGTCCGTACACCTTGTTGCCGTCCTCGGTGTCGCCAACGGCGACCACGCCGTCTGCGGCGAGGGCCGGCAGCAGCTGGCTGAGGAAGCCGGCAGCGTCACCGGAGTCGAGGCCAAGGCAGCGCGACGTCCAGTCCTGATACCAGTTGCCGCGCGCGGTGATCACGTCGAACTCCGAGCGGGACTTCGGCGTGGCGAGCAGGAACGCGGGCGCGGACAGACCCTTCGGGAACGCGGGCATCCCGGCGGGCCGGCCGCCCCAGATCTGCCATCGGGTGCCGCCGCGCTTCAGGTACGGCACCAGCCACTCGTGGAACACCGCACCCCGGGTCCGTAGCCGTTCCAGCAGACCGCGGAGGAAGGCGAGGTAACGGGCGTCGTCCGGCGCCATTCCGGCCAGGTGACCGGGGCCGGTGAGGTGGACGTCCCGGCAGATCGCGGCGGCCCGCGCCGGATCATCGAGGGCAACCTCGACGGCGACGCTGCGGGTCAACTCCAGGGTGCGGCCCTGCCGGGAACGCAGCCCGGTCTCCATCACGGTCGCGAAGACGAGCCGCTCACTGATCAGCTCCCACGTTTCCCGGCTGCCGCTGTGCTCACCGGCAAGAAGGCTGTCGACACCGGGCTGATCGTGCAGGTCTGGCGGCACCACGGTGGAGAGGATCTCCGGCTGCGCCGCCGCCTCGACCATCTTGGCGAACAGGTCGTCCAACCCGACCGACTTTCCCGACTCCAGCCGGCTGGCGAGCAGGGAACGCAGCGAGAACGAGTAGGACCGGTTCGCGACGAAACCAGCCCGATGCGCGGCATCCTGCACCGAGTCGTTGAAGAGCAGCGTCTTCTTCTCGGCCTCATCAAGTTCCCCACCGGTGAAGAGTTGCGTGATCGCCACCGAGGCGAGGGTGGCCAGGCCGGCACCGAGGAAGCGGATGCCGTGGTCCAACTCGCAGGACGGGCACCGGTCCTTCTCGGCGCCGTCGATGTCGAGAACGTCGCCGAGCACGACGACGGCGTCGTCGGTGGGCTCCCGGTCCCGCTGTTCATCGAAGGGGCGCACCCGACGGCCGTACTCCAGGACCAGCAGGCCACGGGAGCGCTGGCGTACCTCGTCTTCCGTCGCGGCGATCAGCGCACGGACCCGGCGCTTGTCCCGACCGACGCTGGCACGGTAGATCTTGTCCGGGTCGGTCTCCAGCTCCTGCGGGTCCTTCTCCGGCGACAACGCCATCCAGCCCGAGCGACCGCAGTGCCGGCAGTAGATGGCCGGCAACCGTGGGTAGCGGTTGTCGGCCACAACCACGTCCGCATCTGTGGCGTACGGATCCAGCTCGCGCGGCGCTTCGCCGTACCAACCGAAGGCGGCCTGGTGGGAGGTGCCGCGCAGCAGTCGGGAGACGGCGCGTACCCACAGGTGGGTTTCGATGTTGAGCAGCGGGCGGCCGGGAGCCTCCGGGTTCTGCGCCACGGAGAGCAGGGCGACGAAGCGGGCGAGAGCCTTCGCCGTGATCTCGGGCGGGGTCTTCATCACGCTGCCCCAGCCGGTGGCGTTCTTCCGGGGCAGCACGTCGATGATCTCGTCGAGGGTGCACGGCCGCGCCTGGAGCGAGTCGAGCACCGCCTTCGTCAACGGATGCTGCCGGAGCAGGTCACCGAGGCGGGTCGGGTTGTCGAGGCAGCGCTCGCCGAGGACCAGCTCGGCAACCTCGGCCATCATCGCCTCGGGGTCACGGTCGTCGACGGCCGCGAGCTGCTCGGGGGTGGGCAGTGGCAGGCTGAAGTCCTGGCGGGCGATGAACTCGCCAGCCTCGTAGCGGTCCTCCCCCACCAGCGACCCGGCGTCGAATGCGACGCCGAACACCTGCTCTGCGACCTCACGGATCGCGGTACGACCGTCCCGGCCGCCGCCCTCACCGAGCGTCGCGGAGGTCGCCACCGGGCAGATCGGCCCGAGCGGCCGCTCCGGCTCATCGAGGTCGAGCGCGGCGGCGAGCCGGCGCAGCAGCATCGCCACGTCCGTGCCCTGCGCGCCGTCGTAGGTGTGGAACTCGTCCAGCACCACGTACGCCGGCTCGGCGCCCTCCCAGAGCGGCAGGTCATCGGCGCGCTGGAGCAGCAGGTCCAACATCTTGTAGTTGGTGATCAGGATGTCCGGCGGGGTGCGACGCATCTCCGACCGCTTGGTGAAGACATGCGCGTACTCGATGGCCGCCACGTCGCCGATGTAGAGACCAGCAGTGACCTGGCTGAGCGCCGGGTCGGAAAGCAACTCGTTGATGCGAGACGTCTGGTCCGTCGCGAGGGCGTTCATCGGGTAGAGCAGGATCGCCTTGATTCCGGCCCTGCCCTGCTGCTTCTGCCGCCGGCAGTGGTCGAGCACCGGGATCAGGAAGGACTCCGTCTTACCCGACCCGGTGCCGGTGGTGATCAGGGTCGGCTGGGCCGCCCTGCCCTTCGTCGACAATCGGGCGAATGCGTTCGCCTGATGCAGGTAAGGGGTGAAGCCGGCCGGCGCCCAGTCCAGGCTTGCCCGCCAGTCCCCCTCCGCCGGCCGGAAGGGGGTGCGAATCCGCAGGTAAGGGCCGCGGAAGATGCCCTGCTCCGGGTGGGAGAGAAAACCCTCCAAACCATGACGTACGCCGTCCTCGGTCAACCCGAAGGTGGTGGTCAGGTACTGGGTGAGGGTTCGGCGCAGGGTGTCGGCGGCGAGGGTAGGCCTCATGAACGGATCACCGCCGCATGCTACTTCACCCCTTACCGGGGTTGACCTGCCCGACAGCCCGCCACGGCAGTGAGTCGGATTCGCGACACCGGTCGGTGTCGATCACCGCCTAGGCTGCGCATCCATGCCCCCCAACCCGCCCCGGACGCGCCGCGAGGTCCTGCTCAACGGACGCCGGGTCCGCATCTCCGACCTCAAAAACGCTGGTCTGTTGGACGAGGGCGCGGTTCTGTACTACCGCCAGTACATAGGTTCGATGCCACATCAGGCGACAGTCACGGCGCGAGGGCGGCTGCGCTTGGCCGACGGGCGGGAGTTCGACACGCCCTCGGGAGCGGCCGCCGCCGTCGCCGACGTAACCGCCGTACCAGGTTGGGAGGTTTGGCGTGTCGGACCAAACGGCCCTCTCCTGGGGGAACTCCGCCTTCGGCTCATCAAGAGTGTCGCTGCTGAGGTGACGGACCGCCAGGAACCGCAGGCGGAAGCGGTGGGACGACGCATGACAGCCTTGGAGAACGCCAGGCAGGCCGCCGAAACAGGCACACCAACAGCGATGACCGTTCGTGAGCTCATCGGACTGTGGGGCGTCGAGGACCGGGACAGCGAGGCAGCCCCCCAGATCACGACGGACCTGGCGAACTTCGGCTTGACCACGGTGCCGGACTTCAACGCTGTCGACCTTGACCAGACAGTGCGAGTCCTCCGGTTCGGCATGGCGCAGCCGCCACCCGCAGACGGCACGAGCGATGGGCCTGAGGAGACGACGAGCGAGGTGGATGAGGAGCCGGGTAGCGCTATCGGTCTGACGCTTGGAAATCTCCTGCCAAGCCGAACCCGCCTGATATCGGTAACGCCGACCTCTACCTTCGACGAGGCCATCACCGCCATGGAGTTGGACGACTTCTCCCAACTGCCGGTCCTGGCAAACCCTCACAAGATCCATGGCGTCGTATCATGGAAAACCATCACCAAGGCCAGGGCGCAAAACCCTGAGGCCACGTTCAGCGACGCGATCGATCCCGATGTCCAGGTGTTCGACTACGACCGCCGCCTGATCGACGTACTCCACGTACTGCTGGAATACGAGTTCATCTTCGTGAAGGACCATGAGCGGAAAATCGCTGGCATCATCACCGCCGCCGATGTCGTTCAGACCTACCACCAGACCGCGACACCGTTCATCCTTATCGGCGAGATCGACCGGGAGCTGCATCAGCTGATCCTCAGCACCTTCGATGAGACCACTATCCGGGAAGCATGCATCCGTGCAGGGCTGACCTTCCGCTCTGTCGACAAGATGACGATGTCCCACTACCAGGCGGTGCTTGGCGATGAGAGCTGCTGGAACGGCCTCGGCTGGAGGTTGGAGCGTAGGCGCCTCGTGAATCGCCTCAGTGAGATCCGCGAGATACGTAACCGGGTCATGCACTTCAGCAAGGACGTCGTCAGGGACGGAGACGTCAACATGATCCAGAACTTCCTGAGGACGATCCGCAGGCACAACGGGTCATGACACACGATTTTCAGCTCAACGGACGGCAGTACCAAATCGACGCCGATACGGTCCGAGCGCGGCTGCGTGGCCGAGTCCAGGAAGACGTCCGAAATCACTGGGTCGACGTCGACGGGGTCCGGTGGCCCGTCAAGCAGGCCTTCGAGGCAGCGACTGCACTTCCCCGCAACGAGTTCACCTCGCACATTGCACTACGCCACCTACGCGCGTTGGGTTTCGCGACCAGCCCGCTGCCCTTCGAATGCCACCCCGGAGAGCAGCGGCCGCCTTCTCCTACCCGCGCCCCGAGTGAGCCGCCGGCAGGGCCCATCGTTGCCGGTGACGAGCACCTGCTGGCGGATGCCTTCTCAACTTTACTGACGTTCATTAGCGCCGGTGACCTCACCTCGCGGATCTCCGCACTGGAAGCCGACCTGAACGGCGTCGATCGGGATGCTGCCGCCGCCGTGGCGGCAGCATCAGAGCTGGGATTCGACGTACTGCACGCTGCCTTGCAGGTTCGGAAGCACGCCGGCCGGCTCAGTGACGTCATCCACGCGGCCGTGATCACTCAAGTCCTCCCGCTGATCCTTGACGACGGCGAGCGGGTGCTCCGTAGACCGTCGCTGGCTGCTGGCAACGACCCGGGCCGATTGTTCGACTTGGAGACGGACCGTCGCGTCGCCGAGTTCAAGATGGCGGTGTGGAAAGGCCGGGACACCATGCGTAAGCGCGGCGTCTTCGCCGATCTTGTGCATCTCGCCCTTGCTGGGCCACCGCGCAAGGCCCAACTCTTCGTATCCGGTCCCTTGCCCATCAGGTACCTCCAAACAAGCAATGGGTCTGCCGCCTGGGCACTCGGACGCTCCGCGCCCAACCTGCGTCGGCGCTTCGACGAGAAGTTCGGCTCGGCAGAGATGACGGTCCGCGACTTCACCGCCGGGCCAGCCAAGCACGTCGAACTGATCGACCTGACAGAGCTGCTGCCCACAATCGCCCCGGCAATCACGTGACGGACCTGCGACCGCACAGCGCCCAACACCGCTGCGCCGGGAGGATCTAGACCAGCTCCTGGGGTACGTGCTGCTGGACTACTCCGATGCTCCCGCCCTGCACTCGGTCGCCATCTACGCGGTTCGTTACGGGCACCACACGGCCTGACCGCTGGTCGACCTGTGCGCTGAACTCGCCGGATGCCCTGTCAATCTCGGTCCGCTACGGCCGGAGTTCATCCAGGTAATGCGGGTCGAGTTACCGGATTACCGCAGGGCGTCGATCATCAACACGATTCGGCGGCGGGTCGCCGCCAGATAGCTGGTCACCAGTCGCGGGCCCAGTCTGGCGGCGGCACGACCGCGAGTTGCGGTTCACCGCTGATCGGTTCGAGAGCATGCACGACCCGCAGGTCCCCGTCGGCCGCAGCGTCCTCGTCGGTGATGACCCTCCCACTGCTGCCATCAATGCTGACCAGAAGCCACCGGTCGGGGTGGATGCTGCCATCGTCGACCAGCGCCCGCACTCCGAAGGTTCGGGCCAAGGTGGCGGCCAGCTCCCGCTCCCCCTGCCCGGTGGCCTCGGCGAGTTCGGCGTCACCGGTCAGAATCCAGCCGAAACCCTCGCCCTCGTCTGGAGGATTGAGCATCGCGACCGGCCGAGGGCCATCGACTGCTCGGTCCTCGGTCCTCCCCACGTAGACCGCGTCCGGCGGGATGCCGAAGTCCTCGCTCAGGCATCGGCGCAAGGCGTCTGAGGGCAACTCGCTCTCGAAGCGGATCTGATAGCGCAACGACTACCTCCGGTCTCCGCCGAACTCTCAGTGCAGTCAACCATTCGTCATCCGAGTAGGACGAACGGCCCCTTCCGACGCAACTCCGCTGTCAATAACATCGACCGGTCCGCAGCCGGCCGGCGCCGGTTATTCGTCCGGTTGTACGTGCTCCTCAGCCGGAAACCTGTTTCGCGTGCGGCGTGGTGCCGTCGCTGCTGGGGACGTGCCGCTGCTCCTGACGTCAGCGGCGAGCCGGGCCATCGCCGAGATGGATGCCGCCATGGACGTCTCGCGCCTGCACTACCGACCCGTGAACGTCACCGGAGACCGAGTTCGCGACGCCGCCGGCGCCTTCGGCAAGGGTGACCTCGACCTGCGACCACCGCGCACGCAGCTCAGCACCGAAGGCCCTGTCGCGGCGCGATTCACTGTCGAGCAGCTCGGCGAGGCGACCCACGGCCTCCGGTGACGGCTGCTGCAGAGCGCCCTCAATGACGGCATGTGAGGACGGATCGTGCTGAAATCGGGTGCGTAGAAATCCGATCAGGGAGGACACCGCCGCCCGCCCACTCTGGGCCAGCTCGGTGGTCGCCCACGCGATGAGCGTCGTCGCCGCGGTGACCATGATCGGGTCTGTCATGCGTCCGCCTTCCGCCATCGCGCCCGGCTCGTGGAGACGCAACACGGGCGACAGTCATCAAGAAGATTCGATGTTACCCTCGGTGCTCGCATGAACACCTGATCTCGGAGGTCGCCGTGAGCGGACAGCGTTGGGAAGCGGACCCTACCGCCGAGCTCACGCGCCGATGGGGCAAGTCCTCGCACGAGCTGGGCAACACCTCCGGCGACGGCAGCTGCCCCGACGTCTGGGAGTTGAGCAATGGCGACATCGCGGTGATCGGGCAGGACCTCACTGAGACGTATCAGGAACGACTCCCAACCGGTGTCTCCGTGGATCCGGGCGAGCGGCTTATCATCATTCCCCGATCGACAATGATCGCGGCGAAGGTGGATATACCTGATGCATGACCTGTTCCGCGGGGATCCTGGCGAGCAACTTCGCCTGGCGGACTACTGGGCGGACTTTGAGGATCGGTTCTGGCAGACCGGCGATCCGGGCTTCTGGAAGCTGGAACGCCAGCAGACCTTCAAGGAGCCCGGCGACGAGGGTTGGCAGGCGTTTGCCGACGGGCGGTGGGAGGATTCGCTGCGAATCCTCGACGCGCGCCGCCCTGAATTTCAGAGCTACTACCGGCGGATCGCCGACAGCGGGTTCGCCACCCGACGGGTACGGGTCGTCGAAGAGCCCCTCACGCCTTACCTTCAATGGGAGCTGCACGTGCTGCGACTGCGGCACGAGTACGGCGGTCTGACCCATGTGGTCGGCGCGGACGCGGTGGCGGCAGCCGAGTCGGGTGGACCGGTTCCGGAGATCTACACCCTCGGCGCCGAGGTGATGTATGAGGCCGTCTACGACGCCGACGGTGTGCTGGCGTCCGCCCGCCGCTGGCGTGACCCCGGCCTGGTGGCAAGCTGCCAATCCTTCATCGAGTCGCTCTACCAGGGCGGTGAGCCGCTCGACGAGTTCTTCACCCGGGTGGTGGCGCCGTTGGGACCTCCCCGCGCGGGGTGAGAGATGGAAGGCGCCGGGTCAGACGGAGCCAGGCAGCGGCCCGCTCAGGTGAACCGGTCCGCGTTGTCCGGACCGGCGGAGCTGGTCCAAGCCCGCGACGTGTACGGCGGTGTGCACTTCCACGGCGAGGCCCCTTCCCAGGAGCGACCGCAACAACTCCCCGGTGACGTCCGCGGTTTCGTCAACAGGGTGGAGGAGCTACAAACGCTCAACCGGCTGCTGACCGACGGGGAAGGGAGCGTCAATGTCAGCCTGTCGGTGATCACCGGGACGGCCGGCGTCGGTAAGACCTCAGTCGCCCTGCGCTGGGCGCACAGCATTCGGAGCAGGTTTCCCGACGGGCAGCTCTACGCCAACCTGCGTGGTTACGATCCGGGCCAACCGGCGCAGCCGGATCAGATCCTCGACCGCTTCCTGCGGGCCCTTGGCGTTCCACCTTCGGCGGTGCCAGCAGATCTGGATGAACGGGCGGCGCTGTACCGCTCTCGACTGGCCGGCCGGCGCGTACTGGTGGTGTTGGACAACGCCGCCACCGCGCGTCAGGTGCGCCCACTGCTGCCTGGCACGGATCACTGCCTGGTCGTTGTCACGAGTCGGAACATGCTCTCCGGGCTGGCCACCCGCGACGGCGGTCGACGGCTGACGCTGCGCATGTTGACCGAGGAAGACGCCGTCACCCTGCTGCGGGGCATCACCTCGCCCTACCGCAGCGGCGACGACCCCGCCGACCTGAGAGAGCTGGCCCGACTCTGCGCTCGGCTGCCCCTCGCACTGCGCATCGCCGCCGAACGGGCGGCGAGCCGGCCATTCATGCCCCTCGGCGAGCTGATTGAGGATCTACGAGACGAGTCGGCCCTGTGGGATGCACTCACCGCCGAGGAAGACGAGGAGTCCGACGCCGTACGTGCGGTGTTTGCCTGGTCCTACCGCGCCCTGAACCCGACGGCCGCCCGACTGTTTCGACTTCTCGGGCTGCACCCTGGCCCCGACTTCAGTGCCCCGTCCGCCGCCGCGCTGACCGGCATGGCGGTGTCCCGGGTACGGCAGCCGCTCGACGCTCTGGTCAGCGCTCACCTGCTGGAGCAGAGCGCTCCGGGGCGCTACCAACTCCACGACCTGCTGCGCGCCTACGCGGTCGACCAGGTCCGGCACCTGGAGAGCGCAGAGGATCGGCAGGTGGCACTGCGCCGTGGGCTGGACTGGTATCTGCACACCGCCGACGCCGCGCTGGCCCGTACCCTGCCCTTCTACCGGACCGTACCGTTGGATCCGCTGACCGACGTCACGCCGCTCGCCTTCGCGGCCAGCGCCGAGGCGGACGCCTGGTTCGACGCCGAACGGGACAACCTGGTCTCCGCCACACGAGTTGCGGCCGATGCCGGCCTACCGCGGACCGCCTGGCATCTGGCGGTGCTGCTGCGCAGCGTCTTCATGCATCAGAACGCCTTTGAGAGTTGGTTTGCCACGGCCCGGATCGGGCTGGCGGCAGCCCGCACACTCAGCGACCGGCGCGGCGAGGCGGAGGCACTGGAAAGCCTCGGCAAGGCCCACTTCCAAGCCCGCCAGCTCACCGAGGCCGCCGAACACCATCAGGCCGCACTGGTCATCCGGCGGGAGATCGGCGACGAGTACGGCACAGCAGTGTCGATCAACGCGCTCGGGTTGCTAGGTCTGCGCAGTCGTCGTCTCACCGATTCCCTCACCCACTTCGGCGAGAGTCTGGCGATCTTCGAGCGGCTCGGCAACCAGCGGTGGCAGGCCCTGCTGCTGAGCAACCTCGCCGAGACTCGCTACGAGCTGGGTGAGCTGACTGAGGCGGCAGCCTTGCTTGAGCAGGCGCTTGTGGTGCAACGGGAAATTGGCGATCGGGGGCAAGAGGGCAACTCGCTCTTCTTCCTGAGCATGACCCTGCGGGAACTCGGCCGCGTCGAAGAGGCGCTCGCCGCGATCGAGTCGGCCATCGCCACCGCCGAGGGAGCAAGCCAAGTGTGGTTGGGGCACTGGCTGGCGGAGTATGCGCGGGTGCTGCGCGCTTCCGGTCGGCAAGCCGAGGCGCTGGAGGCCGTGCACCGGGCGGCCACGATTCAACGTCGGCTCGGGGACCGCAGCCGCGAGGCGATGGCCCTCGATGGCGCCGGTGAGGCGTACCGGGAGCTGGGGCAGGCGGACGAAGCGATCGCCTTCCACCTCCGCGCGGCGGCAGTCCACCGGCAGCTCGGCGACAACTGGCAACTCGCCCTGACGCTGGACCATTTGGCCGCTGCCCTGATGGCGGCGGGCCGCCCCGAGGAAGCCGGCCAGCACTGGCGGGAGGCTCACGCCCTTCTGGCAGGTTTCGGCGACGCACGCGCTGCGGCCCTCCGCGAAGGCATCGCGGCGTCGATATCGGGGAACACCGGATAAGCCCACCAATGGGGCGTGCGCCAGTCAGAGGCGCAGCCGAGCCCTCCCAGGGCAGACAGTCGCAATCTTCCATGTTTTACTGCCCTGCGTGACCACTGAGATCACGACTGGCCTCTTCGTCTTGTTGGGCGCGCTCGTTGGTGGCGGCGCCACGTTCGCCGTCGGTTACCTGAATACCCATACCCAGCGTGCTCAGGCCGAACAGGCTCGCGGCAACGAGCTCGCAGACGCCGCACGTGGCCGCAGCACCCAACTCGCTGACGCCCGCAGCGGGGCCTACGTCGTGCTTCTGACCCGAGTGGACAGCTTCCTTGATCAGGCCCGGGAGCTTAGCGACCTGTTGAACCTGCACCCCGAGGGCGAGCAGCCAACAGACCAGCACCGGCAGTACACGGCCGAATGGAACCAACTCGTCGCCGCCAACGCCGTCGTCCAGGTCGCCGGACCTGATTTACTGGCGCAGCGCGCTCAGGCTCTGCTCGACGCGGTCGGCTCGCTCTCAGAGATCATCGACAAGCGGTATAGCGGCCGTCGTTGGCCACCTGGGCTTGAGGCCGGCTGGGACCGTGCGCGCAAGGAGCGGCTCGACTTTCTACAGGCTGCCCGCCAGACGTACGTCGAGGGCTTCGTGATGGCTCCGCCCACCACGGTCCACCCAAGCTAACGGCGGACGAGCGCCAGCACCCGGCCGCGATCCACCAGGGTTGCGATTCCCCCGGCCTCCGTCGGAGTGAGCATCAGCGTGGCGAGCACACTCGGTGGCTGTGCGTTCAGACTGCGATCGGTGTGCGGCAACAGCGGCAGCTCG
The DNA here is from genome assembly GCF_002754415.1 of Micromonospora sp. CNZ299. Taxonomy (NCBI): domain Bacteria; kingdom Bacillati; phylum Actinomycetota; class Actinomycetes; order Micromonosporales; family Micromonosporaceae; genus Micromonospora; species Micromonospora sp. CNZ299. Next base: position 5,505,555 of record NZ_PEFG01000001.1, read on the forward strand.
GTGAAGCCGGCTTCGTTGTGACCATCGCCGGCGCGGAATCGAGGCGCGATGACGTCAGCTGTATCAGCCCGTCTTAAGTGCAGTGAGGACCACCAGCTCGTCCAGCGCGACCTTGGCACCCGCCCTCTGGGACTGCTTCTTCACTGTCCAGTTCTCCGGCAGGATCACCAGCCTGTCGAGCTCGTCATGGCTGCCAAGCTTGATGTTGGTGATGCCCAGCCGCTTGAGTTTGTCCTGAGCGATGGCGATGGCTGCATTGGACCCGACCAGGTTCGGCATGATCACGGTGGTCGGCGCGGGCGGCGGCGGCGCCTGCGAGGGCTGGAAGCCGCCGGCGTGCTCGGGCTGCGGCGTGTTGGGGGTCACGGGGTTGGTCGATCGGTATGTCTCCTGATCTCTGTACACGGCTCGCGCCGAAGATCCCTGATCGGCGTTGGGCAAAGTGCGGCAGAGCTTCGCCGATCTTGCGGATGACCTCCAGAGGGCCGAACGGCCTGGTTGCGCCTCATGCACACGGTGGCTCGCCCAGCGTTCAGGGACGCATCCCCAACGGGTCGTTTGCCGTGCCTCAGCAACCTCTGACTACGGGCTGCAAGGGGGACACCCACGTGTCGATCGACAGTGCCATCATGTCCCAGTCGTCGCAGTCGAATGGAGGTCCTCGATGAGCACTGTCACCGACCCGCTCGTCGACGGCACAACCCCGATGAGCGCGTACGAAGGACAGGTGTGGGAGAGGCTCAACGAGCACTGGCAGCGCCGCAACAACCGTCGTAGTCTCCCGAACTGGGCGAGCGCTGCGCTCGATCGCTCCGGCGGTGTCGCGCGACAAGTCGCGAGCCGGGCCACCAGGGCTGTGCCGGAGGCGATCAAGGAGCCGGTCCGTCGCGGGGGCGACGCGGTTGCCAGCGTGGCCCTGCGACCGGCGGCCGAAGCCGCGGCAGCGCTACTTGAGCTGGTCAACGCCTGGGCCTTGGAGCTCAATGACCCGAAGGGCGTCGAAAAGGTCGCGCGCAAGCGTGGCCTCGACCTCGGCAGTTTCGCTGAGCTGCGGCAGCAGGACCTCAGGGTGTGCGACCGGCTCCTGACCCGCAACACACTCAGGTGGCGGACCGCCGGCGCCGTCGAAGGTGGCGCCATGGGCCTGCTCGCCATGGTCCCCGTCGCCGGGATCCCCGCCGCGATGACCGCGGACATCCTCGTCATCCAGGTCCTGAGCGCGTCGATCGCGTCGCGCATCGCGTACTCCTACGGTTACGACGCCAAAGATCCCGCCGAGCAGCTCTTCATCGAACGCCTGGTACACCGGTCCTTCATGGCACAGGCGGCCAAGGTGGGGCCGCTGCGCGAGACCGCACGAGCGGCCAGCGCGATCAAGGGACGCGTGAGATGGTCAGAAAAGCTCCGCGCGGACCATCGCCTCGTGGCCGCCCTTGAGAAGTTGCTGCAGCACGTGGGCCCGGCCGGTGCCAAGGTTCCCGTGCAAAACGTCGCCAAGGTCGTGCCATTTGTGGGTGTCCTCATCGGTGCCGGGATGAATTCCGCAGTCCTCGGCAGCGTGGCCGCCGACGCGCAGCGATACTGCCAGACCCGATTTCTGTGCGACAAGTACGAGCTGCCGCTGCCGGCCGCATTGGCCAGCTACCGGGACGACGTCAGCCCCGAGGCCGACGCCACGTAACTGTTCGGGTGGCAGCGATTGACAGCAACGGCGACCAAACCCGGCAGATCCGGAAGCCGACAGGGCTCGGCAAACGTGCATGCGAGCCGTCCAGTAGCTGCCGTCGGCCGTGTAGTTCCGGTACGCCATACCGACCAACCTATCGACCCGGCTCGTAGGTCACCTCAGCCCTACGTCCACTTCGGAAAATTTGCCGCTTTGGCAGGCCAGAGGGAGGCACTCCTTTGCGGCATTTGGCCGCTAACTGGCAGAAGTTCAATGCGATAGTATGCAAGTTGCACTATTGGGATTTAGCTCAACTGTAAAGCCGTCAAGCCGGATAGCCGACAGGCTCATTCTTCGACCACCAGATAACCTCCTTTCATCGGTCCACACACGGCGGTCAGTGCGAAGGAGAATGTCTATGTTCATCGTGGCGACGCAGGACCCAAGAACACGCGGCAATTCTGAAGGACCCGATTCCGGTGCGGAGGCGTGGGGTGCCCTTCTGCCCATCGACGCGGGCCTCACGCAGGCCGAGGCGGATCAGCAGTTGGCCACCTACCTGGCCGGGGTACGGGCGCGTGAGCCGCTGTGCATACGCGCGCACGGCAACGACGAGGAGATCGGTGACGCCGCGGCCGGCGCCAAGGACTGGGGCTGGACCTACAAGAAGCTGGCCAGGATGCTGGCCACCCACCTGACCGCCAAACCGAGCGTCGTCCTGATCCGGTCGTGCGCCGAAGAGGTGACGAACTTCCCCACTCAGATGGCGGTTCGCCTGGAGTCGAACTGGTCGGGCGCTAACCACCTCGACGGCGTCGTCATCTACGGCTACAACACGTCAGTCAACATCAACACGCCGATCCCCTCACCACAGCAACTGACCAAGAACGTCCAGGTCCAGCCGGTCATCGTCGCGCTGTAACCGCCGTTGGGCGAAGAATGTCATCAGTACGGTGTCACCGACGTCTGGATGGTCTGCGTAGCAAGTGGACTGGGCCTCCGACGCGGCCGGGCTCTACGAGCAGCATCTTGTGCAGACCGTCGACCTGGTCGACGGTCTGCACGACTCATAGACAGCGGACCGACAACATCCCGGCCGGTCCGAAAAAGCCGTGCTACGGAAGTAGTTCGGACACATTCCCCCCGACAGTACGCCGACAACGCGTGGGAATTGCGCGTTCATGGCTCCTGTCGGGGGTGTCTTGTATGGTCAGAGACGTGCTAGATCCGCGTAGCATTGCCCGGTTGAATTAATTCTCGGAGGCAACGGCAGCGCGTTTCACCGATGGCGTCCGGATGTAACAAAATGCAACATGGAGAGGGCGGGAGCCGATGGCCGACGACATGGGATCGACAGTGCCGCGACGGCAGCTCGGGCGAGCGCTCCGCGAGCTACGTACCGAGGCGCGGATGACGCTAGACGGCGCCGCCGAGGCGATGCAGTGGAGCCGGCAGAAGATGTGGCGCATCGAGACCGGCCTCGGCCCGGTCCGCACCCTCGACGCCAAGGCCATGTGCGAGCTGTACGGGGCGACGCCCGACCTGACCGGCGCCCTCACCGCCCTGGCCGCCGAGACCAAGGCCAAGGGCTGGTGGCACTCGTACGGTGACGCCGTCCCCGACTGGTTCGAGCTCTACGTCGGCCTGGAATCCGCCGCCTCCCGGCTGCGGGAGCACGACGACACCCTGATCCCAGGACTGCTCCAAACTCCCGGCTACACGCGCGGCGTCCACCAAAACCGTCCGAACATGCCGGTCGACGAGTTGGAAGAGGTTCTGGAAGTCCGCCGTCGCCGACAGGAGATCCTGGTTCGCCGGCTCCCGAAGGCACCCAAGCTGGAATGGGTACTGTCGGAGGCCGTCTTGCTTCGACGCGTTGGCGGCCCTGCGGTCATGGCCGAGCAACTGGACCGACTTCTTGAACGGGCCGAGCTACCCAACGTGTCGATACGCGTGCTGCCACTGTCGGCCGGTGCCCACTACGGCGCACTGGCGGGAGCGTTCGTCATGCTCGACTTTCCGCTCGTCAACCGAGTCGTCCCCGATCAGTCCCTTGTCTACAGCGAGTCGGTGACGGGGGCCCTCTACCTCGACAGGCCGGACGAGTTCGCGGTCTACGAGAAGGTCTGGGCGAGCCTCCTCGACCTCGCACTTGATGAGGAACAATCAAGAAGGATGATCGGCAAGATCAAGGAAGAGGTCCACCATGGCTGACGACCTGCTCGGCGCCCAATGGCGGAAGAGCACCCGTAGCGGCGACAACAACGGCAACTGCGTGGAGGTCGCCGACAACCTGCCCGGCCTCGTCGCTGTCCGCGACAGCAAGGACCCGGGACCCGCCCTCACCTTCTCCCCCGCCGCCTGGACGAGGTTCGTGCGGGCAACCAAGCGCTGACTTTCCACCCCACGTCACGACGGAGCGCTCGATCATGGAGCGCGCTCCATGCCCGGAGCAGACGTTAGGCAACTGAGCAGAACACCTCACGCTCTACCCTTACACGGAAATCACTTTCTCACACTCCGCAGAAAATGGCGGATAACGGCGAATGCCATGAGTGCCACGACCGCATATCCCACAGCTTCCCCAGCGCTTCCAAACAGCTCCTCGGTCGCCCAAAACAGGCACCCTAGCAAAACCACCAGAACGAACACCGCGATGAGACATCCGCCGAAATCGAGTCCTTTGCCGTTCACTGGTCCTCACCAATCAAGGGGTAGTGGATTGAGGCGAGTGCCAGCCCGCGTCGATCGCATCCTGAAGCCGCTTACTGAAGACGGCATGCGCCTGCCGGTACTCGCTTTCCCGATCCGCCTTGTAGAATGGGGCGGCAAAACCTACGGGCGCCGAATGGCGGGTCGGCTCATCGAGGTGCGCCACCAGTTGCTCGTAGTGCCCTTTCGTCTGCCCGAATCCAAAGGTGTATCCGTCTGCAGCGATTTTCCGCCCGCCTGCGTCGAACCACATCTGACTCTCACGTTGTGTAAGGATTGGATATCGTGCACGTAGGATCGCGAGCAACTCATCAATTCCGATCCCAAGCCATACCGCGACAAGTGCGTCTATCTCAACGAGCGCGGCGCGACGCTCCCGCTCGACCCGGAGTGGCGTTACCCAATCCCATTCCGCGTTTCCACGTCCGAGCGGTTCCATTCCAGCCCGCTCTACTGCCCAATGCTCGGTGCGCCAGTCACGGTCGAATAGCTCGCTCCATAGCTCCCCGTAGGCGCCGGTGAGGCAATTCAGGCGCAATGTTCGAAGTAGAAGCCCTGACGCGAGCGGATGTTCTTCATCGGGCGCCGGCATAACTAACATCTCACTGACATCCAAATGCGCTTTTCCGGAGATCCGAAGGCGGTAGTCCAGCGGAAGTGCGGCCATGAATCCACCCATTAATGCCGTCGCACGATTCGAACCCAGGGCCAGCGTACAAACAGAGTCGACATGCGACGGACCCGGAGGAACGAGCGCGGCGAACAATGATCGCTCGATGTCGAAGGCAATCATTCTTCGCCACGCCACTCTATAGTAATCGGTGTACCGACGCCCATCCCACATGTCCTGATTGTCTCGACCATCGGACTCCTGCGAGCTAAGAACATAGTTCGTCCTAGGAACATAACCCTCTGCAAGGTTTGTTAGATCGAGCAAATCCCAGTCACTCCTGGCGAGACAAGGGACGCGTGGGCGCTTAGAAAACGGCGTCGCCACACCGAAATGCGGGCCTTGCAGGACCGTTTGATGGAGATCGCCGGACGCTACCTGCTCCCAGCGAATAAGTCCCCTGCTTTTCGCACTTCCCTCATGATACCCGCTTGTAATGCGCGGCAGATCTACTGCCAGCCTACGAGGAACAGCCGCAAGCGCCGCGATAGCCCGCTCCTCATCTACTGTCACAGGCTGAAGCAACGGCGTTTGATCGATTGATGAAGTATCGCTATTCCCGCGGAAGCGCTGCCAAGCAGCCAGTACCTGCTCGTCAACTTCAATTACTCGTGAACGATGCGGGCGATTGTCCCATCCCGCTCGATTGCGCTGCCCGGGAACGGGACCATTCCCGGAATGTTCCAAGGAACCTGGCAATACAGACGCCGCATAAAGTCGACTCAGGTGACTGAAGCAGATCGACCCAGGATCCCCGTAGACGTGCAGGCCGAATTCCGTACTCCGTGTAGCATCCGCAAAGGCCCAGTTGGCCGCGTTGATAAAGCCAGCATGGACGCGCAGTCGGCGATATGCGGCGGCTCGAAGCGCCCCTTCCATCGTCCCGCTGAGATGCGTGTCAGGATGTAGTAGCCCGGCCACCCCGCCAATAGCAGAATGCAACCAGACCTGACAGATCATCGTGCGGTAAAGGTTCGGCTGCGTCCCGACAAGCAACGGATACGTAACCGCATGACCCAATGCGGCCACCACTCCGGCATTTCTCGTCAATTCAGCAAGATAGTTTGATCGAATGCCGGAAGATCGCTCAATCGTAGCCTTCTTGCGGACCCGGAAGACTTCAATAGGCGTTTTCTCGATGAGCCGAAACCAAGGGTCGTACTCGGCGAGAATCACATCGTCAAGCCAGCGAGGTCGAACCCAAGGCGGGTTGCCGACTTGGAGGTCGAAACCCCCATTGGCGAAGGCTTGGGCGAAGGTCAACTCCCAATGGAAGAAGCCCTGCTGCTCGGCAATCTCGTCGGTGGCGAGGAGCCAAGGAAACCTGTCGGACAGAGTCCACGGCGAGTCGACCCCGATGACGCCGTCAAGCCTCTGTTCGAACTCGCTCATCTCGCTCAGACTCGTAAGCTTCCGGCCGTAGAACCGCTCGGTGTTTTCGTCCACATCACTGCGGCCGATGAGCGCTTCGGCAAAGGTCAGCCAGTCGTCCAGGTTGGACAATGGCACCTGCTGGCGGAGCTGTTCCGCCACCGTCATCCGCCGCGTGCCCGTAGCCCTCATCGGAAACTTCATCTGCTGCGGCTGCACGTTGCCGAAGATGTCCGCGGTTTCGTAGACGGCCGGTTCCTCGTACGCCGGCTCGTCCTTGATGTGCGAGACCTGGACGGGCGCAGCCGGGTAGACCGGGTCGGTGCCGTCGAGCAGCCCGATCTTGTCCAGCGGCCAGAACCACAGCGCGCACCACACGTCCATCAGCGTCTTGAGCCGCCAGTACGGCGTCCCAGGCGCGGTCAGGTCGGCAAGGATCTCCTCCCGGGGCACGGCTTCGGTGACCGGCGGCAGGTCCTCGGCGCCCCAGACCTGGATGTCGCGGCGGATCTCCCGCTCGGAGATGTCGAGGCGCTGCTGCACCAGCCCCCACAGGAACTCGACCCGTCGAGCGAGGGCCTGCAGGCGCTGGACCTGCGAGTTCTTGCCCTTGGCGGACGGTGTGCGCTTCATCGCCGTACGCCATGCCTTCAAACGGGCGGTCTCGGCCGGCGCCAGCTCCCGGGCCTCTTTCTCCCCCGCTACCGCGCCCCAGCCGTCGGCGGGGAGCAGGAAGTGGTGGATGGTGCCCTCGTCGATCGGCCCGTCCCGGAAGGGCTGCTCCTTCGGGGCGGTGGTGAGCCACGACTTGTCGGCGAGCTGCTTCGGGCCGTAGGTCTTGCGGCCGGCGCCGATGAGCGAGTTGCCGCGTTGCAGGTGCAGGCCGAACCAGGGGGCCTGGAGGCCGGCGTGCATGACGTTGAGCCAGAGCGACACCTCGGCCAGCTCGACGGCGGTGCGGTTGAGGTCGACGCCGTAGCTGTTGTGCAGGGCGATGTACGCCTTCACCCGCTGGAGTTCGAGGTGGTAGTCCTCCGGGTCGAGGGTTACCCCCAGTTCCTTCTGGCGGCGGCGTAGGTATTCGGCGGCGACCTGGTTGATCGCCTCGTTGAGGAACGCGCCGGAGCCGAGTGCCGGCTCGCAGATCGTCCAGTCCAGCAGTTCGCGGGCCGGGGTGATCGTGTCGTCCTGGTCGAGCCGGTACTTCAGAGCGAGCTGGACGGTGACCTCGGTCAGCGACTGCGGGGTGTAGTAGGAGGCGCTGGTCTGCCGGTCCCGGCCGGCAAGCCGGTAGACGAACTGACCGGGCTGGTAGCTGACCCGGCTGCGGACGCCGGTGTAGGGGTCTTCCTTGTAGACGAAGACACCATCGTCGTACTCGTCGACCTTGGAGGCCGGAATCATCCACGAGCCGTCCTTCGGGTCGCCGTTCTTGGCGACCTCGTAGAGCTGCTCGGTCGCAACGAAACCGGTGTACGACATCAGGCCCTCATAGACCGCGCCGAGCTGGTTGATGCCGAGCTGGGCGTACGAGATGAAGCCGCCGCGGCGCTTCTTACCGCCCTTGGTGAGCATCAGCCGGCGCAGCACCTCGTAGAGGACCTTGTTGCGCAGCCGCGTGTCGATCTTCGGGGTTTCGTCATCGTCCATGTCGTCGTCGAGGTTCGGCACCGGGATCAGCCGGCCGATGAGCTTGGTCTTCTCCGGCAGGAACAGGTCGGAGCGCATGGGCTCGAAGCGCAGCCCCTCCCCCTCGCTGGCCTTGTCCTCGACGTCCGCGCCGCCGCGCGGCCGGTGCCCCTCGTTGACCATGCGGAAGAGCAGGTCGAGTGACTCGTACAGGTGGGTGCCGTCCTCGCCGGAGGGGGCGAGGCGGCGGGAGACGAGGTCACCGAGGCGGGCGAGGCTGTAGCCCTCGACGTACTGGGGATCGTTGACCGGCAGCACACCCAGCTCGGGGCGGGCCTCCGCGTAGAGCAGGAACAGGATGCGGTACAGGTAGCGCAGCGACTCCCGGCCGAGCTCCTTGGCCAGCTCGTCGAGGTCCATCACCTGCTGCGGCTGGTAGCCGGCCCGCCGGATCTGGTCGAGGACCTCGTTGGCGATGAGTTCGACGGAGACCTTCAGGCCCTCGCGGAGTTCGCTGGAGACACCGACGGCGTGCTGGCGGGAACCGGCGACCAGGTCGGCGAGGGGTTCGGTGCCGCCCTCTGCCGGCGGGCGCAACGAGTCGGCGCCGAAGAGCGCGGCGACGACGTCGAGTTCCTTGTCGTCGTTGCGGGCGTACGCGGTGTCGAGGCTGACGGCCAGGTAGCGGCCCTCACCCCAGACGGTGCGGTCGGCGAGGGTGATCACGCCGCCGCTGAGGATCAGCACGTAGCGGGGCTTGGGGCTGTCGGCGGCGAAGAGCAGCGAGGCGAGCTTGGCACCCGTCTCGATGGTCTCGGTGCTGGACAGGGTGAGCGGGTCGAGCAGGCGGCCGGCGTCGTCCGGGTCCTGTGCTGCCTCGGTGTCGACCGCCCAGCCGCAGTCCAACGCGACGATGCCGTGTGCGGTGGTCAGCTCGGCGTGGGCGACGCTGACCTCGTACTCCTGACCGTTTCGTTCGACGGTGATGGTCTGCGGCCGCGGGTCGAAGCCGAGCGCCCGCAGCACGTCCTGGTGCTGCTTGCGCAGCCGTTCGGGGTCGAAGAAGTCTGCGTCGGTCAGCTCGGTCTTGGCGTCGAAGTACTGCCGGCGTATGCCGCGCAGCCCGGCGCGTGGGGTGACCCGGTTGGCCTTCTCCTGCTCGGCCCAATGCTTGAGCAGGCCGCCCTTGAGGGTGGTGGGCAGGATCTCGGCGAGGTAGTGCGCGGAGAGATACTCGCCGCGGTTGGTCAGCGACTCGAAACTCATGCCGGCACTCCGCTACGCTCCGTGCCGCCCTGAGGCACCATCGCACTCAGCCTGATGATTCGCTCGCTACGCTCGCTCATGCGGCACTCTCCTGCGACGGTACGAGGACGGCCAGCACCCGCAGCAGCGGGTCGCCGGCGGTTTCCAGGCGGTCGAGCAGGTCGTGCTGCTCCTGGACGGTGGTGTCGACGCGTTGGCGACGCTTCTCCCGATGCGCGGCGGGCAGCTCATCGAGGAGGCTTGCCTGCTGGAAGGTTCTCAGCTGCTCGCGGTGCCGCTGCAACGGCTCGGCGTTGGCCTCGGCCCACTCGGCGCGCTTGCCCTCCAGATACTGCCGGGCAACCTGGACGGCCTCCGGCAGCAGATCCTTGAGCGGGTCGATCGCGATGGCCTCGGCGCGGTTGACCATCGCCGGACCGACGTTGGCCTCGCGCAGCACCTCGTCCATCGGTCGGATGGTCGGCGACGCGGGCAGGTCGGAGACGGCCATCCACTGGACGACCGTGGGTTGGCCGAGGCGGTTGGCGTAGACGCCCTGGATCAGGAACGTCGGCGCGGTCACGTCGGCGGTGAGCACCGGGGCCTGCTGGCGGCCGAGCCGGATCAACACCTTGTCGACCAGCCAGTCGACCATCGGGTGCACGTCGCTGAGGAAGGCGATGTCCGGCCACATCGGGGTCTTGCTCTGCCGGGCCTGGTCGAGCTTGCGCTGGGCGAGCGCCCGGTCGAAGGTGACCTTGAGTCGCAGGTCCTCGCCCTCCCGGTGTGCTCGCAGGTAGGTGCGGGGCAGGTCGGTGAGCCGGTGCACCAGGTCGTCAGGGGCGAGGAAGGTCATCAGTTCGTCCTCGCGGCGCAGGTCGATGTGGTCCTCGGGCCGGTCCTCGTAGATCTCGTACAGGGCGGCGTCGACGAAGTCCTGCGTGGAGCCGAAGAGCTTCGGCACCTTCGCGCGGGGCACGTCCGCCGCCACGGGAGCGGTGCCGACCTCCCCGAAGAGGTCGGCCATCACGTCGACCTCGGCGTGGGCAGCTTCGTAGGACTCGTCCACCGACTTGCCGGCGAGCAGGTCCCGGACCAGCCGGTCCTCCTCGGCCTTGGCGTCGTACTGGCCCGTCACCGCCTCGACGCTGCCGAGGCTGCGGTGGGCGGTCTCCTCCCGGTTGAGCAGCTTCTCGGCGACCGTGCGATCGTCCTTGGCGTCGTCACGGTCGGAGGTGAGGATCAGCGCGCGGAACTGCGGTTGGTGCTTCTGCCCGTAGCGGTCGATCCGGCCGTTGCGCTGCTCGATCCGGATCAAGCTCCACGGAATGTCGTAGTGGATCAGATGGTGGCACTGCTGGTGCAGGTTGACGCCCTCAGAGGCGACGTCGCCGGTAAACAGCAACCGGACGTCGCTGCCGGCCAGCTCGAACTCCTGCAGGATCGTCTGCTCGTCCTTGTCAGCCACACCGCCGTGCAGCACCCGGATCGCGTTCGGCTTGAGGCCGAGCATTCCGGGGACGACCTCGGCGAGCCACTTGATGGTCGGCACCCGCTCAGAGAAGACCACGGCCCGGGTTGCGCTGTTCTTGCCGACGCCGATCTTTCTCAGCTCGTCGACCAGTCCCTTGAGCTTGCTGGAGTCGGTGTCGGTCATCGCCGAGGTCAGCTCCGCGAGCCGGTCCAGGGCCGCCCGCTCGGTGCCGGTGGCCTTCTTGCGCCGGTTGGTCACCGTCTCGTGCAAGGCCCGGTGCGAGGACAGAAACGACTTCAACAAGGTGTACGGGAAGAGCCGGTGCTGCCCGGTGATTGGCTCGTCGGTCCACTTGCCGGCCAACCACACATCGGTCAGCTCGTCGAAAATTTGTTCCTCGATCGTGGTCGCCGTGCAGTGCAATGCCTCGGACGGGCCGCGGTCGGCCCAGCGGTCGCCGATCTGGTCGCGTACCTCCGGGCTGATCTTCGTGCGGCGCAGGTAGAGGTGCGCGATGTCGCTGGCCTGGTAGTCCTTCTCGTTGGCGATCGCCGCCGGGTCGAGCAGCGAGATCAGCTGGGCGAAGGACTCCTTGTCGCCGTTGTGCGGGGTCGCGCTCGCCAGCAGCAACGCGTCGGTCTTCGCGGCCAGGCGGCGGGCCAGCTCATTGCGCTGGGTGCCCTTGTTGATGAGGTTGTGCGACTCGTCGATGACGACGGCGTCCCAGGTCGTGGCATCGAGGTGATGGCCGAACTGGCCGGCGTCCTTGAGGGTGTCGACCGAGATGATGGCCCGTTTGAAGTAGGTGAACGGGTTACGCCCGGCGGGGATCTCCTGCTGAATGCGCTGGATGCCGGTCGAGTCGAGCCGGACTAGCGGGATCGCGAACCTGGTCCAGAGCTCCCGCTGGAACTGTTCGAGGACCTGCTGCGGCGAGACGACCAGGATCCGCTCACCTCGGCCCCGGCGGATCAGCTCGGCGAGGATCAGGCCGATCTCCAGGGTCTTACCCAGGCCGACGACGTCAGCGAGCAGGATCCGCGGCCGCAGGCCGGACAGGGCCAGTTCGACGGGTCGCTGCTGGTAGGTCAGCGGATCCAGCAGGAACCGGTCGGCGAGGGCCAGCCCGCGCTCGGTGCGGGGCAGTGGAGTACGCCGCAGCACGGCCTCCAGGAAGAGGCGGCTCTGCCGGAACCGCGACGAGGTGTCCTGGATGAGGTCCGTCTCCTCGGGCACCAGCGGCGTGATGTCCTCAAGCTTGGTGAAGAAGGTGGCCTCGACGTCCTGCACGAACTCGGAGACGCCGACCGCCTTCACCATCGTGCCGTCCGCGGTGCCGGTCTTGACGCTGCGGATCAGCCACTCCTCGTCGCGGACGACGATGCGGGAGCCCGGGGCGAAGGTCGCGGCCTGGGTGGTGGTCATCGGTGGTGCCTTCCTACAGGGTCGAGCGGCGGGCGTACTGGCGGCGCATCTTGTCGACGAGCCACGTCACATCGGCTGGTGCGTTGGACCGCTTGGCGTCGACCTTCGTGGGTGTCGTCACCGGCACCGGTACGGTGTCCGACTCGATGACCGGCGTGCTCTCCGGGTCCTCCCGCGGATCATCCAGGTCCGGAGGGACCAGCAGCTCCGTGCCACCGTCGTAGGTGAGTTCGGCGACTTCCTGGCGCAGGGCGTGAACGCTCTTGCCGCTGGCGGCGGTGGCGACCGCGAGCAACCGGGCGCGAACGTCGGTCAGACCGGGTCGCGCCGTGGGGTCGAAGGCGAGCATCGTGCCGAGCAACTGCACCAGCTCGGCCGGCACGTCGGAGAGGTCGGGAAGGTCGCCGGGCTCGCTGATGCGCAGCAGCAGGTTCCAGGAGTTGGTCGGCGGGTAGAGCCCACGCCCGGTCAGGGCGAAGACCAGCGTCGCGGCGAGGGCATAGACGTCAACCGCCGGAGTGAGGTCTCGCTCACCCTTGACCTGCTCGGGCGACATGTAGGCGGGAGTGCCGACCAGGGCGCCCGGCTCGGTCAGGTAGTCGTCCCGCTCGATCAGCACCGCCAGACCGAAATCGATCAGTTTGGGGCCGTCGGGGCCGAGGATGATGTTCTGCGGCTTGAGGTCGCGATGCAGCAGCTTGACCTGGTGCACCTTGGCGAGACCTTCGGCGAGCATCGCTCCGGCCATAGCGGCCGACGGCAACGGAAGCGGCCCTCGTGCGTCGACATGCTGTCGCAGCGTTGCGCCGGGAACGTACTCCACGGCGAGCCAGGCCGGATTCGCGTACGGGTCGGCGCCCTCAAGGCGGGCCACCCGGGAACCGAAGACCAGCTTGAGGCTGTCGACCTCGGCGGCGAACCGCTCGCGCACCGTCGGCGCCTCAATCAGGTGTTGCTTGATCACCTTTACGGCGACTCGCTCGGCGGTAGGCGACACCGCGAAGAACACGTCGCCCATACCACCTGAGCCAAGCGGCCGGACCAACTCGTAGCCGCCGATTCTGCCCAGCGTCATTCGTCCCCCTCACGATGACACCCGCCAAACTGCTCGTCTGCCCTCTCGGCTCGACCCATGGCGGACGCATGACCGTACAACGTTGAACTTTCGACGAGGAAGTGTCCGAATGGCGGTTCCTGTGAGACGTTGAATCCAAACTTCAGACGACTCGATGCGCCGCCGTCGGATATCTGACGACACCAGAAAGCTTGTCAGCTGTTCCAGAACATCAGGTCGCGGGCCTGCCGCGAACAAGCCGTCAGCTCCGGCACGCCCCGCGAAGGGACGACGTAGTCACGCTCGCGGATGAGTGCGAGGAAATCCGCCGGCAATGCGACGCGGTGACGCCGCACGTAGTAGGCGAGGTCCTTCCGCCAGAGCCAGTCGCCGTCGGTCATGACGGTCGAGCCGTTCATCACCTGCCGGGTCGAGTCGAAGGCGTCGTTGGCGACGTCCATCACGTCGATGAGGATGTGCCCCGAGTTCAAATAGCTGACCACCTGGGTGAGGTCGGGCAGTTCCTGGTCGGCGACGCTGTCGAAGATGCTCTCCTGCGGCTCGGCGGAGCGGACCGGTCCGAATTCGCGGAACATTCCCGCTGCCTTCAACTGACCGCCGCTCATCAACGCCCACCATTCGGGTAGAAGGTCTTCCACACTCCGTCGCCCCGGATCATCGGGGTCTGCCCCACGGGACCATACCGGTCGACACCGACCGCGTCCGTCGGCGCTGTCACCGGCACCCCGAGGGCGTCGGCGACCTGTTGCGCCGCTGGTGGCACGCCGGCTTCGGGGGCGACGGTGCCGGTGTGACAGGAGACCAGCCGCACCGCGCCACCGTCGTAGTGCGGGTTGGCGCGGATGGCGTCGGCGATCTGCTGTGGGTGGGTGAAGTTGGCAGGGTGGTCGGCACCGTCAGCGCCCACGAGGCCCGGCCGGAACAGACCGGTGCGTTCGCCGTGCACGACCACATCGTGATGGCCGGGGACCGGTGCCACGGCGTCGAAGTTGCGCATCGTGGCGCTGTCGTAGCCGATGGCCGTGCTGTTCGGGCGGTGGTAGACCGGATCTCCCGCCGGGAGGTTCGCATCCGGTGGTGGCGGCGTCTGCGGATGTGCGGAGGGGTCCTCCCAATCCGACCGGCGCCCCATCGAATCCAGGTCCGGCTCTCCCCAGGCCCCAGGGCGCCCGCCGGGTGTGGCGCCGTTCGCCGGGCTGGCCGGGTCGGCCCGGGCCGCCCGCCGCAACAGGCCGTTCAGCTCGTCGATCAGGTCGCCCAGGCGGCTGAGCAGCGGGGCCAGCCGACGAAGGCTGCTGATCAGGGCGCTGATCAACCTGCCAATCCGCGCCGCCCACTTGGCCACCAGGCTGCTCACCTGGGAGATCACCAACGGAGTCGCGATGCCCAGCGTCGCGCCGGCCTCGGCCAGCCAGAGCGGCAGCCGGACCGCCAGCACCGACACGAAGTCCGCGATCAGGTCCCGGACCAACTCGCGGACCAGCGCCACCAGCAGCCCCGCGCCCTCCACCAGCGAAGCGATGCCGCCGGCAGCCCGCGCAATGCCTTCCATCGCCCGCACCTGGCCCGACATGTGCGCCCGGTAGGCGCGCGCCGAGGCACCATCCCACTCGGCGAGCTGCGACGAAATCGCCGCCTGCAGATCAGCCGCCGCGTCGGTGCTCTGCTTCGCGACGTTGCGCCACGTGGCCGCGTACGCGTCGATCTGATCCGGGTCGCCGGCCAGCCAGTCCAGCGCGTCCGAGAGCGGCTTGACGTGTTCAAGCAACCAGCCGACGCCCCAACTGACCAGCGAGCCGAGCGGGTCGAGCACGGTGGCCAACGCGTCCATCGAGGTGGCGACACCACCGATCGTCGAGTCGATCCAGCTTCCCGACTCGATGCCTGCCACGGTGTCCGTGACGTCCTCCACCAACCCGAGCCCCGTGTACCACTGGGTCGAGTCATGGCGCTCCACCACCAGCGGGTTGGCGGCCATGTCGGTCACAGCGGCAGTTCCAACCGGCCGGCACTGTCGGCAAGTCGTCGTGCGCTCGCCCCGTCGGCGGCTTCGGTCGCGGCAGCAACCGCCCGCAGGTTGGCTGCCGCCTCACGCAGTGCCGTGGCAGACTCTCCGAGCGCCGTCACCGCCCCGTCCGCCACCGGGTCGATCAACCGAGGCAGGAACCCGCAGATCTGCCCGTACGCCTCAGCGCCCATCTGCACGTACGCCGCCGCTCCACGAGCGGCTTCCATGCTGTCGGCGGTGTCGTTGACCGTCGCGGCGTGCCGGATCACTGCCGCCACCGACATCTGCATCTCGGCGTCACCAGCCATTTCTGGCGTCCCGCTCCCACCGATCGGGCTGCTCATCGGCGGGTTTGGGGAACCGCCTGGCGAAGGTGTCGGTGATCGCCCTCCCAGTCTCCGAGTCGGCGCCGACGGTGTCGTGCACTGCAATGCTCACCTGCTCGGTCAACCCGGCCTGTGCACGGGCGATCGCGGCCATGATGATGCTGGCAAGTTCGGCGCCGGGTATCCGCTGAACGCGGTCGTCCAACCGAAGGTCTGTCAGCGCCCCCGAGGCAGCGACTGTCACGCGCACCGCACCGTTTGCGCCGACCGCCGACGACGCGATGGTCGCGACCCGGTCCGACAGATCGGTGGCAGCCTGAGCTCGCGCCGACAGCTGGGCTGCCCAGGCATGCATCAACTCCTGTGTCGCGTCCGGATCTTGACTTAGCAAGTCCGCCACCTCCCCCGCGACGCATCTCGGCGCCGTCGTTCGACCGACGCCTTCCCGCTCAGCCCTCCACTGTGCACCACGACCGCGATGGACGCTGCCCCTCAGCCGTCACGTGCAGAGTCGGCAGGAACCGGCCAGGGGCCCCGAACGGTGACTCAGCACGCCGGACCGTGTGGTTGGCGGCCAGCACGGCCCCTCATCGGACGGCGTCGTCCGGCCGCACGACCCCCCGCGCCAACCCGTCAGCGGTGAGTTGCACCAGCTCCGCCCCCAACACCGCCGTCTCCCGCACTGCCGCCTCGAACGCCTCAAGCCGCCGGAACGCTGCCCCGTACGCCCGCTGCTCGTCCAGCGGCAACCGCCGCACCTGAGCCCGCCGGATGTCGAGCCGCAGGGTCCCGGACAGGCTCGACGACTGCTTCTCGTTCGCCGACGTCCGCAGTTGACCGGCCAGGAACCACGGATCCAATGCCGCCGGGTTGGGCCGCAGCAGGTAGAGGTTGCGCCCCAGCAGCGCCCCCTCGGCGGTGACCACCCGGGCGGTGAGCTGCCGCGCGATCATCGGCACCACCACGTCCCCGACAGCAAGCGGGATCTCCTGTCCGAACCGGTCGTCGACCCGTCCGGACGCCTCCACCCCGGCGAGCACGTCCGGCACGGTGAGCACCGGCGGCCCGTCGGGCGCGGGTGCGGACGTGCCGGCGCGGACCGGGCCGATCAGTTGAAGGGCCCCGGTCTTCGCCAGCTCCCCCACCGTGAGGAAGAGGCCGTCCGCCCCGTCGGGAGCGGGTGTGACCTGCGGTAGCAGCGCCGGCAGCTCGCCGACGATGGCTGCCAGCCGTTCTCTGGTGCGTACCAGATGCTCTCCCGAAGCCTCGCCCACGACGGCGGGTTGCCGGCGCGCGGGGGTGAGGTCGACGTCCTCGTCGAGCAGTTCGATGACCGGGACCGCGCGGGCGAACCCGGCTTCCTCGACGTCGCCGTCCGGGGCGGCGGCGAAGGTCCGCCACGCGGCCAGCACGCGTGGTGCGGTGTCGGCCAGGTCGGCGCCGGCGGCGTCGATCAGCAGCGCCCGTGGTGGTGGCGGCGCGTCGGTCGCGGCGCGTCGCAGCACCCACAGGTGCAGGGGTACGCCGTGTGGCGCCGCCACGCCCGGTGGAAGCGCGATGACGGCGCGCAGGTGACCTCGGCGCAGCAGCTCGCCGCGGATGCGTTTGCCGGCGCGGCGGCTGGCGACGGTGGGTGGCATCAGCAGGACGGCGTGTCCGCCGACCCGCAGGTGGGCGAGGGCGTGTTGCGCCCAGGCCAGCTCCGGTTCGGTACGGGGTGTGGTGCCGACGATCCAGCGGGGGTCGTGGCCGAGTTCCTCGTCGCCCCAGTTGGTGGCGCCGAACGGTGGGTGGCAGACGACGGCGTCGACGGTTCGGCCGGCAAAGGCGTCGGTGCGCAGCGAGTCCCCCGTGCTCACCTCGCCGGACACGTCGTGCAGGGCCAGCCACAGGCTGGCGAGTTTGGCCAGGTCAGGGTCGAGTTCCTGCCCATAGACGGAGGTGCTGCCGGCGCGGACGGCGGCTCGCAGGATGGCGCCGGAGCCGGCGGCCGGGTCGAGCACTGAGCCGCCGCCGACGCTGGCGAGCCCGATCATCAGGTCGGCGAGGTCGTCGGGGGTGGCGAAGGGGCGGCCGGGGCCTGGTGCGGAGAACCGCTGCCACAGCTCGTCGAACGCGCCCTGCGCGCCCAGCTCGTCGGCGAGGGCGTCGACGTCGGGCAGGAGTGGCGCGAGCTGGGCATCGGGGTGGCCGCTGCGGGAGCCGCGCTGTCGGGCCAGCAAGAGGGCGCCGACCGCGGCGAGACCGGCGGCCGGGGAGTCGCTGGCCGCGGCGAGGTGGCGCCAGAGCCGGTCGGCGGTGGCGAGCTCGGGGAGCTTGCCCTGGGTGCGTAGCCACTGCTCGACCTGGATCAGGTCGAACTCGGGGCTCGCCGTCGTCCCGCCCACCGGGGCGGGGAAGTCGGGATGCCGTTTACGCCAGTTGCTGACCGCAGCGCGACCGACGCCGGCGAGCCGGGCGATCTCCGCTGCCGTGATGGTCGGGTTCTCCTGCACGCCGAAAGTCTCGCACATCTGTCAAGCACGGAATGTCTGTTGACACTGTTGTCGGACGGTGCTCTTATTGACCCCGCAACGCTCACTCCAGGAGGACAACGATGCGCAAGACCACGACTCTCGCTCTGATCGCCACCGGCCTCATCGCCCTGGGCTGCGGCTCCGGTGCCGCCGACAAGGCGAGCAGCTCCAGCGGCGACGAGGGCGGCACCAAGGCGGGCGCCTCCACCAGCGACAAGGGCGACGCCAAGGGCGAGGAGAAGCCGGCGGCGACCGCCAAGATCGGCCAGCCGGCCCGCGACGGCAAGTTCGAGTTCACGGTGAAGTCCGCCAAGTGCGGCGTCGCCAAGATCGGCAACGACATGCTCGGCCAGAAGGCGCAGGGCCAGTTCTGCCTGGTCACGGTCAACGTGAAGAACATCGGCAAGGAAGCGCAGATGTTCGACGGCAGCAGCCAGAAGGCGTACGCGGCCGACGGCACCGAATACTCCGCCGACTCCGGCGCGGCCATCTACGCCAACAAGAACGCCGAGACGTTCCTCAACGACATCAACCCCGGCAACCAGGTCAACGGCGTCGTGGTCTTCGACATCCCGAAGAACGTCAAGCTCACCAAGCTCGAGCTGCACGACTCGATGTTCTCCGGCGGCGTCGACGTCGCCCTGAGCTGACCGCTCGCGCCGAGGGCGGGACCCGCGAAGCCCGTCCTCGGCGCACCCCTCCCCCGCACCACCGCCACCCCGATTCTCAACGCGAGGAGATCGACGTGCGCCGTGCGAGCCAGCCGACCACGACCAGACCCACCAACCGCCGTGTCGTCCGCAAGGACGTCACCCATCCGCCCTACGAAGCACCCACCCTCTTCGACCTGGACCTGCCCGAACGGCAGGAGGGCACCTACCTGACGTCGGTCTACCAGCTCGAACGGGTGGCGCCGACCGTCGACGGTCTGCATGACGCGGTGAACCACCGGTATGTGCGACGGCACGACTTCATGGTCGACGAGCGCATGGTGGCCGGCTCGCCGGCGCTGCTGGTGCACGGGACGGTGCCGCGTTCGCGCGCCGACTGGTGCGACGTGCTGGCCTCGGTGACCGGGGAGACGATCGACCTGGGGTTCAGCAGCGGCGGTGCCGCGCTGCTCGTCGCGGTCGACGATCACGTCTACGCGCTCGCCTATGGCACCGTCGGCCGTCACATGGTCGATCTGGACCTGGCCAACTCCGGCTTCGGGATCGGCTTCGCGGTGCGTTCGCTCGCCCCCGACGAGATCAAGCAGGTACGTCGGCGGGTGTTCGGCACCACCAGCCGGGTCGACCGCAACATGGTCCCGGGCGGGCAGCACATCCGGATGTACGGCATCGACAAGTGGGGCGAGATCGTCGGCCAGGTCTGCGGTCGGACGTTCAACCCAAACCTCACCGTCTGCCGGTCGACGGGTAAGGCCACCCCGGTCGAGGGCAGCGACACCCTGCGCATCCACCTCGGTGTCGAACCCGCGAGCCTGCTCGCCGACCTGCGGGAGATCGACCGGGTCTGCAAGCAGGAGGCACCCTTCGCCGACCTGGAGTTCATCACCCAGATCCGACCGGTGCCGGCCACGGACCCACGGCTGTCGAAGGTGGAGGAACAGCTGGACCGCCTGCTCCGGTTACCGGATCCTGCGGACGTCGGGTTGGCCGTACCGGGCCGGGTCTTCAGCGAGATCGAGCGGGTCAAGTCGTACAAGCTTCGGGTGCCGAAGTCCGGCCTCCGCCCGGTGCGCCTGCCGGAGCTCACGATGGCGGACGTCCTCGCGCAGACCGAGGGCGTCCCGGACGGCGAGCGATGGACGTCGCTCTCCAACGGGCGCGTCACCCTCTACGCGGACGCAGCCGGCGAGGAGGAGGTCGGCTCCACTGCCGTATCGCGGTGGATCACCGCACAGCTCGCCCACGGTGAGAGTCAGCTCCTGCTGCACGAGGGCGGCTGGTACGAAATCGGTGACCAGCACCGCAAGTTCCTCCGCGACGAGATCGAGCAGATCCTGGCCGGACCGGCCAGCTTCGCGCTCCCGGCCTGGACCGCCGACCTGTCGGACGAGGAGGCGTACAACATCCGCGCCGCGCAGGTCTGCGGTCTTACCCTGCTGGACCGCAAGCTGCTGCGGACGGGCCAGCACCACCGCGGCTTCGAGGCCTGCGACCTGCTCGGGCCCGGCGACGAGCTGATCCACGTCAAGCGGGCCAAGGGCAGCTCGGCCTTGAGTCATCTCTTCGCCCAGGGCGCTGTGTCGGTCGACGCGCTGCGGTACGAGCCTGACGCCCGCACCGCACTGGTCGAGATGGTCAAGCGGCAGCCGTCGGGGCGAGCCGTCGACCTGAACTTCCAGCCCCGCAAGGTCATCTACGCGATCGCCCTCGGCTCCGGCAAGCCACTCACCGTGAAGTCGCTCTTCACCTTCGCCCAGGTCGCGCTCTACCGGGCGATGAAATCCCTGCGCAACGAGGGCGTCGAGGTCGAGGTCGTCGGCATCCCGTCCGCCTGATCCGTTCACGACATCAGCTCCACAGCATCCCGCTCAACAAAGGAGAGAACCATGACCGAGCCCCACCACCAGCCGGATCCGCCGGCCGAGTCCTCGGCTCAGCTCGAGTCCCCGGCTCAGCCCGAGACTTTGGGCGCAACGGATCCGCAGCCCGCCGTCCGCAAGAGGCCCCAGGTCCGGTGGGTCATCGCCGGCGCTGCCGTTCTGGTGCTGCTGCTCTGCTTCGGCGGCTGGCTGCTGGCCACGACGAACGGTGATGAGTCGCCCGATCAAGGGAAGTCTGCCCCCACTGCTGCTTCCCAGTCGCGGGCCGGCACGTCCGCCCCGACCAGTGCCGCCGCACCGACTACCGCGCCCGCGACGACGGCACCGCCCGCACCCGTCTACGACAAACCGACGAAGGGCGACTTCAAGCTCAAGGTCAAGACCCTGCGGAAGCAGTGCTTCGGCAGTGCCGGCTGCAACATCACCTACCGGATCGACGTCACCTACACCGGCGAAGGCCTCGATCCGTCCGGCACCTACGAGGTGACGTACGAGGTCAAGGGCGCCGAGGATCCGATCATCAACACCTTCGAGGTGACCGGTGACTCCGCCTCCGTCCAGCAGGAGGAGACGGCCAGCACGAAGCGCTCCGCCGACAAACTGACCGCCGTCGTGACCGACGTGTCGGAGCTGTGAGAACTCAGTGAGCGTGTCCCGATACCAAAACGTCAGGAGGCGTCGTGCGCCCCGATGAGTTCCTCCGCACCCTGGCCCTGCTCCCCCCTCCGCTGCACGACCGCGCCCTCACTCTGCGCGCCTTCACCCGTCCCACCCACTGCGACGACTGCCAACGCATCGGCGACGCCGTTCGCATGGCCCTCACGGCCGCCCACTACGACGAGCTGACTTCCACCGGCGAACTGCTCGACACCGCCGAGCGGCTGGCCGCCGGCCACGACATCCACCGCCGGTCCGGCGACGACCAGCAGCGCGGGCGCGGCCAGGTGCTCCGCTGGGCGACGGCGTCTGCGCCGCTGGTCGCCGCAACCGACGCCAGTTGGAAGGGCCGCGCCGGTGGCATCGGGTACGTCGTCAGCGATGGCCACTACGGCCTGCTCGGGCGGGGCACCGGCCGGCTCGACCCGACCGGCAGGTCCCGAGTGCTCGTCGACGAACTGCGCGCGGTCGACTATCTGCTCACCGGGTATGACGAGGTGTCAGTGGGCATGACCGTGCTGCTGGACAGCCTGACGGCCGTACGGTATCTGCACCGCTGGCAGGGCGGCGAGACCGATGCGATGCCCGCCGGCTACAACCTGCGGCAGCGCCGCTGGTCGGATCAACCGACCCTGGTCCGGCTCGCTGATCAGGTGGCCAACCGACGCGACCTGACCTTCGCGCACGTGAAGGGCCACAGCGGCCACCCGCTCAACGAGGCTGCCGACGGACTGTGTCACATGGCCCGCCGCCGGCGGGAGGAGTCCTTCGACCTGCGTCCTCGGGCGCACGCCCTGGTCGACGCGTTCCTGCGCGACTGGCACGCGAACGCCACGGTCTGACCCGCGCAACCGCGGTAGCCCGCACATCCACCGCTCCCCCGGGCGGGCCGACGAGTCGTCGGTCCGCGGACACCACACGCCTGGAGACCACCATGACCCAGCCTCCGCAGTCCACCGCGCCCCTGATCGAGCTGATCTTCGACCGGCTCGCCGCCACTGACGTACCGACCGAGACCGCCGAGTTGGTCCTCGCCGCGCTGACCAGCGACGACGACCTGGCCGCCGCCCTCGCCGGCACCCCCACCCGGCTCGACCCCCGCTCCCCCACCGGAGATGGTCCAGCGGAACGGATCTGGCTGAAGTCGGTGACCGTCGCCGGGTTCCGCGGCGTCGGCCCGGAGCGGACCCTCCAGGTCGACCCCGGCCCGGGCCTCACCCTGGTCGTGGGCCGCAACGGCTCCGGTAAGTCCAGCTTCGCCGAGGCCGTCGAGCTCGCCCTCACCGGTGACAGCGCCAGGTGGGCCGACAAGACGAGCGTCTGGCGTACGGGGTGGCGCAACCTGCACAGCCCGGACCCGTGCTGGGTCGACGTGGAGCTGCGCGTCGACGGGGTGGCCACGCCGACGCGGGTGAACCGTGCCTGGCCGGTCGGGGCCGGGCTGGCCGACGCCGAGGTGACCGTCACCAGCGCTCAGGGTCGACACACCGGCCTCTCCGAGCTGGGCCTGGCCCGCCCGCTGGAGCTCTACCGGCCCTTCCTCACCGCCGCCGAGCTGGGCAAGCTCGCCGCTGGCACGCAGAGCCAGCTCTTCGACGCGCTCTTCGCGATCCTCGGCCTGGACGCGCTCACCGACGCCGACCAGCGTCTGCTGCGCGCCGCCCGGCCGCACGACACCACCATCAAGGAGGTACGCGCACAGCGCACCGCCCTGGTCGACGCGCTTGCGGGGATCGCCGACGACCGGGCCCGGCGGACCGCCGCGCTGCTGGGCGGCCGGGGTGCGGTTGACCTCGCCGCGGTGATGGCGATCCTCGACGAGCCGGACGAGGCGACGGCCGACCGGGAGGTGCTGCTCTGTCGGGAGCTCGTCGCTCTCGACATGCCGCCGGTCGACGAGGTGAACCGGCTGGCCGGTCAGCTGCGGGAGGCGGCGGCTGAGGCCGTGCGGTATGACGGTGGTCGGTCGCGGGCCGCGCTGCGCAGCGCCGAGCTGCTCCGTCTCGCCCTCGAACACCACGACGACGAGGGCGACGGGTCGTGCCCGGTGTGCGCCGCCGGCACCCTCGACGGTGGGTGGCGTGCCGCCGCCGCGCAGTCGCTCACCGAGCTGCGGCGGCGCAGCGTCGCCGCTCAGACGGCGACGACCCGGTTGACGGCTCTGCTGCGGCAGACGCACCACCTGATCGACGACCTGGCGGTGCCCGAGGGGCCGGGGTCGGAGGTGACGGTCGGGGCACTGCGCGACGCCGTAACCGCGCTGCGACGCGTACCCGGGAAGCCGGCCGACCTGGCCGCCCACCTGGCCGCGCGGTACCCGGCGGTGGTGACGGCGGCGGACGCGGCCCGCGCGTACGCGGAAGGGTTTCTGCGGCAGCGCGACACCGGTTGGCGGGCGGCGGCGGCCGACGTGCGCGAGTGGGTGGCCGCCGTCGACGGCCTGCCGGCGCGGGAAGCGACTCTGACCCGGTTGAAGGCCGCACGCGCGTGGCTGAAGGACACCGGTACGGGGATCCGCAACGAGCGGGTCGAGCCGTTCGCTGGGCACTCCCAGCGGATCTGGGCGCAGCTGCGGCAGGAGAGCAACGTCGAGTTGGGCGCGATGACGCTGGAAGGCGCGAACACCCGACGGCGGGTGGTCTTCCCGGTCAGCGTGGACGGCGCCGACAACGGCACCGCGCTGGGTGTGATGAGCCAGGGTGAGATGCAGGCGCTCGGGCTGGCCACCTTCCTGCCGCGCAGCTGCGCCCCGGAGAGCCCGTTCCGGTTCATCGTGGTCGACGATCCGGTGCAGAGCATGGATCCGTCGAAGGTGGACGGTCTCGCGCGGGTGCTCGCCGAGCTGGCCGAGCAGCGGCAGGTTGTGGTCTTCACCCACGACACGCGCCTGCCGGACGCGGTCCGCCGGCTCGACCTGGGCAAGGCACGGGTCATTGAGGTGACCCGGGCGGAAAAGTCGGTGGTGACGCTGCGGCCCGGCTCCGACCCGGTGACCCGCTACCTGGACGACGCCCACGGGTTGGCGCGCAACGAGGAGATCACCGCCGAGGTACGCGGGCCGGTGGTCGCGGAGCTGTGCCGGTCGGCGCTGGAGGCGGCCTGCCACCGGGCGGTCTGGCGGACCCGGGTGGCGCGGGGCGTACCGCACGCCGACATCGAGAGCGCGATCGAGGACGCGTCCCGACGGGTCGCCACCACGGTCGCTCTGGCGGCGTTCGATGACGCCGACAAGGGCGGCGACGTGCTCGGCTGGCTCGGCCGCCGGCACGGACGACGGGCGGTGAACGCCTACCAGGCGTGTCGGGAGGGCGTGCACGGGGCGTACCTGGCGGACCTGCCCGGACTGGTCGCGGACGCCCGCTTCCTCGCGGCGGCGTTGTCGTGACCGCGCCGACGCCCCAGCGCTGCCTGGCGGCGGCCGACCAGTTGCTGCGCGGCACCGGCCTGCTCGGCGCCGCGGCGATCACCGCGGGCTGGTGGCCGCGGGCCTGCGCCTGCCTGATCCGGCTCGCCCTCGAAGGCGGCATCGACGGCTACTGGCGGCGGGTCAAGCCTCCCGTCGCGGCGTGCCGGCAGGGTCGCGCGAAGCAGCTGATGCTGCGTGGCCGGCTCGGCCCGGGTGCCGAAACCGCCCGTCGGGTGGCCTTCGCCTGGGCGACGTTGTCCGCCGCCACGCACCACCACTGCTACGAGCTGGCCCCCACAGCGGCGGAGCTGCGGCGGCTGCACACCGAGGTGAGCACGTTGCTCGAACGACTGGAGCCCACGACGCGCGCCACGAACTGACCTCTGGCAGACGACACGATCAAGAGGGATGCCACCTTGTCCTACCAGCCCGGATACGACCCGACCCGACCGCAGCCGCCGATCTCGGCCGTGCCCGCCGGCCCCTACCCTCCGACCCACTACCCGCCGCTGCTGCCCCAGATGGTCGTACAGGCCGCGCCGTCGTCCGACCTCGCCACCGCGTCGATGGTCCTCGGCATTCTCGGCTTCCTCGGCGGCTGGTGCCTGTTCGGACTGCCGTGCGTCCTCGCGGTCCTCCTCGGCCACATCGGCCTGCACGAGACCCGGGACGGCAGGAAGTCCGGGCGGGGTATGGCTGTGACGGGTCTGATCCTCGGGTACGTCTTCGTCGGCCCGATGATCGCGCTCACGGTCCTGATCTTCTTTGGCGGCGTCATCGGCGCCGCCGCCCCGATGGCGAACCCGTGAGTACGGAAGCCACCGCCAGCCGAGGCGACGTCCCAACCGGCGCGTGTGATCTGTTCAGTCATTCGCGTGTGGACACTACGCGCGATGAGGTACCGCTCCGGATGAGCCGGGGCGACCACGTTGACACCTACTGTGATGCTCCCGTTATCGATCATGAAGGTTGTGAGATGGCGCCTGAGGCTGAGGAACCCCAGAACGAAGATCCCACACGCGACGACCACGACGCCCTCGATGGACCGGTTCCGGAGGCGGCCGTACGTGGGCAGAGGGTCCTCGACGTCCTGGACAAGGCAATCACCATCCAGAGCCCACTGGTGCGAAAGAACATCGCCCGGGCCCGCCAACGGAACCCAGAGGCGACACCAGCGGAGGTGATCCGCAATCTGGAGCGGATGTACGTCAGCGCCCTGGCCGGGACGGGCGCTGCGGTTGGAGGAGCTGCAGCTGCGCCGGGCGTCGGCACGGGCGTCGCACTGGCACTGTCGGCCGGCGAAGTCCTCTCGTCTCTTCAGCTGAGCGCCCTCTTCGCGCTCTCGGTCGCCGAAGTCCACGGAGTCCGCATGGACGAGGTCGAGCGCCGCCGAACGATCGTCATGGGGATCATGCTTGGCGGATCCGGATCCGCCACCATCACCAAGGTCGCCGAGCGCACCGGGCAACACTGGGGACGTCAGGTTGTCGCCAAGGTGCCCATCGAAACGCTACGTCAGATCAACAAGGTCTTGGGGAAGCACTTCATCACGAAGTACGGGACCAAGCAGGGAATCATCGTTCTCGGTCGAGCGGCGCCGTTCGGCATCGGCGCTGTGATTGGTGGTGGGGCCAACGCTGCCCTCGCCAGTTTGGCTGTGCGGGCCAGTCGTCGCGCATTTGGCCCACCTCCGCCGTCCTGGCCATGACTGACGCGACCGAGTTGCCCGGCCAACTGCCAACTCGTCAAGGGACGTCTGGGCGAGCAGGTCAGCGTGACGGGTCCGGTGGCTTATGGTGAGAAACCGGGCGGTTCTCGAAGCCGGACGAGGCGGGTGTCCGGTCCGGGCCGCGGGTTTCACGCTGTTCGACCGGAGGGTGGACCGATGACGGAGAACGCCCGCGACGTCGACGACTGTTGAGATGGACTGGGCCGGATGGGCGTTGTTCGGGTTGGTCGCCACTGCGGCGCTCACCGCGGCGATGATCACCGCTCAACTGGCCGGTCTCACTCGGCTCGACCTTCCCCTGGTGCTCGGGGCCTTCGTCACCGGGGATCCCGACCGGGCCCGGGTCGTCGGGTTCTTCCTCCACCTCTGCGCCGGGCAGGGTTTTGCCCTCGGCTACGCGGCCACGTTCGCGCTGTTGCACCGCGCGACCTGGTGGATCGGGGCGCTGTTGGGGATTGTGCACGTCGGGATCGCGCTGACGGTGATTCTGCCGCTGCTTCCTGGTGTCCACCCGCGCATGGCCTCGCAACGGGCGGGGCCGGCCAGCACGGCGGTGTTGGAGCCGCCCGGGCTGTTCGCCCTCAACTACGGCATCCAGACCCCGCTGGTCACGGTTGTCGTCCACGTCGTCTACGGGGTCTGCCTCGGGCTGCTCCTGCAGGCCAGGTGACCCGCTGCTCGCGAGCGCGGCTCATCGAGGAGCGATCTCCATGACTGGCGGGCCACCGATCAGCGACTACGGTCTGTTGGGCGACACGCGCACCGCCGCCCTGGTCGCGAGTGACGGCGGGATGGACTGGCTCTGCGTACCACGCTTCGACGGCGATCCCCTGTTCGGTCGGCTGATCGGGGGCCCGGACGCCGGAACGTTCCGGGTCGGCCCGGCGCGGCCGGCCACGGTCGTCGAACGACGGTATCGGCAGCACACCGCCACGCTGGAGACCACCTGGGCGGTGGGCAGCGGCCGGCTCCGCCTCACGGAGGCGATGGTGGCCGAGGTCAGCGGTCGCCTGCTGCCCACGTCGCTGATCGTGCGACGGCTGTCGGCCGAGCGGGCGGCGGTCGACGCGGTGGTGGAGTTCGATCCTCGACTTGGCGCACGGCACCGCCGGCCCCGAGCGCAGCACCGGCGCCAAGGGCTCGTGTGTGAGTGGGGGGCGCTTGCGGTCGCGCTGGACAGCACGCCCACGTTCAGAATTGAACCGGGTCGGCCAACCTCGATCACGGTCCGGCCAGGTCGTCCGGTCACCCTCGTACTGGCGGTGGCCCACCGCGAACCGCTGATCCACGTCGACCCGACAGTGGCCTGGGAGCTGCTCGTCGAGGACGAAGCTCGTTGGCGGGCCTGGACCGCGGAGATAGATGAGCGGTTGCCGTTCCGGGAACACGTCGTACGAAGCCTGCTCACCTTGCGGCTGCTGACCTACTCGCCCTCGGGAGCGCCGGTGGCCGCACCCACCACGTCACTGCCCGAGGATCCCGGTGGGGGACGAAACTGGGACTACCGCTATGTCTGGCCCCGTGACGCCAGCATCGGCGTCAGCGCCTTCCTCAGCGTCGGCAAGACCGACGAGGCTCGGGGTTTCCTCGCGTGGCTGTTGCACGCCAGCCGCCTGCAACGGCCACGCCTGCCGGCGCTGCTGACCCTGCACGGCAGGCACGTGCCAGCGGAACGAGAACTGTCCGGTTGGCCCGGCTACCTCGACAGCCTTCCGGTGCGGATGGGCAACGGTGCCGCCGGTCAGCACCAGCTCGACGGCTACGGCTGGGTGATCGACGCCGCCTGGGCGTTCGCTCAGGCCGGACACCTCCTCTACACCGAGACGTGGCGGGCGGTACGCGGTTTCGCCGACGTGGTCGCCGACTGTTGGCAGGAGCCCGATGCCGGCATCTGGGAGGTACGGGAGCCCGCCCAACACGTCCACTCCAAGCTCATGGGCTGGCTCGCCCTGGACCGTGCCCTGGCCATCGCCGACACGCACCACCTGCCGGACCGTCAACGTCGACGCTGGCAGGAAGCCCGGGATGCCATCGCCGCCGAGGTCCGGACGCGCGGCTTCGACCCGACGGCGGACAGCTACGTCCGCAGCTACGGCTCGCAGGACCTCGACGCGGCCCTGCTCGTCCTGCCGCTGCTGGGGATGGACCGGGCCGATTCACCCCGGGTACGGGGCACCATCGACGCCATCCGGGACCGGCTGTCCGCCGGCGGTCCACTGCTCTACCGCTACCCGCCCGGACGTGACGGCCTCCCCGGCACTGAGGGCGCGTTCCTGCCCTGCTCGTTCTGGCTCGTCCAGGGCCTTGCCCGCATCGGGCGTCGCGGCGAGGCCGTCGAGCTGTTCCAGGCCATGGTCGACCACGCCAGCCCACTCGGCCTCTACGCCGAAGAGGTGGACCCTACGACGGGTGCCCACCTCGGCAACTACCCCCAGACGCTGACCCACGCCGCGCTCGTCCAAGCCGCACTCGCCATCCGAGACGCCCCCACTGGTGATCCCGGATCCGCCTGAGGCACCGTCCTGGCTGAAGACACAGCCTGCGGGACAGCTCGCACGAGTAGGGTTCCGATCATGACGATTCCCCACCTGACGGCAGCCGACGGGACCACTCTGCCGACGATCGGGCTCGGCACGTACCAACTGAACGGCTCGGCTGGTGTCGACGCGATCGGGCAGGCGATCCGGGCGGGTTACCGGTTGATCGACTCCG
Organism: Micromonospora sp. CNZ299; assembly: GCF_002754415.1. Classification (NCBI taxonomy): domain Bacteria; kingdom Bacillati; phylum Actinomycetota; class Actinomycetes; order Micromonosporales; family Micromonosporaceae; genus Micromonospora; species Micromonospora sp. CNZ299. Next base: position 5,534,727 of record NZ_PEFG01000001.1, read on the forward strand.
CGGTGAACTACGAGAACGAGGGCGCGGTCGGCCGGGCGGCTCGTGCGGCGGGTGACGTGCGCGACGAACTGGTCGTCACCTCGAAGCTGCCGGGGCGGCACCACCGCCACGACGAGGCGCTGACCACCATCGAGGAGAGCGTGTTCCGCACCGGCCTGGACCGGATCGACCTGTATCTGATCCACTGGCCGAACCCCACTGTCGACCTGTACGTGCAGGCGTGGCAGGCGCTGATCGAGGCGCGCGAGCGCGGCCTGGTCCGGCACATCGGCCTCTCCAACTTCCTGCCCGAGCACATCGACCGGCTGGTGGCCGAGACCGGGGTCGCCCCGGTGGTCAACCAGATCGAGGTGCATCCGTACTTCCCGCAGCAGGAGGCGCTCGACCACCACCGGGAGCACGGCATCCTCGTGCAGGGGTGGAGCCCGCTCGGCCACGGCAACGACCTGCTCCAGCACCCCGTCATCGTGGAGATCGCGACCGCCCACGGCGTCAGCCCGGCGCAGACCATCCTCGCCTGGCACGTGGCCCGCCAGGTGATCCCGCTGCCCAAGGCCGCCTCCCCGCAGCGGCAGGCCGAGAACCTGGACATATTCGGCATCAAGCTCACCGACGGTGAGGTCGAGGCCATCACCGCGCTGGGCCGCCCGGACGGGCGGCTCGCGGACCAGGATCCCGCGGTGTACGAGGAGTTCTGATCACCCTCGACCGTGCGCGACCAGCACCACGGAGCGTGAGGTCTGAGGGAGCGGACGCGGTGATGAGCGTGATGACTGTGAGGCATCAATATGCCTGTGAGTCATCACGCTCATCACCACATCGGTCGGCAAATCCACGGCGCTCGAACGTCGCCGGTCAGGCGGCCCTTTCGCCGTCGCGGGCGAGCCGGCGGTGCCCGCTCGGGCTCATCCCGTGGACCCGTTTGAAGGCCGCGCTGAAGCCGAAGGCGTCCGCGTACCCGAGTTGGTGTGCCACGGCGGCGACGGTCGCCGTGGATTCGGCCAGCATGTCCGCAGCCAGGGTCATCCGCCAGTCGGTCAGGTAGGTCAGCGGCGGCTCGCCCACCAACGCGGTGAACCGTTTGGCCAGTGTGGACCGTGAGACTCCGGCCTGCCCGGCCAGGCTCGCCAGGGTCCACGACCTGCCCGGGTCGTCGTGCATGGCCCGCAGCACCGGGCCGACCGTGTCGTCGCTCAGCGCGCGGTACCAGCCGGGAGCCTCGGCGTCGGGCTGGTCGAACCAGTCCCGCACCGTGCACACCAACAACCAGTCCAGGAGGCGGTCCAGCACGATCTGCCGGCCGGGCCGGCCCGCGTCGAGCTGTGCGTCCAGGTAGTCGCGCAGCGCGGCACAGTCGTGGTCGTCCGGTACGACGACCACCGGCGGCAGCGCGCCCAGCAGCCGCTGGGGCACCCGACCCCGGACGTGGTAAACGCCGACCAGCAGCACCAGGCGCTCGGTGTGATCCGCGTCCACCGTCCCGGTCCGGCCGCGCCGCACGTCCCGAAGCTCGCCGGGGTCGAAGCTCGACCGCGGCTCGGCGGAGAACGTGAACGGCGTCGGCCCGCGTACGGCGGCGACCTCACCGACCCGCACCAGGCGGGGCTTGTCGCTCTCCGGGTGCGAGATCCAGCCCTCACCCCGCATGGGGACGCAGAGCGTCAGCGGTGCGCCGTCGGTGAACCGCAGTGCCCACGGCGGCGTCAGCTCCGATCGGCCGAAGGCCGCACCGTCGGCGTGTACGCCCCGCAGCAGGGTGTCGAACGGGTCCATGGCCCGACGATAGAGCCCCGGCGACAGGGCGCGGACGATCGGACATGCGCGGCGTACGACAGCGCATGTCCTGCCGGCAGCCGGGCGAGTTGACTCGTGACCATGACGACGGACGCACCTTCGATACTTGTGATGGCCGGGACCGGCAAGACCGGTCGCCGGCTGGTACGGACGCTGCGGGCGACGGGCCGGCACGTTCGGGCGGCCTCCCGCTCCGGTGAGGTGCGGTTCGACTGGTCGCGGCCGGCCACCTGGCAGCCGGCGCTGGCGGGAGCCTCGGCGGTCTATCTGCTGGCTCCGGAGGACCCCGCGCTGGCGGCCGACTTCGTGACGCAGGCCGTCGAGTCGGGTGTCGGCCGCTTCGTGGCGCTGTCCGGGCGCGGGATCGACCAGATCGGTGACTTCTCCCCCGGCATGGTCGCCGCCGAGGAGGCGGTGCGGAAATCCGGCGTCCAGTGGACGATTCTCCGGTCGAACAACTTCAGTCAGAACTTCAGCGAGGACCTGTGGCGCCAACCTCTGCTCGACGGTCGGCTGGCCCTGCCGATGGGCGCCACCCCGGAGCCGTTCGTCGACGCGCAGGACATCGCCGACGTGGCCGCGACGCTGTTGACGTCGCCCGGTCACCACGAACAGGTGTACGACCTGTCCGGTCCTCGCGCGCTCACGTTCACGACGGCGGTGGCGACGATCGCGGAGGCGACCGGTCGCCCGATCCGCTACGTGCAGCTCACACCGGAGCAGTACCGGGCCGAACTTCTCGCCGAGGGACTTCCGCCGGAGGTGGTCAGGGCGATGGACGTCCTGTTCACCGGGATGCGCGCCGGTCATCTCGCCGAGCCGGCCGACGGGGTGCGGCGGGTGCTCGGGCGTGACCCGCTCGACTTCGACACCTACGTCGCTCGGGCGGCGGCAGTCGGCGCGTGGTCATGACTGCGGGCGGCGCTGGTCGGAGCTGCGGGCGGTGTGAGAGCGGCCTAACAGGTGATCTGCCCGCGTACCGAGAGCACCCCGACGTACCGTGAGATCGTGCCGACGAGAGACGTACTCACCAAGGCTGACCTCGCTGAACTTCGCCGCTCAGCGCTTGGGACGGCCAACCCGCTCGGTGTCGCCGCCGACCTCGCCGAGGCGGCCGAGCAGGGCCGGCTGGAGGATCCGGACGACGCCGGGGACGCCCTGACCCTGGCTGCCGAGATCGCCGAGATCCGGGCGAGACCGGATGCCGCCCTGCGGTACGCGGAGCAGGCTCTGGCGGCGTACCCGTCCGGGGACGATCCCCGGGCCGGCTTCGCCCGGGCGCTGCGGGCCCGGGCGCTGTTCCGGGCCGGCGGTCGGGACGACGAGGCGGTGGCGGAGCTGACCGCGCTGCGCCCGTTGCTGCTCACGCAGCCCGACGCTGCCGCCTACGTGAGTGCGGCGCTGGACGTGGGTGGTCGTTCGGCGACCGCCGAGACGTGGCTGAGCGAGGCGGTCGACAGCCTGCTCAGCGAGCGCGCGACCGCGGCGTCCGGGCCGGCCAGCACCGCGATCGACCCGGTGGTGGATCTCGGTCCGCCGGAAGCGCCCGGTGTCGTCTTCTTCCTGCTGCAACAGCGGCACCGGGTACGCCGGAATCTCAACCTGCCGCACGACCGGCAGGACGACCTGGCGGACCGGTTGGAGACCCAGCTCGTGCGCCGGGCCGGAGAGCGCAGGGACGCCGAGTCGGACCTGCTCTTCTGGCCTCGGGCCGAGTTCGACCGGCTGCTCGCCGAGCACGCCGCGCTGAGCGAGGTGTACGGGCCGGACTGGGACGCGCACCGGGGCCGGCTGGAGAAGGAGCTGGTCCGGCTGAGGGGTGCCGGTCAGGCCGGGTTGGGCATGTTCCGCGCCACAGTGGACGGGTTGAACGCGTTCGCCGGTCGACGTGACGGCGACCCGGCCGACGCGGCGGTCCGGGCGGGGTACGCGGCCGAGGTGCAGGCGCGACCCAGCGCGCGGATCGCCTGGCCGCCGGAGCGCAACGACGCCTGCTGGTGCGGCTCGGGTCTCAAGTACAAGAAGGACTGTCTGCCGCGCTCCCGGTAGCCGAGGGGACATCGGCGCGGTCCCGACTGCGACATAATCCCGTCCGTGGAGTGCCCGGCCAATGATCCTCTCCAGGTCAGGCAGGACCCGTCGCTGGACGGGGTCGACGACCGCCTGAAGAGCGCTCTGGACGCCGTCGACCCGGACGAGTCCGCCATCCGCGCGGCGATCGCCGACCTGAAGCTCGACCCTGCCATCACGCTGGAAGTGGCGGCGAAGAACGGCACCGTCGGTGTGGCCCTGCGGGCCGCGCAGTACGACTGCATCTTCGCCCGCGTCACCGAGGAGGGTGCCGAGTTCTGGCAGCCGGCGCACATCCAGTTGGCTCCCGGCGAGCTGCCCTGCGCCTCGTGGGTCGCCCTGAGCAGCAATTTCGGTAAAGGCCTGCGCTGAGCACCTCGTGACGCGGGGCCGGGTCGACGCCGTCGGCAATCTTGGGGGCTGACACGTCCCTTCGGTACCGTTAGCGTCCTTTCCTGGACGATCGACGTCCGGCCCGTGTCAGGAGGAGACGCCGATGTTCGAGGAGTTCATGGGCATCCCCGCCCACCCGCTGGTGCTGCACGCCGCTGTGGTGTTCGTGCCGCTGCTGGCCCTGCTGACGGTCGGCTACGCGTTCGTTCCGCCGATCCGGCCGCACACCCGTTGGGTGCTGGGGCTGCTCGCCGTGGGTGCGCCGCTCGCCGCCCTGCTGGCGAAGCTGTCCGGTGATGCCTTCTTCGAGCGCATGCGCGCCGCCAACCGGGTCACCCCGGAGTTCGCTCCGACGATCGAGGCGCACCAGGAGTTCGGCGACATCACGCTGTGGGCGACCATCGGGCTGGCGATAGTGGCGCTGGCCCTGGTCCGTTTCGTGCCGCCGAGGGGCGGCGAGGCGACCACCACCGACGGCGGGCGGTCCAGTCGGTTGCTGACTCCGGCGTTGCAGGTGTTGTCGCTGCTGGCTGCCGCCGTCACCGTGTACTACGTGATCCGTACCGGCGACTCTGGCGCGAAGGCGGTCTGGGAGGGTCAGTGACCTGCCCCGTCGCGGGTGCCGGATCGACGCGGAGCTGCAAGCGGAGGTGCGGCCCAGCGGGAGCCGGGCCGCACCAGTACGCGGACCGTCAGCCGGCGTTGTACGCCCGGATGATGGTCTGGTCGATGCCGCTGCCGCCGTTGGCGGCGGCCTTCACCCGCAGTGAGACGGGCTGTCCGGTGACGGCCGTCGGCAGCGCGACCCGGTAGCTGTCGCCGGTGCCGGTGACCCGGACCGACGTCCAGGTGGCACCGTCGTCCGTCGAGGTCCAGACCTGGAACGACGTCACCTTCTGCGCCTTGATTCCCCGCAACTGCCGCACGGCCAGCTCGGCCGTCCCGCCGGTGGCGTGGTTGAGGGTGTCCATCGGCAGCGCGTAGTCCACCGCCAGCAGGGGCAGCGGCACACTGCCGGTGCCGTCCGGTCCGGCGGACCGGAACGTCCACGACGTGTTGACCCTGGTCGAGATCGGCAGGATCAGGCTCGTGTCGACGTCGAGGGTCAGCCGGTAGTCGGCCATCTGCTGCGCAACGGTGACGTCGGCGAGCGGGCGGTCCCGCTCGTCGATCAGCTTGCCGTTGCGGTACACCGACAGCTTGCGGTTCACCCCGATCGAGCCGCCCTGGAGGCAGTCGGCCCGCTGGTGCTGGTCCGTCAGCGACACCAGGTCGATGTGCAGGTTGCCCCGGGTACGCGACGGCGCGGTGGCGCAGCTGGACTCGGCCCCGGCCGGGTCGTCGTACCAGCCGGAGTGCAGCGGCTGCCGCGCCCAGACCTTGGTCTGCCGACTGCCCGGCTGGTAGCTGCGCGGCGCCTCCTGCGCTGACAGTCCACCGTAGACACCCTCGTCGGCCCACAGGTAGCCGGGCGAGAGGTAGTCGGTGCGGTACGGGGGCAGGTTGCCCTCGTGGGTCTGCGTCACCGGCACCCCGTCGGGCGTGAAGCCGCTGCGGATCAGCTGGGTGACCATTCCTTCCGAGTCCATCTGGTGGAAGCGCTCCTCGATCCGGGCGAGCTTCGCCTGTTCGGCTCTGCTCACTCGGAAGGCGGGGTCGGCCGGTACTCCGCCCGCGTACTCGTGCACCAGGTTGTAGCGGTACGGCCTGGCGGTGCCGGCCGGCGAGTCGAGGTTGACGGCCGCCCAGGTGCGCCGGGACCCGACGCCGGGTTTCGGCAGCGCGGTGGTGCGGACCGTCGTCTGGGCCCCGTACCCGCTGACCTGGTGCCACCAGGACAGCCCGTTCGGGGCGGTCTGGACGTTGGTGAGGTCGGTCCGGGTGGGCGTGGTGGGCACCCCGTCGACAGTCGCCGTCACCGGCCTGGCCCGCGCCGGGTCGAGCGTCACGCTTCGGGCACCGCGCACGTCCAGGTCGGCCTCGGCGGCGAGCGTCGTCTCCAGCACGTCACTGTCGACGTAGTAGGCGACGGATGAGCCGAGGATCGCGTACCGGCCGGCCGGCACCCGCAGCGTGAAGGTGTCGCCGGGCGTACCGCCCGCACCGCTGTAGTAGACCACCGGGTCGGTGAGGTTGGTGACCAGCAGGTTGATCCAACTCTCCGCGCCCTCCTTGAGGCCGGGCAGTGGCTTCGTCCGGATCGTCAGGTCATAGCTGGGCTGCTCGACGTAGAAGCTCACCGGCGTGGTCGAGACCAGCTTGTGCCCGGCGGTGCGGGCGGTGACGGTGGCCAGGTAGAAGCCCGGCCGGGCGGCCAGCGCCGCGCGGTTGATCCGCACTGTCGCGCCGGCGGTCGCGCCGCGCTTGAGCGTCACCCGACTCGCCGACAGCGACGCCGCGCCCCGCGGCACCGACTGGCCGTCGTGGTTGACGACCGACACGTCGAGGTCCAGCACGGTCGTCGACTCACCGGTCCAGCTCAGCTTCGCCTCACTGGTCCCGGACTGCGGGTACGCGAAGGTGCCGAGGTTGACGACCGGCTGGTTGCTGGTCGGGCTGCCGAGGGCCCGGGCCGCGTTGAGCCGGCCAGCACCGACGGCGTACGCGTCGACGCCGCTCAGCGGGTCGGCGGCACCGACGAGTGCGGCCTTGAGCTGCGCACCGGTCCAGTCCGGGTGCCGCTGGGCGAGCAGCGCGGCGGCGCCCGCCACGTGTGGGCTGGCCATCGAGGTGCCGCTGATGGCCTCGTAGTACCTGTCGATCGGGTCCTGGAGGTTGGTGCCGGCGGCCCGCGCGGCGACGATGTCGACGCCGGGTGCGACCAGCTCCGGCTTGGCCACGTTGCTGGTGACCAGCGGCCCACGGCTGGAGAAGTCGGCGAGCTTGTCGTTCCGGTCGACCGCGCCGACGGTCAGCGCGCTGGCGGCCGACCCCGGCGAGGAGATGGCCCCGCCGCTGTTGCCGGCGGCGATGACGAAGAGCGCGCCGGTGGACCTGCTCAGCCCGTCGACGGCCAGCGAGAGCGGGTCGTTGCCGTCGTCCGGGTCGCTGCCGCCGAGGCTCATGTTGATGACGTCGGCCCGGTTGGCGGCCCACTCCATGCCGGCGATGATCCCGGAGTCCGCACCGGAACCGTGGTCGTCGAGGACCTTGCCGATCACCAGCTTGGCGTCGGGCGCCACGCCGCGACGCTGACCGCGGGCGGCCGCGCCGGTGCCGGCGATGGTCGAGGCGACGTGCGTACCGTGGCCGTTGTGGTCGACGGCGTCACCGCCCTCGGCGGTGAAGTCGGCCCGGTCGGCGACCCGGCCGACCAGGTCCGGGTGGGTGAAGTCGGCACCGGTGTCGAGCACCGCGACAGTGGTCCCCCGGCCGGTCCAGCCAGCCTTCCAGGCGTCGGGCGCGGCGATCTGGCCGAGGTTGCGGTCCAGGTCGGCGTGCTGTCCGCCGCCGGTCAGGGCGGTGGCGCGGACCTTGCGGTCCAGCCAGACCTTCTTCGCGCCGGCGAGCAGCGAGTCGGTCGCCAGCTTCGCGGTGGCCGGGCTCTTCTTGGGTACGTGGCCGGCGACCGCGCCGATGCTGGGCAGCGACAGCACGTCACCGAGTGCGGCCACCCGGGCGGACGCGGTGGCGGGCTGCACGATGACCGGCAGGTCCGTGGTGTTCTCGTCGTCGTACCCGTCGGCGATCAGCGCGGTGACGTCGAACAGGTCGGGGTCGAGGACCGGACCGATCTGGGACGCGACGCGGGCGGGTACGACGTGCAGGTGACCGTCGGGGCCGCAGGTCTGCTGGATGACCGCGTTCTCGTCGGCCGGCCGCACCGTGGCCTTGGGGCATCCCGATCCGGTGCTCCGTACGGTCACCACGTCCCCGGTCAGCAGGGTGACGGTGTGCGTCTTCCCGTCGACCGAGGTCCTGGGCGTGCCGGTCGTGCCGATGCCGCCTGGCCCGGCCGTGGCAGAGCCGCCCGGTAGGGCGGTCAGTGTCGTGGCCGTGACGGCGATGGCCAACAGCCACCGCGTTTTCCTGAGCATGGCGCTCCTCGTCTAATGTGGACGAAGCCGTCTCTTCGGGCGGCTTCCCGCAAGATCATATGCACGAGACTGTGATCTTCGGAGCCCCCGGAACGAGGAGTTTTCCGGCTCGCGCGAAGGATGCATCCCCGCCCGAGGGGATCGACGGGACGCCAGCGCCGTCCTAGCATGGCGACGAATGGATCTTCGAGATCGGCCCCTGCCGACCCCCGGCAACCAGCCCAACCGAAGGGAGACGCGCATGCGTCGACCCCGTCATCTGGCACTTCTGAGCATCGGCGTGTCCGGCGCTCTCGTGCTCAGCGCAGCCCCCACAGCAACGGCTGCCCCGCCCACCGCGACCACGCCCACCGGCATCGTGGTCAGCGACGGCATGACCCAACCGGTGTTCTCGCTCGCCGACGCGATCGAGGAGCGGGTGTTCGTCCAGACCCCGGTCGACACCGACCACGACGGTCGACCCGACCGGGTGGCGATCGACATCTCCCGACCCCGGGAGACCGCCACGCAGGGCTTCAAGGTGCCTGTCATCTTCGAGCACAGCCCGTACCGCAAGGGCACCTGGGGTGACGTCCCGTACCCGAGCGTGCTGGTCGACGACCTGCCGCAGAACGGCCTGACCGACCGTTCCGGACGGCGGGCGCTCGACGTGGGCACCCAGCGCGCCCAGGCGAAGGCCAACCTGCCCGGCTCGCTGGACGACTACTACGTGCCCCGCGGGTACGCGGTGGTGCTCGGTCAGAGCGTCGGCACCGGCGACTCGGACGGCTGCCCCACCAGCGGCGACCAGGCCGAGACGCTCGGCACCAAGGCGGTCATCGACTGGCTCAACGGCCAGGCGTTGGGGTACGACGCGAACGGCGCCCCGGTCTCCGCCGGCTGGACCACCGGCGCGGTCGGCATGACCGGTGTCTCCTACAACGGGACGCTGCCCAACCAGGTGGCCACCACGGGAGTCAAGGGACTCAAGACCATCGTGCCGGTCTCCGCCATCAGCAGCTGGTACGACTATTACCGGGCCAACGGTCTGGTCGTCGCCCCCGGGACGTTCCAGGGCGAGGACCTCGACATCCTCGCCCAGTACACCGCCGGGCAGGCACGGGCCGAGGGGCAGTGCGCCGACGAGCTGGCCGCCATCACCGAGGAGCAGGACCGGGTCACCGGCGACTACTCCGAATTCTGGCAGGACCGCGACTACCTCGACGCCCGCAACGTCAAGGCGAGCGTCTTCGTCGTCCACGGCCTCAACGACTGGAACGTGAAGACCGAGCACTTCGCCGGCTGGTGGGACCAGCTCGCCAAGCGCGACGTACCGCGCAAGATCTGGCTGCACCAGGGCGGCCACGGCGGCCCGGGCAGCAGCGCGTCGGTGACCCTGCCGAGCGGCCAGACGTGGACGTACAAGCAGACCGAGAACCGCTGGTTCGACTTCTGGCTGTGGAACGTGCGCAACGGCATCATGGACGAACCGACCGCGGTGCTCCAGCGCGAGGACCGGGCCTACACCACGTACGCCAACTGGCCCGACCCGGCCGCGCGTGAGGTCGGCTTGCGGTTCGCCGCCACCGACGCCACCGCCCCGGGCACGCTCACCACGGGCAAGCCGCCGAAGGCCAAGGTCGAGCAGAGCTTCGTCGACGAGGGGCGGACCATCCACCCGGACACCCTGGTGTCCAACCCGGACACGGCGAGCGCGAACCGACTGGCGTACCGCTCCCCCGAGCTGACGCAGAGCGTGCGCATCTCCGGCCGTCCGGAGATGCGGCTGCGGATGGCGATCGACAACAAGCCGGACGCGAACCTCACCGCGTACCTGGTCGACTACGGCCCGGCCGGGTCGACCGCCGCGCCGACAGTGGTGACGCGAGGTTGGATGGACCCGCAGAACCGCAAGAGCGCCGCACGCACCCAGCCGGTCAAGCAGGGCAAGCTGTACGACTACCGGTGGACCATGGAGCCGAAGGACTACGTCTTCCCGGCGGGCCACCGGATCGGCGTGGTCGTCTTCTCCAGCGACCAGGAGTACACCCTGCTGCCGTTGGGCGGCACCGAGCTGCGGGTCGCACCGAACGACAGCGAACTGCGGCTGCCGGTGGTCGGCGGGCGGAGCGTCCTCGGGTTCTGATCACGCCTCGTGCGACAGGTGGGGCGGTCCGACGCGTTCGGGCTGCCCCACCCGCGCGTCCGGCGGTGTCCGGTATCCCCCCCGGGTCAAGATCCGCGCAACATCAGGGAACTTGCTGCCTCGTCGCGGTCTGAGGCAGCACTTTCCCGGAAAGTGCGCGGATCTTGGATTGTCGACGCCCGGGGTTGCGGGGTGTGGTGTCCGGTTCGGCGGATCCGACCCTGGGGTGGGTGTCGGGTTTCGGCGTGGGTTTCCCGTGGTCGGGGCCACCCTGGGGGTGGAATCGTGGGCCGGGCGGGGTCGTTATACCTGGCATGCCACCGCGACTTTCGGGTCGTGGGGCGAGGGCGCACCGGCCGGGAACATCCGCTGGGCCGCCCCGGTTACATCCCCCGCAACGCCCGAGCAGATCCCCCCAGGGATCGCCGGCGTTCTCGCGAGACTTTCCCGCACGGTCACCGTCCCCCCTTGCGTGTCGTGCGGACACCCCCGATGCAGAGGAGCACGCCATCATGCGTACCGATCTGATTCGTAAGACCGCTCTGACCGCTGCTGGCCTGGCCTTCACCGGCGGCGCCATCGTCGGACCGATCACCGCCGCGTACGCCGCGACCGATGCCAAGCCCACCACTCAGACGCAGTCTGACCGCAAGCCGTCTGGTGAGCGTCAGCTGGGCGTGCGCTACGAGGCGCAGCCGAACTTCTACTACTGCGGACCCGCCGCCGCCCGTAACGCCCTGAGCGTGCAGGGCAAGAACATCAGCGTCGACGCCATGGCCAAGGAGATGGGCACCACCGAGGCCGGCACCAACTCCATCAACGACATCACCCCCGTGCTGAACAAGGAAACCGGCAAGAACGACGCCTACCGGTCCGTAGAGATCAGCACCCCGGATGCCGACGCCAAGCAGACCGACAAGCTGCGCGCCGACATCGTCCGCACCGTCGACGACGGCCGGGCCGTGGTCGCCAACATCGCCGGCACCACGACTGACACCGACGGTGGTATCCACTCGTTCGAGGGCGGGCACTACATCAGCGTCGTCGGCTACCGCGACAACGGCAACACGGTGAAGATCGCCGACTCCGCCGACCCGAACACCGCCTCCTACGAGGTCACCGTCGAGCACCTCGCCGACTGGATCGCCACCCGCGGCTACGCCACCAGCTGACCCCGCACCAGACACGAAGCGAAGGGCCGGACCCCACCACGGGGCCCGGCCCTTCGTCGTCTTTCATTTCCGCCAATTGCGGAACGTATTGACAAGTTTCGACATCAGGGTGAGGCTTGACCTGCTGAGAGCGCTCTCTCGCACCCGGCCTCAAACCGGCCACCACCAGTCTGGCCAGGGCAATCTCCGATGTCTTCGGCGGCGGCGCCGGAGCTTTCCCTGACCCGTCCCCCCGACAGGAGTCACACGATGGACAGGGCCGCACCCCTCTCCGGCACCCACCGCCGGCTGCGCCTCGCCACGGCGATCGGCGCACTGCTGGTGCTACTCGGCACGTACGTCGCCTCCACCACCGAGCGGGCCGACGCCGCCCCGGTCGCCAACGCCATCCGGGTTGCCGAGTTCCCCGCCGACTGCGCCTACAGCCACCGGCTGCCGGACGACCCGATCATCTTCCCCGGGCTGCCCGGGGCCTCGCACATGCACAGCTTCTTCGGCGCCACGGTGACGAACGCCAACACCACCCTCCCTGACCTGGTCAACTCCCCCAGCACCTGCAACCCGCGGGTGGACGTCTCGTCCTACTGGGTGCCGACCCTGTACCGCGACAACGTGCCGGTGGAGCCGGCGATCGCCACGTTCTACTACCTGGGCGAGGGCGTACGCTCCGACGTCGTCGCGAACACCCAGCCGTTCCCGCTCGGGCTGCGACTCGTCGCCGGCAACGCGAAAGCCACCGGCTCGAACGACAGCATCGCCCGGTGGTCGTGCCTGCACGCCGGGCACGTGGCGCCGTCGAAGGACTTCGTCAACTGCCCGTCCGGCACGATGCTCGAGTCGTACCTGGACTTCCCGCAGTGCTGGAACGGCCGCGACCTGGACTCGCCGGACCACAAGAGCCACCTGGCGTACCCGGTGAACCAGGCCTGCCCGAGCACCCACCCGGTGCACGTGCCCAAGCTGCGGCAGGTGCTGCGATACCCGGTCACCGGCGACCCCTCGCGGATCCGGCTCGCCTCCGGGCCGGGCTACACCATGCACGGTGACTTCTTCAACGCCTGGCCGGTCGCGGAGATGGCCCGTCGGGTCCAGGACTGCATTCGCCCCGTCATCAAGTGCGGTCACGACGGCCGACCGATCTGAGCCGACAGGCTCCCACCACGGAGGCGGGTCCGGTCACGCCGGGCCCGCCGTCCGGGGGGGCGAGAGGAGGCCGGATGCGAGCCCTCGTGAGCGCGTCCATGTCCCTGTCCCTCGCGGCGCTGCTCGTCACGGCCTGCGCCACCGGATCACCGACCACGACCGCACCGTCGACCGCCGCACCCTCGATTGCCGGACTGGCCGGCTCGGTGTCGCCCAGCGGCTCGGCCAGCCTGTTCAGCCCCACCGACATCGCGTGGCTTCAGCTGACGGTGGCGATGAACGAACGCCTACTGCCGGTGCTGGACATGGTGCCGGGTCGGACCACCGACCCCGCGTGGCAGACCTTCGCCGCCCGGCTCGGCACGGCGCACCACGCCGACCTGAGCATTGCCCGACGGCTGCTCGCCGAATCCGGTGCCCCGGCGACCAACCCGCACGAGGGCCACGACATGCCGGGCATGGTCACCGAGCAGGAGTTGACGACGTTGCGGTCGGTCACCGGTGTCGCGTTCCAACGATTGGCAGGCCAGCACGTACGAGCGCACCTGCAACAGGTGGTGCGGGTCGCCACCGCGGAGCAGCGGAACGGGGTGCACCCGGCGACGACCGCGTTGGCCGCGGAGGTGGTCCGGGCCGGCGACGCCGAGCTCACCCGACTCGACCGGTTGACCCCGTAGACCGCCACGCCGATCGCCCTCTCAGCCGGTCGCCAGCAGCCGGGCGATCGTCGCTGGCTCCGCCAGGTGCGGGAAGTGACTACCGGGCAGCACGGTCACCACGACCTCCGGCAGGGTCGCGCCTTTCCTGCTCTCCGCTCGCCCGGGCGCTGGCCCGAAGCGAGTCGATGGTGAGGTCGAGAGCCGCCTCGAGGTGATCGATCTTCCCGGTGGAGAGCAGCAGTAGGACGCCGCCCTGAATGCCGGCCAGCAGCGCCGCGGAGGCACGGTCGGCGTCCACGTCCGGGCCGATGTCCCCGGTCGACTGCATGTGGCGGATGCCCTCGGTGATCGCCGCCTGCCAGCGCCACATCAGCCCGGTCACGATCGCCTGCGCGCCCGGCGCGCGTCGGCCGGTCTGACCGAGCAGCCCGTTGAGCGGGCACTTCACGCCCTGCGCGAGGTAGCGCTCGATGAGCCGGTCGCGCCACGCCAGCCAGGCCGACCAGGACGTCAGGTTGCTGAGCATCGGCTCCTGGTCGATGAGCACCTGATCGGCCTCGTGCTGGGCCACCGCGAGCAGCAGGTCCTCCTTGCCGCCGGGGAAGTAGTGGAACAGCTGTCCCTTGCTGGTGCTGGTGTGGGCCATCACGTCTTCGAGGCGTACCTCGTCGACGCCGCGCTCGCGGATCTCGGCGGCCGCGCCTGCGACGATCCGCGCCCGGGTGGCCTCGCCCTTGCGGGTCAACCCCCGTGTCATGAGACCCCCGTCACCGATCTGCGTCCGTACCTGCCGGTCCAACGCTAGCGCGGACTTTGGACTTGCAGGTCCATTTTTGCCGAGCAAAGGTCTGGGACGGCCCGCTCGGGGCCGACGCGCGATCGAGAGGACGCAACGATGAACCACTACTACCTGCTCGGGCGGTCCGGTCTGCGGGTGAGCCGGCTGGCGCTGGGCACCATGAACTTCGGCGTCGACGGGTTCCATGCCGCCTACGGCAAGACCGAGGAGGAGGCGGAGCCGATCTTCCGTCAGTACCTGGAGTCGGGGGGCAACTTCATCGACACGGCGGATTTCTACACCGCCGGGGAGAGCGAGAAGATCCTCGGCCGCCTGATCGACCGGGCCGGCGTCCGCGAACGGCTCGTGCTGACCAGCAAGGCCACCAACACCGTCGACCCGACCGACCCGAATGCCAGCGGCAACGGTCGCAAGCACATCACGCGGGCTGTGGAGGCCTCGCTGCGCCGATTCGGCACCGACTACATCGACCTGTACCTGCTGCACACCTGGGACCGGATCACACCGGTCGAGGAGGTCGTGCACACCTTCGACGACCTGGTGCGGGCCGGCAAGATCCGGTACGCCGGGCTCTCCGACGTGCCGGCCTGGTACGCGGCCCGGGCGCAGAGCTACGCCGAGGCACACGGGCTGGCCCCGATGATCAACGTGCAGCTGCCGTACTCCCTGGTCACCCGGCACATCGAGGCGGAGTTCGTGACGATGGCCCAGACCCTGGGAATGGGTGTCACCGCGTGGAGCCCGATCGGTGGCGGCCTGCTCAGCGGCAAGTACCGCCGGACCAGCGAGGGCATGAGCGGCACCGGTCGGTTGACCAACCCCGACGCCGCGGGTCGGGAGATCAGCCCCGGCGACTGGCAGGTGATCGAGGCACTGGAGAGCGTGGCCGCCGATCTGGGGCGCACCATGGCGCAGGTGGCGATCAACTGGGTGGCCACCCAACCCGCCGTCGCCTCGGTCGTGGTCGGGGCGAGCAGCCCCGAGCAGCTCGCCAGCAACTTCGGCGCGCTCGACTTCGAGATCCCGGCGGACGCCCGTCGGCGACTCGACGAGGCGAGCGCCCCGAACCTCGGGCTGGTCTACAGCATGTTCACCCCGCAGTACCAGTCCTGGGTGGTGAGCCCCGGCCTCGGCATCGGCGACAAGCCGGCCGGTTACGCCCCGCCGGTGTTCAACGGCGCCACCCCGCCCACCCGGTAGGGGAACGGTCCGGGGAGCGGTTCCCCCTCGTAGAGCGCGATGTACAGCCGGCGCAGCTCGGGCCCGTCGGCGCCGAGCGCGGTGAGGTTGAGGGTGTTGTGGCCGACGCCCAACGCCTCCGGCAGGGTGCAGACCTGGAGCGGAATCGCGTTTGCGTCGGCGATCCGGCGCGGCACGCGCTCCGCCGCACCGAGGTCGACCACGCCGTCGAGGGGGCTGATCGCGACGGCCGCGGTCCGCAGACCGGTCCGTCGTGGCGGCTTCGGCAGAGTACGCGCGATGCTCAGGTACCGGGTGACGGCGGCGAGGCTGTAACCGCGCGACGTGACGCGGTCCGGGAGGATGCGGCGCCCGTACAACATGATGAGCGGTCGGACCGCGAAAGCCGGCGCCTGCCGACGGTCCGGGCCGAAGAACGGCGACAGCAACAGCAGACGCCGTACGACGGTGCCCGGCACCTGGGCCAGCCAGGCGGCCAGGACGGCACCGCCGGAGATCCCCACGACGCCCACCTCGTCTCCCAGGCCCTCGGCGACGGCCAGCGCCCGCGCGGCGTACGTCGTCAGCTCGTCGGCCTGGACCCGGTGGTGGGCCCGCAGGTCGACGGTGCCGTGCTGCGGGGCCCGCGGAACCCAGACGTTGTAGCCGCGGTCGAAGAACTCCTCGGCCAGTTTGTCGTACTGGTCGGGCGCGAGGGTGTATCCGTGCAGCAGCAACACGACCCTGCCGGTGCGGGCGCCGTGGCTCAGGAGACGGCTGCGCGACTCCGGGCGGACCTCCGGGTCTGCCGCCTCCGCGGCGATGACGGCCTCGGCGGCACGGACGGCGGTGTCGAAGTCGAGCGGTCGCGCCGGTGCGACCGGTGGCTCACGGCGCAGCGACCGCCGGAGGCAGAGCGCGGCGACGGCCGCCACGACCAGCGCCAGTACGCCGACGATGAGCATGGCCCGATGCTGACAGGGCCAGCGGTCGACGCCGGTGCGGGGGTGCGCCCCGGTGACAGGGCGCACCCCCGATCCGCTACTCCTGCTGGTCCGCCGGCGCGAAGACGACCCTGGTGCGCAACTGCCGGAACCCGGTCCGTTCCAGCTCGGCCAGCACCGCCACCCGCCGCGCGTCCACGTCGGCGATGACCTCCCGGGCGCCGCCGGCGGCCAGCAGCCGGACCGCCTCGACCAGCAGTTCTGGCCGGGCCGCCTCGTCGAGCAGGCCGAGGTAGACGAGAAGTGGGTAGCAGGCGTCCCCGGCGGTGCCGACCAGACCCACCGGCTCTCCGGCGTCCAGTGCGACGCGCCATCCCTCCACTCCGTCCCCCAGCCAGCCCAGAGGGTCGGTGGAGAGGTCGACGCCGCTGACCACCCGTGCGATCTCGACGCCGGTCAGCACGTCCGGCTCGTCGATCCTGGCGACCAGGGCGTTGACCTCCGTCGCGTCGACCGGCGGCCGGAAGTCGTACCGTCCGGAGGACGCCGGCAGGGGTGTGCCCGTCCAGGAGCACCGGAGCCGCTCCCCCCGCTCGACCAGGCCGGCGAGCCGAGCCGCGGCCATCGGTGCCTCCACCACGGCCCGCACCTCGGGGCGGCGCCGCCAGTGTGCCGGCAGCGCGGCGTAGTACAGGCCGGGGCCACCCAGCGCCTGGTGGGCGGCGTGCAGCAGTTCGGCGCCGACCTCGGGCTCGGCGTCCAGATCGAACCGGTCCAGCCAGGGCGCGCCGACGGCGCCCGGTGGGAGGAGCCAGGCGGCCCGGCCGACCACCCGGCCGTCGCGCAGGGCGACCCAGGTGGTCTCGGGCCGATAGCCGCCGCCGGCGACCCCGTCGGCGTAGCCGACCTGGCGCAGTTGGGGCAGCGGATCAGGCATGGAGTCGAACAGGTTTTCCTCGCCCGCGACGAGCGGACGGATGACCAGATCAGTCATGGCGTGGTCCTCCGGGAAGCGAGCGCCCCGGATCAGATCCGCGCGGACGCCGGAGCGCGGAGGGGGCGCAGAACATCGGACATTGTTCTGACCTCCTCCCGGCTCGACGGCGTGCCGGAAGAACATACGCCGATCGGTCGCCGGCCCGCAACGGGTTGTCACAGAGTCGGGTTGGTTTCCGACCCTCGCTTGTGGGCCCGCTGGTCGAACACGGCGATGCCGGCCAGGATCACCGCTGCGAGGGCCGCCACGGCGACCGGCGGGAGAAACACCATCGGTACCGCCGCCAAGGCCAGCGTCACCGCACCGACGTACAGCACCCGACACCGCGGCGTGGTTCTGCTCGCCCGCTCCAGGGTGCTGCGCCCGAACAGGAACAGCACCGGGCCGCCGAAGATGATGACCACCAGAGCCCAGTCGATCGGCGGGTGCGGGTCCTCGATGACCTGTCCGAAGCCGACGGCGGTGCAGATGATGCCACCGACGATCAACAGCAGGCTGTAGCTCGCCCACGGCGACAGCTGGACCCCCTCACCGCTCGGGGTCGAGGCATGGCCGGACCTGACGTGGTAGAAGTAGATCCGCCAGAACGAGACCACCGCCACGAACGAGGCGACGAGGGTGATGGTCCCATCGGTCGAGAAGCCCGGAAAGCTGACCGCGGCGCCGGCTTCGAGCACCACCTCGGCGAGAGCGATCATGAAGAACTGGTTGTACCGCTCGGCGAGATGCGCCTGCGAGACAGTGACCCCCAGGGCGTTCAGCTGTCTCCCGCCTATTCGCGGAAGGGGGTAGGTGGTGGCGGCGCCGATCATCTCGATGGCGAGAGCGAGGGTCCAGAAGATGCCCCGACCGAGACCACCACTGATCCCACCACCGATCCAGAGCACGCCGGACACCAGGTGCCAGGTGAGCACCCGGAGCGAGAACGCGTAAACCGCATGGCCCCGCAGGGCGAACGCCACGAAGAGCGGTCGGCCGACCTGGATGACGACGTAGGTGCAGGCGAAGACGACGCCGCGCTGGCCGAAGGCCTGCGGCAACGTGACGGCCAGCACCAGGGTGCCGAACATCGTGGCCAGCAGGACGACCTGGAGATCGGGGCGTCGAGGGTCGTAGGTGCTCGCCAGCAGAGCGTTGAGCGACCAGATCATCCACATCGCCGTGAAGAACAGCACCGTCTGGCCCGCCTCGGACAGCAGCGTGTGCCGGACGATGGTCAGGTCGTCCGCGACCCGCCCGGCGAGACGGGCCAGCGCGAAGACGTACACGATGTCGAACAGCAGTTCCAGGACCGTCGCCGAGTTCGGGCTCCTGCTGTCCCCGAGCCCACGGGACCCGATGCGCGTCAACACGGACGGCGGGACAGCTCAGCCGGCCAGGGCCGCCGACACGGGCGGGCCGAGGTGATGGCGGTGCTCGGCGATCCGACCCGTTGCCATCGCCCCCGAGCCCCCTCACCGACCGCGTGATCCAGTTACGCGCACTTTATCCATCTTCTGGCCGATTCCGCGGTGGATGGCGGATCTGGCCCGCTGCTCACCCGGGCAGAAACTGTTATCCCGTTACGGGCGTCCAGTCTCCTGAGGGGAAGGTGGTGGCAAGATCCGCCGCTACCACGGCATCGGACAGCGATGCGACCACACGGAGGAGTCGAGACGATGCGCGCAACAGGTCAGGGTGGAGCGGACGCCGCGAAGGGGAATCGGGGCGTCCACGCGGCCCCCCGACGCGGATTGTCCGGCCGCCTCCCGACCGGCGCGAGGCGTCTGCTGTGGCCGCTCGCCGTGGCCGCCGTGGTCGTCCTCCTGGTGACCGGGGTGATCGTCGTGATCCAACCGACCGGGCCGACGCCCGCACCCGCGGCTGCCCCGCAGTCCGTCGACGAGCCGCTGGGCGCCAACCCGGCGTCCAGCTCCGCCACCGCGACCACGCCCGCCGCCACGCCGAGCCCGACGGGAGCGACCCCGTCCCCGACCCTGACGCCGACGGCGAAGCCGACGACCGGGCGTACGGTCGCCCCGGCGGCACCCGTGGTGACCTCGAAGCGCAAGGGTGTCGGGGTGTGGACCTTTGACGGCGTCAACCAGGCGCTGGCCAGCTCCGGGGCGAGCTGGTACTACACCTGGGACGTGGCCCACCAGGGCGTCACCAGCCCGCAGGGCGCCGAGTTCGTCCCGATGATCTGGGGGGCGAAGAGCGTCACCGCCACCAATCTGCAACAGGCCAGGAAGAACGGCAGCCACCTGCTCGGTTTCAACGAGCCGGACCTGAAGGGTCAGGCGGAGATGACCGTGGAGCAGGCGTTGGAGCTGTGGCCGCAACTGGAGGCGACCGGCCTTCCGCTGGGCAGCCCCGCCGTGGCCTGGGGCGGTGACCGGCCGGGCGAGTGGCTCGACCGCTTCATGGCCGGCGCGAAGCAGCGCGGGTACCGCGTCGACTTCATCGCCCTGCACTGGTACGGCGGCGACTTCACCACCGCCAACGCCGTCAACCAGCTCAGGTCGTACCTCCAGGCGGCGCACGACCGCTACAAGCTGCCCGTCTGGCTCACCGAGTTCGCCCTGATCGACTTCTCCAACGGCGTTCGCTTCCCGACCCAGGCACAGCAGGCCGCGTTCCTCACCGCGGCGACCAGAATGCTGGGCGGCCTGTCCTGGCTTCAGCGGTACGCGTGGTTCGGCCTGCCCGCAACGGACAAGGATCAGACCGGGCTCTTCCGTACCGGCAGCGAGGCGACCGCCGTGGGCCGCGCCTACCAGGCGGCTCGCTGACCTAGAGCTGATCCACGTGGTCTCGCCAGGAGTGCTGCGGCTCGTACCCCAGCACCCTGCGGGCCTTGTCGATGCTGAGCAGGGTCTCGTGCTCGCCCAACTCCTTGCGGACCTCGACGCCCGGGTAGACCTCGGCCATCAGGCTGGCGCTGGACCTGGTCATGACGGTGTCGGCGTTGGCGATGATGAACACGTCGGCGCCGGGCTGGTCGTGGGCGAGGGCCCGCTCGACCGCCTGGGCCCCGTCCCGGGCGTCGATGTAGCCCCACAGGTTCCACCGCCGCAGCAGCGGGTCGGCGTCGAAGGAGGGGAACGGGGCGTAGTCCTCGACGTCCATCACGTTGGAGAAGCGCAGACCCACCATGACCAGATCCGGGTCCCAGCGGCAGAAGTGCCGCGCCATCTCCTCCTCAAGGGCCTTGTTCAACGAGTACGTCGACTCGGGGCGCGGCGCGTACTCCTCGTCGACCGGCGCGTACGGCGGTGGGGTGTCGAACGGCAGCCCGAGGACCGTCTCGCTGGACGCCCAGACGACCCGCCTGATCCCGGCCGCCCTGGCGGCGGCGAAGACGTTGTACGTGGCGGCGGAGTTGTTGGCGAACGTGGTCGCGTTCGACATCAGCCCGGGGGCCGGGACCGCCGCCAGGTGCACGACCGCGTCGATACCGCCGGCGTGCTCGTCGGCGCCTCCGGTGAACGCCTCCACCACCTGCCCGTAGTCGATCAGGTCGACCTGGAGGAACTCGCCGGCCACGTCGCGGGGGTCGCGGCCTCCGGCGCGGTCCACCGCCAGCACGTCGACGCCCACGGCGCGCAGGTGGGAGACGACGGCGCGACCGAGCTTGCCGGTGGCCCCGGTGACGACGACGCGCGTGGGCAGTGCGGGATCGGTCATGACCACATCTTCTCCGGCGTGGCGCGGCACCCTGCACGCGGGTGGAGCACACCCCAGCGGCCCTGCCACGTGGTCGCCGGCGCGACGCTGGCACCGCTGCTGGCCGAAGCCGGCCCGGCGCGCGGCGAGACCCGATGGCAGGCTGAGGGACACCGGGTACGCCTGGTGGGCCGACCGCTGCTGCCGCACGAGCGGACCTGGGCGGACCTCGACCAGGCGGCATCACGGTACGACTTTGGGAGTCAGCGCGATGGGAATGATGGTAACCGCGAGGCGGATCGAGGCCACCGCGGATGAGATCCGCTATGAATTCGGGTTCGAGGACAGGTTCGACCGGATTCTCACGATCGATCCCAGAACCCTTGAAGCAGGTGTCGACGACGGCGAATTCAACTCGGCCGCCAGCGCGATCACCGTAAAGATCGTCAAGGCGTGGCGGTCCAGCGGCGAGTTCCCCGCCACGATGATGTACGCCAGTTGAGCGATCACATCTCACGGTGACCGGGACGGTGGGTGCGTAACGTGCAGGGGTAACCCTGACGCGACGAGGAGAGACTTCATGTCCAAGCCACCGCTGCCCGAGCCCGCGATCGCCATGCTGCAGAAGCCGAACCCCGCTGTCATGACCACGCTTCGCAATGGTGGTCAGCCGGTGTCCGCTGCCACCTGGTACCTGTGGGAGGACGGCCGGATCCTGGTGAACATGGACGAGAGCCGCCGCCGGCTGGAGCACGTCCGCAACGACCCGCGGGTGTCCCTGACCGTGCTCGACGAGGCCGGCTGGTACACCCACGTCAGCATCATCGGGCACGTCGTCGAGCTGCGGGCCGACGAGGACCTGACGGACATCGACCGGTTGTCGCAGCACTACACCGGCAATGCGTACCCCCGGCGGGAGCGCGCCCGGGTCAGCGCCCTGATCGAGATCGACCGCTGGCACGGTTGGGGCTCCCTCAAGGACAACGACCAGGTCGGCTGACCAGCATCAGCCCGGCCGGCGGCACCGCCGGCCGGGCTGGCGGCACCCGGGTCAGGGCTGCACGGTGGCGGGCCGGGCGCCGACGCGGGTCACCAGGTAGCCGAAGGCCGCCGCGGTGAAGAACATGACGATGCCGTAGACGGCGCCCGGGATCGCCATCTGGGTGCTGTTGAGCAACGCCGGGCTGAGCGCGATAGTGATGGCCAGGGTGCTGTTGTGGATGCCGATCTCGAACCCGGCTGCCGTCGCGGCGCTCCGCTCGACACCGGCGAGCCGCGGCACCCCGTACCCGATGGCGAGGCTCAGCAGGTTGAACGCGAGCACGGCCAGGCCGACCGCGACGAAGTAGTCGGCGATGTTCTCCCGTTCGCCGAGCACGGCCCCGGCGATCACCGCGACGAGCACGACGACGGAGAGGATCCGGACCGGCCGGTTCAGACGCTCGGCGACGTGCGGCAGCCGGGCCCGGATCAGCATGCCGATCGCGACCGGGACGAGCACGATGGCGAAGACCTGCACCACCTTGTCGAACTGCAACCCGATGCTCCTGCCGTCGGGCAGGAAGTACGCCGCCGACAGGTTGACCAGGATCGGCAGGGTGAACACGGCGAGCACCGAGTTGATGGCGGTCAGGGTGATGTTCAGGGCCACGTGGCCGCCGAACAGGTGGCTGTAGAGGTTGGCGGTCGTGCCGCCCGGCGAGGCGGCGAGCAGCATCATGCCGACGGCCAGCTCGGGCGCCAGGTCGAACGCGAGGACGAGGCAGAAGCAGAGCGCCGGCAGCACCAGCACCTGGCACACCAGGGCGATGACGGCGGCTCGTGGATGCTGGGCCACCCGGCGAAAGTCCGCGATGGTCAGTCCGAGACCCAGACCGAGCATGATGATGCCGAGGGCGATGGGCAGGCCGATCAGAGTCAGGGCGGAGTCCATGGCACAACATCGTTACCACCGGGTAACGCCGCAACAATCCCCCATGTGGCTGGACGCTCTTGACCCCGGACTGTGATCGGCTTAACTTCATCAATCAGATAAGTCTCTTTACTAATTCTGCTTGATGCCTCGTGGGAGTGTGCCGATGCGACCATTCCGCCACCGCCGTCTCACCGCCGTCGTCACAGTGGCGGCCCTGCTGTTCACCGCCGCACCGCCCAGCGCCGCCAGCGCGGGCGACAACCAGCAGCGCCGCACCGGTTACCACCGGGTCGGCTACTTCACCCAGTGGGGCATCTACGGCCGGGCCTTCCCGGTCAAGAAGCTCGACACGTCCGGGGCGGCGAGCCGCCTCACCCACGTCAACTACGCTTTCGGCAACGTCAGCGAGGACGGACGCTGCTACGTGGACGGCGGGCCGGGCGAGGGCGACGCCTGGGCCGACTACCAGCGACCCGTCCCCGCCGAGGAGAGCGTCGACGGCGTAGCGGACGCCCCGGGCCAGGCCCTCAACGGCAACTTCGGCCAGCTCGCCAAGCTGAAGACCAAGCACCCCAAACTGAAGGTGCTGATCTCGCTGGGTGGCTGGAGCTGGTCCACGTACTTCTCGAACGCCGCCCGCACCGACGCCTCCCGCAAGGCGTTCGTCGCGTCCTGCATCGACCTCTACCTGAAGGGCAACCTGCCCGGCGGGGACGGCGCCGCCGGCGGCCCGGGTGCCGGGGCCGGCGTCTTCGACGGCATCGACCTCGACTGGGAGTGGCCCAACTGGGAGGGTGAGCCCGGCAACGTCATCCGCCCGGAGGACCGGGAGAACTTCACCAAGCTGCTCGCCGAGTTCCGCCGGCAACTCGACGCGTACGGGCGCACCACCCGGACGCACCACCCGCTGACCGCCTTCCTGCCGGCCAACCCGGCCACCATGGACGCCGGCTACGAGGGCCGCAAGATCTTCAAGTACCTGGACTTCGCCACAGTGCAGGGGTACGACTTCCACGGCGGCTGGGAGGCAGTGGCCAACCAGCAGTCAGCGCTGCGCGTACCGGCGGGATCGCCGGACAACCCGGACTTCTCCGTCGAGGTGGCCATCGACGGCTGGATCGCCCGCGGGGCGCCGCGCGACAAGCTCGTGCTCGGCATCCCGTACTACGGTCGGGGTTGGACCGGTGTCACCGGAGGCGGCAACGGCCTCTTCCAGCCGGCCACCGGGCCCGCGCCGGCCACCTTCGAGGCCGGCTACGAGGACTACAAAAAGCTCAAGACCCTGGCCGGCAACGGCTACACCGTGCACCGCGACCTCCGCGCCGGGCACGCCTGGCTGTTCGACGGTACGACGTTCTGGACGTACGACGACCCGGCGGTCGTGTTGCAGAAGACGCTCTACATCCGCCGCGCCGGTCTGGCCGGAGCGATGATCTGGTCGCTGGACGGCGACGACGACAACGCCACGCTGACCAGGACGATCGGCCTCGGCCTGACGACCTGGTAGGCGTACCCGCGACGCGCCGCCCGTGATCACCTGGTCTCGGGCGGCGCGCCCTGTCCGGGGGAAACCGCGCGCACGGCGGCCTCGATGAGCCCGGTGACCTCGTCCATGTCCCGAGCCCGGTGCACGTCCAGCTCGGCCGACCAGCCGTCCGGACGGCTGAGCTGGACCGTCACGTCGTCGCGGCGATGGGTCAGCCAGCCGGCGATCGCCTGCACCAGCACCATGACGGTGCCAGCGTCGTCGGCCACCACCCGCAGCACCTCGGTGTCGCCCGCCGACGAGGTTGTGGTCACCCCGTCGCGCAGCCGATCCTCCGCGCGTAACCAGGACGTCAGCGAACGCCGAGCATCGGCGGACGGAAGATCCGGGAAGACCGAGAGCGTGATCATCTCAAGAGACGCCGGCACTGTCTCCTCCTTCCGGGCGAGGTGGACCCCACCCCGCCATCCTGCCAGCCGGCGCCGGCACGAGCATCCCGTGCAGTCACCGAAGTCGATCGAAGCTTGACCTGCGCATCGACGGTTCATAGGCTCCGGCCACTGCGAGGCTTTCCCCAGGAAGGGAACCCGAGACATGGCCCCATCGTCGCGTCCGTTCTGGACGGTCCCTCCGAAGCGGCTGGCGGGTGCCGCCACGATCGCGCTCCTGCTCGGCATGGCTCCCCTGCTCAGCGGCACGGCGACCGCGAGCCCCACCCGACCCTCCCCCTGCAGCAACGACCCGACCTCCCGGCTGAGCACCGTGCCCGCCCCGGAGACCGTGCTCGGCTTCCCCCTCGGCGCAGGCCAGGAGCGGGTCGTCACCAACGACGAGGTGCGGACGTACCTCGGGGCTGTGGACAGCGCCTCCAACCGGGTCGTCACCGGCGTGATGGCCACCAGCGTGCTCGGCCAGCCTCTGCCGTACGCGGTGGTGTCCAACGAACGCCACGTGCGGCCGTCCGCCCTGCGGAAGATCGCCGACGACGTACGGGACCTGCGCGACCCGCGCCGGACCAGCGCGCGGACGGCCGACCGGACGGCGAAGGACAGCCCGGCCATCGTCTGGGTCACCGCGAACGTGCACGGCGGTGAGAAGAGCGGCACCGACGCGGCGCTCAAGACGCTGTACGAGTTGGCGGCGGGCCTGTCCTGCGAGGTCGCCCGGCGAAACGACAACCTGGTCACCATCATCGTTCCGACCCAGAACCCGGACGGCCGCGACGCGACGCGTCGGCAGAACGAGTTCGGCTTCGACATGAACCGGGACTGGTTCGCCCGCACCCAGCAGGAGACCGACGGCAAGCTCGAACTGCTGCGCCGCTACCCGCCGCAGGTGTTCATCGACGCGCACGAGATGGGTGGCCGGCAGTACTTCTTCCCGCCGAACGCGGACCCGATCCACCACGAGATCGCTGGCGAGGCGGTGGACTGGATCAACCGGATCGGCGAGGCCAACAAGGCCGGCTTCGGCTTCAACGGGGCCTGCGACGACACCGTCACCACCGAGTGCTACTTCAACTACGACACGTACGACATGTTCTTCATGGGTTACGGCGACACGGTGCCCACCACCGGTTTCGGTGCGGCCGGCATGACGTACGAGAAGGGCAGCGCGTCGGCGGTGGCCGACCGGGTCCAGCAGCAGTTCCACACCCAGTGGTCGACGCTGGGCTGGGCCGCCGCGAACAAGCGCGAGGTGCTCAGCGGCTACTTCGACATCTGGACCGACGCGCTCGCCCAGGGCAGGGCGGGCACCCTGGAGCCGAACGAGGTGGTGCAGCCCACCAACGAGGTCCAGTTCCCCGTGCCGGACATCAAGATCCGCTCGTACTTCCTACTGCCGGACCGGCAGCTCGCCGACGTCCGGCAGCTCGTCGAGCGGCTGCGCCGGATGGACGTCGAGGTGTACGAGGTGCAGAAGCCGACCCGGGTGCCCACCGCGCGGGTCTTCGGCGGACGGACCGCCACGAACGTGACAGTGCCCAGGGGCGCGTACTGGATCCCGATGGACCAGCCGCAGAAGCACTGGATCCAGGCCATCATGGGCGAGGACCCGTACGTTCCGTTCCCCTACTTCTACGACGTGTCGTCCTGGAGCAACCCGCTGTTGATGGGCGTCTCCACCATCTACACCGGCGACAACGTCCGACCGAAGGCGGAGCTGGTCCGGGAAATCTCCGGCGGCCGGAGCTCGCTCGCGTGGCCGTGGGGCTCGTACACGTACCCGCTCGACTCGGCCGCCGCCGCGGAGTTCACCTTCCGCCTGCTCGGTCGCGGCGTCCCACTGGTCCGTGACCTGAAGACCAGCCGCGTCGCCATCCCGGCGACCAAGCTGAGCCGCACCGTGGACGAGCTGGCCGAGTCGTTCGGGGTGACCCTCACCCCTGGCGGGCGGCCCACCGGCACCGGCCTGGCCCTGCCCGACGTCGGGCTCTTCCAGGGCACCGGCATCTCCACCACCTCGGGTTCGCACGGCGAGGCCCGGTACGTGCTCGGCAAGCGGTGGGGGCTCGACCTCACACCGGTCACCACTGCCGACATCAACGACAACACCGAGGCGTTCACCGGGCGTACCGTGCTGCTGGTCCCCGACGGCAGCAGCGCGACCGGCGGTCTGACCGCGACCGGGCAGGCCAACCTGCGCGACTGGATCGCCCAGGGCCACACCTACCTCGGGCTGCGCAACGAGGGCACACGGGTGGCCCGCGCGGCCGGGCTCACCTCCACCACCGAGAAGACCAAACCGGCCGACTACCTGGTGATCGGCTCGCACCTGCGGGTCGACGTCGACACCGACAGCCCGGTCGCGCTGGGCCGCCCGGCGGAGGACTTCGAGTTCAACAACAGCGACCCGATCCTCAACCCGAGCACCACCGGGACGAACGTGCTCAGCTACCCGACGGGTGACACGTTCTGGGCCAACGGCTACACCGTCGGCGAGGACGCCCTGAAGGGCACGGCGGCAGTGGTCGACGAGCCGACCGGTGCCGGCCGGGCGGTGCTGTTCGCGTTCAATCCGCTCTTCCGGGCGTACAACGAGAATGGTCTGCACCTGGTCGCCAACGCGCTGCTCTACCCGGCGGACGCCTCGGACGCCCGGCGTTCCGCCGGGGTCGACCCGGCGCGCGCCAGCGCCGCCGCCGCGCCGGTCACGCCGGACCTGGGCGGCGGTTGGCGGCCGATCACCATCCAGGTGGCGGCGGCGGACCTGCCGCGCGCTGAGGCGATCGTCGAACGCTTCACCACGGACGCCAAGGCGTCCGCGAAGGACGACTCGGCGTACGTCGTGATCCCCAACCCGCAGGGCCTCCAGGTCGACGAACACCCGTTCGCGAGCGATCTGGTACGCGCGCTCCGCGACGCCAAGGTGCCGCTGCGGTCGGTGGTCGGCTGACGAATCCCGCACAGCGAAGCGCCCGTCCCCGCAGGTTTCGGGGGCGGGCGCTCTTCGCGTGCAGATGGCCGGGTTACGACTGCCGCGCGACCTCGGCGACGAACGCCCGCCACGACGCCGGCCCGAAGATCAGCGCCGGCCCATCGGGGTCCTTGGAGTCCCGCACACCGACAATGCCAGGCAGATCGTCCGCAACCTCGACGCAGGCTCCGCCATTGGTGGACGAGCGGGAGGCTTTCCGCCAGTGTGCACCCGTCATGATGTCCATGTCTTTGCCGCTTCCTTGAGTAAGCCGAGGGTTTGCCCCAGTGGAAGAGCCTCGCCCCGGACCGCCTCCCACGACAGTCCCAGGCTAGCAATCCCCTTCGGCTGCTCCACGATCTGCGCCGAAAGCTGATTGTCCACATAGCCAACACGTGACCCGTCTGGCATGTCGGCCAGAATGAATGCCCCTGCCAGGCCTGAGTACATGCCAGCCGACATTGGGACCACGTGCAACTGAATATGCGGTTCTTCGGCGTAGCTCATCAGATGTTCCAACTGCTCGGCCATCACGTCGGGGCCACCGCACGCACGTCGAACCGCCATCTCGTCCACGACTACGAAGAGCTGCGGGGCTGGGACGCGGGCGAGAACCGCCTGCCGCTCCAACCGCGCGGAGACGCGCTGATCAAGCTCGAACGCCGGCACCCGTGCCGCCCGGAAGGTTGCCCGCGCATAGGCCTCGGTTTGCAGGAGCCCCGGCACAAGGCGTGCTCGTACCAGCGCAGCGCGGTCGCCTCGCGCTCAGTTTCGATCCACTCGCGCAACCAGACCGGCGCAACGTCGCCCTTGACCAGCTCGTTCCAGAGCGTTGTGAAGTGCCCTCCGGTGTCGAGTGCCTTATCCACCGCCGCCAGATAGGGCAGCGTGGGCGGCTTTGTTCCAGTCTCGATCGCACTCACCTGGGAATCCGAGCAGAAAGTTTGCTCGCCGAGCTGCTCCGCGAAATTCCACACCGTTCTCCACCAGGCCCAGATCTGACTGCCGCGCTCCGTGATCGAGCGGTAACTGTTCCGATCCTAAGTGCCCACCATTCAGGGTGAAACCAGCGGCGCGGCCGGTGGAGGACCCGAGACCCGGCGGACCCGTTCGTAACGGGGCCGCCCCTCTGGGCGAGCACTCACGGGGCGGCCCCTCCCAACGCGAGCCAGGGGAAAACCATGCCCACAGACCAGCCAGTGCAGGTGCGGTCCGGCGATCTGCTGCACCTGACCCGTACCGCCAGCCCGCAGTTCACCCGTCCCATCACCGTCCGCGTGATCCGAGCCCTCGCCCACCGGCACACGTACCACGGTTGGTTGTGGATCGACGCCTACCAGCTCGGTCCGAAGGGCGACGCCATCGCCCGGCGCGAGCTGTACCTCATGCCGGCCGGCGCACAATGGCTGGCCGCTCCGCCCGCCGCGCCCTCCGGGTCTGCCGCGCCGCCTCTGCCGGTTGCGCCAGCCCAGCCGGTTGCGTCACCGCGGCGTGATGCTCGACGGCCGGTCCGGCGCGATTCGGCTCGGGTCGGCTGATGCCCCGTCGCGCTCCCGATCACCAGCCGGCCCGCCCAACGTGGCGCTGCGGCACGTGCGGCATCGCTTGGCCCTGCTCGGCCGCCAAACTCAGACTCCTCGCGATCTACCGGTTGGATCGTCCTGCCATGCTGGCCCACCTGGCGGCGCTTCAGGCGGAGGCTGCCACCAACCTCGCCGCACTCAACCCGAGCGCCGCCCCGGCCGATCTGAATGACCGCTTCACCGGCTGGGCGTCCGCCCGATAGGGATCCCCTCCTGCGGCCGGTCGGCCTTCTCGCCAGCGAGAATCCGCCCGCTGTCACGCCGCTGGTCCGGGGGGCGACATTGAGGTTCGGGTCCTTTGGAGCTGATGTCGTCAACGAATCAGACGACGACCGAGCAGGCGGGTGGGCGAGCTGGGAACGGGCGGGCCAGCGGGCCGGCGATTGGGCGGGCACGTGAATGTGTGATTCGTTTGCGACATCAGCTCCAAAGCGTCCCTACCCAGGATGTCGCCCTCCCGGTGGGCGGGCGACTATGCCCAGGCCGACGCGCGCAGCGGCACCACCCCGACGGCGCGGAGGCCGCCCCGTAACCCCTCAGCAACGCCGTGCCGTCGCGGCAGTGCGCCCGTGACGGGTGACCAGCAGGTGGCCCGCCAACGGCCCTCGCGCTGACCAGCGCGATGCCTGTGAGTCATCACGATGACTCACAGGCATCACCGACCTCGATGGGCCAACCCGAGCCAGGTTGACCAGGGACGCCGCTGGTGGCTCGGTCAGCCGGTGGTGCAGACGGTGCCGTTGAGGGTGAACGCCGTGGGCAGCACGTTCGGTCCGCTGTACGCGCCGACGAAGCCGGCGCTGACGCTGCCGCCGGCGGCGATCTGCCGGTTGTCGTCGGTGGGCGTGACCCGCACGGCGGTGCCGACCTGCTCCCAGGTGGCGCTCCAGCCGCTGCTCACCTGCTGCCAACCGGTGGGCCAGGTCCAGGTGAGCGTCCACCCGTTGATCGGACTGGTCCCGTTGTTGACGATCTCGACGCCGCCGATGTAGCCGTTGCCCCAGTCGCTGTTCGTGGTGAACCGGACGGTGCACGCGCTGGCGGCGGGGCCGCCGGTGGCGAAGGTGAGCGGCGGCGAGGACCAGGACACCCGACCGGCGGTGTCCCGGGCCACCACGTTGACGGTGTACCTGCTGCCCGGCACGAGGTTGCCGACAGTGAACGAGGCGGCCGCCGTCTCGCCGAGCTGCTCGCTGAGCCCGCCGTTCTGCCGGTACACCTCGTACTTGGCGATCGGGCTACCGCCCGGGGTCGCCGCCGGCCAGGAGATCGTCGCGGTCCGGTCGGTGACGCCGCTGACGGTGGGTTGGCCCGGTGCCGAGGGCCGCCCGGCGGTCGCGCCGGCCGGTCGCAGCACGAGCGTGGTCAACGAGTATGCCGGCAGCGTCCGGCTGGTGGCGGAGCCGGACTGGCCGGTGCCGATGCCGGTGGCGCCGTTGGTGAGGGTGGACACCGTCGGCGCGGCGGTCGACGGGGTGAACCCGGCATAGTCGATGGTGACCGGGTGGGCGTTGTCCGGGTCCTTGTTGACCAGCAGCACCGCGAGGTCACCGTTGCGTCGGCGGACCGCGTGCGCGCTGACCAGCGGCTCGTCGCTGCCGGCCCGCACGAACTGGTCACCGGCCTTGGCGAAGAGCTTCATCATGCTCAACCCGTGGTACGGCGCGAACGGTGTGTTCAGCGGTGGTTCGCAGACCGAGCCGTCCTCGGTGCAGGCGCCACTGGAGAGCATGCCGAAGTCGCCGTAGTCGGTCTGCCCGGCGACCTCCGTGACGGTGCCGATGCCGTTGTGCACGTTCCACCAGTGGACGGTGAAGATGCCGTTCTCCAGCAGCTCGCTGTAGGCGTCGGCCAGGAAGAGCGCGGCCGGTTGGGTGGTCCGGCCGGCATCGACGTTCAACTCGGTGAAGCTGATGCTGATGCGGTCGGCGTTCGGGCCGGCGTAACGGCTGAGTTGCTGCCGCAGCAGGTAGGTCGCATCGGAGATGTGGCTGGTGCGGGCCAGCGAGTCGGCGGCGCTGCCGCCCGGGTACCAGTGCACGTCCACAAAATCGATCTTTGGGCCGGCGATGGAGAGGACTGTCTGGTTCCACGGGCCCGGGTCGCTGCCGGCGGTGATTCCGTCCGGCCAGTTGCCCGGCATGGTGAGCACCGCGCCGACCTTGATGCTCGGGTCGACCGCCTTCATGGCGTCGGCGTACTCGACGACCAGCCGCGCGTACTGTGTCGCGCTCTTGTCCGGGTGGTCGTCCGCCTCCCAGGCGGACCCGTAGTGGCCGTTGCCGTAGTTCTCGTTGCCGACCGTCCAGTACCGCGCGCCGTACCCCTTGGTCACGTTGGCGTAGCGCACCCAGTCGGCGGCCTCCGCGGGGGTGCCGGTGCCGTAGTTCGCGATGATCATCGGCTGTGCGCCGACCCGCTTCACGGCCGCCATGAACGTGTCGAAGTCGGTGTTCGGCGCGACGTAGCCGCCGGGCGCGGTGTGGTCCTTCCAGTGGTAGATGTCGGCGTACGAGCCGCCGGGGTAACGCATCATCTGCACGCCGGCGTCGCGGAGCAGGTCCGACGTCTCGGGGGTGCCGAGGTTCTGGTCCCAGATGGCGTGGTTGACGCCCAGCGCGGTGTCGGGCACGGTCGCCATCCCCGCCCGGGCGTCGACGGTGACGGCGACGGCGGCCGGGTCGGGTGCGGCGCTGGCGTTGGGTGGGTTGACGCCGGAGAGCGCGGTCGCGGCGAGCAGCAGGCTCGCCAGCAGCGTCGCGCGGCTTCTCGGGAGGTTCATGGGCGGATTTCCTTCGCGGTGAACGACGGTGAGTCGCCCAGCCGGACGGATGTGACGCGGTGGCGGGGCGGACTCGTGGACGGACAGGCCCCGGTGTCCCATCGCTCGTGCCCCGTCCCCCGGAATCCCTGGTCGGATCCCGGCTGCCCTGTGGACGGGCGTCGGCCCCCGCAGGCGCGGCAGGCAATCGACGGCCAAGAATGTCACGGTCGGATCGAAGATCTCAAGGGCCCGACCGGAGCGGCATCGGCGCAGACGCGTCGGGCCCGTCGAAGAAAGGGGTGTCAGTCGTCGAGGCGCAGCAGGTGACGGCCGGGGAACGGGCCGCCGTGCTCCTGCTCCCAGGTCGCCAGGTGCCGCTTCCTGTCCTGCACGGACGGGGCCAGGAAGTCGAAGTAGGTGAGGATGACCTCGCGCGCCTCGTCGACCGTGTACGTCGTACCCGACGGGACAGGCCCGAGGCTGTCCACCGTGACACCGGTCGGCGTGCAGCGCACGACGGCGGAGTTGCCCTCGTACTCCTCGTACGCGGAACGCCCGGACACCACGTCGTCGATGCACTGCAACAACTCCAGGCAGTCCGGGGCGTAGCTCTGGATGTCGCTGGTGAGTTGGGAGGCGAGGTCGCGGAAGCGCCGGTCACCGCTCGTCATGGTCGGCGCGCCGTACTGGTTACGACCGAACTCAACGTGCCCCATCGTCAGCTTCCCCCCACCGGCCAGGCCGAATACCACGTCGTGCCGCCCGGATTGTAGAAGCCCTCCACCAGCACACCGTTGGCCCTACCCTGCCACTTGTTCGGATCCGCCGGGTGCGGACCTCCCGACCGGAACGCGCCTTCGATCGTCTCGTCGACCCGCTGCGGCGTCCAGTTGTCCGGGAAGAACGTGCTCGAACCCCGCTTCTGACGCCAGACACCGCCGTCGTCGAGCACATCGACCCGGGCCCGGTACGTGCCGTCGACGTGCCGCTCCAGGATCATCTCCCGGCCGTCGGGGCCGACGCGGACCCGGGCGCCGGGCGGGTTCTCCCCCATGAAGCGGTGGTGGAAGCCGGTGCCGCGGGGCGGGGTGGCGTTCGCGTTGACGTGGCCACGAAAGATGTGCTCGTAGCGGCGGTGGCGCATTCGCGCCCGGAGCCACTTCTCGACCGGCCGGAAGAGGCCCGCCTTGCCGCGGCTACCCACCGAGTACCGCTTCGGTCGCCATGTTCAGCAGTTGGTCGATGAGGGCGCCGGTGATGAGCTTGAAGATCGGGATCTCCAACAACGAGGCGCCGAAGGTGACCGCCGCCGTCGCGACGGCCTGCGCGATCTGGATGGCCAGCAACGTGAGCTGCACTATCACGTTGATCTTCAGGGCGAGCACGATGCCGGCGCACACCATGAGCCCGGCCCCGATCAACGCCGCCGCGGTAGCCCCGTCGTCGAGGTTCGTCTTCGCCGAGTCGCCGGCCTGCCAGGTGGCCTGGAAACGCTCGATGGCGTCGTCCCGGTTGTCGATCCACACCTGCCGTGCCGAACTGTCCGCGTCGGCCACCGGCGCGGCCAGACGGTCCGGGAAGGCGAGCCATGCCTGGCCCATCTCCAGCAACTTGGTCTCATCGGCCTCGGGCCAGGTGTAGCCCAGAAGGCCCAGCAGGGACACCAACTCGGCGGGCAGCGTCATTCCCATGTCAGCTGAGCATCTCCCCGAAACGGCCGAGGTGCTCCACGATGGCACGCTCGGTTTCCTGATAGTTCAGGCCCATCACCCGGCTCAACTTGCCGATGTCCTCGATCTCGACCCCGTTGGCGTCGTAGCTCTCCAGCGCCAGGTCGCGGATCGTCTCGTACACCATGCCGATGAGCGAACCAAGATCGTCGTTGCCCCAGGGCGCACCGAACGCGGCCAGCTCGGCGTCGAAGGCGGACAGCGCGGAGCGGATGCGCTGGGCCGAGGCGACCATGTTGTCACCCGCCTCGATGATCGTCTCCGGGTTGATCTCAATCTCACCGGCCATCACACCTCACCCCGTTCGATCATCGTCACGGCTCCCGGACGCGGGCCATCATGCCGGTCAACGCCCCGGTCAGCGCAGCCATCTGTCGGATGCTGGCCTCCTGCAGCTCAGCGGCCCGACCGCCGAGGTCCTCCCAGGACGGCCCGTCCTGCGGGGCGTCCGCCGGGTCGATCTCGTCAAGGGCCCGATTGACCGCCTCGACGATCGACGCACCCAGCTCCGCGGAAGTGAGTCGACCGGCACGAGGCACCAGCTCCAGGCGGACGATCTGGCCGGCGACATCCACCTCGGCCAGGACATGCCCAGCGTCGTCGGACCCGGTCCACCGACGCTCACCCTCCTCGACCTGATCGGGGCCGGGCGTCGTCGCGCTCGCCGACCGCAACACGTCCAGGACACCGTGCAGCAGGTCTGCCGAGCCGTGCGCCGGAAGGTCACCACCGAGCCCGGTCGCCGGGCCCACCTTGGCGACAGCCTCGGCCAACGCCCCCTGGAGGCGGTGCATCGCCAGTTCGCTCTCCGCGAGGACCGCCGCCACACTGTCAGTCAGTCGTGAGACGTCCGGTGCCGCCTCCACACCGGACGGCACGGCGCGGGTCTCGGCGAGCGCGTTGTTGGACGCCTCCGTCACCAGGGGGCTCAGCTCCGCACCGGACATCCGCATCAGCTGGGCGGCGACCTCGACCGACTGCAGGCGGCCTGCCGCCGCGACGACGGTCACCGACCCGTGCGCGTCGTCGGCGCGGCTCTGCGCGACCGCGTCGGTCCTCGGTGGGCCCGCGCGCAGACCCGCCAGCTCCTGGCGGTACGCGTTCACCCGCGCGGTCCAGCTGTCCCCGGCATCGTCTGACATCCCGCAGCCTCCCCGTCCTGGCCCACGAAACCCTAGCAACGAAAGCCAAACCCGAAGGCCGTGCTGGTCGGCCCCGGGCCGGGCGTCGTGAGCACGGCCCGAATACTCTCTCGGCATGCGGGGACGGTCCGGTGCGCTCAGACGGTGGTACGGGAAGCGCGGGCGACTCGCTCGTCGTACCTTCGTGGCGGTGGTGGTCGGCGCGGTGCTGCTGACCGGCGGCACGGTGGCCAGCGTGGTGTGGATCCGCGACGCGGCCGACGGCCACATCTACAGCGAGGCAACCGTGCCGGATGCGCCCGTCGCCCTGGTGCTGGGGACCAAGGTGGACACCGACGGCAACCCGTCGCCGTTCCTCGCGGCCCGGTTGGAGATCGCGCGACGGCTCTTCGACGCCGGCAAGGTGCGGGCGATCCTGGTGTCCGGTGACAACATGAACGCGGACTACAACGAGCCAGCCGCGATGCTGGGCTGGCTGGTCGACCGGGGCGTGCCGGCGCGCAAGGTCGTGCTCGACCACGCCGGTTTCGACACGTACGACTCGTGCGCGCGGGCTGAGCGGATCTTCGGGGTACGGCGCGCGACGGTCGTGACCCAGTCGTTCCATCTCCCCCGCGCGGTGGCACTGTGCAGGGGCCTCGGCATCGACGCCAGCGGAGTGGGTGACGAGACCGCGAGACGGTACGCGCAGACCTGGCGGGTCAGCTCGTCCCGGGAGAACGGCGCCTGTCTGAAGGCAGCAGTGGATCTGCTGTCCCGTCGGGACCCGGCGCACCTCGGCCGACGGGAGACGGGCGTCGACGACGCTCTCCGTGGCGGCTGAACGGTGTCACGACCGGGGCCGCCCCGACGAGGACTCTCGCGGCGGTGCGGCGCTGTCGCGCACGATGAGTTCGGTGGCCAGCTCGACCCGGGGGCTTTCGGTCTTCTCGCCGCCCGCGAGGCGCAGCACGGTCCGCGCGGCCAGCATGCCCATCTCGGCGAGGGGTTGACGAACGGTGGTCAGCGGCGGTGAACACCAGCGGACCTCCGGCAGGTCGTCGAAACCGACCACGCTGACGTCGTCGGGCACCCGCAGGCCGCGCTTGCGGACCGCCTCGTAGACGCCGAGGGCCATCTGGTCGCTGGAGGCGAAGATGGCGGTGGGCGGATCGGGCAGGGCCAGCAACTGTGTGCCCGCGCTGAACCCGGCCTCGTGATAGAAGTTGCCGGGTCGGATGAGGGCGTCGTCGATGGGGATGTCTGCGGCGCCGAGGGCGGCCCGGTAGCCGTCCATCCGGGCCCGGCTGCACATCAGGTGCGGTGGGCCTGCGATGAAGCCGATGCGGCGGTGGCCGAGGTTGATCAGATACTGGTTGGCGCTCAGGGCGCCCGCCCAGTTGGTGGCGCCGATGGTGGGTGACTCCTGGGGGTCCACACCGGCGGGGTCGATGATGACCACCGGCAGGTGCAGGCGGCGCAGCTCGGCCTGCAACGGCGGGTTGACCATCGAGGTCACGAAGATGATGCCCTCGGTGGAACGCGTCCGCATGTTGTCGAGCCACTGCTTGGCCGAGGAGATGCGCCAGTGGATGGCCGACACGACGGTCCCGACGCCGCTGGTCTGACCGACGTCCTCCACCCCGCGGATGATCTCGACGGCCCACGGGCTGTCCAGGTCGTTGAAGACCAGGTCGATGAGGGCGGCGTCGGTGCGCCGGGCCGGTGACCGGCGGCGGTAGCCGTGCCGGTTGAGCAGGGCCTCAACACGTTCCCGAGTGTCGGGGGCGACGTCGGAGCGTCCGTTGATGACCCGGGAGACCGTGGGCACGGAGACACCGGCCAACCTCGCGATCATGGCGATGGTGACGTTTCGGCCGTTCTCCGTGCCCACGGTCCCCCCTTCGTCGTGCTGGAAGCGTCAGGTCTGCTCGCGGTGACGCGGTGTCATCCCTTGACGCTGCCGGTCAGGCCGCCGATCAGTTGGCGCTCGGCCACGGCGTAGAAGCCCAGGGCAGGCAGCATGGACAGCACGACGTACGCGAGCACCCGTGCGGTGTCGTCGGCGTACTGGCCCTGGAAGGCCTGCACCCCGACGGGGAGGGTCCACCAGCTCTGGTCGCTGAAGACGACCAGCGGGAGCATGAAGTTGTTCCAGCTGGTCACGATGGCCAGCACCGACACGGTGGCCAGGGCCGGACGGGCCATCGGCAGCAGGACCCGCCAGAAGAACCCGAACGAGCCGCAGCCGTCCAGGACGGCTGCCTCCTCGACCTCCGCCGGGATGGTGCGGAAGAACTGGCGCAGGATGATGATGGTGATCGGCAGCCCGAAGGCGGCCTGGGGCAGGATGACACCCAGCGGGTTGTCCAGCAGGTTCATGCCGCGCAGCAGGACGAACAGCGGCAGGATGGCCACCGCGAACGGGAACATCAGGCCGATCGCGAACAGCGTCACCAGGAACTCGCGGCCCCGGAAGGCGTAGCGAGCGAAGACGAACGCGGCCATCGCCGCCGCGCCGACGACGATGACGGTGCTGCTCACGGCGATGAGCAGACTGTTGCCGAGCTGCCGCCAGAACACGCCGTTGCTCAGGATGTCGATGTAGTTCGGCACCCAGGGGTCGGGCCAGCCCAGCGGGTTGGTGGACAGCTGGCCGTTGTCCTTGAAGCCGCCGAGCACACCGAACCACACCGGCACGACGATGAGCGCGCCGACGGCGATGCAGACGAGGTGCAGCACGACGCTGCGGGTCCGCTGGGCACGGCTCGCCGTGGCGGTCATCGCTGGCCTCCCTGGTTGGTGATCGCGCCCGCGGTGTCACGACGCAGCACGATGCGTTGGTAGAACAGGGCGAAGACGAGGCTCAGCAGGAACATGACGATGCTGATGGCGCTCGCGTAGCCGACCTCGAAGCGGCGGAAGCCGAACTGGTACATCGTGACGGCCAGCGTCTCCGAGGAGTGGATCGGACCACCGCCGGTGAGCACCCACACCATGTCGAACAGCTGGATGGTGCCGATGACGGACAGGAACACGCTGATCCGGATCGTCGGGCCGAGCAGGGGCAGGGTGACGTGCCGGAACGCCTGCCAGGCGGTGGCACCGTCGGTGACCGCAGCCTCGGACAACTCCTTGGGGATTCCCTGCCGGGCGGCCAGGAAGAGCATCATGTAGAGGCCGAAGTACTTCCAGGACACCACCAGGAAGACGGCGAACAGCACGGTGTCCGGGTCGGCGAAGACCGCGCCCGCGTCGGCGCCCAGCCACCGGGAGACACCCTCGCCCAACCCTCGGTTCGGTGAGAACACCAGGGTGAACAGAACAGCCGTGGTGACCTCGGAGAGCACGTACGGGGCGAAGAAGATCAGCCGGTAGATGGCCCGGCCGCGAATCGGCTGGTTGAGGAGCATGGCCAGGGCCAGCGCCACCGGCAGCTGCACGACCAGCGACAGCACCACCAGCACCAGGCCGCGCCTCAGGTCGCCGCGGAAGGTCGGGTCGCCGAAGGCGCGGGTGTAGTTGTCCAGCCCGATGAAATTCTCCGGCAGCCCGAAGCCGTTCCACTTGTAGAGGCTGGCGTAGCCGGCCACCACGATGGGGGCGAGGACAAGTAGCAGGAACAGCGCCAGGGCAGGCGCCAGGAACACGGCGAGGACGCCACCCCGGCCCGGCCGGGGCTGGCGGCCGCGCTGTCGCGCGGTGCCCGGCCTCGGTGCCGGCGGATCGGTCGCCGTGTCGCCGCGCCTCGTGTCCGACACGGTCGATGGCCTGGTCATGCCTGCTCCACTCGGGTTCTACGGCCGGCTACGGATGGGTGATGGATCACGGTCAGACGGTCTTTGCCACCTGCGTGATGTCCTTGAGAATCGCCGCCGGCGACTTCTTGCCGGCGATGATCTCGGCGACGCTGTCGTTGATCTGCTGCCCGAGCGCGGGCGCGTACGCCTGATCGAGGTAGAGCTGGAAGCCGGTGTTCTTGGCCAGGGTCTCCGCGACGACCTTGTTGTTGGCGTCGCTGATCGCCGAGGTGGCGTCCTTCACCGTGGGCAGCACCGCGCCGGTCTGCGCGGACCGCTTCTGGTTCTCGGCGCTGAGCAGGAACTTCAGGAAGTCGATGGTGGCGGCCGGCGCGTCCTTGCCGACGGCGAAACCGTTGCCGCCACCGAAGACCTCGGTCGCGGAGCCCTTGCCGCCGTCCACGGCAGGGAACGGGAAGAAGCCGAGCTTGTCGCCGAGGCCCTTCTTGCTGGTGGAGCTGGACGCCTGCACCGCCGGTGCCCACTGCCCCATCAGCTCCATGGCCGCGCCGCCGTTGCCCATCGTGGCGGCCTGCCCGTCGGGCGAGCCGAACTCGGCGCCCAGGAACCCCTTCTGGAACGGCTGCAGGTCGACGAGCTCCTTGAGCCGCTCGCCGGCGGCGGCGAGATCAGGGGTGTCGAAGTTCTTGTCGTCGACGGCCTTCTGCAACGCGCCCACGCCGCCGATGCGCATGGCGAGGTAGGACCAGTAGAAGTGGGCCGGCCACTTGTCCTTGCCGGCCAGGGCGACCGGGGTGATGCCGGCGGTCTTGAGCTTGCGGACCGCGTCGAGCAGGGCAGCCCAGGTGGCGGGAGCCTCGGTGATGCCGGCACGGGTGAAGAGGTCCTTGTTGTACCAGAACCCGACCATGCCGATGTCGAACGGGATGCCGTAGATCTTCCCGTCGATCGTGTAGGGCTGCATGGCGGCGGGCAGGATGCCGCCGACCAGATCCTTCACGTCGTCGGTGAGGTCCTTGACCAGGCCCGCGTCCACCTGCTGCTTGAGCACGCCGCCACCCCAGGACTGGAACAGGTCCGGCGGGTCGCCGGCCTGGGTGGCGGTGGTGAGCTTGGCCTTGAAGGCCTCGTTCTCCAGCGGCTGGATCGTCAACGTGACGTTGCTGTGCGCGGTCTTGTACTCGTTGGCCATCGCGGCCCAGACCGGCAGCATCGGGTCGGTGTTCTGGATGTGCCACCAGTTGATGGTCTGCGGGGCGTTCGGGTCGCTGGATTTCTCGTCGTCGCTACAGGCGCTCAGCAGGTAGGCGCCAGCGCCGGCACCGGCGAGGCCGAGCAGCGTTCGGCGGGAAAGGTGTGTGGTCATGATCCATCCCTTCGGGGACTCACGGGGTGCTCGGACGCCGGCCGAGCCGGCGGGGTGGAACCTATGGATCTCCGGAACTTTCAAAGCTTCGCCGGTATTACCGGTCGATGGCCGGCACGCTACGAGCTGTTTCCGCAACGGTCAAGACCTCTGTCCTATTGCGAAAAGACCGGCTAGCGTAGTCACGACTTCCAGCGATCCGGGACCGCAAGTTTCCGGAAGTTCCAGACAGCCCCGTCCAGAGGAGCCATCGTGTCGACCGACATCGCTAACGTGGCGACCGCTACCCGGTCGATCCGCAATCCCGTCCTCGCCGGGTTCCACCCGGACCCGTCGATCCTGCGTGTCGGGGACGACTACTACCTGGCCACCTCGACATTCGAGTGGTATCCGGGCGTGCGTGTGCACCATTCGCGTGATCTCGTGAACTGGCGCACCCTGGGCGGGGTCATCACCGACCGCCGCCTGCTCGACCTGCGAGGCTGCGGTGACTCCAACGGGGTGTGGGCACCCGACCTGACGTACCACGACGGCCAGTTCCACCTCGTCTACAGCGACGTCGCCAGCTTTGCCAGCGGCTACTGGGACCCACAGAACTTCCTGGTCACCGCCGAGGACATCACCGGCCCCTGGTCGGATCCGGTGAAACTGCACGGGCGCGGTTTCGACGCCGCGCTGTTCCACGACGACGACGGCACCAGTTGGCTGCTGAGCATGAGCGCGGACTGGCGACCCGGCCGGGACCGCTTCGGCGGCATCGAGATCCAGCAGTACGACAGGGCCGCGCGCAGCCTGGTCGGCCGGCCGCGCATCCTGTTCACCGGCACCCCGGTCGGGGTCACCGAGGGCCCGCACATCTACCGGCACGACGGCTGGTACTGGCTGATCACCGCCGAGGGCGGCACCAGCTGGGAGCACCAGGTCACCGTGGCGCGGTCCCGGGAGCTGTTCGGGCCGTACGAGGTGGACCCGGACGGTCCGCTGCTCACCTCCGTCGGCCGCCCCGAACTGCGGTTGCAGAAGGCGGGCCACGGCAGCCTGGTCCGTACGCAGGACGGCGAGTGGTACCTCGCCCACCTGGTGGGCCGCCCCTACTCCCCGCTGGGCAGTTGTGTGCTCGGCCGGGAGACCGCGATCCAGCGGGTCGAGTGGCCGGCTGACGGCTGGCCGCAGATCGCCGGAGGGGTGCCGGCAGACGAGGTCGTCGCACCGGACCTGCCCGCGCACCCGTGGCCGGCGGAGCCCGACACCGACCACTTCGACGCCCCCGAGCTGGGTCTGTGCTGGTCGACGCTGCGCCGGCCGGCCACCGCGGACTGGGTCGACCTGCACAGCCGCCCGTCACACCTTCGCATCCACGGCGGGCAGTCACCGGTCGGTCGACAGGCCCCCAGCCTGGTCGGGCGACGCGTCGGCGCGATGCACTGCTCCCTGGAGACCGTGCTGGAGTTCGACCCGGTCGACCACCGCCAGCTCGCCGGGATCACCGCCTACTACAACACCCTCAACTGGCACCACCTCTACCTGACCCGCGCCGATGACGGGCGGACGGTACTGGAGCTGCTCAGTTCCGACAACGGGCGGCGCACCCCGCACCCCGAGCTGACCGTCGACGCCAGCGGCGTGGACCAGGTCGGCCTGCGGGCCGTGTTCGACGGGCCGGTGGTGCGTTTCGACTACGACCTCGGCGCCGGTTGGCAGCGGCTACCGGTCGACCTGGACGCGACGATCCTGTCCGACGAGCACGCCGCGCTGATCATCGACGGTGAGCCGGCGGCGTGGGGTTTCACCGGGGCGTTCCTGGGCCTGTGGGTGCAGGACCTCGGCGGCGACGGTGCGTACGCCGACTTCGATCTGGCCACCTACCGCGAAGAGTGAGCACGCGGACGGCACCCGGTGGGTGCCGTCCGCGTTCCAGTCGTCGTCCTACTTCACCTGGGCTGCGACGGCGCGGAGCTGGCCGAGGGTGGTGCGGAAGCCGTGGCCGGACACGGCCGGGTCCTCGTCGACCAGGCCGCTGACGGCCATGGTCTGCGAGCGGGACATCGCGACGGCGTCATCACCGGTCCCGGTCACGTCGAACACCCCGAAGTCGCCGCTGAGCGTGCGGAACGTCGGGGCCGCCGGGTCCTTAGCGAGGTAGAGCACCACGACCTGACCCGCCGTGAGCGTGGACATCTGGGCCATGTCCGCCACGCCGCGATCCAGGCTGGCGAGCGTGATCCGCGTCCCGGCCCCGACTGCCGATCCGTTCGCCGCGCGCAGCACCTCGTCCACCCGGAACCCGGTCGCCTCGACCTCACCCCGTACCACCAGGTCCGCAGCCTCACTGAGCTGCCGCACCGTGCCGTACCCGCGCAGCTTGCCCTTGACCGCCGGGAGCGCGGCGCCGGTCGGCGTGGCCTCGGTTGGCGCGGCGGCGCTCGGCGCGCCGACCGGGTCGGCGGCGTCGGCGCTGCCGCAGGCGGACAACGCCACCACGGCCAGCACGGCGGCGGCCGTGGCCCACAGAGACGGGGTACGGCGGAGGGGGACTGCCATGGAACGCTCCTTGCGTGTCGGTGCCGTCCCGGGTCGTCTCGCCCGGGACCGCGGCACTGCTGACGACATCCAACTGGGCGGGCCGGGCATCGAGCTCTCGGGTGCCTGTCAACGAGATGAACATGCGTCGTCACGGCCTGCGGTCGTCGATTGACGACACACGAACGTACTGATATCTGTTAATACAGTTTCCTGATGCTCGCGGTGCCCGCCGGGGCCGAACCGCCGCGCCGGGCCACCGACCGGCCGGCGGCACGCCGCCCCTTCCCCGAGGAACACCATGGTTCACAGGAGAACAGCCGCCTACGTCGTGGGCGCCCTGCTGATGGGCGTCGCCGCGATCGGTT
This sequence comes from Micromonospora sp. CNZ299, assembly GCF_002754415.1. NCBI lineage: Bacteria > Bacillati > Actinomycetota > Actinomycetes > Micromonosporales > Micromonosporaceae > Micromonospora > Micromonospora sp. CNZ299. The sequence continues at coordinate 5,577,715 of NZ_PEFG01000001.1, forward strand.
ACGGTCTGCCGTCGGCCAGCGCCGCGACCGCCGGCCGGATCACCGGCCTCGGCGGGAAGTGCGTCGACGTGGCCGCCGCCAACTCGGCCAACGGCACGGCGGTCCAGCTCTACGACTGCAACGGCAGCGCGGCCCAGACGTGGACCGTCGGCAACACCGACAACTCGATCCGGGCACTCGGCAAGTGTCTCGACGTGACCGCCGCGTCGACCGCCAACGGCGCCAAGATCCAGTTGTACGACTGCAACGGCACCGGCGCGCAGAAGTGGACCGCCAGCAACGGCGCGCTCGTCAACACCGGCTCCGGCAAGTGCCTCGACGTCACCGACCGGAGCACCGCGAACGGCGCCCGGTTGCAGATCTGGACCTGCGGCGGCACCACCAACCAGCAGTGGACCCTGCCCGGCGGCGGCACCCCAACGCCCACCACCCCGACCGGGACCAACCTCGACGACCCGGCGAAGAAGGACGTCGCCATGCAGCTCGTCTCGGCTGCGGAGAACTCCTCGCTCGACTGGCGCGCGCAGTTCTCCTACATCGAGGACATCGGCGACGGGCGCGGCTACACCGCCGGCATCATCGGCTTCTGCTCCGGCACCGGCGACATGCTCGAACTGGTCGAGGCGTACACGCGCACCAAGCCGGGCAACGTGCTGGCCGGCTACCTGCCGGCGCTGCGCGCCGTCAACGGCACCCCCTCGCACTCCGGCCTGGACCCCAACTTCCCCCGCGACTGGCGGACCGCGGCCAACGACTCGGTGTTCCGGGCCGCACAGGAGGCCGAGCGGGACCGGGTCTACTTCAACCCATCGGTACGCGACGGAAAGAACGACCAGGTCCGGGCGCTCGGTCAGTTCGCCTACTACGACGCGGCGGTCATGCACGGGTACGAGGGGATGCGACAGATCCGCAACCGCGCCCTCGCTCGGGCGAAGCCCCCGGCGCAGGGCGGCGACGAGCGGACCTGGCTCAACGCCTTCCTCGACGAGCGGGTCATCGAGATGAAGAAGGAAGCGGCCCACTCGGACACGTCCCGGGTCGACACGGCCCAGCGAGTGTTCCTCAACAACGGCAACTTCAACCTGACCACGCCGTTGGTGTTCGCCGTCTACGGCGACCAGTTCCGCATCGGCTAGCGCACAGAGACTCAGGGCGCCGCATCGCGGCGCCCTGAGCCATGCCTGGGCCTGGGCTCGGGGCTGGGCCTGGGCTCAGGGCTGGGCCTGGGCTCGGGGCTGGGCCTGGGCTCGGGGCTGGGCCTGGGCTCGGGGCTGGGCCTGGGCTCGGGCCTGGGTTCGGGAGCAGCCTTGCCTTGACGCTGACGACAAGGTTTAGCCTGGTCGCGACAGGCTGGTCGAGGAGGTTTGATGCTGATCGGCGAGCTGGCGGAACGGGCCGGCACGAGCACCCGAACGCTGCGCTACTACGAAGCCCACGGGCTGGTACAACCGCAGCGCTCAGCGAACGGCTACCGCGTCTACGACGAGGCGGAGCTGCGGGTCGTCCGGGAGATCCGGGCGCTGCTCGACGTCGGCTTCGGCCTCGACGACGTCCGACCGTTCGTCGCCTGCCTGCGAGCGGGCAACGCGTCCGGTGACGTCTGTCCGGATTCCGTGCTGGTGCTGCGGCGCAAGCTCGCCGAAGTCGACGACTACCTCGATCGGCTCGGAGCGGTCCGTCAGCAGTTGCACACCCAGCTCACCCACGCCATCGAGCACCGGGAGAAAAAATGTCCCAGGAAACGAGCCTCAGCTCCCTGATCACCGTCACCGACGACACGTTCGCCGAGCTGGTGCTGGCCAGCGACCGGCCCGTCGTGGTCGATTTCTGGGCGGAGTGGTGTCCGCCGTGCAAGATGATCGAGAAGAGCCTCGTCGAGCTGGCACAGGAGTTCGGCGACCGGATGGTCATCGCCAAGCTCAACTCCGACGACAACCCGCAGGCCACGCGGCGCTACGCAGTCATGTCCCTGCCGACACTGCTGGTGTTCCGTGGGGGCGAGGTCGTCGGCTCGATCGTCGGGTCCAGGCCGAAACTCCACCTGCGGCAGAGCCTGACCATGCACGCCGGCCTGTGACCGTCGCCGCTGGTCGAGTGCCGCTTCCCGCCTCCCGCTGTTGAGCGTGGCGACGGTGGTCCGCGTCTGGCGGTACCGGTCCTCGCCGCGCGGGTGGTGGAGCGACCGTCTCCCCTCCGTCTGAACACGGCGTCGTGACGTGCGAATAACCCGACCCCTGCTGCTGCTCGACATCGACGGTGTCCTCAACCCGTACGGCAGTCCTCAACCGCTGGCCGGCTACACCGAGCACCGCCTGTTCCCCGGAGAGGAACCCGTCCGTGTCAACCCCGTACACGGCACCTGGATCACCGAAGCGAGTGCCATCCTGGACATAGCCTGGGCCACGAGCTGGAACGATGAAGCAAACCAACTCCTCGCTCCGCTTCTGCACATCACTCCCCTGCCGGTGGTCACCATGCCGTGCACACCGCTCCACCCCAGCGAGAAAATCCCACTCATTGCCGCCTACGCCCAGCAACGGCCCGCAACATGGATTGACGACCTTCACTCGTCCGAAGCCCACGTCTGGGCCGCGAGGCGTACCAGCCCCACTTTGCTGATCACCACCGACCCGACGATCGGTCTCACCCGCGATTCCATCGACCGCGTCATCACCTGGGCCAGGCCCTTCAACAACCCTCAGGAACCTCTCGGCTCCGCCTCATAGCGATCGATCATTGCCACTGAAAATTGTCGTACACCTGTTCTAGTCTCTGGTCATGGTCGAGGAGTTGGCACAGGCAGACGACGCGGTCGCTGCCTGCGTTGACGACGCCGTCTGGGCCCTCGCCGACGATAAGCTGGTCGCGGCGCTCGATGCCGCGCACCGCTTGGAGCAGCGTCTCGCCGCCGTGAAGCTGGCGTTGGTGCGGGAGGTGGACGGTCGGGGCACTGCGGTCGCGCAGGGCGCGTGCAGCACCGCGGTCTGGTTGCGTGAGCGACTGCGGTTGACCATTCCCGCGGCCCGGCGGTTGGTCGATCTCGCGGTCTGCGTTGACGCGGCCCCGCCGGCCGTGCGGGGCGCGCTGGCGGCCGGCGCGGTCAGCGTGGAGCAGGTGCGGGTCATCGCCGACACCGTCGCCACTGTGCAGACGGCCGCCGGGCCGGAGGTGGCCGACAAGGCCGTCGGTGTGCTGGTTGACTGGGCCGGGCAGTTCGATCCCATGCTGCTGCGCAAGCTCGGCACCCGCATCCTCGACCACGTCGCACCCGACATCGCCGACGCCGCCGCGGCGGCGGCTCTGGAAGCCGAGGCGGCCCGGGCGACCCGCGACCGGCACCTCACCGTCTCCGAGCAGACCGACGGCCGGCTGCGCCTCACCGGCACCCTCGACGCCGAGGCCGCCGCGTTGCTGCGCGCCGCGATCGACCCGCTGACCGCCCCGTCCGGCCCCGACGACCAGCGCTGCGCCGGGCAGCGCCGCCACGACGCCCTCGCCGACGTGTGCCGCCTCGCCCTGCGCACCGGTGAGCTGCCCGACAGCGGCGGCGATCCGGCCCAGGTCGTCGTCACCACCAGCTACGACGCGCTGACCCGGCAACTGGGCGATGGGGCGCTCGACATCGGCCTGCGGCTCACACCGGAAACAGTGCGCCGACTCGCCTGCGACGCCGCGATCCTGCCCGCCGTGCTCGGCGGCAGCGGTCAGGTCCTCGACGTGGGCCGGCAACGCCGCCTCATCACCGGCCCACTACGCCGCGCCCTCGTGCTCCGCGACCGCGGCTGCGCCTTCCCCGGCTGCGACCGACCACCCCGCTGGTGCGACGCCCACCACATCCACCACTGGGCCGACGGCGGCCCCACCAACCTCAACAACGCCGTCCTACTCTGCGGCCACCACCACCGACACCTCCACCACAACGACTGGACCGTCCGACTCGGCGACGACGGCCATCCGGAGTTCGTGCCCCCGGCCTGGCTCGACCCCGACCAACTCCCCCGCCGCAACCACTACCACCGACGGACATAGACACCACCAGCAGAGAGCAATCACTCCTGTCCGGGTGACGAGGCATGCCCTCGGGACCAGTCCACGAGTAGCCGGTCGCGCTGATGCCGGGCATCGGGCCCTTCTGCGCCGCCGTCGACGCGCACCTCCCGCGCTGCTGCCGCCCGCGATCGCTGGTCTCTAGACGGTCCCCGCTGAGTGCGGACGCGTTCGCTCGCCCCACCGGACGACCGCCGGGGCGGCGAGCCCGACCGCGACGAAGATGCCACCCATCAGCAGCCATCCGGGGGCACCCCAGGCGATGCAGAGCAGGCCCAGTAAGGAGGGTGCGGCGACGTTGGCCAGGCCCGTGCCGAGCCCGGAGATTCCCGTGTACTGCCCCTGCGCGTGCGCAGGGGCGAACCGGAACTGCAACTCGAGTGAGCCCGCCGCCTGCCACAGCTCGCCGACGGTGTGCGCAGCGACCCCCAGCGTCATCACCGTAACGGCGAGCCAGCCGGGCATCGCCGCCGTGGCGGCGATCAGGGCCATCCCGATCAGGAACGCCACCCCGGAGCGGCGCATGGCCCGACCGGCCGCTGGACTGGTGTCGATCCCCCGGCTCGCTCTGACCTGGAGCGACGCCACGAGGGCGGTGTTGACCAGCACGGCCACTCCGACGAACCAGCGCGGCGCGTGGGTCTGCGAGACGATCCACACCGGCAGCGCGAAGACCAGCACCTGGCCCTGAATTCCCAGGATGGCGTCCAGCGCGGTGACTGCCAGATAGGGCTTGTCCTTCAGCGCGATCCAGCGCCCGGTCGTCTGGGGCACTGGAATGGGCGGCAACGAGGGCAGCCGAGTGATGATCGCGGCGCATGCCACGAAACTGATGGCGTTGCCGACGACCAGGGCCAGGTAGGCCGCACGGGTGTCCAATTGCACTGCGGCGCCCGCGGCGAGGGCGCCACAACATCCGGCGAGGTTGGCGACCGAACGCAGATAGGCCCGGTACCGGGCCAGGTGCGTGCCGCCGAAGCCCCGCACCAGCGGACCGCGAGACGCCCCGCCGGCTGAGTGGGCGAGCTGGGTCAGGCAGACCAGGACGACGAACAGCCAGAACGTGTGCACGAAGGCCAGGGCGGCCATGGTGGCGGCACGGATGATCAGAGTCAGCAGATAGATCTCGCGCGGCCCCCGCCGATCGGCGAGATGCCCCACCGGGATCCCGGCGAGCATCCCGACGAACGCTGCGATGCCCATGCCCAGAGCGACCTGCGCAAGGGGAAGCCCGACGGATCGGGTGAAGAAGAGCACGGCGCTGGCCATGAAGATGCCGCTTCCGAGCATGTTGACGAAGGCCGCGACGGCCAGGACGCGCCGAGGGCCATGATCGGGGATGAGTCCTCGGGCAACGAGCCACGAGCTGTCGGGCGGCGGGATGGGAATGGGCGTTGTCGCTGCCTGCACAGGGACGGACCTTCCGTCGGAGGGTCGCGGCTTCGCAGCAGGGCCGCATCCTGCCGGGCCGCTACTCGAGGCTGGCCAAATCGTCCAGCGACAGGACCAGCGCCCCGGCGGCCAGGTTCTCGACCAGGTGATCGGGGTTGCCGGTACCGGGGATGGCCAGCAGGTGCGGGCCGCGGCTGAGGGTCCACGCGATACGCACCTGTGCCGGCGTCGCGCCGTGCGTACGCGCGACGGCCTGAACTGCCGCGTTGGCGGCCACGCCGCCGGCCTCACGTCCGTCGCCGGCGATCGCGAAGAACGGCACGAACGCGACACCCTGGTCGCCGCAGGTACGCACGAACTGGTCGTGCATGCGTCGGGTGTCGACACCGTACGTGTTCTGCACGCAGACCACCGGGGCGATCGCCTGCGCCTGCGCGAGGTGCTGCGGGCGAATATTGGACAGGCCGAGATGCCGGATCAGACCGGCGTCGCGCAGCTCGGCCAGCGCGCCGAAGTGCTCCGCGACCGAGTCCAGTCCGTGCTGGCGCAGGTTCACCACATCCAGGTGGTCGCGGCCGAGCTGACGCAGGTTCTCCTCGACCTGCCCGCGCAACTGGTCCGGCCGGGCCAACGGCAGCCATTCCCCCGAGGGGTCGCGGCCCGGCCCGACTTTGGTCGTGATGACCAGGCCAGCGGCGTACGGCGACAGCGCACTATTGATCAACTCGTTGGCCGACCGCAGCGGTGAGAAGTAGAACGCCGCCGTGCCAGCGGAACTCGCACTGATCATGTTCGTGGGCATTGGGCGAACTTAGCCACCGCCGCTGACCTGCGCAGTCGGTCGTCTGCCCGATACCGATTCCACAAAATCGTTGTTAGGTTATCTATCGTGGGAAGCGCTCCGCCGGCAGTGCAGTGACAGCCCGGATTCATCTCGGTCCTGACCGCATCCGCGTTCCACACGTGACGACAAACCGTCCGACGACGAGGGCCGGACCGTCCACATCTGACGGATCGGTCTCCGAACGCGCCGCCAGGGACTTCGCCAAGCCAACTGCCTCCTCGGTGAGAACGCCGAAGCGCCAAGCGGTATGTCCGAGACACGGGCCGGCGAGTCCGAGCAACGGGTTGTCGGCTGCGGCTCGCGTTGCGACCTCCATGCACCAGTGCTCCACGAACGCATGGTCACCGTCGTTCAACGCTGTCCCGATCAGCACGGTCGCGGCCTCGCCCGCCTGTCCACGGTCGTTCAGCGTTCGGGCCGGGCTTTGTGGCGGCGGCGACCGCGAGTCACTCGTCAATCGGATCGAGGTTCTGCCTCCCGGCGGTCGCGACGAGGTCGTGAACGCGCTGCTGGCTGAGGACTTCCTCATTGCTGCCGGCGGCCTACGGATTCGTGACAGCACTACCGGGACGGTGGTGACGCCGGGCTGCTGTGCCGGGCTGGAGGACTGGCGCGACTGGGCGCAGGTGTTGATCGGCAACTCGCCGTGGCTGGGACATGACCCGGGTCCGGAGGTCGAAATCGTCAGCGACGATCTGCGGGTATGGCAGGACGGCGGCCCGAACCGGCATCGCGGCCGGTGGGCGGGCGTCCACGTCGACCTTCCACACCGCGCGCTACCCGGGCTACTGAACGGCGCGCACCGAGACCTGGTCGGCTTCCTCAATGCCCTCACCCGATGGGCCACGCGAGTAGGACTGCAGCAGCGCGAAGCCACCCTGGTTGAAGCGATCGACAAGAACTTCGCGATCACGGCACCGTTGGACGTACAGCCGCTCCAATAGGCCTGTCGGCGGCAGATCCGTGCATGAGTGGATCTACGCTTACGGCCGTGACCCGCTTTTACCGTCGTTGCTGGGACGAGTTGCGTGGCGACGAGTTCGATGCTTGGGGGCACTCGGTCTGGTATTTCGAGGTGGATGACGACGGTTGGCCGGTCCGGCAGATTGAGGTGTACGAGCGTGGCCCGGTTCTCCGGTACGGGCCCGGATATGACGAAGACCAGTTCGGCGGCCTCGGGCAGGCGAGCCTGGATGATCCTGACGAGGACTGGAGCCCGTTCGTCATCACGCGAACCACCTTCGAAGACGCCTGGGACTCCGCAAGCGAGTAGCCCGAGCCCTTACGCGCGCCTCGCGGCAGATCGGTGGAGCTGACCTCGGTCAGGCGCACGTTCAGACGTGCATCATCTGTCCTAGTCAGCGGCCTTCCAGCGCGTCGGCCTGGCTGCGCAGCTCTGTCGCAAGGTTGTCCCAATCGGGACCGTGCATGTACAGGCTGTCGGCCGCCTCGCGCATGAGCGCCGGCTGGTTCGGCCGCTGCAGGAGCGCAAGCCGGTAAGCGAGATTGCGGACCCAGACCGGCAGAAGTCCGTCGACCAGGTTCGGGCAGAGTTCCCGCAGCATCGCGAGAATGGTCTCCGCGTCCGCGAAGGTCAGCTCTTCGACGAAGTAGTGCTCCTGGTGGTCCGGGCCACACTGCAACGCAGGCCGGTACTCGTCGCCGTAGAGGCACCGCGCGTGCTCGGTCAGGGTGCTGTGCACGATCGCAGAGCCTACGGCTCCTCTGCTTACTCTCCGGCGCACCGGCGCATTCGGAGACGCCTCGGTGCATCACGGACCCGGCTCAGGATCACACAAGGCGGCATCACGGCGCGGTGCCGCGACATGGTTGATGCACGGATCTCAGCGCCCCGGACGCCGGCGACCGGCGCCGACGGCACTCGGTGACGAGCACCTTGCGGTATTACAGTGCGCCGCCACGTTGCCGACACCTTTGCCTGCTGTTGGGGGAACTGTCGTAACCAGCGTTTAGCCTGCCGTGGTGAGTATGAACGGCAACTGGCTGCGCGTTTCCCCGGACGAACTTGAGCAGGCGAGGGCCGACCTCGGCTGGGCGTACGAACTCGCCATGACGCAACGGGACGACAACTCCGAACGCTGGGCTGCCACCGACAAGGCATGGGACGGGCTTGATTTCCTACTTGATCGGCTGGGCTTCGAGATTCCGCTGGTCTCGGGCGCGGAGCGGTTCGTGGAGTTGCCAGACGTCGAGCCCGACAGCGAGGAGATGTTCGATTTCCTGGAAAACCTCGAAGACGACTGGGGCTACGGGCCGCCTTCCTATCTGACACCGACCCAAGTAGCGACGGCAGCCTCGCAACTGGCCGCGCTCACCGAAGACGGCCTCATTCGGGGCGTCGACCCGCAGGAGTTGAACCGGGCCGATATCTACCCCGGGCCCTGGGAAGGCCCCGGGAAACTTGCCTGGGTGGCCCACTATCTGCCAGGCGTCCAGAGCTTCTTCGCTGCAGCCGCCAGGGATGGTGCTGCGGTGATCTGCTGGCTCGACTGAGCAACGGCTCAGCCGTCACAGCGCCGGTAGGGGAAGGACCGCGTTTACGTCCAGTCAGTGAACACAAAATCCGGGGTGGTGGCGACCACCACGTCGCGCAAGCGGGTCACCAGTAACGGGACAGCGGGCGTGCGATATCTTTCGCGCGAAATCTAGACGGGGACGGGACTCAATGACGCGCACGATGCCGGTTGGCCCAACCATCGTCGGCGCGCTGACGTCGGCGATCCTGTTGTTCACGACCGGGTGTTCGGGGCAGTCCGACACTCCGGCGCCGGCAGCGGCCATGCAGTCGTCGGCCCCCGCTGCGGCGATGCGCATCGATAAACCGGCCAAGCTCCTGGGCACCTGGACCGAATCCGTGGATCGGGGTTTCCACGACCACGCCGAGCAGCAGATGGGCAACTTCAAGAAGCTGCTCACCGCTGGGCCCACCAGCGCGATGGGCACCGCCTACGTCCGGGCCGAAGAGGTATACTCCCGTGAGCGCGGGCTGCACATCCCCAGCGATGACCAGCGGGTCATCCTGATCAGCGCGGTGTCCGGCACGATCACCGACCCGACCGCGACACTGAACAAGATCTTCGCCGGGCTGCCGAAGGTCACCGACGTGGGGTCGGTCGTGCCGGGCTCGCTGGGCGGGGTGGCCGGCTGCGGCACCGGTCAGGCCGGGACGGGCATCCCGGTCGACGTCTGCGTGTGGAGTGATCAGCACACCATCGGCATGGTGACCCTCGTCGGTTTCACCCGGACGGATGACCCGCGAGGTGTGTTCGGTCAGATCCGCGCCGAACTGGAACGCCCCGCGCGGTGACTTGACCTCAAGCTCGGGTGAGGTCCTAACCTCCGATATCGGAGGTAAGGCATGAGCATGGAATTTACCGCGTGGACGTCTCTGCACCACGCGATGAACGCGCAGGAAGAACGACCACTGTCCCGTGTCACCCTGAAGCGCATCGTGGAGTTCGCGCGGCCGCACCGGGCCCTGATCGTCAGGTTCCTGCTGCTGAGCGTGGTGACGGCGGTCCTCACGGTGGCGGCACCCGTCCTCGCCGGACGGGTGGTCGAGGCTATCGTGGACGGCGCCGACAGCGGCGTCGTGATCCGGTTGGCGGTGCTGATCGCCGTGATCGCCCTGGCCGAAGCCGGCCTGGGTCTGGTGACGCGGTTCCATTCCGCCAGCATCGGTGAGGGGCTCATCGTCCAGCTGCGGACGGCCGTCTTCGACCACGTGCAGCGCATGCCGGTGGCGTTCTTCACCAGGACGCGCACCGGAGCGCTGGTCAGCCGCCTGAACAACGACGTGATCGGTGCGCAGCGGGCCTTCAGCGACACGCTGTCCGGGGTGGTCGGCAATGCGGTCACCCTGGCACTGACGTTGGCGGTGATGCTCAGCTTCTCGTGGCAGATCACGGTGCTGGCGCTCGTGCTGCTGCCCATCTTCGTTCTCCCGGCGCGCCGGATGGGTTCGAAGCTCGCCCAGTTGCAGCGTGAGGCGGCCGAGCACAACGCGGCCATGAGCACGCGGATGACGGAACGCTTCTCCGCGCCCGGCGCGACCCTGGTCAAGCTGTACGGGCGGCCGGCCGAGGAGTCCGCCGAGTTCGCGGCACGGGCGCGTCGGGTGCGGGACATCGGCATCCGTACCGCCATGCTCCAGTGGGTCTTCATCACCGCGCTCACCGTCGTCGGCTCGCTGGCGCTGGCCCTGGTCTACGGGCTGGGTGGTCTCTACGCACTCCGGGGCAGCCTCGACGCCGGCACCGTGGTCGCCCTGGCGCTGCTGCTGTCGCGCCTCTACGCGCCGTTGACCTCGCTGGCCAGCGCCCGGGTGGAGGTGATGAGCGCTCTGGTGAGCTTCGAGAGGGTGTTCGAGATCCTCGACATCAAGCCGCTGATCCTCGACCGGCCCGACGCCCGCCCGCTTCCCGACGGGCCTGTCGCTGTGGAGTTCGACGACGTACGGTTCGGCTACCCGTCGGCGGACAAGGTGTCGCTCGCGTCTCTCGAAGATGTGGTGAAGCTCGATGCCCGCGGCGGCGAGGAAGTGCTGCACGGTGTGTCGTTCCGCGCCGAGGCGGGGCAGATGGTCGCCCTCGTCGGCTCCTCCGGGGCGGGCAAGTCGACGATCGCGCAGCTCGTCCCCCGCCTGTACGACGTCGAGGACGGCGCGGTGCGGCTGGCCGACGTCGACGTACGCGACCTGTCAGCCGAGTCGATCCGGACGGCGCTGGGCGTCGTCACCCAGGACGGGCACCTCTTCCACGAGAGCATCCGCGCCAACCTGGCGTTCGCTCAGCCGGGCGCCACGGAGGACGAGATGTGGGAGGTGCTCCAGCGGGCCCGCCTCGACGACCTGATCCGCACACTTCCCGATGGGCTCGACACCGTCGTCGGTGAACGCGGGTACCGGTTGTCGGGCGGGGAACGGCAACGGCTCACCATCGCGCGGCTGCTGCTGGCCCGTCCGCGCGTGGTCATCCTCGACGAGGCCACCGCGCATCTCGACTCCACCTCCGAGGCCGCGGTTCAGGAGGCTCTCGCCGAAGCCCTGACCGGCCGCACGAGCGTGGTCATCGCACACCGACTCTCCACCATCCGGGCGGCCGACCAGATCCTCGTCGTCGAAGACGGACGCATCGTCGAGCGTGGGCGACACGGCGACCTGCTCGACGCCGGCGGCCGGTATCAGGAGTTGTACCGCACCCAGTTCGACCAGGACCAGCCGACGGTGAAGGAGCAACGCGTCGCCATCTGAGGCACGCCTGCTCCACGACCAGAGCCGCCGCCCGCCCGGGGGATCCCGTGACGGGCGGCGGCGCCGGACGGTCAGTCGTCGTCGTTGTCGTTGTCGTCGTTGTCGTCGTCGTTGTCGTTGTCGTTGTCGTCGTCGTCGTCGTTGTCGTCGTCCTTGTCGTCGGCGTCATCGTCGCCGTCGACCGGCTCCTGCTCGGCCTTGACCACTGAACCGTTGTCCCGGTCGACGTCCACCTCGTGCTCGATGTCGCCAGCGACGATCTCGACGCTCCACACCGGTCGACCGTGCTCCTGCTCGGACTCGACCTCGACGATCTGACCGCCACCGGCCTTGGCGAGCGCGATCTCACCGGCACGCTTCTCGTCGACCGCGCTACCCGCCGGCGAGGTGCCAGCTGACGGCGTGCCGCTGGACGGCGTACCCGATGGGGTCTCGGCCGACGGCGTGCCGCTGGCCGACGGCGAACCGCTGGTCCCGGGCGCGTCCGTGGCCGTCGGTGCGACGGTCGCCGCGGCGAGCGTCGTGCCGCCGGTCCGCGAGTCGTTCGCGGCGTTGACGCCCAGCGCGACCCCGGCCACCGCCAGCACCGCCGAACCGCCGACCGTCGCCAGAAGCAGATTGGTGCGCTTCATGGTGGTGTCCACCTTTCCTCGGTTGTCGACTCCGAGGATCGGTCAAATCGGGATAGCAGCGCGCTGTCGGGACGCTAAGGCCAGGTTAAGGCGGTCGACGGGCAGGTCAGCCGCGCCGGTTGAGTTCCGCTTCGAGCCGCTGGACGAGCGTCTTGCGGTCCTTGCTGGCACGCTCGTTGCGCAGTGCGGTCTTGAGCTGTCGCGTGTCGAGGCCCCGGACCAGCTTGGCCGCCTCGGCGACCGACATCTCGGTCATCCGACCGGCCGTGGTGGCGTCTCGACGCGCTCGCTTGGCCGGGCCGGTGTTCGCGACGTACTGCCTGCCGGTGCGGGAGGCTTCGCGCTTCTTGGTGTCGGTCGCGCGCTTCTGGCTCTCCGACATCTCGTCCCAGGCCTTCTTGGGCAGGTAGCGGCTCGTCGTGTCGCCCTTGCGCGCCCGCGTGTCGCCCTCTTTCGTCTGCCACTTCTCGTTGCCCCAGCGCTGGAGCGACTTCTGCCGCTCGTCCTTTTCGCCGAGGAATCCCCCGCCGCGCTTCTTGTACTCCTGGGTGACCAGCTGCGACTTGCGCGCCGACCACTGTCCCGGCCGGCCGCCCTTGTCGGAGGACTTGATCTCTTCCTTGATCTGCTCTCTGAGCTCGGGTTTCGTGTACCGCGCCATGACTCGCAGCTACCCGGGACCGCAGCGGCTATGCCTGCCGCGGTGACGTCGGTGGTCCGAGCCGCAGCAGCACCTGTCCCCCGCCCCGCGGGGCGGTCCGCAACTCCAGGCGACCGCCGGCGGCCTGCGCGGCGCGGCGGGCGATGTCCAGGCCGAGGCCGGTGGAGCCGGCCGCGCTCGCGCCCCGGCGGACGGCGCCGTCCGGCATGCCCGGCCCCTCGTCGGCGACGCTGAGGACCACCTCCCCCGCGTCCGGGGCGAGCCGGACGGCGAACGACGTTCCATCGGGGGTGTGCGCGAAGACGTTGCCGAGCAGGGCGTCGACGGCCGCCGCGAGGTCGTCCGCTGCCACACCGACCGGGAGAGGCCCGGGTGCCAGGTCGAGGGTGACGGCCCGGCCGGTGTCCTCGGCCAGCACCGACCAGAACGCGACCCGGTCGGCGACGATCGCCGCCGCGTCCGAGGCGGCCGGGCCCGCCGGTGAGTGCCGCCACCGGGCCTGCCGGATCAGCCCGGTGACCGCACGTTCGAGACCGTCGGCGGCGGCGGTGATCCGGACCGCGTCCTCCGGGTCGCGCAGCGACTCCGCCTCCAGCCGCAACGCCGTCAGCGGTGTCCGCAACTGGTGGGACAGGTCGGCGACCTGCTCGCGTTCCTGGACGAGGAGCACCTGGATCCGGGTGGCGAGGTGGTTGAGCGCACCAGCCACCTCGCGCAGCTCGGGCGGGCCGGCCGGGGTGACCCGGGCGTCCAGCTCGGCGTTGGCGAGCCGGTGCGAGACGGCGGAGAGGTCGCTGATCGGCCGGACCAGGGTGCGCGCCAGCCGGTCGGCGACCAGCAGCCCGATCAGCACGAGGATCACGCCGAGCAGCGCGAGCACCAGCCAGGCCCGGGTGACCCCGGCGGTCAGTTCGTGCTGCGGCACCACGATCCGGATCACGCCGGTGCCGTCCGCCCGGCCCTGCACGGCGATGACCACCTCCCGGCCGGCCGCCGACTCCCCGGTGAGGCTCTGCCCACGCGCGGCCAGGGCCACCGCCGGCGTACGGGGGGTCTGGGCGCCAAGCACCGTGCCGTCCGGCAGGAACACGCTCACCGGCCGACCGGACTCCGCGGCGAGCTGCTCGACGGTGAGCCGGATGGTCGCCGCGTCGGCGGTGCCGACCACCGGCACGAGACTCTGCGCGTCAGCGGTGGCCCGAACGGTGGCCCGGTCCTCGGCGACAGTGCGGACCAGCAGCGCCAGCGGCACCAGGAAAGCGATGAGGGTCAGCACACTGACCGCGGCGACCAGCAACGCGAGCCGTGCCCTCACGGCTGCGCCGCCGGCGCTTCGAGACGCACCCCGACACCGCGCACGGTGTGCAGGTAGCGAGGCTGCTGGGCGTTCTCCCCCAACTTGCGACGCAACCAGGACAGGTGCACGTCGACGGTCTTGTCGGCACCCCCGTAGGGGATCTGCCAGACCTCGGTGAGCAGTTCACGTTTCGTGACCACCTGGCCGGGCCGGCCGGCGAGGTGGTGCAGCAGGTCGAACTCGCGCGGCGTCAGCTCGACCACCACCCCGTCCAGGGTGACCTGCCGGGCCCGGGGGTCGACGCGCAGCCCGCCGACGACGAGCGCCGGGTCCTGCGCGTCGGCACCGGAGGGCCCCCGCCGCAGCACCGCCCGGGCGCGGGCGTCGAGCTGCGCCGCCGTGAACGGCTTGACCACGTAGTCGTCGGCACCGGCGTCGAGCACCCGTACGATCTCGGCCTCGTCGTCGCGGGCGGTGGCCACGATGACCGGCACCGAGCTGACCGCGCGCAGCATCCGCAGCAGCTCGCGTCCGTCCAGGTCGGGCAGGCCCAGGTCGAGCACGACGAGGTCGGGACGGTCCTCCAGTGCGTCGCGGAGCCCGGCCATCGCGGTCGAGGCCGCGGCCACCGCATGGCCGCGTTCCCGCAGGGCACGGATCAGCGGGGTACGGATGGTCAGGTCGTCCTCGATGAGCAACAGGCGGGCCACAGCTGGGAGGCTAACCGCTACCGCTGTCAGCGAGGCGCACGTTAACTATGCCTTAGCGTCCGGATGTGCCAACGACAAGGAGGGATCGGGGATAGTCAGAGCATGGGCCGTCGTTCGATTCTCGTCGCCGCCGGGTGGGTGGCCACCGTCGCCGTGGCGACCCTGATCGGGTTGGGCGCGATCCGGTTGGTGGGCGAGAGCCTCACCGGCACACCGGGTGGGGTGCGCAGCGAGGCCGAGATCGAACGGGCGCTCGCCTCGCCGGAGCCGGTGCCCACCGGCACGACGGGCACCGGCTCCGTCGGGCCGGGCACGACGAGTCCCACACCGAGCGCGAGCTCCGGGGTCCGCCGGGGGTTCGCCACCGAGGGCGGCACGGCCGTGGCCGAGTGCGGTGCCGGTGGAGTACGCCTCGTCTCCTGGGCGCCCGCGCAGGGCTACCGGGTCAGGGACGTGGACCGGGGCCCGGACGACGACGTCGAGGTCACGTTCCAGGGGCCCACCCGGGAGTACGAGTTGAAGGTGCGCTGCATCGGCTCGGAGCCGGTGGCCGTCGCCGACGACTGACGGCCCGGGAGCAGGTGAGGTGAGTGTCGCGGCGGTTCACCGGCTCTGCAGGGCGTCCACCAACCGCCTGAGCGTCGCGCGCGCATTCTCGAGATCCCTGAGGCTGAGGCCGGCTCGTTCCACGGCGTCCCGGCGGTCGGCGTCGGAGCGTTCCAGGAGGCCGGTGAGCGTGGCCAGCCCTGCCGTCGTGAGTGTCACCAGTGGCGCGCGGCGGTGATCGGGGTTGTCGTGCAACTCCACCATCCCGGCACGGGCCAGGTCGTCGACCACTCGCTGCACGCTCTGTCGAGCGAGGCCGAGTCTG
The DNA here is from genome assembly GCF_002754415.1 of Micromonospora sp. CNZ299. Lineage (NCBI taxonomy): Bacteria > Bacillati > Actinomycetota > Actinomycetes > Micromonosporales > Micromonosporaceae > Micromonospora > Micromonospora sp. CNZ299. Next base: position 5,593,441 of record NZ_PEFG01000001.1, read on the forward strand.
CGCGCCGCGCTCGCGACGGTGCGGGCACCGTCGGAGAGCACGCTCATCACGTGCCATCGGGCGGCAGTTTGGCCCTCTTCTCGGGCGAGCTCCTCGCTTGAGCGCCGAGACTCGCCTGCCAGTTCGTACACGTCTGCCACCAGCAGCCGATACGCGTCGACCCGGTCCTGTTTCCGTTCGGTCATCGGCAGCACCTTACCGCATATTGACAGCCTACTACTGGAATGACAGCATGCTGTCATGATTCTTCGACTGTGGAGCGGGTGGACGGAGCCCGCTCTCGCTGACGCCTACGATCGGCTGTTGACGCAGGACATCGCGCCCGCGATCCTCGCCCGGGGGGTGGCCGGGCTTCGGGAGCTTCGGGTTCTGCGTCGTTCCCCGCAGGAGCTGGACCCCGCCGAGGGCAGCGAATTTCTCACCGCCATGACTTTCACGGACTTCGCCGCAGTGTCGGCCTTCACCGGCGGCGATCCGTCCGCCTCCGTTGTCCCGCCTGCCGCCCGCGATCTGCTCGGACGCTTCGATCGGCAGTCGCGGCACTATCTCAGCCGAGCGGTGTTCCGCGCCGGGTGACGGCCAGCCGCCAGGCGTCGGGTGAGCACCCGGCCGCTCACTGACCCATTGGCTGCTCGCGGTCGGCGTTCCGGCCGAGGGCGACCATGCGCAGGGTCTCCTCTCGACGTCGCACCAGTAGCGCCCCGGCCAGGAAGGTCACCGGCGCGACGAGCACCAGCATCGCCCACTGAGCCGGCACCAGGGGGATGGTGTGTCCCATGTGCATGGTCGAGGTGACCCAACCGGCGAGGGCGCTGTCGATGACCAGGGCGAGGGCTGCCACGGGCAGCAGCATGACGACGATCCGTCGGCGTACCTCCGGAGTGAGCGTGGCCACCGCGATCACCATGGCCAACGCGGCAGCCGCCAGGCCCGCGACGTAGAGCCAGACGACCAGCTCACTGCTCGCCTCGATGCCGTACAAGACCTGGTACGACACCTGGCCGACGAAGCCGAACGTGGGGCTGGTCGCCCGGTTCGTCACAAGGAGCGCGACCATCGCGGCCGGTGCGAGCAGCAGGGCCAGCAGTCGGCGTACGCCCAGCAGCGCGATCGCCCGGCGGCGCGGCGCCGGCACGGTGAGCGCGGCGGCAGCCACCACGGCGAGGGCGAACTGCGGCAACGTGTCCACCACGTACGTCGGGTTGTCACCGGCCTGCGGCGCGACGAGCGCACTCCAACCGAGCACGCCGGCCCAGGCTAGACCGGCGGCGACCCAACGCCACCCGACCAGCACCGCCGTGCAGACGCCCGCCCAGCCGGCGACGCGCAGCCAGTCGACGAGATCCGGACCGCTCGAGGCGAACCCGGGCGGCGGGCTCGACGCGCGGACGAGCAGGTCGAGCAGCGTCCTGCTGGCGAGCGCCAGCAGGACGACCCCGACCAGCAGGCCGGTCACCGTCGCCGCGTCCGCCCAGCTCGACTCGGTGAACCCCCGTGCGCCCACCCGTAGCCGCGTCCGCAAGCCGGCGCCGACCAGATTCCGCACGTCGGCGGCGCCGGGTCGTCGCTGGCCCGGCCGCGCACCAGCGAGGAGCACGGCCAGCATCTCGTCCTCGTACACCCGACGGTGTTCCCACGGATAGACGGCCAGCAGCCGCCGGTAGCGGCGCTCCAGGTCGTCGCTGCTCACGCCGCACCTCCGTCGGTCAGTAGGACGCTGCGGCGCAGCCGCACCCGAGCGGCGTCCGCGTTGTGTCGCAGGCGGGACGCCTCTTCGGTGAGCCGCCGCGCGCCCAGGGCGGTGAGGCGGTAATAGCGGCGTAGTCGGGACTGCACCACCTCTTCGCGCTCGACCTCGATGAGACCGTCGGCGCGAAGCCGATCGAGGACGGCGTAGAGGGTGCCGGCGCGCAGGCGCACCCGGCCGTCGGAGATGCGCAGCACGTCCTCGATGACGGCGTACCCGTGCATGGGCGCCTCCGCCAGCGCGGTGAGCACCAGGAACGTCGGTTCCCGCAGTGGAGCTTCAGCCATGCCAGGGAGCATATACCGATAGGCGGTATATACAAGGACGACGAGCTGCATTGACGGACGTGGCCGGCACGGATCACCGTGCCGGCCACGTCAACGGTGGTGGTTCAGCTGGTGTAGGCCTCCACCTCCCAGAGCGAGTGCCCGTACCCGGTGCCCCGGGCGGTGCCGTTGATCCGCAGATAGCGGCCGTTGGCACCGAGCGCGGTGTGCTCGTCCACACCGCCGTCCGCGCCGGTCACCGTCTTCACCGTCGTCCAGGTGGTGCCGTCGTTAGAGGTCTGGATCTGGTACGCGCTGCTGTACGCCGCCTCCCAGCTCAGCTTGACCCGACCGATCGCGGTGGGACTGCCGAGGTCGACGCGGATCCACTGCGGGTCGGAGAACGTGCTCGACCAGCGGGTGGTGAGGCTGCCGTCCACCGCCTGGGCGCCGGACACGTCGGCCCCCTCGTTGCTGGAGGTCGACGTGGACTTGTTGAGCAGCAGGTTGCCGCCGGACGGGCCACCGGTGCCGCCGTACACCTCGAACTCGAACAGTGAGTAGCCCCAGGCGGTCCCCCGGGTGGTGCCCAGAAGCCGGACGTAGCGGCCGGACCCGCTGAGCCCGGTCAGGTCGTCCACCCCGCCGTCGCCACCGGTCACCGTACGGATCGTGGTGAAGTTGACCCCGTCCGGCGAGGTCTGGATCTGGTAACCACTGCCGTACGCCGCCTCCCAGGTCAGCTTGACCCGGTTGAGCGAGTACGTGGCGCCGAGGTCCACGTCGATCCACTGCGGGTCACTGAAGGCGCTGCCCCACCGGGTTCCGGCCACGCCGTCGAACGCGTTGGCCGCGCCGTACGCGCCCTCGAAGCTGGACGCACGCGCCGGCTTGCCCCGGGCCAGGTTGGCGCCCGGCTCGGGATCCGGGTCCGGGTCCGGCCCGGGACCGCCGGGGCTGGTGGAGAGGGTGAACTCGTCGATGTCGAACCACGGCCCAGCGCCCTTGAAGACCAGGAACAGGGTTCGGGTGCCGGTCGGGGCGGTGACCCCACCGGTGACCGTGGCGAAATTGGCGTACCCGCCGGTGGGCACCACGGTGGCCGAGCCGACCAGCGGCCCGGTGGGCGAGTCGACCCGCAACTCCACCGTGCCGCCGCCACCGGCCGGTGCGCCGACCCGGGCGCTGAACGACTGGACGCCGGTCAGGTTGTAGGGGCGGAACGAGATCCAGTCGTTGTTGTCGATGTAACCGACCGCCGCGCCGCCGTGTCCCGCCGCCCCGGCGACGATCTGGACACCTGATGAGTCACCGAAGTGCTCGGCCTGGCGTACCCGAGGTTGGAGGACGGCCTGGGTGTGCGTGGTCAGCGGCGGCTGGCCCCCACCGCCCAGGTCGGTGTACTCGGCGTCGATGATGCCGAAGATGTTCGCCGCGGTGTCGTGCTCGCCGTCCGCCGAGGTCTGGATGACGCCGGAGCAGCCCTGCACGCTGCCGAGCTGGTGGCCGTGCGAGTCGTGGCCGAGGACGTAGTTCACCTTCACCCGGGCGCAGTTGATCGCACCGTCCTGGGCGTCGGTGACGGTGACCGAGAACGGCACGGCGTCCCCGAAGGTGAAGGTCTGCCCGTTCAACGGGGTGTTCACGGTGACCACCGGGGCGCTGTTGCCGACCGTGACCACCACGCTCGCGGTGGCCGTCTTGCCGGTGGTGTCCCGGACCGTCAACGTCGGGCTGCGGGTCCCGTTGGTGGTGTACGTGAAGCTCGGGTTGGCCGCTGTCGAGTCGGTGGTGCCGTTGTTGTCGAAGTCCCAGGCGTAGGTGAACGGGTCGCCGTCCGGGTCGAGCGTGCCGGCCGAGGAGAAGGCCACTGTCAGCGGCGCGGTGCCGCTGGTCGGGGTGGCCGAGACCTTGGCGACGGGCGCTCGGCCCTCGCGGGCGTACTCGATGCGGTAGAGCGCCGAGTTGGCGTCGCCGTTGAACCAGCCGGTGCCGTAGTCGAGCACGTAGAGCGCGCCGTCGGGCCCGAACTCCATGTCCATGACCTGCGTGCCGGTCCACGGGAACGGGTTGATCTTCAGCGGTTGGCCGGACGCGTCGAGCTTGATGTTCTTGATCCAGCGGCGGCCGAACTCACCGGCGAAGTAGGTCCCGTCGTAGTACTCGGGGAACGCCACGGGCGAGGTGTTGTTCGGGTCGTACCGGTAGACCGGGCCGCCCATCGGCGACAGGCCACCGCCGGTGAACTCTGGCGGCGAGCCGGAGCCGCCGTACGGCAGCCACGCCGAGACGGCCGGCGGCAGCTGGGTGATGCCGGTGTTGTTTGGCGAGTTGTTGACCGGCCCGCCCGCGCAGTTGAACTTCGGCCCGGACGGCCCGGACGGGAAGGTGTAGTCGTTGTACGCGTCGTTGTGGGCGGTGCAGTACGGCCAGCCGTAGAAGCCGGGCCGGTCGATCCGGGCGAACTCCACGTTGCCCGCCGGCCCCCGGTTCGGGTCGGCGGTGCCCGCGTCGGGGCCGTAGTCACCCAGGTAGACGATGCCGGTGGCCTTGTCCACGCTCATCCGGAACGGGTTGCGGAAGCCCATCGCGTAGACCTCCGGACGGGTCCGCGCGGTGCCCGGGGCGAACATGTTGCCGGCCGGGATGGTGTAACCGCCGGCGGCGCTCGGCTTGATCCGGAGCACCTTGCCGCGCAGGTCGTTGCTGTTCGCCGAGGTGCGCTGCGCGTCGAACGCCGGGTTGCGCCCGGCCCGCTCGTCGATCGGGGTGAAGCCGGCCGAGTCGAACGGGTTGGTGTCGTCACCGGTGGAGAGGTAGAGGTTGCCCGCCGCGTCGAAGTCCATGTCACCGCCGACGTGGCAGCACATGCCCCGGCTGGTCGGCACGTTGAGGATCAGCGTCTCGCTGGCCAGGTTGATGGTGTTGTCCGCGTTGACGGTGAACCGGGCCAGCCGGTTGACGCCTTCCCAGACGGCGAACTCGGCCGGCGTGCCGGTGGCCGGGGCGCCGCCACCCGGGGTGCTCAGTGGCGGGGCGAAGTAGGCGTACACCCAGCGGTTGGTGGCGAAGTTCGGGTCGGCCTTGATGCCCTGCAGACCCTCCTCGTCTCCGGTGTAGACCGGCAGGGTCGCGGCGATCTTGGTGTTGCCGGCGGCGTCGGTGTGCCGGATCACGCCGTTGCGGGAGGTGTGCAGCACTCCCCGGTCCGGCAGGATGGTCAGGCTCATCGGCTCACCGGTCTCGGCCGCGCCCTTGGCCAGCTCCACCTGCTGGAAGCTGCTGGTGACGGTGGGGCCGCAGTCGGCGTCGACCTCCCCGGCCGCGGTCCTGATGCCACCGAGCAGGTGCTGACGGAAGCTCGCCTCGGTGTACGACGCGTCGGTGTGCCCCAGACCGGTGTACCAGGCCCGGCCGCCGGAGTAGTTCTGGCACCAGGAGATCGGGTGGTCGGCGCCCATGCTCCCGCCGGTGTAGGTGCTCTCGTCCAGCGTGGCCAGCACGTGCACGTTGCCGCGGGGGTTGGTGCGGTAGTTGTACAGCTCGTCGAACCGGTTCCACCGCTGCGGCAACGTCGCGGTGGACGGATGCACCTGGTCGGCGACCTTGACGGTGACGTTCTGCTCGGCGGGGTGCGAGGCGAAGTACGCCCCGACCAGCCCGCCGTACCAGGGCCAGTCGTACTCGGTGTCAGAGGCGGAGTGCACGCCGACGTAGCCGCCACCGCCGGTGATGTAGCGCTCGAACGCGGCCTGCTGGGCGGCGTTGAGAACGTCGCCGGTGGTGGACAACCAGATCACCGCGGCGAACCGGTCGAGGTTGGCGTCGGTGAACTGGGCGGCGTCCTCGGTCGCCTCGACGGTGAAGCCGTTGGCGGCGCCGAGCTGCTGGATGGCGGTGATGCCGGGGGTGATGGATCCGTGCCGGAATCCGGCGGTCTTGCTGAAGATCAGCACGGTGAACGGTGCGGCGCTGGCCGTGGGCGGCGCGGCGACGATGCCTCCGGCCACGAGGATCGTGCTCAGCGCGAGGCCAAGCCACGATCTCAGGGATCTGCGCACAGTGGGGTCCTTTCGCGGTGCGAGGGACGGCGTGCGCCGATCACGCCTGGCGGTGGTGGGACGAGATATGTGCATGCATCGTTGCGTCCGGATCACGGGCGCGTCAAGCACTCTCCCACCATCCGTGAGAGCGTTATCTCCGCAGCTCAGGGACGACCGTGTGGAGTGAGATCGAATAACGGTTTTCGGGCCACGATCCACCTGCGGAGGGCCCCGGCGCAGGTGCCTGCACTCGGGGCCCTTCCAACCGTCGGTCAGCGCGAGTAGTACTCGACGACTAGCTGCTCGTCGCAGACGACCGGGACCTCCGACCGCAGCGGGAGCCGGGTCAGACGCGCGGTCAGGCCGGGCAGGCTGACGTCGAGGTAGGGGGCGAGCCGTTCCGAGGCGTGCGCCCCGGCCGCCGCGACGACGAACGGGGCCTTGCCCCGGCTGCGCTCGGCGACGGCGATGACGTCGCCGGGTTGCAGGCGCGCGGACGGCCGGTCCAGGCGACGACCGTTCACCGTGACGTGCTGGTGGGTCACGATCTGGCGGGCCTGGTAGATGGTGCGGGCGAGACCAGCTCGCAGCACCAGCGCGTCCAGCCGGGTCTCCAGCTCCACGACCAGTTCCTCACCGGTCTTGCCCGGCCGGCGCACCGCCCGGTCGAAAGCACGCCGAAGCTGACCCTCGTGCAGGTCGTACTGGGCCTTGAGCCGCTGCTTCTCCAACAGCCGGACCTTGTAGTCGCTGGTGGTGCGTCGGGCGCGGCCGTGTTGACCCGGCGGGAACGGTCGGCGTTCGAAGTAGCGCACACATTTCGGGGTCAGCGCGATGCCCAGGGCGCGGGAGCGCTTGACCTTGGGACGGGTCTGATTCATCCTTCACCTCTCAAGTAAGGTAAGGCTAACCTTATTAGGAGATGATCGCCGTGAGCAAGCCCTCGACCAGCACGGACACCACCGACGACGCGGGTGTGCGACTACGATCGATGCTCGTCGCCACCGATTCCCTCACCCTGCACATCCCGGGGATCGAGGCGTACGTTGCCGGACGGCACGTCGTGACTGGCGACGGGCGGCTGCGGGTCGACCTGCCGGCCGGGTGCCACCTGACCCACCACCTCGCGCACCAGCGGGAAACAGTGGCGATGGTCGAGGTGACCGACCTGGCGCCCACTCCGGTCCGCAACCGGGTGCGCGGGCGCGGCACACTCACCGGCTGGCTGGCGATCGAGACCGTCCCGACCGAAAATAATCAGGACCTGGTGGCGCTCCTCGACCTCGCCACCGCCGAGCTGACCGTCGACGGCCGCACCACCTCCGTCCACCCGGACGCCTTCGTGGCCGCCCGGCCCGACCCACTGGCCGCCGCCGAGGCCGACCTGCTCTGCCACCTCGACCACCATCACCCGCAGACCGTCGAACGGCTGTGCCGACTGATCCCGACCCGCCATCTCCAGGGTGTTCGCCAGGTCCGGCCGGTACGCCTGGACCGCCACGGCGTCGTGCTCCGGTTGGAGCTGGCCGGGGGTGACCGCGACGTCCGGCTGACCTTCGGCGCGCCCCTGCGGCATCCGGACCAACTCGGCGCCCAGATCGAGGCACTTCTTCGGCAGACACACGGCTGTCGAGCCCGACGCGTTCGTTGATGACCGAAGCGGATCACGGCTATTAGGTAAGCCTGGCCTATGCAAAATATCCCCAGAAGAGATGACTGATGGGGATTTGTCCCGTCGGAGCCGGGTACTGGGATTGCCCGGCACCACCGACGGAAGCGAGATCGCCGATGACTGACATGCTGGAGATGCCGCGGGTACACGAGTGCACCGTCACCGACTGCGGCTACAACCACGATGGCTGCCACGCGTTCGCCATCACCATCGGGCAGGAGAACGGGCACGAGAACGCCAACTGCGCCACGTTCATCGACACCTCGGCCAAGGGCGGGCTGGACCGGGTCATCGCCCAGGTCGGCGCCTGCAAGCGCAGCGACTGCCAACACAACGCCGAGTTGGAGTGCCACGCACCGTCCATCCGGGTCGGCCCGGGGCAGGACATCGCCGACTGCCAGACATACCAACCGCGCTGAGCCCTGCGGGCACCGATGGAGGCGGCCGTGATGGCCGCCCCCATCGCGTCTCAGATCACGCCAGGTACGACCACCGCTCTCAGCGACCGCCCGCGACCAGCTCGGCGATCATTCCCTCGCAACTGCGGGCGACGACCTGCGCCCCGCGCCTCTGCGCCAGCGGAAGCAGTGGGTCCTCGGCCCGGTCCCGCCACCGCCACTGCGCGTCGGCGGCGACCTCCCAGAGCCGCTGCGCGGTCGCCTCGTGCTCGACACCGAGCCGGGCGGCGAGGCCCACCCCGTTGCCCCCGACCAGTCGCTGCGCCTCGTCGGCCAGCTCCACGTCGAACCCGAGCCGGGTGTTGCGCAGCGCCACCAGCAGGCGCAGCTCCCGGAACTCGTGCGCACCGGCGAGGATCTGCTCGACCGCGCCAACCAGCTCGTCGGAACCCCGGGTGGGCTCGGCCCGCAGCAGCGTCTCCACCGCGGCCAGCGCGGACCGGGCCTTGAGGGTGTCTCGGCGATCGATGAAACAACGGGTCACCGACTCCCGCAGCTCGGTGAGGCCACTGCGCCGGATGAGTTCGGCGGAGAGCTTCACCCGACTGTCGAAGCCACTGCGGACCAGGGTGGCCGCCAGCCGGACACCGAAGATCCCGAACCGGTCCAGCAGCGCGCCGCGGACATCGGTCTCCAGCCGTACCGGCAGCTCGCCACGGAGGAAGCGCTCGGCGGAGAGCAGGTGGGCGTCCAACTCCGCCCGGGGCACCGAGGCCAGCGTCGCGAGCGCCGCGAAGTCCGATTCGCCGAGCATCCGGCCCGCCAGGCCGAGCATCCCGCTGCACGCCACCACGTTCACGCTGACTGCGCTCACCCGTGGATCGCGGTAGTGCCGCCGGGCGAGCTGGCGCGCGCTGAGCAGACCGTCGATCCGACCTCCCCCGGTCTCGTCCGCCCGGGACAACACCATGATCACGTTGATCGGGGCGGCCTGCCCGACGGCGCCGTCCCGGCCCGCCTCCAGCATCCGCAGATCACTGTCGCGACCGTCACGGGTCAGGTACAACACCGCGTCCGAGTCCCGCAGCACCCGCTCCACCAACGGCATCCGGCCCTGCTCGACGTCGCCCGGGAGCGCCGGGGTGTCGATCAGCGTGACCTGCCGAAGCGCGCGCGTCGGCCACTGCACCACGATGTCGCGTACGTCCCCGGTGTCCCAGCCGAGATCCACCCGCAACCCGGTCGCCGACTTGACCACCGTCAGCTCCTGCGGGGGCTGACCGGCCGGGTAGGCGGTGGCACGCGGGGCAGGGCCGTCCTCGTACCAGGTGAACACACCGTCGGCCCTCTCGACCGGCGCGACCTCCTCGCCCATCAGCGCGTTGAGCACCGTCGACTTGCCCGACCGCCACGGCCCGGCGACAGCGATGCGCAGCGGTTGCTCCAACCGGGCCACCTGATTGCGCAACTGCCCCACGGCCCGGGGGTTGCCCTGATAGAGGTCGATGGCCTGGTGCAGCAACCCCCAGGCCGCCTCGTCCAGCCGCAGGCCCACTGTCATGTCTGCGGCTCCAACAGCAGCGGGGCCGAACGCGTGGCGGTCAACTGCTGGGCCTGCTCGTAGAGCGCGGCCAACCGGGTCATCTTCAACCGGATCTCGCGCTGCCGCTGCTCGCGCAGGGAGGCGTCGGTGTCGGCCTCCTGCTTGGCGCTGCGGAACGACTGCACGATGGCCTCCTGAAGCTCCTCGGTCAGCCCCGTGAAGTGGTCACGCAGCATCCGCTGCACCTGCCGGACGGCGTCCCGGCAGTCCCGGGTGATCCGGACGAAGAAGTCGTCGACGTGGCGCTGGATCGCGGTCTTGACGGTCGCCTGGCGGCGTCGGAGCAACTGCTTGCTCTCGTCGCGAATGCTCTTGCCGCCGAAGAGCGCCCCGATGCCGACCGAGACCGGGTTGATCATCGGCATTCCGGCCAGGGTGGTCGCCAGGCCGAACATCAACATGCCGCCGTACGAGCCCTTCATGCCGGTGAACAGCTTCTGGCCGGTGGTGAACCTGTCGATCGTCGGCCGTTGCAACTCCGGCAGTCGCCGGGCGATGTCGTCCGGCATGGACATGGACCAGGGTGGCAGGACGTCGTAGCCGTACCGGTTGAAGTTGGCGGCCACCCGGCGGGCGATCCAGTCGCAGCGCTGGATCAGCCACTCGTGGTTGGCCTCCGCCGCCTCGACCAGGCTCCGCTCCAACCAGTCCTGAAAGGTGTCCCAGGCGTCCAGCGGATCGGCGGTGTCGAACGCCTCGTCCACCGTGCGCAGGATCTGCCGGGTCCGGTCCCGAAGGTCGTACTCGATGTCGGAGAGCAGGTCGGCGATCTCGTCGTTGAGCGTGTTCTGCCAACGGGTGGAGCAGCGACGCAGCTCGTCGACCTCGCGCTGGGCGGCGTGCAGGCGGGAGATCGGCCCGGAATGCTCCTCGGCCTCCTGGGTCGCCAGCTCGGCGCGCAGCGGTGCGGCCAGCTGCTCCACCACCGTCCGGGCCACCGCCTGCACCGACGCCCGGGCCAGGTGGTCGGACTTGCCGGCAAGGTCCCGCTGCAGTCGGGCGATCAGCGCGGGAAAGCCGGACTCGGCGTTGAGATCACGGTCGCCGGAGGCGGCGGCGCGCAGTCGTAGCGTCGCCGAGACCGGGATCAGCGCCGCCGGGACGCCGGCCTCGACGAGATGCTGCCGGTTGCGCTCGGCGACCGCACGCCAGTCGGCCACCAGATCGGTCTTGCTCTGCACCACGACCACGTTCGGGTGCGCGCGCATCACGTGCAGCAACATGTTCAGCTCGGCGACCGACAACTCCCGGGTGGAGTCGGAGACCAGCAGCACGGTGTCCGCGCGGGCGGGAGCCGCGACCGGGGCGGCACCGCCGACACCGGCGACCTCGTCGGTGCCCGGAGTGTCCACCAGCACCAGCCCGGCGCCGAGCAGGGCACGCGGCACCCCGATCTCGACGTACGCCGGACCGCCGCCCGCCCGACGCCCGATCATGCCGGCCACGCCCGCGGCGACCTGGTTGAGCGCCACCGGAGTCCGCTCCACGGTCACCGTGGCGGCGCCGCCGGCGGGACGACCCGTGGCTGGTGGCGGCGCCTGAGCCACCGCGGCGGACGGGGCTTCGGCGTGCTGCACCACGGTCGGCAGGACTGTCGTGCGGCCGTCGCCCACCGGGCAGGCGGGGGCGTTGATGATCGCGTTGATCAGCTGGCTCTTGCCCTGGTTCGGCTCACCGATGACCAGGACCCGAAGCGTCGGGTCCAGCAGTTGGGCACGCTTCTGCCGCACCGTCTGGAGCAGGTCACCACGACCATGAGCACTGCACGTACGGGCGATCTCGTCCAGCACGTCCAACCAGATCCCGGCCATCACCGCACCAAGTGTGCGGATTTCGGCTCAATTATCAAGAGGGACCGGATGTGGAACAGGAGAGGGCCGGATCGCCCGAAGCGACCCGGCCTCCCGCTCCTACCGGAGATCCCTGTCAGAGCAGGCCGCCGGTGATACCCAGCAGGCCCTGGTCCGGCGAGGCGTGCGAGTCGCCCAGCACACCGTCGGTGGCGCCCCCGGTCACATCGCCGACCGCGCCGGTGACACCGGGAAGGAGGCTGTCCACCTGGTGCGTCACACCACCCACAGTGGACGGAACATCGAGCGGCGGGACGACGCCACCGACAGCGCCGCCCGCGTGGCCCAGACCCAGCCCACCCAGGGTGTCGTCGACACCGAGGGAACCCACGACACCGTTGAGCTGACCGTGGGAGCCGGAGAGGACACCGCCGGTCAGGTCGCCGCCGAGCAGGCCCGGGTCGGTTGCGCCGAGGAGACCGCTCGGGTCGCCGGCCACGCCGGTGACGTTCCCCAGAACCGGGTCCGCGATGGCGTCCACCGGCTGCGCCACGTCGGCGTCGAGGGTGTGCGCCACGTCGGAGACACCAGCCAGGTCGCTGTCCAACCCGTACGGACCGACGCCCAGGCCGATCCCCGGCAGCACGGTGATCCCGGCGGCGGCAGCCGACGGGTCGACCGCGATGGCGCCGAGCACACCGGCCTTGATGTCCACGCCGGTGGGAGAACTCGTGACGCTGATCTGCTGCGCCACGCTCTGCAACTGGCCCACCACGTCGGTGGTGTCGGTGACCAGCGGGTCGAACCCGAGCTGCCCGACGGCCGGCACCAGTGGGGTGAGGCCCTCCCCCGGCGCGTAGTCGACCACCAGCGGCACCACGTCCTGCACGTCCGCCGCGGTGATGTCGCTGAGCCCTGCGGCCCGCAGCGCACCCTCGGGGTCGAGGTCGAAGGCCGACCGCGCGTCGGGGTTCGTCAACAGGTCGAGCACGAAGTCGTGGAGGGTCTGGTGCGAGTCCATGTGCCGGTTCTCCTCGGATCTGGCCGTCGGCGGGTGTCGTACATCGACAGTGACGCTATTGCCCGGCCCACCCCCGGGCATCGGGGCTCAGCCCGCATCCGGGCCGGTTGAACTAGGGGCTCCGCCGCCTCGTACGTTAGGGGGACAGGGGGAAACCGACCCGGCGAGATTAGGGTCCCGACCAGGGACTGATCTCTGGTACGAACGTAGGAGCCCGCGGGGTTCGCCGGGGGTGGGTCGTCGGCAGCACCGACGCCATCGCCATCGGCCGGCCAACTCACGGGGGGAGAAGAGACGATGCCGTACGTCCTGGGGATAGACATCGGAAGCACCAACACCGCCGCCGCGGTCGCACGGTCGCACGGCACGACCTGGACCCGCCCCGAGCCCGTCCCGCTGCAGGTCGGTTCGGCTCTCGTGCCGTCGGTGCTGTGCCTGTCCGAGGATGGCTCGCTGCACGTCGGCGAGCCCGCCACCGACGACGGCAGCCGCACCACACGCGACTTCGTGCACCGGATCGGCGATGACGTACCCCTGCTGCTCGGCGGCGAAACGTGCGCGCCGCAGACGCTCACCGCCGAACTGGCGGCGTGGGTGGTCGAGCGGGTCCACGCCCTGGAGGGCGGCCCGGCAGAGGCGATAGTGCTCAGCCACCCGGCGGGGTGGCGCCCCTACCGACGGGAGGTGCTGCACCGGGCGCTGTCCGGCTTCGGCCTGCGCAACGTGACGTTGCTTCCGCGCACTGTCACTGTCGCCGAGAGCCACGCGGCCCGCGGGTTCGCGGGCAGCACCGCTGTCGTCTACGCCCTGGGGGGCAACAGCTTCGAGGCGGCTCTCGTGCGTCGCACCCCGCGCGGCACCTACGAGACGTTCGGCACCCCGCAGGGTCTGGACCCGATCGGCGGGGCCGACTTCGACGAGGCGCTGGCCGACCACACCCGTACCGCGCTGGCCCGGGAGTTGGCCACCAGCGCGCGCCGCGGCACCCAGGCCGCGCTGCGCGGGCTGCGCGCCGAGTGTGACCGGGTCAAGCGGGTGCTGACCGTCGACCTGACGGCCGACGTGGTGCTGGCCCTGCCGGGCGGCCCGGCGCGGATACCGGTGACCCGGGCCCAGTTCGAGGACATGATCCGCCCGACGGTGCAGGTCACCGTCGACCTCCTGCTGCGGGCCGTGCGCAGCGCCAACCTGACGCCGGGGCAGCTCGACGGTGTCCTGCTGGCGGGCGGGTCGACCCGCGTGCCACTCGTCACCGAGCTGATCAGCGCGGCCCTCCCGGTCCCCGTCGAGGTGGAACCGGACTCCCAGTTGACCGCCGCCACCGGTGCGGCGATGGCCGCCTGCCAGGTGGTGTCGCCGCGCCCCCGCCGACAGCCACCGGCCCGCGATCCATCCCCGGTCAGCGGTGCCGGTCGGGCCTCCGTCCCAGCCACCCGCCGCCCCCACCACGACACCACCGTCCCGGGCGATCCGCCACCGCGGCCCCCGGTCCGGGTCCTCCCACTGGACCTGCCGAAACCGTCCCGCCTGGCCTTGGCCCGCAGCCGGGGACGCGAAGGATGACCCCAATGATCATGAATGACATCGCCGAGACCGGGCTGACGCTGGACCGGGGGCCGCAGGTCCTGCTGGACACTGTCGGACAGGACCCGACCGGCCCGCTCAGCGTCGGCATCGCCGGCCCGGGCGGTCACGGGAAGACCGCGCTGCTCGCGGAGCTGGCGCGAGTCCATCAACGGGCCGGGATCACCGTGCGCACGACCGCCCCGGCGCCGGGCGAACCGGTCGACGCCGACACCCTGGTGCTGGTCGACGACGCGCACCTGCTCGACGACGCACGGATCGAGGTGCTGCAGGGTCTGGCCGCCACCCGTCGGCACCGACTGGTGGTCGCCCACCGCCCGTGGCCCCGGTCGGCGGCGCTCAGCGAGCTGGTCGACGCGCTCCGACGCGACGGGCAGGCCCTGCTCCTCACGCCGTTCACCCGGGAGCAGACCGCCGCCTACCTCGCCTCCACACCCGAGCTGGACGGCCGCGACGACCTGGTCGACTTCGTCCACACGCAGACCTGCGGCGTACCCCGGGATGTCGAACGGCTGGCCCGCGGCCTGGCCGCTGCGGAGACCCCGACCGGCGCGGTGGTCGACCCACCCCGGTCCGTCGTCGGCGAGTTCGGGCCGGACCTGGACGTCCAACCCGACGCGGTACGACGGCTGCTGCTCGCCGTCGCGGCGGGCGGGACGCTGCCGGTGAGCATGCTCGGCGCCCTCCTGGGCCGGGAGCCGGCGGCGGTGGACGATCTGATCGCCACGACCAGGGCGGCCGGGCTGCTCGGTGCCGACGGCCGGCTCGCACCGATCGTCCGGCGGGCCGTCACGACGCTGAGCCCCACCACCGAGCGGACGGCGGTCTGGCGTCGGCTCACCGAGTTGCAGCTCGCCAGGGGTGGCGCGGTGCTGCCGTTGGTCCGGTCCCTGCTCGCGGTCGGCGCGCTCGGCGATTGCCCGGTCCCGACCCTGGCAGCGGCTGCGAACGAGGCTCTGGCCGACGAGCCGGCGTTCGCCGCCGACCTGTTCGCGGCCGCCACGGCGGCCGGACGGCCAGCAAGCGCCGAGCAGGCGCTCGCCGCCGCACTGGCCGGCAACCTCGACGACGCCCTACGGCTGGCGGACCGACTGCTGTCGACGGCCACTCCCCCCGATCGCTGCGAGGCGGCAGTGGTGGCCGCGACCGCCCTGGCGCACCGTGGGCACGTCGGTCGCAGCGTGGAGCTGTACCGGTGGTCGGGCACCGCGTCGGCGCTGGCGTTCGCCACCGTCGGCGGGCTCGCCACCGGCGACCTGAGCGCCGCCGCCGAGCCGCCGGCCGGTGATCCCGGCGGCGAACCCCCGACCCTGCGCGCCAGCGCCGCCCGGCTGATGGCCACCGGCGTCCGCGACAGCGTGACCGGCTCACCGACCGCCGCGCTCTCCGCGCTCGTGCAGGCCGCCGCGCTGCTGGAGCCGGACGGACGCGCGGCACTCCTACCAGACAGCCCGGCGGCGCTCGCCGCGCTGACGGCAGTGCACTGCGGCGAGCTGGAGATCGCCGAGCAGGTGCTGCACCGGGCCCTGGCCGCCGGTGTCGGCGGCCCCCTGATGGCTCGTCGCCACCGGCTGTTGCAGGCCTGGATCCTGATGGTCCGGGGCGAGACGCACGCCGCGGCCGAACGTCTCGCCACGGTGACCCTCGACGGGCGGCCGTTGGAGTCGCGCGACCTGCTCTTCGCCGCCGCGATCCGGATGGGCGTCAGCCGGCGCAACAGCGACCTCGGTGCGCTCAAGCGCGGGTGGGGGCAGGCGCTGGAGGCGGTGGTCCGGCACCCCGTCGACCTGTTCACGCTGTTGCCGCTGGGTGAGCTGGCCATCGCGGGCGCACGGCTCGGTGACCTGGCCCGCCTGGAGCCGTACCTGCTCCAGGGACGCGCCCTGCTGGGCCGCCTCGGCGACCCACCACTGTGGAGTGTCCCGCTGCACTGGAGCGGACTGCACGCCGCCATCCTGACCGCCGAGCCGGCAGTCGCCGACGAACATGTCGCCGCGCTGCTCGCCGCCGCCGGTCACAGCCGGTACGCCGCCGTGGTCGCCGCCGCCGCGGAGAGCTGGGTGGAGGTGTTGCGGGGCGTCGTCGATCCGACCCGGGTGGAGGCCGCCGCCCGAGGGCTGCACGACACCGGACTGTGCTGGGACGGTGCTCGCCTCGCCGGTCAGGCCGCGATCCGCACCGCGGACCGGCGGGCGATGACCACCCTGCTGGAGTGCGCCCGCGCACTCCAGGGACGGCCACCCGGCGGCCACGGCGGGCAGACACCGACGACCGGCGCGAGCACGGCGCGCGCGGCCGGCCCCACCCAGCAGGGGCTCAGCGACCGCGAGTACGAGGTCGCCGAGCTGGTGCTGGCCGGGTTGACCTACCGGGAGATCGGCGACCGGCTCTTCATCTCGGCGAAGACGGTGGAACACCACGTGGCGCGGATGCGCCACCGACTCAACTGCGCCAACCGCACCGAGCTGCTGGCCCTTCTGCGCACCATCGTCGCCGACCGGGCCAGCGACACGGCCGGTCAGCCGTGGCCACAGCGGGCGACCCGATGAGGCACCCACGCGGCGGACGCCTCCGCACCGGGCGGGGCCGACCGTGACGCGCGACGAGGCGCGGCTGATCCGGGTCAGGCTGGTCGTGCTGTGCGCCGTCCTCGTCTCGCTCTGGTCCTACGCCGCCTATGTGGCCGGCCAGGACGCGGCCGACCTGCTGCGCGTGCGGGCCCTGGCGGACACCCTGGGCCAGCCCGTCGACCGACTGATCCTGGGCCTGCAGGCCGAACGTCGGCTCACCGCCGAGCGGGTCGCCGCAGCCGCGCCGACGGCGCCCCCGCTGGTCGCGGCGCGCGAGGGCACCGACCGGGCGGCAGCCGAGGTCCGCGCGTTCACCGAGGGGCGTGACCTTCGACTGCTCAGCGCCAGTGACGTCCGCGACCGGGCCGGCGAGCTGGTCCGCCGGCTCGACGGCCTGGGCACGATCCGGTCCCAGGTGGACGCCGGGAGTCTCGACCTGGCCGAGGCCGTCGACGCGTACGACCAGGTCGTCGACGTCGCCTTCCGGGTGTACGGCCCGGAGTGGGGCGCGTACGAGAGCGCTCTGGCCGCCGACACCCGGGCCGTGATCGCGGTGGCCCGTGCCCGGGAGCTGCTCGCCCGGGAGGACACACTGGTCAGCGCGGCCCTGACCGGCGCTCGGCTCGGTGCCGACGAGCGGAGCCGGCTGATCGAGCTCGTCGGCGGCCAGCGGTACGCGCGCACCGAGGCGGCGGCAGGGCTGCCAGTGGACGGCCGCAGTGAGCACCAGCGCCTCGTGACCGGCCCCGACTTCGCGGGTCTGCTCGCCCTGGAGGCCCGACTGCTCGCGGCCGACACGGCGCTGACCGGGATCACCGTCCAGGCCTGGCGGGCCGCGGCGGACGCCGCCCTGGGCGCACTGCAGACGCTGGTGACGACCACCGCCCGCAGCAGTACCGAGCGGGCCGCGCCGGGCGCCGCGGTGGTCGTCGCGCGTACCGGCGCCGTGGTGGGGCTCGGCCTCATCGTCGTGCTCGTGCTCCTGCTGGGTTGGGTGAGCACCGTCCGACGCCTGACCGAGGACCGGACCGGTTCGAACCACGACGCTCCGGCTCCGGCCGGTGATGCCACGGCGACGCCCGACGGCGCCAACCAGGAGTTGTTCCTGCGGCTCACCCGACGCAACCAGGTCCTGCTGCGCGATCAGCTCGGCCTGCTGGACGGGATGCAACGCCGGGAGCGGTCCGCCGAGGAGACAAACGAGCTGTTCCAGCTCGACCATCTCACCACCCGGATCCGACGCAACGTGGAGAAGCTGATCACGCTCGCCGGCGCGAGGCCCGCCCGCCGCTGGCGACGGCCCGTGCCGCTGCTCGACGTGACCCGCGGCGCGGTCGCCGAGGTGCCGGACTACCACCGGGTCCTGATCGCGCCGCACTGGCCCTGGTCGCTCGCGGGCAACGCCGTCACGGACGTCGTCCACCTGCTGTCGGAGCTGATCGAGAACGCCCTCGCCTTCTCCGCTGCGGACACCACCGTACGGGTCAGGGGCGAGCACCGACCGCAGGGCTGCGCGGTCCTGGTCGTCGACGACGGGCCGGGTCTGGACACGTCCGCGCTGGCCGAGGCGAACCACCTGCTCGGCAACCCGCCACCGGACGGCCCACCCCCGGGTTCCGCGGGTCTGTACGCGGCCGCCGTGCTGGCCGGCCGATGCGGCGCACAGGTCTCGTTGCGCCCCAGCCGGCGCGGTGGGACCGCCGCCACCGTGCTCCTCCCGGCCGGGCTGGTCACACCGAACGACACCGGCCGTGGAGCGGCCACCGCGCCACCCGGCACCCCCCACCCGCCGGCCCGCGACGCCGCCGACCCCTCCACCCCGAACGGCGACGGCGAGCTGCCGACGCGGACGCGCCACACCGGACCGACCGGCCCGGAACCCGGCAGGACCAGCCTCGACACCGTCGAGTTCCCGGTCGCTAGAGCAACAAGGAGACACCCATGACGTCCGCAGTGGTCACCGACGACGACCTGACCGGCGCCCTGGACCGCCTGGTCGACCGAGTGCACGGCGCGGAGTTCGCCGTGGTGCTCTCCCCCGACGGGCTGTTCCTCGGCGGTTCCCAACAGGTCAAGGGCGAGCTCGCCGAGCAGCTCTCCGGCGTGGTCGCTGGTCTGATCGCGTTGGGGCTGGCCGCCACCCGGATCTGCGAAGGGGGCGGTCTGCGTCAGGTCGTGGTGCAGATGGCGCGAGCGTTCCTGTTCGTCGCCACCATTCCGAACGGCACCATCCTCACCGTGCGGATCGCCGGTGACGACGTCAAGGTCGGCGACATGGCGTACGAGGTGGCGCTCTTCGTCGGGCAGGCCGAGCGGCACCTGCCGATCCGTCTCGGGCCCGCCTCCTCGGCGACGATCGGGGATCCTGGTGCGCAGCACCGGCAGCGCTGACGAGGCGTGGTACGACGACGACGCCGGCCCGGTGGCCCGGCCGTACACGATGACCGGGGGGCGCACCGCGCCCACGGGCGACAAGTTCGACCTGATCTCACTGGTCGTCGCTCGCCGGGGGGTCACGCCGCCCACACCGCTCTTTCCCGAACAGGCGCGGATCGTCGAGCTGTGCCACGATCCGGTGTCGGTGGCCGAGGTGGGTGCCGAGCTGGATCTTCCACTGGGGACGGTGCGGGTGCTGCTCGGTGACCTGCTCACGGCCGGGCTGATCGAGACGCATGACCCGCCGATGCTGTCGGAGGTGCCGAACGAGGATCTGCTCAAGGCGATACTCGTCGGGCTCCGCGCCCTGTGACAGGGCAGATGCCATCCGCGACCCGCACGGATCGCGGGCGCGCATCCGGCGACGAACTGAAGGGGAGACAGGCAGTGCCGGCAACACCACCGCAGCCACGCCGTACCGTGGCGATCATCCTGCTGGACCGGATCGTGGCCTTCGGCACGACCGCGCGGCGGGTGCTCACCGGACGGGACGACGTCTCGCGGGCCACCTGGGTGGCCGTGATCGCGGCGTTCGGGGTGCTGGTCGCGACGGCCGTCTCCGTCATCGGGTTGCTGCGTACGCCGGAGAAGCTGACGCCGGTGACCCTCGACGCCCCACCGTCCGTCGAGCAGGTGGGCACTCCATCGACCGGCACTCCCCGGGCGCAGGCACGGCCGGCGGCCAGCAGCCCGGCGGCGCCCGCTCCCCCACCGCCCGCGTCGGCCACCGCCGTCCCGACGACCGCAGGTGCGTCGACCCGGCCCACACCCACCGGTGCGACGGCTTCGCCCACCCCGACCCCCCTGAACGCCGACTTCGCCATCGCGGACAACGCCCTGCTCAGTTACGGTGCGGCCGTGACGATCAGCAACCCCGGCTCGGTGCCGGTGCCGCAGTGGACGCTGACCGTCACCCTGCCCCGGGAGTCGCTGCGGGTCAGCGCGGTCGAGGGCGCGCGGGTCAGCCGGGACGGTGCGGTGTGGACGTTCGTGCCGGACGGAAGCGCCGGTCAGGTGCCCGGCAGCACCTCGGTCCGGGTGACGTTTCGCGTCAACGGTTCACCGGCGGGTGCCGCCCCCGAGGCCTGCGCCATCGACGGGGCCGCCTGCACCGGCCTGCCGCACTGACCAGGGCGAGTCAGCGGGTCGAGTGCGTTACACCCGGCGTTCCGGCGACAGCCGGAAGCGCGGGCGCCAACGCCGCCAGGATGCACAGGCCGCCGATGGGGAGCAGGTTGAGCGTTACCGCCGGTGCCACGATGCCGACGACCAGCAGCGGAACGCTCCACCACGGCAGCCGCCGTCTGACCACGAGCATGCCGGCGAGCACGACCAGGCCGAGGAAGAAGAACTGGGGTACGACGTCGTAGAAGGCCACCTCGACACCGGGGATGTCCTTGAAGTCCGCGCCGAGGGCCGACATCTCCGCACGGTCCGCGGCCAGGAGCCCTTCGACGATGTCGGCGCCGAACTGCACCATGGTCGCGGCCAGCCCGGCCATGGTGAGGGCCACCACCCCGGTACGCCATGGGCTGCGGGGCAGCAGGCCGGCCAGGGCGAGCACGGCAGGGACGAAGCACACCATGCCCGCAAGCCCGACGAGATGCGCGGCCTGCCAGTCGAACCCGGGGCCGTACACCCCGTCGGACCTACCCCACAGGCGTACGAGGCCGTAGGCCGCGATGCCGACCGGTCCGGCGATCACGAAGAGCGCAGCGCGTTTCATGCCAGCCATCATCTGGCCGCCGACACCCACCCGACCTCCGGGAAGCTCCCCTGCCCGGCCCTGGACTTCGTCTCAGGTCTTCCACTGAGCAGACCCTCGGTGCCGCCGGCGGTGTGAACGGGCTCACTGCTCCTTGATCAGTGGGGCGTATGCGGCGCGGGTGAGCGGGTCGGCGGACAGCGAACCGTCGGCCCGGGGCACACCGAGCGGTCTGCCGTCGCGCAGGAAGGCCACTGTGGTGACGTCGTCGCGGCTGGTCAGGGTGCAGACGATCTGCCCGAAGGCGAGGACCTCGTCGCTGCGGCCGGCGTCGACGGCGGGCGCGTCCACCGCGACGAGAGCCTGCGTGCCGGTCACCGTCACACCAGCGGCGTTGACCGCTCCCGGCAGCGCGCTGGTCAGGTCGCTGTCACGTTCCTCCCCGGTGGGCCCGGCGAGCAGATGCCGCAGTTGGTCGGCCATGCTCGGCACACTGTCGACGCGCCGGACCACGGGGATGATCCAGTTGTCGCGTACGAGGCAGAGGGTTTCGACGACGTGGCCGGCCGGTGCGGTGGCGTCGGCGGGAACGGAGCTGTGGAAGGGCCCGCGCGGTGGCTGCACCGTTCGGGGGCCGTCGTCGGTGGGGATGCCGCAACCGGTCAACAGCAGGACGAGCGCCAACGGGGCGAGACGGCGTCGGTTCACGGCAGGCTGCCCGGAAGCGCGACCCGGAAGCGTCCGCCGCCCCCGGGGCGGTCGGCGACGGTGGCATGCCCCTCGTGCGCCGCGGCGTGCTGGGCCACCAGCGCGAGCCCGAGCCCGGTGCCGTCACCTGCGCCACGGGTGTGGGCGGCCCGACCCCGGACGAAACGGTCGAAGATCGCCTCACGATCCTCCACGGGCACGCCCGGGCCATCGTCGTCGACCTCGATGACGCCGGTGTCACCGTCGCGGTAGAGACGGACGGCTGCGGGGCCGGCGCCGTAGGTCACGGCGTTGTCGAGCAGGTTCGCCAGGACCTGGGCGATCCGCCGCCGCTCGACGTGCCAGGTCGGGGGGACGCCCGGTGCCAGGTGGACGAGGCTGACCGGCAGGTCGTACGCATGGCAGGCCTCCTCGGCCAGCTCCACCACGTCCACCGGGGCACGGTGTGCGGGCTGGTCGCTGCGGGCCAGGTCGATCAGGTCGTTGACCAGTCGCTGGAAACGGTCGATCTCGTCGGCGACGAGCCCGGCGGCAGTCGCCGTCCGGTCGTCCTGGTGTTCCCGACGACGGGCCAGGACGCTGGCCGCCGCGGCGAGGGTCTGCAGCGGTGAGCGCAGTTCGTGGCTGACGTCGGCGGCGAAGCGCCGGTCCCGTTCGATGCGGCGGGCGAGCTGGTCGACCATCTGGTTGAACGAGGAGGAGAGGCGGGTCAGGTCGGGGTCGGTGGCCGGGTCCAGCCGGGCGGTGAAGTCACCGGCGGCGATCTTCTGGGCAGCGTCGGCGACCGCCGTCAGCGGCCGTAGTCCGTGTCGGGTGGCGTACCACCCGAGGGCGGCACCGGACCCGGCGACCAGCACCGCGACGGTGGTCAACGCCAGCGCCAGGACCTGGAACGTCTGCTCCAACTCGCGCATCGAGTTGACCTCGAAATATGCCGCCGACGCGGACAGTGGCACCCCCACCACCAGGGCGGGTTGCCCGGCGACGCGTACGCGCTGCACCGCTGGCTCTCCGGCGGCGACGATTCGACGCAACTCGGCGGGGATGGCGGCGGTGGTGTCCGGGTCCGCTGTGCGCGCGTACCACTCGCCGTTGAGGTGCAGCACCGGCCGCCGGCTCCCGCCGGTGTCCAGCGACCGGAGCACCTCCACCACGTCCGGACTGTCCGTGTCGAGCCCGGCGTGCACCACCGCGGCGTCGAAGTAGGCGGCCCGCAGTGCGATGCGTGCCCGGTCGTCGAGCAGGGACTGCCGGGTCAGTTCGTAGGAGACCAGGGCCATCGACGCGGAGAGCAGGAGCGCGCCGACCGCGAACGCGGCCGCCACCCGGGTACGCAGTCCGAGGCGTCTCATCGTTGCAGCTTGTAGCCCAGACCCCGCAGGGTCACCAGGTGCCGGGGGTTCGCCGGGTCCGGCTCGATCTTCTGCCGCAGTCGGCCGACGTGCACGTCGACCAGCCGTTCGTCGCCGCTGTCGTACCCCCACACCCGTTGCAGCAACTGCTGACGGGACAGCACCCGGCCGGCGTGCTCGGCCAGCTCGCAGAGCAGGCGGAACTCGGTGCGGGTGACGGTGACCTGCTGACCGGCGCGGCGCACCTCCCCCGCCTCCGGACTGATCTCCAACTCGCCGAAGGCCACGGCCGGCACCGGATCCGGCGTCGACGCCGCCGCCAGCGGTCGGGCGCGCCGACGCAGGGCTCGCAGTCGGGCGGTCAACTCCCTGATCGCCACGGGTTTGACGACGTAGTCGTCGGCGCCGGCTTCGAGAGCGGCCACGATGTCGTCGGTCCCGTCCCGGGCGCTGACGACCACGATCGGAACGTCGTCGTCACGGCGCAGTTGTCGGATGCACTCGAAGCCGTCGAGGCCGGGGAGCATCAGGTCGACGAGCACGTAGTCGGCCGGGTGGTGACGCTGGGCGCGCAGGCCCTCCTCCGCGGTAGCCGCCCCGAGGGCGTCGTAGCCCTCGTCCTCCAGTGCGAGCAGCAGCGCGAGCCGGATGCGGTCGTCGTCCTCGATCACCAGTACGGCCGTCATGCCGGAATCATCCTCGGCAGCCCGCCGAGCGGCCAACCGTGCTGCCCAGCTCGCGGTTTTGTCACACAACTGTCACAGAGCCTTGCAGCTATCGCCAACCCCGCCCGTAACGGTGGTGGTGGACCGAGGGGCTGACGGAGAGGGGCACGGCCATGACAACGCCGGTGATGCCGACGCGGTACACGCTGCCGCTGGTTGAGGTGCGCGTCACCGAACTCGACCTGGCCTGCCTACCGGAGGTCGGCGCCATGTTCGATCGGCTGCTCAGCCTGCGCCCCGCGCAGATCGCGCTCGACCTCTCCGACTGCCGACACCTCGACGCCGCCGCCATCGGCCTGATCCTCGACCTGCACCGGAGGCTGGCTCGCGCCGACGCGGTCCTCACCGTGCGCAACCCGAACCCTCGGGTCCGCCGCATCCTGCACATCGCCCGCCTCGACCAGGTGCTGTCGATCGTCACCGACCCGGCCCGGGCGACGCGGACCGCGCCAGGCCAGGGCGTAGGAAGGACCCCAGCATGACCGTCGTCCCGGACGAGTACCTGATGACCCTGATCTGTGACACCTGCGGCGAGACCATCCGCGGCACCGCGTGCGTGCTACCCGACGCCGAGGTCGTCTGGACCCTGGTTGCCGAGCACGGCTGGACCGGCTCTCCGTTCGCCACCGGGCCGCACCGCTGCCCGCACTGCAGCCTGCTACCACCCCCGCGCAGCGGGCCGGGCTCGTGCGGCGACCACGGCCCCGGAGGCATCCTCGGCATCGACCACCTCGACGACGTCACCGTCATCGCCGCGACGGGCGACATCGACCTCGACACCGGCGACACACTGCGCACGGCGCTGCGACACGTGGCCGAGGTGGGCGGGCACGTGGTCGTCGACCTGAGCCGTGTGCACATCATCGACTCGACCGGGCTCGGTCTTCTCGTCCGCGCACACCGCGACGCGCGGGAACGCGGGGTGACGCTCTGCCTCGCCGCGCCGTCGCGATTCATCCGCACCGTCCTGCACACCATGCGCCTGGACGGAGCGTTCCCGATCTTCGAGAGCCTCGACGACGCCGTCGGCCAGTTGTCCGACGACGCCACGCGGCGCCAGCACGTGGCCGGCTGACCGTGCACACGCTCCGGCGAGGAGGGGCGGGAGGGCAGCGCGGGCCGATTGCGAGCATCGCTCATGCTGGAGTGGTGATTCGTTTCGTACTGAACGTGCTGTGGCTCATCTTCGGCGGTGGCATCGTGCTGGCGGTCGGGTACGGCGTCGCCGCACTGATCTGTTTCGTCCTGGTCGTGACGATCCCGTTCGGGGTCGCGTCGCTCCGCCTCGCCGTCTATTCGCTGTGGCCCTTCGGCCGCACCCTGGTGCCGAAGCCCGGCGCGGGCGTCGCTTCCGGTCTGGCGAACATCCTCTGGCTGGTGCTGGCGGGCTGGTGGCTCGCGCTGTCCCACATCGTCGCCGGGGTCGCCCTCTGCGTGACGATCATCGGGATTCCGTTCGGCATCGCCAACTTCAAGCTCGTGCCGGCGGCGTTCTGGCCCCTCGGCCGCGAGGTCGTGGACACGCCCTGAGCTTGGAAAATGGGGACACCTGGCCCCCTGCCACTTCTAACATATAGCGCACTGGGGGGCTTGCGGCAAGACCCGGTCCGTGCCGCAAAATCGTCGGCCGAGGCCAGAATCTGCCGAATTGGAAGTTCCCATTTGAATTCCTTGCCCACCTCCGTGTTCGATCTCCCCGATCACCTCTCCCCCAAGGCCGACCCGGCGCTGATCGGCCGCGACGAGCAGCATTTCGCGACGATGGCGGAGAGCCTTGATCAGCTGAACGCCGAGCTGTCCGAGCGCCTTGCCGCCGAGCGCAGGGCGCCCGGCGGCAAGGGCCGGCAGGCGATGGACCGGGACGAGGAGATCCGTCGGCTGACCGGCCGCCTGCGTGCGCTGAGTCGCTACGGTCTGGACCTGTGTCTCGGCCACGTGGTCGCTGCGGGCAACCCCGAGCCCGTGTACGTCGGACGTCGCGGCCTCACCGACAGCGAGGGTCGGCGGCTGCTGCTCGACTGGCGCTCGCCCGCCGCCGAGCCGTTCTTCGGCGCGACCCACGCCAACCCGATGGGTTTGTCGAGCCGTCGCCGGTACCGGTGGACGCGCGGCCGGATCAGCGACTACTGGGACGAAGTCTTCACCCCGGACGGGTTCGTGGGGCACGCCGTCGCGCTCGACGACCAGTCCGCGTTCATCGCCAGCCTCGGCAGCGCCCGGTCGACCCGGATGCGGGACGTGCTCAGCACCATCCAGGCCGACCAGGACGCCATCATCCGAGCGGGATCGGCCGGGGCGCTCGTCGTGGACGGCGGTCCGGGCACCGGAAAGACCGTCGTCGCGCTGCACCGCACCGCCTACCTGCTCTATTCCGACCCTCGCCTGGGTCAGCGCCGGGGTGGCGTGCTCTTCGTCGGGCCGCACCAGCCCTACCTGGCCTATGTCGCCGACGTCCTGCCCAGCCTCGGCGAGGAGGACGTGCAGACCTGCACCTTGCGGAACCTCGTCGGCGAGGGCGCCGGGGCGACGGTCGAACCCGATCCGGACGTGGCCCGGTTGAAGTCCTCCGCGGAGCTGGTCGGTGCGATCGACGCCGCGGTCAGGTTCTACGAGGACCCACCGGTCAAACCGATGACGGTCACGACCGACGAGGCCGACATCTGGCTGGGTGCCGGCGACTGGGCCGACGCGTTCCAGGCGCCCGGGCCGGGCACCCCGCACAACGAGGCGCGAGACGAGATCTGGGAGGAGTTGCTCACGATCCTCGTGGACAGGTACGACGGCGACGAGCCGGACGACGTGGTCCGCAGGTCGCTGCTGCGCAACAGGGAGCTGCGCGCGACCTTCAACCGCGCCTGGCCCCTGCTCGACGCCGCCGACATCGTGGGAGACCTGTGGTCGGTGCCCGCGTACCTGCGCACGTGTGCGCCCTGGCTCAGCCCTGCGGACGTCCGGAAGCTGCGGCGCGACGACGCCCGGGCCTGGACCGTATCCGACCTGCCGCTCCTGGACGCGGCACGGCGACGCCTCGGTCACGCGTCGGAGCGTCCGCGTCGGCACGACCCCGCCGCCGCCGTCGAACGCGAGCACCGGGCACGGGTAATCGACGAACTGCTCGCGGCCGACGCCTACGACGACGGCGAGGGCCTGCTGACGATGCTGCACCAGCCGGACCTGCGCGATGCCCTGGCCGACGAGTCCGCGCTGCCCGCCGCCGACCCGGATCTGCTGGCCGGCCCGTTCGCCCACATCGTCGTGGACGAGGCCCAGGAGCTGACCGACGCCGAGTGGCAGATGCTGCTGGCCCGCTGCCCGTCGCACAGCTTCACCATCGTCGGGGACCGCGCCCAGGCCCGGCACGGGTTCACCGAGTCGTGGCAGGAACGCCTGGAGCGCATCGGCCTCGACCGGATCACGCTGGCCACCCTGAGCATCAACTACCGGACCCCGGAGGAGGTCATGGTGGAAGCCGAGCCGGTCATCCGGGCTGTGCTCCCCGACGCCAACGTGCCGACCTCCATCCGCAGCAACGGGCTGCCCGTCGTCCACGGATCGGCCGCCGAGCTGGGCGCGATCCTCGACGCCTGGCTCGGCGAGCACGCCGACGGGACCGCCTGCGTGATCGGCGATCCGATGTTCCCACCGACGTCCCGCGTCCGGTCGCTGAGCCCGGAGCAGGCCAAGGGTCTCGAGTTCGACCTGGTCGTCCTGGTCGACCCGAAGGCGTTCGGCACGGGCATCGAGGGGGCTGTCGACCGTTACGTCGCGATGACGCGGGCGACCCAGCAACTCGTGATCCTGACGAGTTCCTGACGGCACGAGCTGTCTCCGCGGGGCCACGCACGTGGTGGCCCCGCGGAGACGTCGCTCACTGAACCGCTGCGGTCCCCCTAGTTGCCGAGCGTGACGTGCAGGATCCGCTCGTTGCTGTTGTTCGGGGTGCTGTCCTTGTCACCGGTGTTGGTGGTGGTCAGCCAGAGCCCTCCGTCGGGAGCCGGCTCCACCGTCCGCAACCGACCGTAGGTGCCGCTGAAGTACGTCTGCACGTTCGTCAGACTGCTGCCGCTGATCACCGCGCGGTACATTCGGGCACCACGCGCGCAGGCCACGTAGAGCGCGTCCCGCACGATCGTGATGCCCGAGCACGACCCTTCGGCGGTGGGATAGGTACGCGCCGGCGCGATGAACCCGGCGGTGCCGCACGTGCCGCTGGTGCCCTCGCACGCCGGCCAGCCGTAGTTGCCGCCCCGGGTGATCAGGTTGGTCTCATCCATGACCGAGTTGCCGAACTCCTGCTCCCACAGCCGGCCCTGCGAGTCGAACGCCAGCCCCTGCGGGTTGCGGTGGCCGTAGCTCCACACGTAGTTGCCGAACGGGTTGTCGGAGGGAACGGTGCCGTCCGGGTTGAGGCGCAGGATCTTGCCTTCGAGGGCCGCCCGGTCCTGTGCGTAGTTGCCGTTCTGCGCGTCACCCGTGCTGGCGTACAACTTTCCGTCCGGGCCGAACCGTAGGCGCCCACCGTCGTGGTATTTGTTGCGCCGGATGCCGCTGACCAGCACCTGCTCGCTGGCCGTGTTGAGTCGCCCGTTCTCCAACCTGATCCGCACGATCCGGTTGTCGCTCGGCGAGGTGTGCATGATGTACAACCAGCGGTCGCTGCTGTAGCTGGCCGAGATGGCGAGCCCGAGCAGGCCGCCCTCACCGTCGGTGCTCTGCACGTTCGGCACCGTGCCCAGGTTGGTCTTGGCGCCGGTGGTGGGGTTGAGCTGGATGATGTCGTGCGCGTCGCGGCGGTTGTAGAGCACGTTGCCGTCGGGCAGCGTCACCAGCCCCCACGGGATGTCGGTGTCGGTGGTGACCTGGCGCACCCCGCACACCGGGTTGCCGCACGCCGCGCCGGTCGTCACTGTCGTCGTGCCGCTGCGCGAGGAGGCGTTGTCCTGGGCGTCCCGCGCCACCACGTAGTACTGGTAGGCGGTGTTCGCGGCCAGCCCGCTGTCGGTGAACGTGGTCGCCGGCGGCGCGCCGGTGACCGTGCCGACCTTCACGCCGGCGCGGTGGATGTCGTACGCCCGGACCCCGATGTTGTCGCTCGACGCGGTCCACCGCAGTGTCACGGTGGTGCCCGACGCGGTGCCGGTGAGCTGTTGTGGCGCGGTCGGCGGCTGGGTGTCGGCCTGGCAGGGCGGCGGCGTGATCGAGACCGTGGTGCTCGCCTGGGACACGTTGCCGGCGGCGTCGCGGGCGTTGACGTACAGGCCCCAGGTCGCCCCGGCGACCACCGTGAGGGTGGTGGACAGCGTCGTGCCGCTCACCGATTTCATCAGCTGGCCGTCGTGGTAGACGTCGTAGAAGGCGACAGCGACGTTGTCCGTCGAGGCGTTCCACGCGAAGGTCACCGAGTTGCAGGTCAGGCCACTCACCCGCGGGCTGCCCGGCGCCGTGGGCGGCTGGCTGTCGCTGCTGCCCAGGGCAGTCGTCCACCGTTGGTTGGTCTGCCCGTTGCAGGTCCAGAGACCGACAGTGGTGCTGTTGGCGGTGCCCGCGCCGGTCACGTCCAGGCACAGGCCGGACTGGACGCCGACGATGGTCCCGTTGGTGTTGATCCGAAAGCGCTGGTTGGCACCACCGTTGCAGCCGTTGATCTGCAGTGCGGCCGGCGCGGTGGTGTCCTGGCCGACCACGTCGAGACACATCGTCTCGTTGTAGACCCGCAGCTCACCGGCCGAGGTGAGGCTCCACGCCTGGTTGGCCTGACCGTTGCAGTCGTAGATGTTGATGCCGGCGCCGGCGGTCCGCACGTTGCCGACCACGTCCAGGCACCGGCCGCTGGCC
Source organism: Micromonospora sp. CNZ299 (assembly GCF_002754415.1). Lineage (NCBI taxonomy): Bacteria > Bacillati > Actinomycetota > Actinomycetes > Micromonosporales > Micromonosporaceae > Micromonospora > Micromonospora sp. CNZ299. The sequence goes on from NZ_PEFG01000001.1 coordinate 5,622,896, forward strand.
ACGCCGACCACCGTCGACGGTGCCGCTGCGGCGGCCGGCACGCCGACGGCCACGGTCAGCAGTGTCACCGCCGCCATCACCGCCGGCAACAGCCGCCGTCGTGGTTTGGTTCGCGCGATGACTCGCATCCGTCCTCCAGGGTCAGGGCGTGGACCGGGTCACCCGGATGACCGAGCGCCTGACCGCACCCAGCGATAGACATCGACTATCAAAGATGCATTCGCCGCACAAGTCAAACGATGTCACTCGATCGGGGGCAAACCCGCAGATCGGCGTACGCTTCGCTCAGCCGCCCTCCAACGACTCCCGCACGTGCCGACGGGCGTGATGGATCCGGGACTTCAGCGTGCCGACCGGAATGCCCAGTTGCCCGGCGATCTCCTGGTAGTCGAGCTGACACAGATCGCGGAGCACGAGTGCCGTCACCAGCTTGTCGGGGTGAGCCGCACCCTGCGTGCGGCGGAGCCGACGCTGCCCGATCACAGTGGCTGCACGGATGCCGCCGACCGGACGGTCACCGTCGGCACCCTCGGTGGGATCGTCGCGCACTGGGCGCGATGCGGGGGCACGGAGACGTCGTTCAGCGAGGTCACCCTGGTGGCGGCCGACGGTTCGTTCGGCGTGTACGTGCAGGTCAAGCAGACCGACGGCGTGGACCGCACCGACGAGGTCCTCGGCACGCTGCGGGTGGACACGTCGGTGGTCGCGCAACGCTAGAACCGTTCCCAGTTTCCGCTGCCGTCGGCCTTGCGCCACCGCCTGGTCTCGGTGTTGCCGTCGAGTTTACGGACGGTGGCCTCCACGTTCTGGCCCACCACCCGGTACGAGACGAAGGTCATGACCCGGTCGCCGGTCGGGCTGGAGTCGTCTCCCAGGATGACCGGCCACGCGTACCGGTTCCGGCCGTTGTCCGCGAGCTGAACGGGCACGAGCGCCTGCCGCCGCGAGGCGTCGGGGTTGCCCAGTTCGACGAGGACCAGCGCGTCCTCGGTCGACGGGGCATTCGCCGGCTCCTCGACGATGAACTCGGCGTACACCGGCCGGGCACCGCCGGGCAGGATCCTGCACGGCACGTCGAGGCCGTTCGACCCGTTGCGGAACGACACGGAGTCGTCGGACTCACCGCAGAACCTCAGGTTGCGGATCACCGCGTTGGGCCAGTTGGTCCGCCTGATCTCGCTCTCCTGAGTGGCCGGCCCGGAGGTGCGGGTGGCCGCAGCTTCCGGGCTGGAGCTACGGGTGGCCGGAGCACTCGGCCCGGAGCTGGTCGACGCCGGAGCACCCGGTGTCGACGGGCTCGCGCTGCCGGCCGGAGAGCCGGCGGGCGCCGCCTCGCCGCCGACACGGTCGACGGATGACGTGCACCCGGCGACGAACGTGAGGGTGAGCACCACACCGGAAATCAGCTTGCCGCGCATGGCTGGTCCCTTTCTCTGCGGGTCTGTCACAGGGTTGGATGCCCCGCCATGGGCATTGGTTCACGCGAAACTCCTACCGTCGAGCTGCTCTGGCAGACCGAACGCCCGGCGTCGACAGTGGACGGCTCCGGAGTACGATCCCGGTCACACCGCAGAGGTGATCTCCCGCCGACGACCCCTCGATAGGAGCCTGGCATGGCCGGCCCGGACGCCGAACTCACCGCGAAGCTTCAGCCCGACGTGCCGCACGCGGCCCGGATCTGGAACTACTGGATGGGCGGCAAGGACAACTTCCAGTCCGACCGGGCGGCCGGCGACGCGGTCGCCGAGGTCTACCCGGAGATCGTCCTCATGGCGCAGCAGTCGCGCCTGTTCCTGGTGCGGGCCGTGCGGTACCTGGCGGCCGAGGCGGGCATCCGGCAGTTCCTGGACATCGGCACCGGCCTGCCCACCATGCAGAACACGCACGCGGTCGCCCAGGGGGTCGCGTCCGACTCGCGGATCGTCTACGTGGACAACGACCCGATGGTGCTGGTGCACGCGCGGGCGCTGCTGGCCAGCACGACCTCTGAGGGTGTCACCACCTACGTACCCGCCGACTACCACGACCCGGAGCAGATTCTCGCCGAGGCGGCGCAGACGCTCGACTTCGACCAGCCCGTCGCGGTGATGTTCATGGGCGTGATGGGCTACGAGCCCGACCTCTCCGTGGTGCGCTCGATCGTCGAGCGGACCATGGACGCGATGCCCTCCGGCAGCTACCTCGTGCTCTGGGACGGCACCAACACCAGCCCGGCTGTCGTTTCCGGTGCGGAGCGACTGGCACAGAGCGGCGGCGTCCCGTACATCCTGCGCAGCCCGGCGGACCTCGACAGTTGCTTCTCCGGCCTGACGAAGGTGGAGCCGGGCCTGGTGCCGATCCCCCTGTGGCGACCGGACGAGCCCGACGTCACGGCGATCGACGCCTACGGCGCGGTGGCCCGTAAACCCTGACCGACAGCACGCCGCCCCGCTCGCGCCGGCACACGGCGGGAGCGGGGCGGACGTCGTTCACCGGGCGCAGGCCATCGTCAACCCGTCGGGCACCGAGCTGGTCGTCACCAGCATTCCGAACGTCGTCGCACCGTCCAGCGCCAGCGCCCCGTTGTACGAGGCGTTGCGGACCGTGACGTCGACACCGGCGGCCTCGGCCACGCCACCCCAGGCGGTCTGGACGCGCTCGTCACCGGTCCACCGCCAGGACACCAGCCACCGGTCCAGTGGTTGGGTCCCGGTGTTGCGGACCGTGACCGTGGCGACGAAGCCGTTGCCCCAACGGGCGTCGATCGTGGCCGTCGCGCGGCAGGAGGCAAGTGGGGAGGTGCGCGCGGATGAGATCGCGTACGGGTCCCGCCGACCGTCGACGTCGGTCAACCGGTACCAGTACTCGGTGTCGGGCGTCAGCCGGTCGACGGTGACCGAGCCGTTGCGCTCCGGCCCGGAGACAGCCACGGCAACCGGGGCCCGCCACTGTTGGGCGTCCTCACGGCTGGCGAAGAGGCTGACGGTCATCGGCGGGTCGTAGCCGCAGGGTGGGCGGAGGAAGATCGAGTACGAGATGGTGACGCTGGTGGTGGTGACCCCGGCGACGTTGGCGGTGATCGGCAACACGGGCGGGCAGGTGGGCATCGGCGAGGGCGTCGGCGTGGCCGTGGGCGTGGGCTCTGTGGTGCCGCTCGCCCCGCCCCAGACGGCGAGCGCCACGGTCGTGACGGCGAGGAACATGCGAAGCATCGGTACCTCCGGTGGTTGCCGGGCACCGCTGACCGAGGTCGTAGCCGGTGCCGTGCTCGGGATCCGGTCGCCGACGAGGACTGCCCGGCACGGGTGAACTGACCACCTCGTGCGTCCCGTGGACCGGAGAAGGTGTGGTGCGCGCTGGCTCCCGAGCACGACCGAACCACATCATGGCAGTGGACAACCATCGATACAAGGTCGTTGGGGTTGGCCTCACCGGGGAGACGCGGCGACCCGCACCCGGTCGCTCTCCTTGTCGGAGAGGAACAGCGCCAGTGCCTGCCCCTGCTCGGCGACGGCGGCGCGGTCGGCGCGGGAGAAGCCGGTCAACGGGTTGACGGTCACCGTGCCCGCCTCGACGCTCCAGGTCGCGGCGACCCGGCCGTCGACCAGCACCACGCGCTCACCGGCCACGGACAGGCCGCGGTGGGCGTCGTCGATGATCCGGCTGCGGTCGTCGTAGCCGAGGATCGCGTTGTCGAACGCCGGCAGGAAGCGCACCGGAGCGGGTGTCTCGGGGTCGGGGCGTGGTGCGTCGGCGAGGTCGATCAGCCTTCGGCCGCGCTCGTCGCGGAAGGTGATCAGCTCGTCGCGCATCGCGGTCACCGCGGCCGGCAGCCCGGCGAGGCCGGACCAGGCGCGCACGTCGGCCGTGGCGGCCGGCCCGAACGCGGCCAGATAGCGCCGTACGAGGATCTGGCCGACGGGATCGGCGTCGTCCGGCGTCGGCGGGTGGACCTCCCGACCCAGCCACGCGGAGAGCAGGGCGTGTCGGGCGCCGCCCTTCATCCGCCACACTCCGCGCGGCGGCAGTTGGGTCAGCGGGACGAGGGCCATCGCCATCTCCCCCAGGGCCTGCGGGCCCGGTGTCGGCCAGTGCTCGCCGAGCGCTCGCCCGATCTCGGGCATCGAGCGCGGCTCACCGTCGGCCAGCAGCGCCCGCGCCGCCGCGGCGAGCTCGTCGAGGCCAACCCCGTCCAACTCGCCGCGGTAGACCCCGAGCACCCGCTGGCACAGCATGGCCTGGTGCCGGGATCGCCAGGCCAGCACGTCGTCGGCGACGAGCAGGTGCACGGTGCGGCGCATGAGATGGGTACGCACCACCTGTCGCTGGGTCAGCAGGGTCGAGAGCACCGCGGGGTCGAAGGTGCGCAGCCGCGACCAGAGCCCGACGAATGGTTCCTGCGGTTCCTGCGCCTGCAGGCCGCCGAGGTGCGCGACGGCGTCGAGGACCGGCAGGTCGGCGCGATCGAGCAGCAACTGCCGGGCGAGCGTCGCGCGGTTGAGCGCCCGCGGGTCGAGAACGGTCACCTCCTCATTGTCAGGCCCGGGGTGACAGTCACTGACGTCGCGGCGGTCGAGCCGTGCGTGACGCCCGGCGCGACCCCCGGCTGAGGTGAAGGTGATTCGGGTGCCCGCCTGGGCTACCGTGGCGGTCGCGGGCTGCGGGGACACCAAAAACTTTTGTTCACTTCCTACAACTGAGAGACGGTTGGTTCGGTGGTTGCGCCATAGCGCTGGCAGCCGCCAGCCGGAAAGGTGATCACTGCTGGGAGCCGTCGTCTCGCGGCACGCAGTTCAAGGTCTAGCTAAGGGGTCAGTCGGGTGTTCAACCGTGTCGCCATCGTCAACCGTGGTGAAGCCGCCATGCGGCTCATCCACGCGGTCCGCGAGTTGGCCGCGGAGACCGGCAACCAGATCGAAACCGTCGCTCTCTACACCGACGTCGACCGCACCGCCACCTTCGTCCGCGAAGCGGACATCGCCTACGATCTCGGTCCCGCGTCTGCCCGCCCGTACCTCAATCTGGCGGTGCTGGAGCGCGCCCTGACGGAGACCGGGGCCGACGCTGCCTGGGTCGGCTGGGGTTTCGTCGCTGAGGATCCCGCGTTCGCGGAGCTGTGCGAGAAGATCGGCGTCACCTTCGTCGGGCCGAGCCCGGACGCCATGCGCCAGCTCGGCGACAAGATCGGCTCCAAGCTGATCGCCGAGGAGGTCGGCGTGCCGGTCGCGCCGTGGAGCCGCGGCGCCGTCGAGACCCTGGACGCCGCTCGTGCCTCCGCGGCCAAGATCGGCTACCCGCTGATGCTGAAGGCGACAGCGGGCGGCGGCGGACGCGGCATCCGCGTGGTCCGCACCGAGGCTGAGCTGGTCGACGCGTACGAGCGGACCAGTCAGGAGGCCGCGCGGGCCTTCGGCAGCGGCATCGTGTTCCTGGAACGCCTGGTCACCGGGGCCCGGCACGTCGAGGTCCAGGTGATCGCCGACGGGCAGGGCACCGCGTGGGCGCTCGGGGTGCGCGACTGCTCGGTGCAGCGACGCAACCAGAAGGTCATCGAGGAGTCGGCGTCGCCGGTGCTCGACCCGGCGCAGGCCGCCGAGCTCAAGACGTCGGCCGAGCGGCTGGCCATCGCGGTCGGCTACCGCGGCGCGGCTACCGTCGAGTTCCTGTACCACCCCGGCGACCGGCTGTTCGCGTTCCTGGAGGTCAACACCCGCCTCCAGGTCGAGCATCCGATCACCGAGTTGACCACCGGGTTCGACCTGGTCAAGGCGCAGCTGCACGTCGCCTCCGGCGGGCGGCTCGACGGCGAGCCACCGATGGAGCGCGGGCACGCCATCGAGGCCCGCCTGAACGCCGAGGATCCCGACCGCGACTTCGCGCCGTCGCCGGGGCGGATCGCGCGGCTGGACCTGCCCAGCGGCCCCGGCATCCGGGTGGACACCGGCGTCAGCGAGGGCGACACCATCCCGGCCGACTTCGACTCGATGATCGCGAAGATCATCGCGTACGGCCGCGACCGCGACGAGGCCCTCGGCAAGCTGCGTCGGGCGATGGCGAACACCACGGTGATCATCGAGGGTGGCGCGACCAACAAGAGCTTCGTGCTCGACCTGCTCGACCAGCCCGAGGTGATCGACGCCAGCGCCGACACCGGCTGGATCGACCGCGTCCGCGGTGAGGGCCGACTCGTCACGCACCGCCACTCCGCTGTCGCCCTGGCGGCCGCCGCCATCGAGTCGTACGAGGAGGAGGAGCGCGCCGAGCGGCAGCGGCTGCTGTCGACGGCGTCCGGTGGTCGCCCGCAGGTGCAGCACGCCAGCGGCCGACCGCTGGACCTCAAGCTGCGCGGTGTCGGCTACCGCACCCGCGTGGCACGGGTCGGCCCCCACCGGTTCCGGGTCGGCATCGAGGCGGGCACCGTCGTCCGCACCGCCGACGTCGAACTCGACCGGTTCGACCGGCACACCGGCCAGATCGTCGTCAACGGCATCCGGTACCGCCTGCTCACCGGCACGTACGGGCCGACCCACCTGGTCGAGGTGGACGGTGTGACGCACCGGGTCAGCCGCGACGAGGGCGGCGTCCTGCGCTCCCCGATGCCGGCACTCGTCGTCGCCACACCGCTGGAGGTCGGCGCCGAGGTCGAGGCGGGCGCTCCGGTGCTGGTGCTCGAAGCGATGAAGATGGAGACGGTGCTGCGCGCGCCGTTCAGGGCGCGGCTCAAGGAGTGCGCCGTCTCGGTGGGCAGCCAGGTCGAGGCGGGCGCGCCGCTGCTGCGCCTGGAGCCGCTCGCGGACGACGCCGAGGAGACCACGGACGACCCGACCGCCGAGACCGTCGAACTGGACCTGCCGACCGCCGCCGAGACCGTTCCGGCGGACGAGCGGGGCAGGCGCGGTCAGGAGGATCTGCGGGGTCTGCTGCTCGGCTTCGACGTCGACCCGCACGACGACCGCCGGGTGCTCGACGGCTACCTCGCCGCGCGGCGGGAGGCCGCCGAGGCCGGTCACCGGCCACTGGCCGCGGAACTCGACCTCATCGAGGTGTTCGCCGACCTCACCGAGCTGAGCCGCAACCGGCCGACGGGTGAGGACGGCGGCGCCGCGCACGTGCACAGCGCGCGGGAGTACTTCCACACCTACCTGCAGAGCCTCGACGTCGAGCGGGCCGGGCTGCCGGACGCCTTCCAGACCAGGCTCGCCAAGGCACTCGGCCGGTACGGCGTCACCGACCTGGAGCGCTCCCCCGCCCTCGAAGCCGCCGTCTTCCGGATCTTCCTCGCCCAGCAGCGTGCGTCCGCCGACGCCACGGTCATCGCGACCCTGCTGCGCGCCTGGCTGCGGGAGACCCCGCCGGACGAGAGTTTGCGTGAGCCCGCCGGCCTGGCGCTGGAGCGGCTGATCGCCGCGACGCAGGTCCGCTTCCCCGTGGTCGCCGACCTCGCCCGCGGCGTGGTGTTCGCCTGGTTCGCCCAGCCGCTGCTGCGCCGCAACCGCGCCCGGGTCTACGCCGAGGTCCGTGGGCACCTGCGGCACCTGGACGCGCGCCCGGACGCGGCGGACCGCGCCGAGCGCATCGCCGAGATGGTACGCAGCACCGAGCCACTGGTCCGGCTGCTCGGCCAGCGGCTCGTCCGCGACCACCTCGACAACGCGGTCATGCTGGAGGTGCTGACCCGCCGGTACTACGGCAACAGGGCGCTCACCAGCGTGCGTACCCAGGAGGCCGCGGGCTGCACGTTCGTGGTCGCCGAGCGCGCCGATTCGAGCGTGGTCTCCGCCGCGGTGAGCTTCGACGCGTTGGGCGGCGCGCTGCGCGGGCTGGCCGAGCTGGCCGGCGACGAGGACTCCGTCGACGCCGACATCTACCTCGGCTGGGAGAACCAGCCGGAGGACTTCGACGCGATGGCGGCGGCGCTGGCCGAGGTCATCGCCGCGCACCCGCTGCCGACTCAGGTCCGACGGGTCACCACCACCGTCGCGGGTCGCGGCGGAGCGGTGATGCACCACCACTTCACCTTCCGACCGTCGGGCACCCAGCTGACCGAGGACCGGCTGATCCGCGGCCTGCACCCGTACATCGCGCAGCGGATGCAGTTGGAGCGTCTGCACAAGTTCGACCTGACCCGGCTGCCGTCGTCGGACGAGGAGGTCTACCTCTTCCAGTGCGTGGCGCGCGAAAACCGGTCGGACGAGCGCCTCGTGGCGTTCGCGCAGGTGCGTGACCTGACCGAGCTTCGCGAGCAGGACGGCCGACTGGTCGCGCTGCCGACGACCGAGGACGCCATCGCCGCCTGCCTCGACTCGATCCGCCGCGCCCAGTCGCTGCGGCCGTCGAAGACGCGCTTCAACACGAACCGGATCGTGGTCTACGTCTGGCCGCCGAGCGAGCTCACCCGCGAGGAGATGGAGATGATCGCCGGGCGCGTGCGCCCGACGACCGCGGGGGCCGGGCTGGAGGAGATCCTGTTCATCGCCCGCCAGCGCGACCGCCGGACCGGCGAGCTGACCAAGATCGCCGTACGGATCTCGTTCGACGCCGCCGGCGGCGCGGAGCTGGCCGTCGGCGAGCCGCCGGTCGAGGCGATCGAGCCGCTCGACGAGTACCGGCTCAAGGTGTTGCGCGCGAGCAGCCGCAACACGGTGTACCCGTACGAGCTGACCGGCAGGCTCGGTGACTTCGTCGAACACGACCTCGACGACGACCACGTGTTGCAGCCGGTGGACCGGCCGCGGGGGCGCAACAGCGCCGCGATCGTCGCCGGGGTGGTCACGACGCCGACCGAGCGCTACCCGCAGGGCGTCACCCGGGTGGTGCTGCTCGGCGACCCGACGAAGTCGCTGGGTGCCCTGTCCGAGCCGGAGTGCCGGCGTGTGATCGCCGCCCTGGACCTGGCGGAGCGGATGCACGTGCCGCTGGAGTGGTGGGCGCTGTCCGCCGGCGCCCGGATCTCGATGACGTCGGGAACGGAGAACATGGACTGGGTGGCCGCGGCGCTCAAGCGGATCGTCGAGTTCACCCAGGCCGGTGGTGAGATCAACATCGTGGTCGCGGGCATCAACGTCGGCGCGCAGCCGTACTGGAACGCCGAGGCGACGATGCTCATGCACACCAAGGGCATCCTGGTGATGACCCCGGACTCGGCGATGGTGCTCACCGGCAAGCACTCGCTGGACTTCTCCGGTGGCGTGTCGGCCGAGGACAACTTCGGCATCGGCGGCTACGACCGGGTGATGGGCCCGAACGGGCAGGCACAGTACTGGGCGCCGAACCTGACGGCCGCCCGGGACGTGGTGATGGCGCACTACGACCACACGTACGTCGCGCCCGGCGAGGACGCGCCCCGCCGGGCGGTCACCACCGACCCGACCGACCGCGACATCTCCGACTTCCCGCACGACGTGGCGGGCAGCGCCTTCGCCACCGTCGGGGAGATCTTCTCCGTCGAGGCCAACCCGGACCGCAAGAAGCCGTTCGACATCCGTACGGTGATGCGGGCCCTCTCCGACCAGGACCACCCGGTGCTGGAGCGCTGGGCGGGCATGGCCGACGCGGACACCGCGGTCGTGCAGGACATCCACCTCGGTGGCATCCCGGTCTGCCTGCTCGGCATCGAGTCCCGGTCGGTGCCGCGGCACGGCTTCCCGCCCACCGACGGTCCGGACACCTACACGGCGGGCACGCTGTTCCCCCGCTCGTCGAAGAAGGCAGCGCGGGCCATCAACGCGGCCAGCGGCAACCGGCCCCTCGTCGTGCTGGCGAACCTGTCGGGCTTCGACGGCTCACCGGAGTCGATGCGCAAGCTGCAACTGGAGTACGGGGCCGAGATCGGTCGGGCGATCGTGAACTTCCGGGGGCCCATCGTCTTCTGCGTGATCTCGCGCTACCACGGCGGTGCGTTCGTGGTGTTCTCGAAGGCGCTGAACCCGAACATGACAGTGCTCGCGCTGGAGGGCTCGTTCGCCTCGGTGCTCGGTGGCGCGCCCGCCGCCGCGGTGGTGTTCGCCGCCGACGTCAACGCCCGTACGGCGGCAGACCCCCGCGTGCGGGACCTGCAAGCCCGCGTCGGTGCCGCAGCCGGCACCGAACGCGCCGCGCTGACCGCGGAACTCGACGAGCTGCGCTCGTCGGTGCGCGCGGAGAAGCTCGGCGAGGTGGCGACCGAGTTCGACCGGGTGCACAACATCCAGCGCGCCGTGCAGGTCGGCTCGGTGGACGCCGTCATCCGCGCCGCCGAGCTGCGTCCGCGCATCATCGAGGCCATCGAGGCCCGCCTGGGGTGAGCGGCCGGGATCGGGCGGGGCCCCAGCCTCAGCTGGTTCGCCGCGTACGGCTCTGGTCGCCCTCGGCCTGCCAGGCGGCGACGAGGTCCTCGCGTGCCCGGGCGACCCGGGAGCGGATCGTGCCGATGGGGCACTGGCAGACGTCCGCGGCCTCGGCGTAGGAGAGGCCGAGCACGTGGGTGGCGACGAACGCCTCGCGACGCTCCCGGGTCAGGCCGGCGATCAACTGGTGCAGGGTCACGCCCTCGTCGGCCCCGGCGGCGATCGCGCCGGCTGACTCGGCCGCTGTCTGCCAGTCCGGCACCGACGCGATCCTCGGCCGGGCCACCGCCGTCCGGACGTGGTCGACGGCGACGCGCCGGGCGATCGTGAACACCCACGTCCGGGCCGACGAGCGGCCGGCGAAGCCGGGCAGGTTGCGGAACGCCCGCAGGAACGTCTCCTGAGTCAGGTCGTCAGCCTCACCCGGTCCGGCGAGGTGCGACAGGAACCGCCAGACCTGGTCCTGGAGGGCCCGGATGAACGCGGTGGCGGCCTGCCGGTCACCCCGGCCAGCCTCCTTCGCCCAGCGGGTCACCTGGTCGTCGTCAGCGACGCCGTCTCGCACGGACCACCGTCCTGTGTGCCACGGGCGCTCCTTCATGGCGAAGTGCCGTCGTCGGGACGCCGCCGGTCAGCCGCGCATCCTGGTTGTCGCTGGCCGGTCCGGAAAAGTTCCCGGGCTCCCCCGTTCGGTCGACTTCCCGGTTGCGTACCAGCGGGCCGGGGCCACGGCGGGACGGCGCGCGCCTCGTCGGCCGCTCAGCCCAGGACGGGTTGCTCCTCGATCTGCCCGGTGCTCCCGCGCCCCTGCGGCGGCACGGGGTCGGGCATGCGCCAGGACCGCCACAGCTGGCTGTAGCCACCCCCGGCCGCCAGCAGCTCGGCGTGCGTGCCGTGCTCGGCGACACGCCCATGCTCCATCACGACGATGCGGTCGGCGGTGGCCGCCTGGCTCAGTCGGTGGGCGACGACCAGGGTGGTACGTCCCTCGGTGGCCGCCACGGCGGCGCGGTCGAGGTCACGCGCACCCGCGCTGCCCGCCTCCGCGGTGGCCTCGTCGAGGACCGCGACAGCGGGATCGGCGAGGACGAGGCGGGCCAGCGCGAGCTGCTGGGCCTGGGCCGCGGTGAGGTGCCGTCCACCCTCCCCCACCTCCGTGGCGAGGCCGCCCGGCAGGGCACGGAACCAGTGGGTGGCACCGACGAGGTCGAGGGCGGCGGTCAGCTCGTCGTCGGTCGCGTCCGGGTTGGCCAGCCGCAGATCGTCGGCGAGCGGCCCGGCGAAGACGTGCACCTCCTGGCTGATGAGGGCGATCTCGCGGCGCAGCCGGTGCTCGCCGAGCTCGGCCAGCGGCACGCCGCGCAGGGTCACCGACCCGTGGGTGGGCGCGATGATGCCGGCGATGATCCCGGCGAGCGTGCTCTTGCCCGCGCCGCTGGCACCCACGAGGGCGACGCGCTCGCCCGGTGCGAGTCGGAGGTCGACGTCGCGCAACACGACCGGCCCGTCGTCGTAGCGGTGCTGCGCGACGGTCACCTCCAGTGCCGCCGGTTCGGGCCGCGCCGGCCGGGAGGGCTCCGGGCCGGCCGGGGTCGCAGTGTCCGGCAGCGCGGTGACCCCGACGAGCCGGGCGAGGCTGGCACCGGCCTGCAGCACGGAGTCCGACTCGAACAGCAGCAGGCCGATGGGGTTGAAGAGGCGGTGGAAGTAGAGCGCGGCGGTGGTGGCGGCTCCCACAGTGGCGAGGTCGTCGCGCACCAGCAGGAAGCCGGCGAGCAGCACGGCGGCCAGCCCCACGAACTCCGACCTGTTGATGCGCAGCCCGAACCGCGTGAACAGCCCGAAGATCTCCAGCGACAGGTCGCGGGCGACGCCGGAGCGCGCCGCGATCCGGGCGACGTGGGCGTCCTCCATCCGGTAGGCGCGCACGGTCGCCGCGCCGCGGAGCGCCTCGGCCGTCGCCTGCGCGCGTTCGCCAGTGGCCACCCGCTCCCGGGCGTAGTACGGGATCGACCGTTTGAGGTACCAGCGCAGCGCCAGCGCGTACGCCGGTGCGGCGACCAGCCCGGCGATGCCGAGCCGCCAGTCGAGGGCGAAGAGCCCCACCGCGGTCAACACGACGGACAACAGGGCGCCGAGGAAGGCCGGCCCGCTGGTGGCGATCACGTTCGTCACCACGGCCACGTCGTCGCCGGCGCGGGCCACCAGGTCCCCGGTGCCGGCTCGCTCCAGGGTGGCCGAGGGCAGGTGCAGGGCGCGGTCGAGGACCCGCTCCCGGAGTCGGGCCAGCACCGTCTCGCCGAGGCGTGCGGCGACCGCGGCGCCGACCGCGGTGAGGATGCCCGCGAGCACCGCGGCACCCGCGATCACGCCCGCCCAGGTCACGATCTGCGACGTGTCGGAGCCGGCGATGACGTCGTCCACGAGGCGACCGAGCACCCAGGGGGCGACGAGCCCGGTCGCGGACGCGGCCACCAGCAACGTGCCGGCGACGGCGCTGAGCCCCGGCAGGCGGGCCAGCTCGGTGCGGAGGGTGGCCCAGGTCTGTCCGGCGGTGGCCGTCGGCAGCAGTTGCCGGGGCTCGGCCCCGGTCATGGTCGGCTCGGTCATCGCAGGATCTCTTCCCGGTAGCGGGCGTCGCTGGCGAGCAACTGCTCGTGCGGCCCCTCGGCGATGACCCGGCCTCGGTCGAGCACGACGACCCGGTGTGTGACCCGCAGCAACGCCGGGCTGGTGGTGATCAGCACCGTGCCGTGGGTGTCCGCTCCGCGGGCCGAGGCCAGCCCTTCGGCGAGCAGGCCCTCGGTCACCGCGTCGACAGCCGTGGTGGGGTTGTGCAGCACCAGCACCGGGGGGTCGGCGACGAGCGCCCGGGCCAGCCCGATCCGCTGCCGCTGCCCGCCGGACAGGTTCGCCCCCCGCTCGGTGAGCTGGCGGTCGAAGCCGTGCGGGTGCGCGGCGAGCACGTCCTCGGCCGCCGCCGCCCGCACCGCGGCGCGCAGGACCGTGTCGTCGACCTGGGCGCCGGCGCTGAGGTTGGCGCGCAGGGTGCCCTCGAACAGCGCCACGTCATGCTGCTCCACCAGGACCACGGCGCGCAGGGCGTCGATGTGCAGCTCTTCGGCGGGCACGCCGTCGACGTAAAGCGTTCCCCGGCGGTCCGGTTGCGGCACCCGGCCGGCCAGCACCGCGACCAGCGCCTCGGCGTCGCTCGGGTCGTAGGCGAGCACGCCCAGGATCTCGCCGGCACGGACGTGCAGGCTGACACTGTCGAGGCCCGCGTGACCGACCCCGTCGAGGGTCAGCCGGGACGGGGTCGGTGCGGGCGGCCCGGCGTCGCCCGGCGCCAGGACCGGTGCCGCGCCGAGGACCCGGGCGACCCGCCCCGCGGAGGCCCGGGCCATGGCGAACAGCTGTACGCAGTACCCGAGCGTCTGCACCGGCTCGGCGATGAACTGGGCCAGCCCGACGACGGCGACGAGTTCGCCGATGGTGAGCCGGCCCTGGAGCGCGAGCCAGCCCGCGACGCCGGCGACCGTCGCGAGGAACAGGCCGTTGATCATGGTGGTGAGCCCGAGGTGCAGGCCCTTGGTGGTGGCGGCACGCAGGGTGACGTCGAGCGCGTGGCGGCTGGCGCCCGCGTACCGGCGCGCGGCGTGGTCCTGCGCGCCGATACCGCGCAGCACGCGCAGGCCGGTGACGAGGTCGACGGCGAGCGCGGTGGTGGCCGCGAGGGCCTCCTGCTGCGACGAGCTGCGCCGGGTGAGCAGCGGCGCCATCCGTTGCAGGGCGAGGACCAGCAGGGGTACGCCGAGGAGCACTCCGAGCCCCAGCGGGACGTCGACGACGAGCAGCGCGACGGCGGCGACCACGATGGCGGTGAACGCGGCGGCGGTGAGCCCGGCGACCCGCACGACCAGCGCGGACAGCTCGGCGTCGGAGGCCGTGACGGACAGCAGCTCTCCGTCGCGCATGCCGGAGTGGTGTCCACGCGGGTCGAGGGCGCTCCGGGCGATCTCGACCCGCGTCGCGTGTGCCTCGTGCTCCACCGCGGCGTACGCCATCCGGGCACCGGTCCGGTAGGCGAAGGCCAGGACGGTGAACAGGGCGGCCAGCCCGGCGAGTGAGAACACCAGCGCGCGGACGTCACCGGTGGCGACCGCCCGGTCGATGACCACCCCGATGGCGACGGGGACGAGGGCTTCGGTGGCCTGGTGTGTGCACAGCAGCGCGATGCCGAGCAGCACCCGGCCACGCTGTCGGCGCAGCGCGCGACGAAGCACCACGCCACCGCTGATCTCGGCGACTGACATGCGAGGCGGACTCCGTTATCGATTAGGGTTGGCTAACCTAACACGCTCCGTTGCGGGTCCGGACGGCGGTAGGGGTGCAGGCCGAGGCCGTCCACTGCCGCCGCGACCAGCGCCTCCGGGGTGAGCGCGACGTCGAGCACGAGCACCGACTCGTCCGGCTCCGCCGGCTCCAGCGTGGCGAGCTGGGACTCGAGCAGGCTCGCCGGCATGTAGTGCCCCTCGCGTCGGGCCATCCTGGCCCGGATGACCTCCGCCGACCCGGCGAGGTGCACGAAGTCCAACCGGAGCGTGCCCTGGCGCAGCACGTCCCGGTACGACCGCTTGAGCGCCGAGCAGGCCAGCACCGTCGACCGGCCCTCCGCGCCGCGATCGGCGATCCACACGGCGATGTCCCGCAGCCAGGGCCAGCGGGTGGTGTCGTCCAGCGGTACGCCCGAGCGCATGCGTGCCACGTTCGCCGGGGAGTGGAACTCGTCCGCCTCGGCGAACGCCAGCCCGGTGGCCGCGCTGATCCCCCGCGCCACAGTGCTCTTGCCGGCGCCGGAGACCCCCATCACCACGACGTGCCGGGTGGGTGGGGCGTCGCCCCGCCCCTCACCAGTCATGGATCGTGCCGTCCTTGAGCCGGTTGAACGGCAGGTAGGCCGGCTCGTACGGGAAGCGGGCCGCCACCTCCTCGTCGAGCTCCACCCCGAGACCCGGCTGATCGCCCGGGTGCAGGTAGCCGTCGGTGAAGGTGAACGACTGCCGGAACACCTCGTTGGCCAGCGGGGTGTGCTTCATGTACTCCTGGATGCCGAAGTTGTGGATGGCCAGGTCCAGGTGCAGCGCCGCCGCCATGCCCACGGGGGAGATGTCCGTGGGGCCGTGGATGCCGGACTTGATCTGGTACTGGGCGGCGAAGTCGAGCAGCTTGCGCATGGCGGTGATGCCACCGGTGTGGGTGACCGCGGACCGGACGTAGTCGATCAGCTGCTCGCGGATCAGGGTCTGGTAGTCCCAGACCGTGTTGAAGACCTCACCGATGGCCAGCGGGGTGGTGGTGTGCTGGCGGACCAGCCGCAGGGCCTCCTGGTTCTCCGCCGGGGTGCAGTCCTCCAGCCAGAACAGGTCGTACGGTTCGAGGGCCTTGCCGAGCTTGGCGGCCTGGATCGGGGTCATCCGGTGGTGACCGTCGTGCAGCAGCGGCAACTCCGGGCCGAACTCACCGCGGACCGCCTCGAAGACCTCGGGCAGGTGGCGCAGGTACGCGCGGGTGTCCCAGTCCTCCTCGACGGGCAGCGGGGTGCGCTGCGCGGGTTCGTAGTCGTAGCGCTGGCCGGTGGCGCTGGGCTGGGCGGCCACGCCGTACACCGCGTTGATCCCCGGCACCGAGGTCTGCACCCGGATCGACCGGAAGCCCTCGTCGAGGTGGCGACGGATGGAGTCGAACAGCTCGGGAAGGTCCCGTCCCGACGCGTGCCCGTACGCCATGATGCCGGTGCGCGACGCGCCGCCCAGCAGTTGGTACAGCGGCATGCCCGCGGCCTTGGCCTTGATGTCCCACAGCGCCACGTCGACCGCCGCGATGGCCGCCATCGTGACCGGTCCACGACGCCAGTACGCCGAGCGGTACAGGAACTGCCAGGTGTCCTCGATCCGGTGCGGGTCCCGCCCCATCAGCAACGGGGCCACGTGGTCGCGCAGGTACGAGGCGACGGACAGCTCACGGCCGTTGAGCGTGGCGTCGCCCAGACCGGTGATGCCCTCGTCGGTGGTGATCTTCAGGGTGACGAAGTTCCGGTCGGGGCTGGACACGATGATGTCTGCTGCGACGATCTTCACGGGGTGCCTTTCGTTCCTTCAGGACCGGGGTGGTCTCACCATTCGGCGAACGAGCCGTCGGGGTGCCGCCAGGTCGGGCTACGCCAGCCGTGGCCCCGCTTGTCGGCCGTCCGCACCGCGTGCTCGTCAATCTCGATGCCGAGGCCGGGTGCGGTCAACCGCTGTACGTAGCCGTCGACGAAGGTCAGCGGGGTCTTGTCGAGGCAGTAGTCGAGCACCTCGGCGCCCTGGTTGTAGTGGATGCCGACGCTCTGCTCCTGGATCAGGAAGTTGGGCGTCGCGAAGCCGACCTGGAGGCAGGCGGCGAGGGCGATCGGCCCGAGCGGGCAGTGCGGGGCGAGCTGCACGTCGTACACCTCGGCCAGCGTGGCGATCTTGCGCACCTCGGTGATGCCGCCGGCGT
This sequence comes from Micromonospora sp. CNZ299, assembly GCF_002754415.1. Classification (NCBI taxonomy): domain Bacteria; kingdom Bacillati; phylum Actinomycetota; class Actinomycetes; order Micromonosporales; family Micromonosporaceae; genus Micromonospora; species Micromonospora sp. CNZ299. The sequence continues at coordinate 5,639,740 of NZ_PEFG01000001.1, forward strand.
GCGCGAGGTCCGGCTGGGCCACGGCGATGCCGGCCTGCAGCACGGGCAGGAACTCCTGCCGGCTGTAGAGCCGCTCCCCGGTCGAGACCGGGGTGGTGGTGCAGCGGACGACCTCGCCGATCAGGTGCGAGTTCTCCGGCACCACCGGTTCTTCGAGGAAGAACGGCCGGTACGGCTCCAGGAGCGGTGCGACCCGCCGAACGTTGGCGAGGGTGAATCGCCCGTGGAAGTCGACAGCGACGTCGCGGTCGTCGCCGAGGACCTCGCGGGCGACGGCCACCCGCTGCACGACCGCGTCGAGTTCGGCAACCGAGGCGAGCGCGCCCATCCGCCCCGACGCGTTCATCTTCACCGCGGTCAGGCCCGCCTCGACCTGGGCGCTGATCTGGTCGCGGATCTCGGCGGGCTCGTCACCACCGACCCAGCCGTAGACCCGGATCCGGTCCCGGACCGGCCCGCCGAGCAGTTGGTGCACAGGGGCGCCGTAGTGCTTTCCGGCGATGTCCCAGAGCGCCTGGTCCAGACCGGACACCGCGCTGGCCAGGATCGGGCCGCCCCGATAGAAGGAGCCCTTGGTCAGCACCTGCCAGTGGTCCTCGATGCGCAGCGCGTCCCGACCGGTGAGCAGCTCGCTGAGCTGATGGACGGCGGTGCGTACGGTCTCGGACCGGCCCTCACAGGTCGCCTCCCCCCAGCCGACGATGCCGGACTCCGTCTCGACCCGGACGAACAGCCAGCGCGGCGCGACCAGGAAGGTCTCCACCTTTGCGATCCTCGTCATGGAGCTGTCAGCCCTTCGTGGCACCGGCGGTGAGGCCGGAGACGACGTACTTCTGCACGAACAGGGCGATCAGCATGATCGGCAGGGTGACCACTGTCGCGGCGGCCATCAGGCCGCCCCAGTCGATGCTGGCGTACCCGACGAAGTCGAAGATCGCCACGGGCAGCGTCTTCGTGTCGGAGCCCGAGAGCACCAGGGCGAACATGAAGTTGTTCCAGGAGAAGATGAACGAGAGGATGCCGGCCGTCGCGACGCCGGGCACCGACAGCGGCAGGGTGATCCGCCGGAACGCGCCGATGTGGGTCAGCCCGTCGACCAGCGCCGCCTCTTCCAACTCGGTCGGCAGGCCGTCGAAGTAGCCCATCATGATATAGACGATCAGCGGCAGCGACACGAACATGTGGCTCAGGATCAGCACGCTGAACCCGCCGACCAGCTTCAGGTTCGAGAAGACGTAGTACCAGGGCACCAGGAGCGAGACGCCCGGGATCACGCGGGCCATGAGCACGACCAGCGCCGACTTCTTCATGTTGAAGCGGCTCATCGAGTAGGCGGCGGGCACGCCCAGCAGGAGCGAGAGCGTGGTGGCCGCGAACGCCACCCAGAGGCTGTTGCCGATGAACTCGAGATAGTTGGCCTGCTGGAGGACGGTCTCGTAGTTTTTCAGGCTGGGTGAGAAGACGAACGCCTTGGCGGTGTCGTAGATGTCCACATTGGTCTTGAAGGACGCCGCGATCATCCAGAGCAGCGGCGCCATCAGCCCGAACACCACGACGACGAGAGCTGACGTGCGGAAGACGCGGTACGGCTTGCTCGGCTTCATCGGCCCAGCCCCTTCTTGCGATAGGTGAGGGCCCACATCACCCCGATGATGATCAGGAAGAAGATGATGAGAACGGTCGACGAGACGCCGTAGTCGTTGTAGTCGAAGCTGAGGCCGTAGGCGTACACGTTGAGGGTCTCGACCTCGTGGAACGACCCGCCGCCGCGCCCCTTGGTCGCGTAGAGGATGTCGAACGTCTTGAGCGCGTCGATGCCCCGCAGCAGGATGGCGACGATCACCGTGGGCATCAACAGCGGGAGGGTGACGTGCCGGAACCGCTGCCAACTGCTGGCGCCGTCGATCCGGGCCGCCTCCTGGGGCTCGTCGGAGAGTGAGGTGAGCCCGGCGAGCAGGATCAGCACGACCATCGGTGTCCACTGCCAGATGTCGATGAACATCGTCGTCGGCAGGGCCGAGTTCTGGCCGGCCAGCCAGGGCTGTGGGCCGATGCCGATCCAGCCGAGCAGCTGGTTCGCCATCCCGATGTTGGGGTCGAAGATGAGGCGCCACATCATGCCGACCGCGACCGGGGTGGCCACCAGCGGCAGGAGGATCGCGACGCGGACCCACTTCTCACCGCGGAAGGGCCGCCACAGCAGCAGGGCTATCGCCATGCCGAGAACGACCTCGAAGAACAGCACGACGCCGGTGAACAGGACCGTACGCCAGACCGCCGGCCAGAACCGGTCGGTGTCGGTGAGCACGTCGAGGTAGTTCTGGAAACCGATGAACTCGGACTCGGCGCGCACCGAACCCTCGGCGTCGGTCAGGCTCAGATAGCCCGTCCACGCCACCGGAAAGATGATCAGCACGGCGACGAACGCCATGGCGGGTGCCGCGAAGAGCCACTTGCGATGTTTGTTGGCCCACTGCGACCAGGCCGACGACTCCGGGGACGCCATGGGGGCCTTGGGCGAATCGGTGCGGGGTGCGGTGACGGCTGACATTCAGATCTCCGGGTTCGGGGGCCAGGTCCCGGCGAGGCGGCGGAGCACGTCGGCTCCGCCGCCCGGCGCGTGGGTTACTTCGCCTCGTCGTCGAGGAACTTCTGGAACGCCGCGTTCGCCGCGTCCGCCGAGCTGGCCGCGTCCTTGCCGGTGATCGCGTCGACGATCGGCTGGCCGACGATCTCGCGCGCCTCAGCCACCTTGACCACCAGCGGGCGGTCGTGCCCGACACCGTTCGCGGTGCTGACCGTGTTGGCCTCGGCCAGATCCTTCGGCAGGGTCGCGGTGCTCGCCGGGTTCGCCCAGACCGAGGTACGGGCACCGGGCACGCCGGCCGTCTGCTGCGCCAGCGTCTGCTCCTTGCCGGCCGCCCACTGGATGAACTTCCAGGCGTTGTCCTTGTTCTCCGAGCTGTCGTTCATGCCGAGCGCCCAGGAGGGGATGTTGTACGGCTTCGACCCGGCAGGGCCGGCCGGGAACGCGGCGAAGCCGACGGTGTCGACGACCTTGGACTTGGTGGGGTCGGTGGCGTTCTTGTAGAGCGAGTTGGCCTCGGTGTAGAAGGCGGCCTTGCCCTGCGTGAAGATCGCCATCGCCTCCGACCAGCTCATGTCGGTGCTGATGTTCTCCGGGCCGTGGTCCCGGAGCAGGCCGCCGTAGAAGGCGTACGCCTGCTTGGCCTGCTCGGTGTTGACAGTGGCCTTTCCGCTGCTGTCCACGAAGTCGCCACCGAAGCTGAAGAGGAAGCTGGAGAACTGGGTGACGGCGGCGGCCTTGCCGGTACGAGCGACGAACCCGGCCACACCGGGGTTGTCGGCCTCGATCTTCGCCGCCTGCGCCTTGAGTTCGTCGAGGCTCTTGGGCGGTGCGGTGAAGCCGGACTTGGTCAGCAGGTCCTTGCGGTAGTAGAGGACCTCCTGCTCGGTGATGATCGGCAGGCCGACCACCTTGTCCTCATAGGTGGTCGCCTGCACCGGCCCGGCCTGGAAGTCGCCGAACTCGAAGGCGCTGTCCGACTTGACCCTCTCGCTCAGGTCGGCGAGGTACTTGTTCTTGCCGAACTGCTTCCCCTCCTGCAGGGGCCGGTACATCATCACGTCGAGGTCGGTGGACCCGGCGTTCAGCTTGACGTTGTACTGGTCGGACAGCTGGTCCTCGCCGAGCTGGGTGACCTCGACCTTGAGGCCGGACTGCTTCTCGAACTCCGGCAGGGCCTTCTTGATGTTCTCTGTCCAGACGTGGTTCACCAGCGTCACGCGGACGGTCTTCGAACCTTCGCCGCCATCGTCGCCGCCGCAGGCGGTGAGGCTCATGGCGGTGACCACGGCCAGAGAAGTGCCGATTATCGATCGACGTCGCACGCTTGTCTCTCCTTCTGTCGTGGCCGCCGCCCTCGGAAGAGCCGCTACCTCGGTGTTACATCCGCTTAACATCGGGATGCTAGGCCGAATAGACGGATTACTTCAAGAGGTTGATGTAAATGATATGATCTTTGAGTGGAACCGTCCTCAGCAGAGGTTGCAGCCGCTCAGACCGCCCCCGCCGAGGCTGGGCTGCACGCCCGCGTCCTCGACCATCTGGGCACCGCCATCTGCGGCGGCGAGCTGGCGCCCGGCGCGATCCTCAACATCGACGAACTGGTCGACAGGTACGCCGTCTCCCGCTCGGTCGTCCGCGAGGTGCTGCGCGTCCTGGCGTCGATCGGGTTCATCGAGGCACGCCGACGGGTGGGGGTGATGATCCTGCCGGCCAGCGCGTGGAACGTCTTCGACCCGCAGGTGATCCGCTGGCGGCTCGCCTCGGCTGGCCGGATGGCCCAGCTCCGGTCGATCACCGAGCTACGCACCGCCGTCGAGCCGCACGCGGCCTACCTGGCGGCCAACCGGATCGGCCACGACGAAGCGAGCGACCTGGTCGGGCTGGCGGCGAAGATGTGGGCGGCCGGCGAGGCCGGTGACGAGGAACGCTTCCTGCACCTCGACATCGAGTTCCACCGGCGCGTCCTGCTCAACTCCGGCAACGAGATGTTCGTCCGGCTTCAGGATCTGGTCGCCGAGGTGCTCACCGGCCGGCACAAGCACCACCTCATGCCGCACCACCCGCACGAACAGGCTCTCCAGATGCACGCGGACGTCGCCCAGGCGATCCAACGACGCGACGGCGCACGCGCCCGGCAGGCGATGGTGCAGCTGATGGAGCAGGCGTTCGACGAGATGAAGTCACTGTGGGAGCAGACCTCGGTGCCCGACCGGGAGGCGCCTCCCGGGTCGGCCAGCCGCTGATCGACTCGGTTTACGGGAAGTCGCGGTGTCGGGCTGCCCCGTACACCGCGACTTCCGTGAAGCCGAGTCGATCATGGGCCGGCGCCGGGTGGCGCCGACCGGATCGGTCTCAGCGCGCGGTGCCTCGACCCGATCGACCCGCACCGGCGGAGGGCCGGTGCGCGATGCGGGGCGCCCGCACGGCGGAGGCGTTGCCGGCGCCGGGGCGGTAGTCCCGTGCCGCGCTGGCCACCATCTCGTCGGGGTCGCGGGTGAGCTGCTGGCGGATGTGCTGCGGCACGACCTCGGACGTCGCCATCGCCAGGCGAACCTGCACCGACCGGTCGTCGACCAGGCGCTCCAGGTCGGCCTCGTCCAACTCCAACGAGCGGACCAGCGCGGCACGCACGTCGACCACCGGGTCCGCGGCGAGCGCGCTGCGCTGCGCGGCGGTGGTCCGCGGGTTGCGGGCGACCCCCTTGCGTACGCGGGCGGTGCGATCGGCCAGCAGGGTGTTGATCACGTCGAGGTCGTGGGTGTGGGTGGCGAGTCGTTCCCGTACCTCGGGTGAGACGTCGTCGGTCAGCTTGGCGGCCAGCTCGGGCTCCAGGTCCCGGCTCTCGGCGAGGAGGCCGCGAAGCTCCTTGTCCGATGCCTGCGCCATGGCCCGGCGAACCGACTCGTCGCAGGCCGGGTTGCTGGCGACCGCCCAGCGGATCCACCGGTCGTCGTCCTTGACGAGACGCAGGAGGTTGGCGATCGAGGTGGAAGGGTTCCTCGCCACGGCCTCCCGGACCTGACGATCCTGGTCCCTGGTGAGCGGTCGCAGGGCCTGCGCGGGCGCGTCGGCCCGAGCGGCGACCGCCTTGCGGACCACCGCCGACGGGTCGGACGCCAGGTCGATAAGGGTCATTTGTGGCGTTGTGGGGTCCTGTGCGAGGGCGAGCCGCGCGTCAGCATCGCCACCGATCGGACGGTGGGCGGTGGCGTCGGACCCGCTGTGACGGTCGGGCTCGCCGACGTCCTGCTGTTTCCCCATGACCCAATCATGTCACGCGCCCGATCCGGCACTGCGGGCCTGACCAGCGCCAGGTGGCACCTGGGCGGGTAGTCGCAGGCCGGACATGCCACCATCCACCGCCAGCGACGTCCCGGTAACCGACCCCGTGGTGGGCGACGCGAGGTAGACGACGGCGGCGGCCACCTCGTCGGCGGTCACCAGACGGCCGGTCGGCTGACGGGCGGCGAGCTGCCGCTTCTCCGCCGTCGGGTCGGCCGCGCCGGCGAGCAGGCGGGCCACCCAGGGCGTGTCGACGGTGCCGGGGGCGACACAGTTGACCCGGACCCCCTCGGTCACCAGGTCGGCGGCCATGGCGAGGGTGAGGGCGTGCACGGCACCCTTCGACGCCGAGTACAGGGCGCGTCGGGGCAGGCCGACGGTCGCCGCGATCGACGAGACGTTGACGATCGCCGCCGCCGACGACCGACGCAGGTACGGCAGGGCGACAGCGCTGGTGCGGGCCACGCCGGTGACGTTGACGTCGAGCACCCTGCTCCACCGCTCGTCGTCGTCCTCCTCCACGGTGCCGACGGCGGAGATGCCGGCGTTGTTAACCAGAATGTCGATGCCCCCGAATGCCTCGGCGACCGAGGCGACGGCCCCGCTGAGCGAGGACCGGTCGGCCACGTCGGCCCGGACGCCGTGGACGTGCGGATCGTCGGGCAGGCCCGACAGGTCCAGGTCCAGGACGCCGACCCGGGCGCCGGCGGCCACGAACGCCCGTACGCAGGCGTTGCCGATCCCCGAGCCACCGCCGGTCACCACCGCCACCAGGCCGTCACACCGCATGTTGCTCTCCCATTCCGAGTAGTCCACCAGGTTGACGCACCGCCATCAGGAAGGCCGCGCGGTCGAGCAGGTCGAGGCTCGTCAGACCCATGCCGGCCCGTCGGGGTACGCGTACCTGGCGAGGCTCTCCGGGCGCATCTCGGCGGAGAACCCAGGGACGCTCGGCACCACGTAGTGCCCGTCGGAGATCACCACCGGGTCGACGAAGTGCTCGTGCAGGTGGTCGACGTACTCGACGACCCGGTCACGGGTGGAGCCGGACACGGCCACGAAGTCGAACATGGACAGGTGCTGGACCAGCTCACAGAGGCCGACTCCCCCGGCGTGCGGGCACACCGGCACCCCGAACTTCGCGGCCAGCAACAGGATGGCGACGTTCTCGTTGACGCCACCCACCCGGCACGCGTCGATCTGCACGACGTCGACGGCGCCGGCCTGCAACAACTGCTTGAACACCACCCGGTTCGCCACGTGCTCGCCGGTCGCGACCCGGATCGGTCCGCCACCGGGTGCGCTGGCCGACAGGGCGGACCGGATCGCCGCGTGGGCGAGCACGTCGTCGGGGCTGGTCGGCTCCTCGATCCACCACGGGTCGTACGGCGCCAGCTCCCGCATCCGGGCGACCGCCTCGGCGACGTCCCAGCGTTGGTTGGCGTCGACGGCGATCCGGATGTCCGGGCCGACCGTTTCGCGGGCGATGCGGAGGCGGCGCACGTCGTCGGCGGCGTCCGCGCCCACCTTCAGCTTGATCTGGGTGAACCCGTCGGCCACCGCCTGCTTGGCCAGCCGGATCACCTTCTCGTCCGGGTAGCCGAGCCAGCCGGGCGACGTCGTGTACGCGGGATATCCCCGCTCGATGAGCCGGACGATCCGCTGGGCCCGACCCGACTGCGCCGCCCGCAGGATCTCCAGCGCCTCGTCGGGGGTCAGCGCGTCGCTGAGGTACCGCCAGTCGACCAGGTCGACGATCTGCTCGGGGCTCAGGTCGGCCAGGTATCGCCAGACCGGTTTGCCCGCCCTCTTGGCGACCAGGTCCCACATCGCGTTGATCACCGCCGCCGTCGCCAGGTGCATCACCCCCTTCTCCGGGCCGAGCCAGCGCAACTGCGAGTCCTGGGTGAGCGAACGGGCGAACGCGCCGAGGTCGACGGTGTCCGGGTCGAGCCCGACCACGTAGGGCACCAGCGCCTCGATCGCCGCCCGGCAGACCTCGTTGCCCCTCCCGATGGTGAAGGTGAACCCGTGCCCGTCCGGCCCGTCGTCGGTGCTCAGCACCAGGTACGCGGCCGAGTAGTCGGGATCCGGATTCATCGCGTCGGAACCGTCCAGGTCACGCGAGGTCGGGAACCGCACGTCGTACGTGTCGACGGAGGTGATCACCGCCATCAGGCGCTCCCGAGCGTGCTGCGCTGCCGGCCGAGACCGTCGATCTCGACCTCCATCACGTCGCCCGCGGCCAGGTACGGGAACCGGCCGGAGAGCGCCACCCCCTGCGGGGTGCCGGTGTTGATGACGTCGCCCGGGTCCAGGACGGTGTACTGCGACAGGTGCCAGACCAGGTACGCCACGTCGAAGATCATGTCCTTGGTGCTGGAGTCCTGTCGGGGCTCGCCGTTGACCCAGGAACGCAGCCGCAGCGCCTGCGGGTCCTCGATCTCGTCGGCGGTGACCAGCCACGGGCCGAGCGGCTGGAACGTCTCACAGGACTTGCCCTTCGACCACTGGCCTCCGGAGACGGCGAGCTGGAAGTCGCGCTCGGAGACGTCGTTGGACAGCGCGTACCCGGCGATGTGCCCGAGGGCGTCGGCCGGCGAGGCGAGGTAACGGGCCCGACGGCCGATCACGACCGCCAGTTCCACCTCCCAGTCGGTCTTCGTCGAGCCACGCGGGATCAGGACGTCGTCGTGGGGGCCGACGACGGTGTTGGGCGCCTTGTAGAAGATGATCGGAGCGGTCGGGGGCTCGGCGCCCGACTCGGCGGCGTGCGCGGCGTAGTTCTGCCCCACGCAGAGGACCACCCCGGGGCGGGCGACCGGCGCGCCGACCCGCTGGCCGGTGATGTCGACCTCGGGCAGGTCGGTGGCCTCCCGTGCCCGCTGGACGCCGTCGCCGGCGAGGAACTCCCCGTCGATGTCGGCGGTGAGCGACGAGAGGTCGAAGTGCCGTCCGTCGACGTACAGCACGGGGCGCTCCCGCCCCACGGGCCCGACGCGCATGAATTTCACGAACCAACCTCCAGTGCATAGGTACAAGTCGCGGTGCCCGCCAGCACGGCGGTCCGCTCGTCGGTCGACAACTCAGCCAGGCAGGCGTCGAGCGCCGTCCACGCCTCGGCGTACGAGGCGACGAGGTCGCAGACGGGCCAGTCGGAGCCGGCCATCAGCCGTTGCGGGCCGAACAGCTCCAGCGCGGTGTCGACGTACGGCCGGATGTCGGCCACCCGCCACCCGGAGCCGGCCTCGGTGAGCAGTCCGGAGAGCTTCGCGACGACGTTGTCGCAGGCGGCCAGGTCGCGCACCGCGGCGCGCCACCCGGCGAGACCATCCGCGTCGATCCGCGGTTTGCCCAGATGGTCGAGGACGAAGGTGACACCGGGAGTGGCCCGGGCCGCCTCGGCGCAGGCGGGCAACTGCCCGAGGTGCACGACCAGGTCGAAGGTCAGCCCAGCGGCCCCGATCGCCGCGAGGGCGGCACGCACGTCGGGACGGGCGAGGTGCCCTGGGTCGGCGACCGCCTGCACCTGGTCGCGGATGCCGACGAGCTTCGTCGCGCCGGGCAGGTCCCGGTAGCCGGCGAGGGTGGCGGGCAGGGCCGGGTCGGTGAGCGACGCCCAGCCGACCACGCCGGCGATGCGGGGGGTGGCGGCGGCGAGGGCGAGGAACTCGGCGGTCTCGGCGGCGTCGCAGCGGCCGGCCTCGACCAGCACCGTCGCCGTCACACCGGCCTCGTCGAGCCGGGGTACGAGGTCGGCGACGGTGTAGTCGCGCCGGATCGACTCGAGGCCCGGTGCGGCGAGCCAGGAACAGTCGGCGGTCCACAGGTGGTGGTGGGCGTCGATGATCACGGGGTTGGCACCTCCTCCGGCAGCAGACCCTCGGCCTTCAGGTCCGCCCACAGCGCGTCCGGAACGTCCCACTCGAACATCGCCACGTTGTCGGCGATCTGCGCCGGGTCCTGGGCGCCGATCACCACGCTCGCGACCGCCGGGTGGCCGAGCGGGAACTGGATCGCCGCGGCACGCAGCGGCACTCCGTGCCGATCGCACACCGACCGGATCGCCGTGGCTCGGCGCAGCAGCCCCGCGTCGGCCGGCCGGTAGTCGTAGTGGGCACCCGGCTTCGGGTCGGCCAGCAGGCCCGAGTTGTAGACCCCGGCGGCGAGGACCGAGATCCCCCTCCGCCGGCACAGCGGCAGCAGCTCGTCGAGGCCGGACTGGTCGAGCAGGGTGTACCGGCCGGCGAGCATGAAGCAGTCGAAGTCGCCAGCGTGGGCCAGCTCGACCAGCGCCGGCGCCTGGTTCATCCCGGCGCCGACCGCGCCGATCTCACCGGCATCGCGCAGCCGCGCCAGCTCCGGGTACGCCTCCGCCGCCGCCTCGGCGAGGTGGTCGTCCGGGTCGTGGATGTGCGCGATGTCGACCCGGTCCAGCCCCAACCGGGCCAGGCTCTCCTCGTGCGAGCGGCGCACCCCGGCGGCGGAGAAGTCGAACCTCGGTGCCAGGTCGGTCGACTCGGCCCAGAACCCCTGCCCGTCGCCGCCGCCGGGGACGAGCAGCCGACCCACCTTGGTGGAGAGGGTGAACTCGCCGCGCGGCTTGCCGGCGAGGACCGCCCCGGCCCGCCGCTCGGAAAGGCCGCAGCCGTAGAGCGGGGCGGTGTCGAAGTAGCGCAACCCGAGGTCCCAGGCCGCCTCGACGGTGGCGTGGGCGACCTCGTCGCCGACGGCGGTGAAGAGGCCGCCGATCGGGGCAAGCCCCAGACCGAGGCGGGTCACCGCCACGTCCGTACGCCCCACTGTCACCTGGTCCGTGGCCCTCACGCCACCACCCCCTGCCCGTCGTGGATGAAGCGGATCACCGACTGGCTCATCCGGTCATAGTCGTGGTCGTTGTCCAGCTCCCCGATGATGGCGAACTCCCGCATCACCGCGATCCGGTCGGCTAGGGTCACCATCTCCGGCAGGTCCGACGAGATCAGCAGGATCGCCATCCCCCGCGCGGCGAGACCGGCGATCAACTCGTGGAAGGCCGCCTTGGTGCGGACGTCGATGCCCACTGTGGGTTCGTCGATGATGAGCACGTCGCAGTCGGCGGCCAACCATTTGGCGAGGCTGACCTTCTGCTGGTTGCCGCCGGAGAGCTGGCCGGCGAGCTGGTCGGGCGAGGCGAGTCGGATGCCCAGCCGGTCCGCGTACTCGTCGACCAGGGACCGCTCCGCCCGGTCCCGGACCAGGCCGAGCCGGGCCAGCTTGCGCCACACCGTCACCGCCGTGTTGCGGGCGACGGTCTGGTCGAGGAAGAGGCCCTCCTCCTTACGGTTCTCGGTGACATAGCCGATCCGGTGCCGGTGCAGGGCGTCGCCCACGTCCCGGATCCGGGCCGGGCGCCCGTGCACCCGCACCTCACCGGCGGTGATCCGGTCGAGGCCGAGGAGCGCCTTGGCCAGTTCGCTGCGGCCGGCACCGACCAGCCCGTACAGGCCGACTATCTCGCCGGGGCGTACGACGAGACTGACGTCGTGGTGGCCGGCGGTGGTCGCGACGTGATCCAGAGCCAGGGCCGGTTCGGTGTCCGCGTCAACGGTGCGCTCGGCGAGGTGCACCTGCTGGTACGCCCGGCCGACCATCAGGTCGACGATCTGCTCGCGGGTGTGGTCGGCGAGGGGCTCGGCCTCGGCGACGCTGCGCCCGTCGCGCAGCACGGTCACCGTGTCGGCGACCGCGAAGACCTCTTCCAGCTTGTGGCTGACCAGCACGGTTGCGTGACCCCGCTCGGACAGTCGGCGCACGATCCCGTAGAGCCGGTCGGCCTCGTCGTTGGTCAGCGAGGCGGTCGGTTCGTCGAGCAGCAGCACCGTCGAGTCGGCCGACAACGCCTTGGCGATCTCCACCAACTGCATCTGGGCCACCGAGAGCCGCGACACCGGCAGGTCGGGGTCCAGGTCGAGGTCGAGCAGGTCGAGGCACCGACGTGCCTCGACGCGCAGCGCCGCCCGGTCGAGCAGGCCGGCGCGCCGGGGCAGGTGTTGCAGGCAGATGTTCTCCGCGACGGTGAACGCCGGGATGAGGTTCCGCTCCTGGTGCACCACACCGATGCCGGCCCGCTGGGCGTCCTGCGGGTTGCCGAGCTGCACCGTACGCAGCTCGCCGTCCGGCCCGGGCAGCCGCAGGAGCCCACCGTCCGGCCGGTACACCCCGGTGAGGATCTTGATCAGGGTGCTCTTGCCGGCGCCGTTCTCGCCGAGCAACGCGTGCACGCTGCCGGCGGTCAGGGTCAGCGTCGCCTCGTCCAGGGCACGCACCCCCGGGAACGTCTTGACCAGGTTCTCCGCGGACAGCACGACGCTCATCGCTGACCTCCGGAGAGCTTGTCGCGGAACTGACCGAGCAGCACCGCGCCGAGGACGACCGCGCCGATGATGAGGTCCACCCACCGCCGGTTGATGTCGAACTGCGACTGGCTCACATCGACCAGCCGGACCAGGAAGGCCGCGAGGACCGTGCCGGTCACGCTGATCATGCCGCCGGCCAGGGCCACCCCGCCGATGATCGGCGCGGCGAAGCTGGGCAGCAGCAGGTCGTCGCCGATCGAGGCGTTCACCGAGCCGAAGGCGGCCACCACGATCACGGCGGCGAACCCGGCCAGCAGCCCGGACAGGGTGTGGGCCAGCACCAGCGCCCGGTCGTTGGAGATGCCCGACAACCGGGCCGCGAACGGGTTGCCGCCGGAGGCGAGCAGGTGCCGCCCCGGCACGGTACGACGGAAGAAGAGCGCGACCGCGACCGCGATGGCGACCGCCAGCAGGAACACCACGGGCACCCCCGCCAGGGACGCCTGCCCGAACTCCCGCAGCCCGGGTGAGTAGCCCTGGTAGGTGCCGGTGCCATTCACCCCGTACCGCAGCCCTTCGAGGATCGTCATGGTGGCGAGGGTGACGATGAACCCGTTGATCCGGGTGAAGATCACCAACAGGCCGTTGACCAGGCCGACGGTGGCGCCGAGGGCCAGCGCGGCGAGCACCGCGACCGGGGCCGGCAGACCAGCGTCGATCATCAGCCAGCCCGAGGCCACCGCGCAGAACCCGGTGAGCACGCCCACCGAGAGGTTCATCTGACCGACGGCGAGCACCACCATCTGGGCCAGGCCGATGACGATCGGCAGGGCGAGGAAGCGCAGGAACGCGTCCAGCGTGCCGGCGGTGAGCAGGTTGAAGTCGGTGGCGACCGCGAGCGCGGCGAACCCGAGGGCGGCGATCACCGCGAGGGTGAACTCGTTGGTCCGGATCAGGCTCTTCATGATGTCGACACCGCCCTTCGCTCGGCGATCACGGCTCGCAGCCGGTCCAGCGACAGCGCCGCGAGCAGGACCAGTCCGATGTAGAGCTTCAGCTCCTCCAGGGAGAACTGGAGCAGGTTGAGGCCCTTGTAGATGACCTGGGTGAGGGTGGCGCCGAGTGCGGTGCCGAGCACGCTGACCGCGCCACCGGCGAGCAGTGTGCCGCCGAGCACCGGGGCCAGGAACGACGGCAGCAGGAACGACTCCCCGATGTTGGCGGAGAAGGCCCCGTTGTTGGCGGCCAGCAGGAACCCGGCCAGTGCGGCGAGCAGCCCGCTCACCGCGTGCGCGGCGACGATCCGACGGTGTGTGGGGATGCCGGACAGCTCGGCGGCGACCGTGTTGGAGCCCGTCATCAGGATCTCCCGACCCAGCCGGGCATGCCGGAACAGCAGCCCGACGCCGAGCGCCGCCGCGACCGCGATCGGCACGACCAGCGGGATCCGGGGTCCGCAGACGTCCCCCATGCAGTAGTCGGCGAAGGTGTCGAAGCGCAGGGCGGACAGCCCGCTGGGCTGCACCGCGAACGACACCCCGCCGGTGGCCCACGTGTAGAGGATGGTGACCAGGCCCAGCAGCCCGAAGTCGAGCGCGAGGGTCACCACGAAGGAGTTGACGCCGGTCTTGGCGATGAGCAGGCCTGCGAGCGCGCCGATGCCCGCCCCGACGGCGAGGCCCACCAGCAGCCCGACCAGCAGGGGTACGCCGAGCCGGTCGTAGACCAGGCCCATCGCGAAGGTGGACAGCGCGGCCATCCGGCCGACCGCCATGTTCATGTGCCCGAGTGAGAGCACGGCGAGCTGGGCGAGACCGACCACGACGTACACGCTGATGTCGGCCTGTAGCGGCGCGAGGGTGAGCCGGGGGTCGAGGAACGCGGGGGTCAGCGACGAGAAGAGCACGACCAGCACGGCGATGACGATGAGCAGGCCGAGTCGGGGGTTCGCCCAGACCGGCAGGACCCGGGTGGGAGGCCGGGCCTCGGCGGCCGGAGGCGCTGCCGGCGCCTCCGGCGCGGTTTCGGTCTTCACGCCACCCTCCTGTCCTCGATCGCGTCGCGGTCCCAGTCGATGCCGAGGCCGGCCTCGCTCGGGGCGAGCGCGTGGCCGTCGACGATCGCGACCTCGGTCCGGGTGATCGCGCGCAGTTGCGGGATGTGCTCGACGTAGCGGCTGTTGGGCACGGCCGCGCAGAGGCTCACGTGCAGCTCCATGAGGAAGTGCGGGCAGACCACCACGTTGCACGCCTCGGCCAGGTGCGCGACCTTCAGCCACGGTGTGATGCCACCGATCCGCGCGACGTCGACCTGGACGATGCCGGCGGCCTGGCGACGCAGATACTCGGCGAACTGGCCGATGGAATACAGCGACTCCCCCACTGCGACGGGGATGCTGGTCGCGCGGGCGAGCAGCTCGTGCCCGGCGACGTCGTCGGCCGGCAACGGCTCCTCGAACCAGGCGACCTGGTGCGGTTCGAGCAGCCGGGCCCGGCGGATCGCCTCCGCTGCGGTCAGGGACTGGTTGGCGTCGACCATCACGTCGAAGTGGTCGCCCAGGGCCGCCCGGACCGCGCCGATCCGCGCCGCGTCCTCGGCCGGGTTCGGCTTGCCCACCTTGAGCTTGACGCCGGGCCAGCCGGCCGCCTGGGAGACCTTCGCGCCGGCGACCAGCTCGTCCTCGGTGAGGTGCAGCCAGCCGCCCTCCGTGTCGTACAACGGGATGCGGTCCTTGGCGCCGCCGGCGAGCACCCACAGGGGCAGGCCGGCGGCTCGGGCGCGCAGATCCCACAGCGCGGTGTCGACCGCGGCGAGCGCCAGCGAGGTGACGGCGCCGACGGTGGTGGCCCGGGTGGCGGCGTGCAGGTCACGCCAGATCGCCTCCACCCGCGCGGCGTCGCGGCCGACCAGGTGTGGCAGCAGGTAGTCGCGCAGCAGCGCGAGCACCGCGGTGCCGCCGGTCCCGATCGTGTACGAGTAGCCCGTGCCGTGCCCGCCGTCGGCCGTGCGTACCTCGACGAAGACCGTCTCCTGCTTGAGGAACGACTGCACAGCGTCGGTGCGGACGGTCTCGACGGGGATGTCGACGAGGTACGCCTCGGCCTTCGTGATCTTCGACATCAGTTGCACTTGAGCAGGTCGCCGTCGAACTTCTTCCGCAGTTCCTCGGTGGTCGCGGTGCGGTCGGCCTCGTAGCCGTCCAGCTTGTCCCTGGTCACCACGAACGAACCGGAGTCGATCGTCACGCCGGGCTCGGAGATCGTGCAGCCGCCGCTGAGCTTCATCAGCGCGTACGAGCCGACCCGGGCCTGGCCGACCGGGTTCTGCAGGACGGTGGCTGCCACCGATCCGCCCCGCAGTCCGTCGAGGACCGCCGGGTCGTCGTCGATGGCGATCACCTTGATGGGCAGCTTCGACTGGCGTACGCCCTCGGCGGAGGCGACCGCCGGGTTGTAGGCGGTGTTCACGATCGCCTGGATCTGGCGACCCTTGGCGGCGAGCAGGTCGGCCACCGCCTTCTGGGCGCTCTGGAGGTCCTTGTCGATGTCGGTGACGCTCTGGACGAGCACCACCTTGCCGCCGGTCTCAGCGACCGCCTTCTCCACGCCCTTGATCCGGCGCTGGGTGTTGGAGTCGACCTTGTTGCCGGTCAGGTGCACCAGGTTGCCCTGGCCACCCATGGCGTCGATGGCGGCCTTGGCGCCCTTGTACGCGGCGACCTCGACGTCGGTGGAGAGACAGAAGTCGGCCTTGTTGGCCCCGGCGGGGCACGACGCCAGGGAGCCGACGGCGAAGCCCTGCCGCTTGAGGTCCTCGAAGGTGGAGTTGATGTTGTCCGGCGAGACGCCGAAGACGCCGAAGGCGTTGTAGCCCTGTGCGGCCAGGGACTTGAGCACGTCGTTCTGTTTGGTCTGGTCCCAGCCGGCCGTCTCGTTGAAGGTGACGTCGCCGAGCGAGAGCTCCGATTTCGCGGCGGCTCCGGCGTCCTTCCAGGGCTGGAAGTACGGGTGCGAACCGCCGGGCACCAGCGCGACCTTGACCTGGGCTGGTTCCCGGCCGCCGGCTTCGGTGTCGGTGGTGTCGCTCTTCTTGGTGCAGGCCACTGTGGTCGTGGCGAGGGCCAGGACGGTGAGGCCCGAGCCGATCCGGGACAGCATTCTGCGCGACATGTTCGTCTCCTCGGGGGCGGTGGTGGTGAGACGGCGGCGGGGGAACCTATTTCCTATAGGATGTTGCTTTGCTAGTGTGTACTCGCTCACGCCAGCACAGTCAAGGGGTTGCTTAGGAGACGAGATGGCCCAGCAGGAAGCACGCGAGGGTCGACTCCGTCCCGCCCGTCGGCTCACCCTCAGCGAGGACGTCTACGAGTCGATAAAGACCCTGGTGATGGACCACATCCTTCCCCCCGGGGAGCGGGTCAACATAGACGCCCTCGCCCGTGAGCTGGACGTCTCCCCCACACCGGTCCGCGAGGCACTCGCCCGGTTGGAAGCCGACGGACTGGTCCGCAAGCGCCCCCTGTCCGGCTACACCACCACGCCCCTGCTGAGCCGCGCCGAGTTCGACGACCTGTTCGACGTCCGCCTGCTGCTGGAGGGCGCCACCGCCGGCCGGGCCGCCACACACGCCTCCACCGAGGAACGACAGCGGATCACCGCCGAGGCCGCGGCGAGCATCGATGTGGAGGCCGGCGACGGTTACCGCCGACACGCCGCCTTCACCGCGCTGGACGCGAGATTCCACGACCTGATCGCCGAGGTCGCCGGCAGCCCCCTGCTGCGCGACAGCGTCACGCGGCTGCACTCGCACCTGCACCTGCACCGGCTGTACTTTCCGGTCACCGGCGCTCCGGACACCAACACCGAGCACCAACGCATCGCCGCCGCCATCGCCGCGGGTGACTCCGAGGCGGCCGCCGAGGCGATGCGGGCCCACCTGACCGCCGCCCGGGAGCGCCACCTGCCCGCCTTCGACCAGCTTGCCGACCCCGGAACACCGCGCGACCCGGTGTGATCCCGCCCCCGACACACGTGAGGAGTCGCCATGCGCATCGCCCTCTTCATCACCTGCGTCAACGACGTCGCCTACCCGGCCACCGGCATCGCGGTCACCCGCATCCTGCGGCGGCTCGGCCACACCGTCGACTTCCCCACCCGCCAGACCTGTTGCGGGCAGATGCACGCCAACACGGGCTACCGCGCCGAGGCGATGCCGATGGTGCGCAACTACGTCGACGTCTTCGACGGCTACGACGCCGTCGTCGTGCCGTCCGGGTCGTGCACCGCGATGATCCGCGACCAGTACCCGCACCTGCACCCGCCCGCCGCGTCGGTGGCCGCCCGCACCTACGAGCTGTCCGAGCTGCTCGTCGACGTCCTCGGCGTCACCGACGTCGGCGCCGAGTTCCCCGAGACGGTCACCTACCACCCCACTTGCCACGGCCTGCGGATGCTGCGGTTGGGTGACCGGCCGCTGCAACTGTTGCGTCAGGTTCGCGGCATCCGGCTGGTCGAGCTGGCCGACGCCGAGGAGTGCTGCGGTTTCGGCGGCACGTTCGCCCTGAAGAACCCGGACGTTTCCACCGCGATGCTCACCGACAAGTGCGCCCGGGTCAGTGAGACCGGAGCGCAGGTGCTCGCCGCCGCCGACAACTCCTGCCTGGCGCACATCGGGGGCGGCCTGGACCGCCACCGGTCGGGCGTGCGGGCCGTGCACTACGCCGAGATCCTCGCCGCGACGGGAGCCGCCTCATGAACCGTCCGGTCGCACCGGCCACCGGCAGCGGACGCATCCGCACGCCACTGCCCTTCCCGACCGCGGCCAGACCGGCCGTCGCCGACACCCAACTGCGCGCCAACCTGCACCGGGCCACCCGCACCATCCGGGACAAACGCGCCCGGGTCGTCGACGAGGTACCCGACTGGGAGGCTCTCCGCGACGCCGGCTCCGCGATCAAGGCGGACGTCCAACGCCGGTTGCCCGAGCTGCTGGAGCAGTTCGAGGCGTCCGCCACCGCTGCCGGCGCCACAGTGCACTGGGCCCGGGACGCGGCCGAGGCCTGCCGGATCGTGGTCGAGCTGACCCGGGCCACCGGGGCCGACGAGGTCGTGAAGGTCAAGTCGATGGCGACCCAGGAGATCGAGCTCAACGAGGCGCTGGAGGCGGCCGGGATCGCCGCGTACGAGACCGACCTGGCCGAGCTGATCGTGCAGCTCGGCGACGACACGCCCTCGCACATCCTGGTGCCGGCGATCCACTACAACCGGGCGCAGATCCGGGAGATCTTCCAGCGTCGAATGCCCGACGTGCCGGCCGACCTCAGTGACGAGCCGTCCGCGTTGGCCGAGGCGGCCCGCGCGCATCTGCGCCGACGTTTCCTCTCGGCCCGGGTGGCCGTGTCCGGCGCCAACTTCGCCATCGCCGACACCGGCACGTTGGTGGTCGTGGAGTCCGAGGGCAACGGGCGGATGTGCCTCACCCTCCCGGAGACGCTGATCAGCGTCGTGGGCGTCGAGAAGCTGCTGCCGACCTTCACCGACCTGGAGGTCTTCCTGCAACTGCTGCCGCGGTCGTCGACCGGTGAGCGGATGAACCCGTACACCTCGCTGTGGACGGGCGTCACCCCCGGTGACGGGCCACAGGACGTGCACGTGGTGCTGGTCGACAATGGACGCTCCGCGGTGCTGGCCGACCCGGTCGGGCGGCCGGCGCTGTCGTGCATCCGCTGCTCGGCCTGCCTGAACGTCTGCCCGGTGTACGAGCGGGCCGGCGGGCACGCGTACGGCTCGGTGTATCCGGGGCCGATCGGGGCGATCCTGTCACCTCAGTTGACCGGCGTGGCCGACAACGCGTCCCTGCCGTACGCGTCGACCCTCTGCGGCGCCTGCTACGACGTGTGTCCCGTGAAAATCAACATTCCGGAGATCCTGGTCCACCTCCGCCAGCAGGCACCGCATCCGCTGGCCGAACGCGCCACCATGGGCGTCCTGTCGTGGGTGATGCGCAACCCTCGGCGCTGGGCCGCCGCCCTGCGTCTGGCCCGGACCGGCGCGGGTCCCCTCGGGGCGTACCGCGAACGGCGCACCGGCGCTCGGACGCTGCGCCGGCTGCCCTGGCCCGTCTCCGCGTGGACCCGGTCGCGTGACCTGCCGCTGCCCGCGGCGCAGACCTTCCGAGAATGGTGGGGAAAGCAGTGACCGCACGTGACGAGATCCTGGCGCGGCTCCGCACGGCCCTGGCCGACGACCCGCCGCCCGTGGAGGTGCCCCGCCGGTACCGCCGGGTCGGTGACCGCCCCGACCCGGTCGCCATCCTCGTCGACCGGCTGGAGGACTACCGGGCGGTCGTCCATCACGGCATCGGCTCTCTGCCCGGGCTGCTGGCCGGGGTGGACCGGCTCGCCGTGCCCGTCGACGTCCCCGCCGGCTGGCTGACCGGCTACGCCGGGCAGGTGCACCGCGACGCTCCCCCGCTGACACCGGCCGACCTCGACGCGATGGACGCGGTCCTGACCGGCTGCGCCGTGGCGGTCGCCGAGACGGGCACCATCATCCTCGACGCCGGCCCGGCACAGGGGCGACGAGCGCTCACCCTGGTGCCCGACCGGCACATCTGCGTCGTCCGCGCCGACCAGGTCGTCGGCCTGCTGCCGGAGGCGCTGACCCGGCTGGACCCGCGCGCGGCACAGACCTGGATCTCGGGCCCGTCCGCGACCAGCGACATCGAGCTCAACCGGGTCGAGGGTGTGCACGGGCCGCGCCGGCTGGAGATCGTGCTGGTCGGCGGCAACTCAGGAGCGTGACGCCACCTGCTCGTCGCCTGACGGGGTCTCCTCCCGCAGCGGGATGCCCCGCAGGTTCAGCACCATGACGACACCCACGCCGACCACCAGCGCGACGTCGGCGACGTTGCCGACGAAGAACCCCGCGTAGTCGATGAAGTCCACCACGTGCCCCCGGGCGAACCCCGGCTCGCGGAACAGACGGTCCAGCAGGTGGGTCGTCGCGCCGCCGAGCACCAGCCCCAACGCCACCGCCCAGGCGCGCGACGTGACCCGCAACGCCACGACCGTCACCGCGACCACCGCCGCGGCCGCGAACACCGCGAAGATCCAGGTGTACGCGGCGCCGATCGAGAACGCGGCACCCGGGTTGTAGACGAGTCGCAGTTGCAGCAGCTCACCGACGACGGTGACGGTCTGCCCGTCGGACAGTGCGGACTCGGCCCAGTACTTGGTGAGCTGATCCGCGGCGAGCACCACAGCAGCGATCAACACGACGGCGCGAAACATCCCGGAACCCTAGCCGCTCGACCTCGACCGTCACCAGCGTCGGATGGCTCCGGGCACCAGTGGGGCGAGGGCGGTCAGCCGCGGCGTGAACAGCGAGTTGATCAACTGCATAATGCCGGAGTGTGGCAATTGCAAAACACTGGCAACTGTGTCACCGTGATGATCAACGGCTGCGGCGCCACGCCCACCCGACCACGACTTCTTCCCCCACCACAGGAGAGTTCTGTGACCCGGATGCGTCCGACCTTCCGGCGCCTCGTGGCGTCTACCGCAGCGGCCGGGATGCTCGTCCTCGCCGCCTGCTCGGCCACGACCACCTCCGAGGGCCCGGCCGGCGGCACGACGCTGGTCGTCGCCACCTCCGACGAGCCGGACGCGTTGAACCCGGTGCTCAACTACGGCGTCGACGGCGCCGCGCTGATCTTCGACGGGCTCGTCTCCCGCGACAGCGACAACCGACTCGTCCCCGGCCTGGCAGCGGCGTTGCCGACGGTGGCACCCGACGGGCGGACCGTGACCGCGAAGCTCCGCGAGGGCGTGCTGTTCCACGACGGCACCGCGCTGACCGCAAAGGACGTCGTCTTCACGTACCAGGCCGTCCTGGATCCGACTGTCGACTCGACGCTGCGCTCCGACCTGGACATGGTGGAGTCGGTGACCGCACCCGACCAGGGGACGGTCGTGTTCAGACTGCGCTACCCGTACGCGCCGTTCCTGCAACGGCTCACCCTCGGCATCGTGCCGGCCACGCTGCTCAGCGGGCAGGACATCAACACCGCCGGGTTCAACCGGAAGCCGGTCGGGACCGGGCCGTACGCCGTCGAGTCCTGGACGCCGGGCGACCGGCTGGTGCTCACGGCCAACGAGCGCTACTTCGGTGGCCGGCCGGCGAACAACCGGGTCGTGGTCGCGTTCGTCGCCGACGACAACGTCCGCGCCCAGCGGATGCGCGCCGGGGAGTTCGACGCCGCCGAGTTGCCGCCGAAGCTCGCATCCGCCTTCGACCAGGACACCACGTACCGGGTGCAGCGGGTGCCGACCGCCGACTACCGCGGCGTGATGCTGCCGACGGGCAACCCGGTCCTCGCCGACCCGGCGGTCCGCCGTGCGCTCAACCTGGCCGTCGACCGGTCCGCGATGGTGTCCGGCATCCTCGGCGGCGCCGGCGAACCGGCGTTCGGGCCGATCCCCCCGACCTCCGAGTTCGCCGATCCCACTGTCGTCGGCGCGCCGACCGCCGACCCGACGGCCGCTGCGGCGCTGCTCGACGCCGCCGGCTGGACGCCCGGTCCGAACGGGGTACGCGCCAGGGACGGGCGGCCGGCCCGGTTCACGCTGATGTACCCGGCGAGCGACACCCTGCGCAAGGACCTGGCCCTCGCGGTGACCGCCGACGCGAAGAAGATCGGCATCGAGGTGACCCCGGCGGGGCTCACCTGGGACGCCATCGACCCACGGATGAAGTCCGACGCCCTGCTGATGGGCTATGGCACGCCGTACGACCCGGACTTCGTCTCGTACAAGCTGTTCGGCTCGAAGTTCGCCGGGCAGGGCTACTTCAACCCCGGCTCGTACCGCTCCGAGGTGGTGGACCGGGCCCTGCAGAACGGCCGGGACCAGATCGACCCGGCGCTGCGCAAGGCCGCGTACACGCAGTTCCAGAAGCAGCTCGCGGCCGACGTGCCGTGGCTGTTCCTCACCTACCTGCGGCACACGTACGTGCTGAAGGCCTCGGTGCGGGGGGTGGCCCCCCGGGTCGAGGCGCACGAGCACGGGGTGGCGAACAGCATCTGGTGGAACATCGACACCTGGACCCGGTCGTGACCCGCTCCGGCCGACTGGCCGGGGCCGGAGCGGTGATCCGACGCCGACTCCTCGTCGCCGTGCCGGTGCTCGCCGCGACCAGCATCGGGATGTTCGCCCTCGGCGCCGCGTCGCCGGTCGACCCCGCGAAACAGTACGCGGGCGCTGCGGCCTTCACCGCCACCGAGGAGAACCTGGCGCAGATCCGCGCCAACTGGGGTGTCGACGACCCGCTGCCGGTGCAGTACCTGCGCTGGATCGGCAACCTCGTCCAGGGCGACCTGGGCTGGTCGACCAGTCGACACGAGCCGGTCGCCTCGGTGCTCGCCGCCCGGGCCGGCTGGACGCTGCTGCTGATCGGCGTGAGCCTCGCCCTCGTCCTGGTCGCGAGCCTGCTGCTGGGCGCGCTGGCCGCGTACCGCCGGGGTGGGCTCTTCGACCGCGCGTTGCGGACGGCGGCCTACGCGGTCCAGTCGATGCCGGTGTTCTGGTTGGGTCTGGCCGCGATCGCCGTGTTCGCGCTGGCCCTGGGATGGTTACCGGCCGGCGGGCTCACCGACGTCACCGCGACCGGCACGTCCTGGTCCGACGTGGCCCACCACCTGATCCTGCCGGTCGGCGTGCTGGCCGTGTCCCAGGCCCCGTGGTTCGTGCTGTTCGTCCGGGACGCGGTCGCGGAGAGCATGCGCGACGACCACGTGCTCGCGGCCCGCGCCCGCGGCCTGCCGGGACGGACGGTGCTGTTCGGGCACGCGTTGCGGACCGCGCTGCTGCCGTTTCTCACCCTGGTCGGCACGCATCTGCCCGAGCTGGTCGGCGGGGCGGTGCTGGTCGAGACGGTCTTCTCGCTGCCGGGCCTCGGCGCCGTCACGGTCGCCGCCGCTCTGGGCAGCGACTTCCCGCTGCTGGCGGCGATCACGCTGGTCACCACCGCTGTGGTGCTGGCCGCGAACCTCGCGACCGACCTCGCCTACGCCGCCGCCGACCCGAGGGTACGACTCGATGGCTGACCTCGCTGCCCGACCGGCGCTGCTCCGGATCGCCCGGTCCCGACTGCGGCTGCGGCCCGGCCAGGCCGGAGTCGTCACTGCCGGCCTCGTGCTCCTCGTCGCCGTCGTCGGTTCGCTTCTCGCCCCGCTCGTCTGGCCGCTGGACCAGAGCGCTGTCGCGTTGGGCCAGACCCGTTTGGCGCCGTCCTGGGCGCACCTCGCCGGCACCGACGACCTCGGCCGAGACGTGGCACACCGTGCCGTCTACGGGCTGCGGGTCTCGCTGCTCGTCGGTGCCGTCGCCGCGCTCGTCGCCACCGTCCTCGGCGGTGTGGTGGGCGGGATCGCCGGCACGCTCGGCGGCCGGGTGGACCGGATCCTGATGCGGATCGTGGACACCATCGCCGCGATGCCGCACCTGCTGCTGGGCATCTTCATCGTCGCCATGCTGCGTCCCAGCCTTGGCGCGGTGATCGCCTCCGTCGGGCTCACCCACTGGCTCTCCACCGCCCGCATCGTCCGATCCGAGTTGCTGAGCCTTCGTACCCGGCCATTCGTCGACGCCGCCATCAACGGCGGAGCCGGTCGGGGTCGGGTCCTGATGCGACACCTCCTGCCGCACGTGCTGCCCCGACTGGCGCTGGCCACCACCCTGATGATCCCGCACGCGGTGTGGCACGAGACCGCGCTGTCGTTCCTCGGCCTGGGGCTGCCACCGCACCTCGCCTCCCTGGGAAACATGATCAATGACGGTCAGGGGTCGCTGCTGACCGGCGCCTGGTGGGCCAGTCTGGCGCCGGGGGCGGTCATCGTCGTCGTCACCCTCGCCATCGCGGTCCTCGCCGCCCGCTGGCGCGACCGCCTCGACCCCCGGGTCCGAGCGGAGCTGCACCTGTGACCACCACCGAACGCCTCACCGCCCCGGCACCGGACCGCGCCGCCGTGCGTCGCCCGCTGCTCGCAGTGGACGGCCTCGGCGTCCAGTTCCGGCTCCGCGACACCAGCGTGCACGCCGTCACCGACCTCAACCTCACCGTACGGGCCGGCGAACTGCTGGCCATCGTCGGTGAGTCCGGCTGCGGCAAGTCCGTGCTCGCCCACGCCCTGCTCGGCCTGTTGCCGGGCAACGCCACGATCACCGGCCACGCCGTCCTGCACGACCCGGACGCCGACCCGGTCGACCTGGTCACCTGCGGTCAGCGCCACCTGGCCCGCCGAGTACGCGGTCGCCGGGTCGGCCTGGTGCCGCAGAGCCCGGCCACCGCGCTGAACCCGGTCCGCACCGGACGACGACTGCTCACCGAGACGCTGCGGGCGCACGGCCGGGCCCGCGAGGACTGCGACCGGCTCGCGGTCGACGTCGGGCTCGACCCGGCCGACCTGGACCGCTACCCGCACGAACTCTCCGGCGGCATGGCGCAGCGCCTGGTCACCGCGCTCGCGCTGGCACCGGACCCGTCGCTGCTCATCGCCGACGAGCCCACCACCGGCCTCGACCGCCCGCTGGTGGACCACACCCTCGATCTGCTGCGCCGCCGCTGCGACGACGGCTCGGCCGTCGTGCTCATCACCCACGACCTGGCCGCCGCGCAGCGGGTCGCCGACACCGTCGCCGTCATGTACGCCAGCCACATCGTGGAGCACCGGGACGCCGACCAGCTCTTCACCGCACCAACCCACCCGTACGCGGCGGCGCTGCTCGACGCCCTGCCGGACCGCGCCTTCCGGCCGGTGCCGGGCGACCCGCCGATGCTCACCGCGCTGCCTCCGGGGTGCGCGTTCGCGCCCCGCTGCCCACGCCGCACCGACACCTGCGCGAGCCAGCCACCGCCGACACCGCTCGCCCGTGGTGGCACGGTCGCCTGCCACCACCCGATCACCACCGGAGTCGTCACGTGACCAGCTCGCCGCGTCTGCTCGCCGACGAGGTGACCGTCGGGTACGGCCGGCAGGTCGTGCTCGACGGCGTCACGCTGCGCATCGACCGGGGCGAGACGGTCGGACTTCGCGGCCCGTCCGGCTGCGGCAAGTCGACACTGGTCCGGGTCCTGGCGCTCCTGCACCGCCCCGACCACGGCCGGGTCAGCATCGACGGCACCCCGGTCGGCGGTGTGCGCTACGCCGTGCCGGTCGACCTGCGGACCCGCGTCGCCGTGCTCTTCCAGAGCCCTCGCGCCGCCGCCGATCCCCGGCTGAGCCTCGACGACCTGATCGCCGAACCGCTGCGCGCGATCCGAACGCCCGAGCCGACCGTCCGCGAGCGGGTAGCCGAACTCACCGACCTCGTCGGTCTCACCCCGGACCTGCGCGGCCGGCGGCCACACGCGGTGTCCGACGGGCAACTGCAACGCGCCTGCCTCGCCCGGGCGCTCGTACACCGCCCCGACTACCTGCTCTGCGACGAGGCCACGGCGATGCTCGACGCCTCGACCCAGGCGCACGTCGCCGCCGTCATCAGCGACTACCAGCGGGCGCAACACGCCGGAGTCCTGGTCGTGACCCACGACCAGATCCTGCTGGACCGCTGGGCCGACCGGATCGTCGACCTGGCCGCTACAGCGGGGGTACGCGCCTGACCCTCCGTGCGTTGCGAATGCTGGCGGCAACGGGTGATCGGCATCGGAGGTCCGCCCCCGCCACTCGGGCGCGGCAGCGTCAGCCGACGTCGAGGGGCACCCGCCGAGCGCGGGAGTCGGGGCGGCCGCCGAGGATGCCGGCGAGGATCTCCGCGCCGTCGACGACCCTCGGGCCGGGGCGGTTGAAGTAGGCAGGCCCGTCGACCACCCACACCTGCCCCTGACGGACCGCAGGCAGGTCCGCCCAACCGGGTTGCGCGGTCGCCACCGACAACTCGTCGAAGGTTCGCTCGGGCGTGAACCCGCACGGCCCGAACACCACCACCTCGGGAGCCAGGTCCGCGACCACCGACCACCGCTGCGGGGTGCTGTGCGCACCCGGTCCGAGCAGCAGAGACCGCCCACCCGCGTAGGTGATCTGCTCCGGTACCCAGTGCCCGCCAGGCATCAACGGGTCGAGCCACTCGACGAACAGCACCGTCGGCGCGCCGGGCACCGGCCCCGGCAACGCGGCGAGGCGACGCCCGGCGTCGGCTCGGATCTCCGCCGCCCTGCCTTCGGTGCCGGTCAGCGCGGCCACGGCATCGACAGTGTCCAGGATCCCGTCGATGGTCCTCGCCTCCAGGGACATCACCCTGGTGTCGAGATCGATCAGACCAACCGCGTCGTTGACCCGCTGGTAGGAGACCGCACACACGTCGCACAGATCCTGGGTCAGGATCAGATCCGGCTTCAACCCCTCCAGCATGGCGACGTCGAGCTGGTATAACGACGATCCTCGGTGCGCGTCACCGGCGATCGCCGCCGAGATCTCCCGGCTCGTCAAGGTCTCCGGCAGGGACGTCGCGGTCACCGCCGGGATGTCGGCCAAGGCCCCCGGCGGCCAGTCACACTCGTGGGTACGGCCGACCAGTTGCCCGGTCAGGCCAAGCGTGGCCACGATGTCCGTGGCCGCCGGCAGCAGGGAGACGATTCGCACGTCCGCCTGCCTACCAGGCGCGACCGAGCCACGTCCACTCACCCGACAGCGAGATCACGGCGGCCATCAGCGTGGTCAACGACCGTCTCAGCTCAGCACGCCTCGACTGGTTTGCGGTAACGGGGTTGCCAAGCGGTAACCCCGTTACCGCCTTCTCGTACAACCGAACGCTGTTGTTCGGATTCTCCGCAACCGTGCTGAGTCGGGCCGTCGAAACTCCCGCTTCCGCCAAAATGCGGAGCGTGCGCCTCATCACCGCAAGACCGACCCCCCGCCGACGCCACGCGGTGCCTACGGCAACCCACGGCGTCCGGGCGCTGCCGTCGGCCTGCAACTCGTTCACCACGACCGCCGCGATGTCGTCCCCCGCCCAAACGACGCACCAGATGTCGATGTCCTGGACGTCGCGGAGGTACTCCTCGTAGGTCCTGGGCCGGTAGCCGTCGCGTGTTCCCGCGAAGCACTCCTCGATCACCTCGTGGATCTGGGGGTGGTGGGCAGCCTCGACCGGACGCTGGGTGAGCCCTTCGGGTAGCCGAATGTCGCCGTCCGGTAGACCGTGCAGGTCGCGGGCCATTTCCACTGCCGTGAACGCGACCCGGTAGCCGTGAGCTGTCAGCAGTGCCAGATTGCCCGGTTGGTGCTCGCCCACGTTCGCGCCGAAGACGCTTCGGCCGCCGACCGGCCTGCTGCCGTCGAACTCGATGGCTTGTGCCTCCTGCCACCGCAGCATGGCGCTGCCGATGCCCCGTCGGCGCCATGCTGATTCCACACATCCACTCAGCAGGTAGACCCGGGTATCGGCCACTTCGGACCACCAGTCCATCCAGGTGAAGCCGACAGTTCGCCCCGAGTCGGCTTGGGCGATCAGACAGAACGGGTGTACGCCGTCGGGGTCCTCGCTGGTATCGGGACCGGGCAGCCAGAGATCGCCGTCGGCTCGGTGCCCTCGGCACGGACGGCCTGGAGGCCGGCAATGTCACTGGCACGCACATAGAGCCGCATCGTGACGCCAGCCTCCACCAACGAACCGAACTGCTCAACCGCCACTGTCCCGCCCTCTCCGTGCCAGTTCTTCGGAGGACTGCACGCCCGGTCATCGCGACGACCGCCGCGCCCGCGCTACGGACCGCTGCTCTCGATGTTAAGACGTACACGCGTGGTAGCCCTTACCGGTTGATCCGGCAACGGGATTCTGACCTGCACGAACCGAGAGTGGGCGATGCTGGTATCGAACCAGCGACCTCTTCGGTGTGAACCCTCGGCAAGCCGGTCGGGCCAGGCTTGATGCGAGGCCATACGGCCTGCTAACGCGCCTCTCGGGCCGGTTCGGCTGGCACGGTTGCTGCACTTCGGTGCTGTACTGCTGGCGTCAGACGAGGCGTTGGATGCGGACCTTCGGGCGCTCGTTCCGGAAGTGGCCGTGCTTGTGTTGGCGGACCTGCTCGTCCCAGACCTCTTGGTCGTAGTCCGGGTCCGGCGGGATCCACTTGTGCGAGCCGTCGCTGTAGTGGAACTTCTCGTCTCCCGGACGCAGGATGCTCATCGGCCCAGCCGAGGAATCGGTAATGCAGGTGGCCGGCGGGAACGTGGGCCAGGTCTTGGGCTGCATCGACGAGTTGGGCGGTCAGGTAGAGGGCGAGTGACACCGGGGCTCGGTCGTACTCGGCTCGCAGTTCTCGGCGCCGGGTCTGGCATGGCCACTCCCCCACACAGCCGCCGCACGTCCAGGCTGACTTGATCGGGTGGTGAGTAGTCACTGCGGGCCGTCCTGGCTGGGCCAGTGACCGCGGTTGATCGGGATGCGGTGGCGGCTTCGGCATGGCAGCTCGCCTCCGCAGCGGCAGACGCGCCGCCAGTGTCGCCAGGACCAGACGGGCTGGTGCCGACGAGCCAGAGTCAGCGCCACCGCCAGCACGTACTCGTCGTACGAAACTCGCTTCACCGGCTCGCCTCGCCCGCTCGCGCCAAGGTCTGCCCTGCCCATGTCGATGGGAGCACTGCCGTCTCCTTGTGCCGGAGCGATCTGGAGGCGTGGATGCCCGAACGCGGGGGACGCGCCGAACATCCACGCCGGCGAGGACGGCCCACAGCGCCAACCGAGGGAATCGACCTCCTCGGCAACCTCCCACAGGTACCGTTGGGTAGTCAAGGGCTGGCGTAGGTGGTCTACTCGTGTTGCCAACCGAGGAGAGCCACGTGCCACCGCGTTATCGCTACGAGCAGATCGCCGACGACCTCGCCGAACGCATCAAGTCCGGCGAGTTCCAGCCCGGCTCCAAGCTGCCCAGTCGGCGAGAGTTGATCGAGCACTACGGGGTCACTGAGCCGGTGATCGACCGCGCCATGCAGGTGCTACGGATCAAAGGGATGACCGAAACGCTTCCTGGCGTTGGCGTCTTCGTCGCCGAGTAGATCTCCTCGCAGAGCCGACCGCCACGCCCGCGAAATCTCGCTTACAAGCTCTGTGCACGTCGTCCGTGCTCGTCCGGGAACGGCTGCACGCTCGGAGCCTCGTCCATGCCAGCCCACGTCAGCGTGCCGCCGTCCGGCGCGGTTGCTGTCAGCGCTGCTGTCGACAGCTATTCCTTCGGCGACCTGCGCCGACCCCCCTCGGGGGGACGCGGACTCGTTTTGTCGTGGGCTGCCATCTGGCGGCGGCACGCACCGTTGAGCACGTGGTGGGCGGGGTTGGTTGATGTCCAATGCCAATTGCCATCGACGACCGCGCTGCCTCCTTGCCGCCTCACACTGGTGCCTCGGTTAGGAGATTTGGGAGCGCAGCAACAGCGCCCCCGTCCATGGCCTTGGCCACCTGAAGCACTCGCCTCTTGGGGGTGGGTGGCCTGCGCGCCGCACCTTCGGCCCAATGTCGCTACGGCTGTCGCTGCCTCTATGGCAGCAGCGCGTCGGCATCGTATGCCGAGGCAAGTGAGAGCTTTTCACCCAACTCTCGCCGCAGTTGGTTCACGAGCCTGCGTTCGAGTTCCCAAAATATCAGCAGCTTTTCGTCCAGGTGTGGGTCGCCCTCGGCGGCGGCCACCGCGATCCTGCGGGCGGCTCGCGAAACCAGATGGGCCTGATTGACTGTTCCTTGCTCCCCCGCGACCAGTTGGAGCCCTGTGTAGGTTGTCTCGACGGCCTCTCGAACTTCGTGGCCCCTACCGCTGAACGACGGCCTCGCGCGGCTGCCGTCCTGGTTGCGGATGATCGAAATTTCTCCGGCATGGGAAGTGACGTACACCATGTAGGCGCGAAGGGCGGTCAGGTGACTCACGTAGGCCCCTCGCTTGACTTCTGCGGCCTGCCGCTCCTGTTCCTGTCTCAGCGCATGACCCTGTGCTCGGCTACTCATTACCGTTCCTAGCCATACACCCAGCAGAGCACTGATCGGACCGGCCAAGGCAAGCACGAGGTTCATGCAGTCAGCCTGCTAGTTCGACGCAAGGTCTTGCTTGGGCAGTCGGTGCGGTTGACTGCTCTGTTGGTTGCTCGCCTGCGGCACACGTTTAGGAAGGCAGTTGCGCTGCAAGCTGCAATGGCACTCTGAGCAGCGGAAGCGCTGGTTGCCCGTCACCTACCATCCTTGATCGTTCCGCGCATAGTCCGGATCTTGGTCCGCTATCGCTGTGACGGGCCAGTGCGGTGCTCGGGGCCGGCACTATCGTGACCCGATGACGACCGACAGGTGGGCACAGTGGCTGTTGACGCGCCGAGACGGCGGAAGCGCCACCCTGCGCGCCCGGTACGCCTCAGACCTGGCGTGGTTCCGCGACGGCGTCCTCGACCGAGCCGATCTGAAACCCGATGACGTTCTCCTCGACGTCGGATGCGGAACCGGCTTAATTGGGTTTGGTGCGCTCGACCGTCTCGGCCCGGACGGCCGTGTCATCTTCAGTGACGTGTCGCAGGACCTGCTTGACCAGTGCCGGCGGATCGCCGACGGCGATGAGCGGTGCAGCTTCGTACAGGCGCCGGCCGAGGACCTTGCCGGCGTTGCTGATGCCTCCGTCGACGTCGTCACCACCCGGTCGGTGCTCATCTACTCCGACCGCAAAGCCACGGCGTTCGCAGAGTTCTTCCGAGTGCTGCGGCCAGGCGGAAGGCTCTCCCTCTTCGAGCCCATCAACCGCTTCGCGCGGCAGCACCGCCCCGACGACCTGTTCGGCTTGGGCGGCTCCCCGGTCGACGACCTGGTGGCCAAGGTCCGCAACGTGTACCGGGGACGCACAGAAGCGGCCGAGCAGCCGATGGTCGACTTCGACGAGCGCGACCTGATGACCTGGGCAGAGAGGTCGGGTTTCGAGGCGGTGGAGCTGGACTACCGCGCCCAGCTCGACGTACCCGCCGAGCCGATCAGCGACTGGGACGCGCTCAAGCGGGTCGCCCCCAACCCCCTGGTCCCGACGTATGGCGAAGCCATCGCCGCCGCACTGACCAACGACGAGCGCGAGCGCCTCGACGCGCACATGGCTGCCCTGACAGCGGCCAGGACGCCTACCCGCCGCACTACAGCCATAGCGTTCCTACGCGCGCTGCGGCCCTGAGGTCCAAGTCCGGGACTGTCCGCTGCGGCCTGCCCAGACGAACAGGCCGCATACGACACGCAGAGTCATCGAGAAAACACCTTCAGTGCTGTCACATTACGGACGCTTGCTGCCATCCCGTCTGCCGCCGACCCGCCCTAATGGGGAGTGGGCCGCCGGCCGGTCCGCCACGTCAAGTGGACCTTGACGCACGTTCGGACGCTGGCGGGCCGGGCGGCGGTCTGCTCGGCTCGCCCGGGTCGGCGGCTGGCGGGATGGCTCTGCGCAACCACCCACGGGCCGCGATGCGCCGACGGACCCCCGGCCATCTCGGAGTCGTTTCGCCCCCGCCGGAGGCGCGGTAACCGCAACCACCTTGCCGGCGCGACCCGCCGCGCGGACCCGGCGTGCCCTTCCCTACGCCGCGCCGATCGGGCGCGGCCCGGCCGGCTGCCGGCCCACCAACCTCAACCACCCTCGGCGCTACCGTCTACGGCGGCCCCCGGGCTTACCGCGCTCTCCGCGCCAGCCGCCGGGCGTTCTGCGTGGCCGGCGTGGAGCGACAGCGGAGCGACGGACGCGCGCCCAGGCGGCGGCGCGTGCGGCCCGTTCAGGGCCGCCTTGATAGACGTAAGGAAAGTCCTCCCACGGCGGCCGACAGCCGGCCTACCTGCCCGATCTCACGGGTGGCGTTGGCCATCGGAGGCGATTGGGATCAGTCTGGCTGCTACGTCTTCGAAGTCGCCGAAGCCATTGACGGTTTGCAACAGGCCATGGGTCCGGTAATAGGCGCGCAACGGCTCGATTTGCTCTTGGTAGTTTTCCTGTGAATGCGTGTACATAAGCAGGAGTTCCTGGCGTCGCTCGGCTTGCCGGAGGTTCAATTCTATCCGTCGTTCTACGCGGCAGTGAACGGCGAGGCGGAGTTGGTCCTCAGTCAGGACGAGTTCGATCACTGTGTCGGGGACGTGACCGCTCTGCGTCAGCAACTCGGCCTGACAGATCTTGCGAGGGAAGTTGTACAGCACCCATCCGCCGCCAACGTTGGCTAGGGCTTCAGCGACGGCTCTGACCACCAGCTCATCCGGGACAAGATGTCCGGCCTGCATATACCCGTTCGCCTCTTCGCCCAGCGGAGTCTGCTGCTGCACGTGCTCGCGGAAGACGTTTCCTGCGCTGACGACCTGTAGGCCGGTGGTGGCTGCCAGAGCCGACGCAGCGGAAGCCAGGTCGACTACCGGCCCGGCGATGAGGGCCACGTTGGGCATGTGCACTCCCTTGGGGACGCCAATGAGCCTGGGCTTGACCCGTTTCGACGGACAGGGTCGTTGTGTTGATCTTAGTTAGGCGGCTTGGTCGATCGGTAGCGGTTGTGAGCTGGTGGCCTCGAAGGCCGCAGGGCTGAGGTAGTCGAGGGTTGAGTGTCGGCGGCGGGTGTTGTACTAGCCCTCGATGTATTCGAGCATGGCCTGGCGGGCGGCTTGATGGGTGGGCCAGGCCTGGCGGTGCAGGAGTTCGGTTTTGATGGTGGCGAAGAACGATTCGGCGACTGCGTTGTCCCAGCACTGTCCGCGCCGTCCGACGGACAGGCGGATGTCGTGACGGTGTGCGAGGCGGGCATGCTGGGCGCTGAGGTATTGCGTGCCGCGGTCGGAATGAAACACCAGCCCGGGCTCGGGTCGGCGGCGTGCGAGAGCGTCGGCGAGGGCGGCGTCGACCAGGTCGGTCTTGAGGTTGTCGGCCACGGCCCAGCCGACGACCCGGCGTGATGCGAGATCGATGACGGTGGCCAGGTAGAGCCAGCCCTGCCAGGTGTTGATGTAGGTGATGTCGCCGCACCAGCGGGTATCGATTACGCCGGGATCAACACGGAAGTCGCGGCCGACCAGGTCAGGTCGGAGCCCGGCGGCCGGATCCGGGATTGTGGTCGTGCGCCAGCGGCGTGGGCTCTTGCCGGCGAGTCCGGCGGTGCGCATTAGCCGGGCGACGCGTTTACGGCCGTGCCGCATACCGGCGTCGGTGAGGTCAGCGTGGATCCGCGGCGCCCCGTAGGTGCCCTTGGACCGTTCGTGCAGCACGGTGATCTTGTCGGTGAGCTGGGCATCGACCCGCTCGCGCTGCGACTGGGTGCCGGCTTTCTGCTGGTAGTAGGCGGATCGGGAGACCTTGAGCAGTTCGCAGGCACGTTTGACGTTGTGCTTGCCGGCCTGCTCCGCGGCGATGAACGGGAAGACGTTCACCGGGTCTCCTTCGCGAAGAAGCCGTCGCCCGTTTGAGCACATCGACGTCTTCGCGCAGCCTGCGGTTCTCTTTGCGCAGCTGTGCGAGTTCGGCCCGTTCGTCGGTGGTCAGCCCGTCGGCGCGGACGCCGGTGTCGAGTTCGGCCTGCTTGACCCACTCACGCACCGCCGTCTCGGTCAGATCAAAATCCTGGCTGACCTGCCGAAGCGTGCGGTCACCACGCTGGCACAACTCGACGATCTCGGCCTTGAACTCCGGCGTGAACGAACGCCGAGGCTGCGGCCGCTCCTTCCCCATGCTCTCCATGATGATGGACATCCTCCCGGAGACCCCAGGTCCCCTGATCTCGGATGTCCGTCAAAACGGGGCAGGCCCACCATGATTGCCGACCGGCGTCCGTCGTGATCGTCACTCAAATAGTCACCCGCCCGGCGCATGCCCCGTGCGTCAGCACTGATCGTCGGCCAACGCCTTCTGCCCTAGGAACTCCCGGAAGAGTCGGCAAAGAGCGAGACGGCCTGCCTGTGGTCCGTATCGCTGACCACACTGTCCTCGGTGGCATTTTCACCGAAGGTCTCGACGAGCACCAGAGCCGAGAAGGTCAGGGGGCTGCCGTGATGCCGGTCGGACATCCACTCCTGGAACGCCGCCAGCTCGCCGCGACCACGCGCAAGGGCGAATCCCGTCAGCGCCGAGAACGCTCGCTCGTACCTGGGTCGTCCGACATACATACCTAGCCGCTGATCCATGTGCCACAAGAACTCTTCCCAGCTCACTGCGCGATTGTCCCTGATGCTCGACCGTTCCGGTGTAAAGGAACTGCCAGCCGGTTGCGAGCTGCACCAGCAGCAGGAGTGAGCAGTCCGCAGGAGTCCCTTGACGTCCGGCGTCGCTCGCGCCCGACGTCGTCACCCGGTTGGTCACCCCGCCTGGGTGGCAGACGTAGAAGCAAGACTTAGGCGGCCTCTCTCCTGAACTGCGGTGACCTAGACGACGCTCTGGTCCCGCTCACGCGCAGGGCGGCTCCTCGGATCGGCAGCGCCGCGACGGACCGACCGAGCACGTCTCAGCCGTCGGCGCCGTCGAGTAGCGCGCGCCGCAGCGCCAGGCGGTGCTCCCGGCGGATCTCCGCTTCCCGGTACCGACGCCGGTCCCCGTCGGTCTCCGGCAGCAACGGCGGCACCGTACGAGGCTGGCCGTCGTCGTCGATGGCGACCATGACCAGGTGGGCGGTGGCCACGTCGGTGGGCGGCACCGCCCGGTCCCACCGGTCGGCGGTCACCTTGACGGCCACCTCCATCGAGCTGCGGCCGGCCCAGGTGATCCGGGCGTCGACGTGCACGACGTCGCCGACCCGCACCGCGCGCAGGAACGCGGTCTCGTCGATGGCGGCGGTCACCGCCGGTCCGTCGGAGTGCCGGGCGGCGACCACACCGGCGACGGAGTCGATGAGGTTGAGGATCCGGCCGCCGTGCACCGTACCCATCAGGTTGGTGTGGTGCTAGTCCATGATCTGCGACAGGGTCAGGTGCGACGCCGACGGCGCTCGGCCGGCGATCGTTGTGTACGCGGCGCCGGCAGGTCTTCGGACTCGCGGGCCTGACCGGTCGCGCCCGTCCCCTACTGGCCGTCGCTTCCCAGGCCTGCTGGCCCAGTGCTGATGACGGCGGTCGTTCCCACTCACCGCTGCGGGGCAGCCCCGGATTTCCACCGGGTTCCCTCTTGCGACGCCCAGTCGGTCACGACGGGGCGAACCAGCGCCGCCGACGGCATAGCTGGCCAGCGAATCCGTCCGCCTGGCGCGTCGCATCGCGGCCGCGCGGCGGCCTCGTCATCAACTTTTGCCATCTGAGGAAAAAGATCGCCACCTCTTGAAAAAAGTCTCACGGCGGTGAGGATATTCAAATGCGTCGTCTCCCTCAGACTTGCGGGCGGGTGGTCTCGGGCCTCCTCGCGCTCCTCCTCGCCTCGGCGGTCGCCCTCCTCGCGTCCGCCCAACCCGCCGCAGCTCACGGGACTCTCGCCATGTCCACTCCGGCGAGCGGCGCCACGGTGAACGAGCCGTTGACGTCGGTGCAGCTCTACTTCACCGAGAAGGCCGCCGCCAACGCGTTCTTCACCATCACCGCCCCGGGCGGCGTCCGGGTCGACAACGGCTGGTCGTACGGGGAGCCGAAGCCGCTGGACAAGCCGGTGCGGGAGTACTTCCTGGTCAACGGACAGTTCGAGCCACGGGAGTACACGACGGGGTTCCCCGCGGTGGTTCCCGTCTCCCACCTGCCGGCCAAGGGCCAGTACTCGGTGAGCTACCTGTCGGTCGCCTCCGACGGCGACACCGTGCGGGGCACGTTGACCTTCCGCTACAACGGTCGGGTGACGGCAGCGCCGCAGGGGTGGAGCCCGCCGTCGACCCAGCCGGACCCGGCGCTGGTGGCCGCCACCGAGCAGCATGGGTCATCCGGGCAGGGCTCAGCGGTGCCGACCACCGCAGCCGAGTCCGCGGCCCCGCCGTCCGCGGCTGCGGCGGCCCCGCCGACCGGGTCGACCGATGAGAGCGACTCGGGGGCACTGGCCTGGGCCGGCTGGGCGGTCGCGGTTGCGGCGGCCGGGGCGGCGGCCGGATTCGTCGTCTGGCGTCGCCGATCGGCTTCCGCCGGCAAATCCACCAGCCGGGGCCGTACCTCGTCGGCGACCTCCGGTCGACGCGGCGGCGGCGCCCGTTCCACGAACAGGAGCGGCGCCGGCCGGACCGTCGGTGCCAAGCCCAGCGGCGGCAAGGTCGGCGCGGCGACCGTGGGGCAGGCCACGGGCGACAGGCGGCGACCCACCACCGTGCCGGCGGCGCGCAAGGGCAACGCGGTCGTCACCGCCCGCACGGGCGTCGCGGTCGATCCGACGGCCACCGACGCGGCGGCGAAGGCCCCCGCCACCACGGTCGGCGCGGCGACGGTCGACCCCGGCCCACGGCCCGACACGGACCTCGCCGCCGTGACACCCGGGTCCCGCCTGAGCAACACCCACCTGGCGCTGCTCGTCGGTGGGCTGGTGATCGCCCTGCTGGCCGGGTTCGGGCTGGCTCGCATCGGGACCGGCGACGAGAGCCCGGCGGGCGGCAACGCCCGTCCGGCCGCGGGCGGTCCGCCCGCCCCGGGGCAGGCGCAGTCCGCGACCGACGGGCACCAACACCCGGCGGGCACCGGGCCGCACACGCATCGCGGTGACGGCGCAACGGGCGAGACGCTGGCGACCGGGACGACGGTCAGCGCCGGTGGGTACACCCTGCAACCGCTGGAGCGGTCCCAACCCCCCGGTGTACGCGCGGACTACCGATTCCGCATCGTCGGGACCGACCGGCAGCCGGCGACCCGTTTCGCGGTCGTACACGACAAGCCGTTGCACCTGATCGTGGTGGGCCGCGACCTGTCCGGCTACCAGCACCTGCACCCGACGATGGCGCCGGACGGCACCTGGAGCGTCCCTGTGACGCTGGCCCGGCCCGGCGGCTACCGCGTCTACGCGGACTTCTCCGTCACCGCGACCAACGGCACGCAGGTCCCTCTCGTGCTGGGTGTCGACCACACCGTGCCCGGCGCGCACACCCCGACCGCGTTGCCGCCGGTGCAGGCCGAGACGACGGCCGGGCCGTACGCGGTGTCGATGAACGGCACGCCGACGGTGGGGATGACGGCACCGATGCACTTCCAGGTCAACGGCGCTCCGACCACGCCGGTGCAGTTGGAGCCGTACCTGGGCGCGTACGGGCACCTGGTCGTCGTCCGCGAGGGCGACCTCGGGTACGTGCACGTCCACCCCGAGCCGGAGCTGGTCGACGGGTCGGTCAAGTTCTGGCTGACCGCGCCGAGTTCGGGCCGGTACCGGGCGTTCTTCGACTTCCAGGTCGCCGGCAAGGTGCACACCGCCGAGTTCACGATCAACGTGCCCTGAGACCGGAACTTTCTCCATGCTGCGGCCGACCATCCAGCCAGCAGCAATCAACGGAGGAAGAACACATGCGCACCACCAACCCGCTCGGTTCACGCCGCTCGGCCACCGTCCTCACCGCCGCCATCCTGGCGGTGAGCGCCGCCGGTTGCGGCTCGTCCGACTCTCCGTCGGCAGCGCAGCCGAGCCCGTCCGTGTCGGCCTCGGCCAACCCGGACGCCGGTGTGATCGGCATTCGTGACCCGTGGGTCAAGGCGGCCGACAAGGGGATGACGGCGGCCTTCGGGACCCTGGTCAACGACGGCGACAGCGATGTCACGCTGACCAGTGCCACGACCTCGGTGTCGTCGATGGAGCTGCACGAGATGGCCATGAAGGACGGCAGGATGGTCATGCGGCAGAAGCAGGGCGGCATCGTGATCAAGGCCAAAGGCACGCACGCGCTGGAGCCCGGGGGCGACCACCTCATGCTGATGAGCCTCACCAGGCCCGTCCAGGCCGGCGACGAGTTGACCTTCACCCTGACCTTCGCCGACGGCAGGACCCAGCAGTTCCGCGCGGTGGCCAAGCCCTTCACCGGCGCGCAGGAGAGCTACGCCCCCGGGCACGGCGAGCCCACGCCCGGCATGAGCGCTACGCCGGGGATGAGCATGAGCCCGGCATCGTGACCGGGACGGCACCCGTCCGGCCGGTGAGCAGGCGCGGCCTGCTCACCGGCGGGGCTCTCGCCGTCGGTGGTGCCGTGGCCGGCGGGGCCGCGATCGCCGCGACCCGCGCCGGGCAGACCGGAGCACCTCCGGCGACCGCTGCCGACACGACCCTGGCGTCGACCGTCGGCGGCCTGGTCGAGCCGTTCCACGGCGCCCGGCAGGCCGGGGTGGCCACCGAACCGCAGGCGCACGCGGCATTCGTCGCGTTGACCCTGCGGGCCGGAACCGACCGGGCCGCGTTGGGCCGGATGCTGCGGCTGCTCACCGACGACGCGGCCCGGCTCACCCGGGGCCAACCCGCCCTGGCCGACACCGAGTCCGAACTCGGGCTGTTACCGGCGCGACTGACGGTGACCTTCGGCTTCGGGCCCGGCCTGTACCGGGCCGCCGGCGTCGACGACCGGCGGCCGGCCTCGGTGGTCGACCTGCCGTCGTTCCGCGTCGATCGGCTCCAGCCGGCCTGGTCCGGCGGTGATCTGCTGTTGCAGATCTGCGCGGACGACGCGATCACCGTCGCCCACGCCCAACGAGTCCTGATCAAGGACAGTCGGCCCTTCGCCACCGTCCGCTGGGTCCAGCAGGGCTTCCGGCGCAGCCCCGGCGTCGAGCCGGGCGGCCAGACCCAACGCAACCTGTTCGGCCAGCTCGACGGCACCGCCAACCCCCGGCCCGACACGCCGCTGGACACCGCCCTCTGGGTGCCGGACGGCCCGGCGTGGCTGCGCGACAGCACCACACTGGTGGTGCGGCGCATCAGCATGAACATGGAGACCTGGGACCTGCTCGGCCGCACCGATCGCGAGCTCGCCGTCGGGCGGCGCCTCGACACCGGCGCTCCCCTCACCGGCACCGCCGAGCACGACGAGCCCGACTTCGCCGCGACCGGCCCCGACGGGCTCACCGTCATCCCGGACTTCTCGCACCTCACCCGGGCGCATGTCACCGACGACCGGCTGAAGATCCTGCGCCGGCCCTACAACTACGACGGGGTGCCGACAGCGGACGGCCACGCCGACAGCGGGTTGATCTTCGCCTCGTACCAGGCCGACATCGCCAGGCAGTTCCTGCCCATCCAACGCCGGTTGGCCGACCGGGACCTGCTCAACGAATGGACCACGCCGATCGGGTCCGCCGTCTTCGCCATCCCACCCGGATGTCCACCGGACGGTTGGATCGGCGAGCAGGTGCTCGGATGACCCCCGCCAACCGGAGACTCGCCATGACCGTGCCGCCGTCCCGTCGCACCGCCGTCCGGCTCGGCGCGGCGGTGCTCGCCGTCGTCGTGGCACTGCTCGTCCCGGCCGCACCGGCCTGGGCACACAACTCGCTCAAGTCGGCGACGCCGGCCCGGGAAGCGACAGTGCCGAGCCCACCGACCGAGGTCACCCTCGAATTCATGCAGCGGCTCGACCCCACCTTCACCACCATCGTGCTCACCGACGCCGCCAGGCGGAAGCTCGCCACCGGCGACCCGGTGGTCACCGGGGCGAAGAGCACGGTCCAAGTGACCGACACCCTGCCCAACGGGACGTACACGGTCGCCTACCGGGTCGTCTCCGCCGACGGGCACCCGGTCCAGGGGTCGTACCCGTTCACGGTGGCCGACCCCGCGTCCAGTGCCGCGCCGGTCGCGGACGCCGCTACGTCGGCCGTCACCCCGTCCGCCGTCGCCGCGGTGCCGACCGACGGCGGCCCGGGTGCCGGCGTACTCGTCGCGGGTGCCGCGCTGGCCGCGCTCGTCATGGTGGCGGTTGGGCTGCTGTGGCGGCGGGCCGCCCGTCGCTGACCCGACCCGCTCTCGCCTCTCCTGCACCCGTCGGAAGCTGATCCGCGAGGGCCGGTCACAGTGGTCAGACCACCGTCTGCTTTGTGGTCGGCAAGGCGTCGACCATCGACTTCTGCACGTTGATCGTGTCCGCGATGATCTCGTGGGGCGTGTTGGCCATCCACTGCATCACCGAGATGTCCTCGAAGCGCGGGTGCCGGAACATCTCCAGGAACACCAGCGGTTCGTCGCCGGTGTTCTCGATGTAGTGCCCGTACGCGAACGGCACGTAGCCCACGTCGCCGGCCTGGAAGTCGAACGTCCGGGCGGCGGCCTGGGCCGCGAAGACGCCCATCCGACCGGTGCCGGAGATGTAGTACTGCCACTCGTCGGTGGTGGGATGCCAGTGCAGCTCGCGCATTCCCCCGGGCTCGACCTCGACGAGGGCGGCGGCGGTGGTCACGGACGCGGCGAAGTTGGTCGAGTCGGTGACCCGTACCGTCCCGCCGCGGAAGCGTTGCGGGGTTTGGGCGGTCATCCGGTGTTTGAAGCTGCGCGGGATGTCACCGGTGGGGCTGATCACCCGGTCCTGTTGCAGGGGCGGCGGCACGTCGCCCTGGAAGATGTACTTCTCCCGCTCGGGCAGGTTCTCCATCTGTTCCATCGTCCAGCCGAAGTTCTTGGCCAGGACGTGCCGGGGCGTGTGGGCGAAGAAGTCGCTGAGCAGGAAGGTGTTGTTCTCCGAGAACGCCCCGTCGTTGAAGACGAGCAGGAACTGCGCGCCCTCGTCCAGCGCCTGGATGTTGTGCGGCACGCCCTGCGGAAAGAACCACAGGTCGCCCTCCTTCACGTCCTCGATGAAGTTGCGTCCCTCGTGGTCGACAGCGCTGATCCGGCAACTGCCGCTGAGCATGTACGCCCACTCCGACTGCTGGTGCCAGTGGATCTCGCGGTATCCGCCCGGCTCCAAGCCGAATTGGACGCCGGCCATCTGGGTGGCGATCGGCAGATCCCGGGCGGTGACCTCGCGGGTCCAGCCACCCTTCTCCACCCGGGTGTGCGCCTGGGAGAACGAGAACTTCAGGTTGGGCACCAGTCGACTGTCGGTCGTCGGCGGCACCACCAGGTCGGGGTTCTGCCGCTCAAGTGCGATGTTGCGGCCGGGGATGGGCGGGCCGCCCTGGTCGCCGCGTCGCGGCTGGGGATCGCTGTTCGCCATGATCGCTGTCTCCTCACTCCGGTTGGGCCGGGTTGGGCGCGGACACGGATCCACCTCGCAGGCGTGGCCGGGAGGGCAGCCCCAGCAGGGTGCGCACCGAGGACCACCCGTACTGGACCGCGATCGCGGCAGGAACCGCCACCGCGGTCGCCACCACCACCAGACGGGTCCACGGCGGAGCGTGGCCACCCGCGCCGGTGCTGGCGAACACGACGAGAGCCAGCAGTACGACCCGGAGCCGGTGCACGCCCGGAAGCCCGGTCCGCCCCGGCTGCTCGCCCCGATCGTTGGCCGTCGAACAGCAGTCGGGCCGACCCGTTGCGCTGCTCGGCAGCCAACCATCGAGGGGCGACGTGGAGTGAGCCATGCTTTCGATGATCGGGGCCGGGCCGGCGCCGTCGCATCACGTGATCGCGCCATTACGGCACGCCCAATCCGGGACGTCGTGGGCCATTCGGCGCAATCGCGCCGGTTCGTCGATCTGGTCGCCCGCCGCTGCCGCCATGGCTAGGCTCGGTCCGAGGACGGCATTTCGACGCGCCGGGTAACCACCGGGGAGAACGCCATTGTCCGAATCATCCTTCAACGCCGGAGCCATCCCGGCTGACGACATCGCCGCCGACGCCGAGCAACGACAACGGTGGCTGTTCGCCGTGGCGGATCAGCTCCGGCTCGACGGGCGCGGCCAGGCTGCCCTGCGCGTCCTCGCGGTGGAGATCGCCGCGAATGGCCGCGATGAGCGACACCGCGCCCTGCTGCTCGGTCGCCTGGCACAGATCGCGGCGCTGGAGCCACCGTCGATCACCCTCGCGGGCCTACGGGAGTCGCTGAACCAACGGCTGGACGCCCCGAGCCGGGCCACTCTGCTCGCCGTCATCGCCACCGTCGCTGCCCGCACCGGACATCCGGACACCGATGCCCTGCTGCGCGAGGCGGGCACCGCGCACGCCACAGCGGGCAACCGGTCATCCGCCCGCCACCTCGCCCTCGGCCGGGCCGCCCGCGCCCTGTCGCACGGAGACCTGCCCGGCGCGCACGCCGTCCTGACGGCCATGGACCCGGACGCCAGGGCGGCCCGACGGGACGTCACCTCGGTCCGAGCCGAAGGAATCCTGGTGCAGCTCGGTCTCGGTCGGCACCAGGATGCCCGGACGGCGATCGGTCAGGCCTTCGACGACACGACGTCGACCGGTACGCCGCTGAGCGGCACCCTGACCGCCCTGGACTGCCTGCGCATGGTCGCGGTGGGCGAGTTGCCCGAGGCTGCCGCCCTCGCGGCCACCAGGCTCGGATCCGATTCGGTGGACATCAGCCAGGAGACACGGGCCCTGCTGGTCACGGTCATCGCGGAGGTGCACCACCGCCGGGGCGATCACCACGCTGCGCGCGCCGTCCTCCGTACCTGTCTGAACCGTAGACGGTGGCCGGACAGTACGGTGTGGACTCCCGCTCTTTGCGTCGCCGTCCGCGATCCGGCCCTCAGCGAGCCGTCGAGCCTCCTCAACAGCATCGTCGGCGACCTGCACCGGTCAGTGCGGCCTCTCCTGCCGGTGCCGCAGTTCGGCCCCCGCCTGGTCCGCGTGGCAGTGGCCGCTGGCGACACGCAGGCCGCCCGCCGGGTCACCGAACTTGTCGCACTGGTGGCCACACGGACTCCGGTCCCGCTGTGGCAGGCACTGGCGGACCAGACCAGAGGGCTGCTCGATCGCGACCCCGACGCACTCCGGTCGGCTATCGCCGGGCTGCGCACCACCACCGCGTGGCCGGCCCTGGCCGACGCGTTGCTCGACCTCGCCAACAGCCCTCGGCTGCATCCGACCGAGGCGTGGGACGCCGCGCACGAGGCGGCTGCCCTCTACGCCCGCATCGGCGCGCCGGGCGACCAGGCGACCGCCGACCGGAGATGCGCCGAACTCGCGGCCACCCCACGCCGTCGGTCGTCGGCCGATGAGTCGCCGCGCAGGGGCATCGACGCGCTCACGCCCGCCGAGGAGCGGGTGGCCGAGATGCTCGCCGCCGGTGCCACCAAGAAGGAGGCGGCCGGGCACCTCTTCGTCTCGTTCCACACGGTGGACACCCAGCTCCGGTCCATCTACCACAAGCTGGGTATCAACAACCGGATGCAGCTGGTGCGAGCCTGGGACCGGTACAGGTCGACAATCGGCTGATGACCGAGCCATCCGACCTGACCCCGCTCGCCGAGGGCGTGGAGTGCGAATTCATGTACTCCTACGAGTCGCGGGCGCCCGAGCCCGCGTACACCGATCTCGGGATCGCGACCACGCGCATCGGCGGCGGTGTCGCCCTCGCCATGCGCAACGACCCCTCCGGTGGGTACTGGAGCAAGGCGCTCGGCTTCGGCATGACCGAGCCGTTCACTACGCGAACCCTGGATGGCGTCCTCGACTTCTACCGGGAGCAGGGCGTCGGTCAGGCCGTCCTCCAGCTTGTCCCGTCGGTGCTGCCCGCAGGCTTCGACGAGATCGCCTCGGCACGCGGGCTCGAAGCGGGGAGCACCTGGGTCAAGCTGGCCGTCCGACCCGGTGACGTCGCTGCGGCCCCGACCCGCCTGCGCGTCGGCCCGGTGCCGACGGCCGAGGCGGAGCGCTGGGCGAACGTCGTGCTCTCCGGCTTCGGCATGCCGGCCGGTGGGCTCACCGACATGCTGACGGCGACCGTGGGCGAGCCGGCCTGGCGGCCGTACGCGGCGTGGGACGACGCGGAGCTCGTGGCGGGCGGCAACCTGTTCCTGCACGACGGGGCCGCGTCGCTCAACGCCGCCGCGACGGCACCCGGTCACCGCGGCCTCGGTGCGCAGTCGGCGCTGATCGCCGCCCGCGCCCGAGCCGCGGCCGAGGCCGGATGCCAATGGCTGTTCGCCGAGACCGGAAAGCCCGCACCCGGTACGCAGAACCCGTCGCTGAACAACATGCGCCGGGCCGGGCTGGTGCCGCTCTACGAGCGCCGCAACTGGGTCTGGCGGTCAACTCCCTGACGTGGCCGTCACTTCTCGCTGTCGAGCAGGTCCATCATCGGCGCCGCATACCGCTGGCCGGAGGCGGCACCGGCCGGCACGGCACGCTCGATCTCGTCCAACGTCTCCTGATCCAGCGTCAGGTCGGCTGCGGCCAACGACTCGGCCAGCCGATCCCGCCGCCGCGCGCCGACCAGC
Organism: Micromonospora sp. CNZ299; assembly: GCF_002754415.1. Classification (NCBI taxonomy): domain Bacteria; kingdom Bacillati; phylum Actinomycetota; class Actinomycetes; order Micromonosporales; family Micromonosporaceae; genus Micromonospora; species Micromonospora sp. CNZ299. The sequence goes on from NZ_PEFG01000001.1 coordinate 5,684,162, forward strand.
GGCACGATCTGCTCACCCTGCGCGGCGACCCAGGCGATCGCCACCTGACTCGTGGTGGCTCCCAGCCGCTGGGCGACCCGGCCGAGCGCGTCCACGAGGCGCAGGTTCGCGGCCAGGTGCTCGCCCTGGAACCGTGGGCTGTTCGCCCGGAAGTCCGTGCCGGTCAGCTCACGGTCCGCCGACCAGTGCCCGCTGAGCAGACCTCGGGACAGCACACCGTAGGCGGTCAGGCCGATGCCCAGCTCGCGCAGCGCCGGCAGGATCGTGGCCTCCGGGCCACGTGACAGCAGCGAGTACTCGATCTGGACGTCACTGATCGGTGCCACCGCGGCGGCCCGACGGATGCTGTCCGCGCTCACCTCGGAGAGCCCGATATGCCGGATGTAGCCGGCCTGTTGCATGTCGAGCAGGGCGCCCACGGTCTCCTCGACCGGCACCTGCGGGTTCAGTCGCGACGGCCGGTAGATGTCGATGTGGTCGGTGCCCAACCGGCGCAGCGAGTACGCCAGCCGGTCCTTCACCGCCGCCGCCGACACGTCGTACGGTGCCGCCTGGAACCCGCCGTCCGGTGTCCGGCGCGCGCCGAACTTCACGCTGATCACCAGCTCCTCCCGGCGGCGCTCCCGCAGCACCCGGCCGATCAGCATCTCGTTGTGGCCCGACCCGTAGAAGTCGGCGGTGTCGACCAGGTTCACGCCGGCGTCGATCGCCGCGTGCAGGGTCGCGACGCTCTCCGCCTCGTCGGCCGGCCCGTACAGGTCCGACATGCCCATCGCGCCAAGGCCGATGATCGACACTTCCGGCCCGGAGGCACCCAACTGTCGCCGTCGTAGACCCGTCATGTTCCTCGTCTCCTTCGGTCGTCGTCGCGGTGCGTCCTACTGTCGGGGCACCGTTGTGTACGCTGTGTCCATATAACCAGCACGAAGACACTCTGTCCATATAACTCGGAGGACCAGTGGCCCAGCTCACCCCGGATGCGAACACGCCACCCCGGCGTGGCCGTGGTCGCCGACCCGGCGACCAGGTACGCGCGGAGATCCTCACGGCCGCCGGTGATCTGCTGCTGGCCGAGGGCATGGCCGGCTTCACCATCGAGAAGGTCGCCGCCCAGGCCGGGGCCAGCCGCATGACGATCTACAAGTGGTGGCCCTCCAAGGGGGCACTCGCCCTGGACGGCTACTTCACCGTCGTCGCGCCCACGCTGGCCTTCACCGACACCGCCGACATCGTCGCCGACCTGACCAACCAGCTCGTCGCCTTCGTCCACCTCGTGCGCGACACCCCCGCCGGGCGGGTCATCGCCCACCTCATCGCGCAGGCGCAGACCGACCCCGAGCTGGCCGACGCCTATCGGCAGCGATACTCGGGCCCCCGTCGGGCCCTCGCCGTGGAAGCACTCACCCGGGCCATGGCCCGGGGGCAGCTACGCGCCGACATCGACCCCGAGTCCGTGGTCGACCAACTCTGGGGCGCCTGCTACCACCGGCTCCTCGTCCCCGACCTGCCGCTCACCGAGGACTTCGCCCGCACCCTGGTCGACAACCTCGTCCGCGGGCTGCGCTGACCGGCCGACCGCCGCCTCGCGTCGCGTCGCGGGGCTCACTCGGGTGGCGTGGCCCCCGACTGCTCGCTGACCATGTACGCCGCGTACCAGTCCGGCCAGTTCTCGTCCCGCTGGCCGGTGCGCTCCTCGTGCTCGCCGTGGGCGGCAGCCGCGCGTCGCATCGCGCTCGCCAGGTCGGTCGCCGAACCGTACGACGTCAGCCCACTCTCGATCCGACCCGGAAGCCTGTTCGTGATCTCCTGCATCAGCCAGGTGTTGCCGTCCGGGTCGCGGAACGTGGCGCGCGAGACGTAGCTGCGCCGCTCCGGGTCCAGCCCGTCGACCGGGCCGGCCGGGCTGACGTGGAAGACCCCGCCGACCTCGACACCGGCGGAGACCAGGGCGTTGCGGGTCGCCTCGATGTCGGACACGACCAGGTAGGCCATGGCCGAGCCGGGCGCCGCCGGCGTGAGCCCGGGGCCGAACTGCACGGAGCACCCGGAACCGTGCGGCGTCAGCTGGACGATGCCCGGCGGCGTCTTGTCGAGGCGCCACCCGAGGCGTACGTAGAACGCCTTCGCGCGGTCGACGTCCGACACCGGGATGACGATCACCTCCAGCTTCATGTCGACGCCCTCGACGCCCGACATGCCGCTCGCGTCGCCCTGAGAACTCTTCGGGCTCATCGCTGCCCCTTCCGATCACCACGGAACCGCCTGCGTCTCTGCGGGATGCCGCGTTCCCGACATCAGCCGGACGACACCTTCGCGGCCCGGCGCCCCGAACAGGGCGACCGGGATGACGGCGACGGAATACTCGCCAGGTTGACCAGCACCACCATGGCGGTGGCGGCGGTCCTCGGCACAGTGAGGCCTAGAACTGCGGGTGGCCGAAGAGGCCGGGAAGGCCGCCGGTGTGCAGAAAGATCACCCGGTCGCCGTGCGGGAAGCTGCCGGCCAGCAGCGCAGCCATCGCCCGACCGGTGTACGTCGGGTCCAGGAAGACCCCCTCGTCGCGCGCGGTCGTCTCCAACGCCGCCCGCGCCGCGTCGGTGAACGTGCGGTACCCGGCGCCCACCTGGGAGCCGTCGATCCGCAGTGCGCCCGGCTCGACCTCGCCGACGAGCAGCCCGGCGACAGTCGCGCGCGGGTCGGGCACGGCGCCGACACTCACGCCGACCACCCGCTCGGCGCCCAGTTCCCGTACGAGGCCGGCCATCGTCCCACCGGAGCCGAGCGCGACCACGACCTCGGCCGAGTCGATGTCCGGCACCTGGGCGCGCAGCTCCCGAGCGCAGTCCACGTAACCCTGGGTGGACGCGGGCGAGGTGCCGCCGAACGGGATGAGGTACGCCGATCGGCTCTCCGCCTCGTGCGCCACCACCTCGGCGAGCGGTCGGTGCCCGCCCCAGACGATCTCGGCGCCGGCGAGCCCGTCGAGCAGCAGGTTGCCGCGCTGGTCGTCCGGGGGCGGGCCGTCGAGCACCAGCACGCAGGCGAGGCCGAGCCGGGCGGCCGCGGCGGCGGTGAGGCGGGCGTGGTTGCTCTGCGGCGCGCCGGAGGTGATAACGGTGGTGGCGCCGACTGCGAGCGCCTCGGCGCAGGTGTACTGCAACTTGCGGATCTTGTTGCCGCCCCCACCGAGGCCGTTGAGGTCGTCACGCTTGAACCAGAGGTCGGCCAGGCCCAGCCGGGCGGCGAGCCGGGGCGCGGCCTCCAGCGGAGTCGGCCAGGTGCCGAGGGAAACGGGGGCGATCATCCGTGCAGCTAATCACTCCACTGCCCCGCCTGCAGCACCTCGGCCGACAGTGCCAGGTGACGCGTCAGCCCCGACGCACCGCGGCACGCGGCAGCGGGCCGACGTCCGAGTGGCGACCGGGTCGGAGTGCCGCGTGCCGCTGTCCAGGTCCGGCGCCGTCGCGGGCGGCGAGCACATCCGCCACCGCGCCGGTGGCGAACCCGTAGATGGACTTGTGCACCATGTCGATGGCGAGTTCCGCACGTGGCCAGGTCAGCGGGGGCGCCCCCACACCGGTGGCGTTCTCCAGGATCTGGTCGCTGGTCAGGCGCACCGCCGTGAACATCCCCGACGCCCAGGTGCCGCGCAGGCCGGCCTGAGCCATGACACTTCGCAGCACGCCGACCAGCGCGCCCTGCCCGTAGTGCATCGCCAGGTTCTGCCACCGCGGCTGCTGCCCCGGATGTTCCGGCAGGCCAGTCAGCCGTGCCAGCACCCGGGCCGGCACGTACGAGTCGGGTCGGCCTGTGACCCGTTGCTCGACCTTCTCGGCGGCCGTCATCACGGCCGCCCCCACCAGACCCGCCACCAGTCCCTGCCACACCGCTCTCTTCAGCATGGTGGACGCCCTACCCAGTGGACGGGTACTCACACCCGTCTCCAGCCTTGCGTGGCCGCCGGATCCAGGTCCCGGAAGACGGTTTGGTTTGTGCCCGCTTGCCGTGGGTAGCGTGATGTTCGGGTCAAGACACGCGCCCTTCGATGGTCATCCCTGCCTCGCGCCCACACGCGGCGGGTGGGCACCCTCGTCGATGGCGGAGGCAACGTGTGACGGACCGGATTCCATTCCGCAGCCACCACCCCACGGCTGTGCCCTCAGCGCGGCCCGGGTGGCCCCGCACCCTGCCCTCCGCGTATGTCCCACCTCCCCCGACAAAGGAGAGAGATGTTCAACCCCCTGGACCACAAAGGAATCCCGCTCGACGGTCAGATCCGCAACTGGCGTGAACTGAACGTCGAGCCGATCGACCCGGAGGCGGTCGACCCGTACACCCGGTGCCGGATCATCACGATGAACGGCATCGAGGTCGAGGCGATCAACTTCCAGCACCAGTTCGCCCGGAACTGCCCGGACCAGGAGGTCCGCCGGCAGCTCGCCTACGTCCGGTACGTGGAGAGCCAGCAGCAGAGGGTGGTGAACTGGCTGCTTCCCGGCGTCGCCAGCGTGCTCGAGACGACGCTCGGCTACGAACAGGTGGCCGTCGACCTCACCGCCTGGGTGGCCCGACACGAACCCGACCCCTACCTCAAGCAGGCGTACGAGTTCGGCGTGCTGGAGGACTTCGACCACCTGTACCGCTACGCCAACCTCTACGAGATGGTCGAACGGCGTAAGGCGGAGAAGATCGTCAACGGTCTCACCGAGGTCATGCCGGGTCGGCCGACCATTCAGGAGCACCGGCACCCCTTCGACGAGGTTCGCACCCCGTACGACCGCAACTCGGTGGACCCGCGCTCGAAGCTGCACGCGTTGACGATCCTCTCGGCCGAGCAGCAGGTGATGTTCTACTACATGAACGTCGGCCCGCAGTACATGGAACCGATCGCGCGCCAGCTCTACCAGGAGATCAGCCTGATCGAGCAGGAGCACGTCACCCACTACGAGTCCCTGCTGGACCCGGGCGAGAACTGGTGGGAACGACTGCTCACCCACGAGTACAACGAGTGCTGGCTCTACTACTCCTTCCTGCAACAGGAGAGCGACCCCCGGATCAAGGCGGTCTGGGAGCTGCACCTGCAGATGGAGCTGGCTCACCTCCAGCAGGCCGCCGACCTGTTGCGCCGGCACGACGGCCGGGAACCCGAGGAGATCGTCGGCACGGCCGGGTTGCCGGAGCCGCTGACCTTCGAGCCCAACAAGGACTACCTGCGCCACCTGCTGGCCACCCAGATGGATCTCACCAAGCTCGGCGAGGGCTACGTCCGAGAGGCCCACGAGCGTTTCGAGTGGATGCAGGAGCAACTGCACGACGGTCAGAAGCCGCCGAGCGAGCAGGTCATCGACATGCACCGGGAACGCTTCGGCGACGAGTACCGGATGGAGACCGAGGGGCCGCACCCGATCGAGACGCTGCGCGCCGAGGGAGGCAGCCATGCCTGACACCGACGCCCCGACCACGCCCGGGCCCGAGGAGGACGTGGTCGACCTGCTGCTCGCGCAGCACGCCCAGATCGAGCAGCTCTTCCTGCTGGTCATCGGCAGCACCGGCGACACCCGGCGGGACGCCTTCGACGATCTGGTCAAGCTCCTCGCCGCGCACGAGACCGCCGAGGAGGAGGTCGTCCACCCGCTCGCCCGGACGCTGCCCGGTGGGGGTGGTGACGCGATGGTCGACGACCGGCTCGACGAGGAGCGGCAGGCGAAGGAGACCCTGCAAACCCTGATCAAGGGCGGTGTGGACGCCGATGGCTTCGACACCGGGATCGTCCTGCTGCGCGACGCCGTACTCACGCACGCCCGTTACGAGGAGCGCTACGAGTTCCCCCAGCTGCGCCAGCACGTCCCGGTCGACCGGCTGCGCAGCCTCGCCACCGCCGTGCGGGCGGCGGAGGCGTCCGCGCCGACGCGGCCGCATCCCAGCGCCCAGTCCGCGAAGGGCAACCTGGCCGCCGGTCCGGTGCTGGCCGTCATCGACCGGGTACGCGACGCGGTGCGCAAGCCGTCGGAGAGCTGACCGGAATCAGGCGGGCGGTGATCCGGTCCGCGTGATCTGCCGACAGGGCCACCCGCCTCGCGCGGGTGGCCCTGTCGGTGAGCAGCGTGCAGTCGCGGCGTGGCTCACCCGCGCTTCTTTCCGACGGCCTGGGCGACAAGGGCCTCCGCGACCTCGCGCACCTTGCGGTTGGTGTCCTGGGAGATCTTGGACAGCAGCGCGAACGCCTCCTCGGACGAGCACCGCCGGTCCCCCATGATGATCCCTTTGGCCTGCTCGATCACGGCCCGGCTGCGCATCGCCTCCTGCATCTGCGCTGCCAGTGTGGCGGCGTTCTCGTACAGGTGCGCGTTGGCCAGGGCCACCGCCGCGTACGCGGCGAAGCCTTCCGCGTTGGCGATCGAGGACGAATCGAAGGCGTTCGGCGAGTCGCTGTAGACGTTGAGCGCGCCGACCACCGACCCCTGGATGGGCAGCCCGATCGAGAGAGAGCTCTGCACCCCGGCGGCGCGGGCCTTCTCCGCCCATGCCGGCCAGCGCTCTTCGGTGGTCATGTCCGGCACCGAGATGGTGTCACCGCTGGCGGACGCGTCCAGGCAGGGGCCGCGGTGCTCCTCGTACTGCCACTCGTCCAACTGACGGGCCAACTCGCCGGTGAATGCCCCGGTCGAACCGACCTGACCCCGAACCAGGGTGACGGTCACCTCCCTGGTCCCGGGAATGCTCCGGTTGGCGAGGTCGGCGATCCGGCCCAGCATGTCGTCGAGGCTGATCTCGTCGAGTCTGACCCGGCTCAGCTCGGCCAACGCGTCAGCGGGTTGCATCGTCGGCTGCGTCATCGCCGTGGGCCCTCCTCGATCAGCGTCCGCCAAAATGCGACATTCCGGGATGGCCGGCACCCCGTCAACTGTGCTCCGGGGCGTTCGTCGTCAATCTTGGTCCTACCCCCTGAATCACCCACTCACACCCCGCCCGGAATGTGGCGGGCCGCGTTCCCGCCGATCGGCTCAGGCAGGTCGGGCCCAGGAGCGCCAGGTCAGCGCCTCGTCACACTGAGCCGGCGAACTGGCTGACGTGGTAGGCGGTGCTGCGGCCGTCCGGCGTACGCGTCCACTTGGAGACCATCAGGTGAAGATCGTTGGCGTTGCGACTCGACCAGGGGTGGATGAACCCGCCGTAGAGCGCCGGCTCCTGCCAGCTCGTCACCTGGATCTTCTCCGCCGTCCACGCCCGGTCCGGTCCGGACGCGGTCCGGGTGACCAGGCACCCGTTCTGGCAGTTCAGGTATGACATCACCCAGGTCCCGTCGGCCAGGCGGCGCACCGATGGTTCACCGAAACGGCCGGTGAGGATGGGTGTGCAGGGCCGGCCCCAGCCCCAGTTGGTGCCGTTCCAGCCCCAGCCCTCGTAGGACTCGGGGTAGAACAGCCGGTCCCAGCGGACGCGGCGCAGCATCATCGGGCCGTCCTGCCGCCCGGCGCGCACCGAGAAGACATAGACGTGATCGCCGTCGCGCTGCATGGTCCACATCTGGAACGGGTCCCTGTTGTCCGGGCTGTTCCACCACTTGAGCGGCGTACGGACGAAGTCGTTGCCGTTGTCGGAGAACGCCAGCCCCGCATAGCGGGACTTCCACTGCGGCCCGGCCGGGCCGGCGGAGTTCCAGTTCTCGATGCTCATGTAGGAGATGACCTGCCGGCTGGTCTCCGGGAAGCTGATGCCGTCGTTGGGGATGACCGTCACCTCCGGCAGGCCGTCGATGCCGATGCCGTGGTGGCCGTTGTGCATCAGCTCGGGCGCGCGTCCGTTGCCTGCGACCCGGGCGGCGCTGTCGAAGACCACTCCACCCGGGGCGGCGGGGTGGACGGCGGAACGCAGCATCACCGGCGAACGCCAGTCGTTCGGCACGGGCGGCCCCTCGGGCCACGGCGTGTCGAAGGTGTCGCCGAAGAGGTAACCGATCGAGCCGTTCTCCAGCACGTACGGGATGCCCAGATCGGTGCCGGCCACCCGCCAGCGGCTGGAGGTGTCAAGGTCGGCACCGGTCAACCGCTTCTTCCACACCGCGGCCTGGGCCGGCGCTGCCGTTGTCAGGACCGTGCCGACGGCACCGAGCGCGCCGGCCGCACCTATCGCGGCGGCGCGACCGAGCAGCGAGCGACGACGCACACCCATGGCTGTCCCCTCCGGTCGGATCGATGCCCTCGACACCGGTTGCGGGCGAGTAAACCCGCGACAATCGTCGGTGTCAATACCTGCCCGCCCTGACCCGTGCAATGAAGGAATTCTTCATGACGCATTGACATCGATCATCGCCCTGATGACACTCTCAGCATTCGATACGGGTGTCCGAGGCGGTTCGCGACGCCACCAGGATGGCCGCTCGACCCCCTGGGAGGAGCAGCGTGAGACGTACTCTCCTGGCCCTGCTGGTCGCCCTCGGCACCGCCGCGGCGACGGTCACGGCGGCGCCCGCGCAGGCCGACCCGGTCGGCACCCTGGCCTGCACCTCCATCCCGGCCAACCGCGACCCCGCAGTGACCCTGGTCGTCTACCGGGTCGCCCGCGCGCACAACGCCAACGACAAGGTGACGCTGTCCGCCTTCGAGGCGGGCTGGGTCGAGTCACACATGAACAACCTGCCGTGTGGCGACAAGTCCTCGCTCGGGGTCTTCCAGCAGCGCTGGGACTACGGCTGGGGCACGCCGGAGCAGATCATGGACCCGGTCTACGCCAGCACCCAGTACGTCACCCGGGCGATCGTCTGCGACCGCAACAACCCGGGGTTCAGCGCCGGCCAGGTCGCCCAGTGCGTCCAACGGTCGGGTTTTCCCGACCGGTACGACCAGGCGGCCGCCACCGCGCGGGCCCAGCTCAACGAGGCGGCCCGGACCCACGCCATCGCCGGCGGATCCGCCACCGACGTCACCGGCGACGGCCGCGACGACATCGTCGGCTTCACCCAGAACGCCCTCGCCGACGTCTACGTGGCCACCTCCACCGGCGGCTCGTTCGCCGGCACCTCGGTGAAGTGGAACGAATTCTTCTCCATCGGTGGCGAGACCGCCTCCACCGGCGACGTCAACGGCGACGGCCGGGACGACATCGTCACCTTCGCCCACAGCAACACCGGCGACGTGTACGTCGCGCTGTCCACCGGCACTTCGTTCGGCGGCGAAGGGAAGTGGCACGACTGGTTCGCACCGGGTGCGGAGATCGGCGCGGTCGGCGACGTCGACGGTGACGGGCGCGACGACATCGTCGCGTTCACCCACAACCCCGCCGGAGACGTGTACGTCGCGCTGTCCACCGGCACCGGCTTCGGCCCCGGCCTCAAGTGGCACGAGTACTTCAGCCCGTTCGGCGAGTTTCCCGCGCTCGGTGACGTCAACGGCGACGGCCGCGACGACCTCGTCACCTTCACCCAGGGCCCCGCCACCGCCAGCGACGTCATCGTCGCCCTGTCGAACGGCAGCTCGTTCGGCGCCGCGCAGAAGTGGCACGACCTGTTCGCCGTCGGCGCCGAACTGCCCCGCGTCGGTGACATCAACGGCGACGGACGCGACGACATCGTCACCTTCACCTGCAACGCCGACGCCGACGTCTACGCCGCCACCTCCACCGGCACCGGCTTCGCCGGGACCACAGTGAAGTGGAACGAATACTTCTGCCTGGCCGGCGAGTTCCCCTACCTCGGTGACGCCGACGGGGACGGCAGGGACGACCTCATCGTCTTCACCAAGGGCGGCACCAACGACGTCCACGTCGCACGCTCCACCGGCACCGGCTTCCTCGGCGCCACCAGATGGCACGACTTCTTCGGCCTCAACGGCGAGACGACGCTGTGACCCGCGGATTGGAGACCCCATGCGACTGACCAGGCGCAGGTGCGCCCTCATTCTGGCGGCGGTGCTCGCCGGGCAGGTCGCGACCGCGCCGGCCCACGCGGCCCGGCCGGTGGCGCCCGGCCCGCTCGCCGCGGACTTCGCCCGGGCCTCCGCCGAGTTCGACGTGCCCCGCGACCTGCTGGTCGCCGTCGGCTACGGCGAGACCCGCCTGGACGGGCACGGCGGCCTGCCCAGCCAGGCCAACGGATTCGGCGTCATGCACCTCGTCAGCAACCCCACCCAGCACAGCCTGGAACGGGCGGCCACGCTCACCGGCGAGCCGGTCGACCGGCTGCGCTCGGTCACCTCCGCCAACATTCGCGGAGGCGCCGCGGTGCTGCGTGACCTGGCCGACAGCGAGGGACTGACCGCCGGTGCGCGCGACCGGCTCTCCGCCTGGTACCCGGTGGTGGCGCGCTACTGCGCCGCCGCCGACGACTCGACGGCCCGGCTCTACGCCGACCACGTCTACGACCTGCTGCGCACCGGTATCGCGGCCACCACCGTCCGGGTCGCCGCGCAGCCGGTGCGCCCCGAACTGGGCCGGTACGCGTCGATCACCCCGGCTGGCGCCGGCCCGAACGTCGCCGCGGCGGCGGTGCCCGAGTACGGCCCGGCCCGCTGGGTCTCCGCCTACGGCGGCAACTACCAGGCCGGCCGGTCGTCACGGATCACCACCGTCGTGGTGCACGTGACCCAGGGGTCGTACGCCGGCACGGTGAGCTGGTTCCAGAACCCGTCGGCGGGGGTGAGCGCGCACTACGTGGTGAAGTCCAGCAACGGTGAGATCACCCAGATGGTGCGCGAGGGAGACACGGCCTACCACGCGCGCTCGGCCAACCCCTACGCCGTGGGCATCGAGCACGAGGGGTTCGTGGACAACCCGGCCTGGTTCACCGACGCCATGTACCGGTCGTCGGCCGCGCTGACCCGCTACCTCTGCGAGAAGTATGGGCTGCCGAAGACCCGCGCGGCGATCAGGGGGCACAACGAGATGCCCGGCAACGACCACACCGATCCCGGTCCGAACTGGAACTGGAACTACTACATCTCCCTGGTCAACGCCGGCGGCTCGGGAGGCCGCTACCTGGCGGGTTCACCGACGGACTTCACCGGCGACGGGCGGGACGACGTCGTGAGCTTCACACAGGGCAGCCTCAACGACGTCTACGTGGCCACCTCCACCGGCAGCGCGTTCACCGGTACGTCCGTCAAGTGGAACGACTTCTTCGGCCTCAACGGGGAGACCCTGCTGTCCGGGGACTTCAACGGCGACGGGCGCGACGACATCGTGGCCTTCACCCACGGCTCGCTCGCCGACGTGTACGTGGCCCTCTCCACCGGCACCAGCTTCGGCGGTGGCCTGAAGTGGCATGACTGGTTCGCGCCGGGCGCGGAGGTCGGTGCGGTCGGCGACGTCGACGGCGACGGCCGCGACGACATCATCGCGTTCACCCACGACACGAACGCCGACGTGTACGTGGCGCTCTCCACCGGTACAGGCTTCGGCCCCGGCCTCAAGTGGCACGAGTACTTCTCCATCCCCGGCGAGTTTCCTGCCCTCGGCGATGTCAACGGTGACGGCCGCGACGACATCATCACCTTCACCTAGGGGCCGCTCACGGCGAGCGACGTGATCGTCTCCCTCTCCGCAGGAAGCGGATTCGGCGCGCCCCAGAAGTGGCACGACCTGTTCGCCGTCGGCACCGAACAACCCCGCGTCGGCGACATCAACGGCGACGGACGCGACGACATCGTCACCTTCACCTGCAACACCGACGCCGACGTCTACGCCGCCGTCTCCACCGGCACCTCGTTCGTCGGCACCACAGTCAAGTGGAACGACCTCTTCTGCCTGCCCGGCGAGTTCCCCTACCTGGGTGACTACAACGGCGACGGCAAAGACGACATCGTCGCCTTCACCAAAGGCAGCTTCAACGACGTCCACGTCGGCCTCTCCACCGGCACCACCTTCCTCGGCGCCACCAAATGGCACGACTTCTTCGGCCTCAACGGCGAAACCACCCTCTGAGTACGTCAGGAGTCCCGCCATGTCCCGGCCTTCGCGTACCCCCGTCCTCCGCGCCCTGGTCGCGCTGCTCACCCTGGCCATGGCGGTCCTGACCGCCGTGGTGGTGTCACCCTCGCCAGCGATGGCCGCACCGAACTTCAAAGCGCCGTTCCCGTGCGGACAACGCTGGACCTACGACCACCACAGCGCGGAGGTGCGGCAGGCGTTGGACTTCGTGCGCGCCGACGGCGGCGCCACCGGAGGCACCCCCCAGATGGCGTCCGCAGCGGGTGTGGCCCGGCACTACTCCCAGCCCAGCGGGGCCGGCAACTACATCGTCGTCGACCACGGTGGGGGCTGGACGACCTACCACTTCCATCTCAGCGCCTACTCGGTCGCCAATGGCGCGTACGTGCAGCAGGGACAGCAGATCGGCATCACCGGCAGCACCGGCAACTCCTCCGGGCCGCACGTCCACTACGAGCAGCTCTACAACGGAGTCGGACAGACGATCGTCATCAACGGCGCCTCGCTGGCTCCCTACCCGGCCCAGTACAACCAGAAGTACCTGGTCAGTGACAACTGCGGCGCCTCGTCGGGCGGCCGCTACCTGGCCGGCTCGCCGACGGACTTCACCGGAGATGGTCGCGACGACATCGTCGCCTTCACCCGCGGCTCACTCAACGACGTGTACGTGTCGGCGTCCACCGGCTCCTCGTTCGCGGGGACGTCGGTGAAGTGGAACGACTTCTTCGGACTCAACGACGAGACGCTGCTGTCCGGGGACTTCAACGGCGACGGGCGCGACGACATCGTGGCCTTCACCCACGGCTCGCTCGCCGACGTGTACGTGGCACTGTCGAACGGGTCGTCGTTCGCGGGCGCCACGAAGTGGCACGACTGGTTCGCCCCGAACGCCGAGGTGGCCGCGGTGGGGGACGTCAACGGCGACGGCCGCGACGACATCGTCGCCTTCACCCACGACGGCGCCGGGGACGTGTACGTCGCGTTGTCCTCCGGTTCGTCGTTCGCCGGAACGGCGCTCAAGTGGCACGAGTACTTCTCGATCGCCGGGGAGTTTCCTGCCCTCGGCGACGTCGACGGTGACGGCCGCGACGACATCATCACCTTCACCCAGGGGCCGCTCACGGCGTCGGACGTGATCGTCTCCCTCTCCACAGGAAGCGGATTCGGCGCGCCCCAGACGTGGCACGACCTGTTCGCCGTCGGCACCGAACAACCCCGCGTCGGCGACATCAACGGCGACGGACGCGACGACATCGTCACCTTCACCTGCAACGCCGACGCCGACGTCTACGCCGCCGTCTCCAACGGCACCTCGTTCGTCGGCACCACAATCAAGTGGAACGACCTCTTCTGCCTGCCCGGCGAGTTCCCCTACCTGGGTGACTACAACGGCGACGGCAAAGACGACATCGTCGCCTTCACCAAGGGCAGCTACAACGACGTCCACGTCGGCCTCTCCACCGGCACCACCTTCCTCGGCGCCACCAAATGGCACGACTTCTTCGGCCTGCCCAACGAGACCACCTTCTGACCCAGGGAGACTCCAATGCTCGACGTACCCCCGTCCGCGTCGATCAGCCGGCGCCGGCTGATCGGTGGCTCCGCGGCGGTGGCCGCCGCCGGGCTGTTCGCCGGCGCCCTCGCCGCGCCGTCCGCCGCCATGGCCGCCACCGACGGGTACGGCCTGCGCATCGTCGACCGCAACGAGAACGGCGGCCGCCTCCAGTACTACCGCTTCGCCACGGATGCCATCGGGTGGGACCCCGGCGTCAACGTGCTGCTGCCTGACGGGTACCACACCAGCGGCAAGCGGTACCCCGTGCTGTACCTGCTGCACGGTGGCAACGCCGACTTCCGCACCTTCCACCTCCAGGAGAACATCATCGGTCTGACCGCCGGCCGGGAGGTCATCGTCGTCATGCCGGACGCGTCGACCGGCTGGTACTGCAATCCGGTGAACAGCTTCGTGGGACCGCGCAACTGGGAGACCTTCCACATCGCCCAGTTGCTGCCGTGGATCGACGCGAACTTCCGTACCTTCGCCGAGTACAACGGACGCGCGGTGGCCGGCTTCTCGATGGGCGGCTTCGGCGCGTTGAAGTACGCGGCCAAGTACTACGGCCACTTCTGCTCGGTCAGCTCACACTCCGGGCCGGCCAGCCTGCGCCGGGACTTCGGGCTCGTCGTGCACTGGGCCAACGCCACCTCCGCCGCGCTGGACCTCGGTGGTGGCACCGTCTACGGGATCCCGCTTTGGGACGAGGCCCGGGTCAGCGCCGACAACCCGGTCCAGCGCATCCCGAGTTTCCAGAACAAGCGGATCTTCCTGGCGGCCGGCACGTCACCCGACCCGATCAACTGGTTCGACACGGTCAACGAAACCCAGGTGCTCGCCGGTCAGCGCGAGTTCCGCGCGGCACTCGCCCGGGCCGGTATCCCGCACGAGTGGCGCGAGGTGCCCGGCGGGCACTTCTTCCGCCACGACCTGTTCGTCCAGGACCTCAACGGGATGCTCGGACGACTACGCCGCGCCGGCTGAGGTGGCCTGCGGCGGACGCGGCGTCGTGGCCACCGACCGGCACGGTAGCTTGCAGGTCATGGCCACGAGCGTCGACGTCCGTCGAGACCTCGCCAGCCGTGCCGACCCACGTCGCGCCGAGGCGTCGAGCCGTTTCCTGCAGATGGTCCCCGGCGGTTACGACGAGGGCGACCGGGCCATCGGCGTGTCCGTGCCGGACCAGCGCACGGTGGCCGGCAGATACTGGCGCGACCTCTCCCTGGCCGAGACAACGACACTGCTGCACTCCGACGTGCACGAGGAGAGGCTGACGTCGCTGCTCATCCTGGTCCGCAAGTTCACCAGGGGCCACGAGCAGGAACGGGGCGAGATCTACCGCCTCGTCCTGGCCAACACCGACCGCATCAACAACTGGGACCTGGTCGACTCGTCGGCGCCGTACATCGTCGGCCCCTGGCTCGTCGACAAGGAGCGCGGCGTCCTGGACCGGCTGGCCGGGTCTGACCTCGTGTGGGACCGGCGCATCGCCGTCATGGCGACTTTCGCCTTCATCAAGGCCGACGACTTCGAATGGACCTTCCGGCTCAGCGACCGGCTCCTGCAGGATCCGCACGACCTCGTCCGCAAGGCGGTGGGCTGGATGCTGCGTGAGGTGGGCAACCGGGACAGAGCGGCGGAGGAGGAGTTCCTGCTCCGCCGCTACCACGCCATGCCCCGGGTCATGCTGCGGTACGCGATCGAAAAGTTCGAACCGCAGCGACGGAGGGAGTACCTGTCCGGCACGCTCTAGACGACCGGTCAGCCCGGTGTCGCCGGTGAGATCGGGAAGTTCCGGTTGAAGACGTTGTCCGGATCGTAGGTGGCCTTGATCGCGCGCAGTCGGCTCAGCGTGGGCTCGGGCCAGGCATCCAGCAGTCGAGCCGGGTCGGTGTCGGACTCGAAGCTGAGGTACATGCCGTCCAGATGCGCGTACAGCTCGGCCCACAGCTTGTCGAGTTGCGGCCTGCGGTCCGGGACCGTTGCGGCGAGCACCGAGAAGTTCTGCTCCCGGTGCGGGTACGCGGTCGCGTCGCGAGCGACGTCGTTGACGGCCGCGCCGACGGACCGGAGCTGCATGATCATCACGTCGCCGGAACGGATCATGTTTTCCATGAGGTCCGCTGCCTCCGGTGTGACGTGGTGCAACAGCCCGCTGCGGGTGTCCCGCAGACCCTGACCCCGATGGTCGTTGCCGGGTGGCACGACGATCGCCGGGTACGGCACGAGTTGCGCCTGCTGATCGAGGATCGGGCCGATCTCCAGGAACGGGCTCAGCGCGGACTGCGCCGCCTCGACGTCGTCACCGGCGTACACGAGGGTTACCTGGGCCATCGGGGGGTTTCCACGGCGGCCCGGGAAGAGGGACAGGAAGCTCGTCAGGTCCCGCGGCGCGTCCTCCACGAGCCGGCCCCAACGGTGCAGCAGTTGGGCGGTGTCGGTGGCGTCCGCGACGAGGTGGGCGTAGACGACTTTGTCGACCTCGTACGCCTCCAGTTCGAGGGCGGTGACGACGCCGAAGTTGCCACCGGCGCCACGGACGGCCCAGAACAGATCAGGATGGTGCTCGTCGTCCACGCGGAGCAGGCGGCCGTCGGCGGTGACGATCTCGGCGGCGACGACGTGGTCGATGGTCAGGCCGTGCCGGCGCGCCAGATAGCCGACGCCTCCGGTGGTGGCGAGGCCACCGACGCCCACGTCACCGTAGTCACCCGAGCTCATCGCCAGGCCGTACGGGGCGAGCGCCTGGGCCACCTCCCCCCAGCGGGCGCCCGGCTCCAGCCGGATCCGGCGAGTCGCCCGGTCCAGCACCTCGACCCGGTTCATCCTCGACATGTCGATGACGATCCCGCCGTCGTTCGTCGACCGGCCGCTGATGCCGTGCCCGCCGCTGCGCACGGACAACGGGACGTCCTGGGTCCGCGCGTACGACACGGCATCGACCACCTCGGCGGTGCTCTGCGGCCGGATCACCAGAGCCGGTGACCCCTGCCAGCTGTAGGTGTGGCGCACACCCTCGTACTCCGGATGGCCGGGCTCGACGGCACCGGTGGTCAGCGATGCGGGCAGCGCGTAGTAGTCGAGGCCCGGGTGCCGCTCGGACCGGGCGGCGACCGCGTGGGTCGGTCCGGTGCCGGACGCGGTTCCCGCCCGCTCCCTCGCGACCGCCTCCCGTAGCGCGGGGGCGATCTCCTGCCCGAGGGTCTGGATCAGTCGCGGGTCGTCCCGACCGATCAGGAAGGTGCTGAAACCCTCTTCCAGGACCAGCGGGAGGAGTTGTTCGACCCACTGCTCCGCGGGGCCCTGGAGGAAGCCACGGCTGCGCGACGAGACGTCGACGGTGAACAGATTGAGCAGTCGCCGGATCTCCCGAGGGTCACGTCCCGCCCCGACCGCCGCCTCGTCGATGAGCCGGTTGGCGGTCACCCGGTCTGGGGACCGCAGGTATTCCAGGGTCGGCAACCAGCCGTTGGCCTTCTGACCGGTCAACGCCAGCATCTTCGGCTGGTACGCGCCGAGCCAGATGTCGATGTCGTGGGCCGGCGCGGGGCCGCGCCGCATGCCGGGGATCGGGTAGTACCTCCCGTCGCGCCGCAGCGGCCCGGGGGCCTCGGCGTCCCAGACCCCTCGCAGGACGTCGATCGCCTCGCGCAGCGCCTCGACACCCTGCCCCGCCGTCAGCCGACGAGCGCCCATGCCCTCGATCCCGTCCCAGAACGCGCCGGCGCCGAGGCCAAGCTCGAAACGGCCGTGGGACAGCCGGTCCAGGCTCGCCGCGGCCCTGGCCAGGACGGCCGGCGGACGCAGCGGAAGGCTGAGGACGTTTCCCGAGATCCGCAGTCGTTCGGTGCGGGCCGCGACCCAGCTCAGCAGGGTCCAGGTGTCGAGGAACTCGGCGTTGTACGGGTGGTCCTGGAAGGTGGTGAGGTCCAGTCCCGCCGCTTCGGTCAACTCAGCGAGCGCCATCACGTGGTCGGGGTCCTGAGCGGTGGGCGTCAGAAACGTGCCGAAGAGAAGTTCGTGCCCGTAATCAGACATTTCGTCAGCATCTCCGTGGTCATGTTGCCAGAATATAATCTGCACAGCAGATCGTATGTCCCACAACGCACTTGCCCACTGGCTAATTCCTCGGTGCACAGGAACTTCGGTTTGATCAACACATCGCCTGCTAGCGTCCGGTGCATGTCCGCCACCGACGCGTGCGAGCTGCCGGCCGACCGCAGGCGCGGTTCGACCTTCGGCTGGTCACTGGGTGTCGTGCTGCGCCGCTGGCACGAGTACGTCGAGGAGACACTGAGCGACCTGCCGCATCGCAGCCGGGGCTACCACATCCTGGCCGTCGTCGTACACGAGGACGTGCCCACGCAGGGCGCGCTGGCCGCGCGCCTTTCCATCGACCGCAGCGTCCTGACGTACGTCATCGACGACCTGGAGAATGCCGGTCTCATCGAGCGGAAGCTCGACCCCCAGGACCGGCGCGCCCGCCGGGTCGTGGCCACCGACCGCGGGAGTGCGGCACTCGCCGAGGCCGAGCGGCGGGTCGCCCACGCCGAGGACCACGTGCTGGGCGGGCTGCCCGAGGATCAGCGCGACGCCTTCCGCGACTTCGCCGCCCGCGCCGCCGAGGCGATCCACGCCGCCGCGCCCGCCACGGACCCCTGCGTCGCCGTGCGGAGCGTCCTTCCGCAGACCGAGCAGTCAGACGGGTAGGCCGCCGGGCCGCTAACCTCAGTTCTTGCGGCCCACCCCGCCGAAGGCGTCGATGTCCTCGGGCGTGTCGACCGCGTCGTCGGGTCGCCAACGCGGGCACGGCACGACGCCCGGCTCCACCAGCTCCAGCCCGTCGAAGAACCCGGCGATCTCGTCGGGCGAGCGAAGCGTGTACGGGGTCGCCCCGGTGTCGTTGTAGTCGTCCTGCGCCTGCTGCATCTCCGCGCTGATCAGGCTCGTGCCGTCATTGAGCGAGAGGTAGCTGCCGCTCGGCAGCGACGCCAGCAACTGCCGCGTGATCGCACGGGCCGTCTCGTAGTCGGGCACGTGGCCCATGACGCCGCTGAGGATGAGGCCGATCGGCTGCTGGAAGTCGAGCGTCCTGCCGGCCTCGGCGATGACCGCGGCCGGGTCGTGCAGGTCGCCGTCGATGTACGCCGTCCGGCCCTCGGGAGTGCCGACCAGCAGCGCACGGGCGTGCACCAGCACCAGTGGGTCGCTGTCGACGTAGACGATCCGCGCGTCCGGCGCGATCCCCTGCGCCACCTCGTGCGTGTTGTTGGCGGTCGGCAGCCCCGTGCCGACGTCGAGGAACTGGCGGACTCCCGCCTCGCCGGCGAGGAACATGATCGAGCGGACCAGGAACTGCCGGGAGGCACGGGCGACGTCGACGACACCGGGGAAGACCTGCCGGTACTGGTCGCCGGCCTCACGGTCGACAGCGAAGTTGTCCTTGCCGCCGAGCCAGTAGTTCCAGATCCGGGCCGAATGCGGCACCGACGTGTCGATCTTCTGCGGCACGTCGACGTCGTCGGCCCCGGGTCGGTCAGTCGCCTGCGAGTCCATGGTCACGACGAACCCCTCACCTCGACCGCGTACGCCACTCCGTCGCGGGGACAGCCCGGTCGAGGACGCCGTCGCCCGCGACCGTGCCACGGTATAGAAGGCAGAGAATCGGCGCCACCCTGCCCACCCGCCGGGCGAGGATCGCTCGCCTGTGGATCGGCGACGAACCTCACCCGAGCGAGGGAGTGCGTTCCCCTGCCGGCGGGGGCCGTCCGCGCACCGGTCCCGCGAGGATCGACGCATGACGACATCGGCACCGGCCGTCCGCGAGGCGGGCCATGGCCTGACGTACGCAGTGCTCGGCTGGGCCGTGGCATACGGGGGTTTACGTCTGGCGTGGACCGTCGGTGAGGCGCCGGAGTTCGGGCGGTTCGGCACGGACCTGCTGGGTTTCACCGGCTGGTGGTCGGTGGCGATGTGCGTCGCGGCGGGTGTCCTGGCGGTTGCTCTGGACCGGCTGGTGGTGTGGCGGCCAGTGCTCGCGGCAGTCGCCTGGTCGACCGCCGGGGCGCTGGTCGCCGCAGCCGCGATCCTGCTGCCGGAGCTGGTGGGCTTCCTGCTGTTCACGGTCGGCCCGTACTTCGACCCGCTCGCGTTCGCCAGCCGGCTCGGCTGTGTCACCGGAGCGGTCCTGCTCGGCCTGGCCACCGCCCGCTATCAGCGGCGTACCCGGGGCGACTGTCCGGACTGCTGCCGGACGGTCCGACCGGGTCTGCGGCGCCCGACACCAGCGTGGTGGGCGCGGTGGGCCGCGTACGCCACAGTGACCGGCCTCGTCGCCCGATTCGCGGCCCAGGCCGTGGTGGGATTCGACGGTCTCACCGACGACGCCACAATGGTCGGGCTGATGATCGGCATGGTGCTGGCCGGGGTGTTGTTGCCGCTGGCGCTGGTGCACCACTGGGGTGAGGTCTGGCCGGGATGGGTGCCGCTGCTCGCCGGCCGCACGATCCCTCGTCTGGTGTTGCTGGTGCCCGGCTTCGGCCTCGGGACGGGCATCGTGGCCTACTTCGGCATGGGGATGGTGCAGGTGGTGTCGGGATCGGAGAGCGAGTTCTCCGACGCGTTCCTCTGGGTGGCGATGTCGGCGTACAGCATCCTGGGGCTCGGCCTCGTGGCGGCGTCCAGCGACTACCACCTGCGGACCCGCCGGCCGTGCGGTGCCTGCGGCCGGTGACCGGCCCGATCGGGACCGCCCACCGGGGTGCCCGCCGACCGTTCGGTCGACGGGCACCGCACCCGCTAACGGCGGCAGCGCCACACCAACGGCCGGGGCGTGACGGAACCGCTCGGGCTCAGGACGATCCGCGTACCGCCTCGATGATGCTCTCGGCGACCTCGCCGGGCTGGGACACCGTCATCGCGTGGGAGGCGCCGGTGACCTCCCGGACCCCGCGAGCTCCGGCCCGCTCGGCCATGAAGCGGTGCGCGGCGACCGGGATGTTGTGGTCTCCCTCGCCGAAGACGAACCAGCTGGGCAACAACTTCCACGCCGGCGTCGTCGACGCCAGGCCCTCGCCGAGCGCCTGCTCGGTCACCGGCCGCTGCGTCCGGGCCATCACCGCCGCCATGTCCTCGGACACGTCCTGGACGAACTGTTTGTGATAGGCGTTCTGGGCGATCGCCACCTCGTTGCCGCCGGTCGCCACCGGGTAGGAAACCAGGGTGTCGGCGAGCGTGCTGCCGGGGAACTTGCCGGACAGCGCCAGCGCCGACTCACCCGTGTCCGGGCAGAGCGCGTTGACGTAGACCAGGGCACGCACCATCGGGTCGCCCGCCGCCGCTTCGGTGATGACCATGCCGCCGTACGAGTGGCCGACGAGCAGGACCGGTCCGCCGACACCTCGTACCACGTCCCGGAGGTATGCGGCATCTCCGGCGACGCTGCGCAGCGGGTTGGCGGCGGCCACCACGGAGTAGGCCGCACCGAGCCGCTCGATCACACCGTTCCAGCTCGCCGACTCGGCGAACGCGCCGTGAACGAGGACAACAGTGACGTCTTGGTCTGACACGGCCATCGGCTCCTTTGCCTGAGGACGGGCTCGGGTGGACGCCTCGTCCGACTACGTGGGCGCGGCTGATTACCCACCCTGCGACCAGGAAACGTCGCGTTCAGGTCGGACGAGTCGTGCCGAACCGCCGTTGGTAGGCGGCGGGGCCTGCGACTACCTCGGCGTCCACCGCGCGGGGACTTCAGGAACGAGTTCCTGCGGGTCCAGTTCGACGGGATGAAGAATCGACCCGAGACCACGAACGGCACGGTCAACTCCGACGTCCTCGAACACTTCATTCCCGGCCTGCCGCGCGTCACGACGATCGAGCGCATCCTCAATTCGCCCTGGCCGCACCGACCGGACTCAAGCTCCCATCCGACGAACTCTTGTGGAAAGGATCCGAGTATGCGAGCGATCACCGTGCGAGACCGTGACGCGGGCGTCAGTGGACTCACCCTGACCGACATGCCATACCCGCACGCTGCGGAGAACGACGTCATCGTGCGCGTACACGCCGCAGGGTTCACTCCCGGAGAGCTCGGCTGGCCGGCAACGTGGACCGACCGCGCCGGCCACGACCGGACACCCAGCATTCCCGGCCACGAGCTGTCCGGTGTCGTGGTCGAACTCGGCTACGGGACCACCGGCCTCAGCGTGGGTCAGCGGGTGTTCGGCCTGACCGACTGGGCCCGCAACGGGTCCCTGGCCGAGTACACCGCGGTGGAGGCCCGCAACCTGGCCCCTCTCCCGGCCGACATCGACCACACCGTGGCCGCAGCCCTGCCCATCTCCGGGCTGACCGCGTGGCAGGCACTGTTCGACCACGCCCACCTCACGACCGGCCAGACCGTCCTCATCCACGGCGCGGCGGGCGGTGTCGGCTCGATCGCCGTCCAACTCGCCCGGGAGGTGGGCGCCCGGGTGATCGGCACCGGCCGAGCCGACGACCGTGCTGCCACCCTCGCCCTCGGCGCGCAGACCTTCGTCGACCTGGACGCCGACGATCTGCGGCAGGTCGGCGAGGTGGACGTGGTGCTCGACGTCATCGGCGGCGACATCCTCACGCAGTCGACCGAACTGGTACGCCGGGGCGGGACACTGGTCACCATCGCCATGCCGCCCACAGTGCAACCCAGGGACGGGCGAGCCATCTTCTTCGTCGTCGAACCTGATCGCGTCCGGCTGGCCGACCTCGCCCAGCGCCTTCGTACCGGACGGCTCAACCCCGTCGTCGGCGCCGTACGACCACTGGCCGAGACGGCCGCCGCGTTCGCCCGCCACCGTCGTACACCCGGCAAGACGATCATCCAGGTCGCGGACGAATAGTCCGACGGCTTTCGCGGTTGAGGCGGGACACGGATCGCAGGAAGGGGCAGGCTGCGTCCCGGCGAGAGATTATTCAGGGGCCGTGTCGATCCGCGGGCCGCTCGTTCGACGTGGGGGTGCGAGGCCCGCCGGGCGGCCCCGCCGGACGAAGGAGAACGCGATGGCGCAGTACATGCTGATCATGCGGGGCACCGACGAGACCAACGCGGCCGTGATGGCCAACGTCGACGAGCTGATGACCGCGACCCGCCTGTTCATCGAGGAGGCGGCCAAGGCCGGCGTCTACGTCGCCGCCGAGGGGTTGGACGATCCGAGCCAGGGCGTCGTGGTGCACTTCGGCGACGCGGCACCGGTGGTCACCGACGGGCCGTACGGGGAGACCAAGGAGTTGTTCGGTGGCTTCTTCCTGCTCGACGTCGCCTCGATTCAGGAGGCTGTCGAGTGGGCCAAGCGGGTTCCCTCGGTTCCCGGATCCAAGATCGAGATCCGTCGGGTGCCCGGTGAGGACGAGGTCCCGCAGGACAGCGGGAAGTTCGTCACGGAAGGGACCTCGCACGGGAGCAGCGGCCGGGTCTGATGGGTACGGCCGACATCGAGGCCGTCTGGCGGATCGAGTCGGCCCGGATCGTCGCCGCGCTGACCCGGTTCACCGGCGATTTCGGGCTGGCTGAGGACGCGGCCCAGGAGGCGGTGGCCGAGGCGCTGGTGTCCTGGCCCCGTGCCTCTCCGGCCAATCCGGGCGGCTGGCTGATGGCCACGGCCCGGCGGCGGGCGATCGACGCGATCCGCCGCCGGGCCGCCCTACGGGACCGTTACGCCCTGCTGGCCGCCGAACCCGCAGTCGACCCGGAGATCGACCCCGACCGGATCGGCGACGACATCCTGGCGCTGATGTTCGTCAGCTGCCACCCGGTGCTCTCCCCGGAGACTCGGGTGGCGCTGACCCTGCGCGTGGTCGGCGGCCTGTCCACCGAGGAGATCGCCCGCGCGTTCCTCGTACCCGTGCCGACCGTGCAGGCCCGCATCACCCGGGGCAAGAAGACGATCGCGGCGGCCCGGGTGCCGTTCGAGCTGCCGGCCCCCGATGAGCGCCGGGAACGGCTGGGTGGTGTGCTCAGCGTCCTCTACGTGATCTTCACCGAGGGTTCGACGGCCACGTCCGGCGACCGGCTGCTGCGTCCCGACGTCGCGTACGAGGCGATCCGGCTGGCCCGCACGCTCGCCGCGCTGCAGCCGGACGAGCCGGAGGTGCACGGCCTGCTCGCGCTGTGCGAGCTGACGGCCGCGCGCTTCCCGGCCCGCACCGCCGCGGACGGCACGCCGGTCCTGCTCGAGGACCAGGACCGCCGACTGTGGGATCCCGCGGCGATCCGCCGCGGGCTGGCGGCGTTGGCCAGGGCATCGACCCGCGGCCTCCGCCCCTATGGTCTGCAGGCCGCCATCGCGGCCACCCACGCGTCGGCGCCCTCCGTCGAGGAGACCGACTGGGACCGGATCGTGCTGCTCTACGAGGCACTCGGTCGGGTCGCGCCCTCCCCGGTGGTCGAGCTCAACCGGGCCGTCGCCGTCGCCATGGCCTCGGGGCCGGCGCAGGCCCTGTCCATCGTGGACGGTCTGGTCGCCTCGAACCGACTGGCCGGGTCGTACCTGGTCCCGACCGTACGCGGGGAGCTGCTGAGCCGTCTCGGTCGCCGACCTGAGGCGCGCGCCGAGCTGGAGCTGGCCGCCCGGCTCTGTGCCAATCAGCGCGAGCGCGCAGTGCTGCTCCGCAAGGCGGCCGCGCTGAGCTGACTCCGCAGACTGGACGCCGCGCCGTCACCCACCGGGGCGGCTGCTCGTCAGCCAACCGGTGAGCTGCTGGCTGGTCTCCGCTGCGAGCGCCGCCGCCGCTCGTGCGGCCAGGGTGACGAGCTCAGCGTGCTCCGTCCCCGTCACCTGCAGGGGTGGCTGAGGGACACGGTGCGAGGCTGTCCATGTCGCGTCACGGGTGATCCGGGTGGCGTCGGCCGTGCCCCGCTCGGCCAGGCGTGGGTCCGCGTCGACGGCCAGGATCAGAGCGGCGCGCAACTCGACGCTGACACCCCGGCCGCGCAGGAGCCGGTAGCCGGCCCGGCGCAACTCCACCCGGCCATCCCGCAGCAGTTCCCACGCCAGGGCCGGCGGCAGAGCGCCGGCGACCGGGCGCAGGGCCGCGGTGACCTCCCGCACCACCGCCGGTGACGGGTCCCGCAGCAATGCCGCCATCTCCCCCACCCCGACCGCGTCCAGCAGCCGCAGACCCCGTACCGCCTGCGCGCGCAGCCTCGCCTGCTCATGACCCAGCAGCCGTTGCAGCAACGGGGCGTCCGCCACGGAGCCGATCTCGGCGAGCCCGGCGATCGCCCCCGAAGCCGGGTCACCGGTGCCGACGACGCTCCGGTAGTGCTCCCGCGCGTCGGTACCGAGGCGGCGGGCGGCGTCCCGGGCCACCGCCCGTACCAGCGGCGCGTCATCGTCGAGGCACGCGGCGACCTGGGCGTCGTGCCCCGCGCGGACCAGCCCGGTCAATGCCACCGCCCGCACCTCGGCCCGAGCCGATCGAGCCAGACGCTTCAGGGCGTCGAGCCGGCGGGTCCACACCGCCTCACGGCACGCCGCCTCCGCCGCCCGCGCCCGAACCCGCACATCCGGATCCGACTCGGCAAGGGCCACAAGATCGGGGAGGCGCAGGCTGCCCTGCGCCAGGACGATGTCGAAGACGAACCGGCGCTGCCGGCGACCGCCCGAATCGAGCAGACCCCGCCACACCTTCTCCGTCGCCGCGAACACCGCCGCCCGCACCTGGGCGACCGCGAAGCCGGCACGCAGGCGCGCCTCAAGACGGAGCACCACCGGCACGACCGCCGGCAGGTGGGCCACCGGATCGTCGGCGAGCAGCACCGCGAGCCCGGCCCGGGCCCGATCCCGGACCGGCTTGACCCAGTCCGCGGTCCGCAGCACCAGGAACGGCATGGCCTCCGCGCGCGGGCGACCGGCCATCGTCGCGACCGCACGCTCCCGGATCCGCCCGTCGCCATGCATGCTCGCCAACACCGTCGTCACCGGACCGGAAGAATCGCCGGAGAACCGTGCCGAGACCCACCTCAGCGCGGGCTCCTGGTAACCGCCACGCCACGGCGCCGACCGCGCGTGCTCGTCAAGCCGCACCAGCAGCTCCGGCATTCCGGCCACCAGCGCCACGGCCGACCACGCCGCCTCCTCGTCGCCTACGGCATCGACAGCCAGCAGCACCTCGACCAGACGGTTCAGTGCCTCCCACCGGCCGGTGCGAGCCTCGTCGACCGCGACCCGCACCGACCCGGGCAGGCCGTCCTGTCCCACCGGCGAAGGCGGGCGATCCCCGGTGACGCGTCTGCTCCCGATCATGGCGACATCCTGCCCCAGCCGACCAGCCCGACCGAACCCCATTTCCGGCCGAGCGGCGAACCGAGGCGGACGGCAACTCCACCGGGTCGGGCCCGTGCCGCCAGCCCTGCCAGGCGGCACCTTCCGCTAGCGGCGGCGGAGCAGTACGCCGCCCGCTGTCCCCGCGACAATCGGAAAGGCGGCGACCAGCAGCAGTTGGGCGCTCACCGGCAGGTGGGAGGCGAGGCCCAGGAGACCGGCACCGATCGCGGAAGCCGCCACCTTCAGTCCGGCGCCGATGGTGAAGACCTGCGTACGGGTCGTCTCGGTGGCCAACTCGTTCCGGGCCAGGAACAGCGCTGCGGCGAACGGTCCGGTGAAGAGCCCCGACAGCGCAAACAACGCTGCGGTCAGCGGTAGGGAGTGCACGGCGGCCGCCAGCGCGAGGGGTACGCCGACCGCGACCATGGCCCAGACCGTCACAACCGGCGCGCGGGGGGCCGGCATCGGCCTCCAGGCCCAGAGCAGGGAGCCCACGAACGCACCTGCGGCGATCACGCCGAGCAGCAGGCCAGCGCGCGTGGGTTCGTGCGCGGCGGCAGCCAGGGTGGTGGCGACCACGGCGAGACCGCCCAGGCCCAGTTGGCCGAAGCTGGTCGCGAGGGTGAGCACTCGCAGGGCCGGATCGCGCGCGACCGCGCGGGTGCCGTGGAACAGGCCAGCGGTTCGTGTCCGCGCCGCCACGGTGTCGGAGGTGGGCAGATGCAGGGAAGCGACGCCGAGTGCGCCGAGCCCGGCGATGATCGCGAGCGCGAGGATGGCGGTGCTCGGGCCGGCTGCCGCCGCGACCAGCCCGACCGCCGCCGGCCCGGCCATGCCGGCGACGTTGTAGAAAAGCGAGTCCAGCGCGAAGGCACGAGCCTCGTGCCCGGGTCCCGCCAGCTCGGCCAACCGGCTGGTCAGCCCGCCGGTCACCGCCGGTCCGCAGCACCCCGCCAGCACGAGGACGAGGTAGGTCTGCCACAGCGGCGCGTGACCGAGCAGGGCGACCGGGGCCGCGAGGGCGCCGGCGAAGACGGTGATCGCGCCGGCGAGCACGGCCGCCGGCCGTCGCGACCGGTCCACCAGCGTGCCGACCAGGGGTGCGGCCACCACGTGTGGAATGAGCAGGGTCGCGACCAGCGTTCCCCCGACGGCGGCGCTGTCCGCCCGGTCCAGGGCGAGAAGCACCAGCGCCACCCGTGCGCCCTCGTCGGCGGTACGCGCCAGTAGCGCTGCGGCCAGGTAGTGGGCCAGCCGTGCGCCGTGCCGGCGGGTGCCGGGATCGGTTGCCGTCACCTGTTGGACCGGTGATGCCATCGAATCACTCTTGCATCGCCTCGCGTCACCGGTCAAGATGGTGACGTGAGATTCGAGTTCATTGCCGACCGGCCGGTACTGGACTTCCTTCCCACGCTCGCCGAGCGCGGCCACACCGACGTCGAGCAGCTGACGGCCCCGCAGGATCTCGCGGACTGGGCCGTTCAGGCTGGCGTCGTCGAGCAACCCCCTCATGTGGACGATGCGGCTCTGCGGCAAGCCAAGGATCTCCGCGAGGCGATGTTCCGCCTGGTCCGAGCCCTGATCGACGGCACCGACGCGGCCCCGGCCGATCGCGAGCTGGTCAATGATGCCGCGGCTGGACCGCTACCCGAGCTGCGCCTGGACGTCGACGGGGTGCACCGGACGGGCGACACCGACGCCGTCCTGACGGTCCTCGCGCGCGACTGCCTGGAGTTGCACGCCAGCGACGACCGTCACGGCCTCCGGTGGTGCGCCGACGAGCACTGCACACGAGCGTTCGTCGACCGGTCGCGAGGCTCGCGGCGACGCTGGTGCGGCATGCGCGGCTGCGGAGATCGCGCCAAGGCCGCCGCGTACCGCCGTCGACGGCGAACCTCGGCCCCCTGAGGGCAGCGGCCCCGATTCTTCACCCCGATGTCACCGAGCGATCCGGTCCGCGACGTTTCGGTGTCCGCCCGCAGGAGTTGGCTGCCAGTCGTCGCACTTGTCCTGACCAGGAGCTGATCCCTGTGCCTTCCTCTCGTCGTACCTTCCTCGCTGGCAGCGCCGCCGCCGGCGTTGGCCTTGCCGTCGCCGGCGGCCTGCCGTCGCTGGCCCAGGCCAGCCCGGGCCGACCGCACCCGCCGGTCAAGTCCGGTCACGTGCCCTTCCCGCCGCTCATGGACGACCCGAAGGGAATCCTGGCCCTGCCCGAGGGCTTCAGCTACACAGTGGTCACCCGGACCGGCGTGACCCGGCTCGATCGTGGCCAGGGCATGACCCCGGCCGACCACGACGGCATGGCCGTCTACGACGCCGGCAACGGCCGCTACACCCTGATCCAGAACCACGAGATCGACCCCGGCGCGGAGTTCGGCGTGCCGCACGTCAAGGGAACGGTGTACGACCCGGGCGCTGTCGACGCCGGCGGATGCACCGTGATCAGGACCGACCGTGCGGGCCGCAACCTGGGTGAGTTCGTCGCCCTCTCCGGCACCATCTCCAACTGCGCCGGCGGGCCCACCCCCTGGGGGACCTGGCTCACCTGCGAGGAGACCGAGGACCGGGCCGGCGACGAGTGGGAAGAGGGCGGCCGGTCCGGCGTCTACCAGAAGGACCACGGCTACGTCTTCGAGGTCTGGGCCGACGGCAGCGCCGACCCGAGGCCGATCAAGTGCCTGGGTCGCTACTCCCACGAGGCCCTGGCGGTCGACAAGGACCGCACCCACATCTACCTCTCCGAAGACGCCGACGGGCCCAACGGCCTCTTCTACCGCTGGTCGGCGCCGCGCGGCGTCAAGGTCGGTCCCGGCGTGCTCACCCGGCTCGCGCCCAACGCCGGCGTCCTCGCCGCGATGCAGATCATCATGGACGACGGTTCGGTGCTGCCGGACGTCGCCTACCTGACCTCCGCGCAGCTGGGTCGCCCCTTCCCCGTCCGGTGGATCGAGGTGCCGGACCGCGACGCGCGGGACAGGTCCGTACGCGAGCAGTTCACCGATGGCCAGGTCACCCGCGGACGCAAGTTCGAGGGTGTGTGGGGCACCGACGAGGGCGTGTACGTGGTCAACTCGTACGCCTGGGACGAGGGTGACCTGCCGGCGGACGCGGCACCGCACGACGGCATGGTCTGGTTCTACGACTACAAGGCGCAGACCATCCAGCTGGTGACGTACTTCCCGCACCAGAGCGCCTCCGAGGAGGGGACGCCGGTCAGGTACAACGACATCACCTTCGACGGCCCGGACAACGTGACCGTCACACCGTGGGGAAGTCTCGTCCTCGCCGAGGACGGCAAGGGCACGTCCCACGTGCTCAGCGCGGTCCCGGGCGGCCCGACCTACGCGATCGCCCGCAACCAGCTCAACGACTCGGAGTTCTGCGGGCCGACCTTCACCGCCGACGGCAGGGTGCTCTTCGTCAACATGCAGGACCCCGGCCTCACCCTGGCCATCACCGGGCCGTGGGAGAAGTACCTGGGCTGAGCTCGGATTCGGATCGATCGGTGGGGGCGGGCGGACCGCCCGACCCCCACCGCGTCCACACCTCAGTGCGAGTGACGGGGCACGGCGCTGCCGCTGCCGCCGACGAGGAAGTCCAGGTCCGCGCCCTGGTCGGCCTGGAGGACGTGCTCGCTGTACAGCCGTACCCATCCCCGGTCGGCCACCGGCGGCGGCGGCCGCCACGCGGCCCGGCGCTGGACAAGCTCGGTGTCGTCGACCAGGAGTTCCAGGCTCCGCGACGGGACGTCGACGCGGATCAGGTCGCCGGTGCGCACCAGCGCGAGCGGGCCGCCCACGGCCGCCTCCGGGGCCACGTGCAGGATGCAGGTGCCGTAGCCGGTGCCGCTCATTCGGGCGTCGGAGATCCGCACCATGTCCGTGATGCCGGCCGCGAGCAGCCGTCGTGGCATCGGCACGTTGCCCACCTCCGGGAAACCGGGGTAGCCGCGCGGCCCTGCGTTGCGGACCACGAGCACCGTGTCGGGGGTGACGTCCAGGTCCGGGTCGTCGGCGGCGACGACATAGTCCTCGATCCGGTCGAAGACGAGCGCGGGACCGGTGTGCGTGAGCAGCTGGGCGGAGGCGGCGGACACCTTCAGCACCGCCCCGGACGGCGCGAGCGAGCCTCGCAGCACCACGGTGCCGGAGCCGGCGGGCTGGAACGGCTCGGCCAGGGTGCCGATGACCTCCCGGTTCCAGCACTGGGCGCCGGTGATGTTGTCGGCCACGCTCCTGCCGCTGACGGTGACGTGGTCCATGTTCAGCAGCGGGGCGATCTCCGCCATCACCGCCGGAACGCCGCCCGCGTAGGCGAAGTCCTCCATGAGGTACGCCCCGGACGGCATGAGGTTGACGAGCATCGGCACGTCGGCGGTGAGGGTGTCGAAGTCCTCCAGGGACAGGGGGACGCCGAGGCGTCCGGCGATGGCGAGCAGGTGTACGACGGCATTGGTGGAACCGCCGATCGCGGCGTTGACCCGGATGGCGTTCTCGAACGCCTGCCGGGTGAGCACCGTGGACAACCGTTGGTCCTGTTGGACCATGGCGACGATCCGGCGGCCGGCGGCGTGTGCGAGCGCGTACCTGCGGGAGTCGACAGCCGGCACGGCGGCGGCCCCCGGGAGTTGCACGCCCAGCGCCTCGGTCACGCAGGCCATCGTGGAGGCGGTCCCCATGGTCATGCAGTGGCCCCGGCTGCGGGACATGCCGACCTCCGCCTCGGCGCAGTCGGCCGCGCTCATCCGACCCGCCCGCATCTCCTCGGTGAAGCGCCAGACGACGGTGCCCGAGCCGATGTCCTGGCCGCGGAACTTGCCGTTGAGCATCGGGCCGCCGGTCATCATCAGAGTCGGCAGGTCGACGCTCGCCGCCCCCATCAGCAGACCGGGCGTGGTCTTGTCGCAGCCGGAGAGCAGGACGACCCCGTCGAGCGGGTTGGCCCGGACCGACTCCTCCAACTCCATCGCCAGCAGGTTGCGGTAGAGCATGGTGGTGGGTCGCATCAGGGGCTCGCCCAGGCTCATCGCGGGGAACTCCAGGGGCAGGCCGCCGCTCTCCCACACGCCCCGCTTCACCGATTCGGCCAGGTCCCGCAGGTGGGCGTTGCAGGGTGTCAGCTCCGACCAGGTGGTGGCGATGCCAATCACCGGACGGCCGTCGAAGACGTCGTCCGCGAACCCCTGGTTGCGCATCCAGGACCGGTGGATGAACCCGTTGCGGCCCTCCGCACCGAACCACTGCCCGCTGCGCAGCGGCGGATTCGTCGTCGACATCGGCACACCTTCCTGTCGTCGTCCCGCCCGGCGTCTGCGAGCCGGCGGGTCTGGCTGGTGACATCGGGACCAGGGAGCACGTGCGGGAGCGACCGACGGCGCGGCTACTCCCCCTTCGGTTCCAATTTCCCGTCGACTCGGCGCGGAATGGCGGTGTACGCGTCCCGAAGCTCGTCCGGGAGGATCCACTCCGGGGCGTCCTGCCACGCCAGCGGACGGAGGAACCGTCGGATCGACGTGGCGCCCACCGAGGTGTGCACGGCGTTGGTCGACGGCCAGGGCCCGCCGTGGTGCTGAGCCCACGACACGCGGACACCGGTGGGATAGCCGTCGAAGACGATCCGACCCGAGCGGGCGGCGAGCACGTCGACCAGCCCGCGCACGGCATCGGCGTCATCGTCGGGTCCACGATGGACGGAACCGGTCAGTGACGGCGGGACGGTCGCCAGCACGGCGTCGAGTTCGGCGACGTTGCGATACCGGACCACGACCATGAGGGGTCCGAAGCACTCGCCGGCGATCTCGGCGGTGAGTCCCGGCAGGTCGACCTCCAGCAGGGTCGGCGCGACGGTGAAGCCCTCGCCGGGCTCGACCTGGGGCCGGGCCGAGACACGCGCGCCGGCCTGCTCGAACGCCGTCGCGCCGCTCTCGTAGGCGTCCCGGATGCGCTCGTTCAACAGGACCGTGCCGCCCGCCGAGGCGACCCTCCCATGCAGCGTGTCGACCAGGTGCTCACCGCCCGGATCCGCCGGGATGAACGCCAGACCAGGCTTGGTGCACAGCTGACCACCCGAGGCCGTGAAGGAGGCGAACAGCCCTTCGGCGATCGCGTCTGCCCGGTCGGCGGCCGCCCCGGGCAGGACGACGACCGGGTTGACGCTGCTCAGCTCGGCGTAGAGGGGAATCGGGTCGGGTCGTTCGTCGATGGCCGCCTGGATGGCCCGGGCGGCGCCGACGGAGCCCGTCAACGCGACCGCGCGGATCGCGGGGTGGCGCACCAGCGACCGGCCGGACTGCTCCCCGTACACGGTGGTGATCACGCCGTTGGGCCCGCCCAGGTCGCGAATGGCCGACCCGATCGCGTCGGCGGAGGCGTGCGACGTCAGCGGGTGCGACGGGTGGGCCTTCAGGACCGTGGGACAGCCCGCGGCGAGCGCGGAGGCGGTGTCGCCTCCGGCGACCGAGAAGGCGAAGGGGAAGTTGCTGGCCCCGAAGACGGCGACCGGCCCGAGGGGCACGAGCATCCGCCGCAGGTCGGGGCCGGGCCCGATGGGGGTGTCGGCGGCGTGGTCGATGGCCGCCTCGACGTACCCGCCGTCGCGCAGGACGTCGCCGAACATCCGGAACTGGAGAGCCGACCGGGTGAGCTCCGTTTCGAGCCGCGCCTGGCTCAACCCGGTCTCCGCCTCCGCGACGGCGACCAGGTCCGCGCGACGCGACTCCAGGGACTCGGCGATGCGGTCCAGCATTTCCGCCCTGCCGATTCTGCCCAGGCCGGAGAGCCACTGCGCGGCACGGGACGCCTGGCCGACGACAACCTCCAGCCGAGACTCGTCCGTCTCGTTGAGATCGGTCGCGCGACGCCGACCGTCGCGCGGATCGACAGTGTTGACCACGTTCACAGCAGCCCTCTCCTCCCCAGATTGCCCATCAGATCGCGGACGCCGAAGTGCCAGGGCTCGCACTCCTCCGCGTGCCACACCCGGTTGACCAGGGTGCCGAGTGCCGGACAGCTGATCCGTACGACGTCGTCGACCTTGTGGGTGAAGCCCTCACCGGCGCCGTCGCGGTCCTGGATGGGCGCGAACATCGTGCCGAGCATCAGGGCGGCACCGTCGGGATAGCTGTGGTGCGGGCCGATCAACTGCCGCACGAGGTCCTCCGGGTCCCGCGACATCCGGGTCATCTCGGACACCGCCTCCAGGAGGAAACCGTCCAACCCGCGGACCTCCAGGCTGACCTCGAGTTCGCGGACCCGATCCATGCCGAACCGGTCGTCGAAGAGCCGGATCAGGGGGCCGAGGGCACACGAGGCGTTGTTGTCCTTCGCCAGCGGAAGCAACAGCGCCGACCGGCCCTCCACATCCCGCAGGTTCACGTCGTTGCCGAGGGTGGCTCCGACGATCCGGCCACTGGACTGGACGATGAGCGTGACCTCGGGCTCCGGGTTGTTCCAGGTCGACGCGGCCAGCACGCCGACCGGAACGGCGGTGCCGACGGCGGACAGGATCTGACCCTTGGTGAAGATCTCGGCGTCCGGGCCGATCCCCACCTCCAGGTACTGACTCCACATGCCCTCGGCCACCAGCAGACTCTTGAGCCGCTCCGCCTCCGCCGAGCCCGGAGCCAGGCTGTGCAGGTCGACACCGACGTCGGCGAGCATTCGGCGCCGGATGTCCCCCGCGAGCGCCAGGTCTCCCCGGGCCCGTTCCTCGATGACGCGTTCGATCATCGAGACGGGAAAGGTCACGCCGGCGGCCTTGAGGACCTGAAGGTCGACCGGGGCGAGCAGCCAGGGCCGCGTACGGTTGCGGGTCGCGGCCTCGGTGTTGGCCAGTATCTCCCCGAGGTCGCCCACCCGCGGCCCGTCGAGCCCGGCCACCGTCGCGGCGGGGTCGGGAAGCTCGCAGATGTCCCGGACGGTCGGGAACCGCCGGCTGACGTCGAAGACCTCGCCGTTTCGGACGGTCACGGGCGAGGGTCCGTCGACGGACGGGTCCCAGATCCGGCCGACGAGGACGCTGTCGTCGGCGTCGTCCGGCAGCGCCTCGACGGCGGTGCCGGCCCAGCCCGCGCCCGGGGTCGTGCGCCGGGGCCGTGGCACCGTCATGAGCCGCTCCCCAGGTCGAAGAAGGATTGCTCGCCCCGGGGCGGATGTCACAGACGGCGTCCTGGTACATCCGGAGTGGATACGAGTCAGCGTCAGGCGTGTGAAATTGCAACGATCGTAGCGCTATGTGCAACGCTGTCAAGCGCTGGTTGCGCATAGCATTACCCTCATTGCGTATTATGCAATCGCAGTGGCGGTGATGCTCCGCCGCGCGGAGGGAGACAGGGCCTTGGCGCAATCGATTCGCCGTGCGATCGACCTCGTCCGTCGGTCGGCGGAGCACCCGCTGTCGCTCACGGAGGCGGCGGACGTGCTCGGCGTCCACAAGTCCACGGCCCTGCGTATCCTCCAGACACTGGAGTCCGCGCGCTTCGTTCGCCGGACCGGCGCGGGCACCTATGTGCTCGGCAGTGGCGTGATCGAGCTGTCCGAGCTCGCGCTCGGCTCGATGGACCTGCGTCAGTTCGCCGCCGCACACCTGCGTGCGTTGCAACGCCAGACCAGCCACACCGTGCACCTGGCGCAACTGACCGGTGACGAGATCATCTACATCGACAAGGTGGACAGCCCGGCGTTCGACGCCGTCAAGCTGCCGTCCCGGGTGGGCCGCGCGGTGTCGATCTATGCGAGCGCCGTCGGCAAGACGATCCTGGCCTACCTACCCCAGGATGAGCGCGACCGCCTCCTGTCCCCCGTCGTCTTCGAGCGGTTCACCGACACCACCTTCGCCGACCCCGAGTCGCTCGCGACCGAGTTGGCCCGCATCCGGGAGCAGGGCTGGGCCACGGACAACGGCGAACACGACGCGTACGTGATGTGTGTCGCCGCACCGGTCAGGGATTCACGAGGGCAGGTCATCGCCGCCGCCTCGATGACGGCGATCGAGGTCATCGCGAGCCTCGACCAGTTGAAGAGCGCCCTTCCGCTCCTGCTGAGGACCGCGGACCAGATCTCGTCCGAACTGGGCTACACACCTCCGTCACCCGCGGGCACTGACGGCTCGGTCGACGACGACCGCCCGACGAACACAACCAGCTGACGAAAGAGGGCACGAGGACGGCCCCGGCGACCGTTACAATCGCCGCCGTGGAGCTGGACGAGACCGCCGCCCGACTCGGGGTGCCCGTCGAGGACGTCGAACGCGTGCACCAACTCGCCGGTGACCGGCCGTCGGCGCCGCTGCCCGACAAGGCCGACGCGCGCGCGATCCTCGGCCGGCTCGCGGTGCGACCGGACGACACCACCGAGATCATGGCCGGCTGGCCCGACCCCGACTCACCACACTGGACCCCTGAGCTGCGCTGGCTGCTCGACCGGTCGATCGCTCTGGTCCGCGCCGACCTCGGCGGCTACGGCTGGCTGTCGCCAGGGCCGGAGTTGCCGCGCGAGCGGGGCCCGGCGTGGCGGCATCTCTACGTGTACGCGTACCTGGCCCTGGTCGACGTCGTCACGGCGTACCACCGCGATCACGGCATCGCCGACGCCGTGTCCTGGGTGACCCTGGCGGACCTGGGCCGCAACCTCGCTGTCGACCGGCGGATGCGCGGCGAGGGCTGGCCGGTGATGCAGAGCTGGCTGACCCTGCACGCGCGCGGTGGCCTGTTCGAGCTGGGGCGGTTGCAGCACCAGCGCGGTGGCAGCGCCATCGACCTGCACATCCCCGAGTCGGGACCGCTGACCCCGGAGGCGGTCGCGGCGTCGCTCGACGAGGCCCGCGCGTTCTTCCCCCGCCACTTTCCCGACGAGCACTACACGGCTTTCGCCTGCGGCTCCTGGCTGCTCGACCCGCAGCTGCGGGAATACCTGCCCGAGGACTCCAACATCGTCCGGTTCCAGCGGAGGTTCGAGCTGGAGCCCTACGACGAGCAGGAGGGGCCCGACGCCGACGTGGAGGTGCTGCGGTTCGGGTTCCGCAGCCTCACCACGCCGCTCGACGAGCTGCCACGCGGCAGCGTGCTCCAGCGCGCGATCGTTGACCACCTGAAGGCCGGCCGGCACTGGCAGTGGCGCCGCGGTCGCTTCCCGATCTAGTGCGCCGTCTGACGGAGAGTCCACAACGTACTCAACGACGCCTGAGTACCCGCCGTCATTCGCCCGCCCCGGTGGCTCGATAGCGTTGCCGCGTGGTCACTTTCCTGCGCCGGTGGACGCTGCGATCCTCGAGCTTCGCTCTGACCTGGCTCTACACGCTCTACCGGATCCATCCGGCGGTGTGGCGGCTCACGGCACGTCAGTACCGCCCGTACATGGGTCACTTCGCCCGGGTGCACGCCTGGATGACGTGCCAGTTCGCCGCGATCGACGTCCCCGCGTACGGCGACTTCCTGCGCCGTGGCAACTGGCGGTTCCGGTGGTTCGACCTGTCGTCGTACCCCCCGACGGACAAGCGGTCGTATGTGCAGGCGTACCCGGAGGCGCAGCGTTGCCGGCACGGTGAGATCGAGATCGCCGGCAGCGTGGTCGACGAGTCGTCGGGCTCGTCCGGGCAACCGTTCAACTGGATCCGCAGCCGCCGTGAGCTGCGATCGGTGCACAAGAACCTGGCCGGCTACGCGACCATGGTGTTCCCGTCGAAGCGGCGGTTCGTCATCAACGCGTACTCGATGGGCGCCTGGGCCACCGGCACCAACACCGGCATCGCCATGTCCACCATCGCGATGGTGAAGAACACCGGGCCCGACCTCCAGAAGATCGCGGACACCCTGCGCTACTTCGGTCCCGGCTTCGACTACATCGTGACCGCGTACCCGCCGTTCCTCAAGCACCTGCGCGACAAGCTCGACGCCGAGGACTTCCCGTGGGCCGACTACCGCATCAGCGGTCTCGTCGGCGGCGAGGGGATGACCGAGGCGCTGCGCGACTACCTCCAGGAACGTTTCCTGAAGGTGCGCTCCGGCTATGGGGCCAGCGACCTCACCATCGGCATCGCCGGGGAGAGCGACTTCAGCGTCTGGGTGCGTCGACGATTGCGGACCGACGCCGCACTGCGGGCCACCCTGCTCGGCGCCGACGAGCACCGGCTGCCGATGATCTTCCAGTACAACCCGCTGGAGACCTACCTGGAGACCACTGCGGACAACGAGGTGCTCTGCACCATCAACTCGACGGCGGTGCTCAATCCCCGGGTCCGCTACAACATCGGCGACGAGGGGCGGCTGATCTCGTACCCCGATGTCGTGGCCGCGATCACCGACCCCGCCGCGCGGGCCGCCGCGGACCGTGCCTGGCAGGTCGACCGGATGCGGCTGCCGCTGCTGTTCCTGTACGGCCGGAAGGACAGCACGATCTCCTACATGGGCGCCAACATCTATCCGCAGGACGTCGAGTACGGCCTCTACACCGGCAACCCCCAGGCGCACCTGCTGCAGAGTTTCTGCCTCCAGGTGGTCGAGCAGGCCGACCTGGAGAGTCGACCGGTGGTCAACCTGCAACTTCGCGACGGTGTGGCCCTCGGCCCCGACGAGCGGCGAGCCCTCGTCCACACCTGCCGCGCGGGGGTGCTGCGTCACCTCGCCGAGGTCAGTCGGGACTTCGCCGAGTCCCTCGCCGAGGACCCGTCCGCAGCCGACCTGCGGGTGGAGATCCACGAGTACGGCACCGGCCCGTTCGCCGGCGCCGGCTCCACGATCAAGAACGTCTACCTGGTGAAGGGCGTGCCGGCGTGAGGACCACCGACTTCTCCGCGGCTCCCCCGGTGGGCCAGGCGACAGCCATGTTCGTCGGGGCCACCCGCTATCGGGGGCCGCGCTCGATCTTCACCCTCACCCGGACCTGGTTCCGGATGGTCCGGCAGATGAGACGGATGAAGGGGTACCGCTGGCACACCGTGTATTACCAGTTTCCCTTCACGCTCGGCACCATCGCCTTCTTCAGCGACCGCGACGCCCTGCTGACGTTCGCCCGCAGCCGCCACCACCGCGACCTCATGTGCTGGGTGACCGATCACGGCACCACGAACGCGACCGGTGGCTACATCCGCCTGTACAACGCCGAGCCCGAGGGCTACAGCAACGGCATCTGGCGCGCCGAGTCGGACGGCATGGCGCACATACCGACCTTCACCCCGCTCTCCACCGAGACGGCCGGCCCACCGGTGCACCGCGGATGAGACTGGATCCGGTGCGGTCCCGGGCCGACCTGCGGGCGTTCGTCGACTTCCCGCTGCGGCTGCACCCGAGCGACCGGTACGTACCCCTGCTGTCGTCGGTCATCGCGGCCCACCGCCGCACCGCCGACCTGTTCCTGGTCCGCGACCGCCACGGTGTGGTCGTGGGCCGCACCAGCATGCACCGAAGTGCCGCCTTCGACGCCAAGGTGGGGCCCCGACAGCTGTTCGGGCACACCGAGTTCGTCGATGACGACGACGTCTTCGCCGCCATCATGGACGCGGTCGAGACCCGGGCCGACGGTCGGCCACTGTTCGGGCCGGTGGCACTGCTGCCCAACCAGACCGGCGGGGTGATCACCTCGGGCTTCGCCGACCGCGGCTTCGTGGACTCCGCGTGGAACCCCGCCTACTACCCGCACATGTACGAACGGCACGGCTTCCACCGTCGTTTCGAGGCCGACACCTGGCTGGTCGACCTCCACGGCACGGCCGTCGCGGACCAGGACCACGGTTTCGTCTTCGACGACGCCCGGATCGCCGCCGAACAGCTCGTCGTCCGGCACGGCTCCCGGTGGCGTCTACGCGGCCAACTGCCGATCCTGCGGCGAATGCTCAACGCGAGCTTCGCGCAACTCGGTTACTACACCGACATCTCCGCCGAGCAGCTGGCGGAGCAGACCGACGGTCTCGCGTTCCTGCTGGACGAGGCGCTGCTCCTCTGGCTGGAGAAGGCCGGCAGGCCGGTCGCGTTCGTCGTCACCGTGCCGGACATCTCCGAATACCTCATGCGCGTCGGTGGCCGGCTCGGTATACCCAACCAGCTCCGGCTGCTCGCCACCCGCCGCCGCTACCGCAGCGACGCCGTCCTCATCATCAAGGGCACCGTGCCCGACGAGCAGGGCAAGGGGTACCTGACGCTGCTGTCCCGGGAGCTGCACCGCAACCTCGCCAGCTTCGGCTACCGCACGTTGCGCAGCACCTTCGTCGAACGGACGAACATCGCCTCGGCCGCCCAGTACCGACGGGCCGGCGGCCGGCCACTGCACGGGTACACCTTCTACGAGAAGGCGGCGGTCGCGTGAGCTGGGTCGAGCGGTTGCGAGCCAACGAGGCGATCTGCCGCCGGGCGCCGAGCGCGCACAACACGCAGCCCTGGCGACCGGAGTACCACCCGGACGAGATCACCATCGGCGTCGATCCTGCCCGCAGCCTGCCCGACTCCGACCCGACCGGGCGGGACCTGGCCCTCGGCATCGGCGCGTTCGTCGAGACGTGCCTCATCGTCTCCGCCGAACTCGGTCTCACCGTCACCGCGGCCCGCGGCCCTCGACTGGTCCCCGCGGCGGACCGCTACGCGACTCCCTTCACCATCGCCGACGTCGAGTCCCGCCGGGTCGCCCGTGGCCCGTACGCGCCCGGGTGCGTCGACGCCGCCGTCATCGCCGAACTCGGCCCCGGCATCGCGCACGTTCCGGCCCGGGATCTCGTGTCGGACCTGGTGGTCGCCGACCGGTGGCTCTTCGGCACGCCGGCCGTCGCGGTCGAGCTGCGTGACTGGCTGCGGCTGAGCCCGACCCACCCTCGCTACCACCTCGACGGACTCACCGACCGGGCGCTCGCCCTGTCCTGGTTCGAGGCACGGTTCCTGTCCGCCGCGCTTCGCGCGTACCCGGTCACCCGCCGGCTGGGCCTCCCGGCGCTGCTGGCCGCCAGCGGACGCGGTCTGTTGCGCTACGACGGCAGCGTCCTGGTGCTGCTCGCCGACGACGGCGACCGTATCGCCGCAGGCCGGCGTCTGCTGCGTACGTGGTTGACGCTCGCCCGGCACGGCCTGTCGGTCCATCCACTCAGCCAACTCGTCGACTGCCCGGCGACCGCCAGCCGGCTGGCCGAGCGGGTGGGCGGCGAACCGCTCGCGGTGTTCCGCGTCGGCCGGCCCCTCGCCGAGCCGGTCCGCTCGGCGCGACAGTAGCGCCCCTCCCGGCCCGGTCACCTCGCCCTGCCGTACACAATCGGGTTGTCCTGTGCGGGCGCAGGCGTGACCATGGTCGGCATGGCGGGAGCTCGCGGGTGAGATCGCCACTTCAGGGCGGGCTGCCGCTGCGGGACGCGGTGGTGGGCGCCGTCGTGGAGATCGCCTGCGACGAGTCGGGATTCTCCGGCACCAACCTGCTGCACTCGACCGCTCCCGTGATCACGCACGCGAGTGTCGATCTGATGGTCGACGAGGCCGTCGCGCTCATCACCGAGCTGCGGTCGGGGTTCCGGTTCTCACCACACGAGCTCAAGTCCGGGCGGTTCCTGCGCGGCTCGGGTGCCGACGAAGCCCTGGAGTGGTTCCTGACCGCGCTGACCGGTCGCGCGCACGTCCACCTGATCGACAAGGAGTTCTTCCTCGTCACCCGGATCGTCGACTTCCTGCTGGCCGAGCCGTCGTACGCGGCCGGCACCCGGCTGGCCCTCGACCAGCGGCCGACCGCTCTCGCCCTCTACACGGCCAGATACTCGGCCGGCAGCGACTGGGGTGTCTTCCTGGCGGCGTTCGTCGACCTCGTCCGGATGAAGCGGCGGGTGCCGGTGCGGCAGTCGGTACAGCGGTTCCTCCAGGCCCGGGACGCGCTGCTGCACCGCAGGCTCGGCGCGGCGGCCGACGCCGTCCTCGACGGGCTCGACCCGGGCCATGTGCGGGCCGTGGTGGCCCGGCTCGACGACGACCGGTCGGTGCCCCCACCACTGGAACCGCTGCTGCCGGCGCTGGCGGAAACGGTCCTGTCCTGGAGCGGCGGCCAGCGGCAGGTGCTGGTGACCCACGACGAGCAGAGTGCCCTGACGGCCGATCGACTGACCCGCCTCCAGCGGATGATGGCCGGCGTTGGCGCACCGTCGGCGGCAGCCGACACGACCTGGGCTCTGCCGGACGGAGTGTCACCCCTGGCTGGGCTCGTCATGGTCGACTCCCGTGACGATCCGCGCGTCCAGGTCGCGGACCTCCTGGCGGGGGTGGCACGGCGCAGTCCCGGGATCATCGGCGACGCTCTCCGTCAGCCGCCGCCACCGCGCGATCCGGCGGTGTGACGCCTGACCGACGCGTCCCCGGCGCTCTCAGTCGAGACAGAACTCGTTGCCCTCGACGTCCTGCATGACGAGGCACGACTCGTTCTCGCCGTCGGCCCGCAGCAGTTGCACACGTGCCGCGCCGAGGGGGATCAGTCGCGCGCATTCCGCCTCCAGTGCGGCCACGCGCTCCTCACCCACCAGCCCGGTGCCGACCCGCACGTCGAGGTGCACCCGGTTCTTGACGACCTTGCCTTCGGGAACGCGCTGGAAGAACAGTCGAGGGCCCACACCCGAGGGGTCGACGCACGCGAACGCGGCACCCTGACGCTCGGGCGGCAGCGTTCGATCGACCTCCTCCCACGAGGCGAACCCCTCCGGCGGGGGCGGCACGACGTAGCCCAGCACCTCGCACCAGAAACGAGCGACGCGCTCAGGTTTCGCGCAGTCGAAGGTGATCTGGACCTGCTTTACCGTCGCCATCGGTCCACCATAGAGGGTGCGTCGTTCTCCGTGGACGGGTCTCCGGCCAGGTGCGGCGCGACCGAAGGTGTAGCCCGCGTTTTCCGGGGGCAAGCAACCCACATGCAGCGAACGACAGGGAGCGAGGAGCGACCGCTCGGCCAGCGATGCCGAACCGGTGACTCGGACCGGGCACGGCTGGCGACAGGGCTCTCCGCGGCCCCTGTGCGATGCGCCTGAGGCACAGCCTGCCCGCGGTCGCGCTCGGGGCGGTGGCACTGGGCGCGGCCCTCGGCGCTGACCCCGCTCGCGCCGACTCGACGCCGCCGTTGCCGGTGCCGTTGCCAACCGGCCCCCACCCCGCGACGGCCGCCACTTCGCCGAATCCCATCGAGGCGCTGTTGCCCGACGTGGTCGAGTCGCCGCTGTCCATCCCGCTGCCGCTGCCGTCAGCCACCCCTCTGCCGCTGCCGTCAGCCATCCCCCTCCCGCTGCCGTCAGCCGCTCCCCTGCCGCTGCCGTCAGGCATCCCCCTGCCTTCGACGTCGGCCAGGCTTCCCGCCGTCATACCGACCCGGCGGCCAAGCGTGCCGTCGTCGTCCTCGCCAGCCACCGCCCCCGCCCCGTCCGCCTCCGCTTCCGCTTCCGCTTCCCGGGCTGCCTCGCCACCGTCGCCGTCGGCACCGCCAGCACCGGCGACCACCAGGACGGCGAAGGTGCCCCCGGGCACCCCCCACGGCACCGCTGACGGCCGCGCGCGGGATCGGGCCCAGAGGGCGGGTCACACGCAGGTGTCGATGATCGCGGTCCCCGCGCCGACGCCGCGCCCACCGGCTCGCCCCGAGCCGGGGCTGCCCGCGTTCGTGCTGGCTGTCGCGTCCGCACCCGCGGGCGTCGGCGCCAGCGGTGTCGATTCTCCGACGTCGGCGGCCGAATGTCCGCCACCCATCTCGCCGCTGTCCCGGGGGCTCACTGTCCCCGCCGTCGACATGCGCGCCACCAGCCGGCCCGTGGAGCGGGGCCCTCCGCCGCCGCGGCAACCCCTGATCAGTCAGCCGCGTCCACGACGTTGATCAGGAGAGATCATGGAAATAGCCGTTGTCTGGATCCCCGCCGACATCGAACCGTCGGAGCCCGCCGTCGCGATGTGTCTCGCACACCTTCATCGACACGACTACCGGTTGAAGGGAATCGTCCGGGCACCCTGGGAGACCGTCGAGCAGCAGATGATCGACGGTGAAGTGGATGTGGTCGTGATCGCCGACCCCGCCCACCTTCCGCCGGACCGGTCACCCCGGATCGAGGTAGCCACTTCGGCGTCGACGGCTCACGAGGACCGATCGGCTTTCGACCCGCAACTTGGCTGAACCGACCAAGCGCCCCGTCCACAACGGACGGGGCGCTTAGCCGTGGTGCTCTCGCCGCACGCGCCCCTATAGTGAGTTCCATTATGAGACTTACTGCCTTCTGGCGCTGGTGGGGCGCCAGCACGACCAGTCACCTCGGTTCGGCGATCGGTGGGATCGCCCTGCCGCTCACCGCGCTGACCGTGCTGCACGCCTCGGCCCTCGAAATGGGTCTGATCACGGCGGCCGGCTACCTCGCGTACCTGCTGATCAGCCTGCCGGCGGGGGTGATCGTGCAGCGCGTGCCGCTGCGCGGCACGCAGGTCGCCCTGGACCTGATCCGGGCCCTCGCCATCGCGTCCGTGCCCCTGGCCTGGTGGTTCGACGCCCTGACGGTGGCCCAACTGATCGTGGTCGCCCTGGTCGTGAGCTTCGCCAACGTGCTGTTCGACGTGGCGAACCAGACCTTCCTGCCGGAGATCGTGCCGGCCGCCCAGCTGCAGGCGCGCAACAGCCTCAACTCCGGCACCTATGCCGCCACCCAGCTCGGCGGGCCGTCCCTGGGCGGGCTCGCGGTGCAGCTGCTGGGCGCGGTGCCGACGCTGTTCGTGGACGCCGTCAGCTACCTGATTTCCGCCGTGCTGCTGCGCACCCTTCCGGCCCGGCGCCTGCTGCGCCCGGCCGAGCGGCCACCGATGGTCACGATGATCCGCGAGGGGTGGCACTTCGTGCTCCGACACCCGATCATCGGACCCTCCATGTGGGACGCCACAGCGACGAACTTCGTCTGCGGCGGGATGCTCGCGCTCTTCCCCTACTACCTGGTACGCGAGCTGCACGCGTCGCCACTCATGGTCGGGCTGCTGCTCGCCGCCGACGGACTCGGCACGCTCGTCGGCGCCGCGCTGACAACCCGGTTCACCGACCGGGTCGGCACCGCACGCGGCCTGGTGATCGCGGCCGTCGTCGGGGTGGCCGGGGCGCTCGTCATCCCGCTGGGCAGCGGCACCGCCGCCTATCTCGCCTTCGCCGTCGGGAACCTCGTCTTCGCCGGCTCCTCGGTGGTGCTCAGCGTGACCACCCGCACCTACCGGATGCTCGCCAGCCCGCCGGACCTCCTGTCGCGGGTGATCGCCACGGTCAAGTTCGTCTCCTGGGGCGCCATCCCGCTCGGCAGCCTGCTTGCCGGCCTCCTGGCCGGGCCACTCGGCGCGCGTACCACCCTGTTGATCTTCGGTGCCCTCACCGTGCTGTCGCCCATCATCTACCTGTCGACCCCGATCCGGCGGCTGCGCGACCTGCCGCTCGACGCTGCTGCGGAACCCGTCGAAGCCCGGGTGTGAACCGCGCGACAGAGCGGTGGACCGGCGGGCACCGCCGCCGGCCTTCCACCCGGCAAAATTGATCCCCTCGTTTGTCGATCGGCGATCAGGTTGACTCGTCGGTGAGGTAGGCGGGCCCGGCGGGGCTCCACACGATGGGATGCGCGACATGGCGAAGTACCTGATCCTCATCCACGGCGACGAACGGCAGTGGGCCGCGATGTCACAGCAGGAGATGCGGAAGCGCGACGAGG
This sequence comes from Micromonospora sp. CNZ299, assembly GCF_002754415.1. Classification (NCBI taxonomy): domain Bacteria; kingdom Bacillati; phylum Actinomycetota; class Actinomycetes; order Micromonosporales; family Micromonosporaceae; genus Micromonospora; species Micromonospora sp. CNZ299. The sequence continues at coordinate 5,728,592 of NZ_PEFG01000001.1, forward strand.
CCCACGGCGCCTTCTGCGCCGCAGCCGGTCCGGCCGTCCTCGACGGCCAGCAGTTGGAGCCGGCGGCCGTCGCGACCACACTGCGCACCGACCCCCATGGTCGGCTGGCCATCACGGACGGGCCGTTCCTGGAGACCAAGGAGGCGGTGGGCGGCTACTACCTGATCGAAGCCCCCGACCTCGACGAGGTGATCAGCCTGGCCTCGCGGCTGTACGAGGTCTCCGCCGGGCACAGCGGGGTGGAGATCCGTCCGGTGGTCGATCACGGATGAGCGCCGAGGTGGTCGCGGCGGTCGCGCAGGCGCACCGCCGCGACTGGACCCAGTTGCTGGCCGCGACGGCACGCCTGACCCGGGACCTCGATCTCGCGGAGGAGTGCACCCAGGACGCCTACGCCCAGGCGCTGCGGGTCTGGCCGCAGATCGGCATCCCCGATCGTCCCGGTGCGTGGCTGACAACCACCGCCCGCAACCGGGCGCTGGATGTGCTGCGCCGCGAGTCGGCGTTGCGTCGGGCTCTACCGCAGCTGGTGACCGACCAGTCGGTGTCCGGCCCCGAGGACGGCCTCGATGACGACCGGCTCCGACTCGTCTTCACCTGCTGTCATCCGGCCCTGTCCCGCGACGCCCAGGTCGCGCTGACGCTGCGGCTGGTGTGCGGGCTGTCCACGGCGGAAGTGGCCCGCGCGTTCCTGGTGCCGGAGCCCACAATGGCCGCACGGATCACCCGGGCCAAGAAGAAGATCACCACTGCCCGTATCCCGTACCGTGTGCCGTCGCCCGACCACCTCGCCGGGCGCGTCAGCGCCGTCCTCGAAGTCGTCCATCTGATCTTCACCACCGGCCACACGGCGCCGAGTGGCGGGCACCTCGTCCGCCGTGACCTGGTCGACAGCGCGATCAACCTCGCTCGCATGCTGCACCTGCTCATACCGACCGACACGGAGATCAGCGGCCTGCTCGCGCTGCTGCTGCTCATCCATGCGCGTGACGACAGTCGCCTGTCGGCCAGCGGTCGGCTGCAACTGCTCTCGGAGCAGGACCACGGGCGTTGGGACACCCGGCTCATCAGCGAGGGGGTCGCCCTGGTGACCGTCGCCCTGCGTCGCAGACCGCCGACACGGTACGCAGTCGAGGCCGCGATCGCCGCCGTGCACGCCGAGGCACCGACCTGGCAGGACACCGACTGGGCGGAGATCGTTGGGCTGTACGACGTCCTGCTCCAGCTCTGGCCCTCGCCGGTGGTCGAGCTCAACCGTGCCGTGGCCGTGGGTCTGCGCGACGGCCCGCAGGCCGGTCTCGACGCACTGACGCCACTGCTCGCCGAACCGGTCCTGGCCACCTACGGCTACCTCAGCGCCGCCCGTGGTGACTTCCTGCGTCAACTCAACCGCTGGGCGCCGGCGGCGGACGCCTACCAGGAGGCCCTGGCCCACACCGACAACAAGGTCGAACGCGCCTTCCTCAGCGAACGGCTCGGCGACGTCCAGCGCCAGGCGTCGGCGACGATCACCTTCGAGGAGGCGTACCGGTGACAGGTGGTCGGGCCGAGCCCGTCGCGGTGTCCCGGCGGATCGCCGCGCCAGCGGCCGACATCTTCCGGATCCTCGCGGATCCTCGGCGACACACCGATCTCGACGGCTCCGGGATGCTGCGGGGTGCCGTATCGGACGCGGTGGTCGCCGCCGTCGGCGACGTCTTCGTGATGAGGATGCACTACTCGCGGTATGGCGACTACGAGATGAACAACCACGTCGTCGAGTACGAGGTGAACCGGCGCCTCGGCTGGACACCGGAGCCGGGCCGAGGCCACCCGGACACCGCACCCGGCGCCACTGCTCGGACGCGATGGGGACACCGGTGGACCTACGAGCTGACGCCCGACGGCCCGGACGCCACCATCGTGACCGAAATCTATGACTGCTCCCAGCTGCCGGCCGACGAACAGGCGGCGATGGACGGCGGGCGCGGCTGGATCACGAGCATGACCGAGACGCTGGAACGGCTGGAGGCGCTCTGCGCCAACCCGCCCGACTGAGCCAGCGGCCCCTCTACGAAGCCGCGAAGGCCAGCCCTTGCTCGGCCAGCGCGGCGGCCAGGATGTCGACCGCCTTCGGGCCCACCCCGTGCATGGCCAGCAGATCGCCGCGGCTGTGGGTGGCCGCCTGGGCGAGCGTGGTGATGCCGGCTTCGAGCAGGGCACTGGTGGCTGGTCGCCCGATCGGCGGCAGGTCACCGATCTGCGCGGGCACGTGTCGGGTACTCACGGAATCACGATAGTCCGCCCCCCAGCCACCGGGGCCTCGGGTCACGAACCGTCCGGAGGGTTGGCCGGCTGCTGTCCCGGCCAGAACGGCCACTCCTCGAACGACCGGCAACGTCCGTCCTCGGCGAACCGCATGACCCACAGGTCGCGGTACTCCTGCTCGACCGGGTCGCCGTAGCGGACCTCGTGGCGCGACACGGCGGTGTCACCGTCGACCGCGACGATCTCGCTGGTCATCCGGAACACCTCGTCGGGGCCTTTGCGCTGTTTCTCCCACATCTGGGCGATGGCCGGCAGACCGACGACAGGTGTCCAGTAGGGCCCCTGCTGGTAGCTCGCATCCTCGGTGAAGAGAGTTACCAGGGCGTCCGTGCCGGGCGTCCGCCACAGCCGCTCGTACGCGGTGAGCCATTCGTTGACGTGCGTCCTGTCCATGGACATCACTGTGCCATTCGATGGGCCACGCGCGGCAGGAACCGACCAGCCGCAGGTCATCACCGGTCCACTGCGTCGTAAGGTGCATCTCACACCCGAACAGCTGGAGGCTGCGGTGACCGCGACGACGCCGACCGACACGGTGCTGGCCGAGGTGATGGCCGAACTGGCCGGGCTGGAGGACCACCGGGCACGCGAGGTGAACGCGAAACACGGTGACGACCACGGTGTGCACCTCGGCAAGCTTCGTGCTGTCGCCAAGCGGCTCAAGACGCAGCAGGAACTCGCCCGCCAGCTCTGGAGGACCGGCGACACCGCGGCGAGACTGCTGGCGCTCCTGATCTGCCGTCCCAGGGCGTTCGAGCGTGCCGAGCTGGACGTCATGCTGCGCGAGGCACGCGCGCCCAAGGTGCACGACTGGCTCGTGAACTACGTGGTGAAGAAGAGCGCGCACGCCGAGGAGCTGCGCCTGGCCTGGTGTGCCGACCCGGACCCGGTGGTCGCGAGCGCCGGCTGGGCGCTGACCACCGAGCGCGTGACGAAGAAGCCCGAGAGCCTCGACCTGCCGGGGCTGCTCGACCTCATCGAGAGCGAGATGAAGGACGCGCCGGATCGCCTCCAGTGGGCGATGAACCACTGCCTGGCCCAGATCGGGATCGAGCACGCCGCGCACCGCGCTCGCGCGATCGACATCGGCGAACGTCTGGCGGTGCTCAAGGACTACCCGACATCCCCGGGCTGCACGTCTCCGTACGCGCCCACCTGGATCAACGAGATGGTGCGCCGCGCGCACACCTGACCAGCGCGCCGATCAAGCGCATGGTGGTGGCGGCGCGGGGAGGGCCCGGACCTCCCCGCGCCGTAGCTGTGCCAGGCCACCCCCGGGTACTGCGCCCGCAGAGCGGCCACCTCGCGAGCAGCGTCCGACCCGACGACAGTTAGCGATGGCAACCTGATGCACAGCCCGACCGACGTCGAACTGACCCGACTCCTGCACCAGTGGACGGGTGGCGAGGCTCCCCGACGGCTGGCCGGCAGGACCATGACCGAAGCGCGGAAAGAGGGTCGCCTCACCCTCGACGAGGCCAGGTCGGCGTTCGTCGACGTGTTGGCCCAACTGGGGGCAAGCGGGCCCTTGCCCGAGGCTCGGAAGCTGTCGGTCCTGGACGAGACGATGCCGCTCCACGAGGCGGACGACGCTTTCCCTGACGCCCTTTACGCACTGGCCACGCGTCGCGTCGCCCGATTCCGACAGGTCCTCGACCCGGCGGTCGAGGACCTCGACAGGAAGCTGGACGCGTTGCAGGACCGGCTGCGGGACGTCGACAGCGGACGACGCTCGGTCGTCCACGGCGACATGATCCCCGGCAACATCCTCGTGAACGACGCCGGCGGCCCTGCCGCCGTACTCGACTGGGGCTTCCTCACGACCGAGGGTGACCCGGTGTTCGACGCCTCCGTCGCGGCCTCGATCTTCGACATGTACGGCGAGCATGCCCTGGACACCGAACGTGGCCTCTACGCGCAGATCGAGGAGCGCCTGGGCTACCCGCGGCAGGCGCTTCTCGTCTACCGCGCGGCCTACTCGCTGATCACCGCGAACGCCTACGACGCCGAGGGCGGGGACGGTCACTTCGCGTGGTGTGTCGCGGCCCTGAACCGGCCCGACGTCATCCGGGCGCTCCTGGGGTGAGCACCACCGCCGGACGGCGACGTGGTCAGGCGTACCCGGTAAAGCCGGTGACATCGCTGGTCAACCCTCGCGATAATGCCGAACGTGCAGCAGGTCGAGGTCGTCGTCGCCCACCATGAGCGCGTGACCATGCGCGTCGGTGACGTGTTCCTGAAGATCGATGGCGATCAGACGCGCACCGACGTCGAGGTCGAAGCGATGGTTCTGGCGCCGATCCCTACTCCGGAGGTCCGGTGGCGAAAGCCGCCCGTACTCGCGCTCGCCGCCGTGCCCGGGACGGCGCTCGGCCGCCTCGGCGAGCCGTCGACGGCGTCGCCGGCGGCGTGGGCCGCGGCGGGCGCCAGCGTGCGGATGCTGCACGACGCCCCGCTGCCACCGTGGCCCGGACGGAGCCTCGACGAGATCGCGTCGCACCTCGACCGCGAATGCCAGTGGCTGGTCACGAACGGCGTCCTTCCCACCGACCTGGTCGCCCGCAACCGCCAGGTCGCCGACGCCGCGCTCCGGCCGTGGACACCCGTGTTCACGCACGGCGACCTGCAGATCAGCCACGTGTTCGTCAGCGGTGACGAGATCACCGGCGTCATCGACTGGTCCGAGGCGGGCCGGGGCGACGCCCTGTACGACCTCGCCAGCTTGACGCTCGGGCACGAGGAGCGCCTTGGCGACGTCGTCGCCGGCTACGGCACCGAGGTCGACCTCGACGTGATCCGTGGATGGTGGTCGTTGCGCAGCCTGCTGGCGATCCGCTGGCTGGTCGAGCACGGCTTCGACCCGTCCTCGCCGGGCTGCGAGGTCGACGTGCTCAGAGCCCGGCTCCGAGGTTGACGGCCACGAGTCTTGGCACGCGACGCGGGCCCGGGAGCAGCTGTGGCGCTACGCGGACATGCTCTCGATGCGTTGCCGCCCGCACCCGCCCCCTTCTAATCTTGCAAACGTCGCCCCCCACGGTGGCGCAGCCCTGAGGAAGACTGGCGGACATGGCTGACTTGAGCGATGCGAAAGCTGCGCTGCACCTCTACCTGAAGGAAAATCGCGACGACCTGATCTGGAAGCTCGACGGGCTGAGCGAACGCGATGCGAGAATGCCCCGCACCGCGACCGGCACCAACCTGCTGGGCATCATCAAGCACTGCCTCAATGTCGAAGCCGGCTACTTCGGGCCCACCTTCGGGCGCGAGTTCCCGACGCCGGAGGAACTCGTCCCCATGCAGGCGTTCGACGAGGACCCACAGGCAGACTGGTACGCGAGCGAGGACGAGACGAAGGACGGCCTGATCGATCTGTATCGCCGGGTCGGGGTGTTCGCCGACCAGACGATCGACCAGCTGCCGCTCGACGCGCCGGGGCAGGTGCCGTGGTGGCGCCCAGGCCGGCAGGACGTGACGCTGCAGCGGATCATCATCCACGTGACCTGCGACCTCGCCCGTCATGCAGGGCATGCCGACATCATCCGCGAGCAGCACGACTCGGCGATCGGCCTGCGGCACGACAACACCAACATCCCGGACGACTACGACTGGTCGGCGTACGTCGCCAAGCTGACGAAGCTCGCGGACCGCTTCGCCTAGGACACCCACGAACGCGCCGCGGATCTGCGGTGGGCGGCGCGTGACGTCAAAGGTTCGCGCCCCGCGGGGCGGCAGAGCGGGTCACGGGCAGGGCGTCCGCGCGCAGACGTCGATGACCTTGCCGGTGAGCAGGAAGGCGGCCTTCTGTCTCTGGGCTCCGGCCTGCGCCCGTGGGAACTCGTGCGGGTCCTCCCCGTACTCCGGCCCGGCCGGGGCGAGGTTCGTCGTCGGTGGCGCGTACGCCGCGCCGCTGTTCCAGATCACGAGCGCCGAGCCGGTGTACGGGTAGCGGCGGATCGGCGCGATGCCCCAGTACGGACGCACGTCCGATGACCAACCGTCGGCGAGCGCGGGTGTGTGCAGGCGAGCCCCGATGGTGCGCGCCTGGACCTCCGCTGCGGCGGGCGAGACCTGCTGGTCACCGAAGGCCACGTGCATCAGGACCTGGTGCGGTGGGGTGCCGGGCAATGGCCGGTCGGTCATGTGCTGGGCGTACCCGTTGGCCTCGGACCGGTCCCACAACATCTGCAGCAGCGCGAGGATCAGCTGTTGGTCGACCTTGTCCGGGTAGTAGCCGTCCATGACCGACTGGAACGGGGCGAAGTCCACGCTGCGTTGCAGCAGCGTGGAGTAGTTCATCGCCGGTACGCCGAGCACCGAGCGGGTCCAGTCCTGGGCGATGGCGGTGAGGGCGCCACCGTTGATGCCACCCTGGCTGTTGCCGTCGTAGTGCAGCCCGCCGGCCAGGTTGATCAGCGGTCGTGCGGTGACGTCCCGGAACGCCGGGTGGGCGGCGAACCCGCCCGGGTGGATCATCGCGCGGCCCAGGAACAGGAAGTTCAGGAAGCTCTGCTGCAACCGGTCCGCCACGGCGGGAAAGGCGCTGAGGTCGGTGAAGGCACCGGCCACGTAGGGGACGTCACCGGCGGCCATGCCGATCCAACTGGTCGCGCAGAAGGTGAAGTTGTGGGTGTTCGACATCGTCCTGACGTTGCCGGCGTTGATCTCGGTCGGCTTGCCGAGCAGGCCATGGCCGTAGAGCGACAGGTGTGCCGGCTTCGCGGCGGAGGCGCTGCGCGGGATGTTGCAGACGAAGTCCGCCGCGATCGTCGCGCCGGACGGCGTGGGCAGGGCGTTCGGTGTCTGCGGCGTCCCGGTGCCGCCAGCGGGCCCGTAGTGAAGCCGGGAGCCCGGCCCGCCGTCGCCGGTCAGATAGGACGGTACGCCGATGGTGCCGGTCACCTGCCGGGCGATCAGCGGCTCCTGCTCCGGTGGGTAGTCGGTCACCTGGGTGACGGTGAACGACGGTGCGGCTCGACGGAGGCTGGCGAACGCGCTGTCGCGGACCGCCAGCATCCGCCCGGTCAGACCCTGCCGGCTGGCCACCGTGAAGTCCCAGGCCAGGTAGAGGCTGTGCCGCTTGACCCCCGTGCGGGTCAGGTCGGCGAGGATCCGTTTCATCTGCGGCGCACGGCTGTCCCGATGGCTGTGGCCGGCACCGGTCACGTACGCCCTGAACGCCTTCGGTGCCGGGATCGACGCCCCGTTGCCGTCGCGCATGCCGCGCAGGCCGACGACGTAGCGGGTGCCCTCGGTCAGCGCCACCGCAGGTCGGATGATCAGCACCTGCCGGTCGGGCTCGCCGGTCGCGTGCGCGTCCAGCTCGGCCCAGTACGGCGTGCGCTCACCGGTCCGCGCGTTGATCAGCACGATCGGCGCGTCCGGCGCCAGCGAGCGGCCGATGTCGGTGACCGGCGCGATCCCGGTCGTCGTGGCGTCGAGGCCGGGCACTCGCACCAGGATCGGCGAGCCCGGGCTGAACCCGTCCTGCCGGTTCCATTCCGTCGGGTCGATCGGGGTCCCCTGCACGTTGGCGGGCATCGCGGCGGTCGCGAGCCGCACCCGCTTACCGGTGGGGCTGGTCCGGTCCGGCACGGTGAAGTAGTCGTTCGGGAAGGGCAGCAGGCAGGCCGTCGGGTCGATCGGGTCGCAGGCCTGCTGCCCGGTCGGTGCAGGAGTGGCGGGCGGTGCCGCGGCGGCCGACGCCCCGAACAGGACGGTGGCCGCGGTCACCAGCACGGACACGGCGAGACGGAGCCCTCTGATTGTGGTCACACGCATCTCCTTCGACGCAGGTGGTGTTCTTCCTACGCTCGTGAAGGAATCTCAGCAACCAGCACGACGCCCGTGGATGAGCAGGCCCCCTGAAGGAGCAGTGCGACCGCGCCGAGGGCTCCGTCTGTCGTTGGCCGGGGGCTGACAGGCTAGTTTGCTCGGATGAGTCTTCTCGATGACGTCGCGCGGCGTGACAACTGGCGATGCTGGGTGTGCGACGAGCCGGTCGACGCTGACATGTCGGTGAACGACCCGCGTGGGCCCAGCGTCGACAGCCGCACCGCCGACAAGAAGGCCAAGGTCGTCGAACGGCTTGCGCACCGCGCCTGCAACACCGGCAAGGGCGCCGTCAAGGTGGTCATCGCCTGGCCGGACCGTCTGCACGTGGTGGAGCCCGCGCCGCTGATCACCGTCGCCGAGAGGCTTGAGCGCAAGGGCGGCCGGGAGTTGGTGGCCCGTTGCCCGAGCAGGAAGGACGCCCAGGAGGCGGCGGACTGGCTGGTCGACCGGTTTTCCCGGCTGGTGCCCGGGCTGCCGGTGACCGCGAGCGTCGACGCGGGCGGCGGCCAGTATCTCGTCGCTCTGGCCACCGGCCGCCGCTGACTGGCGACCTGGCCGGCGGAACGTCACCGGCCAGGACCGCCCCGCCACGGGTACGGCAATGCGTCCGGACGCTGTCCGGACGCATTGGCATCGGCAGGTCGCTGACCAGCCGGTGGGTAGCAGTCTTGCTCAGAAAGGGGGTGCGTCCTGGCCCATCAGCGCCAGAACGACGCCTCCCTTTCCGCTCTTGAGGCCCTGAACGACGACCTTGCCGGTGCTGCCGTCGGGCAGCTCCAACGTGAAGGTCTTCCCGACCGCGTTCTTGGGGCCGTTGCCGGCGCTGTTGGCAGGTCGGAAGTCACCTGCCCACGGCGGGACCCCGCCCCTGCGGGCGGGCTCGGCGAAGAGAGCGGCGGTGCCGGGGGTCCTGGTGCCATCCGACGAAAGGAGCACTGAGGCGCTGCGAAAGGTAGCCATATGCGGCAAGGATATCCCGGACCGCGCCCATTTGCGCCACCGCGGCTCCCCGTGACGCGCCTGGTGCGCAAAGGGCACTATCAGCGGATGGGCGACCAACCGAAAAGAGTGCGTGCACGGGTGCGCCACCTGGCGGACCGTTCCTACGTCGTGCTGATCGACGGGCCCGATGGCGATGTGGAGGTCGGTCGTACCCGCCGGACGCGTGAGGTGCTGTCCATGGCGCGAGCCGGGGCCGCAGGTGCGCTTGGTGTGCCGGAGGGTGGTTTCGACCTCAACGACATCGCCCTCACATTACCGACGAAGAGGTTGCCGCGTTCGACGAGTACATCTCGGGCGCCAACCAGACACCTTGACACCTGTCGATGTTAGCGCCAACACTGAGACCGCAACCTGGGCGCAACGCCACCGTCATATCTCGCGATTCACTCGCGCATCGACCCCGGCGGGGCGCCGCAGGCTGGCGGCGCCGTCACCCGGGCGTCGCGGCCGGTTCCGGTCCCACGTGCTGCTCGGCGTCGACCTGATCGGCCACGACGCCACCGGCCGGCACCACCTGCGCCGATGAGTCGCTCACCAACCGTACGGAGGACAGATGCCGCTGCCACTCCACCCAACCGATCCGTTTGCCCGCCCGGCAACCGGCCGGGGGCCTGCCGGCCGCCGACGTCTACGGTCGGTCGTGGCCGCGGTGTTGGTGGTGCTCGCCGTGGCAGCCGGCCTGCCGGCGGCCGGGCCGGCGCACGCCGCACCGGCGGTCAACTACACCAACCCGCTGGTGAACCAGAGGGCCGACCCGCACATCGTCCGGCACACCGACGGCTACTACTACATGACCGCGACGGTGCCGCAGTACGACCGGATCGTGCTGCGACGTGCGACCACCCTCCAGGGCCTGGCCACGGCGGCGGAAACCACGATCTGGAACCGGCACACCAGCGGCGAGATGGGCGCCCACATCTGGGCGCCGGAGATCCATTTCATCAACAACCGGTGGTACGTCTACTTCGCCGCGGGCCGCACCGACGACGTGTGGCGGATCCGCATGTACGTGTTGGAGAACTCCAGCGCGAATCCGCTGACCGGGTCGTGGACCGAACGTGGTCGGATCATGACACCGTGGGACACGTTCAGCCTCGACGCGTCGACCTTCGTCGCCAACGGAGTGCGTTATCTGACCTGGGCGCAGCAGGAGCCGGGCATCTCCAACAACTCCAACGTCTACCTCGCCCGGATGGGTGCCAACCCGTGGCAGATCACCGGCACGGTGACGCGACTCGTCGTGCCGACGTACGACTGGGAGACCCGCGGCTACCGGGTCGCCGAGGGACCGGCGGTGATCCAACGCAACGGCCGCATCTTCCTGACCTACTCGGCCAGCGCCACGGACGCCAACTACTGCCTCGGGATGCTGAGCGCCTCGGCCACCGCCAACCTGCTCGACGCCGCCGCCTGGAGCAAGAGCCCCAACCCGGTGTTCGCCAGCAACGCCGCCACCGGTCAGTACGGCCCCGGCCACAACTCGTTCACCGTCTCCGAGGATGGGCAGAGCGACATCCTGGTCTATCACGACCGCAACTACCGTGACATCAGCGGCGATCCGCTCAACGATCCGAACCGGCGGACGAGGCTGCAGAAGCTGTACTGGAACGCCGACGGCACCCCGAACTTCGGCATCCCGGTGCCCGACGGGGCCACACCGGTGCGGCTGCGTTCACACGATCTGACCAGCAGCTACATCCGGCACTACGACTATCGGGCCCGGGTCGAGCCCAACGTGGCCAACCTGGCCGACTCGCAGTTCCGCATCGTCAGCGGCCTCGCCGGGGGCGGGACAGTGTCGTTGGAGTCGACCAACTTCCCGGGGTACTACCTGCGTCACCGTGGCTACGCCCTGTATGTCGAACGGAGCGACGGCTCGTCGCTCTTCGGCGGCGACGCGAGCTTCCACCGCCAATCCGGCCTGGCTGCCAGCACCGGGGTCTCCCTGGAGTCACAGAACTTCCCCGGCCGGTACGTGCGCCACCGCGACGGACTGCTCTACCTGGAAGCGGTGACCACGAGCGCCGAGCGCGCCTCCGCCACCTTCCACCTGGAATAGCCGCGGGACCACTCCCCCATCGAGCCAGGAGCACCGATGACCCCCACCATCACGAGAAGACCGTCCAGCCACGGCCCGATCCACCGCGACCGGCGTACCGGCCTGGTTCTGGCCATGATCACCGCGCTGGTCGGTGCCGTCGGCGCTGTGCTGGTCGGCGCGCCGCCGGCACAGGCGGCGACCATCGACACCAGCGCCTACTACGTTCTGGTCAACCGGCACAGCGGCAAGGTGCTCGACGTCGCGGACACGTCGACGGCGGACGGCGCGGTGATCCAGCAGTGGTCCCGCAACGACGGCGCGTGGCAACAGTTCCAGTTCGTCTCGTCCGGCAGTGGCTACTACCGCCTCAAGGCTCGGCACAGCGGCAAGGTCGTCGACCTCTGGGAGTGGAGCGCCGCCGACGGCGCCGAGTACCGCCAGTGGCCGGATCTCAACGCCACCAACCAGCAGTTCCAGGTGCTCGATTCCGACGGCGGTCATGTCCGGCTGATCAACCGCCACTCCGGCAAGGCAGTCGAGGTCTGGGAGCGGTCCACCGCTGACGGCGGCCGCATCAGTCAGTACACCGATCAGAACGGTGCGAACCAGCAGTGGCAGATGGTCCAGGTGGGCAACGGGGGCAGCACGCCACCCGGCTGCGGCAGCGGGTCGACCAACGCCGAGGCCGTGCTGAGCGGGAGCACCTGGACGGCCCGTAACGGCTCGTCGACGCTCTATTCGGGTTCGAGCATGTTGTCCGCGATGCAGGCGGCGGTCAATTCACTGTCGGCGGGTCGGACGGCGAAGCAGCGGGTCGTGGTTCGTGGCTCCGGTTCGGTGAGCGCGGGTTCGCGGTTGTCGTTGCCGTCGTACACGACGCTGGCGGTGTGCGGCACGATCAGCGTGACCGGGTCGGGCTCGGGTGATCAGGCGCCGGTGTATTCGCGGGGGACCACGGATGTCGAGGTGCAGAACCTGACGCTGACCGGGTCGCCGTTGTACGGGATCTTCATGCGCAACGTGAACAACCTGACTCTTGGGCAGATCGACATGCGGCTCTCCGCCGGGCTGGGCGTGCGTATCGACAATCACGGTGGCGATCGGTCGGTGAAGGTGCGCAACGTCCGCATCGACACCGTGTACGTGTCGGGGAGCGGTAGCCACGGGGTGGAGACGTACGGCGTGGACGGTTTGACGATCGGAACTGTCACGGCGCGGAACACCCGGGACTCTGGCCTGCTGCTCAACGACACGATCAACGCCACGGTCGGCACGGTCGACGCGCAGGGCGCCGGTGCCGGCACCGGGTACGCGGCGTTCCGGATGGCCAACCGCAACGGCCGGGTGGGCAACTCGTATCCGACGAACATCCGGGTCGGAACCGTGATCGCGTCCGGTGGTGGCCGCGGGATCTTCTGCGTGTCCGAGTCCGGTGGCGCGGTCATCGACCGGGTGACGATCTCGAACACGGGGAACAACTCGATCCTGGTGGAGAACTGCTACAACGTCGTCATCGCCGGGGTGTCCGGAACGGTGACCGGCGGCGGCGAGATCAGGATCGCGTCGCGGACGGAATTCCCGATCTCCTCCGGCATCCGGTTGCAGAACCTGACCGTCAGCGGCACCAACATCACCCAAAGCCCCTGCGGCGGCACCAACAACACCATCAGCAACGTCACCCGGGTCAACTCGACGCTGACCTGGTGTTGAGAGGCTGGCCCTCGCGTACTCGGTGAAGGGCGGTGGGTACGCGCACGTTGCGGGCCCACCGCGGCGCTGCCTCCCGACTCCCCGCGCGGCGATGAGCAGGTATGGACGCACGACGCAGGATGATGAGCGGATTCCACAACTCGAAGCAGGAGGTCCGCGTGCGCGTCGTCCGCGTCCTGGCCAACCTTCCGGTGCCTGACATCAGCGCCGCCAAGGGCTTCTACAGCGACTACCTCGGGTTGAGCAACGAGGAGTTCAACCTGGGCTGGGTGGCCCGCTACACCTCGCCCGACAGCGGCGCGAGCGTGCAGCTCGTCTCCGGCGACGCGTCCGCACCGGAGGATTCGGTCATCTCGGTGCAGGTGGACGACGTGGACGGCGCCTACGCGGAGGCACAGCGCCTCGGTTACGCGATCGTCCACCCGCTGACCACTGAGCCCTGGGGAGTGCGGCGGTTCTTCGTCCGCGCTCCGGACGGCAACGTCATCAACGTGGCAGCCCATAGTTCCTGACCAGGGATCAGGGCGGCGGCCGGGCCAGCCAGGTGCCGGCTGTCGCAGACCTCGTCAGCGGTTGAGGTAGGCGGCCAGGCCGCCGAGTTCCTCGCTGGCGATGAACACCGAGCGCACGTTGAGAAGGGCCTCCTCGACGTGCGCGGTACAGCCCCATGCCGAGTCACCCCACGAATCAGCGATCTTGATCTCGGCGGGTGCGGTGCAGGCGGGAGCATCGCCGAGCTGGCAGTGCTCCGGGTGTGGCAGAGCAGCCTGCGCGGCTGCGGCGGCACGCATCCGCGCGGCGAGTTCTGCGGAGGCGGCAGCACGCTGCTCGGCCTCGGCGCGCAGTTCCCGTTCCACGCGTAGCACCCTGGTCAGCTCGTCGTGAGCCGCCCTGGCGCGTGCTTCGGCGGCCGTCTTCGCCTGTTCGATGTGGTGGCGTTCGATGGCCAGGGCCGCGGTGCCGGCGAAGACCCGGGTGAGAGCGAGGTCCGAGTCCTGTGGGACGCGCGGGGTGCGGTGGTACATGGCGAAGGTGCCCAGCAGGCCGCCGTCGCGAGCCAGGATGGGAGTGGACCAGCAGGCCGCCAGACCGGCCCGGTCGGCCAGATCCCGAAAGTCGTTCCAGAACGGGTCGGTGGTGATGTCGGTGACGATCACCGGTTCCCGGCGGTGGGCGGCGGTGCCGCAGGAGCCGACGCCTTCGCCGGTGGCGATGCCGTCGATGGCCTGGTTGTAGAAGGCGGGCAGGCTGGGGGCGGCGCCGTGGCGCAGGTGCCGGCCGTCGGCATCGGCGAGCAGCACCGAGACGAGCACCTCCTGCGGTGCCAGATTCTCGATACAGCGAGCCATCCCGTCGAGCACCTCGGTCAGGGGCGCCTGGCGGGCGATCTGCTCCAGCAGGGCGCGGTGTTCGGTCATCAACCGTTGGGCGTGCTTGACCTGGGTGGTCTCCACGCCGAGCACGCGGATCCCGGTCACCGTGCCGGCTGCGTTTCGACGCGGCTCGTAGGAGACATCGAAGAAGGCCTCCCGGGCCTGCGGGCCGATGCCCAGCACGACCCGGATGTCACGGCCGACGTATGCCTCGCCCGTGCGGTAGACCTGATCCAGCAGAGCGATGTAGCCCTGATCGGCCAGCTCGGGCATCACGTCCACGAGCGCGACCCCGGTGCGGACCCGTTCCTGACCGATGGTCTCGAAGAAGGCCCGGTTCGCCGTCTCCACCACATGCGCCGGGCCGGTCAACGACGCGAAGACGGCCGTGGACTGCCCGAACAACGCCCGCAGATCCTCCTCAGCCGCTCCTCGCCCAGCAACCGCCGGATCCGCGGCAGGCACCGCCGTCATGTCGTGGTCCGCCTCTCCTCGGTTGCGTGGATGGTCCGTGACCCACTGGCCGGCGACGGAGGCCAACCACCACCGTCGGTCACGTGTTCGCACCACCAACCTACGGGACACCGCTCAGGTGTCCACAGGACCGTGGCCGCCTACGCTGGCATCGACGTGAAGGCCGGGCTGACAACGGTTCCTGGTGGCCGCCGGGGGCGGGCAGCCGCAGGCAGGGGTGCACGCAGATGAGAGGTGTGTCCTGATGAGCTCGACGACGACGCTGCTGGAACGCCTGCTCCAGGCCGGGATGAGCGAGGTCGTCACAGTGGAGCCGGTGACGGGCGGGGTCGCGGCGCTCGCGGGCCTCGCCACCCGTCGGGACGCCCCGTCGGTGTTCGTCAAGGGCTTCGCCGACGCGCCCGCCGAGGGGGTCTTCGTCGCGGAGGCCGAAGGGCTGGCCGCCCTCCGCGAACTCGGCGGCATGGCCACACCCGAGGTGCTCCTGGCGGACCCGGAACTGCTCGTGTTGTCGGTGCTGCGCCCGAGGCCGCACACCGAGAGCTTCTGGGAGCAGCTGGCCCACCTG
Organism: Micromonospora sp. CNZ299; assembly: GCF_002754415.1. Taxonomy (NCBI): domain Bacteria; kingdom Bacillati; phylum Actinomycetota; class Actinomycetes; order Micromonosporales; family Micromonosporaceae; genus Micromonospora; species Micromonospora sp. CNZ299. Next base: position 5,743,899 of record NZ_PEFG01000001.1, read on the forward strand.
CTCGCCCGCATGCACACGAGCACGACCCATCCTCGCTTCGGATGGCACCACGACAACTGGCTGGGCCGGCGCCGCCAGGTCAACACGTGGCATGACGACGGGTTTGCGTTCTTCGCAGAGCACCGGCTGCTTCGGTGGCTCGGGGAGCCCCGCGTCGAGGCGGCGCTCGACGCGGCGGACCGGGCGGCACTGGAGCGGCTGTGCCACCGACTGCCCGACCTGCTGCCGGACCGGCCCGCGTGCCTGACACACGGTGACCTGTGGACGCAGAACATCATGGCCACCCCGGACGGGCAGCCCGCGTTGATCGACCCGGCCGTGTCGTACATGTGGGCCGAGGTCGACCTCGCCCATGTGTGGTCCACCTCGCCCCCGCCCGAGGCACAACGGTTCTTCCAGGTCTACGCGGACCTGACCTCGCTGGACGACGGCTGGCAGGCCCGCATGCCGGTCGTCCAGCTGCGACAACACCTCGCCGTGCTGGCCCAGTTCGACGACGACTGGGGTGCTGGCGAGCAGATCCGCGCCACCCTTGCCCCGTTTCGGACGCGATCCTGACCAGAGGCCCGGCCGTTGACCGCCGCAACCTCGCGAGCGGCCGTGTCGGAGCGGGTCTCACGGACGAGCGTCGTCATCATCGCCGCCCCGACCGCGACCAGGGCGACGCCCACGGACGTTGACGGCGGCCACCAGGGTGACGACCGCAGCGGTCAACTGCAGCACACCACCGAGCAGATCAACCAGGCTGGAGATGGCGCCAGCGTCGGGAACAAGGTGCATCGCGGCCTCCGGGTTCGTGCCCACCGTCCGCTTCCTGCGGAAGGCCCTCCCCCGGGCCCAGCGGTAACCGCTTGGACGCCGCTGCCATTGTGGCACCCTCCCGCACCACAGAGGAAGATGTGCGCCCGGCGGCGTCCGACCCCATCGGTGAGCTCTGGCGGTGTGGGCGCGACGGTGCACCGCTGACGATGCACCGTCGCAGGATCTCGACGGGTCAGCAGCCGATTCGGCTGGACCCGACCGCGACGTCGTCGTACCAGAGGGTGTCGGCCCCGCCGCCGTAGCTCTCCCAGCCCAGCTTCAGGTCGGTGAGTTGCGGTCGCCAGGTGCGGTTGTACCACTGGCCGTCGATGTCGTGCGTCGGGACGCCGTCCGCGGTCAGTCCGGTGACAGCGGTGCCGTCCAGCCACGTACGAAGCTGACCGGCCGAGCCGTCCACCATGAACTCCACACAGGTCCACCGGTTGACCGGTAGTGGCAGGCTCTGCGCCACCCCCGCCGGGCTCTGCTCGGGCAGGGTCGCGTCGTCGGACGCGCGGTTCCACTGCAGGGCGCCGTTCTGGCCGCCCAACCGCAGGTCCTTGTTGCCGTCGGCGGCGTCGGCCATCGTCACCATCGTGGTGTGATCGGTGGGCTGGGCGGTGGTGTGCCGCACCCAGATCCGTCCGTACCGGACACCGCCCACGCTGCCGAGGTTCTTCGTCGACCTGATGAAGACGTGGTTGCAGTACCCCGCTGCGCCGTTGATCCGGACCGCCCGGCTGCCGCTGTGCGTGGTGGTCGTGTCGATGGTGGCCGTGCCGGCTCCGGAGCAGTCCGGGCTCACCACGGCCCAGTCACCGGACGGCGTCGAGCCGGTCTGGTTCTCGAAGCCGTCGCAGAGCACCGCCCCGGTGCATCCGACCGGCGGCTCGGTGGTCGGCGGAGGTGTCGTGGGCGGGGGCGTCGTCGGCGGAGGTGTCGTGGGCGGGGGCGTCGTGGGCGGGGGCGTCGTCGGCGCGGCGCCGTTGCACGGCACTCCGTTCAGGCTGAACCCGGTCGGCGCGCCACCGCTGGCGCCGAACGTGCCCTGCACGCCGAACTCGGTCGCGCCGCCGGCCGGGATGCTGCCGTTGTAGGACGCGTTGCGGGCGGTCACCGTCGATCCGGACTGGCTGACCGTGGCGTTCCAGCCGTTCGTGACGCGCTCGTCGCCGGCGTACGTCCAGGTGACGGTCCAACTGGACACAGCTGTGTCGCCCGGGGCGACCTTGATGTTGGCGGTGAATCCGGCGGACCACTGGTTGGGCGTGTAGTCGACCCGGCAGCCCTGGGCGGCTGCGGCCGGGCCGGTGAGCAGGGCCGTTCCGGTCACGGCGGCGGCCAGCGCGGCGACGACCACCAGGGTCGGAGCGGGGCGGGCACGGAAGATCGTCATGAAGGGTCCTTCTGCCATCGAGCTGAGCGGAGGCGACGCGGCGGCGCGCGTCCGGGACGGACGCGGCGCGACAACGCGCCCTGGGTGCGGCGCGGAGGTGCGCCACAGCGGCTGGTCGGCGCGTACGACCGAAGTGCCCGGCTCGGGGTGGACCTGTCAGCCGCCGACGGCCCGGTCGCCCGGACCACGGCGGTGCCCATCCTCAATCTATTTACCGCTCTCGATTTAATCAAGCGTCGGCAAGGCGGTGGTGGTGAGCGTCGTCCCGAACGTGCCCGGGAGGCGGCATCATCACGGCCTGCCCGGGTAGTTGGACGGGTAACAACAGGCCGGACGTGTCCGGCCCCTGGGAAGGAAGAACTTGTGCGTGGTGTCGTGATGCACGCTCCCGGCGACGTCCGGGTCGAGACGCGGGAGGATCCCAGGATCCTGCTACCGACCGACGCGATCATCCAGGTCTCCGCGACCTGTGTCTGCGGTTCGGACCTGTGGCCGTACCGGGGAGTCGAGCCGGTCAAGGGACCGTCGCCGATGGGCCACGAGTACGTCGGCATCGTCGAGGAGGTGGGCGGCGAGGTCCGCACCATCAAGCCGGGCCAGTTCGTCGTCGGCTCCTTCTTCGCCTCCGACAACACCTGCCCGATCTGCCGTGCCGGCTACCAGTCCTCATGCGTGCACCGCGAGCCGGTCGGCGGGCTCGGCGCCCAGGCCGAGTACCTGCGCGTACCCCTGGCCGACGGCACCCTGGTCGCGACGCCGGACATTCCCTCGGACGATCTGATCCCGGGTTTCCTGGCGGCCTCCGACGTGCTCGGCACGGGATGGTTCGGTGCCGTGGCGGCCGAGGTCGGCCCCGGCAAGACCGTCGCGGTGGTCGGCGACGGTGCGGTCGGTCTGCTCGCCGTGCTGGCCGCGAAGCGGCTCGGCGCGGAACGGATCATCGCGATGAGCCGGCACGAGCCGCGCCAGAAGCTCGCCGCGGACTACGGCGCGACCCACATCGTCACCGAGCGCGGCGACGAGGGCGTGGCCCGCATCAAGGACCTCACCGACGGTCTCGGGGCACACTCCGTCATCGAGGCGGTCGGCACCCAGGAGTCGATGATGCAGGCCATCCGGGCCACCCGGGCCGGTGGTCATGTCGGGTACGTCGGCGTGGCTCACGACGTCGAACTGCCCGGGGATGAGCTGTTCTTCTCCCACGTACACCTGCACGGCGGGCCCGCCCCGGTGCGCCGGTTCCTGCCCGAGCTGATCGACCTGATCGCGACCCGGCAGATCGACCCCGGCAAGGTCTTCGACCTCACCCTCCCCCTCGACGAGGCCGCCGAAGGGTACCGGGCGATGGACGAGCGCCGCGCCATCAAGGTCCTTCTCGAGCCCTGACCATCCCCGTCGTCGCCCCGCCGGCGCGGTTGGACCACACCGACGGGGCAACGATCCTCGGGAAGGGCGCTACTTCTTGGCGATGGTGATCGTCGCCGTGCGGTAGTTGTTGCGCTTGTCCGCCTTCGTCGGGTCGTAGTTCTTCTCGATGTTGCCGGCGCTGTCGACCGAGAACCAGCGGAACGTCGTCGTCTCGGTCACGTGGAACACCTGCCCCGGCTCGCGGAACTCGGTGGCCGCGTAGCGGGGCGATTCAAGCGTGGGCCGGCTGCCGTCGGTCGTGTAGTAGATGGTGGCCGGCTCGCTGGTCTCGAAGCGCACGTCGACGGGCCCGCGGTACTTCCCGTCGCCGGGGATCAGCCGGGACGTCGGATCCTTCTTGTCCTTGCCCCAGTCCGCCGCGACCCGGAACATCTCCATGATGCCGTTGGCGTACTCCATCGTTTCGGCGTGGCCACTGACCAGCTCCGGGTTTCCCGTCCACTCGGGTTGGAACGAACCGCCCTGCCAGTTGCCGGTGGCGGGGTTGTAGACGGAGCCGCCGACCTCCCAGCCGAACGCGTAGATGCCGTAGGTGTAGTACAGGTCCTCGCGCACGTTGCCCGCTGAGGAGTAGAGGACGTCCGACGAGCCGCCGACGTTCTCCGGCGTGACGACGGTTTCCCGGTGCGCCTTGACCTGCGACAGGATCCGAGCGGCCGACTGCCAGTAGAACGCCTCGTCACCCAGCGGCGGGCGCGGCGTGGTGATCCGTCCGTCCGCGATGTAGGCGCCGGGCTGCCAGAACAGCTGACCGCCGTTGGAGTGCACCGACATCATGAACTTGATGTTCGAGTACTTCTCGACCAGCCAGATGATGTTCTTCGACTCGGGCTCGGACAGCTCCTCCGGCCCCTGGTAGGTGCCACTGACGCAGTTGGTCGACCCTCCCGCGTAGCCGTCGTGGCCCGACCCGACCCGGTAGTTCCGGTTCAGGTCGACGCCCCACGAGTTCCGCTGCGCCGGATCGGCGCTGGCGTCCGGGCAGTGGTTCGTCATGTTCTTACGCTGCGAGGCGAAGTTGTAGAAGCTGTAGTTCGCCCCGTCGGGGTTGTTGGACAGGATGAAGAAGATGTCGGTGTTCTCGACGATCTTCTTCGTCTCCCGGTCCGACCGGTAGTTGTGCACCAGGCGCTCGGCCGACTCCAGGCTGGTCGTCGCCGGCACCCACTCGCGGGCGTGGTCCTGCGCCTGGATCAGGACACCAGGCTTCTTGCCGTCACGGTGCTTGCCGATCCGCAGGACCGGGATCGTCGCCGGGCCTCGCGGCACCTCACCCTCCGGTGCTCCGACGCGCTTCTGGTCCAGGAAGTCGGTCAGCGCGACCGGGCCGGCCGTCGGCGCGACGATGCCGCTGCCCTCGTTGGTGCGGTACGGGTGCGCCCGGTCGATGAGGCCCGCGGACCGGGTCCGCAGTGCGTCCGCCACCTGGGTGGCCGTACTCGTCGGCGCCCCGGCGGCGTCCGTGGCGAGCAGGACGCGAACCGCCTTGCCCGTGACCTCCACCGCGAGCGGGAGGTTCGCGTCGGGCCGGTCCACGAACTCCACTGTGATGTCGTTGCCGCCCTCGTGGCCCCACGCCGCGGAGGTGGCGACGACCGCCGCCTGCCCGGTGCCGCCGAGCTGAGCCTGCGCCTTGCGCTGGTACCCGTTGGTCTGGTTCGGCAGGTAGACGATCTCGGCGATGTCCGGGTACTGGCGGGCGATCTCCTTGGCGCGACTGTAGAGCTGCTGCGGGTGCTTGTAGCCGTCCACGAAGTCCGACTTGTAGGACGGGTTCGCCGTCAGCGGCGGCGGGGCGTTCTCCAACCAGTTCGAGACCACGCCGGTGGTGACCCCACCAGTGGAGCTCGTCACCTGGATCCTGGTCGGGCGGGTGTCGAGCTTGAACAGGTTCCGGTGGAACATGTACTGCCCGGAGTCGACGAACCGGCTCATCGTCCGGGCGAAGCCGAACGGGGTGCCCTTGCCCGAGTCGTTCTCGACCTGCATCCCGACGATCGGGTCCGCCTGCTGACCCTCGGTGGTCCGCGCCTCGACGTACAGGAAGCCCTGGCCCTTGGTGGTGAACCAGTCGGCGCGGGCGATGCGTACCGTCGCCTGGTGGTTCGACGGCTGGACAGCCCGCGCGCCGGCGGCGTCGACGCCGATGCCGCCGTCGGCCTGGTCGCTCCAGGCGAAGCCCGCGTCGTCGGCGAGCACCTCGACGCCCATCGCCGTGAGTTCGGTGACCTGCTCGGCGGTCACCACCGCCTCGCCTTCGATGCCGGTTGGCACGCGTCGGAGGCCGTGCTCAAGGTCGAAGCCGGCAGCGGCCACCTTGTCCAGCATGTCGGCGCCGGTCAGCCTGATCTGTACGAGGCGTACCGACTCGCGATCCTCAGATTGGGATCGGCTGGTGGCGGCTGACGGCCCGGTGGGATCGGCGCCCGCAGGCCCGGTCGCCACGAGGATGCTACCCACCAGGGCGGGCAGCGCCAGAAGCGCGATGCGCCGTTGTATGTGCCGCATTCCCCCTCCTTCTACTTACGACGGATGGTTGAGGTGGTGGCAGGACTCCGTGCTCGTCGACGATCGTCGTTGCGAGAAGGACGGGAGGACGGGAGCCGGCTGGGTCCGGTGAGCGTATGTGCGTTTGCGGCCGCAGTGGATCGCCTCGATCGAATTTGAGCATTCCTTGAGGCGATCAACACCGTGGATGGCGCGACCGCGTCCACGGTGGCCGTGCCTGCCACGAACGCGACGTCCGATCACCGCCAGACGGTCGATCCTCTGTCCAGCAGGCTTGCTCTCATGAACAACGCACTTGACGGCAAGGTAGCTCTGGTGACCGGCGGTGGACGTGGCATTGGTGCCGCGGTGGCGATGCGCCTGGCCAGGGAGGGTGCCGATGTGGCGCTGACGTACCAGCAGAATCAGCATCGCGCGGACGAGGTGGTGGACCAGATCAAGGCCGCGGGACGGCGGGCCGTCGCCATCCGGGCGGACAGCTCCGACACGGCGGCGGTGGTAGCCGCAGTCGACCGGGTCGCCGGCGAGCTGGGTCGGTTGGACATCCTGGTCAACAACGCCGGCGCGTTCCTGCTCGGACCGCTGGAGCAGTTGACCCTGGAGCAGTTCGAACAGACCGTCGCGGTCAATGTCCGGGCACCGTTCGTCGCCGCACAGGCTGCGGTACGCCACATGCCGGCCGGCGGGCGGATCATCAACATCGGCAGCAACGTGGCCGAACGGGCCGTCTTCCCGGGCTTCTCGCTGTACGCGATGAGCAAGACCGCACTGATCGGTCTGACCAAGGCGCTCGGACGCGAACTCGGCGACCGGGCGATCACCGTGAACCTGGTGAATCCGGGGGCCACCGACACCGAACTGAACCCGGCGGACGGCCCCAACGCCGACACGATCAGGGGGTTCACCGCCCTCGGCCACTATGCCGAGCCAAGTGACGTGGCTGCCGCTGTGGCATTCCTCGCCAGCCCGGACGGCCGTTACATCACCGGGGCGACGGTCAACGTCGACGGCGGCTTCACCATCTGACCGTCGACTCGCCGTCGCGCGGCCCGCCCGGTGGCGGAGACCCGACACCGGAGCGCGAGGTAGCCGACTGTGACCAATGCATCACTGCGCGCACACTCCTCATCGACATGTTCCCGTCGACTGGAGGAACACATGCGTCTCCGATCGTTCGTCACCGCCGCGCTGGCCGCCATACTGGCGGCCAGCGCGCTCGCGCCAGTGACCCCGGCAGCGGCGGCCACCGCCGACCGCTGGGGTTTCGCGTACGTCAAGGACCCCACAGTGCCGGTCTGGACCGTGCTGGACACCAGCCGGCAGTGGGGTAGCTGGAAGACCGCGTTCCCCGCCGCGTGGGCCGACGGTGTCAAGCTCGCGCCCGGCCGGTTCCAGGTCCGTTTCCCGCAGGTGGGGGCCAGCTCGCGCGGGGTGCCGCACGTGACCCCGGTAAACCGGACCGGGCACTACTGCGAGGTGGTCCGCTGGTTCCAGTCCGGCGCCGACGAGATCGTCGACGTGCAGTGCCACAAGCCCGGCGGCACGCGCGAGGACACCCCGTTCACAGTGCTCTGGACGACCAGCTCCGGCGTGCTGCCGGCCGGCACCTCCCACGCGTACGCGCAGTGGGGCGGCGGCGTGGTGGTGCAGTCGTACAACTCCACCGGCGTGGCGAACACCGTCGGCCCGCTGGGCGTCGGCCAGTATCTGGTGCGGCTGCCCGGGGTGGGTCTGGCCGGGCTGCTCGCCGGCAACGTGCAGGTCACCGCGGTGCAGCCGAACGCCGGCCCTCGCCGGTGCAAGGTCTACTCCTGGAACGCGGTCGGCACCGACGTGCAGGTGTACGTCTTCTGCTATAACCAGGCCGGTGCGCTCACCAACACCGACTTCGCCCTCTCGTACCACCGCCGCCGGCCGGTGATCGGCTCCCTCGGCCCGCCGTCGTACTTCGGTTACCTGGGTACCGCCGTGGGTGGGCCCACCAACGACAACTCGGTGGTTGGTGTCGGAGCGAACACGGTGGCACCGCTGGCCCCCGCCGGCCGCTACCTGGCGACCTTCCCGCAGATCGGCATCAAGGAGACCCACGCCCAGGTGGTCGCGCAGGGTGCGGGTAGCAACTACTGCCACCTCACCCAACCCTGGACGTACACCACCAACGCCGACGTCGACGTGATCTGCTTCGACAACGCTGGCGTGGTCACCCCGCACCGGTTCCTGGCCACCTTCACCTCGCGGCTCTGACGCCGCCGGCACCGGCGGTGGCAGCCCTCAGGCCACCGCCGGTGACCGCGTCCGTCACGGCCGCGCGGAGGTGTACGCAGCTACAGGGCGGCCGTGGTCTCTTTGAGGATGCCGGCAAGCGCGTCGTAGTCGACGGTCTGCCCGTCCTTGATGTCGACGGCTTTGCGTTCACCCTTGCCCAGGGGTCGGAGGAAACCCTTGACCTCGGGAACGTCCGTCGCGTTGAACACCATGAAGGAGATCTTGTCCTTGGCCACCGAGATGACGGCCGCGTAGTGCCCGTTCTTGAGGTAGTGCGGCTTGCCGTACTGCAGTCGCTCCTCGACATCAGGAATGGTCTGGACGACCATCGCGCGCAGCTTCTCGCACACGTCGATCTGCCACGGCTGCGTCTTGTTGATGTACTGGGTGACGTCGTCACTCATGGCCATCTCCTTATTGTCGTTGCCAAAGGATGGTCGACCCGCGACGCTTCACCCGCAGCCCGACCCGACCTGATCCGGTCGCCCCCGGAGCCGCCCCTGCCCGGGCAGGATCGTACGACGAATCCGCACCTCGGAGGGGCCCCGTGACCCTGGGATGTCGGCCCCGCCGCACCGGTCGGGTGCAGCGGCTTCGGAGCCCTGGATTACGGTGACCAGGAAAGGTGGGTGGATCATGGTGCCGCAGGTGTCACCGCGAAGGGCCTGGGCCGTGCTCGTCGCACTCTCCCTCGCGGCGTTCGCGTTCATCACGACCGAGCTGCTGCCCGTTGGGCTGCTGACCCACATCGCGCCCGACCTCGACCGGTCCCGCTCGCAGGTGGGTCTGCTCGTCAGCGGGTACGCCATCGTGGTCGTGCTGGCGTCCGTGCCGCTGGCCCGGCTGACCCAGCGGATACCCCGACGCCAACTGCTCGGCGTCACGATGCTCCTGTTCGCCGCCGCGAACGCCCTGGCCGCGCTCGCGTCGACGTACGCGGTGCTGGCCGGCTCCCGCGTCGTGACGGCGCTCGCCCAGGCGCTGTTCTGGTCCATCGCCACGGCGACCGTGACCGGCCCCTTCCCGGCCGCGGTGCGCGGCCGGGTGGTCGCGCTGTTCGCGACCGGAGCGACGCTCGCCCCCGTGCTCGGCGTACCCCTCGGCACCTGGCTCGGGCAACAGGCCGGCTGGCGTACGGCGTTCGGGGCGCTGGCCGGAGTCGGGCTGGCGATCGCCGTCGCGGTGTTCATCCTCCTTCCCTCCTATCCCCCGGCTGCTGGCGGCGCCGCCCGTGGCACCGCACCCGACGGGCGGCGCTTCGTCCTCCTGCTGGTCGCGACCGCCCTCGGCATCGGCGGCTTCATGACCCTGCAGACCTACGTCACACCGTTCCTGCTCGACGTCACCGGCTTCGCCGACTCGGTGCTGGCACCACTGCTGTTCGTCTCCGGCGCAGCCGGCGTCATCGGCACCCTGGCCGCCGCCCGCACCCTGGACAGCCGGCCGACCGCCTCCCTGCTGACACCGCTGAGCATCGGCACGGCCTCCCTGTTCGGCCTGTACGCGCTCGGCGCGCTCCGACCCGGCGTGGTCGCACTCCTCGCCGGCGTCGGCCTGGCCTACGCGGCGTTCGGCTCCGCCGTGCAGAGCCGCATGCTGCAACTGGCCCCGGGCAGCACCGACATGGCGTCAGCCGGCGTCAGCACCGCCTTCAACGCCGGCATCGCCGGCGGATCGCTGCTCGGCGGCGGCCTCCTGCCCACCCTCGGGCCACGCCCGCTGGCGCTCGCCGGCGGGCTGCTGACGCTGGCCGCCTTCGCGTTGCTCGCCGTGGACGCGTGGCGGAGCCGCGCCGTCGGGTCAGCGTCGGCCTCCACCCTTGGCAGCCCAGCGACCGCGCGAGAGATCACGCCGGCTCGGACGGGAACGGCGTTGCACGACTGACAGTGACGCGGGGTGCTACCTCCAAGACGTCGTTGATGGCGTTCGCGAGTTGACGAGTGGGCATCCCCGGCGCGAGGTGCAACGCAACTGTCGCCTGTTCTGCGGCCGACTCCGGCAGCCAGATGTCGGCGAACCCCCGAAGCGGGTCACCCCATTCAAGGGAGAGGTCGGGGGCCGTGCTGCCGTCACCGTGGACGGAGGCCCAGGCGACATTGCCGACATACAGCCGCTGCTGCGGAGTCCAGGTTCGTCCGACACAGCCCAGGCGTGCGGAGAGATCAGCGGAATTCACCTCAGCAGTCCGCCAGATGGGCCTTGTTCAGGTCAAGCTCAGGCGCGCGGCTATGACGGACCATAGGTGAATGATCGGTGACCGGTGGGGCGTGACCGACAGCGAGACGCTGCGTACCTATCCCTGTGACGATCTCGTCGTCGCACCCGCCCTACAAGCCTGGCGCGGAGTGTCGATCGCAGTGCCCGCCGCAGCAGTGTGGCCGTGGGTAGCCCAACTGAGGCTTGCGCCCTACTCGTACGACTGGATCGACAACCGCGGCCGGCGCTCACCTCGACAGTTGCAGGGCCTACCCGAGCCTCAGGTCGGAGAAGCGTTCACCACCGCCAGCGGACGAAAGTTGGGCAGGATCGTCTCGGTCGACCCCGGCAAACAGCTGACGAGCACCATCATGGGCGCCTTCATGTCCTACGTCCTTGTGCCTCAGGGGCACGACACGACGCGCTTGCTGCTCAAAGTCGTCATGCGGACGACCCGCTGGGCCGCACCCGGCCTGTCCATCGGCGACCTGGTCATGGCTCGACGACAGTTGCTGAACCTGAAGGAACTGGCCGAGCACGGCCAGCACCACGGACCCGCCACGAAATGAGCTCGGGCGAACGTTGATCGACAATCCCGGTCCGGTGCTGCGCGTCGCCCGCCCCGCATTCTGGGACACGCGGATCGCGGCAGATCCGTACGCCTGATGTTGTCCTGCAGTAATTGTGTCTTGGTGATCAGGCGGCGCCACGCTCGCTGACCGGCCGGCGGCGCAGGTTCGGGTTCAGCAGGGCCGGGGGCAGATAGGCCTGGTCGAGCCGGGTGACATCGGTGCCGGGCGCGACGATCTCGTCGATCTGGTCGAGGATCTCGTCGGTGAACGTGACGTCGACGCCCGCGAGCAGGTTGTCGAGGTGCTCCATCGTGCGCGGGCCGAGGATTGCGCTGGTCACGCCTGGGTGTGCGATGGCGAATGCCATGGCGAGGTGGGTCAACGGCATGCCTGCCTCGTCGGCGAGCGGGATGAGTTGTTCGACGACGTCGATCCGACGCTCGTCGGTGAGGTGCTTGGAGAAGCGGGCACGGCGCAGGTCGCCGGATGCGCACCGACGCGCGCCGCAACATCGAGTCCCTGCTCGATGCGGCGAAGACGGTCTTCAGCACCGCCGGCGTCGACGCCCCCGCCAAAGAGATCACCGATCTGGCCGGCGTCGGTGTCGGCACTCTCTACCGGCACTTCCCGCAGCGCTCGGACCTGATCAAGGCCGTCATCGAGCGCGAGATCGACGCCTGCGCCGACGCGGCCCCGGCGCTGGCCGCGGCACACGAGCCGGGGGTCGCCCTCGCGAAGTGGCTCGACCGGTTCACCGCGTTCGTCGCGACCAAACGCGGGTTTGCCGCGGCCCTGCACTCCGGCGATCCGGCGTTCGACGGCCTGCCCGGATATCTCATGCAGAAGCTAGGACCGGCCCTCGAGTCCTTGCTCGAAGCCGCGACAGCCAACGGCGAGGTCCAGGCCCGGATCAGTGCCCAGGACCTGCTGTACGCCGTTGCGAAACTCTGCGCGCCCATGCCGAACGAGGAACCCGACTACGGCCGGCGCATGGTCGCGCTCCTCGTCGACGGACTACGGTCCGGCGAATCCCCAGAGTGAAATATTCACCCTGGGTCGGCGACGCGTGGAGCGGGACGCACTCATCTCGGAGCCATGAGCGAATACGCGCCGGATCAGCGGCGCGCCCCCAACCGCCTGGCAATGGGGTTGCACCGTCTCTGCCTACGGCGCAGGTTCCAGTACGACGACCGGGATCTGGCGGGTGGTCTTCCGCTCATAGTCGGCGAAGCCTGGATAGGCGGCCTTCTGCGCGCTCCAAATCCGTTCCCGCTCGTCGCCGGCGGCAACTCTGGCGACCAACTCGACCTTGTCCGTACCGATCTCCGCTTGGGCCTGCGGGTGAGCGAGCAGGTTGTAGTACCAGTCGGGATTGGTGGGCGCACCGCCCTTGGACGCGAACACGGCGTAGCCGCCGTCCACCTTCTGGTACATCATCGGGTTCACGCGAGGCTGGCCGCTCTTGGCGCCGACCGTGTGCAACAGCAGCAGCGGCGCGCCAGCGAACTGACCGCCGACCTGCCCATCGTTGCCGCGAAACTCAGCGATGATCTTGTCGTTCCAGTCGCTCATGCCTCTCCTCGCCTCCACGAACCGACTCCTTGAACACGATTCTGACAGTCCCGGCCGGGGCGTGACACTGCGACCACGCACCAACGAACCCGGCGACGACAATGCACAGCGCTCGGTTCGCGGCGGATGCGGTTGCAGCCGCAGGTTCATTTCGGCCTGGTGCTGGGCTGGGTACGGAATCTCGATGGCGCAGTCGAGTCCCGATCGGTGACGATCAAGCCGTGTCCGTTCCCGCCCGTCAGATCCGCGCCCGCTACTCAGCCGACACCATCACCGTGTACCAGGCGTATCCCCCGCAGATCGCGCTGGCGGCGGTGGCAGCCGGCCGTTTCGTGGCCCCCTTCAAGCGGGACCGAATGACGTGGATCAAGCCGTCGTTCCTGTGGATGATGTACCGCTGCGGCTGGGCCATCAAGCCAGGGCAAGAGCGCGTGCTGTCCATCGACATTGCGCGGGAGGGATTTGAGTGGGCGCTGGCACGAGCCAGCCTGAGCCACTACGACCGAGACCTGCACGGCGACAAGGCGACCTGGACCCGGCAGCTGAAGGCCAGTCCCGTACGAGCGCAGTGGGATCCGGAACGATCACTGCATTTGAAGGTACTGCCGTACCGGTCGCTGCAGGTCGGGTTGTCCGGCGAGGCAGTCGGTCGATACGTTGACGACTGGATCGTGACCGTCACGGACATCACCCCCACCGTTCACCGCGTGAGGGATCTCCTGCGTAGCGGCGACGAACAGGCTGCGACGGCTCACCTGCCCGTCGAACGTGTCTACCCGCTGCCGGCTCAGATCGCCGCCGGCCTTGACGCCAGCCCGGACGTCGTCGCCGAAGAGGTGGCCGAGCAACAGCATGCACATTGACGGTCGCGGCACGCCAGCGCGCCCCGCTCGGCGCCGTGCGCGGGTGCTCATCGACCGGGGGCGAAGAGGTCCTCGCCGCTGATCACGAAGCACCCGAACATGTCGCCGAGGACCGCTCGTTGGTGTTCCGTGAGCGGGTTTACGAACACGGCAACACCGACCTCTGCGGCCCGGCACGCTTGCGCGACTTCGCGCGCTTTGCCCGGGCTAAGCAGTGTCCGCCGCGACAACGGCAACGCCATCTTGGCCGCGCCGCCGTGCGAGACACCCCGCCGCTGAATGTGTCGGCCCACTACCCGCCCGCCATGGACCTCCACCGAAGCCGCCAGCACATCAAGCTTTGCGCCGAAGTCTTTATCCTTTGCCGAGAACAGGCCCACGAGCGCCACGCCGGTGCCCGCCAGCACGGAGGTCAGTGACTCGGTCGGATATTGCCGCACGAGGGCATGGTGTCAGACGCCACACAGGCACCCGCTCATCGGCTAGATCCGGGCGGCGACCCGTGACGGCTTTCGTCTCGGTGGCGTGCACGGTCAGCGACAAGATTCGCGGCCTGTACTGGCCGAGGAACGGCATCCGATGGGTCAGCCTTTGCCTCATCGGTCGACGATCGGAAAAGCCCGCCGCACTTCCGCCAGGAACTCGGTCCGCCGAGCGGCGTAGGTTGTGACCGCCGCCCACAGCGCCTCCAGCGCAGCCTGCAGCGGATCCGACTCGCCAGCGGCCAGGAGCGCCGGCAGTGCCATCGCGACCGGGTCCACCGGGGCGTCGAGAAACCCGCGGAGCGGATCAGTCAGGCCCTGACCCGCCGGCCGCAGCGAGACCACGGAGAACGTGACGGCCGGCTCACCCACGATGCGCGTCCGCAGCGCTGACATGTCGGCGAATTCGGCGGGTAGTGGCACACCCCGATCCAGCGCCGTCCACGCCGGCGTCATCCAGTCGAGGTCCGCGATGCCGGCGACGGCGAACGCCTGCCGCGCCGCCCAGATCGCGATCTGTCGTTGAACGACGGCGTCGGCCTCGGCCACCCCGTCGACCAGGGCCCTGTCCAGCAGGGCGATGCCATAGACGTTGCCGCGCACGCGCCGGAGCCGCTCACTCGGCGGCCGGCCGCCCCAGCGCCGCAACTCATTCCGCTTGCGGTACTCCTCGTCGCGACGTTCCTGCTCCACCCGCTTGAGCATCTCAGCCTCGACCTGCTCCGACAGGGTCGGCGGGGGCGGCAACGCGCGCGCCCAGGCGTGCCAGTAGGCGGCGCCGCCGCTGGTCTGGCGCAGGATCGCGTCGGCGCGCGTCACGCCGTCACCCGGGTCGCCGCCCGTTGCGTCCTCCGGCCAGAAGCACAGCAGGTAGCGGTCCGGCCGCTGATCCATGTAGGTGTAGTCGTCCTCGGCAAGCTCGTCGGGGTCGTGACCGCCGAACGGGTCGTGCCCCTCATCCATGCCCATGGCGCAGTACCGCACGCGGTAGACCGGCAACCGGCTGGTGTCCGGCCCGTCGGAGGTCAGCGGCAGCTTGGCGAGCGAACCGTCACCCCACGGGACCAGGTCGACCACAGCGGCCCTCGGCTCGAACGACACCTCCACCACCTCCTCCCACTCCTCCCCTGCCGCCGGCGGCTCGACGTCGTGCAACTCCACAGTGAACTGGACCTGCCCGGAGTGCGTACCGGTCATCAGGAACAGCGTGCCCGGCTTACCGCCCCCGCAGAGGCCATTCGCCTGCCCGGCGAACGCCCCGGCCATGTCGTCTGGCAGCTCACGACTCGTCACGTAGATCTGCCCGTAGGCGACCGGAGCCTTGCCGTCGAAGAGAACGCGCATCGACCGATCCTGCCATCGACCGACGGACGCCCGCTGTCCCCACGAGCGGCAGACAGGTCGACGATCGCCTGTGCGGCGGCGTCGCGCTCCCGGATGTGGTGCTATTCGCGGGCGATCCAGGTGGCGACGCACGCCTCGTTGCCTTCGGCGTCGGCCAGGACCCACCACCTCGGCGCATGTGCGTCGGAGACGAGGTGGCCGCCTGCGGCCAGGGCGGCGGCGATGCGTGCCTCAGCCTGGTCGTGGGGAACGGCGACGTCGAGGTGCATGCGGTTGCGCTCTGAGCGCACCGTGTCCATCTGCTGCAACCCGAGACCCGGGCCTTGCACCACATGGCGCAGGGGCACACCAACGCCACCATCGCCGAGCGCCTCCACGTGTCACAGAGCGCTGTCGAGAAGCATGTCAACACCATCTTCGACAAGCTCGGGTTGCTACACGTGACCGGTTACAGCCGCCGGGTCCTGGCGATCCTGCGCTACCTCGGATCCTGAGCGCCCAGGGTCGCCCGGAAAGTCATTCCGGTGGGGCGTGCGGATGCGTTCGCTCGATCACACCCACACGCCCCACCGACGGTGAGAAGACGCCTCAGAGGGTGAACACGAGCGTGGAGATGCTGCGTGGACCGACGTTGATGGTGGCCTGACCTCCGTTCACGGTGGTCGGCTGGCTGGCCGCGTTGGCGGTCTGCGAGGTGAGGAAGTGCTCGGCCTTGCTGACGTTCTGCGGGGCCTGGACCACGGCGTTGTTGACCGCGTTGTTCGACCGGTTGAGGATGACCAGGCTGATCTTCCCGTCACCCTGGTAGGCGGTCACCTCCAGCGGCGACGCCTTGGAGCTCTTCATCAGGGCGACGCGCTGGTAGCCCGGGCGGACGTACTTGGCGTACTGCGAGAACGCGTAGCCGCGCTTGAGCGGGGCGCCCGCGACGGTGCCGTACGCGGCTTCGCCGTCACCGATGAACGAGTAGTAACGCTTGCCGTACCACCAGATGTAGGCGTTCCAGTTGGCCTCCATCGACTTGTGCACAGTGCGCATGATGTCGTCGAGCGTCTCGTTCCAGACCGCCGCGTTGCCGGGGTTGCCCCAGATGTTGGAGCCGCCGCCGTCGGCGGCGTGCAGGTTCCACTCGGTCATCCACACCGGCTTGTTGTGCTGCTCGGCAAGGGTGTACGGCTTGAGCCGGCCGGCGTCCTCGGTGCCGTACAGGTGGCCACCGACGTAACCGATGTTGTTGCGGGCGGTCGCGTCGTTGAGGGTTGGATCGGTGTAGCTGTAGTTCAGGTTCACCGCCTCGGCGACCATCAGTTTGGTGTTCTGCACCTTTGTGCCCTGGTCGCGGACGAAGGTGCGCAGCTCCGTGCCGCTCCAGTCCATCGAGTCGTAGTCCGGGTGCCAGTCCGGTTCGTTCTGCACCGAGGTGACGTCGATCGGCACGCCCTGGCCGCGCATGTACTGGACGTAGCTGTTCAGGTGGTTGGCGTAGTCGTCGTAGTAGTCGGTCTTCAGTTTGCCGCCGTTGACCCGGCTGTTGTTGGTCTTCCACGCCGCCGGCGCGGTCCACGGTGAGGCGAGGATCTTCACGTTGGACCCGGCGGTCTTCGCCGTCTTCAGGGAGTTCACGTGTGTCGCCCACTCGCTGGACACCGGTGACAGACCGGTACGCACGATGGACAGACCCAACTGGTTGGCGCCCATCCCGACCAGTGTCTGCGTCTCCGTCGTGGACCATGCGCTGCCCCAGATGGACTGGGCGGCCCCGAACCCGTCGACGGTCTGGTATCTGGTCGCGCTGTTCACCGTGATGTCCGCCGGCCCGTTCGGGGGTGGGGTCGTCGGCGGCGGGGTGGTGGGCGTCGTGCCACCGGTGCAGGCCACCCCGTTCAACGCGAAGTTGGTCGGATCAGGGTTGCTGCCGGTCCACGAGCCGTTGAAGCCGAACGACACCGTCCCGTTGGTCGCGATGCCCCCGTTGTAGCTGACGTTCTTGGCGGTGACTGTGGCGCCGCTCTGGGTCAACGTCGTGTTCCACGCCTGCGTGACGGTCTGTCCGGCGTCGTAGGACCAGGTCAGCGCCCAACTCGACACCGCGTCACCGACGTTGGTGATCGTGACGTTGGCCCCGAAGCCACCCTGCCACTGCGACGACACGCCGTAGGTCACCGAACAGCCGGCGGCTGCTGCCCCTGCCGGCACCGCCAAGGCGACAGCTGTCGATGCCAGCAGCATGGCGCTGGCCGACATCAACGCGGTTCTGATCACTCTGGGTCTTCTCATCGATCATTCTCCTGGATCGGGGGGACACTGATCCGTCGCCGTCGGGCCACGCCGCCACCGCAGCCAGGTCAGCGGTGCAGAGCATCGTTAGCGTTAACAAGCGCCGCCCGCCGTGCCCGCGGCTGAGTCATGTCGATGCACTGCTGGCGCCCGAGCTCCCGACGGCACGCCACCTACGCCCACATCGACTCTGGTAGATGAGCACTGCGTCCGTCAAGCTGCGACGACGAGCTTTCGCGAAAGTTTCCGAACGTCCCTCGCCCCAAGGCGCTCCCCGGCACAACCCGGCCGCCAAATGTTGTCGTGAACATTCGGGCCGGGCCGAGGGTGACCGAGGTCACCGACCAAGACCTTGAATCTGACACCAATGACAGGTTCTAGCGTTTCGGTGGCGGCGCACCTGGCGTCGCCCCGCCACCGAAGGAGTTCATCGTGCAGATCCAGGGTTCCATCGCTCTCGTGACCGGCTCGAACCGCGGCATCGGACGGGAGTACGTCGCGCAGCTCCTCGACCGGGGCGCGGCGAAGGTCTACGCGACGTCCCGCAACGGTCAGTCCGTGGACCTGCCGGGTGCCGTACCGCTGTCTCTTGAACTCACCGACCCCGCCGCCGTCCGCGCGGCGGCCGAGGTCGCGGCTGATGTGACGGTGCTGATCAACAACGCCGGCGTCGACTCCCATGTCGACCTGGTGGCCGGCGACCTCGACGCCGTCCGTCGCGACATGGAGGTCAACTATTTCGGCACCCTCTCCGTGGTGCGAGCGTTTGCCCCGGTGCTGGCCCGCAACGGCGGCGGCGCGATCGTCAACGTCCTCTCGGCGCTGTCCTGGTTCTCCTGGCCCGGGGAGGGGGCGTACGCGGCCGCGAAGGCGGCGGCCTGGTCGCTGACCAACAGCATCCGCCTGGAACTCGCGGCACAGGGCACGCACGTCACCGGCGTCCACGTGGGCGCGGTGGACACCGACTTCAGCGCGAGCTACGACGGCGCGAAGATCGACCCGGCGGACGTCGCTCGGGCCACCCTCGACGGCCTGGCGTCAGACGCCCTGGAGGTCCTCGTCGACACGTGGAGCGCCGACATCAAGGCCGCGCTGGCTCGCGACCCACGCGACTTCTACTCCCAGCTCTCCGCGGCCTGACGGTCCGCGGGCGGGCGGCCCGGGTCAGGTGCGGGCGAGCACCGCGCGGTGGGCGCGGTTGGCAGCGATCAGCTCGTCGAGCACCCCGCGGGTGTGGACCAGGTCCTCGATGTGCCGATCGAGCCGGTCGCGCTCGTGGCGCATGCGATCCACTGCAGCCTCGGAGGTGTCCTCACTCGGCGAGTCGACACACGGCAGCAGGTCGACGATCGTCCGGCTGCTCAGCCCGGCGGCGAACAGACGCTGGATGAGGACGACGCGCTCGACCTGACTCTCGCTGTAGCGGCGGTGGCCTCTGGGGCTGCGAAGGCTGGTGAGCAACCCCTGCTCCTCGTAGTAGCGCAGCGATCGCACGCTCACCCCGGCACGGGCGGCGAGTTCGCCGATCCGGATGCTGGCCGTCATCGCTACCCCCACAGCGCACCTGACATGGATGTCAGATTCAGTGTATCCATCGCCTCGCGGTTACCTGAGGGCCAGCGTGATCAGCGTTCGAAACGGTGTGGGTGCGGCCGTTCGGGAGGGTTTTTCCTGGCGCGCATCGTGTCGGAAATGGCAATGCCGCCGAGGACGACGACGGCGGTGACGGCCGCGGCCAGTGGCGGCAGGAGCACCATGGCCGGCGCGGCGCCGAGGAGCACCAGCGCGCCGACTATCCGGGAGCGGGATACCCGGTCGAACACGGCGTGTTCGGCGAGGGATCGCCCGCTCAGGAACAGTATCGGTCCGCCGAGGATGACGAAGATCCACGCCGTTTCGGTGTGTCCGAACGGGTGATCGATCACGATTTCGTACCCGACGGCGACGGCGACGATGCCAGCCACCATGAGTACGTGGGCGAGGAACGCCTCCCGGACGAGGCGGGCGGGCCCGACGGAGACTCTGATCGCCTCGGGTAACAACTGGCCCGCCTTGAAAAGGTAGACCCGAAACAGCAGCACCGTCGTGATGAATGAGACCGCGAAGGCCACCGCGGCCCCGCCCTGCCGAAAGGATGTGTCGCTGTAGGCCGATCCTGTCGTCAGAATCAACTCACCGAGGGCGATGATGAAGAACTGTCGGTAGCGCTCGGAAAGATATTCGGCCAGGACGGGCCACTGTCGTTGGGCGGGGCGGGTCCATGGCGCGGGATAGAACAGCAGCAGTGCGGCGCAGTCGATGGCCAGCGCCAGCGTCCACAACAACCCACGCGCCGAACCCGACACGATGGCGCCAGCGAGCCACGGCACGGCGGAGATCGCGAACCAGAGGAACACCCCAGCCGCTCGACGCTGGGCCTCGTGGCCGCGCAGCGCCGGCACGATGACCAGCCCACGAACGATGTGGACGGCAACGTACGCGCCAGCGAAGGCCAGGCTCCGGTCGCCGAACGCCTGCGGCACCGCGACCGCCATTATCAGTGCGCCGAGCATGGCCGTGTAGACCAACAACTGAAGCTGCGGCCGCTGCGGATCGTAGAGATCGGTGACCCATGCCGTGACCAACCAGAGCACCAGGAAAGCCAGCAGCAACAGCAGCGTCTCCCCGGCTTCGACAAGGACCACTCGCCGCTCGGTGAGGTCCTCGACCAGTCGGTGGGAGACCCGGTTGAGGGCAAAGATGAACACCAGGTCGAAGAAGAGTTCCAGAAGACTCGGTCGCTGCGGTTGCCCCGGCTTACGCAGCAGCTCTGCTGCCCTTGTCGGCATGGGCCGCCCGTTTCTGCCGGCTTCGCCTATCTGGGTATTGGTACCACGCCGGGCGGCTCGTCGAGTTGATACCGAACGATTGCCAACGTGACATTCGCCGGATTCCCATGGGCGAGGGAGCAGCTACCCCCTCGCAGGGGATCGCTTCCGTTCCCAGATGGCCGACCGTGGAGGTAACACAGAGCCGCGGCACCCCGGCCGGATCGGGAGGACGACCATGCGCAAGACACTCGGATGGGGCATCGCGGCAGCGGCCATGCTGGTTGTGGCGGCGACGCCGGCCGGGGCCGCGAGCCACAGGCCGGCCCAGGTGACCGGATCGGCGGAGTTCGTGCTGCCGTACGGGCAGGACAGCGACGTGCGATCGTTCGCCTTCGACGCCCGGTCGGTGCCCTACAGCCGCCCGATCCCGCTGCCGGGCGGGGAGAAGGGTTCTCCCGCAGACGCCACGGGCACGGTGCGGGTCGCGCACTGGCTGGCCACGGAGAACATCACCGTCCGCTTCGAGGCGGCGGTCGACTGCATGATCACCAGCCCGGGTCATGCGACGGTGACCGGCGTGGTCATCCGCGCTGACGAGAAGGCGAGCGACTTCCTCGGCCAGCGGGTCGGTTTCAGCGTGCAGGACGGCGGCCGTGGCCGCGACCGGGTCGGCTTCACCTGGTCGGCCAGCGCCGACCAGAACGAGGCAGGCCAGTGGGGTCCGGCCCGGGTCGGCACCTGCCTCGCGCCGGCGGCGTTCGCCACTGTGACTCGCGGCAACTACACGGTGCGGCACGCCGAGCTGACCGCGCCGCCCGAGGGCCACTGACCACCACAGCGCTGTGACAGAACCACGGCGGGGCGGAGATCGCCCCGCCGTGGTGCGCACGCACCCCGCGACGGACGGACTTCCGGCGATGCCGGTCAGCGACGAGCCGTGACGATCCAGGCGCGCGAGTCGAAGTACACGCCGCCGTCGGTGTGATGGGCGTCGAGGGTGGTGCGCAGCCGCGTACGGGCCCGCTCGGCGGCCGTGGCGTCCAGGTTGGCGAGCAGATCCTTGAATTCCCACAGACGGAACACCGCATCGAAGGCGGTGGCGCTGTCCGGACCGTAGTAGACGGGTACGTGCACGTCGGTGAAGTCGACGTCCGCGAAGCCGGCCGCCACCAGGAGGTCTTTGGTGACGGTCTGGTCGGCGAGGGAGAACGGGTTCGGACCGCCGCGCGTGGCTGGCTCGTCGGTGAAGGTCCGGCGGATCGCGGTGGCCCATTCGTTGCGGTCGCGGTCCTGCCACACCAGCAGCACCAGGCGCGCGCCGGGGCGCAGCGCGCTGCCGATGTTGGTGAACGCGGCGGCCGGGTCGGCGAAGAACATCGTTCCGAACCTGCTGATGCAGAGGTCGAAATGCGTCGGTGGGAAGCGGTGCTCCTGGGCGTCCGCCTGTTGGAAGGTGACGTTCGACAAGCCCTCGTCGTCGCTGAGCTGACGGGCCCGTTCGAGCATCGACCCGGAGATGTCGACGCCTGTCGCGCTTCCGTTCACCGCCGCGCGGGCGGCGTCGCGGGTGGACTGGCCGGTGCCACAGCCGATGTCGAGCACACGGTCGTGAGAGCCGACACGGGCAGCGGCGCGAAAGAGTTCGTTGTGCAGGCGCAGTTCAGCGTCGTAGTCGAACAGGTCGGACATCACCGTCACCGGGTCCTCTCGATGCCTGTCAGCTGGCCCGGGACGACCTTCGGTGCCCGAGGCGGCGTAAGGCGGCCAGAATGTGCTCTCGTTCGGCGGCGGTGGTGCGGGGATCGACCAGTCGGTCCCGGACGGCCACGAAGAGCGCCTCCGCCGCCGGCACCTCCGGCGCCGGTGTGTCGTACGACAGCGGGGTGAGAGCGCGCAGGGCGGCGCCGAGCGGGAGGTCCAGGGCCGCGCAGAACGCCCGCACCTTGGGAAGCTCCGGATGGTGCTGCCAGTCACCGGACAGCCATCGGAAGACGGTGGAGCGACCGACGCCGCTACGAGCCGCCACTTCCGTGATGGACCAGCCACGCTCGTCGCTGGCGGCGTCGACAGCACCGCGTACGAACCGAGCGAACGCGTCCTGCGCGGCCCGTCGGGTGTCACCCATGTCCCGGCCGTCGCCTCCCCCGCAGTCGACACCCGGCGGGGCCGGTGCGTCGTGGTGCGTCCGCTTCCCTCCGCGGACGTGTCGCATCATCGCCACAGTAATCGATCTCAATCGAGCTGACCGGGACCTCACACCGGCCGTCATCGCGGAACGCCTTTACGCGTTCCAGGCCTCGACCGGGGTGAGCGGCACCGGTTCGGGCCGCTCGGCCACCGTCGTCAGCTCGATCCGCCGTCCCTCGGCGGCCGACCGGAGCAGGGTGGTCATCGTTTCGAGGACGTGCAGCGCGACGTCGCCGCCCGCCCGTGGCGGACGCTGACCGTCGGCCCTGACCAGGTCGATCAGGCCGATGCCTCGGGAGGCCTGGGCGTAACCGGCGCGGGGTTCGAGGACGCGCCACCCGGTGCCGCCGAGCGCGAACAGGCGGACCTCACCGTCGAAGTAGTTCGGATCCGGCACGGCGAGCGTGCCGGTCTCCCCGTGCACCTCGATCGGTGCGGCCGTCGTCGCGACGCCGTCGAAGCTCGTCGTGATGGTGGAGAGAGCGCCGTTGGTGTGCTCCAGCACGCCGTTGACGTGGGTGTCCACCTCCACCGGAACCCGCTGGCCGGTGCGTGGGCCCGAACCGATGACGCGCTCGGCGCGCAGGCGGCTGGCGGCTCCGACCACCGCGCGCACCGGGCCGAGCAGGTGGATGAGCGCCGAGATGTAGTACGGCCCCATGTCCAGCAACGGGCCGCCGCCCGGGGCGTAGTAGAAGTCGGGGTTGGGGTGCCAGCGCTCGTGCCCCGCCGTGACCATGACCGCCGACGCGGACAGCGGGCGTCCGATGAGCCCGCCGTCGATCGCCGCCCGCGCTGTCTGCGTACCCGTGCCCAGGACGGTGTCCGGCGCGCACCCGACGCGGACGCCGGCCGACGCGGCCCGTTCGATGATCGAGCGGCCGTCCGGGAACGTCACGGCGAGCGGCTTCTCGACATACACGTTCTTGCCCGCCTCGATCGCGCCGAGCGAGATGTCGGCGTGTGCCGCGGGGATCGTGAGGTTGAGTACCGTCCGCACGTCCGGGCGGGCGAGCAGGCGCTCGACGCTCAACGCCTCGGCCCCGGGAATCGTGGCGGCGACCGCGGCCGACCGGGAGGCGTCGAGGTCGGCCAGTGCGGCGATGCTCACCGCGGGGTGGTTGGCGAGCGTGTCCAGGTAGGCGCGGGAGATGAACCCGAGCCCTACGACGCCGACGCGGTGCGGGTCGCCCACACCATCCCCCTCTCGATGACGGTACGGACACCCGCGTGCTCCAGCACGTCGAGGCTGTGCCCCGGGGTCGTCACGACGATGCGCCCGGCACCCCAGAGCCGGGTCCAGATCGCCGGCGAGGTGACCGGGCGGTGCCACGGGTGCCACGCCCGCGTCGGGTGGGTGGTGACGGCGAGTATGTCGATCAGGTCGTCGTGCAGCACCCAGTACTGCTCGGTGACCAGGTCGAAGTCCTCGATGCCCGCGGTGATGGGATGCTCCCGGCCGAGGTCGGTGATGCGCACCGTGTGCGGCAGGAAGTTGTCCTCCGGGCCACCGTGGCGCTCACACGGCTCCTTGCCCGGATGGGTCGCGAACTGCCCGCCCACCAGTTGGAGGTAGTCGGACGACGCGCGGAACGAGTCCACGATGCCGCCGTGCCAGCCGGTGAAGCCCGTGCCGGCGACGACCGCCGCGCTGAGACCCGCCAGCTGGTCCGAGGTGATCTGCGACATCGTCACGCACTGCACGACGAGGTCGGTGTCGGCCATCTCGGCGGCATCGGCGTAGATCTCCGTCGACTCCTCGACCCGTACGGCGTAGCCGCTGCGTTCGAGGAAGGGGAGGAACGACTCCGTCGCCTCGACCGGTTGGTGCCCCTCCCAGCCACCTCGGACCACCAGTGCTCTGCGCTGCGTCACAGTCGCTCCCTCCCCCGGCCCGTCGCCACCGGGCTGGCCGCTCCCGCCCCGGTGACGAGCCGCCGATTCGCGTGCCTTGCGGGCACCGAAACCGTACTCGGAGGACACCACTGAGGACAGTGGCCGGGTGCCGCCTGCCGCAGTGGCTCAGGCCGCTACGGCCGCCCGGACGTCGTCGTCGGCGGCGCGCAGCCGTGCGGCGGCCTCCTCGGCGGTGCAGTGCGCGAGCAGCAGCACGATGGCCGTCTTGGCGTGCCCGTGTGCCGCCGCGAGCGCCTGCGTGGCGGTGTCGAGATCGGTGTGGGCGGCTTCGGCGACGATCCGACGCGCCCGGTCGACGAGCTTCTCGTTGGTGGCGTTCATGTCCACCATCAGGTTGCCGTAGACCTTGCCGAGCCGGGCCATCGTGGCGGTCGAGAGCATGTTGCAGACCAGCTTCTCGGCGGTGCCGGCCTTGAGGCGGGTGGAGCCGGTGAGGACCTCGGGGCCGGTGGGCACCTCGATGGCGACGTCGGCGTGCCGGCTGATCACCGCGTCGGAGTTGCAGGCGACGGAGACAGTCGTCGCGCCGAGCGCGCGGGCGTGGGCCAACCCGCCGACCACATACGGGGTGCGGCCGCTGGCGGCCAGCCCGACCACCGTGTCGCGGGCGGTCAGGCCGACCGCGTCGAGGTCGGCGACGGCACCGGCCGGGTCGTCCTCGGCGCCCTCGACGGCGACACCGAAGGCTCCGGCCCCGCCGGCGAGCAGGCCGAGAACCCGGTCGGGCGGCGTACCGAAGGTGGGTGGGCACTCGACGGCGTCGAGCATGCCGATCCGGCCGCTGGTGCCGGCACCGAGATAGATGAGTCGCCCGCCCTGTCGGAGCGACGCCACGACGACGTCGACGGCGGCCGCGATGTCCGGCACGGCCCGGCGGACGGCCTCCGCGACCGAGCGGTCCTCGTCGTTCATCGCGAGGAGCAGCTCGGTGGGGGACATCTGGTCGAGGTCGCTGGTGCGGTCGTTGCGAGTCTCGGTGCCGAGGGTGCTGAGGTCCACGGGGTGGTCGTTCCTCTCGCTGGTGAACACATCGCCGGCCGACGGGAGGCGGCCCACCGGCGCGCGTTCCCCATATCAGCAGGCTGGAGGCTCAGCGTAGCCAGCCCGGGCCCGCTCTGGCAAAAAGTTTCGCGTTACTCTCGACTAACGTCGCTTATTGACAACCGCTGGTACGAAGCGAGCCGTGCGTCAACTCGACATAGCTCGACGACGAATCGACGGCAGCGCCCGGCGGGCCGGGCATGAAGGAGGACGTGATGCGCGTGATCGGCCTGATGTCCGGGACCTCCTACGACGGCATCGAAGCCGCCTCGGCCGAGTTCGACCTGAGCGGCGACACCCTGCGGATGCGAATGCTGGGCCGGCTCAGCCACCCGTACCCCGACCGGCTGCGCGCCCAGATCGCCGCCGCCCTGCCGCCCGCGGCGACCAGCACCGAGGCGATCTGCGTGTTGGACACCGGCGTCGGCCAGGCCTTCGCCGAGGCCGGCGTGCGGGCTCTCGCGGAGCTGTGCGACGGTCAGGCCGACCTGGTCGTCTCGCACGGCCAGACGATGCACCACTGGGTCGAGGCCGGCGTGGTCCGGGGCACGCTCCAACTGGGTCAGCCGGCCTGGATCGCGGAGGCCACCGGCCTTCCGGTCGTGGCCGACCTGCGCAGCCGCGACGTCGCCGCCGGCGGTCAGGGCGCTCCCCTGGTCGCCCTCTTCGACGCCCTGCTGCTGGGTGGCCTGCCCGGCGTCCCCGCCGCGCTGAACCTGGGCGGCATCGCCAACATCACCATCGTCGCGCCCGACGCGGAGCCCCTCGCGTTCGACACCGGGCCGGCGAACGCGCTCCTCGACGCCGCCGCCCGCCACTTCAGCGGGGGCACCGAGGAGTACGACCGGGACGGGCGCGGGGCTGCCGCCGGGCAGGTGGACCCGGTCCTGCTGCGGCGGCTGCTCGACGAGCCGTACTACCGGCTGCCCGGCCCGAAGAGCACCGGCAAGGAGCTGTTCCACCTTCCCTACCTGCTCGCCGCCCTCGCCGACGCGCCCACGCCGGATCCGCAGGACGTGCTGGCCACGCTCACCCGCCTGACCGCGGTCACGGTGGCCGGGGCCTGCCGCGACCATGGCGTCACCCGGCTGATCGTCTCCGGCGGCGGCGCACGCAACCCGACGCTGATGCGCATGATCGCCGAGGAGCTGCCGGGCGTCGACCTGACTTCCAGCGACGACATGGGTGTCGCGTCGGACGCCAAGGAGGCGCTGGCCTTCGCGCTTCTGGGCTACCTGACGGTGCACGGGCTGCCCGGCGCCCTACCGTCGGGCACCGGCGCGCGGCACGCCTCCGTGCTCGGCAGCATCACCCCCGGCCGGCAGCCGCTGCGGTTGCCGGCGCCAGTCGACACCGCTCCCCGCCGCCTGCTGATCGCCGGCCGTCCCGCCGTGCCACCGGTGGCCGGCTGACCACGTTCCCGGGAGGATCCGCCCATGCACCCCGTCGTAGGACCACCCGCACCGACCGCAGCTCGCGCCCGCGAGGTCGCCGAGCTGCTGCGCTCGCGCCTCGACGACCCGACCCGGGCCAGCGCCGAGCTGCCCCGACGGTTGGCGGCGGCGCACGACGCCTCGCCGTACCTGTTCGAGCCGCAGGCCGTCGTCCGCGCCGCCTCGGCTGCTGAGGTGGGGGCGCTGATGGCCGGTGCCCGGGAGGCCGGCGTACCGCTGACCCTGCGCGGCGGTGGCACCAGCCTCGCCGGGCAGGCCGGCGGCGCGGGGGTGCTGGTCGACGTGCGCACCGACTGGCGGCACGCCGAGGTGCTCGACGACGGTCATCGCATCCGGCTCCAGCCCGGCCTGACGATCCGGCAGGCCAACGCCCGGCTGGCCCGCTACCGACGCCGGCTCGGCCCGGACCCGGCCAGCGAGGCCGCGTGCACTGTGGGCGGCATGGTGGCCAACAACTCCAGCGGGATGACCTGCGGCACCACCGACAACGCGTACCGCACCATGGAGTCGCTGCGCTTCGTCCTCCCGTCCGGCACCGTCGTCGACTCCGCCGCACGCGACGCCGACGACCGGCTGCGCGCCGACGAGCCCGAGCTGCACGCCGGGCTGCTGCGCCTACGCGACCGGGTGCGCTCGGCACCGGGGTCGCGCGCCACCATCGAGCGGCTGTTCGCCATGAAGAACACCATGGGGTACGGGCTGAACTCCCTGCTCGACCACAGCAGCCCGGTCGAGATGCTGGCCCACCTGATGATCGGCAGCGAGGGCACGCTCGGCTTCGTGGCCGAGGCCGTCTTCCGTACCGTCGAGATCCACGAGCACGCCGCCACCGGCCTGCTGATCCTGCCCGGGCTCACCGACGCCACCGACGCGCTGCCCGCCCTGCTCGCCGCCGGTGCCCGTACCGCCGAACTGCTCGACGCGGCCGCCCTGCGGGTCAGCCAGCGCGACCCGGGTGCGAGCCCGACCCTGCGCAGCCTGACGGTCGCTGGGCACGCAGCGCTGCTGGTGGAGTTCGCCGAGGACAGCGCGGAGCGGTTGGCCGCGACGCTGGCCGACGCCCGAGGAGTGCTCGACCGGCTGCCCGCCGTCACCGGCACCGAGCTGACCCGCGACCCGCGCGAGCGGGCCCGACTCTGGCACCTGCGCAAGGGCCTCTACACGGCGGTCGCCGGTGCCCGCCCGCCCGGCACCACCGCCCTGCTGGAGGACGTCGCGGTGCCGCTGCCGCGCCTGACCGGCACCTGCGACGGCCTGATCAGCCTGTTCGACAGGCACGGCTACTCCGACGCGGTGATCTTCGGGCACGCCCGGGACGGCAACCTGCACTTCATGCTGACGCAGTCCTTCGACACAGCGGCCGAGATCGACCGCTACGCCCGGTTCACCGACGACATGGTCGACCTCGTGCTGGCCGAGGGGGGAACACTCAAGGCGGAGCACGGCACCGGTCGGGCCATGGCACCCTTCGTCCGCCGCCAGTACGGCGACGAGCTGTACGACGTGATGCGCGAACTCAAGCGGCTGTGCGACCCGAGTGGCCTGCTCAACCCCGGTGTGCTGCTCAACGACGACCCGACGGTGCACCTGCGCCAGCTCAAGGCCGTCCCGACTGTCGACCCCGAGCTGGACGCCTGCGTCGAGTGTGGCTACTGCGAGCCGGTGTGCCCCACCGCCGACGTGACCACCACGCCCCGGCAGCGCATCGTCCTGCAACGACAGATCGCCCTCGCCACCGCCGCCGGCGACGAGGAGCGCCGCCGGGAGCTGACCACCGACTACGAGTACGCGGCGGTGGACAGTTGCGCGGCGGACAGCCTCTGCGTCACCGCCTGCCCGGTCGGCATCGACACCGGCGCGGCGATGAAGCGACTGCGCGCCGAACGGCACGGCCCGCTCGCCCAGCGCACCGCCAGCGCCGCCGCGCGGCACTGGAAGGGTGCCGTGGCCGGCGTCCGGATGGGCCTGAGCGCCGCCCACGCCGTGCCGACGCCGGTGACCCGTGCCGCAACCGGGGTGATCCGCGGGCTCGGTGCCGGCGAACTCGTGCCGCTGTGGAGCGACGACATGCCACGCGCCGGCGCTCCCCGCCCCGCCCCCCGCAGCGCGCCGGACGCGCAGGCGGTGTTCTTCGCGGCCTGCGTCGGCAGCCTCTTCGCGCCGGAGGACGGCCCGGCCGGCGGCTCGGCGGCAGCGTTCCTGCGCCTGTGCGACCTGGCGGGCGTGCCGCTCGTCGTGCCCGCGACGGCGGGCCTGTGCTGCGGAACGCCCTGGCAGTCCAAGGGTTACCCCGCCGGCCACCGCGAGATGGCCGAGCGGACTCTCGCCGCGCTCTGGACGGCCAGCGACGAGGGCCGCCTGCCCATCGTGTGTGACGCGTCGTCCTGCACCCACGGGCTGGCCCAGCTGACCGCCGCGCTGGCCGAGGAGGACCAGGCGCGTTACCCCGACCTGCGCTTCGTCGACAGCGTGACGTTCACCGCCGAGCACCTCCTGCCGGCGCTGCCGGAGCCCCGGCGTCTGGGCTCGATGGCCCTGCACCCCACCTGCTCCACAGTGCACCTGGGCGGCATCGAGGACCTGCGCGCTGTGGCCCGGGCGGTCGCCGACACCGTGACCGTGCCGGACAGTTGGGGGTGCTGCGCCTTCGCCGGCGACCGAGGGCTGCTGCATCCCGAGGTGACCGCCGGCGCCACCGCGGCTCAGGCCGCCGAGATCAACCAGCGCGGCTACGACGCGTACGCCTCCTGCAACCGCACCTGCGAGATGGGCATGAGCCGGGCCACCGGGCAGCCGTACCGGCACGTGCTCCAGGTGCTCGTCGAGGCGGTCGAGCCGCTGGCGTAGCCGGACGGGCTACTCCTCCGGGACGCGAGGGCCCACCTCACCGCGCCTCAGGTGCTCCTCGTTGCGGTCGGCCTCACTGTCGGCGTTCGCGGCACCGGCGCCCGGGTCCGTCGTGCGGCGCCCCTCGGCATCCTGATACACCTCACCGGTTTCGAGGGCTCTCTCCTGCTGACTCTGCTCAGGGGTGGTCATGAAAGCCCAGATACCCTCCGGCCGCACCAACAAACGGTCAGTGGCGTGAATGCCGCAATTTAATGGCCGATCATCGGCGCAATCCGGTTCGCCATGAAATGGGAACGGGATGACTGCGAAAGCCCTCGCGTACCGGAGTTCCACCATTCAGTCGAGAACCGGTCACGTGTTCGACCCGAGCGACCGACGGCAATGGACGAACGCGCACCGGCCCCGCACCGAAAGCGTCGACGGCCGACACGATCTGTGGATCCCATCAAAGATCACGAGTGTGATGATGTGACAGGGAAGCGCATCGGAACAACGACAGCTGTCGCATGAGCGACTGATCACCTTTACCGGCGTGGGTAGCTTCCGAGCCGTGGGGGCGACCGATCGTCGTGTCACAGCATCCCCGCGCCGCAGCCGCTTTACCGGTGCCGCCGACCCAGGTCGACAAACCGTCACAGCAGGCTCGGATGCGAAGTCAGGAGCCATTGCTGGACCGGGCCGCCGCGTGGGCGGATCCGGCCGTTGCTGGCATCACGAAGGAGACGGACGCGATGACCGACGTCATGCGGCCCCGGCAGGCGACGCCGGTCGTGCCGCGCCGCCGCGACAGTGCCGGCGCCCTGGTCGCGGCCACCCACGAGCAACGCCAGATGTGGTCGTTGAGCCGTCTCGACCCCGATCCGGCCAGCTACCTGGTGCCGTTGGCGTACCGGCTGGTCGGGCCACTGGACGTGGCGGCACTGGCCGGGGCGCTCGACGCCCTGGTGGCCCGGCACGCCGCGCTGCGCACCACGCTCGCACCCAGCGGGCCCGGCTCGGGGCCGGCGGAGGTCGACGACGCCGCGCCGCGCCTGGTCCAGGTGGTCGGCGAGCCGCAACCAGGACTGTTGCGGGTGCACGATCTGGGCGGGCTGCCCGCGTGGCAACGCGACCAGGAGATGCAGGCCCGGATGCACGCGGAGACGCGTGACCCGCTCGGCCTGGAACGCGGACCGGTGCTGCGGGCCAGCCTGCTGCGCTTCGCTGCCGAGGAGCACGTGCTCCTGCTGACGTTCCACCACGTCGCCGTCGACGAATGGTCGCTCGGCATCCTGCACGACGAGTGGGAACGGCTCTACGCCGCGCACCGCACCGGACGACCGGCTGACCTCGGCCCGGTCGTCGTCGATCAACGCGATCATGCGGCGTGGCAACGCGACTGGCTCGCCGGGGCCGAGGCGGCGGCGCAACGCGACCACTGGCACGCGCAACTCGCCGACGCGCCCGCCGTCCTGGAGCTGCCCACCCGCGGACCCCGGCCCGCGGTGCCGTCCGGTGCGGGGGCCACAGTGTCGTTTCCGCTGGACGTGCCCACCGACGGGCTGCTGGCGCTGTGCCGACGACTCGGCGTCTCCCCGTACATGGTCATGCTCGCCACGCTGCACGTCCTGTTGGCACGCTGGACCGGGCAACGCGACATCGTGGTGGGAACGCCGGTGGCGAACCGCCGGCGCTCCGAGGCGCAGCAGCTCGTCGGGCTGCTGCTCAACACCGTCGCGGTCCGGGCCCGGCTGGACGACGACCCGTCGTTCGAGACGCTGCTCGCACGGGTGCGCACCGCCGCCGGCGACGCCCTGGACAACGGCGAGCTTCCCTTCGGGACACTGCTGGAGTCGCTGCGCCCGGCCCGCAGGCCCGGCTTCGCCCCGCTGTTCCAGGTGATGTTCGTGTACGGCCGTGAGACGGCACCACCCAGCCTCGACGGCATCGAGGTCACCCCGATCGACGTGCCCGGGACCACCGCGAAGTTCGACCTGACCGTCTCGGTACGGGAGAACGCCGACGGTGTGCGGACCGTGCTGGAATACCGCACCGACCTGTTCGACGACGACGCGATGGCCCGCCTCGCCGGTCACTTCCAGACGTTGCTGCGCTCGCTGGTTGCCGAGCCCGGCGCACCGGTCGGCTCGGCCACGATGCTCAACGCCGACGAGTACCGGCAGCTCGTCGTGGCTGCCAACGCCACCGCCACCCCCACCGAGCCGGACGACCTGGTCCACGTGCTCATCGAGCGACAGGCGCGCCGAAACCCCGACGGCGTGGCGGTGACCGACGGGGACACCGCGCTGAGCTACCACGAGCTGCACACGACCGCCGAGGCGCTGGCGGAGACGCTACGCGGGCGGGGCGTAGGCATCGGCAGCCTGGTCGGAGTGCTGCTGCCGCGTGCGGTCCCGTTCGCGGTGGCGGTGCTCGCCGCACTGCGGGCCGGCGCGGCCTACGTACCCATGGATGCGGCGAACCCGCCCGCCCGGCTGCGGTATCTGATCGAGGACACGGCCGCGCCGATCGTCCTCACCTGCGCGGAGCTGGCGCACCTGGTGCCCGACGGCCTGGCGCTGCTGGTCCCGGACGGCCCTGCGCTGGCGGCGCCGGGCCGGCACACGCCGGTCGCTGCGGCACAGCCCGGTGGCGCGGCGGCCGGTCCCCGGCGACGGCCGCGACGGCGGCCGGAGCCCTCGACGGACGACCTCGCGTATGTCATCCACACCTCCGGGTCCACCGGCCGCCCCAAGGGGGTCATGGTCACCCACCGGGGAGTCTGCAACTACGTGCGCTGGGCCGCCCAGGCCTACCGGCTGCGGCCCGGGGACACGGTTCCGCTGCACTCGTCGGTCGGGTTCGACCTGACCGTCACGAGCCTGCTCGTCCCGCTGGTAAGCGGGGCAACCGTGCTGATGCTCGGAGAACACCTCGGCCCGGAGGCGCTCGGCGAGGCGTTGCGCGACCAGCGGCCGGCCTTCGGCCTGGTCAAGATCACCCCGGCTCAGCTCGACCTCGTCAACCATCAGCTCAGCCCCGCCGAGATGGCCGGCCGCACCCGGTGCTTCGTCATCGGCGGCGAGAATCTGCGCGCCGACCAGGTGGCGCCGTGGCGGGCGCACGCCCCCGACACCACGCTGGTCAACGAGTACGGGCCGACGGAGACGGTGGTCGGCTGCGCCGCGTACGAGGTCGACCCGTCCACCCCGGTCGACGGGTCGGTCCCCATCGGTCGGCCGATCGCCAACACCGAGCTGTACGTGCTGGACGACTGGGGCAACCCGGTCCCGGTGGGCGTTATCGGCGAGCTGTACGTCGGCGGAGCCGGCGTGGCACGCGGCTACCTGCACCAGCCCACGCTGACGGCGGCGCGGTTCGTCCCACACCCGTTCTCGCCCGCCCCCGGAGCCCGGCTGTACCGCACCGGCGATCTCGTGCGGCTGCGTCCCGACGGGAACCTGGAATACCTGGGCCGCACCGACAGCCAGGTCAAGCTGCACGGTTACCGGGTGGAGTGCGGCGAGATCGAGGCCGCCATCCGCCGATGCCGGCCGGACAGCGACGTGACGGTGCAGCTGCGCCGGGACGACCCGGACGACCCGCGCCTCGTCGCGTACGTGACGGGCGGAGCCGGCGGAGCCGGTGGGGCCGGCGGAGCCGGTGGGGCCGGCGGAGCCGGTAGGGCCGGCGGAGCCGGTGGGGCCGGCGGAGCCGGTGGGGCCGGCGGAGCCGGTGGGGCGGAGACCGACGCGGCGGCCCTGCGGGCGGCTCTCGCCGCCGAGCTGCCCTCCTACCTGGTGCCCGCCGCGATCGTCTTCCTCGACGCGCTGCCGCTGACCCGCAACGGCAAGGTGGACGTCGCCGCGCTGCCCGCCGCCGGTCGGGAGGTGCCCCGGCAGCGCGCCGAGGCGGACCCGGATCGACCGACGCCCGAACAGCCGGCGAGCGCACCCGTCGCGCCCGTACCGGCCAACTGGGACGCCGCCCGGATCGGGCTCGAACGGCTGGTCGTGGACGTGTGGCGTGACGTGCTCGGCGTCGCGCAGGTCGGGACGCGGGACAACTTCTTCGACCTCGGCGGCCACTCGATGCGCCTGCTGGTTGTCCTCAAGCGACTGCGCGAGCGGCTCGGTGACGTCGTCACGGTCACCGACCTGTTCCGCAGCCCCACTGTCGAGTCCCTGGCGACGTTCCTGACCACGGCCACCACCGGCGCGCAGGCCCCGGCCGCCCCGGCCACGACGGCCCGCGTCACCCGGCCACGGGCGGGCACCACGGCCGAGCCCGGCGGCCTGATCGCCGTCGTCGGCATGGCCTGTCGCTTCCCCGGCGCGCGGACCATCGACGAGTACTGGCACAACATCCGCGCCGGCGTGGAGTCGGTGCGGGAGTTCAGGGTCGAGGAGATGCTGGCCGACGGGGCCGACCCGACCCGGCTCGACGATCCCGCGTACGTCCGCTCCGGCACCTGGCTGCCCGGGATCGACGAGTTCGACGCCGCCTTCTTCGGCGTCACGCCCCGGGAGGCGCAGACCCTCGACCCGCAGCACCGGATGCTGCTGGAGTGCGCCTGGCACGCGCTGGAGCACGCCGGCTACGACCCGGCGGGCCACGCCGGCCGGGTCGGCCTGTTCGCCGGGTCGGGTCGCAGCACGTACCTGCTGGACAACCTGAGCAGCCATCCGGAGCTGATGCACACCATCGGCGAACACCAGTTGTCCATCAACAACGACAAGGACTTCCTGCTCAGCCGGGTCGCGTACAAACTCGACCTGACCGGCCCCGCCGTCACCGTGGCCACGGCCTGCTCGACCTCCCTGGTCGCCGTGCACCTCGGCCGGCAGAGCCTGCTGACCGGTGAGTCCGACCTGGTCCTGGCCGGCGGGGTCAGCGTCTTCCCGGCGCAGCGGCGCGGCTACCTCTACCACGACGGCGGGGTCTACTCCCCCGACGGACACTGCCGGCCGTTCAGCGCCGACGCGCGGGGCAGCATCGCGTCCAGCGGGGTCGGCATCGTCGCGCTCAAGCGGCTGGAGGACGCGGTCGCGGACAACGACACCGTCTACGCCGTGATCCGCGGTTCCGCGATCAACAACGACGGCGCCCGCCGCACCGGCTACACCGCGCCCGGCGTCGACGGCCAGGTTGCGGTGATCAGCAGCGCCCTCGCGTCGGCCGGCGTGCAGCCCCGCTCGGTGAGCTATGTCGAGGCCCACGGCACCGGCACCAGCCTCGGTGACCCCATCGAGGTGACCGCCCTGACCGAGGCGTTCCGGCGAGGCACCGACGAACAGGGCTTCTGCGCCCTCGGCTCGGCCAAGGCCAACATCGGCCACACCGATGCCGCCGCCGGTGTGGCCGGGCTGCTCAAGACGATCATGGCGTTGCACAGCCGTACGCTGCCGCCCACCATCAACGTGAGCCGACCCAACCCGGCGATCGACTTCGAGAGCAGCCCGTTCTACCTGAACGACACCGCTCGACCGTGGCCCGGCGACGACGGCCCGCGCCGGGCGGGCGTCAGCTCGTTCGGCATGGGCGGCACGAACGCCCACGTCGTGCTGGAGGAGCCGCCGGCCACGGCCGCCGCGCCGCCTGTCCCGCCGGCCACCGGGCCGCACCTGCTGGTCCTGTCGGCGCGTACGGTCGAGTCGCTCGATCGGCAGACGCGTCAGCTCCGCGACTGGGTCGGCGCGCACCCCGAGGCGGACCTCGCCGACGTGGCGGCGAACCTGGGCCGGCGCCAGCCGATGGCCCACCGCCGTTTTCTCGTCGCGACGGACCACGCCGACGCGCTGGTCGCCCTCGACGCGCCACAACGGCAGTTCACCGGCGTTCATCCCGGTGGCCGTCGGACCCTGGTGTTCGCCTTCCCGGGGCACGGTGCGCAGCACGTGGCGATGGGCGCCGGTCTGTACCGCGCGGAGGCGACCTACCGGGCGGTGGTGGACGAGTGCGCAGAGCTGCTCCGCGACGACCTCGGCCTCGACCTGCGTACGCTGCTGTGCCCGGCGCCCGACGGCCACCCGGAGGCGGAGCGGCTGCTCGCGCGGCCCGGGTTGGTCCAACCCGCTCTGTTCGTCACCGGGTACGCCCTCGCCCGGTCGCTGCTCGCCCGCGGGGTGACCCCGGACCTGATGGTGGGACACAGCCTCGGCGAGTACGTCGCGGCGTGCCTCGCCGGCGTCTTCTCCCTGACCGACGCGCTGCGGCTGGTGAGCGCCCGCGGTGAGTTGGTCGAACGGACCCCGGCCGGGGCGATGCTCGCGGTGAGTCTGCCGGAGACGGCGGCGGCGGGGCTGGCGGTGGACGGTCTGTCGCTGGCCGCCGTCAACGCACCCGAGCTGTGCGTGCTGTCCGGCGCACCGGAGGCGATCGAGGAGCTGCGCCGACGGCTGACCGCCGACGGGGTCGGGTGCCGGCCGCTACGGGTCACAAGGGGCTACCACTCGGCCCTGCTCGACCCGGTGCTCGACGAGTTCGCCGAGCACGCACGCCGGGTGACCTACCACGAGCCGCAACGCCCGTACCTGACCAACCTGACCGGCGGTCCGGTCGCCCCCGGGCAGGTCACCGACCCCGCGTACTGGGTACGGCACATGCGGGAGCCGGTCCGGTTCGCCGAGTCGGCAGCGCTGCTCGCCGAGCAGGACGTCGTCCTCGCGGAGCTGGGTCCCGGGCACGCCCTCGGTGGCCTCGCCCGGTTGGCCGGGGTGCGGCCCGGTCAGGTGGTGGCGGCGATGCGGCATCCGCGCAGCGACGCCGACGACCTCACCACGATGCTCGACGCGGTGGGCCGGCTGTGGCTGTCCGGCGGGCGGGTCGACTGGCAAGCGTTCCACGGTGGCCGACGTCGCCGCCTGGCCCTGCCCGGCTATCCCTTCGAGCGGCGCCGCCACTGGCTGGACGCGGTGTCGCGGCCCGGATTGGCGGAGACCTCGCCCACCGCTTCCCCGACCGTGTTGGAGGCACCCGGGCAGGTCGAGGCCGGCAACCGTCCGCCGGTCAGCACCGCCTACGTCGCCCCGAGCACGCCCGGGCAGGAGATCGTGGCGGAGCTGTGGAGCGAACTGCTCGGGATCCGGCCGATCGGGGCGCTCGACAACCTCTTCGAGCTGGGCGGGCACTCGCTGCTCGCCACCCAGTTCGTCGTACGGCTGCGGGCCCGACTCGGCGTCGCGCTGCCGCTGGAGACGGTCTTCGCGACGCCGACCGTCGCCGGGATCGCGGCCACGCTGCCGCAGACCGACCCCGTACCCACCACCACCGTCGCACCGCAGCCCAGCGACGCGCCGACCATCCCCCGCGCCGACCCAGACGCCGGGCCGGCGCCGCTCTCCTCCGGGCAGCACCGGCTGTGGTTCCTCGACCAGGCGTACGAGCAGAGCGCCTACACCGTCGGCACGGCACTGCTGCTCGACGGCACCCTCGACGTCGACGCGCTGCGCGGGGCCCTCGCGGAGCTGACCCGGCGGCACGAGTCGCTGCGTACCGTCTTTCCGCTCGGACCCGACGGCGACCCGGTGCAGCAGGTGCTGCCGCCCGGCCCGGTCGACCTGCCGATCGTGTCCGCCCCGACCGGCGTGGACGACACGGCCCCGGTCGCCCGCAGCATCGTGGAGCCGGCGGTCGCCGACGCGGTGCCGCCGTGGGCCCACGCCGCCCTGGCCACCGACGTCGGACGCCCGTTCGACCTGGCCCGCGGGCCGCTGTTCCGGGCCGTGCTCCTGCGCCTCGCCGACGACCGGCACGTGCTGTCGATGACCATGCACCACAGCGTCTCCGACGGCTGGTCGCTCGGCATCGTCGCCGGTGAGGTGGCCGCCCTCTACGGCGCCGCCGTGGACGGTCGCGCCGCACCCCTGCCCGAACTGGCCGTCCAGTACGGCGACTACGCCCGGTGGCAACGCAACCGGCTGGCGGACGCCGACAGCGACGACATGCGGTACTGGCGCGAGCAGCTCGACGGGGTGGCGAGCGTCCTGGAGGTGCCCACCGACCGTCCCCGGCCGCCCGTGCAGACCTTCCACGGCGCGGCGCACACCCGGGTCCTGTCCCCGCACGCCGCCGACGAGCTGCGCCGGTTCAGCCAGACCCGGGGCGCCACCCTGGCCATGACGGTGCTGTCCGCGCTGAAGGCGCTGCTGTGGCGCTACACCGGCCAGCACGACATCTGCGTCGGCACGCCGGTCGCCGGGCGGGTCCGCGCCGAACTCGAACCGATGGTCGGCTTCTTCGTCAACATGCTGCCGTTGCGGACCACGATCGACGGTGAGTGGACCTTCGAGGAGCTGCTCCAGCAGGTCCGACGCACCGCCCTGGGCGCGTACGACCACCAGGAGGTGCCGTTCGAGCGGCTGGTGGATCTCGTCGACGCGCCCCGCGACCTCAGCCGCAACCCGCTGTTCCAGGTGATGTTCAACCTGCTGAACCTGCCCCAGCGGCGGGACCTGGGAACGGCCGGGCTGCGGATGGTCCAGTTCGCCGTCGAGCCGGGCATCGCCCAGCAGGACCTCGCCCTGTACGGGTACGAGGTGGCCGAAGGGCTGCGGCTCCGGTTGGAGTACAACACCGACCTGTTCGACGCGACCACCGCCGAGCGGATGATGGGGCACCTGGAGACGCTGCTCGCCGCTGCCGTCGCCGACCCCGACGTCCGGTTGGCGGATCTGGCCATCCTCACCCCCGCCGAGCTGACCCGGGTCGACGAGTGGAACGACACCGCCACCCCGCTCGGCTGGGCCACGTCCGGTCGGGACGGGGGGACGCCGACCCTGGTCGAGCTGATAGCGCACCAGGTCGCCACGCACCCCGACCGGCCGGCCGTGACGTTCGGGACCACCACGCTCACCTACGCCCAGCTCAACGCCCGGGCCAACCGGCTCGCGCACCGGCTCCGCCGGGCCGGGGTCGGCCCCGACGGCACTGTCGCCGTCTGCCTGCACCGCTCCGAGGAACTGCCGGTCACGCTGCTCGGTGTGCTCAAGGCCGGCGGCGCGTACGTCCCGGTGGACCCCGACTATCCGATCGAGCGGCAGCGGTACGTGCTGACGCACAGCGGTGCGAGCGTCCTGATCACCGAACCGGGCCTCGCCGACCGCTTCACCGGGTACGCGGGCGAGGTACTGCGCACCGACGCGAGTGCGGG
The DNA here is from genome assembly GCF_002754415.1 of Micromonospora sp. CNZ299. NCBI lineage: Bacteria > Bacillati > Actinomycetota > Actinomycetes > Micromonosporales > Micromonosporaceae > Micromonospora > Micromonospora sp. CNZ299. The sequence goes on from NZ_PEFG01000001.1 coordinate 5,782,992, forward strand.
CACCGGGCCGGAGACCGACCCCGAGCCGCTGGCCGGGCCGGACCATCTCGCCTACGTGATCTACACGTCCGGGTCCACGGGCCACCCCAAGGGCGTCCGGGTGACGCACGGCGCGATCGTCAACACCCTGGCGGCCATGCGGGAGCGGCCCGGCCTGACCAGCGACGGCACGATGCTCGCGATGGCCAGCTTCGCCTTCGACATGTCCGTACCGGAGCTGTTCCTGCCCCTGGTCGTCGGCGCGCGGATGCTGCTGGTGGGCCGCGACGTCGGTTACGACGCGCCGCGACTGGCCGCGCTGCTCGCCGCGGAGGGGGTCACCCTGGCCCAGGGCACCCCGGCGACCTGGCGGCTGCTGATCGAGTCCGGCTGGGCCGGGCTGCCCGGCCTGACGGCGGTGTGCGGCGGCGAGGCGGTATCCGCGCCGCTGGCCCGGCAGCTCGCCGAGCGGGTCGGCGCGTTGTGGAACCTCTACGGCCCGACCGAGGCCGCCGTGTGGTCCACCATGGAACGCCTCGAACCCGACGTCACCCACCTCAGCATCGGTCGCCCGATCGGCAACGTGCGCGCCTACGTGCTCGACCCGCGACTGCGTCCCGCGCCGGTGGGCGTGCTGGGTGAGCTGTACCTCGGCGGCGCGGGGCTGGCGCGTGACTACCACGGCGACCCCGACCTCACGGCGCAGCGGTTCGTGTCGGACCCGTTCTCCACCGGCCGGCTCTACCGCACCGGGGACCTCGGCCGGTGGCTGGCCGACGGCCGGATCGAGTTCGTCGGCCGCAGCGACTCGCAGGTGAAGGTCCGCGGATTCCGCATCGAACTGGGCGAGATCGAGGCGGTGCTGCGCCGCCACCCGGAGGTCCGCGACACCGCAGTGGTGGTCCGCGAGGACGACGGCGAGAAGAGCGTCGTGGCCTACCTGACACTGACCACCGCAAGAGCGGCCGACGGGGATATACCGGACGGCGGGGTGGCAGGGCGGCCCGTACCCGACTTCGACGCCGACCCCACGCCCTGGCGGGCGTTCGCGCGCACCTACCTGCCCGACTACATGGTCCCGTCCGCGTTCGTGGTGCTCGACCGGATGCCGCTGAGCGCCAACCGCAAGGTCGACCGGGCCGCCCTACCGGCACCGGTACGCGGCGGGGTTGGCGTCGGCGCGGCACCGCCCGACACCCCGCTGCGGGCGGCGCTGGCGAAGCGGTGGGCGGCGGTGCTCGGCTACGACACCGTCGGCATCGACGACGACTTCTTCGACCTCGGCGGCGACTCCTTCAAGGCCATCAAGGCGTTGGCCGGCAACGACCCGCCGATCAGCGTCCTCGACCTGTTCCGCCACCCGACGATCCGCTCGTTGACCGAGCACCTGGACGCGACAGGGGGGTCCGCCGGACGGCTGCTGCACGAGCTGACCCCGGCGCTACCGGCGACACCGACACGGCTGACGCTGGTCTGCGTACCCTTCGCCGCCGGTAGCGCGATCACCTTCCAGCCGCTGGCGGACGCCGTCCCGCCCGGCGTGCGGCTGTACGCCCTGGAGCGCCCTGGGCACGACGTGAACCGCCCGGACGAGCCCCTGCTGGGCATGGACGAGCTGGTGGACGGCTGCGTGGCGGAGGTCGTGGCGGGGATCAGCGGCCCGGTGGCGGTGTACGGGCACTGCATGGGCGGCGCCGAGGCGGTGGAGCTGGGCCGTCGGTTGGAGGCGGCCGGTGTGGAGCTGACCGGCGTGGTCATCGGCGCTCACTTCCCCGCCCCTCGACTGCCCGGCCGGGTGTTCCGCTGGCTACGGCAGTGGTTCCCGACGGAGCGGTGGACGTCGAAGCGGCGGACCCTGGAGTCGCTGCGGGCGATGGGCTTCTTCACCGAGGTCTTCGACGAGCGGGAGAAGGACTTCGTGATGCGCGTGGTCCTGGCCGACGCCGCGATGGGCGAGGACTACTACACCGACGTCTACGACAACGGTCTGCCCAGGAAACTGTCGGCCCCGATCGTCTGCGTGGTCGGTGGCGGCGACCGGGCCACCGAGCTGTACCAGGAGCGCTACCTGGAGTGGGAGTTCTTCTCCGACCGGGTGTCCCTGGAGGTCATCGAGGGCGCCGGCCACTACTTCGCCAAGCACCAACCCGCCGAGGTGGCGCGCATCATCCAGGCGACCTGCGATCCGTCGAACGCGACGCCCGCCAAGCCGCCGCCCGCCACGGTTACTCCGCCGGCCGCCGCCGTGCCCCCGCCGGCCGCCGCCGTGGTCGTGCCGGCGACGGACGGCACCCCACCCGCCGTACGTCGGGCGATGCCCAGTCTCACCGTGTTCTACCTGATCGCCCTGGGTCAGCTCGTCTCGCTGATCGGCAGCGGGCTGACCGGCTTCGGCATGGGCCTGTGGGTGTACCAGCAGACCGGGTCGGTCTCGTTGTTCGCCACGGCCACCGTCCTGGCGCTGCTGCCCGCCGTGGTGCTGTCCCCCATCGCGGGGGCGCTGGCCGACCGGTGGGACCGGCGACTCATCATGATCGTCGCGGATTGCGTGGCCGCCACCGGCACGGTGAGTCTCGCCCTGCTGCTGTGGCTCGGCCAACTCCAGCTCTGGCACGTCTTCACCGCCATCACCGTCACCGCCGTGGCGAGCGCCTTCCAGCTACCCGCCTACCTGGCGGCCGTCACGCAACTCGTGCCCAAGCGGTACTACGGGCGCGCCAACGGCATCGTCTCCCTGGGCACCGCGACGAGCACAGTGCTGGCGCCGCTGCTCGGCGGTGCGCTGGTCATCGCGGTCGGGCTGCGCGGCGTCGTGATCATCGACCTGCTCACCTTCGCCGTCGCGGTCACCGTCGCCCTGTCGGTCCGGTTCCCGGACACCCTGTTCGTCCGGCGCGAGGAGACCTTCCGGCGGGCGGTCCTGGGCGGTTGGCGGTTCATCGTCCGCCGGCACGGCCTGGTGGCCCTGGTCGTGCTGACCGCGTCGCTCAACTACTTCTTCGCCCTGGTCGAGGTCCTGGTCACCCCGCTGACCCTGTCGTTCGGTGACCCGGCGGTGCTCGGTCGGGTGCTCGCCGCCAGCGGCGTCGGCATGCTCGTCGGCTCGGTCCTCATGGGAGTGTGGGGCGGCACGGCCCGGCGGACCACCGGCATCCTGGCGAGCGTCGTGCTCCTCGGCGCGTCGCTGCTCACTGTCGGCCTGCGCCCGAGCCCACTGTTCCCGGCCCTCGGCCTGTTCGGCATGGGCCTGGCCACGGCCCTGGTGAACACGCACTGGTTGGCCATCGTGCAGGCCAAGGTCGGGCTGGAGCTGCAGGGCCGGGTGCTCTCGATGGGCCAGATGCTGTCCTGGCTGATGGTGCCGGCCGGTTTCCTCACCGCCGGTCCGCTCGCCGAGCACGTGTTCGCCCCGATGGTGTCGCCCGGCGGCCTGCTGGCCGCTGTCGTCGGCACCGGCCCGGGCCGCGGCATGGCCCTCGCGGCGATCGTCGCCGGCCTCTGCTCGCTCGCCCTGGCCGCCGTCGGCATCGCCTACCGACCGATCCGCCACGTCGAGGACGAGCTGCCCGACAACGACCCCGGCACTGTCATCGTCGCCGACAAGGACCGCCTCCAGGCCGAGGCCGACCGACGGCTCGCCGAGCACCGCGCCGGGGGCGCGCAGCGGGCCGAGCCGGTCCCGGTGGGCGGGCGCGGTGGTCGTCGATGAGCGCCCTCGCCCGGCCCACCGGCCCGACCCGCCGAACCGTCGACCGACGCGTCACCGGCGTACCAGCCGACGTCGACTGTCTGCACCGGATGGTGGCCGCGCAGGCCGCCCGAACCCCGGAGGCCGAGGCGGTCCGGCACACCGACCGCACGTGGTCGTACCGGGATCTCGACGAGGCGGCGAACCGGCTGGCCCGGGTCCTGCTCGCGCGCGGGGTGAGCCGGGAGGACCGCGTCGGCGTCTGCCTGCCCCGGACACCCGAACTGGTGGTCGCCCTGCTAGCCGTACTCAAGGCCGGGGCCTGTTACGTGCCGCTGGACCCGGCGTACCCGCCGGCCCGGGTGGCCTTCATGGCCGCCGACTCCGGGGCCCGGCTGGTGCTCACCCGCGCCGACCTCGCCGACCGGTTCCCCGACCTGGCCGTCCCGATCGACCGACTGGACCTGCCCCGGGACGGCACCGACCCGGCGGTGCCGACGACCCCGACGGACCTGGCGTACGTCATCTACACCTCCGGCTCCACCGGGCGGCCCAAGGGCGTGGCGATCGAGCACCGCTCGGCGTCGGTGCTCATGCACTGGATCCGGCAGACCTTCGACGACGCCGAACTGGGCGGCCTGCTCGCCGCCACCTCGGTCTGCTTCGACCTGTCCGTCTTCGAGATCTTCGGCCCGCTCTGCTGGGGCGGCCGGGTGCTGCTCGTCGACGACGTGCTGGCCCTCGCCACCCCCGGAGCGGATCGGCTGCCCGTCACACTGGTCAACACCGTGCCCTCCGCGATGGGGGAACTGCTCACCGCCGACGCCCTGCCGGCGAGCGTGCGGACGGTCTGCCTCGCCGGTGAGCCACTCACCGCCGCGCTGGCCGCCCGGGTGTGGTCGCGTCCGCACGTCCGCCGGCTCTGCAACCTCTACGGCCCGTCGGAGGACACCACCTACTCCACCTGGGCGGAGGTGCCGCCGGACAGCGGGGACCCGCCGATCGGCCGGCCCCTGCCGCAGACCCGGGCCTACGTCCTCGACCCCGAGGGGCAACCGGTCCCGCCGGGCGATCCGGGCGAACTCCACCTGGCCGGGGCGGGCGTCGCCCGGGGCTACCTCGACCGCCCGGAAGAGACGCGGGCCCGGTTCCTGCCCGACCCGTTCCGCCCCGGCGAGCGGATGTACCGCACCGGCGACCGGGTCCGGCTGCGTCCGGACGGGCAACTGGCCTACCTGGGCCGACTCGACGACCAGGTGAAACTGCGCGGCTACCGGATCGAGCTGGGTGAGGTCTCTGCCCGCCTCGCGGCCCTGCCCGGCGTACGCGAGGCGACCGCCGCCGTCCGGAAAGGGCCGAGCGGGGATCCGCTGCTGGTCGGCTACCTGGTCGGCGAGCGGCGCGACGACGTCCGGGCCCGGCTGGCCGGGGTGCTGCCCGCGCCGATGGTCCCCGCGACAGTGGTCTGGCTGGACCGGCTGCCCACCCTGCCCAACGGCAAGGTGGACCGCTCGGCACTGCCCTCCCCCGCCCTCGGCGGCGACGCCGGGCCCGACGCCGGGCCGTTCGACGGCATGCTCGCCGAGGTGGCGGCCGTGTGGCGCGAGGTGCTCGGCGTGCCGGTGACCACCGCCGACGACGACTTCCTCACCCTCGGCGGTGACTCCCTGCTCGCGGTCCGCTGCGCCACCCGGCTGGCCGCCGCGACCGGCCGGCCGGTCCACGCCGGCGACCTCTTCGCGCACCCGACCGTCGGCGCGCTGGTGGCCCACCTCGACGGGCTGGCCGTCGACCCGACGCCGCTCGGGGAACCCGTCGGCCCGGCACCGGCCGGCCCCGCGCCGCTGTCGGCCGCGCAGACCCGGCTGTGGTTCCTGCACCGGCTCGACCCGGCGGACACCTCGTACCTGCTGGCCTTCGCGGTGCGGTTCGACACGCCGGTGGACCCGGACCGGCTGGCCCGGGCGCTGGGCCGGGTGGTCGAGAAGCATCCGGCCCTGCGCACCGTGTTTCCGGCCGGGCCGGACGGGCCCGTGCAGCACGTCCTCCCCGGCGCCGGGGCGCCGCCGCTCGTCGCGCCGCCCGAACCGGGCACCCCGCTCGACGAGCGGCTCACCCAACTCGGCGTCGAGGTCACCCGGGCCCCCATGGACCTGGCCACCGGACCGTTGCTCCGCGCCCACCTGGTGCCGGACACCACCGGCCGTGCGGTGGCGCTGCTGCTCGTCGTGCACCACATTGTCTGCGACGACTGGTCGTTCGGCCTGATCGTGCGGGAGCTGGCCCAGGCGTACGACAACGTCGCGGCAACGGCCCCGGAACCCTCGGTGCCCGGCCCGGCGGCGTTCGCCCTGGCCCAGCGGGACTGGCTGGCCGGTCCCGCCGGGCAGCGGGCACTGGCCGACCAACTCGACGAGCTGCGCGGCGCACCCGACCTGCTCGACCTGCCCGCGACGGACCGGCTCGACCGACGCGCGGCGCGGGCCGGACCGCACCGGGCGCCGTCCGGCGCCACGCTGCGGACCACAGTGGACCCCGCCACCGCCGACGCGGTACGCGAACTGGCCCGGGCCGAACGGGTCAGCCTGCACATGGTCGGGCTGGCCGCCTTCGCGACCCTGCTCGGTGCGATCACCGGCCGGCGCGACCTGCTGATCGGCGTGGCCTTCGCTGGCCGGACCAGTGTCGCCGCCGAACGAAGCGTCGGCTGCCACGTCAACACCGTGCCGCTGCGGCTGCGCCCCGTGCCGGAGCGCGGTTTCGCCGACCTGCTCGCCGAGGCCCGCCGGGTCACCCTGTTCGCCGCCGCCCGCCAGGACGTGCCCTTCGACCTGCTGGTGGAACGGCTGCGGCCCGCCCGCCAGCCGCACCGCACCCCGCTGGTGCAGGTCGCCTTCGGCGTGCAGAACGCCCCACCGGCCCGGCACCGCGCCGCGGCCGGCGTCGAGTTCACCGGCGTGGAACTGACCCCGGACACCGCGCGCCTCGACCTGACCCTCTGGCTCGACGAGCGGCGGGACGGGCTGGCGGCGCTGTGGACGTACCGCACCGACCTGTTCGACCACGACGGGGTGGTCACCTGGCACCGCCGATTCACGGCGTTGCTGCGGACCGCCGCCGCCGACCCCCGACGCAGTCTGGCTGACTGCGTCGACACCCTGGGAGCGAGAGATGACTGAGCAGACCCGGGTCGCGCGGAGCATTCCCCGTCGCGGCCGTGAACGGAACCTGGTGGACGTCCACCCCGACTGGCCCGGCGGCCCGCTGCCGGCGCTGATCCGGGCCAACACACCCGACGTGGATCTGGCCGGCTGGCTGGCCGGACGCCGCGACGAGGTCGACGAGCTGGCCCGCCGGCACGGGGCCGTGCTGTTCCGTGGCTTCGCCGTGGCCGGCGCCGAGGACTTCCGCACCGTGATGGCCGCGCTCTCCGACGAGGTCCTCAGCTACGGCGAACGGTCCTCGCCGCGCAGCCAGGTAACCGAGGGGGTGTACACCTCCACCGAGCACCCCGCCGACCAGCCGATCGTGCTGCACAACGAGCAGTCGTACACGGTGAACTGGCCCCTGCGGATCGTGTTCCACTGCGAGGTGGCGCCGGGCGCGGGTGGGCGTACCCCCCTCGCGGACAGCCGCCGGGTGCTCGCCCGGCTCCGCCCGGAGACCGTCGCCGAGTTCGAGCGGCGCGGGGTGCTCTACCGGCGCAACTACCTGCCCGGCATCAGCCTGACCTGGCAGACCGCGTTCCAGACCGAACGACGGGAGGACGTCGAGGCGTACTGCGCCCGCGCGCTGATCGACGTGGAGTGGGTCGGCGAGCGGCAGTTGCGCACCCGGCAGGTCCGCCCGGCGGTACGCCGCCACCCGGTCACCGGCGAGCGGACCTGGTTCAACCACGCGCTGTTCTTCCACGTCACCTCCCTGCCCGACGACGTCAGCGCCGGACTGCGGGCCGCCCTGGGCGAGGAGGACCTGCCCTACCAGACCGCGTACGGCGACGGCACGCCCATCTCCGACGAGGTGCTGGCCGAGCTGCGGGCCGCGTACGCCGCCGAGACCCGCTCCTTCGACTGGCAGCGCGGGGACGTGCTGCTGGTGGAGAACATGCTGGCCGCGCACGCCCGGGATCCGTTCACCCCGCCCCGGCGGATCCTCACCGCCATGTCCGATCCGACCGCCGCGCCCGAACTGACCGAGGCGAGCCGCCCGATGCCGGCTCCGACCGGGGACCGGGCATGAGCGGGCCGGCGCCGCGTCGACGCGGTACCGGCACGGTCAGCTCGCCGGTGTCCCGGCGGGTCCTCGTGGACGACCGGTTCGTGCTGCTCGTCGAGGCCGCCGTGCCCGACCTCGACCTTGGCGGTTGGCTCGCCGGCAGGCGCGAGGAGCTGCTCCGGGACCTGGACCAGTTCGGGGCGGTGTTCTTCCGCGGCTTCGAGGTGCGCACCCCCGACGACTTCAGCGGGGCGGCCCGGGCGGTCAGCCCGGACCTGCTCGGCTACCTGGAACGGGCGGCGCCCCGGCACGAGGTCGCCGACCGGGTCTTCACCTCCACCGAGTTCAACGCCGAGCAGTGGATCCCGCTGCACCACGAGATGTCGTACTCGCACAACTGGCCCAGCTACCTCTACTTCTGGTGCGCGCAGCCGGCAACCGGCAGCGGCGGGGCCACCCCGCTGGCCAGCGAACGGGTCATCACCCCGCTGATCCCCGCCGACGTCCGGGAACTCTTCCTCCGCGCCGGGGTCTGCTACGTGCGCAACTACGGCCCGCACCTGGACCTGCCCTGGCAGGAGGCGTTCCAGACCACCGACCGGGCCGAGGTGGAGGCGTACTGCCACGCCTCGGCGACCGAGTTCACCTGGCTCGGCTCCGACGGCCTGCGAACCAGGGCCCGGCGGCAGGCGGTCGCCACGCATCCGCGTACCGGGGAGACGGTGTGGTTCAACCACGCCCACCTGTTCCACGTGTCGAACATGCCGACCGAGGTGTCCGGCGCGCTGCTGCGCGAGTACGGCCCGGACGGGTTGCCCCGCAACGCGTATCTCGGTGACGGACAGCCGATCCCCGACGAGGTGGTCGCCGGGCTGCGCGAGCTGTATCGGGAACACGCGGTGTCGGTTCCCTGGCAGCGCGGCGACGTGCTGGTGGTGGACAACTTCCTGGCGACCCACGGTCGCGAACCCTTCAGCGGTGACCGGCAGATCCTGGTCGCCATGTCCGACCTCTACGTCAACCGGAGCGTTCTGTGAACGGTTACCGTCTGTCCCCCGTCCAGCGGCTCGCCTGGTCGGCCAAGCAGGACCTGGTCCGGGCGCGGGTGCGGTTGGACCGCCCGCTGGACCGGGCCCGGCTGCAGAGCGCCCTGGACGCGGTGGTGGCCCGGCACGAGGCGCTGCGCCTGACCCTGGTGCACCACCCGGGTCTGCGGGTGCCGATGCAGGACGTCGACGACGACCGCAGCGTCACCGTCGGCGCGCAGGGCGAGCTGTCGGTGACCCTCACCGACGATGCGCTGGAGCTGACCGCCACCCCGCTGATCGCCGACCCGGCCAGCCTGCGTCTGGTCCTCGCCGACCTGGCCCGGGCGTACGCCGGCGAGGCGTTGCCGCAGGATGCGGAGGCGTTGCAGTTCCTCGACGTCGCCGAGTGGCAGCTTGAGGAGCGCGAGCAGGCACCGGCCACCGCCGCGCCGACCGCGCCGGCCGCCCGACTGGTCACCCCGCACGGGGACGACCCGACCGCCATGGTGTCCGCGACCGTTTCCGCCGCCGAGCTGACCGACGTGGCGCGGGCCGCCAATGTCGAGCCGGAAACCGTGCTGCTGGCCGCGTGGGCGCTCGCGGTGTCCCGCCGCGCCGAGGCGCCGGAGGGCGCCGACGAGGTGGACCTGGTGCTGGCCCGGTGGAGCGACGGGCGCCATGCCGTTGGCACCGCCGAGGTGGTGGGTCCGCTGGGTGGCTACGGCCCGCTCCGGTTGGCCCTGCCGCTGCCCACCGCGCCCGCCGACCTGCTGGCCGTCGTCCGCGCGGCCGAGAGCACCGCCGACGACACGTTCCACCTGGTCGACCCGGTGGACGAGCAGTCCGGGGCGATGGCGGGCTTCGCGGTGCCCCCGGCCGCCGCGCCGGCCACTGTGGCCGGGCTCCGTGGCGTCACTGTGGAGATCGACACCCCGCCGGCGGCGGCGGGCCCGCAGCTGACAGTGCTGGCCGAGGGCGACCGGGTCACCCTGGGCGTGGTCGGCGGCCAGTGGCTGCTCGACGCGCTGCTGGCGGTCCTGCGGACCCTGCCCGCCGCGCTCTCCAGCGCCGACGCGCCGTCGGTGCTCGGCGAGGCCGAGGGCCGCTGGCTGACCGACGCGGCGGGAACACCGTCGCAGGCGTCGGCGCGTACCCTCGTGGACCTTTTCGACGCGGGCCTGGCGGGGATGGACGAGCAGGCCGTGGCGGTGGTCGACGCGGACGGCGCGTACACGGTCGGTGAGCTGCGGGAACGGGCCGGGCGGGTGGCCGGGGCCCTGGCGGCGCGCGGCCTGTCCGGCGCCCCGGTCGGCGTGCTGGCCGAACGGTCCCGGGACACCGTCGTGGCGGTCCTCGGCGTGCTGCGCGCGGGGGCGGTCTTCGTGCCGTTGGACCCGGACGCCCCGTCCCGGCGGCTCGCCGCGCAGATCCGCGCGGTCGGCGCGGAGGTCGTCGTGGGCGACGGCGGTGCGGCGACAGTGACGGTCGGCGACCTCGTCGCGGCCGGCGACCGCCCGCCCGCCGCGGTGCCGACCCCGACCGACCCGGCGTACGTGATCTTCACGTCCGGCTCCACCGGCACTCCCCGGCCAGTGGAGGTGTCGCACGGCGCCGCCGCGCAGCTGGCCGACGCCCTGGAGCAGGTCGTGTACGCGGACAGCCGCCCCGGTCTGCGGGTGGCGGTGAACGCCCCGCTCACCTTCGACGCCAGCGTGAAGCAGCTCGTGCAGCTCGGCCACGGCCGCAGCCTCTACCTGGTGCCCGAGCAGGTCCGCCGGGACGGGGCCGCACTGGCTGCCACGCTGGCCGACCACGACGTCGACGTGCTCGACCTGACCCCCTCGCAACTGCGCATCCTGCTCGCCGGGGCGGGTGACATCCGACTGCCCGGCCTGCTGCTGCTCGGCGGCGAGGCGATCGCACCCGACCTGTGGGAGACAGTCGCCGCGCTGCCCGACGTCCGGGCGGTCAACCTGTACGGCCCGACCGAGTGCACTGTGGACACCAGCGCGGCGCAGGTGCGTGCCGGGGAGGCCCCGACGATCGGCCGGCCCCTGCCCGGCGTCGCGGTGTGGGTGCTCGACGAGCAGCTGCGCCCGGTGCCGCCGGGCGTTGCCGGTGAACTCTGCGTCAGCGGCCCGCAGCTCGCCGACGGTTACCGGGGCGACCCGGAGGCCACCGCCCGGCGGTTCGTGACCGTGGCGCTGCCGTCCGGGCGCACCGAGCGGGTGTACCGCACCGGCGACCGGGTCCGCTTCGACGCCGACCGGCGGCTGCGCTACCTGGGTCGGCTCGACGACCAGGTGAAGATCCACGGGTTCCGCGTGGAGCCGGGCGAGATCGCGGCCGCTCTTCGCGAGCACCCGGAGGTGGCCGACGCCGCGGTGGTGGCCCGCGACGACGACGGGCACGGCGACCGGCTCGTCGCCTACGTCCGCCCGGGTGACGCACCGGCCACTGTGGACAACGATCGGATCGCCGGGGTCAATCCCCACGAGACCCGCTACCTGTACGACGAGATCTTCGTCCAGCAGGTCTACCTGCGCGACGGCATCGTGCTGCGGCCCGGAGCCACCGTCCTCGACGTGGGCGCGAACATCGGCATGTTCTCGCTGTTCGTGAACGCCGTCTGCCCGGACGCCACGATCCACGCGTTCGAGCCGGTGCCGTCGGTGGCCGACCTGCTGCGCCGCAACGTCGCCGAGTTCGGCGTGCCGGCCACCGTGCACGCGGTCGGGCTGTCCCGGGCGGCCGGGGAGGTGTCCTTCACCTACTACCCGGGCTACTCGATGATGTCCGGCCACGCCGCGTACGCCGACCCGGACGCCGAGGTGGCGGTGATCAAACGGTTCCTCGCCAACGAACGCGACGCCGGCGCCGACCGCGAGGTGCTGCTCGACCGGGTCGACGAACTGCTCGCGGAACGCTTCGCCGGCCGGGAAATCACAGTGCCGGTCCGGCCGCTGTCGGCGTTCCTCGACGAGCTCGCCCCGGAACGGATCGACCTGCTGAAGATCGACGTACAGCGGGCCGAGGCGGACGTGCTCGCCGGGCTGGAGGATCGGCACTGGCCGCTGGTCGCGCAGGTCGCCATGGAGGTGCACGACGCGCCCGGCACCGACACCGAGGGCCGACTGGCCGAGCTGGTCGCCACCTTCGAGGCGCGGGGCTTCGACGTGGTGACCCGGCAGGACGACCTGCTGGTCGGCACCGACCGGCACACCCTGCACGCCGTACGCCCCGAGTACGCCGCCGATCCACGCCCGGCCGTGGTCGTCCCGGCCGGGCCGACGGCAGAGCCCTTCGACGAACGGCTCACCGGCTGGCTGACCGACCGGCTCCCGGCCCACCTGGTCCCGGCGGCGGTGGTGCTCCTCGACGAGCTGCCGCTGACCCGCAACGGCAAGCTCGACCGGGCGGCGCTGCCCGCGCCCCGCCTCGACCGGCCGCACGGCGGCACGGTGGTGGCGCCTGCCGATCGGGCCGAACAGATCCTCGTCGAGGCGTGGCGCGAGGTGCTCGGGGTGGCGACCGTCGGCGTGACGGACAGCTTCTTCGCGCTCGGCGGCGACTCCATCCGCAGCATCCAGATGCAGGTCGCCGCGAACAAGGGAGGGCTGTCCTTCCGGCTCAGCGACATCTTCACGTACCAGACGATCCGCGAGCTGGTCACGCACGGCGAGATCACCGTCGCCGGGACCGACGCGGTGGCCGGCTCGGCGTCGGTCCCGGCGGCCGGACGCTTCGCTCTGGTGGCCGCCGCCGACCGGGAGCTGCTGCCCGCCGGGCTGGCCGACGCGTACCCGATGACGACCCTCCAGCAGGGCATGGTCTACCACTGTGAGCTGACCGGCGACCCGGCGATGTACCACAACGTCACGGCGCACCGGATCGCCGCGCCGTTGGACGCGCCCGCGCTGCGGCGCGCGCTGGCCGGTCTGGTGGCCGCCCATCCGGTGCTGCGGACCGGGTTCGCGCTGGGCGCGTACTCCGAGCCGTTGCAGCTCGTGCACGCCGACGTGCCGGTCGAGGTGCCGGTGACGGATCTGACCGGTGTCGACGCACAGACCCGCCGCGCCCGGGTCGACGCACTCGTGGCGGCCGAGCGGGTACGCCCCTTCGACCTGGCCCGACCGCCGCTGCTGCGGCTGCACGCCGTCCGGGAGGACGCCGACGCGTTCACCCTGATCATCGCCGAGTACCACGCCATCCTCGACGGCTGGAGTCTGCACCTGTTCCGCACCGACCTGCTCGCCGCGTACGACCGGGAGCGGGCCGGCACCTCTCATCCGGGCCGCCCCGGCCTGCCGTTCCGGGAGTACGTGGCAGCCGAGCGACGGGCCCGGACCGATGAGGCCAGCCGCCGGTTCTGGCTGGACGGTCCCGGGGCGGTGCCGCCGCTGCTGCTCGGCGGGGCAGCCCCACGGACCACCACCACCCAGCAGGTGCCACTGCGACCCGGCACCACCGACGCGGTCACCGAGGCGGCCCGGGCCTCCGGCGTACCCGTCAAGTCCTGGCTGCTCGCCACCCACCTGCGGATGCTCGGCGAACTCACCGGCCGCGACGACGTGGTCAGCGGACTGGTGGTCGGTGGGCGGCCGGAGGGCGAGGGCAGCGACGCCACCCTCGGGTTGTTCCTCAACACCCTGCCGGTCGGTGTGGAGCTGGGCACCCGTTCGCTGGCCGAGCTGGCCGCCGAGGTGTGGCGGGCCGAACGGGACATGATGGGACACCACCGCTTTCCGCTGGCGGAGATCGTCCGGGCCGGAGGGGTCGGGCCGCGCTTCGACCACTTCTTCAACTGGACGCACTTCACCAACGACCCGGCCGGTGGCGGGCCTCGCATCGTGGACAGTCGGGGCGTCACCGTCGATGTGGCGTTCAGCCTCGCCGTCGACGCCGAGCTGGACGCGGACACCGGCCGCCTCGCCCTCACCCTCCAGTACGACCACCGCACCGTCGCCGGGGACCGGGTCGACGCGTTCGCCGACGGCTTCCGTCGCCTGCTGGCGGCCGACCCGCACGCGCCGCTGCCCGCCGTTGCCAGCGGTGAGCAGGCGGCCGGCGATGCGTGGGCGACCCGGGTGGCGGCGGCCTGGCAGGAGGTGCTCGGGGTCGCGCCGGATGATCCGGCGACCGGATGGTCGGCCGCCGGCGGTGACTCACTGCGCGCGCTGCGGCTGGTCACCATGCTGCGGCAGCGTCACGGCAGCGACCTCACGCTGCCCGAGTTCGTGACGCTGGGCAGTTACGGCGCACTGGTGGACCGGGTGGCCCGGTCATGACCGGTCTCAGCACCTCCGCCGTGCACGGCGACGACGGACTGGTCCCGGGCGGAGCCGTCGCGCCGCCGATCGTGCAGAGCGTCACCTTCAGCGCCGACTCCGACGAGCAGTTCACCGCGATCGCCACCGAGACGCGGGGCAGCGCCTTCTACACCCGCTACGGCAACCCGAACCACGCCCAGGTGGCCGCCGTCGTCGCCGAGCTGGAAGGCGCCGAGACGGGGCTGGTCACCGCCTCCGGGATGGGGGCGGTCAGCACCATCGCGCTGGCCCTGCTCTCCGCCGGCGACCACGTGGTGGTGCAGCGCAGCACGTACGGCGGCACCACCTCGCTCGCCACCGGCCTGCTGTCCCGGTTCGGGGTGTCGTACACCCAGGTGGACCAGACCGACACCGAGGCGTTCGCGCGGGCGATCCGGCCGCGGACGCGGCTCGTGCTGGTGGAGACGCCGAGCAATCCACTGCTGGAGCTGACCGACCTCACCGCAGTGGTGGAGGTCGCCCACGCGGCCGGCGCGCTGGTGGTGGTCGACAACACCTTCGCCACACCGGTCAACCAGCGTCCGATGGCAGCCGGGGCGGACCTGGTCTGGCACAGCGGCACCAAGTTCCTCGGCGGCCACTCCGACGTGTCGGCGGGGGTGGTCGTCGGCTCCGCCGAGCTGGTCGAGCGGGTGTGGCAGACGGCCATCGTCACCGGCGCCACCCTCGGCCCGGTGGACGCGTGGCTGCTGCTGCGCGGCATCCGTACGCTGCCACTGCGGGTGGAGCGGCACAACGCCAACGCCCTGGCCCTGGCCCACGCGTTGGAGGAGCATCCGGCGGTGGCCCGGGTCCGTTACCCCGGGCTGCCGTCGCACCCGCAGCACGCGTTGGCGCGGCGGCAGATGACCGGCTTCGGCGGGGTGCTCAGCGTCGACCTGAGGGCCGGGCGGGCCGGAGCCGCCGCACTGCTGGACGGGCTGCGGCTGGCCAAACGAGCGGCCAGCCTCGGCAGCGTCAGCACGCTGGTGGTGCACCCCCGGTCGATGTGGGCAGGCATCGTGGACCCCGAGCAGTTGGCCGCGACCGGCATCGGGGACGGGCTGGTGCGCATCTCCACCGGCATCGAGGACACCGCCGACCTGGTGGACGACTTCCTCGCCGCGGCGGACAAGGCGACCGCGGCGAGGGATCCCGCTGCCGACTGAACTCGAACCGGCGACCCGGGCCGCCGGCTCACCCACCACCGGGACGGAGACGTCCCGGCACGACCGCAGGGTGAGCCGGCGGGTCAGGCAGCCAGCGCGGTGGCGAGCCTGCGGGCCTCGGTCACCAACCGGCTCGTGCCGCCGCGCGCCACCACGTCAGCCAGCCCCGGCACCTCGATGAGCATACCGGTCGCACCGGCCGCCTCGGCCGCCAGATTGAGCAGGTCGGGCGTGCCGCGAGGCGGGGTGGGTGCGGCCAGCAACGGTGGCAGCGCGGCGGCGAGCAACCGCCAGACGCTCAGGCGGGCACCGGCCGCCATCGCGTCGCGCAGCGGTGTCGCCACCCGGGTCAGCGTCAGCTGGCCGTCCGCCGCCAACACGCCCAACTGGCCGCCGATACCGGGAGAATCGAGGTCGCCGGCGGCTGCCAGCATCAGTAGGGCGTCGAGGGCGGCCACCCGGTCCACCTCGTGCCGGGCACACAGCCCGTACGCCAGCGCCAGGTCGAGCGCCGGACCGCCCTCGCCGGTGCACTCGGCGAGCACCGGCAGGACCATGGCGAAATCCCGGGCGTCCTCCTGCGCGGCGCTGGCGATCTCAGGCAGGAGGTGGGCGGCGACCAGGCCCCGGTGCCCCGGCAGCAGCGCTGGCCACAGGTTGCTCCAGTGGTGCGGCCCTCGTCCGATCGGGTGCGCCGGCACGGTGAGGAGTCCGAGCGGGTCCGCTGCGCCCTCGGGCGGGGCGCTCGTGACGACGGTGCGTCTGACCGGTAGCTGGTCGAAGCCGTAGTCCCAGTTGCGTCTGCGCTCACGCCGGCCGACGGTGACCACCTCGTGGACCGGTGCCGGCAGGGCGTCGCCGCGCAGCCAACTGGCGAGTTCGTCGCCGGCCGGGGTGCCGAGCGCGGCGGCCCGGGTCGCCAGCGCCTCGTCCACGCCGACGGGCAGCCGCAGCAGGGCCTGGGTGAGATCCCACCGCCACACCGGACGGTCCCCGAGTGCGGCCAGCCGTTCATAGAGCGCGGTCGCGTCGAGGGCCCCGGTGACGGACGTCGGGGCGGCCAGCAGCCCGGGGTCGTTCCGTCCGTCCAGGCGCTGCCCGATCTCCGCGATCCGGGCGCAGTAGACCAGCGTGAGCGCGGACCCGTGGGGCGACTCGACAGCTGGCCGGTTCCGGAACGGCCGCATCGTCCGGGTCAGTGACTGGCTGAGAATTCTGGACCACTGGTCGCGTCGGGTGGCCGCCTCGCCGGGTGCGGCGGCGGCCAGCAGAACGCCGTTCAGTTGGACCAGGACGTTGAACTCCGCCCACTGGTGGTCCCAGGCACCCACCTCGGCCCGCCGCAGCACCGGCAGTAGGGCGGTGGCCAGCCGGTCCCGGTCGGTGGTGGTCAATCGGACCAGCCCGTCGAGGACCCGCTCCAGGGTCGACGAGGGCCAGCGCTGGGCGTGCAGCACGGCGACTTCCTCGACCAGTTCGTCCACCTCGGTGATCGGTGACGGAGCGGGTGCGGGCGACACCGGCGGGGACAGCTCGTCGTCGGCCACTGCCACGGTGACCGTGGCGACCAGCCGATGGCCGTGCCGCTGCGCCAACGTCGCCGCGCGGTCGCGCAGGTCGGCGGCGGGATGTTCGGCACCCGACGCGAGTGCCTCGGCGATGTCGGCAGCCCGCTCGGGGTTCTGCCGGGCCAGTCTGTCCAACCAGGACAGCTGCGTCCGCACCAGCACCTTTTCCGGTCGGCCCAACACGACCCGCGAGGCGTCCAGCAGCGACTCGAACTCCACCCCGCGGCCCGAGTCGCGCAGCGCCCGCTGCGCGAGGCCGGCCACCGGCCCGGGTCCGTCGGTGAGTAGCCGCAGGTACGTGCTCGCCCGCGCCGCCACCTCGTCCGGGCTGGGTCCAAGCTGCTCGTGCAGGGCGAGGAACGGACGCAGCGCTCCCTGTCGGTCCCCGCGCAGGAGGCGGCCGAGAACCCCGTCCAGCAACGCCATCCGGTCGAGTCGACCCTCCATCGCGAGCGCCGCCAACGTCGGGGTCACCGCCTGCCCGGAGCCGGTGAAGGCCAGGTCCGCCCCGATCCCGTCGACCTCGAACAGGCGGGGCACCAGCGCGTCCAGGAACGGGTCGGCGCGCAGCCGGTCGAGCATCGGCACCTGCTGGCGCCCCTCGGCCGACCGCACCCACCACATCGAATGCGCCCAGCCGGCGACGAACGCGTCCCCGGTCGGCGGTGGCGCCTTCTCCGCCAGCAGCAGGTCCGCGATGAAGTGCCACCCGTCCCACGCTCGGCTGCGGGGCAGCCGCTCGGCCAGCCGGTACGCGAGGTCGGCCAGCCAGGGCACGCCCCGCTGCCGCGCCGCGGCGACCACCAGCTCGGAGTCGACGTCCTCCAACGTGACCGACCGTCGACCGAGCAGAGCCGCGGCCTTCGTCGCGGTGCTCAGCGTGCCCACGGCGGCCACCGCCAGCGCGGTCGCCTCCTTCCCCCACCACCAGTTGTCCCGCCGACGTCGGACATGGGCGACCAGTTCGTCACCGAGCGCCCGCCGGGCCGGTTCGTCCAGCGTGTGCAGCGCTGCCTCGACGGTGCTCACGTCACCACGGATCAGCGCCCGGAAGAAGCCAGTCACGCCGTAACCTCCGCCACCATCGACACCGCGAGGGCATGCTTGCACGGGCCACGTTGCCCCTGGTGCTTCGCCCACCACCGGCAGGTGCACGTGAAGCCTCCGTCGGGCAGTCGGCGTACCCGGTAGTCCTCGTCGCCGCTGCGTACCGTGGCATGATCGCCGTCGCGGCGGACCGCGCCCTGCTCGACCAGCGTGCGCGCGCCGACCAGCCGGGGGTTGTCCCGCTCGGCCCGGCCGGCGTCGTGCGGCATCACCCGGTGGAAGTAGCCGGCGTCTGCGACGTCGTAGCCGACCCGTCCGGCGGTGCCGAGCTGAGTCAGGGCCGCGCGGACCCGGTCGTCGGGCAGGCCGGCCGCCTCGGCCAGCGCGACGACGTCGATCGTCGGATCCCAGGAGAGCAGGGCGCCGACCAGCTCCGCGTCGTCGATCACCTCGTCACCGGCGAGCGCGAGCAGTGCGGCCCCCTCGCCGGAGAACCCCCGGTACGGCTCGGGTGAGAGGGTCAGTGACAGCCGCAGCGACCCGGTGTCCAGCTCCCACGTGCTCGGCACGGCCGGTGAGCCGGTGCGCACCGTCGGCCCGTACACCCGCAGGGTGCGGGCGTGCCGGAGCAGCCCGCGCAGCGCCGCGAGCCGCCCCGCGCCGGCCAGACAGACCGCGCCCGGCGCCGGGCGTGAGGTCAGTCGGAGGGTACGCCCGGCCGGTACCGCCCAGAGCACCGACCGATCGCTGCCCCCGGGCAGCCGGCGCAGGAACGCCGCTGCCTCGGTGGCGGGGACCTCGGCGCGCGGCTCGAACCCGGCGGTGAGAACGTGCACCTCGGCGAAGCCACGCATCCAACGCCCCGGCAGCGGGACCTTCCGCTCCACCACCGCTCCCTCCATTGTGGAGACGGTGAGGTCGTCCGGGCCGACGGCCAGGTGCAGCGGCTCGATCCCACCCACCCGGGCGAGGGCCTCGCGCAGCGGTGGGTTGACGTCGACGTTGGTGGTGCCGTGCCCGACGACCTCGCCGTCGAAGCCGGCCGGCAGCACGTCCATCCGGGCGTACACCCCGCAGCAGCCGGAGAAGGACTCGAAACGCAGGCGGTTCCGGCTGCCGGTCACCACCGGATCGAGGCTCGCCGGGCTGACCGGCTGGTGGTAGCGGGTGCGGGCCACCTCGGCCACGGCAAGCAGCCCGGCGGCCGCCGCCGCCGGGCTGGTGAGAAACCCGGAGAAGAAGCGCGGGTTGGCCGCCGGGCCGCCGCTGGTCTGGAGGTCGAGGCCAGCGGTACGCAAGGCGGACGGCTGGAGATATCGGTACGTCTGAACTGCGTTCACGGCGCACACCGTAGAGCGACCGACCGACATCCGTTCCGGTGCTCACGCCCCACGGCGATCGGATCACGCTGTCGACGAGCCCGCTCAACGGGTGGCGAGCAATTCGTGTCCCAGCCGTTCGACCTCCTCGACAGCTGTCAGGACCTGTGCCACGCCCAGTGCTGCCAACGCCGGGTGGATCCCGGTCACCGGCTCGGGGCCCGGGGGGACCGGCCCGGCCCAGAGCGCCCGGTGCCAGGGACGGTCGGCGGGCGGCCCCCACAACGCCGGTGACACCGGCCCGAAGAGCAGGACGGACGGGGTCGCGTAGGCGGTGGCGAGGTGACCGATGCCGGTGTCGCCAGCGACCACCAGACGACCGTGGGCCACCAGGGTGGCCAACTCCCCCACCCCGGTGCGCCCCGCGAGGACCGCAGAACCGGGCAGCCCGGCCCGGGCCGCGACTTCGACGGCAACGGTCCGCTCGCCACTCGACCCGGTGACCACGACCCGGTGCCCCCGACGGGTCAGTTCCCGGGCCACGGCGGCGAACCGGTCGACCGGCCAGCGCCGCTGCACAGCCTTCGCGCCCGGGTGCACGATGGTCGCCCCGATCGGCAGGTCCTGCGGTGGTGGTCGGCGCAGCGCGAGGTCGTCCGGGTTGGCGGCGATGCCGTACCAGGCCAGGAGACGGCACCACCGGTGGACCTCGTGTTCGTCCGGCCGCCACGCCGGTCCGGTGTGGTGTCCCGCTTCGGGGCACGCGAAGGCCACCAGTCGCCGGGGCTGGACGGTGTGCAGCAGACGGTGCGACTGCGGTCCCCGCCCGTGCAGGTTCACCGCCCAGTCCGGCGACGTCGACGGCCACTCGTACGGCCCCAGCCCGTCCACGTCGATCAACTGGTCGACCACGCCGATCAGGTCGACCATCGGCGCAAGCCAGCGCGGTGCCGCCAGTGCCAGTCGGTGATGCGGGGCGGCGGCCCGCAGCGCGCGCAGGGCCGGCACGGCGGTGGCGAGATCGCCGATGCCGAGGGCTCGGAGCGCGAGGATCACGGGTAGGAACTTTCCTGTTCGGCGCAGACGACCATTTCGCGTACCGCGCAGCCGGCTGGTTGGGACAGCGCGAAGAGCACCGCGTCGGCGACGTGGGCGGGATCGTTGAGTACGGCGTCCGGCCCCGGCCGGTACTGCTCGTCGCGGTCGTCGAAGAACGCCGTCCGCATGCCCCCCGGGATGAGCAGGGTGACGCCGACCGAGCCGGCCAGCTCGGCGGCGAGGGCGCGGGTGAAGCCGACGACGCCGAACTTGGCGGCGCAGTAGGCGGTGGCGTCGCTGACCGCCTTGACGCCCAGCGTGGAGGCGACGGTGACCACCGTGCCCCGGGAGCGTTCGAGGGTGGGCAGCGCGGCCCGGATGACCGCAGCGGTGGCGAGCAGGTCGACGGTCACTACGCGTTCCCAGGTCTCGGCGGGGACGTCGGCGAGCCGGCCGGGCGTGTCCGTGCCGGCGGCGGTGACGACCGCGTCCAGTTCACCGGCCTGCTCGGCGAGCTGACGGGTGGCCAGTTCGGCGGCCCGGGTGTCGGCCAGGTCGCACTCCACCCACGGCACGCCGTCTGCCGGCGCCTGCCGATCCAGCACGTACGGGCGTGCGCCGGCCTTCTGCAGGGCCGTCACGATGGCGGCGCCAAGACCACTGGCACCACCGGTGACCAGGACCGCCTTGTTGGTCAACGAGTTGTTCATCGTCGTCCTTCCGTCAACTGTCGGCCGCCGGCACGCGCGGCGGCGATGGTGCTGGAGGTGGAGTGCCCGTCGAGGTAGGGCACGAGCACGACCTGTCCGCCCCAACGGCGTACCTGGTCGGCTTCGGGCAGGTCCGGGTGGTCCGGGCCGGCGCCGGACAGGTAGTCGCCGCCCTTGACCCAGATGTCGGGGCGCAGCCAGGAGAGCACCGCGTGCGGGGTCGGTTCGTCGAAGATGACGACGGCGTCGACACAGTCCAGTGCGGCGAGCAGGCGGGCCCGGTCGGCCTGCGGGGTGAGCGGGCGGTCGGGGCCCTTCAGTTCGGCGACACCGCGGTCGGAGTTGAGGCAGACGATGAGGCAGTCGCCGAGCCCGCGGGCGGCCTGGAGGGTGGCCAGGTGCCCGCTGTGCAGGAGGTCGAAGCAGCCGCCGGTGGCGACAACGGTCCCGTCGTTGGCGCGTACCCGGGCCAGCACGGCCGCTGCCGCTTCCCTGCCGTCGCCGGTCGCGGTGGCCGGGCGCCGAGCGGTGACGGCCCTGTCACTGCCGGCGGAGTGATGAGTCTCGGTCAGGGCCACGACGCCGGCCGGACCGCCGGCGGCGACGTAGGTCGAGGCGACCCGGACGGCCTCCTCGACCGCTTCCGACACCAGCGCCCCGTCTGCCAGGGCGAGAGCGGCCGCGGAGGCGAACCGGTCACCAGCGCCGCAGGTGTCACCTGCGGTCGCCGCCGACGCCGGTACGACCAGTGGTGCCCCGCCGTTCTGGCACAGCAGGCTGCCGTCGTCGCCCAGGGTCACCGCGACCGCGGCGGCACGCCAGCGGTCCCGCAGGGTCCGCGCGGCGCGGGCCACCCCCGAGAGCCGTGGACCGGCCGCCGCGTCGCCGGTGAGCCGGAACAGTTCCTCCTCGTTGGGCGTCAGCAGCCGACAGCCGGGTACGGCCGCCGGCCCGCGCGGGTGCGGATCCCACACCACCGGTGCGGACGTCGCGGCGAGCGCGCGCCGCAGAGTCGGCTGCCGGGCCACGCCACGCCCGTAGTCGCTGACCAGGATGGCTCCTGCTCCGGCCAGCACCTCCAGCGTCGCCGCCGACGGTTCGCCGCAGGGCGGGGTGTCGCCGCCCCGGTCCAGCCGGAGCAGGGTCTGTCCGCCGGCCCGCAGCCGGATCTTCTCCGGGGTGGCGCCGGGCAGCGGCAGTGGGTGCAGGCGCACCCCGGCGGCGGTGAGCAGGGCGGCCAGCCGGGCTGCGGCCGGGTCGTCGGCGAAGGCGGTGACCAGCGCCACGTCGTGCCCGTCGGCGGCGGCGAGCAGTGCGGCCAGCCCGGCCCCGCCCGGGCGGTCGGTGGCCGACGTTTCGTTCAGCACCGGCGCCGGGGCGTCCGGGCAGAGCCGGTCGACGGTGCCGTCGACGTCCCGGTCCAGCAGGGTGTCCCCGAGTACGACCAGTGGGCCGCTCATGAGGGCGCCTCCTCGTGCGGTGCCACGCTCAGCAGTTGACGCGCGGCCGATGGCGCTCGCCCGTTTCGTCCCGCCGGCAGCGGCGTCGAGGTGTCGTGGGCGGTGAGCAACTGGCCCGGTGCGGCACGCCGCAGCCGAAGCAGGGCCTGGTCGACGTAGGAGCAGAGCAGGTGGGTCGAGACCAGGTGCAGTTCCTGTACCACCTGCGGCTCGGGTGACGGCACGGTCAGCGCCTCTGCGCAGGCGTCGGCGAGCGGGTTGGGCGCGGGGCCGGTGAAGGCCCAGCAGGTCAGCCCCGCGTGCCGTCCCGCGTCCGCCGCGGCGAGCAGGTTCGCACTGCGGCCGCTGGTAGACATCAGCAGCAGGACGTCGCCGGGCCGGCCGTGGGCCCGTACCTGCCGGGCGAACATCTCGTCGAAGCCGTAGTCGTTGCCGATCGCGGTCAACGACGATGTCTCGGCGGTCAACGCGATCGCCGACAGCGGAGTCCGGTCGTCGCGGAGCTTGCCGACCAGTTCGGCGGTGAGGTGCTGGGCCTCGGCGGCGCTGCCGCCGTTGCCGGCGGCCAGCAGCCGGCCACCGGCGGCGAGGATCCGGGCGAGGTGGGTGCCCCAGCGGCTGAGTCGCCCGGCGGCGTCGCGGTAGCCGGGCATGGCCCGGGACAGCTGGGTCAGGTGCGCGTCGAGAAGCAACTGTTCGGTCATCAGGCCACCGCTCCACTGGTCTGCGACGCGCCGCACACGGCGGTGTAGACGGCGTTGAGGCGGGCCGCGGTCCGGGCCCAGGAATAGCTGGTGCGGATCCGCTCGACGGCGGCGACTCCGTAGCGGCGGCGACGGTCCGCGTCGGCGAGGAGGCTGCGCAGCGCGTCGCCCAGCGCCTCCGGGTCACGGGGCGGCACCAGGTCGCCGGTGACGCCAGGAACGACGGTGTCGGTCAGGCCGCCGACGGCCGTGCCGACCACCGGTGTCCCGCAGGCCATCGCCTCCAACGGGGTCAGCCCGAAGGGTTCGTACCAGGGGGTCGCCACCAGCAGATCCGCTGAGCGGTACCACCGGGCCATGTCCTCGCGAGGTACGGCGCCGACGAGGTGCACCCGACCGGCGACGCCCTCGGACTCGGCCAGCGCACGCAGCCGCCGGGCGTACCCGTCATCGGTCAGTCGCGTCGCCGGGGGGCCACCGATCAGGACAAACTCGGCTTCGGGTACCGCCCGCAGTGCGCGTACCGCGTCCTGGAAGCCTTTGCGATCGACCAGCCGGCCCACGCCCAGCAGGCGCGGTCGGCCCGGGTCGCGGCGGGCGGCGGGGCCGTCCGGGGTGAAGATGCGTTGGTTGACCCCAGAGGGTACGACGGTGATCGCCGAGCGGCGGACGCCCATCCGGGTCAGCTCGTCCACCTCGTCGGCGCACTGGGCGATGACCCGGTTGACGCTGCCGGCGAGCATCCGTTCACAACTGATTCGACGTCGTGGGCTGGTGTCGGCCGCACCCTGGTGGCGGCGTTTGACGGTGCCGAGCGCGTGGAAGGTCTGCACCACCGGCACGCCGGTCTGCCGGCCGGCGGCGAGGGCGGCAAGGCCGCTCATCCAGAAGTGCGCGTGGGCCACGTCCGGTCGCCACACGTCGTCGTCCCAGTGTCGGGCGAGCCACCGGCCAAATTCCGGCATGTACGGCGCCAGCTCGTCCTTGGGTGTCGGCTCGGCCGGTCCGGCCGGTACGTGGACCACGCTCACCCCGTCGCGCAGCGCGACCGTGGTGTCCTGGTGCGGCTCATCGCGTCGGGTGTAGACGCGCACGTCGTGTCCCTGGTCGGCCAGGGCGACGGCGAGTTCAGCCACGTGGGTGTTCTGTCCGCCTGCGTCCGGGCCGCCGAGGGCGGCCAGCGGGCTCGCGTGTTCGGAGATCATCGCAATGCGCACTGTTCCTCCTGGAATAGTCGGTCCCAGTCCGCGAGGAACCGGTCGAGGCCGTATCGGCTGGTGGCGGCGCGGCGGGCGTGCTCGCCCATGGCCCGCGCGGCGACCGGGTCTTCGATCAGCCACGCGGCGGCCTCCCGCAGCGTGCGGAGGTTGGTCGACAGCACGCCCGCCTCGGGCGGTACGGCAGCGACCGCCTCCGTGGTGGCCAGCGCGACGACCGGCATTCCGATGGTCATCGCCTCCAGGAGGCTGAGCCCGAGCGACGTCCACCGACACAGGTGCAGGTAGGCGCGCCGTCGGGCGATCTGCTCGTGCAGCAGCGCCTGGGGCAGGTCGTAGGTCGCGAGGCGGTCGGCGGGCAGTTCGACCGCCTCGGCGAGGGCCTGCACGTTCATCCCGAACACGTCCAGTGGAGCGATCGAGGCGAACTGGGGCATCAGGTCCGTGCCGGTGACCCGCCAGCGACGTACCGGTTCGTTTGTCACCACCGCCAGCCGGGCCATGCTGCCGTCGTAGCTGACCCGGGGTGGGACGATGCCGTGCTCGACGACTGTGGTGCGCGTGGCGCCGGTGTCCCAGAACAGGTCGTTGAAGTGGGTGACGTGGGCGACGAGCAGGTCGTCGCGGTCGGCCATCGGATGGCGGGTGTTCGGTACGTCGCCCTTCGGGGTGTTGTGCTCGACGTAGATCGCCGGCAGGTCCCGGCCGGGACGCCGTCCCAGCCAGGTCTCGGCCAGCTCCAGCTCCTCGGGTCGTTGCAGGACCACCAGGTCGACTGGCTCGGTGGCGAGTTGGTCGGGCGTGATCTCCTCGACGGAGGCCGGCCAGTCGTAGGTCTGTGCCCGGCCGAGGCCGTACGGGCCGCGGTCCGGGGTGACCGGGACGAGGTATCGGTGCTTGCCGTGGACGAACGCGGTCGTCCACGCGCCGTGTACGTGCCACACCAGGATGTTCATCGCACTCCTTCCGCTGGCTCGGCGGCGGCCCGCGCGGCGAGCAACCGGACGGCGGCCACCACCTCGGCCGGGTCGACCCCGGCGAGGCAGGGATGGCCGGGCACGGGGCAGACAGTGGCCCTGGTCTGCCGGCAGGCGGCCCCGGCGTCACCGACCCGGACCAGCGGCACCCGGTAGGGCGCCCACTGCCCGAACGGGACGGTGGGGGCGAACAGGCTGACCACCGGCGTGCCAACCGCGGCGGCCAGGTGGGCGGGACCGGTGTTTCCGACCACCACACAGTCGGCCTGCGCCAGAACGACGGCCAGTTCCGCCAGCGAGGTACGACCGCCGAGGTCGATCCCGCCCGCCGCCGCCACCTGGGCGGTCAGCTCGCGCTCGTCCGGACCGCCGGTGACCACTACGGGGTGACCGGCGCGGGCGAGAGCGGAGACGATCTCGGCGCAGCGTCGGGGCGGGCAGGCCCGGGCCGGTACCGAGGCGCCGGGATGGACGACCACGTAGCCGGCCGGAAGATCAACCGGCAAGCGGGTCGGCAGCGCCTCGGCATCCAGCCGCAGCACTGGTTCGTCCCGAGCAGCCAGCCCGAACCCGGCCACGGTGGACAGCGACAGCGCCCGCTCCACCTCCGGTATCCCCGGGGGCACGCGGTGACGCAGGTCGAGCAGGCTGCCGGGGTAGTCGTCACTGATCGCACCGACCCACGGCACGCCGGCCATCCGCAGCAGCAGCGCCAACGGCAGCGGTGACTGGTGGAACGACGTGAAGATCAGCGCCTGGTCGGCGCCGACGGCGGCGAGCTGAGCGGTCAGCGCCCGCATCGCCTCCGCCTGCACCGGTGCCGCCTCCGGATCGATCCACGGCAGCGGCCACTCGATCACCTCGTTCACGCCGGGCAGCAGTCGCGCGGCGGCCCGGCCGCGCGGGCCACACAGCAGCACCACCCGGTCCGCCCCGTGCGCCACCGCTCGGATCGCCGGCCCGGTGATCAGTACGTCGCCGGCCGAGTCGCTGCGCACCACCAGCACGGTGCCCCGCCGCCCGCCGGTCCCCCGCACCGTTGCGGCTGCCGGGTCGGCGGCCAACCCGGCGTCCGCCAGCGCCTGACGGCGGAGAATATGGTCGACCGCGTCCGCCAGGTCGACGGCGACCGTCGGCGCGGCATCGATCTCCTCCGGGCGGGTGACCGGTGTCGGTACCAGAATGCCGGCGGCCCCGGCAGCCGCCGCAGCGACCATGTCCCGGCCGATGTCGCCGATCACCGCACAGCGGCTCGGGTCGGTGCCGAGCGCCCGGGCGGCCGCGTCGACCAATCCGGGTGCCGGCTTGCGGCACCGACAGCCGTCGCCCTCCTGGTGTGGGCAGACCTGCCAGGTGTCGAAGGGGCCGAGCAGCGCGTCGACGCGAGCGTGCACCGCGCCCAGGTCGGCGACGGTGAACAGGCCCCGGGCCAGCCCGGACTGGTTGGTCACCACGCCGAGCCGCAGCCCGGCGGCGCGGAGCCGGTCGAGTGCCGCCCTCGCGCCGGGCATCGGACGGACCTTGTCCGGGTCGCCGTTGTAGGGCACGTCTTCGACCAGGGTGCCGTCCCGGTCCAGAAGCACCGCGTCGAAGAGGCTGGGGGAACCGCTCATCGCGGACCGCCGCGACGGCGCACGACCGGGCGCGGCGTCTCGTGACGGGCGCGCCACCAGCCGCGCAACCAGTGCGTCACGGCGAACGGCGGAATCGCCACACTGGTCACCAGCATCGCGGTGACCTCCGAGCGGGTACGCGGTCCCGGCGCGATTCTCTCGTGCGCGAATCGGGCCGTACCGGCCAACCAGAGCGCGCCAGCCAGCGCCGCCGTGCCGGCGAACGGCCGACCGGCACCGGAGCGCCGAGCGGCCAGCGCGCCGGCCAGCGCGGCGACCGTCAGGATGCCGGCTGTGGTGATCGCGGCGTGCCGGTGGCGACGTCCCGCCGGCACGCCCAGTTCCCCGCGCCAGCCCGCACCGTAGAGCCGGCGCAGCAGGGCGTCGTCCGCGTTGCCCCGCTGGGTACGCAGACTGACCCAGCGGCTCTCGGCACGCACCGGGTGCGTGACGGTTCGGGCGCCCTGGGTCAACTGCCAGCCGGCGAGTCGGACCCGATGGGCCAGCTCGGCGTCCTCCCGGTAGGCCCGGGGGAATCGTTCGTCAAAGCCGCCCACGGCCTGGAGGGCAGCACGCCGGTAGGCCATGTCGGCGGTGATCCACTCACCGTCGGCCAGACCTGCCGTCGCCCGTTCCCAGTCGGTCGGCCGTCGGTCGGCCGGTAGCGGCACCCGCACGACGCCCTGCACACCACCGACCCGGTCCGGCACCGCGAGATCGGCGACGAGCCGGTCCAGCCAGTCCGGTGCCGGGACCACGTCGTCGTCGAGGAACGCGACCCAGGAGGACCGGGCCGCCCGCCAGCCCAGGTTGCGCGCCGCGGCCGGACCGGCGCCGCGGCCACGCAACACCTTCGTGTACGCGGCCAGCGCCCCCGGCACCGGCAGCTCGCCGCCGCCGGTGGACCGGTCGTCGATCAGGAGAATCTCCAGATCCGGCTCCGCACCGACCTGCCCGGCGAGCGTGGCCAGCAGGTCGCCGAGGCTGTCCCGACCCAGGGTCGGCACGATGATGCTGATCATCGCGGTGCACCGAGGTCGGCGCGGTGCACCGCGTACGGGCCGATGGCGAGCAGGTCCACCGGCGCCGAGCCGAACAGCTCCATCGCCTCCCGTGGCGTGTCGACCATCGGCCGGCCGGCGGTGTTGAGCGAGGTGTTGACGACGACCGGCACACCGGTGAGCCGGTCGAACTCGGCCAGCATCTCGGCCACCAGTGGCTCGGTGGCCGGGTCGACGGTCTGCACCCGAGCCGTTCCGTCGACGTGCACCACCGCCGGGATCCGCTCCCGCCACTCGGGCGCGACCCGGTGCACGAAGAGCATGTACGGGCTGGGGAGCACCCCTTCGAAGATCTCGGCGGCGCGTTCGGCCCGCACCATCGGGGCGATCGGTCGAAACTGCTCGCGGCCCTTGACGTCGTTCATCCGGCGGGTGGTGTCGGCGTCGCCGGGGTGCGCCAGCAACGACCGGTGTCCCAGTGCCCGGGGCCCGTACTCGCTCCGGCCCTGGAACCAGGCGACGACGCCGTTGCCGGCCAGCACCCGGGCTGCCTCGGCGGCGATCGAATCCGGCCGCCGGTAGGGCAGTGCAGCCCGCCGCAGCTCCGCCTCCAGCTCGTCGTCGGTCCATCCCCGGCCCAGGTCCACGCCCGGCATCGGCGCGGACGGCTCACCGAGCACGCTCGCCAGGTGCAGGGCCGCGCCGAGCGCCGTGCCCGCGTCGCCGGCGGCCGGTTGCACCCAGACCCGCCGGTACGGGCCCTCGGCGGCGATCCGGGCGTTGGCGACACAGTTCAGCGCGACCCCGCCGGCCATCGTCAGGGTGGGCGGGCCGTCGGCCGCCTCGTACAGCCAGCGGGCCAGATCGAGGATCGTCTCCTCCACCCGTGCCTGCACGCTGGCGGCGAGGTCCGCGTGCTCGGCGGTCATCTCCCCGTCCGCGGCGCGCGGCTTGCTCAGGGAGGACCAGTCGATCCGGTCGACGGTGAACCCGCCATCACCCGTGGTGCGGACCAGCTCGCGCAACACTCCGAGGTGGCGCGGTTCTCCGTACGAGGCCAGCGCCATCACCTTGTACTCGTCACTGGAGTGCAGAAAACCCAGGTGCCGGGTGAGGTCCTCGTAGAGCAGACCCAGCGAGTGCGGCAACTGCTGCGCGGCGAGTTGACGCAACCGTCCCTCTGAGTAGACGCCACCGAGGTGGCTCGCGGTCTCACCCCGCCCGTCGAGAACCAGCACCGCGGAGGTCGACGCACCGGTCCCGTCCGGCGGCACGGCGAGCCCGGCGGAGGCGGCGTGCGCGACGTGGTGCGGCACGAACCGCACGATGTCCGGGTCGAGGCCCGGCAGCGCCTCGGCGAGGAACTGCGGCGCCCGTTTCGCGTACTCGACCCGCAGCCAGTCCCACGGGTCCGCCAGACCCAGCTCGGCCGCGTCCCGGCACAGGCCCGGGTCGAAGGAGTAGGCGACCGCGTCAAGGTCCTGGGCACCGATGCCGGCCTGCCGCAGACACCAGGCGGCAGAGAGCTCAGGGAGTTCCCACGCGGAGAAGGGGACCGGCCGCTTACCGTGCTTGCGCCGACTGAACCGCTCCTCCTCCGCGGCGGCCACCACCTGGCCGTCGATGACCAGGGCAGCCGCCGGATCATGAAAGATCGCGTTTATCCCGAGGACACGCATAGAGCGCCCTCTACCCCGTCGCGGCGCAACAACACCAGAGATCAGCAACTTCCTATAAATACCAAAAGTCCATTTAGCTGGGACGCACCTGTAGCCGGCTCAGCGCCAGTCCCAGCTTCCGGACGTTTCCGCCACAGGCCTGGGGTTACCTCCAGAAGGACGAGGTACATCCGTCGACCGCTGAGGGGAACCGCCATGGCCCGACCCAGGATCGTCATCGTCGGCGCGGGATTCGCCGGCTTCCACGCCGCTCGCCGCCTGGCCCGCGTCTCACGCGGCGCCGCCGACGTGGTGCTGGTCAACCCGACCGACTATTTCCTGTATCTGCCGCTGCTGCCGGAGGTCTCCGGCGGGGTGCTCGACCCGCGCCGGGTCACCGTGCCGCTGGCCGACACCCTGCCCGGCGTGCAGCTGATCCTCGGCGAGGTCGATGGAATCGACGTCGACGGCAGAACCCTCTCCTACGTGGACCCCGAAGGCCGCTCCGGCCGCCTGTCGTACCACCGGCTCGTCCTCGCCGCCGGCAGCGTCAACAAACTGCTGCCGATTCCCGGGGTCGCCGACCACGCGCACGGCTTCCGCGGCATCCCGGAGGCGGTGTACCTGCGGGAACGGCTGATCCAGCAGATCGAGCTGGCCGACGCGACCGACGACCCGGCCGAGCGGGAGGCACGCTGCACGTTCGTCGTGGTCGGCGCCGGCTACACCGGCACGGAGGTCGCCGCCCAGGGACAGCTGTTCACCGACGAGATCGTCCGCCACCATCCGCGGCTGGACGGGATCCGCCCACGCTGGTTGCTGCTGGACACCGCCGACCGGGTCCTGCCGGGCCTCGCCGACCGGATGTCCCGGGTGGCCGAGCGGGTGCTGGGCGAGCGCGGGATCGAGGTGTGCCTGGGCACCTCGGTCGCCGAGGCCACCGCCGACGGGGTCCATCTCTCCGACGGCCGGTTCGTGCCGTCCCGAACCCTGGTGTGGTGCGTCGGCGTACGACCCGACCCGCTCGTCGAGGCCACCGGACTACCGACGATCCGTGGGCGCGTCACCGTCGACGAGTACCTGACCGTGCCCGGCCACCCGGAGGTCCTGGCCTGCGGCGACGCCGCAGCCGTGCCCGACCCGGGCCGCCCCGGTGAGATCACCCCGATGACCGCCCAGCACGCCGTGCGGCAGGGCCGCCTGGCCGCCGACAACATCGCCGCTTCCTACGGGGTCGGCCGGCGGCGCCGGTACCGGCACCGCGACCTGGGCTTCGTCGTTGACCTGGGCGGATGGCAGGCCACCGCGAACCCGCTGCACGTACCCCTGTCCGGGCTGCCAGCCCGCGCCATGGCCCGCGGTTACCACCTGCTGTCCCTGCCCGCCAACCGCGCCCGCACCGCCGCCGACTGGCTGTTCGCGGCGGTCGGGTCCCGGCCCAGCGTGCAACTTGGCCTCGTCCCCGACGCCGCAGTGCCCCTGGACACCGCCGCGCCGGAACTCGCCCGCCGCTGACCTCCCGAAACCGCCCCGCCGCCACAGGAGCGGCGGGGCGGGCCGTTCGCACCTCGTCGGGTCACCTGTCGCCAGCGGCACGCTCACGGTCGGCCTCGGCATCCGCCGCACCGGTCGGGACGCCGTCGCCGTCACGGGCGGCGTGGGACAGGTCCACGTCGGCACCGGTCCGGGCGGCGTCGGCCGCCGCGTCGTCCGCGCCGACAATCTCCCCGCCGCCGTCGGCGCCCACGCCGTCGTCGTCGATGAGCTGTTCAGAGCCGGCCAGTGCAATCGGTACGTACCTGGGATCGGTCATCTCGTCCTCCTCGGGGGATCCTGAACGCTTCCCCAACCGCTACCCCGAGATGCGTTCCACACACACCCGCCCATGCCGCCGACTGGCTCACTGTCGGCTCGGCAACCGCGCCGGCCGGAGCGGGCTGAGTCGGGGTGAGGTTTCGGGCCGGGCACAGTGGGCACTGGCCGCTCATGACCGACCAGCGCGGACCACACCTGGACGATTCACTCGGGTTCCTGCTCAACGGCTACGCCTGGCTACCCGCCCTGGCGAGACGCGACGGTCGGTCCACCGTGCGAACCCGCGTGATGGGCCAGCCGGCACTCACCCTGCGCGGGCCCGACGCGGTGCGGTTCTTCTACGACGAGCGGCATGTACGTCGGCACGGCGCCATTCCGGAACCGGTACAGGGAACGTTGTTCGGCCACCGGGCCGTGCACACCCTCGACGGCGCGGACCACCGTCATCGCAAGGCGATGTTCCTGTCCCTGCTCACCGACCCGAGACGCGTCGCCGACCTGGTCGACCACGTCGGCGCTGCCTGGAACGAGGCGATCGCGAACAGCGGCGACGGGCGACGCATCGTGCTCTTCGACGAAGCGAGTCGCGTGATCACTAAGGGCGTCTGTGGCTGGGCCGGGATTCCGGTCGACGACGCGGAGATCGCGCCGGTGGCCCGCGACCTGACCGCCCTGGTCGACGGCTTCGCCACAGTGGGTCCGCGACACTGGCGGGCGCGGCGCGCCCGCGGCCGGCGGGAGGACTGGCTGGCCGGGCTCGTCGAGCAGGTCCGCGCACATGTCGTCACCGCACCCGCGGGCTCCGTCCTCGAAGCGGTCGCCAAGCACCGCGACCGCGACGGCGAGCCCCTGGATCCCAAGCTCGCCGCGGTCGAGCTGCTCAACGTCGTCCGCCCCACCGTCGCGGTGTCCTGGTTCGTGGCGTTCACAGCCCACGCGCTGCACCGCTGGCCCGAGCACCGCGACCGGCTGCGCACCGGCGACGCCGCCTACGCCGTCGCGTTCGCCCACGAGGTACGCCGCTTCTACCCGTTCGCTCCGTTCGTGGGCGGCCGGGCCGTCACCGACCTGACCTGGCAGGGCCAGCACGTCCCCGCCGGATCACTCGTGCTGCTCGACATCTACGGTCAGAACCACGATCCGGAGCTCTGGCCGGACCCGTACCGCTTCGACCCACAGCGATTCGTCGGGCGTGCTCCCGACCCGTACGAGCTCATTCCCCAGGGCGGTGCCGACCGGAGCACCGGGCACCGCTGCCCCGGCGAGGATGTCACAGTGGCACTGCTCGCCGCCTTCGCCGGCTGGTTGGCGCGCCTGGACTACACAGTGCCCGAGCAGGACCTGAGCATTTCGCTGCGCCGCATCCCCGCACTGCCCCGCAGTCGGTTCGTCGTGACCGACGTGCACCTGACCGCCGCGTCGCCGACCTCCGGCCGACCCCGCTGAAGCCGGAACACCTCAAGGTGTGAGATCAGCTTCGTAGGGTAGGGACAGATCACGGGTCAAGACATGTGCCCTCCAACGCCCTTCCTGCCGCGTCTCGTGCGGCAGGGAGGCAGTCGATGGACAGCGGGAGCGCCATGTCAGCACGCCGGATGTCGCCTACACGGTCACGGAGTGCTCGCCGTGCGTCTGGGGCCCGCCCATGCCGGTACCCGCAGCGACGACTGCTGCCGGATGTCCTCGCCGTTGAACATCGACGACCGTTGACCGGGTGGTGCCGGCATGGTGCCACCCCTGACGATGGGCAGCCTTCATGGTCATCACACCTTTCGCCCGCCACGACGCCGTCACCCGCCCAGAGGGGCGGCAACCGCTGACACTGGGCGTGGAAGAGGAATTCCTTCTCATCGACCCGGACAGCGGCGCGAACCTGCCGGTGGCAGATGATGTCGTCGACGCCCTGCCGGCCGCGATGCGCAGCCAGGCGCGACGCGAGCTACGCCGCAGCATGGTGGAGATGGTCACCCCCGTCTGTACAGACCTGACCACCCTCCGGGCCCACCTGCTGCGGCACCGCTGGGCCGTGGGTGACGCCGCGTCAGCGGCCGGGGCGCGGCTGGTGGCGATCGGCGCGACCCCGGTCGCGGAGCCACACCGGGCGGTGCCACCGCAGGAGCGCTACCGGGCGATGGTCGAACGCTACGGCCCCGTCGCCAGCGATCCCGCCGTCTGCGGCTGCCACGTGCACGTCGGCGTGCCGGACCCGGACCTGGCTGTCGAGGTCTGCAACCGGCTGAGGGTGTGGCTGCCGGTGGTGCAGGCGCTGACCGCCAACTCCCCCCTGCACGACGGCCGGGACACTGGCCAGGCGAGCTGGCGGTCGGTGCAGCTGCAACGCTGGCCGGGGGTCGGACCGACGCCCCACTTCGACTCCCGCCGGGACTACGACCGGACGGTCGCCGCGCTCATCTCGGCGCAGCTGATGCTCGATGAGGCGATGGTGTACTGGTACGCGCGCCCCTCGACGACGTACCCGACGGTCGAGGTGCGGGTCAGCGACGTCTGCACCGACGTCGACGACACCGTCCTGGTGGCCGCGCTGGTCCGCGCTCTGGTGGCGACCGCCGTCGCCGAGGCGTACGCCGGGGTGCCGGTGCCCCGGGTCCGTGACTGTGTGGTCGCGGCCGCGCACTGGCACGCCGCACACAGCGGCCTCGACAGCACGCTGACCGACCTGCGGACCGGCGTCGCCCAGCCTGCCTGGGACCTTGTCGGTGACCTGTTCACCACCGTCGAGCCGGCCCTGCGGGAGCACGGAGACCTCGATTTCGTCCGCGCCCAACTGTCCCGACTTCGGCGGGTGGGCAACGGCGCCATCCGGCAGCGTCGCACCCTGCATCGCACGGGAGACCTGCGAGCGGTTCTGCAGGAGGTGGCCGAGCGGACCGTCGCCGGCTGACATCACACCACGCCCCGGTGGGGCGATCCACCAGGTACGAGTGAACACCAGCGGAGGTATCCATGACGCCAGACATCCATGCCTACCTCGACACGCACCGCCGTGATCTTGTCAACGAACTCGTCGGGTGGGTGCGGATCCGGTCAGTGGCCGGGCTCGACGAGCGGCAGGTCGAGGTGCTCCGGTCGGCTAACTGGCTGGCCGGCACCCTGCGCGACCTCGGGTTCCCGGTGGTGCAGGTGTGGGACCGCCAGGGTGCGCCCGCGGTGTACGCCGAGTGGTGCGCCACCCCGGACGCTCCCACCGTGCTGGTCTACAGCCACCACGACGTGCGCGCGGCCAAGGACGAGCAGTGGGAGGAAACTCCCCCGTTCGAGCCTGCCGAGCGCGGCGGGCGCATCTACGGCCGGGGCACCTCCGACGCCAAGGGTCAGATCCTCGCGCACCTGTGGGGCCTGCGGGCGCACCTCGCGGTCGCCGGCCGCACCGTCCCGGCAGTCAATATCAAGTTGCTCATAGAGGGCGAGGAGGAGACCGGCTCGGCAGCGCTGTCAGACCTGCTCGATGAACACCAGCCGACCGCGGACCTGGTGCTGTTCTCCGACACACTGCTGTGGCACCGCGAGCATCCGGCCATCTGCATGGGCCTGCGCGGCATGGTCAGCGCCGAGATCGAGGTGTACGGGCCGTTGCGCGACGTGCACAGCGGGGCGGTCTCCGGTGCGGCGCCGAACCCGGTGATCGAGCTGAGCAAGCTGCTCGCCATGCTGCACGACGACAAGGGGCGCATCACCCTGCCCGGCTTCTACGATGACGTGGTCGAGCCGCCGCAGCGCTTCCGGGACGAGCTCGCCGCACTGCCGTACCGCGATGAGGACTGGCTGGCCCGTTCGGAGACCCGCAGCATCGGCGGCGAGGAGGGCTACAGCGTTCTCGAACGACTCTGGACCCGACCCGCGGCCGAGGTGCTCACCGTGGCCGCTGGCGACGTCACCGGCGTCTCCCGTGCGGCGGTGCCCGCCGTGGCCACCGCCAGCCTGAGCATCCGCACCGTGCCGGACCAGCGGATCGCCGACGTCGCGGACCAGCTGCGCCGATGGGTCGCCGACACCATCAGCGACCGCGTCGAATACCGGCTGACCGTCTCCGAGGAGACCGCGCAGGAGCCGTATCGGACTCCACCAGATCACCCTGCCGTCGCCGTGCTCGCCGAAGCGATGCGCGACGGCTTCGGTCGGCCGGTCGGTCAGATGGCCAACGCCGGCGGTGGGCCTGCCGAGCTGCTGGCCCGCAAACTCGACGCACCGGTGCTGTTCTTCGGCACCGGCCTGCCCGAGGACCGCTGGCACGACAGCGACGAGAGCGTGGCCGTGGACGTTCTGCTGGCCGGAGCCGCCACCCTGGCGCAGTTCTGGTCACGTCTGGCCGGCCCCGACCCCACCGCACCTGCGAACCTGGGCGCGGGCCCGGCCGAACCGCCGCTCACCCAGTCGCCACACCCGCGACATCGGTACCGGGGCAACCGGACCGGACGGTGGACTGACTGATCGGTCCGGCAGCCCTCGGCGGAGTCGATCTCGGATGCGCGGGACAGCGGCGGTGCTGACCCGGTGGGGCCACGAGCGGCACCTAAGGGCCATCGGTTGAGGAACACGGAGCCCAGCGCCGCACCGGGCGGCGCGGCACACGATCGGAGAACGCAGTGTTCCGCCACGACCCGCACCTGCAGTTCCAGGCCAGGCCCGAGAAGCCCGACGCCCTGTTCGCGATGAAACTCCAGGAGATTCTCGGCGGACAGTTCGGCGAGATAACAGTGATGATGCAGTACCTGTGGCAGGGCTGGACCTGCCGGGTGCCCGGCAAGTACAAGGACATGATCATGGACATCGGGACCGAGGAGATCGGCCACGTCGAGATGCTCACCACGATGCTGGCCCGGCTGCTCGAAGGCGCCCCCGCCGAGACCACCGAGAAGGCCGTGGCCGCCAATCCGGTGCTCGCGGCCGTCATCGGGGGCATGAACCCGCAGCACGCGATCGTCGGCGGGGGCGGTCCGTTGCCTCGCGACAGCCAGGGTGTGCCGTGGAACGCCGGCTACATCGTCGCCAGCGGCAATCTGCTCGCCGACTTCCGTTCCAACGTCGCCGCCGAGGCCCAGAGCCGGCTTCAGACCAGCCGGGTGATGGGCATGACGGACGACCCGGGGGTGAAGGAGATGCTGCGGTTCAACCTCGCCCGCGACACCTACCACCAGCAGCAGTGGCTGCTCGGCATCGAGCAGCTCATCGCCGACGGCTACGTCGAGCACGGCATCGAGAACTCCCAGGGCGACCAGGAGAACGCCGACCACAACCACACCTTCTGGAGCTTCGGCACCGACAGCCGCGCCTGTGAGGGCCGGTGGGCGCAGGGCCCCAGCCTCATCGGCGGACCGGACCTGGACTGCATCTCCGAGCCGGTCGCGCTGACCGACGACACTCCCCTGCCGCCACCGCCGGACCCGAAGCTGTTCGTCACGTACGACGGCTCGCAGGGGCCGGGCAAGCCCGGCACCGCCGCCGGCGCCCACCAGCAGGGACTCACCAACGTCGTGAAGAAGGTCAAGGACGCTCTCGAATGACCCGTACCGGCGCAGCCGGAATGAAGGCGCGGACAGGTAGGGCAGCCGGGTCGGATGTTCACAGCGTTTGACCCGGCGGTGGGCACGAATCGCCATACCGTTGGGGGCAGGTCGGCTCCCACGCCCCGGGGCTGGACCGAAGCTGAGCGACCGGTCGGCCACTGGGCGGTGGTCACGAGGGGAGAGATTTCGGTGCCGAGCCAGGTGACCCCGGCCAGCCCGGTAGTGCGTCCGTACCCGGTGGCCGGGGCACCGCTGCTCTGTGACGCGCAGGATCACGGCCTGACCGGCGACGGTACGACCAACGACCAGCCCGCGCTCGCCGCGCTGGTCGACCAGCTGGGCGACGCGTTCGCCGCGGACGGGCGGGCGCGAGTGATCTACTGCCCGCCCGGGGTGTACGCCATCCGGGACGCCGCCACCGTGTGGCGCAGCGGGGTGTCGCTGATGGGCGCGGGGCCCGGTGCCA
The DNA here is from genome assembly GCF_002754415.1 of Micromonospora sp. CNZ299. Lineage (NCBI taxonomy): Bacteria > Bacillati > Actinomycetota > Actinomycetes > Micromonosporales > Micromonosporaceae > Micromonospora > Micromonospora sp. CNZ299. The sequence continues at coordinate 5,820,498 of NZ_PEFG01000001.1, forward strand.
CCCGGTTCGTGCTGAGCAACGAGGGCAACCGGTCCCAGGCGGTACCGCTGGCGTTCTACACGGCGCAGCTGCACGGGGCGAGCCCGGACCGTCATCTCGCCTACTGCACCTTCGCGGACTTCGAGATCGACGGCTCGGGGGTGGCGCAGTCGGCGTACGACCCGCTCGCCAAGGGGCTCGGTTTGCAGTACGTGACCGGCGGGCTGTTCCGGAACCTGTTCATCCACCACACGGCGGCCACCGGCTTCGGCTGTGACTTCCTCCAGGACACCCTGATCCAGGCGGTTCGGGTGCTCGAGTGCGGTCGGATGGACAACGGCATGGAAATGGGCGGTGCCGGCATCGGTATCGGCATCGGCGGATGGGGGGCGATGGAGCGGCTGACCATCGCCAACTGCGTGGCGGTCGGCAACGCGACAAACGGCATCTTCCTGGAGATGCAGCACCCCGATCGCCCTCAGCCCCGCGGGATCAGGATCGTCGGCTGCCACGCCGAGGCCAACCGGTTCGGCATCTCCGACTGGGGCGCCGACGGTCTCATCGTCACCGGGTGCACCATGACCGGAAACCTGGAGGCCGGTTTCCAGGTCTCGGCGAAAGGCACCACCGGCATCCCCGGCAAGGGTGGGCTGCTCACCGACTGCGTCCTGGACGGCAATCTGCGCGACGGGGTCAGCATCGGCAACACCGCCGGCCCCTACACGGTGCGGGGCAACCGGATCACCGGCAACGGCCGCTACGGCTACCACCACCAGGACCTCGGCGCCGGCGACCAGGCCGCCGCCGAGGAGATCGTCATCGAGAGCAACGACATCTGGGGCAACAGTCTCGACGGGATCCGCTTCGACCGGCCACTGACCGACGCCGTCATCATCAACAACCGGATCCGCAACAACGGCCGCCAGTGCGCCGAGGCCGCCGAGGGGGGCGGCGAGTCGGTCCGCTACAGCCGGACCAGCCTGGTCGACCAGCGTGCGAGCTGGCCGGCCGACGGCCACCGCGGCAAGGTGCTACGCGTCGGCCACCGGTACGCCGTCGTGGCCGCCAACGACTCCACCACCCTCACCCTCACCCCGATCCGCCCCGGCAGCGCCAACAGTTGGAGCGCCGACACACCGTCGCCCGGCACCCCGTACGAGCTGCCGGCCGCGCCCACCAGCCGTGCCGGCATCACGATCAACGCCGCCGCCGACTCGGTCACCATCCGGGGCAACCTGATCCGTGACACCAAGTCCCACACCCAGACCCATGGGATCCTGATCACCGATCGGGGTGGCTGCGTCAACTGCCGGGTCGTGGAGAACGATCTCGACGGCAATCAGTTCGCAATCCAGACCGACACTTCCCCCGGGGACGGCTACTGGGAGGGCAACCACGGGGACCAGTGATCTGACGATCCGCACGGGTGGCGCGCGGGTGTGAGCCGGCAGGGGCCGGGTAGACGTTGCACCGACCGCTTCACCGTCACAGGAGGTCCCCATGCCGAGGCCGGTGTCCGACCAGGTCGTCGTGATCGTCGGAGCGTCCACCGGCATCGGCCGGGCCACCGCGCTGGCATTCGCCGCCAAGGGAACCCGCGTGGTCTGTGCCGCCCGGGGCGCCCGCGCACTGGACACGCTCGTCGAGGAGATCCACGCGGCCGGCGGCACCGCGATGTCCATACCCACCGACGTCGTGGACCCGCACGCGGTGCGACGCCTCGCCGCGACGGCCGAGGACACCTACGGGAGGATCGACACCTGGGTGAACGCCGCAGCGGTGAGCGTGTGGGGTCGCGTCGAGGACATCACCGACGAGGAGTTCGACCGCGTCATGCGCGTCAACTTCCTCGGGCAGGTGCACGGCACCCGCGCGGCCCTACCGGCGCTGCGCCGCACCGGTGGTGGCGTCATCGGCGTCTCGTCCGTCGAGGGCGTCCGAGCAGTCCCCCTGCACGGCCCGTACACGGCCAGCAAGTTCGCCCTGCGTGGCTTCTACGACTGCCTGCGGATGGAACTGGCCCAGGAAGGCTCGCCGGTCACCGTCACAACCGTCCTGCCCGCGTCCATCGACACTCCCTTCTTCGAGCACGCCCGCAGCAGGCTCGGTGCCATGGTGAAGCCACCACCACCCGTGTACGCCCCGGAGGTCGTCGCCACCAGCATCGTCCATGCCGCCACCCACCCGCGTCGGGAGATCCCCGTCGGTGGGGCCGCCGTCGGATTCCTCCTCGGCCAACGCCTCTCCCCCGCGCTCACCGACGCTCTGCTGTCCATCCGCCGTCTCGGTGTGGCCACGCTGCGCACCGACCGACCCGACAACGGCACCGACAACGTCGACTCTCCGGTCGACGAACCCGGACAGGTGCACGGCAACCACCCCGGCCGGGTCCTGCGGCACAGCCTCTTCACCTGGTTGATCGGTCGACGTCCCCGCCCCGGCGAACTGCTCGCCGCCACTGCGTCGCGGCTCCGGCGCGGCACCCACCATCCCGCCGTCAACCCCTGAAACGCAGCCCGCCCCACCCGTCGGTGGACGCCAACGGGCGAAGCGAGCAAACGGCGGTGCGGGACCCGCCACCGTTCTACCGTCGAGGCGGGGTGCGCGGACCGGCTCAGGCACGCCCACCATGATCGAGCCACGTCTTCCCGGGGGACCCATGTTCGCCAATTGCGAGGAACTGCTGCGATACCTCAAGAACGAGGACGTGAAGTTCGTCGACGTTCGTTTCTGTGACCTGCCCGGCGTGATGCAGCACTTCAACCTGCCGGTCGAGTCCGTCAACGACGATCTCTTCACCGACGGCCTCGCGTTCGACGGTTCGTCGATCCGCGGTTTCCAGGCGATCCACGAGTCGGACATGCTCCTGCTCCCGGATGTCGCCACCGCGTTCATCGACCCGTTCCGCGCGCAGAAGACTCTCGCGCTGAACTTCTTCATCCACGACCCGTTCACCCGCGAGGCCTACAGCCGCGACCCGCGCAACGTGGCGAAGAAGGCCGAGGCGTACCTGGCGGCCAGCGGCATCGCCGACACCGCCTACTTCGGCGCCGAGGCGGAGTTCTACATCTTCGACTCGATCCGCCACGAGACCTCGGCGCACCAGTCGTTCTACTACATCGACTCGATCGAGGGCGCCTGGAACACCGGCCGCGAAGAGCCGGGCGGCAACCGCGGCTACAAGACCGCCTACAAGGGCGGCTACTTCCCCGTGCCGCCGGTCGACCACTACGCCGACCTGCGTGACTCGATCGTGCGCCGCCTCGTCGACACCGGCTTCAACGTGGAGCGCTCGCACCACGAGGTGGGCACCGCCGGCCAGTCCGAGATCAACTACCGTTTCTCCACCCTGCTGCACGCCGGTGACCAGCTCCAGCTCTTCAAGTACATCGTGAAGAACGAGGCCTGGGCCAACGGCAAGACCGCGACGTTCATGCCCAAGCCGCTCTTCGGCGACAACGGCTCCGGCATGCACACCCACCAGAGCCTCTGGCTCAACGGTGAGCCGCTGTTCTACGACGAGACCGGCTACGCCGGCCTGTCCGACATGGCCCGCTGGTACATCGGTGGCCTGCTGCACCACGCGCCGTCGCTGCTGGCCTTCACCAACCCGACGATCAACTCGTACCGTCGTCTGGTGCCCGGCTTCGAGGCGCCGGTCAACCTGGTCTACTCGCAGCGCAACCGCTCCGCCTGCACCCGCATCCCGGTGACCGGCAGCAACCCGAAGGCCAAGCGCGTCGAGTTCCGCGTCCCGGACCCGTCGGCCAACGTCTACCTGGCCTTCTCGGCCATGATGATGGCCGGCCTCGACGGCATCAAGAGCAAGATCGAGCCGCCGACGCCGATCGACAAGGACCTCTACGACCTCCCGCCGGAGGAGTGGGGCGACGTCAAGCAGGTCCCGGGGTCCCTCGCGCAGGCGTTGGACTCCCTGGCTCACGACCATGACTATCTGCTCGCCGGCGGTGTCTTCGCGCCGGACCTGATCTCCACCTGGGTCGACTGGAAGCGCGCCAACGAGGTCGAACCCATGGCGCTGCGCCCGACCCCGCACGAGTTCGCGCTCTACTTCGACTGCTGAAGGCCCGCGTCCCGGCAGGTCAACCGGCGGTGGTCTCGGCCGCCAGGTGATCCAGGACCGCGAGTACGTCACCATCGGTGCGAGCGATGATCTGCCGCTGTCGGGCCGCGCCGGTGCCCTCGATTCGCAACCGGGCCAGCTGCGCCTCGACGTACGGCAGGTCGCCGTGCCGGGCCAGCGCCGGCGAGACCTTCGCGACCAACTCCTCCACGAGGTCCCACGCCGGTCGCGCGCCGCCGGCCCGCAGATCGATGAGCTGTCCGTCGAGCCCCTCGTGGGCTGCTCGCCAGTGGGCCGCCGCGACCAGGCAGGTGCGTAGTCGAGGTGCGGGGACGCCTGCGCGCACGTCGTCGACCATGGTGGCAACCAGGGCCCTGACCAGGGCTGCGACCAGCACGGCGTCGTCCACGCCGGGGCACACGTCCCCCACCCGGATCTCCACTGTGGGATAGCTGGCCGACGGCCGGGCGTACCAGTAGACCATCGCCGGGTCGAGCATGATTCCCGCGTCGACGAGTTCCGCCACTGTCGTGTCGTAGTCGGCGACGGAGGCGAAGTACGGGGTGGGCCCGATGCTGGGCCACCGCTCCAGTTGCAGTGACCGCCAGCTCGCGTGGCCGGTGTCCGCGCCGTCGTGTAGCGGCGAGTTGACCGTGAGCGCCTGCACGACCGGCAGCCATGGCCGCAGGTGGTTGCAGACCTGCACCGCCAACTCCCGGTCGGGCAGACCCACGTGCACATGGCAGCCGCAGACGGCCGGATCGTGTGCGACGGGGCCGAAGCGGCGCGACATGGCGTGGTAGCGAGGCTCGTCGGGCACCGAACGATGCGGCTCACGCACCGGGGTTGCGCCCACCGCCACCAGTCGCGCCCCGGCCGCCCGCGCCGCGTTGGCTGCCGCACGCCGCAACGCGACCAGGTGCCCTCGTAGTTCGTCCAGGTCAGTGCAGACCGGGGTGACCATCTCCACCATGCTGTGCCGGAACTCCTGCCGATACTGCTCCCGAGCCGTACCCCGTAGCGCGGTTCGCACCTGGTCAGCGACCGGCAGGCTCTCCCCTGTCTGCGGATCCAGCAGCAGGAACTCCTCCTCGACGCCGAGGGTCAGACGCGCCTGCGTGTCCACGGCTGGCGCGGGCGGGGTGGCTGAGTCGTAGGTCATGGTCGGCGTCCCATCCGGGTGGGCGACAGTTGCCGCCGGGAAAGGAGAATTCCCGGTCCCGCCGCTGAGTAACTGACGCTGCCGCAGTGTTCAGAGCATCTGGCGTACGGCCTGCACGGTGGCTTCGACGTCCTCGGTCGAGTTGGCGATGGTGGGGCCGAAGCGCACGTAGGAGGGGTTGTAGGGGCTGCTACTGGCCACCACGTTTTCGGCTGCCAGCGCGGTGACCGCCGTACCGGGGGACAGCCCGGCCAGTTCGCAGCAGATGAGACCGGCGGACAGATCGGCGCTCACCGGTGTCACGACATGCACCCCGGCCATCCCGGCCAAGCTCGCCTTGAGCTGGTACGCCAACTCGCGGGTACGATCCTGCACCCGTTGGGCCCCGATCTGCCGGTGGAACTCGAACGCCTCCGTCAACGCCCACCGGTGCTCGAAGCTGTGGTAGCCGCCGGGCGAGTTGGCGTAGCCGGGTGGCGTCGGTGGCGCGCTGGCGACGCCGGAGCGCCAGTGCTCGATGCCGCGCCAGTCGAACGACGGGATCACCGGGCTGGTCCGCTTCCACGCCCGCTCCGTTCCCCAGACGAAACCGGTGCCCCGGGGACCAAGCAGCCACTTGTGGCAACTTGACACCAGGAAGTCGCAACCCAGTTCGTCGGGGGCAGCGTCCTCGGCGGCAAAGCCGTGCACCCCGTCGAGGCAGAACAGCGCCTGTGGGCTGCGCTCACGGATCACCTCGGCGAGTTGTCGCACAGGCAGCTTCACCCCGCTGCTGGAGTGCACCCAGGTGAGCGCCACCACCCTGGTCCGCTCGGTCAGCGCCGCGGCCAGGTTGCCGACGATCTCGTCGACCGACGTGACGGCCGGGTCACGGTAGAGGCCCACCTTGTGCACCTGCACCCCGTCGCGTTCGGCGCGTAGCTGCAACGACTCGTGGGTGGCGTAGTGGTCGTGGGTGCTGGTCAGCACCTCGTCACCCGGTTTCAGGTGCAGCCCGGCGTAGAGCAGACCGAGGCCCATCGTGGTGGAGTCGGTCAGGGCCAACTGCTCCGTGGTACCGCCGAGATACGCGGCGGCCGCCCGGCGGGTGGCCCCTTCCAGCAGTTCCTCGTTGCTCTGCAGGTAGCCGGTCGGGTCCCGGTCCAGCCCGTCCCGGTGCCGGCCGATCGCGTCCCGCACCGGCGCCGGATGGGTGCTGAACAGGAACGTGGACAGGTCGTGGTGCGAGTCGTCCAGGACGAACTGGGCGCGCACGCTGTCCCAGTCCGACGGGTTGAACGCGCCCACTGGCTGCTGCCCCACACCGGGATCGGAGGTGGTGTTCTGCCTCTCGGTGGCTGAGTTTTCACTTGGCTGCGCCATGATTCGACGGTACGGGGATCGGCAGTGTCGCCACCGTCGTTCCGCTGGATGGGCGAGACCGCGCGGCCGAGCGCAGAGATGTGCGGGTGCCGACCCTAAGAGCAGCTGACCGGACTGCCCGACTCCCGTGCCCTGGTTCACCTGGTCAGGCAGCGACCAACCGGACCACGAACTGGCAGCCCTCGGCGGTGTTGTTCACCTCGACCCGGCCCCTGTGCGCTTCGACAAGCCCACGGACGATGGCCAGGCCAAGCCCTCCGGACGCCCCACCGTCGCCGGGGCTGGGAGTGCGGGCCGGTTCACCACGAAACGCGATGTCGAACAGCTGGGGAAGGTCGTCCGGTGGGATGCCGCCACAGGTGTCGGCAACGGACAGCCAGGCGTGGTCCCCCTCGCGGCCGGCCTCGATGCGGACGGTGCCGTCCTCCGGGGTGTAGCGGACGGCGTTCAGCAACAGGTTCGTCACCACCCGGGCAAGTTCCGGTTCGCTCGCGGCGACCATCGGCCATCCCGACTCGCTGGCGACCAGCTTGATCCGGCGAGCGTCGGCCAACGGGGCGGTGCTGGCCAGCGCGTCCGAGACCACCTCGCCGAGCGGCACCGCAGTCAGCGACAACCGCAGCGCTCCCGCGTTGATCCGGGACAGCTCGAACAGGTCGTCGACGAGCCGGGTCATCCGGTCGGTCTCCAACCGGATCCGCCGGTGGTACTCGTCGACCGTGTCCGTGTCACGCACCACCCGGTCCTCCAGCGCCTCGGCCATGGCCCGCAGCCCGGCGAGCGGCGTACGCAGGTCGTGCGAGACCCACGCGACCAGGTCACGCCGCCCCTTCTCCAGCTGTCGTTCCCGCTCGCGGGCCTGATCCCGCCAGACGGCGGCGAGTGCCAGTCGGCGGCCGAAGTGCCCGCCGACGGCGAGGCTGACCACCGCTGCGGCCGCGACGGTGATCAGCACCACCTCAAGGTCATGTGGGGAGAGGAACATCGCCTCCGCGACCGCCATCACCCCGACGGTGACGGCGACGACCGTGGTGGTGAGCAGCACGCTGAGGTGCACGGTGATCGAGCTGCGCCGAAGCGCACGGAGCAGCACCGCACCGATGAACCCGATGGCAAGTGCCGCGCCGAGAGAGATCGCAAAGATCAGCAGGAGGTCACGCACGGGCGGGCTCGTACCGGTAGCCGACGCCCCAGACGGTCACGATCCGCCGTGGATCGGCCGGGTCGGCCTCGATCTTCTCCCGCAGCCGGCGTACGTGCACTGTCACTGTCGAGTGGTCGCCGAAGTTCCAGCCCCAGACCTGCTCCAGCAGTTCGGCCCGCCCGAACACCTGGGACGGGTGCCGCAGCAGGTGGACGAGCAGGTCGAATTCGCGCAGCGTCAGGGCCAGTTCGGTCCCGCCGAGGCGGGCGGTGCGGGACGCGGGGTGCACCACCAGCTCGCCGTCGGTCAGCGCCTCCGGTCGTTCGGGCGGCGGTTCACTGCCGGCACGACGGAGCACCGAACGGACCCGCAGCACCAACTCCCTGGGGGAGAAGGGCTTGGTCAGGTAGTCGTCGGCGCCGAGTTGCAGCCCGAGGATCCGGTCCGACTCGTCACCGCGCGCGGTCAGCATGATGATCGGTACGCCATCCGGACGGGCTCGCAGCTCCCGACACACCTGCAGGCCGTTGACCCGGGGCAGCATCAGGTCGAGCACGACCAGGTGAGGTGCCTGCCGCTGCACCGCCGCGAGGGCCGCTTCCCCGTCCGCGGCGAGGCTCACCTGGAAGCCGTCGTTCTCCAGGTAACGACGGATGACGTCGCTCACGGTCTGATCGTCGTCGACCACCAGCACGCGCTGTGTCACGAACCTCCCCCGTTCCGGCCCGTCAACTCTTTCCCCGCACGTCCATCGGCCCAGCGTAGCCACGCAGCGTGGTCCGCCCGCACCTGCAAAAGCTTGCGAGGTTCTTACGGCTGCGCGAGCAGGCCCGCGCGGGCTTCCGCGAGGTCATACGGTGACCGGAATGCGGATACTTGTCACCGGTGCGGCCGGATTCATCGGCTCACACGTCGCCGATCTGCTCACCGACCACGGGCACGAGGTGGTGGCCGTCGACGCGCTCCTGCCGGAGGCGCACGGTGCGACATCACCACCCTGGGCCGAGCGGCACGATCTCGTCGTCGGCGACATCCGTGACCTGGGACTACTGACCGGGCTGCTCGCCGGAGTCGACGCGGTGTGCCACCAGGCGGCCATGGTCGGCCACGGCGTCGACCCCGCCGACGCCCCCCGGTACGCCGCGCACAACGACCTCGGCACGGCCACCCTGCTCGCGGCGATGCACGCCACCGGGGTACGCCGCCTCGTGCTGGCCAGTTCGATGGTGGTCTACGGCGAGGGCCGCTACCACTGCCCGACACACGACATCGTCCGGCCCGCCGGCCGCCGCGCCGTCGACCTGGCGGAGGGCCGGTACGAGCCGACCTGCCCCCGCTGTGACCGGGTGCTCTCCCCCGGTCTCGTGCCGGAGGACGCACCGCTGGAACCGCACAGCACGTACGCCGCCACCAAGCTGGCTCAGGAACACCTCGCCGGCGCGTGGGCCCGGCAGACCGGCGGGTCGGTCTGGGCACTGCGCTACCACAACGTCTACGGCCCGCGGATGCCCCGCGACACCCCGTACGCCGGGGTCGCGTCGATCTTCCGGTCGGCGCTGGCCGCCGGGCAACCGCCCCGGGTCCTGGAGGACGGGCGGCAACGGCGCGACTTCGTGCACGTCACCGACGTTGCCGAGGCGAACCTGCTGGCGCTGACAACACCGGCACCGGAACCGCTGGTCCCGGTCAACGTCTGCTCGGGTGAGCCGCACACCGTCGGTGAGCTGGCCCTCGAGTTGGCCAGCGCGATGGGCGGGCCGGTGCCTGTCACGGTCGGGGGCGGGCGTACGGCGGACGTGCGGCACGTGGTGGCCGATCCGGGCCGCGCGACACGGTTGCTCGGTTTCACGGCCCGGACCGGTTTCGCCGCTGGCGTCGCCGACTTCACCACTGCGGTGATGCGGGCACCGGCGACGGTCAGGACACCGTCCACAGCAGGTGGTTGACGGCGAGCGCGGTCGCGGCCTGGGCCGCCAGCCACCACCGTCGGTGGCTGGCGGGCAGATGCGCGGTGGCGACCAGCAGCCAGACAGTGAACGGTAACCAGATGCGCTCCACCTCGGCCTTGCTCAGAGCGGACAGGTCCGCCGCGAGCACGGCCACCGCCGCCGCGATGGGCAACCACACAGTGGGTCCGGCGCTGGCGAAACGCTGCCGGAGCGTCGCCGCGAGCGGACGGCCCGGCCCTCGGATCGCTAGGGCGGCCACCGCCCGCCGCACCGCTGGCCCGGCCACCGGGCCGGCCGAGAGCAGCAGAGCGGCCAGGTTCGCCCAGACCCAGTAACCGAAGGGACGTTCCGCCGCCCAGCCCTGGTAGTAACGACGTGCCACCAGGTGGTAGCCGTCCAGCCACCAGAACCCGGCCAGGGTGAACACGGCGACAACCGCCGCGACGGCCGCCGCCGCGAGCAGGAACACGCCCAGGCGCTCCCGGGCCCGGAGCAGCACCACGGTCACGGCGAGCACCCCGACCAGGACGAACCCGTACGACAGGTAGAGCGCGAGACCGAGCAGCAGCCCGCCGGGTACGGCCCCGGCCCGACCACCCACCGCCAGCAGCGCCAGCCCGGCCGCGACCACCGCGGCGAAGATCCCGTCCGCGGACGCGCCCACCCAGACCGCCCCCGGGAAGAGAATCAGGAACGGCCACACCGCCCGAGCCGCGTCCTCGGCGCCGAGCGCCCGCAACGTCACCGGAACCGACACCGAGACAGTGGCTCCGAGCAGCACACAGGCGAGCCCCGCGGCAGCCCCGCCGCCCAGACCGATCCGCTCCAACCCCACGAAGAACAGCAACGCACCCGGTGGATGACCAGCGGTGTGCGTGGACCACGAATCGGGCTGGAAGTCGAGGATACGGGCGGCGAAGCCGGACAACATCGTGGCGACGTCCGTCACCCGGGGCACCTCATGCAGGTACTCGGCCTGCACGGTGAGCCGCTCGGTCAACCCGGCGGACCAGCCGTCCACCAGGGCCAGCGACAGTGTCCAGAGCACCGAGGCGAGGTATCCGACCGCCAGCAGCCACGGCCACCGCGTGTCGGTCGCCCAGCGCACGCCGCGCCAGACGACCAGTGCCGCGACGAGAAGCGCGACGGGGGTGCCCACACCCAGATGAGGCTGCCAACTGGCGTAGAGCGGAGCGGCGTCAGCGTGCAGCCGCACACCCCGATGGTTGAGCAGTGCCCCGACGGTGACGGCGGCGGCGAGCAGCGCCACCTCGGCACCGAGGACGATCAGGTCGGCGCGCCGGGATCGTCCCGGCCGGGTCATCGTGGTCATGGTGACGGCCGACGATACGACCTCCGACCAGGGATCCGACGGCTCGACGATGAGACGTCAGGGACTCGTAAGACCCGTTGCCGCGTAAGCGATTCGTAAGGCGGCACGGCGGTCGGATCGGCGCGTGGCGGGCCTAGCGTCGCCGGTATGCACACAACGATCGACGTGGTGCTGCCGTGTCTGGACGAGGCGGCCGCACTGCCTGCCGTACTGAGCGGGCTACCGCCGGGCTACCGCGCTCTGGTGGTCGACAACGGCTCCACAGATGGTTCGCCGGTCATCGCCGCCGAGTACGGCGCCCGGGTCGTGCACGAGCCGAGACGCGGGTACGGCGCGGCAGTGCACACCGGCCTGCTGGCGGCGGACGCGGATCTGGTCTGCGTCCTCGACGCGGACGGCTCGTTCGATCCAGCCGAGCTGCCCAGGCTCGTCGCGGCGGTGCTCGACGGTCGGGCGGATCTCGCCGTCGGGCGGCGGCGACCGGTCTCGGCGGACGCCTGGCCGTGGCATGCCCGTGCCGGCAACGCGCTGGTCGCGGCGCTGCTACGACGCCGTGGCGTGCCGGTGTACGACATCAGCCCGATCCGGGTGGCCCGTCAGGCGGCGTTGCTGCAACTCGGTGTCAACGACCGGGCGTTCGGCTATCCCCTGGAACTGCTGCTCCGCGCGGCCGGGGCGGGCTGGCGGATCGTCGAGCTGGACGTCGCGTACGCACCCCGGGCCGCCGGCACCAGGTCGAAGGTCTCCGGGTCGGTCCGGGGCACCGTGCGGGCGGCCCGGGACTTCGCCGGAGTGCTGCGCGCCGGCATCGGAGGTGGGAGATGAATGTCCTGCTCCTGGTCGCGAAGGCGCCGGTCCCGGGGCTGGCCAAGACGCGGCTCTGCCCGCCCGCTGATCCCGCACAGGCCGCCCGGATCGCGGCGGCGGCGCTGCTGGACACCCTGGCGGCGGTGCGCGCCACCGCGTCGACCATTCCCGTGCTGGCCCACACCGGTCGGTTCGCCGACGCTGAGTCCGGCGCGGAGCTGACCGCCGCGCTGACGGGTTGGCACCTGATCCCGCAGCGCGGCGACACGTTCGCCGACCGCCTCGCCAACGCCCACGCCGACACCGGTACGGCCTTCCCCGGCCGACCGGTGCTGCAGATCGGCATGGACACCCCGCAGGTCACGCCGGGCCTGCTCACCGCCGCGCTGGAGCGACTCGCCGAGCACGAGGCGGTGTTCGGACCAGCACTCGACGGTGGCTGGTGGGCACTCGGGTTACGCGATCCGGCGTACGCGAGCGTGCTGCGTGACGTACCCATGTCGACCGCCGACACCGGTCGACGCACCCTCGCCGCTCTTCGCGAGCGCGGCGTACACCCGGCGATCCTGCCCGTCCTGCGGGATGTCGACGACTGGCCGACGGCGCTGGCGGTCGCGGCCGACCTGCCCGGCACCCGGTTCGCGGACGCCGTGGCGTCGGTAGGCGGCCAACTGGTGAGCGGACGCCTCCGGTGAGGTCGACGATCAGTCTCGACGGTTTCGACGTGGTGCTGGGCAGGCTCGACGCGTGGGCCGCCGATCAGGACGATTCCGGTACGCCGGCCGCCGCGTTGTCCCCACCGCAACGCGAACACTGGCTGGTGCACGCCGACGGGCGACGTGACCTGCTGCCGGTACGCCGCTGGCACGGCCCACCCGAGCCAGCCATCGAGTCCGTCGCCGCCCGGTGTACCGGCCCCACGATCGACCTCGGCTGCGGCCCCGGCCGGCTGACCATGGCACTCGCCCAACGAGGCCTCGTCGCACTGGGGGTGGACATCTCCGCCGAGGCGGTACGCCTGACCCGGGGCCGGGGTGTGGTCGCCCTGCGACGTGACGTCTTCGAACCACTTCCCGGCGAGGGGCGGTGGGCACACGCCCTGCTCGTCGATGGCAACATCGGCATCGGCGGCGACCCGGTCCGACTGCTGCGCCGGTGCGGCGACCTGATCGCGGCCGACGGGACGCTGGTGGTCGAGGTGGACCCTCCCGGCGCCGGCCTGTGGCAGGGACAGGCGTACGTCCTGTCCTGCTCGCGCCGAGGATCGGCGTTCAGCTGGGCACGCGTCGGGGTGGAGGCGATGGACCGCACCGCGGCCGCCGCTGGCATGCGGGTCGTCGACGGTTTCCGGTCCGGCCCGCGCTGGTTCACCGAGTTGGCGCGCCGATGAAGCACAAGCCACGCGTTCCCATCCCGGAGGACTTTCCGGCGCCGTCACACTCGCCACTGGTCGCCGCCCGGCTCGGCCTCTGGCTCGGGGTGGCGTTCGGGCTGTGCTTCGTCACCGGACTGCTCAGCCACTACATCCAGCACCCGCCGGGCTGGTTCACCTGGCCGACCCGACCGGTCAACCTCTACCGGGTCACCCAGGGCGTCCACGTGCTCTCCGGGATCGCGGCGATCCCGTTGCTGCTCGGCAAACTGTGGAGCGTCTACCCCCGGCTGTTCGTCCGTCCGCCCCTGCGCCAGCCGATCCGGTTGTCCGCGCACGTCCTCGAACGGATCTCCGTCCTGGTGCTGGTCTGCGCCGCGTTCTTCGAACTGGTCACGGGCCTGTTCAATGTGGCGCAGTCGTACCCGTGGGGATTCTTCTTTCCGACGGCGCACTACGCGGTCGCCTGGCTGGTGGTGGGCGCGTTGCTGCTGCACATCGCCGTGAAGCTCCCGGTCGCCCGCGCGGCGCTGCGAACGCCACTGCGGCGGGAGGAGGCGGGTGAGGCTGCGTCCACCGGGCGCGACGATCGAGACTCGTCCGGACGGCGCGCGTTCCTGCGTACCTCGGCAGGCGTCGCAGGCGTCGCCGTGCTGGCCACCGCCGGGGTCACAGTGCCGTGGCTGCGTCGAGTGTCCCCGCTGGCCTGGCGTTCCGCGTCCGGACCGCAGGGCGTACCGATCAACCGTACGGCGGCGGCAGCCCGCATCGTCGTTCCACCGGACTGGCGGCTGGAGATCGTCTGGCCGGGCGGCCGGGGCACCCTGTCCCTGGCCGAGCTGACCGCCCTGCCACAACGCACCGCGGAACTGCCGATCGCCTGCGTCGAGGGCTGGAGCGTCTCCGCCAACTGGACCGGCGTGCCCGTCGTCCAGCTACTCCGACGGGCCGGGGCGCCGACCGGCCGACCGGTTCGGGTCTCCTCGCTGGAGACCGACGGCCTCTACGCGGCAAGCACGCTCCCGGCGGCCCATGCCGGCGACCCGCTGACCCTGCTCGCACTGAGGGTCAACGGCGAAGAACTGTCCGCCGACCACGGTTACCCCTGCCGTCTCATCGCTCCGAGCCGGCCGGGCGTCCTCCAGACCAAGTGGGTGGCCCGACTGGAGGTGCTGCGGTGAGAGCCATCCGCCTGTTCCTGGTCGCACTCGGTGCCGCGGCGGCGGCGTACGGCTGTTGGCTGCTCCTCCCCCAGCTCGGCACCACAGTGCCCTGGTTGATCGGCGGCCCGGTGCTGCACGACCTCCTGGTGGCACCGCTGGTCGGGCTGGTCGGGCTGGCGCTGGGCCGACTGGTGACAGACCAGCCACGACGGGCCTGGATCACCGCGGGCCTGCTGGCCAGCGCCACATTGCTGCTGATCGCGGTGCCACTGCTGTGGCGACCGCCCTCGGCACCTCCGAACCCGGGCCTGCCGGACCGCGACCATCCGCTGGGCCTCGCTGCCGGGCTGGCCGTCATCTGGGCCGTCACCGCTGTCGCTCTGGTGGTCGGCACGGTCAGCCGCCGCGTCAGGGACCGACGAGCCGACCGTCAGTGAGTGGGTCCCACACGCGCTTCCTTCCACTCCGCTCCGAGGAGGAGTTCGCATGTCAGAAGGACCAGTCCCCACTACCGACCGACCACCCATCGGCGTGATCGGCGGATCCGGCTTCTACGATTTTCTCGACGACGTCACCGACCTCACCGTCGACACCCCGTACGGACCGCCAAGCGACGGGCTGTCCATCGGGAGACTCGCCGGGCGCCCGGTGGCGTTCCTGCCCCGCCACGGGCGGCGTCACACCCTTGCGCCGCACCGCATCAACTACCGGGCCAACCTGTGGGCGCTGCGAGCGGTCGGCGTCCGTCAGGTGCTCGCAGCGGGCGCCGTGGGCGGACTGCGACCGGATCTGGGCCCCGGGACCCTCGTCGTACCGGACCAACTGGTCGACCGGACCAACGGCCGCGAGCAGACCTACCACGACGGAACGCCCGGCGCCGACGGGCAACTGCCCGGGGTGTTCCATGCTCCGTTCGCCGACCCCTACTGTCCGGTCGGACGCGCCACGGTCCTCGACGCCGCCCGCTCCGCCGACTGGCAGCCGGTCGACGGCGGCACCATGGTCGTCATCGAGGGGCCCCGGTTCTCCACCCGCGCCGAGTCACGCTGGTACGGCCGAGAGGGCTGGTCGGTCGTCGGCATGACCGGCCACCCCGAAGCGGTTCTGGCACGCGAACTGGCACTGTGTTACACCGCGCTGTCACTGGTGACCGACCTCGACTCGGGCGTCGAGGTCGGTCACGGCGTGACCCAGCAGGAGGTGTTCGCGGTCTTCGCACGAAACGTCGATCGCCTGCGCGGCCTGCTCAGCGAGGCGGTGACGACGTTGCCGGAGGGCCAGGACGACTGCCCCTGTGACTGGAGCCCGGCGGGCACAGAGAACGGCACCACCGATGGCGCTCGGCATGACTAGTGTTTCGGTATGGCACAACGACTCGTCAGCGTGTGGCAACCGTTCTTCCTCGTCAGCGAAAGTCGGGGTGCGGCCATCGATGCGGCGACCGAGCTGGAGGAGCTCGGCTATGCACGGCTCTGGTTCTCGGGCGGTTTCGGGGAGAACGTCGCCCCCCGCTTCCGGGAGATCCTGGACGGGACCACCCGCATCGGGGTCGCGTCGGGGATCGTGAGCATCTGGCACTCGTCGCCCCCTGAGGTGGCGGCATTCGCGCAGGACGCGGAGCGGGCCCATCCCGGCCGGTTCCTGCTCGGCCTCGGCGCCAGTCACGCTGTGCTGCTGGAAGGCAGTGGCACCGCCTACCGCAAGCCGTATTCGAAGATGGTGGACTACCTCGACGGTCTTGACGCTGCCGGGCTCCCTCCGGAGCGGCGGATCCTGGCCGCACTCGGCCCGCGGATGCTTGAGCTGTCCCGCGACCGTTCAGCCGGGGCGCACCCGTACTTCGTCCCTGCCGAACACACCGCAGAGGCCCGCGCGGCACTCGGGCCAGACCGGCTGCTCGCTCCCGAGGTCGCGGTGGTCCTCGATGCAGACCCCACCACCGCGCGCGCCACGGCCCGGCAGTACACGAGCGGATATCTCGCCCTGCCGAACTACACCAACAACCTGCGGCGATTCGGCTGGACCGACGAGGACTTCGCCAGCGGCGGCAGCGACCGACTCGTCGACACCCTGATCCCCTGGGGCACGGCCGAGCAGGTCGCGGCCGGGCTGGAAAAGCACTATCAGGCTGGCGCGGACGAGGTGGCGGTCCAGGTGCTCAACGGCGGTGACGCCACGGCGTTCCCCGCCGACGCGTTCCGCGCTCTCGCCGCGATCCTGATCTGACCTTCCACAGAAGGCCCACCTCCGGTGTGAGGTGAGGGGGTGGTGACAGCAGAGGCAGCGGGAGCCTTCCGCCGGACGGCGCTCGAGCGAGCAGATCAGCAGGTCGCCTGGGCGCGGGCTGACCAGGCCTTCTTCGCTGCCGGAGCGTGTCACATCCTCGCCTGGGCCTGTCGAGACGCATACCTGGCCCGGTCGATCGACGTGGCGGCGGTGCGTCTGGCGGGCGACACGCAGATCTTCCACGCCTACGCGAGCTGGAATGGTTGGGCGTTCGACCATTCGGGGTGGAATCCGGAGCCGCAACTGTTGGCCGTCAACGCCGACTTCGAGGGCCATCCGCTGGAGCGCGTCGGGATCACGGTCGATCTCGCTGAATTCTGTGCGGAGCACCACCACCGGATGCCGGACCAGTTCTGGCGCGACCCAGTGCCCCGTGCTCGCCGATATGTTGGCCGGTTCACCCCGCCCTGGGCGTAGCGCCGGTCGGGCTCAGGCCGAACCACTCGGAGTGCTCGGAGAAGGTGAGTTCCTTCAGCGCCTGCCGCATGCGGCCATTCCAGGTAAGGACGGCCGGCCGCAGAGGCAAGATCACCACTCATTCGATAGGCACCCTAGGATCGGGCGGTATGACGTCAGCCCCTGCCGCCACAGCCTTCGACTCGCTGCGCCTCGACGCCGTACCCGACCAGGAGGCGCTTCGCCGGGTCTACGAACTCCCCAGTGACGCGGCCGTGCGAAAGCAGATGACCGATCTCACCGAGCAGACCCGGCGGCTGATCGCCTGCTCGTCGCTGGTCCTGGTGGCCAGCGTGGACGCCGAGGGCAACTGCGACGTCACCCCGCGCGGCGGCCCCGCCGGGTTCGTCGCCGTCCTGGACGCACGGACGGTGGCGATACCGGACGCCACCGGCAACAAGCGTCTGGACACCCTGCAGAACATCATCGCCACCGGGCGGGCCGGGCTGATGTTCGTCATCCCTGGGCGCACCACGACGCTCAGGGTGAACGGCCGGGCCTGCGTCTCCACCCGCCCGGAGCTGCTGTCGCAGCTGACCGCCGTGGGCAAGCCACCGGCCAGCGCGCTGGTGCTGGGGATCGAGGAGGTCTACCCGCACTGTCCCAAGGCGCTGCTGCGCAGCGGGGCCTGGAAGCCGGAGCAGTGGCTGCCGGCGGACGCCCAGCCGACCTCGGCCGAGGTGACGCTGGCGCAACTGCGGATGCCGGAGCTGACCATCGCCGACATCGAGAAGACGGAGGCGGACTCGCTGAAGTACCGGTACGAGTGATGGGACAAGCGTCTCAGGCCGATCGTGTGTGACCGTTCGCGGACTTCTTCGCGTACCCGCTCATCGGTCAGCGGCGCACCCGGTAGCGCAGGTGGAGCACCCGGTCGCCCGGAATCACCGCGTCAGGTTCCTCCAACAGGTGCTGTGCGTCGACCGACCCGAAGTAGCGCTTGCCGGACCCGAACACGACGGGTACGACGTCCATGCGCACCTCGTCGACCAGGCCCGCGGCAAGCACCTGTCCACCGACGTCGCCAGCGGCGACCTCGACGATGCGGTCACCCGCAAGCTCCTGCGCCCTGGCCACGGCTGCCTCGACGCCGTCGACGAAGTGAAACGGCGCCTCGGGGTCCCAGCCCTCGGGCTGCGGCCGGTGCGTCACGACGACCACGTGGTCGATCCCGCTCGGAGGCTTCCCGTCCCAGCCGTCCGTCATGTCGAAGACGTGGCGGCCGGCGATCGTCGCCCCGATCTGGTCCCAGTAGGACCGGATGTAGTCGTAGGACGCCTGTGACACCTTCAACGCGCCGCTCTCGTCCAACGGCACGTCACCGCTGAGCAACCAGTCGAACAGCGGTCCGGGCTGGTCGTTGTCGTCGGCGATGAAGCCGTCCACCGACACTGAGCTGTACATGACCACTTTGCCCATGGGCGCTCCTCTGATTGGGGATGCCCTCAGGTTAGAGTCTCGTGAGCTGCCGTTCTTGTAAGAAATCAATCGGCCGGTAGCGGCCAGCCGTCCAGCACGTGGCCGGGATGTTCGCGCAGGAACCGTCGCCGGACTTCGACGTACCGTGTCGGTGTGAGCCCGGTGAACGACCGGAACTCGTGGCCGAAATGGGCCTGGTCGAAGTAGCCCGCGCTGCTGGCGAGGTCGGCCCAGTCGATCGCTTCGGCGGGGTTGATCGAGAGCACGGTGGCGGTGAAGCGGTAGGTGCGGGCCAGCCGCTTCGGCGTGACGCCGATGAGCTCCTTGAACCGCTGTGCCAGGTGAGTGCTGCTGACACCGGCTGACACCCTCAGGTCGTCGATCGCCACCGCCCCGTTGGTCGCCGCGATCACGCTGCTCGTGTGGCGGACCAGCCCCAGGCCGGCCGCATCGCCCAGCCGTCGCATCAGCTCCTGCTCGAGCAGCGTCAGCATCTCGTGCGGTCCGTCCGCCGCGTTCAGCCGGTCTCGCAGCTCAGCAATGGCGGGCCGGCCCCACACGTGCTCAACCGTCACCGGCCGGTCACACAGCTCGGCCGCGGGCATCGGCAGGAACAGCGCCGGCCCCCAGGGCTTGAAGTGCACGCCGACGGACCGGGTCACCGACGGATAGCTGAACTCGAGGGCGCGGGTGGGCATGGTGACCACGCAGCCGTCGGCGTACTCGGCCGTCTCGATGTCGGTGCCGGCACGAACGCGGAACGGCGTCCCGAGGTTGACGATGAGGAACGCCGCCGGACTTGCCGGCAGCGTCAGCCGGGCGTACGGCGGCGCACCCTCCAGGTAGTAGAGGTCGTCGATCAGCCCGTCCAGCGGCGGTCGCGGCACTCTGGACACGTACTTCACGCCCACAGCATCGCCGACGCGCCAACGCCGCGACCTTCGACTGGCCGGTCAGCCCGGTCTACGAGTCGTCTCGGCCCTGCCAGGTCGTCACACAAGCCTCGTTACCCTCGATATCGGCGAGAACCCAGAAGGCGGGAGCATCGGACGCGGACACAAGTCGGCCACCGGCCGTCAGCGCGGCTTCGATCCGCCGTGGTGCCTCGTCGTGCGGGACACAGATGTCGAAGTGGATGCGATTCCGGTCCGGGCGTGGCTGGTCCATCTGCTGAAACCAGATCGTCGGACTCTGCCCGACCGGGTCGACGATCGGATCCTTGGGACCGTCGGCTCCCGGCTCGTCCGTGTAGCCCAGCACGGCTTTCCAGAACGGCCGGACCGCTGCGATGTCGAGCGCGTCGACAGCGATCTCCACGAGCTGAACCGACCGCGGCGCTCCCGTACCGATCTCAGGCTCCGTCCGTAGCCCGACGGTCCGCATGGCGGCGGAAATCCGATGCGCAAGGTCGATATCGCAAGCGGTGAGCGCCGCCTGATCCATCGACTGAAGGGTCAAGACGACCCGGTCTGGCCGGATATCAGCGCGTAGGTGCCCATCGGCGTCGCTGCCGCACGCCGCCACCGCGCGCGCCGCCACGTCGGCTGCCTGGACCAATGAGCCGACGGGGACCGACGTGCGCAACGCGCCCAGCAGATACCGCCATCCCTGGTCGCTGATCGCGTCCGAGGCCGCCCGCCGACTCAGTGTCTGTTCCATTCAGGCATCCTCACATGTGCCCGTCGTGACTTCCGCCCGCTGGCAATCGCGGCCTGGTCGGCGAGGATCCGCACCATCGCCACGGTCCGCATCACCTCAGGCCGAGTCGAACCTCAGACGGCCGTTCGCGACCACTGCTGGTTGGCGCCGGTGTTGCACGAATACTGCTTCAGGACCACGCCGTCAGCGGTCGACAACGCCGGTACGTCCACGCATTTGCCGCTGTGGCGGGCGCGGAGCTGGAAGTAGCCACCGTTGGCGACCATCTGGAACTGCTGGTTGGTGCCGGTGCCGCAGGTGTACTGGACGAGTTCGGCACCGTCGGCGGTGGAAGCGCTCACCACGTCGAGACACTTTCCGCTGTGCCGGCTGACGATGCGCCAGTAGCCGCTGCCGGCGTCCTGGAACTGCCACTGCTGCCACGCATTGCCGCCGTAGGTGTACTGACCGACGCGCGCACCGTTGTCGGTGTTCGGTGACTGGACGTCCATGGCCTTGCCGCTGTGCCGCGCGGTGATCCGGTAGAACGTGCCCGTCGCCGGAGGAGGCGTCGTGGGGCCTCCCCCGATGGTGTCGCCCCACGCGTACCGGATCTGGTCAGCGCCGGAGGCGTTGCGGATGGTCAGGTTGAGGTCGGTGCCGCTGCCGCTGAGGGAGAACATCGAGTACCAGTCGTAACCGATGCTGCCCGGTTTGCCGCCGAGGGCGGGCCAGTAGGTGCCGCCCATCTGGTTGTCGCGCATGATCTGGGCCATGGCGCGGATGTGTCGCACGAAGTTGTCCGTGCTGCTGGCGTCGGCGTAGTTGCGGCCGTCGTTCATGGGCGCGCCGAACTCGGTCGCGACCGCCCGTGACGCGCAGTTGCCGAGACGGGTCTGTATGTGGCTTCGGAAGGCGTCGTAGGTCATCGCGCCGTAGAAGAAGGCGTAGTGGTGGAAGGACAGCAGCGTCGCGTTGAAGCGGCTGTCGTTGCAGATGTCCCGCAGGTCCTGGCTGAGGCCGGTGCCGCCGATGAGCACCCGACCGGGCACGGCCGAATAGTGGTAGCTGAGCCAGTTGGCCGCAACCGTGCGCCACTCCGCCGAGCTGTAACCGTGCGGCTCGTTCATCGGCTCGAAGTAGACGTTGGTGTTCGAGCCGTACGTGTTGGTCACCGTCGACCACATCGCGTTCCAGGCGGCGAGGTTGGTGATCCTGCCGCCGGAGGCGGCGCCGTCGTCCCAGTAGGCCAGGATGACCTTGAATCCGCGGGCGGTGGCGGCGTCGATGGCGCCTCGGTAGGCGTCCCACCACGCCGTCCCCACCGTGTGGGTGTTGATGGGCAGCCGGACGGTGTTGACCCCCATGGTGGAGGCCATGTCGTCGTAGAGGGCATTGGCCTTGGCCCGCACTGTCGCGTTGCTGTCGGACGAGCTCAGGCCCTGTACGACGAGCGGGCCGGTGCTGAAGTTGTCACCCAGCACGGCCCAGTTCATGCCGCGGAACTGGTTGGTGGCGGCAGTGGCCGGCGACGACGTGACGACGACGACGCCGACCATCGCTGTCATCGCGGCCGCCAGGGCGATCAGTATCCGGCGCATCGACCGGATGCCCCGCGATACCTGCTCCAGGGGCAAGCTGGTGTGTGTCATGACCTGTCCAATCGGTGTGGCCCCCGCAGTCGGGGTTCAGCTCGTCACGCGGAAGGTGGCGTCGGCGCGACTCTGCGCGTCGGAGACCGGGTCGAGCCGGAGCAGGTAGGCGTAGTGCCGGATGTAGCGGTCCGGGTGGCTGTAGGACTGGAACGACGTCCACGAGGAGTTGGCGAGGCCCGCGACCTGCCGGAAGGTGGAGTCGGCGGCGAAGGTGGCGGTGCCGTCGTTGGCTTCCAGCCGGAAGTCGAACCCGTAGTGGCGCAGGTAGTGGCCCGGGAAGTTGACCGACTGGATGGAGACAGTGCCGGAGCCGACCAGGCCGGGCACCACCCGCCACTGGCCGTCCTGCGCGGGGCTGACGTTCGGGTCGATGCGGACGTCGTAGTCGGCGTGGCGCACATACCGGTCCTGGAAGTTGTACGACTGGACCCGGCTGATCGCGGTGGCGGGCCAGCGGGCGAGCACGCGGCTCTGCTCCGCGGCGGTCAGGTTGAGGATCGAACCGTGCCGCTTCTTGGTGCCACCCATGGCGTACGAGGCGGACGCCGGCAGCCGGAAGGCGCTCGGGCTCGACGGGTTGGTGGTCAGGACGGGCAGGTAGCCGCGCCCGGTGGCGTACTGGTCCAGGTAGAGAACCCACTCGTTGCGGGAGTTGAACTTCATCCACATCGGGCCCTCGACCTGGGCCCCGGTCAGCCCGATGCCGGACAGGTTCCCGAGGGTCGTCCAGGTGCCGAGCAGGGAGTTGCTGCCCTCGATGGTGATCTGGTCGTCCCGGGAGGCCCGGACGTAGCGGTAGGCGCCGACGCCGGTCGGCACCTCGACGATCTGGGTGTCGATGATCTCCTGGCTGCCGGGCCGGCTGAGGTAGACCTGCGGCGTGGTGATGCTGCGGAAGTCCGCCGTGCGCGAGTAGTAGATGCGGTGCTTGGCCGCCCCGTTGAGCGGTACGTTCGTCGCCCAGTAGAGGACGTAGTCGCCGGTGGCCGGGTTCCAGATCGCCTCCGGAGCCCAGGCGTTGCGTCCGTCCGGGATCGGACCGGCGACGTTCAGCAGCCACGGCGCCGACCAGTTGACCAGGTCGGTGGACTCCCACACGACCAGGTTGCGGCTGCCGTTGTTGATCGCGGTCGACCAGTCCTGCCCGCAGCCGATGCACAGGTCCGTGGCGATGATCCAGTAGCGGTCACCGGCGGGCGAGCGGACCAGGGCGGGGTCGCGGACACCACGGGTGCCGACTGTGGAACGCAGCACGAGCCCGCCGTTGTTGAGGTCGGTCCAGCGTAGGCCGTCGGTGCTGTGGGCGAGGTAGATCTGCTGGTTGGTCGACGACTCGCCGGTGAAGTGCGCCATCAGGTAGCCGACGGTCGGATCCAGCGCGGCTGCCTCCTTCGGCGTCGCCGCCGACCAGGTGGTGAACAGCAGGCACGCGGTGACCGCCACCGCGCAGAGCCGGGCAAGGACTCTCGACATGGGTCTCTCTCTCCTTCGCGGAGGGGCATACGAGTCAGCTAGAGGGTCGGGACGACGGGGCGGATGGTGCCGTCGGCGTTGAACTCCATCCGGTCGATGGTGGTTTCCCGGTTGGTGCCGTTGCCGGCCGGCACGGCGAACCTGTGGTAGGCGATGGACCAGGTGTCGCTGCCGAACGCCCGGACAATGGAGTGATGGCCGGTGCCCCTGATGCCCACCTCGGCCCGCTTCTGCAGCACCACGCCACGCCCTGTCCACGGCCCGAGGGGCGATGGGCCGGTGGCGTACGCGACCCGGTAGTCCTCACTGCGCGTGTCGTTCTCCGACCACATGAAGTAGTACAGGCCGTTGCGCTTGAACACGAACGGTGCCTCGTTGTAGCCGGACGGCGTGATCACCCGCGCCTGCGTCGCGTCGAAGGAGACCATGTCACTGTTCAGCCGCGCCGCCCGTGCGACGCCCTGCCCCCAGTACAGGTAGGACCGGCCGTCGTCGTCGGTGAAGACCATCGGGTCGATCGCCTGCCCGCCGGAGAACGCGTCGCTCCGGATGAGCGGCCGGCCCAGCGCGTCGCGGAACGGCCCGGTGGGGCTGTCGGCTACGGCCACGCCCAGTTGCTTCGCAGTGTTACCGCTGGCCGCGCCGCCGCTGAAGTACAGGTAGTAGCGGCCGTTGGCGCTCGCCACCGCCGGCGCCCAGGCCGAGTTGTCCGCCCAGGACACGTCTGGGCCGTGATCGAGGATCACCCCGTGGTCGGTCCAGTTGACCAGGTCGGTGGAGGAGAACGCCTTGTAGTAGGTGCCAGCCCAGCTCGCGTAGCCGTCGGTGGTCGGGTAAAGGTAGTAGCGGCCGTTGAATGCGGCGATGTGCGGGTCGGCGAAGAGACCTGGGATCACCGGTCCCCTCGTCGTCCTGGGCGCCCAGGGTGCGACGAGGCGGAAGGAGCTGTCCGCCCGGAACGCTGCCGTGTCCTGGTACGTGTCGAGCCAGAGCGCAAAGTCACGGTGCCGGATACGCCGGTTCGGATAGTTGTACGAGGTGAGCGCCACCGATCCGGCGGCTGAGCCGTCCACCGCGCAGAATGTGGCGTCGGCCCGGAACGTCCCGTCGCCGCCGTTGGGGTCGACCCGAAGTCGATAGTCGCGGTGTCGCAGGAACATGCCCGCCTTGGTCTGGAACGAGTAGCAGGCCGGAGATGCGAGGCCGTTGACCACGGCGAAGGTGGCATCCAGCTTGGTCTGCTCGCGGCTGCTGGAGGTCACCGGGTCGAGCTGACCGAGATGGTCGACGTGCCGCACGTACCGTCCGGCCTGGTTGACGGCCTCCAGCGAACGGGCGCCGGTCGGCAGGCTGGCTGCCTGTGCCGGCCCGCCGGCGACCACAACGAAGGCGGAGGCGGCCACGGCGGAAACCACGAGGAGTGAACGTAGCCGTGTGGGCGTACCGGCGGCCGAGGCCGCTGCTGCTCGCCGTGGGACCACTGTCACGATCCCCTCCGGGAGACGATGTGTGTTAGCGCTAACAGCTGCGACCTGGGTCGAGGCTCAGGATTTCGCGGGTTTCTGACAGCCAGTGACCTTGTGGAACGGACGGATCTGGCGCCTCAGGTTGGCGTCGGCGCCATGTGTTCACTTCGTTAACGTCGCGTTGCAGAACAGTGTTAGCGACCGCATCTGGAGTGTCAAGGCATCGAGTGTCTTCGTTGGATCGACGTCCCACACCACGGTCAGCGGCGAAGCCCTCGGCACCGCGCCGAGGTGCGCTACTCGGCGCGGCACGGGACCCGCTGCGCGACGCGAAGCGCCGAGGATGCGGCAGGCGACTGCCGGCAGAGACGGTGACCTTCCGGACGTCGCTGACCAATTACCGAGAGCCCGCCGGCTCGGCCGGTAGCCGGTGCCGACGGATCAGCCGCTGCCCGATGAAGGTCCGCCAGACCCGGTCCGCTACGGTCGGTTCGACGATCCAGAGCCGACGCTGCGCCTCGGCGAGGGTGAGCGGCGCGCTGAAGAGATCCAGGAAGAGCCGGCTGCTGCGATTGAGCGCGAACACCTGACCGTCGACCCGGCGAAACAGGTGCCGGTCCGCCGGCAGGTCGCCCGGGACGCCCTCCTGCTCGTCGGACCGGATTCGCCGGTACGCCTCCCAGACCTGCTCGTCGTCACGGTCCACGAAGGAGCCGTTGGCGAGGAACTCGGTCTGGTCGTCGGCGTCGTGCCGAACCCGGTCGTGGGCGAGGACGCCACGCACCGCGGTGCCGTACCGGTCGTGGTAGAAGAACGTGTGGGGGGTGTCGGTGCTGCCCAGCCACGGACGGTGGTAGTGCCCGGGGTTCAGACCGGCCTTGGCCTGTGCGACCTCGGCCTGCGCCGCCTCGGTCACCGGCTCGTCGTACTTGAGCATCCGGACGATGTCCGAACCCTCCACCGGCCGCACGTTGGTGATGCCGAACCGGTCCGGCTCCTTCGCGACGATGGCGCCCGGGGTCAGCATGAAGTCGCCGAGCCCGCCGAGGGTCCACAGGTCCGGGTTGTCACGCAGGAAATTGACGCTGTCCAGCGCCTCTTCGCGGGTCTCGGTGGGGAAACCGGTGAAGCCCATCATCTGCACGCCGATGTTGGCCTTGGTCATCGCCGTCATGGTGCGTCGTGCCTGCTCCGGCTTCGTGCCCTTGTCGATCAGGTCGAGGATGCGCTGGTTACCGGACTCGAAACCGACCGAGATGGCCACGCAGCCGCTGCGCCTCAGAAGCTCGCAGCGCTCGTCCGACCAGTACTTCTCCAGCCGGATCTCGGCGCCCCAACGGAAGTCCAGCCCTCGCTCGACGACGCGCTCGGCGAAGCGCAGGATGGTCGCGGGAGCGAGCACGTCGACCGAGAAGTAGATGAACTTGGCGAACTTCGACAGCTCGGTGACATCCGCGACCATGGTGTCCACCGTGTCCTGCCGCCACGGGCTGGTGGGACCGTCGGTGTTCAGGCCGTAGTCGCAGAACGTGCATTTGTTCCAGTAGCAGCCTCGGGTCGGCGAGTAGTAGACGAACCGCTCCGGGCTGAGGTAAAGGTCCCAGGGCAGGCCGGAGAAGTCCGGCACCGGCACCTGCGCCAGGCGCTCGTAGCGCAGGGGTAGTTGACGCTGGCGGCCGTACCTGGGGTGCAGTCGGACGTTGGGGTGCCCGGCCGGCAGCGTGCCGGTCTGCACCGCGTCCAGGATCTCCGTGTACGCGCTCTCCCCCTCCCCGACCACGATGGCGTCGAAGTCGGCCAGCACCTGGAAGACGTACTCGGGTTTGCTGGCGCACTTCCAGACGTCGGAGATCTCCGTGCCACCCGCGATGAGGAAGACGTCCGGGCATGCCTTGCGAACGAGTCGGGCGATCCAGAGCGCGAACGGCAACTGCCACTGGTAGGTGGCGCTGATACCAATCACCTGGTGCCCTCCGGCGGCCAGCCGTGGGATCAACACGTCCTCGTAGTAGGGCAGGAAGGGCCGGTTGAGCCGCGCGAGCAGCGCCTCGTCGGTCAGGGCGGCCACCGAACCGATCGAGATCATCGGCGGTGGGTGCAGCCGGAAGCCGGCGTGGAACTGCCCGGGGAACCCGACCGTGCCGAGTGCGTCCATCCAGGAGATCACGCCCTCGACGGCATCCTGGTAGTGCCGGTAGTCGTAGAACAGGGTGGGGTCCTGGAGCACCCCGATCGACCGGCGCAGCCGCTCCGGGTCGGGGTCGGGCAGGCCGAGTTGGTTCGCCCGGGCCATCAGCGCGTCCGGGCCGCTGAGGTCGGCGATCGAGAGCCGGGACAGTTCCCGCTGCAGCCACTCGTACGCCGACGGGGTGTACGAGTGGTGGAACGCCTCGATGTTCGCGTCGATGATCTCGGCCGGCCGGTGCCCCTGTGCCCGGGCGTACGAATCGAGGTAGTTCAGGGAGTGATATCCCGAGGTGGGATCGGTCAGCGGGGGGTAGATCAGTGCCGCCTTCACGGTGCCGCTCATCGACTCCTCCTCAGCCGACCCGGGCCGCTGAAGCGGCCAGGGTGTCCTCGTGCGCGCGCGCGGCCACCGCAGGCAGGTGCGGGGTACCGAACGCCTTGACGTACGCGACCAGCGGTTCGGCGGCGTACCGGAACGACGCCAGGTCGACGAACCCCCGGTCCCACGCCGCCGCCTCCAGCCCGTCGACGGCACAGCCCCACAGCCTCGCGAAGCACGTGTCGACGACCTCGGTGCGGAAGTGCAGCCGACCACCCGGGCGGTGGTGCCCCGTCGTACGCGGAACGAGCGTCTCGTTCAGCGACGCGGCGGTCGCCGCGACCTGCCGGGCCGCGGCGAGCAACGCGGGGGTACGCAGGGGCGCCGCGACCATCCACAACGAGAGGCTTCGGTGTGGCGTGGTGCCGAACGCCCGCACCAGCACCCGCAGCACCGCCTCGCGGTCGTCGAGTCCCCGTTCCCGATCGGTCAGCCAGTCCCACCCGGTCGGCGGCGCCGTCGTCAGCCCTCGCCGGCGGGCGACCTCGCGGGCGCGCTCCTCGACCATCGGGTCGGCGATGTCGACCTCCGCCAGCCCGGCCAGTACCCCCCGCCGGTGCCAGACCGCCGACTCGGGGTGCAGCAGCATCAGCACCGCGGCGGCCTCCCGGTCGCTGACCCAGTGCCCGCCGACCGACTTTCCGGCGAACCGCGACCGCCAGCTGTCCAGGAATCGGGTGTGCAGGTTGTCGATCGGCTGATCGTCGGCGTGCGCCGGACACAGCTCGGGATCGTTGTCCGCCGCCATCGACAGCAGCATCCGCGCGTCGGCGCCCTTGGCGTCGCAGGGGTCCTGCCGGTGCCACGTCAGGAACCGGTCCACCACCCCGGCCGCCTCGGGTGGCGCGCTGCGCTCCAGCGCCCGGTAGGACCGCCGCCGGAAGGGCAGCTCCTGGCCGATGTCCAGCAGCAACACCGCCTCGGCGTCGCTGAGCACGCCGGCCGCGACGGCACGCCGCAGCGCGACCCGGATGTTCACCAGCGGGACGCTCAGGGCACGGTGGCCTTCCTCGGCGGGCCCGTGCACGACCGCCACCTCGTCGTCGCCCGTGACGATCCCGTCGCGGTAGAGCTGGAACACCTCGCCCACACCACGCATCCCGAACGGCCACAGCTCGGCGGCGCGCAGCGCGCCCATGCTGGCGGCGCCGGCCACGGTCACGCCACGGTCGAGCAGGTCGAGGATCTCCCGGTGGCGGACCGGCGGGTGTTGCAGGAAGAACCCGTCGATGACGAGGACCCGGTCGCCTGGTGCGACGTCCAGGCGGAGCAGGTCGCCGTGCGCGACGGGCGGCAGCACCACCGCGTCGGGCAGCAGCCGGACGACCTCGTCGGCCGGCAGGCTCGGACCAATGAAGACGACGTCAGTCACGGGGCACTCCCGGTCGGGTACTCAGGGCCCGCTCGTCGAACATCCGCAGGCCCGGGGCGAACACCTTGCTCACCGGGATGCCGATGTCGTCGTGCGTCAGGTCGACGCTGAACGGCTCGACGCCGGTGACGCGCTGCACCCGCGAGGCCAGCTCGCGCAGCACCTGGGTCACGTTCCCCACCGGTGGGGAATCCCGGCGGACCGGCCGGATGGGCCGATCGACGGTGGGCGGTGGCACCGGCGGCGCGCCGACATCGTGGTACGCGGTGGCGTCGATGTCGTCCCGGGCTCCGGAGACCATGACCAGCCGCGACTGCGCCGCCTCCGACATGGCCCGGCCTACGGCGATCTCCGGGTCCACGTGGCAGCCGAAGCCGCCGAAGGTGACCGGGAGGTCCTCCGACCAGATCGAGGCGGCATAGCAGGGCACGCCGACCGCGTTGGTGATGTCGCAGACCTCCACCCAGCAACCGGCCCGCAGCAGCGCCTCGTGCACCGTGCGAGTCATCGCGTTGGTGGCGGTGCCCGGGTCGGCGTAGGTGCGCTCGGCCAACGGTGAGGTGCAGTACGGGGCGATGCAGTCTCGCTCGACGACCTCCAGCAGGGCGTGCAGGCTGGCCTCGGCGAAGGTGTTCCCGGTCGCCAGCCCGTTGCTGCTGGGGGTGAACAGGGCGCGGTCCCAGCCACGCCGGACGGTGAAGTCGAGCTCGATGGTGGCGCGGGGCGCCAGGCAACGCGTACCGGTCACCAGCCCACGACCGGCCACCCAGTCGAGCTCGACGGCGGGGGTCAGGGGTGACCGTTCCGCCAGGTGCAGCCACCGGACGTCGTACGGCAGGTCGAGCGCCTCCGCCGGGGACCGGACGACGGTCCCCGGCCGGAGGTTCTCGGCATGCCAGGACTCGATGCTCTCCATGACCGCGCTGACCCGGGCCTGCGTCGCGGTGGCGCCGGTGCCGACGCTCACCGCCATGGTGGCTCCGACCGGCCGGTAGGCGACGTGCACCGGCAGCCCGATCTCGTCGAGCCGGGTGATGTCGGCGACCCGGGTGATCCGGAACCGGTCGAGCATGCCGCCGACCCGCTCCCAGGTCTGCTCCACGGTGGCCGTCCGGTAGGTGCCGGATCGGAACGCGATGGTCTCGGTCGTGTCAGTCATCGAGGCTCCCGGCGTGGGGTGGGGAACTCAGAGGATGAGGACGGCGATGATGTTGACGTTGTTGTCGGCGATCGGGGCCACGCCACCGGCGACCGTCTCCAGCTCGGCCTCGGTCAGCTCGTTGAGGTCGACCAGCGGCACCTCGGGCACGTGCAGCACGTGCAGGCCGGGCGTGCCGGCCCAGTCGGCGACGACCTGGTCCTTGGTGTAGAGCGTGGCGGGCTGGGCGCGGTCGACCTCGACCCGGGCGCCGGGGGCGACCGGCAGGCCGGCAGCCGTCGCGTAACCGGTCGGGTCGGCGAGCAGGCGCTGCAGTTCCTCGTCACTGCGCCATACCGCGGTGACCAGTTCCGAGTACTTGGTCACGAACCTCGCGCCATATTCCTGTTCGTCGTTGCTCATTGTTCGGTCCTTTCCTCGGGGGTCGCTGCAAGACGGGGGTGATCGCTGTGGCGAGAACGCTACGAAGATCGAGGTTCGACATTCAATGATTTCGTCTGAGTGCCATCAGAATCTGCCGCGCCGACCGGTGGGCGGCAGACTTCGGTGTCAGGTGCAGCAGCAGGGGCAGCAGCAGGCGCAGCTGGGATCCAGGCCGGCGACGACGCTGTCCAGCTCGTCCTCGGCGAGTTCCGCCTGGGCCACCGGCAACAGTGACGGCACGAAGAGCACGAAGGTGCCGGTGGTCCCCGCCTGCTGCCAGGACTCGACCTGCACCTCAAGGTCCGGATCGGTGTCGGCGACGTCCCGCACCACCCGGACCTGCACATCCTCCGACAGGTGAAGCCCGTAGCCGGCGAGGAACCCGCGTGGGTCCCGGTCGAGCGCCTGCTCCTTGACCGGGTCGGCCCAGACGTCGGCGACCAGCCGGCTGTACGCGGCCACGAAGACCGCTCGATCGACAGGTGTCACACCCTGCTCCCTTCGATGGTCGACCGCCGGTGGCGGCGACGGGCAGCACGGGAGGTTCCGGGCCGCCGGTTTCGCTTCATCGTGGGTCACGGGTGGATCTGGCCCGTCCAAAGAGCGGGAATTTCATCGAATGTGGCCGCGAAAAGGTCGCGCTGCGGCGAAAGCCGGGTAATTGGGAATCAGCGACTTGCGGCGGATGGCGATCCTAATGATTGTCACCACTGTGGACAAGTAGTAATTCCTCGCCTGTCACCCGCCCGGTGCGCACACCTACGCTGCGATCGGCGGACCGCACAGCGCGACAGCGGTTCGACGGGGTTGCCGTGTTCCGTCACCGAGTGCTGCCGGAGGCCACCGTGACCATCGACGAGGCGGCGACGCCCGGCGGCCCGGGCGGGTACAGCGTGGAGGAACTCGCCCGCAAGGTGGGCATGTCGCCCCGCAACATCCGTGCCCACCAGGCCCGGCGACTGCTTCCCCCGCCGGTGCGCCGTGGTCGGGCGGCGCTCTACGACGACTCCCACGTCCGCCGGCTGGACGCGATCCTCGCCCTGCAACGACAGGGCTTCAACCTGGTGTCCATCGAGGCGATGCTCGGGGTCCGGGCCAGTGACGAGGCGCCCGACGGGTTGACCGCGATGCTGCAACGTCTGACGGCCGACCGTCCCGCGCTGGCCCACGCGCTGACCCGGCACGGCGTGATCGGGCGGACCACCGACGGCACCGTCCGCACCGTCCGGCCACGCCCGCTGCGAGCCGCTCTGGACCTGCATCGCGTACGGGTGGGCACGGTGCCGGCACTGCAGACTCTCAGCGAGGTGCTGGACAGCCTCCGTCCGGTGGCCGACGAGCTGGTCGCCGCCGTCACCGCCCGGCTGCTGGCCCTCGCTCCGGAGCTGGTACGCGGCGGCGCCCGGTCGTCCTGGGCCGATCTCGACCGGGAGACCCTGCTGCTGACCCAGGGTGTGGTCAACGTGCTCACCGAGGCGTTCCGGCTCGCCGTGGAGAACCAGTCGGAGGCGCACGTCGCCGAGCTGTTGGAGAACCACCTCGACGCGGACGTGTGCCTGGAGGACAGCACGGACATCGACAACGGCTGACCGGTCCGTCAGCTCGTTGCGGGCTGCCCGTCCGCCTGCGGGCTCTCCGCCACGGTGTCGGACCGTCCCGGTTCGGTGAGCAGTTGCCGCCGCGCCAACCGGTGGAACAGCCCGTCAGGGAGGTCCATCAACTCGTCGAAGCTGCCCCGCTGGACGATCCGCCCCGCTTCGAGGACCACGATGGTGTCCGCCGCCCGGACCGTGGACAACCGGTGGGCGATGACCATCCGGGTCGCGGCGAGGGCGGCGGTGCTCCGACTGACCACCTCCTGGGTCCGGTTGTCCAGGGCGCTCGTCGCCTCGTCGAGGAAGATGATCCGTGGCAGCGGGGCCAGCGCGCGCGCGATCAGCACCCTCTGCCGCTGCCCGACGGAGAGCGTCCCGCCGCCGAACGGCACCATCGTGCTCATGCCCATCGGCAGGGCCTCCAGGTCGTCGGCGAGGCCGGCCATCCGCGCCGCCTCCCACACCTGGTCGAGCGGGAAGCTGCCGGCGCCGCAGATGTTGTCCCGTACCGAGCCGGCGAAGAGCTGGCCATCCTGCAGGACCACGCCGCACTGCCGGCGGACCGCGTGCACGTCGAGTTCGGAGAGATCCTGGCCGTCGTAGAGCACCGCACCCTGCTGTTGGCGCTCGAAGCCGAGCAGCAACCGCAGCAGCGTGGACTTCCCGCAGCCACTCGGCCCGACGATGGCGACGAACTCACCCGGGCGGACGTGCAGGTCGATGTCGACGAGCACCGGCGGCTCGTCCGGCTGGTAGGCGAAGGTGAGCCGGTGCAGTGCGATCTCGCCGCGCAACTCCCCCGGGTCCACCCGGTCCGGGCGCGCCTCCGGGTCGGCGCGCAGGATCTCCCGCAGGCTGCCCAACCGTGGCACTGCCGCGATCACCTCGACCCCGGCCGACACCAGCACCAGCAGCGCGCCGAGCAGCATCGCGAAACCGACGTTGAGAATGAAGAAGTCAGCCGGCGCGACCCGGCCGGCGAGCGGCCCCATCAGCACGGCGAAAAGGACCAGTTGACCGGCGACCGGCAGCACGGTGCCGAAGGCGACCAGGCCCGCCTGACTCTGCCGGACCCGTTGCAGCGCCGCCCGGGCCGTCGCGGCGACCTCCGACCATCGTGCGTGGGCACGGGTTTCGGCGGCCGCCAGTTTGATTTTGACGATGCCGCCGAGGAGTTGGTTGGTCATCGCCGCCGCCCGGTGCTCGGCCGGCAACGCGGACCGTTGCTGACGGACGATCAGCACGGCGAACGCGCCGAACGTCAGCATGGTGACGGCGACGATCCCCGCTGCCCACAGCCCGAGCACGGGCTCGACCACCAGGAGCATGCCGAGGGTCACCGCGACGATCGCGGCCGCCGAGACGAGCTGCGGCAGCAGCGCGCTCAGCGCCTCACCGACGAACGAGATCCCCAACATCGAGTTGGCGATCTCACCGCTGCTGCGACCGGCGAAGAACCGGGCCGGTAGCCGCATGAGCCGGTCCCAGATCGCCAGCTGCGCGCCGGACTGCATCCGGCCGTCCAACCGCAGCAGACGCAGGTTCTGCACCACACCCACCAGCCCCGCGACCACCGCGGCACTCAGCATCAGCGCGAGCAAGCCGCCGAGGCCGTTCACCTCGCCCTGCCGGGCAAGCTGGCCGAGCACCTCACCGGTGGCCAGCGGCACGCCCAGGCCCAGCAGTGCCACGCAGGTGGCGGCGAACAGCAGGCCCCGCACGTCACGGGACGCACCGACCAGCCCGGCCCGCAGCAGGTGGCGCATCCGAGCGGTCGGCGGCAGCGGGGCCTGCACCTCGGTCGCCTCGGCGGCGAACGTAGCGGCCACCGCCGCGTCGACCGGTCCGTACGCCCGGGTGTCCGGGTCGACCTGGTGGTAGCGGCCCCGGCGAAACAGCAGCGGCACCGCGACGGCGCGCTCCGGGTCGTCGCCGGCCCGCCACCCCACCAGTGGCCCCAGGTCCCGCCGCCACCACCGGTCCGGCAGCCGCACCTCACGCAGGAACAGGCTGGACGCGCGGGTCACCGCGTGCACCGCAGCCCGGTCGTCCAGTGGCGCGCGGCTGCGGTCGGCCGGCTCGTTGATCGGGCTGCCCATCCCCTCGGTGACCACCCGGACCACCGAGGCCGCCCGCCCGTACCTGTCGAAGCCGGCCTCGTCGTCCGGAACCGGAACCGCACCCCCCGCCCCGATCACCCCGATCGACCGGCGGGCCGCCGCGGCGAGCACCGCCGCGTCGGTCTCCCGGCGCCGCTGCACAGCGCTCAGCAGGGCCGCGTCGGCCTCCTCGATCCGGGTCTCCACCATCCGCAGCAGCCGGGCCACGTGCTGGTCCACGGCCGATCGCAGTTGACCGTTGACCAGCAGGTCCCAGCTGCCGTGGCTCTCCACCGCGCACGGCGACTCGGCCACCACCCAGTCCCGCTCGGCGACCAGCAGCAGCTCACGCTCCCCGGACATCTCCGCGGGGCCACCGCCGTTGCGTCGCAGTTGTCCACCTGCGCTGCGCAGCCACCACGCGCCGCCGGTCGAGGTGAGGGCACTCCCCTGCGCCAGCGAGATGATCTCGCGCCCACAGAGGGTGGACGCCTCCCGGGGGGCCTGCCCGCGGCGCAGCGCGTCGGCGATGGTGACCAGCACCAGGTCCACCGCCGCGACCAGCTCCGTCGCGGCGGTCCGCGCGCGCAGCGACGCTCCCTCGTCCGCCACGCGGCCGAGCCGGACGTGTCGCTCCAGCAGGGACAGGTGACGTCGGGACAGCCCACGCAGCTCCGTGCCGGGCAGCGGCACCAGGATCAACTGCCACGCGCCGATCGCGGTGGACGTCGGCACCAGGCCACCCGCAGGCAGCCGGGCCACATGGTGACGACGCGAGGGGCTCATCCCCGCCCGGCGCACCGCGAACAGGTCGGCCTCACCCCCGGTCACCAGCCAGCCGGCCGCCGGGCCGTCCAGGCGACAAACTTGGCGTACGCCGTCCGAGCAGAAGCCGATCAGGCCACCGGCCGGGGGATCCTCCACCGCGCCACTCATCAGCGTCTCCTCGGATTGTCGTGGTCAGTGGTCCCGGACCAGGCGCGCGTACGCCCCGTCCTGGGCGACGAGCTGCTCGTGGGTGCCGCGCTCCACCTCCCGACCGCCGTCCAGCACGACGATCAGGTCGCAGTCGCGGACCGTGGACAGGCGGTGGGCCACGATCAGGCAGGTTGCCCCCCGCCGGCGCAGGTGCAGGTCGATCCGGCGTTCGGTCTCGGCGTCCAGCGCGCTGGTGGCCTCGTCCAGCACCAGCACCCGGGGGTTGCGCACGAGCGCTCGGGCGATCTCCAGCCGCTGCCGCTGGCCACCGGAGAAGTTGCGGGCGTTCTCCCGCACCGGACTGCCGAGGCCACCCGGACGGGCCGCGACCTCGTCGTAGAGGCACGCGTCGGTCAACGCGGTGACGACGTCCTCGTCGGCGACAGTGAGGTCCCACATGGTGACGTTGTCCCGGACCGTCCCCTCGAACAGCCGTTGGTCCTGGTCCACCATGGCGACCGTCGCCGCCCAGAGCCCGTCGTCGGTCGCGGCCCGCTCCAGACCATCCACTGTGACCCGTCCGGTCCAAGGACGGTAGAGCCCGGCGACCAGCCGACCGACAGTCGACTTGCCACTGCCCGACCTCCCGACGAGCGCCACCCGGGCACCCGGCGGCAGGTCCAGGCTGAAGTTCTCCAGCAGTGGACGGCCCAACGGGTTGTAGCCGAAGGTGACCTCCTCGATGCGCAGGTGCCCCTCCAGGGGCGTCAGCGGGCGGGCGGGTCGGTCCTGGGCCGACGGCAGTGGGTACCGCTCCACGTCCCGCAACCGATTCAGGTCGGCACTCATGTCCTGCAACCGCGAGCCCAGCGCGGTCAGATTGCCCAACGGGCGGTTCATCGCGGCGGCCAGGCTCTGCATACCGACCAGCACGCCCACACTCATCGCCTCAGCCACGACCTGCCGGCTGCCCAACCCCAGCAGCACCGCTGTGGTCCCCGAGGCGAGCAGCGCCGGCAGGACGGAGAGCACCGCGGTGGGCACCCCGAGCCGCTGCTGACGGGTGGCGACGGTGGCGTGGCGCGCCGCGAACCGGGCCACGGCGCGTTCCTCCTCGCCGCCGGCCTTCACCGTCTCGATCATCTGGACGGTGGTGTACACCGTGGTCACCAACTTGCTGCGGTCCGCCTGAAGACCGGCGACGGCGGTGGAACGCGTCGAGGCGACATAGCGGAGCACGCTGACGTTCAGCCCGGCGAGGACCACCGCGCACAGCCCGAGCAGCAGGTCGTAATGGCAGAGCAGAGCCCCGTACGCCAGCACCAGGCCGGTGTCCACCACAGTGGTGGCCGTCCGGCGGGTGAGCACCTCGGCGACCACCTCGTTGCCGCGGACCCGCTGGCTGAGATCGGCGGCCTGCCGCTGGTCGAAGAAGGCCGGCGGCAGCCGCAGCAGATGTCGGAAGAACCGGGCGGCGCTGGCGAGGGCGAGCGCCGTCTCCGCGCGTACGGTCAGACGTTGCTGAAGCAGGCTGGCCAGGAAGGTCAGAACGGTGGCCACCGCCACCGCGGCCACCAGGCCGGCGAACGCCGCCCGGTCCTCCTGCAACAGCACCCGGTCGACGAAGACCTTGGCCATCACCGGGATGGTCAGACCGACCACGGCGATCAGCAGGCCGAGCAGCAGCATCTGCGCGATCGCCGAGCCCGGGCCGCGCCACCGCTCGGCCAGCGCCCGCACCAGCCGGTAGCGGGTGCCGCCGGGCCGGAACTCCGGGCCGGGCGCCATGGTGAGCACGATGCCGGTGAAGGCACCGTCGAACTCCTCCCAGCTCACCGCACGGGGACCGGTGGCCGGATCGTTGATGAAGACCTTACGGCCGAGCCCTTCCAGCACCACGAAGTGCTCGAACCGCCAGAACAGCACCGCCGGCAGTTCCACGGTGGCCAGGCCGGCCAGGTCCATCTGGAAACCCTTGGCCACCATGCCGTACCGGCGGGCGCCCTTGAGTACGGTGGCCGCGGTGGAGCCGTCTCGGCTGACGCCGCACACCCGGCGCAACTCCTCCAGGGGCACGTGTCGGCCGTGGTGCGCGAGCAGGATCCCCAGCGCGGCTGCACCGCACTCCACCGCCTCCATCTGGATCAGCGTGGGCGTACGGACCCGTCGACGCCGGATCCTGGGCAGCTCCGGCGTGCCGCTGACGGCGGTCGTCGGCGCGCTCATCGCCGCAGCAACCAGTCGATCGGGTGTTCCCGGTCCACGGTGAACCAGGCGGTGACCTCGCTGGCCGAGTTGAGCTGGAACGGCGGCGGGGACCTGGTCCAGCGCAGACCACCCGGGGCGGCCGGGTCGGGTTCCAGGGCGACCGTCACCCGCACCACGCTGCCGCGGGCGAGCAGCCGCCGGACGTCCGGCCCGGTGCCCAGGAAGGCGCGCAGCGAGGCCTCGGTCTCCGGGAAGGCGCCGACAGTGGTCACCTGGCCGGCCAGGGTGCCGAACACGTTGCGCGGCGCGGCCGCGGCGGCCACCTCGACGGACACGCCGGGTTGCAGCAGCGGGGCGGCGACGGCGGGGGCGTAGACGACTGCCTGCAACGCGTCCCCGGCGGTGTCGAGCCGTTCCAGGTCGGCCAGGTGCGTGCCCGGCGTGACGATCTCACCCTCCGAGACCAGCCAGGCGACGACGTACGCGTCACCCGGCGCGGTCTCCACCCGCACCTTCCCGTCCGCCGTGCGCAGGCTGTAGAGGGGGGTGCCCTTCGGCACCCGCTGGTGCGGTGACGCCCACACCTTGGTGACCTGGCCGCTGTCGAGCGCGTCGAGGGCCGAGATCCCGTTCGAGTGGATCAGCACCCCGGCCGCCTCGACGGTCCGGGGCACCACAGTGCGTACCGACCAGACACCCGCGGCGACCACGACGATGACCAGCGCGGTGGTGGCCAGCCAGTTCGGCACCGTGGTCAGTCGGACCGCCCGGTCCAGTTGCTCGGGCGCCTCCAACTGGCGCAGAGCCTGCCGTCGGAACTTCATGGCCGGCCCTCCGTCGCGGCCGGGCCGGTGGCGCGGCGGGAGCCGAGCAGGAAGTCGGCCACGCTCGGCTCGACCAGCGGGTCGAGCCCGGACAACTCGGCGAAGGCCTGGGAGTCGCCGGCGCCGAGGGCGCACGGTGCCAGCCCCATGGCGGTGGCGACGAGATACATCTGCTGGGTCAGCACACCCGCGTCCTTGAGAATCATGGCGTAGCTCATCCCTTCGTACTTCCACATGAGCCGCTGGACCCGGGCGGTGACCACCAGGACCGTCTGCGGCGGCCGAGGCAGGGCGCCGGACGCCCGGGCGTACGCCAGCAGCCGGTCGGCGGCCGGTCCCCAGGCGGCGACCGGCTCCAGCCGGTGCCCGACGGCGTCGTAGTGGTAGAGCCCGCGGTCGAGCCCGGCGCACCGCGCTACCAGTGGATAGATCTCCAGCTCGTAGACTCCACCGCCGCCCGGGTAGGGCCGGTGGCCGATCTCCTGCCCGCCGGCCTCACCGGCGGCGCTGGTGTGCTGCGACCGGTGCAGGAATTCCGCCAGCCGCTCCAGGGGCAGTGGCGCCGTGTCGTCGTGTTCGCGCACGCTGCGCCTGTCCGCGACGACCTGACTGAACGCGGGATCCGCCTTGGCGATCGTCGCCAGGTCCGGCAGCGGCAGGTCGACCGCCCGGCCCCCGTCGTACGGGCGGCGCAGCGGTTGCGGGGCGAAGCTCCCCCGCAACCGGTAGGTGCCGCCCACCGGCAGCGCGTGTCGGCCAGCCCGGGATCGGTGGTGCAGCCGCAACTCCTCCGGCGACCAGTAGGCAAGCGGCGCGTCGTCGCACTCCGCCTCGAACTCGGCGTCGGTGACCAGGATCCGGGCGGTGGCCAACTCGTCGAGCACCCGTCCGGCGACGTCCGGCGGCACGCCGAGCGTGCGGGCCACCGCCTCGGGTCCGACGCCCGGGGCGGCGGCGGCCAGGACCGCGCCGAGGGCGGCGTCGGCACAGCCGACGACGAGGGTGCTCAGCGGTGAAGCGGCCACCAGCATGCCCCGTTCGTGCTGGAGGGCGGCGAAGCGGGAGAGCCGGTAGCGGACCCCGGGGGTGTGCAGGCGACTCTCCGGCAGACTGCCCCGACCCAGGCCGGTGGGCACCAGGTCGAGCAGCGGCCGATCGTCGACCTGGACGCGGCGCTCCAGCCAGGAGTGGGCGAGCAGCCGGCGCAGCAGCAACTGCGCGGGCAACACCCGGTTCTCCCCCTCCAGGCCGCTGATCAGACGGCCGACCTCGACGTCGTTGACCCAGTCGGCGGCGAGCCGCAGCAGCAGGGCCCGCCGGCCCATGCCCGGTTGCTCCAGGGTGAGCTGGAAGCGGGTCTGCCGCAGGGTCAGCGAGCCGTCCTCACCGAGCCGCAGCTCCGCGTCACGGCGCAGCCGGTACGACTCCTGAATCGGCGGACCGCCCACGGAGCCGCTCACGTCGACCGCCGACCGACCGGGTCCACCACCGTGGCCATCCCCACATCCTTCCCACGCTCCCGGTCGCCCGGGAACGCCGGCTAGAAGAACACGTTCAGCGGATTGGCCGACGTCTCGTCGACGGCCAACGGGCCCCGACCGAGACGGGCCGGCACGTCCCACAGTCGGCCGGGACCGAGCCGGCGCCAGAAGTGCCGCAGTCCCGGCACGACGACCTTCACCACCGCCAGGTCGACATCCGGACGGGACTGGTCGACGACGATCACCTCCAGGCCGGCCCGCTCCGCCCGGCGTACGCAACGACGCACGTCATCCCCGACGTCGCCGGTGGTCAGCGCCGGGTGGTCCGCAGCGGTGCGCGGCGGTCGGGTGGGATCCGGGACCAG
The DNA here is from genome assembly GCF_002754415.1 of Micromonospora sp. CNZ299. NCBI lineage: Bacteria > Bacillati > Actinomycetota > Actinomycetes > Micromonosporales > Micromonosporaceae > Micromonospora > Micromonospora sp. CNZ299. Next base: position 5,860,256 of record NZ_PEFG01000001.1, read on the forward strand.
CCAGGGCTGGTCGGCCACCCGCACGGTGCCGAACCAGCGCGCGGTGTCCGGGTCGTCGACGCCGTACCGGTTGCGGGCGGTGGCGGGTCCGGCGACGGCGGGCAGGAACTGGTTCACCTCGGTGAGCGCCCGGGTCAGCGCGACCCGCGCGTCCAGGTGCGCGCCGAAGCCGACCAGGACGTCCTCCGGCCCCCCGTCGACCCGCCGGGACACCGCGGCGAACGTGGGTACGCCGAGGTCGGCGGTCAGGTCGAGGGCCCACAGTTCGCGGCCGAGGGCGGTGGAGTGATGGTCGACGCAGGCGGCGGTCCACGGGTCGCCGAACGAGGCGAGGTCCACCCCGGGCATCCGGGACCGGTGGTACCACCACAGGGCCACGCTGTCGCGCTCCACGAGTTCGCAGAAGCCCTGGAGGATCGCCTCGGACGGGTTGCCGCCGGCCGCGCAGCCGTTCGAGTCGGCCGAGCACACCCCCAGCCCGGTCAGCTCCGGATGCCCGTACCAGCAGTGCGCGGCGGGCAGCTCGCGCGGTGTGTGCCGGGTCAGCGACCAACCAGTGGTCCAGTCCAGCTCCACGTCGTCGGGCAGCGGGCGGGGAACGCGGTGCAGGTGGCCCAGGTCGTGGTTGAGCCGGTCCCGGTCGGCGTACTGGCGTTCCGAGAACAGCAGCAGATCCCTCAGGTGCACCGCCCGGTCCGGGCCGAGCTGCCGGTAGGTGGCCCGGTGCACCGGGCGGTCGCCGCGCCACACCCCGCAGTAGCGCTCCACCGCCTCCCCGACCGCGCTCATCCGGGCTTGCAGGTCGGTGCGGCCCTTGCCGCCGCTCTGCCCGCGCAGATTGCGGCGCAACGCGGCGAGCTGGCGGGGCTGGGCGAAGTTGTGCCCGGCCGAGTAGGTGTGGGTGACGCCGTTGTCGGTCGCCTCCAGCGGGGTCAGCCGGCTCACCACGCCCAGATACCGGCTGACGTGGTGGACGAGCGAGGCGTACGCCTCGGCGGGTTCCCGGATGCGGGAGTCCCCGGCCCGACTGGGCTGGGTGCCGCTGGGTGGCAGGTCGATCCGTGGCTCGGCCTTGCGGACGAGGTCCGGGTCACCGCAGGCGGGACACTGCGGCTGGCGTACCAGTTGGTGGCTCTCGGTGCTCAGGTCCCTGGTGTCCAGGGCGACCATGCGGCCGGTGAGGCGGGGAGACGCACCCCGGACGGCGAGCACGGCGAGTTCGGCGGCGAGCAGCCCGGCGGCCATGGTTGCCAGGCCGGGCAGGACCGCGCGGCCGGGTTGCGGCAGCGGATCGGTCAGGTCCTGCCCGTCGAGGAAGGCGTTCACCTGTTCGTTCTCCTGCCAGCGTTGCCGCAGGCAGACCCAGCAGCCGGTGCGACCCGGCACGAGGTGCGGGCCGAGGAAGACGACGTTGCCGTGTGGCCGGGCCAGCGTCCACGCGCGACCGGCGGCCAGGTGGCGCTCGTTGAGCAAGGCCAGCCGGGGGTCGAGCATCGACGACGGCAGCACCAGCACCTGGGCGGTGTCGGGGCCGGGGTCCGGTGCGTCCGGCCCGACCACCGTCGGGGCGAGCCCGAGGGCGCGCAGCGCGTCGGCGGTCTCGGCCACCCTGGGCGCGCCGAGATCCACGACGGTGACCATTCCTCCGGCCATCCACCGCCGTCCGGCGTCGGGTGGGACACCCCGGGCGTCCCAGCCGGCGGCCTCGGCCGCCGAGCTGTGCGCCGGACCGGACACCAGAAGGCCGTGGTCGCGCAGTCGGGCGAGGGCTGCGGCGACGGCGGCGACCGGGTGTCGGGTGGCCAACCGGGCCACCACGTCGGCCAGCGGCGCGGCACCGTCGAGCTGGTCGGCCAGGTCCGCGGCGACCGGGTCGTCGATGAGCAGGCTGCGGGTCTCCCCCAGCACCACGAGCGGGCCGTCGGGCAGCCGCACCGGCACGTAGTCCGATCGGAAGCGCGGACGCCACATGGGTTCCTCCCGAGCCTCGTGGCCGGGCCGCGGCACCACCGGCCCCGCCGGCGGTCACGGCTGCTGTCATCGTCGCGGTCCGGTGCGCCCCGATCCGAGTGATGCCACCGGTTTCTGCCGTCGCCGACGTGGTGGACCCTCGGCGGCAGGGTCAGCCGGCGGTGACGCTCAGCGCGGTGTCGTTGAGCCCCAGCACCGATGTGCCGACGGTCTGTGCCGGCACGAGCAGCACGAAGGTCTCCACCCGGGCGACCCGGATCGACTTTCCGCTGACCGCCTTGAGGTGACCGGTGGCGATCAGGTCCGGGCTCTGCGGCTCCAACCGGACGGTGGCCGGACCGCCGGGCACCGGGCGCAGCGTGTCGGTGGCGTGGATCGTCAGAAAGGTGAGCGTGCCGGTCGGCACCGCGACCGCGCAGTCGGACCATTCCGCCCGGTCCATCGTCCGCTGCACCGCGCCGCCGACACCGGCGAGCTGCTGCCCGTAGACCTCCCAACCGCCGGCGAACTGACCGTCGAGCAGCGGGCTCGACACGACGAGGGACCGGTTGCCCGTCGTGGACCCGATGCTGCGGGAGAACACCTCGGCGGCGAGGGCCCGACGGCTGGTCTCGTCCAGGGCGGCGCCGCCCGCGGTGGCTGGCCGGCCGTCGATGCTCCGGGCGACCACCAGCGAAGGTTGGGTGACCTGAACGTTGTGGCTGAGCTTCCACTGGCCGTCGGCACCCAGCACGAACTGGCTGACGTCGGTGGGCGCCAACTCCGAGCCGGTCAGTCGGAGAGTGGCCGTGGCGAGGAAACAGGACGGATCGCCGGGTGGCACCGCGAAGACCGGGTTGATGTGCTGGAAGGACGGTTGCGCTCGCTGGTTGTACGCGGCCCGACGGACTGCGGCGATGCTGAGGTCCAGCGAGGGCGAAACCTCCTGGGCCCGCAGTGCCTCGACGTCACCGGCCACCGAGGCTGCCGAGTCGGCCTGGTCGAAGGCGGTGAGCACGAGCGCCGCCCGGTCCCTACCGAAAGTGGCCGACCCGTGGGGCGCCGGGGTGGCCGCGTCCACCGGTTCGCCGCCACAGCCGGTCAGCATGAGCAGCGCCACCGTGGCGGCGGCGAACGGCATCGCGGGCACCGGCGCGGCGAGGGTACGCGGGCTCCTGACGGATCTTCTGCCCAGCATCTCGTCCTCCATCCACCACCGGTCCACGGGAATCGCGCCCGATGCAGTCGAGTATGTGAGCGGCTGTCGGGCCACGACGGTGGCGGCGCGGCCTCGTGCTGCCCGGTCTGCCGACGTTGCACCGAACGATGTCATCCGGCCTGCATCGCGGTCACCGATCGGTGTCATCGAGCCGAGCGACCCAGGCGGCCAGAGCCGACCGGGAAGCGACACCGGTCTTGCGGTAGAGGCGGGTCAGGTGCGCCTCCACCGTGCGGGGGCTGATGTTCAGCTGCCGCCCGATCAGTCGGCTGGTGGCCCCGGTCGCTGCCAGCCGGGCGATGTGCCACTCCCGGTCGGTCAGGGCAGCGACCTCACGCGGGCCGATCGGACGGGCCAGTCGCAGACCGACCCGTTCCGTCCCGCACCACAAGGCCAGTTCGAGCGCCCGGCGACGGGCCCGCGCCGCCAGGCCGCTCTGGTCCGCGGCTTCGGCCGCCCGGGCCAGGGAGGCCAGGGCGAGGCTGCGCCTCAGCACCATCCCGCCGGCACGGAACAGGTCGGCCGCGGTCTCCAGGTGCGGCAACGCCGCCTGGACCTCGCCGCGGGCGAGCAGCACCTCGCCGTACGCCGACTCGGCGAAGCCCCGCTGCCCGGGCAGACCGACCTGATCCGCCTCGGCCAGTGCCAGTCGCGCCTGCCGCTCGGCCTCGGCCACCTCGCCCGCGGCGAGCGCGGCGGCGCAGAGCAGCTCGTACCACCTGGGCCGCAGCGACGTCTGGAGACGGCTCAGCCGGCTGTCGCCGCCGGCGGAGCGCACCAGGTCGGCACAGGTCGCCGGATCACCCGACAGCAGCGCCGCGGTCGCCAGCGCCGTCGCGGCCGTACGACCGCACCAGGTGGCGAGGTCGGTGGCGATTCCGGCGGCGCTGCGGGCCAGCGCCAACGCCCGGTCGTCGTCCCGGAGGCCACCACGCCACGCCGTCGCCTCCGCCTCGAACGCCAGGGCGAAGCTCAGCAGGTGGTGACTGCCGATGCGCCGGGCGACGATGCCCGCCTCGGTGGCCAGTCCGATGGCGGTGTTCAGCTGCCCGCCGTGGTACGCGACCTGACTGCGACCCAGCAGCAGTTGGCACAGGCCGTCGTCGCGGTGTGAGGCGCGGACGAGCGTCAGCCCTCGGTCGAGGTGCCGCACCGCGTCGGCCTGCCGTTCGAGGTAAAGCTCGCTCAGGCCGAGTGCGGTGAGGCAGTCGGGGTGGTCCCGTACGTCCCGGTCCGGCAGCGAGTCGACGATCCGGGCGCCGGCATCGAGCAGACCCCGGGCGTCGTCCAGTGCGCCGTCGTGTGCGGCGGCCAGACTGCGGACGGCCAGCAGGCTGGCCCGGTCCGCACCGGATCCGCCGAGATCTCCGCCGAGGACGTCGGGCAGCCCGGTCACGGGGCGACCGGCCAGGATGCCGGCGACGCCGATCTCGGTGGCGAGGCGGTAGCCGTCGCCGGGTCCGGCACCGGTTGGCAGGGCGGCCAGCTCCCGCCGGCTGATGGCCGCCGCCTCCGCGTAGTTGCCAAGCAGACGTTCCACCCGCGCCCAGAGTGCTACTGCCTGCGCCCGTCTTCCTTGCGGGTCGGCGGCGAACAGCGGCACGATCTCCTGGAGCAGGGCCCTGCTCTCGGCCAGGTCGCCCGCCTCCCCGGTGATCTCGGCCAGCGCGAGCGACACGTCCTGGCGACGTTGCGTCAGACCGACCGTCGGGCGCAGCGCACGCAACGCCAGCCGCAGCCAGCGGATGGCCAGGTCCGGCGTCTCGCGCCGGACCTCCTGCGCGGCTCGGCAGAGCACGTTGACGCAGCGGTCGGCCCAGCGGGCGTTCGGCAGGGCGAGCAGGCGCTCCGCGTAGCGGGCCCGGTCCGCGGGTGGCGCGCCCAGATCGACCAGCGCGGTGAGCGCCCGCGCGCACGCCTCCACCTGCCACTGCGGGTCGGTGTCCTGAGCGACCGCCATCCGCAGCACCGGGTGCCGGAAGGCGAACCGTCCGGTGCCGGGGACGCGGCGGATCAGGTCGAGCCTGGCCAGCCGCCAGCATTCCTCGACCGCCATTGACGCCGGGACCTGCGCGACCTCGGCGAGCAGGTCCGCGCTGAAAGGCGCATCGACGATCGCCCCGGCCCGCAGACAGGCCAGCTCGACGGGGGGCAGGTCCGTCCACTCGCGGCGCAGCACGGCGACCGCCGCGTCGGACAGCCGGGCACCCTGTGCCTCACGGATCGGGTCCGTGCCTTTGGAGGTTGAGCCGCTCGGCAGCACCGCCAGGTAACCGGGGTTGCCGCCGGTCAGGTCGTACCGGGCGCGCAGCTCCACCTCGTCGACCTGGGGGTGCAGGAGTGCGACCTCAGCGAGGCTGAGAGGTCGGAGCTCGATCCGGTCGTGTGGCGGCGGCTTCGCGTCGGCGTGCTCGTCGGGATCTGGTGGACCGAACGGCATCGGGGTCGCCGTCTGCCGGGGGCGGTAGACGAGCACGAGCAGCACCGGGGCGGGCACCGGATACCGCAGGAGGTGGGCGATCAGGCCGGCGGAGGATGCATCCGCCCAGTGCAGGTCGTCGAGGACCAGCACCAGACCGTCCCGGGCAGCCAGGCCGATCAGCCGGCGGGCCAACTGGTAGGTCCGGAACCGCCGGGCGTCCGACGCCCGTCCCGGAGCCGCTGGCACCGCGATGGTGGACTCCACCCAACTCTCCCCAGTGGACCGCCCGGCACGCAGCCCACGTCGGAGTGACTGCCCCTCCGTGAAGGCGTGTCGAAACACGTGGAAAGGAACTCCTCGCTCATCCGGCGAGCAGGTCCCGACGGCCCAGGGGACGGTGGGGGCGCACCGCTCCAGGGCCTCGTGGACGAACCGGGTCTTGCCGATGCCCGGCTCCCCGACGACCTCGCAGACCATTTGCCAGCCACGGTTCAGCACGGCGGCCTGGGCTCTCCCGATACGTGCCAACTGTGCTCGTCGCCCGACGAAGCGCGGGCTCGACGCGCTTTCCAGCCCAGGTGTCATCACGCAGACCAGACGCCTTCCGGCACACTCAATGGGAATTGATCGCACTATACCGGAGTACCGCCGAATGTCGAACCATGCCGACCCCTATTCAACAAGTGCGAGACGCAGGCTCTTTTCGACATCGCATCACAACCCGCAGAAAGGACCGGTCATCAGAAGCGCGGAATGATGTCCCTGAAACCGAATAAATCGCCCGCATCCTCCGGTGCCTGGCAGCCGACAAGTCCCAGGTCACCGCAGGGCTACAGCCAGGACGCTTAACTGTTCATCGGAGGGCCGCACCAATCTGATATCACCACGATCATGGCCGCCTATACCGAATCACCCGAAGCGGTCATATTTCTACCGTGACCTGCGACCTGGAAGATCTGCGCCACCTGATGAACCATCGGCGACCGCGCCAATTGACTGGGTCCCACGTCGCTGGAATTCGTCACCTGCCGCCAATCGTCAACATGCGAACAGCAAGATGCATCCGCGACAGTGCCCGAGATGGAAAGACCGTAGGCGTCCAGCCTGACGTTCAGGCGGGGTCGTCCGGGTGGGCAAGCCATCGACGGACGGCTGCGAAGTCCGCGTCGGTCAGGCCCTTGTACGGGTCGACGCGGTGCAGCAGCGCACGCGCCGGATGATGAGCCGCGACCCATCGCCGGTCGACGTCGGTCGTCTCGTCGTCGAGCCAGACAAACGGTCGTCCTGCCGCCCACTGCGTCAGATATGCGGTCTTCCAGTGCAGGCCGTGCGCTGGATCCTCATCGTCGTCCGGCCATTCGACGACAGGTAGGGCAGATAGGCCGAGCAGTGGCGAGATGACTTCGTTCGCGTCGGCCATCCACGTCGTCGCCCACACCAACTGGCAGTTCAGAGTCGACAGCCGCTGACCGTCAGCTGGGTCGATCCGGTCGAGCAAGGGGTTGCCCGTGCCTCCTGAGGAACGTGCCACGGCACCCGCGAAGGAGTCCCCACCGCCGACCGACCTGGCCTTGAACGGAATCAGTGGTCCGTCCACATCGAGAAACACCAAGGGCAGGTTGGCAAGACCATGCGTCACGCGCGAACCGTATCGTGCGGGTGACCTTGTGTCGCTCGTCGGGCACAATGTCCCGGGTGAGCGCTCCCGTGCCGCGCCGGGTCGAGGAAAGAACCCTGCGGCTCGACTACGGCCAGTTCTGCCTCTGCGGCAACCCATCGCCCGATGCCGACTATATGACCCTGCTGGAACAGGCGATCAACGGCTCAGGCATCGCGGCAGACGACACGGGGGTCGTCGTCATCTCCCCTCACCAGAACAACTTCGAGATGCCGTTCCGTCTGGAGGTGTGGGACGACCCGCCTCCTGATGATCGCGAGGACTGGGAGGAGGCCCTCGAGGCCAGCCTCCTGGTGGTCGATGACGTGCTCCGGTATTTCAGCCCCACGGACACGGTCGCCACGTTCGAGGTGCCGAGCGGCCGGTACGCCGCACGAATATCGGGTCGGGGGTTCGTCAACCGGGGCTGGCCCGGCTCGACCACCCCCGGCGACAGGTGGCGGGTGCAGCTCTGGTCGCCTGCCGGCGATTTCCCCGCGCGTCGGCTCAAGCAGTGGCGTCAACCTGCCATCTGAGCACTTCGTACGATCCTGGACATGTCTGATCTGCGGCGCTAGGTTGAAACGTCATTGATGAGCATCTTTATGACGCACAGGTACGGGGGCCCGCATGTCCACGTCTGTCACTCGCCGCACCGTCCTGGCCGGTGGTGCCGGTGCCGCCATCGGCCTCGCGCTGCCCGGCACCGCAGCCCATGCCGGTGGCCACCACCCCGCCAGCGTGAGATTCACCCTCGACGCGAGGACCCTTGACGGCGGTGAGCAGGTCACCTCGGTCACCCTGGAGACCGGCCGGCTCGGGCCGATCGACCCCGCCGGGCTCACCCCCGGCACGTTCACCGTCCACGCCAAGGCCACCAGCCCGATCCCGATCGCTCCCGGGGACCAGATCTTCAGCGAGTACGACCTGGACCGCACGGTGACCGCGGCCCGGCTCGACCGGCACGGAAACATCGTGCTGGAGCTGAGCCACGCCGAAGGTCAACTCGGCGGTGGCACCCTCGGCTACATCGTGAGCAGGGGCCGCAACGTCCGGCTGGACCTCGTCTACACCATCAGGCAGAACACCCCACTCGTCCGGCGCCACGGCTCGCCGGTCACCATCACGCGCTTCGTGCAGGGGCGGCTGTCGAACCCCGAGGTGGACGCGTTCAGCCACCACGTCTCCGGCTCGGGCCTGAAGTACCGGTTGTACTCCCCGGAGCGTTCGCCCCGCCACGGTCGTCGCCCGTTGATCCTCTGGCTGCACGGTGGCGGCGAGGGTGCCTCCCTGCCCGACGACTACTACGACAACGAGACCACGCTGCGCGCCAACCGGGGCGCCCTGGGCTTCGCCACTCCGGAGGCTCAACGGATCTTCTCCGGCGCGTACGTCGTCGCTCCGCAGAGCACCTCCTACTGGATGGAGGACGGTCCCCGGTTCGCCCCGTTGATCCGCGAGATCGTCCAGGACCTCGTCCGCCGCAAGCGCGTCGACCCGGACCGGATCTACGTGGCCGGTTGCAGCAACGGCGGCTACATGTCCCTGGAGATGACCGTCGCCTATCCCGACCTGTTCGCCGCGTCGGTGCCGATCTGCGGCGTCATCGAGCCGCTCAGTGGGGAGGGGCCGCCGCTGATCACCGATGAGGAGCTGGCGAAGATCCAGACCCCGACCTGGCTGGTCACCTCGCTCGACGACGACACGGTGCCACCCGAGACCAACACGATCCACGCCCACGACCTCATCCCGGGCTCACTGATCACCCTGTACGACCACGTCGTCTGGAACGACTACCAGTTCCCCGGTCACTGGTCCTGGATCTACGTGGCCCGCAACGACCCGAGCCGCAACGGCACCCACATCTGGCAGTGGATGGCCCGCCGCCGTCGGTGATCCGCCGTCCGGGGTCAAGCGGGCGGCCGCACCGTCGGCTGGAGCGAGCTTGTCCCATCCCTGTGCTCCAATCCCGTCATGCATGTCGTCGTCACAGGCGCACTCATTGAGAACGGCGCGGTCCTGCTGGTACACCGCAGCCCGACCCGCCGGGCATACCCGGATCTCTGGGATCTGCCCGGGGGGCATGTCGACACGGGCGAGTCCGAACTACAAGCGCTCGCGCGCGAGATGCGCGAGGAGCTCGGTGTTCACATCGTGGCGGAGTCCGCTTCACGGTTGGGCGACTGGCATGCCGGCAGTGGCGAGGACGCCGTTCACGTGGGCGTCTGGAAAATTGGAGACTGGGTCGGCTCTCCCACCAACCGCGCACCCGAGGAGCATGACGACATCGCTTGGGTCGGGATCAACGAGCTGGGTGGCCTTCCCCTGGTGTTCGGCGACCTGGCGGCGCTGCTTCGTCCTCTGCCTGAGCCTGACCGGCTGCCGCGTGGGCTCCTATAGTCCCTTGCGTGGACGCCGGGACCGAAGAGTTGAGAGCCGCGCACGACGTCCTCGCCGAGTTCTACGCCGAACGCCTGGCCGACGCTCTGGATCGCCTGCCCGCGGAGCGAGCCGTCCTCGACCTGTTCTGCGACCTGACGCTTGCCGCCGGTCTGGGGACCAGTGTCGGTGACATCGGTTGCGGGACGGGACGCCTTGAGCCCTATCTGGCAACCAGAGGCCTGACACCCTGGGGAGTCGACCTCTCACCCGAGATGATCCGCGTGGCTCGGCGTGACCATGCGACCTTCCGGTTCGATGTTGCCGACCTGCGTGAGCTGCCCTTCGAGGACGCATCGCTGGTAGGTGTGGTCTGCTGGTACTCCCTCATTTTCCTGGCCCCGGCCGATCGACCGGCGGCCTACGGCGAGCTGTGTCGCGTCGTCAAGCCGGGTGGGTATCTGGTGACCGCCTTCAAGGCCGGAGCGAGTCAGGTCCGACGCGCGGGCGGCAGCACCAACCTTGGCGTCGAGTTCGACCTCTACTGGCAGACCCCGCAGGAGATGGAACGAAGCGTCACGGACGCTGGCTTCACGGCCGTGTTCTGGGGCGGCGTGCCCGCCGATGGGCCGGACAGCCCCGCCCAGGGGTATCTGCTCGCCCAGAAAGCCTGATGCCGATCCCCGCCGTGCCGCCGAACCCCTCAACTCGGCAGACCGCACCAGGCCTTGAAGGCAAGGCCCGAACGAACGCATCCCGTTGACAACATCACCCACATCCCAATACGCTTAACACACTGGTTAAGTGAAGGAGCTCACGATGGCTGACACCGATCAGCTCAGCGCGGTGTTCTCGGCGCTCGCCGACCCGACTCGACGGGCAATCGTCGCCGAGTTGGCCGAACGCGACGCCACGGTCACCGAACTCACCGCTCCTCTGTCCATCTCGATGCCAGCGGTGTCACGGCACCTGAAGGTGCTCGAACGCGCCGCGCTCATCTCGCGGTCACGGTCGGGCAAGTGGCGCGCGAGTCACCTCGAAGCTGCCCCGCTGCGCGAGGCAGCCGACTGGATCGAGCGCTACCGGCGGTTCTGGGACTCGTCCCTCACTCGCCTCGATGCCCACCTCGCCGCGGTGCAGGCCGCCGGACCGGCAACGGACCGGATGGCCGACGACCCCAGGGAGCCCGAATGACCACCGAAACTCCGCAGCTCGTCGTCTCTCGCGTGTTCGACGCGCCGCGGGAGCTCGTCTACCGAGCCTTCACCGATCCCGACCATCTGGCGGCGTGGTGGGGCCCGACCGGCAACTCACTGCCGCGCGACGAGATCGAGTTCGACGTACGCCCCGGCGGCTTCCAACGGTGGACGGAGGTCAGTGCCGCCCAACCCGAGCTTCGGGTGCACGTCCACGTCGACCTCACGGACGTCGCCGACGGCGAACTGCTCCAAGGCGTCATGCACGTCGGTGGCCGGCTGCAGGAGGGCATCGAGCCGTTCGAGACGAGACTCCGGGTCGAGTTCCACGACGAGGCGGACGGACGGACGCGACTGGAGATCCGCCAGTGGCTCCCCGAACATCTGGCGCGCCCCAGCGAGGAGGGCTGGCGCCAGGCGTTCACCAAGCTGGACAGCACGCTGACGAAGGCTCAGGCCGTTGCAACAAGTCATCGAGAGGCAGAGGCATGGCAAAGCTGATCTACGTGACGAACGTGTCGCTTGACGGGTACATCGAGGACGAACGCGGCGCGTTTGACTGGTTTCCACTCGGCGACGAGGTGTTCGCGTTCCACACCGACCTCCTGCGATCCGTGGGCACGTTTCTCTACGGGCGAGGCCTGTACGAGACGATGGCCGTCTGGGAGACCGACCCCGCTCTGGCCGCGCAGTCCGACCTCACGGCCGACTTCGCGAACGCCTGGCAGGCAGCGAGCAAGGTCGTCTACTCCACGACCCTCGACGCGGCCTCAACTGCCGACACCCGAATCGAACGCCATTTCGACCCCGCCGCAGTACGCGAACTGAAGGCCACGGCCAGCAGCGATCTCACCGTTGGAGGTGCCAACCTCGCGGCGCAGGCTTTCAAGGCCGGGCTGGTCGACGAGTGCCAGCTGATGATCCTGCCGGTTGTCGTCGGCGGCGGCAAGCCAGGGCTGCCGACCGGCATGCGCACCGACCTTGAGCTCCTCGACGAGCGCCGATTCCCAAACGGGGTCGTACACCTGCGCTACCGCCCTCGCGGGCAGTGAACGACAGCCCAGCGAGGTTGGATGACGGCGGTGGCTCAGTGGCCACGGAACGCCTCCTCCAGCCACCATGAGCCGCGCGCCGCGCTGACCTTGGCGTCGACCACCAGTGGCCGGATGCGGGGACCAGCGAGCCAGTGGCGTACCGGTCCGAGATCGTTGACGGTCCGGACGGTCAACCCGTCGCAGCCGTAGCCACGGGCGATCGCGGCCAGGTCGGTTTCGGGGAAGGTGACCGTCTCCAACGGGTGCCCGTCCGGGCCGAAGTGGTGCACCTCGGCGCCGTACGCCGCGTCGTTGTAGATCACCACGACGAGGGGTGCCGCCAGCCGGACGGCGCTGACCAGTTCGGTCGCGGACATGACGAAGCCACCGTCGCCGACCGCCGCGACGGTGAGCCGGTCCGGCCGGGCGACCGCCGCGCCGAGTGCACTGGCCAGGCCGAGCCCGACCGACTGGAAAGCCTGGGTGAAACAGAACCCGGCCACGTCCGGCACGTCGAGCCACATGGACGGGTAGCCCATGAAGTTGCCCGAGTCGACCACCACCGTCCGGTCGGGCGGGAGCAGGTCGTCCAGGGCTGCCGACAGCGTCCTCGGGTCGATCGTCGCCGGGGTGCCCTGCCGCGCCGGCCCACCCTCGTCTGAGTACGGGACGGTCCGCCACCGGCCGTGGTCGCGAATCCGTTGCGCCAGCTCCGGCGTACGCCAGCCGCCGGGCCCGGCGTCCACGGGCCCCGCGGAGCCCAGTCGACCGAGTGCCGCCTCGGCGACCGCCGACACCTCGCCCGCCACCGTCAGGTCGACCGGGCGGTTCACCCCGAACGCGGCCGGGTCGTGGTCCACCTGGACGACGACGGCGGAGGGCGGGATCAGTTCACCGTGCCGGGTGGTCCACATGTTCAGCGTGCTGCCCCACGCGACGACCAGGTCCGCCGCGCCGATCAACTCGGCGGCGAGTGGGGTGGCGAAGCCGCCGGCCACGTCGATGTACCACGGATTCCCGGCGAACAGGCCCTTCGCCGCGGCGGAGACCGCGAGCAGTGCCCCGCACGCGTCGGCGAGCCGGGTCAGCGGTTCCCGGGCCGCCCGGGCGCCCCGACCCGCGATGAAGACCGGTCGACGTGCGGCCTGGAGCGCGGCCAGCAACGGCTCGACCTGCTGGACGGTGGCCGGGGTGGGCGCGACCGCAGGGACCGGGCCGGACCACGGTTCGGTCACGGTGAGCTGCACCTCCAGCGGGAGGCCCAGCACCACCGTCGCGCCCCGGGCGGCAGCCCGGTACGCCGCGCCCGCGTCCTCGGCCGCGTGTGTCGCGCGTACCCGATGGAAGTCTGCCCCGACCGCGGCGGCGAGCGCCGGCAGGTCGATGAAGAAGTTCGACCGCGGCGCGGTCGCCTCCGGGGCCAGGACCACCATCGGTGTACGGCTCTTCGCGGCCTCGGTGAGGCCGGTCAGCGCATTGGTGACGCCCGGACCCTGGTGCACCGAGAGCAGGCCCACCGTCCCGGAGGTGCGGGCGTACCCGTCCGCCATGCTCGCCGCGCCGCCCTCGTGGGCCGCCGCCACGAACCGGGCACCGGCCGCCACGAGCGCGTTCGTGACATGGAAGTTGCCGCTGCCGACCACCCCGAAGACGTGCCGTGCGCCGTGTTCGTACAGAACCCGGCCGACCACCTCGGCGACCCGCATCGGTGGCCCGCTCCTACCGTTCGACCAGCGCGAGGACCCGGCACGGGCTGCCGGATCCGGAGACGATCGGCAGCGGTCCGGCGATCACCACCGCGCCGGTCGTCGGCAACTGCGCCAGGTTGCGTAGCTGGGTCAGGCCGTACTTCTCCTGGCCGAGCAGGAACGAGTGGCACGGGAACGGCGGGTCGAACGAGTGCGCGGCGCCCGCGTCGGTGCCGACCGTCTCCACCCCGACGCCCTGGATCGGCGACTCCTCGGCCAGCCAGCGGGCGCACTCGACGGAGATGCCCGGGGTACGCCCGGCGTTGGCGTACCGCTCCGGGTCGTCGCCGTACGCGTCCCACCCGGTGCGGTAGAGCAGCCAGCCGCCGGTGGGCAGGGCACCATGTTCCGCCTCCCACGCCTTGACATGCTCGACCTCGAGCAGGAAGTCACTGTTGTCGGCGGCGTCGGCCGCGTGGTCGATCACCACCGCCGGGGCGATCAACTGGCTCACCGGGACCTGCGAGACGTCCGCGCCCTGTTGACCGGAGACCCAGTGCACCGGCGCGTCGAAGTGGGTGCCGGTGTGCTCGCCGGTGGAGAAGTTGTTCCAGTACCAGGCCGGACCACGGTCGTCGTACCGGCTGATCTCGCTGAGCCGGAACGGCCAGGTCTGGCCGAACCGCTCGGGCAGACCCAGGATCGGGGTCTGGTCCGAGAGCGGGGCGGTGAGGTCGACAACCTGGATCCGGCCGCTGGAAAGAGCGGCGACAAACTCCTGCAGCACCGTCATGCGGCGACGGTACACCGCACTCACGATCCACGATGGATGCCCGGACGGGTCACGTGATCTGCTCGGCCAGCGCGACGATGATGCCTGCGGGGCCACGGAGGTAACAGAGCCGGTAGCTGTTCTCCTACCGCACCACTTCGCCGACGAGCTCGGCTCGGTGTGGCCGCAGGCGGTCGAGGATGTCGTCCATGTCCTCGACGGCGAACATGACGCGATGCGCGCCCAGCATGTTCGCCGGCGCCCGCAGGTCACCGTCGGGGCTCGACGGCGTGTGGTACCTGGTCAGCTCGAGCCGTCCGTGGCCGTCCGGGGTGCGCATCACCACGATGTCTGAGCGGACTCCCTCGAGCCCGACGAGGCGATCCACGGCGCTGCCCTCGACTGTCGCCTCGCCTTCGAACTCCAGGCCGAGTGCGACGAAGAACGCCCTGGCAGCCGCGAGGTCGTCGACGACGATGGCGATGTTGTCCATCCGCTGGACCGTCCCCCGCCCAGGTTGGGGGTCCCGCTGGTCGGCGTCTTCCATGAGCCACAGATTACAATTCCGCCATGGACGACCCCACCCGCGGCGTACGGATCAGACGCGGTGGCCCGGCCGACGCACCCGCAGTGCTGACCATGCTCGACTCCGCGGTGGCCTGGATGAATGATCGCGGCAACACCGAGCAGTGGGGCACGACGCCGTTCTCGGAAAAGCCCGAACGGGTCGAGTTGGTCGACCGGTATCTGACCGAGAACCTTCCGTTCATCGCGGAGATGGACGGAACGCCGGCCGCAGCATTGGTGTTGCATTCCGGGCCCGATCCGAAAGCACCGATCGCGCCTGCGGCAGAACCGGAGCGCTACGTCCGTCTCCTGGTTTCCGACCGACGATTCGCCGGCCGGAGCCTGGGGTCGGCCCTGTTGGCACACGCCGTGAAGGAGACCCGACGAGCGGGCGTGCGGTTGCTACGGGTCGATTGCTGGGCGGGCGGCGGTGGCGAGTTGGTGGCGTTCTACGAGCGCCACGGGTTCACCCCCACCCACACCTTCCTGTCTGGGTCCTGGCCGGGTCAGGTGCTGTCCCAGCGGGTCGACTGAACCGCACTTCTTCACCGGAGCCTGGGCGCACACCGGGTCCGGCCCTTACCGCAGGACGGGGACGGGCCCGGCGCGGAGAGCGCTCCTCCGCGCCGGGCCGCAGCACCCCTGTGGGGTCAGCCGACGCAGACGGCGATCCTGCCCGGGCCGGTGCCGGTGCCCTGGAAGCCGAAGGTGGTCGACTGCCGGCCGGCGATGCGTCCGTTGTAGCTCACGTTGGTGAACTGGACGGTGCCGCTGGTGCCGCTGGCCTGCGCGTTCCAGGTGCCGGTGACCGCGGCGCCTGAGGGCAGTTCGACTGTCACCTTCCAGCCGTTGATTTCCGACTTGCCGGCGGTGACAGTCACGGTCGCAGTGAAGCCCCCTGCCCACTGGTTGACCGCCACATCCGCGTAGCAGCCGTCACCGGTCGGCGGCGAGCTGTTCGGCGGAGGGGTGGTCGGCGGGGTGGTCGTCGGCGGAGGGGTGGTCGGCGGAGTGGTGGTCGGAGGAGGGGTCGTCGGTGGCGCGGTGGTGGGCGGGTTGGGCGCGCCGTTGGCCAGGCTGAAGGCCAGGTCGGGCTGGAACGAACCGGCCGTGTAGCGGCAGCCGTCCGCCTCCCCCGGCGGCTTCACCCAGAGGTACGCGTCGATGTTGTTGTCGCCGGTGTTGGTCGTCGGGTACTGCCCGATGCGCCGGTCGGTGTTGTCGTCGCCGCACCAGTCCCCGCTGGCGCCTCCGTTACGGCTGGTGTCGATCACCTGGCGCTTGCCCGAGATGCCCATGCCGTTGAGGGCGGAGATGACGTTCCGGCCGAAGTTCGCCTCGCCGGAGGTGGAGTTGTAGTTCGACACGTTGGTGAAGAAGCCGTCGGCGTACTGCACGCCGGCCGCTCGGAGCCGGTTGGCCGTCTCCCCCGCGCTGTTCCAGGTGGAGTGACCGCCGTCGAGATACACCTTGGCGTTGGGGTTGGCCGACTTGATGGTCCGGGTGGCCGTCGAGATCGCCTCGTTGCGCGCGCTGATCTCGCCGCTGCTCAGGCACGTCAGCAGGGCGAGCGAGTCGGTTTCCAGGATGATGATGACGGTCTGGTTGCCCAGTCCCCTGGCGAAGTTGGACACCCACGTCTGGTACTGGTTGAGGTCAGGCGCCCCACCGGCGCTGGCTCCGCCGCAGTCCCGGTTGGTGATCTCGTACACCGCCAGCACCGGGATCTGCTGCGCCGCGTTGGCGGCGCCGATGTGCTCGGAGACCTCGGACTGCACTGTCGACGGGTTGAAGTTGGCGAACCAGCGGGCCTGCGGCTGGCTCGCGATCTTGTCGCGGATGACGGCGGTACGCGAGTCGCCGGGGTTCGCGGCGACCCAACGGACGACGGCGGAACTCGGGTCGCGGTAGAGCGAGCCGGACAGCGTGCCGGCGGAGGCGCTGCCGACGGTCAGGCAGACGCCCACGACGGTGGCGGCCGCGACGGCCGCCATGCTGATGGCCGCCGATCTGCGGCGAAGCGAGGAGAGGGTAGGCACGACGTGTTGCCTCCTGATCACATAGATGTTTCCACGTTCATGGGAGCGTTCCCAGGACGGTATCGGAGGTGTGCGCCCCTGCCAAGACGTGGAGGCCCGTCGATGAGCAGGACCTCGTCATCCGTCAAGGCGGGACGAATGCACACTGATGTTTGTCGATGTTGCCAGAACGGGCTCAGGCGTGCTGGAATGACTCACATCGCCGCAGCGCGGAGGCAACCGCGCTGGGAACGGCCAGCGCGGGAGCATCGCAGTGCCGGCAGCGCGCCGCTTGACGGACGCTCGCATGCCGCATCGCCGGGCCATCTCCAGGACGACGGGCATCGTGCCGGGCAGGCATCCTCGCCCGCCGTAGGCATTCCTCACTGCGCATCCCCCGACGGCCGACGCGCTCGACGTCTGACACGCCGTGCATCCGATCCGGTCCGTCAGCGCACCAGAACCGGCGACGAGGTGAGAAGCAATCATGATTTCCCGAGAACGTTTCGCGGGTTGGTACCGAAACCGCTATGTGTGGGTGGCGGTGATCCTGCTGGTGGTGTCGGCCGGCGCGGTCGTACTGCTCAACCGGGCCGACCCGGAGGCGGAGCCGGCCGATCTGCAGGGGCAGATCATGGCTCGGATGCGTACGACGCTCGAACAGGCGGACCCGGGGCAGCACAACCACGCCGGACACACTGCCCAGCAGGTGACCACCGAGAAGCCGGCAGTGATCTGCGGGGTCCGCGTCTACGGCTACGAGCCGGCCGAGGTCAGCGCGCTTGCCGACGTGCGGACGGTCTACGGCTTCCACCTCTGCGGGGTCGCCGAGCAGAAGCGCCCCTGGGACGTTGCGGTCAAGCTGGCCGGCCCCGTGATCATGGACATGTCCACCGAACCTCCGGGCATCCAGGTGGTCGAGGCGACCGCCGACGTCATGTTCACCGACCGGCTGCGCGAGATGTTCCCGGAGAAGTACGCGGAGTTGGCGCTCAAGGAGGCGCTGACCAACTCGGAGATGGCCGACCAACGCCGCCGGTACGACGCCGCAGCCGGGCTCTGACCCTCCCGGGCGGCGGCGGCGCGGTCGCACTCACACCAACCCGGCGATTTGATCCACATCCCACCGCACATCGATAAACATTGATATTTACGGCAACGGATGTAACAGTTGTTTGGGAGCGTTCCCATTCTGATCTCAGTCCCGAAGAACGGAGGATGAACAGTGCGTCCACACAAGTTCGAGCAATCCGGCGGGCGATCCCGGTCAACCGTCCGTCAGTCCCTCCGAGCGCTCGTCATGCTGTTCGCGATAGCGGTCGGCATGCTGCCCTGGGCCGGCGCGGCCCAGGCGCACGGCACCGTCATCAACCCGGCGAGTCGCGCCTACCAGTGCTGGAAGACCTGGGGCAACCAGCACACGAACCCAGCGATGCAGCAACAGGACCCCATGTGCTGGCGGGCGTTCCAGGCCAATCCCGACACCATGTGGAACTGGATGAGCCAGCTGCGCGACGGCCTCGCCGGCCAGTTCCAGGCGCGTACCCCGGACGGGCAGCTGTGCAGCAACGCCCTCTCCAGGAACGACACGGTGAACCAGCCCGGAGCATGGAAGGCGACCAACGTCAGCCGCAACTTCACGGTCCAGATGTACGACCAGGCCAGCCACGGTGCTGACTACTTCCGGGTCTACGTCACCAAGCAGGGATTCAACCCGGCCACCCAGCGCCTCGGGTGGGGCAACCTCGACCTGATCACGACGACCGGGCGCTACGCGCCAGCGCAGAACATCTCGTTCAACGTCTCGGTCTCTGGACGCACCGGAAACCACGTCCTGTTCGTGATCTGGAAGGCGTCCCACATGGACCAGACCTACATGTGGTGCAGCGACATCAACATCGCCTGATCGGCAGGACCGACAGCCGCGGCACCATTTCGGCCCAGGGCGTTTGGCGTCCTGGGCCGGCTCGCTCTTCCGGCAGTGCCCTACGTGCGTCGAAGGCTATGCGAAAGTGCCGCTGGTGCGTGCCGCGATGCGAATGGTGGTCCCTGCGGGTCCGCTGACGACGAGGAGGTAGTCGGCCATCTGCCCGACCACCCACAGGCCCATACCTCCCGTTTCGGACAGGGGTGGTCGCTCGGTGCGCGGAAGGTAGTGCGCGGTGTTGAAGCCCGGCCCATGGTCGGTGACTTCACAGGTGAGCTGGCCATCCACGAACAGGCGTAGGCCGCCTCTGCCGCCCCCGTGCCGAATCACGTTGATCATCAGTTCGTTGACCGCAGTGACCCAGTTCTCGATCTCGTCGTGGCCGAGGCCGCACCGGCGGCTGGCGGCCTCAACCTCGCGTCGGACGCGGGTCAGGTCGGCGAGGGTGAACGACGCCGAGAGCAGCGGCTTCGTGGCGGAGGGAGCATGGTGGCCGAGCGGTGGGTTCACCACTGCTTCCCCTCCCTGTCGGATGCGGAGCCGGTGAGCTGGTCGATGGCACGAGGAGGACAGCTCTCCGGAACGGTTCGCCGGACCACCAATGCATCGATGTGACATGGGAAGATACCCCACCTCGGCGGCGCAACACTGTTGATCTCGCTGCTGGCATGCTGTCGGCGGCGTGCCGGAGTCTAGGCTGCCTGCGTGGCCCACGCCGAGCTGATGACGAATGACGAGCGGCTGCGTCGCATCGAGGCGATCACCGATGCCGCCCTGTCGGGGCTGCACGTCGCCGAGTTGCTCGACGAGCTGTTGGAACGCGTCCGGGACCTGCTCAAGGTCGATACCGCCACCATCCTGCTGCTGGACGAACACACCGGCGAACTCGTCGCGACAGCGGCAAAAGGTCTGGAGGAAGAGGTACGTCGCGGTTTCCGCCTCCGGGTCGGACGCGGCTTCGCCGGGCGGGTGGCGGCGACACGTGCGCCGGTCACGATCCATGACGTCACGCCCGACGACGTGGTCAATCCCGTCCTGCTCGCCACGGGCGTACGTGCTCTGCTCGGCGTGCCCATGCTCGTCAACGGCGACCTCGTCGGCGTACTGCACGTCGGCTCCCTGGCACTGCGGCGGTTCAGTCCCGACGACGTGCAGCTGTTGCAGCTGGTTGCCGATCGCGCCAGCCTCGCGGGTCGGGCCCGAGCGCAGGTCCTCGACCGGCAGGCAGCGCTGGCCCTGCAACACAGCCTGCTGCCCGGCCGACTACCCGACATCCCCGGCCTGGACCTGGCCGCCCGGTACGTGCCCGGCCACGACCTGGGCATCGGTGGCGACTGGTACGACGTGTTCACGTTGCCCTCGGGTTGGCTGGGCGCCGTCATCGGCGACGTCTCGGGCCACGGACTGCCGTCCGCCGTCGTCATGGGACGAATCCGCAGCGCGCTGCGCGCCTACGCCCTCGATTCCGACGATCCCGCCCAAGCGCTGACATCCCTCGACCGCAAGATCCACCATTTCGAAGCGGGCACCCTCACCACCGCCGTCTACGCCCTGATCACACCCGATCGCACGAGGGTGCACCTCTCCTCCGCCGGCCACCTGCCACCGCTGCTGGCTGTGCCCGGCCGTCCCACCGCGCTCGTCAACCTGACGGTGGACCGGCCACTTGGTGTGGGCCGACCATCAGCCACTCGCCGCAACACCGTGCTGGACCTACCGCCGGGTGCCGCGCTCATCTTCTACACCGACGGACTGATCGAACGCCGCAGCGAACTGATCGACACCGGGATCGAGCGCCTCGCCGACGCCGTGCGGTCCGGGCCAGCCGAGGCGTTGTGCGACCACATCATGGCCACAACCGCGGAGGAGCACCCCAACGACGACATTGCCCTCCTGGTCATCCGGCGCCAACCAGCATCTGGTTGAGCCGCTCGGGCAACCGATTCGGGATGAAGCAGATCGAGCAGTGGCCTATCGCCCGGTGCCCCCGTCCACCGCACCGGGGATGGGGGTGCTGTCCGGGAACGCGTCGTCGAGCAGCGCCACCCCGTCCTGGGGATGCGCACGCTCGACCAGCTCGGACCGGGAGGCGCGCTTCTTGGCACGGTCAATGCTCATGGCCTGGTTGCGGTGCTCCTCCAGGGCCGGGTCGCACTGCCCATCGCGGTTGAACGACCACATCAGCATCGGCTCGCCCAACGGCAGCGAGTCCCCTGGGCCAGCGTCGAGGCGGCCGGTGTGCCAGGTGTGCCAGGTCTTGCCGTAGCTGTTCAGCAACATAGCCATCAGCGCCCGCTCGGCGGGCTCCGGCAGCCCGGGGGCTACCAGCGAGGCACCGAGAATCTCGAAATTGTGCGGGTGCCAGTACCCGCGTTCGCCCTCGGGCAGCGTCCCGTACAGCCGTTCGGAGACGATGTACTCAATGCCGATGAGGTTGGCCTCGGCGGTGTTGCCGTCAAACAGCACGCACTGCAGGAAGTCGTCGTTGACCTGACGGCAGTAGTGATGCGCCTCCATCTGCATCGACGGGTCGTCCTTCGCCGGGTGGAACCCGACGACGTACGCGTCGAAGCCCTTCAGCGGCGCCGCGTCCTGGAGTGTCTTGGAGCCGAGCGACAGCCCCTGGTGCCACAGGCTCGTCGACTCTCCCGGTGGTCGTAGCGGGCTTGGGCGCCGTTCCATCAATCACTCCTTCGCCAGAATCATGTCGTCTTCAGGCCAGGCTAGGTGGGCTGAGCACCGGGTTCCGCCTTTCGCGATGCCGCCCCGCGTTCGGGTGTTCCCTCTTCCCGGGTCCGTCGCCGCGTTGCCCACGCTCTGCAGATTCGACAGTGTGATGGACGGCCAACCCATCCTCGAGGCAGTGTTGCGGGAGCCAGCATGGGCGGCATGGGGCTTCCGGGGGGTGGCGGACGGGATCTGCTGGAACGCCGCGAGGACGTGCGGCAGGCGAACTTCCTGGAACTCTTCGTCGACCTGGTGCTGGTGTTCGCGCTCTCCGGAGTGGTCACCCGGGTGGTGCGGGACGCGACCGCGGCCGACCGCGTCGTGCAGTGGCGGTCGCTGGCGTACCTGCTGGTGCTCTGCCTTCCACTGCTCTGGTTGTGGATCACCACCGCGCACATCACCAGCTGGTTCGACCCCCGCCGCCGCAAGATCCAATGGCTGGTGCTGGCCAGTGCGTTCGGTCTGCTGGTCATGGCTTCGTCCCTGCCGTACGCGTTCACCGGCAAGGGCTGGTCGTTCGTACTTCCGTACGTGGTCCTGCACTGCGCCCGCCCGCTGATCCTGCTGCCCAGCCTGCACGGACACGCCCTACGGGCTCTCTACGCGAGATCGGTGCCATGGTGCGCGGCCGGGTCGGGCATCTGGGTGGCCGGCGCGCTGGTCAGTGGCGACGCCCGGGCCGCACTCTGGGCAGTCGCCGTCACCGTGGACATCGTGGCCGCCCAACTGCGCTGGCCGGTGTACGGCCGGGCCCGACCACCGATCAGCGCCTGGGCCATGGACAGCGGCCACCACCTGCCCGAGCGCTACCAGCAGCTGCTGCTGATCGCCCTCGGCGAGAGCGTCCTGGCCGTGGGTATCACCTTCACCGACCTGCCCACCACCAGGTCCACGTGGGCGACGCTGGTGGCGGCGTACCTGTCGACAGTGCTGCTGTGGCGGATCTACTTCTACCGCTCCGGCCAGGTCCTCGCCGATGCGGTCGCCGCCGCCCGGGACCGGCTGGCCGCCGGCCGCGCCACCGGCATCGCCCATGTCGTCATGGTCATCGGCATCGTCACCACCGCCGTCGGTTACGAGATCGTACTCGAACACCCCGCGGGCCGTCCGGAACCAGTGTGGCTCGCCACGATCCTCGGTGGTCCGGCGCTGTTCCTCTACGGCCGCATCCGCCTGGAACGGGTCGTGTTCAACCGGCTGTCGATCCGCCGCGTCGTAGCCATTGCCGCACTGGCGGCGGCTGCCGTACCGCTGCATCACGCCCCGCCGTTGACCGCCTCCGTCGCGGCCGCCTTCGTGCTGCTCGGTGTCGCTGTCGCCGACGCTCGCCACGCTGCCCACCAGCTGCCCGAGACACCTTCCCCGGCGCACTGAAACCACGCCACCCTGATGTCGTCGTCCGACCAGGCCTCTGCAGCCCCCGGTGAGGGAGCACCGGCGCCGAGCCGGCATGGGCGGCGGTCAGCGGCTCATGGCCGAGACCGCGGGACGGGGCCCTACCCCTGCGAAGGACCGTCGCCCGCGGTGGCGGCGCGCATTTCCTTGAGCACGTACGTCGCAGCCTTCTCGACGACGCGGACGCCCTCTTCCCGGCTCGCGTGATGGTCGGACAACACGGCGATCAGCCAGTCATGACGGGCCTCGACGATCCGTCCGATGCTGTTGACCAGCCAGCGACCCCCGTCGGCGTCAACGGTGTCCCAGCCGTTCTTGACGTAGACCGAGCGATTGCCGGGTTCCCGCGCGGCGGTCACTCCCCATCGTTGCTCGGGGATCACCTTGTTCATGAGGCCCATGACGAACGTACGGTCCTGCGGGGTCAGGGGTCCCGTCGGCGACGTCAGCGCGGTCAGCAGACGGAGCTGGTCGGCAGCCGTGGTGGTGGTGAGCCCCCAGTGGGAGTTGGGCCTGGTCTCCCGCAGACCGAGTGCGCGGTTCGCGGCGGTGAGGCCGCGCGAGCCCTCGATCCTCTGCCACAGGGCAACCGCAGCGGGGTTGTCACTGGACGTGATCATGGCCTGGGCCAACCGTCGAGTGTCAGGCCCCAGGGCCTTGCCCGGCGGTTTCTGGCGCAGCAGGAGGGCGGCGAGGATGTTGACCTTGACGATGCTGGCGGTCTCGAACCGTCTGGTGTCGACCGTCACCGCAGCCGATCCTTGTCGATCCAGCGCCGCGACCGCCAGGTGGCCGCCATGCCGCTCCACGTAGGCCTTGATGCGCGTTCTGGCCTGCTCAAGTCGGTCGATGGCCGGCGTCGTGGGGATCGGATCGGCAGGGGAAGGACCGTGCGATGGACCGGCTTCGTCGCCGTGGCGACCGCGCGTGGCACCGAAGGCGGCCGTCGCGACGCCGGCCAGGGACATGCTGACCGCGGAGACGACCCAGCGGCGTGGCAGCTGCCGACCTTTCCGCTCACCCAAGGCGGGTCACCGCCCTCGCCGCGATCGAGTCCACGGCGGCCTGGCTGCCCGGGTCGGGCAGGCTGACCGTCGAGACCGTCTCGCCTCGTCTCAGCATCACGAAGTAGGTGACGGTGTGCGGCATGTCGGCATGCTCAATGCGGCCACGAATGAGCATCCCGGGGCCCTCGAGATAATCCGGATCAACGACATCGAACGAGACCCGCGATCCGAGAACCAGGTAGCTCGCGCACCGCAGCAGGACCCGCCGAACGTCGTCGACATTCCGCTCGGCCCATCCAGGTTCGTACGTCTCCACCACGTGGTGGGCCGGCGACGAGCCGTCAGACAGCCGGTAGTAGCGCTGCACGGCAGCGCGCCGATGCGACTTGGCCGGGTAGTCGCTGCTCCGATAACCGGGGCAGTTGCCCTGCTCCCACGGCCAGGGCGGCAGACCGGTTCGCGCGTCGTCCTCATGCCAGTCCGGGCCCAGATCGCCCGCCCCCAGCAGCCTGCTCGGATCGCCCTGTTCCGGGTTCGCGGTGTGTCGCTCATCGGGGCCGACTCCGGGCTCCGACTGATGACACCCTGCGGCCATCATCATCAACGCCGACAGGACCGCAGCCGAAGCTCGGCCTCTGCCACGAATCCAGCCTCGGCGCGTCCTGCTGCTCGATACGGACATCCTGGACCTCCCCCAACGCAGACATTTGCCACCGCAGGTCGCGCTTCAGGCGACGATGCGTGGCGGCATGTTCCTCGCCGCCGCACCACAGGCGCGGCCGCTGCCGACCGGCGGCCCGACACCACCGGGATCCGCCGCGCCCGGCCGCGGCGGGACCGGTCAATGGCGTTCCTCGGCGAACAGTTCGGAACGGGTCTCGCCGAGCAACTCGCGCAGGCGGTTGAGCGAGCGCATGCTCTGGCTCTTGACGACCGCTGTGGAGACGCCCACAACCTCGGCAGTTGTCTCCACGCTCAGGTCGTCCCAGTACCGCAGGACGATGATCGCCCGATCCCGTAACGGCAGGGTGGCGACCGCGTCCAGCAACGTCATGCGCAGTTCGGCCGGATGTTCCTCGCCCCGATCCGGCGGCGCCGACATCGCCAACTCGCGGCTGGAGCGACGCCGCTGCTGGTCGATCATGCAGCGCAGAAGTATCTTGCGGGCGTACGCGTGGGGGTCGTCGGCCCGGCGGACCCGCCTCCAGTTGGCGTACACCTTGGCCAACGTCGTCTGGGTGAGGTCCTGGGCGAGATGCCAGTCGCGGCACATCAGGAACGCGGCGTCGCGCAGGCGGCCGGCGGCCGCCCGCGCGAACTCCACGAAGTCTTCGTCAGCCATTCGACCGGGCCAGCGTCGGGAAGTTCCTGGCACCGGTGACGACGAGTTCGGCGGGCAGTCTCGTGCCCCAGATCGGGTTGGCGGCGATCTCGGTCGCCTCTTTCACCGAGAGGACGGGCCGTGCCGGCGAGGTCCCCTTGGCGTCCCACACCAGACAGGTGGAGACCATCAGATCAACCCGGAGGCCACCGCGGTGGTGCACGGTGACCACCTTGTTCTGTACGCAGTCATCGGGTATCTCGGTCAGCTCCACCGTCCCCAGGGGCGTATCGCCGTCGAGGTTGTCGCGGTAGATGGCGAGCCGCAGCATGCCCGGTCCATCACCTCGGTCCAGGTAGACCTGGACGTACGGCATGTCGGGGCTCGCCCCGCTGCTCTGCAGACTGGCATAACCACTGGTCTTCCCCCTGGGCAGCAGCCGGGTCAGCAGTTCCAGAGCGCCCTGCGGTGTGGTGGTCAGCAGCTCGCCGTCCGGCCCCGGCCCCATCCTCACGGTGTCGATCACAGTGGTCGAGGGTGTCGGCGGCGCTGGCCGAAAGGGGTCTCCTCGTTCCTTGTTGTCGCCCTCCAACCCGCCAGGTGCGCCAGCCGAGGGCTCGGCCGGGGACGGCGTGGCGGTGCCGACCGAGCCGCTCGGCAAACCCAGGTTCGGCCCGCCGGGCTGACCGGCGTCATCCGCACCGACGCCGAGCGGACCGGCGGCCAGGCCGATCACGAGCAGCAACGCCAACGCCGATCCGCCAGCGCCGAACTGCGCCCGTCGGCGCTGGCGGCGCAGCCGGCGGCCCTGCACGATCGACCGCTGGACCAGGTCACCCAACGGCGGGGCGGGGTGTCGGGCCAGGTCGTCCCTCAAACGCCCATGAACGTCACCCATGTCCCGTACCCCTCCTCGGCCGGCCGCCAGTGGGGCGATCCGTCACCTGACCTGACGGGTTGGCCAGCCGATTTGGTTACCGCCTTTCGGCGCGAATTCTCAGCTGCCGTGTCACGTGGCACACGGTGATTTCAGCGCGTGGGCGTCCACCTCCGCAGGGTCACGATGCCCTGACCAGGTGCGCCACTGCGGAAGGGGGCCGCCGTCGGGTTACCGGGGCAACTGGTGGCCGGTTCGATCAGCACGCAGTGAGCGCAGCGCCTCCACCACGGCGTCGGGTGCCCGCAACGGCACGAAATGGTCGGCGCCGGGTATCCGCACAAGGCGGCACCCGGGAATGCGTCGCGCGGCCTCGACGCAGGCCGGGACGAACGACTGGCGCTCAAGATCGCCGAGCAGCAGCACGCAGGGGGTGCCCACACTTTCCAGCCGGGACCACGCGTCGCCGTCGTCGGTGAAGGCGTCGCCCCAGTTGAGCCAGAACCGAACCGCCGAGCGCAGCAGATCGACGACGAGCGGATCTCGGCCGGCGCGGGCCCATCGGGCGATGCCCTGTTCGAGGAAGATTTCCGGGTCGGAGCTGTCCGGCTCGTCGTCGGGATCGTGGGCGGGCGGGGCGCCAGAGATGCCGGGGCAGGCCAGCACCATCCCGCGGACCCGATCCGGCTCGGCGAGGGCGAGGTCGAGCGCGGTGCCGCCGCCCATGCTGCAACCGGCGAACAACGCCGGCCCGACCTCGAGCCGATCGAGCACCCGACGCAGGTCGTCCAGCCGGGAGAACCGCCCGGCCGGCGGTGCTGAGCGCGCGAAGCCCCGCACGTCGTACCGGATCAACCGGTGCTGCCCGGCGAGCCGCTCCCACACCGGGTCCCAGATGCGAGAGTCGCCAACGCCCGGATGCAGCAGCACGACGGGCGGAAGGCCACCCCCGGTGTCCTGGGCCCACACGGACCCGTCACCCACGTTGATGAACTGATCCACGGCTCCGAGCCTTCCACAGTCGAGTGACGCACAGTTCAGCAGGCGGTTCGCGCGTGGATGACCAAATTCTGTGGTCGCGCCGGACTCCTACCGGGACGACCACCAGGTCGAGGAGGCGGTGACGGCGAACCCCAGGGACTCGTACAGCGGCTGGCCCAGCCGGGAGGCGGTCAGCGTGACCGGCAGCTCCGCCATCGGAGCCAGGGATCCCAGCATGACCGCCCGCCCGACACCACGGGACCGGAACGCCGGTGCGGTTCCGACCCAGTAGTGACTGCCGAGCCCACCGTGCACGACGGTGACGCACACCCCGGCGATCTCGCCATCCAGGCTGGCGACGAACACGTCCACACCTGGTTGGTGGATCAACGCCGTCGGGAACATCTCGCCGGCCCGGTAGGGCACGAACCTGGCCAGCTCGAAAGCGGCGATCACGGTACGCTCCGCGGCTCGCAGGTCCTCCTCGCTTCGCAGCCGGATGACCGTCATCGCCGGCTCGGCCACGACGTCGGGCTGGCGCAGCATGACCGGCATCTGCCAGGAACGCATGTCGAGGTGGCGCAGATCCGTCGAGCTGAACGGGTCCTCGGCGTCCACCGGCCCGGTCGCCCGAGCTGCCAGTTCGGTGATCTCGGCCAGTTCCTCACGACGGAGGTCGGGCTCCTGGGTCAGGATGCGCAGGCCCGCGCGCCCGTCGCCGACGACGGCGAGGAAGCCCCGCCGACGGAGCACCTCTTGGCCGCGGACCCGCCCGGTGGTGGCCCAGAAGGCAGCGGAGTTACGGGCTTGGCGCAGCGGCGCGTCGGAGGCGGACAGGGACCGGGCGCGTTCGTTCGCTTCTGTCGTCATGGCGGTAGTTGTCCCTTCGAAGGGGTCTCGACTCGGCGCGTGACACGGCGGGGCTAGGCAAAACTGAGGCCGCCGGCCCGGGCGCGTTTGAGTTCCGAGAAGGCCCCGCAGGCGGCGAGCAGACGGGCACCGTCGAAGACGCGCAGGGCCTCTTCCCCGCGCGGGATCGAGGTCAGTACGGGGCCGAAGAACGCCACGTCGTCGACCACGACCGTCGGGGTGCCGAGGTCCTCGCCCACGAGTTGCTGTGCGCGGGCGGTGCTCGCCCGCATCCGCGGGTCGACGTCGATGCGATGGGCGGCCCCGGCCAGGTCGGCGGGGAGGCCCGCCTCGGCCAGGGCCGCCGGGACGACGGCGTCGAAATCCTTGTCGCCCTCGTCGTGGATCCGGCGGCCGAGCGCCGTGTACAGACTCGCGAGGGCGGTGGGGCCGTGTTCGGCGGACACCGCTGTGCACACTCGCGCTGGCCCCCACGCCCGGTCGTTGAATTCCCGGTACCAGGGCTCCAGATCGCGATGCTCGTTGATCACCGCGAGGCTCATCACCTCGAACCGCAGGTCGACCGGACGCATCCGTGCCACCTCCACCAGCCAGCGCGAGGTGATCCAGGCGAACGGACAGGACGGGTCCACGTAGGCCGTGACCGTCGACGCACGGTTAGAATTATCTTCCATGGAAGGCAAGTTACCTTCCATGGAAGATAAGATGCAACGGTGGATGACGACCGCATCACCCAGATCGTTGGTCAATGGCGACGCGAGCGACCAGACCTCGACCCCAGCCCGCTGCTGATCATCGGTCGGATCCAGCAACTGGCCGCCGTACTCGACACAGCCCTGCGGCCGCCGTTCGCCGCGGCGGACCTCGGCAACGGTGAGTTCGACGTGCTCGCGGCGCTGCGTCGGGAGGGTGATCCGTACGCGCTCACGGCCGGGCAGTTGGGCCAACGGATGCTCGTCACCACCGGTGCGGTGACCAAGCGGGTGGACCGGTTGATCGCCCGAGGGCTCGTGTCACGCTCGGTGTTCGAATCCGACGCGCGCGGCAGGGTGGTGGCGTTGACCCCCGCCGGAATGACGTTGATCGACCGGCTGATCGAGGAGCATCTGGCCAATGAGGCGCGCATCCTGCGTGGCCTCACCGACAGCGACCGCGCGGCGCTCGAGCGCCTACTGGCGAGGCTGACCCGCGCCGTGGGTGCCTGAGTGCGAGCCCCCTCACTCGTTCCAGGGCCGGTGGGCGACGGTGAGGATGTGGGTCGTCGGCCAGTCGAGGGGCTGGCCATCGAGGTCGGCGAGAGAGGCGACCGGCGCGATCCGGTTGTCGATCACCCACTCGTTGCGGACGGCGGTGGAGGCAGGGCCGATCTCGAAGCCCGCTTCGGTCAGCAGGGCCGTCCACTCGGCGAAACTGAGGCCACAGAACTGTTCCTTCGTCTCGGAGAGCCAGTTGTCGGTGTAGTCCTTGCGGGTCAGGTAGTCCATCGCGGAGCCCAGTTCAAGCCGCACCGAACCGTCGGGCAGCGCCTCGTAGTCGAAGGGGAACGCGAAGTCGACGGCGAACTGATCCAGCCGTGCCCGCGTCGACAGTCCGCCGACATACCGCCTGACCTCGGCGGAGTCGAGGCTGGCGAGGTCCCGGTGCGGCGATGCCGGGTTGTCGCCGTCATCCGCCACGAGTCGCAGGATCACCGG
Organism: Micromonospora sp. CNZ299; assembly: GCF_002754415.1. Classification (NCBI taxonomy): domain Bacteria; kingdom Bacillati; phylum Actinomycetota; class Actinomycetes; order Micromonosporales; family Micromonosporaceae; genus Micromonospora; species Micromonospora sp. CNZ299. Next base: position 5,889,957 of record NZ_PEFG01000001.1, read on the forward strand.
ACGGTGGGGATCGTCCGGGCCACACACGTCGCTGTTGATCCAGATGCCACCGGGCACGGTGTGGTCGTGGATGCGGCGGGCGAACTGCAACAGTGACTCCCGCTGCCGCCCGTACGACCAGATCTCATGGGTCAACGCGAAGGTGAGGGTGGTGTCCACCGACCGGTCCTTGAAGACCGCGCCACCGAGGACGTTCCGGTGGAAGAAGTACACGTTGGCGTTGCGGAACACGCCCTGCGCCTTCTTGTGCAGGCACTCCTGAAAGAGGTGTCGGGCGACCTCGACGCCGATGAGGTCACTCTCGTGCAGGCCGGTCTCCCGGTCGGCCAACTCCAGGACCGCCCCGGCGCCGCAGCCGATATCCACGAGCCGGCCGGGTTGCACGTACTGCCGGACGGCGTCCCACTTGCGCTCGGCGGCGCCGGCGAAGGCCTCCACGTAGGTCCGGTAGTCGCGGGTGACGGTAAGGCCACCCTCGTCGCCGACGAGGGGGTCGTTGACCACCATCCGGATCTCGTCGACCAGACGGTAGCGCTCGAAGACGTCGATCGTCGCCGGGTGCGTCAGCTTGCGCCACATGTCGTCGCCAGCGGCCAGGCGCAGCAGGACATCCCAGGGCCGTTCGGGCGTGGTACGCAGCTCCGGGTCGGCCTCGACCTGCGCGATAGTGAAACCGAGCCGCTCGTACAGCTTGGCGACCTGCGGCGTCGAGCATGCCACCAGGGTGTCGGCAGGAGTGAGTTCGAGTCCGGTGGCTACCGCGATGTTCTTGAGGGTCACCTCGGCGAAGGCATCGGTGTACGCGGTGTCGAAGATCGGCACGACCATCGACCGCAGCCCGCTCAGCACGCTGAATCGCTCGATCGCGGCCTCCCGCCGGTGGTACGGGACCGGATTGCGCTTGGTGTTCTCGTGGTTGGCGGAGGTCACCGCCCAGACGACCGTGACAGCGCCGTCCTCGGCGAGCCGCCGCAGGTAGTCAGCCTGGAAGCAGGTCAGCAGGTGATGCCGCCCCGGAAAGAGCACGAAGCGGGTGGACGGGCCAGCCATGGTCACCCCACGTTGTCCGGGCCGATGTGCGGCCCGCGATCATAACGGGAGGCTCGTTGCGGTCATCCGGCCGGGACGGCGACGACGCCCTTCCGCAGCCGTGACCGACGTGGCGCGGGGCGGCGCCTCAGCACGAGCCGTTGACCTGGCTGGCCGATCCGGTGTACAGGTACGCGTCGGGGACCCAGGTGCCGTCGGTCAGCTTGTTCCACAGGGTGCTGGCGCCCCAGCGGCCGGTCAGACTGGTGCCGTTCGACGAGCAGGCGATGCTCGCTGTGGCACCGTCCGCGAGCGAGCCGACGACGCCGTACCCGGTGCCCGGCCCGGACCGCCGGCTGATCGACGTGCCGCCGTTGCTGTCGACGATTCCCTGGGTGAAGCCGAGTGCGCCGTAGTTGTAGAGCGCCCCGCCGACGTAGACGCGTTTCGAGCCGTGCAGCGCGGAGCCCTCGTAGGCCGTGCTGCCCTCTCTCGGCACCCACTTGCCCAGGTTGTGGGTCGCGATCGCCACGTACGCGCTGTTCTGCCGGAGCCCCAGGTGCACGTGCCGGCTGCTGGCACTCCCGCCGCAGGTGATGTCGGTGCCGGTGTCGCCGAGGTAGGTGCCCGCCGAGACGGACGCGCCGTCGACGTTGATGTTGTTCCAAAGGTGGTAGTAGTCCGTGGCGTACCCCCGGTCGTGGATCACCCGGATCCAGCCCTTGCACATCGTGTACGCGGTGCCGGCGCGCACGGCCAGCACCCGCTGGTCACCGCCTTGGAGATCGATCGAGCTGAACGGTCGCGGGGAGCCCGACCAGCCGTGCGGGCCACCTCGCAGGGTCCAGGACTGGCCGACGGTGAATGGCAGGCGCATGCCGGTGCGGAAGTCTCCGTTGGCGGCCAGGGTGCCGGGGGCTGCGAGAGCGGCCATTTCCTGTCGGGGGACGACGGAGGCGGGCGCGGCCGCGGTCAGTTCGGCGAAGGTGGCCTCCCCCTCGAAGGCGACCTGCCAGTCGCCGCGCTGGTGGCGGGCGACGAAGATCCAGCCGGACGGGTAGAGCCCTTCCTCCTGCGGGGCGACGAGCACCGCGGTGCCGAATGCCCAGGCCCGGCCGTCCCGGCGGGTGACGGTCACCCGGGTGTCCGCCAGACCGGCGGCGCGGGCTCCCTGGCCCGCCGCGACCGCGGCCTCCTCGAGCAGCATGTGCTGCACGGCGATCGTGACGTCATTGGCCGGCGCGGCGTGGGCGCCGCTCGGCACGGTGCTGATCATGGTGGCAACGAGCAGCATCGCCGTGGCGGTACCGAGCCAGCGTTGAGTAATGATCATGTCCTCTCCAGAGGGGGTTGAGAGGCTGATGTATACCGCAGGACGCTATACCGCAGATCGATCTCTGTCTATGAGTGGGAGGGCGCGCTAGCCGGCGGTGGCCTCACGCTGGATCTGCGCGAACTGGGCGGCCATCGCGGCGGCCAGGGCCTGCGCGGCGGACAGCGGGCGAACCATCACGGTGAACTCGTCGATCAGGCCGTTCTCGTCCAGGTGCAGGAAGTCGCAACCTTTGACGGCGACGTCGCCGATCCGCGCCTCGAACACCAGCGCGTGATCGCGGTCGTCGTCACCGCTCAACTCACGGACGTACCGGAAGTCCTCGAACACCCGCAGCACGCCCCGCAGGATCGCCGCGGTGATTGCCTTGCCCGGGTACGGCTTGAACGCCACCGGGCTGCGAAAAACCACATCGTCGGCCAGGGCCGCCGTGATGGCATCGAGATCGCGTGCCTCAACCGCCGCGCGAAAGTCGATCACCACGCCAGCGTACGGGGTTTTCCCGGCCGCCGGTCACCCCAGTTCTCGTCGAGCCGGCACCCGTTGGAGCGGCCACCGGTCCGTGGAGCCAGCAGGCACCTCGTCCAAGTCGGTCATATTTGGTGGACGACCTGGACCGGCTGTGCCAGCCTGACCGGAGGCCGCCACCACGGGGCCCGGTGCCATGACGGATCGAACCGACCGACGGGAGCACGGCGATGCGAGGACTCGAAACCTTCCCGCCCATCCGGACGCGAGCTTTCGAGGACCCGTCAGCCCATGCAGACCATCAACCTTGGCATCGTCGCCCACGTCGACGCCGGTAAGACAAGTCTGACCGAACGCCTGCTGCACGCCACCGGTGTCACCGACCGGCTCGGCAGTGTCGACGCGGGCACCACGCAGACCGACACCGGCGAGATCGAGCGCCGCCGGGGCATCACCATCCGCAGCGCCGTCGCCGCGTTCGGATTACCCGGTTCTGCCCGTAGGGCCCGCCCGTCGGCGCTCGTCAACTCTCGGAGCGGCGCTCCGCCACGGCGGCGTGGAACCAGTCCCGCAGGTCCTCCGCGGCTGGCGGGGTGCGCGGGTCCACCGGGTCAGGGTTGCGCAGGTGGTAGACCTTCCCCATGAGCGGCCTCAGCGAGCTGATCGGCTCAAGGTCATGACCACGCCCGGCCAGCACCGGCTGACCCTCGTACACGTATCCCCGGGTTTCCCCGCGCCCCACCTGCCAGCTCAGCTCCGGTACGGCGTGGCGGACGCACTCCGCGGCGTAGAACGCGACCGCGTCGATCAGCGCGAGGGACTCGTCCGACCAGATGTGCGGGGCGAGGAGCGCACTCCGCCCGTACCACATCGGCAGGACGGCGCCCGTCGGGCGTTGGAAGACGCTCCCGTTCTCGAGGATCACCTTCTCCCGGGGAGCATCGGCGGGGCGCAACTCGAGGCGGCCGATGGCCCAGCCCCAGATCGGGGCCAGGCTGTCGCGGGAATGGTCGAGCCGTTGCGGCCTGCCGATGCGGGCGGCCTGGTCTTGCAGCCAGGCGAGCCGTTCGTCTCCGGCGGCCAGGTAGCGCCCCAGGAAGTCCTCGTCGGACTCGGCCGTGGTGCTGAGGACCATCCCGGCAGGTGTCCGGTCGTCCTCGTCCGACGAAATCATGTCGAGGACCTCGCTGAGCGGCGCGCCGGTGACATCGCCCTCCTGGACGACGAACCGACCGCCGGTCGCCTGCGCCACCTCCTGCAGCACCTCGACGACCCGCGTCACCTCGGCCCGGAATCCGGCGGCCGGCAGCAGGGGGAAGGCGTCCCAGATCGAGACGACCAGCTCGCTGACTCCCGTCTTGCCGGGGTGCACGAACCACTGCGTGCCGAGCCGCTCCCCCTCCCAGACCAACTCGGCGTACTCCCCGCCGGCGACATCCTCGTGGAGATCCGGATCGTCACCGAAGACCCTGCTGAGCAGGGCGACCACGGTCGCCCTGCTCAGCTCGGCCCCGGACGGGATGACACCCATTTCCAGGCTCACTGCAACTATGCCCCGCTCGGTGCGTGGATCGTGAAATCGATGTTGTTGTTCTTCAGGCACTCCAACAGCGGAGGGTGGACGCCGATGCTGTTGTAGGAAGCACTCGCGAAGAAGTGCCAGTGTACTTTCTTGATGTTCCTCTGCCCGTGCACGTTCTTGGCCTCGTCGGTGGGAATCCAGGCGTCCTTCAGGCACTCGTCGATGAGGCTCTCGGTCCAGGTCGGAACACCGGTCTTGACCTCGTGCAACGTCACCGAGCCGTCGATGTCGTCCACCTCAGCGCAGTCGGCCTTGCGCCACTTCGAGCCGGCTCTCGGGTAGCCCGGGGTATTCACCTGATGCTGCGGTAGGCAGTTGCTCAGGATCGTCTTCAGATACTCCTCGCCCGCCGTGAAGTTCCACTGGGGTGGGACTGGCACGCCCGGCCGGTGGTTAGGCAGCTTCATCGCTTCCTCGATCGACTTCCACTTGGTGCGATCTCCCTTGGACAGGGTGCGGATGTCGGCATCGCTGAAGCGTGAGGTCGCCGCCAACGCCACGAAGTTGAACGAGGTGTCGCCGCTCTGCAGGTAGTTGTAGGTCTCGCCGAGGATCAGTTCGAGCGCGATGTCCTTGACCGCGTCGGTGAGCTTGTCGTAGCGGGTGACGAACCGGACGACGGCGTCCATGCGGTGCAGGTACCTGAGCGCGAACTTGGCAACCTTGGCCGGAATCGCGACCGCGTCGCCCGCGTACGGGATCAGGCCCACGACGCTGAATCCCGCGCTGACCCAGTCGCCGCGGATGGCGGCGGCCACGGCATCCCGGATGTCGGTGATGGCACCGACGATCCAACCGACGACCGGGATCAGGCTCAGGGCTCCGGAGCAGACATTGCCCGCGAGCCACGCCATCGAGTCGCGCATCGCGAACTCACCCGCGACCAGGCCGAGTGCGAAGTCGGAGACGTACGTCCACTTGCTGATCTGCTCGTCCGGGCGGCCCGGATCCAGGCTCTGGTCCTGGACGTGGGCGACCTCGTAGTCGTCACGCAGACCGTCGCCGTCGGAGTCCTGACCGAGTGGGTTGATCCCCCAGTCGTTGACCTCCGTGCCGTCGGACAGGCCGTCACCGTCACTGTCCACGTTGTTGACGTCGGTGAGGATCTCACCCTCGGCGATGTCGATGAGGCCATCGCCGTCGGTGTCATCGAGGTTCGGCGCCGGGACGATCGGCGGAACGTCGCCGGGCGTCGGCGGCGCGCGCGGCTGGTCGGCCACCAGCGGGTTGCTGCCCTTCGCCACCTCGGCGCCGTCGGTGGCGCCGTCGCCGTCGGTGTCGGGGTCGGTGGGCGAGGTGCCGAGCCGCTGCTCGTCGAGGTTGGTCAGCCCGTCGCCGTCGACGTCCTCGGCTCCGTCGGCGACCGAGTCGCGGTCGGTGTCGACCGCGTTCGGCATCGCCCAGCCCGTCAGTTCGGTGATCTCGAACTTATCGGTCAGTTTGTCGCCGTCGGAGTCGACCAGCAGCGGGCTTGCGCCGAGGCGCAGCTCCACCACGTCCACCACGCCGTCGGCGTCGTGGTCGCCGTCGTAGGTGATGCCGAGCCGGACCAGGACATTGAAGCCGTTACGCCAGGCGTTGGCGGCCTGGATCGTCGCAGGTTCCGGGTTGGCCTTGAGCAGCATCTCGTCGGCTTTGGCCAAGTTGACCTTCGCTGCCGCCAGGTCCGCGAACGCCTCGGTCAGCCCCGCCGGGGCGGGCGCGGGTGGCGGGCTGGCCCGGAACGGGCCGATGGTCGCTTCGGCGTCCTGGATTGCCGCGTCGGCGAGCAGCCGCACGCCGGTGAGGGTCTCCACCAGCGCCCTGACGTGTGCCTGCTCGGCCTCACCGTTCGGCGGGCTGGCGCCGGTCATCCGGCTCTTGAGGAACGACTCCAGGTGCCGGAGATTGTCGAACGCGACCTCGCCGTCCGCGGCATTTTCGAGTCGCGCTCCGTCGAAGTAGCGGGAGCCGACATCCGCCAGGACCGGATCGATCCGGCTGCTTCCGAGCCCGTCACCCACGTACGGCCGCAACGCCTGGGTGGCCTCGGTGATATAGAGCCTCGCGTCCCGGACGTACTCTGCAGTCGGGATCTTCGCGACCTCAACCTGCCAGAGAGGCGTCTCCCCCGCCGACGCCTCTCCAGCGGAGATCGCCAGCTGTGCGACGACCGCAGTCGCCAGCGCAGCGGCAAGGCCCTTTCTTCGTAACCGCGCGTGGATGCGCATGGGCACTCCCGTCCGTCCATTGCTGATCATGACGACGGAAAGCCTAATATAGAAGGCCGGCAATGGGGTGCCCCTCGGGCCCACGGGACGTCGCGCCTGCCGGTGTCCGTCCTGGTCGGACGTACATATTTTGTCTGACGGCCTTGGTCTGTTCCGGTACGTTCGATCCGTTCACCCTCGGGCACCGCGACCTGGTGGCCCGCACCCGGGTGATGTTCGATTGGGTCATCCTGTTGCTGGCGGCGAATGCCGACAAGCAACCAGCCGCTGAGGCCATGGCCAACAACGCCGAGGCGAGCCGGAGCGTGTGGCCGATTGACCGAGAAGGCCGGCAGATGATGGACGTTCGATCGGAAGTGGGTGTTGATGACGCGACCAACACTGTTCCTGGCGGTCGGGCTCCCGTGCACCGGAAAGACCACTGCCGCTCGGCGTATCGAAATCGAGTGGAAAGCGCTTCGTCTGACGAAGGACGAATGGGTGAAGGCCCTCTACGGGCACGAGAATCCGCCATCGGCTCAGGACGTGGTCGAAGGACGACTCATCGAGATCGGGCTGCGCGCCCTCGAACTCGGCAACAACGTTGTGATCGACTTCGGTCTCTGGACTCGGGACGAACGCTCCGCCCTGCGGGAGGCAGCAGCAGACCTCGACGCGCTGGTGGAGATGCACTACTTCGCGCTCACCCCAGCCGAGCAGCGCAGACGACTCGACCGGCGGCAAGCCGAAGCGCCGCACACGACGTGGCCGATGTCCGACGAGGAACTCGCCGAGTGGGCCGCCACCATCGACATCCCCACGCCAGGCGAACTCGACGGCAGCGAACCCGTCGATGAGCCACCGGCTGGTTTCGCGACCTGGAACGAGTGGCGCGCACACCGCTGGCCGCCGGCGGTCTCCTGACGCCGGGCCGCCAGGAGACGGTTTCCCGGCCGTTCGTTCGGGTACCGCCGCTGGTCAGGACAGAGGAAGGAACACACATGACCGAGCGGGACGAGCGACGCGATGGGGAGCAGACCGGGGTGCCGCAGGACGAGGGGGCCCGCAGCACCCGGGCGGCGCAGGACGCCCACGGCGGCAGCATGGCGCCGGGACTGGTCGACGACACCGGCCACCCGGTGGCGCAGGCCCCGGCCGACCAGTTGGCCGACACCGAAAACGAGGCCTGAGGCACGAGCGGCGGGCTGGTCGGGAGCAGTCCGGGCCAGCCCGCCGGTCGCTTGAGCGCGGTGTGAGAGTTCGATGGTGTCCCGTCTCACCCCGATCTCGTTCGCCAGGTCGCCACAGCCCGCCGGTACTCTTGATCGAGTACGGACTGTACCCATATGTGCACCAGCCGAGGGGTGACCATGCACGATCACGCGTCCGGCCACATCGACCTCGCTCGCCTGCGGGACGTGCTCGACGGACCGTGGGCAAAGGTGCGCAACGCGCACCGGGAGCACCTCGACGAGCGTTTCCTCCCGGTGTACGGCGAGACCGGTGACCAGGCACGCGAGCGGATCTCCCGGCTGCTCACCGAACTCCCCGTCGAACTGGGGATCGCGTCGGCCTTTCCCACCGAGTACGGCGGCAGCGCCGACGTCGGCGGCTCGATCATCGCCAGCGAGATGCTGGCGCAGGTCGACCTCTCGCTGATGGTCAAGGCGGGCGTGCAGTGGGGCCTGTTCGGTGGCGCAGTCCAAGCCCTCGGCACCCAGCGCCACCACGACGCCTACCTGCGGGACATCATCTCGGGCACCATTTTCGGCTGCTTCGCGATGACCGAGACCGGCCACGGGTCCGACGTCCAGCAACTGCGCACCACCTGCACGTACGACCCGCAGACGCAGACCTTCGACCTGCACACCCCACACGAGGCGGCCCGCAAGGACTACATCGGCAACGCCGCCCGGGACGGACGCATGGCGGTCGTCTTCGCGCAGCTGATCACGAACGGTCAGCGGCACGGCGTACACGCGTGGTTGGTGCCGATCCGCGACGCACAGGGCAACCCGCTGCCCGGCGTGACCATCGGCGACGCCGGGCCCAAGGCCGGCCTGCTCGGCGTGGACAACGGGCGGCTCAGCTTCGACCACGTGCAGGTGCCCCGCGACATGCTGCTGGACCGTTACGGTCAGGTCGCGGAGGACGGCACGTACTCCAGCCCGATCGAGAACGACTCCCGGCGCTTCTTCACGATGCTCGGCACCCTGGTCCGTGGTCGGGTGAGCGTGGGCGGCGCCGCGTCGGCGGCCACCAAGTCCGCGCTGACCATCGCAGTGCGCTACGGCGACATCCGGCGCCAGTTCGACACTCCCGGCGCCGACCGGGAGGTGCTGATCAACGACTACCTGGCCCACCAGCGCAAGCTGCTGCCGGCCCTGGCCACCACGTACGCGCTGCACTTCGCCCAGACCGAGCTGGTCGCCGCGCTGAATGAGGTGCAGGGCGGCGACGGGCCGGTCGACGAGCACCGGCAGCGGGAGCTGGAGTCCCGGGCCGCCGGTCTCAAGGCCGCGCAGACCTGGCACGCGACCCGCACCATCCAGATGTGCCGCGAGGCGTGCGGCGGCGCTGGCTACCTGGCAGAGAACCGGCTACCCAGTCTCAAGGCCGACACCGACGTCTTCACCACGTTCGAGGGCGATAACACGGTGCTGCTGCAGCTGGTGGCCAAGGGTTTGCTCACCGGCTACCGCGACGAGTTCGGCTCGTTGGACGGCTGGGGGCGCGCCTCCTTCGTCGCTGAGCAGGTCCGCGAGATGGTGCTCGAGCGCACCGCCGCACGGTCGCTCATCGAACGGCTGATCAGCGCGGTGCCCGGCCGCGACGAGGAGGTCGCCGTCACCGACCGCGGCTGGCAGCTGAAGGCCTTCGAGGACCGTGAGCGGCACCTCCTCGACGGCGCTGTCCGTCGCCTTCGCGGCGGCGCGGCCACCAAGAAGGACCGCCCCTTCGACATCTTCAACGACGTCCAGGACCACGTCCTGGCCGTTGCCGCCGCGCACATCGACCGGGTCACCCTGGAGGCGTTCGTCGCCGGGATCGAAGACACCGCCGACCCGGCGGTCCAGGCGCTTCTCTCCCGCGTCTGTGACCTGTACGCGCTCAGCGTCATCGAGGCCAACAAGGGGTGGTTCCTGGAGCACGGTCGACTCACGCCAGCCCGCTCGAAGGCGATCACCGGCGTGGTGAACGGATTGCTCAAAGAACTGCGCCCGCACATGCGAACGCTCGTGGACGGCTTCGCCATCCCGGACACGTGGCTGCACTGCGCCATCCTGCGCGAGGAACCCCGCAGGCAGGAAACGATGTCCGCCCATGACGCCGCCAGCAGTACGCAGGCAGTCCCGGTGTAGGCAGGCAGACTCGCTGACCAACAGGGCTCATTCAGAGGGAGCGGGTTTCCTCAAGGATGACCCGGCCACCGACCTCGACGGTGCCGTTCGGACCGGGTCGAGTCAGGATCTGAGATCCCCTGCCCTGGGTGATGTCCAGCGCCCGCTGCAGTTCCGCGGTGAGCACGATCGCGGACGCGCCGGTGGCTTCATCCTCGGCGATGGCGTCGCCCCGGCGGGGAAATCCTCTGGTACGCACCCGACCGGCGGCCCGGTCTTGCCACGCCCACGCGTACAGCCACCCGTCACCTGGCGGCGGGCACGGCAATGCGTCGACCTCCTCGGCTGAGGCGTACTGCTGCATGCGCCTGTCGGGCACCCACTGCGAGCGACCCCTGATCCAGGTGAACTCGCCGTCCTGCCAGGTTGGCACCGATCCCGCTGGCGGGTGTAGGAGTTCCGGCCTGGCTCCGAGCCGACTCAGCAACCAGGAGGTGCCCACCAACGGATGACCGGCAAACGGCAGCCGCACGCTCGGCGTGTGGATATCGACGGTTCCTGTGCCGGCATCATCGACGAAGACGGTTTCGCTGAAGCCCAGTCGCGCGGCCACGGCATGGCGGTCCTGCCCAGCGGCCACGGCATGGCCGTCAAGAACAACACCGAGCCGGTTTCCGTACGTGCCGCCGGGACCGCAGAACACACGAAGCACATGCAGATCTGTCACGAGCGATGCTAACCACACCAGGCTTGCTGGGCGGACATCGTGCGCTCATCAGTGCGTTCGGCATCCCCCCGCTCCCTGCTACTCCGTGTGCCACGCGAATCGCGGCTGCCGGTGATCTGAGCCGCAGCCACGTAGCGACAGGCTCAGCGCTGGGAGGTCGCGCCAGACCGCTCGCGCATCACCCCAGGTCAAAGCGTTCCGCGAACGTGCGATACACCGGTGTTCCCGGCAGGTTGTCGCGGATGGCGAACACCACGTGGTCGAAGCGGTCGATCTCCCGCAGCGCGTAGGCGAAGGCGTCGGCGACCGTGGCGGGATCGTTGCGGAACACGCCGCATCCCCACGCGCCCAGCACCAACGTCCGATGTCCGTGCGCGGCCGCGACCTCCAGCACTCGGCGAGCACGCCGGCTCAGCACCGCCGGTACGTCCGCAACGTGTTCGGGCTGGTTGCGGAGGATCGCGCCCATGTTCGGCGCCGCTGCGGTCAAGAACGACGTCGTGTACGGCTGGTCGAGCAGGTTGCCCTTGTCGTCCCGGAAGACCGGCACGTCCGGGGAGAAGATGACGCGGTCGCTGTAGCGCAGGTCCCGCTGTTCGCGGTGGAACGCATAGAACTCCCGGGCAGCAAGGAGACATGGGTACAGCGCCGAGGAGCGGGCGACGCTCTCCTCCTGCGCCTTCGCTCCGCCCAGGAACCCACCACCCGGATTCTTCGCCGAGGCGAACACCAGACAGGCCGCTCCGGGCGCCAGCCGACGAGCTGCCTGCAACGTCGACTCGTACGTCACCTCCACTCTGCCTGCACCGGGCTCCGCGTTTCCCACCGCGGGCACCTCGTCCGGCAGGTAGAGACGAGTGCCGGCGACTGCAGCACGTGCCACCTCGCCGATGCCGACCTCGTCACCGGCACCATTGCGATAGCGACCCGAATCAGCGATTGCAACCGTCTGCCGGGCAATCTCGCGCAGACGACCGCTCACCCGGCGCACTCGTCTGCGCTACGACCCTTGTTCTCCACGAGGAGCAAGCTAGGCAGTCCCGCCTTAACCGGCAACCGGGTTAGTGATGTCCGTCAGCTGAGAAGATTCCCGGGCCTCTGTGACCGCGTCGGCGAGGGCTTCCACTCCGTCGGTGATGGCGCGTTCGGTGAGGGTGGCGTAGCCGAAGATCAGCCCGCCGGGTCCGGTGGGGCTCAGTCGGTACCGGGAGACGCCTTGCACCACCAGTCCGCGTCGGGCGGCGGCAGCCACGACCCGGGCCTCGTCGAGGTCGTGCGGGAGCCAGGTGACGACGTGTTGGCCCGCCGCGACACCGACCGGTTCCAGTTCGGGCAACCGTGCGCGCAGCGCGGCCAGGAGTGCGTCGCGGCGGCGGCGGTAGACCGGGCGCATGCGCCGTAGGTGCCGGTCGAATTCGCCGCGGGTGAGGAAGTCGGCGAAGGTCAGTTGGTCGATGACGGGAGAGCCGCGGTCGGCCCGTACCTTGGCCTCCGTGATGTCGTCGACCAGGTGTGACGGCGCAAGCAGCCACCCGAGGCGCAGCCCCGGTGCCAGGGTTTTGCTCGCCGTGCCGCAGTAGACGACGGTGTCGGGTGCCAGCCCCTGCATGGCGCCGACGGGTGAGCGGTCGTAGCGGTACTCCGCGTCGTAGTCGTCCTCGATCACCACGGCGCCGCGACGCTGCGCCCAGCCGATCACCCGGGCCCGCGCGCTGGCCGACAGGACGCCGCCGGTGGGCCACTGGTGCGAGGGTGTCAGCACGACGGCGTCCGCGTCGGTCTGTTCGAGCTTCTCGACGAGAATGCCGTCTGGCCCGACCGGGACGCCGATCACGTCCAGGCCGACGGCGGCCGCGACGAGGCGTGCGTCGTCGTCAGCGGATGGGTCCTCAACGGCCACTCTGCGGGCGCCGCGCGCCGCGAGCACCTGGAGTATCAGCGCGATCCCTTGGCCGTAACCACTGCAGATCACGACATTATCCGGGCGGGCCGATGTGCCGCGGACACGGTTGAGGTAGTCGCTCAGGGCTGTATGCAGTTCGGGTACGCCACGCCCGTCGAGGTAGGCGAAGCGTTCGTTCGGCGTGGTGGTGAGGATGGTTCGCACCGAACGCAGCCAGGCAGCCCGAGGAAACGACGACACGTCGGTGCGGCCGTACCCGAAGTCGATCCCGACCGCCGGCCGATCCCCGCCGCGCCGACTCGCCGACGGTGGAACCGGATCGACGGCGACCTGGGTGTAGCCGCCCGCCCGACTGGTGAGGTAGCCCTCGGCGACGAGTTGCTGGTAGGCCTCGACCACGACGCCGCGTGAGACTCCCAGATCGGCCGCGATGGTGCGGGTGGGCGGCAGGGACGTCCCGAAACGCAACCGGCCAGCCCGGATGCTGCCCCGGATCGAGGCGGCGATCTGCCGGTGCAGCGGTTCGCCCACAGACCGGTCGACATCGATGAGCAGGTCCTCCGCAGTGCTCGAATTGGTCCTGGTTCGGCCCATGAGATCGGACCTTACCGGGTGTACCGATTTCCATCAGGCTCGGACGTATGACGACAACGACCAGCCCTCGCTTCGACGGCCGCCTCCTCACCCCGGGCAACCCGGGGTACGACGCGGCCCGCACCGTCTGGAACGCCATGATTGACCGCCGCCCGCGGATGATCGTGCAGGCCGCGAGCGTCACCGACGTGATGACCGCGGTGCGCCTGGCCCGCGAACTCGATCTGGAGATCGGGGTACGCTGCGGCGGGCACAACGTGGCCGGCCTCGCCGTCCCGGCGAACGGCCTGATGATCGATCTGACCCCGTTGAACGGCGTTCGGGTCGACCCGATCCGACGACGCGCCCGGGTCCAGGGCGGCGCGCTGCTCGGCGCACTCGACCGGGCGTCGCAGCCACACGGCCTCGCCACGACCGCCGGTAACGTCTCGCACACGGGCGTCGGCGGCCTGACCCTCGGCGGCGGCATGGGCTGGCTCGCCCGCCAACACGGGTTGGCCTGCGACAACGTCGTCTCCTACACGATGGTCACCGCAGACGGGGAAGTGGTGACCGCGAGCCGAACCGACAACCCCGACCTCTACTGGGGCCTACGCGGCGGGGGCGGCAACTTCGGCATCGTCACCGACTTCGACTTCCAACTGCACCACATCGGAACGCAGACCCTGGTCGCCGAGTTCGACTTCCGCGCCGAGGAAGCCGTACCGGTGCTCGAAGGCTGGCGAAACCTCAACGCCGTCGCGCCGCGACAGGCGACCTTCACCGCCGACGTCCACAGCACGGCCAGGGGCCCTGTCGCCACCGTCGGCTTCGTGTGGGTCGGCGACCCGGCACAGGGTCACCGGTTGCTGCCGGCGATGCGCGCGCTCGGGCGACCGGTCGCGGAGCGGGTCACCACCCCGTCATACCTGGACCTCCAGCAACGCGACGACACCGTCGGCGGCCACGCCCACCGCCGGTACTCCAGTGCGCACTACCTGCGGCAGTTCCCCACCGCCGCGGTCGAGGCGTTCCTGCTGCGCGGCGCGGCAGACCTGCACACCGGCGCCCACCTCGCCAACGTCGGGCTACAGGCGCACGGCGGCGCCATCGCCGACGTCGTAGACGCCGACGCCGCGTTCAGCCACCGCGGCACCATGTTCGAGTTCGGTGCCAGCTCCCGCTGGACCGAGCCATCCGAAGACGACATTCGGATGGCAGCGGCTCGCAGTGCCGGAGCCGCGCTCGACCCGTACGCCGACGGCGTCTACGTCAACTCGCTCGCCGCCGACGAGGGGCAACGCGGCGTACGCCGCGCGTACCCGGCCGCCAAGCTCGCCAGGCTCACCGCACTCAAGACGATCTGGGACCCGCACAACGTGTTCCACCTCAACCACAACATCCGGCCCCACAGCCAACAGCGCAGCCGGCTGCTGCCTTGACGGTCAGTCCTCGTCGCTCTTCTTCTTGTCGCTCTTCTTCTTGTCGCGGTCCATAGCCAGGTCGAGCGCGAGGACGCTGCCGATGATGAGCAGCGGGTCGACGCCGGCAGTGACCTGCACGGCGTAGGTGTCCCGGATCGTCAGCCACCTCTTGGAGACCACAGCCACCTCGGTGCCGTCACGTTCGATCACGTACTCGTGGTCGAGCAGGTCGCCCTTCATCTCCAGGTCGTCGGGCCCTGGCACGTCGATGCTGAACTTGTCGCGGAACGGCGTGAGCAGATTCTTGCGGACCTCTGCGGCCTTCTCGCCGCCGATCCTGATCTCGTACGTGGGACGCAGCGCCACCAGGTGCCGGTGCAGCGTGGCGACCTCATGCCCGGAGGCATCCTCGATGATGACCTTGTTGCGGACGCTGAGCACCTTGCCGTCGACGTGGAAGACCTTGGTGCCGTGCTCGTCGAGCACGTCGAAGTCGTCGCCGATCGAGAAGAACCGCTCCCTGATGACAAACATGAACCGATTCTCCCCCACCCCGCCCGGAAGTGCCGGCCGGCCGGGAACGGCCGACCCTTCGGCTCCCCCATCGGGAACAGCATCCCGCTCGCTCTCCGCAGTGGATGGCAATCGAGGCCGTGACCGGGATCGAACCGGCGTACGCGGTTTTGCGGACCGCTCCCTCACCACTCGGGCACACGACCAGGCAGAAGCGCCCGCGGAGGGAATCGAACCCCCGACACCCAGCTCCGGAAGCTGGTGCTCTGTCCCCTGAGCTACGCGGGCATGCGTGGGAGTGGAGAGATTCGAACTCCCTGAGCGCGAACGCACCGGGGTTACAGCCCGGCCCACCTCACCATCGGTGGCGCACTCCCCTGGGGTGACTGGCGGGTACCGACCCCGCGTCCTTCCGGGTCACAACCGGACGCTCTACCACTGAGCTACAGCCACAACTACGGCCCGAAGGCCAGTGCCCGTGGAAGGTGTCGAACCTCCGACCCCCTGGGTGTAAACCAGGTGCTCTTCCGTTGAGCTACACGGGCTTGGCTCTGGCGACAGGGCTCGAACCTGTAGAGGGCTGACTCCCGCCGGATTAACAGTCCGGACCGCTACCAAATTACGGTTTACGCCAGATCGGCAGCGCGGACGGGACTCGAACCCGCACATGTCCCGGGTGAAAGCCGGGCGACTCTTCCATTCGTCCACCGCGCCAGGTGGGTTACGTGCCCCGAGCTGGATTCGAACCAGCGGCCCCCGGTCTGTCGAACCGGTGCTCTCCCGCTGAGCTACCAGGGCGCGAGTAGGGGGCTGGTCGCGGAGTGTGTGCCGCGCTTACGCCTGGCACTCCCTGTGCCAGGGCCAACCCGAACGGACAGGAACGTGGGAGCGGGAGCCGGATTCGAACCAGCGGCCTCTGGGTTATGAGCCCAGCGCGCTTCCATAACTGCGCCATCCCGCAAGTGGGCCGCCAGAGGATCGAACTCTGGACACTCCGATTAAAAGTCGGCAGCTCTACCACTGAGCTAGCGGCCCGAATATAGACGTCCCCCGAGCAGGGCTCGAACCTGCGACGACCCGGTTTAGGAAACCAGCGCTCTATCCGCTGAGCTACCGGGGGGTCTGGTACGCCGCCAGGGACTCGAACCCTGCACTTACTGATTAAGAGTCAGCAGCTCTACCCCATGAGCTAGCGGCGCTCGTTCTTCCAGCCGTGCCCACCCGAAGGTGCGGGCTGTCCGACGGCGGTGGTCGTTAGCGCAGACCACCTCACACTTTTCGATCTCGGCAAGGATGCGCTCCCAGGGAGCGCCAGCACCCACCAGTTCGCTCACCCCGACTTCCTTGTCGCGCTGGTGGTCGAAGTCCAGGACTACGATGTCCGCCTCGCCGCAGTCGACGCAGGGGTGCTCGCGCAGGTACTCGATAACGCGAGCGGTCGCCTCGGCCTTCGCCTGTCGCCGCCGCTCGGCCCGGCTCGGGTTGTGCCGGTCCTTCGTGAGCGTGTAGTAGGTCGCGTTGTACTGCTTCTTGCAGCTCTTGCAGTAGGTCGTTCGGCCATCGGCCCGCCTACGGTTCAACGCGAAGTCAGTGAGCGACTTAACCTGCTGGCACTTCGAGCAGCGCTTCTCCACGGCTCAATTGTCTACTAATAGTCTGACAACAAGAGCCACGCTGCGTGGCGGAAGGTAAAGGAGTTGAACCCTCGGGCTTTCGCCCGGTGCCGGTTTTCGAGACCGGTTGCGGACGTGTTCCGCACTACCCTCCATGCGTCGGGTACGGGCGATTCGAACTCCCCTCCTCCGGCTCCCGAAGCCGGCGCTCCACCAAGTTGAGCTAGTACCCGTTGAGTCGGGATAGCCGGATTCGAACCGGCGGCTTCCGGTCCCCCAGACCGGAGCGCTACCTGACTGCGCCATATCCCGAAAGAGCCCCCGACTGGAATCGAACCAGCGACACCGAGATCCGTAATCTCGTGCTCTATCCACTGAGCTACGGGGGCATGTACTGCGGCGAGGGAAGCCGACCGGTACGCCGGGTTCTGTCCCACCCCGACAGGGTGGGGGCGACCATCCATCTCGGCCTACCGTCGCCGGGCAGGCTCTAGCGGCCAACCCGCACGCATCAGGCGGGCCGCCCGCGTGCTGTTCGGCCTTGCTCCGGGTGGGGTTTACCGTGCCGCCCCCGTCACCGAGGACGCGGTGGGCTCTTACCCCACCGTTTCACCCTTACCGGCGGTCGTGCTGCGGGCGGTCTGTTCTCTG
Source organism: Micromonospora sp. CNZ299 (assembly GCF_002754415.1). Lineage (NCBI taxonomy): Bacteria > Bacillati > Actinomycetota > Actinomycetes > Micromonosporales > Micromonosporaceae > Micromonospora > Micromonospora sp. CNZ299. Next base: position 5,907,303 of record NZ_PEFG01000001.1, read on the forward strand.
TGGCACTGTCCCGCGGCTTTCGCCGGGTTCCCGTTAGGAACCACCTTGCCCTGCGGAGCCCGTACGTTCCTCGGCGGCCTGGTGGCCGACGCGGTCGCCTGGCTGGCATTCTCGCTGCGTGCCGACGGGAGGAATCGAACCTCCGGCCCCGAGTTATCAGCTCGGTGCTCTAACCGCTGAGCTACGACGGCTTGGCGAAGGGTGAGGGATTCGAACCCCCGGCGGTGTGACCCGCTCCGCGCTAGCAACGCGGCGCCATCGACCAGACTCGGCCAACCCTTCATGCGCGCTGACGACGGGACTCGAACCCGCGATCCCCTCGCTGACAACGAGGTGCCTTAGCCGCTTGGCCACGCCAGCATGGTCCCGGCCGAGGCCGGGGGAGTGGAGACGAGGGGAGTCGAACCCCTGACCTTCTGAGTGCGAAACAGATGCCCTACCAACTGGGCCACGTCCCCATGGTGTTGCGTGCGCTCGGGGAGAGTCGAACTCCCATGCCTTTCGGCACACGGGTCTGAGCCGTGCGTGTCTACCAGGTTCCACCACGAGCGCGTGATGTGCGTGCCGACGCCCGGTGTCGAACCGGGGGCCTCTCCGTTATGAGCGGAGCGCTCTGACCACCTGAGCTACGTCGGCGAGAGAGCCAGCGACGGCAGGCGGACCCGCATCCTCGCCCTTACGAGGGGCCCGCTCTGCCCTGGTGAGCTTCGCTGGCGTGGAGCCGGCGGCCGCACTCGAACCGGCTGCCTCCGAGTTAGAAGGTCGGTGCTCTGGCCCGGTGAGCTACGCCGGCTTGGTGCCCTCGACACGAGTCGAACGTGCAACTACGGCCGCCTCACGACCGCGCCTCTTCCATTGGGCTACGAGGGCATGTTCGCGGCAGGGTCCCTTCCGGTTCGCCGGCGCCGATGGGTGCACCCTGTGCCGACCCGCTTACGCGCCCTGCCGTGGCTCCCAGGCCAGGATTCGAACCCAGCTCCCCGCATCCAGAGTGCGGTGTCTTACCGAATAGACGACCCGGGAATCGTGGCCGGCGAGCCGCGGACTCGCCGGCCGGTGATCAGCGCTGCACGTGTCGGACGAGGCGCAGGACCTTGGGTATCGGGAAGACGCCGATGAGCCGGTCGGGCTCGGCTTCGTGGATCTCGGTGACCTGGCGCATGAGCATCCGGATCGCGTGTTTGATCGGGACCGGGTGCAGCGGTCCCAGGTCGGCGTTGAGGACGAGAACGGCGTCCACCGGGCCCTCCTTCTCTCGTGGGCGGTGGTGCTTGGAGCCGCCGGCCGGAGTCGAACCGGCGACCTGCTGAGTGCCCCGAGCGGGATTCGAACCCGCACTGTGCGCAGTTTGAGTGCGCCGCCTCCTACCAGTTGGGCTACCGGGGCAGGCTTCCGCAGGTTGCGGCATCGTCCACTGGGGGCAGTCGAGTTCCGGATCTGCAACCCCAGCGGCGACTTTTCCCGCTGGTCGAGTGTTGCTCCGGGAGCAGGAATCGAACCTGCGTTTGTACCGGGATCCAAAGTCCCGTCGCCCTTGCCAGCAGAGCACCCCGGAATGGTTGAGCGGTCGGCGGGCACCGACCCCGCTTCTTCGGTTTGGAAGACCGACGTGTCCGCCAAGTTCACCACGACCGCACGGCATTTTGCTTGCGCAGGCCGTACGGGGCTCGAACCCGTAACCTCCTGGCTGAGAACCAGGTGAGCTGCCAGCTTGCTCCAACGGCCCATGGAGCCGGCGGGAATCGCGGTCGCAGCCCACGATCGCCGCCAACGTGCCCTCCCCCGGAGCCCTCGGGGACTTCGCTCCCGTGCGCCACCAGTTACGCCAGGAGGCATGGATGCGTGGAGAAGAAGGGACTCGAACCCTCGACCTCCGGTCTGCCGAACCGGCGCTCTCCCAGCTGAGCTACAACCCCATGGTCCGGGACCGGGGTGTCGAACCCCGTGTCTCTCGCTCCCAAAGCGAGCGGGTCAGCCGTCTCCCTCGTCCCGGAGGTAATGCCCCCGGCCGGCCCCGCGCAGGCGCCGGCCGGGGTTTTGCTCATGCCATCCACTGTGAAGTTGAGAATCTGCAACGCCGCCGGCCGCAGCCGGGACGAAAAGCAGGGGCGGCAGGACTCGAACCTGCGACCTTCGGTTTTGGAGACCGGTGCTCTACCAGTTGAGCTACGCCCCTATGAAGTTGTTCAGTAACGAGAAAGCCGCCCTGTCCCTGTCGGGGTGGGCGGCTTCGCAGCTTGCGCTGGCGCTATTCGCGCCGCCACCCCGGCTTCCAGTTCTGCTCACTCGCGCACAGATCGTGGGCTCGCGCAATCGAGGGCAGCACGTCACCGCCGCGCGGCATGAGCCGCGTGGTTTCGGTGTAGGCGTACTGCAACACGGGGAACTCCTTGGGTTGGTCGGGACGGCCTTGCTCATTCAAGGTAAGCGTTGTGCCGATCGGATGGCAATGGATATTCCGACGGACCGGCTTCGAAGCCTGGCGGGCTCAGACGATCCCCGGTTTGATGTTGCCCTGCCGTAGCGGTCGGCATGCTGGAGGCCGGCCGCACCTCAAGATCAGGTTCTGTCGCGGTGACGGCGGGCTTCGATGTCGCGCAGCACATCCGGGTCCCATTGGCCGGCGTTCCAGTCGTCGCTGGTCGGAGTGGGCGACAGCGGCCACGCCGGGTCCTGCCTGGCGACCGGCGAGTAGTGTCCGGCGACGACTCTGTTGACGTGGGCGATCAGCCGCAGGACCCGCTTCCGGCTGTGCAGCACGCCCCCGATCAGTGCGGCGGCTCCGAGGGTGCGCAGGGCCGCTTGGCCGAACAGGACGGCAGGGGCGGCTCGGTCGGTGGCCAGCCAGGCGATTGCCGCACTGCAGACGACGCAGGCGGGGAAGACGCGCATGCCCCAGTGGCGGCTGTACGAGCGGCCCGATGAGCCGTGCGCCTCGGCGAGCTGGCGCGTGCCGCGTCCCCAGATCAGCCCGCTGACAGCCAGGCCGATGATGGCGACGAACAGGGTCAGGTTGGCCAGGACGAAACCGACCGCTGCGCCGGTGCCGGACGGGGACAGCGGCCGGGCCCGGGCGCTCGGGATGCTGCCGAGGACGGCCGCGGCGATCGCGGCCAGCGCAAAGAGGATGGCGAACCCGACGACGAACCAGGTCGCGACGTCCCAACCTGCTGTCCGAGGGGCGGGCGGCGGTGTCGAGGACCGGCACGTGTGGCCTTGGCCGGGATGCTCGAGACTGGCGCCGCATTTCATGCAGTGCAGAGTGTGCTCCTGAGCGGCCAGGCCGAGCATGGGCGGAGTAGACGGCGAGAACCGCGCTCCGCTCGACGGAGTCGAGCTCGGAGTCGTCGATGCGCTGCCAGTTCGCTTGCCGAGCGTGGCAGGCTTCTACGTCGGCCCACCGGCGGACAGTGTCGCCGATCAGCGGGCCTGGGCAAGCAGGACCTCGATCATCGTTTGAGGTTCGATGGTGATTGGTCGGTCGCTGACCTGCCCGTCGCCGAGTTCGATGACCCGCCACACGCCGTCCGCGCGCAGAGCGAGGTCCACGGTGACGAAAGGAAGGCCGAGCCCGCCGATCAACGGTGCGACCGGGGCCAGGTCGACCTCGGCCGGCGCCGAGTCGTTCGGGCTGTCGGGATGCGCTCCGATCAGAACGCACGCGCCATCGATCCACCACGTGCGCACCTCGGTCGAGGCGAACCGCTCGAAGCGCCGCAGCACGAGCCCGCCCACGAAGTCGTCGTCGCGCAGTTCCAGAAACCGCGACGCCACGCCCCACGCGGCCGCGCCGTCCTCAAGGTCGGGGATGAACGCGGCCGCGTCCCAGTAGTGCTTCATCGACTTGCTGTAGTCACGCAGCACCGCTGGTCCCGCGCCAAGCTCGGCACGCGCGCGGTCGAAGTCCGCCCGCTCGGAGCCCGTGGTCCACACCGACGGCGGGGTCACGGGAGCCAGAGCTGCATACCAGCCAGGCAGCTCATGCGCCCGCTGGTACTGCTCAGCACCGGTCCGCAGCACCACACCACGCTCAGCGAGCGTCTCAGCGAACACGGCGTACTGCTCGCTACGTAGCATCCAGCCGCGGTACACAGCCGGACCGCTGCGCGAGACCGAGGCGACCGCGCGGCGCACGTCTCCGCCCCGTGCCAACACGTCGTGGTCGACCACCGCCACATCCATCCCGGCAGCACGTGCAGCCCGCGCCTCCGCGGCGAAGTGCTCGTCCGGGTGGCGCGGCCGAAGAGGGTCCGCGGGCACCAACAAGATCACGCCTGCATCATGCCCCAAGCGTCCATGGCCTACGACTCTCGCGTGCGGTTACGGCGGTGGTGGACGAGCAGCGTGACCGCGCAGAGCACCGCCACCAGGCCGAAAGCCGAGCTGATCCACGGGTTGTCCGCCGCGGTCGACAGCACCACGTTGGCCGCAGCGCTGATGAAGAGCACCAGCCACAGCAGCGGGCGTAGCAGGCCGCCCGGCTTCTTTGGTGCGGCGACCGGGGCGTCGGTGATGCGGTACGGATCGGTCATGACTGCCTCCTTGAGCGAACGTTCCTCGATGCCGTCAACGCTAGGCGCGGGGTGTGGCGGGGACGATCCCGCCAGCTCGACGATGGTGGTACAGCAGGCTGTACCTTCCGCGCCGAGCGTTGCCGGGCGCGGCCCGTGGTGGCCTATGTTGGCGGGGGAGGTGGGTCGATGGCGTACGTGCGAGGCCGGGTTCGCGCCTCGGTCGACGCTCTGGAGCACCTGGTCGGAGGGCTGGGCACCGCCACGCTGGCGCTGGGCGCGCTGCTCTGGGCGGTGATCGTGGCGGTGACCTGCCTGCTCGGGGTGGGGCTGCTGGCGGCGCCCGGTGCGTTGCGGGCGGTGCGCTGGGTGAGCGACCGCGAGCGGGCCCGGCTGTCCCGCTGGGGCGAGCCGGTCCCCACGCCGGGGCCGGTGCCGGCCGGGTTGCGGACGGCGGCGCGCGATCCCTTCGTACGCCGGGAGCTGGGCTGGGTCGGGCTTTCCTCGCTCATCGGCCTGGCGACCGGGCTTGTCGGCCTCGCGCTGCCACTCTCTGCCGTGCAGTACGTCACGTTCCCGCTGTGGTACCAGCTGATCCCTGCCGACGCCGGCGCGCCGGGGATCGTCTGGTGGCGCATCGACGGATTGTCCGAGGCACTCGCGGTCGGGTTGCTCGGGGTCGGCTCGCTGGCCGCCGCGATCTGGTTCAGCCCGGTCCTGGCCCGTCTCCAGGCGTGGCCGGGCCGGTTGCTGCTGCCTCCGCCGCCGGGTGTCGACCTGTCGCTGCGGGTGGCCGAGCTGACCGCCACCCGCGCCGCGGCGCTCGACGCCCACGCTGTCGAACTGCGCCGGATCGAGCGGTCGCTGCACGACGGCACCCAGAACCGGTTGGTCGCGGTCAACGTGTTGCTGGGTGCCGCGCGGCGGGCCGTGCGCCGCAATCCGGAGCGCGCCGACGAGATCCTCGGGCAGGCACAGGACGCCGCGGAACAGGCACTCGGTGAGCTGCGTACGGTGGTGCGCGGGATCCTGCCGCCCGTGCTGGACGACCGGGGTCTCGCCGGCGCGCTGGCGGGCCTGGCCGGCAGCTGCGTGGTGCCCTGCCGACTTGAGGTGGACGTGGCTGTGCGGTGCGCGGCCTCGGTCGAGGCCACCGCGTACTTCGTGGTGGCCGAGGCGCTGACCAACGTCGTCCGGCACAGCGGTGCGAGCCGGGTGGACGTGGCCGTGCGCCGCGAGCGCGGCCGGCTGCTGGTGTGCATTGAGGACGACGGGCACGGCGACGCGGACGAGACACGTGGCTCAGGGCTCACCGGTATCCGCCGGCGGGTCGAGGCGTACGACGGCCGGATGACGCTGACGAGCCCTCCGGGAGGGCCGACGAGAATGGACGTGGAGCTGCCATGCGGATCGTGATCGCCGAGGACGACCCGCTGTTGCGTGAGGGGTTGGCTCTGCTGCTGCGGGCGGAGGATCTGGACGTGGTCGCCACGGCCGGCACTCCGGGCGAGTTCCTGGTCGCCGTCGACGAACATGCGCCGGACGTCGCGATCGTGGACGTACGGATGCCGCCGACCCACACCGACGAGGGCATCGTGGCCGCGGTGGAGGCTCGGCGGCGCCGCCCCGGCCTCGCGGTGCTGGTCCTGTCGGCGTACGTGGAGCAGGCGTTCGCCACCGACCTGTTCTCGGTCGGCGCGGTCGGGCTCGGTTACCTGTTGAAGGAGCGGGTGGGCCGGGTCGAGGAGTTCCTCGCCGCGCTGCACCGCGTCGCGAACGGCGGCAGCGTGATCGACCCGGAGGTGGTGGCGCAGTTGCTCGCCCGCAACCGCCGGACGGACACGGCGCTGAGCGAGCTGTCGCCGCGTGAGCGTGAGGTGCTGGGGCTGATGGCCGAAGGGCTCGGCAACAGCGCGATCGCCGAGCGGCTGTTCGTCACCGACGGCGCGGTGCACAAGCACATCCGCAGCATCTTCTCGAAGCTTCAGCTTCCACCGGACGACCAGGCCGACCGCCGGGTCACCGCGGTGCTGCGCTACCTGGACGGCGGTCGGCGGTAGCGCCTGCTGTACCCGGACCTGGCAGCCCGCGGGATGGTCGCCGTTCTCGCACGTCAATAGCGTTTCTGGTGCGCGCAGTTCTTGCCGATGACACGGAGAGAGGCCACCAGAATGCCGGACTATCCGGGACAGACAATCGAACCGGCGGTACGCGTCGAACAACTCACCCGCGTGTACGGCGCCGGCCGTAACCAGGTGACTGCGCTTGCGGGCATCGATGTCGGCTTCGACAGGGGCACCTTCACCGCGGTGATGGGGCCCTCGGGCTCCGGCAAGAGCACGCTGCTGCAGACCGCGGCCGGGCTCGACCGGCCCACCTCCGGTCGGGTGGTCATCGGCGGCACCGAGCTGTCAGGGCTGTCCGAGACCCGCCTGACCGAGCTGCGTCGTACCCGGATCGGGTTTGTCTTCCAGGCTTTCAACCTGATCGGCGCGCTCACCGTCGAGGAGAACATCGTGCTGCCCCTGCGCCTGGCCGGCGTCCGTCCGGACCGGGCCTGGCTGACCCAGGTGGTCGAGCGGGTCGGCCTCGCCGACCGACTGCACCACCGGCCGGCCGCGCTCTCCGGTGGCCAGCAGCAGCGGGTGGCGATCGCCCGGGCGCTGGCCACCCGCCCCGAGGTGATCTTCTGTGACGAGCCCACCGGCGCGCTCGACTCGCGGACCGCGGCGGAGGTGCTGACGCTGCTTCGCGCGGTCGTGGACGAACACGGGCTGACGGTGGTGATGGTGACCCACGATCCGATCGCCGCGTCGTACGCGGACCGCGTGCTCGTGTTGGCCGACGGTGCGATCGTCGCCGATCTTCCGCAGCTCGGAGCCGCCCGTATCGCCGAGCACCTGGCATCGCTGGATCGGCGGGTCCTCCGATGATCGGGCTCGCCGCCCGCCTGCTGCGGCACCGGGCCGGCCCCGCCGCCGCGACCCTGCTGGCCCTGATCGTCGGCGTGCTGATCCTGGTGGCGATGGGCACCCTCGTCGAGTCCGGGTTGCGGTTCCGCCCGGAGCCACGGCTCTGGGCCGCGGCCGACGTGGTCGTCGCCAACCGCACGGTCAGTCACACGTTCAGGGAGTTCGACGGCGAGACCACCACGAGCACCGTCATGCTGCCCGAGGGCGGCACTGTGGACGCGGCGCTGGTGGACCGGATCCGCCAGGTGCCGGGCGTCGCGGCCGTCACCGGCGACGAAGGGGTGCCGATCGGCTCGCCCGCTGCGACGGGACACGGCTGGGACACGTACGCCTTCACCGGTCGTCCCATCGCCGCGGGTGCCGCGCCACGGAACGACGACGAAGTGCTTGTCGACACCCGTCTCGGCGTGGCGCCGGGCGACCGCATCGACCTGGTCGTCGGCGGGGTCGGCCGGTCGTACCGGGTGAGCGGAACCGCCGAGACCGGTTCGACGGCGGTGTTCTTCACCGACGCGCAGGCCGCCCGGTTGTCCGCCCACCCGGGCCGGGTGGATGCGATCGGCGTGCGGATGGTGCCCGGCGCCGACGTCGGCGCCGTACGCGAGATCGCATCGGCGGCCGGCGCCACGACGTACCGCGGGAAAGACCGTGGGAACGTCGAGCAGTCGGAGAACCAGGCCGCCCAGACGTTGCTGGTCAGCGCCGGATCGGCTTTCGGGGGGTACGTCGTCCTGCTGATCGTCTTCGTGGTGGCCGGCACCATCGGGCTGTCCGTCCGGCACCGTCGACGTGACCTGGCGTTACTGCGCGCGGTCGCGGCCACGCCGGGGCAGGTGCGCCGCATGCTGATCGCCGAGGCCGCGCTGCTCGCCCTGATCGGCTCTGCGCTCGGCGGCCCGGCCGGCCTGCTGGCGGCCCGCTGGGTGCACGGCGAGCTGGTCGGGCGGGGGTTCGTGCCGGAAAGCTTCCCGATGGTCGGCGGCCTGTTCGCGGTGCCGGCCGCGATCGGTACGGCGGTCCTCGTGGCGGTGCTCGCCGCTTTGGTCGCCGCACGCCGGGTGACCGGGATCAAGCCGATCGAGGCGCTCGGCGAGATCGCTGTCGAGCCTCGTCGTAGCGGCCGGGTGCGGCTGGTCGCCGGCGTGCTGACGCTGGCGGCGGCCGGCACCTCCGGGGCGTTCACGCTCGGTGCCGCCGGGTCGACCGGGGCACTGGCCGGCGCGGTCGGCATGCTGTACCTGTTCGTCATCGCGGTAGCGCTGCTCGCACCGAGGATCAACGCGTACGCGGCACGCCTGCTCACACCGTTGTTGCCGCGGATGTGGCGGGTCAGCGGCTATCTGGCTGCGGCCAATCTGCGGGCCAACGCGCAGGGCATGGCAACCGTCCTGACCGCCCTCGTGCTGTCCGTGGGGTTCGGCGGCTCGGTCTGGTTCCTGCAGACCAACCTGGAACGGCAGACCACCACGCAGAGCAGCGCGGGAACCCTCGCCGACCGGGTGCTTGTCGCTCCGGGTGGGCTGCCGGCGGACGCGGCGCGGGAGATCCGCGAGTTGGCCGGGGTGCAGGCGGCCACCGGTGTGCACCGTACGCAGGTGGTGGTGCGGGCGCTCGACGGAATCGAGCCGGTCAGCGCGCAGTCGGTCGACCCGGCGGGCATCACGGCGACGATGGACCTCGCCGTGCGCGAGGGCAACCTGGCCGACCTGCGCGCGGGCACTGTCGCCCTGTCCGCGACGCAGGCGTCCTCCTCCGGCTGGGACGTCGGCGATCAGGCGAAACTCTGGCTGGGCGACGGCACCCCTGTCACGTTGGACGTCATCGCGGTCTACGACCGTGGCCTCGGATTCGGCGACGTCACGCTGGCTGCCGAGACGGTCGCCGGGCACACGGCCGGGAATACCAACGACGAGATCCTGGTCAGCGCCGGCCCGGAGGCCGACACCGCATTGGCCACCTGGTCGGCTGGGCGACCAGGCACCGAGGTTCTCGACGCCGCCACCCGTACGCGCCTGATCAGCACCGACCTGGCGCTCGGTGCCTGGCTCAACCGGCTGCTGATCGGCGTGATGGTGGGCTACGCGGCGCTGGCGGCGGCCACCACGATGGTGATGGCGGCGCTGGCCCGCCGCCGCGAGTTGGCGTTGCTGCAACTGGTCGGGGTCACCCGCCGTCAGATTCGACGGATGGTCCAGGCCGAACAGGCCGGGCTCCTCGGCAGCGCGGTGCTGATCGGCGCGACGATCGCGGCGCTGACCCTGAGCGCGATCGTCAACGGACTGACCGGCAGCCCGATCCCGTACGTCCCGCCGCTCGGTTGGGTGGCGGTGCTCGGCGGCACCACACTGCTGGCGTTGGCAACCACCGTGTGGCCCGTCCGCCGCCTGCTCAGCGCTCCTCCGATCGACAACATCGGTGTGAAGGAGTAGACGTCGCGGCTCGAACATGGACGACCGTGCCGCCTCCGCGTACGTCGCTGAGGCGGCACGGTCGGAACTGTCGTCACGACCACATGTGTCGAGAGCCTCCGGGCCACCCGGGCTCCGGATCAGCAGCCGAGCCGCTTGCTCGAAAGGGCGATGTCGTCAATCCAGAGGTCGAACTCCCCCGGTGTCGTGCCGCCCTGGTAAAGCTGCCAGCCGATCTTCACCGTATCGACCGTCGGCAGGACGAAGGGAACATCGTTGCCACCGTGGTCACTCGTGGAGGCCGTCAGCTCCGGGTTCGCCACGCCATCGATCCACACCGCGACGCGGTTGTCCGCGGCGTCCATCTCCCACTCGAAGCACTGCCAGGTGTCCTCAGCGACCGGGGCGGACTCCCGCCAGTTGGTCCAGTCGCCGGTCGGACCGCCGTCGGCGCCGACCCCCCAGAAGGTTCCGGGGACCGTGGGCGCGTACTGGCCACCGACTGGACGGACGACCTCCGCGCTGCCGGTGCCGGTTGCTTCCACCAGCGTGAAGTGCGCCCAGTCCGGGGCCGTGGGGAAGGCGTCGACGCGCAGACGCATCCGTCCGTAGAAGCGGTTGCCCGGCGCGGCGAAGTCGTCGACGCGCAGGAAGGCGCGTCCGTTGTCAACAGTGTGGATGTGCAGCACATGGTTGCCACGACGGGCACGTTCGACGGTGAGCGTGCCGTGGCGGGTGTCGACGCCCCAGTTCAACGTGCTGGTCCCTCCGGGAGGCAGTCGCTCGAAGTCCTCACAGAAGAGCAGGCCGTTGCGGCACGAGGGCGGAGAGGCCCCCGATGCGCCGGCCGGAACGCTGCCGACGGCGGCACCGAGAATCAGGGCGGCGCCGAACACCGCGAGAAAACTGCGCATCGTCATCCTCCAGGACGGCTGGTGCCCCACCACAGGGGCCGGGCCAGCAGGAACACCGCCGCATCAACCCCGGCAGCATTGATGAACGTCATTATATGCGAGGGGGTTGGCTTCGGTCGGCCGGCAGTGGATTACCACCAGGAGCCGGCAAGCGTCCGGTGGACCATGGTGGACCGGGTCCGACCGGCCGCGACGGCACCCGGGCCCGGAGCAGGTGACTCCGGGCCTGCCCGGCACCCGTCGTCCACTGTCACGACGCGCCTCGCATCCAGCTTCAGACCCAGCGCTCCTCGGCCCAATAAGTGACCCCACCCGTTCGACCGGGGCTGGTAGCGTCCGCGGAACATGAAGATCATGGGGGAAACATCGATGAACCGAACTCGACTCGTCCTGACTGGCTTGGCCGTTGCGGCGGCGATCGCAGTGTCCGGCTGCGATCCGCAGCCCAAATCTGAGGGCACCGCAACCTCGCCGTCCCCGGCGGCCTCGAGCGCCGCCCCGACCGGCGGTGCGGCCACGACCGCGGCCAGCACCGCCGCCAACGGCGCTGCCACAGTGAAGGCCTGCGCCGACATCAAGAAGGACATCAAGGACAACGCAGCCAAGGTCACCAAGGCTGAAAAGATCGGCCCGCCAGCCGGGCACTTCGCGGTCAGTGCCCAGTGGGCCGCCGGCTCGGTCGCGATCCTGGCGCACTCGATGGGTGCCAACGAGGCAGTCACCGCCGCCTCGGAGAAAATCCAGAACGAGATGATGGGCCTGAGCGACGCGCACAACAAGTCCGCCGACGCCAAGCCCAGCAAGAAGGCCCTGGAAGCCGCCATCAAGGAGCTGGACGCCGCCTGCTCGGCCGCCTGACCGGTTCGACCACGCAATCGGCGGTGACCGTCACCCGCACGGTCACCGCCGATTCGTGGACTGATCCTCGGCTACGGCCCCATCGAGACGGAACGGCTGCCTGAGGGACTCCGGCTGCTCGCCCGCTGCTTCTCGGCTGGGACGGGGAGGCGGGCGGTCAGGTTCGGCGGTGTGGGATCCGTTTGACAATCCGGGCTCGGACGGCCCGGATTGTCACCGCCTACGCCGGCTCGCGCACACCGCCGTCGTCGCCGCCGCCGTCATCCGGCATCGGTTCGACAGGGGCCTGCGGCAGTTCGTCGGGTGTGTCCGGCAGCAGCTCGCCGGCGTCGTCCGGTGCGGGTTCACGCGGGTCGATGGGCGGATACTGTTCGGGGTCGAGGTCCGGTCCAGTCATCCAGCGAGTATCCGTCACATGCGGGGCTGCCGCTCGTGGGACCGAAGGGCCACGCCCCGCCGAACGTCGGACATGCGGGGCCGGACACACTCGTGTCAACCTGTGGGGCCGCCACCGGCGGTGCTGATGACCGCCATCATGACCAGGGCGCGCTGCCGCCGCCGGGTCAGCAGCGCGAAGCAGGCGGTGAGCGCCACCAGATCGAGCTCGGCCCACTCGCCGGTGACCTCGACGCGGATTGGCCCGCCCGCCCGGCCGGGGAGGCGCACCGCGAGCAGATGCCCGTCGCGGACCAGCTCACCGCCGCAGCGACCGGGCGCCCAGCGCGTCACCCCGCCCGGCCCCGGCACGTGTGACCGGCGCGGGTCGAGCCGCACCGCGGCGCCGTGCTCGGCCCGCGCTGTGACCCCGATGCGCCGACGGTCGGTCGGCTCGACCGTCCAGAGGCCCGCGGCGGTTCGGATCTCGCCGCATCGCCAGGTCCAGCCGGTGGTACGCAGCCAGGCGCGCGGCCACGCACCGGAGTCGAGGACGAAGGCGCCGAGCTGCTTGCGTACGGTCAGCGCGGTCATCGGTTCAGCCCTTCCCGACGCGGCCGGGGCAGGCCGAGGATGAGGACGACGCCGACGCTCAGGTGCAGCAGCGCGAGCGCCGCCTTCGCTCCCCCGCCGACGCCGCTCGGCGGCCCGACCAGCAGTGACAGCAGCAGGACCGCGACCGCGACCGAGGTCCACCAGACGCGCGCCCGGTTGGTGAGGTGTTCCAGCACCGCGAGTATCGCCCAGCCGAGCAGTGCCGCGACGGCGGCGGCCACCACGACCGCGGCCAACGTGATCTGCCGGGTCGCGTCCGGGGTGCCGGCCGCCAGGTCGACGCCGGCCGCCGAGTGCAGGATCGCGAACTCCGCCGTTGCCACCAGGATCGCACCGGCCGCCACCGCGGCTCGGCGCAGGAAGAGGTTGTTCGTCATGCCCCGAGTCTGTGGACCGGCCCGGGTCGGGCACGTCGGTCCCGACGCCGCGGCGCGTACACCCGTCGGCGACGCGGCGTACTACCAAAGGAGGTGGCCCTGCCCTCCGCGAGCCCATTAGCCTGCGCTGGTGGATGCGGCGACGTGCGACGTGGACCCGCCGCGGACGTGGCGTTCCGTCCCGGTGGGAGCGGCGACCGTGGCGATGGGCGTGCTCATCGCGACCGTGCTGTGGTCCGCCACCCGCTCCGGGCCGACCGCCCTGGTCCGCGCCGATGTCGCGCTGGCGGTGGCCGCCCTGGCCCTCGTCCCGGCGGTCGTCCGCCGCCCGGAGGTCGCTGGTGTGCTGGCGGGCCTGCTGGTGGCACTGTCGCCGGTGGCCACCCCGGTGGCGAGCTTCGCGGTGCTGTTCACCGCCCGCAACCGGCCGTTCCGGCAGGCCGTGGTGGTGGCGGCGGTCGGTGTGGCGGGCGAGGCCGTGCAGGCGGTGTGGCGGCCGATACCCAGCCTGCCGTACGGGTGGCGGCTGGTGCTGATGACGGCCGCGTACGCTGCCCTGCTGGGCTGGGGCACCTGGGCGCGGGCTCGACATGCCCTGCTGGCGGCACTGCGGGACCGGGCCTGGCGGGCGGAGCAGGAGCAGGAACGCCGGGTCGTCGAGGCCCGGGCGGCCGAGCGCGGCCGGATCGCGCGGGAGATGCACGACGTGCTGGCTCACCGGCTGTCGCTGCTGGCAGCGGCCGCCGGCGCGATGGAGTACCGGCCGGACGCGCCACCCGAGCGGCTCAGCGCCGCCGCCGGGGTGATCCGCGCCAGCGCGCACCACGCCCTCGACGAGCTGCGCGAGGTCATCACGCTGCTGCGCAGTGACGACGCCGAGGCGCCGGGGGACACACCGCCCGGTCAGACCCTCGCCGATCTGCCGCGCCTGGTCGAGGAGGCCCGGGCCGCCGGGCAGCACATCGAGGTCGACGACCCCCTCGGCCCGCCGGTCGAGGTCCCCCCGACGGTCGGCCGCACCGCCTACCGGATCGCGCAGGAGGCGCTGACCAACGCCCGCAAGCACGCCGCCGGGCAGCCGGTCCGACTCGCCCTCGGCGGGGCGCCCGACTCCGGCCTGAGCATCACGGTGAGCAACCCGACCACACCCGACAGCGGTGCCACCGGGCACGACGGCGCGGGCCTGATCGGTCTCGCCGAACGGGCCGCCCTCACCGGTGGCCGCGTCACCCACCACATCGACGCCTCGGGTCGGTTCCACCTCACCGCATGGCTGCCGTGGTCGAGGTGACGGGCCTGGTCCGGGTCGTCATCGTCGACGACGACCCTCTGGTGCGGGGAATGCTGACGATGATGCTGGACGGCGCTGACGGGATCGTCGTCGTGGGCGAGGCCGCCGACGGCGCTGCGGCGATCACCGCGGTGGACCGGCACATGCCGGACGTGGTGCTGATGGACATCCGGATGCCCGGCGTCAACGGCATCACCGCCACCGAACGCCTGCGCCGCCGCCCCCGGCCGCCAGAGATCATCGTGCTCACCACGTTCGACACCGACGAGCATGTGGTGCGGGCGCTACGGGCCGGGGCCAGCGGCTTCCTACTCAAGGACACCCCGCCGGAGCAGATCAGCCAGGCGGTCCGCGCCGTCGCCGCCGGCAGTCCGATGCTGTCGCCGGGCGTCACGCGCCGTCTCATGCAGCGGGTCGCGTCCGGCGCCGAGTCCTACGAGCACGCGCGTGGCCGGCTGGCCCTGCTCACGCCCCGGGAACGTGACGTCGTACGGGCCATCGCGCAGGGACGCTCCAACGCCGAGATCGCCACCGAGCTGCTGATGAACGTGACCACAGTGAAGGCCCACGTCTCGCACATCCTGACCAAGCTGGACCTCGACAACCGCACCCAGATCGCCCTGCTCGCCCATGACGGCCGGCTCGCCTGAGCAGGAGGCCAGGCCATTGCGCGGACGCGGTCGGGCGCGATGGTGAGCAGAATCCGCGTCTGGTCCCGGCCCATTCGCGCGATCGCTGAACCCGACCCCATGATCAGAGTGGCGGTTGACCTGCGGTTGCGCTGACCTGGTCCGGCAGTTCCGGGCCAGACGCCCGGTCGCCGCCGTCTCGCAGCCGGATGGAATGCCATGCCGCGCGTACGTGGCTGCGCATGACCGACTCCGCCCAGTCGGGGTCGGGCGCGGCCAGGGCCGCCACCAGTTCGTGATGGTGAGCGAGGCTACGGCGCAGCGCGTCCGGGCTGTAGCGGGAGAAGGTACGCCAGACGAGCGGCACCTGGATCACCGATGAGACGACGCCGGCCAGTCGGCTGTTGTCGGACGCCTCAAGGATCATCCGGTGGAACCGGTTGTTCAGCTCGGTGAGCTCGTCCACATCGGTCGGTCGCCCGTCTGGCGCCACCTCGTCCATCCGGTGGGCCAGCGCGTCGAGCGCATCCACGTCGATGGTGCCCGTGGTCGCCGCCAGTCGACAGCCCCACGGCTCAAGCACGGCCCGCAGGCTGAAGATCTCATCGAGATCGTGGATGCTCCACGCCTGGACCTGCACGCCACGGTTGCGTTCGTGGCGGACCAGTCCCTCCGCGGTCAGCCGTCTGAGCGCCTCCCGGACGGGCGTGCGACTCACCCCGAACGACTCGGCCAACTCGCCCTCGCGGAGCCACGCGCCGGCCGACCGTTGCCCGGACAGGATCTGTTCCCGGATCAGCCGATAGGCGTCGTCGGCGGCGTGGCCGTTGTCGGCTTCCCGCGGTGGCGTGTGGTCACTCATGATGCTCGGCACCGTAGCAACACGGCAGGTTGTATGCAATCTTCCTGCAGAGCATTGACACCGGAGGGGCACGGGCCTACTTTCCCAGCACAGCCTGCTGTAACGACAGTCACAGACCTGTGAATTGCATGCAAAGAGACGCTGATTGAGGGGTTCATGAGCACTCCACTGCCGCTTGACGACATCCGGGTGATCGAGCTCGGGCAGCTGCTGGCGGGGCCGTTCTGCGGTCAGCTCCTGGGTGACTTCGGCGCCGAGGTGATCAAGGTCGAGGACCCGGGTCAGGGCGACCCCATGCGGCAGTGGGGGCGCGAGAAGCCGTACGGCAAGTCGCTCTGGTGGCCGGTGGTGGCGCGGAACAAGAAGTCCGTGACCGCGAACCTGCGGGCCGAAGAGGGGCAGGATCTGGTACGCCAGCTCATCGCGCGGGCAGACGTGTTGATCGAGAACTTCCGGCCCGGCACGTTGGAGCGCTGGGGGTTGGCCCCGGAGCGGCTGTGGGAGATCAACCCCGGCCTGATCGTCACCCGGGTGACCGGCTTCGGGCAGACGGGCCCGTACTCGTCACGTGCCGGATACGGATCGATCGGCGAGGCGATGGGCGGAATTCGGTACGTGACCGGCGACCCCGATCGTCCTCCGGCCCGGGCCGGCGTCTCTCTGGGAGATTCGCTGGCGGCAACGTTCGCCTGCCTGGGCACCCTGGTGGCGCTGCACCAGCGCGGACGCACCGGTCGAGGCCAGGTGGTGGACTCGGCCATCTACGAGGCCGTGCTGGCGATGATGGAGTCACTCATCCCCGAGTACCAGATCGCCGGCTACCAGCGGGAGCGGACCGGAACGACTCTTCCGAACGTGTCCCCGAGCAACGTCTACCCGACGGCCGACGGCGAGATGGTGCTGATCGCGGCGAACCAGGACACGGTCTTCCGCCGGCTCGCCGAGGCGATGGGACGGGTGGAGTTGGCCACTGACGAGAAGTACGCCACCCACGGCGCCCGAGGCCGGTGGATGGAGCAGCTGGACGGCCTGGTCGCCGAATGGAGCTCGACGCTCGCGGCTGACGATCTGCTCGAACGGCTGCACGCCCAGGGCGTTCCGGCAGGCCGCATCTTCAGGGCCCGGGACATGCTCGAGGACCCGCACTTCGCCTCGCGGGAGGCGATCGTCCGGCTGACCCACCCCGGTCTCGGGGAGTTCGCCATGCACAACGTCGTACCCAAGCTCTCTGACAGCCCGGGCCGGGTCCGGCACGTCGGCCCCGAGCTCGGTGAACACAACGAGGACATCTATCGCGACCTGCTGGGGCTCGGCGACGACGCGATGGCGTCGCTGCGTTCTGCCGGCGTCATCTGAGGAGGAACCATGACCTACCGACTCGGTGTGGACGTGGGGGGAACGTTCACCGACATCCTGCTGATCGACGAGGCGACCGGAGAGACCTACCGGGCCAAGACCTCCTCCACGCCGGAGGACCAGTCCATCGGGGTGCTGCGTGGCATAGAGCGGGCCTGCGAGGCCGCCGGCGTGCCCATGTCGGACATCACTGAGGTGTTCCACGGCACCACGGTCGCCACGAACGCGATCCTCGAGGGCAAGGGCGCCCGGGTTGGGCTGGTCACCACCGACGGCTTCCGGCAGGTGCTCCAGATCGCCCGTTCCTTCGTGCCAGGTGGCCTGGCCGGCTGGATCATCTGGCCGAAGCCGGAGCCGCTGGCGGCGCTGGAGGACACCGTGGAGGTCGTCGGCAGGATCGGCGCCGACGGCGCGGTGGTGACCGAACTCGACGAGGCTGACGTCCGTACGAAGCTGCGCAAGCTCCGCGCGCAGGGCATCGAGGCGTTGAGCGTCAGCCTGATCAACTCTTACGCCAACCCGCAGCACGAGCGCCGGGTGGCCGAGCTGTCCGCAGAGGAGCTTCCGGGCGTACCTGTGTCGGTGTCGTCCTCGGTGTTGCCGGAGCTTCGCGAGTACGAGCGGACCATCACCACCGTCGCGAACGCGACCGTCCAGCCGCAGGTGGCGCGCTACGTGGCCAACCTTGAGGCGCAGCTGCGCGAGTCCGGGGTGGACGGCCGGCTGTGCATCCTGCGCAGCGACGGTGGTCTGGTCTCCGCGGCCGTCGCCGCGGACAACCCGGTGAACCTGCTGCTGTCCGGCCCTGCCGGCGGGGTTACCGGCGCGACCTGGGTGGCGGAGCAGGCCGGCTACCCGGACTTCCTGACCTTCGACATGGGCGGCACCTCCACCGACGTCGCCCTGGTTCAGGGGCTCACGCCGCGGGTGGGTCGGGAGACCACGGTCGGGGACCTCAAGGTCCGCGCCACCTCCGTCGACGTACGAACCGTGGGTGCCGGCGGCGGATCCATCGCCCACGTACCGCCGTTGACCCAGGCGCTCCGGGTAGGGCCGCAGTCGGCCGGCGCCGCACCCGGTCCTGCCGCGTACGCGGCGGGCGGTGAGCAACCGACGGTGACCGACGCGAACGTGGTGCTCGGCTACCTGCCCACCGAACTGGCCGGTGGCGAGATCACGCTGGACCGTGCGGCGGCACGAGCGGCGGTGAAGTCGATCGCCGACGCCACCGGGCTGGAGTCGGTCGAGGCCGCCGCCGCGGGCATCATCGACATCGTCAACGAGAACATGTTCGGGGCGTTGCGGCTGGTGTCGGTGCAGCAGGGCTTCGACCCGCGCGACTACGCGCTGGTGGCCTTCGGCGGCGCCGGCCCGTTGCACGCCAACGCTCTCGGCAGACTGACCGGGGCCTGGCCGGTGATCATTCCGCCGTCGCCGGGAGTGCTGTGCGCCTACGGCGACGCGACGACCAATCTGCGCGACGAGTCCGTACGGACGTTGGTGCGCCGCTTCAACGAGATGACCGACGAGAGCCTTCGCGGGGTGCTCACCGAACTCGCGAGCAAGGCGTGCTCCACGCTCAGCGATCAGGGCGTCCCCCAGGATGAGCAGCACGTCGTCTACTCCGCCGACCTGCGCTACCACGGACAGGGTTTCGAGATCCCGGTGGCAGTCGACATCGACGCCTTCGACGGGGCCGGTGGTGGGCTGGCCGCCCTGCGGTCGGCGTTCGACGCCGATCACCAGCGGCTGTTCTCCTTCGTTCTCGATGCCGAACACGAGCTGGTGACCGTCCGGGCCACCGCTCACGGTCCCCGGCCCCAGGTCGCCGCGCCCGAGCTGGAGCATGGTGACGCGGACCCGAGCCCCGCGATGCGGGCCCACCACCGCATCTGGGTCGAGGGCGCGGAAGTGGAAGCCGGCATCTACGACCGGGCCCTGCTGCGAGCGGGCAACGTCGTACCCGGTCCGGCGATCATCACCGAGATGGACTCCACCACCCTCGTGCTGCCCGGGCACACGGCTGCGGTGCACCCGAGCGGCAGCCTCCTCATCCGCCCCGCCGACACCCACCGGGAGAACTGACCATGGCACGCCTCATCGAGACCGCTACCGGACCGCTTCGCTCCGTGGATGTCGACCTGGTCACCATCGACCTGATCGAGAACGGGCTGCGCAACGCCCGCTACGAGATGGACGAGGTGCTCTTCCGGACCGCGCTGTCGCCGGGGATCCGTGAACAGCACGACGAGTTTCCGCTGATCGCCAACCCGGACGGCAAGATGATGGTGGGACAGTTCGGGCTGTCCATCCCCGACTTCCTGGAAAACTTCGATGGCGACATCGAGGAGGGCGACGTCCTGCTGACGTCGGACCCCTACTCCTGCGGTGCGGCGATCAGCCACGCCAACGACTGGCTCGTGGTGCTGCCCATCTTCTTCGAGGGCCGCATCGTGGGTTGGGCGGCGATGTTCGGGCACATGTCCGACGTCGGCGGCAAGACACCGGCGTCGATGCCGACCGATGCCCGCACCATCTTCGAGGAGGGCGTGGTGATCCCGCCCTTCAAGCTGTACCGCAAGGGCGTGCTCGCCGAGGACCCCCTGCGGATCATCCTCAACCAGGTGCGGAAGCCCGACTGGAACCGCGCCGACCTCAACGGCATCGTCGCGGCGTGTCAGACCGCTTCCCGTCGGGTCCAGGAGATGTGCGCCCGGTTCGGGGTCGACACCTACAACTCCGCGCTCGACCAGCTCCTGGACCGCAACTACCGGGCGATGAAGGTCCTGCTCGGAGCGGTCTTCAAGGAGGGCGAGACGCTGTCGTTCACCGACTACATCTGCGACGACGGCCTCGGCTACGGCCCCTACGAGCTCAAGCTCAGCCTGACCCGCACCGGTGACAAGGTGCTGCTGGACTTCACCGGCAGCAGCCCGCAGGCGCAGGGTCCGATCAACTACTACATCAACGAGAACCTCGTCCGGATGTTCTTCGGCATCTACATGATCACCGTTGCCGACCCGCAGATCCTCTGGAACGACGGCTTCTACCCGCTGGTCGACGTCACGATCCCCGACGACTCGTTCTGGAAGCCCAAGTATCCTGCCGCCCTCAACGCGCGTAACCACGGGATCGGTCGCGTCTTCGACCTGTTCGGCGGCCTGCTCGGTCAGACGAACCCCGGGCTGCTCAACGCCGCAGGCTTCTCGTCATCGCCGCACTTCATGTATTCGGGCACCTACGGGCCGGGTGAGCGCAAGGGCGAGTGGTTCCAGCTGTACTCGATCGGATTCGGCGGGGTTCCCGGCCGGCCGGTGGGCGACGGCCCGGACGGCCACTCGCTGTGGCCGTCGTTCGTCAACATCCCGTGCGAGTACCTGGAGTCCTACTATCCGCTGCGGATCGAACGCTGGGAGACCATCGCGGACACGGGTGGCGCCGGACTCCATCGCGGCGGGAACGGCGTCGACGTGGCCTACCGGTTCCTGGAGGCCGGCACGATCGCGATCCACGACGACCGCTGGCTCACCTATCCGTGGGGGGTCAACGGTGGCGAGCCCGGTGCGCGCGGCCGCAAGTGGCTCGAACGCGCCGACGGCGGCACCGAGATCCTGGGCAGCAAGGTGCACGACGTGCCCGTAGCTCCCGGGGATGTGCTGCACTTCGTCACCTGGGGTGGCGGCGGGTGGGGCGACCCGCTCGCCCGCGACCCGGAACTCGTCGGCCTCGAGGTCCGCCGGGGCCTGGTCAGCCCCACGGGGGCCCGCCGCTTCGGCGTGGTCTGCGACGAGGCCGGCATCGTCGACGTCGCGGCCACCGAGGAGGTACGGGCCGAGCTGCGCCAGGGACGTCCGGACCCACTGCCCACGTTCGACATGGGACCGCCGATGGAAACCATCCTGGACCGGTGCCTGGAGGAGACCGGTCTTCCTGCTCCTCGGCCACCTGTCGCCCGATGAGCCCCGTGCCGGACAGCAGCGACAACGGATTCGGGGGCGCGCTCCTGCCCGGCGCCCGTCCCGCGGTGCTCGTCATCGACCTGATGCGGGCCTACTTCGACCCGGCCAGCCCACTGTGCCTGCCGTCCGCGGACTGCCTGCAGTCGGCTGGCCGGGTCATCGCCGCAGCCCGCGACCACCGGGTTCCCGTGCTGCACACCCGCGTCGCGTACGGGCCCGGCGGTGTCGACGGAGGCTTGTTCGTCCGGAAGGTCACCGCCCTTCAGCAGCTCTTCTCCGGCGGTGGCGCGATGGGTGAGCTGATGCCGCAGGTCTCCCCCGCCGAGGATGAACTGGTGCTGGTCAAGCAGTACGCCAGCGCCTTCTTCGGCACGTCGCTGGCCTCCACCCTGCGGGCGGAGCGCATTGACACCGTCGTGCTGGTCGGCGTGAGCACGAGCGGTTGTGTCCGTGCCACGGCGGTGGACGCGATCCAGCACGGCCTCGTCCCGCTGGTGGTCTCCGAAGCGGTGGCGGACCGCGCCCCCGGCCCGCACGAGGCGAGCCTGTACGACCTGCAAGCCAAGTACGCCGAGGTGATCAGCGAGGCCAGGGCCGTCGCGTACCTGTCGGAGGAGCGATGACAGTCATGGTCGACATCGTCGAGGTCTCGCCCCGTGACGGCCTGCAGAACGAGGCGACGCTACTCACCACCGCCGACAAGGTGGAACTCACCGGGCGGGCGGTACGCGCGGGAGCCCGGCGAGTGGAGGTGACCAGCTTCGTCAACCCCGCCCGCGTTCCGCAGATGGCGGACGCGGACGAGCTGATGGCCGCGCTCCCCCGCCACGACGGCGTCCGATACGCGGGCCTGGTGATGAACCGCCGCGGCCTGGACCGAGCCCTGGCCGCGGGCGTCGACGAGATCAACGTCGTCGTCGTGGCCACCGACACCTTTTGCTGCCGCAACCAGGGCATGACCACCGCCCAAGCCTGTGACACGGCCGCGGTGCTGGTGGAGGCGGCTCGCGAGGCAGGGGTGTTCACGACGGTGACAGTGGGTGCCTCGTTCGGATGCCCGTTCGAAGGCGAGGTCCCGCCCAACCGGCTGCGGGAGGTGCTCGCCCGGGTGCGGGACGTGGGTCCGGACGAACTGGCCCTCGCCGACACCATCGGAGTGGCCGTACCCTCCGACGTCACCGAACGGCTGACGCTCGCCCGGGAGATCACGCAGTCCCGCACACCGCTGCGGCTGCACCTGCACGACACTCGGCACACCGGGGTGGCCAACGCGGTCGCGGCAGTCCAGGCGGGCGTCACCACCCTCGACGCCAGCATCGGCGGAACAGGCGGTTGCCCGTTCGCACCTGCGGCGACCGGAAACGTCGCCACCGAGGATCTCGTCTACCTCTTCGACCGGATGGGGCGGCCCACCGGTCTGAATCTGGAGGAACTCACCTCGGCCGTCTCCTGGCTGCAACGGAAACTCGGGAAGCAACTCCCCGGCGCTCTGCTCCGGGCGGGCGGTTTTCCCGCCTGAGCCCGGCCCGGACGCTGGGCAAACTGTCACACGCCCGCCAGTGCGCCCCACCAGGTGGTGGGGCGCACTGCCGGCGACGACCTACCGGTTGCCGCCCTGGTCGTGTGGGACGGTGACGGCGACGGTGCAGCCGACCGGCCGTCCGATCTCGTCATGACCGGTGTACGTGAGGTGGTACACCCGGTCCCCCGCGTTGCCGGCTCGTTCGGCCCGTAGCCTGCCGCTCGTGTCCGGCGCGCCAATGGCGAATCCGCTGACGTCCGCGGCGTCACCCCCGGTCACGCTGGCCAGGGTGAACGCGTTCGGGCCGAGCACCCCGTCGTGCAGATCCACGGTGACGTTGACGTCGACCAGCTTGTGGTTGGGCGGCCACAGGACCGGTCGGTCCGGCACACAATCGAGCTGCCGTACGGGTAGTGGGTTCGCCAGGGTTGCGGTGGCGTGTCCGATGGTCGCGGTGAGCCGGCCGCCGGCTTCGTAGTACATGTGCGCGGTACGCCCGTCGAAGTAGAACGTCGGCGCGGCCGAACGGCCGAGGTCGGGCGCGGCGGACATCGAGTCGTGCACGACGCCGAGGTGGATCTCCTGGTCGAAGTCCTGCCCGACGTCCACCGCGTGCATGTTGCCGTCGGCGGCGTGGTAGATCACCAGGTTGCGGTCGTCCCAGCGCAGGAAGAACGGTCCAGAGGCGTTCGGGCCTTCGATGCCCTGCGGAGTCACGATCGGTTCCGGCTGCATGGCCCAGGTCCGCGCGTCGTTGGAGACCGCCCAACGGATCCGCCGCGACACTGGCCCGGTCGGTCCCGGCAGCGCAGCGGTCGGGTTGTCCATGAAGAGCATCAGGTACCGGGTGCCCAGGCGGGGCACGGACTGCTCGAACACCCGGGCGTACGAGGTCTCGCCGCCGGTCGTGTCGTCCCGGCTGACCGCCGTACCGCCGTAGCTGAAGTGGATGCCGTCGTCGGAGGTCGCGTACCGGGTGATGGAGTTCTCGCCGTGGAAGTAGAGGAAGAGCTTGCCCTCGCCCTCGATCCACACCGCGTGCGGCGAGGAGATGTGGCTGACCGTCGAGTAGTACGGCAGCCAGGTGTTGCCGATCAGGGGGTTGGCGACGTATTCGGTCCACGGACCGTTGATCGAGTCGGAGTACGCGAGGGCGATCCCGCCGGGACGCTCGTGCGGTGCGTAGTACAGGTAGTAGGTGCCGAGCGGGTTGGGAAAGTAGTCGGCAGCCCGGATGACGCTCGGGAAGATGAACTCGTTCGTCGGGTTGTAGGCGAGGGTGCCCTTGTCGAACGCGGTGCCCTGGTAGGTGAACTGGGGGAAGTCGAGCGCGGCGTCGGCGGCTGCTGGCCGGGCGCCGGCCACGGCGGCGACGAGCAGGCCGGCACTGGCGGCCGCCAGGACAGCACGTCGGGACGACGGGGCGGATGGTCTCGTCATGCGGCTTCCTCTTCGGTCGGTCAGCTCGTCGGCACGAGCGGTGCGGAGTGACGCTGAGTAAGAACACAGGGGACACCGCTCGGCGGACACCTCTGGCATCACCGAGCTAATACGTATTAGCATCTATGTTTCTTGAATGCTGCGCGCTCGACCGCGTTTCTGTCAAGAGCCGGCTCGCCGCCCGCCCGGTCCGCCCGCGCCACCGCCAGCCGATCGGGAACCCGGTCGCTAATGCGCATTAGTCCAGGGGGTTCATCTCCACGAAATGTTGCGGACACCCCTTGACACATGTCGGCCCACCCACCAAGCTCCTTCCCAACGCCGAGGCTAATACGCATTAGCCCCACCGGAAGGACCCGACGTGACCGCTCCCCCTCGACGCGTCACCCAGCGTGACATCGCGCGGATGGCCGGTGTCAGTCAGGCGACCGTGTCGCTGGTGCTCAACAATCGGACCGACGCCGAGGTCCGCATCGCACCGGAGACCCGGGACCGGGTGTTGCGGGTCATCGCCGAGACCGGGTACGCCGCCGACCCCGTGGCCCGCCGCCTCGCCTCGCGGTACAACCGGATCATCGGCGTCTTCACGTACGAGCCCGCGTTCCCCAGCGGCAGCCGGGACTTCTTCCACCCGTTCCTGCTCGGCATCGAGGACTACGCCGAACGGTTCGGCTGCGACCTGCTGCTGTTCACCAGCGCGCCGGTGGTGGACGGCCGGCGACGAATCTTCCACCAGGACAACCGGCTACGTCTGGCCGACGGGTGCATCCTGCTCGGACGCGAGATCGACGGCGCGGAGCTGCACCGGCTCAACCGCGATGGATATCCGTATGTCGCCGTCGGGCGCCGCGACGACGCCGGCGGCCCGGTCCCCTACGTTGGCGCCGACTACGCCTCGGCGGTGGCCCAACTCGTCGAGGTGGCGCTGCGGCGCGGTCACCGCCGACTGATGTACCTGAACATGGGCACCACCGCGGAATCCTCCGAGGACCGGCGCCGTGGGTTTCATGCCACCGCGGCGACCGCGGAGAGCGCGGGGCAGATGTCGGCGCTGGCCAGCGAGGCCGACGCCACCATCGAGACCCTGCTGGCCGACGGGACCACCGTCGTCTTCGTCGAGGACTTCGCCACGGCGGTCGCGCTGGAGTCGGCAGCCCGTCGGCGCGGCCTGACCGTGCCCGGCGACCTGTCGATCGTGACCCTCGGCGACCCGACGGTCGCGGTCCCCACCGACATCACGTTCACCGGATTCCGCATCCCCCGCGAGGAGATGGGCCGGCAGTCGGTCGAGGTGCTGACGGGCGTCATCGACGGCAGCGCGGACGGCGTCCAGCAGCGACTTCTCCCCTGCGAACTCGTCGAGGGCATCACTCTCGGCACCCCTGATCCGGCGGTTGACCGGCGCTGAGCGGTCGATCGCGCAACTGGAAGGAAAAACGTGGTACTCATGCGTACGGACGTCCTCGTCGTCGGGGGCGGACTGGGCGGCGTCGCCGCGGCGCTCGCCGCGGCCCGGGCCGGCCGGTCCGTCATCCTGACCGAGGAGTTCGACTGGCTCGGCGGGCAGCTCACCAGCCAGGCCGTCCCCCCGGACGAGCACTCCTGGATCGAGCAGTTCGGCGCCACCGCCAGCTACCGGGAACTGCGTAACGGCATTCGCGACTACTACCGTCGTCACTACCCGTTGACCGAACGGTCCCGGGCCTGGACCGACCTCAACCCGGGTGCGGGTTGGGTGAGCCGGCTCTGCCACGAGCCGCGGGTGGCCGTCGCCGTCCTCGAACAGATGCTCGCGCCGCACCTCGGTTCGGGCCGTATTCGGGTGCTCCAGCCGTACCGGCCGGTGGCCGCGGAGACCGACGGGGACCGGGTGACCGGCGTTACCCTCGTGCACCGCGACCGGGACGAGCGGATCGACGTGGTCGCGCCGTACGTCCTGGACGCCACCGAGACCGGCGAGCTGCTGCCGCTGACGGGCACCGAGTACGTCACCGGGTTCGAGTCGCAGGCGGAAACCGGTGAGCCGAGCGCCCCGGCCGAGGCTCAGCCGTTGAACATGCAGGCGGTGTCCGTCTGCTTCGCCCTGGACCACGTCGACGGCGACCACACCATCGACCGTCCCGCGGGGTACGACTTCTGGCGCGACTACAAGCCCGACTTCTGGGGTGACCGGCTGCTGTCCTGGAAGTCACCGCACCCGCGCACGCTGGAGATCGTCGAGCGCAGCTTCACCCCCAACCCGGACGACGACCCGTTGAGCGTCAACGCCGACCAACGCCTCAACCCCGGCGACGGCAACCTGTGGACGTTCCGCCGGATCGCCGCGCGGCGCAACTTCACCGACGGCGCGTACGGCAGCGACATCACGCTGGTCAACTGGCCGATGATCGACTACTTCGAGGGACCGGTCATCGACGTCCCGAACGCGTCGTGGCACCTGTCCAAGGCCCGCGAGCTGTCATACGCGGTGCTCTACTGGATGCAGACGGAGGCGCCCCGGCCCGACGGCGGCACCGGCTTCCCGGGCCTGCGGCTACGCGGCGACGTGACCGGCAGCGCGGACGGCCTGGCCCAGGCCCCGTACATCCGCGAGTCCCGCCGGATCCGCGCCGAGTACACGGTGGCCGAGCAGGACCTGTCCCTGGCGGTCCGGGGCGACCACGGCGCGGTCAGCTACCCGGATGCGGTGGGCGTGGGCATGTACCGGATCGACCTGCACCCGTCGACCGGCGGGGACAACTACATCGACGTCGGCTCGTGCCCGTTCGAGATCCCGCTCGGTGCGCTGATCCCGCAGCGGATGGAGAACCTGCTGCCGGCCGGCAAGAACATCGGCACCACCCACATCACCAACGGCAGCTATCGGCTGCACCCCGTCGAGTGGAACGTCGGCGAGGTCGCCGGCCTGCTCGCCGACTTCTGTCTGGCGCAGGGCGAGTCCCCGCGTGCGGTCCGCAACACCCCCCGTCTGCTGGCTGACTTCCAGGACCGCCTCACCGCGGCCGGCGTGGAACAGCGCTGGCCACAGATCGCGGGCTACTGAACACACCCCCGTAAGGAGAACATTGTGAAAGCAGGAAAGGCCCTGCGCGGCGTCGCCGTCGCACTGGCCGGCACGCTCGCCCTGACCGCCTGCGGTGGCGGTGACGACGCCGACGACAGCGGCCCGGCGGCACTGCGGATGACCGTCTGGTCGGCCAACGAGGCGCACCTCAAGTTGTTCAACGAGATCGCCGACGAGTACCGCAAGAGCCACCCGGACGTGACCGAGATCAAGTTCGATCCGCTGCCGTTCGACACGTACACGACGACCCTGACCACGCAGATCGCGGGCGGGAACGCACCGGACCTCGCATGGGTGTTCGAGAATTCCGCCCCCGACTTCGTCACCTCGGGCGCGCTGCTGCCCCTGGACGACACCCTCAAGAAGGCCGAGGGCTACGAGTACGAGGACATCTCCCCCGCCACGCTCAAGCTCTGGCAGGACGACGGCAAGCTGTACGCGTACCCCTTCTCCACCTCGCCGTTCGGGGTGTTCGTCAACAACGACATGGTCAAGAAGGCCGGGCAGAAGACCCCGGCCGAGCTGATCGCGGCCGGCCAGTGGAACTGGGACAACGCCCTGGCAACCGCCGCGGCGGCGGCGGCGGACTCCGGCAAGGCCGGCATGGTCATCCGGGACTTCGACTACAAGGGCTGGGACAACCTGTCCACCTTCTGGACCGGATGGGGCGCCCAGGCGTGGAGTGAGGACGGCAGGTCCTGCGGCTTCAACAGCCCGGAGATGGTCGACGCGATGACCACCCTGCACAAGGCCACCTTCACCCAGAAGGCGCTGCCCGGTCCGGGCACGACCGCCGACTTCTTCGCCGGTGACTCGGCCATGACGGTCACCCAGATCTCTCGCGCCTCGCTGCTGAAGGACGGCGGCTTCGGGTGGGACCTGGTGCCGCTGCCGGCCGGCCCGAAGGGGAACTACGCGGTGGTCGGCCAGGCGGGTGTCGGTGTCATGAAGAAGAGCCCGCACGCCAAGCAGGCGGCCGACTTCCTGGCCTTCTTCACCAACCCCACCAACTCGGCGAAGCTCGCCCAGTTCTTCCCAGCGCCCCGGCAGTCGCAGCTGACCGCCGAGACCCTCGCCAAGACGAACCCGAAGCTCAAGCCGGAGCAGCTGCAGAAGGTCGTCATCGACGGCATCACCAACGGCGTGGTCAAGCCCAGTCACTCCGGCCAGGCCGAGCTGAGCCAGCAGGTCCGCGCCGGGCTCGACCCGCTGTGGCAGCCGAACGCGGACGTCAAGGCCGTACTCGACGGCGTCTGCACCAAGATCCAGCCACTGCTGGCGAAGTAAGGCAAACGATCATGACCCAGACGGACACCAGGGTGGGCTCGGCTGCTGCCGGGCCCGCCCCGGGCCCGGCCCGGCCGTTCTGGACCAGCCGCCGCCGGGACCAGCTCGCCGGTTACGTGTTCATCGCCCCGCAAATGCTCGGCAGCATCGTCTTCGTGATCCTGCCGCTGATCCTCGTGCTCTGGTACAGCCTGCACGAGTGGAACGTGCTCGCCGGAACCTTCGACTTCGTCGGCACCGACAACTACAAGGCTCTCGCCGATGATCCCAACCTCGGCGAGGTGCTGCGCGCCACCGGGCTGTTCTCCGTCGGGCTGGTGGTGCTCAACCTCGGCCTGGCCCTGCTTCTGGCAGTCCTGCTGAACCAGAAGCTGCGGGGCACGATCGTGTTCCGCACGCTGTTCTTCTCCCCCGTGGTGGTCTCGCTGGTGGCCTGGACCATCGTCTGGGGCTTCCTGCTTCAGGACAACGGCGGGATCAACGGTCTGCTCGACACCATTGGCGTGGACGGGCCGAACTGGCTGCGCGGCGAGGGCACCGCGATGGTGTCCGTGATCGTCGTGCAGGTGTTCAAGAACGTCGGCCTGAACATGGTGCTGTTCCTGGCCGCCCTTCAGGGTGTGCCGGGCGAACTGTACGAGGCCGCCGAGGTGGACGGGGCGAGCCGGATGCGCCAGTTCTGGCGGATCACCGTACCGCTGATCAGCCCCACGATCCTGCTGACGTCGATCATCACCGTGGTCGGGTCGTTGCAGGTCTTCGCGCAGATCTCGGTGCTCACCCAGGGCGGCCCGGGCGCATCGACGACGGTCCTCGTCTACTACCTGTACCAGCAGGCCTTCCAATTCCATCACTTCGGCTACGGCGCCACGCTGTCGATCGTCCTGTTCGCCATCGTGCTCGCCCTCACCGTGCTGCAGTGGCAGATGCGCAAGAGGTGGGTCTTCCATGAGTCGTGACCTGTCCCGCCGGACCAAGCTGGTGCTCTACGGGGTGCTGCTGGTCCTGGCGATCCCGTTCGTCTTCCCGACCTGGTGGATGGTCACCTCGTCGCTGAAGCCGGTGGCGGACATCTTCGCCTTCCCGCCGAAGCTCCTGCCGACCAATCCCCGATTCGACGCCTATGAGCGGGTGTTCGAGTTGCAGCCCTTCGGGCAGCAGTACCTGAACAGCCTCTACATCGCGCTGGTCGTCACGGTCGGCACGATGGCCGTGGCGGCACTGGCCGGCTACGCCTTCGCGCGCATCCGGTTCCGGGGCCAGAACGTGTTGTTCCTGGTCGTCCTCGCGGGGCTGCTCATTCCGAGCGAGGTGACGATCGTGCCGCTGTTCCAGATGTTCTTCAAACTCGGCCTGGTCAACACCCACTGGCCGCTGATCCTGGTGCCGATCTTCGGCGCGCCGAGCGTCCTGGCGACGTTCATCATGCGGCAGTTCTTCATCAGCCTGCCTGGTGAGCTGGAGGAGGCGGCCCGGGTGGACGGGCTGGGCCGATTCGCCACCTTCTGGCGGATCGCCCTGCCGCTGTCGCGGCCGGCGCTGGGCGCGGTGGCCATCTTCACCTTCCTGCACAGCTGGAACCTCTATCTGGAACCGATCGTGTTCCTCTCCTCTCCGGAGAAGTTCACACTGCCCCAGGCGCTCACCCAGTTCGTCGACGCCTACGGCGGCCCCATGTGGGACGTCCAGATGGCCGCGGCGTCGATGACCGCCCTGCCCGTCCTGGTGGTGTTCGTCATCGCGCAGAAGCAGTTCGTCGAGGGCCTCGCGCACACCGGCCTCAAGGGATGACGACACCGGTTGTCGGTATCGACATCGGTGGCACCAAAACGGCAGTCGCGCTCGTCGACCGGGCCGGACGGGTGCTGGAGCGCCGCGAGGCGCCCACGCCCGCCCGGTCCGGGCCCGAGACGGTGCTGGACGTCGCCGCCCGGCTGGCCACCGACCTGCTCGGCGCGACCGCCGGACCGGTGGGCGTGGGCACCGCCGGCACTGTCGACCCGGCGACCGGCAGCATCCGGTACGCCACCGACAGCCTGCCTGGCTGGACGGGCACCCCGGTCGCCGACGCGCTGGCCACCCGGCTGGGTCGAGGAGTGCGGGTCGTCAACGACGTGCACGCCGCCGCGCTCGGCGAAAGCTGGGCCGGCGCCGGACGGGACCGCGCTCATGTGCTGCTGGTGGCCGTCGGCACCGGGCTGGGCGGGGCGATCGTCCGCAACGGCCGGGTCGAGGCCGGCGCCCGCGGGGCAGCCGGAGAGGTCGGGCACCTGCCCGCCCCGGGCGCCGAACGACTGCGGTGCGGGTGCGGCCGCCACGGGCACCTGGAGGCGATCGCCTCCGGCAGCGGGCTGGCCGCCGCGTACGCCATCGAGACCGGCACCCACGTCACCGGGCGGACAGTGGCCGAGCGCGCCGCGACCGGCGACGGGGCCGCCCAGCGGGTCGTGGAGCGGGCCGGAGCCGTCCTCGGCGCGACCCTCGCGGGGTTGGTGGCGCTGCTCGATCCGGACGCTGTCCTGGTCGCCGGCGGGGCCGCCGGCTCCCTGCTGCCCGCCGCGTCCGCCGCCTACTCGGCCGAGGTGCCCGCCGGCTGGGCCGACGTTCCACTGCTGCCCGCCACGCTGGGCGTCGACGCGGTCCTGGTCGGCGCCGCCCGGCTGGCCATCGACTGACCCCACATCGAAGGGACCAGCAGGTGAACGTGCTCGACGACCTGGCCGGCGGGCTGGTGGTGTCCTGCCAACCGCTGCCCGACGACCCGGACGATCCGATGCGGGATCCGTACGTCCAGGCCCGGGTGGCGGCCGCGGTGGTACGCGGCGGCGCGGTCGGGGTCCGGGTCAACGGGCCGGACGACGTCAGAGCGGTACGCGCCGCCGTCGACGTCCCGGTGATCGGGCTGTACAAGCACGGCACCGCTGACGTCTTCATCACCCCGACCGCTGCCCACGCGCTCGAGGTGGCGCTGGCCGGAGCGGAGATCGTCGCGATCGACGCCACCGACCGCCCGCGACCGGACGGCCGCGCCTTCGCCGACACGGTCCGCGTGCTCCGCGAACGGACCGACGCACTGATCCTGGCAGACGTCTCCACCGCCGCCGAGGGCGTCGCAGCCGTCGAGGCCGGCGCGGACGCCGTCGCCACCACGCTGTCCGGCTACACACCGGCCAGCCCACCAACCGACGGGCCCGACCTCGGGCTCGTGGAGCGACTCGTCGCACTGCTGCCCGTGCCGGTGATCGCCGAAGGGCGGTACCGCAACACGGAACAGATCGGCCAGGCCTTCGAGGCAGGTGCCCACGCGGTGGTGATGGGCAACGCCGTCACCTCACCGCTGTGGATCACCCGCAGGCTCGTGCCGGCCACCCCCCGCGCGGCGAGCGCACCCAAATAGAGGAGTGAACATGAGAAGACGCACCCTTCTGGCCACCGGCATGGCCGGGCTCACCACCCTGACCGTGGGCCGGCCCGCATTCGCCGGGCCCGCCAAGCGGCAGCTGACCGTGGCGCTGGTCCCATTGGACGACCGGCCCGTCAACACGTACGCGGCGCAGATGACCGCGGCCAGCGCCGACGCCCAGGTGCAGCTGCCGCCACGGGAGTCGCTGGGCCGCTTCTTCACCCCTGGCGACGGCGCCGCCATCGCCCGCTGGCTCGGCACCACCAACGGCGTCGACGGGTACGTGATCTCGGTCAGCATGCTCGCGTACGGCGGCCTGATCGCCTCCCGCACCGCAGCCCCGACGCTGGCCGCCGCCCTGGCGAACCTGGCTGCGATTCGCACCCTGCGCTCCACCCGGCCGGAGGCGGTGATCGAGGTGCACGACACCATCCAGCGCCTCGCCATCACCAGCACGGGCACCGAGCTGGATCGGTACCGCGACCTGCTCGTCTCCTGGGCCAAGCTCTACGACCAGGTGACGAACCTCGGGCAGGAGGAGCTGCGAGCGCAACTCGACGCCGTCCGGGCACAGATCCCCGACCAGGTCGTCGAGGACTATCTCGCCGCGCGGGCCCGCAACCACCAGGTCAACCGGCTCATGGTCGAGTGGGTCGCCGACGGCACCATCAACCACCTCGTGCTCTCCGAGGACGACACCGCGCCGGTCGGCCTGGCCCGAGCCGAGCGGGTGGAACTGCAGTCGCTCGTCGACCAACTCGGCGTCAGCGACCGGGTGGAAATCTTCCCCGGTGCCGACGAGGTCAACGCGCTGCTGGTCGCGCGGGTGATCGCGGCCGGCACCGGCCCCACCTACCGCGTGGAGTACGCCGGCGTCTCCGGTGAGGCCTGGACCGCACAACTGGAGGGCATCCCGTTCGCGGAGAACATCCGGCGGCACGTCACCTCGGTCGGAGGACGGGTCGTCAGCGGCGACGCGGACATCGTGCTCGCCGTGAACACCCCCTCATCGGCACCCGGGCAACGGGCCGCTGACCTGGACGCCTTCGTCGGGCGGATCGGCAAGCTGCTGGCCGCCGGCACTTCGGTCATCGTGGTGGACCCGCTCATCGTGAACAAGGCCGACCACGACCTGGTCGCGCGTATGGAGGACCACCTGGACCTCGCGGCGCTGCTGTCGTACTCGGGGTGGAACACCGGCGGCAACGCACTCGGCCTGGCGCTCGGTCACGGCACCGCCCGGTGGGCGTACCTGCGCTCCTCCGGAAGCGGGTTCGGCGTGCCCGACCTGCGCGGGCCCGGCCAGGCGCACGCCGAGTACCTGCTCTACCGGTTCGTCAAGGACGACCCGTGGAAGAACATCGTGCAGGTCGAGGCGTACGCGCACGCACGGGCGCAGGGCTGGGACCCGCTCGCTCTCACCTCCGAGCAGAAGAGCTACTTCGACGGCTGGGTGAGCGATCGGCTGGTGCCGCTGACCGAGCGGTACTTCGCCGACCACTTCGCGGGGCACCGCATCATGCTGGGACGGCGAGGCGCGAAGACGTTCACGGCGACGCTGGCTCGCTTCGAGTCAGCGCGTGTCGAGCTGCCGTGGGACCGGCTCTTCGAGGTGGTCCTCGAACCTCGGCTGCGACTGTCCTGACACCTTCGTCGCGTGGCGGCCCGCCGACAATCGGTGTGAAGGCCGGCGGGCTGCCACCAGGTTCATTCCCGATTCAGCAGGTAAGCACGGTCCGCGTCGATGGCCACGTCCACATTGGTTCCCTCGGCCACCGCATCCCGTGGGTCCTTGCCCGACTCGGTCACCGTGACGGTGCCGCCGGTCGTCTCCACCTCGTAGTCGATGCTCGGCCCGTGGAACGTCGACCGCAGCACCACGCCCAGGCCGGTCCCACCATCGGTGACCGGCGACAAAGTCACCGTCTCGGGACGGACCATGAGGTACGCGTCCCCCGATCCGGCCACCACCGTCGAGTGGGCGGGCACAGTCAGCCGCCGGCCGAGCACCGTCACCGTCGCCTTACCGTCGGCGATGCTCTCCGGCACCGTCTCGATGAAGTTGGCCCGACCGATGAAGTCCGCCACGAAGACACTGGCCGGGCGGGCGTAGATCTCGCCGGGCGTCGCCACCTGCTCGACCTTGCCCTTGTTCATCACCACGACCCGGTCGGACATGCTCATCGCTTCGTCCTGGTCGTGGGTGACGTAGATGCTGGTGATCCCGAACATCTTCTGGATGCGACGGATCTCGGTCCGCATGGCGTCGCGCAGCTTCGCGTCCAGGTTTGACAGCGGCTCGTCGAACAGGAGCACCTTCGGCTGCACCACCAGTGCCCGCGCCAACGCGACCCGCTGCTGCTGGCCGCCGGAGAGCTCGTGCGGGCTACGGTCCTCCAGGCCGACGAGGTTCATGCTGGTCACCGCCATCCGCATGCCCTCGGCGATGTCGGCCTTGGTGCGCCGCTGCAGCTTCAGCCCGTACGCGATGTTCTGCGCGACGGTCATGTGCGGGAACAGGGCGTAGCTCTGGAACACCATCGCCATCGGTCGGCGCTGCGGTGGCATGTCATCGATGGCCTTGCCGTCGAGCAGGATGCTGCCGCTCGTGGCGTCCTCGAAACCCGCCACCATGCGCAGCGTGGTGGTCTTGCCGCAGCCCGACGGGCCCAGCAGGGTGATGAACTCCCCCGGCAGGACGTCGAGCGAGACGCTGTCGACTGCGGTGACGTCCTCGGGACGGCTCCGGAAACGCTTGGTCAGGGCCTCGAGTTGCAGGCGTCCGGTGCTGGCCTCACCACGTCCGGCGGGTGCGAGCGCAGCGGCCTCGGTGGGCGCGGCGACGGTCATCGTTTCGGCCTTTCAGACTTGGCGGTGCGGTGCAGTGCGGCGCCCCCGCCGACGAGCAGTCGGATGATCGCGAAGGCGACCAGGACGAGCACGGTCAGCACCGTGCAGTAGGCGAATGCCACCCCGTACCGGCCGGTGCTCGCGGCGCTGAGCACCTGCGATGTGATGATCTTCGTCTCCGGCGTGACCAGCAGGACGATGGTCGACACGGAGGTCATGCTGCGGGCGAAGCTGTAGCTCAACCCGGTGAGCAGGGCCGGCTTGATCAACGGCAGGGTCACCCAACGGAACGTCTGCAGCGAGTTGGCCCCGAGGTCGGTCGACGCCTGCTCGATCTGCGGATGCAACTGGGTCAGCGCGCCGACCGCCGTCCGTTGCCCCGCCGGCACGCTACGGATCACGAACGCCACGACGATGGCCATCGCGCCGGCGAAGACCGCGCTACCACCCACCAGGCTGGGGAACACCAGGTAGTCGCCGATGTACCGCTCGGGCCGGTAGGCGAGGACGAAGCCGATGCCCAGCACGGTGCCCGGCACGGCGACACCCAGCGTGCCGCCCAGGTCAAGCAGCCAGGCGGTACGTCGCAGGTGGCGAACCACCAGCCAGGCGATGAGCAGGCCGAGGATGGCGGCGATCGGAGTGGCGATGACCGCGAACGTCAACGTGTCGAGGACGGCCTCCACTCCCACCCCGAGCAGTACCTCCTTGAGGTAATCGAGGGTGAAGGTGTTGTCCACGCCGAACACCTTTGTCACGGAGCCGAGGATGACAGTGCTGTAGATGCTCACGATGATCGCGGCGGCGAACAGCGCCAGGGCGTACACCGGCCACCGGCTCCAGCCGGTGATCAGGTGCACGGAGCCGGACGGTCGGCCGGTGATGGTGGTGCGCACCTTGCGGTTGAGCCACCACCGCTGGCCGAAGTACATCGCCAGGGACGGCACCAGCAGGATCACGCAGTAGACGGCGGCGCTGGTGGTGTCGTACTCACCGGTGACCGCCAGGTAGGCGCGGCTGGCCAGCACCGTGTAGTCCCCACCGAGCACCAGCGGGTTGGCCAGGTCGGCGATCGCCTCCACAAAGAGCAGCAGGAACGGGGCGACGAGCCCGGGGGCCAGCAGCGGCAGGATCACGCGGCGCATGATCTGCCAGCGGCTGGCGCCCATGTTCATCGCCGCCTCCTCCAGTGCCGGATCCAGGCCCCGCATCATGCCGAGCAGGCCCAGGTACGCCACCGGGAACAGCGACAGCGACAGCACGAACACCAGGCCGTCGAGGCCGTAGATGTCGTACTCCAGCCCGAACAAGCCGTTGCTGATCACGCCGCGCCGGCCGTAGAGCACCACCGTGGCGGTGGCCACCGCGAACGGCGGGCTGACGATCGGCATGAGGGCGATGAGGTGCAGGATCTTCTTACCCGGCACGTCCAGTCGGGCTTGGACGAACGCGAACAGGAACCCCAGGGCGGTGCCGCACAACCCGACCAGCGCCCCGAGCACCAACGTGTTCCGCAGGATGCCGAGATCGACGGAGGAGCTGAAGAACTCGACGTAGCGGGGCAGCGCGTCCGGAGCGAAGGCAGTGGCCAGCACCGCCACGAGCGGGATCGCCGCACCGATCACCACCACCGCCGCGCAGACCCCGACCAGGACCCGCAGCCCCGCGCCGAGGCGGCGGCGCCGCCGCGGCGCGACCGCCTCGGGTGGGGTTGGGGTGATCACCCCGGGATCGGACAACAACGTGGTCATGACTTCGGCGCCTGCGCGACCTCGGCGTCGAACCGCTTGTTGAGCGCCGACTTCGCCTTACCTGCCGCCACCGCGTCGTACTCCACCATCTTGATACCGGAGAGCGGGACGACCTTGTCCGACACCTTCGCGTCCGGGTTCGTCGGGAACTGGTACGCCTTGACGCTCGGGCCGACCTCCTGCGCCTCGGTGGTGAGGGCCCAGTCGACGAACTTGCGGGCGCTGGTCGGGTTCTTGGCGTTCTTCACCAGGGCGACACCGCCGGTCTCGTAACCGGTGCCCTCTGCCGGGAAACTCAGCCTCAGGTCGGGGAAGCCGGCCTCCATGGTGGCCACGCAGTCGTGCGCGAAGATGACCCCCACCGCGACCTCACCGCGGGCGGTCATCTGGGCGGGCGCCGAGCCGGACTTGGTGTACTGCAGGACGTTCGGGTGCAGCTTGCGCATGTAGTCCAGCGCCTTGCCCTCGTCGCCGCCGGCCAGCTGCACCTGGGTCCAGAGCGTCGTGTACGCGGTGCCCGAGGTCGACGGGTGCGCGATGCCGATGTCCTTGGCGAGCTTCTGGTTGAGCAGGGCCGTCCACGAGTCGGGGAGCCCGATTCCCCGCTCCGTCAGCAGCTTGCTGTTGCTGCAGAAGCCCAGGGCGCCGACGTAGACGCCGGTCCAGGTGCCCTGCGGGTCCTTGTACTTGTCCGGGATGACACCCGCGTTCGGCGAGGTGTAGGCCTCCAGGAGCCCCTCGTCGCCGGCGGAGGCGTACCCGTCGGCGGGCCCGCCGTACCAGACGTCGAACTCCGCGTTGCCCTTGCCGGCCTTGATACGCGCCAGCGCCTCACCGCTGGAGAGCCGCACGAAGTCAGCCTTCACCCCCGTGGAGTCGGTGAACTTCTTCGTGGTCGCCGCGCACCAGTCCTCGGTGGCGCCGCACACCACGTGCACCACACCGCTGTCCTTGCTGGCCTCGGCGCCACCCTCGCGGGCGCAGCCAGCCGCACCGAGCAGCAGCGAGGCCGCCATCGCTGTCGCCAGCAGTGTGCGGTTGCCCCGTATCTTGTTCGTCGCCATGACGTGGTCTCCCCTACTAAGCCGCCCGAATCAATGCGAGTGGTGTGACGGCCACGTTAAAGGCGTGTGAACGGGGCCCCGGTGACGGCGGCGTAAGTAATGGTGACGCCGCCGTCACCTGGCCGCCGGGGAGGCGTCCCCGTCCTCGGCGGTCCCGGCGGCCATCTCGGGCATCAGGTAGCCGACCCCGCGCAGCGTGCGCACGTACGCCGATCCGTTCGGCGTCCCGGCGAGCCGGGAGCGCAGCCGGTACACCGCGGACTTCACCACGTCTCGTCCGCCGATCAGGTCCGTGGTGCCCCAGACCTCCCGCAGCAGGTCCTGCCACGACTGCGGCACGCCGCGGCGCACCGCCAGGTGGTGCAGCAGCTTGAACTCCGTGAACGGCAGGTCGAGCCGGTGCTGCGCCAACGTCGCGGTCTGGGTGGCCGGCTCGATGACCAGCTCACCGACCTGGACCGTGGTGCCCGACCCCCGGCGGCGACGCACCAGCGCCTGCGCCCGCAGCGCCACCTCTCGCGGGTGGAACGGCTTGGTGACGTAGTCGTCGGCACCGTGCTCCAGCCCAGCGATGATGTCGTCACGCTGGGCCAACGCGGTGAGGAACATGATGGGCGCCTCCGAGCGCGCGCGAATCCGCTGGCACAGGGCCAGCCCGTCCATCGTGGGCATCATGACGTCCAGCACCACGAGGTCCACCGAATGCGTCCGCAGCAGGTGCAGGGCGGTAGCCCCGTCGTGGGCGGTGAGGACGGTGAAGCCCTGGGTCTGCAGAGCGAACTCCACGATGATCGTCATCTGCGGCTCGTCGTCGACCACCAGCGCGGTAGGCCCACTCCCGGGCTGCTCGCCGGCGCGCGTCACGGCCGGTCCGGCAGGGTCAGGAGGATGGTGGTCCCCCGGGTCGACGCAGTGTGCACCATGATTTCGCCTCCGTGCAGCTCCACGATCGTCTTCGTGATCACCAAGCCGAGGCCGGTGCCGTCGGCCAGCGGCCGACCCGTGGCGAAGCGGTGGAACAGGCGTTGCCGCTCCGCCTGACTCATGCCCGCACCGTCGTCGGATACGTAGACCGCCACGCCAGTGTCGATCAGCATGACCCGCACGTCGAGATTCCCGCCGGTCGTGGTGAACCGGCTCGCGTTCGACAGCAGGTTGGTCAGCGCCTGGGTCAGCAGCATCGGGTCGGCCCGGATGCGCGGCATCACCTGGGGCATGTCGAGGCTGATGCGTTGCTGCCGCTGCGCACACAACGGTCGCATCGCGGTCACCACCTCGCGCACCACCACCGACACGTCCACCCTCTCCAGGTGTGGCGTGAACAATCCAGCCTCGATCTTGGCTTGGATCAGCAGGCTCTCGCACAACCCGATGACCTGCGTACACTGCTGATCCAGGACCTGCAGGAAGCGGGCCTGCGCAGCGGTGAGCGGCCCCGGCGTGCCCTCCCGCAAC
Source organism: Micromonospora sp. CNZ299 (assembly GCF_002754415.1). NCBI lineage: Bacteria > Bacillati > Actinomycetota > Actinomycetes > Micromonosporales > Micromonosporaceae > Micromonospora > Micromonospora sp. CNZ299. The sequence continues at coordinate 5,946,266 of NZ_PEFG01000001.1, forward strand.
AGATCGACCGCCCCCTTGATCATGCTCAGCGGGGTCCGCAGCTCATGGCTCAACGCGGTCACCTGCTCCGCCCGCCGCTCCACCAACTGTTCGAGCTGTGCCAGCTCGTTGCTCCTCGCGGCGGCCGTGCGACGCATGCTCAGCGCCATGATCGAAGCGCCGACGACACCGCCGACCACGGAGGCCACCGCCACCACCCAAGCGGTGTCCATGCTCGGCCCTCCTCCCATCGGTGGCCCGCCGAACCGGTCGCGGTCCGGCAGGGGACGCGGCAGATGTCGGGACCGTGTTTACAGCCGAGTGAACAGTCGACGTTACCGCCGAGTGAACAGTGGACGTAGGTTAGCTTGCCCCAGGCAACGGCTTGCCGGGCGCGTGCCCCGGCACAGTTCACGCTGGTCAAATGCCGTCTCGGCCGTCTGCCGATCAACCAAACGCCCCGACATGGTCGTCACGCTCCGCGAGTGATCGGCAGCTGACGCGGCGCCACCGGACACCTCGCCGCGATCGATGAACAGCCCAGACAGCCACCGGCCAGACTGTCACCGTCAGTGTCACTGAGTAGACAATCCGCAATCCCGGTGCAAGTCTTTGCCGCGTGCGACCCTCCCCAGAAGTCAGCGGTGCCAGCGGCACGGCAGCTGGCGCCCAGTCCCCAGCGGACGGTCCGGGTCAGGGCATAAACAGCCCCGAAGATGTAGCAGCCCTGCGGCATCTGCAGCAGGTCCACGCGCCCGTGCTGCTGAGCTTCCTGACCCGCCTGACCAGGGGTGACGTTCACCGAGCCGAAGACATCGTGCAGGAGACGGTGCTGCGGGCCTGGCGAAATCCAGAGGCGCGTAACGCCGAGGGAAACTGGAACCGAGCCTGGCTGTTCACCGTGGCCAAACGCATCCTGATCGACCAGATGCGCTCCGCCGACGTCCGTCCGGCGGAGCTGCCCGTCGACTATATCGACGATCATGCGCAGCAGGACGACGCCATCGAGCGCCTCCTCGACGCGCGTGAGGTCCGGGCCGCGCTCGACTCCCTGCCCGAGCGGCTACGCATCACGCTGGTCGAGATCTTCTTCCGGGAACGGTCGGTGTCCGAGGCCGCCGACGCGCTCGACGTCCCGGCCGGCACCGTCAAGTCACGCACCTTCTATGCGCTACGGGCCATGCGGGAGGCCCTCGTCAGCCGGGGCTTCGATTTCGGAACCGCAGGCGAGAGACGGCCGACCGGCAACGGCGATGCGGGCGAGGCACGCCCAAGAAAATCCGATCAGCAGTGAACCGGGGTAGCTGCCCGGCCGTCATGTGCACGACACGTGCCCACACCCACTGAGCGTAAGAGTGAGTCGATGAAAGCAACCGCAAGTGGCCAGCGCCGCCCGTGGCGACGGCTCATCTCGTCGACGCGTAAGCGCGTCGAGATCGTCGCCCTGGTCGGCGTCATCCTGGCGTCCGGGGCCGTCGGTTTCGAACTGGCCGCCACTGCGGACCCGGACAAGCTGGTCGGCGAGCCGGTTCCGGACGGTGACGTGCCCGCCATCGTGGAGGCAGCCCTGTCCTGCCCCGCCCTCAATCCGCCGAAGCTCGCCGCGCAGATCATGGCGGCGTCCGGCTTCAAGAGCAGCCCCGACATGATCGCCGGTCTCGACCAGGCGGCGTGGGAGAAGTGGCGGCCCTCGTCCGATGCCAGTCGCGCCGACCGGCGGGCAAACATCATCGCGCTGGGTCACCGGACCTGCGAGAACGTGGGCCATCTGCGCTCCGCCGACATCGATGGAGACCTCTGGCCGGCCGCCATCGCCGCGGAGCAGACCGGAGTCAAGGCGGTGCTCGACGCCCGCGGCGTCCCGAAAGACGCCAAGCCCTACGTCGACAAGGTGAAGGCGTACGCGGCCTGGTACGCCGAGCAGCCGCAGTTCTCCGAGAAGGCGGTAACCCAGTCGGCCGCTTCCGGGACGGCCGGCGAGGTCAAGGTGCCTGACGCTCTGGTCCAACCGATCCAGGTCGCCGGAAAGGTCTGCCCGCAGATCACGCCGGCCCGGATCGCGGCACAGTTGCGGACACTGTCCGACTTCGACGTGAACAAGCGCACGTCGGACCGTCAGGGTGTCGCCCAGTTCACGCCCACGATGTGGGAGCAGTACCAGCCGGGCGAGGGAACGTCGGTGTGGCGGCCCGCGGACGCGATCCCCGCACTCGGTATCGCCATGTGCGACATGGCGCAGCAACTGTCCGAGCTCAACGGCGAGGACCCGTATCGACTGGCGCTGAGCGCGTACCAGTGGGGAATCGACCCGGTGCGGCGGGCGGCCGGCCTGCCCCGCGTCAACGTCACCCAGCTGGCCGACCAGGTTCCGGCGCACGTCGCCGAGTACGAGAAGGACAACCGGCTTTCCGTCCCCGTGACGAAGCCGAGCCCCACCGTGAAGCCGAGCCCCACGCCGTCGGCGAGCCGGAGCGTCCAGGTCTCGCCGAGCACCAGCCCGTCCGCGAAGCCCAGTGGGAAGCCCCAGGGCCCGAAGCTGTTCGCGTACGAGGCGGGTGCCACGTACCGCCTGGACAGCCCGTGGGCCCAGTCGATCGTGGAGCTCCCTGGCATCAACCAGAACACGCAGCCCGGTAGCCGGGTCCAGCTGTGGAAGGACGAGGGGTACAAGGACCAGCGCTGGAAGCTCTACCCGGCGCCGGACAGGCGGCACGTCATCATCACGAGCGAGTGGAACAACATGGCCCTGTCCGTGCAGGACCGTTCCCTGCAGAAGGGGTCGAAGATGGCGGTGTACGAACGTGACGACAACGACGAGAATCAGCAGTGGCTGCTGGAGGACGTCGGCGCCGGGAACGTCGTCATGACCAACCGCCGCTCGGGCTTTGTGATGGAGCTGCTGGGCGTGGACATCGGGCCGACGAGGGACAACGGCACCACCTGGAACGGATACTGGATCCAACAGTTCGACCGTCAGGACACCCAGAGAGACCAGAAGTGGCGATTTGTAAAGCAGTGACGCCGGCCGGGCACGGCGAGCCGGGAAGCTGAGCGGCGTGCCGGACCTACCCGCCCTGGGCGACCATGTGACGGACCTGCTGGGTCCGCACTACATGGGTGTCCTCGATCGCGCCGACAGTGACGCCGTCGACCGGCACCTGCGCGACTGCGCGCAGTGTCGGGTGACGGCCCGCGAGGTGTGCGAAGTCGTCGCCGCCCTCGCGCTGCTCAGCGACGATGTGGCTGTCGAGGAGGCGTCGCCGGTCACCCGACCGGCGGCGCCCGCTGCCCGTCGTGGCGGCTCGGGCTCGGTTCGTCCGGCCGGCGGGCGTCCGGTGTCCGTCGGGCCCGGGCGGCAGCCGCGCCCCCGGCGGCAGCGGCTCGCGCTGGTGCGGGCCGGTCTTGCGCTTGCGGTGGTGCTGTTCGTCGGCTTCGGCGCCCTTTTCGTTCTGGATCAGGTGAGTGACGAGGCCGGGCCGGAGGTGGTGACGGTCGCGGCGAGCGGGAGTGAGCCCCGCACCGGCGCGGCGGCCTCGGTGTTCGCGTCGGAGACCGACAGCGGAGTGCACGTGCGGGTCACGGTCACCGGCCTGCGCGCTGGCACCGGCTACCAGCTGTACGCGGTGACGCTCGACGGCCAGACGCGGGAAATCGCGTCATGGACCAGCACCGACACGGTGCAGGAGGTCTCCGGTGACCTGCCGGTGGCGCTGGGCGACCTGGTCTTCGTGACGATCAGCGTGGCGAACGGCGCGCCGTCGGTCACGGTGCACCTTCCCCGAGCCACGTCCACGACACCGCGCTGAGGCACGCCGCCTTCGCACCTGTTGAGCGCCGGATGGCGGCGTGGCACGAAGGGATCGCGATGCCGCCGCAGATTGCGTCCGGCCGTGAACCACGATGCCGTCTCGGCCGTCGTGTGTGCAGATCCGCCCTGGGCGACGACAAAGGGAAGTAGAGAATGTTCTGGATCACCCGGTCGGCACGTGGTGCCTGCCTCGCGGTGTTCGTCATGGTGGCTCTGATCGTCGGAGCCGTGAGCCCGGCTTCGGCCGCCGACGAATACGTCAAGTTCTACGCCGTCACGTCGTCATACCAGGGAGAACCGGAGAACCTCACCAGCATCGCCGCCCGGTTCCTCGGCGACGGGGCGCGGTCCGTCGAGATCCGCAACCTCAACACCGGCCGCCGGCAACCTGACGGCGCCACCCTCAAGGAACCGGGCCAGTTGCGAGCCGGGTGGCTGCTGGTGCTGCCCTGGGACGCCGTCGGCGAGGGCGTCAAGTACGGAGTGCTGCCCGACAAGGCGCCGGCCGCGCCGGTCAAACCGCTGCCCGGCAAGGCCAAGGCCACGCCCACCGCCAAGGCGCGGCCCACCATCCCGCCGGAGCGGGTCTCCGGCGCGGCCGCGGTCCCGAGCAAGGCACCGACGCAGCCCCGCGCGAAGGCGGGGCAGTGCGCGACCACGGCGGCGTCGAGCAGTCGCTCCGACTGGGCGAGCCTGCGCCTGGCCGCCGACCAGGCCTGGCCGCAGAGCCGCGGCAAGGGACAGCTCGTGGCGATCGTCGACTCCGGTGTGGACGGCAGCCTGCCGACGCTCAGTGGTCACGTGGCCGTCGGCATGGACATCACCAGCGGCAGCGGCCGCGGCGACACGGACTGCCTCGGCTCGGGCACCGCGATGGCCGGTCTGGTGGTTGGGCAGTCCACCAACGGCAGTGACGTCAAGGGCGTCGCCCCCGACGCCACGGTGATGCCGGTCCGGGTCGTGGGCAACGACGCCAAGGCCCAGCCGGCCGACTCTGCTGCGGCCATCGAGGCCACCGTCGAGGCGGGCGCGACAGTCATCGCGCTGGGCAACTTCGTCGACACGAGCAAGCCCGAGGTGGCCAAGGCGATCATGGAGGCGGTGGCCCGGGACGTCGTCGTGGTGATCGGCGCTGCACGTGCTTCGGTACCGGTCAGCCCGGGCGCGGAGATCGGCCCCGGTGTGCTGCGGGTGGGTGGTGTGGCAGTCGACGGCCAGCGAGCCGCCGACTATCGCGGTGGCGGCATCGACGTGGTCGCCCCGGGTGTCAACGTGAGCAGTGTCGGGATCACCGGGGTCGGCGCCGTCGCGGGTAGCGGCACCCAGTACGCGGTGGCCTTTGTCGCCGGCGCCGTCGCGCTGGTCCGGGCCGCGTACCCGGACCTGAGCCCGGAGCAGGTCGCCCATCGTCTCCAGGTGACGTCGGACAAGATGGGCGACGGCGCACAGCCCGACGGCCGGTACGGCTGGGGCATGATCAATGCCGCCGCCGCGGTCACGAAGGTGCTGCCCGAGGAGGCCGAGGTGGCCTCACCGGGGCGGGAATCGGGCGGACGGCTCACCTCCGGCAGCTCCGGCGGACGGTCGGCGTTGCTGGCCATCGTGGCGCTGGTCGCGCTCGCGGCAGCGGTGCTGCTCGTGTTCCGGATCCGCCGGCTGCTGCGCGACGACACTGAGAACGACGGTGACGACGACGGCCCCGGGCCGGTGACCGCCGCGCCGCCGGTTCGCGGCGGCGCTCTTCCTCCGGCCTCCGCGCCACGGGCGCCGTCGGTCTCCCGGCGAACGGTCGGCGACCCACCGCCTCCAGACGGCGGGAAGCTGAACCCGGACGAAGAACAAGCCGACAGCACGGCGTCAGTGGCCAGCGACGGGCCGGGAACCCGGGCCGAGACCGTGGCACTGCCGAAGGCGTCGATCGGAGCCAGGTCGCCCCGGCAGCGTCCAGACGCGCCGTGACGACACCCGCTCGGGGCCGCCGGCGGGGTGATGCTGCCGCGCGACCCCCGGCGCCCCGTCCGCCAAGCTGACCCAGCGCAACGAGTGGTGCTGCTGGGTTTGTCGCGGCCGACGTGAACCGCGCGTCGGCAGGGCACGTTTCAAGCATTACTGGTGGAAAGTCGGTGAACCGAGGGTCTGATGCGGGTCGAAGATGTTTCCGATACGGACGCCCATGTGGCGGACCTGCTGGCTCTCTATCACCTCGACGCGCTCGACCGGCGTAGTGCGGAGCAGGTCGGCCGCCATCTCCAGTCGTGCCAGCAGTGCCGGGCTGCGGCGACCGAGGTGTGCGAGACGCTCGCCGCGCTGGCCCTGCTCAGCGACGACAGGGATCACCTGCTCAACCGCTACGGGGCCCTGGGGGCGGCGGTGCCGGCGGCCTTTCCGGCGCGGTTCGCGCCGCAGGAGCCGGCCGGCCAGCCGGGCAGAGAGGCCCAGGAGACCGACAGACGCCGGTTCCGACTGCGGCGCGGCGGTACGGGTGCAGAGACGGCCACCGGGGAGGCGTCTGCCGCCGTTGGGCCGGACCTCGGGCGCAGGGAGCCACCGCAGCAGCGTGTGGCACCAGCACCGGTCGCACCGCCACGGACCGCACCCCCAGCCGTCGCACCCCCAGCCGTCGCGCTGCCACGGGTCGCACCCCCTGCCGCACCCCCGCCGGGCACGCTGGTTGAGAAGCCCTCGCCCGTTCAGGAGCAGGCCACGCCGACGGCCGTACCCTTGCCGACGCGGGCCGCCCGACGGCCCGTCACGCATCCCGCTCAACGCGGCTTCGACCGAGCGCCGGGCATCGCGCATCCGGACGACGGTCGGCGTGTCCGACGGAAGGGCCTCCTGTCCCGACGTGCCGTTGCTTTCGCGGGCCTGGGCGTCCTGCTCATGGCCGCCCTCACGGTGGCCGGAATCTCCGCGAGGGCGCTGCTCGCCCCGCCGGCCCCGGGAGTGCAGACGAACATCGTCCGTACCGCCGTCGCCTCGGCGACGGACCGGGACTCTGGCGCTAACCTGTCCGTCTTCCTGACCGAAGAACGCGACCGGGTCACCGTGCGGGCCACCCTGAGCGGCCTGGCCGAGGGCAGCGGCTACCGGCTCTACGGCTACACCTTCGACGGCCGGCAGCGGCCGCTGGTCAACTGGACCGGCCGCGCCGGCGTGCAGGAGCTTGACGGTGAACTACCCGTCGGCATCGCTGATCTCTCCCACTTCGCCGTCACCCGCGGCACCCGGATCGTCGTCACCGCATATCTGCCCCGCGACGCCGGTGCGCCGGCCACCCCCGGCGGATGAGCCGGGCCACGATGTGAACCGGTCGCTTGCCCCGTTCGTCTGGGGGGTATGCAGATCGGTGTCTACAGTCTCGGCGACCGCACTCCCGACCCGTTGACGGGTCGGGCGCCAACGGATCACGAGCGGCTACTCAGCACGGCACGGATCGCCGAGCACGCCGAGGCGGCGGGGTTCGATGTCTTCGCCGTCGGAGAGCACCACACCCCGACGTACGCCGTGTCGGCGCCGGCTGTGCTGCTCGGCTACCTGGCCGCACGGACGAGCCGGATACTGCTCTCCACGGCAACGGCTCTGATCACCACGAACGATCCGGTCCGGATCGCTGAGGATTACGCGACGGTGCAGCATCTGTGCGGCGGCCGGCTGGACCTCATGCTCGGCCGGGGCATCTTCGGTCCGGTGTATTCGTGGTTCGGCCGCGACCCCGACGACAGTCGCCGGCTGGCGACCGAGAACTACCGGCTGCTGCGCCGGCTGTGGGACGAGGACACCGTCGACTGGTCCGGCGAGTTCCGTACGCCTCTGCGGGGTTTCACGGCGATGCCGCGGCCGCTCGCGGGCCATCCGCCGTTCGTCTGGCACGCGTCGGTGTCCAGTGAGGAGACCGCGGAACTGGCCGCCGCCCACGGTGACGGCTTCTTCGCCAACCACATCATGTGGCCCTGGCAGCACACGGCCCGGCTGGTGCAGACCTTTCGCGAGCGGTACGCCGCGCACGGCCACGGCACCGCCGAGCAGGCGGTCGTCGGACTCGGCGGGCATGTCTTCGTCCGGCCGAGGTCGCAGGACGCGGTCCGGGAGTTCCGGCCGTACTTCGACAACGCGCCCCTCTACGGCAACGGGCCCTCACTGGAGGAGCACATGGACACCACACCGATGACGGTGGGCAGCCCGCAGCAGGTCATCGACGCGGTTCTCGGCTACCGCGAGTACGTCGGTGACTATCACCGTCAGCTCTTCCTGATCGACCACGCCGGGTTGCCGGTGAGCACGGTGCTGGAGCAACTGGACATCCTCGGTGCCGAGGTGCTGCCCGTCCTTCGGCGCGAGCTTGCCGGCGGCCCTCCGCCCGCCTGATCCGCCGCTCGTAGGGCGCCCCGCCGCCACGCGGGCCGCGGGGCGCCCGCTCAGCACTCGTAGACCGCCGCAAGCACCTTCTGGAGGCGGGCGCCTTCCGCATCATCCATAGAGCCCTTGAGTTCCGCGAGCGCGTCGACCCAGATGTTCTTCTGGCCCGGTTCCAGCCGTCCGCGGTTGGCGGTGATGAAATCGGTCGCGTCGTTGAAGTTGCCGGCCTTGATCTGGCCGATGGTCCTGAGCAGAGAAACGGTGAAGTCGAACTGTTTGTGCTCCACCTCATTCGCGCCCAGACGGACCGCCTGGACCAGATCGACGAAGTCGCCGGTGGCTCCGGCGGAGCCCTGCGGGCCCTTCAGCTTGCCCGCTTCGTCCAGTCGAGCGACCGCCTGCAGCAGCGCATACGGCCGCACTTCCGGCGCGGCCTCCGTGAACTGGACCACCACCTCCTCGTCCGGGCCGAAGCTCAGCAGGGGTTTGACCAGTGCGACGTTCATGCTGGCCGGGACCCGCTCGGCCATCTCGGCGGCCAGTCCTCTGTGCGCCGCGTTCGCCAGGTCCGGGCGCGACCGCAGCAGGTCGAACCGCTCGCGTACGCCCTGCGCACCCCACACCAGCGCGCCGAACTCCTCGGGTACGCGCTCGACGGCCGGTTGGGTCAGGCCGCGCGCGGCTTCGACCAACGTCGAATCGATATTTGACCAGGTGGTGTCCGCCCTCTCGGCGGTCACCGCTGCGGAGTTGGCTCCGCGGACCTTCCAGCTGTTGTCGAAGCTCGCCCCAGAGAGCCCGCCGGAACTCTGTGGCACCTGGTACACGAGAGCGACGCCGTACGTGCTGAGCAGCTTTGTCAGGCTGAGCTTCCCGACACTCTTCGAGCTGCCGGACACATCGGCGGTGGCGCCCCCACCACTGGTCACCACGATGGGTGTCTTGCCGGCTTGGGCGAGTTGTTCCAACCGCTCGTTCAGCCACTCGAACACGGGTCGGTCCACCAACCCGTCACGCGCCGTGCCGAGCCATACGAAGTACTGGTTTGAGTTCGAGTCCAGGCTCGCGGTGGCCCGGAGGGCCTTCGGCGGAGGCACCGCCCGGGCACCGGGCGCCGAACTGTCACTGAGCAGGTTCGGTATGTCCACGTACGGCCGCTTGATCGGGGCGAGAGACGTTTGCAACCACTCCGGTGCCGGGCTGAGGTCGCCGTCGCCCGCACGGAGACCGTGTAGTGCGGCCCCGGGAACATCGCGCCAAGGCCACATCGGCTCCAGGACGTCCATGATCTGCTGGAGGTCCGCAGGACGGACCTTCATCTGCGCGCCCGCCGGCTCCTTGCCGTTCGGGGGTTGATGGTCGGCCGCGCCGATGGAACGCAGCACCTCGTGCGCGTAGAACGCCGGGGACTGACCCCATGCCCAGCCCTCGTCCACTTCAGCCGTCGGTGAAACCACCGGCCTTACCAGGTGCGCCTGCCCGGCATCGACGAACTGCACCTCGACCCGAAGTTGACGGCCGGCCATCGGCAGCTGGTGTCCCGGATCGTTGAGGTGGGACTGCACACCCTCGGTCGTCAACTCCTTGACCTTCGACACCGCCTTCGGGTCTCCGGTCAGGTGCACCCGCAGGACGAACGTCAACTCCTTGTCGCTGCGCACGAGTTCGTACCAGACGACGGGGCGACCAGATGCGGGTCTCTTGCCCTTCGTGTCGGCGTGCGCGCCGTCCGGCATCAGGGGCATGTTGGTGATGTCCACCCGGCTCACGCCGGCAGGAGGGCGGATCGCGTGCATGCCCGCGTCCGCCTGCCGAAGCAGGCGGTGAAACCGATCGGCGGTCGAGAGAGAGACCGCGGACGGCTTGTCAGGATGTGCAGCGCTGCCTGCCGCATAGTCGGGAAATTCCTTGGCGCGGCTCTCTGGCGGTACCACGGCCGCCAGCGCCTCGTCCGGAATTCCCAGCGCCCGGGCGTCCGCCTTGGACACGACGATGTCGGTGTACCCGATCGCCTGGATCTTGTGCACCTCGCCCTTCCCCGGCCACGTGACCTCGTACTGCAACCGGGCGTGCACGACGAACAGGGCCGTGCTCGTCCGCAGCCACGCCCGGTGCTCGTTCCAACGCGTCTGATCGGTACCGCGGGTCGTACCTCGCTGCGTACCGACGGACCCGGTGCCTCCGACCCAGTTGAAGCCATCCGGCGGGGCGGCGACTGTGAGCGCCCCGCCCATATTTGACCGCAGGTTGTCGGAGGCGCCGTGGCCGACGAGATCGGTGCCGTGGTCGTACTTCTCGATCTCGGCCTTCGCCACCCAGTAGAGGTCTTCAATCGCGGCGGCGCGGGCCTTCACAATGAAGCCCCTGGGTCCAGCATCGAGGTCCGCCACCGTCGACAGCGATCGGAACCGGGCACCCTCATCCCTGAGCATCGCCCCCAGATTCTTGGGGAACGTCTCGTAGTTGAGTTGGTTACTGGTGTCGTTCAACGTCCCACGGCGGCCGAGGCCCGCGGACGAGATTGCCGTGTGTATCGCATCGAGCCCGCGTATGGAGAGGATCTGCGCGGTCTCCGGCAGTGCCCGGCCTAGACCGAAATCAGGGCGGGGCCGGTCTGCTCCCAGGGTGGTGGAGCCGCCCGTGGGTTCGCTGACGAGGAGCTTGACGGTGACATCGAAGGGCTGGGCTTTCCGACCCGCGCCGATAATGTTCTTCAGTGCTGCCGTCGTGCTGGGTGTGGTCTCCTTGATCGAGCCAAAAAACCTCACGTTCTGGGAGTAGCCGGTCAGGTTGTTGACGCGCGCACCAGCCATCGTCAGCAGGTTTGAGCCGTGTGTATCACTGCGGCCGGTGCCCCGGCTGAATCCGCCTTGTACGGAAGCCGCCACGAATCCGAAGTCGAACCCGGACGCCGCGTCGCCCTCTTCGGGCTGAGATGGCTGACCCAGCCCGCCAGAACTGCCGACCAGAGCGTTCGCGCTGGTCCAGCGGCGGGTTTCGTTGAGTGCGTCGTTTCCCCGGGTGTAGGACTTGGTGCCGCTACCGCTGTCATGGCTGCCCGAGGCCTGGCCCACCTGTTCAGCCCTCAACGTTATCTGGAACGTTCGTTGATCGTCATCGACGTAGGGCTGGGTCATGCCACCGTCGAGCGCCTTGCCCATGAAGGGATTCACGATGGCGGGCACCGAGGTGACGTAGTTGGCGAGCCCGGCGGATTTGAACGGCTCGGCCGCCTTCGCCAACGCCTTGACGAGAGGAGCAACGCCCGTCTGCTCGTTGCCACCACTGAGCAGCATCTGCCACACCGTCACCCCGTGCGACGAGTGCCTTTGACCACTCGACGACCTCACCGCACTCGTCAGGGTGGCCGTGGGCGGCGCGGTCGATTCCGCTTCTGCTACCTGCTCGGCAATAATGTGGGCGTTCTTGAAAAGACGGGCGTGCGGGATAACGTCCGTCGTCTTCACGTTCAACAGCACCTCGCCCGCCACCCATTTTGCAGTTTTGCCCACCTGGATCCGGTGGACTACCGCCGAACGGACGATCACAGCCGAGGCGTCCTGGAACAGACCAGAGTACTTTCCCACCGTGTTCGACTTGACGGCCGCCTTCCCTCTCCCCTTCACCCGGGCAGCGGCAACGGTCCCGATCACCAACTCACTGTTTCCAGCGTCGCTCCTCGGGGCGTCTTCGATAACGGGTTTCAAGCCGCTCTTGCCGATGAATCCACCAACCCCGCCCCCCGCCTGCCACAGGTTATCCGCACCGGACTCCTTGCCAGCCTGGGCCTCGGTGACCTGCTGCGAGTAGGGCTTCCACACTTTCACGATCTCTGGAGTCCCCACCAGTGCGGCGGTCAGACCCGCTGCCTCGTCGCCGACCGGTATCGCCACGCTCGCCCCCGTCAACGCCCTGAGCAAGAAGCCCTTGTAGGCCTGCCGGCTCAACGCATTCGACAGAAACGCCTCCAGCTGCTGCGCCCGTACCTCCGGATCTGGCCCCAGTTTTTCCTGAGCCCGAGCGAACCGCCCGCGCACCCCGTCCGAAAATACGCGACTGCGCTCGTCCGCGATCGCCTCCACCATTGCGGCCTGCAACCTCTCCGCACCAAAGGTTCCGAGTACGGTGTAGGCGGTGGCGTTCATTCTGGTTATCGGAGACTGCGCATCCGGATCTTTGATGGCACGCTCCATGAATTCAACCGAAAGGTTCTCGGTGGTCCTCGGTGGAACGTTGCCCGAGGCGGGTTCGATGACGAGCCTGCCCAGGGGTGCGGTATCTCCGGTGTCGTTGAGTTTGTCCGGCTGCAGGATGAAGGCAGTTCCGGCAACCGTGTTGGATACTGCTCGGTTGGCGGCGTCACCTGCGGGTTTGACCGTCCAGTGCCACCGGATTTCCGCCTCGAACCTCCGGCTTTTCATCTTTTGGCCGTCGGTGTCGGAGAGCACCGAACTGGACTGCGTCCGTCCGACGTTCTCGGACTCTCTGGAGCCATACTGGGCATTCAATGTGCCCTGCATCGAGGCGCCGCCCGCGCTCCCGCCCGCGCCGGCGATAAGTCCACCTTCCCGGGCCGAGACCTTGGCGTCCTTGATGGTCGTCGTCTCCGTATTCATGTGACCGTACTGCAGCTCGTAAGCGGTCTGCTTCTCGTAAGAGGAGCGGAGGATTTCCGCCGTCAGGGTAACGGTTAGGGCATTTTCCATGCGGATCGGCGAATCGGGATGCCTGAAGATCCAGACGATCCCGCGGCCGTTCAGCTGGGAGTCCAATACATCGTCCGCCCTGGACAAGAGATTATCCTCCGACAACTCACGAATGAGCGTCTGCCAGTTTCGATAGTCCAGGCCGGGATTATTCTCCAGCTCGCCGGTTACCGGCATCTTCTGCAAGATGGCCCACGGCGCTGTGGCTCCGCCACGTGCGGTGGTCGCCGCCTTGGGGAGGTGCCCTCCCTCGACCAAACGCGGGACGATCGCGTCATAGAGACCTTCAACGCCTTTCAGACGATCGACGACGTCCATCGTCAGGCCCCAGCCAGCGCCAGGGTTCCACCAGCGGGGAGCAGGGGAGTTCGTCGTCTCCTCCGACTTACTCGCGGCAGCAGCGATCTCGTCGGGCTTGGGCTTACTGGATGAAGGCGTGGGGGCGCTTGGGGTGCTCACCTTCTTGAGGTTGTCCTCATGCACCAGGACGTGCGCGAAGCCCGACACATTCTCGTGGTCCTCGTAGGGCACGTCCTCACGGCGACCGGCCATCAGGTCCTTGTCCCGGTGGTGGTGAATCCTCAGCTCCAGCTCGAAGTCGATCGACACCACCTGCAGGTTGTTGACGATCCGAACGGCGCGGGTGGTGAAGGTCCGTCTCTGCTGGCTGAACTGGCCGACTTTATGGCCGAAGGGCTTCTGAATGCGCCCGCCGAGCCGAGCCACCCGAGAGCTCCAGAGCCGCGCGTTCTCGTTCGCCGTCACACGGTGTGTGGAGTCGCTGTTCAGAGTGACCTGGGTCCTGAGCACGGAGGCCAGCACCCGGTCGATCCGAGTTTCCCCGCTTCTGCTCACCTGACTGATCTTGGTGAGGCTCGTGATCGGCTTGTTGTCCTTGGCACCGAGGCTCAAGCTGAGGCGACGACCGTCGCTCTCGAGTAGCACCCGGAACGTCTGCTGGTAGCCGCGTTCGTCCTTGGGGCGCAGGAGATTCTGGAAGTTCAGGGCAAGCTCATCGTTGGACAGGTATCGCTCAAGGTGCGTTTTCCAGAAGGCGTAATCCGCGGGCGTGAGAATTTTCCGGACGGAGGCGATCACCTGATCCGCGAGTTGGATCCGGGTGACGGCATGATCCATGCTCCACACCTCGAAATCACTTGGATCACTGATCGGGATTATCTTCCCGTAATCGGCGTCCGTCTTCGCCTTCAGCTCATCGCTTCTACCCTGCTCCTCCGAGTAGGGTAGATGGAACTCCGGCACCGCGTATCGAATCCTATTCGTGACCGGCGTCCCCTCGCTGTCCGTGAAGATGCGCTGGATCCACCGCCCGCCCTCTTCGTCCCTGGTGAAGGTGCCCTCCCGCACCTTATTCATCACGGTCGACACACCCCCGAACTCGGACACGGCGTCGCGCTTGCGGTGGTACGTCCTGCGCTCCTGAACGCGCAGTGCCCAGTTCACATCAAGGGTCACCCAGCCCATGTTTTCCTTGATTCGGACTTGCTGGTACCTGGCCTTTGTGGTGCTGCTGAGAGCCCGCTTTCCCGAACCGTTGCTTTGACCATAGGTCACCGTCGCGTCCGACCGTACGCCCAACAGGTATCGATGGGCTAGACCGCCGTCGTAGTAGAGCGACTGCGTCTGCATCTCCGAGGTTGCCAATTCGGAATAGCCGTAGGTGCGGCCTTCCAGCGCGCCCTGGAACAGGCCGCTCTTGCCGGGAAGGCTTTCTGGCTCGACCTCCGGTTCCCGGATCGGAATCGCCCAGAGTCGAATATCATAGATCCTGCCATCGACGGTGATCTCCAGCGGTGTGCCGTCATCGAGCGTCTGGCCAAAAAGAGACGTGATCTTACGCGCGACGACGTCCTCGGTGATCTGATTACCGCTGAACGGCACAGACTGGTTGACCCAAGCGGTCAACTCGGACACGAACGGACCCAATTCGATAGTGTGGAAAGCGGTCACCATCCGGCTGTAATCCCGACCGCCGCCCCCCAGCTCCGATCTGGGGCCGGGCTTCTCCGTGCCGGGCCGCCACTTCTTGAGCGCGTTGTTGGTGAGATCCTGCCGGATCTGTCGGTGATTGAATGGTTGGTCGACGCCGCCCACGCGCAAGGAGGACTCGGGGCGCGTCAGGACGGCGAGGTCCCGCAGCACGTCCGGGGTCACCTCGTCACGGCCCAGCAGTTCACGCGCCATCTGCTGGTAGTGGAAGAGTTCCATGGCGGTGTAGCGGCGATCCCACGATTTGGTGTAGAGCCGGCGTCGGGTCGCGACCAGTCGATTGAGGTCCTCGTCAGAGACGCTCACCGGCGGGCTCGCCGCCTCCAGCCGGTCGCGAAGTGCCTTCACCTCCCGGTGGCGGTCTTGCTCCGAGTCACCGTTTTCCAGCTTTCCCGTGATCCGTTTGGTGTGCGTGGTGGAGACAGATTGCGTTACCTTGCCCACTCCCGGCAAACTTCCGGCCCGAGAGATTAGCCGTTTCGGCAAAAGAGGTTTTTCTTCCCACCAGGCCCGCCGGGCATTTCTTTCCTCGGCGATGCGCCCCACGTCCCGCAAGTTCAAGGAGGCTTCGCCACCCAGCTTGCCACGAATCAACTTCTCCAACACATCCAGCGACAGGGGGCCGGACGGAGGACTGTCTAAATGCGTCTTAGAGTAACGCGGCTGAGCCCAGTCGAGGAGAACGTCCGAATTGCGGATTACTGTTTCGTACTCCGCGCCGGTGAGGTTCAGGTTCGGCACATTGTCGAGCAGGTGCAGAGCGAGCCTCAGCAGCTCGTGCCTTCGATCATCGGTCGCCTCGGGTTTTGCACTCTTGATATATCTCGCTACCTTACGCTCGATACTGCCCCGCACGCCCGTCCGCTTCCGCGTCCCTTCGAGGTCTTGCTTGAGAGTGGCGTAGCCGTGCCGTCGGCGCAGTGCGTCCAGCCCTAGAGGTTCGCCCTCGGTGCGATTTGCGTACGCCTCCTTGGCGTACACCGTCAGCGTCGCCATATGCTCTTCGGTGACCTGGGCCGCCGATGGCTCGAGAATCGTCCGGACCATCGGGATGAACTGGTGACGCGCGGCAGCGGTCGATGGAGTGGAGGAAATCCGGGTCAGTGGTATGGATTCGCCGGGGCCCGCCTCGGCCGGATAAATGTCCTGCTCGACGCTCGATCGGCTACTGCCTGTTCCGTCCCTCGCAGCGTCCAGCGCCTGCATCTCGACCCAGAAGTCACGGTGCAAAACGCTTCGGAGCAAGAATGCGGCTCGCCTCTCCGGGTCAACCGTTCTGTCCGCCTTTTGTTCGAACGACCGGGCGGCGTTTTCACCTTCTTGCTGCCACTTCTGCAGCGTGCTGTGATCCGCCTCGAAGATGACATCAGCGACGGGTTTGTTCGGCAACTCCCGGGCTGTTCGGGCGGCGGCGAACTCCTCACGTAGGCCTTCGATGTAGCTGTCCAACTCCTTGTAGCCTTGATCGTCAGGCGACCCGTTCGCGCCGTCGAGCCTCTCTCTGATGGCCACGGCCACGCCGTCGAGCCAGGCTAGTTCCCGCTCCGACAGCGCAGGGTCCGGAAGTGATACCGAGATGGAGTCCGGACGCCGAGGCAGCGGCGCCGATGCCTCCAAGCCCCACGGGTGCATCCTCACGGACACTTCGTGTGTGCGTCCGGAGGCGATGGCGATGACCTTCGCCTGCTGCCACTTTGCCAGCCCATCAAGGTGCGACATCAACTCGGCGTAGGTTTTGACGGCCATCGGCGCGCCGAGCGCGGACGGCGGGTCCGCAGCCCATGGCGGCAGCGCGACGGCCACCGCACGCGGTGCGCCGATCTCGACGGTGTCGGCCGCCAGTCGCAATTGACCGCGCATCGGCTCATAGGCGCCGGCTGCCGGACTATCCACAGCTGCGGTGAGGTCTGCCAGCAGATGCGCCTGAGGTATCAGCCGGACACCGGTCGCGGAAGCCGAACTGGTGACGCTGCGCTGGGTGTTGATGGGTAGAAACCGGTCGTCGGCCGGATCGACCAGATCGGCCCGTTCCGGCAGATCGAGGTACACGCCGAAATGGTCGACGGCGGACAACGCCGCCTCGCGGCTGATGGTTTTACTGAATTCCGGGGGAAGGCTCACCGATAGGCGAGCGACAGCCGACGGCCCCTGGAGCCGTAATGCCGCTCGCACGCTCTGCGCGCCCAGTGCGTCCTGGTGCATGTGTGCCTGCACCAAGCCGGCGATTGGCTGCACACCTCGAACGTGGGGAGGCACGTCCGTGAGGGTGCGTTCGAGCCTGAGGTAGATGCCGGAAGCGACCGGTGTGAAACCGCGTAAGCAGATTGGCGGAGTGAAGGAGCCGGGCATCATTAACCAGCCTTATCGTGACATGCGGCCATATATTTCCTTATGCTCATCAGCTCCGCTTTGCCCTTCGGAAACATCGGCACAAGGACATTACTGATCGTGAAATGCCAGAAGACGCGATCAGTGCCGGTGAGACAGTCAAGGGCCTTGAGCCGCTCGCGCCAATCGGCTGGAGCCCTCCCGAGACGTTCGAAATCGGCGATCAGCGCCACCATGGCGGCGTGCGCGCGGGAGATCTCGGGCTGGCCCGGGCGACGGGCCGCCCGCTCCTCCTCCAGTTCCCCCTTGGCTCTCACCACTGCCAGCACGTCAGCGAGGTGAACCCTCGTTACTTCGGGATTTCTCGCGGCCTGCAGCAATTCTCGCAACCACATGAGGCCCGTCACATAATCACCGACCGCTTGGCCGAGGCGGGCCGCGTCCAGGGGGCGCGACGTGAGATAACCGAGGAACAAACTGGAGTCGGCCGTCTGGGTGTGCGGGTCAATCGCATCCATGAGCGAGGCGTGCTGCGGTTCCAACGGACGCTTACCGCCAAGTTCCGGGTCTTCCTTCGCCCGCATCCCTTGCTCGATCAAGGCCCGGTGCGCCTCCAAGGTCAGATTCGGCCGGTAGAAGGGATGGTCTTTGACCTGCCCGATGCCATACCGGGACGGCAGCTCGCCGTTGGCCACGCTCACTGATCCCAGATGAGTCAACTCCCGCACGACCTCCCGCGTGAGCAGCTCGGACGAGTGCTGCTCCAGGTATGCCTCGACGCCTTTCCACGTCGGCTGGCTGATCAGACCTGCCACCAGTTCCGAGGGACCAGCTTTTGGCTTGTCGGCAAGCGCCACGGCTCGCGCCAACGCACCTCCGGTGAGGCTCTGGTATCGCTCCGGGTAGCTCGACCTGGGCCCCTCCACAGCCCAGAACCTCTCGAAGCCAAGCATCGTGGGTTGCACCGATGACCGGCCGTGCTGGTTGACAACGATCGATTTCAGTTGGTCGTTGTCCTCCGTGGCGACGACCACGCTGATGGCAGGGTTCTTCTCCAAGATGTGATGCAGGCTGTTGGCGGTGAGCTCGTCCAGGGTGGATCCGTGCTTCGACGTTGCGCCGCGGCGGACGTTGACCAGGACGATCGGGCCGTCATGGCTGTCGAGTTGCGCCATGATCTCCTTGGTCGCGGCGTACGGCCCGTCCGGGCCGAGCAAAATCGTGTCGCCCCTTCGTCGGGCGTTGGCCGACAGCCGCGGCGTCCACGTCGGCTCGGGCGGCAGTTCCGGCCCGTACGGCAATCCCTTCGGCCCGACGAGCACGAATTCGCTGTACGGGTCCTCCAGGCTCGCTGCTCTTTCGTCGACAGCCCCGTCCAAGACCACCGAAGCGACCGGCTGCGTTCCGTTCGCCCACCCCAGCCTCCCGGCGTGGTCCATCACCATCCAGAGCGATCCCGCCGTACGACTCTCGGAAGAAGCGTGAACCAGTGCGGCGGACGCCCGACCCGACTTGAACTCCCGCAGCACGTTCGCCAGAGGCATGGGCCTCGGCTCCCAGTCGAGGGCGGCGTTCAGGCCCGTTCGAGACAGCGGGCTCGCGGAGGCGAGCAGTTCTGCGAGGGGCAGCTGTGGCAGGTCGCCGAAGGTCGCGTAGTACACGCCGGCCAGCGGCGTGAGATCGCCTGCTACGAAGCCGTCGCCGCCGGCTGTCGGGCTCCCACCGACCGCGGAATAACTGGCCAGCTTGGCCACGGACGGTGGTTGGGTCCCCGTGGCCAACTCGCCAAGCTTTTGGCGGTTCGCCACCAGCGCGTCGGGCAGCAGGCGGTAGGTGGTAGCTGACCTTCCGGTCGTACCAAGCTTTTCTGTCGATTCGATCGGCACGAGACGGGCCTCCAGGACCGTCGGCACACCCCCGTCGACGGCACTTCCCGGCACGCCCATCACGATGCCCAACCGGTCCTGCAGCCTGACGGCGCCGGTCAGATCCAGGAGCCCGAAGGTCTTGGACGAGAACGGGACCACCACCAGCTGGCCATCGGCGGCTACCAAATCGTGTAGATAGGCGCGAAGGCTTTCGGAGGGTTGGTCGGGAATGATCAACGCGACCCCAGCTGGGGGCCGGGTCTGCCTGGCCAGGTCGTACACCTTACTGTCGATCACCCTCGGGCCCGAGTCATTTCCGTCCATGAGTGTGCTGGAGGGCGACTGTCTCGGCTCATTTTGGTACACGAACACGCCGAGCCCGGCCAGGGTGAACCATTCAGGACAGTCCGCCAGCACTTCCACGCCGCACCTCTTCCACTCCGCCGGTCATGGTCGACGGTCGTCCTGTCACAGGGACGCCAGCAAGTCCTCTCTTCACACGACACCCACCACGGCCGGCCCGGTCTCCGGGTCGTCGTAGTCGAGGAGCCGGGCGTTCGCCGCCGCCTGCGGCCCACAACAGGGCTCCGCCGAAGAGCGCCGCCAACGGCTGCGGCATGCGGGCGGACGGTCAGCCGTCGCGCACGGTCCCCGATGGGGACGTTGCGGAAGTCCTGTGCAAGAGTCAAAGGGTGGTTGAAGGCTCAACTGATCCTCCAGGGCCGCCGGAGCCTGTTTCCTCCGTGCCCGCAGCGGCCCCCACCGCGCAGGCTTCGGAGGCGGACGAGGCCGCGCTGCGCCACCTTCAGCAGGTCCACGGTCCGGTGCTGCTCAGCTTCCTGACCCGGTTGACCCGGGGCGACGTACGCCGGGCCGAGGACATCGTCCAGGAGACGCTGCAACGCGCCTGGCGTGATCCGGAGGCTCGCAACGCCGACGGCCGGTGGAGTCGGGCGTCGATCTTCACAATCGCGAAGCGGATCCTGATCGACCAGGTCCCGGCGACCGAGGCCCGCCCGAGCGAGGTGTCCTCCGACGAGTACATCGAGGCCCACGCTCACATCGGCGGCGGTCCCATCGAGCGGGCGCTGGACGCCGCCGAGGTGCGGGCGGCGCTGGCCGCACTGCCGGAACGGTTGCGGATCACGCTTGTCGAGATCTACTTCCAGGAAAGGTCGGTGGCCGAGGTCGCCGAGGTCCTGGACGTGCCGCCGGGAACGGTGAAATCACGCACTTCCTACGCTCTACGGGCATTGCGCGAGGCACTGGCCCGTTCGGGAACCGCCGGCGGAACGCGGCCCCCCGCGTAGGGCACGACACTCTGCCCCCCGCGGAACGAGTAGATGAGTGAACAGATGACTGATCGCGCGCCGCCACGACGATCATGGCGGCGGGTGCCCGGACGAAGCCGGAAGCGGCTCCGATCCCTGGCGGCACGTACCGCGTCGTTGGTCTGGTCACCCCACGCCCAGCGCGCGCTCAGGCCGCGGTGCGGCTCAGCCGGCGAGGGTGGTTGAAGTGGCCCAGTTCGATCGCCATCCGGGTCAGCTCCGCCTTGTTGCTGACGTTCAGTTTCGCGCGGATCCGCTTCGCGTACGTGTTGACCGTCGCCTGCGAGAGGCCCATGCGGGTCGCGATCTGCGCGTGCGTGAAGCCGGAGGCGATGAGCCGCAGCGTCTCGACCTCCCGCGGCGCCAGGCCGTTCTGCTCCTCGCCCCCGCCGCGGGCGAGCTCGCCCTGAAACTGATCGACCAGCCGCGGGCAGATGTAGAAGCCACCGCGGATGATCACCCGCACCGCCTCCCGCACGTCACGCTGTTCGCTGAGGCTGCTGAAACAACCCCGCGCCCCGGCCCGGACGGCGGCCAGCAGGCTCGGTGACCGGTGCCACGCCGCGCTCACCAGCGGCCGGCCCACCGTGGCCGCCCTCGCGATGTTGTCCGTCCCGCCGGACGGCAGCTCCAGCACCACCGCGTCGAACGTCTGACCACCGGCCAGCAGTTCGTCCACGTTCGCCACGGTGGCCGCGACGCGCAGACCGCCGTCGTCGGATGCCAGCTTTTCCAGGCCAGCCCTGGAGATGGGCTGATCGGAGACGATGGCCACTGTCAACACCGGGGCTCCTCCAAGCTGTTGGGCCCGTGTTCCACGGGCGCCACTGAGACGGATCCCGGCCCCGTCCGGTTCACGAACCGCGGAAATCCGCCAGCGTCCCGGTCGGTTGCAGTGGCGATGCCCCCCGATGAGGGACTTTCCGTTTCCCGTACGGATCGAGCATGCTCGCCTGGTGTCTCGCGGCGCCCCGGCGTTCGGCGAGGATGGGCAGGGAGCCCGGCGAGGGCTCGGACCAGCGAAGCGGACCGGGGATTGATATCTGTGGCGGACGGCACCGAGCACGTCGAGGAGTTGCTCGGGCTCTACTACCTCGACGAGCTCGACGTGGCCTCGGCCCAGCGGGTGCGTGCCCACCTCGACGCGTGCGGAACCTGCCGCGACGAGGCGGCGCAGGTGTGCGAGGCGCTCGCGGCGATGGCCCTGCTCCTCGACGACCGAGAAGGGCTGGCCAGCATGTACGGCGCGCTCGGCACGTCGGTGCCACCGGCGTTCCCGGCCCGGTTCGCCCCGATCGAGGAGCCCGAGGAGCCGCGGTCCCGAATCGGCTGGCCGCCTCGATCACGCCGGTCCGGCCGCAGCCGCCCCACCGAGTCCGCAGCCCTGACTGATGCGCCGGCGCCCGAATCGGCGCCGCCCGCTCCGACGACGCGCACCGCCGTCGCGCCGGCCAAGGAAACCTCCGCGCCCGCCGTGCCGACTGCCGCGCCCGCCGTGCCGCCCGCTGGGCCCACGCTGCCGCCCGCCGCGCCGCCCGCCAAGCCCGCCGCGCCCGCTGGGCGTGCTGTGCCGGCTGCTGCGCCCGCCGCGCCGGCTGCCGCACCTACCCTGCCGGCCGTATCGCTCACGGCGCCGACAGTCGCGCCCGTGGTGCCGACCGTCGCGCCTGTGGTTGCCGCCGCCGATCCGGCTGCCACGCCGGTGCTACCGACGATCGCGCCGGGCGTACGCACCAAGCCCGTGAAGCGGCCGGCACCGTCGACCGTGCCTGCTCCGATGCCCCTGACCACGCAACCGGCCGGGCAGACGCGACCGGTCCGGCATACCCGGTCGCTGATCGTTTCGATCGGGTTACTGGCCGCGACCGTCACGCTCGGCGGAACCACCGCGACAATGCTCCTGCGCGAGCACGACGGCGAGCCCAGCACACCGACGGCCCGGGCCGCCGTGAGCGCGGCGGCCTCGGCGACCGACGTGGACAGCGGAGTGCGCATGACGGTGGCGCTGACCGCCAAGGACGGGTCGACCGAGGTGCGCGCGAAGCTGACCGGTCTGACCAAGGGGGCCGGTTACCGGCTGTACGGCTACGGCCCGGACGACAACCGGTGGGCGGTCGTGAACTGGACCGGCGGGGCGGGCAAGGAGCAGGAGGTGTCCGGCACCGTGCCCGCCGCGATCGCCGGCATCTCGCACGTGACGGTGCTGCGCAGCGACCGCAAGACCGTGGTGACCGTGTACTTCTCGCACGACGCCGAAGCTGAGATCGGCCCCAACGGCGGCTGAGGCTCAGGCGGTGCTGGTGCCGTCCGGGACGGTGGAGTTGATGTCCGCACCGGCGTAGATCTGGGCGGCGTTGTTGAGCCTCCCGACAAACTGGCCGACCAGATCGAGCACGCCGGCGCAGCCCTGCAGCAGTTGGAACTGGCTGTACTGGATCTCCGCGGTCTGGTCCGGGTGGGGATCCTTGAACGGGGCGTACCAGCCGCTGCCGTCGTCGTAGGCGCCGATCCACTTGACGTTGTTGTTGAGCGGGACCCCCTCGTGGTAGACGGCGACCGTGTCCGACTCCTTTGTGGCCCAGAAGATCCAGCTCGACTTGGCGATCGCGGCGTCGCGGAAGCTCTCGAAGTCGGCGATCTGGCCCGTCGTCGCCTGGAGGATCGTCGTCTCGGCGTCGTACATCTGGCCGGGGCTGACGTCGTAGGTGCGCAGGTCCGGTTCGGCCGGGTCGCCCGTGGGCGCGTTCGGGTCGGGCAGCAGGTTGCCGTGCTCGTCGACCGGCTTACGCTCGGTGTTGGTGTAGCCTCCCTGGCCGTCCGAGGTGGGCGCCTCGAAGCCGATGAGGTCCTCGTTCTTCCCGCTGACGTGGCGGCCGGTCGGCCATTGCTGGGTCAGATCGGCCGGGACGACAGAGGTGTTGGGATCGCTCATACCTCAACCTTGCGCGCGCGTGGGGGTGGCGACAACGTCCCTCTTGGTACGACCCACCGACGCCGCAACGGGGTCTGGGGCGCTGCCCTACCACATGGCTACGGTCGGGCTGGGAGGGTGAAGTCCAACCTACGGAGCGTGCATGGTGAGTGACGGTGCGACCAACTATGACGCCTCTGCCGTGCGGATCAACGTGGATATGTACTACATGCACCGGTCCGCGAGCGTCTACCTGGCCTCGCTGATCACCAGCCTGCAGGACGACTGGAGGGAAATCGGCAACACCTGGGACCAGCTCAAGATCGGTTGGGTCGGGGAGAGTTCCGAGGCGGCCGACGCGTTCAACGAGCGCCTCCAGGACGTGCAGAACCGCCTGTTCGGCACCCCCGACCCGGCCGACACCACCAAGGTGGAGACCCCGGGCATCCTCGACCGGGTCCGCTACGGCGCCGTGGTGGCGGCGGCGAACTACAACGCCGCCGAGCACGCTGTGACAGACATGTTCGACGCTTTCGTCCACGCCATCGCCGGCGAGGGCGAGGGCGAGGGGGGACCGCAGGACAGCACGATGCCGCCGATCACCGTGGACTACAACACCAACCCGTACCCCACGCCGAAGACCGACGGCTGACGACGCGCCGTGGCGAAGCAGACGAACGGGCACGCGAGCCCTGAGGAGCTGCGCGCGCTCGCTGCCGACTGGCGTGCACAGGCCGATCGACTTGAGTCGCTCGGTGGCACGGTGATGTCGGCCTACAACAGCATCAAGTGGTCTGGGTTCGCATACTTTTCGGCGACTGCCGCGGCGAACGCGGTGAACGTCAAACTGGGCAAGATGGCCGACGCGGCGCGGGAATTCGCGAACTTCCTCGACGAGTACGCCAGCAAGGTTGAGGAGCAGATCAAGCGGGAGAAGGCGGCCACGATCATCCAGATCGTGCTGGCCATCTTCGGTGTGCTCACGATCGGCCTCGCATTCGTGCTGGCACCCGCCCTCGCCGCCCTGTCGAGCCTGCTCGCCAGCCTGCTGCCGGCCATGAGCGCAGTGGCCGGCCGGATCGCCACCATGCTGATCGACTTCGCGCTGGGCTTCCTGACGTTCGGTTCCATGCAGGTCGCGATGGAGTTCGGCATGCGGGGAATCGTCTACGGGGCGATGGACCTGCCGGTGGAGCTGCACAGCTCGGAGCTGCTGCTGAACATCCTGCTCGCGGGCGGGCTGGGCGGTCTGTTCTCGATCCGGGCCGTCAACTCGGTGCCGCGGCTGGGCTCCCGCGGTGCCACTCCCCCGCCGGTCCCGAAGATGCAGGCGTCGCCGAAGGTGTCGCCGGCCACCGGGACGAAAGGCAACACCGTGCAGCTCAACAGCCCGGCGCCGGTCAAGGGCGCGGACATCGCCAACACACCCCGCGTCAACGACACCACGCCCGCGGTGAGCGCCAGCGACATCACGGCCGCGCCGGTGGTGCCGACTGGCAGCCACGCCGCACCAACCGTGTCGGCCTCGTCCGCCGGCGACGTACGCCGTCTGGCGGTCGGCGCGCCGGGCGGCACCAAGTCGGTGAGCGCGTCCACCCAGCAGGGCACCGGTCACGTCAACCAGCCGCTCGGCGCACCGCGCACCACCACGACGACGGCCGCACCACAGGGCGGCACGCACGGCGACGGGCCGCGGATGGCGAACCTCGACCGCACCGTCTCCCCCACCGGCGCGCGCGGCGACTTTTCCCCGCAGGTCAACACCCCGGCGTCGAACGTCGTCCGCCAGCCGCCCCAGCCCACCGTGACCGAGCGGGGCCTGGTCGGGATGGCCGAGGGTCGTGCCACCCCTCGCGAGTCGTCGGCCACCGGCCCGACGATCCACGCCACCCCGCCGACCGGCCCGGCCACCGTGCCGCACGGGACGTCGCTGCCCCCCGCCATGCGCCCCGGCGGCCTGCCCGAGACGTCGGTGCTGAACAGCGGCAACCACCTGATACCGCCGACCGGTCGGCCCGGCGTCACCGACTATGTGCCAGCCACCGCCACCTCGCACACCGTCGCGCCGCACGCGCCCGGGCGCGTGTTCAACGAAACCGCCACCAGCGCCGCGCATCCGACCCCCCACCAACTGCGCGACCACAACGTCAAGTTCTCCGAAGAAATACGCGGCACCACCGCCGGCCCCGTAGCCCCTCGCCATACCCCCGACTTCTCGAAGTCCATCGCCGGGCGCGTACTCGACGAAACCGCCACCGGCGCCACACACCCGACCCCCCAACAACTACGCGAACACCACGTCAATGCCTTCGAAGGAATAGGCGGCACCAAAGCCGACCTCCCCCTCGACTGGTCGAAGCACGGCCCCGGGCGCGTACTCGACGAAACCGCCACCAGCGCCACACACCCGACCCCCCAACAACTACGCG
Organism: Micromonospora sp. CNZ299; assembly: GCF_002754415.1. Lineage (NCBI taxonomy): Bacteria > Bacillati > Actinomycetota > Actinomycetes > Micromonosporales > Micromonosporaceae > Micromonospora > Micromonospora sp. CNZ299. Next base: position 5,971,992 of record NZ_PEFG01000001.1, read on the forward strand.
ACCACAACGTCAAGTTCTTCGAAGGAAAAGGCGGCTCCGAAAAACCCGACCTCTCCCCCTGGTCCAAGCACGGCCCCGGGCGGGTACTCGACGAAACCGCCATTGGCGCCACACACCCGACCCCCCAACAACTACGCGCCCACCACGAAACGTTCCTCGAAAAGGTGCGTGGCACCACCGGGGCCGACGCTCCGGGGCCTGCGAGCACCCCGACCCCCGGGCGTCAGCTGCTGCAGACCGGCCCCGACGGGCGTGCCGATCTTGTGCGGGTTTCGGCGGAGTCGCGGTTCCCAGCCGAGGTGCGACAGCCCGGCGGCGATGCGCGCCCGACCCCCGAGGGACCCGCCACCGGCCCGGACACGTCCTTGTCCTATGTCGAGCTCCGCGCCGACGGCACGATGGGCCCGACCACGCTGCGCCCGGGCGAGAACGTCCTGCACTCGCAGCCGTTGAACGGCAAGCCGCAGGAGCAGCTCCTCAGCTACTCCCCCGACGGCAGGTCGTGGGACGTCAACTCGGTCACACCGGCGGTTCGTACCGCCGGGGCTGCCCAGCCCCGGCCCACGCAGATGCTCCGGCAGAACCCGGATGGCACCGTGGACCTTCTGACGTTCCACAAGCCGCCGGCGCTCGCGTCGGGGCCGCCGGCGAAACCGCGGCCCGGCGAGCCGAGCTTCCACGACCTGAACGGGCCCGGGGTGCGCCAAGGCTGGCAGTCGCGCTCGTTCAGCCCGGATGAGGGATTCAAGGTCGACCAGATCAGCAGGCCGCAGTTGACCGGGCAAAGGGTCGACGGTAAGGAGCTGTTCTTCCAGCGTGAGCCCACGTCGATGCTGGTCAAGGACCCAGTGAGCCACCAGTGGAGGCCGCTGGGCACGACCGAGGGCGTGGCGACGCTCCCGAAGGGCTGGGGCCGGGCCCCCGACGCGCCGCCCGTCACGGTTGGCAAGCCGGCCGACAACCCGTCGTTCAGCAGGGGGGGCACTGGACAGGGCACGCCGCCGGACAGCGCCCACTACCGCTGGAGCATGGAGAACGGCAAGGTAGAGCCGGTGAAGGTGCCGACCACGTCGCTCGAGGTGGCCGAAATCGGCACGCAGACCCGGTCGGTTTCCATCGGCCGGCAGATGGCCACCGGCGGCACGGGCGGCGGCAACGGGCTCGACTCGCTGCGCATGCTGCCGGACGGCACTCTCGCTCCGGCGAACCCTCGAGCGATCAGCGACCAGATCAGACTCGATCCCAAGTCCGGCGCGATCACCGTGGACGGTGTCCGGCTTACCGGTGGCCACTCGTTCGGCGGAGGCGGCGGCCTGTCCAGCCACGGCCCGTCTCACGGATCGGCGACGCAGCGGCCGGGCGAGGTGGACACGGCGGTGGCCGGGCATTCCGACCGATCGGCCGTGACGCGCGCCGACTCGCGCCTGCAGAACGCGTCGGCTCCACCCGCACCGGCACGGGCGGACGCGGGATCCACTCGGATCGAGCACGGCGCCGTGCCGGTGCGACCGGACCAGGCGGCCACCCGGGCCGACGCTCCGGGGCCTGCCACGCCCCGGGCCAGCACCCCCACCCCCGGGCGTCAGCTGCTGCAGACCGGCCCCGACGGGCGTGCCGATCTTGTGCGGGTTTCGGCGGAGTCGCGGTTCCCAGCCGAGGTGCGACGCCCCGGCGGCGATGCGCGCCCGACCCCCGAGGGACCCGCCACCGGCCCGGACACGTCCTTGTCCCACATCGAGCTGCGCGCCGACGGCACGATGGGCCCGACCACGCTGCGCCGGGGCGAGACTGTCCTGGACTCGCAGCCGTTGAGCGGCAAGATCATCAGCTACTCCCCCGACGGCAGGTCGTGGGACGTCAACTCGGCCACACCGGCGGCTCGTCCGGCCGGGGCTGCCCAGCCCCAGCCCAAGAGGCTCACGCAGATGCTCCGGCAGAACCCGGATGGCACCGTGGACCTTCTGACGTTCCCAACGCCGCCGGCACTCGCGTCGGGGCCGTCGGTGAAACCGCGGCCCGGCGAGCCGAGCTTCCACGACCTAGACGGGCCGGGGGTGCAAAACGGCTGGCACTCACGCTCCATCGACCATTTGAGATACTGGGGCGAGCAGGTCAGCAGGCCGTCGGCCGGGCGACGGGTCGACGGCGGGGATCTGTTCTTCCATCGCGAGCCCAGGTCGTTGCTGGTCAAGGACCAAGCGAGCCACCAGTGGAGGCCGCTGGGCACGACCGAGGGCGTGGGCCCCGGCGCCCCGCCCGGCACGGTTGGCAAGCCGGCCGGCAACCCGTCGTTCGGCAGGGAGGGCACGCCGCCGGACGTCCACTACCGCTGGAGCATGGAGAACGGCAGGGTAGAGCCGGTGAAGGTGCCGGCCACGTCGCTCGAGGTGGTCGAGATCGGCACGCAGAGCCGGTCGGTTTCCATCGACCGGTGGATGGCCACCGGCGGCACGGGCGGCGGCAACGGGCTCGACTCGCTGCGCATGCTGCCGGACGGCACCTTCGTTCCGGCGAACCCACGAACGATCACTCCCGACCAGATCAGACTCGACCCCGAGTCCGGCGCGATCACCATGGACGGTGCCGGACCCACCGGTGGCCACTCGTTCGGCGGGGGCGGCGGCGCCCCGGGTTCGGGGGGAGGCGGTGCTCCGGGTTCGAGGGGAGGCGGCCTGTCCGGCCGCGGCCCGTCTCACGGATCGGCGACGCAGGCCGACGACGGCGCGCTGACCTTCGTCAAGCCGCGCAGCACCGCGGAGAGCAGTGCCGCCGCGATGGCACGGGATGCCCGCACCCACGCCGACGCGGCGGGCGAGCGGTCCGATCCGGGCCGCACGCTGGGCAGTGGCAAGCCCGCGACGCGTGCCGGTGCCGGGGTAGGCGGTCCAGAGGAGGCGAACGCCGCCCGCATCGTCACCAGGGGTGATGACGGTACGTACGTGCTTGGGGCTCCCGCCGAGGCGCCGCGCAACGTGCTTCGCAAGCCACAGCCCGATCAGACGCCCGGCGCGGAGGCGAGAGCCGCCCGCATCATCACCAGGGGCCATGACGGTAAGTACGTGCTCGGGAACCCCGCCGAGGCGCCGCACAACGTGCTTCGCAAGCCACGGCCCGAACAACCGCCCGGCACCGAGGTGCGGACTCCCGACCCGGCGCCCGGTGAGCACCCGGCGGGAACCATGCCGGCTGCCCTGGCCACGCCAGCTGCCCCGGCGCACGACGCGGCCCCCGGCACGCCGGTGGACGCCCTGGCGACACCGCAGGTAGTGGCGAAACCGCAGGCACCGCCGGTCGTGCTGGACCCGACGCCGCCGCCGGCACCGACCGTACCGATGCGCTCACCGCTTGCCCACGAAGCGCTCTACGTCACCGCGATGCCCCATGGCCTCTCGTTGACCGGACAGGGCAACGTCGTACACCTCCACACAGGGATGGAACCCACCCGACTGGTGCTACGCCCCGGCCCGGACCTGACCATCGTCATCGACAGCTCAGTGACCAACCTGCCGGACATCAGGGCAACGCTGACCAAGCTGCACCCGTCGCAGCCCCCCGTATCAACCGTCGAATTCGTCGGCGCCCGCCAGCCGATCACGCCGGAACGCGCCCAGCAGATCGCGGACCGACTGCTCGCCGGCCTACCTGGCAACCCGCAGATCAGCCTGCTCGCGGCCGCCCTCACCGACGCCCCGACCGGGGCACCAGCCGCAAAGTCGTACCGGTTCGGCGCCAGCAACGGCGCTCCGACAAACCCGCCCGGAGAGTACGACCTCCCGGCCGCCCTGGCGCACGACCTGGCCCCCCGCACGCCGGCCGGCGCAGTGGCAAAACCGGAGGCGCCGCCGGTGATGGTGGAGCCGACGCCGGCACCCGCCCTGCCGATGCGCGCGCCGCTTACCCACGAGGCGCCGTACGGCACCGCGATGCCCTACGGCCTCTCGATGACCATGCAGGACAACGTGGTACACCTCTACGCCGGGGCGGGGCCCACCAGGCTGGTGCTGCGCCCCGGCCCGGGCCTGACCGTCGTCGTCGACGCCTCGGTGACCAGCCTGCCGGCAATCCGCGCGGCGCTCGCCGAGCTGCACCCGTCGCAGCCACCCGTGTCAACCGTCGAGTTCGTCGGCACCCGCCAGCCGGTCACACCGGAGCGGGCACAGCAGATCGCAGACCGGCTGCTCACAGGCCTACCCGGCAACCCGCAGATCAGCCTGCTTGCCTCTGCCCTCACCAGCGCCCCGACCGGGGCGCCGGCCGCAGAGTCGTACCGGTTCGGCGCCAGCAACGGCGCTCCGACAAACCCGCCCGGAGACTCCACCCTGAACCAGGCCGCGCGGACGCAGCAGTGGACGGCGCGGCAGGACGCGCTGCGCACCGACTACGCCGCCCGGATCGACACCGCGCGGCACGTTGAGCAGTTCCGGCCCGATCTCGTCGGCGCCTTTGGCAACGCGGTGACCGGCGCGGCCGCCCGGACCGAGCGGAGCCCGCAGCTCGTGTCGCTCGACGGGCTGACCGCCGAGGTGGCCGACCGGTTCCGGGCGGAATTCATCGCCTCCGGGCGCTACCTGTTCGACCAGGTGTGGGACCCGGTGATCGCCATGGGCGCTCGCCGCTACGACCGGGCGTTCCAGGCGGCCGAGCACGAGTGGCAGGTGCGCTACGAGCAACTGCTGAACGCCATACGCGGCACCGCGTTCCTCTATCTGCAGGCGCACCGTCACGAGGCGGCCGTGCAGGCCGCCGTACTCGAGGCGCGCGACGCGGGCCGGCACGTGTCGGAGACGGCCGTGCAGGCCTTCTACAACGACGCCCGGACCAGGCTACGCACGGCTTTCGACGAGTCGGCGGATCCGACGGGGGCGCAGCAGTGGGAGGCGCTCGCCACCACCATCGAGGCCAGCATCCCCGGGTACTTCAGCGAGGAGGCGCTGCGCCGGCACGCGAACGCGAACACCCCCGCCGAGGGCGACGACACCACGCGGCTGCTGGAGGCGACGCCAACGGCGTACGAGAGCGCCGCGCGCCCGGTCGTCGACCAGGCCCGCGCGGACATCCACGCGGCCCTGAACCGTCCCGACCCGGACATCGACGCCGCCACCCAGCAATGGATCACCCATCTACTTGACGGCGATATCCGGGAGGCCACCACCTACGCCCAGACCTGGGCCGAACGTGGCGGCGACACTCCGGCGGTGGTAGCCGCCGCAGTGGACGGACTGCGGGACATACTCAGCGACCTGGTGCGTTCGATACCCCTCCTGCTGCTGCACCACGCCCTGCTCGGCGAGCAGGTGCGCGCCGCCGGTTCCGCCTTCGACGACCTGCCCACCATCGACCTGCCGGCACCGGTCAGCGAAGCGCTAAGCCAGTCGTTCACGCTGGACTGGCTGACCGCGTACGACGAGCTGTTCCGCGGCGACGCGGTGGCGACCACCGAGTTGCACGAGCTCCCGGGGACCGTCCAGCTGGCCACGGCCGGACTGGAGCTGCTCGGCGGGGTACCCGGGGTGCCGGGTGAGCAGGTCCAGGCGCTCCCGATCAGCGACTCCGAGTTGACCGCTCCGGCGCCCGATACGCGGACGGCGGCGGACGAGGCGGCCGACACCCTGGCCGCGACCGGGCACGCTGATATCCGCGACGCCTTCCTCACCGAGGCCGACCCGGTCCGCCGGAACACGCTGCTCGCCGGGCTGCTCGGCGAGAGCGACGCGGTGCTGAGCGCCCTGCCCGCGTTGCACACCGGCCTGCCGGTTGTGACAGCCTCGGACGCGGCAATGGCGCGGTTGCTGGGATACGCCCACGACGCCACCCGGGGTGAGCCGCTGCCGACAGCCGAGGTGCACGCCGCGGCCCTGGATCTACACCTCGAGACGAAGCTGACGCTGATGGACGGTCTGAGGCTGCTGGCCATCGCCAATCCGGCACGACGGCCGGTGCTGGACACCCTCGGTGCGCTGATCCTGGACTGTTGAGCGGGCGAGAGGAACCGGCCGGCCACCACTGCCGACTGCCCGCCCAGCACCCTGCTCTCCGCCACCGTCCATCACCGAGGGCCTGGCCCAGCTCACCACCTAAGTGCAGCGCAGCGCGGACGAGCAGGTGCTCTGGCTGGCGTCCGACGAGTACGGCACCCCTCGTATGCCACGACCCCAGGACAACGGCACGCCCACGCTCAAGGTCGACGGCAGCCAGGACCAGGCACCGCGGTGCTGGAGCGCGACGACGCGCGCGTTGCTGCTGGACGCGACGCGCCTCGGTCCGACGACGTCTGGCATGAGCTTGGAGACTCCAGGACGCCGGCTTCCGCGTCGAGATAGAGCAGCAGCGGCCTGCGTTCCGGTCCGTGCAGCCGGTCGTGGCCGGTGTCGAAAGCCGGTCCCGTCTCGGCGTCGCCCGAGTCGAACACGCGGACCGGTTCGACACCGACGATCGCGTCACGCGCTCACAGCAGCGCCGCGTTCATCTTCGCCCGCTGGTAGGCGGGCGTCGCGGTATCCGGTACTTACATCTCGACCAGCGGGACCGGCAGGTCCGAGCCGGTCAGAGCGCGCATGGGCGTGGCGATAGCGCCGGCCAGCTCGGTCACCGGTGCGTCGAGCCCCAGCACGTACGCCCACACGCCGTCGGGCCGCCACGCCCGCCAGCGAACCGCGCAGGCCGGCGGTGACGCCCGGGGCGGCATCGTCGGCGGTCGCGGTGCGCAGCGGCTCGGGCGCGGCCGTCAGATCGAGCGCCGGTGGCAGGTGCGCCACCCACTCCGAGCGCAGGTCCGCGCGCGTGAACCTCCGGCGAGGGGTCGGCTCGCGGGCCGTTCGGCAGGCCACCGGGTAGGTATGCCTGGAGCGGCCGCCGAGCGTTCGCGTCCCAGTCGAGCCCGGTGCCGGGGACTGCGGCCGCCGCCCGGCCGCGTCCCCGTCCGCCAGGGCAATCCGGGCTTGCGCGAGCATCGTCGGGCACGCCGCTGGCGGCACGCGGCAGCAGTCGGTGCAGCGACGTCTCCGGCGGGTCGGCGAATTACGTCGGCGTGCTGTCGCCTTTCTCTTTTACCCGGCTACTGCTGGATCGACTGGAAGATCTCGTTGAGCGAGCCCATCCGGCGCTCGGTCATGTCGCGCAACTGTGCACCGGCGTCCTGAAGGGCGGCGAGCATCAGCTCCTCCATCTCCTCCGGGTCGATGTCGGTGAACAGGTTCGGATTCAGGTGTACGGCGGTGAAGGTGCCAGCCGCGGTCATCGAGACCCGCACCGCACCGTTGGCGGCCGTGCCGGTGACCTCGGTGGCCGACAGCCGGTCGCGCATGGCGGCCATCTGCTCCTGCACCGCCTGCGCCTGCTCCAACATCCGGTCCAAGTCCGACATGGGATCCTCCCTCAGCGCCCTGACCAGGTACGCACGTTGGCCCATTCGCCCTCGGCGTAGTTGTTCCACGACAGGTTCATCGCCGACGCGATCCTGCCAAGTACACCGGTCGGGCCGAACAGGCCGTCTGCGGCGATGTTCCACTCCTGCTGCAGACCTTGGTAATAGGACTGGGCCGGGCCCTGCCACTGGTCCTGCAGGGGCATCAACTTGTTGATCAGCGCCGCGAGTTGCTCTTCGATTTCGGCGGCTTTGGCGTTGAGCGTCTGCCCGGCCATCTCCAGTTCCGCCGGGACGCGCAGGTTACTGGTGGTGGGATCTGGCATGGATCTGTCCTGTCTCGTGGCGGAGGGCTAGAGGTTCGCGCCGGGGATGTCCTGGTTGACGGCGACGAGGCTGTTGATGTTGGCCTGCTCGGCATCGACGTAGTTGTGGAAGTTGCCGCGCAGGCCACTGCCGATGTCGGTCAGCGCGTTGTGCAGCATCCGGCCGAACACGTCGAAGTCGTGCATGAGGATCTCGAACTGCCCGGCCGCGACGCCGTGCCAGATCGCCTGCATCTGCACCACAGTCGTCCGCAGGTTGGCCAGTTCACCGTCGATATCCGTCGCGGTCACGTCACAGCTGGCCGCGGCGTCCATGATCATTTCCGGTGTTACGAGAATGTGGTCCATCGCAACTTCTTCCTTCCGCTGCCGTCGACAGCTGTTATGCCTTCATCAGGATGGTGGTGCCCGCGCGGACAGCGCGAGTGACCTCTTTGCGGGACACCGCGACAGTCCCCGGTTCAGCGCTGCGTCATCCTGGTCTCGGCGGTCATGCTCTTGAGGTTCGCTCCCTCGGCCGCGACGTAGGTGTCGTACGACTTCTGCATCGCCGTGAGGGCGTCATCGAGCAGGCCGCGGGTGTCGGTGGTGAGCTTCTTCAGGTCGGTGGTGAGGGCCTCGTACTTGTCCCCCGCCGGGCTGTTCCACGAGTAGCAGATTGACTCCAGGTGGGTCGCCATCGCATTGAGGCTGCTCTCGATCGAGTCACGCTGCTTACGCACACTGCCGATCGACTCCCCGAGCAGCGGGATCTGCACGGCGTACTCGTAGCGCATGCCGTCCACGATCACGGCGACCGGCTTGCCATTGCCGTCGGTGACCACCCCGTTCTTCGGGTCGTACATGAGGGTGGTGAGCCCATCGGCCCCGTACGAGATGGTGATGCTCTTGCCGTCCTTGCTCCCGTGCAACGGGCGGCCCTGACCGTCGAACGCGTCGTAGATCCACCCGTCGGCCTGCATCAGTACGACGTCCCCGTCGGGGTTGCGGTTGACGACTGTCCCGTCCCGGTACGTCCACACACTCGAACCGTCGCCGGCGTACTTGATGTCCACGGCGTTGTTCTTGCCGTCCTCGGTGGCGTGCGTGGGCCGTCCCTGCTCGTCGAACGTGTCGAACGTCCACCCGCCGGCCTGCATCCCCGTCACGGCTCCCGCCGGGTCCCGCTGGATCGTCGTGCCGTCGCCGTACTTCCAAGTACTCGACCCGTCCGGGGCGTACGTGATGGTGACCTGCTGGGCCGGCTGCCCGTTCGTGCTCGGCACGGTGCCGTGCGTGGGGTTGCCCATCCCGTCGAACCGGTCGAAGGTCGTGCCGTCCTTCAGCACCTGCCGGGTGGTGTCGCCCTCGGCGTTGCGGTAGACCTTGGTGCCGTCGCCCTGGTAGCTCCAGATGCTCGACCCGTCGGCGCCGTAGGTGATGTCGACCTGCTGCCCGGGTCGCCCGTCCTGCCCCGGCACGGTTCCGTGGGTGGGCCTGCCGTCGCCGTTGAACCGGTCGTAGACGCTGCCGTCCTTCAGCTCCTGCCGGGTCACCGTCCCGTCCGCAGCGCGGAAAACCTTCGACCCGTCGCCCTGGTAGCTCCAGACACTCGACCCATCGGCGCCGTACGTGATGGCGACCTGCTGCCCGGGTCCCCCGTCCTGCCCCGGCACGGTTCCGTGGGTGGGCCTGCCATCGCCGTTGAACCGGTCGAAGACGGTGCCCTCGGAGGTGGTCTGCCGAATCACCGCGCCGTCAGGGTTGCGGTCGACCTTGGTGCCGTCGGCGTAGGTCCAGGTGCTGCTGCCGTCACCGCCGTAAGTGATGTCCACCGCTTGGGCCGGCTGCCCATCGGTCCCCGGCACGGTGCCGTGCGTCGGCCTGCCATCGCCGTTGAACCGGTCGAAGACGGTGCCCTCGGAGGTGGTCTGCCGAATCACCGCGCCGTCAGGGTTGCGGTCGACCTTGGTGCCGTCGGCGTAGGTCCAGGTGCTGCCGCCGTCACCGCCGTAAGTGATGTCCACCGCTTGGGCCGGCTGCCCATCGGTCCCCGGCACGGTGCCGTGCGTGGGCTTGCCGTCGGCGGTGAACCGGTCGAACGTCGCGCCATCCGCGGTCACCTCACGGGTGACGTCACCAGCGGCGTTGCGGTCGACCTTGGTGCCGTCCGCGTAGGTCCACGTGCTGCTGCCGTCACCGCCGTAAGCGATGTCCACCGCCTGCGCCGGCTGCCCATCCGACCCCGGCACCGTGCCGTGCGTGGGCTTGCCATCAGGGGTGAACCGGTCGAACGTCGCGCCATCCGCGGTCACCTCACGGGTGACGTCACCGGCGGCGTTGCGGTCGACCTTGGTGCCGTCCGCGTAGGTCCACGTGCTGCTGCCGTCACCGCCGTAAGCGATGTCCACCGCCTGCGCCGGCTGCCCATCCGACCCCGGCACCGTGCCGTGCGTGGGCTTGCCATCAGGGGTGAACCGGTCGAACGTCGCGCCATCCGCGGTCACCTCACGGGTGACGTCACCGGCGGCGTTGCGGTCGACCTTGGTGCCGTCCGCGTAGGTCCACGTGCTGCTGCCGTCACCGCCGTAAGCGATGTCCACCGCCTGCGCCGGCTGCCCATCCGACCCCGGCACCGTGCCGTGCGTGGGCTTGCCATCAGGGGTGAACCGGTCGAACGTCGCGCCATCCGCGCTCACCTCACGGGTGACGTCACCGGCGGCATTGCGGTCGACCTTGGTGCCGTCCGCGTAGGTCCACGTGCTGCTGCCGTCACCGCCGTAAGCGATGTCCACCGCCTGCGCCGGCTGCCCATCCGACCCCGGCACCGTGCCGTGCGTGGGCTTGCCCTCGGGGGTGAACCGGTCGAACGTCGCGCCATCCGCGCTCACCTCACGGGTGACGTCACCGGCGGCACTACGGTCCACGGTCGTGCCGTCCGCGTAGGTCCACGTGCTGCTGCCGTCACCGCCGTAAGCAATCGAGACGTCCTGCGCCGGCTGCCCATCGACCCCCGGCACCGTGCCGTGCGTGGGCTTGCCCTCGGGGGTGAACCGGTCGAACGTCGCGCCATCCGCGCTCACCTCACGGGTGACGTCACCGGCGGCACTACGGTCCACGGTCGTGCCGTCCGCGTAGGTCCACGTGCTGCTGCCGTCACCGCCGTAAGCAATCGAGACGTCCTGCGCCGGCTGCCCATCGACCCCCGGCACCGTGCCGTGCGTCGGCTTGCCCTCGGGGGTGAACCGGTCGAACGTCGCCCCATCCGCGCTCACCTCACGGGTGACGTCACCAGCGGCGCTGCGGTCGACCTTGGTGCCGTCGGCATACGTCCACGTGCTGCTGCCGTCACCGCCGTAAGCAATCGAGACGTCCTGCGCCGGCTGCCCATCGACCCCCGGCACCGTGCCGTGCGTCGGCTTGCCATCAGCGGTGAACCGGTCGAACGTCGCCCCATCCGCGCTCACCTCACGCGTGACGTCACCGGCCGCGCTGCGGTCGACCTTGGTGCCGTCGGCATACGTCCACGTGCTGCTGCCGTCAGCCCCGTAAGCAATCGACACGTCCTGCGCCGGCTGCCCATCAGCCCCCGGCACCGTGCCGTGCGTCGGCCTGCCATCAGCGGTGAACCGGTCGAACGTCGCCCCATCCGCGCTCACCTCACGCGTGACATCACCAGCGGCACTACGGTCCACCGTCGTGCCGTCCGCGTAGGTCCACGTACTCGACCCGTCACCGCCATAAGCAATCGACACGTCCTGCGCCGGCTGCCCATCAGCCCCCGGCACCGTGCCGTGCGTCGGCTTGCCCTCGGGGGTGAACCGGTCGAACGTCGCCCCATCCGCGCTCACCTCACGCGTGACGTCACCAGCGGCGCTGCGGTCGACCTTGGTGCCGTCGGCATACGTCCACGTACTCGACCCGTCGGCGCCATAAGCAATCGACACGTCCTGCGCGGGCTGCCCATCGGCGCCTGGCACGGTGCCGTGCGTGGGCTTGCCCTCGGGGGTGAACCGGTCGAACGTCGCCCCATCCGCGCTCACCTCACGCGTGACGTCACCAGCGGCGCTGCGGTCGACCTTGGTGCCGTCGGCATACGTCCACGTACTCGACCCGTCGGCGCCATAAGCAATCGACACGTCCTGCGCGGGCTGCCCATCGGCGCCTGGCACGGTGCCGTGCGTGGGCTTGCCCTCGGGGGTGAACCGGTCGAACGTCGCCCCATCCGCGCTCACCTCACGCGTGACGTCACCAGCGGCGTTGCGGTCGACCTTGGTGCCGTCGGCATACGTCCACGTACTCGACCCGTCGGCGCCATAAGCAATCGACACGTCCTGCGCGGGCTGCCCATCGGCGCCTGGCACGGTGCCGTGCGTGGGCTTGCCCTCGGGGGTGAACCGGTCGAACGTCGCCCCATCCGCGCTCACCTCACGCGTGACGTCACCAGCGGCGTTGCGGTCGACCTTGGTGCCGTCGGCATACGTCCACGTACTCGACCCGTCGGCGCCATAAGCAATCGACACGTCCTGCGCCGGCTGCCCATCAGCCCCCGGCACCGTGCCGTGCGTCGGCCTGCCATCAGCAGTGAACCGATCGAACGACGCACCATCCGCGCTCACCTCACGGGTGACGTCACCAGCGGCGTTGCGGTCGACCTTGGTGCCGTCCGCATACGTCCACGTGCTGCTGCCGTCACCGCCGTAGGCGATGTCCACCGCCTGCGCGGGCTGCCCATCCGACCCTGGCACGGTGCCGTGCGTCGGCTTGCCATCAGGGGTGAACCGGTCGAACGTCGCACCATCCGCGCTCACCTGACGCGTGACGTCACCAGCGGCACTACGGTCCACCGTCGTGCCGTCCGCGTAGGTCCACGTACTCGACCCGTCACCGCCATAAGCAATCGACACGTCCTGCGCCGGCTGCCCATCAGCCCCCGGCACCGTGCCATGCGTCGGCCTGCCATCGACGGTGAACCGATCGAACGACGCACCATCCGCGCTCACCTCACGCGTAACGTCACCAGCGGCACTACGGTCCACCGTCGAGCCGTCCGCATAGGTCCACGTGCTCGACCCGTCGGTGCCGTAAGCGATCGAGACGTCCTGCGCGGGCTGCCCATCCGACCCTGGCACGGTGCCGTGCGTCGGCCTGCCATCAGCAGTGAACCTGTCGAACGTCGCACCATCCGCGGTCACCTCACGCGTGACGTCACCAGCGGCACTACGATCCACCGTCGTACCGTCCGCATACGTCCACGTGCTGCTGCCATCACCGCCGTAGGCAATGTCCACCGCCTGCGCCGGCTGCCCATCCGACCCCGGCACCGTGCCGTGCGTCGGCTTGCCATCGCCGTTGAACCGATCGAAGGACGCGCCATCCGCGGTCACCTCACGGGTGACGTCACCAACCGCATCACGATCCACGGTCGTGCCGTCCGCATACTTCCAGGTGCTACTGCCGTCACCGCCGTAGGCAATGTCCACGGCCTGCGCCGGCTGCCCATCGGCCCCAGGCACGGTGCCGTGCGTCGGCCTGCCATCAGCAGTGAACCGGTCGAACGACGCACCATCAGCCGTCGCCTGACGCCTAACGTCACCAACCGCATCACGATCCACGGTCGTGCCGTCCGCATACTTCCAGGTGCTACTGCCGTCACCGCCGTAGGCAATGTCCACGGCCTGCGCCGGCTGCCCATCCGACCCTGGCACGGTGCCATTGGTCGGCTTGCCGTCGACGGTGAACTGGTCGAACGACGCACCATCCGCAGTCGCCTGACGCGTAACGTCACCAGCGCCATTCCGATCGACGGTCGTGCCGTCGGCGTACGTCCACGTACTCGACCCGTCACCGCCGTAAGCGACCGACACGTCCTGCGCCGGTTGCCCATCCGACCCCGGCACCGTGCCGTGGGTGGGCCTGCCATCAGCGGTGAACTGGTCGAACGACGCACCATCCGCAGTGATCTGACGCGTAACGTCACCAGCCGCATTGCGATCGACCGTTGTGCCGTCCGCGTAGGTCCAGGTGCTGCTGCCGTCGCCGCCGTAGGCGATGTCCACCGCCTGCGCCGGCTGCCCATCCGACCCCGGCACCGTGCCATGCGTCGGTCTGCCATCAGCGGTGAACCCGTCGAACAACGCACCATCAGCCGTCACCTGACGCGTAACCTCACCAGCCGCATTCCGATCCACCGACGTGCCGTCCGCATACGACCACGTACTCGACCCGTCACCGCCGTACGTGATGGAGACGTCCTGGTTTCCCGGAAGGGTCCCGTGGGTGGGCCTGCCATCAGCGGTGAACCCGTCGAACGACGCACCATCAGCCGTCACCTGACGCGTAACCTCACCAGCCGCATTCCGATCCACCGACGTGCCATCCGCATACGACCACGTACTCGACCCATCACCGCCGTACGTGATGGAGACGTCCTGGTTTCCCGGAAGGGTCCCGTGCGTCGGCCTGCCATCAGCGGTGAACCCGTCGAACGACGCACCATCAGCCGTCACCTGACGCGTAACCTCACCAGCCGCATTCCGATCCACCGACGTGCCATCCGCATACGACCACGTACTCGACCCATCACCGCCGTACGTGATGGAGACGTCCTGGTTTCCCGGAAGGGTCCCGTGGGTGGGTTTGCCGTCGGCGGTGAACCCGTCGAAGACGGTTCCGTCGGGGAGTTGCTGGCGCACGGGATGGCCGTCGCTGTCGTAGTCGACGACTGTGCCGTCGGCGCTGGTCTCGGTGGGCACGTCGGTCTCCTCGACTGGCGGCGGGCATGCGCTTCGAGACTAGGAGCGACGACAGAGCAGACGGCAAGACACTTGTTCGGGGACGTCGGAGGCTGTTTCGGGAGGAACTTTGCGACGTCCTCGAACCGGCACGGGCTTTCAGCCGTTCTATGGCGGAACCTGGTGTGGGAGGTAGCAATGTTGGAAGTCGCTGTCGTGGCAGATCAGCCGATCTGGCGAGCCGGCCTGGAAAAGCTGGCCGGCGACGATCCGGATCTGCGGATGGTCGCGGCGGTGGCTGCGCTGACGGACCTGCCAGCCGGTGCGACGTACGACCTGGTCGTTCTGGATGCGGCGGAGCCGGATGCGTCGACGCTGGGGCTGGTCCGCGGGGCCACGCCGTTCGGGCATCTGCTCGTCAGCGCGGACTGGACGGGCCGCCCGAAGCTGATGGCGGCGATCCGGGCGGGGGCGCGCGGCTGCGTGAGCCGACTCGCGGAGCAGGAGGCGGTGCGGGAGGCCATGCGGGTGACCGCGCAGGGTGGCTTCTACCTGTGCCCGCGGCTGGCGGACCGGTTCCCGGCCGAGTTGCCGGGTTCTCCCGCCGACGAGCAGGGCGGGCTCGCACCGCGGGAGGTGGAGACGTTGCGGTGGATTGCGTCCGGCTTCACGCATTCGCAGATCGCCACGCGAATGGGCCTTTCCCAGGCAACGGTCAACACGTACGCGAAGCGGATCCGCGCGAAGCTGAACGCCAACAACAAGGCCGAGCTGACCCGCCGCGCGATCGAGCTCGGCCACTTGACGTCCGTCAAGAGCTAGAAGATCGTGCGTCCCATCATCATCAGGTGGCCGAAGACGCCGAAGACGCCCATGGTCAGCGGCGCGATGAGGATCGCCGCGAGGACGCCGAGCGCTTCGGCGCGGCTGCGGCGGATCGGCGGTTTGGGGCCGGGTCCGTGTGGCTTGGCTGGCGGCATGAACACGCTCATCGCGACTCCGGCGGCGATGACGAGCAGTCCCGCCCCGAGCAGGATGACCGCTGCCTCGCCGCCGGAGGTGGCGTACGCGCGGGCTGCGGCGACCAGCAGCCCGAAGACGCCGATGGTTGCCGCCCCGCCGAGAAGGTAGAGCTCGGTGGTGAACGCCGCTCCGCGTGCCCTGACGGCGATGGCGATGCAGATGAAGAGGGCGAGGATCACGGCGAACCAACGTCCGGAGAGGGCCAGCACGGGCATGGCCACGGCGAGGGCGAGGACCGGACCGGCCAGCACGATGGGCAGGATCCGGGCCGAGGTGTGCACCAGCTCGGGGATGGGCCGCGCGGGCGTCCAGGCTGTGATGAGGGCGGCGATGCGGCGGCCGAGGGCCAGCATTCCGGTGGCGACCGCAGCGGCGATCGCGGCGGATTCGACGCTGTCGGCCTCCAGGCCGGCGGTGAGTGCGACGGTCAGACCGCCCGCGAGCAGAGATACCTCGGCCGCGACGAAGATCGTTTCGGGCAGCATCGCGATCGCCATGAGCATCGCGGTGTTGGCCCCGATGGCGGCGCCGCCCCAGGCCCAGTCGCTGCCGCCGAGGCCACGGGCGATGAGAAGACCGGCGCCGGCGAGGCCGGGTACGGCGGTGAGCGCGACGGTCAGCACGAGGCCGACCGGCACCGCGGTCTGGCGTTGGCGCAAACCCCAAGCGGTGCCGAGCAGAGCCATGCTCGCGACGGTGAGCCCCACAGCCGCGCCGGTGTCGGCGCGGTAACGCAGCGAGAGCAGGACGGCCGCCGCGATCAGCAGGATGAGGCCGAGGGCGAGCACGACGGGCCCGGGGTGGACGCTGTTGCGGCGTAGCTGTTCGGTTTCCTCGGCGACGGCCTCGTCGATGTCTTTGACGTCGAGGACGTCGACAGTGCCCCCTGCGAGGTCGTACAGGTAAAGCACCTCGCCGTCGACGACGCCGGCCTGCAGCAGTGCGATGTCGAGGGCGAACGGCCCGGTGTCAGCACGGGCCAGTGACCAGACGGGTGGCAGCTGGTCGGAGCCGCCCTGGCCGCAGAGCTCGGCGAGGCGGGGGGTGTATTCCCCCAGCGGGCTGAGCGACGGCAGGGCGATGTCGACGCTGCGATAGGTGCCCACCACTGTGACACGGGTGTGTTCGTTCGCCATGCGACGGCCTTTCAGTTGACGGGTTCGAGCGCCGGCACGGGAACGGCGGTCTGGATGAGCTGGTTGGGGTGGCCGCGCCGGACCAGGACGCCGCGACCGGGCGGGCGCTGGGCGGCACGTTCGTCGCCGAGAATGACGCCTTCGCGGTGGTCGCCGGAGAGCACGATGCCGCCGCAGCCCATGTCGCGGATGCGGCTGGCGAGCTGGTCGGACATGCCGGAGCGGACCATGCCGGCGACCCGGCGGGCGAGGACGAGGTGCAGGCCGACCTCGCGGGCCTGCGGGACGAACGGTATGAGCGGGGCGAGCACCGCCTGCGGGCCGCCGGCGAGCAGGTCGTAGTCGTCGACGACGACGTAGATTTCCGTGCCTTCCCACCAGTCGCGGGCTTTGAGCTGGGCGGGGGTGATGCCGGGCGGCGGGATCCGGTCCTTGAGTTTGTCGACGACGTTCTGGACGTAGACCCGTGCACTGTCGGCGTCACCGGCGTACGCGCCGAGGTGGTCGGGTCCCACGGCGTCCATGAGCGAGTGGCGGTAGTCGAAGAGGACCACCCGCATGTCGTACGGGGAAATGCGTTCGGTGAGCCCGGTCAGCCACGTACGCAAGAAGGTGCTCTTGCCGGACCCGGCGTCGCCGTAGATGAGGAAGTGCGGGTCGCCGGTGGTGAGGTCGAGCCCGACGGTGCGCAGGTCGTTCTCGGCGACGCCGATCGGCACGGTCTCGGGGGTGGCGGCGGCCAGGGTGGGCAGCTCGGTGACGGTGATGCGCTGTGGCAGCAGCCGGATCGGGGGCGCCGAAGGACCGGTCCAGTGCTCGGCGATCCGGGCGATGACGTCCTCCTGGGCTTCGCGCAGCCCGTCCGCGGAGTCGACGCCGTCGAGGCGGGGCAGCACGAGCTGGAAGTAGATGCCCGGTGCGCTGATGCCTCGGCCCGGCACCCCGGCGGGCACCCGGGCGGCGATGCGGCGGTTGACGTCGGATTCGCTGGGGTCGTTGAGGCGCAACTCCATGCGGGTGCCGATGCTGTCGCGCAGGGCGGGACGGATGTCGTTCCAGCGCCCGGAGGTGAGCACCAGGTGCACTCCGGCGCCCAGGCCGCGCGCGGCGATCTCGTTGACCGCGGCTTCGGCGCCCTCGAACTCGGTGCGCAGCGCACCCCAGTTGTCGATCATCAGGAAGACGTGCGGAGCGCCGAGGTCGGCGAAGGTCTCGATGCCCTTGGCGCGCATGGTGCGTTCCCGTTCGACGATCAGTGCGCGCATCTCGGCGAAGGTGCGGCTGACCAGGTCGGGTTCGGCGCGACCGGCGACGGTGCCGACGTGCGGTGCTGCCGCGTACGGGTGAAGTGTCCCGCCGCCGAAGTCGATGCAGTAGAACCGCATCTCCTCGGGGGTGTGGGTGAGCATTCCGGCGAGCATGATCGTGCGCAGGAGTGAGCTGCGCCCGGTCCGTGGTGCGCCGACGGCGGCGAGGTGCCCGTGAGTGCCGCCGAAGTCCATGACCAGCGTTTCCTGGTCCTGTTTGACTGGCAGGTCGAGCAGGCCGATCGGCACGGCGAGGCGCCCGGACAGCGGCCAGACGTGGGCGGAGTAGCCGCGTTCCTCCTGGACGGAGGGCCGGCCGATCAGGTGGTCGAGGGCGAGCGCGGCGGGCAGCGGCGGCAGCCACACCTGGTGCGCGGGGCTGGTGACCGAGGTCAGCCGGTCCACCAGGATCTTCAGCTCGGTCGGGCCGGGCCGGGCGGTGAGCTGCGACTCGTCGGGCTCCTGCACGTTCGAGGTGTAGGTGCGCAGGTCGAACGGCAGCAGCGCGCCGTCGCCGCGGCCGGCGCTGAACCGTTCCTCAGCGCTGACGTAGGGGGCGGAGACGTGGGCGACGCGGAATCGCTGGTAGATCGACTCGTCCACTTTCAGGTACGCCGAGCCGGGGATCGGGGGGAGTTTGTACGCGTCGGTGGTGCCGATGACCGTTCGGCTCTCGGCGGCGCTGAAGGTGCGCAGGCAGATCCGGTAGGACAGGTGTGAGTCCAGTCCGCGCAGCTTGCCCTCCTCGAGCCGTTGGGTGGCCATGAGCAGGTGCATGCCGAGGCTGCGGCCGACCCGGCCGATCTGGACGAACAGCTCGGCGAACTCGGGGCGCCCGGAGAGCAGCTCGCCGAACTCGTCGACCACGATGAGCAGCGTGGGCAGCGGTTCGAGCGGGGTGCCGTCGAGTGCGGCGGCGCCGGCCGCGCGGCGGATCTGGTATTCGCGGACGGTGTCGACGTTGCCGGCATCACGCAGGATCCGCTGACGGCGCTGCTGTTCGCCCATCAGGGCGGCGAGCACCCGGTCGATCATGGCGGCGTCGTCGGCGAGGTTGGTGATCAGCCCGGAGACGTGGGGCAGGCCCTGCAGCGGCGCGAACGCCGCGCCGCCCTTGAAGTCGATGAGGACGAAGCTGAGAAGCTCCGGCGAGTGGGTCAGCGCGAGGCCGGTCACCAGCGTACGCAGCAACTCGCTCTTGCCGGAGCCGGTGGCGCCGACGATCAGACCGTGCGGCCCGGACCCGCCCTGCGCGGATTCCTTGATGTCAAGCACGACGGTCTGGCCGTCGCCGTCGACCCCGATCGGCGCGCGCAGCATCCGCGGGTCGCCGGCGGTGACCCATCGGCTGGTGACGTCGCCGCGACCGGGGTCGGTGCCGAGGATCATCTCGCTGAGCGAGCGGGTGCGGGTGAGTACCTGTTCGCGTTCGTCGCTGAGCCGCAGCGGCGCGAGGTTGCGCGCGATGAGCTCGGCCACCAACGGCGACACGTCGTCGGGCCGGCAGCGCAGCGCCGGGGTGACGACCAGATCGCGGCGTCCTTCGGTGACCACGTGTCCGGCGTCGTCGAAGCGGATCCGCAGGTCGACCCGGCTGGGTTCGTCCAACTCCCGCTCGCCGCAGAAGATCAGAGTGAGGCCGAGCTGGGGTCCGGCCCCGGCGAGCAGGGCGGCCATCAGGTCGGAGCGGCCCCATTCGGAGAACGGCGCGAATCCGGTGAAGAGCACGACCAACCGGCGCTGCTTGGCGGCGGGGCGATCGCCACTGAACCCATTACGCCGGGTGGTCTGCAGTTCGGTGCGCTGGGTGAGTTCGGCCTGCAGGAAGGTGGTCAGGACGTCGGGGCCCTCGGCGACCAGCGACACCGATCCGCTGTCACTGCGGGCGTCCGGCTCGAAGGTGTGCGGCAACCACTTGGTCCATTCCCAGTGTTCAGAGCTGGCGGTCTCGACCACCAGGGTGACGTCGTCGGGGGCGTGCAGGACGGCGATCTGGCACAGCAGGGCTCGGGTGAGCAGGTCGGTGCGGGCCGGGTCGCCGACGACGCTGATGACTCCAGCGTTGCCGACGTCGATGATCATCGGCTGGTTGTCGAGGTGGCCCATCCGGTCGATCAGGCGGTGCGCCGCCTGCATGGAGTCCCAGTCGTAGTCGCCCAGCGGATCCATCTTGGGGTCGAGCTCGATCGGGGTGGCCAGCCGTACGGCCCCGTGCCCGATCCGGACCCGCAGGAAGTCGGCGTCGTCCTGGCGTCGTTCCCACACGCGGTGCCGGTTGATGCTGATCGACCAGAGCCGCTGCGGGTCGGGGTTGGCGAGCGCCGCGACGGTCCGCTGGGCCTGGGCGACCTCGCGGGCCTGGTCGCGGGCCAGCGCGAGGTGCCGGCGGTAGCGGATGCGCTGCTTGCGGGCGGTGCGGCCGCTGGTGCTGCGCTGCTGCATTCGCATCGCGATGACCGCGCCTGCGGAGGTCACGAAGAACAGCACACCGATGATGATCAGCGCGGGTTTGCCAAACGTGATCATGTACGCGGACATGCCGACGCTGCTCAAGAGCGGCAGAATCAGCGTCCACGCGGAGTTCGCCTGGTTGTCGGTGGGCGGTTCGGGCGGGCTGGGCAGGGTCACCGTCTGCTCCGGCAGCTGCGGCAACAGCATCCGGGCGGGCCGGTGGAAGGCCAGGCGGCTCATCAGGCTCCTCAGCCTCGGACGTCGAAGTCGACGTCGGTCAGGTCGGCGGCTTCCAGCGTGCTGAGCTGTTCGTCACTGGGGTCGTCGAGGGCGCTGATGCGCCCGGCGTGCTGCTCGGTCATCGCCTGGAAGACCTTGCGCGCGTACCGGCCGTTGCCGAAGCCTTCGCCGCGGTCGATGGTGGCGAAGAACTCGGCCAGTCGGTCCTGGGCGCCGTCGGAGAGCCGATAGTCGTGGTCCTTGGCCTGTTTCGCGACGATCCGTGCCATGTCGGCCTCGGAGTAGTCGTCGAAGGTCAGGGTGCGTGAGAACCGGGACGACAGGCCCGGGTTGGCGGCGATGAAGTGACGCATCAGGTCGGGGTAGCCGGCCACGATGACGACGACCTCCTCGCGGTGGTCCTCCATGAGCTTGACCAGCGTGGAAATCGCCTCGCGGCCGAAGTCGCTGCCCTGTCCCTCGGGCACCAGCGCGTACGCCTCGTCGATGAACAGCACCCCGCCGAGCGCTCGCTCGAACGCGGCCTGGGTCTTGGGTGCGGTGTGCCCGACGTACTCGCCGACGAGCATGCCGCGGTCGACCTCGACGAGGTGGCCGCTGCTGAGCATGCCCAGCGCGGCGAGCAGTTGACCGTAGAGCCGGGCGACGGTCGTCTTGCCGGTGCCGGGGTTGCCGGCAAACACCAGGTGCCGGGACATCGGCGGGGGTGCCAGGCCGGCCTCGCGGCGCCGTTTCACCAGGTGCATCAGCTTGACCATCGTCCCGACGTCCTGCTTGACGCGGGTGAGCCCGATCAGCTCGTCGAGTTGGTCGAGCAGCGGCTGCAGCTCGACGGTGTCGGGCTGCAGGGCCATGCCGGCCGCCGAGGTGGCGACCGTCGCCGGGGCAGCGCCCGTCGCCGGAACGGCGACCGAGGGCCAGCGTGCCGCGCCGACCCCCGAGCTGTGACATTCGGTGAAGGTCGCCGATGCCCGGTCGCCCTGGCTGACGTCCTCGTCCGTTTCGCGTACGGCACACCGGTGGAACGCCGGGTCGGCGTCGTCGCCGATGTATATGGCGGGATATCCGGTACGGGAGAACGTCGAGTCGACGATGCTGCCGTGGGCGCCCGCTCCGAAATAGATACCGTTCTTCTTCGTGTCGGTGACCGTCAGTCGCCGCACTGACGGGCGCGCGCCGGTCCAGACAGCTATCCCGCTGCCACCGATCTCGGCGACCTCACAGTCGTCGAGTATCGGCTCGGCGTCGACATCGATGAAGATGCCGGCGGCGCCGCAGCCGCGTACGGCGGTGCGCGTGATCGCCGGCGCGGCACCGGCCGCGACCTCCACTCCGGTCTGGGCGATGTCGCGGATGACGCAGTCCTGCAGCAGCGGCCGGTGCGGGGTGTCGACCCGTACACCGGTGTGGCACCTGGCCACGGTCAGCCCGCGCAGCTGGGCGTCAGCGGTCTCGTCGATCTGGATGCCGCCCAGCTCGGCCCGCTCGACCCGGCCTCCGCGCACGTGCAGGATCGCCGCACCGGAGGCGCGCACGCCCAGCTCGGAGGTGCCCTCGACGGTGACGTCGAGCAGGGTGACCGCCGCCGCGCCGGTCAGGTGCACGGCGGTGAATCCGCAGTTGGTCACGGCGCTGTCGCGCATCAGCAGCCGGCTGGCGCCCACCGCGAAGACGCCGTTGGCGGCAGCGGTGCTCAGCGCGCCGCCGCTCCAGCGAACCTCGGCGTCGTCGAGAAGGGCGAGCCCGGTCTGCACGCTGTCGGTCACTGTGGAATTGCGTACGCCCAGCCGGCTGTGCTGGGTTGCCAGCACCCCGGAGGTGCCGGCCCGGTTGACGGTGGTGTCCACCAGCAGCGCGCCGGACGTGCCGCCGGCGACGAACCCGGCCCCGCCGGTGCGGCTGATCTCGCAGTTACGCACGACGACGCCGGAGCCCTCCGGCGGCTCGGCGATCTCGTGGTCGTCGGCTCGGCCGGGCCGCACGGACGCCCACCAGGCGCGGTCGCCGGGCAGGTTGCCGAGCACGCGGACGCCGTCGCCGCCGACGTCGTGCACCTGGCTGCCGGACAGGCGCAGCACGCTGGCGTCGCGGACCTCGATGCCGGCGTCTGCGGCTCCGCCGATGTCGCAACCGGTGAGCACAGCCGAGGCGTTCCCAGCGAGGCGGACCGCGACCCCCGGGGTGTCGGTGAGCACGGCGTCGGTGAGTGTGAGCACGGCCGACCCGGTCGCGGCCACCGCCGCTCCCGTGACCCGCAGCCGTTCGGCGTCGAGCCTGGCCCCGTCGGCCACGCCCACCGCGACGCCCTCGGCGCCGTCCACCGAGCAGCCGGTCAGCCGGGCCGTGGCACGGCCGGTGAGCTGCACCGACCCGGCGGCGACACGGCTGTCCTCCAGGTTCAGGTGCCCGGAGGTGACTGTGACATCGCCGCGGATCGTCAGGCCGCGCGCGGTGACCGTGCCGGCGCGCACCATCATGGCGGGCCCTTCGGCCGCGACCAGCTCCACCAGACCGTCCACGTTCTCGGCCATGACGGTGACCGTGCCGTCCAACACGAGGCACTCGCGGTAGGTGCCGGCCGCCACCGCCACGACAGTGCCCGGCTTGGCGGCGCGCACGGCCGCACCGATCGTGCGGTGCCGGCTCCACGCCCGGGTGGAGACCCGTTCGATCTTGGCCGCGGCCACCTCAGGACGCACAGTTCGCCCGCACCTGGGCCAGGACGATCCGCGCCTGCTTTGCCCCGGAGGCGTCATGCGCGTCGAGCCGCACGGCGATCTGGTTGCGGTGCACCGGGAAGGTCCCGACGCCGACCCAGGTCCCGGCGGCCTTGCGCTGGTCAACAGTGAAGTTGGCGTACGGCGTGCCGGAGGTCCCGGTGGTGATCGTGTACTTGACGCCGTCGGCGAGTGTGGTTCCGGGCACCGCCGGCACGTAGACGCTGACCTTGCAGGAGGTGATGCGCTCGCCGGTGCTGAACGACCATGTCGCCGTCTGCGGCTGGGTCTGCTCCGCGGTGGGCAGGGGCAGCGTCTGGAACGTGCCGCGGCAGCCGTCCTGCTTCCAGCCGCCGGCGCCGATCGTCCGCCACTGCGCGGTGCGGCCCTGGGCGTCGAACCCGCGGTCGGCACGCGCCTCGCAGTCCCAGCCGGCGACCCCGGTGAAGCCCGCGACCGGCGGGGCCGAGCTGGCCGGTGCCTTGCCCTTGAAAGCCGCCTTCTGGGCGGGGCTCATCGGCTTGACCAGGTGCCAGAACACCCCGACGACGACGGCGCCCACCGCCACCAGCGCGGTCACGGTGATCAGCGTCGGCAGCCGGACGGTCCTCCGCTCACTCGCCGGGCGCTCGGCCGCGTGTTCGACGAAGGCCCGGACGAACTGGCCGCGCCGGCTGAGCTCCTCGGACGCCCGGTGCTCGACGTCCGGCCCGGCCGGATGTTCGGTTCTCGTTGCCCCAGTCATGCTGCTCCGTGCTCGGCTTGCCGGTGTGTAGCTGACCCGGATCATCGCGCACGCTGCGGGGACGCGGCCAAGCCCCGCGAACAGGGGACATGTGCCGGTCCACCCGCGTGGCAGGGTCAAGCAGCGAAGGCTCCAACGGCTGGCGTACCAGCCCGCGCAGTGACGCGCAATGAAGTGGGGCCATTACCGGTGGTAATGGCCCCACTCCATTGTCAATGTGCCTCGCACCCTGTTGGCACTTACCCCGAGTCGAGGCGTCGTGCCACCGCGCGTGTCCTCTGGTGCGTGCTGAACTTCCGCTTCACAGGCGTCACACGATGGAGATCGACCGCACCTGGGTGTTGCCCTTGGTGTCGACGTACACCTTGTAATCGCCGACGGTGTAAGTGCCAGCAGCGTTGTTGTTGATGGTGAACGTGCCCGTCACAGCAGACTCGCTGCCGTCGATGCGGGTCTGCTTCACCGTGATGGTCAACTCGTTGGTGTTGCCCTTCAGCTTCTTGACCACGGCCGACGGCTTCGCGTCAACGGCCGCGTTGGCGACCGTCACGTAGACGGCGTCGGGTGACGAGAACTCCGCGTTCTTCTGCCCATCACCGAACACGAAGAAGCCCCGCTGTTCGACGGCACCGCGCCCCGGGAACGGATCCGGGTTGGAGGCCAGGTACGTCGGGTTGAGTTTGTACAGGTCCGTCTTGGAATCCGCGAGGACGGGCTTCACCCCGGCGTACGGCGCATCGGTGACCGCGAGGTTGACCGACAGGTAGATGGCGTTGGGGTTGGTGGCCGAGATGCGCGAGGAGAAGTACTTGTCCGCGCTCTGCCCCGCAGGAACGGCCAGCGGCACAACCGCCCCGCCGACGAGGATGTTGAACTGGAAGCCGCCGTAGCCTCCGGCGACGAACTTCGCCCAAGCCGCGTCCGACATGTGGTCGGGGCGCTCCACCTTGAACTCCAGACGCATCGGCGCCACGTACGAGTTGTTCAGGTACTCGGCGTCGTTGAGGGGCAGGTAGACCCCTCCCGGCTCGTGGCCCAGTGCGAAGGCCGCCTGCGTCGGGGCCGTGTTGCCGCGCCCGTTCCACATCGGGATGTTGAACGAGGTGGCGCCGAGCAGTGCCTGGTTGCCCAGCTGGTTCGCGCCGACAGTCGGCGACGCGTCCTTGTAGGTTCCGATCGTGACGTCGAGCAGGTCGAGGTCCGCGCGGTCGGCGTTCAGCCCCGGCATGTCCGCCCACATGAACTTGGCGCCGGCGGGCCCGGAGTAGCGGGCCATCTCCAACATGCCATCGGCCATGATCTTTGTCATCTGCACTGCCGAGTCGACCTTCATCCGCTCGTTGGCCGTGTGCCACCAGCGCTCGTTACCCGGGATGACGGCGCCGAAGGCAGTCATCTTGTTGCGGAAGTTGCTGGCCAGCGTGCCACCGGTGGTGCCCTGTGGGTACACCACGTCCCGGAGGGAATACGGATCCGCGAACTCCTGCGGGCTGTGGTCGATGGAGGCCTGGTAGCTCCCGAACTGAAGAGCCGTCAGCGGGTTGTCGTGAGTGACGTACAACCCGGCGCCGATGGGCGAGCCAAGGCTGCCGATGGTGAACCCCTTCGACTGGAAGGCGTCCGTGACCGCCGCCGTCGCCTGGCCGGAGTCAGCCGCGTTGAGGTGCATGCTGCGCACGTACATCGGCATGCTGAGGCTGCCGGAGGCGTCCGTGTAGAAGCGCGTCGGGGTCTCTGAATTGATGTTTCCCATGAGGGCGAAGGTCAGGTTCGGCGTGCCGTTGCTCGCGTTGCGCAACAGGTTCGCCGGGATGCCCATGTACTTCCCGATGTAGGCCTCGCCTTCGACACCGTCGCGGAAGAACAGGTCGGCGATGCCGTCGGCGGCCTTCTTCAACTGCATGTCGGCGGCCGTGTCTCCCAAGGAGCCGAGCCCCTTGGAGAGGAGGAACATCCCCCACACGACGGCGTTCTTGCCGTACTGCGGGGTCGGCATCTCCATCGCCACATCGGTGTTGATCTCCAGCGTCAGCGAGTCGCCGCTGATCGTGGTCTGAACCTTGGGCGTGGTGCCGGAAGCAGCCGGGAGCCAACCCTTCGTGGTCGCGGCGGCGACGATCGCCGACACGAACCGGTCGCGCTCGGCGGAGCCGGCCCCCGCCACGTCGAGGGTGAAGATCGCCCGCGAGGCGATCTGCGTGGTGCTGCCGTAGGCGATGTCCTTGAGCGTCGGGTCACCTTCGCGCACTGTGACGCCGGCCGTGGCATCCGTCAGCCGGAAGGCCTTGGCGCTGTCCGCGGACAAGCTCATCGACACCGCCGGGGTCACCGATCCGGAGTTGCCGACGATGACCGGGAACCGCGAGTCGGAGGTGTAGGCCGCGATCGGGGTTTCTTCCCGATTGAGGTTCTTGTAGGCCCAGTTGTCGTAGAAGCTCGGGTTCGAGTTGTACGGGATGGACTGGAAATTGGCGGTGTTCGCCGCCGTGGGCGTGCCGGGACCGCCGTCTTCGTAGATTCCCATGACGATGCGGATGCGTCGGTCGAGGGGCAACCCCGCCTTGAGCAGCGCCTTGGCCGCGAGCAGCGTCGCCAGCGTCGGACCGCTGTCGTCCTGAATGCCCGCCCCGTAGACCCAGCCGTCCTGGACATAGGGCGAGTGGTAGGCACCAGGAGTGCCGAGGTTGCCGTCGGCGTCCCGCCAGCGCGCCAGCTGCGCCGGCGAAACGGAAGACGTCGGCGAGTCGAGGTGACTCAACGCCATGACCATTTCCGGGGCGTCCGGGTCACCGATCTCCGCGTAGACGTACTTGTCGGCTTGGCGTTGGACGACCACCGGGAAACCCAGGTCAGTGGCCAGCTTGACCACCCAGGCGAGCTTGGCGACCTTGCGGTCGTACTCGTTCTGGTTGGCTTCGGTGTTGCTGACCGGGAAGGGGTACTCCGTCGCGGCCGTGCCGCCCCGGGAGATGGAGTCGTAGCTGGACCCGTCGAGCATCGCCCCGACCAGACTGAGCGGGTTGTAGGTGCCGTCCCCCGCCCGCGCGCTGCTGACTCGTCCAGCCAACGCCTCGACTTCCGCGTGGATCGCGTCGCGCTCGGCGTCGGTCACCGACAGGTCGTAGGTGACACTCGGCTGGAAGCGCTTTTCGCCGGAGCTGGTCGGGGACGCGCTTGCCGGGGGCGCAACGGTCGCCACGAGGGTCACGGCGAGCAGGACGGACAAGGTTAAAGTCGGTCTATCTCTCATGGAAACTCCAGAACAGGGGGAAGATCAGTAGCGACAGCACACACCAGCCGCGCCGCCAGTGGCCCTCCGAGTGGGATATCTTGAGGATCATCTGAGAATCCGCCGGTGCCGTCAGCACAGCTGCAGCCGGGACGGCGCCCAGCACGGTGACCTCGACCAGGGAAACATCGCGACCAAACCGGCGGGCGGTTCTTCTGCGATCACCGCGGCAGGCCGAGCGCGCGCAGAACGGCGGACTGCTTTGTGTCGGTTGGCCGTGGGAGACTCTCGCGCCGTGGACGTTGACGAGTTGTGGGCGGTCGTGGAGTCGGCCAGGGCGGGTCTCGACGGGCGGACCGGCGACGACGGTGAGGCGGTTGCCGCGGCGCTGGTGACGCGCTTGGCCGCAACATCATCGGAGCGCATCCTCGAGTTCCAGGAGCTGTTCGATCAGCTCCATGACGCCCTCTACCGCTGGGACGTGTGGGCGGCTGCATACCTGATCGGCGGAGGATGCTCGGACGACAGCTTTATCGATTTCCGGGCGGGAGTCATCGCGCTAGGGCGCGAGTGGTATGAGCGCGTCCTGGCCTCCCCCGACGGACTGGCTGACCATCCCGTGGTACGACAAGCGGCGGCCGAGGAAGACGACGGCGCGTTGTTTGCCGAGTCGGTGAACTACGTAGCCAGCAAGGCCTACGAGCAGGTCACGGAGGGTGATGACGACGAGTTCTACGAAGCGATGAAGGCTCGCGAACAAGTTGCGGTCGGCATCGACGAGGCCCGCGAGCCCGACATGGGTGAGGACTTTGACTTCGACAACGATGACGAGATGCGGACGCGGCTACCCCGGATGGCCGAGCTGCTCCTCGATCCCCCGTACTCCGCGACGCCGACCCCACCGACAAGGCTGAGGTCTGTCGGCAACTCGGTCTCCGGCTGACCTGCCAGCCCGAAACGCAGACGGTGCGCGCTGAAGTTGATCTCAGCACGCACCGTGGAGCAAATATCTGGTGTCCGAGGGGCAACACGACCCATTGCCCCACCGCCGATGACGCTCAGCGCAACTCTGAAGCTCGCGCAAGTCTAGCTGTGCTGGTGACCTCTTTGGCGGAGCCGAAGAGGTCACCAACCGAAAATCCCTGTTCAGGGCATTGCCCGTGGGATCGGCGTCCTAAGGGATGTCTCGTAACTGGGTGAAGGCTTTGCCCGGCGACGAACCGGTGGTCAGCCGGCGAGGATGATGTTGTGGAGGTTGGCGATGCCGGAAGCGGCGTCGGCCAATGTGTGGCCGGCGCGGCGGTAGTCGCGCAGGATGAGGGCTTCCTTCCAATCCGGCAGATCACTGCCGTGAGACGGCTTGCGGTACACCATGATCACCTCGGGGTGGCACACCTGATCACCACGATTCGACCCGTCGGCCACATCCATCGATGGTCACGATGGCGACGACACCAGTACCGCACCAAAACGGCCCACTACCAGCGAAGACCCCGACTCCACCAGGTGCGGCTGGAGTACCGAGCGCGGTTCAGCACCAGAACGCATGACGCCGTGGTCGAGTGGCGATGATGTTGTGGTCAACCGCGCGGCGCTCGTTCCGCAGGAGCGTCGCGACGCCGAGCTGCACGGCTCGGCGGTGCGGGGATGGTGCCGTCAGCACGAGTCGTGGCCGCCGCAGTCGCAGCCGCAGCCTTGGATTTGCGGCGGTGGAGCGTGAGAGTCATGACCAGCACGACCAGCGCTCCGACGATCAGCCCGAGGATCGCGCTGGCCACCGTGTTGACGAGCCAGCCGACGAGCCCGCCGAGAACACCCGTGGCGTCGTGGGCGGCGACCTCCACGTCATGCACGGCCTCGTACAGGAAGTGCAGGTTCAGCTCGTGCGTGCCTAGCAGCAGGATGTGCCCGCCCACCCACAGCATCGCCGCGGTGCCGACTACCGTCAGCACGGTGAGGACAACCGGCATCGCCCTCACCAGACCGCGGCCGAACGTCGCGACGGCGCCGGAACGTTGCGACAGGCGCAGCCCGGCGTCGTCCATCTTTACGATCAGGGCCACCACGCCGTACACCAGGACGGTTATGACGACGGCGACGACAGCCAGGATCGCCAGGCGGGACCAGAACGCCTCATCGATCACCTCGTTAAGGCTGATGACCATGATCTCCGCCGAGAGGATCAGGTCGGTTCGTACCGCCCCAGACACCAGTGTCGTCTCGTCCTGCACCTTCTCCTCGCCCGCGCCGGAGGCACCGTGATGGGCGATCTTGGCCCACACCTTCTCCGCGCCTTCATAACAGAGGTAGGCGCCGCCGAGCATGAGGATCGGAGTGAGCAGCCAAGGCACGAACTGACTGAGCAGCAGCACCGCCGGCAGGATGATGAAGAACTTGTTGCGCAGTGACCCCACGGCAATTCGCTTGATAATCGGCAACTCGCGCTCGGCCGCCAGGCTCCGCACGTACTGCGGCGTGACGGCAGCATCGTCGACGACGACGCCCGCGGCCTTGGCGCCGGCCTTCGCGGCGGCCGCCCCGATGTCATCGATCGACGCGGCAGCGGCACGGGCCAGCACCGCCACGTCATCCAGCAGGGCTACGAGTCCACCGGCCAAGGGAGGGTCCTTCCAGGGTTGCGGGTCGAACTGGCCCATTCTCGCTCAGGTCCCTGCGCGCGGCACGCCACCGCCCGGTCGCATATCGGGCGAGAGCTCGAGGTGAGCGACTATCGCGCTCGGCCGACGGCCCGCCACCGCCGCGCCCGGGTCATCACCTGGCGCTAGCTCACCGACGGTCGTGCACGTCGACCAGGAATGGAACTACCAGATCACCGTCCTCGCCCTCGACTTCGAGACGTTCCTGGTCGGCCTCGTCCACGAAACCGACTTTGATGGGGACGATTGATCGCCCGGTCGGCACCTACCCCAGCGATCCTGAGTGCAGAGTCTGACCCGTCACTGACGCCTTCGATCGCCGAAGAGGTCTTCAGCCTAAAGGGCCTGGTCAAGGCGCTCCCCGTGGGATCGGTGTCTCGGATGACGGAACTGCGGCGGACTCACGCAAGCTCACCCGCAACGCTCCGGAAGTGCGCTGGGCAAGGACCATTGCTCGGCCAGTCTCGGATTGCGCAACAGGGCCATGGCGGTCTCGGCGGCGTCCAGGAACGCGGGTCGGATCATCGAGTGCACGTGATGCGAGCACAGGAACCCTTGTCATCCCCGCACGCGTCGGCGGTGAGCGGCTCCCCGTTGCGAGTGCGTGATCATCGGCAGATCAGGATGGCGGCCTGGGCTGGCGGCCAGGAAAGATCAAGCCATGGGGCACAGGTCTGCCAGGTGGACATGGTCGAAAGTCAGCACGATTCATGGGGTCCGTGGTGGGGACGCCGTCGGGTGTGCCGGCGAGATCTCCTACTACAGGTACCGCCTTTACGCGCCCTCCGACAGGTCCTACGAGCGCTGCGTCGGCTTGGCGTGGTGCTCGAACTGCCGCGAGTACTCCAGTGCCATGGTGTTCGTGCCGCGGAACGAACGCCTCCGGGACCTGCTTGCCGATCTGCCGACGCCCGAGCGTGAGAGGCTTGCTCGCAGCGAGGTGAAGCTACTCGATTTCCTTGATCGCCTCGCCCGGCGAGGAATCTGGGCGACACGCCAGCCGTGATCGGCGGACGAACTAGCGGCGCACTCAATTTGACATGAGCGGAAGCCGCCCTACCGCCTCTACGGGACGCCAACGCTGACGCCTTCGGGCCCACCGAAGAGGTCACCGCCGCCCAGGACCAGGCGGTACTCCTTGCCATTGTTTGATTGCCACTCAGACGCACGACCTGGAGACGTCCCCTTTCTGGCAACTCTCGTTGCTCGGGCCAGTGCGCTGTACCACCGCCGGGCGGTGGTATGGCATGGTGACCGGATGATCGACAGCCATGGGGCGTTGGAGGCTGTGGTCCGGCACGCCATGGAGCTTGAGGACGATTACGACGACATCGCGCCGACCGTCACGGCCCTGGCCGCATCCGGGGACACGACCTTGGTACCCCGGCTGCGGGAGGTGCTGGACCGGTTCCTCGACGAGGGAAACTTCTACGGCCGAGATCTGATTGCCGGTGTCTTGGCTGGCATCGAGGGCGTGGCGGCGTTGCCGGTACTGCTACGCGCTTCGGCGCGCGGTCTCGGGGACGACCAAGACAGTCTCCAGGCCGAGATCATCGAGCTGCTGCACGCAGACCGGGCGACCAGCCGGTGTGTGGTGCGTAATTTCGCCACGGGTGATACGCCGGAGCTGCGCCGTGTTGGGCTGTGGGCGCTCGGGTTCGTGGTCGAAGCACAGGATGTCGAGCTGCTCGCTGCGGCCGTGACCGACGCCGACCCGGAGATCAGGTCCATGGCGGTGGGCTCGATCCCTGACCCAGCCGGCGACGACTGGGCATTCGGCGCGCTCGTTCTGGCGTTGCGTGACCTGAACGAGCAGGTCCGGGTGTCGGCCGCGAGCAGGCTTGGCTACACCGGCCGGGTTGACGCGGTCGCACCGCTCGTTGCCCTCGCCGCCGACCCGACACCGCGAGTACGGTCCATGGTCGCCTACGCACTCGGGCGACTCGGCAGTCACGAGGCGACCCCGGCCCTGCAACGGCTCCTCCAGGACCCCGATCGGCCCGTCCGCGAGAACGCTGCGGAAGCCCTCGGCTCGGTCGGCGGGCCAGCGGCGGTCGATGCACTGCTGGTGCTGGCTGCCGACCAAGACCCACAACTGCGAGTCCAAGCCGCCAAAGCGCTCGCGACGGCGGCCGACTCGGATCCCCGCGTGGCGCCGCAACTCACGATGCTGGCACGAGACGGCGAGGCCGCAGTACGAGCGGCCACCCTCAGCGGACTCGCCAGCGCCGACGGCAGGCCATCCCACCGGGGGCGACTCCTGGTCGAATTGGCGGACGACCCAGATCCAATGGTCCGTCAGCGCGTCGCGGTCGTGGCACGACACCTCGCGCCCAACGCTGCCCCGGACATCCTCCACCGGTATACCCGCGACCCTAACCAGACCCTGCGTCGACTTGCCGCCACCGAACTGGACCGACTGACCAATCCCACCGCTCGCTGACCCGGCAGCCCACAGTCAGCGATCCGCTGGCGAGACCGTCGTGGACGTTCCCGCGAGGCTGTCCGCCCGGGCCCGGGTGTTCGCCACCGGCCAGGGCCGCAAGACCGACCCGGTCGGCGCCCGCAGCGTCTCTGTGGTCGCTCTGCAGACTGAAGGGCTGCGGCTGCCATTGGTGGGGCACGGGTGTCGGGCACACTGATCGCATGGACGTCCCGTACCCGTGTGTCTGTTGCGGCTACCGCACGTTGGGGGATCCGCCGGGCTCACATGAAATCTGCCGGGTGTGCCGATGGGAAGACGATGTTTACCAGTTACGTTGGCCGTACCGGGAAGACGGTGCGAACAAATCCTCATTGATTGAAGCGCAACGCAACTTCGGCCTGTATGGCGCCTGTGACGAGGACAGCCTCGTTGAGAACCGAGCCGACCCGGCCGACTACGACCGAGAACCGCACTGGCGGACGATCGACCTTCAACGGGACCGCTTTGAGCCAGGCGGTGGCGCCCTGGCGGCTTGGCCGGATGATCGGACCGTCCTGTATTGGTGGCGCCGACGCACGGGCCAGACTTGGTGGGACGACGTGCAGGCCGTCGGTCTCCCCGAGCCGCCAGTTGACGACGCCGATCCAACCGGCTTCGCCGAGGCAGTCCGCGCAGTCGCATCCGTGGCAACCCCGGCCGATCCGGACAATCTCTCGGGCATGTCGATCGATTTCGACCACTACCTGTTCCGGTGCCCTTCGATCCGGGAAGTGACCGTGACGACAGGCCCCGACCCTGCCCAACAGATCACGGCTGCCTGTATCGCCGAACCGGCGGCATCACCGATGCGTGTCGCGGGAGAGGTCAAGGAAACCTGGCTACGCGACCTGCGGTACCGCCACTGGGAAGTCCACCGGTTACGCACCACGGCGACGACCGTCGAACTCGACGTTGCCACCCGCGTCGATCAAATCGGTTACTACATCACCGGGCTGATCGTCGTGCGGTGGCCGCCCGGTCGAGGCGGGGACTGTTGGTGACAGCGGGCTCGCGCAATGTTCGTCCGCTCGCGAATTCCGATAGAGACGCTGTCGGCAGCCGCTCTTTGACATGTGCGGGCACTGCCCTACCGCTTCCGCGGGAGCGCCAGCGCTGACGCCTTCGGATCTGTCGAAGAGGTCGCTAGCCTGAAGGGCCTGCTCAGGACGTTGCCCGTGGGATAGGTGTCTGAGATGACGGGCCTGCGGCGGACCTCAGTCCGCTGACTCACGACGCTGGTTGGGGAGCCCGTGCAGTCGGGTGCGCACCACCAGGTCGTGCAGGGCGTCCACGGCTGCCGGATCTGCGCGATCGGGCAACACCGAGATGTCCCGGGCCGTCTCCAACTCGGCGTGCAGCCGCGACACGTCGGTGGCGAGCCAACCTGCAACGCCCGCGGGGAGCGGGCCATGCTCGGCCTCCCGTTTGGCGGCAATGAGATCCGGTACGTACGACAACCTCGTTCCGAGCACGGCAAGGTTCGTCTCTACGCGGCCGGTGCGCATCAGGTGGATCCCGGTGAGCAGGACCCGCAGCGTGTACAGCGCAGGCTTGAGCTGCCCGGTTTTGGCGTACAACTTTTCCTGGGTGGCCGCGAATCCGAGGTAGTGGTGCGCATGGTGACGGGTGACCAGCCGCGGGGCCAAGGAAATGAGTTCGGCGTGCACCGCGGTGGTCACAACCACCAGCGGTGACAACAGCTGCTCCAGGACGTACCCGTTGCGGCCGTTGAACAGCTTGACGAACTTCAGC
The DNA here is from genome assembly GCF_002754415.1 of Micromonospora sp. CNZ299. Classification (NCBI taxonomy): domain Bacteria; kingdom Bacillati; phylum Actinomycetota; class Actinomycetes; order Micromonosporales; family Micromonosporaceae; genus Micromonospora; species Micromonospora sp. CNZ299. Next base: position 6,006,115 of record NZ_PEFG01000001.1, read on the forward strand.
AGATCGTGGCTGACCACGTCCAACTCGACACCGTCGCGCACGCCCATGTGCTGCAACGTCTGCGGACCGGTGCGCAACCCGACGACCTCCTCAGCCGGGAGCAGGTGCACGGCCCGCAAATCCAGATCGGAGTCGATGGATGCGAATCCGTACAGATGCGCACCGCTGACGGTGGCGAACAGCAGGGGACGAGGCAGGGTGCAGGCTGCCTCGGCGGCCCACGGCGGCACCTCGGTGGTCACTACAGGTTCCTTTCCCGTACGGCCGTGAGCAGCCGATCCACGTCAGCCCGGTCGGGCTGATCAGGCAACACGGTGCTGGCGGTCGCGTCGGCGAGCTCAACCAGTAGATCCGCCGTCCAAGCGGCGACCTCATCCCAGGGCAGCTCGCCGCGCCGCACCGCGAGCAGCCGGTCACGCAGGTGACGAACGTCGACCAGCACCTCCCCGGTCCGAAGCACATGCGCCCCGGCGACCAGCAGCCGGATCATATGCATGGCCTGCTTGTGATTCGTCTCGCCGGTGCGCTCGCGGCGGGCCGCCACTCGTTTGAGCTGATCCCGGGCGTAGTTGCCGTAGGTCTCCGCCACCCGCCTCGACAGGAACGCCTGCCGTGCCGCCAGCAACCACTCCCCGTCGGGGGTAATCGTCTCGACCAGCGGAGACCAGAGCACCTCCAGGACTGTCGGGTTGCCCTGCAGGGCCAGGACGCAGAAGCGTTCGAACTCCCAGGAGAACTGCTCCACCGCCGGACCGTCGAGGTGCGTGGGCGGCTTGTCGAGGTGCCAGAACGCCCGTGTGGGCGCCACATACACACCACGCCGGTCGTAGTCGGAGGCCAGGTCATGCAGCCCGTACGCCCGCGACCCGACCACAACGGCGAGAACCGTATGCCGCTCGACAAGCTCGATCACGCCCGGGACGCTACCCAATCACCGCCCTGCACACGTCACCCTTTTCGAGCACTCCGCGTCCGTGAGGTTCGGCTCTTCGACGACGCCACCACGGTGATGCGTGCGCTGGGCACATGGTTCGGCCAACCGGCCTGAGCGCCGTTCTAACAGTCGCCTCAGATTCGCTCGGTAGGAAGTCGGCATCAGATAAGCGATGTGACCCGTCTGTAGGAGGCTAGTGATGGCAGTCAACGCAGCGCCGTCCGGGGAAGCGCCGGCCGGTCGGTTGGCAGGCCGGTGGGTGCCGTGGTTGGTGATTGGCCTGTGGGTGGCGCTGGCGGCGGTGATGGTGCCATTGAGCGGAAAGCTGAGCTCGGTCACTACCGACAGAGCCGTGGACACCCTGCCGGCCGGTGCCGAGTCCACCAAGGTGGCGGTGCTGGAGGACAGTCTCCCCGGCGGTGAGGACAACACGTTCGTGTTCGTGTACCACCGCGCCGACGGCATGACCGACGCCGACCGCGCGACGGCCGAGCGCCACTACAACACCCTTGCCAAGCGGTACCCGCCGAAGGTGGCGGCCCCGGCCGGCGAGGACGACGAGGGCCCACCGACAAGACTCTCCACCAACGGCAAGGCGATGATGTTCACCCTCGACGTGAGCACGACCTACGGCGCACCGGAGGCCATCGTCGGGCCGTTGCGTGACGCCGCGAAGGACCGCCCCGCCGGCCTGGAACTCGACGTGACCGGCCCGGCCGCGGTCGACGGCGACATGGACGCCGTCTTCGACGGCATCGACCTGCAGGTCTTCCTCACCACCGTCGTCGTCGTAACGCTCCTACTCATTCTCACCTACCGCAGCCCGGTGTTGTGGTTCATTCCGCTGGTGGTCGTAAGCGCGGCCGCACTGACCGCGATGGCGACCGTCTACCTGCTCGTCAAAGGCTTCGGCATCGTGGTCAACGACCAGAACTCGGCGCTGCTGACGATCCTGGTATTCGGCGTCGGCACGGACTACGCGCTGTTGCTCATCGCTCGATATCGGGAGGCACTGCACCACCACGAGAACGTCCGGGTTGCGATGATTCACGCGTTGCGTGGCGCGGCGCCGGCGATCGTCGCGTCCGCGGCCACCGTGGTCGCCGGCCTGCTCTGCCTGCTCGTCGCGGACCTGAACAGCACCAGCGGGTTGGGCCCGATCGGTGCGGCCGGCATTCTGTGCGCGCTGGTGGCCATGCTGACGCTGTTCCCGGCGGTGCTCGTGGTGCTCGGCAGGCGGATCTTCTGGCCGGCCATCCCGCGGTTCAGCACGACCGTGGAGCTGAAGCAGGGGCTGTGGGGACGGCTTGGCACCGCCATCAGCCGCCGCCGGTGGGTGGCGACGCTCGGCTCGCTCGGAGTCCTCGGCGTGCTCGCCCTCGGGCTGGCGGGCAATACCGGCGCCCTGCGGGAGCAGGACCAGTTCCTGTCCGCGCCGGAGTCGGTGACCGGCTTCACCGTTCTCCGCCAGCACTTCCCGGAGCTCGGCGGCCAGCCGATGACGATCTTCACGCGGCCGGCGTACCAGGAGCGGGTGCGCGACATCGTCAAGGGCACCCGAGGTGTGGCCATGACCGTCCCGGGTCAGACCAAGGGTGGCTGGGCCGACATCTCCGTGTTCCCGACGGACGCGCCGGACACCGTCGCGGAGTACGACACGATCAAGCGGGTGCGCACCGCCGTGCATGCGGTGAGCGGGGCGGAGGCGATCGTCGGCGGGCCGAGTGCGGAGAACCTCGACACCGAGGTGACCACCAGCCGCGACGAGAAGCTGGTGATCCCGCTGGTGCTCGCCGTCGTCCTGATCGTGCTCGGGCTGCTGCTGCGCGCGATCGTGGCCCCGTTGGTCCTGATGGCGACCGTGGTCGTCTCATTCGCCGCAGCCTTCGGCGGCAGCGTGTTCGTCTTCGACACGATCCTCGGGTTCAAGGGCGTCGACTATTCGGTGCCGCTGCTGGCATTCCTGTTCCTGGTGGCGCTCGGCGTCGACTACAACATCTTCCTGGCCAGCCGTGCCCGGGAGGAGGCCGTGCGTCTCGGCACCAGAGAGGGCATGCTCAAAGCCCTCTCCGCCACCGGTGGCGTCATCACCTCGGCAGGCCTGGTCCTGGCGGCCACGTTCGCGGTCCTCGTCTCACTTCCGCTGGTGATGCTGATCGAGGTCGGGTTCCTGGTCGCCTTCGGCGTGCTGCTCGACGCCCTGCTGGTGCGATCGGTCCTGGTGCCCGCCCTCACCCTGCTGATCGGCCGGCGGATGTGGTGGCCGAGCCGGCTGTCCCGACGGGTGGAGCCGCCGGACGGGCAACAGCCGCTCGCCGACGACGAGGAGCCCGCGCTGCAACGGTGAGCGCGGCGGCACGGGCGAGATCCGGGACGGAGCCTCAGGGCCGTCCCGGATCTTTTTCATGGTCCGGCGGTTGGCCGCGTGATTCGACCGGGCGGGGCCGCGGCCGGAAGGTCGACCCGAAGCAGCGCGCCACCGCGTGCGGAGCGGGCGACGGTGGCCCGGCCGCCGTGGGCGTCGACGACCCGCTGAACGATCGACAGCCCCAGACCGGATCCTGGCAACGCCCGGGCGCTGTCGGCACGGTAGAACCGGTCGAACACCCGCGGTACGTCGACGGCGTCGATGCCCGGCCCGGCGTCATCGACCTCGAGCACCGCCGACGCGCCCTCGGCACGGAGCCGGACCTGGACCGGCTGGTCCGCGGGGGACCACTTGGCGGCGTTGTCGATGAGGTTGAGCACGGCCCGTTGGAGCGCAGCGGGACGCCCGCTCACCCACACCGAGGTGACGTCGAGCGCGACCTCGATGTCGGGCACGCGGGAACGCGCCCGGGTCGCGGCGTGCACCACCACGTCGGCGAGGTCGAGCAGGTCGGTGCTCTCGTCGGTGACGTCACCGCGCGCCAGGTCGGTCAGTTCGGCGGCGAGGGTGCTCAACTCGGCTACCTGGGCGCCGAGGTCGTTGAGCAGCCGGGTCCGGCTCTCCGCCGGCAGCGCGCTGTCCAGGGTGCCGCGCCGATCGAGCCGGATCAGCAGTTCGGCGTTGAGGCGCAGGCTGGTGAGCGGGGTCTTGAGCTCGTGGGCGGCGTCTTCGGCGAGCAGCCGCTGGGCCCGCCGGGAGTCCCGGAGTGCGGCGAGCATGTCGTTGATCGACTGGATCAGCCGCCGGATCTCCCCGCCGCCTTCATCCGGGATGTCGGCGTCGAGATCCTGGGTGTGCGCGACGCGTACCGCGGCGGCGGTCAGCCGGTCGATCGGTGCCAGCCCGGTCCGCGCCACGGTCCGACCGACAAGGGCGCCGCCGACCACGCAGAGCAGCCCGATCAGCAGCATGCCGAACCCGAACCGGTTGATCGGGCTGTCGTTGGCGACGCGGGCCACCTGGACCGCGCCGTCGCCCGCCCGCAGCGTGTAGATGAGGTAGCCGTCCTCGTCGATGTCGTTCGACTCCATCAGGTCGGCCGACGCGCCCTGCGCCACGCGCCCGGCGTGCTCGCTGACCGGGGGCAGCGCGGGTTGGCCGGCCGGCGTCCGGGTCGAGCCGTCGGGCAGGATGACCCGCACCAGTCGACCGGCTCCGGGATACGGCGGTAGCTGGACCTGCGCCAGGCCGGCGCGCTCCCCGTCCGTCGCCAGGACGCGGGAGTCGGCGCGCAACTGATCCTCGGCGGTGTCGCGCAGCTCCCAGTCCAGCAGCTCGCTGGCCACCTGGAAGGCCATGAACACGCTGACCGCGATGGCCGTCGCCGCGATCACCGTCAGCCTGGTCCGCAGTGACCGCCGGCGCCACCATCGGGTCAGCCGGCGCGGTATCCGGCCGGCGGGCCTGCTCACGGAGGACTCTCCCGCAACGTGTATCCCAGGCCGCGCAGCGTGTAGATCAATCGCGGCTCACCCTCGGCCTCCATCTTGCGGCGCAGGTAGCTCACGTACACCTGGAGGTTGTTGGCGGTGGCGCTCATGTCGAAGCCCCAGATCGCCTCGAACAGCGCGTCGCGGGTCAACACCCGGGTCGCGTTACGCACGAGGACCTCCAGGAGGGAGAACTCGGTCCGGGTCAGGCGCAGCGGCCGCCCGCCTCGCCACGCCTCGAACCTGTCGGGATCGAGCCGGACGTCGGCGAACGACAGGACCTGCGACTCCCCGTCGCCCGGCGTGCGCCGGCGCAGCAAGGCCCGCACCCGGGCCAGCAACTCCTCGGTGGCGAACGGCTTGGGCAGGTAGTCGTCGGCGCCCGCGTCCAGCCCTGCGACCCGGTCCGAGACCTGGTCACGAGCGGTCAGCATCAGCACCGGCAGATCCCGACCCGCCGCCCGCAACCGCCGGCAGGTCTCCAACCCGCCGAGGCGGGGCATCATCACGTCAAGGATCAGCAGATCCAGCGTGTCACCGCCGGCTCCACCGACCCCGTCGAGCACGGCGAGACCGTTGGCGACGGTGCTGGTGTCGTAACCCTCGACCTGGAGAACCCGCTCCAGCGACTCACGGATGGCCGCGTCGTCATCCGCGATCATGATCCGCACGCCGACGCGCCCCCTTCCAATCGATGCTTTTGCCGCTCAGTGTCCCCGATCAACCTGAGGCCAGGATTAAAAGGTCGGGCGCACGGTGGACCGCAGCATCCCATCGCCATGGTCAGGTGCACCGTTCTCGGCATGAGCGAGCGTGCCTCCCGGGGGGTGATGACCTGAACGTTCGAAGGTCGATGCCTCGGGTGTGCCGAAGGTCGCCATGCAGGGTGCGCTGCTCCGGGCCGGTCATGTGCTTTGACTGGAGCTCACCGCGTTGCCTGACTGCGGCAGGCGCTGGCCGCGGAGGCTGGATTGGGATACTGCAGCGATGACGGTCAAGGCGCTCATCTTCGACTTCGACGGCCTGCTGATGGACACGGAGACGACGCTGCTGGAGAGCTGGCGTTGGGAGTGGCGACGGCATGGCCTGGAACTCGATCCGGCCGGCTTCTTCGCCGACCATGGCGGCGACGCGAACGAGCCGCGTTACGCCGCGCTCGCCGCAACGGTCGGACCGGCCTACGACCGCGAGTCCAGTCACGCGCTGCGGATGGCGTATCGGGCGGAACTGAACGCGGCGCTGGAGCCGGCACCGGGCATCGTCGGCTGGCTGGACCGGGCTGCGGAGCTGGGGCTGCGGCTCGCGGTGGCGAGCAGTTCACCGGTCACCCACGTGAGGACGATGCTCGATCGGGCCGGGCTGCGGGCGCGGTTCGAGGTGCTGGCGACCGGCGAGGAGGTGGCCGCGCACAAGCCGGATCCGGCCGTGTATCTGCTGGCCCTGGACCGGCTCGGGCTGCCGGCGGAGGAGGCGGTCGCATTCGAGGACACCGCGCACGGCATGGCGGCGGCGCACGCGGCCGGGCTGCGGTGCGTGGCAGTGCCGAACTCGCATGCGGACGGCGCCCACTTCACGGCCGCGGACCTGCTGCTGCCCAGTGCCGCGGAGCTGTCCCTGGACGCGGTCCTGGCGGGACTGGCCCGGCGCGTCGGCAGTTTCCGGTGAGCGGGAGCCGGCGCAGACGCCCGTTCAGTGTGTCGGTGGTTGCCGGGTCGCCGGACTCAACTCGACATGTGTGGACGCCATTCTGCGTCTACGACGGGCACCCGGAAGGCTGACCCACTCCAGCCGTGACGGTCCCCCGAGCGTCCGCACGCCTCGGCGATTCACTCGATCACTGACTCCATTGCTGTGCACAAGCAGAAAGGCCACCAGCCTGCCCATTCGGGCGGCTGCCGAGTGACTCCTTGCGATGGAATCATGATCGGGTGACGCCCTTCCACATCGATGTGCCCGAAGCCGTCCTGGACGACCTGCGAGCTCGGCTTTCGCGGACAAGGCTCGCGCCAGCCGCCCCAGGAGAGCCGTGGGCCGCCGGCACCGACCCTGGGTACCTGGCAGGTCTGGTGCGGTACTGGCTCGATGGATTCGACTGGCGTGCGGTCGAGCGTGCCCTCAATCGGTACCCTCAGTTCGTCACCACGGTCCGAGGCACGCCGGTCCACTTCGTTCATGTTCGCTCGGCATCGCCCGACGCCACGGCGCTGATCCTGACCCATGGCTGGCCCAGCACGTACACGGAGATGCTGCCCCTGGTGTCCCGGCTCGCAGACTTCGACCTCGTCATACCGAGCCTGCCCGGTTTCGTCTTCTCCGGTCCACTCGCCGAGGGCCCGACGACCGAGGCGGCTGTCGCGGACGTGTGGGCTGAGCTGATGACCCGTTTGGGCTACGACCGCTTCGGCGCCTACGGTGGCGATATCGGGTCCGGCGTGTCGACGTGGCTCGGCGCCCGCCACCCAGATCGGGTCATCGGGGTCTTCTCGCAGCACATCAAGTTCCCGCCAGCGGACCGCAGGGGCGACCTCAGCCCAGCCGAGGAGGCGTTCATCGCCATGCTCGACGCGAAGGCCCAAGATGACTGGGGCTACGGAATCCTCCAGGAAACACGGCCCGATACCCTTGCGGCCGCGCTGAGCGACTCGCCGTCCGGCCTGGCCGCATGGATCATCGAGAAGTACCAGCGCTGGAGCGACTGTGGCGGCGACATCTCCCGCCGGTTCGGCTTCGACGAGCTGCTGACCACCGTGATGCTGTACTGGGTCACCAACTGCATCGGCACGTCCTTCCGGCCCTACCGTGACGACCGCCTGGCCCCACATCTGCCAATGGTCGCCGTACCCGCCGGCATCACGGTCAGCGTGGAGGACGCCGGCCTGCCCCGGTCGTTCGCCGAACGCACCTACGCCAACCTCACCCACTGGCACGAGCCCAGGGTCGGCGGCCACTTCTTCGCCCAGGAAGAGCCCGACCTGCTCGCTGCCGACCTGCGCGCCTTCTTCAGCGCGCTGCGGTAATCCAGGAGCGGCCTGTCGTTGGGGCCTGCTGGGCGAGGCGGTGGCGGCGGTGCTCGGCCGGTTCGTGTTCCAACTTGCGATGCCGTCCGCCCTGTTCCTGGCCCTGTCCCAGATGCCGCTCTCCGGGTTCGCCGGCCGCCCGCTGCTCGCCTTTGGGGTGAGCACGGCCGCGGTCGTCGGGTTCGGCTGGGTCGGCGCGAGCTGGCTGTTCGGTCGCAAGCCCGGCGAACGGCCGATCTGGGGCATGGCCGCCGGGTACGTACCGCTGACCAGCGGATCCATCGTCCTATTGCCGGTCTCCGGCGTATTCCGGTCGGCCCCCTCGTGCCCTCATGCCGTGGTGGCGGGACGGTGGGTACGCACGCGCGGCGGCAGGCGGGTCTGGCAGGAGTGGGCCGCCGACAGCCTGCCCCGCCGGCCACCCCGTCCCGCTGCGTGCCCACGGTGGTGCCCGGCCGGCTGCCGCTGGATGGGGCGTGTGTGGAGCTGCCGGCAGGAGGAGTGCCCGCGGGTGGTGGTCGACCCCCATCACCTGCCGCGCTGCCCGTTGGCCGGATCCGAGGGGGCCACAGCCGTCAACGGGGCGACGGTTGACCCCGGCCGGCAGCCCGCCAGATCGGCCCCGCCTCGTGTGTCAGAGAACGCACCCAGAACGCGAGCTAGCGTTACGAGCTGGAGTATCCGCACGTCACGGGGCCGGACGGTATCGCAGCCAGCCGGATTGCGGAAGGTTTCACCGCGCCGCCCTCGACGCCGGAGCCGACCCGGCGGTGGTCACCGGCTGGATCGCGCAGACCCAGGCTGAACGCGCGGGCTGAAGCGGATCTGCACGCGAACGCGGACACCGCCCCGCGCCGGATGAGCCGAGCAGAGATCACAGCCCTGGTGGACGCGTTCGGCGACATCGCCGCCGTGCTCCGCGACGCCGACCCGGCCGACGTCTACCGGCAACTCGGTCTCCGGCTGACCCACCTGCCCGAAAACGCAAACGGTGCGCGCTGCAGTCGATCTCAGCACGCACCGTGGAGCAAATATCTGGTGTCCGAGGGGCGACACGAACCCTTACCCCACCGCCGCCGATCACACTCGGCACGACTCTGAGGCTCGCAGAGTCTTGAGCGCCCCCGAGCCGCGCCGACGACGCGGGCGTCACGTCCCCACGACCTCAGCCAGTGGTCGAACCAGACATGGCACGATGGCCGTGTCCTGCGCCGCCGGTGGCCGGGCACGACACTGATGGAGTCGGGATGTCAGAACTGGCCGGCACGCCGGTGCCAGGGTTGGCGAAACTGTGGACGCACGATCCGGTCACCGCCGGCCCGTATCGGCTGGTCGGCCGGCTGGGCGCGGGTGGGCAGGGGGTCGTCTATCTCGGTGAGGACGACGCCGGTGACCGGGTCGCGATCAAGATGGTCAACGTCGATCTGAGTGATCCACGGGCGCGGTCGCAGTTCATGAAGGAGATCGCCGCCGCACGCCGGGTCGCTCCGTTCTGCACCGCGCAGGTGCTCTTTGCCGAGGTGGACGGCGAGCGGCCCTACGTGGTCAGTGAGTTCATCGAGGGCCTGACCCTGCACCGGCACGTCCGCGAGCGCGGCCCGGTGACCGGTAACGCCCTGCACCGGCTCGCGGTCGGCACCGTCACCGCGCTCGCCGCGATCCACAGTGCCGGGGTGGTGCACTGCGATCTGAAGCCGGACAACGTGGTGCTGGGCGAGGACGGTCCTCGGGTGATCGACTTTGGCATCGCCCGCGCGTTGGGCGTCACCGAGACGGCGTCCAGCCGGGTCATGGGAACTACCGCGTACATGGCGCCCGAGCGGTTCCGCAACGACGCGGTCGGTCCGCCCTGCGACGTCTTCGCCTGGGCGGCCACAATCGCCTTCGCCGCCGGTGGTCGGCCGCCTTTCGGCAATGACTCGCTCTTCGCCGTGATGCACCGGGTGCTGCACGATCCGCCCGAGCTGCCTGCGCTGCCTCCCGTTCTGGACGAGCTGATCCGGGAGTGCCTGGCCAAAGATCCGGCGGACCGACCTGGTGCCGAGCGCGTGCTGGTGCGGCTGCTCCGGCAGGACGGCAGGGTCACCGATCCGCTACGTCGGGAGAACCTGCTCGAGGTCGGCAACGAGACCGCGGGCGCACCGACGCCGAACCACCCACTGCCCCAGGTCACACCGACGGCACCGCAGCCGCGCCCGACGCAGCCGCAGATACCGAGCCAGCCGACGGTGCCGACCCAGGCCCGGCCGACCCAGCCGGCACACCTGCTGGTGACGGAGCCCGGCGTCGGTGCTGGAGGTGACGGCGCGCTGCGGCGGCTGCGTAGTGAGGCCCTTGACGCCTGGGGCATCTCGACCGCTCTCTTCCTCGGTTCGGCTGGCGCCGCCGCCGGCTACGTCGCATCGAGCACGGTCGGCCCGGCCGCCGCGGCCGGGGCGGTCGCCTTCGTCGTGGTCTACCTGGTTCGGCTGCTGGTCGCGACGGCGGTCGGGGGAAGGTCCGACCGCGGGTGACCGGTGCGGTGGGGTCGGGGGCGCCGGCTGGCGCCGGATCGATAGGTTGACTGCCACCAGCCGCCCGCCGAGGAGGACGTCCCGATGGCCCCATCCGCTACGCGTACGCGGCAGTGGTTGCCCTACACCGCCGCCGTCACCGCCGGGCTGGTGGTCATCGCCGGGGCGTTCGTGTTCGTCCGGCAGCGCGAAGCGGGCAACGAGGGGGCGCGCACCGACTGCGCCACCACCCTCCAGGTCAACTCCTCGACGGAGAAGGCGGCTCTGCTGGTCGACCTGGCCGAGCGCTACAACCGCAGTGACCGGTCGATCGATGGCGGCGGCTGCGCCCAGGTGCACGTCAGCGCGTTGAACTCGGGCAAGGCCACCGAGGCGCTGGCTACCGGGTGGACCCACACCGGTCTGCCGCAGCCACAGGTCTGGCTGCCGACGTCGAGCCTGTGGACCGGCCAGCTCCGGCTGCTCGACCAGGCCGCCGGGCGGGAGCCGCAGACCCCGGACCGCTACCCGTCGATCGCCAACAGCCCGCTGGTGATCGCGATGCCGCAGCCCAAGGCCGAGCTGCTACGCCAGCGCGGGTCGCTGGGCTGGGGGGAGATCCTGGGCCTCTCCGGGCGGAACGGGTGGGCGGGCTTCGGCAAGCCGGAGTGGGGCCGCTTCACGTTTGGCAAGGACAATCCGAACCTGTCCACCTCCGGGCTGGCGGCGACCATCGCCACCTACTACGCGGCGGTGCAACGGTCCAGCGACCTGACCCGGTCCGACCTGGCCGACCCCGCGATTACCCAGTTCGTCCGCCGGATCGAGGCCAACGTGTCGCACTACAGCGACGACTCGGTGGACCTGCTGCGCAGCCTCGCCGAGGCGGACCTGGCCGGCGGGGCGGGCAGTACGGACGACATGAGTGCCATCGTCCTGCAGGAGGAGCTGGTGGACCTCTACAACACGGGTGCGCTGAGCCCTCGGCAGGAGGGGCAGGAGCGGGGCCGCCGACCGAACGTCCAGCTGGTCGCCGTCCATCCCAAGGAGGGCACGTTCAATCTGGACCACCCGTTCGTGGTGTTGCCCTCCGCCGATGAGCGGCAGCGCGCGGCAGCGGCCGACCTTCAGGCGTTCCTGACCGAGGACGCCCAGCAGGAGAGCTTCGCCCGCCTCGGCTTCCGGGACCACGAGCGCCGAGCCTCGGTGGAGCTGCTTGCCAGCGTCGGCGCCGAGCCCACCGGCGGGCTGACCTACTTCGAGCCCCCGGACCCGCAGGTGGTCGGCGCGATGCTGGACGGCTGGCGCACGCTCCGCAAAAAGGCCAACATCCTGATCGCCCTGGACACCTCGGGGTCGATGCAGGCGATGGTCGGCACCCGTACCCGTTTCCAGGTCGCCTCGGCGGCGGCGGGCAAGGGCCTCGCGCTGCTCAACACCGAAGACCGGGTGGGGCTCTGGTCGTTCTCCTCGGAGACCCCGAAGCGGCCGAAGAGCCCCTACCGGGAGGAGGTCCCTCTCGGCGAGTTCGACCAGAAGCGGATCAACAGCAAGATCGCCGGCCTGCATGTCGAGGGCGGCACCGCGCTCTACGCGACGGTCCGGGCCGCACACCGAAAGCTGCTCGACCGGTACGACCCGCAGCGGATCAACGCGCTCGTCGTGCTGACCGACGGCAAGAACGAGTACAGCCAGGACAACGACCTGGCCCGGTTGCTCGCCGAGGTCGCCCTGGACCCCCAGCGTCCGGTAAAGGTGTTCTGCATCGCCTTCGACCGGGAGTCGGACTTCGCCACCCTGGACCGGATCGCCAAGGCATCGTCGGGCAAGGCCTTCGACGCCACCGATCCCGCCAAGATCGATGAGGCGTTCGTGAAGCTGGTCAGCAGCTTCTGACGCAATCCCTGGCCCGCACTGGGCCGGAGAGGCTGCGGCGCCCGGACGGTACGACTGGGATGACTCCCCTACCTGCGAGTGCCGAAAACCTCATCCCCCCTGGTCAGGCAGCGCCGGGCCGCTTCCGGGTACCGGCCGGCGGCGAAGGCCTCGCTTGCGGTCGCCGCGAACCGGTGGAAATCGTTCAGATCCAGCTCACCGGGCTCCACGTGCAGGGCGTACCCCCGCTCCCGCCTGCTGATCCGGTCGCCACCCGTGGCGGTACGCAGGACTTGCCGGAGATTCATGACGTACGTCTGTAATGTCGAGTGTGCACTCATGGGCGGTCGCCTCACCGATCAATCGCCCACATCACATTGAACCGCGACGATAGGGCGAGAACCGGGAGCGCCCGAGGCACCGAATTCCTATGAAGTCGGCAGGAGAGCCGGTCTCGCCGTTGACACCTCCGTCAGGCGGCCGACTGCGGTCACCACAGCGCGCCCTACGCTCTCCCATCGATTTCAAGCCCCCGGCACCAGGCGGCACCGCATGACTTCGGGATGCCAGGCGCCGGATGTCGTGACGGCCTGTCGACGGGCGGGTCCCAGGGCCTGAAATCCTACTTTACGCATAGAAATTGTTGGTTAACGTCGTATCCGTGACCAGCCAACACACCCTGCTTCAGGGCACCGCCATCGCGGTGTCGCGGGGATGCTGCCGTGGCTGGACCGCCGCCTGCGGCTGCTGCCGCTGAGCCCGCACCCCCTCTCTTCCCCCTCGCGCCGCCGGCTCGACGATGACCGGCTGCCGACTCCTCGCACCGATCGACCGTTGCTCGCTGCCCTACCTCCACGCGTACTCGTGGCGGCGGGTACCTGTCTTCGTCGACCCAGGAGGACAGCCATGACCGTCATCGCCGAACCCGTGACTCCGGTCGACCCGGACCTGTTCCGTACTCTTCTGCGCCGGCACGCCGCCGCACACGCGGTGGTCACCGCCGCGGGACGATCATGGCGGCCAGCGGCCGAGGTCGCACAGGCACCCAACAACGCAAGGTCCGCCGCCACTACGTCTTACGCGGACTCATGCTCTGCGGACTATGCGGACGCAAGATGCAAAGCCACCAAGCACACGAGACCGCCTACTACCGGTGCCGCTATCCCAACGAGTACGCCCTCGCCAACCACGTCCAGCACCCGCGCAACGTCTACGTCGCGGAACAAGACATCGTCCCCGCCCTCGATAACTGGCTCCTCAAGGCGTTCGCCCCGCACCGGCTAACCGAGACGATCCGCCGACTCCACGCCGCCCAACCCAACGCCGGGCCCGGCACCGTCGCGCCGGAGATCATCGCCGCGAACAAGATCATTGCGGCGTGCGACACCAAACTCCTCCAGTATCGCGCCGTCGCCGACGCCGTGCTCGACCCCGCGGTGATGCCGGCCGTGGACGCTCCCGACCCGGGTGGGATCGCCTTCGCCGAGCTGGAGATTCAGGGCTTGTGCTGTCGGGACGGCCGCATCCGGACCGACCGGATCTGACCGGCCCACCGACGGCGCACCCGCGTCTCGCGGGTGATGCGACCCGGTTGCTCAGCCAAGGCGGCGGTACCCGGAAACACTCATGCCGGCGAAGATGACGGTGAGGACGCGTTCGCGCACGTTGTCGTCCCAGCCGGTCTGGAGAGCGGCATGACAGGTGCCGATCAGCAGGGCGGTCACCTCGGGGATGGCAACGTCCTCGTGAACCGCACCGGCTTCCTGCGCGGCGACCAGGAGCGACGCCAGCGTCCGACCCAGCAGGTTGACGGGCTTGGCGACGTCCAGGTCGATACCGGCTGCGGACAGCAGGTCGACGACTGTCTTCTTGGCGGCCGCCTGCTCCACCATCCGGGCGAAGAAGGTGAACAACGCGGTCGCCGGATCACCCTCGGCGCGCAACTGCTCCGCATCGTGCACCAGCTGCCGCACCACTCCCTCGATGATCGCCTGAAGCAGCGCTTCCTTCGTGGGGAAGTGGCGGAAGACGGTACCGATGCCGACCCCGGCCGCTCGCGCGATCTCCTCGGTGGACACCGACGCACCGCGCGCCGCGAAGACCTGCTCGGCGGCGGCGAGGATGCGGGCGCGATTGCGTCGTGCGTCAGCGCGCAGTGGGCGTGGGGTGTCCTGGTCGCCATCGGCGGCCTGTGGTGCGGGCAGTGCCTTCGCTACAGCCGACAACATCATCTCCCAGGTAGTCCGCCGCCTGCGCCCGAGCGGCGGTCAGCTGACCTCCGAGGGGAGCCGGTCCCGGCACTCCCGCCCGAGCAAACAGAGCCGTCACTCCGATTGTAGCCCGCCAACCTGCCGACGTGTGTTATCAGAGACCGGGTTCCGCCCGTCGCGCATGGAGCACCGGCACCGTCCGATCGCGCACGACCCGCGTCGTCCACGCGCCGGGGCGCGGGTGCGGCCGCATCGGGACGGGCACTATCGACACCTCGCTTGACAAGCGGAGTGGCCGCTCCGTATGCTCCGAAAAAGGGCGGAGAAGATCGCGCAGAGCGTCTTTGAGCATGCGGTCCCACCCACCCGAGAGCTAGCTCATGATGCGCTGTGCACGACGTACTGCCTGCTGCCGGTTCCCTCGATGACCACGTCGGCCATCCACCTTCCTGCCAACCCGTCCGGAGAATAACGAGATGGAGTCCAACAGGTGACGGAAATTTCTGACAGACGTAAATGGTGGGCGGTCGGCGTTCTGTCCGTGGCGGTCCTAATCACCGGTCTGGACATCACGGTACTGAACCTGGCGATGCCGCAACTCGCGACCGACATCGGCGCCTCCACCGCCGACCTGCAGTGGATTATCAACTCCTACGTCCTCGCCGAGGCGGCGCTGCTGCTCCCCATCGGCCTCATGGCCGACCGATGGGGGCGCAAGAAGATTCTGATCGGCGCCCTGGTGCTGTTCGGGGTCACCTCCCTGTTCGCGGCGAACGCCGAGACGTCGGCCCAGTTGATCATCGCCAGGACCGTGCTCGGGCTGGGCGCCGCAGCGCTGGTTCCCATCCCGTTCGCGCTGGTCAGAGTAATGTTCCGCGAGGATGAGCGGACGAAGGCGTTCGCGGTGCTGTCCGGCATCACGATGCTCTCTCTTCCACTCGGACCGCTGCTCGGCGGCTGGCTGGTCTCCCATTTCTGGTGGGGCTCGGTGTTCCTCATCAATGTGCCCGTCGTCGCGTTCACGGTCGTGGCACTGATCGTGTTGCTGCCGGAGTCACGCGCATCCCAGAGGCCGCGGGTGGACCTGGCCGGCATCGTCATTTCCAGCCTCGGGCTGGTCCTGCTGACGTTCGGGATCATCGAGGCGGGTCGGTTGAGCATCACCGACCCCGTGGCGCTCGGCAGTTCGGCTCTGGGAATCGTCGTCCTGGCCGGCTTCATCTTCCGCGAACGTCTGCTCACGCGCCGGCCGGGCGCGGAACCGCTCCTCGACATGTCACTATTCCGATCGCGCCCCTTCACCTGGGGAACCATTCTCAGCGTGGTCGTCTTCTTCGCCATCTCCGGCCTTCTGTTCACGCTGCCGCAGTACTTCCAGGAAGTGCGCGACAATGACCCGATGGAAACGGGGGTCCGACTGCTGCCGGTCATTCTCGGCATCGCGATCGGCGTCATCGCGTACAACGCGATTCTCAACCGTTTCGGTGCGACCGTCGGCATCGGTCTCGGGTTCTTCCTGATCGCCGTCGGCATGGGTGCCGCCGCAGGCACCACGCTCAGCAGCGGCTACGGCTACGTCTTCGGCTGGTCAGTGATCATCGGTGCCGGCCTGGGCTTCGTCATGGTCGGCACGGCGGCGGTGGCGATGAACGAGATCTCCGAAGAACGCAGCGGCGTGGGCACCGCCATGATGCAGGCCGTCCAGCGGTTCGCCAGCGCACTCGGGGTGGCGATCCTGGGAGCGATCTTCAATGCCAACTACCGGGGCTCCCTCGAACTGCCCGGCCTGCCCGAGGAGACGGTGGAAGCCGCGCGAGACAGCGCCCCCGCCGGGGTCGAGGTCGCCCGGCAGCTCGGGTCCGACGAACTGTTGACCACGGTCCGGGCCGCCTTCATGGACGGCATGAGCGTGATGCTGTGGGCCATGTGCGGCATCGCGATCGCCGGTCTCCTGCTCACCGTGGTGATGCTGCCCCCGCGGGTGCTGGCCACCGCCAAGACCGACAGCGAAGAGGGTGACGCGTCGTCGGACCGGGACGCCCTGGCCGGGTACAACGGCTGACCCACCGTCCCGCCGCCGCCGCCGGGCGGCCACGCTCTCACCCCACGCCGGTCTACCCCCGGGACCGGCGTGGGGTGACCCACGTCCGGGGTACGAACCGGGCGGCGATGAGCGACGCATCAGCGACATCGGGTGGACAGTCCGGCGGCTGCGGAGCCGAGGTGTCGCCGGGTTGCCCCGGGAGTGGGCGCGGCGGGGAACACCACCTCCGGGGCAGCGGCCCGCTTAAGCGCCGCGTTAGCTCGTGGTTAAGCGCGTCGCTGCACGATGTGGGCCCGGCCGCGAGGAGCCCACGATGGACGACAGTGTTCGTGAACCGATCGACGGCGCGCCGTCGTTGCTACGGCGTCTCTGGCTGGCGAGCCAGGACTGGTTGATCGCCGGCCTGGGCGGCTGCGTACCGCCGATGGTGGTCCCGCCCTACGACCCGGGGCGGCCGGACCGCCCCGCGGATCTCACCGACTCCGAGCGGAGGACGTGGCACGACCTCGAGACGAGGCTACGCGCCACGCCGGGCACCACGAATCACGACCCGTCCGTTGATCGCTAAGAAGCGAGGTCCACACATGAGTCACCCGGACACCAAGCCGACGATCAGTGTGGTGTTGGAGGGCGGGCCCGCGGATCTCCCCGCAGCGTTGCGCCGGCACAGTGACCACATCGAGGGCACTAAGATCAAGATCCTGCACCTCGGCGGGTACGAGCACTTCGAGCGCATCTCCGAAGAGGCCGACGGATCACGACCGGTCGTCTTCCGGTGGACCATGCGTACCAGAATCGCCGAGTAGCGGCAGGCACCCCGACGCACAGCGGCCGACGACGGCCGCCCAACCCGCGGTTCGGGGCCGGCTCGGGCTGCCGGGCGGGCCGCCCGTACGACGTCGGCCCGCCCCGCCGCCCTCACCGGATCTCCTCCGGTCGCGGCTTCAGGCGCGCTGGCCGGCGACCTTCCACCTGCCGACCGGACCGGCCTTGGCCTCACCGGCGATGCTGTCGCCCGACACCGACAGGTGGAAGTCCAGGCGCATCGGCACCGGCCGGGTGAAGTCGAGCGCGAACGTCACCTCGTCCCCGTTGGCCGTGCCGTCGGCGACCTCCATCGTGGTGCCCAACGCCTGTCCCGTACCGGTGACCCTGTCGTCCTCGGTACTCAGTTCCAGCACCCCGTGCTGCGTGCCCATCGGGGAATCGATGATGACGTTCCAGGTTCCGTCGATGCTCAACATGCCCTCCACGTGGTCACGGGCCGCTCGGCCCGTCTCGCCGGTCCCGCCCACCCTAGAAACGCCCGCTAAGGCCGGCCTAAGAACGACCGGTCACGCGACGGTCAGCAGGCCTGCGTGAGCAGCTGTTGGTTGATCACACCGACGACGGCCCGCAGGTGGTCCGCGAGGTAGAAGTGGCCACCGGTGAACCGGCGTAGTTTGAAGGCTCCCGTCGTGTGCCGCGACCAGTCCTGCACCTCGTCCACTGTGACCTGCGGGTCGCGGTCGCCGATGAGCGCGATGATCGGACAGTCCAGCACCGGCCCCGACTCGAAGCGATACGTCTCCACGGCCGTGTAGTCGGCGCGGATCACCGGCAGGATCAGGCCCACCAGCTCCGGGTCGGCAAGGAGTCGGGCATCCGTTCCGCTGAGCACCTTCAGCTCCGCGACGAGCTCCTCGTCGCCGCGCGTGTGCAGCGACTCCTCCCGGTACCGGGAGGGCGCGCGGCGCCCGGAGGCGAACAGCGTCACTGGTGCGGTGCCGATGTCCTGCCGCATCCGGCGTGCCACCTCGAACGCCACCGTGGCGCCCATGCTGTGCCCGAAGAAGGCCACCGGACGGTCCAACAGCGGGCGTAGCGCCCTGAAGCAGCCGTCGGCCAGGCCGTCGATGCTCGTCAGGAACGGGTCGTGGCGGCGGTCCTGGCGTCCCGGATACTGCATCGCGACCACCTGGATCGCCGGCTTCAGCGCCGTCGACAGCGGGTGGAAGAACGTGGCGGCACCGCCGGCGTGCGGGAAGCACACCACCGTCATCCGGCTCTGGGAGACGGAGTGGAAGCGGCGGACCCACACGTCGTCGGCCGGCTCGGTCATGGGATGTCCATTCTCTCGTACGGATCGGCGGGTCCCGTCGGTTCAGCCGAGGCGGCTGAGCAGCACGATGTTGAGCACTATCACCACGGCGGCGACGGCGCAGGCGGCGACGGTCGTCAGCCCGCGATTGACCAGAACGCCCATGACGTCCCGGCGACGCGTCCACCACACCAGCGGGATCAGAGCGAACGGGATGCCGAAGCTGAGCACGACCTGCGAGAGCACCAGCGCCGTTGTCGGATCGATGCCGACCGCCAGGATGATCAGGGCCGGAGTGAGGGTCACCAGGCGGCGCAGTGCCAGCGGGATCTGCCGCCGCAGGTAGCCGGCCATGATGATGTCCCCGGCGTACGTGCCGACGCTGGTGGAGGCGAGGCCGGACAGCAGGAGCGCGACCCCGTAGAGCACGGCCGCGCCGGCACCAAGTTCCGCACCGAGCCCCGCGTGCACGCCCTCGAGGGTGGTCGCGTCGGCGGCCTCGGAGCCGTGGAAGACGCCGGCGGCCACCAGCAGCATCGCCAGGTTGACCACGCCGGCGCAGCCGAGCGCCAGCAGCACGTCCATCCGCTGCGCCCGACCGGCGCGGCGAAGCTGCTCGTCGTCGGCGTACTCGTAGCGGTCCGTGGTGAGCGCCGAGTGCACGTACACCACGTGCGGCATCACGGTCGCCCCGAGGATGCCGGCCGCGAGCAGAACACTGTCCGGACCCGCGAACCGCGGCACCGTGCCGGCCGCGGCCGCCCCGAGGTCCACACCGCTGCGGCAGATGGTCACCAGGAACGCCACCAGGATCGCCAGCAGCATCACCATGATCGTTACCTCGAAGCGCCGATAGCCCCGCGAACGCAGTGTCAGCAGTGCGAACGAGGCCGCGCCGACGATGAGCCCGGCGGGCAACAGATCCAGGCCGAACAGCAGGTGCAGGCCGACCGCGCCACCGATCACCTCCGCCACGTCCGTGGCCGCCGCCACCAGTTCGGCCTGCGCCCACATCAGCCGGGCCGTCCACGGCGAGCAGCGCTGGCGGCACACCTCCGGCAAACTCATTCCGGTGGCCAGTCCGAGCTTGGCGCTGAGGGTCTGCACCACCATGGCCATCACGTTGGCCGCCAGCACGACCCAGACCAGCAGGTAACCGTACGTCGCGCCGGCCGTCGAGTTGGTCGCGAAGTTGCCGGGATCGACATAGGCGACGGCGGCCACGAAGGCGGGCCCGAGCAGCGCCAGTCGCCACCGCAACCCGCTCCCCCGGCGAGCGCCGACCCCCGCCTGCGGCGGTGCGACGACCTCGGACGTACTCATACCGTGTGTCTCCTCCAGTTCGGGTGAGGCGCGAACCGGTTGGCTCGCACCGTCACCGCGACGCGGAATCCATCTGGCGGCGACCGCACTCGCCGTCGACGCTCTCCCACATCGCCGCGATCGACTCGCCGACCGTGTACCGCGGCCGCCACCCCAGCAGCCCGGTCGCCCGTGAGGTGTCGAGGCTGGTCCAGCGGCAGCCGCGACCCCACCCGACCTCGTCGCGTTCCCTGACCAGCGCCGGCGACAGACCGGCCGCGCGCACCAGGCACCGGATGAGCGCCCGGACCTCCACCGCGATGCCGCCGCCGATGTTCACCAACGGATCCGCCGCCGGACAGTCCGCCGCCCGGACGATGGCCGCCGCCGCGTCCCGCACGTCGACGTAGTCGCTGCGGGCGTCGTAGAGCGTCACGTCGATCCCCGCGAGCCGGTCCATCTGGTACAGCGTCAGCGCCAGCGATCCAAGGAAGCTCTCCAGGAAGGCGTGGGGCCCGATGGTGGCCGCCAGGCGGACCACGACGCCGTCGATCTCGCCGCGGCGGATCGCGGTCAGCACCAGGCGGGAGCAGGCGAGCCTCGACTTGGCGTAGAGCGAGTCCGGGCGCTGAGCCGTGTTCTCCCGGATGGACGTGCCCGTCTCGACGGACCCGTACTCGAGGATCGTCCCGACGTGCACGAGACGCGGGTCAACGGCCACCAGACGCAGGGCGGCCAGCAGGTTCTCCACCGGCCGCACGTTTGCCTCGTACATCGCCTGGGCCGTACCACCCCGGCCGGCGATCGCGTTGACGACCACCTGCACGCCCTCCCGCGCCAGCAGCTCACCCAGCTCGTACTGGTTCGCCGCCGCCACGTCGATGGGCACGAAGCGGTACGGGGCGGTGTGGCCCGCCGACCCCCGGGCGGCGGCGATGACCTCGTAGCCGTCGGCCGCGAACGCGGCGCAGAGCTGACGTCCCATGCGGCCGGTGGCGCCCAGCACGAGCACCCGGCGGGCTGCCGGCGCGGTCACGACGCCACCGGCCCGCAACGCGAGCGGCACGGAGGAGATCGGCACGTCGATCGCTTCGTCGGTCATCGGCTTCCTTCCGGATCATCGACGTGGGGTCAGTCCCGCAGCGCCCGCTTGACCGCGGCGCGGATGCTCCCCTCGCTGACCATCACCCGCTCCTCCAGGTGCGGCGCGGCCGGAATCACCCGGTCCGCCGCGTTGACCAACGTGACCGGTACGGACAGCCGGCGCCCCAGCCGGGTCTGCAGGTCGTAGGCGACCTGCTGGCCCCAGGTGCCGCCGGCCGTGCCGTCCTCGGCGACGCAGATCGCCCGCGCGCCCGCCGGCAACGGCGACATGGCCTCCACGTCGAGCGGGTACAGCCGCGACGGCACCAACAGCAGGCAGGCGATCTCGTCTTCCAGCAGCAGTGTTCGCGCCGCCGCCAGTGCCCGGTGCGCGAGCCCGCCGGGAACGATGAGCACACAATCGCAGGCCTCCGGGGCGTCGGCGAAGACACGCGCGACCCCGCCCGGATCGACCTGGTAGGAGAAGAACTCACCCGCGGCCCCGTCCTCGAACATCTGGCGGGTGTAGAGCACCTTGTCCTCGAAGAGAATGGCCGGCTCCGCCCGGTCGATGATCTCCGCGAGGAGTGTCCTCGGGTCATGAAACGGCGAGATCTCGTAGAGCGACAGGCCCGGCACGCCGATGAAGTGCTTCTGCAGGTTCTGGCTGTGCGTCGGGCCGTACCCGCGCCCGCCGCCGACCGGGCAGCGGACCACCAGCGGCATCGGCTGGTGCCTGCCATACATCGACACCGACTTGCTGGCGAAATTGACGATCTGGTCGAAGGCGAGCGCCAGGAAGTCACCGAACATGATCTCGACGATCGCGGTGTCTCCCGCCAGTGCGAGCCCGGACGCGAAGCCGACGATGCCGCTCTCGCTGAGCGGCGACGACAGCACCCGGCCCGGGTAGCGCGTGGACAGACCCTTGGTGACCTTGAAAGCACCGCCGTAGGGGTCGCCGATGTCCTCCCCGACGATGTACGCCCTTGGATCCTCCGCGAGCACGTTGTGCAGGGCGAGGTTGATGCTCTCGGCGACCCGCATCAGCCGGGCCAGTCCGTCAGGGGACGCGCAGCCACCTCGGCGACGACCTGGTCGACGTAGGCCCGCATCCGCGCGTCCCACTCAGCCACGTGCTCGGGGAAGGCGACGGCGTACCGCGCGTACCAGTCATTGGCCCGGACAGCGGCGATCTCGCCAGCGCTGCGGCTGTCGTCTCCCTTGCTGTGCGGGCCGACGCGGTGGGTCACGAACTCGGCGACCAGCGGCCGACCTGCCGAGCGGACCTGCTCGACCAGCGGCGACAACTCGGCGGCGATCGCGGTGGGATGGAATTCCTCGGTACGGTGGTATTGAATCCCGAACGCTCGAGCGCGATCACCAATCGTGCCCGCGAGCTGGTCGACGGTGCGGGTGGATTGAGCGATCCCGTTGTTCTCGACCACCACCAGCAGCGGTAGCCGCCACAGCGCGGCCATGTTCAACGCCTCGTAGACGGCGCCTTCGCCCCACGTACCGTCGCCGATGTAGGCGCAGGCCAGCGCGCCCGGCTCGGTGCGCTTCAAGTGCTGCGCCACGCCGGCCGCGACCGGCAGGCTCTGGCCCTGCACGCCGGTCGACAGATAGCGTTCGCGCAGGATGTGCTGGCTACCGCCCACCCCGCCGCAGATGGCCCCCTGCCGCGACATGATTTCGGCGAGCAGTCCGTGCGTATCGTCGTATCGGGCGAGGTAGTGACCGTGACCGCGATGGTTGCTGAACACGAAGTCGCGCGCCCCGATCAGCGAGCGCAGCGCGACCGGCACATACTCCTGACCCAGACAGGTGTGCGTGGTGCCGCTCAGCTCACCACGACCGAACAGCTCCAGAAGCTTGTACTCGAAATGCCTGATCAGCAGCAGCATGCCGAGATCACGGTCGGCTAGCCGGGACAGGCCGCGGCGAACCGGATCCTCGGTGACGACTTCCATCTGGCCCGCTCTCGTTCCGACCGTCGGCGGCCACGCGCCGCTGGCGGAATCGTTGCCGACCGGGCTAAAGGCACCCTAATCCAAGGCTTGGGCGACCACGGTCAGCGCCTTTAGCCCCGGCACAGGGGCGGTTCAGACCATCCGAGCACGGTCACCAGCGGACCCTTGAGCAGGAGGAGGTCACATGCCGACCGAGAGAGCAGCACCGCGCGGCACCGCGGCCGCGGTGGCCGAGCTGATCGGCCCCAGTGGCGTGAGCGGCATTTACGGACCCGGTGCCGCAGCCCTCAACGGCGTTCGGGAACGTCACGACCGGGTCGGCGTGCCGGAACTGCTGCGGCTGGCGGAACGAGCCACCGGCCCGATCCTGGAGCTCGGATGCGGCACCGGTCGCCTGACCTTCCCGCTGCTGCAGCAGGGCCACCAGGTGGTGGCGCTCGACCTGTCCCCGGACATGCTCGGTGTGCTCCGGTGCCGCCTCACCGAGCCGGCCATCGAGGGGTACGCCGACCGGCTGGAGGTCGTCCAGGCCGACATGGCCGACCTCGACCTCGGCCGTCGATTCGAGCTGATCGTCGCACCCGCCTGCGGGGTCTGGGAGAACGACGCGGAGCAGCGCGCCCGGCTCTTCACTGCGGTACGCCACCACCTGACCGACGGCGGCCACTTCGTCCTGCAGATCGCACCGGAGCTGGCCGATCCCTTCACCGACCGCAACCGTCCGGTGTTCGAGCACGTCGAAGTCTTCGTCATGCCGGACGCGCAGTCGCCGGTGCTGTTGACCCTGTTCGACCACGGCGACCCCGGCGCGGGCGTACGGACGACCGCGGTGCTGGCCCAGCGCATCCGCGGCGGATCCGTCGTCGACAGCCAGCTGTACACCGGGACCGTCTTTCCGGTCCACGCGGAGGTGCTGTCGGCCGAACTGGCCGCCGCAGGGCTGCGCACGGCGCGCCGGCACGAGATCGCCGCCGCGCCGGTCGACATCCCCTCCCGCAAACCCACCGCACAGCTTCTGCTCGACGTGACCGCGTGACGAGGGGCCGGCCCGTCTCGACGGGCCGGCCCCTCGTCGTCCATGGCGAGGCCGCCGTTCGGCTAGCGGGTCACCTCGAGCAACCATTGGTATACGCGCACCCGCAGCGGACTGACCACGTCGGTGTTCGAGCCGATCTCCGTCCAGCCGGCCACCCGGAGCCCGGCGGCCGCCACGTCCTTCTCGAGCACCTCACGCGGCACCGGATGCACCACGCCGGTGTAGAGCTTGGTGCTGATCACGGCGTGGTCCTGCACGCGGTGCGTCAGCACGCTGTAGCAGCGGAACCCGACACTGGGATCGAGGTAGTCGAACAACGTGCAGAGAAGCGGCGACGTCTCGTCGGCGAGCGTGAAGACGGCGACGTTCTCGAACGCCTGCGCGTCGCTCTCCTCGAAGCCCTCGACCAGCGCGATCTGGATCAGGATCCGGCCGCCCTCGGTCAGGTGCCGCTGGACGCACTCGAACATGGCGGCCTTCTGCGTCGCGTCGTTCTCCCACACTGCAGCACCGGTGATGATGATCAGATCGAAGCGACGGCCGAGATCGAAGTCGGACATGTCGCCCTCCACGACCTCTAACCGCTCGGCGTACGCCTCATTGCCCGGCTCGGTCAGCCGGCGTTCGAGCACCTTGAGCATGTCGGGCGACAGGTCCAGCGCGACCATCTCGTAGCCCTGCTCGAGGAAGGCGAAGGTCACGCGTCCGGTGCCGCACCCCAGCTCGAGCACCGGACCGGTCGTGCCCTCCGCAGCCTGGAGGAGTTCCTTGATCCCGACCGGGTCATGGCGGTTGACGATGTCGTAGAGGTTGGCGGCCTCGGGCCCGTAGAGGCTGCCGATCGCTTCGTCGCCGAACAGTTCGGCGAGTTTGGCCGCGGTGCCCGCGACGCGTGGTCCGTTTCCTGTCAAGGCCGGCCTCTTTCGGGTCGATGTCATCGAGTGGCGCTCGCAGGATCCGCCGGACCGCTAACGCCACGCTTTGATCGCCGCTAAAAGCGCTTCCCGCAAGCGGGGCGTAAGGCCGCTTTTAGCGGTGCCGGAGACAGTGACGACCCAGCTGTCACATCCACCAGTCGGCCGAAGGAACGTGAGCGATGTCAGGCACCGAGTCCGGCCCCGTCACCATGCCCTGGAAGCGCGAACATCCCTGTCCGTTCAACCCACCAGCTGAGCTGGACCAGCTGCGCGAGGAGGAACCGGTCACCCGGTTGAGGTTCCCGAACGGCCACGAGGGTTGGCTGGTCACCAGTTACCCCGTCGCCCGGCAGCTGCTGGCCGACAACCGGTTCAGCGCCCGGCAGGACCTGCGGCACTTCCCCATCGTGCTGCCGTTCGCCGAGATGACCATGGCCGGCCCGACCGCGCCGCCCGGCTTCTTCAACCGGATGGACCCCCCGGAGCACACCAGGTACCGCCGGCTGCTGACCGGGTACTTCACCGTTCGCAGGATGGCCCAGCTGACCCCACGGCTGGAACGGATCGCCGAGGAACACCTGGACCGGATGCAGGCGCAGAACCCGCCCCTGGACCTGATGGAGCACTACGCGATCCCGCTGCCCTCGCTGATGATCTGCGAGCTGCTCGGCGTGCCGTACGAGGACCGCGACGAGTTCAACTACCACGCCGGCGTCGCACTGAGCATGGAGAGCAGTCCTGAGCAGGTGGCAACCACGCTGCGGTTCATCGCGGGCTACCTCGACACGCTGGTGCGCGTCAAGCGGGCCAACCCCGGCGACGACATGCTCAGCGACCTGATCGTCGACGGCAAGCTCACCGACGACGAGGTCAAAGGCGTGACCACGCTGTTCCTGGCCGGGCACGAGACCACCGTGAACATGATCGGCATGGGTGTCTACGCGTTGCTGACGCATCCCGACCAGCTACAGGCCCTGCTCGCCGACTCGTCGTTGATCGAAGGGACGATCGAGGAACTGCTGCGGTTCCTGGCGATCCTCAACGCCGGCCTGACCCGAGGCACGCTGGAGGACGTCGAGCTCGGCGGGCAACACGTCAAGGCCGGCGAGACGGTCGTCATCTCGGTCCCCGCGGTGAACTGGGACCCTGAGCGCTTTCCGAGCCCGGCCACGCTGGACATCACCCGGCCGCCGACCGGCCACCTGACCTTCGGGCACGGCGTGCACCAGTGCCTCGGTCAGCAACTCGTCCGCATCGAGATGCGTATCGCGTACCTGTCGCTCTTCCGCCGCTTCCCCGACCTGCGCCTGGCCGTGCCGGCCGGCGACGTGCCGCTGCGTGGCGAGATGACCGTGCACGGGGTGCACCGGCTCCCGGTCGCCTGGTGAGCCGGGCGCGCCGATGAAGATCGTCACGCATACCGACCGCTGCATCTCTTCGGGCATGTGCGCGCTCGCCGCTCCCGAGGTGTTCGACCAGGACGAGGCCGACGGTCGGGTCGTGGTGCTTCCCGCCGGCCGAGAGCCTGGCGCCCGGCCGGCCGCGCTGCACGCGGCTGCCCTGTGCCCGGCACAGGCGATCGAGGTCTGCGAGTAGCCGACACCATCCCGGAGGACGTCGCATGGACAGCACCGACATCCGCATTCTCAGCGTGGGAACCGCCCTGCCCGGACCGCCCATCGACAACGCCCGGCTGGCCGAGCGCTTCGGCATGCCCGTGGTGTGGCAGCAGTGGATGGAAACCTACGTTGGCACCCGCAGCCGGCACTTCTGCCGCGACCTTGACACCGGAGATGTTCGGCACACGCTGACCGACCTCGCCGAGAGCGCTGGCCGACGGGCGCTGACCGCGGCAGACCTCACCGGCGCCGACGTGGACGCCGTGGTGATGAGCACGGCGTCACCCGACGCGCTGATGCCGGCGACCGTGAACATGGTCGCCGACCGCCTGGGCATCGACGACGTGCCGACCTACCAACTCCAGTCCGGCTGCACCGGGGCGGTGCAGGCGATGGAGGTGGCCGGCCGGATGCTGCGTACCGGCGACTGCCGGACCGTGTTGGTGCTGGGCGGGGACAGCTGCGCCAAGCACCTCGACCTGACCATGGATATCCGCGACGTCCCGCCCGAGGTGCAGATCAACGGTCTGCTCTTCGGCGACGGCGCGGGCGCCGCGGTGCTCAGCACGCAGCCAGGCGAGGCCGCACCCGTCCTTCTCGGCGTCTTCACCCGGCTCATCGGCCGCAACCGCGCGCCGGGGCAGACGGTGGAATGGTTCAGCTGGGGCGATCGCGCCACCGCGGACCGACGTATGCCGGTGACCGAGGACTTCAAGGCGGTGGAGGAATCCGCCCCGAAGATGGCCATCGAGGCGCTCGATGATCTGCTCGGCCGGGTCAACTGGACCAGGTCGCAGGTCGACTACCTGCTGCCACCTCAACTGTCGGCGAAGATGACCGCGCGCATCGTCGAGGCGCTGGGGCTGCCTGCGGCCGACCCGGTCAGCCGCGTCGCCGAGATTGGCAACACCGGCAACGCCATCCCGTTCTTCCAGCTGGAGGAGCTGATGCCGCGGTTCGCGCCGGGTGAACGGGCGGTCGGCGTGAGCGTCGAGGCCAGCAAGTGGATCAAGGCGGGATACGCGATCGAGGTCCCCTGACAGCGATCGGCGGGCGAGGGCCGAGCCCACCGGGCCGGCCCCGCCCGCCGCGTCCGTCAGACTCCCCGCTCCAGCGCTACCGGATCGCCGAGTAGGTCCTTCACGTGTTGCAGGAGCATGGCCGCGTCCCGGCCGTTGACGAACCGGTGGTCGTAGGCCAGCCCGAGATTGACGATCGTGCGGGAGGCGATCTCGCCGTCGGCGCCCCGCACGAGTTCCTCCCTCGGCCCGGCCACCGCCAGCGTGCACAGCGTGCCGGGGAACACGAACGGCACCGCGAGTACCACGTCGCTGTCGTTGTGCAGGGCCACCGTGAGGTTGCCGCCGGACAGCTCGCTCTCGCGGAAGGCACCCGAGACGGCGGTCCGCCGGAAGCGCCCCACCGCCTCGGCGACGCCGGCCACGTCCAGCCCGGACGCGTCCGCGATCACCGGGACGTACAGACCGCGGCCGACGTCCATGGTCACGCCAATGTGGGCCGCACTGGCCGGGCGCACCTCCTCGCCGTCTCGCACCGGAGTCGCGAACGGCAGCGGGAGGGCGGCGAACGAACGCGCCACCGCGGTGATCACGAATTCGGGCAGGCCGATCAGCTTGCGCAGCTCCCGGCGGAGCACGGCGGCGCGGCTCAACGCCGCATCCACCGGCACCTGCACCACCGTGTACGCCGCGGGCACCGTACGGTGCGACTCGGTGACCGCCCGGGCAACGGCCTGCTGAACCGGAGGCAGCCGGTGCCGGCCGCCGGCCTCGACGAGACGACGCACGTCCTCCCGCCGGACGATCCTCACGTCCAGCTCCCGCAGCCGCTCGGCGTTCACGCCGAGTTCGTCCATCAGCTCCCGGGCCGGCGCGGTGATCACCGGCCCGTCCGCGGTGTCCGACCCGGCTCGGTCGCCGGCGTCCGGCGCACTGCGGGCCGCGCCCGGTGCGGCCACCTCACCGATAACGTCACCCGGTCGGCAGACACCCATGGGTGCGAGACCGTGCCAGAGCACCCCGTCCGTGGGAGCGAGCAGATCCTCGGCCGCCTTGGAGGTCTCCACCGTGGCGACCACCTCGCCCGCCGTGACCGGTTTGCCGTCGCCCACGACCCACTCGACGAGCGTGTACTCGTCGTCGTTGTTGTTCAGCTTGGGAACCCGCAACTCGGTCACGCGGCCGCTCCCCGGACCCGGGCGATCACGGCCGGGCCGTCCCGTCACGCAACGAGGCCACCGTGCCGGCGAACTCGCGCAGACTGGACGCCGCGAGGAACTCCTCCAGCGGAACGTCCGCACCCAGACGGTCCTTGATCCGTACGGCGAGTTCGACGATCAGGATGGACCGCGCCCCGAGGTCCGGCAGCGTCTCCTCGACGGCGACGTCCTCGACCTTCAGCACCTCCCGCCAGATCTGTACGAGCTGCTCGAGCACGTGCGCGCGCAGCGCCGCCTCGGCCACCACCTCGGACATTCGCACAACCCACCTTCGTCGGAGACCACGATCGTCGGTGACCTGGCTAAAGCCGCACTAACCGAGCGCCTGTACGGCGGGCCGGACTTTAGCGGCGTCGAAGGTCCGGCTTAGCACCCGGTCCGATCCTCGGCACGCCAACCGACGCCCGTACCGCGAAGGCAGCCCATGACGCAGCTCGAACCCGAGAAGACCTTTGTCGTCCCCGCCGACGAGCCGGCCTACCGGTACGACCCGGACGAGCTGGTCACCATCCGCAACCGGACGATGACGAAGAAGCGCTACCTGTGGGTGCTGCTCCCGGTCATCTACAGCGCCTACTTCCTCGCCAACTTCGACGGCGCGATCGCCGGCGCGGCCGGACCGGTCATCATGGAGGTGTTCGGCCTCGCCCCCGACACGTTCCTGTACGTGACGGCGATCTTCGGCGGGGTCTCGATCCTCACCAGCGTGCTCGCCGGTTTCGTGATCGACAGATTCGGCCGCAAGCGGATGTTCGCGCTCGCCCTGCTCGGCGTCGGCCTGTTCAGCGGCCTGACCGCCACCGTGGTCGTCTTCTGGCAGTACGTCGTGCTGCGGGCACTGACCGCGGTCACCGAGTCCGGCATCCGCGGCGCGCAGACGATCCTGATCGGCGAGGAGGCCCCGCCGCGCATCCGCGGCCGGCTCCAGTCGGCCTCCTGGGCCTTCCTCTTCCTCGGCGCGGCCACCGGCGGCCTGGTGGCCAGCGCTGTGCTGGCTACCGGGAACTGGCGCCTGCTCTTTCTGATCACCTTCGCGCCGATGCTGCTGGTCTTCTTCGTCACCCGCTACCTGCGTGAGTCGCCACGCTTCCTGGCCCTGCGTGACCGGGCGGAAGGCGCCGGCGGCGCGACGCGGCGCATCGAACGCGAGGCGGTAAGGCGGCTGTTCAGCCGGGAACACCGGCCGCAGACCGTCGCCATGATGGTCTTCGGCTTCTTCTGCTTCTCGGCAGGCTCGTTCACCACCCTGGTAGCGCCGATCTACCTGGTCGAAGCCCGCGGTTTCGCCGTCGAGCACGCCTCTCAATCGGTGACTGTCATGTTCGCGTTCGCCCTGCTGGGCAACCTGCCCACGGGCTGGCTCACCGACAAGGTGTCCCCCAAATACGTCATGGTCCTCTGGGAGGCGCTCGCAGCGGTACTCGTGCTCCCGGTGGTCCTCGCCGACGGTCGGTGGCCGATCTACCTCGCCTTCGCCGCTCTCGGCTTCTTCGGGATCAACGGTGTGGTGGCGTTCGCCATCTACCTCACGGCGGCGTTTCCCACCGAGATCCGCGGCACCGGCCTGAGCGTGATCCTGGTCTTCGTCTCGCTCAGCGGAGTGGTGATCCCGCTCGTCTCGGCCCCGTTGCTGGTACTCGGCGACAGCATCGCCGTACCGTTGATGATGTTGTCCTTTCCTGGTGTCTCCTTCCTCGCGGCGCTCGCGCTGCGCCCGATCGCCCCGGCCCAGGACATCGACGAGGCCGCTGCCAGCCTCAACCACTGACCGCCACACGTCGGAGCCCCCGTCCGCATCCGCGGACGGGGGCTCCGACGCCGGTGCGTCAGAAGTGGGCGGGGATCCGCCCGATCGCGCCGACGGACTCCACGAAGAAGTAGACTCCCCGGAAGAACAGCAACGTGTCGCTGCCCTCCTGAAGCCGCAGCTGCCGGTACATGATCAGCCGTTGCGGATCGCGCTCGCCGGCCAGCAGCCCGCGCCAGGTCGCGAAGTCGCCCAGCAGCACATAGTCGGCCTTGACTGTCTTCTCCGGGCTGATCACGTCACCCTGCACGCAGTGGCCGTCCTGCCAGTTCAGGTACAGGTAGGACGGGCCGCCGAGCTCAGCCGGTAGATCGCGCACACCTATCGCCCAGGAGTAGGAGTAACCGGTCCGGGCCCGGTCGATCCACTCCCAGTACGTGTTCAGCTTCGTGGCCATCTCGGCCTCGTCCGGACCGTCATCGACGGCCACCCGGGCCGCCTCGGCCCACTCCTTGCTGAAGAACCGGACCGTCTCCGTCGCGATGCTCATCATCACCCTCCCGCGAGCTCGGGCTGGATCTTGGACACCATGGCCTCGATGTCGGGCGGCAGGCCGATCCCAACATCCGACAGCTTCATCCGCAGTTGCCGCATCATCACCTGCTGCACGTCCGGCGGGCTCCAGCCCAGCGGCTCGAGCGGCACCAAGCGGCTGGCCGCCCCGTTCACCGCCAGCTCCGCGCGGAGCGTGTCGTGGATCTCGCGCAGCAAACGCGGATTCTCCTGCACCGAGTCCCGAAGGAACCGCATGCCGAACTGCACGTGGCGGGCCTCGTCCCGGCAGGACGCGGTGAAGCCGGTGTAGTAGCCGGGCAGGTAGCCCTTACGCCGGCAGTAGGTGAGCGTCACCTTCATGACCGTCAGCGCTAGGACGCCCTCGGTCCAGAGGAAGTACGCGGTGCCGTACCGCACCCGGCGCACCGGGTCCTCCGGGTCACGGCGCAGGTCGTCGGCGAGGTAGGCGAGCAGACCGAACGGCCCGACGAACGTCTCCGACACGTACTCGAAGGACGAGTCGAGCAGATCCTGGATCGAGTCGCCGGGCAGACCCACCACCTCCCGGTAGAACCGGTCGAAGAAGACCGTGTGCCGGGCCTCGTCCTCGATCTGCGTGGCGAGATAGAGCTTCGCCTCCTCGCTACCGGCGAGCATGAAAACGGGCAGCTCGACCTCGACCTGGCGCTCACCGTGGTGGAACCCGGCCGCGATGGCCGCGAACGCCTCGCGCTCCTCCTGCGGCATCCGCGTGCGCCAGTCCACAACGTCCTGGCTGAAGTCGAGCTCGTAGACGTCCCACCGCTGCCGGTAGTAACGACGGTAGAGATCGAGATAGTCGGGAAGCTTCTTCAGATCCTTGTGGACGTAGTCCATCACGTCGTCGAAGTCCAGGTCACGGATCTCCGCCAAGGCGGATCCCTCAACCCGGGCAACCAGCTCTCGGGACATTTCAACCATGGGCGCTTTCCCCTATCTTTTGCCGGCGCCGGCATGCCGCGCCAGCGTGCCAACGCCGCCTAACCGCCCCCTTACCCAGAGCTAAAGCCACCCCTTTAGCGGCGGGTAAGGAGCCAGTAAGCACTCCTGCCTAGCTTGTCGATCGGTGCGTCACCTAGCGGCCAGCAAGTCGTGAGGAGTCGGTTGTGGAGTCGGATCAGGACAAGTTGCGCAGGTACCTGAAACGCGTGACAACCAACCTCTACGAGACCCGACAGGAATTGCAGGCCGTCCGTGCGGAACGCGCCGAACCGATCGCGGTCCTCGGCATCGGATGCCGTTTTCCGGGCGGGGTGCGATCCGCCGACGACCTCTGGCACCTGGTCGCCGACGGCAGCGACGCGACCTCGGAGTTCCCGGTGGGCCGCGGCTGGCCCGAGGACATCTACGACCCGGATCCGGACCGCACCGGGCACTCCTACACCACCCGCGGCGGCTTCCTGCACGACGCGGGCGAGTTCGACGCCGCGTTCTTCGGCATCAGCCCCCGCGAGGCGGTGGCGATGGACCCCCAACAGCGACTGCTGCTGGAGACTGCGTGGGAAGCGGTGGAGAACGCCGGCCTGACCGCGGCCGCCGTCCGGGACACCGACACCGGCGTGTTCGTCGGCACCATGTACGACGACTACGGCATGCGGATCAGCCAACCTCCGGAAGAGCTGGAAGGGTTCATCGGCCTGGGCAGCGCCTCGAGCGTCGCGTCCGGCCGCATCGCCTACACGTTCGGTCTGCACGGCCCGGCCATCACCGTGGACACCGCCTGCTCCTCCTCGCTGGTCACCATCCACCTCGCCATGCAGGCGCTGCGCAACCGCGAATGCACCATGGCCCTGGCCGGCGGGGCGACCGTGATGGCATCGCCGGGCGTCTTCATCGAGTTCAGCCGGCAACGCGGCCTGTCCGCGGACGGCCGCTGCAAGTCGTTCTCCGCGCACGCTGACGGCACCGGGTGGGGCGAGGGGGCCGGGCTGCTGCTGCTGGCCCGGCTCTCCGACGCGGTACGCGACAACCACCCGATCCTCGGCGTGATCCGCTCCTGCGCGGTGAACCAGGACGGCACCAGCGGCCAACTGTCCGCCCCCAACGGGCCCGCGCAGCGGCGGGTGATCAGCAGCGCCCTGGCAGCGGCCGGCCTGTCCTCCACGGACGTGGACGTGGTGGAGGCGCACGGCACCGGCACCACACTCGGCGACCCCATCGAGGCGCGGGCGCTGCTCGCGGTCTACGGCGGCGCCGAGCGAACCGCCGGCCGGCCGCTGTGGCTCGGCACGGTCAAGTCGAACATCGGCCACACCCAGGCCGCTGCGGGCGTCGCGGGTGTCATCAAGATGCTGATGGCGATGCGCCACGGCACCCTCCCGCGCACGCTGCACGCCGGGGAACCGACCCCGCACGTCGACTGGGCGTCCGGCCCCCTCGCTCTGCTCGACGAGCCGCGCCCCTGGCCAATTTCCGGCGACCGTCCACGGCGCGCCGCGGTCTCCTCCTTTGGAATCAGCGGCACCAACGCCCACCTCATCCTGGAAGAACCGCCCGCACCCGGCACCGCGCCCGTGCCGCGTCCCGAAGCGGCCGGGCCCGGACTCGCGCCGTGGCTGCTCTCCGCGCGGACGCCCGAGGCCGTCCGCGCCCAGGCCCGCGAGCTGGCGGCGTACGTGTCGGCGAATCCCGAACTCGATCTCGCAGACGCCGGTCACACCCTGTCTCGCCGCAGCCGGTTCGACTACCGGGCGACGGTCACCGCTGGCGACCGGCAGGAGCTGGTGACCGGCCTCGCCGAGGTGGCCGGCGCCGCCGAGATCACGTTCGCCGGCGGCGGACGGACGGCCTTCATGTTCACCGGGCAGGGCGCACAGCACCCGGGCATGGGCCGGCGGCTCTACCAGCGGCATCCCACCTTCGCCCGGGCGTTCGACGAGATCTGCGAGCAGTTTGACGGGCCGCTGCGCGACATCATGTGGGACTCGGAGGCGATCCACGAGACCGGGTACGCCCAGCCGGCGCTGTTCGCCGTGGAGGTGGCGCTGTACCGGCTGCTCGAACAGTACGGCGTGCGGCCCGACTACCTGGTCGGCCACTCGATCGGCGAGGTCGCCGCGGCCCACGTGGCCGGGTCGCTCGACCTGGCCGACGCCTGCGCGCTTGTCACCGCGCGGGCCGGCCTGATGCAGGGCCTGCCCGCCGGTGGCGCCATGCTCGCGGCACGCACCGGCGAGGACGTTCTCCGCCGCTACCTCGTCGACGGGGTTGACCTCGCCGCCGTCAACGGTCCCGACTCGTCGGTCATCTCGGGACCGGCAGAGCGGGTCGCCGAGGTGGCGGCCCGGCTTGCCGCCGATGGCGTCCGGACCCGCGCCCTGACCGTCAGCCATGCGTTCCACTCGGCCCTGATGGAGCCGATCCTCGAGGAGTTCCGCACCGCCGCCGGCGCCCTGAAGTTCGGTGAGCCGAGCATCCCGGTCGTCTCCGCCCTCACCGGCCGGCCGGTCACCGCATTCACCGCCGACTACTGGGTACGGCAGCTGCGCGAGCCGGTCCGCTTCGCCGACGCACTGGCCACGTTGCGCGAGCTGAACGTGACGACGTACCTCGAGATCGGCCCGGACGCCGCGCTCAGCCCCCTGGTCACCGAGGGGACCGCCATCCCGCTGCAGCGGGCCGACCGGGACCTGACGGTCGTGGGCCAGCTCGCTCGGGCGCACGAGCACGGGGTGCCGGTCCACTGGCCGGCCATCCACGCGGGCCGGCACGTCACGCTGCCGGGCTACCCCTTCCAGCGCCGGACGTACTGGCTGCTCACCGCGTCGCCCACCGGGCGCACCTCAAACCATGCGGTCCTGCACGACCATCACCGGCTGGCGGCGGACGACGGCCATCTGTTCACCGGCCGCCTAACCTCGGCGACCCATCCGTGGCTGGACGACCACGCCATCGGCGACGGGCGGCACCTGGTGCCCGCGACGCTCTTCCTGGATCTGGTCATGCACGCCGCCGAACAGATCGGCTGCGACCTCGTCGAGGAGCTGACCGTGCACCGGCCCGCCCTACTCACCCGCGGTCTGGACCTCCAGCTGGCGCTGCGCCCGGACGGGGACGGCTACGCCGTGGCCGTGCACGCACGCACCGACGCGGATGCTCCGTGGACGCGCCACGCCACTGCGACGATCGCGGTGGGCACCGGTGCGGCGGCCCCGACCACGTTCGGCGACTGGCCGTTGCGCGGTGCGCTGACCACCCTCGCCGAAGAGGTGAGCGGAGCCGGACACGGCGTACATCCCGCGCTGCTGGACGCGGCCGTCCGGCCGCTGCTCGCCGGCGGCGCGGCACCGTCCGCCTGGCGCGGGGTGCGTCGCCTCGCCGGCCGGCCGGCCGCCCTGCGGGCGCACACCCGGCCGACCGGGGCAGACACGTACGAGCTGGTCGTGACCGATGAGGCCGGCACGCCGGTGCTGGTCGCCGCCTCGATGACGGCGGGCTTGCCGGAGATCGACGTGCCCGCCGACGGTGAAACAACGCTGCGCGTCGTCTGGCGGCCGATCGACGGACCGGCGGAAAGTCCGGCCCCCGCAGAGGTCACGATGGTGGACGACCTGCGCGAGCCGTTCCCGAAGGCCGCGCACCGGCTGGCCGAGCAGACGCTCGGCATGCTGCAGGAGTGGCTCGCCGAGCCGGGCAACACCGGCAGGCGCCTCGCCTTCGTCACCCGGCGCGCCGTGGCCGTGGACACGCAGGCACCGGACAACCTCACCCAGGCCGCCGTGTGGGGCCTTGTCCGCTCGGCGCAGACCGAACACCCCGGCCGGTTCGTCCTGCTCGACCTCGATGACACCGGCGACGAGCACCTGGTCGCCGCCCTCGAGACCGGGCAGCCCCAGGTGGCGGTCCGCGACGGGCAGCTGCTCGTCCCGCGGCTGACCGACCGACCGGACACCGCGGGCACGGCCGGTGAGACACCACGACCCGACCCGGACGGCACGGTCCTGATCACCGGCGGCACCGGGGCGCTCGGCGCGCTGGTCGCCCGGCATCTCGTCGACGCGCACGGCCTGCGGCATCTGCTGCTGACCAGTCGAAGCGGCGAGGCAGCGCCGGGCGCGAGCGATCTCGTCGCCGAGCTGACCGCCGTGGGCGCCACCGTCACGGTCCGCGCCTGCGACACCGCCGACCCCGACCAGCTCGCGGCACTGCTCGACGCCGTACCCACGCAGCATCCGCTCACCGCCGTGGTGCACGCCGCCGGCGTGGTCGACGACGCCACCGTGGCCGCTCTCACGCCCGCACAGCTGGACACGGCGCTGCGCCCCAAACTCGACGCGGCCTGGCATCTGCACCAGCAGACACAGCACGCCGGCCTCGCCGCGTTCGTCCTCTTCTCGTCCGTGTCCGGCGTACTCGGCGGCGCCGGCCAGGCGAACTACGCGGCCGCCAACACCTTCCTGGACGCGCTGGCCCACCACAGGCGGGCGAACGGGCTGTCCGCCACCGCACTGTCGTGGGGGCTGTGGGAACAGGCCAGCGGCATCACCGGCCGGCTCACCGAGACCGACATCGCCCGGATCCGCCGCTCCGGCCTGATTCCGCTGTCCACCCCGCAGGCGCTGGCTCACCTCGACGCCGCCCTGAAGTTCGGGCAACCACACCTGGTCCCGGCCCGCCTCGACCGCAGCGCGCTGCGGACGCTGGCCGACTCCGGGCTGCTACCGCCGCTGCTGCAGGATCTGGTCCCGCCGGCCCGGCGGCGCGCGACACACGAGCGCCCCCGGGAAGACTGGCTCGAGCGGCTGCGCGGCCTGCCCAGGGCCGAGCAGGAAACGTTGACGCTCGACCTGGTGCGCGCGCAGATCTCCACCGTTCTCGGGCACTCCGGAGCCGCCGCCGTGGACGCCCGGACGGCGTTCAAGGACCTTGGTTTCGACTCGCTGACCGCCGTCCAGCTGCGCAACCAGCTCAACGCCCGCACCGGCCTCGAACTGCCGGCCACGCTGGCCTTCGACCATCCGACGCCGGCCGCGCTCGCCGCACACCTGCACGAACGGCTGGCCGGCCCCGGACAGTCCGCCGCGGTGCTGCGGCTGATCACCGATCTGGAAAAGGCCCTGCCGGACGCGCCGGACGACCCGGCCGGGCGGGCGGCCGTGACCGCCCGGCTGGAAGCCCTGCTCTGGGCCTGGCACGGACGCTCCGACGGGACCGGCCGGCAGGACGACGACCTGGAGTCCGCTACCGACGAAGAGATCTTCCAAGCGATCGACAGCGAGATCGGTCCGTCTTGAGCGCGCACACCGAGCGACCGTACGGAGACCACATGGAGAACGAGGACAAGCTTCGCGCCTATCTGAAGCGGGTGCTGGCCGAACTTCGCCAGACCCGCCACCGGGTCCTCGAGCTCGAATCTGGGGCACCCGAGCCGATCGCGGTGATCGGCATGGGGTGCCGCTATCCCGGCGAGGTGCGCTCACCCGACGAGCTGTGGGATCTCGTCGCCCGTGGCGGGGACGCGATCACCGGCTTTCCCACCAACCGCGGCTGGGACCTCGCCGAGCTCTACGACCCGGATCCGGACGCGATCGGGCACACCTCCAGCCTCCGTGGCGGGTTCCTGCACGACGCCGACCGCTTCGACGCCGCCTTCTTCGGCATCAGCCCGCGGGAGGCACTGGCCATGGACCCGCAGCAGCGCGTGGTCCTGGAATGCGTGTGGGAGACGCTGGAGCATGCCGGCCTCGATCCCGAGTCGCTGCGCGACACCGACACCGGTATCTACGTCGGCACCAGCGACCAGGACTACGCGATGCTGCTGCGGCCGATCGCCGACGAGGTCGAGGGGTACGCCGGAACCGGCAACCTGCCTGCGGTGATCTCCGGCAGGGTGGCGTACACGTTCGGGCTGGCCGGGCCGGCCGTCACGGTCGGGACAGCGTGTTCGTCGTCGCTGGTGGCGGTCCATCTGGCCGCGCAGGCGCTGCGCAACGGTGAGTGCGCGTTGGCGCTGGCCGGCGGGGTGGAGGTGGCGGCGACGCCGACGCTGTACGTGGAGTTCAGCCGCCAACGCGGACTCTCACCCGACGGACGCTGCAAATCATTCGCCGACAACGCCGACGGCACCGGATTCTCCGACGGGGTCGGGATGCTGCTGCTGGAGAAGCTGTCTGACGCCCGCCGTAACGGGCACCCCATCGTCGGGGTGATCCGGGGCAGCGCGGTCAACCAGGACGGTGCCTCCAACGGACTGACCGCACCCAACGGACCCGCCCAACAACGCGTCATCACCCAAGCCCTCGCCAACGCCCGACTCACCCCCGC
Organism: Micromonospora sp. CNZ299; assembly: GCF_002754415.1. NCBI lineage: Bacteria > Bacillati > Actinomycetota > Actinomycetes > Micromonosporales > Micromonosporaceae > Micromonospora > Micromonospora sp. CNZ299. Next base: position 6,044,398 of record NZ_PEFG01000001.1, read on the forward strand.
CGACATCGACGCCGTCGAAGCCCACGGCACCGGCACCACCCTCGGCGACCCCATCGAAGCCCAAGCCATCCTCGCCACCTACGGCCAAAACCGTGACACCCCAGTCTGGCTCGGCTCCATCAAATCGAACATCGGCCACACCCAAGCCGCCGCCGGCGTCGCCGGCATCATCAAAATGCTCATGGCCATGCGCCACCAGCAGCTACCCCACACCCTGCACATCAACCAACCCAGCAGCCACATCGACTGGACCACCGGACACGTCGCGCTCCTCACCCAAGCCCAACCCTGGACGGCCGGGGAGCGGCCCCGCCGCGCCGCCGTGTCCTCCTTCGGAATCAGCGGCACCAACGCCCACCTCATCCTCGAAGAACCACCCAGATCTAACCCAGCCCCTCCCAGCACCGACGGCCCTGCCACCGACGGACCTGCCACCGACGGACCTGCCACCGACAGCCCTGGCGTCGACAGCCCTGGCGTCGACAGCCCTGGCGTCGACAGCCCTGGCATCGACGGCCCCGCCGGCCCGGTGCTGCTGCCACTGTCGGGTAAGACCCCGCAGGCCGTGCGGGACTACGCCACCCGCCTGCACCAGCACCTCACCGACCGGCCCGACCTGAACCTGCACCACGTCGCCCACACCCTGGCCGGGCGCACCCACTTCGCGCACCGCGCCGTCATCACCGCCTCACAGCTACCCGACCTGGCCGCGGGACAGTTGCCCATCACCCACGCGACCAGCGGTAAGACGGCGTTCCTCTACCCCGGACAAGGCGCCCAGCATCCGGGCATGGGCCAACGGCTCTACCAGCAGCACCCCGTGTTCGCCGACACCATCAACACCATCAGCGCCGAGCTCGGCCTGGACCTACCAGCGCTGATGTGGGGCGACCGCACCCACGAACTCGACCACACCATCAACACCCAACCCGTGCTCTTCGCCTACGAAACGGCTTTGCACCACCTCCTGACCCACCACGGTGTCACCCCGGACTTCCTGGCCGGCCACTCCATCGGTGAGATCACCGCAGCCCACACCAGCGGCATCCTGAGTTTGACCGACGCCTGCACCCTGATCACCGCCCGCGCCCAACTCATGAACAGCCTCCCCACCGGCGGAGCGATGCTCGCCGCCCACACCACCACCGACACGGTCACCGACTACCTCGACGACGTCACCATCGCCGCCATCAACTCCCCCACCTCACTCGTCCTAGCCGGCACCACCACCGCCATCGACGACGTCACCACCCGACTCACTCAAAACGGAATCCGCACCCAACGCCTCACCGTCAGCCACGCCTTCCACTCGCCCTTGATGAACCCCATCCTCGACGATTTTCGCGCCGCCATCGCCCACATCCACCACCACCCCGGCCGCATCCCGATCATCTCCACCCTGACCGGACAAACCCTGACCAACGTCACCGCCGACCACTGGGCCACACAACTACGCCACACCGTCAACTTCACCAACGCCATCACCACCCTGCAACAACACGACATCACCCACCACATCGAAATCGGACCCCACCCCACACTCACCCCCCACATCACCACGACCGCGACGATCGCCGCCACCGCGGTTCAGCACAAGAACCGCCACATCAACCTCACCGACGCCCTAGCCACCATCCACACCCACGGCACCACCATCAACTGGCACACCCTCCACCACAACCACCAGCACATCGCCCTACCCACCTACCCCTTCCAGGGCGAGCGCTACTGGGTCATGCCGGAAACCGCGCCGGCCGATCTGGCCCTGGCCGGGTTGAGCGCTGCCGACCATCCGCTGCTGCGCGCCTCGATCCGTCAGGCCGACGGCGGCACGCTGCTCGTCACCGGCCGCTTCTCCCCCGCGGAACATCCCTGGACCGGGCAGCAGACGATCGAAGGTTCCCTCACGCTGCCCGGCACGGCCCTGCTCGACATGGCCATGCACGTGGCCGACCAGCTCGACTGCGACCTCATCGACGACCTGACCATCCACGCCCCGGTACGACCGGATCCGCAGCGGCCGTGGCACCTTCAACTCGGCACCGTGCCGATCGACGGTGGCCACCGGCTGACCGTGCACGGGCGCGGCACGACCGACGGGCCATGGATCCACCACGCCACGGCCACCCTCCGCGCCGAGCCGCCGTCGGCCGAACCCGGCGCCACCTGGCCGCCGCCCGGCGCTGAGGAGATCGACCCGGAGACCGTCCACGACGCCGCGGCCGCCTCAGCCCGGCACCTCGGCCCCGCCTACCTCGGACTTCGCCGGCTCTGGCGGTGCGGGGACGACGTCTACGCCGAGGCGCACCTGCCGGACGACCTGCCGACGGCGGGATACGGCCTGCACCCGGTGCTGCTGGAGACCGCGCTTCTTCCGCTGACCCACGCCACGGAGACCACCCGGCTGCCCACCGAGTGGGGCCGGGTACGACTGCACCTCGGCGACGCCCGAGTCCTGCGGATCCGCCTGAGCCGGACGTCCGACGACACGGCCGAGGTGCACGCGACCGACCAGGACGGCAACCCGGTGTTCTCGGCCGGCACGGTGCGGCTCCGGGAGGCCGAGCACGGGGGCGGGCAGCACGCGCGTACCGAATCGCTCTATCGCCTCGACTGGGTGCCCACCGCCGCCACGGACGAACCGGTTTCCTGGACCTTGCTCGGCGACGAACCCGACCTGGCATCCCTGTTCCTCGGCGACCTTCCCGACTACGTCGTGCGCCCCTGCCCGCCGGCGTCCGGCCCGGACCTGGCCGCGGAGGCGCATCGCGCGGCTCGCGAGGCGCTCGCCCTGCTCCAGCGCTGGCTCGCCGACAGCCGCCTCGACGGGACCCGACTGGTGCTGCTGACCCGCGGCGCCGTGGCGGTGCACGACGCGGACCCGCTCGCACCCGCCGCGTCTACCGTGTGGGGCCTGGTGCGGTCGGCGCAGAACGAGCACCCGGACCGCTTCGTACTCATCGACGCCGACGAGGACGGGCCGTCGCTGCTGGGCGCCGCCCTCGCCACCGGCGAGCCGCAGATCGCCGTCCGTGGAGACGGCCTGCTCGTGCCGCGACTCACCCTGGCTGCGGACGCGTCGCGGGAGACGGTGCTGAACCCGGCGGGAACCGTGCTGGTCACCGGCGGCACCGGCACACTCGGCGCACTGGTGGCGCACCACCTCGTCGCCGCGCACGGCGTCCGGCACCTGATGCTCACCGGCCGGCGAGGCGCCGACGCGCCGGACGCCGGGCGGCTCGCCGCCGCATTGACCGAGCTCGGCGCCGAGGTGACGTTCAGCGCTGGCGACATCGCCGATCCCGCCCATGTCGCCCGGATGCTCGCCGAGATTCCCGCCGACCATCCGCTGACCGCCGTCGTGCACACCGCAGGCGTCCTCGACGACGCGACAGTGGACAACCTCACCACGGACAGCCTCGACGCGGTGTTGCGCCCCAAGGTGGACGCCGCCTGGAACCTGCACCGCGCGACCAGCCACCTCGACCTGGCCGCGTTCGTCCTGTACTCATCCGCGGCCGGCACGCTCGGCGCGCCGGGGCAGGGCAACTACGCGGCGGCCAACACGTTCCTGGACGCGCTCGCCCAGCACCGGCACGCGCTGGGACTGCCGGCCACCTCGCTGGCCTGGGGGCTGTGGGCGCAGACCAGCGGCATCACCGGGCATCTCGAGCCGGCGAACCTGGCCCGCATCCGGCGCAGCGGCATGATCCCCCTCTCCACGGCCGAAGGGCTGAGCCTGTTCGACGAGGCGCTCCGCACCGGGCTGCCGGTGCTCGTACCGGCCCGCCTCGATCGGCGTGCGTTGCGCGCCCAGGCCGCCGCCGGCCCACTTCCGGGGCCGCTGCGCGGGCTGGTGCGGGTCCGGCGCTCCGCCGCCGCGGCAGCGGCCGGCAACTGGGCGGAGCGGCTGGCCGACCACGGGCCGGCCCAGCAGCACCAACTGCTGCTGCAACTGGTACGTGCACAGGCCGCGGAGGTCCTGGGGCATCCGGGCTCGGATCGGGTCGACGCCGCCCAGGCGTTCAAGGATCTCGGCTTCGACTCGCTGACCGCGGTCCAGCTGCGTAACCAGCTCAACGCCCACACCGGTCTCTCGCTGCCGGCGACGCTGATCTTCGACCATCCCAACCCGGTCGCTGTCGCCGAGCACCTGCACGACCTCCTGGCTCCCCGCCGGGTCCCGGCCGTGCTGCGCCAGGTGGCGCTGCTGGAGGAGGAGCTCGCCGCGGCCGAGGCGGACGAGCATCTGCGGACCGAGGTGGTGACCCGGCTCGAAAGCGCCCTGCAGAGGTTGGGCCGGGCGGCGCCGGCCGACGAGGACGCGGTGATCGACCGGATCCGGTCGGCGTCCAGCGAGGAGATCTTCTCCTTCATCAACAACGAACTGTGACCCGGCACTCGCGGGCGCGCAAGCTAAGGAGCAAATCCCGATGGCCACCGAAAGCGAGCTGCTCGGCTACCTCAAGCGGGTCACCGCGGACCTCTACCAGGCCCGGCGGCGGATCGTCGAGCTGGAGGAGGCGGATCAGGAGCCGATCGCGGTCATCGGCATGGGCTGCCGGTACCCCGGCGGGGTGCGCTCGCCGGAGCAACTGTGGGACCTGGTCGCCGGCGAGGTGGACGCGATCTCCGGCTTCCCGGTCAACCGCGGCTGGGATCTGGCCGGCCTGTACGACCCCGACCCGGAACGCCCTGGCACGACCTACACCTCCTCGGGCGGGTTCGTGCACGACGCCGACGAGTTCGACCCGGTCTTCTTCGGAATCAGCCCCAGGGAGGCGCTCGCTATGGATCCGCAGCAGCGGCTGCTGCTGGAGACCGCCTGGCGAACCGTCGAGCACGCCCGGATCGATCCGGCCTCCCTGCGCGGCAGCGATGTGGGCGTGTTCACCGGGCTGATCGGCAGCGACTACGCCGCCCGGCTGCTGAACGGCACGACCGAGGACCTCGAGGGTTACCTCATGACCGGCAACAGCACGAGCGTCGCCTCCGGGCGCGTCGCGTACACGCTGGGTCTGCGCGGCCCGGCGGTGACCGTGGACACCGCCTGCTCGTCGTCGCTCGTCGCGTTGCACCTGGCCGGCCGGTCGCTGCGCAACGGGGAGTGCTCGCTGGCCCTGGCCGGCGGCGCCACGATCCTGTCGACGCCGACCGTGTTCGTCGAGTTCAGCCGACAGCGCGGCCTGTCGCCGGACGGCCGGTGCCGGGCCTTCGGCGCCGACGCCGACGGCACCGGGTGGGGTGAGGGCGCCGGCCTGGTGCTCCTCGAGCGGCTCTCCGACGCCCGGCGCAACGGTCACCAGGTGCTGGCGGTCATCCGGAGCACCGCCGTCAACCAGGACGGCGCCAGCAACGGGCTCACCGCACCGCACGGTCCCGCCCAGGAACGGGTCATCCGTGCCGCCCTCGCCGGCGCCCGGCTCGCCCCCACCGACGTCGACGTGGTCGAGGCGCACGGCACCGGAACCACGCTCGGCGATCCGATCGAGGCGCAGGCACTGTTGGCCACCTACGGCCGCCGGGAGCCGACGGACCAGCCGCTCTGGCTCGGTTCCATCAAGTCGAACATCGGCCACACCCAGGCGGCGGCCGGTGTCGCGGGCGTCATCAAGATGGTGCAGGCGATCCGCCACGGTCGGCTGCCACGCACCCTGCACGCGGCGGAGGCCTCGCCGCACGTGGACTGGTCGGCGGGCCGGGTGGCACTGCTCACCGAAGCACGCGACTGGCCGGAGACCGGCCGGCCGCGGCGTGCGGCGGTGTCGTCGTTCGGCATCAGCGGCACCAACGCGCACGTCATCCTCGAGGCGGCACCGCCGGCCGAGCAAATTGAGCCGGTCGAGCAAACCGAGCCGGTCGAGCAAACCGAGCAGACCGAGCCGCGCCGGCCGGTCGACGGGCTGCCGCTGCCCTGGCTGCTGTCTGGGCACACCGAGCCGGCGCTGCGCGCCCAAGCGCGGCGGCTTCTCACCCGCCTCGACGCCGCTCCCGGCGTCGCCGTGGCCGACATCGGCCACTCGCTGGCGACCACGCGGGCGCCGCTGGAGCTGCGCGCGGCGGTGGTCGCCCACGACGAGGCCGGATTCCGGGCGGCCCTCAACGCGCTGAGCGTGGGTGAACCGGATCCGCGGCTGCTGAGCGCCCGGGCCGTCGAGGGCCGCACCGTCTTCGTCTTCCCCGGCCAGGGTTCGCAATGGGCCGGGATGGCCGGGGAGCTGCTGGACACGGCTCCGGTCTTCCGCGACGAACTGCTGCGCTGCGCGGAGGCACTCGCCGAACATGTGGACTGGTCGCTGATCGACGTGCTGCGCGGCGCCGTCGGCGCACCCGGGCTGGACCGGGTCGACGTGGTGCAACCCGCCCTGTTCGCGGTTATGGTGTCGCTCGCCGCCCTGTGGCGGTCGTACGGCGTGGAACCGGCCGCCGTGGTGGGCCACTCGCAGGGCGAGATCGCAGCCGCCTATGTCGCGGGCGCACTGAGCCTGCGCGACGCCGCCCGGGTGGTCGCGCTCCGCAGCATCGCCATCATTCGGTTGGCCGGGCAGGGCGGCATGGCATCGATTGCCCTACCGGCCGCCGAGGTCGAACGCCGCCTGATCGAGGTCACCGGGCGGGCGTACGTGGCTGCGGTCAACGGGCCGTCCGCCACCGTCGTCTCCGGCGACCCGGCCGCCTTGCGGGCACTTGTCGCGGCCGCACAGGCCGACGGGGTACAGGCCAAACTGATCCCGGTCGACTACGCCTCGCACAGCCCAGCCGTCGAACAGCTGCGCGAGCAGATCCTGCACGACCTCGCGCCGATCGCACCCCGCCCGGCGGCCGTCCCTTTCCTGTCGACCCTCACCGGCGACTGGCTCGACACCGCCCAGCTCGACGCCGGCTACTGGTACCGCAGCCTGCGCGAGCCGGTGCGCTTCGAGCAGGCCACGCGAACCTTGATCGGGCAGGGCTACACCGTCTTCGTGGAGTCCAGCCCGCACCCGGTGCTCGCGGTCGCCGTCGAGCAGACCGCCGAGCAGCAGGGCGCCGCGACCGCCGTACCGACGCTGCGCCGCGACCACGGCGACCTCGCCCAGTTCGTCACCGCCCTCGCCGACGCCTGGGTGAAGGGCGCCGCGATCGACCGGCACGCGATCTTCGCCGCGTACGAGGCGCAGGTCGTCGACCTGCCCGGCTATCCGTTCCAGCGCCGCCGGTACTGGGTGGACTCGGCGCCCACGGCCGACCTCGCCACGGCCGGGCTCGGCAGCGCCGATCATCCGCTGCTCGGCGCCACGGTACGGCTGGCCAGCACCGACGGTCTCGTGCTGACCGGCCGGCTCGACCGGAACACCCAACCGTGGATCGCCGACCACCGCGTCCTCGGCACCGACCTGCTGCCTGGCGTCGCCTTCGTCGACCTGGCCCTGTACGCCGGCCGGCAGTGCGCCCACCCGGTACTCGCCGACCTGAGCCTCCAGACCCCGCTGGCCGTGCCGGACGGCGGGGTACAGCTCCAGCTGACGGTCGAGGCCCCGGACAGCGCCGACCGGCGCCCGTTCACCGTGCACTCCCGCTCCGGCGACGACGAGAGCCCCTGGACGTTGCACGCTAGCGGCCTGCTCACCGCCGCCTCGGCGCCGGCCGCCCCCGAAGTCGTCTGGCCCCCACCGGCGGACGCCACGCCGGTCGACCTGTCCGGCGGCTACGACCGGCTCGCCGAGGCCGGATACGAGTACGGAGCGTCGTTCCGTGGCCTGCGCGCCGTCTGGCGGCACGGGGCGGACCTGTACGTCGAGGCCCAGCCACCGGCACCCGCGGAGGGTTTCGGCGTGCACCCCGCCGTACTCGACGCCGTTTTGCACAGCCTTCCGCTCACCGCCGCCGGCCGGCCGGACGGCTGCATCGGCCTGCCTTTCGCCTGGACCAACGTGCGGTTGCACGCCACCGGCGCGAGCACTCTGCGCGCCCGCCTCACACCGACGGCCGACGGCGGCTACCGGATCGCCGCGGTGGACGGCGCCGGCAATCCGGTCATCACCGTCGACACCCTCACGGTCCGCACGGTGACGGCCGCCCAGCTGCGCGGCGCGGGCCGGGTCCGCGAGGCGATGTTCGAGGTCCGGTGGGTGGCGCAGGCCCCGCCGCCGGCCGGGCCGCAGCCGCCGGACACCTCGGTCAGCCGATGGGAGCCGCCGGTCGACGACTCGCCCGCCGGCCCTCGCACGGCCGCCAGGCACGCCCTGGCGCAGATACAGACGTGGCTTGCCGCCAACTCGGGGCGGCTCGCTTTCGTCACCCGCGGAGCGGTCCCGGCGGGCGGCCCGGTGACGAATCCCGCCCACGCCGCCGTCTGGGGTCTGGTCCGCTCGGCGCAGCACGAGAACCCGGGCCGGTTCGTACTCGTCGACACCGACGGCACCGGCGACGTCGATGCCGCTCTGGCCTGCGGAGAGGAGCAGGTGGCCGTCCGCGGGACGCGCCTGTTCGTCCCCCGCCTGGCCCCGGGCACCGCGCCCGACCGGGAACCGCTCCAGTTCAGCCCCGGCGGCACCGTGCTGATCACGGGCGGCACCGGCACGCTCGGCGCGCTGCTGGCCGAACACCTGGTCACCACCTACGGCGTACGGCGGCTCCTGCTCACCGGCCGCCGCGGCCCGGACGCACCCGGCGCTGCGCAGCTCCGCGACGAGCTCGCCGCCCTCGGCGCCACCGCCACCGTCGCCGCCTGCGACACCGCCGATCCCGGTCAGGTGGCGGACCTGCTCGCCGCCGTGCCGGCCGAGCATCCGGTCACGGCGGTGTTCCACGCCGCCGGCATCATCGACGACGCGCTCGTCACCGACCTCGACGAGAGCCGGCTCGACGCCGTCCTGCGTCCCAAGACGGACGGCGCCTGGCACCTGCACGAGCAGACCCGGCACCTCGGCCTCGACGCGTTCGTCCTCTACTCCTCGGCCGCGGGCACCCTCGGCGCGCCCGGCCAGGGCAATTACGCCGCTGCGAACGCGTTCCTGGACGCCTTCGCCCATTACCGCTGGGCGCAGGGGCTGCCCGCCACCGCCCTGTCGTGGGGACTCTGGGCACAGGACAGCGCCATGACCGAAGGGCTCGGTGCCACCGACCGTGGTCGGCTGCGGCGGACCGGTCTGACCTCGCTCTCCACCCGGGAAGGGCTGGCGCTGCTGGACGCCGCGCTGGCCACCGGCAACCCCCATCTGGTGCCGATCCGCCTCGATCGGCGTGCCCTGAGCGCGCAGGCCGAGTCGGGCACGCTGCCGGCGATGCTGGACGGGCTGGTCCGGGCGACCACGCTGCCCGTGGCCCGCTCGGCGGGCGAGGCCGGCTGGGCGCAACGGATCGCTTCCCTGCCCGGCCAGGAACGGCACGGCGCGGTTCTGGACCTCATCCGCGGTCACATCGGCAGTGTGCTCGGCTACGACAGCCCGGCGGCGGTAGACGCCGGGCACGCCTTCAAGGACCTCGGCTTCGACTCGCTCACCGCCGTACAGCTGCGGAACCGGCTGAACGCCGCCACCGGACTGCAACTGTCGGCCACGACGGTCTTCGACCACCCGACGCCGGCGGCACTCGCCACCCACCTGCTCGCCCAACTCGACGGCGCCGCGGCCCGCCCCGCCCGACGGACGGCCACAGCCGTGTCCACCGACGCGGAGCCGATCGCGATCGTCGGCATGTCCTGCCGATACCCCGGCGACGTCCAGTCGCCGGAGGATCTCTGGCGTCTGGTGGCCGACGGCGTGGACGCCATCACCGGCTTTCCCGACGACCGCGGCTGGCGCCTGGACGCCCTGCTCGACCCGGATCCCGACCGGCCCGGCACCTCGTCGACGACCCGCGGCGGGTTCCTCAGCGGCGCCGCCGACTTCGACCCGGGATTCTTCGGCATCGGGCCGACCGAGGCACTGGCCATGGACCCGCAGCACCGGCTGATGCTGGAGACGGCATGGGAGGCGGTGGAGAGCGCCGGCATCGATCCGACCGCCCTGCGCGGCAGCACCACCGGCGTCTACGTCGGCATGATGGGCGGCGACTACGGCCTGCACCTGAGCACGCAGGGCGCCGCCGGCCTCGACGGCTACCTGATGACCGGCAACAGCAACAGCGTGGCCTCCGGACGGGTCGCCTACCACCTCGGGCTGCGCGGGCCCGCCGTCACCGTTGACACGGCGTGCTCCTCCTCGCTCGTCGCCATGCACCTCGCCACGCAGGCTCTCCGCGGCGGAGAGTGCACGATGGCGCTCGCCGGAGGCGTCACGGTGACCTCGACGCCGGCCGTGTTCGTCGAGTTCAGCAGGCAACGTGGTCTCGCCGGCGACGGGCGATGCAAGGCCTTCTCCGCAGACGCGGACGGGACCGGCCTCGGCGAAGGCGTCGGCGCGCTGCTCCTCGAACGCCTCAGCGACGCGCGCCGCAACGGGCACCGCGTGCTCGGCGTCATCCGCGGCAGCGCGGTCAACCAGGACGGCGCCAGCAACGGGCTGACCGCGCCGAACGGACCCGCCCAGCAGGACGTCATCCAGCAGGCGCTGGCGAACGCGCGGCTGGAAGCCACCGACATCGACGCGGTGGAGGCACACGGCACCGGAACCCAGCTCGGCGACCCCATCGAGGCACAGGCGGTGCTCGCCGCCTACGGCCAGGACCGGGACGCGCCGCTCTGGCTGGGTTCGATCAAGTCGAACATAGGCCACACCCAGGCCGCCGCCGGCGTTGCGGGCGTCATCAAGATGCTCATGGCGATGCGGCACCGCACCCTGCCGCGGACCCTGCACGCGCAGCAGCCCAGCGACCTGGTCGACTGGGACAGCGGCGCCGTCGCCCTGCTCAACGAGGCCCGGCCCTGGACACCGGACGACGGCCGGCCACGCCGTGCCGCCGTCTCCTCCTTCGGCATCAGCGGCACCAACGCCCACCTCATCCTCGAGGAGGCCCCCGCGCCGCCGGACACCGAGCCCGGCCGGCCCACCCCGCCGGAGACGGACCTCCTCTGGTGCCTGTCCGCCCGTGACGGGCGCGCGCTTCGGGCACAGGCGGACCGGCTCGCCGCGGTGACCGCCAACGGAAGCGCCCCCGACCCCGTCGACCTGGCGTACTCGCTCGCCACCACGCGCACCACCTTCGACCATCGCGCGGTGATCCTCGGCCGGACCACCGACGACCTACGCCGGGGCCTCACGTCGCTGAGCCGTGGGGAACCCGCCCCCGGCGTGCACGTCGGCGCGGCCACACCGGGCGGACGGATGGCCTACCTGCTCGCCGGGCAGGGCAGCCAGCGACATGGCATGGGCCGGGAGCTCTACGAGACGTACCCCGTCTTCGCCGCAGCGATCGACGAGATCGACGCCTGGTTCGCGCCGCACCTGGACCGGCCGCTGCGGGAGGTGATGTTCGCCCCGCCCCGAGACCCGGTGGCGAGCCTGCTCAACCAGACCGGCTACACCCAGCCGGCGCTGTTCGCCTTCGAGGTGGCGCTCTTCCGGCTGCTGGAGTGGCACGGGCTGCGCCCCGACCACCTCATCGGGCATTCCATCGGCGAGCTCGTGGCGGCGCACCTCGCGGGCGTCTTCGACCTCGGCGACGCCTGCGCGTTGGTCGCCGCGCGCGCCCGCCTGATGCAGGCGATGCCCGCCGGTGGCGCCATGCTCTCGGTGCACCGGACCGCCGAGGAAATTGAGCCGCACCTGCGCGACCACGCCGGCCGGGTGACGATCGCCGCGATCAACGACCCGCGGTCCGTGGTGCTCTCCGGCGACGAGGAGGCGATCGCGTCGATCGGGCAGGCCCTGACCGACCTCGGGCACCGGACCCGCCGGCTCAACGTCAGCCACGCCTTCCACTCCCCGCACACCGACGGCATCCTCGACGATTTCGCAGCCGCGGTCGCCGCCACGCAACCGTCCGCACCCCGCATCCCGGTGATCTCGAACGTGACCGGCGAGCCGGCCACCGCCGAGCAACTGGCCTCGACGGAGTACTGGGTGCGGCACCTACGCGGCACGGTGCGCTTCCACGACGGGATACGGACGTTGCGGCAGCTCGGCGTGACGACGTACCTGGAGCTCGCGCCGACGCCGGCGCTGACGGTCCCGGCCGGGCTGAGCCTCGGTGAGGACGCCACCGTCGTCGCCGTCACGCCGTTCCGTCAGGCCGAAACGGCCGGCCTGACCGCCGCGCTGGCCCGCGCGCACGTCGCCGGCCACAGCCCCGACTGGAGCCGCCTGACTCCGGGCGCCCACCAGGTGCCGTTGCCGACATACCCGTTCCAGCACCGGCGGTTCTGGGCCGAGGCCCCCGGCGCACGCGACGACGAGGCGGCCGGCGACGCCGGCTTCTGGGCGGCGGTCGAGCGCGGCGACCTGGCCGAGCTCGCCAATTCGCTCGGCCTGGACGCCTCGCAGGCCGAGCTTTTCGGCGGCGTCCTACCGGCCCTGTCCACCTGGCGCCGGGCACGGCGCTGGTGGCATCGGATCAGCTGGAACCGGCCGCCGGCGAGCGGCGCCCCTCGCGGCCGTTGGCTGGTGGTCACGGACGGTGCGCCGGTCGGGCAGGTCGTCGCCGCCGCGCTCGACCGCGCCGGCGCCACCGCGGAGATCGTCGTCGTCGCCGGCGACGACGACGACGAGGCCGCCGACCGGCTCGTCCGGTCCCGGCCGGCCGGCATCATCGCCCTGGTCGGCCCGGCAGTCGCGCACCGGCTAGCCGACAAGGTACGGGCCACAGCCGCCGACACCACGCTGTGGTTCACCGGACCCGCCCGTTCCGGTGTATCGGAGCTGGTCGACGCGCTCCGCCGCGAGCGGAACGGCCGGACCGGCTACGCCGAACTGGCCCGGGACGCGGGCGCCGCGGAAGCCGCCCTGCTGGTGGGCGCGCTGACCGGAACCGCCGACCAGCTGTGGGTGCGAGCCGGCGAGGTGCTCAGCCGACGGGTGCTGCCGATGACGGCCCCGCGCGACGGCGACGGCTGGCGTCCGCGCGGGACCGTACTGGTCACCGACGTGAGCCACCGGATCGGCGCGGAGACCGCACGGTGGCTGGCCGACACCGGCGCGGAGCACGTCATCGTCGCGGGCACCGGCGACGCAACCGGGCTGGTCGCGGAACTGGGCGTACCCGCCACCGTCGCCGGCGACCTCACCGACCCGCAGGCGACGGCCGCGCTGATCGCCGCGGTACCGGCCGAACGTCCGCTGACCGCCGTCTTCCACACCACGGCCCTGCACGACGGCGGGACCGATCAGGCATGGGCAGTCACCGGCGTCCTGGACGAGGTGACGACCGCGACGGTCGTCGTCTTCTCCACGGCCGCAGGAGACGCCGGGACGCTGGCCGCGGCGCGCCGGGCCCGTGGTCTTCCCGCCGTGTCGGTGGCCTGGGCACCGGACGTCGCGCCGAGGCAGGCGTTGCCGGGAATGCCTGCGGCGATCGCGGCCGGCGGCGATTTCCTGGTCAGCGAGATCACCGACCGGCAGACCGCGGACGGCCCCGCGACGGCCGAGCCGAGCGGGTTGGACGCGCTGCTCGAACAGCTGGCCGGCGAAAACAGCGCCGAACGCGGCGCCACGGTGCTGGAGCTGGTGCGTAGCAGGGCCGCCCTGGTGCTCGGACTCCAGCCGCCCGCCACGATCCGGCCTGACGAAAAGTTCCTGGAGGCGGGATTCACCTCGCTGAGCGCGCTGGAGCTGCGTGACCAGGTGAGCCGGGCGACCGGGCTACCGCTGCCCGCCAGCTCGGTGTTCGACCTGCCGACGCCCGCCACGCTCGCCGCCCATCTGACGGCTGAGCTGGAGCGACTGCTCGCCAGTCCAGCCCTTTAGCGCCTGTGAAGGCCACGTTAAGCCGGGCTTCGGACGATGGCTGGCGTCGATCGCGGCCGTCCTGATCATCACGAACGCGGACAAGGACAAGGTGGAACATGGCGACAAGCGCGTCCGAGCACCTGCACCAGCCCACCAGCACCACCACCACCGCCGACGAGGCGATCGCGGTGACCGGACTGGCGTGCCGGCTGCCGTCCGCACCCAATCCCGCGTCGTTCTGGCAGCTGCTCCACGACGGCCGGGATGCCATCACCACACCCCCGACCGGCCGGTGGGAGGGCGTGCCGCAGGCGTACCGGCGCGGTGGGTTCGTCGACGGCGTGGACCGCTTCGACGCGGCGTTCTTCGGCATCTCGCCGCGCGAGGCGGCCATGATGGACCCGCAGCAGCGCCTCGTGCTGGAGCTGAGCTGGGAGGCGCTGGAGGACGCCCGGGTGGTGCCCGGCTCGCTGCGCGACAGCCGCACCAGCGTCTTCATCGGCGCGATCTGGGACGACTACGCCACGCTGCTGCACGGACGGAACCTCTCCGCGATCACCGCGCACACCCTCACCGGCCTGCACCGGTCGATCATCGCCAACCGGGTCTCGTACCTGCTGGGCCTGCACGGCCCCAGCCTCACGGTGGACGCCGGACAGTCCTCCTCGCTGATCTCGGTGCACCTGGCGTGCGAGAGCCTGCGGCGTGGCGAGTCGACGGTGGCGATCGCCGGGGGCGTCAACCTGAACCTCGCCCCGCAGAGCACCGTCGCCGCACACGAGTTCGGTGGACTGTCACCGGACGGGCGCTGCTTCACCTTCGACGCGCGCGCCAACGGCTTCGTCCGCGGCGAGGGCGGCGGCATCGTGGTTCTCAAACGGTTGTCACAGGCGGTGGCGGACGGCGACCACGTCTACTGCGTGGTGGCTGGCAGCGCGGTCAACAACGACGGCGCCACCGACGGCCTCACGGTCCCCGGTCAGGCGGCTCAGGAGGACGTGCTGCGCACCGCGTACCGGCGTGCCGGTCTCGCCCCCATCGCGGCCGACTACGTGGAGCTGCACGGCACCGGCACCCGGGTGGGCGACCCGATCGAGGCGGCTGCCCTCGGCGCAGTACTCGGCAGCGGGCGCAGCACGCCGCTGCTGGTCGGCTCGGTCAAGACGAACGTCGGGCACCTGGAGGGCGCGGCGGGCATCACCGGACTGCTGAAGGCGGCGCTGAGCCTCCACCACCGCCGGATCCCGGCCAGCCTCAACTTCGCCACGCCGAACCCGGCGATCCCGCTCAACGACCTGGGGTTGGAGGTCGCCCAGGCATCACGGCCGTGGCCGGAGCGTGGCGGTGTTGCCGTGGCCGGCGTCTCGTCGTTCGGCATGGGCGGCACCAACTGCCACGTCGTGATGACCGAGGCGCCGCCGAGCAGCGAAGAGCCGCAGCCGGAGCCCGACCGGGAGCGGCTCTGGGTGTTGTCCGGCCGCTCCGGCCCGGCGCTGCGGGCGCAGGCCGGCCGACTGCGGGAACACCTGGGCGAGACGGTCGACGCCGACCTCGCGGCCGTCGGGCGGACCCTGGCCGTCGGCCGGACCCACTTTCCGCACCGCGCGGCGATCGCCGCCGCCCCGGGCGAACTGGCCGCCGCCCTCGACGCGGTCGCCGCCGGTCTGCCCGCCGGAAACGTGTCGTACGGTCGGGCGCCCGGCCGGCCCCGCATCGTCTTCGTGTTTCCCGGCCAGGGCTCGCAGTGGGCCGGCATGGCCGGTGAGCTGCTCGAATCCTCGCCGCTCTTCCGGGAGGCGATCGCCCGGTGCGCGGCGGCGCTGCTGCCGCACACCGGCTGGTCCCTGCTCGACGTCCTCCGCGACCAGCCGGGGGCCCCGTCGCTGGAGCGGGTGGACGTCGTCCAGCCCGCACTGTTCGCGATGATGGTCGCGCTGGCCGACACCTGGCGTGGTCACGGGGTACGACCGGACGCGGTGGTCGGGCATTCCCAGGGTGAGATCGCCGCCGCGTACGTCGCCGGCGCGCTGACCCTGGCCGACGCGGCGCGCATCGTCGCCCTGCGGAGCCGGGCGATCAGCACGATCGCCGGCACCGGCGGCATGGTGTCGGTCGCGCTGCCGGTCGCGGCGGTCGAAGCACGGCTCGACGACTACAAAGGCGTGCACGTCGCGGCGGTCAACAGCCCCGGAACCACGGTCCTCGCGGGCGACGCGTCAGCCCTGGAACGGTTCGTGGCCGCCTGCACCGCGGACGGCGTACGCGCCCGCCGCATCGACGTGGACTACGCCTCGCACACCCCGCACGTCGACCCGCTGCGCGAGACCCTCCTCGAACAGCTGGCGGACGTCACCCCCACCGTCGGGTACACACCGTTCCACTCGACGGTGACCGGACAGGTGCTCGACGGGAACGAACTCGGCGCCGGCTACTGGTTCCAGAGCCTGCGCAGCCCGGTGCGGCTCCACGAGTCCGTCACGGCGCTCCTGGACGACGGGCACACCCTGTTCATCGAGGTCAGCCCGCACCCGGTGCTCACCACCCCGATCCAGGAGAGCATCGAGGCCGCCGGCCACACCGCCGCCGTTCAGGGGACGCTGCGGCGCGGTGAGGCGAGTCGCGCCCGGCTGCTGAGCGCGCTCGGCCACGCGCACGCCAACGGCGCGCTTCTCGACTGGGACGCGCTTCATCCGGCGGGCCGCATGACCGATCTGCCGACGTACGCGTTCCAGCGGCAGCGACACTGGCTCGACGAGGGGCCGGCCGCCGAGGCGCCGGCCGCCGTCCCGCCGGGCACCGACCGGGCACCCGAGCCGGCCACCGAGCAGCCCGGCGTCACCGAGGCCGACCTGGAGTCGATGGTTCTGGCGTACGCGGCCGCCGTGCTGGGGCACGCGTCGCCCGATGCCATCGATCCTTCGTCGACGTTCCGCGACCTCGGCTTCGACTCGTCGCTGGCCGTCGAGTTACGGAACCGGCTGAACGCGGCGACCGACGTGGTCCTGCCGACCAGCGCGCTGTTCGACCACCCGACCCCGCACGCCCTCGTCGCCCACCTCCGCGCCGAGCTGACCGGGACACACGCCACGGTGTCGGCCACCGGCACCCTGCTGGACGAGCCGATCGCGGTGGTGGCGATGGCCTGCCGCTACCCTGGCCAAGCGACCACCCCCGAACAGCTGTGGCGACTGCTGGCCGACGGCGTCGACGCGATCAGCGAGTTCCCCACCAACCGCGGCTGGGACCCCGACATCTACGACCCCGACCCGGGCCGGTCGGGCCGCACCTACACCCGGCACGGCGGGTTCCTGCACGACGCCGACCAGTTCGACCCCGAGTTCTTCGGCATCAGCCCGCGTGAAGCCACGGCTATGGACCCGCAGCAGCGGGTGTTGCTCGCCACGTCGTGGGAGGCGATGGAGTCCGCGGGCATCGATCCGGCGACGCTGCGCGGTGCCCGCACCGGAGTGTTCGTCGGCGCCATGTCGCAGGAGTACGGACCGCGTTTCAGCGAAGGGCTCGACGGATACGACGGCTATCTGCTGACCGGCAACACGGCGAGCGTGGCGTCGGGCCGGATCTCGTACGTCTTCGGTTTCGAGGGGCCCGCGCTGACCGTCGACACGGCGTGTTCGTCGTCGCTGGTGGCGGTGCATCTGGCCGCGCAGGCGCTGCGCAACGGTGAATGTTCCCTCGCCCTGGCCGGTGGGGTAGCGGTGATGTCCACCCCGGGGCTGTTCGTGGAGTTCGCGCAGCAGCGCGGGTTGTCGCCGGACGGACGCTGCAAATCGTTCGCCGACGGCGCTGACGGGACGGGCTGGGGTGAGGGCGCCGGGATGCTGCTGTTGGAGAAGCTGTCTGACGCCCGCCGTAACGGCCATCCCATCGTCGGGGTGATCCGGGGCAGCGCGGTCAACCAGGACGGTGCCTCCAACGGACTGACCGCACCCAACGGACCCGCCCAACAACGCGTCATCACCCAAGCCCTCGCCAACGCCCGACTCACCCCCGCCGACATCGACGCCGTCGAAGCCCACGGCACCGGCACCACCCTCGGCGACCCCATCGAAGCCCAAGCCATCCTCGCCACCTACGGCCAAAACCGTGACACCCCAGTCTGGCTCGGCTCCATCAAATCGAACATCGGCCACACCCAAGCCGCCGCCGGCGTCGCCGGCATCATCAAAATGCTCATGGCCATGCGCCACCAGCAGCTACCCCACACCCTGCACATCAACCAACCCAGCAGCCACATCGACTGGACCACCGGACACGTCGCGCTCCTCACCCAAGCCCAACCCTGGACGGCCGGGGAGCGGCCCCGCCGCGCCGCCGTGTCCTCCTTCGGAATCAGCGGCACCAACGCCCACCTCATCCTGGAAGAACCACCCGGATCTGACGCGGCCGCTCCCACCATCACCGACGGCCCGGTCACCGACAGCCCTGCCGGCCCGGTGCTGCTGCCACTGTCGGGTAAGACCCCGCAGGCCGTGCGGGACTACGCCACCCGCCTGCACCAGCACCTCACCGACCGGCCCGACCTGAACCTGCACCACGTCGCCCACACCCTGGCCGGGCGCACCCACTTCGCGCACCGCGCCGTCATCACCGCCTCACAGCTACCCGACCTGGCCGCGGGACAGTTGCCCATCACCCACGCGACCAGCGGTAAGACGGCGTTCCTCTACCCCGGACAAGGCGCCCAGCATCCGGGCATGGGCCAACGGCTCTACCAGCAGCACCCCGTGTTCGCCGACACCATCAACACCATCAGCGCCGAGCTCGGCCTGGACCTACCAGCGCTGATGTGGGGCGACCGCACCCACGAACTCGACCACACCATCAACACCCAACCCGTGCTCTTCGCCTACGAAACGGCTTTGCACCACCTCCTGACCCACCACGGTGTCACCCCGGACTTCCTGGCCGGCCACTCCATCGGTGAGATCACCGCAGCCCACACCAGCGGCATCCTGAGTTTGACCGACGCCTGCACCCTGATCACCGCCCGCGCCCAACTCATGAACAGCCTCCCCACCGGCGGAGCGATGCTCGCCGCCCACACCACCACCGACACGGTCACCGACTACCTCGACGACGTCACCATCGCCGCCATCAACTCCCCCACCTCACTCGTCCTAGCCGGCACCACCACCGCCATCGACGACGTCACCACCCGACTCACTCAAAACGGAATCCGCACCCAACGCCTCACCGTCAGCCACGCCTTCCACTCGCCCTTGATGAACCCCATCCTCGACGATTTTCGCGCCGCCATCGCCCACATCCACCACCACCCCGGCCGCATCCCGATCATCTCCACCCTGACCGGACAAACCCTGACCAACGTCACCGCCGACCACTGGGCCACACAACTACGCCACACCGTCAACTTCACCAACGCCATCACCACCCTGCAACAACACGACATCACCCACCACATCGAAATCGGACCCCACCCCACACTCACCCCCCACATCACCACGACCGCGACGATCGCCGCCACCGCGGTTCAGCACAAGAACCGCCACATCAACCTCACCGACGCCCTCGCCACCATCCACACCCACGGCACCACCATCAACTGGCACACCCTCCACCACAACCACCAGCACATCGCCCTACCCACCTACCCCTTCCAAGACCAGCGTTACTGGGTCATGCCGCGGCCGATCGCCGCACCGGCCACCGGACACGCGATCCTCAGCACGCACACGACGCTGGCGGAGACCGGCATCCACGTGCTGACCGGACGGGTGTCACGATCCGATCACCCCTGGCTCACCGATCACGAAATCGATGGCACGGTTCTGCTGCCCGGCACGGCCTTCGTGGACCTCGCGCTGTGCGCCGCGGACCGGGTGGGCGGGGCGATGCTGGCGGAGCTCATCCTCCAGGCGCCGCTCGTGCTCCCCGCATCAGCGGCGGTCACGTTGCAGGTCACGGTGGAGCCGAACGATGAGGACGAGCGGTACCGGTTCGCCATCCACTCGCAGCCGGCCACGGACACCGCCGGCGGGTGGACGCGGCACGCGACGGGCTTGCTCGCTTCGGCCGACCCGGCTCCGATGCACCTGCCGTGGAACGGTGACGGCGCGGAGGAGACCGATCCGGCGGACGCGTACGCGCGGCTGCACGACCGCGGCTACGGCTACGGTCCGGCGTTCCGGGGGCTGCGAGCACTGCGGCGGCGGGGTGACGACGTCGCTGCCTCGGTCTGCCTGCCGCAGGGCATCACGACCGCGGGCCACACACTGCACCCGGCGCTGCTCGACGCGGCGCTGCACCCCCTCGTGCTCCTCGGCGACGCGTTGCTCGTCCCGTACGCCTGGTCGGGTGTGCGTATCTTCGCGGCCGACGCGGTGGAGGTCGAGGTGCGTGCCGTCCCGATAGGGACGCACGCCTACCGGTTGTGGCTGACGGATCCGGCGGGCACGCCGGTCGCCACCATCGACGAGGTGGCGTTCCGGCCGCTCGCCCGGGACGCCATCGGATCGGCCACGGAAACGGACGGCCTGTACCGCCTGGAATGGGTCCCGGCGACCGACGCAGCCGTGCCGCGGACCGCGGAGACGTCGGAGGTCTCCGTCGCCCACTGTGCCGCCGAAGAGGGTGCCGACATGGTGGCGGCGGCACACGCGACCGCGCACCGAGCCCTCCGGCTGGTGCAGGACTGGCTGGCCGAGGACCGAACCGGGGCGCGGCTCGTGATCACCACCAGGCGTGCGGTCGCGGTGCGCGCCGAGGAGCGGATCGAGGATCTGGCGGCCTCGGCCGTCTGGGGACTGGTCCGCAGCGCTCAACGTGAGCACCCGGATCGTCTCGTCCTGATCGACCTGGACAGCGACCAGGCCACGCCCAGGATGCTGGCGGCCGCGCTCGCCACTGGCGCGCCTCAGCTCGCCTTGCGCGGCGAACAGCTGCTACGGCCCCGGCTCACCGGTGTGGCCGGCGCGGGCGGGCTCACTCTGCCGGCGGGCGACTCCTGGCGGCTGGCGGTGACCACCCGCGGAACGATCGAGGGCGTTTCCGTGGTGCCGCACGACGCGGTCGACCGGCCGCTGGGGCCGCAGGAGGTGCGCCTGTCGATCCGGGCAGCCGGGATGAACTTCCGGGACGTGCTGATCACGCTCGGCATGTACCCGGATCCCGAGGCGCCCCTGGGCTCGGAGGCGGCCGGCGACGTGCTGGAGGTCGGCGCGGACGTGACCGACCTGGCCCCGGGCGATCGGGTCTTCGGGTACGTGCCGGAGGCGTTCAGTCCGGTGGGGGTGACGGATCGGCGGCTGCTCGCCCCCATCCCCCACCACTGGACCTACCCCCAAGCCGCCGCCATCCCCGTCGCCTACCTCACCGCCTACTACGCCCTCACCCACCTCGCCAAACTCCAACCCGGCGAAAACATCCTCATCCACGCCGCCACCGGCGGCGTCGGCACCGCCGCCACCCAAATCGCCAAACACCTCGGCGCCACCATCTACGCCACCGCCCACCCCACCAAATGGCACACCCTCACCCCCCACCTACCACCCACCCACATCGCCAACTCCCGCACCCTCGACTACCAACACCAATTCCCCCACCAACACGTCATCCTCAACGCCCTCGCCGGACACCACACCGACACCAGCCTCAACCTCCTCCACCCCGGCGGCCGCTTCATCGAAATGGGCACCACCGACCTACGCCACAACACCCACCACACCCACCCCCACCTCACCTACCACCCCTTCCAACTCCCCCACACCCACCCCGACCACATCCACCACATGCTCACCACCCTGCTCAACCTCTTCCACCACAACCACCTCCACCACCCCCACACCACCACCCACCCCATCCACCACACCCACCACGCCCTACGCACCCTCCAACAAGCCACCCACACCGGAAAACTCGTCCTCACCCTCCCCACCCCACCCCACCCCAACGGCACCACCCTCATCACCGGCACCGGCACCCTCGCCACCCACCTCACCCACCACCTCACCACCACCGGACAAACCCGCCACCTCGTCCTCGCCAGCCGGCGCGGCGCCACCGCCGACACCGACCGGCTCCGCGACGACCTCGCCGCGCTGGGCGCCACGGTGACCATCGCCGCCTGCGACGCCGCCGACCCTCGCCAGGTCGCCGAGCTCATCGCCTCGATCCCCGCCGAGCACCCGCTCACCGCGGTCGTCCACACCGCCGGCGTGCTCGATGACGGCCTGGTCGGGGACATCGGGCCCGAGCAGCTCGACGCCGTGCTCAAGCCCAAGATCGACGCCGCCTGGAACCTGCACGAACAGACCCGGCACCTCAACCTCAGCGCCTTCGTCCTCTACTCCTCCATCAGCGGCACCCTCGGCGCACCCGGCCAAGCCAACTACGCCGCCGCCAACACCTTCCTCGACGCTCTCGCCCACCACCGCCACACCCAAGGCCTACCCGCCACCTCGCTCGCCTGGGGCCTCTGGGAAGAGACCAGCGGAATGGCCGGTGGCCTGTCCGCGGCGGACCTGGCGCGCATGCGGCGAAACGGCGTCCTGCCCATGTCCACCGAGCACGGCCTTGCGCTTTTCGACGCGGCAATGGCCGTCGGACACCCGCAGACCGTCGCGGCACGCCTGGACCGTTCCCTGTTGCGGAACACCGGACGGCCCGTGGCCGCAAGCGCGAGCACCCCGGCGAAGGACTGGGGTCAGCGCATCATCGCGCTGCCGGAGGTCGAGCGGCGCGAGGCAGTGTCCGCGCTGATCAGTGCACGGGTGACGGCGGTGCTGGGACATGGGCCGGCCGGCAGTGTCCATTCCGATCGGACCTTCAAGGACCTGGGACTCGACTCGCTGACCGGCGCCGAGTTGCGCAACGTGCTGAGCAGCGCGACGGGGATCCGCCTACCGGCGACGTTGATCTTCGACTTTCCGACCGTGGCCGCTCTCACCGATCATCTGCTCGCGGAGGTGTCCGGCGTCCGGCCAGCGGCGATCACGGCGACCCCGACCGCGGTGCGGTCCGACACCGAGCCGATCGCGGTGGTGGCGATGGCCTGCCGCTACCCCGGTCAAGCGTCGAGTCCGGAACAGCTGTGGCGACTACTGGCCGACGGCGTCGACGCGATCAGCGAGTTCCCCACCAACCGCGGCTGGGACCCCGACATCTACCACCCCGACCCCGAGCACACCGGCAAAACCTATGCACGCCACGGCGGGTTCCTGCACGACGCCGACCAGTTCGACCCCGACTTCTTCGGCATCAGCCCCCGCGAAGCCCTCGCCATGGACCCCCAGCAGCGCCTCCTCCTCGAAACCAGCTGGGAAACCTTCGAACAAGCCGGCATCCCCGCCGCAACACTGCGCGGCAGCAACACCGGCATCTTCACCGGCGTCATCACCCAGGAGTACGGGCCGCGGACGGCCGAGGGCGACGAGTCGCTGGACGGTTACCTCCTCACCGGGCTGACCAGCAGTGTCGCGTCGGGACGCCTCGCCTATGTCTTCGGGTTGGAGGGACCGGCGGTCACGATCGACACCGCGTGTTCGTCGTCGCTGGTCGCGGTGCATCTGGCCGCGCAGGCACTGCGCACCGGTGAATGTTCCCTCGCCCTGGCCGGCGGAGTGACCGTGATGGCCACACCCGGCATCTTCACCGAATTCAGCCGCCAGCGCGGGTTGTCGCCGGACGGGCGGTGCCGGTCGTTTGCCGACAACGCCGACGGCACCGGATTCTCCGACGGGGTCGGGATGCTGCTGCTGGAGAAGCTGTCTGACGCCCGCCGTAACGGCCATCCCATCGTCGGGGTGATCCGGGGCAGCGCGGTCAACCAGGACGGTGCCTCCAACGGACTGACCGCACCCAACGGACCCGCCCAACAACGCGTCATCACCCAAGCCCTCGCCAACGCCCGACTCACCCCCGCCGACATCGACGCCGTCGAAGCCCACGGCACCGGCACCACCCTCGGCGACCCCATCGAAGCCCAAGCCATCCTCGCCACCTACGGCCAAAACCGTGACACCCCAGTCTGGCTCGGCTCCATCAAATCGAACATCGGCCACACCCAAGCCGCCGCCGGCGTCGCCGGCATCATCAAAATGCTCATGGCCATGCGCCACCAGCAGCTACCCCACACCCTGCACATCAACCAACCCAGCAGCCACATCGACTGGACCACCGGACACGTCGCGCTCCTCACCCAAGCCCAACCCTGGACGGCCGGGGAGCGGCCCCGCCGCGCCGCCGTGTCCTCCTTCGGAATCAGCGGCACCAACGCCCACCTCATCCTCGAAGAACCACCCAGATCTAACCCAGCCCCTCCCAGCACCGACGGCCCTGCCACCGACGGACCTGCCACCGACGGACCTGCCACCGACAGCCCTGGCGTCGACAGCCCTGGCGTCGACAGCCCTGGCGTCGACAGCCCTGGCATCGACGGCCCCGCCGGCCCGGTGCTGCTGCCACTGTCGGGTAAGACCCCGCAGGCCGTGCGGGACTACGCCACCCGCCTGCACCAGCACCTCACCGACCGGCCCGACCTGAACCTGCACCACGTCGCCCACACCCTGGCCGGGCGCACCCACTTCGCGCACCGCGCCGTCATCACCGCCTCACAGCTACCCGACCTGGCCGCGGGACAGTTGCCCATCACCCACGCGACCAGCGGTAAGACGGCGTTCCTCTACCCCGGACAAGGCGCCCAGCATCCGGGCATGGGCCAACGGCTCTACCAGCAGCACCCCGTGTTCGCCGACACCATCAACACCATCAGCGCCGAGCTCGGCCTGGACCTACCAGCGCTGATGTGGGGCGACCGCACCCACGAACTCGACCACACCATCAACACCCAACCCGTGCTCTTCGCCTACGAAACGGCTTTGCACCACCTCCTGACCCACCACGGTGTCACCCCGGACTTCCTGGCCGGCCACTCCATCGGTGAGATCACCGCAGCCCACACCAGCGGCATCCTGAGTTTGACCGACGCCTGCACCCTGATCACCGCCCGCGCCCAACTCATGAACAGCCTCCCCACCGGCGGAGCGATGCTCGCCGCCCACACCACCACCGACACGGTCACCGACTACCTCGACGACGTCACCATCGCCGCCATCAACTCCCCCACCTCACTCGTCCTAGCCGGCACCACCACCGCCATCGACGACGTCACCACCCGACTCACTCAAAACGGAATCCGCACCCAACGCCTCACCGTCAGCCACGCCTTCCACTCGCCCTTGATGAACCCCATCCTCGACGATTTTCGCGCCGCCATCGCCCACATCCACCACCACCCCGGCCGCATCCCGATCATCTCCACCCTGACCGGACAAACCCTGACCAACGTCACCGCCGACCACTGGGCCACACAACTACGCCACACCGTCAACTTCACCAACGCCATCACCACCCTGCAACAACACGACATCACCCACCACATCGAAATCGGACCCCACCCCACACTCACCCCCCACATCACCACGACCGCCACCACCACCATCCAAAACAAGAACCGCGACATCAACCTCGCCGACGCCCTCGCCGCCATCCACACCCACGGCACCCCCATCAACTGGCACACCCTCCACCACAACCACCAGCACGTCGCGCTACCCACCTACCCCTTCCAACGCCATGCCTACTGGGCCTTGCCGCAACCCCGGAAGCAGGCCGAGGGCGCCGATCCGGACGGATTCTGGGAGGCCGTGGACCACGGCGACGTCTCCTCGCTCGCCGAGACCTTGGGCGCCGAGGTCGAACCGTTGGGCGCCGTGCTGCCCAGCCTCGCGGCTTGGCGCCGCCGGCGACGTACCGAGTCCGCCGTGAACGAGTGGTGCTACCGGACCGACTGGCAGCCGGCACGCGAGCCGGCCGTCCGCCCGGCCGTCCGCCGGCTGGTGATCGTGCCCAGCGGGTCCAGCAGCCCGTGGGTGAGTCCGCTCGCGGACGCGGAAACCCTCGTCACAGAGGAGGGCGAGGACCGGACGTCGCTCGCCGCCCGCCTCGCGGAGCTGCCACCGCTGGACAGCATCGTCGCGCTGGTCGCCGACGACGAGGACAGCGCCCTGGCTGGCTGCCTGGCACTCATTCAGGCTCTCGGCGACGCCGACGTGTCCGCGCCGCTCTGGTTCCTGACCTCCGGCGCGGTGAGCGCGGGCCGCTTCGACCCGATCCGGCGACCGGCGCAGGCAGCCGCGTGGGGCCTCGGGCGGGTGGCGGGACTCGAACATCCGGACCGCTGGGGCGGTCTCGTCGACGTGCCCGAGCAGCCGGACGACGCCGCAGTTCGGCGGGTGCTCGCTGCGGTCTCTGGCGACTGGCACGAGGACCAGGTGGCGGTACGCGACTCCGGGCTCTTCGTGCCCCGATTGGTGCGGGCGCCCCTGAACGGAACGCCGGCGCCCGGCTGGCGTACCAGCGGCACCGCGCTGATCACCGGTGGCACCGGCGCTCTGGGGGCGCAGGCCGCACGGTGGCTGGCCGGTCGCGGCGCCGAGCACCTGGTGCTGACGAGCAGGCGCGGCCTTCGTGCGCCGGGCGCGGCCGCGCTGGTGGCCGAGCTCACCGCGCTCGGTCCGTCGGTGACCGTGGAGGAGTGCGACGTCGCGGATCGAGCCGCCCTGTCCGCCCTGGTGTCCCGCGTGGAAGCCGAGGTCGGCGCGATCCGTACCGTGGTGCATGCCGCCGGGGTCAGCCAGCGGACGCCGATCTTCGAGACGACGCCCGCGGAGCGGGACCGGGTCGCCGCGAAGGCGGTGGCTGCGGCCCGGCTCGCGGAGCTCTTCGCCGACCGGCGCCTCGACGCGTTCGTTCTCTTCACCTCGATCGCCGGCGTGTGGGGCAGCGCCGGGCAGGGTGTCTACGGCGCTGCGAACGCCCACGCCGACGCTCTCGCCCAGCATCGGCGAAGCCACGGACTGCCCGCCGTCGCGGTTTCCTGGGGCCCATGGGCCGGAGGCGGTATGGCCGCGGAGGACGGGTTCGGCGAGCAGCTGCGGCAGCACGGCATCGCCATGATGCCGCCGGAATCCGCGGTCACCGCTCTCGCCGGTGCGCTCGACCGGGACGACACGCTGCTGACGGTCGCCGACGTCGACTGGACCCGGCTCGCGCCGGTGTTCGCCTCGGCACGACCGCGTCCGCTGCTCGACGGGATCCCGGAGGCCCGGGCGGCGATCGAGGCCACGCGGGCCGGCACGGTGAACGACGACGCGGCCGCATCGCTGCGCCGGGAGGTCCAAGCGCTGCCGGCCGGAGAACGGCAGGCTCACCTGCGGCGCCTCGTCGGCATGCACACCGCCGCCGTGCTGGGCCGCCTGTCCGGGGACGGGATGGACCTCACCCGGCCGTTCCGCGCGCACGGCTTCGACTCGATGACCGCGGTGGAGTTCCGCAACCGGCTGGCGGTGGTGACCGGGCTGGCACTGCCCACCACCCTGACCTTCGACCATCCGACGCCGGCGGCGGTCGCCGCGGTGCTGCACGCCGAGCTGACCGGCGACTCGACGCAGGACGCCGCACCGGTAGCCGGTCCCGCCACGACCGACGAGCCGATCGCGATAGTCGGGATGGCCTGCCGCTACCCGGGCGGGGTGGAGTCACCGGAGCAGCTGTGGCGGCTGACCATCGACGGAATCGACACGATCTCGGGGTTCCCGGGCGATCGCGGGTGGGACGTGGACGCGCTCTACCACCCGGACCCCGACCATCCCGGCACGACCTATGCCCGCGACGGCGGCTTCCTGAACGACGCCGCCGGCTTCGATCCGGAGTTCTTCGACATCAGTCCGCGTGAGGCACTCGCCATGGATCCGCAGCAGCGCGTGCTGCTGGAGGTCGCCTGGGAGGCGATCGAGGCGGCCGGCATCGACCCCGCGTCGCTGGGCGGCACCAGCACCGGGGTGTTCGCGGGCGCGTGGCCGCAGGAGTACGGCGGCGGCCTCAGCCGCCCGCGGGAGGAGATCGGCGGGTACGCGGCCACCGGCAACGCCGCCAGCGTGACGTCCGGCCGGATCTCGTACACGCTCGGCCTGCAGGGCCCCGCGGTCACCGTCGACACCGCCTGCTCATCCGCGCTGGTGGCGATCCACCTGGCCGCGCAGGCACTGCGCAGCGGGGAGTGCACCCTCGCCCTGGCGGGTGGGGTGACCGTCATGGCGCATCCCGGCGCTTTCTTGGAGTTCAGCCGCCAGCGTGGGTTGGCCCCGGACGGGCGCTGCAAGCCGTTCGCCGCGGCGGCCGACGGCACCGGCTGGGGCGAGGGCGCGGGCCTGATCCTGCTGGAGCGCGTGTCCGACGCCGAGCGCAACGGTCACCCGGTCCTCGCCCTCCTGCGCGGCTCCGCCGTCAACCAGGACGGCGCCAGCAACGGCCTCACCGCCCCGAACGGCCCCTCTCAGGAGCGGGTGATCCGCGCCGCGCTGGCCAGCGCACGACTCACTCCGTCCGACGTGGACGTGGTCGAGGCGCACGGCACCGGCACGACGCTGGGCGACCCGATCGAGGCACGGGCGTTGCTCGCCACGTACGGACAGCGGGGTCCGGAAGAGGATCCGTTGTGGCTCGGCTCGATCAAGTCGAACATCGGCCACACCCAGGCGGCGGCGGGCGTGGCCGGGGTCATCAAGATGGTCGAGGCGCTGAGGCGCGGCCGCCTGCCCCGGACGTTGCACATCGACGCGCTCACCCCGCACGTCGATTGGACGGCCGGACGGGTGGCCCTGCTCACCGAGGAGGCCGCCTGGGCAGACAAGGGGCGGCCGCGCCGGGCCGCGGTGTCGTCGTTCGGCATCAGCGGCACCAACGCGCACGTCATCCTGGAGCAGGCTGCGCCGGCCGGCGACGAACCCGGTGCGGGCGCCGGCGGGGACGGCGACGGCATGGTGCTCTGGCCAATCTCGGCCCGCACGCGGCCCGCCCTGCGCGCCCAGGCCCGCCGACTCGCGACCTGGCTCCGGGACCGCCCGGGCAGCTCGGCGGCCGAGGTCGGGCACGCGCTCGCCACGGCGCGGCATCCTTTCCCGCATCGCGCGGTGGTCTCCGGCCGCCGAATGCCGGAGCTTCTGGACGGTCTTGACCGGCTGGCCGAGAACGTCGAGCCGGAGCCCGCCGAGGTCCACCACACCGGGGGCACCGCGTTCCTGTTCACGGGGCAGGGCAGCCAGCGCCCCGGCATGGGGCGCGAGCTGTACGCGGCGGACCCGGACTTCGCCGCGGCGCTGGACGAGGTGTGCGCCCATCTCGACCCGCATCTCGACCTCCCGCTGCGCCGGGTGCTGTTCGCCGAGGACGGCGACGATCTGCACCGCACCGGGTACACGCAGCCGGCGCTGTTCGCCCTCGAGGTGGCTCTCTACCGCCTGCTGGAGCGGCACGGCGTACGCCCGGACTACCTGATCGGCCACTCGGTCGGCGAGATCGCCGCCGCGCACGTGTCCGGTCTGCTGACCCTGCCGGACGCGGCGGCCCTGGTCGCCGCGCGGGCGCGCCTCATGCAGGCGCTGCCGCCCGGCGGGGCGATGTTGTCCGTGCAGGCCACCGAGGAGGAGGTCCGTGCCGGCCTGGTCGGTGTGCCGGACGTGGACGTCGCGGCCGTGAACGGGCAGGACGCGATCGTGGTGTCCGGCGACCACGACCGACTTGAGGACCTTCGGACCAGCTGGCAGGCGCAGGAACGCAAGACGCGATGGCTGCCGGTCAGCCACGCGTTCCACTCCCCGCTGATCGAGCCGATGCTCGACGAGTTCCGCCGGGTCGTGGCCGGGATCGAGCCGGGGCGGCCGACCACACCGATCATCTCCAACGTGACCGGGCAGCCGGCGTCGGCGGACGAGCTCGCTTCGCCGGACTACTGGGTCCGGCACGCCCGCGCCGCGGTGCGTTTCCGCGACGGCGTCCACGCGCTGCACGAGCGAGGCGTCACGACGTACGTCGAACTCGGGCCGGACGCGGTGTTGAGCGCCCTGGTCCAGCGCAACCTGCCCGGCGGCACACCGGTCACCGTGCCGCTGCTGCGGGCCGGAACGGCGGAACCGGACAGTGTCGCCGCCGCCCTGGCCAAGGCGTACGTCGCCGGGCTGGACGTGGACTGGACCGGCGGGCGACCACGACCGGCGCCACGGCCGGTTCCGCTGCCCACCTACCCCTTCCAGCGGCGCCGGTTCTGGCTCGACTCCACCACCGAGCACACCGGGCGGGCGAGCACCACCGGGCATCCTCTGCTCACCGCGCGGGTCGACCTCGACGACGGCGGCGTGCTGTTCACCGGCCGAGTGTCCCGGCGGACCCAACCGTGGATCTCCGATCACCTGGTCCTCGGCACGGTGGTGGTGCCCGGCACCACCTGGGTTGAGGCGACCGCGTGGGCGGCGCGGACCGCCGGCGCCGCGCTGATCGCCGAACTGACCCACGAGTCGCCGCTGGTGCTCGCCGATGACCGGCCGCACGACCTGCAGCTGCGCCTCGGGCCGGCGGA
Organism: Micromonospora sp. CNZ299; assembly: GCF_002754415.1. NCBI lineage: Bacteria > Bacillati > Actinomycetota > Actinomycetes > Micromonosporales > Micromonosporaceae > Micromonospora > Micromonospora sp. CNZ299. The sequence goes on from NZ_PEFG01000001.1 coordinate 6,074,656, forward strand.
GCACGACGGGCGCCGCACGATGAACCTGCGCTGCCGCCCGGCCGCCGGCGACGGCCCCTGGGTGGTACTGGCCCACGGCGCCGTCGCGGACCAGGGGTCGGAGCCCGTGCTGCCGCCACAGCTGCGGTCCTGGCCTCCACACGACGCGCAGGCCCTGGAGACCGACCGGTTCTACGCCTCCTACAACGATCGCGGGCACTACACGTGGGGCCCGGCGTTCCGTTCCCTGCGCGCGGCGTGGCGGCGCGGCGACGACCTCTTCGCCGAGCTGCGGCTCGCCGAGTCGACACCGTCCGGCGGCTTCGACCTGCACCCCGCACTGCTGGACGCGGCGTTGCACGCGCTCGGGGCGCCCGGCATCCCGGCCGGGTTGACCACGCTGGTGGCCGATCCGGAGGACGGCAGCGAACGGCCGCACATCCCCTTCTCCTGGCGTGACGTCCGGCTGGACCCGGACGGCGCGCGCGTGCTGCGCGTGTGGCTGTCCCGCTCCGACGACGACCGGATCGCGGTGCGGATCGCCGACGAGTCGGGCCGGCTGGTCGGGTCTGTCGAGTCGGTGCTGATCCTGCCGGTCTCCGGCAAGCAGCTGAGAAACGCACTCACCGCACCCCGGCACGAGTCGCTCTACCGGGTCGAATGGTCCGAGCTGCCGTTCGACGTGACCGAGGCGACCGACCGCTGGGCGACGCTGGGCGAGCCGGCCGAGCTGACCGGGCTGCGCAGCTACCCGGACGTCCACGCGATCGAAGGCAACGGGTGGGCGCCGGAGATCGTGTTCGCGGCGGCCCGCGCCACCGGCCCGGACGTGCTCTCCGGCGTGCACGACGTCACCGGCGACATGCTGCGGCTCGTGCAGTCCTGGCTCTCGATCGACCGCGGCAGCCACCTGGTGGTGCTGACCCGTTCGGCGGTCGGCGCGCTGCCCGGCGACACGGTGCCGGGGTTGTCCCAGGCGGCCTGCTGGGGGCTGCTGCGCTCGGCCCAGTCCGAGCACCCGGGCCGGTTCACGGTGATCGACATCGACGACGACGAGGCCTCGGGCCGGGCCCTGCCCGGGGTCGCCGCCACCGCGGTACGCCAGGCACGTGGGCAGGTCGCGATCCGCGCCGGGCGGGCGTACACGCCGAGTCTGACGCACGCGCCCGCGGTGGCCGCCGGCCCGGCCGGCTGGAACACCGACGGCACGGTCCTGATCACCGGCGGCGTTGGCGCGCTCGGCGGCCTGCTCGCCCGGCACCTCGTCGCCGGCCACGGCGTACGGCACCTGGTGCTGACCGGCCGACGGGGACCGGACACCCCGGGCGCGCCCGAGCTGCGGGAGCAACTGACCGCCCTCGGCGCCGAGGTCACGGTCGCGGCGTGCGACGTCGCGGATCCCGCCCAGGTGGCCGGTGTCCTGGCGGCGATTCCTGCCGAACATCCACTCACCGCGGTGGTCCACGCCGCCGGTGTGGTGGACGACGGCCTGGTGGACGGCCTCACCCAGGAGCAGATCGACCGCGTCCTGCGGCCCAAGGCGGACGCGGCCTGGCACCTGCACGAGCAGACCCGCGATCTCGGCCTGGCCGGATTCGTGCTGTTCTCGTCGGCCTCCGGCCTGCTGGGTGCGGCGGGACAGGCGAACTACGCGGCGGCCAACGCGTTCCTCGATGCCCTGGCCCACCACCGGCACGCCGCCGGGCTGCCCGCCACCGCCCTCGACTGGGGGCTGTGGGACCGGTCCGAGGGCATGGCGGGCGCGCTCACCGACGACGACCGCAGCCGCCTGCGCCGCACCGGTGTCCTGCCGCTGCCCGTACCGGAGGCACTCGCTCTCTTCGACGCCGCCGTCGCCGAACCCAGCGCCCAGCTCGTACCGATCCGCCTCGATCCGGCCGCGCTGCCGGACGGGGAGGCGACCCCCGTCGTGCTGCGGCGCCTGCGGCGCGGCACGACGGCACCGGTGAGACCGACCGCGACCGCCGCGGCGCTGGCCCCGCTCGACGGGCTGCCCGCCGAGGAACAGCAAGCGGAACTGCTGCGGCTGGTCACCAAGCAGATCGCGGCCATCAGCGACCACCACGCCGCGCTGATCGACCCGGCCCGCCCGTTCCGCGAGCTCGGCTTCGACTCGCTGATGACGGTGGAGCTGCGCAACCGGCTTGCCACGGCCACCGGGCTCACCCTGCCGGCGACGCTCGTCTTCGACCATCCGACGCCGGCCGCCCTCTCCGGTCACCTGCACGATCTGCTGGCGCCCGCTGCCGGCGAAGGGGCGCACACCGACGAGGCCGATGTCCGGCGGGCGCTGTCCACGATCCCGCTGGACCGCCTGCACCGGGCCGGACTGCTCGACGCGCTGCTGAGCCTGGCGCAGGCCACAGCCAACGGGGGCGACCCGCGCGAACCGGGTGCCGCCGGCGAGATCGACACCATCGACGACATGACGCCCGAGGACCTGATCCGCCTGGCCCTGATGGACGAGCGCACCGAGAACGACTCCTGATCGCGACTGATGGGACTCTCCATGCCGAACAATGACGACCAGCTGGTCCGGGCGCTGCGGGCGTCGCTGAAGGACAACGAGCGCCTGCGCCAGACGAACCTGGAGCTCACCGCCGCGCAGACCGAGCCGATCGCCGTCATCGGGATGGGCTGCCGGTATCCGGGTGGGGCGAACTCGCCGGAGGCGCTCTGGCAGCTGGTGCGGGACGGCGTCGACGCGACCTCGTCGTTTCCCACCGACCGTGGTTGGGACCCGGACCTCTACGACCCCGACCCCGAACAGGCCGGCCGGTCCTACGTGTCCCGCGGCGGCTTCCTGCACGACGCCGCCGAGTTCGACCCGGAGTTTTTCGGCATCAGTCCCCGCGAGGCGCTCGGCATCGACCCGCAGCAGCGGCTGCTGCTGGAGGTGGCCTGGGAGACGATCGAACGAGCCGGGATCGCACCCGGTTCGTTGCGCGGCAGCAGCACCGGTGTCTTCGCCGGCGTCATGTACGACGACTACGGCTCCCGCCTGACACCGGCGCCCCCGGCGTACGAGGGCCATCTCGGCATCGGAAGCGCGGGCAGCGTCGCCTCCGGCCGGGTGGCCTATACGCTGGGCCTGGAGGGACCGGCGGTCAGCGTCGACACCGCCTGCTCCTCGTCACTGGTGGCGCTGCACCTGGCCGCCCACGCACTGCGCCGCGGCGAGTGCGAGCTGGCGCTGGCCGGTGGCGTCACGGTGATGGCGACGCCGAGCGTGTTCCTGCAGTTCAGCCGGCAGCGCGGGCTGGCACCTGACGGCCGGTGCAAGCCGTTCTCGGCCGACGCCGACGGTCTCGGTTGGGCCGAGGGCGCCGGGCTGGTCCTGCTGGAGCGGCTGTCGGACGCCCGCCGCAACGGCCACCAGATCCTCGCGGTGCTGCGGGGCAGCGCCGCCAACCAGGACGGCGCCAGTCACGGCCTCACCGCGCCCAACGGACCGTCCCAGGAGCGCGTCATCCGGCAGGCGCTGACGAACGCCGAGCTGACCACCGCCGACGTCGACGTGGTCGAGGCGCACGGGACGGGTACACCGCTCGGCGACCCGATCGAGGCCCAGGCGCTGCTCGCGACCTACGGCCGGAACCGCGCCGCAGACCGGCCCTTCTGGCTCGGCTCGGTGAAGTCCAACATCGGCCACACCCAGGCGGCCGCCGGCGTCGCCGGCGTCATCAAGATGATCATGGCGCTGCGCCACCGGGTGCTCCCCCGCAGCCTGCACGCGGACCGATCCAGCACCCAGGTCGACTGGTCGGCCGGCGAGGTCCGGCTGCTCACCAGCGAGCAGCCCTGGCCGGGCGACGGGGCACCCCGCCGGGCCGGGGTCTCGTCGTTCGGGATCAGCGGCACCAACGCCCACGTCATCCTGGAAGAGCCGCCGGCCGCCGACCCCGCGCCGGAACCCGCCGGCGGACCGGTCGCCTGGGTGCTCTCCGGCCGTACCGATGCGGCACTGCGGGACCAGGCGGCCCGACTTGATCGGGTACTCGACCAGACGCCGGACGTCGCCGCGGCCGGCGCGGCGCTCGCGCTCACCCGCACCCACTTCGCGCGGCGAGCCGGCATCGTCGGCCACAACCCCGACGAGATGCGTACCGCCCTGCGCGCGCTCGCCGTCGGTGAGCCGGCCCCGAACCTGGTGGAGTCTCAGTCGCGCGGCGCCCCCGGCGTCGTGTTCGTCTTCCCCGGCCAGGGCTCCCAGTGGGCGGGCATGGCGAGCCGGCTGCTGGACGAGTCCCCGGTGTTCCGCGAGCACCTCACCGCCTGCGCCGAGGCCTTGCAGCCGTACACCGGCTGGTCGCTCATCGACGTGCTGCGCGGCGACCCGGCGGCGCCCTCCATCGATCGCGTCGACGTCGTGCAGCCGGCCCTGTTCGCGATGATGGTGGCGCTGTCGCAGTTGTGGCGTCACCACGGCGTACGTCCCGACGCGGTGGTCGGCCACTCGCAGGGCGAGATCGCCGCCGCCCACATCGCCGGCGCCCTCAGCCTGCCGGATGCCGCCCGCATCGTGGCACTGCGCAGCCGGGCGATCACGTCGATCGCCGGCACCGGTGGCATGGTCTCCGTGCCGAAGCCGGCCGACCAGGTCGAACCCGACCTGACCCGCTATTCCGACCTGCACATCGCCGCGATCAACGGCCCCGGCGCCACCGTCGTCGCCGGCGCCGCCGCATCCCTGGAAGCACTGCTCGCCGACTACCACGACCAGGACGTACGGGCCCGGCGCATCGACGTCGACTACGCCTCGCACACTCCGGACATCGAGGCCCTGCGCGAGCGGATCGGCGAGGCGCTCGCGCCCGTTCAGGCCCGGCCGCCCCGCGTCGCGATGTACTCCACGGTCACCGGACACCGGCTCGCCGACAGCGACCGGGTGACCGGCGACTACTGGTATCGCAACCTCCGCAGCACCGTCCGCTTCGACGCCGCGGTGCGGGCGCTGCTCGACGACGGCCACACGCTTTTCATCGAGGTGAGCCCGCACCCAGTGCTGACCACACCGGTGCAGGAGGCGATCGACGCCGCCGGGCTGCCCGCCACCGCCCATGGGACGCTGCGCCGTGACCAGGGCGGCCGCGCCCAGCTGCTGACCGCTCTGGCCCGCGCGCACGGCCATGGCGCGCCCGTCGACTGGGCCAGCGTCTATCCCGGCCCGCATCAGCACGTCGAGCTACCGACATATCCGTTCCAGCGGCAGCACTACTGGCTGGACGCGCCGGGCGACGCCGACGTCGGCGCGGCCGGCCTGGAGCAGGTCGACCACCCGCTGCTCGGCGCGCTGCTGCAACTCGCCGACGAGCAGGGCCGGGTGTTCAGCGGCCGTCTCTCGGTGCAGACCCAGGCCTGGCTGGCCGACCATGCGGTCGCCGGCACGGTCGTGGTGCCCGGCGCCGCGCTGGTGGACCTGGCGCTGTGGGCCGGCGACCGCGTCGGCCGGGCACACCTCGACGAGCTGACGCTGGAGGCGCCGCTCGTGCTGCCGGCCACCGGCGGCGTAGTGATCCAGCTGATCGTCAGCGGGCCGGAGGACGAGCCGGCTCGGCGGGTGGCCGTCTACTCGCGCAGCGACCGCGAGCCGGACCTGCCGTGGACCCGGCATTCCACCGGTGTGCTGGCCACCGGTGGCGCCCCGCCGGCGCAGGCCGGTACCGCGCCGTGGCCGCCCGCCGGCGCCCAGCCGGTCGACCTGGCCGACGCGTACCCGCGACTGGCCGAACGCGGCTACGAGTACGGGCCCGTCTTCCAGGGGCTGCGCGCGGTCTGGCGGGCCGGTGCCGACATCTGCGCCGAGGTCCGGCTGGACCCGGAGACACCGGTGGCCGGTTTCGGCATCCATCCGGCACTGCTGGACGCCGCCCTGCACGCCGTCCTGGTCACTGCGGACGGCGACAGCCTCGAGCTGCCGTACTCGTGGAGCGGCGTACGGCTGCACGCTGTCGAGGCGCGGACGCTGCGGGTGCGGATCACCCCGGTGGGCAACGGCTACCGGATCGTCGCCGACGACGCGGGCGGCGCGCCGGTGGCAGCGGTCGACGCGTTGACGACCCGCCCGGTCAGCACCGCTCAGCTGGGCCCGGCCCGGCGGCGGGCACTCCATGCGCTCTCCTGGCCGGTGCTGGCGGCCGCCGCGGGCGAGGACACCGACGGTGGCGCGTTCCTCGACGCTTCGGCCGGCGCCGACCTCGCGCCGGTTCCCGAAGCCGTGCACGCCGTCACCGCACGGGTGCTCGCCGAGCTGCAGGCCTGGCTAGCCGCCGACCGTCCGGACGCCGGGCCGTTCGTCGTGGTGACGCGCCGGGCGGTCGCGGTCGACGACGGCGAAGAGGTCGATCTGGCACAGGCCGCCGTGTGGGGCCTGGTCCGGTCGGCACAGCACGAGCACCCCGGCCGGATCGTTTTGATCGACACGGACACCGAAACGGGCGGCGAACCCGGCGACGACGCCGACGTCCGGCGAGCGCTCGGCACCGCAGAGCCGCAGGCGGCCGTCCGCCGCGGCGAGATCCGCGTCCCCCGGCTGATTCCGGCGGCCGGCGCCCCAGAGGCTGCCGCCCCGAAGGCCAGCGTCTTCGCGCCGTCGGGCACGGTCCTGGTCACCGGTGGCACGGGCACCCTGGGCGCCATCGTGACGCGCCACCTCGTCACCGTCCACCGGGTACGGCACCTGCTGCTCACCAGCCGCAGCGGTCTCCGCTCGCCCGGCGCCGAGCAGCTCCGCGACGAACTGGTCGCGCTCGGCGCCACGGTCACCATTGCCGCCTGCGACGCCGCCGACCCGGACCAGCTCGCCGCTCTGCTCGCCGCGATCCCGGCAGAGCATCCGCTCACAGCCGTCATCCACGCCGCCGGCGTACTCGAGGACTCGATCATCGAGCGGCTGACCCCGGAGAGCCTCGCGGCCGCGCTGCGGCCGAAGGCCGACGCGGCCTGGCATCTCCACCAGCAGACCAGCGAGCACGACCTCGCCGCGTTCGTCTTGTTCTCCTCCGCAGCCGGCGTGCTCGGCTCCGCCGGGCAGGCGAACTACGCCGCGGCGAACACGTTCCTCGACGCGCTCGCACACCACCGGCGGGCACGGGGCCTGGCCGCCACCTCACTGTCCTGGGGCCTGTGGGAGCAGAGCAGCGGAATGACCGGCACGCTCAGCCACGCGGACCTCGAGCGCATCCGCCGCACCGGCATCAGCCCGCTGCCGACCGCGGAGGCGTTGGAAATGTTCGACGCCGGGCTCTCAGCCGATCGCCCGCACCTCGTCGCCGCCCGGATCAGTCGCAACGCCACAGGCGTGCAGTCGCCGGTGCTGCGCGACCACCTCCGGGTACGCCGGGTCGCCGACAACACCGAGCAGTCCCGGGACTGGCTGCACCGTCTGGCGACGATGCCGGAGGGCAAACGGCGCGACAGCACGATCGACCTGGTCCGGGTGAACGTCGCCGCGGTCCTCGGGCACGCCCAGCCGGCCACGATCGACCCCGCCCGGACCATGCGCGACCTCGGCTTCGACTCACTGACCGCCGTCGAGCTGCGCAACCGGCTCGCCGCCACCACCGGTCTGCGGTTGCCGGCCACACTGATCTTCGATCATCCCACGATCGTGGCCATCGCCGAGCACCTGCTGCGGCTGGCCGCCGACGACCCGGCCGTACCGGACGGCACGGTCGCCACCGGAGCCGAGGACGAGCCGATCGCCGTCATCGGCATGGGCTGCCGGTTCCCCGGCGGCGCCGCCACGCCGGAGCAGCTGTGGCACCTGGTGGCGGCCGGCACCGACGCGATATCCGCGTTCCCCGTCGACCGCGGCTGGGAGACGGACGCCGCGCAGACCTACACCAGCGAAGGCGGCATCCTCTACGACGCGGCCGAGTTCGACCCGGCCTTCTTCGGGATCAGCCCGCGCGAGGCGCAGGCGATGGACCCCCAGCAGCGGTTGATGCTGGAGGTGTCGTGGGAGGCGATGGAGCGGGCCGGGATCGTCCCGGAGACGCTGCGGGGTAGCCGCACCGGCGTCTTCACCGGCGTCATGTACCACGACTATGCCGGCGGCAGCGCGGGCAGCATCGCCTCCGGCCGGGTCGCGTACACGTTCGGCCTGGAAGGTCCCGCCATCACGGTGGACACCGCGTGCTCCTCGTCGCTGGTCGCCCTGCACCTGGCCGCGCAGGCGCTGCGCCTGGGCGAATGCACCATGGCGCTGGCCGGCGGCGTGTCCGTCATGGCCACCCCCTCGGTCTTCACCGAGATCGGCGAGCAGGGCGGCGTGGCCCCCGACGGCCGGTGCAAGTCGTTCTCCGCCCGGGCCGACGGCACCGGTTTCTCCGACGGAGCGGGAGTCCTCCTGCTGGAACGGCTCTCGGACGCGCAGCGCAACGGGCGGACCATCCTCGGCGTCATCCGGGGCAGCGCGGTCAACCAGGACGGCGCGTCCAACGGCCTGACCGCACCGAACGGTCCCGCCCAGGAGCGGGTCATCCGGCAGGCCCTGGGCGCCGCCCAGCTCAGCCCGGCGGACGTGGACGCGGTCGAGGCGCACGGGACCGGGACCAGGCTGGGCGACCCGATCGAGGCTCAGGCGCTGCTCGCCACCTACGGCCGGCAACGGCCGGCGGATCGGCCGCTCCAGCTCGGCTCGATCAAATCGAACATCGGGCACACCCAGGCCGCCGCCGGCATTGCCGGCGTCATCAAGATGCTCATGGCGATGCGGTACGGGGTCCTGCCGCCCACCCTGCACGCGGAGGAGCCCAGCCCGCACATCGACTGGACGGCCGGAGCGGTCCAGCTGCTCACCGAGGCGCAGCCGTGGCAGGCGGACGACCGACCGCTGCGGGCCGGCGTCTCCTCGTTCGGCATCAGCGGCACCAACGCGCACGTCATCCTCGAACAGCCGCCCGCTGCCGCGGCGCCGCGATCCACCGACACCGCCGCCCGGCCGGTGCCGCTGATCCTGTCCGGCCGCAGCCCGCAGGCGCTGCGCGCGCAGGCAGAACGGTTGCGGAAATGGCTCGACACCGAACCTGAGCGGGACCTGGTCGCGGTCGCGTATGCCCTGGCGACCACACGCACCCACTTCGAGCACCGCGCCGTAGCGGTGGTGGCCGACCGGGCCGAGGCCGACGAGGCGCTCCGGGCCGTCGCCGACGACCGGCCGGTGCCCGGCCTGGTGGTGGACCACGCTCCGAGGGCGCGCCGACCGGTGTTCGTCTTCCCCGGGCAGGGATCGCAGTGGGCCGAGATGGCCCGAGAGCTGCTCGACGCCTCACCGCCGTTCGCCGCCTCCGTCCGCGAGTGCGCGGAGGCACTGCAACCGCATCTGCGGTGGTCGGTGCTCGACGTGCTGACCGGCGCCCCTGACGCGCCCCCGCTGTCGCGGGTCGACGTGGTGCAGCCGGTGCTGTTCACGATGATGATCGCGCTCACCCGGACCTGGCAGGCGATGGGCGTCGAGCCGGAGGCGGTGGTCGGTCACTCGCAGGGCGAGATCGCCGCCGCCCACATCGCCGGCGCACTCACCCTGCCGGACGCCGCCCGCATCGTCGCCCTGCGCAGCCAGGCGATCACCGCCATCGCCGGGACCGGCGGCATGGCATCGGTGCCGCAGCCAGCCGCAGACGTCGAACTGCGCCTCAGCGACCATCCCGACCTGCACATCGCCGCCATCAACGGTCCCAACACCACGGTCGTCGCCGGCCACCCCGGCTCCCTCGACGCGCTGCTCGCCGACTACCACGCCCACGGCGTACGAGCCCGCCGCATCGACGTCGACTACGCCTCACACACCCCACACATCGAGACCCTGCGCGAACGGATCCTGGCCGAACTCGCCGGCGTACGACCCCAGCCCTCGATCATGCCGCTGCAGTCCACGGTGACCGGCGCGGAGCTTGACGGCCACGAGATGGGCGCGGATCACTGGTACCGCAGCCTGCGCGAGCCGGTGCTGTTCGAGCAGGCCATCCGGGCACTGGCCGGGCAGGGCCGGGAGGCCTTCATCGAGGTGAGTGCGCACCCGGTGCTCACGACGAGCATCCAGGACACCGTGGACTCGGTCGACGCCCGGGCCGTGGTCGTCGGGACGCTGCGGCGCGACGAGGGCGGCCGGCGGCGGCTGCTCACCTCGGCGGCCCAGGCCTTCGCCCAGGGCGTACCTGTCGACTGGGCCACCCTGTTCGATGACGCGGGCAGCGGCCCGACGGACTCCGCGGACCTGCCGACGTACGCGTTCCAGCGCGCGCGGTACTGGGCGGCGGCGCCGCGGACCACAGATCTGAGCGGCATCGGCCAGCAACTGCCCGACCATCCGTTCCTGTCCGCGGCAGTGGAGCTGGCCGAATCGGGCACGCTGCTGCTGACCGGCCGGGTCTCCCCGGCGACGCATCCCTGGCTCGCCGATCACGCCCTCCCGGGGACGGTGTTGCTGCCCGGTGCCGCGTTCCTGGAGATGGCCGTCCAGGTAGGTGACCGGCTCGACTGCGATCTGGTGGAGGAGCTGACCCTCGAAAGCCCGCTGATCCTGCACGGCGACGAGCCGGTCGGTCTGCAACTCAAGGCGGAGGCGCCGGACGAGAACGGGCGCCGGACCCTGACCATCCACTCGCGGCGTCCGGAGGAGGGGACGTGGCGCCGGCATGCCACCGCCACGTTGGCCACCGACGCGTCCCCGGCGTCCGTCGAGCAACTCACCGCCTGGCCGCCCGCCGACGCTCAGCGGGTCGACCTGACCGATGCCTATTCGCGGCTGGCCGCCGCGGGCTACGAGTACGGCCCGGCGTTCCAGGGGCTGGGCGCGGCCTGGCGCAACGGCGCCGAACTCCACGCGGAGGTACGCCTGCCCGACGGCGTCGCCACGGACGGGTTCGCCATCCACCCGGCGCTGCTGGACTCCGCGCTGCACGCGCTGGTGCTGGAGGCCACTGGGGCCGATCCCGGCACGATGGGTCTGCCCTTCGCCTGGACCGGTGTCCGGTTGCAGGCCGTGGGTGCCACCGCCCTTCGGGTCCGCATCACGCCGACGGCGAGCGGCGCCTATCGCCTGCTGCTGGCCGACCCGACCGGCGAACCGGTGGCCTCGATCGAGTCGCTTGTCACCCGTCCCGTCTCACTCGACCAGCTCGGCGGCGCCCGCTCGGCAGCGGACTCGCTGTACCGGCTGCGCTGGGAGCCGCTTACCGTGCCGGCCGCCGAGGCGGACGCGGACACGTGGGCCGTGCTGGGGGCGGACGACGCGGGCCTGACGGGCGTACGAATCCTGCCCGACCTGCCGGCGCTCGCCGCCGCCGAGCCCGCACCGGCCAACGTCCTGTTCTATCCGGTCGCGGCCGCCGGCGACGGCGTCGCCGAGACGACCCGGGCCACCCTGGCCGGAACGCTGGAGATGGTGCAGAGCTGGCTCGCGGATGACCAGCAGGGCGACAGCGTCCTGGTGGTCGCGACTCGCGGCGCCGTGGCGGTGACCGACGAGGAGGACCTCGACCTACGCCTGGCACCGGTATGGGGTCTGCTGCGCAGTGCACAACGCGAACATCCCGGCAGGTTCGTGCTGGTCGACGTGGACGAGCCCGTCGACCTGCCCACCATCGCGGCCGCCGTGGCGACCGCACAGCCGCAACTCGCGCTGCGGGACGGGCGAGTCCTCGCGCCGCGGCTGGTGAGCGCCGCGTCGGACATGCTGATTCCGCCAGCGGGCGACTCGTGGCGGCTCGGCGTGGTGAACCGCGGGACCATCGAAGGGGTGGGCTTCGTACCGAACCCGGACGCGGAGCGCACGCTCGGAGAGGGCGAGGTCCGGGTGGCCATCCGGGCGGCCGGCATGAACTTCCGGGACGTGCTGATCACGCTCGGCATGTATCCCGATCCCCATGCCCTGATCGGCTCGGACGGCGCCGGCGTGGTGCTCGAGGTCGGCTCCGACGTCACCGACATGGCGCCCGGTGACCGGGTCTTCGGCCTGCTGCCGGGCACGATGGCGCCCGTCGGGGTGACGGATCGGCGGCTGCTCGCCCCCATCCCCCACCACTGGACCTACCCCCAAGCCGCCGCCATCCCCGTCGCCTACCTCACCGCCTACTACGCCCTCACCCACCTCGCCAAACTCCAACCCGGCGAAAACATCCTCATCCACGCCGCCACCGGCGGCGTCGGCACCGCCGCCACCCAAATCGCCAAACACCTCGGCGCCACCATCTACGCCACCGCCCACCCCACCAAATGGCACACCCTCACCCCCCACCTACCACCCACCCACATCGCCAACTCCCGCACCCTCGACTACCAACACCAATTCCCCCACCAACACGTCATCCTCAACGCCCTCGCCGGACACCACACCGACACCAGCCTCAACCTCCTCCACCCCGGCGGCCGCTTCATCGAAATGGGCACCACCGACCTACGCCACAACACCCACCACACCCACCCCCACCTCACCTACCACCCCTTCCAACTCCCCCACACCCACCCCGACCACATCCACCACATGCTCACCACCCTGCTCAACCTCTTCCACCACAACCACCTCCACCACCCCCACACCACCACCCACCCCATCCACCACACCCACCACGCCCTACGCACCCTCCAACAAGCCACCCACACCGGAAAACTCGTCCTCACCCTCCCCACCCCACCCCACCCCAACGGCACCACCCTCATCACCGGCACCGGCACCCTCGCCACCCACCTCACCCACCACCTCACCACCACCGGCGCGGCCAATCTGGTCATCGCGAGCCGTCAGGGACCGAACTCTCCCCACGCGGACGAGCTGCGCCGGGCGGCCACCGAACACGGCGCGTCCGTCACCCTGGTGGCCTGCGACATCAGCGACGCTCAACAGGTCGCCGACCTGCTCGCCGGCATCCCCGCCGAACATCCGCTGACCACCGTCGTCCACACCGCCGCGGTTCTCGAAGACACGCCGATCGCGTCGTTGACACCCGAGCAGCTCGACGCCGTGCTCAAACCCAAAATCGACGCCGCCTGGAACCTGCACGAACAGACCCGGCACCTCAACCTCAGCGCCTTCGTCCTCTACTCCTCCATCAGCGGCACCCTCGGCGCACCCGGCCAAGCCAACTACGCCGCCGCCAACACCTTCCTCGACGCCCTCGCCCACCACCGCCACACCCAAGGCCTACCCGCCACCTCCCTCGCCTGGGGCCTCTGGGAAGAGACCAGCGCGGCGACGGAGCGGCTCACCAGGGCCGACCTGGCCCGGATGCGGCGCAGTGGTGTCCTGCCCCTGAGCACGCAGGAGGGACTTGCCCTCTTCGACGCGGCCGTCGGTCTGCCCAGTCCCTCCCTGGTCGCGGCGCGGCTGGACCCGAGGGCGGTCAACGGAACGACGCGGTCCCGCCGTACCGCGTCGGGCGGCACCTCGGCCTCGCTGCTCCAGCGTCTGACCGCGTTGTCCGAGCCGGAACGCCACGACGCGGCGGTCGAGCTGGTCCGGGCGCACGTCGGAACCGTGCTCGGGCACGACGGCGCCGAGGCTGTGGCGGCCGACCGTCCGCTCAAGGAACTCGGTTTCGACTCGCTGACCGCGGTCGAGCTGCGGAACCGCTTAAACGCGGCGACCGGCCTGCGCCTGCCGACGACGGTCGTCTTCGACCACCCGACGGTCATCGCGCTCGCGGAGTTCCTGCTCCGCGAGATATTCGACGCCCCCGCGTCGGCGGTCCACGCCGTTCCGGTTGTCGCAGCGGCGGTCGGCTCGGACACCGAGCCGATCGCGGTGGTGGCGATGGCCTGCCGCTACCCCGGCCAGGCGACCAGTCCCGAACAGCTGTGGCGGCTGCTGGCCGACGGTGTCGACGCGATCACCGAGTTCCCCACCAACCGCGGCTGGGACCCCGACATCCACCACCCCGACCCCGAACGCACCGGCAAAACCTACGCACGCCACGGCGGGTTCCTGCACGACGCCGACCAGTTCGACCCCGACTTCTTCGGCATCAGCCCCCGCGAAGCCCTCGCCATGGACCCCCAGCAACGCCTGCTGCTCGAAACCAGCTGGGAAACCTTCGAACAGGCCGGCATACCCGCCGAAACCCTGCGCGGCAGCGACACCGGCATCTTCACCGGCGTCATCACCCAGGGATACGGCGACATGCGTCGACCACCAGAAGACCTCGAAGGCTATTTCCTCACCGGAACCACAACCAGCGTCGCCTCAGGCCGGATCGCCTATACCTTCGGCTTGGAGGGGCCGGCGGTCACCGTGGACACCGCGTGTTCGTCATCCCTGGTCGCGGTGCACCTGGCCGCGCAGGCCCTGCGCAGCGGCGAGTGTTCCCTCGCCCTGGCCGGTGGAGTGACCGTGATGGCCACACCCGGCATCTTCACCGAATTCAGCCGCCAACGCGGACTGTCGCCGGACGGACGCTGCAAATCATTCGCCGACAACGCCGACGGCACCGGATTCTCCGACGGCGCCGGCATGCTGCTGTTGGAGAAGCTGTCCGACGCCCGCCGCAACGGCCACCCCATCGTCGGGGTGATCCGGGGCAGCGCCGTCAACCAGGACGGTGCTTCCAACGGACTGACCGCACCCAACGGACCCGCCCAACAACGCGTCATCACCCAAGCCCTCGCCAACGCCCGCCTCACCCCCACAGACATCGACGCCATCGAAGCCCACGGCACCGGCACCCGACTCGGCGACCCCATCGAAGCCCAAGCCATCCTCGCCACCTACGGCCAAAACCGTGACACCCCGCTCTGGCTCGGCTCCATCAAATCCAACATCGGGCACACCCAAGCCGCCGCCGGCGTCGCCGGGATCATCAAAATGCTCATGGCCATGCGCCACCAGCAACTCCCCCACACCCTGCACGTCGACCAACCCAGCAGCCACGTCGACTGGGACAGCGGACACGTCGCCCTGCTCACCCAAGCCCAACCCTGGACGGCCGGGGACCGGCCCCGCCGCGCCGCCGTGTCCTCCTTCGGCATCAGCGGCACCAACGCCCACCTCATCCTCGAAGAACCACCCACCTCTGAAGCAGTAGCCTCCGCCAGCGACGGCGGCCCGGTGCTGCTGCCCCTGTCCGGCAAAACCCCACAGGCCGTGCGCGACTTCGCCGCCCGCCTCCACCAGCACCTCACCGCCCGGCCAGACCTGAACCTGCACCAGGTCGCCCACACCCTGGCCAGGCGCACCCACTTCGAACACCGCGCCGTCATCACCGCATCCCAGCTGCCCGAGCTGGCCGCCGGCGAACTGCCCATCACCCACACGACCAGCGGCAAGACCGCCTTCCTCTACGCCGGGCAAGGGGCCCAGCACGCGGGCATGGGCCGCCACCTCTACCAGCAGCAACCGGTGTTCGCCGAGACGATCAACACCATCGGCGCCGAGCTGGGATTGGATCTGCCGGCACTGATGTGGGGCAACCGCACCGACGAACTCGACCACACCATCAACACCCAACCGGTGCTGTTCGCCTACGAAACCGCCCTGCACCAGCTCCTGACCCACCACGGCGTCACCCCCGACTACCTGGCCGGACACTCCATCGGCGAGATCACCGCAGCCCACGTCTCCGGCATCCTGACCCTGACCGACGCCTGCACCCTGGTAACCGCCCGCGCCCGACTCATGAACAGCCTCCCGCCCGGCGGGGCCATGCTCGCCGCCCACACCAACCGCGACGCCATCACCGACCACCACCTCAATAACGTCACCATCGCCGCCATCAACTCCCCCACCTCCCTGGTGCTGGCCGGCACCACCGCAGCCATCGACCAGGTCAACACCCGACTGACCGAGCAAGGAATCCGCACCCAACGACTCACCGTCAGCCACGCCTTCCACTCACCCCTGATGAACCCCATCATCGACGAGTTCCGCGCCGCGATCACCCACATCCAGCACCAGCCAGGCCGCATCCCCGTCATCTCCACCCTGACCGGCCAGGCCCTGACCGACGTCACCGCCGACCACTGGGCCGAACAACTACGCAACACCGTCGCCTTCGCCGACGCCGTCACCACCCTCAAAACCCACGGCGTCACCCACCACATCGAAATCAGCCCCCACCCCACCCTCATCCCGCACATCAGCGACACCGCCACCACCGCCGTCCAGAACAAAAACCGGCATATCGACCTCGCCGACGCCCTCGCCACCATCCACACCCACGGCACCACCATCAACTGGCACACCCTCCACAACGACCACCAGCACATCGCCCTGCCCACCTATCCCTTCCAACACCGCAGCTTTTGGCTCGACCCGGCACCCACCGCCGACCTGGCTGCCAGTGGTCTGACACCTAGCGGACATCCCCTCCTCGGCCTCCTCGTCGGACTCGACCGGGACGGCCTGCTGCTCAGCGGCCGACTCTCCCTGTCCGCCCAGCCTTGGCTGGCCGACCACACCGTCGCGGGAAGGGCTCTCCTGCCGGCCACGGCGTTCCTGGACCTGGCCCTGCACGCCGCGGAGCTGCTCGACTGCGACGTCATCGAGGAGCTGACCCTCGAAGCTCCGCTGGTCATCGACGCGACCGCGCCCGTGCCCGTGCCCGTGCAACTCACCGTCGACCCACCGGACGATGACGGCCGTCGAACGCTGACCATCAGGTCGCTTCCGCCGGGCGGCGACCGGGCCGGGCTGCGGCACGCGACAGGCGTGCTCGCCCCGGCCGGCGAAACCGAAGACCACCCGGCGGTCGGACCCTGGCCGCCTGCCGCGGACCCGGTCGACCTGACCGACGCGTACGAACGGCTCGGCGACCGCGGCTACGACTACGGGCCCACTTTCCAAGGTTTGCGTACCGCGTTCCGCCACGACAACGGCCTGCACGCCGAGGCGGTCCTGCCGGACACCGTCACCGGCTCCGAATATGCAGTGCACCCCGCACTCCTCGATGCCGCCATGCACGCGGCGGTGCTCACCGCGCGCGACGGTGATGAGGTCGAGCTGCCGTTCTCCTGGGCCGGAGTCCGCCTGCACGCCCGCGGGGCGCGTACGCTGCGTGTCCGCCTGGACCGGACCGGTCCGCACTCGGCGAGCCTCACCGGCGTCGACGACACCGGCATGCCCGTGCTGAGCATCGACGGCCTGACTACCCGCCCGCTCCGGCTCTCCGGAACCGGCGAGGCTGGGCGCTCCCTGTTCCGGCTCGCCTGGGTGAAGGGCCCGCGCCCGGCCGGCCCGCCGGTGAGCGTGTCAGCCGAGTACGACCTAGGCACGGCCGATCCCGCAGCTGTCCGCGACTCGGCCGGTCCGGACGCCGTAGTCGTGCGCGTCGCCGCGCACGGGGACGACATGGCCGCCGAGACGCATCGGCTGACCGCGGCCGCGCTGGACCTGATCCAGGAGTGGCTTTCCGCCGAGGTACCGGCCGACGGCCGGCTCGTGTTCGTAAGCCGGGGCGCGATCACGGGTGCGGATCTGGCCGCCGCCGCGGTGAACGGGCTCGTTCGGTCCGCGCAGAGCGAGCACCCGGACCGCTTCGTGCTCGTGGACACCGATGGCACCGCAGACCTCGGCGCGGCGCTCGCCACCGGGCAGGCAGAACTCGCGCTGAAGGACGGCGCAATGCTGGTGCCGCGGCTCACGGTGGCCTCGGCCGGGTCGAGGGCCTCGTTCGACCCGGACGGCACCGTTCTGATCACTGGCGGCACCGGTGCGCTGGGCGCGATCGTTGCCCGGCACCTCGCGGTGGCCTCGGGCGTACGCCGGCTGGTCCTGGCCGGCCGGCGTGGTCCCGACGCGCCGGGCGTCGCCGAGCTGGCCCGGGATCTGCGCGACCTGGGGGTGGCGGTGACGGTCGCCGCGTGCGACGCGGCCGACCCGCAACAGCTGGCGGCGCTGCTCGATGCGATCCCGGAAGATCACCCGCTGACGGCAGTGGTGCATACGGCGGGCGTGCTCGACGATGCGGTGATCACTGAGCTGTCCCGGCCCGGCCTGGACGCGGTGCTGCGCGCCAAGGTGGACGCCTCCTGGAACCTGCACCGGCAGACCCGCCATCTCGACCTGGCCGCGTTCGTTCTCTTCTCCTCGGCCGCGGGCACGCTGGGAGCGCCCGGCCAAGCGAACTACGCTGCCGCCAACACCTTCCTGGACGCGCTGGCCCAGCATCGGCAGGCTCTCGGCCTGCCGGCCGTCTCGCTGGCGTGGGGCTGGTGGCAGCAGGAGGGCGGAATGACCGGCGGACTCGGCGACGCCGACCGCGACCGGTTGCGCCGTAGCGGTCTGGAGGCGTTGCCGACCGCCGAGGCGCTCTCGCTCTTCGATGCGGTGACCGGTGAGCAGGGGCATCTCGTTCCGGCGCGGTTCGACCGTGCCGCCCTGCGTGCTCAGTCGGAGTCGGGCGTGCTGCCGGCGCTTCTGAGCGAGCTGGTCCCACTGTCGGGCCGGCGCCGGCGGCAGGATGGCGGCGGCCAGGGCTGGCGGCGCAGGATGGCCCCGCTCGGTACCGACGAGCGCCGGATCGCCGTGCATGCGTTCGTACGCGGACAGGTGGCGACGATCCTCGGCCATGCTGCCCCGGAAGCCGTGGATCCGGAACGGGCCCTGAACGAGCTCGGTCTGGACTCACTGACCGCGGTCGAACTGCGGAACCGGCTCAGCGCGGCGACCGGCCTGCGGCTGCCCTCCACGCTCGCCTTCGACTACCCGAGCGTGTCGGCGCTCGGTGAACTGCTGCTCGGCATGGTCGGCGACACCGCCGCCCCGGTCGAGCCGCGTGCCGTCGCGCGAACGGCGGCGTCGGACGAGCCGATCGCGGTGGTGGCGATGGCCTGCCGCTACCCCGGCCAGGCGACCAGTCCCGAACAGCTGTGGCGGCTGCTGGCCGACGGTGTCGACGCGATCACCGAGTTCCCCACCAACCGCGGCTGGGACCCCGACATCCACCACCCCGACCCCGAACGCACCGGCAAAACCTACGCACGCCACGGCGGGTTCCTGCACGACGCCGACCAGTTCGACCCCGACTTCTTCGGCATCAGCCCCCGCGAAGCCCTCGCCATGGACCCCCAGCAACGCCTGCTGCTCGAAACCAGCTGGGAAACCTTCGAACAGGCCGGCATACCCGCCGAAACCCTGCGCGGCAGCGACACCGGCATCTTCACCGGCGTGATGTACGACGACTACGGCACCCGCCTGGGACGGGCGCCCGACGGGTTCGAGGGCCACCTGGCCACGGGGAGTGCGAGCAGCGTCGCCTCAGGTCGGGTCGCCTACACCTACGGCCTGGAGGGGCCCGCGGTGACGATCGACACGGCGTGTTCGTCGTCGCTGGTGGCGGTGCACCTGGCCGCGCAGGCTCTCCGCAGTGGCGAGTGTTCCCTCGCCCTGGCCGGTGGAGTGACCGTGATGGCCACACCCGGCATCTTTGTGGAGTTCAGCCGCCAGCGCGGGTTGTCGCCGGATGGGCGGTGCCGGTCGTTCGCCGACGGCGCCGACGGGACGGGCTGGGGTGAGGGCGCCGGCATGCTCCTGTTGGAGAAGCTGTCCGACGCCCGCCGCAACGGCCACCCCATCGTCGGGGTGATCCGGGGCAGCGCCGTCAACCAGGACGGTGCTTCCAACGGACTGACCGCACCCAACGGACCCGCCCAACAACGCGTCATCACCCAAGCCCTCGCCAACGCCCGCCTCACCCCCACAGACATCGACGCCATCGAAGCCCACGGCACCGGCACCCGACTCGGCGACCCCATCGAAGCCCAAGCCATCCTCGCCACCTACGGCCAAAACCGTGACACCCCGCTCTGGCTCGGCTCCATCAAATCCAACATCGGGCACACCCAAGCCGCCGCCGGCGTCGCCGGGATCATCAAAATGCTCATGGCCATGCGCCACCAGCAACTCCCCCACACCCTGCACGTCGACCAACCCAGCAGCCACGTCGACTGGGACAGCGGACACGTCGCCCTGCTCACCCAAGCCCAACCCTGGACGGCCGGGGACCGGCCCCGCCGCGCCGCCGTGTCCTCCTTCGGCATCAGCGGCACCAACGCCCACCTCATCCTCGAAGAACCACCCCAACCTGAACCAGCCGCACCCGCCACCGACAGCCCCACCACCGACCGACAAGTTCTGCTACCGCTGTCGGGCAAAACCCCGCAAGCGGTACGCGACTATGCCGCCCGCCTACACGAGCACCTCACTCATCGACCCGACCTGAGCCTGCACCAGGTCGCGCACACCCTGGCCGGCCGCACCCACTTCGAACACCGCGCTGTCATCACCGTCTCGCAGCTCCCCGACCTGGCCGCGGGGCGACTGCCCATCGTCCACGCGACCAGCGGCAAGACCGCGTTCCTCTACCCCGGGCAAGGGGCCCAGCACCCCGGCATGGGCCAGCACCTCTACCAACACCATGCCGTGTTCGCCGACACCATCAACACCATCAGCGCCGAGATGAACCTCGACCTGCCAGCACTGATGTGGGGCGACCGCACCCACGAACTCGACCACACCATCAACACCCAACCCGTCCTGTTCGCCTACGAAACCGCGTTGCACCACCTTCTGACCCACCACGGTGTCACCCCGGACTACCTCGTCGGACATTCCATCGGCGAGATCACCGCCGCCCACATCAGCGGCATCCTGAACCTGGCCGACGCCTGCACCCTGGTAACCGCCCGCGCCCGACTCATGAACAGCCTCCCGCCCGGCGGGGCCATGCTCGCCGCCCACACCAGCACCGACACCATCACCGACTACCTCGACGACGTCACCATCGCCGCGATCAACTCACCCACGTCACTCGTCCTGGCCGGCACCACCACCGCCATCGACGATGTCAACACCCGGCTGACCGAAGCAGGAATCCGCACCCAACGACTCACCGTCAGCCACGCCTTCCACTCACCCCTGATGAACCCCATCATCGACGAATTCCACGCCGCCATCGCCCACATCCACCACCAACCCGGCCGCATCCCCATCATCTCCACCCTCACCGGGCAGGCCCTGACCGACGTCACCGCCGACCACTGGGCCACACAACTGCGCCACACCGTCACCTTCACCGACGCCATCACCACCCTGAACAAGCACGGCGTCACCCACCACATCGAAATCGGACCCCACCCCACCCTCATCCCCCACATCACCGACACCGCCACCACCGCCGTCCAGAACAAAAACCGGCATATCGACCTCGCCGACGCCCTCGCCACCATCCACACCCACGGCACCACCATCAACTGGCACACCCTCCACAACGACCACCAGCACATCGCCCTGCCCACCTACCCCTTCCAACACCAGCCCTATTGGCTGCACCCGAGGGTTCGCGCCGATCTCGCCTCCACCGGCCTGACCGCCACCGCGCACCCGTTGCTGACCGCACTCGTGGAACCCGCGGGCGCTGCGGACAGCGTGATCCTCACTGGCCGGATCTCCACCGCGACCCACCCGTGGCTGGCGGACCACGCTGTCTTCGGCACCGTCGTCCTGCCCGGCACCGCATTCCTCGACATGGCGATGCACGCCGCGGAACAGGTCCACTGCACCGAGATCGAGGAACTGACGGTGCAGGCCCCGCTCGTGTTGCCGCCCAGCGGTACGGTGCGGACCCAGGTCGCGGTCGGCGCGCCCGACGAGACGGGCCGGCGAACCGTCACGATCCACTCACGCGACGGCGACGCGACCGACGCGGAGTGGACCCGCAACGCCGAGGGGACCTTCGCCTCCGGCGATCACACCAGCGCCACCGAGCCGCCGGTCGGCCTCGCCACGTGGCCGCCGCCCGGCGCAGCGGAGCTGGACCTGACGGACGCCTACGCCGAGCTGACCGAACTCGGGTACGGGTACGGCACCGCCTTCCAGGGTCTGCGCAGCGCCTACCGAGCGCCGGACGGTCTGTATGCCGAGACCGAGTTGGCCGTCGGCCTGACCACCGGCGGGCACACGATCCATCCCGCGCTGTTCGACTCCGTCATGCACGCGCACGTGGTCGCGGTCTCCGACGGCGGCGCCGAGGTCGGTGTGCCGTTCGCCTGGCGCGGCGTCCGCTGGTACGCGACCGGACCGTCCGCGCTGCGGGCGCGCCTGTCCTCCACCGGCTCGGACTCGTTCCGCCTCGACCTGGCCGCGGACGACGGTTCACCCGTGGCCACCGTGGATTCGGTGCTCACGAGGCCGGTCAGCACCGAACAATTCGCGCTGTCCGGCCGACCGGCCAGGGACACCCTCTTCGAGCTGCGGTGGGACGCCGTGCCCGGACCGAGCGGGCCTTCCCGTTCCGGCAGCGTCGTCCTGCGTTGCCGTCCGCAGGAGACCGTGGATGTCGCCGGTTCCGCGCACGCTGCCGCGCAGCGGGTCCTGGCCGCTGTGCAGGACTGGCTGGTCGCCCCCCATGCCGCTGACGACCGGCTGGTGATCGTCACCTCCGGCGCGGTGGCGGTCGACGACCGCGAGCAGGTCGACCCGGCGCAGGCGACGGTCTGGGGACTCGTGCGATCCGCGCAGAACGAGCATCCGGACCAGTTCGTGCTGGTCGACTCCGACGGTGCGGACGAGGAACTCGTCGCCGCTACGGCGGCCGGTGGGGAGCAGCAGGTGGCGATCCGCGACGGCCGGATCCTCATCCCCGCGCTGGTCCCGGCGGCGCAGCTCGCCGCGGACGCCGCCGCCCCGAATCCCGAGGGCACCGTCCTGATCACCGGAGGGACGGGCGCCCTGGGGGCGTCGCTGGCCCGGCATCTGGTCGCCGAGCACGGCGTGCGGCACCTGCTGCTGGTCAGCCGGCGCGGGCCGGCCGCCGACAACGCCGCGGAGCTGACCGCGCTGCCGGCCGAGGTGAGGATCCTGGCCTGCGACGTCGCGGACAGTGGCCATCTCCGCGACCTGCTGGCAGGCATACCGGCCGCGCATCCGCTGACCGCGGTGATCCACACCGCGGGTGTGCTGGACGACGTGGTGGTCACCGATCTGACGGCGGAGCGGCTGGACGCCGTACTGCGGCCCAAGGTGGACGCGGCATGGAACCTGCACGAACAGACCCGCGATCTCGACCTCGCGGCGTTCGTGCTGTTCTCGTCGCTGTCCGGAGTGCAGGGCGGCGCGGGACAGGCGAGCTACGCGGCCGGCAACACGTTCCTCGATGCGCTGGCACAGCACCGCAGGGCGCGGGGCCTGCCGGGCACGGCACTCGCCTGGGGTCTCTGGGAGCAGGCTTCCGAGCTGACGGGCGGACTCGGCGGTGCGGAGATCGCTCGAATCCGTGCCGGCGGTGTCGTACCGCTGGCAACGGGCGAGGCGCTGGCACTGTTCGACGCGGCGCTCGCGTCCGGCCGCGCGCACCTGGTGCCCGCTCGCCTGGATCGGACGGTGCTCACCGCCCGGGCGGCCGCGGGTGCTCTTCCGCAGCTGCTGCGGCGGTTGATCCGCACCGGGAGCAGGCAGCCGGCCGGCGACGTCAGCCGGGCGTGGCTGCGTCAGCTGTCCGGCATGCCGCACGACAGCCGGTACGAGGCCGTGCTCGACCTCGTGCGCCGACGGGCCGCCGAGACGCTGGCGCATCCGACGCCGGAGACTCTCGACCCGGACCGCGGCTTCCTCGAACTGGGATTCGACTCGCTGACCGCCGTGGAGCTGCGCAACCAGCTCAGCGCCGTGACCGGGCTGCGGTTGGGCACGACGCTGGTGTTCGACCACCCGACGATCGCGTCGCTGTCGCGCTACCTGCACGAGGAGCTGCGGCCGGCCGAGACGGCCGCTGATGGTGGCGGTGCGGTACTGGCCGAACTGGATCGGCTGGAGGCGGCGATCGCGGCGTTGGACGGATCGGACGTCAGGAGGGCGATCGCCGAACGGCTTCACGATCTTGGCGCGCGCCTCGCCCAGCGTGGCACGGGCGCCGACCCGGCCCCCGATCGGCTGGACTCCGCGAGCGACGAGGAAATCTTCGACTTCATCGACAGTCAACTATGACCAGAGGCCGACGTGAACTTCGTCGTCACAGGACGGTTACCTGCCCGAAACGTGACAATTGCGTTGTCCAAGTGACGACACTGTTATGTTATAAGCTTCGATGCAACGGGGAGCACGACTGCGTTGGGGCACGAGCTGGCCCGGTGGCAGGATTGCGGGGCGAGTTTGACTACTCGAGATGCCGGTCGAGACGGCGAAACGGTCCGCCGACGCGAGATCCGAGTGTTACTCACCACACTGCACGCCGTGCGAGCCGAGCGATCCGGGCGCGTGATCGAACTCGTCGGCGAGCCGGGCTCGGGAAAGAGCCGGCTGATCGCGATCGCGGCCCGGGAGGCGGCCCGTTCGGGCATCCGGTCGCTGAACGCGCGATGCACCGAGGCCGACCGCGGCAAACCACTGCTGCCCCTCCTCCATGTGCTGATCAGTCAGGGCATCTCCGTCTCCAGCCTCGACACCGAGCCCACGGCGGCCTCGCCCGACGGCTGGCACCAGCCCCTGGGTGTCTACGCCGAGATCCGCCAGGCCCTGGCCGAACTGGCCCGTGACGGAGCGCTGCTCGCCCTGGACGACTTCCACTTCGCCGACGACGACTCGGTCCGGCTGGTCGAAAACCTGGTGCGCACTCCCGTACCCGGACTGCTCCTGGTCGTGGCCCTCCGGGCCCGACAGGCGTCGGCCCAGCTGCTGGAGGTCCTGGCGCACGGCGCAGAACTCGGCTCGGTACGCAGGCTGCACCTCGACGCGCTCTCGGTGAAGCAGGCGGCCGGACTGCTCGGTCTCCCGCCGGAGGACGAACGCCTGCGCCACCTGCACGCCGAGAGCGGAGGCGTTCCCGCCTACCTGCTGGAGCTGGCACACGGCTCGACCGGCGTGACCCCGGCCCGGCAGCAACGGTCGACCACCCTGCTCGCGGAGATGTCCGAGCTGAACGCGGACGAGCGGGTCACCATCTCGGCCGCCGCGGTGCTCGGCGGCGTGTTCGACCTGGAACTGCTCAGCCACGTCGCCGGACTCCCGCACGCCAGGACCTGGGCGGCCATGACCGGGTTGCGACGGCGCGACCTCGTCCGCCCGGTGGACCACCCGGCGGGCTACGCGTTGCGTCATCGGGTGGTGCGGGACTTCGTCTACGCGGGCGCCGATCCCACGTGGCGCACGATCGCCCACCGCAAGGCGCTGGAGCTGCTCACGGACCGCCGGGTGCCGGTGGCCGACCGGGCCGGGCACATCGAACAGCTCCTCACGCAACCGCAACCGCAACCGGCCAGCCCTCTGCTCCTCGCCCAGGCCGGCGAAGACGCCCTCATGGAGGATCCCGAGGCGGCCGCGCGCTGGTTGCGTGCCGCCCTTCGACCGGCGCCCGGTGCCCGACCGAACGACACGGTGCGGCTGCGGCTCAGCCTGGCCTACGCCCGGGCACTGATCGCCATCGACGAGCCGGCCGAGGCCCGCCGCGTCCTCAGGGAGCTGCTCGCGTCGACGCCGGGCGGGCCGCCCGACCTGCGCAGCGCCGCGGTCGCCGTCTGCGCACAACTGGACTGGCTGCTCGGCCTGCACGCCGAGGCCGGCAGCCTGATCCGCGCGGAGCTGGGCCGCTCTGCGGCTCGCCCGCCGCTGCACGCCATACCGATGGTGGTGACCGACCAGTTCGTTCAGGGCCGGCAGGGCAACCGCGCGGCGATGAAGCAGGCGGCATGGTGCGTCCGGACCGCCCGCGAGCAGGGCGACCGGGTGGGCGAGGTCGGCGCGCTCACCCTGGCCGCGACGCACCAGATGGCCACCGGAGACCTCCTCGGGGCACAGCTGACGCTGCGCCAGTGCGGTGCCATCGCCGACCAGATCGCCGACAGCGACCTGACCGGCGCGGTGGAATATCTGGCGATCCTGGGCTGGGCCGAACATGCCGTCGACAGCTTCGCCGACGCCCGCCGGCACCTGCGCCGCAGCGCCCACATCGCCCGCCGCGGTGGCCAGCGGCATCTGCTGCCGTTCATCCTGGTCGGTCTGAGCAGGACATACCTGGCAATGGGACCGATCGACAAGGCGCAGCGGGCCTCCAGGGAGGCCCGAGACCTCGCCGAGCCGGTCGGCTTCGTGTCGATAGGCAGTGTGGCGCAGGTCATGGAGGCGTGCAGCGCGCTCGAACTCGGGCTCGACGCCGCGGAGGCGATCGAACTGGCCGAGGAGGCGGCGAGCGCGCTACCGATCGACGAGTCGTGGTGGCGCACCGACCTGACCATCTCGCTCGCCGAGGCGGTGCTCACCGCCGGCGACGCGCAGCGGTGCGTGACGCTGCTGATAGAAACCGGCGGCCCCCGGCTGGACCGTCTCCCCCTGGCCAAACGATCCGCCTGTTTCGAGCTGATAGCGCAGGCGGCAGCCGACCTGGGCGATCCCGTCACCGCGGGTGAGTGCGCCCGCCTCGCCGAGGACATCGCCAGCACGACCTTGCTGCCGTCGCATCTGGCACAGGCCCGAGCCGCCCACGCGCACGAGCACCGGGCCCGCCGGCAGCCGGACGAGGCGTGGCCGCTCTACCGGCAGGCGGCGGACTCGTTCGCCGAAGCCGGCATGACCCGCGCCCAGGCCCGCATGCTGACGACGGGTGTGTCCTGCATGCCCGGCGATCCCGAGACGGCGCGCCCGGCCACGTCGATGCTGTCCCTCAGCCGGGAGCTGGCCCGGCGTTCGGCCGCCTGGCGGCTGTACCGGCAGGCGGAGGCGCTGCAACAGCACCTCGAGGTCGCCGGCAGGCAGGACGAGCCGGCCCGGGAGGAGGACCCGTTGCGCGAGACGCTGACCGCGCGGGAGTACCAGGTCGCGCGGATCGCCGCGGACGGAAAGCGGACCAAGGAGATCGCCGAACAGCTGCGGCTCAGCTCGCGCACGGTCGAGGCCCACCTGTCGAACATCTACCGCAAGCTCGAGGTCAATTCCCGCGCGGCGCTGGCCAGCAAGGTAGCCCGGGCGTCCTGACGGATGGATGGCGTGCCAGGCGCCGGGGCGTCGCCGACCGTGTCAGACCTGGCGGCCGAACCACCGGGCCAGGGCGGTCCGCAGGTCCTCCGGGGACTGCTCCGGAGTGGCCACCCATGCCACGTGGCCGTCCGGGCGCACCAGCAGCGCACCGGCACCCGTGTCGTCCTCCGCTCGCGCCGCGACCGTCCGGACCCGATCAGCCCAGCCCGTGGTCGCACCGTCCCACGTACCCGATTCGGTCAGGTCGGCCAGGATCGGACGGCCGGCCCGCATGGCCTGCTCGAGGGCGCCGTCCGTGCTCTTGAGCAGACCCGGTGGCAGGATCGCGCCCTGCAACGGATGCTCCGCCGGGCCGGTGCCCATGTCGTAACGGACGTCGTTCCCGCTGAGCATCCCCGCCAGATGCTGAGACACCTCGTCGAGGGCCAGCAGCTCGGTGAACAACCCTCGCAGCCCGCCGGCCTCCGTTTCGGCGTGACAGAGGCGGACCTGCGCATCCACGGCGCGCACCACCCGGTCCTGCGCCGGGCCACGCTCGGTGGCGTAGGTGTCCAGGAGCCCGGACGGAGCCCAGCCCGCGATCACGGCGCCGAGCTTCCAGCCCAAATTCGCCGCGTCGTGCAGGGCGTTGTTCAGAGCCAGCCCGTTGAGCGGGAAGATCAGCGTCGCCGCGTCGCCGGCGAGGAACACGTTGCCGTGCCGGTGGCTGTCCGCACGCACCAGGCGGCAGCCGGTGCGCTCCAACCAGCGCGGCCTCGCCGCACCCAGCGCACCGCCGGTGAGCCGCGCAACGGCGGACCGCAGTTCGTCCATGGTCACCGGGGCGGCCGCGTCATCGGGTTCGATGCCGAACTCGGAGGTCGTGATGCGGAAGACGTCCGGCCCCACGGGCAGGCACATCCACTGGCCGCCGGCCGGGAAATAGGCTCCGCCGATCGGCAGCCCGACCAGGTCCGCGAAACTCACCTCGACCTCGCCGGTGATCCCCCGGAAGGGCACCGAGGCGGACGTCGCTCCTATTCCGGCCCGGCGCCGCACGGTGCTGTCGGCACCATCGCACCCCACCAGGAACCGAAAGCGCTCCTGTCGGCTCTCACCGGCGGCACTCAGGCCGACGGTGACCCCGTCGTCGTCCTGCGCCACGCTGGTCACCTCGTGCTGGCGCCGGATCTCGGCACCCAGTTCCAGGGCGCGGGCCTGCAGCGCCGCCTCCAGATGGGACTGGAGCAGCACCACCGGCTGATCCCGTTCCGGGTACCTCGTGTTGTCCAGCATCATCATGGCGAACTGTAGGACCGGCAGCGGCATGACGTGCTCACGCAGCGTGTCCAGCAGCCCGCGCCGCGCCAGCAGTTCGACCGAGGCGGCATTGAGCCCGATGCCGGGCGGATGCGGCCGCCGGTCCGGCAGCCGGTCGAACACCACGGTCTCCACACCAGCGAGCCGCAGTTCACAGGCGAGCATGAGCCCGGCCGGGCCGGCCCCGGCGACCGCCACCCGCGCACTCATTCGGCGACCGCCCGAAGCCGGCATCGTGACTGCATGATCATTTCTACCCTTTCGGCATGCCGCATCGCCAAACGGACCGGGCCACGAATGCTACGGGCGGTCACTAAGGCTCGCCTAAAAGCAGCGCGGGCAATGATCAACGACCGGCGGGCGCTCCCCACCGAGCGTGTCCACGATGGAGGATCGGCAGGTCGCGGCGTGCTGACTCGTGCCTGATCAGGCCATTCCGAATCCATGCCCGACACGGCTAGGTAGTTTCCCCGATGTGGCCCGACCCGGCTCATGCCAACATGTCGAGGATCATGCGGCAATCCTATTCGGAGTGCGATCGACGGGGGAAACATGAAATACCGGATTCTCGGGAATTTGCGTGTCGCCGACGGCAACTCGATTATCCTGATCAACGCCGTTAAAATGAAGACGCTACTCGCCGCACTATTGCTGCGATCGAACCGCGTGGTGCCATTCGAGCAGATCGTGACGGAGCTGTGGGGCGACAACCCCCCGCGCCGGGCCAGCGCCGCGGTGCACGTCTACGTCTCGCAGCTGCGCAAGCTCCTGAAGGGCTCCGGCCAGCGCAAGAGCCCCATCCTGACCCAGCCGCCGGGCTACCTCATCCGCATCGAGGAGGGCGAGCTCGACCTCGACGTCTTCCTGAGGCTCACCGAGGAATGCCGCCGCCACCAGCGCGACGGGCACCACCAGCAGATCGTCGACCTCGCCACCAGAGCGCTGGACATGTGGCAGGAGCCGATCCTGAGCGACCTGCACGAGAGCGACGCGGTGAACCGCTTCTCGATCTGGTTGGAGGAGCTGCGGGTCGAGCTCATCGAGATGGTGGTGGATGCCCACCTCGCCCTCGGCCGGCACCGCGAGTCCGTCAGCTACATCTATTCGCTGCTTCAGGACTACCCGCTGCACGAGACGTTCCACCGGCAGCTGATGCTGGCGCTCTACAACAGCGGGCGGACCGGCGACGCGCTTCTGGCCTACCGCTCGGCCCGGGATTCACTGCAACGCGAGTTGGGCCTGGAGCCCAACCGGTCGTTGCAGGACCTCCAGCAGCTCATCCTGCAATCCAACGGCAGCCGCTCCGGCATCTCCCTGGACCGGGATCCGAGGTCGTCGCATATTCGCTGGCCACGTAGCGCATAGGGTGCGCGCCGCCGTCGTGCCGGTATCCTCCAGGCAGTACAACAGCGACGAAAGAGGCGCGATGTCACCTGAGATCCACGAATGGTCCGTCCGATTGCGGATTCGGGGACGGCTGATCGGCCGCGGCATACTTGTCGACAATAGTCATGTCATTACCTGCGCCCACATATTCGGCGCTGCGGCACACCGCCCCGCACATCCCGTTTCCGTCGACTTCACGATTGCTGGCTCGCGCGTCTCGGTGAACGCGGTGATCCGTGCCGACGGGTGGATTTTCGGTCCCGGCGACGATTCCGGCGAACCGCCACGCGACCTCGCCGTACTCACCCTGGAAACCGACGCACCGGGCGCACCCGCACCGGCGCGGGTGCGCTCGACGTCACGTGGCCACCGGTTCCGCACCTTCCAGCTTCGCGGCGCTGTCGGACGGCCGGACGGCGCCGAGGAGGAGTTGCTTCTGCTGGTGCCGGATGAGCTGGCACCAGCGGCCGATCGGCACACCTGGTGCGGTGAGCCGGTATGGGACGAGAGCATGGGTGCCGTCGCCGGCCTGGCCGTGCGCTGCGGGACCGACGGACAGGTCAGGATGGTGCCGCTGCAATCGCTGGCCGCGCTCTGGCCGCCCCTTGCCGACCGGACCCGCTCCTGGTGGCCGAGCCTCACCGATCCCCACACCACCGACCACTGGCTGCCGTCCGCCCAGCGCCCGGACGACGGACTGCCGGCACGGGCGAGCGTGTCGGAACGGTTGACCGGCTGGCTCACCGACCCGGCCGCCCCGCGCACCGCGGTGGTGACCGGCTCGCCGGGCACCGGCAGGTCTACCGCGCTGGCCCGCCTCCTGGTCGGCACCGACCCGCGGCTGAGCACCGCAATCGACGGACCGCACCCGGCCCCGCCGCTGTCACCGTTCCATCTGGCGATCGATGTCCAGAGCGGCACCGCAGCCGACGTCATCGCCGCATTCGCGGCCGCCGCGGACGTTCCCGCCGAGACGCCGGACGAGCTGGTCGCCGCGCTCGCCCGCCGGCCCGGATCGTTCCCCGCCCTCGTCGACTCCGTCGACGAGGCCTTCTCGCCGCACGACGCCGAAGCGATCACCACGCTGCTGCTGCGGATCGCCGCCGAATGTCCGTCCGTCCGGCTGCTGTGGGCGACCCGCGACTGCGCTCCGGGTCCCGATCGGTTGATCATCAACCTCGACGCGGCGACCGGGCGCCCCGGCGGGCTCCTCATCGACCACCTCACCGGCGCCGCACCGCAGCGGGTGCCGCCCATCACGACCGTCGGCGAGGCCGTGGACGCGATGCTGGACAGCGCCGACAAGCCGGCCCGCGATCTGCTGCTGCTCCTCGCCTTCGGGTACGGCGACGGTCTGTCCCCATCGCTGCTGGCCACCGCCGCGAGGGCGATGCGGCAGACGCCGAAGGACCAGTCGAACCGGTACGACGCGGCAATCGCCGCGCTGGCCGACAGCCCGCTCGTCCAGCGGATCACCGGCGGACGATTGCGCATCGTGCACCCCGCAGTCGCCGCCCACCTGCGGTCCACGCCGTCCCCCCACGAGCCCGAGCAGGCCGTCACCGCGGCGTTGCTCGCCGCCGTACCGCAGCACGGCGGCCGACGCGCCTGGGGTGGCACCGACCCCTACCTGCGCCGGCATCTCACCCGGCGTCTGCGCCGTTCCGGTTCACTGGACGAGCTGATCACGGACGCCGAGTTCCTCGCGCACGCCGCGGAGACCAACCTGCCCCACCTCGATGCCGTGGCCACGGTCGACGGCTTCCTGGCCGCCGCGGCCTACCGGGTAACCCTCCCCCGTCTGCGCGCCCTGCCACCGGACCAACGCCGGCACCTGCTGGCCGTCGAGGCACTGCGGGCCGGCGCCGGTGAGCTCGCCGCCAGCGCGCGCCACCACCTGGCGACGGCGCCGCTGCGGCCCGGCTGGGTCGGCTCCATCGATCCTCCCGCCGAACTGACCGCGGCCGGAGGCACCGACTGGGTGCGGGCGGTCACGGTGGGCAGCGACGGACACCGCGACCTGGTCGTCGCGGGAGGCGCCGACGGCCGGGTCCGCGTCTGGGATCCGGTTGCGAACCAGCTGCTCGCCACGCTCCGACAGGACGGACCGGCCTGGATCAACGCCGCCGCGCTCACCACGATCGATGACGTCCCGGCGGTGGTCACCGCGGGCGCCGACGGCCTGCTGCGGGTGTGGGACCTGCGGTCGCTCAGCGCGATGGGCGACCCGGTCGAGGGCGACGTCTGGCCGGTGCTGGCGCTGGCGACGGCGGAGGTCGACGGCACCCCCGTCGCCGTTCTCAGCGGCGGCGACGAGCGCCTGCACGTGTGGGACCTGCGCGGGCGCGCCCAGCTCGGCGACCCGCTCGAGGGACACGCCTACCCGGTCAGCGCGATCACGGTGGGTGAGGTCGGCGGCCGGCCGGTGATCGCCTCGGCCGCGCAGGACGGGTCCATCCGCCTCTGGGACCTCACCGCGCGTACCCCACTCGGCGGCCCGCTCGAAGGCCACACCCACCCCGTCAGTGCTCTCGCCATCGGCCGCCTGGACGACCGGGCGGTGATCGCCTCGGCAGCGCAGAACGGCTCCATCCACCTCTGGGACCTCACCGCGCGTACCCCGATCGGCGATCCGCTCGAAGGCCACACCCACTCCGTCACCGCCCTGGCTGTCGGCCGCCTCGGCTACGAGCCGGTGATCGTCTCCGGCGGCGAGGACGCCACGGTACGGGTCTGGAGCCTGCGGGACCGGACACCACTGGCCGTCGTCGCCGTACCCGCGCCGGTGACCGCGCTGGCGATGTCGGCCGGCACGGTGGTCGCCGGTTTCGGCGCGCACGTCGTCGCGCTCCGGCCGCCCACCGATGACGACCTGACCGGCAGGCCGGACGCCGGCGACCAGGCCACGGCAGCGGAGGGGCGCCGCTGACCGTGCGGCCCGCTCACAGCGGGATGTTGTCGTGCCGGCCGCGTGCCGGCGCGGCGGCGGCGAACGCCTCCACCAGGCGCCGTCTGGTGGAGGCCGGGTCGATGACCTCGTCGACCGCACCCAGGTCCGCGGCGCGGTCCACCCCACCGGAGACGGCGCGGAACTCCTGCTCCAGTCGAGCGCGCAGCCGCGGCAGCTCCTGCGCGGTGGCGCCCGCCAGTTGATCGCGGTGCAGCACGCCGACCGCCGCCTCCGCACCCATGACAGCGATCTCCGCCGAGGGCCACGCGAACACGGTCGCCGCACCGAGCGACCGCGAGTTCATCGCGATGTAGGCGCCGCCGTACGACTTACGGGTCACCAGCGTGACCCGGGGAACCACCGCGCCGGCGAACGCGTGCAGCAGCTTGGCGCCGCGCCGGATGACCCCGCCCCATTCCTGGTCGACACCGGGCAGATAGCCGGGAACATCGACGATGACCAGCAGCGGGATCCCGAACGCGTCGCACATCCGCACGAACCTGGCGGCCTTCTCACTGGCCAGCGAGTCGAGGCAGCCGCCCTTGCGCAGCGGGTTGTTGGCCAGCACCCCGACCGATCCGCCGCCCAGCCGGCCCAACCCGATCACCAGGTTCGGTGCCCAGCGGGGTTGCAACTCGTCGAAGCGCAGACGACCCGCCTCGACGTCGAACAGCGCATGCACGAGCGGGCGGACGTCGTAGGCACGGCGAGCGCTCTCCGGAAGCAGGGACCGCAGATCCCGGCCCTGCCCCTCGTCCGGAGTGAAGTGTCCCCGGTGGCTGAGGTACCCGGTGAGCCGGCGGGCCGCGTCGAGCGCGTGTCCCTCATCCGGTACGGCCAGGTGCACGACGCCCGACCTGCTTCCGTGCGCCTCCGCGCCGCCCAGTCCGTCCAGATCGATCTCCTCGCCCGTCACGCTGCGCACCACCTGCGGTCCGGTGATGAACATCTTCCCGGCTCTGGACATGATGACGATGTCGGTGAGGCCCGGGCCGTAGGCGGCCGCCCCGGCAGCCGGCCCGAGCACCACCGAGATCTGCGGGATGCGGCCCGACGCTTCGGTCATGGCCGAGAACATCCGGCCGACGCCCTCCATGGATTCGACCCCGTCCGTGAGCGCCGCGCCACCGGAGTGCCAGAGGCCGATCACCGGACAGTCCCACCGCCTCGCGTAGAAGATGGCGTGCACGATCCGGTCGGCATCCGGGGCGGCGAGAGCGCCGCCCTTGCGGCGCGGATCCGTGCCGTACACGACGACCTCGACACCGTCGATGCGGCCACGTGCCGTTCGCACGCTGCTGTCGGAACCCGAGTCCATCACCACCATCGACCCGTCGTCGAGCAGCCGCGCCATCCTCCCGAGCGGCGCCCGCGGATCGTCCGGTGTCCGAGAGGCACGCGGATCAACCGAGATCAACGACATCTGTCTTCCTCACGCAGGGGAAACCCACGCTAGGAAGAGCGGCTAAAGAGCCGCTAACCCCAACCGCAGGGGTACGGCGAAAGCTTGGTCACCGTGCCTCCGCGGCGGCGACGGTGACAGCCGTCACGACGAGTCCCCGATCGACGAGCCACCGACCAGTGAAGCCGGTGAGCGGCCGGCCTCCCGGCAACACCGGCCCCGCGACGAGCAGCTCGGCGTGGAACGTGCCGTGCCGTTCGGCGGCCGGCAGCACGCTGATCCGGGCCTCGGTGAAATCGAGCCAGCGGCCGGCCAACGGGAACCACGCCTTGTAGACCGACTCCTTGGCACTGAACAACAGCCGATCCCAGCTGACCGACGGGTGCGAGCGGCCCAGCTCGGCGACCCAGACCCGCTCCTGCGGCAGGCTGATCGCGTCGAGGACGCCCTCGGGCATCGCCTCGTTCGGCTCCGCGTCGATACCGCAGGTCACCATCTCGGTCGTCCGAGCCACCACGGCGGCGCGGTATCCGGTGCAGTGCGTGATGGCGCCGACGATGCCGGCTGGCCAGACAGGCGCACCCTGCTTGCCGGGGACGAGCAGCCCTGGCGGCACGCCGAGCTCAGCCAGCGCCCGCCGCGCACACGATCGCCCGGTGACGAACTCACGGCGCCGCTTTTCCACGGCTCGCGCGATCACCGCATCTTCTTCCGGAAAGAGAACACAGTGCTCGTCGGTGAACGTGTCGGCGCAGGCCGTGCCAGCCGGCAGCAGTCGCTCTAACAATTGTTGCCCACTCCACCGCCCGGAGGCCGCACGCGGCAACGACATCGTGGTGATGGGAGCCGGCCC
The DNA here is from genome assembly GCF_002754415.1 of Micromonospora sp. CNZ299. Taxonomy (NCBI): domain Bacteria; kingdom Bacillati; phylum Actinomycetota; class Actinomycetes; order Micromonosporales; family Micromonosporaceae; genus Micromonospora; species Micromonospora sp. CNZ299. The sequence goes on from NZ_PEFG01000001.1 coordinate 6,109,442, forward strand.
GTCCCGACCGGCGCGCTCGGTCCACTCATCGTCGCCATCGTAACGGCGGCCCGACCGGCACGTCGAGACGCTTCGGCACCGGACGGCGCAGAGTGGCCGTCAGGCGTCTCCGCCCAGCCGGCGAGCGGGTGGGAACGGCGACTACAGCGCGTACGGCCGGCCCCGGATGCTGTCCGGTCTACAAGAAGCGCTCAGGGTCGAAGCTTTCGAGGTCGATGATGCGAACCCGGGGAAGGACGTTGGTGAAGCAGCCCGCATCCTCCTCGATGTCGAATACCTGCAGGCCCGGCAGGTCGGCGAAGCCGAGGCTCTCGCCGCCGGCACCCAGCAACCCGCCGTCATGGGTGCCATAGGCAAGCTCAGCGCCGCCAAGCAGAAGTTCGGTGAAGGCGCCGGTCTGATCCAGGCCGCATCCGCCCAGACCGACAAGTACAACGCCGTCCTCTGACACTGAATCCCGGAAGGTTCCCTCGATGCCCACCGTCATTGTTCCTGTCGGCCTCAACCTCGGCCCCTCCTACCGGTACGTGACCCCACCCGACCCCACGCCCGAATACTGGGAGGTCCGGCTCGGCAACGACTCTGAGGAACTGACGGACGAGGAGTTCCAGGTGTGGGGGCGCGCGTTTCTCGACCCCGAGCGTCACGCCCGCCTCGAGATCAGCCGTGAGACTCTCCGGCGAGACGCGCTACAGAGGTTGAAAGTTTGATGTCTGTCGGCGTGGCGGCGTGATTTGGGTCGATGGGTTCGGTAGGTCGGGGTGATGAGGTATCCGGCTGGTGGTGGGATGAGCACGGCGGCCAGGGCTCGGCGCGAAGCGGTCCGGGGACAAGCCGCTGGCATGTTCGAGGAGTGCAGGTCGACCGCGCAGATTGCTTCTGAGCTGCGGGTTTCAGAGAAGTCTGTGCGGGAGTGGCGGCGGCGGTGGACCGCTGGTGGGACGTTGGCTCTGGCGTCAGCGGGGCCTGGCGGTGCGGACTGCAAACTCGACGGTGAGCAGCGTAAACAGTTGGCCGTCGTGCTGGACGACGGCCCGGTGGCTCAGGGCTGGGCTGATGCCCGCTGGACCCTGACCCGGGTCGCTGAGGTGATCGAGCGCCGCTTCGGCGTCGGCTACACGCTGCGCGGGGTGTCCTATTTGCTGCACCGGATGGGCTACAGCCTGCAGGTTCCCGCTCGGCGCGCCGTTGAGCGTGACCCGGAGGCGATCGAGGGCTGGCAGCGCAGGCGGTGGCCGGCGGTAAAGGCTAGCGGCGGCGCGGGGCGCCTGGATCTGTTTCCAGGACGAGGCGGGTCAGACCCTGCGACCGTCGAAGAGCAAGACCTGGGCACGTCGGGAGCGCACCCCGGTGGTCACGGTGTCGGGCAAGGGCTCCGGTCGAGTCTCGATCGCCGGGCTCGTCTGTCTCAGACCGGGTGAGCGTGGGCGGCTGATGTGGCGCACCCGACTGCACCGCGGTCGCGCCGGGGAGCGGGGCAGTTTCAGCGAGGACGACTACATCGCGTTCCTGGATCAGGCCCACCAACGGCTGGGCGCGCCGATCGTGCTGGTCTGGGACAACCTCAACACCCACGTCAGCGTCCGGATGCGCACGCTGATCGCGTCCCGGGACTGGCTGACCGTGGTGCGGTTGCCGACCTACGTACCCGATCTCAACCCCGCCGAGGGCGCCTGGGCGTGGATGAAACGCGGCATCACCAACATCGCCGTTCACGGCGTCGACCACCTCGCCCACCTGGTCAGACAGCGGCTACGCGCCTGCCAGAACCAGACCGACCTCATCGCTGGCTTCCTCGCCCAGACCGGCATGACCCTCGACCCCGAACCACCCTGACCAAACAGACGTCAGCCTTTCAACCTCTGTAGCCGCAGAGAGCTGTACGACGTGGTCTCTGTCTGCAGTCGCGAGAAGCCGTCAAGATCGACATGATCCCATCGGCCATGGGGAGGGTCCGGATTGAACGGCCGGCGGTGACTGTGGTGCACAGGCCCCGCCCGGACGGGCCATCCGAGTGAGGGATTGGGCGTGTCTTGGTGCACATGGACGCAGAGCTGACCGGCCAACCTGCGGCCTGTCGAGCATGTCAGCTACGTAACGGTGCGAATGGCGGCAAGCGGGTGGGGTTGGCCGGTGAGGGCAGCCAGCGCGACGGCGACGGCGTGCAGATCGGCTTTGATGTAGGTGGTGGTAGCGGGTCCGCTGCTGTCGGTGTGCCCGGCGTAGGCGCGGGCGACGGCGTAGCCGAAGTGCCGCTCGACCCAGGTGAGGGTGGTGTGGCGCAGCCAATGGATGGAGATGCCTTGGACGGCGACCCACGGCAACTGCCGGCCGATGCGTTTCCACATCAGGTCGTAGCGCCGATAAGTGGCAGGTTGGCCGTTGCGGTAGCGCAGCAGCGCATCGGTCGGGAGGACGGCGCCGCGGGCTCGGGCGTGGTCGTTCAGTCGGCTGGCGAACATCGGTGTGTTGGGCTGCCAGCGTTGCGTGCCGCCCTTCTCGCGCAGCCGGATGAGCGCATGGTCGGTGTCCAGGTCGGTCAGTCGTAGCGCGAGGGCGCCGCCACGTCGGCAGGCCGTTTCGGTGTGCAGGCGCAGCAGTAGAGCGTCGAGCACGATGTCTTTGCCGCCGTTGCGGGCGGCGGCGTTGATGTCGGACAGTTCGTCGGGGGTGAGGGCGCGGCGGGTGTTGGGCAGTCGGCGGGGTTTGGGGACCTTGTGGGCGGGGCTGTCCACGATGGTCAGGTAGCCGTCGGCGATGGCGCGGTTGTAGAAGGCGCGGGCGGCGGCGATGAGATGCTCACCGGCGTGCCGACCATGGCGCGAGTTTCGGCGAGGGCGGGCGCCGGCGGCGGCCTGTCGCATGAGGGCTTCGATGTCGCTGGCCCGCACTGCGTCGATGCGCCGATCGCCGTAGGCGGCAGCCATTCGTCGCCAAGAGCTGCCGTAGGTGCGTCGGGTGGCCGGGCTCGCCGCCGCGACAACAGTAGGAAGGTACTCGGCGACTGTCGGCACGGCGGGTTGGTAACTGTCGGTGAGGTCGGCGGCAGTAACGTCCAGGTGCTTGAGCAGCGCCCGGGCGGTGGCGACACGATCGGGATCCGTGGTCATGAGGGCTCTCCAAGGATGCGGGCGTGCAGGTCGGCCAGGACCGCCGTGATGGTGTTTGAGGGGTGCACGACAATGCGGTTCTGGCGTGGCAGGGCGGCTTGGAGCACGGGTTCGCCGGTGGCGATGCCGCACAGGTGTCGGGCGGCGGCCGGTAGGGGCAGCTCCTCGCGGGTGCCCACGGCGTGCGCGCCATCGGCGGCCGGGGTGATCAGGATTGCGCCGGTCACGGCGTCGACGTGCAGGGTGAGGCCTGGCGTCCAGCCCAAGGCTCGCAGCAATGCGCGAGCGGTCACGCGGCCGGCGGCGTCGGGGCGCGCCACGTCGAACAGCAGGCGGCCATCGCCACTGCGGGCGACGGGCGCGGGCAATGTCGGCAGCGGTGCCGGCTCCGGTACCGCGACGGGCAGCGGGGTTGGCACGAGGGCCTCGACGAGCTGTTCGTCGGGCTGGCGGGGACGCGGGCGGCCGGAACTCACCTAGGCCCCCGCCAAGGCGGACACAGCGGTGTCAGCGCAGGGAGAAGCCACTCCCGGCGTCTAGGTGCACAGATGCCACGTACCGGTTCTCGCCCCCACGCGAGGGGAGTTGATCTCGCGTGGATATCCACGAGAAGTGGTGTCCGAGGGGCGACACGACCCATTGCCCCACCGCCGATGACGCTCAGCGCAACTCTGAGGCTCGCGCAAGCCTAGCTGTCTGTGGTGACCTCTTCGGGCTCGCCAAAGAGGTCACCGCAGAGGATGCGCTGGTCACGGCGCCGCGAGTGGGATCGGTGTCTCAGCTAATGAACCAGCTGATGGTCCGGAACGGCGGGAGTGCGCGACCGGACATCGATGTGCAGCAGACCTGCCACTGTGACGATCAGCGACCCGTAACCGGGGACACGAGCAATGCTGGAAGCAGCGAGCCCTGACCACTTAGGTCTCCACTGGGAGCTCACGGCGCACCGCTCGCCTATATCACCGCAGGTCAGAGCCCTCGCCTTTGCCCGGCGGCGGTGAGCACTTCGGGCGCGGAGACCTCTTCGCCAACCTGCACCCAATCTGCTCCCAGTTGCAAGGCCGGGGCAACCAATGGCTCCTTACCGCCTTGACCTGCGCACACTCCCCTGCCAGGCGACATAGAGCGCTGTCGACCGCTGCGCAGAACCGCGGAGCACTCCGCGGAAGCAGGACGCCGTACCGACTCTGACCTGCGGAACCGAGAACGTGCAGGTCGGGGTGGGTGCAGTTGGATGCCGTTCAGGGCCGTTAAACGCTGTTCGACGCCGTTCAGTGCACCCGTCTGCTCCCATCCCGCTCCCCCAATCTCGGCACGACATCGCCAGCGGCTGACCGGCGGACACGGTCTACTGCCGCCCACGCCGGCACCGGTGCGGTTGCCGAATCTGCCGGTGTCGGGCCGGCTGATGCGATGCGGGCACTGCCTCCCGCGTCACCGCATCCAGCAGCTCCCAACCCGCTCCAGGAGGGGCGTCCGTCAGCCAACTCCGCGACCTGACCACAAGCGCGGCCAGCAATGGCTGCTCCGCGCCTGGTAACCCGTACGTACAAGATGGCGTCGATGACGGCCCGGCGGGGATGCTTCTCTGGTCTGCCCATCCACTGCGGAGAGGGCAGCATCGGCTCAATGATCTCCCACTCGGCGTCGGTCAGGTCAGACGGATACCGCCGCACTCGATCCATACCCGCCTACCGACCGACTTACCCTCATCGATCGGACCGGCTGTGCGACACACCCGACCAACCCACAAACCAAACGCGCTCTTAGAGCCCGCACCGATGTCCGGCTTTGGTGATCACTTCGATCGCAGGGCCCTCTCCCCAATCTGCGCCCAGTCGCAAGGCCAGCCATCCAACGGCTCATAAGGGCCTTGCCCTGCGGACACCTCCCCTCCGACATAGAAAGTTGCCGGCCGCCTCGCAGGAGCGCGGAGCATTCTCGGAAACGAGACGCCGCCGGCCGATTTATTGATTAAAAACAAAATCAGTGAGAGCTTTTTCTGCCAATCGAAGCAATTCAACGTCTTGCACAGGATTGCGCAACCCCAAGCTCTCATCATGAACAAATTGCGCTAGTTCGCGGCTGCGGCCAATGGATTGCTGCGGAGTAAGCCACCTACTCCATTCCGCCACCTGATCCATTCGCGATTCTTGGATTGCGGGCCGGGCGGCAGGGGCCGATATAATCAACTTAATAGCGGCGGCCAAACGATTCAATGGCAAATCATGACCGGACAGGATCAAATCCAGCTCATCAGCCACCTCTATTCTCATGCCGGAGTTAACTGCTACTGGAAACAAGGGGTATCCTGCCACGCATGTCAGCTCCCTCTCCGCACCTCCTTCGCCGACTAAAACATCGACGCGAGACGCATATCCAGGATCATCCACCAGGATCCTGATGGGAATTTCACCCATTTTTCCAAGATGCAATGAGTGAACGCTAATCTTTTCGATATCGAAAACGCTTAAATGCGGGTTGCGCAACTTTAGCTTCGTCTCGACAACACTTTCACCAACCAAGGGGCCGACACCATCCCATATGCGCACTCTTACCAAGCCGGCCTGCCCACGGGTCGCCAGCACGATATGGGAGGAGGACACGGCGGCCGCGCCTCGGAGTGGCAAATCGGCATCGACTTCGAGCCCGTCCCCAACAGCGAGGACCCCGTGGTTAGCGTAGACGTCGAAGAGACCGGTCTGCACAGCTCCTCTTTCATGAATCATTGTCTGGTCCTACCGACGAACAGCATAGCTACTTGTGGCTGGCCAGAAGCTCCAACACTCGCTGGTAGGCACCCGGCGCGTTCGGATTATAAACGCCGTGGTTTCTGAGCAATCGTTGCGCCTTTAGCACTGCGCCCGCTTGAACTCCTGTACTGCATCCGTCCTGACACTGTGGATACAAGCGCTGACGACGTCCGGGAACTGAAAGCCCAGTCGGAGGTTGGTGGTCACCGACGTTCCTTACGCCAGTCGCCCCGCAGCTGTGACACGGAAGTCCCTGCATCGCCTCATTCTGTGCCCGAGTTACGATTGGTCCCGTAGCTCCGATACTTTCATCAGCGAAATCACCCGGCTGAAGACTATCAGCCTCCTCCTTTGTGAACTTTACCGTACAGTTGTGAACGAGGACCGATGCGTCCCCTGCGATCACATAGTACGTGTGAATGGTCGCCACTGTGAGATCGTGCATCGTCGCAGCGCCGGTGAAATTGTGAACTTCCGCGACGGAGGCGACTTCGCCGGAGGCCGTTCGGAGCCTTTCGGTTGCTTGGAGATCCTCGGCGTTTACCCATTTGTTGCGGGTCTCACTCCATATCGGGTGGTTCTGGGTAGTTTCGAGGGTTGCGAATGTGCCGTCGTCGGTTCGGATGCTGAGGGTAGTCAGCTCCGTGTCTTTATTGGTGTGGACTGCTTCGACGGGTTGGGCAGTAGTTGTCCCTGTCTCGGGGTCGTGGGCGAGGACCTTGTCGCCTGGGGTGAGAGTGCTGATCGGGCGGAGGGTGCCGTCGGCCGTGAGGACAGGGGTTGTTGGCGTGAAGCTATGTTCACATTTGGTCTTCGCCGGGGCTTGTTTTTTGCTGGCGGGTCTGGGCTTTGGTTTCGCGGCAGGTCTGGGCTTGCTGCGGTTGCCCTTGGGTTTGGTGGTGGGCTTGGGTCGGGGCTTGGGGGCCGTTTTGGGCTTGGCCTTAGGTTTGGTGACCCTGTTCTTGTTTGGGTTGTTGCGGATGGCTTTCTTGACGTCGGCCATCTCATTGCGGTCGTTCATGCGCTTAGCGCCGGTTTGTTTCGTCTGCTTTGCCCATGGCGCCTTTTTTGGGGGCTTCTTCTTAGAGCCCTTACCAAACAACTTCGCCAGCACTTTCCCGAGGGAGGACCCGCCACTGCCGAGAGCCGCCCCGCCGCCGCGGATGCCGCCTCCGTTGTGAGAAATATGCGCGAGTCCGTCGGGGTCGGAGTAGGTGATGGGGCTGTTGTTGGCGTAGGCGTAGCCGTGCAGTGTTTGTGGGTCGCCGAAGTCGATGAGGGGGTCGGGGGAGAGGAAGCGTCCGGTGGTGGGGTCGTATTCGCGGGCGCCGAGGTGGGTGTATCCGGTGGGGTCGTTGGTGCCGCCGACGATGCCTTTGTTGTCGGGCCAGGACGGTGGTGTCGCGCTGCGGTCTTCGCCGAAGGGGGTGAGTCGGCGGCGGGTGGCGGTGAGCGTGGTGGCGTTGATGGCGAGTTCGGTGGTGCCGTGGTGGTTCGCGGCCATCCAGGTCAGGCCGCCGGTGGTGGTGCGCACGGCGTTGGGGTAGTAGCGGGTGGCGGTGACTTGGCCGGTGCTGCTTTGGTGGTATTCGGTGTCGCCCAGGTAGAGCGTTTTTTGTGTGCCGGGGTTGTCGGCGATGAGGCGGTTGCCTTCGGGGTCGTAGACGTAGCTGTGGGTGGTGGCGCCGTTGGTGAGGGTGGCGAGGTGCCCTTCGGCGTCGTAGTTGAGGGTTTGGTTGGGTTTGCCGGTGCTGGTGCGGGTTTTGAGGTATCCACCGTTGTCGTATGTGGAGGTGGTGGTGGGCCCACCGCCGTTGGTGGTGATGCCGGTGAGGGCGTGTGGGATGTACTGAGTGGCGCTGCCGTAGGTGTAGCTGCGGGTGGTGTCGCCAGATGCGCTGTGTCGGGTGTCGCTGAGCCGGTTGCCGGTCTGGTCGTAGGTGTAGGAGCGCCAGTAGGCATCCGCACCGCCGACGATGGTCTGGCTGGGTGTGCTTTGGCAGGTCGCGGCGGCGGTGGTCCAGGCTTCGGTGAGTCGCTGCAGGTAGTCGTAGCCGAAGCATTGGTTGGCGGCGGTTGTGGCGCCGCTGGTCTCGGCGATGCCGGTGATGTTGCTGTTGTCGTCGTAGGTGTATCGCTCGGTGAGTTTCTCGTTCCAGGTGTCAGGGGTGGTGGGGTTCTCGGTTTCGACGCCGTACTTGGTGAGTCGCCCGGTGGAGTCTTCGATGGTGGTGGTGAGGCGGGCGCGCTTCGTTCCCGAGCCGAGGATCTGTTGCTTGACGCCGCCGTGCCAGTAGTACTGGGCGCTGGCGAGGTAGGTGTCGAGGCCGGTGACGCCGGCGAGGTAGCCGTGGTCGGTGTAGGTGGAGGTGACGGTTTCGGCGGGGAGTCCGCCCTTCGCGGGCAGGGTCGTGGTGGCGGGGGTGCCGTCGGGGTGGTAGCCGAAGCCGGTGGCGTAGGTGCCGCCGAGTAGTCCTTGGCTGGCGGGGATGGTGTTGGTGCGGCCGGTGGGCTGGTACAGGTCGGTGTAGCCGGTGACCTGTTGGGTGTAGTCGCCGGTGCTGTGATGGCGCGTGGATGAGGTGGGGAAGCCCTTGGCGAGGGTGTCGTAGGTCCAGGACGCGCGCAGCGGGCCGGTTTCGGTGTCGTCGCGGAGTTCGGTGATCCTTCCGAGAGCGTCGAAGTCGCGGTACAGGACCTCACCGCGGCCGTCGGTGGTGGTGGTGAGCTGGTCGCGGTCGTCGTAGCCGTAGGTGCTCTGACCGGTGTCAGGGTCGTTGGTGTGGATGAGGCGACCACGGAGGTCGTAGGTGTAAAGCCAGCCGTTGAAGACCGGGTCGATGACGAAATCGAGTCGGCCGAGTGGGTCGTAGTAGTACTTTGTTTCGTCCGCTGCACCACTCGGTGCCTGACCTAGGTGCTGTAGCAGGCGCGTGGTGTTCCCGTTGGCGTCTTCGAAGCGGGTGGTGGGGATACCGCCGGCCGGTGGATCGATGGTGACGCGGTCACCGTCATGGGCGATGGTGGTGTTCCACTTTTCCGCGTTCATCGACCAGAGGGCGTCTCGGGTGAGTTCCCCGGCTCCGTTGAAGGTGTAGCGACGCTGGGTGGGCACGTTGGCGTCAGCGAAGGTCACCAGGGTGCCAGTGGGCGCGCTGGCATCGTTGTAGAAGGCCGATTCCTGCACGAGTAGGCCGCGGGAGTCATAGCGAACGTCAGCGATGACGCGTTTCCCGTCCGGCGCTGTGGTCTGAGTTTGCCGCTGGCGGAGGAAGCCGTCGTAGATCTCGACGGAGCTGATCTGTTTATCGGTGGGGCCGAGGGCCTTGGTCTGCACTGTCGATGGCGCGGCCTTGGTCACGGTGTAGATATATTCGCTGTTGGGATTAGCGGTGGTGGAGCGGCCGGGCAGCCAGGTCTTGGTGAGTCTGCCGAGCAGGTCGTACTGGGCTGTGGTGATCTTGTTGTTCGGGTCGGTCGAGGTGACGGGGAGCCCGCGCAGGTTGAGGGTGTCGGTGGTCGAGTGTTCGGCGGCGTTGGTCTCCGTGACTGCCGTCACCGGGCTCCCGGCCGCCGGAGTGTAAGTCGTGGTGGTGGTGTAGCCGAGTGCGTCGGTGGCGGTGCGGATGCGGCCGTGCGCGTCGTAGGTGCTGGTCTCGGTGGTGAGCCAGTTAGGTGTGGACGACGTGTAGGACGCCAGTTCGTCGACGCGGGTTTCCAAACCCAGGCTCGGAGGTGCCCCTGGGTTGGTTGATCCGTCGTAGAAGGTGCGGGTGCCGCCGAGGATGTTGGCGGGCCCCGGCAATGCGGTGCAGTCGCTGACGAGTTCCTCGGCCGGGTAGTCGACCATAAACGTCGTCGGCGTGACGTTGCGGGCGTAGGTGTAGGTGGTGCAGGTTTCGTCGCCGTAGCGGTTCGTGTCGCCGTTGTCGGTGGTCGTCGTGACGCTGCCGTAGGTCGTGTCGTAGTTGTGGTACAGCTCTGATTGGCGCCAGATGCCGGTCGCGGCGATCCACTCGTAGGTGTGCAGGACACGGGACTCGGCAAACCATGCCTCGAAGGTTGAGGGTTGCGCGTACCCCGGCGGTTCCACCCGAAGGGCGGTGCGGTGCCGCCACGGACCATGAATCTTGCGGACAAGGGCCTGCCCACCCGGGGAGGCGTAGTGGATCTCCTCGCGGAGCATGCCCGCGTAGCTGTCGTAGTCGGCCACCGGGTAGCCGTCCGACGCCGTGATCGACACGGAGCGGGTGTTCTCGCCCGCGTCCGTGCGGTCACCGTGCATGCCGGTGAAGTAGACGTAGCGGGTTTGCGACTGGGTGCCACCCGCGGCGCCCTCGGTGACGGTGACTACTGGCCAGCCGCGGAAGTCGGACCAGGACCGGTGTGGCAACTGTGCGGTCCAGGCATTGTCGTTGTGGTGCCACAGGACCGCGCTCGATGAGCCGCCGGTCGGTGTGGAGGTGGCATAGGCGTAGGAGGTGACCATGTCCGGTGACCCGCCGACAAGGTCCTTCTCAACCACCTGAGTCACCCGGTACTTGTTCCACCACGCCCAGCCAGCGACGTTGTCCGGCGGGGTGTAGTACTGGGGAAAGCACCGCTTGGTATTCGTCGCCGGATCGGCTGGCAGGCTGGTCGCCGTGCAGTCCGACCCCTCATACGTGACGTCGATCTGACCGCCCGTCTCGGTCGCGACCCTGGTGACTCGGTACTTGTTTGTCAGTGGCACACCCGCAGCAACGTTGTGGTCGGTGCGGTTGGCGTATCGGGAACCGCCGAACGTCACCGACGGCAGTGACTGTGTGGCCGTGCCGTGGCCGCCCGTTCGCGTGATTGACGCCAACCACAGGCTCGGCGAGGTGAGCGCCGTGCTCTCGTTGGTGGAGGGGAACTGGTGCGTCAGAGACCACGTGTCGACCGTGGTGTACGAGCTACCAGTGCGGACTTGAGTCACGATCGACTCGAGCCGGCGCTCGCTCCAGAACGTCGGTGAGGCGATGCTGCAGGGCGCGCCTGAGCACTTGAGGTCCCAGGGGGTGTCGGGCCAGTTGGCCGTCACCGGGTTGGTGCCCGACCAGCAGGACGACAAGCATCGTTCCTTGGTGTTGAACAGGACCTGCATCGCCGCGGTGGCCGGTTGCGGGAACCCACGTGAGCCGTACTCGATTCGAGCCAATGTGGCTGACCGGTCGTACTGGGTCACCGTGCTGGCGTTGCCGGCGCGCGCGGTGGTGTTGAATTCCTTGCTGTAGAAGAACGACATGACGTCCCCGGTGGGTTCCTCGACCAGGTCGAGGTACCAGCGGTAGGCCATGGGGCACCACGATGCGGTGAACCCGGTCGCCTTGTAGCACGGCTCGTTCGCGTGGTTGGAGAAGACCGGCACGCCCTGCACGGAGTGGGTCTCTCGGCTGTCGATCCAGTTCAAGCCGAAGGTGTAGCGGGTTCCGTCTGGCGTGGTCAGCCGCCACCGTTCGTCATTCCAGTTACGGGTGTCGAGTCCGCCCGTTAGGAGCTCAACCCGGGTGCCGTCGTCGTCGGACTTGCGCCAAGTGCCGCTAGCGTCGTCGAGGACCAGTTCCGTCGATTCACCATCAAGCACCAGGGTGGCGTTATGGTCGCGGTAACACAGGTCAGAGGTGGCGTTGGAGTAAGTCGGCGAGGTCTCTAGATCGTCTTTGCAGGGCCGATAGAACCGCTCGATGTAACCCGCCTGGTAGTCCCAGCCCTCGCCCACCCACGACGTCTGCGTGTTCTCGCCGTTGGTCTGTCCATCCACTCGCCCGGATGAGTAGTTCAGCCCAACCTCGGGATCAAGGTCACCGGCGGACGGCGGAACCTCCATGTCGTAGGACCATGAGAAGTCGCCCGACTGCGAGCCGGCCGCCCACGAAGACGACGACGCCAGCGGTGTCCTGGTGAAGGTGCCCGTCTGACTCGACGCCCCCGCGACGAGCGCAACGACAGCACCCGCGGCGGAGCTGCCCTCAACCGCCCCGGCACGCAACGCCGCATCGGTCGGCGCATTCTGGTCCAGCTTCACGCTGCCAGACACCACAGCACGTTCTACGTCGTTGTCACCAGCAAGAACGGTCATCGACGTACAGGGCTCTTCGTTGCTTTCCCCCTCACAGTCGGTGAACTGCACCAACTGCAGTCGGGAAGCCCAAGCGGCGCCGAAAGTACCGCGAATTCCCGAGTAGTCGACCTCCACCCGCACGCGAGCGTCGGCGTTCTGCCCGTCCGCGCGGCCGATGCCCATCAGGACCGGCACATCCGCCCGCTCGGCTCTCGCCTTGTCGAACACCTCGACCCGGACAGTCCCGGGCGAGGAAGCCCCGCCTCGCGAGTCAGGTGAGGCAGACGCGTCGCTCGCTACACGAACCGGTAGCCCACCCACCCGGGGCATCGCGGACGTACGCGCCGCTGCCTGCCCCAGGACCTCCACCACTGCCGAACCGCCAGCCGGCAACGAACCCGACTCCGGCTTCCACAGCTCCTTCGCCGACTGCGCCACATCAGGCTTACGCTTGCCGAGCGGCTTGACCGGCACCGACCGGTCCTTCGGTGCACCGGATGAAGCCTGGGCAGCGTAGGCAGGCACGAATGGCAACAACGTCAGCACCAACAGCATCACCGCCGCCAGCGAGCCACGCCGCAATACCCGCACCCAGAAGGGGAAAACGCTAGAAGCCCCGAACGTACCGTCCACAGTGTCCTCCAACGCCAACCCCGAAGCAGAGTGATCGAAAACTAGGGGCCAACCAACAGAAGGTCAATAGATGATCACATCCTGCAACCACAAAGCAGGCGTGTCAGGACAGAGCTCCGCTCGACGGCACCCACGGTGATCACGATCCCCAGCCGGGTCACCAATTCGGCGACGCCGAAGAGTTCACTGCCAAAGAAGCCCTGCTCACAGGTTCGCCAGTGGGATTTGGGTCTCAGCTCACGGGATCCGTGCAAGACGCCACCGCGACGACAGCCAGAGCCCTGCATCGATGCAGGCTGGCCTCGTGACCGGCACCGGCAGGCCTCAGTTCAACAGCCGGCACCAGCCAGTCGGGAGGCTGGAGGCTTGACCTCTTCGGTATCCACTGGGAGGTCACGCCGCACCGCTCGACCTCCATCACCGCAGGTCGAAGCCCCTCGTCTCCGTCCGGCATCGGTGAGCACTTCGGGCGCGGAGACCTCTTCGCCAACCTGCACCCAATCTGCTCCCAGCTGCAAGGCCGGGGCAACCAACGGCTCCTTACCGCCTTGACCTGCGCACACTCCCCTGCCAGGCGACATAGAGCGCTGTCGACCGCTGCGCAGAACCGCGGAGCACTCCGCTGTGAAACAGGACGCTGCACCGACTCTGACCTGCGGAGACGTGGAGCCGCAGGCAGGGGTGGGTGCAGTTGAGCGCCGTTCGACGCCGTCGAGTGCAGTTCAAGGCCATTCAGGGCGCCCGGCTGCTCCCAATCTGCTCCCCCATACGGGCTCGTACCGGACCGGTAACCGCCGACTGATCGTGAGCTGGCACCCCTGCACCTTGGCGTTACCGGCGCTGGCTTCCGCGGCCAGCCAATCACTCCCACGAACGGTCACCCACACACAAGCCGCCGTCGACCGCGCCAGAAGGGCTACCTAACCTTCATGGCTCGCAGAGTCTCAACCATCCGCTCAACAGGACCATCGACACCCTCCGCGAGTTTCCGTTCCGCTCCGGAGGCCAGCGACGATTCGGCCGCTTGCAGCAGGGCACTCTACAAATCACCCAGCCGAACCTCGGTGACCACCAACAGTTCCGGCGTCCCACTGCGGTCTGTCGTTGCCTCGACTCGTACGAGATCGTTGTCGGGAGCGGACCTTTTGTAATAGACATAGTACGGACCGTCAAAGAAATAGGAGAACGCCTCCATCTCGCCCCCAGCGAGCCCGGTTAGCGCATCGTTCTCGGGCGCAGCTCACAGCCGGGGCTGGCTCGTCAGCGGTCTCGAAGGTTCGAAAACTGAGGTCGTCGTGTTCGTCATGGCGCCGCTCCTCGACACTTCTGACGCCCTCGCCTACGAGATGTCACGCTACTTCGGACTGGACCCGCGGCCGACTATCCAACGAACCCACCTGCACCGCACCGCCCTCCTGCGGCAGACACGACCAAGTGACAGCCCCGCCCTGGGCGTCGACCTCTATCGGCAGGCCAATGGTGCCACCGCTGCCAACGTTCTGAAGCACGCAGAGCGCGGTAGGTCCGTATGCCGGCTTGATCTATTGACTCGCCGCCGATGGCGGATCGGCGGTGACGCAGCGCGGCTTACACCGATCACGCGGCGAAGAAGCGGGCGTCGGCTGACGAGTTACGTCGATCTACTGATGTCGCCAGGCCGCAGCGCACGCTTCGATCCAGGTCGCGAGGTCGGGCACCTCATCGATCGTGAGCAGTGAGTACGGTGGGGAGCCCACCACGGGGGTGACATCGGCGAAGGCGTGGTCCGGCGCAAAGAGCAGCAGTCGGCCGTCTTCGCGATGCGCCAGGGTCAGATTCCCGTTGGCCTCTACCGCCACCGCATAGTAGTCATCCGGGTCGATGGCAATCTCTAGGCCGTCGTCTTCCCAGATCCACGCATAGTCGTTGAGCACATCCGCGATCCGCACCTGCGTCGCTGCGGCCGTGAGCACCTCGTTCTGGTTGACCCACCAGGTAGGCGGCTCGCCGAACCGTTCAACAATCCCACCGCAGGCCTTCCAGAAGCTCTTGTGCGTCTGGACGATGCGGTCGCTCTCCGCATCGCGCGGTGGGTGGCAAAGCCATCCCCGCCGACGGCCCGATGAACCCCACGCCAGCAGTTCAAAGGCGGCATCTCCGAGTGACACGGGCGTGACCGTTGCCGAGGCGAGCAACGCGGACAGTTCAGGCAAGCCAGCGATCGGCTCACGGGCCCACGGCCGCGCCATGCCCACCGCAGCGCCCTCCCCGGTGCCGAGGAACCACGACACCTCGTCAAGGAACTGCTCCCAGTCGCTCATGGCCCCGATGGTCGCAGACCCTTCCTCGTCGACCGGTGAGGAGCCGCCCGTCTCCTCATCGGCATGCGAACGCACCTGATCAAGCTGCCTTTGATAGATGCCCCACCCCTGTCGGCGGCGCTGCGTGCCGAACCGTTCTGTCCGAGAGGACTCCTCACCAACCGCCTGATCGCGGCCGACCCGCGAGAAACGCCCTCGCGAGCTCCAGTTGGCGGCCGAACCGGGTCTGTGGATTTAAGGGTGTTTCCGGCCTGACCTGCCGGGCGTTGTGCCTGGTGAGGAGGGTGCCGTGATGACCGCGACACAGAACGATCAGGCTGGACGGAAGAAGCGGGCGGAGCCGTCGGCGGAGGCGAAAGCCGCCGTCGAGCTGGTCCGGGCGGCCAAGGAACAGGGCCTGTCGTTGACCGGTCCGGATGGGCTGCTGAGGCAGTTGACCAAGACGGTCCTGGAGACCGCGTTGAACGAGGAGATGACCGATCACCTCGGTTATGCCAAACACGAACCCGACGGCGCCGGCTCGGGCAACATCCGTAACGGCACCAGGGCGAAGACGGTGCTGACCGACAGCACTGGCCCGGTGCAGATCGACGTGCCACGGGACCGGGCGGGCACGTTCGAGCCCCAGATCGTCAAGAAGCGGCAGCGCCGGTTGTCCGGGGTCGACGAGGTCGTGTTGTCGCTGTATGCCAAGGGTTTGACCACAGGCGAGATCTCGGCGCACTTCGCCGAGATCTACGGCGCCTCGGTGTCCAAGGAGACGATCTCCCGGATCACTGACAAGGTGATCGAGGAGATGACCGACTGGTCGCACCGGCCGCTGGATGAGATTTACGCGGCGGTGTTCATCGACGCGATCGTGGTCAAGGTTCGTGATGGGCAGGTCGCGAACCGGCCGTTCTACGCCGCGATCGGGGTCACCCTCGACGGGGAGAAGGACATCCTCGGCCTGTGGGCCGGCACCGGTGGTGAGGGCGCGAAGTTCTGGATGAGCGTGCTAACCGACCTGCGCAACCGGGGCGTGAAGGACGTGTTCTTCCTCGTCTGCGACGGGCTGAAAGGCCTACCCGAGGTCGTCACGAACGTGTGGCCGGCCACGATCGTGCAGACCTGCATCATCCACCTGATCCGCAACACGTTCCGGCTCACCTCCCGGAAGTACTGGGACGAGTTGAAGCACAACATCAAACCGATCTACACCGCCGTCAACGCGGCGGCGGCCCGGGCCGCGTTCGACGACCTGGCCGAGAAGTGGGGCGGCAGGTATCCGGCGGTGATCCGCCTGTGGGACAACGCCTGGGCCGAGTTCATCCCGTTCCTCGACTACGACGTGGAGATCCGCAAAGTCATCTGCTCCACGAACGCGATCGAGTCGTTGAACGCCCGCTACCGGCGGGCGATCAAGGCCCGCGGCCACTTCCCCAACGAGCTGGCCGCGTTGAAGTGTCTGTACCTGGTGACCCGGTCCCTGGACCCCACCGGAGCAGGCAGAACCCGATGGACGATGCGCTGGAAACCCGCGTTGAACGCCTTCGCCATCACCTTCAGCGACCGCTTCCCAGCCGCTGAAACCTACTAACCAAGATCGCCGGAAACACCCTTAGCGAGACAGCCCCGCCGAACCGCTCGTTGTGCAGGTGCGGGAAGGAGTAGCCCAAATCGCCTCGCACTCCGCGTCCACCACCGCCACTGTGGGGTCAGCGTGCACGCGTCGTAGAACTCCTAAGGGACGTCTCGTAACTCGGGGCAGCTCAGGCGGTGTGATCCAGGAGCTCCGGGATCGACGGCTGCTGTGTGTTGCTGGATGAACTTGACGCGCGAGGCGACGTCGCTGCGGGGCAGGGTGCTGAGCTGGTAGCCGTGTTGGGTGTAGGCAGCGACCATCGCGTCATAGGTACGTACGGCTTCGGCGAAGCCTTGGTGTCGTTCTCCGTCGGTGGTGTAGATCTGTGGCCAGGGCGGGGCGATGAACACACGCTGGTGGTAGCGGAAGAGCTGTGCGGCGGCTGTCACGTGTGCGGGGACGGGCTGGCCGAGTAGGAGGTAGTAGCCGACCAGGTCCGGGATCCCTCGGTCGAAGAAGACGGGTCCGGGATGTTGGCTGGCTTGGCGGTAGGAGCGGATCTCCCAGCTGAGCATGATCTCGGCGAACAGTCGTGAGTCCCCGGTGTGCAGCGCCTGGCCGCCGATCGACAGCTGGTCCTGGATGATCTGGCGTCCTGCTTCGTCAACGCAGGCGTAGCCAGCACACCGCAGCCTGTCGATCAGCGTGGTCTTGCCGGCACCGGGTCCCCCGGTGATGACGATGTACTGGCTGCTCACGTCGTCCTCTCTGATAGACGTGCATTCCTCATGACCCCGGCGTCTGTCCGCTGGGGATGATCACCGAGGATGCGTGGGTGCAGGTGATCTCCGCAGCCCGCCAGGAGTGGATCCTCCCGTTCACTGGGCTGACCCCCGCCCAGTTCCGCAAGCTGGTCCGCCTGGCCGCCGAGCGTGGTGGGGACGGGATCGCTGACGGTCGGCCGGGCCGGCAGTGGGCCCTCGACTTGGCCGACCGGGTGCTGCTGGTGGCCGTCTACTGGCGCACGAATCTGACGATGCGGCAGATCGGCCCGCTGTTCGGAGTGTCGCATTCCGCCGCGCACCGAGTCATCGACACCCTCGGCCCGCTGCTGGTTCTCGCGCCTGTGCGCCGCCGGCCGGTCGACCAGATCGCCATCGTCGACGGCACCCTCATCCCGACGCGGGACCACCGCCTCGCGGCGCCGAGCAAGAACTATCGGTACTCGACCAACCTCCAGGTCGCCATCGACGCCAGCACCCGCCTCGTCATCGCCGTCGGCGACCCCCAGCCGGGCAACCGCAACGACACGATCGTCTACCGGACCTCCGGCATCGACCAGAAGCTGGCCGGACGGCCCGTCATGGCCGACGGCGGCTACCTCGGCAACCCCGAGGTGATCATCCCCTACCGCAAGAACCGCGACGGCAGCCCACTACCGGCCTGGAAGCAGGACCTGAATGCCCAGCACCGCACCGTCCGCGCGCAGGTCGAACACACCCTGGCCAGGATGAAGAACTGGAAGATCCTGCGCGACTACCGCCGCGCCGCCCGCACATTGACCGCTGCCGCTTCCGGCATCGCTAACCTCTACAACATCGCCCTGACCTGGTGATCACAGACCCAGGCCCAGCCAACGCCTCCACCCAGTTACGAGACAGCCCTTAGCCTGCCGCCACGACGAATTCCGCAGCAGCAGCAGCTGGTGGAACGGCTGAAGTGATCACCTAGCGGTCTACTCACCCACTGCCCTGGTCGATCTGGCGGCGGTGTTACCGGCAACGGGCATGTTCGTCGTGGCCCGGGTTTGCGCCAAACTGCGTTAGAACCAGGTCCACGGTCGTATAAGTCGCCACAGGCGCCCACGCCAGCGCGCACGCCGAGGATGCAAGAAAACCTCGATGTCCTCCAGTGCAGTGCCGGCAGTCCCCCTGACGTGAGGCCTGGCGCGCACATGGCGGAGTGCGGTGACTACACGATCTTCGTCGAGTTGACCGTAACCCTCGCGAGGTGCCCGAGGCAAGTGGCCGCAAGCGCCTGCACCTGGTGGTCAGGGTGATCGAGCAGAGTTAGGTAGAGCTCCTGCGACGCCTTCCAGTCGCCGTCGCCGTACAACGCGCATCCGACCATTGCATCCGTAGCCTCGACGATGTCGTTGCGGTCGAGAGCCCTCCGCACATCGGCGGGCGTTGCCGACGGAGGGTTGTGAAAGGTGTGGTGCTGGTGGCTCATGGCCAACATCTTTGATCATCGCGGCCGCCGCGAACAACCGCTCATCGAAGTCAGCGGACATCGCCCGACTGACGACGGGAGGCAAACTAGCTGACATCTTCGGATCCACCGAAGGTGTCCCCAGTCTGAAGGGCCTGGTCAGGGCGTTGCCCGTGGGATCGGTGTCTCAGATGACGGAACCACGGCGTGCCCCCGTCTAGGGGGGTCGGATTGAAAGCGGGCGTCCAGCACTGCACCTGGTACGCCGCCCGCGCTGCTAGGTGGTGCTGCGGTCCGCGCGGCACCTTGATCTGATCGCTCCCGCAGCGGCCCTCAGCTAGATCGCTCCACGTCCCTTGCCTCACCCGCAGAACCTGCCTCTGCCTGTGCCTCCATGAGCATGCCGTAGTAGGGCAGGACCACCAGTCGAAGGCACAACCACCACGCGTAAACCGCTGCAGCACTCCACGACTGGGGGTCGTTGAGCAACCCGTGCGCCAGGTCGTTGCGCAGGTTTGGGCCGAGCTGTTCGCACAGCAGGGCACGCAGTTCTAGGGTGAGATCAGGTCCCAGCAACTGCAGAGACTCTGGCATCTCAAGCAGGGTGTTGAGCCCCTTCTCCGTCTCCACGCCGTTCTCGTCTACGAAGAGTGTGAAGATCCCGTGGGCCTTCAGGTGAATGCGCACCAGCTGCTCGACCTGGGGTACAAGCATTGAAATGGCCGACGGGAAGTCACGGGAAAGCCCGTGCCACAGCCCACGCGCCCACAGGTTGGCGTGCCCCGAAGGAACGACCGGCGACTCGTAGCAAATCTCCGTGAGGAATCCGGTGTCGAAGCGATGTTCGAGCATCAGCACCTCGAGGGCAGGGTATATGAGTGCCTTGACGTGGAGGTCGATCCTCCACCTAAAGGACCGAACCACCTCGGCGAAGACTGCCTCATCGGGCGGCTCGCCCACACCGAGTCCCGCCCGAGCAGCGACCTTGCGTGCATCGGTGCTGAACGTCGAGACTCCGAGCAGACCCGAGACGCTCCCCTGCATACGCTCTCGCTCTTCGGCCATCGCCTTCTTGGCGTCGATCAGCGGCACGATTCCGGCGAGACTCACAAGTGCTTCGAGTCGCTCCTTCCCATACACCCTCTTGCGCGCATCCTCGACAAAGGGAGTGATGTCGATTGGGTCCGACTGGATGAGCATCATCTCCTCTAGCGAGTGCTCCCGGATGTCAGCGAGCCGGTCCCGCAGCTGCTGGAGTTGCCCGTCGAGAGCGCGTGCGGAGCGGTACCTCCGGGGAAGACCACGTATGGTCGCGACGGCCTTCTCGATAAACGTGCCGGCAACGAGCGCGCCCCTGTCCTGCGCTAGTCGCTCGTCCGCCTCGTCGATATACGCCTGGGCGACGCGCTCGATGCACTCATTGGCGAGGTCTGTCTCGCCCGCCCGCGAGAACCAGGTACAGGCGTGGCGCTCGTACGCGCGCCTGAGCCGATGGTTCCCGGGGACCGTAGCGGCCAGCGACACAAAGTGGTCGGCCAAATCCCGAGGTGCCTGATCAACGGACCTGACTTTGCGCAGCAGGTCCGAAATCTCGGTCAGCATGAAACCCGCAGAGCTGTCGTTGGCAAGCAGAAACTCGGCCAGCTCCGTCGTCATCTCCATGACAGTTTGAAGGCCGGCCTTGCCCCGGCGCACCGACAGCTCAAGCGCCCGTCGCCAGCCGTCACGACCCGCATCAAGCCAGGCGTCGCGCTCCAGCGGCACCGAGCGGTACGCATCCACCGCAGCGGACAGCAGGTCTGTGTTGCCCCGGTTGCCGTAGGACCACGCGATGTCAGCGACCCTGGCCCTCAGGGTCGGCTCCTCGATGAGGGGCACGAGGCGGGCCAGCAACTCGAGCTCCGGCTTGCTCAAGTCGTCTGGGACAAACGATCGACGATTCCCGATCTCCATGGCGGGCGCGTACGGCTCCGCCCAGTTGTCGGGAACCAGCATGGGGGACGCCGCCTTCGCCAGCACGTCCAGCACGCGCGTCCTCAGGCTGTCCTCTCCTGCGTCTACCTGAGCTTCAGCCCTCAGGCGGGCGAGGTCGAGCGAAAGCACCTCGGGGCATTCGTTCCCGCGTGAGAGGCCGTTCTCATCTACCACCGCGGGAGCCCACCACGATGGGTCGATCGACGCCTCCGCCGCCCCTCCGTCCGAGGCCGTACTCGTCACCTGCGTCTCCTCCATGCTCTCGCCTGCACGGGCCCGGCGCGGCGTGCCCGATCACGATCTTTTAGCAGCAGTGGCCATAGCCCGCGCGTGACGAACCCGCGGCCAGCCCGTAGCGGCCCGAGGATTAGTCGACCTTGCTCTCGGGGTCCGCGATGAAGGCCAGGAACTCGACACAGAGTGGAGTCGTCGCCGGCGTCCACAGTCCGTTCTCCGTCATCATTCCGGTGAGCGACTGGTTGATCAGGCCAGCGGTGGTGAGTGCACCGGCGTACCGGTCGATCAGATCGCGGCGGCCGGCAAGCTCCGGCATGCCGGCCTCGATGATGCCTGTCTTCGGGCCCATGGAGCTGTTCGGCCGAGGTACGCCGTGGCGGTCGAACCAGCCAGGCGGGTCGGACAGCAGCTGCAGCATTCGTACGTGGGTCGGGGTGAACCGGTCGATCATGTCGAAGAAGAGCTGCTGAGTGTCGACGTCGGGCGCGTCGGGCATCACGGAGTTGACGACCGCGTTGCGCAGCACCTCGAGCTTCTCGGCGCGCGAGGTGCGGTCGGCGATCTGCGCGGCGGTGGTCAGCGCGTCCATGAACGCGTCCTCGCCGATGAGCTGCGCGAAGTCGCCGACCTGCTCTTCGAGCTCGTGCACCTTCGCGGCGAGGTCGTTCAGCCATCGGGTGCGTCGGTCGGCAAGGCGCCGGCCAGCGAGTTCGTTGAAGGCAACCTGGAGGGCGCTGCCGGCGACGGGCACGAACGAAATGGCCATCTCGGCGGACTTCGCAAGCCCTTGCATTCGGTCGCTGTCCTCGGGGTACGGTTCCACGCCCGGCATGATGCCCCACTGCCGCAACCTTGGGCCGGTAGGTGGGCAATCGTCTGCCTGCCCGACGCCGGCGCAGCAAACTGGCCGATGGCGACCGAGCGGGCGACCCCCCGCCCGCTTCCTGTCGGGAGGATCGCTGGCCGACGGGGGAGCCTGTGGTCAACGCGTCGACGCCGAGGAGACTCCCGACGATCTGCTGCGGCCCGGGCCTTGTGGCGCCTGCTGGTCTCGCGGAGGATCCGCAGGCCGATGGTCGCGATCAACGCCGAGGTCAGACTGTGGATGCCCTGAGTGGCAGCCGTGGAGCCGTGGTGGGCGGGAGACCGCGAGCTGGCCGCGTAAGCCGGGCAGCAGGAGAGCGATGGTGGTGGGCACCCGGTGCGGGTCGCTGGTGGCGGCGATGACGGTGACCAGGTGAGTGCGACCCTGGATGGATCCTGCCAGGATGGCGATGGCTGGCAGGTGAGCGCCGGCGAGAATAGCGAGCAGCACGACGAACGCCAGCGTTCGATGGAGTCGGAGTCTCCGGTGCTGACGCTTTCGGGTCCGCCGAAGAGGTCTCCAGCTTGAAGGGCCTGCTCAGGACTTTGCCCGTGGGATCGGTGTCTCGAATGACGGAACTGCGGCGGACCCAGCAAGCCCACCTGCAACCCTCCACATCGATCTGCAGCACGCCTACAGACGTGGCCTTAGGCGAACCGAGACGTCGGCCGGCGCCAGCCGTCCCGGGAGCAGCAGCGCCTGACCACTTCGACCTCTACTGGGAGGTCACGGGGCACCGCTCCACCGCATTACCGCAGGTCAAAGCACTCGCCTCTGTCCGGCGTCGGTGAGCACTTCGGGAGTGGAGACCTCTTCGCCAACCTGCACCCAATCTGCCCCCAGTTGCAAGGCCAGGCCACCTGGCAGCTCCTTACCGCCTTGACCTGCGCATACTTCCCTGCCAGGGAACATAGAGGACTGTCGACTGCCGCCCGAAACCGCTGAGCACTCCGCGGTGAACAGGACGCCGCACCGACTCTGACCTGCGGAAACGTGGAGCCGCAGGCAGGGATGGGTGCAGTTGAGCGCCGTTCGACGCCGTTGGGTGCAGTTCGAGGCCGTTCAGGGCATGCTGTTGCTCCCCACCTGCTCCCCCATTTGCAGATCGCGCCATCCCGCGGATCCGCGATGCTCTGGCCCCACGTGTGAAGCACGTGTTGCCCAGGTTGGTGTCTCACCGCCGAAGCAGACAGCGGTATCGTGCCCCGCCAACAACAAGGCGCTCCCGCGACGGGAGGGGAACAGACTTGTCGGGAGGACTTCGTGGGCATGGAGCTGATCGGGCGCCGGCTTTCGGCCGAGGAACTGCGGGCCGTGTTGGATGATCCGACGACGGTCAGTCTGCTGCTCTTCGGCGACCTCGACGATGAAGACGCAGAGATGCCCGATCCCGAACTGGATCTGCACAAGGCGTGGCACGCCCTGTATTACCTGCTAGCCGAAACCGCCGGGAGGTCGGACAACCCAGCCGCTGCGGCCGTCCTCGGCGGCGGCGACATCGGCGAGGAGGGCGGCTACGGGCCCGCACGCCTCCTCCGTGTGGAAACGGTCCGCGTCGTCGCCACCGCGCTCGACATGCTAGACATCGACACGTTGCGCGCCCGCTTCGACCCAGACGCCCTGGCGGCCGCAGACATCTACCCGGGTGGGTGGGTTCACGGCGCCGACGACTTCGATAGCTTCCTCGCGCCGGCCTTCGCCGACCTCTGCCGCTTCTACCGCTCAGCCGCCGCCCAGGACCAGGCGGTACTCCTTGCCATTGTTTGATTGCCACTCAGACGCACGACCTGGAGACGTCCCCTTTCTGGCAACTCTCGTTGCTCGGGCCAGTGCGCTGTACCACCGCCGGGCGGTGGTATGGCATGGTGACCGGATGATCGACAGCCATGGGGCGTTGGAGGCTGTGGTCCGGCACGCCATGGAGCTTGAGGACGATTACGACGACATCGCGCCGACCGTCACGGCCCTGGCCGCATCCGGGGACACGACCTTGGTACCCCGGCTGCGGGAGGTGCTGGACCGGTTCCTCGACGAGGGAAACTTCTACGGCCGAGATCTGATTGCCGGTGTCTTGGCTGGCATCGAGGGCGTGGCGGCGTTGCCGGTACTGCTACGCGCTTCGGCGCGCGATCTCGGGGACGACCAAGACAGTCTCCAGGCCGAGATCATCGAGCTGCTGCACGCAGACCGGGCGACCAGCCGGTGTGTGGTGCGTAATTTCGCCACGGGTGATACGCCGGAGCTGCGCCGTGTTGGGCTGTGGGCGCTCGGGTTCGTGGTCGAAGCACAGGATGTCGAGCTGCTCGCTGCGGCCGTGACCGACGCCGACCCGGAGATCAGGTCCATGGCAGTGGGCTCGATCCCTGACCCAGCCGGCGACGACTGGGCATTCGGCGCGCTCGTTCTGGCGTTGCGTGACCTGAACGAGCAGGTCCGGGTGTCGGCCGCGAGCAGGCTTGGCTACACCGGCCGGGTTGACGCGGTCGCACCGCTCGTTGCCCTCGCCGCCGACCCGACACCGCGAGTACGGTCCATGGTCGCCTACGCACTCGGGCGACTCGGCAGTCACGAGGCGACCCCGGCCCTGCAACGGCTCCTCCAGGACCCCGATCGGCCCGTCCGCGAGAACGCTGCAGAAGCCCTCGGCTCGGTCGGCGGGCCAGCGGCGGTCGATACGCTACTGGTGCTGGCTGCCGACCAAGACCCACAACTGCGAGTCCAAGCCGCCAAAGCGCTCGCGACGGCGGCCGACTCGGATCCCCGCGTGGCACCGCAACTCACGATGCTGGCACGAGACGGCGAGACCGCAGTACGAGCGGCCACCCTCAGCGGACTCGCCAGCGCCGACGGCAGGCCATCCCACCGGGAACGACTCCTGGTCGAATTGGCGGACGACCCAGATCCAATGGTCCGTCAGCGTGTCGCGGTCGTGGCACGACACCTCGCGCCCGACGCCGCCCCGGACATCCTCCACCGATATACCCGCGACCCAAACCAGACCCTGCGCCAACTCGCCGCCACCGAACTGGACCGATTAACCAATCCCACCGCTCGCTGACCCGGCGGCCCATCGAGCGCGGGCGACATGGCCGTCCTGCATGGCGTCCTACCTCTCGGCTCGAGTGTGCGACCACCGGAACTGCCGGCCGTGACGCTGCGGCGAGCGCCTCGCGGGATGAGCGCGTGGTGGCCAGCAAGCCAAGAAGTGCCTTCTCTTACTGCAGGTCGAGTGTCGGTGCGGTAAATCGATCGCCTCCGAAGGAGAAAAGGCGACGTAGCGACTGCCGGAGTTGTTCGATCTCGTGGTTGTCGAGGTGGAACCTGACCGGGTACATCGCGGATCGCGTTCCCCAGGTTCGGGCCGCTCCGTCGGCCAGTTGCAGGCTTAGCACCCGCGGCGTCAACTAAAGCGCGACCAGCCCTTGGAAGACCGGTGCGTGCTGCTCGGTGAGCAGGCAGTAGCCGTCGTCGGGGTCGTAGTCGTCGTGCGCGGGGTTGAATGCCTGGAACTCCAGGCTGCGGGGCCGGTCGTCGAGGTCGCGACCGGCCAGGGCCACGCAGAGGACGGTACCCTCGTCGCGGATTGACAGTTCCGACGCGGTGAAGCCGGGCCGCGCCCGACGCAGGAGCGCCGCAGTGAGCCGGCGTAGCGGCCCGGGGGTCTCACCCGGGCCGTAGGGCCGGCCGCTATCGACCATGATGTGGCGCTGCACGTGTTCAACAGCCAGCTCTGGCTTGCTGTAGCGCAGCTCCGTGAGCTCGCTCGGCCCGACGAACCGTAGCGCCACGTCGCCGGCCATGGTCGGTCCACGCTGTTGCCACCAGCCGGCGAACTGCGCCGCACGGACCGACAAGTCACCGAGTTCCTCGGCGGTGAACCGCACGACGTCACCGAAGCGGCCGACCTCGATGCTGTTGGCGGTGACGGCCTGGGCCACGGCCGCCAGCATTCCGGCTGGGTCCACGGTCTGACCACGGACGACCAGCCGCTCGGTCCAGCGTAGCGGCGACATGCTTGAACGCGGCATGTGCGTGCGGAGGGTCGAAGGCATAGAGCCGTGTCGGCGTGGAGCTGAGCGGGCACCCGATCGTGGGAGTCTTCAGCCGCCGCTTTTCCGGTTCGTGGACGGTGCTTCTCTCCACGTGACCTGGAGATCAACCATTGCGGCGCGAGGTTGCTGGTCGGCTGGAGTGCCTGGCATGATCTGGCCATGATCGAAAGAATCGAGTCCTCTATCCGCCGGTCAGCGTGACACCCGAGCCTGGGCTGCTCGGACCTCAGCTGTCATTCTCGCGAACCTCGACCTCCTATTCCGCAACCGCGTCCTCGCCACACCTCGAGCCGCCACCATGATCAATGACAAAATGTCTGCCAGAGCCAGCGTTGACAGCATTGCCACCAGCACACCACGCGCCACTAGAATCGCGGACGTGGGTGATTCAAAATCGAGGCTGCTGACTGTTTTCGAGGCGAAGTTCGTCGAGTTAGAAGCTGCCACGATCCGGGATGCGCGAGCGTATGCCCGCTGGCGGCGGCGGTATGAGCGGCTACATTTCCTACTTGGTATCCCCGCAACCATGCTCGCTGGCGCCGCTGGCGCCACGGCCTTCGCCCAGCGAGTGCCGGGCGTCGTCGTCGGCATTTGCGCTGTGCTCGCTGCCATCCTCGCAGGAACCCAGACCGTGGTTCGCCCGGATCAGCGAGCGCGATTCAACCAGACGCAGACGTTCGCCCTCGCCCGGCTAGCGACGCAAGCGGCGAACTTCCGTGAGCTGACTCTCCCGTCCACCTCGCTCGAAGAGGCGCGGGCCACTCTGGACACGTTGCACAACGAGTACCACACTGTGCTGGCCCGATCGCCGGAGTAGCACGAGGCCGCCAAACTCGGGCATCGCCACGAAATTCAGGGTCAGGTCGAAAGCGGCCTGCCGAACACCTCAAACTCGAGGAAGCGGTCGAGCAGACTCGATGAGCTGCGCTGGCCCGGGTGCAACGACACACGTTGAAGAACCGACCCACAGCTGGGCCAGGGCGGGGGCCGCCAACTTCGGATTCACCGAAGAGGTAACCGTTCAGGAAGCCCTGCTCACAGGTTCGCCAGTGGGATCTGGGTCAGCTCGCGGGACCCGAACCGACGCCACCGCGACGACAGCCAGAGCAGTGCATCGATGCGAGCTGACCTCTTGGTTGGCGCCGGCAGGCCCCAGTTCAACAGCCGGCACCAGCCAGTCGGGAGGCTGGAGGCTTGACCTCTCCGGTATCCACGGGGAGGTCACGCCGCACCGCTCGATCTCCATCACCGCAGGTCAAAGCCCCTGGCCTCTGTCCGGCGTCGGTGAGCACTTCGGGCGCGGAGACCTCTTCGCCAACCTGCACCCAATCTGCTCCCAGATGCAAGGCCAGACCAACCAACGGCTCCTTACCGCCTTGACCTGCGCACACCCCCTGCTGTGGGCGCTCACGTAATCGACCCAGGGTCGGCTCACGTTATTGAGCCGGTCCTGGGCGGCCCGGGCTGAGGTGCTTGGCCTGGTGGTGTGGTTTCTGTTCGCGGGATTCCTGGTGCGGCTTGTGGTGCTGGGTCAGGCACCGAACCGGCGATGGCGTGCGGCGTAGGACCGTAGGGCTCGGAGAAAGTCGATCTTCCGGAAGCCGGGCCAGTAGACGTCGGTGAAGTGCAGCTCGGAGTATGCGGCCTGCCAGAGGAGGAACCCTGACATGCGGCGTTCTCCGCTGGTTCGGATGACCAGGTCTGGGTCGGGCTGGCCGCTGGTGTAGAGGTGGGTGGCGATCTGGTCGGCGGTCAGCTGCTGGGCGATGTCGTCGATGGTGTGACCAGCTCGCCCTTGCTCTTCGAGCAGGGACCGGATGGCGTTGAGGATTTCTTCGCGCCCGTCGTAACCGATGGCGATGTTGAGGTGAAAGGCCGTGTCGTTGTGCCGGGTAGCTTCCTCGGCCAGCTTCAGGGCGTGTCTGGTCGAGTCGGGCAGGACGTCGAGCCTGCCGGCCGGGTGGATCTGCCAGATACTGGACGGCCGGGTCAGGCGTTCAGCGACCACTTCCTCGATCATGTGCAGGAGGTTGTCGACCTCGTCGGAGTCTCGTTTCTGCAGGTTGTCTACGGAGGCGACGAACGCGGTCACGTGCTGGATGCCGAGTTCGGCGCACCACTGAAGGACCTCGTCGAGGTGCTCTGCCCCGTAGCGGTGGCCGATCTTGGCGTCGGCGAACCCGGCCTGTCGTGCCCATCGGCGGTTACCGTCCATGACGATCGCGACGTGCCGGGGCAGGCTCGCGCCGGCCAGCTGCGCGTTGAGGCGCCGGGCATAGAACGAGTAAGCCGTGCTCTTCACTGTCGTCCACATTCGCCAGATCTAATCATCGCGGAGCTGACAGTCCAGACGTTTCGCTCGTTCCTTCACACGACTCTCACAACTGCTCGCCGGCCGGGCTCAGGATGAGGGCTGGCGCAGCTGCCGGTCCCTAGAGAATTTCGTCGATGGGGCTCTGGGCGCTGCTGGTGGTTGGTGTCCAGTCGTCGATGTCGTCGGGCCAGGGTGCGGGGCGGCCCGTGTCGTCCCAGAAGCCGCTTTCGGTGCCGGTGGAGAGCAGGGCGTCGTTGAGTGCCTCACGTTCGGCTCGGCTGGGGATATCCGAGTGCGGTGCCGGATCGTTCATGCTGCGGTCGGTCCGCTCCTACTTGGTGGCCGCGGCCTTGGGTCGTTTGTTCGGCCGGTAGGAGGGGCCGTTCATGAAGACTTGGTGGCTGGTGTTGATCAGCCGGTCGAGCAGCGATTCGGCGACCACAGGGTTGGGGAACAGCGGATACCAGTCCTGGGGTGCCCGGTTGGCGGTGATCGCGAGGGAGCGGCCTTCGGCGATGCGTTGGGAGATCAATTCGTAGAGGTCGTCGGCTTGGCCGGGGGTGAACTCGCGCATCGCGAAGTCGTCCAGGATCAGCAGGTCGGCTTTGACATGTGCGGCCAGGCGTTTGTCGAAGGTGCGGTCGGCGTGGCCGCCGGCGAGGTCGGCCAGGATGCGGCTGGTCTTGTGGAAGCGGACCTCGGCGCCGGCGCGGATGGCCAGGTGTCCCATGGCTTGAGCGACGTGGGTTTTGCCGACACCGACGGCGCCGTAGAGGATGATCGATTCTCCGGCTTGCAGCCAGCGCAGCGCGGCGAGGTCGCGGATCTGCGCGGCGGGCAGTTTCGAGTTGGCGCCGAAGTCGAAGCCTTCGAGGGTGGTTTCGGTGTCGAATCGGGCGCGGCGCAGCCGGCGGCCCATGGCGACCTGTTCGCGGCGGGTGATCTCGTCGTCGCAGAGGATCTGCAGGAACTCCAGATAACCGAGGTCACCGCCTTGCGCCTGGGCGAGACGGGCGTCGAGGGTCTCCAACATCCCGGACAGTCTCAAGGTCCGGAGGCTGTCGGCCAGCGCGGGGCGCAGAATCGTCATCGGTTCGTCTCGTCCTTCGTCTGTGCGGCGGGAATGAGCAGGGAGGGGGTCATGACACGGCGCCTTCCGGCTCGTCATCCGCGGCGTCGTCACGATGATCGGACCCGGTCACGCTCGTCGTGCCGGCCGTCGCCGCGGCGGACGCGGCCGGGGCGGGGAACGGAATCACGTCGGCGAACAGGCCGGCCGGGCCATGCAGGAACGCGGGCGCCCCGGCGTCACCGGTGGGCCGGTCAGCCTCGATGTCCTCAAGCCCAGCGGCCAGGATGTTGCGGATGGTTCGATAGGAAGGGTCACCGGCCGCAGTTGCCTTGCGGCAGGCCGCCTCCAGCCGGGCGTCGGAGTACTTGCCCGCCAGGTTGAGGATCGCCTGCGCCGAACGCAGCCGATGCAGCGCTTGACTTTCCAGCAGCTCGGCGATCACCGCGGAGGTCGCGGGTCCGGTCTGCTCAGCCCGCTCGCGGCACCACTGCGGGGTGCGCGTGTGGAACGCGATCTTCTCCGGCGGATAGTCGCCGACGTCGGTGACCTTGCCCTTGTCTTTGCGGACGTGTGTCTTGACCAGCTCGCCGTGGTGGAAGATCTGCACCATCGTCGCGGTGGCGCGGATGTCGACCAGCTGCCCGATCAACCGCCAGGGCACCGAATAGAGCGCCTTGCCGCACTTGACGTGGACATCCGTGCCGACCTTGGCCCGCGACCACTCCGCCAGGGTGAACGCCGCGACCGGCAGCGGCGTCAGCGTCCCGGCCTCGGCCTGATCGAACACCTCCGCCGGGGTGCGGCCGTCCAGGCCGCGGTGCTTGCGTTGCCCGGCGACCTCCCGACACCAGTGCAGCGCGGAAGCCTGCATCTCGACCAGCGAGGTGAACTCCCGGCCCTTCCACCAGGAGTCCCGGATATAAGGCATCTGCCGCTCGACGCGGGGCTTGTCCTTGGGTTTGCGGGCCCGCGCCGGGTCGACCAGGACGCCGTAGTGCGCGGCGAGCTCGGCATAGGCCCGGTTCAGTTTCGGGTCGTAGAGGTCGGGCTTGTCCACCCCGGTCTTCAGATTGTCCGGGATCAGCCGGGCCGGGCAGCCGCCGAAGAACGCGAACGCCTCGACATGGCTGGCCGTCCACGAGGCCTGGTCCATGCTGATCACCGGCCGCACGAACATGTGCCGCGAGTGCGACAAGACCATGACGAACGCCCAGATCCGCTGCGAACGTCCGGTCCGCGGGTCCGTCCAGGAACCCAACAGGCCGTAGTCGATCTGCCCTTCCAACCCCGGCTCGGGGTCAGTGCGCAGCACCGTCACCTTCTCCCGGACCGCGTCCTCGGCCAGGTTCCCCGCGACATACCGCTTGAACGAGGCCAGCGACCCGGTCACTGCGTGCTCGTCACGCAGCCGCTGATGGATCGTCGCCTTGGTCACCCCGGCACGCAGCATCTCGGCGACGTACTCGCGGTGCTTGTCGAAATCCGGCCAGGTCACCTGCCGCAACCGGGTATCGGTCAAATGCGGGAACCACTGCTTGACCAGCGGCTCCCAGTCCGCCTGGCTCATCGACGGCGTCCCGCCCGGCACGAACCCTGCCGCGATCGCCGGCTCGACGTAACGCCGGATCGTTCCGCGAGCCACGCCCAGCGACCCCGCGACATCATGCTGAGACCGGCCCGCGTACCAGTGCGCCAGGATCTCGGTTATATCGATCACGTGGAACGTCCTCCTCGCCATCCGCTCCCCAGCCACCAGGGCCGTCGGGCGAAGATCATGGACGAGGAGGAGCAAGGATCTTGAAAACTGCAGCCGAACGCTCGTCAGATCCTCCACGAACATCACGAGCGCCTGACCAG
This sequence comes from Micromonospora sp. CNZ299, assembly GCF_002754415.1. Taxonomy (NCBI): domain Bacteria; kingdom Bacillati; phylum Actinomycetota; class Actinomycetes; order Micromonosporales; family Micromonosporaceae; genus Micromonospora; species Micromonospora sp. CNZ299. Next base: position 6,140,466 of record NZ_PEFG01000001.1, read on the forward strand.
GCACGACGAGCGACGACTGGGTCAATTACATGAGCGAGTCAGACCCCGACGGGAACATTCGGTGAGCGCTGACACCTGCCAGGCGACATAGAACCTTGTCGACCGCTGCGCACAACCGCGGAGCACTCCGCGGCGAAACAGGACGCCGCACCGACTCTGACCTGCGCGAACGTGGAGCCGCAGGCAGGGGTGGGTGCAGTTGCGGGCCGTTCAGTGCACCCTGATGCTCCCCACTTGCTCCCCCGATCCCCGGCTCGTAATTGGGCTGCGCGGCCGACCGGCGGTGGATAGTCCCGCAGGTCGTTTCCTCGCCAGATCGCGGACGCTGGCCGAGTACGGCCATCGGAGTCCCCCCCCCCCCCCGGGCAGCTACGGCAATGGCTGACGGCCGGCCCACCGGAATGGGGAGCAGGAACATACGGCTACGTATACGAACTTCCCCTACCAGGGCTTGACGCACTAACCTCGCAGGCCGGCCTGCCCAACGTGCGGTGCCGGTACCGCACGTCACTGACCCAGGGATGGCAGCACCGTTCGAGCCGGGCCAGGCTCCGGGGAGCCCGCTCATCGTGAGCGGGCTCCCGAAACGGCTCAACCGGGGCCCAACAGCTCAGCTACAGTCGCGCGGATCGCGACAGGTCAATGCGTCTCGCCGGCGCCGTCGAGGTGGAGCGGCAGGACTGCGGCAGTTGTCACGGCCAGGTCGCGGTCAAGAAGCTCGTCCCGCGGGACGAACACCATTGCGCGGCCCTCGCCGACCACCACATCCTGTTGCCGAGCATCGGTCCGGCCGCAGAAGACGTGAACAGTCACCGTGTGCGGGAAGCCGGCCTCGTACGGGCGTGGGCCGCTCCACAACGCACGCAACTCACCCGCCGTCAGGGCCGTCTCCTCCAATAACTCCCGGCGCGCCGCCTGTTCAGGCGTCTCGCCCGGCTCGACATGACCACCCGGCAGGCTCCACTGGTTCGGAGAAGCCGACGTTTGATCATCGCGATGCTGCAGGAGTACCGCCTCCGAGGAATTGACGAGAAGCACCAGCGCAACGTCATAGCTCGCCATGGCGAGATCGTCCCAGACCCGCTGCCACCTATCGGTGCGGCAGACCCACCCGGTGTCGGCTAGCTGCTGCTAGAACCGCGCGGGTCGCCAGGAAGGCCCCGCGATCTTCGGCGGTTTGGTCAGCGTGGGGATGATGGCGTGCCAGGTGGCGTGCCAGGCGCTGGGAGGAAGTGCCAAGGTGGCGCACACCTCACCCGCCAGCTCCTCGGGGCTGCGACCGCGCCACGGGGTGCCGACGAAGATCTGGTAGTCACCGTCGATCTGAAGGGCGACCTGAAACAGCTCCTGATCGCGGTAATCGTTGGCGACCCAACTGGGTCTGAGGCCGTAGGTAAGCAGCCGATCGCGGTCCACGTCGGTAAGGACGCGCCGTCCGGCGGCACGCTCGGACGTCTCCCACGAATGATCCGCAGCCACCCGTGCGACTTCCACGTCGTACTCCGCAGCTACGAACGACACGCCCCGCATCATGGGCACCTCCAGCGACCAGTCCCAGTGCACCAGATCGCCATCCCGCGCGATGGTGACGTCTGTGGACCCACAGCCGTAGACACCGCACTCGCATCGGGCGATCGCAACGGTGCACGGCTCGGAGGCGGCCACGAGACGATTGGTGGGAACAAGGACGTCGTACGGGTCCATCCCGAGACCCGCTCCGGCAGAGGTCATCTCCGTACCGTTGACGTAGACCCGGACCTGGAATTCGCCGCCCGCGTCGCCGGGCACCGGCGATACCTCCAGACGGAGAGAGTCGACTCCTGGCCGGCGGGCGACTCCTCCACCTGCTGCAAGGGCGAAGCCTGGAGGGACAGTGCCCGGATAGGGAATCCCTATTTCCCCAAGTGACTTGCCCACGAGATCGCCGATATCCCAGGACGAGTCATGCACCGAAGCACCAGCTAGCTCACGCAACGTCGGCGAGTCCAGCCCGTCAATCAACGCCTGACAAGCGGCATGGATCAGGTCCGCCAATCCGTACCCGGTGTCGGTGTTCCAATGCGCCACAGCGTCGTACAGGCGCTGCTCCGCGGACCCGCCGCCCTTCTCAGTCACGCCAACCATCATCCACAGGCCCTGGGAGGACCGCACCACCGTTTCACTCCGCCCCCGGTCAGCCGCACGTCGGCCAGTCGCTCATCGCCCGACTGACAACCTGGGCCCCCAGTGCTGACGCCTTCGGATCCGCCGAAGAGGTCACTGATCAGGAAGCCCTACTCAAAGGCTCGCCGGTGGGATCTGGGTCTCAGCTCGCGGGATCCGTACCTCTCCGGGCCTCGACGGGGCTAAGGACAGAGACTCGGCACGCTGTTAGCTTTGCACCTTCAGCGGGGGGAGCCCAGGTGACATCGAAGATGTTCCGTATCGGAGGAGATCTGCAAGTGCGGCGGCTCGGATTCGGTGCCATGCACCTGCCGACTGAGGCGGGTCCTGCCCGCGAGTCGTCTCTAGCGGTGGCCCGGCGAGCAGTCGAGCTCGGCGTCACGCTGATCGACACCGCCTACCTGTATGGCGGGGGAGCCAACGAGGAGCTTCTCGCCGAAGCCCTATACCCCTATCCGGACGGGCTGGTCATCACGACCAAGGTCGGCGTGGCGCGATCAGGTCCGCATGGCGAGTGGAAACTGGACGGGCGGCCAGCCGTCCTCCGCGCGCAAGTCGAGCAGGCGCTGCGCCGACTGCGCGTCGAGCGGATCGAGCTACTCCAGTTGCACCGGATCGACCCGGAAACGCCGCTCGCTGACCAGCTGGGCACGCTCCGGGACATGACGGCTGAGGGCAAAATCGGCCGGATCGGACTGTCCGAGGTCACCGTCGCCGAACTCGACCAGGCGCGGCAGATTGTTGACGTGGCGAGCGTGCAGAACCGCTACAACCTGCTAGACCGCGAGCATGAGCCCGTACTCACGGCCTGCGAGCAAGCAGGGATCGCCTTCCTGCCGTGGCGGCCTGTCGCGGCCGGCACGGCAGGGACAGCGGCGGGGATCGCTGCCGTTGCGTCCGAGGTCGGTGCCACCGCCACCCAAATTGCGCTCGCCTGGCTCCTCAGCCGCTCGCCGGCCATGCTGCCGATCCCCGGCACCGCCCGGGTCGACCACTTAAACGAAAATCTCGCTGCCGAGGAACTCCACCTAACCCCCGCCCAATACGCCACGTTGGACCGGCTGCACGAGCCTGCGTAGCGCCTGTCGCGCTTGCAGGGCCACGCGCGGCATGTGTCCGCACTGGGGCGGCTCGATGCCTGTGGTGGACGCCTACGCAAGGTGCGGAGGTTCTGCCTCCCGGCGCGGCACGGTCGGCGGCAGAAGCGATGGCAGGCGGATCGTGGTGCAACGACCACGAGTAAACTGCCCGAGTTGGCTGAGCACGCCGGAGGACGCCATGGTTGGGACGTTCTTATCTTCAACGCCCCGGCCGACGCCAGGTCGGTCGACCAGCTTCCACAGGACTTCAACCCGCCGCCATTGGGAACCGGGCCGGATGTCAGGCGGTGGCTACGTGAAACCCTCCGGGACCTCGACCTCTCGGATCCTGACTGGGGGCACTTGGTCGGCCCGACTTGGCACATCGAGCTCAACATCGGGTCGCACGACCCCGTTGATTCGATCATGTTGCATGTGCGTGGAGGCGGCGACGACGTTCCGGCCGCTATCGCGCGGATCGTCGCCTCGGTTGGTGGTCGCGCTCTCGACATCTCGACCGGCGAGTTCCTGACCAGCGAGCCCACTCAGACCGCTGGCTGGCACGGCTTCCAGCAGTACCGGGACCAGATTCTGCGCGGCAACTGACGCCTGCAAGTCCGGCTGGCGTTGCGCCCGGCCAGCTGCTCATGGCTACAACAGCGGTAACGCCTTGTGACGCCCAGATCGCGGCTACTTGTTTCATTGACCTGCGACCGTGGCCCGGCCAGGCTTCGGTCGAGGCGCCCGGGCTATCGCTCTCATTGCGGCTGCCCACGCTGATCGTGTGGCTCTCATTTGGCCTGCGCAGCCCGGGCGTCGCCCCAGGGCGGGGAGAGGCTCAAGAGGGGTTTGCACTGCTCGAAGTAGCGTTGCCCTCCCGGCTCGACAACTGCTGATCGAGCATCGGAGGACCCGTTGAGTGCCACGTCAAATCGTGTAGTCATTGGGATGGACCCGCACAAACGCTCCGCCACGATCGAGGTCATGACCGCCGCCGAGAGCATCGTCGGCGGCGGCCGGTTCGACACCGACCGCGACGGCTACGCGGCGATGAGGAAGTACGCCAGCCAGTGGCCGAGCCGGGTCTGGGCGATCGAGGGCTGCCAAGGCATCGGCCGGCACATCGCCAACCGGCTACTCGCCGACGGCGAACAGGTCCTCGACGTCCCGCCGAAGCTGTCCGCCAGGGCGCGGGTGTTCGCCACCGGCCAAGGCCGCAAAACCGACGCCACCGACGCGCACTCCATCGCACTGGTCGGCACCCGCATGGCCGGGCTGCGCCCCGTCGTCAACGACGACCAACTCGCCCTGCTGCGGATCCTGATCGACCGACGTCGTTCCCTCGGCGTCGACCACACCCGAATGGTCTCCCAGCTGCACCAACTGCTGCTGGAACTGATACCCGGTGGGGCAAAGAAGAGCCTGTCAGCCGCCCAGGCCAAAGCACTACTGGCCAAGGTCCGACCCCGCGACACGGTCGGCAAAGCCCGACGCCGGGTCGCCGCGGAGCTGATCAGCGACCTCGAACGGGTCTACCAACGCACCAAGAACGCCGACAAGGAACTAAAAGAACTGATCGCCTCCACCGGCACCACCCTCATGGACCTGCACGGCATCGGACCATCCGGCGCCGCCCGGCTCCTGGTCGAGGTCGGCGACATCACCCGGTTCCCCAACCGGGCCCACTTCGCCTCCTGGAACGGCACCGCCCCCATCGACGCATCCTCCGGCGACCAGGTACGACACCGCCTCTCCCGCGCAGGCAACCGGCAGATCAACCGGGTGCTGCACATCATGGCCACCGTCCAGCTGCGCAACCCCACCGAAGGCCGCGCCTACTTCGACCGCAAGAAAGCCTCCGGCAAGACGTCAATGGAAGCCATGCGCGCGCTGAAACGACGCCTGTCCGACATCGTCTACCGAACCATGATCAACGACGCCACAGTAGCCACGGCAGCGAGCCCGGGAGGACAACGGGGAACGACCACTGACTCCAGCGTGACCAGCTCGCATCCCCAAGCTGGCTCTTCGGAGAAGTCACTTCCCGGACCCGCCAAGACCCAGCTTAGAACTCCGCTCCCAGCGATGTCTTGACACAGAAGGGAGCCAGATGAGGATGCTGACCGCCACGGCTTTTCCGACGAAGAAGTCCTGGCAGAGCCGAGCGACCAACCGGCAGAATGTGCATGCCCCGATGATCGAGTTGTTGAGGAGAAACCCATAACAGTTGCGTTGACCAGGCGCGCGCGAAGCTTCGTCCACGGCGACGGACACCGCCTCTACAGCGAGATGAGCAGCGACATCCGCGACCACTGGCTCAACCACGGTATTCCGGCCGCCGTTGTCGACCGGATGGCAGCGTTCGAAGCCATATGGGGCGGCCTGTTGCTACCTCCAGCGCCACACTATGAAGGTGGCCCGAAGATGTTCCGTAGCGACATGCCCGAGATGGAATCGACGGGTGACTGGTGGTTCGACGCGGGTGACCAGCGGTTCTCCATGCCGTACGGATTTTTCATCGGTCCTCGTGGGGAGTTCGGCATTGAGGACAGCCGCCGCAGCGCAGTGCTGCACGAGTCCGTCGCAGGCTGGGTCGAGTCCCTGGCGTTGGTGTACCGGGCTGGTCACTGGGCCTCCGAGATCACCAAGGTGCGGGGCGCAGCCGTTGACCGACTGGATCTGTCGAACCTGGAACCGTTCCCGGAAGTCGCCGGCGTGTCGGACACCTGGTGGCGGGGCGGGGAAAAGGTCATCGCGGTATACCGGGGTGAAGCTCATCTCTTCAATGACCCCGAACTGCAGGTCGCCACGGTGTACGACGGCATTGCCGAAGCCCCGATCTACCTCGACTACTGACCTCACGGGTCTGCTGCACCGATGGGTGACATCTGAGATGGCTTGCCCTCGTGGCGGGCTGGAAGGATGTTGCTGTGCCCAAGCCCTACCCCCGTGAGTTCCGTGATGATGTCGTGCGAATCGCTCGTGACCGGGAGCCTGGCGTCACGGTCGAGCAGATCGCCAAGGACTTCGGGGTCCACCCGATGACGTTGTTCAAGTGGCTGCGCCAGGCCGACATCGACGCCGGGACCAAGCCTGGCGTCAGTGGAAGCGAGTCAGCCGAGCTCGTGAGGCCCGCAAGCGGATCAAGCTGCTCGAGCAGGAGAACGAGGTCGTAGGGCAGTTGCGAAGTCCGCAACCAGCTGCGGCAGATTGATCATCAGGGAATCGTGCCACTTCTAAGGCTGCTGTCAACCGCAAGTGAGAATCGCACTCTAAGCGACGTCGGCCTCATACGATCCGCTCTCCCAGCCAGCCTTCTGATTCGACCCGTCCGCGGTCCACCCGCCCGCGTAGACGCTGCAGGACCGGTACGGTAGCGAGGTGATTCCAGCCTGCCCCGAGTGCCACACGACGGGCGTCCCACTACTCTTCGGCCTCCCGGTCCCAGAAGCGCACATTGCCGCTGCCGACGGCGACCTTGCGCTCGGCGGGTGTCTCGTCCCCGAGGAACCGCCGCCGAACTGGCAGTGCACACACCGGCACCGATGGCTCGACGCCGATGAAAAGACGTGGCAAGACCAGCTCAGGGCCGTGCTACTCAAACACGGCTACATTGAGCCAGACGGCGACGCCTGAGCTGGCGGCCAGGACGACGGGGCCGCGGCCAACTCCGCCGCAGCGCTTCTAGGTCGCCCTGCACGTCGTCGACCCAGGCACTGGGCAACAGCGCCACGGCGCCGTTGCTTTCCTAATCAGCGCAAGCGGCAAGTGAAGGTCGGCCTGAGCGTCATGACTCCGAGGCTCCGAGGACGAGCGACTGTGGCAGTGATGGTCGCCTACCCCCAGCGGCGGCGCCGATAGACCGGGACTTCACGCACCGGCATCTCGGACCAGTGCAGCGGCCGGTCGACGACGGGTCGCGCGAGGTAAGGGGTGATCCGGTCGCGTTCGTGTTCCTCGGCGAATCGTTCAGCTTGCATGGTGTCACCGGCGACGTCGAGGGCTTTGATGAGTTGCACGACGAGGAGGTCGAGGCGGTGGTTCTCCGCTTCAGCGGCCGCGAGGCGTTCGTGGGCTACGACGGCGCGGTGGCCGCACCATTGCCGCAGAAGTTCGTGCTCCGGCCGAACATGCTTGCGATACCACCGATACTCCCATTCCGGACTGGACTTCTCGCCCTTGTGGATGGGATGCGGGCCGCCGTGTTTGCACTTGTGCCGGGCTTCGGCCTCCTCCTCGATCACGTGCTCCAGGATGGTGTGCGAGTGGGCTCGGCAGGCGGCCTCCGCGATGATGACAGCGCCGGCGGGCGAGACGATCGTGGCGTCATCGGTGGTGAACCACTGAACCGCCGCGAGGATCTCCTCTACGGGCACCTGAAGGATGTCGGTCAGCTTCGCGTGATCCTTTAAGATCGTTGCGTTCTCGACCGGACGCCAGTCCAGCTCTGCCACATCCTCCGGGATGAGGGCGGAGTAGACGGTGAGAACCGCGCTCCGCTCGACGGAGTCGAGCTCGAAGTCGTCGATGCGCTGCCAGTCCGCCTGCCGGGCGTCGTAGGCTTCAACGTCGGCCCACCGGGCTTTCAACCGGGCTGACGACACGGTCTGCAGACGGCGGCCGGCGCCGCCGTCACCAAGGAACTCCACCTCGATGCTCGCACTGGCCTTCTTCGGCGTGACAGCCTTGATGCGCACGCGTTCCGACGGCGCCGTGTCCCGAGACCGGTACGCCCACTCGTCACCAACGACGTACTGCGATGCATCGAACGCCACCTCAACCGCCCTTCGGATGCTGCCCCTGCCATCTCACAGTGTGACCCGCTCGCGCAGCCCTCTGACATCAACTGATGGCCAACGCTCACCAGATCATGAGGGCCTCTGCCGAGGGCGAAGCTCGTCGGCATATCCGACCGCTGGATGACATCGCGGTGAGTGGTTGGTGCTCGACGCCGGCTGCGGCGATGAACGGGTCGGGCTGTTCGTGGCCGCGCTCGCCGGTCGGCTTGAGATCCAGCCTCCTGGCGGGCGCGATGAGGTCGTGAACGCGCTGCTGGCTGAGGACTTCCTCATTGCTGCCGGTGGCCTACGGGTTCGCGGCAGCACTATCGGGAAGGTGGTGACGCCGGGCTGCTGTGCCGGGCTGGAGGACTGGCGCGACTGGGCCTAGGTGTTGACCGGCAACTCGCCGTGGCTGGGACACGACCCGAGGCGACCGGGGCATCAGCCAAAATCGCCGCGTCCGCCCCGGCGGGATACTCCGGCAGGAGGTCGTCCCAGACGACCAGCCAGGATCCGTAGAGCTGCGCGCCTGGCCCCTCCGGCCGGGCGAAGAACCAGACGTGCAGGTGAGCGCTGCCGTCGCCGATGCGGTAGACGTGGCGCGGATGCCCTGCTCCCGGCTGTCCGGCGTCGAGCCCTTCTCGTGCCTGTCTTACGCACTTTCGGTTTGTGCGCGTGGTCCCGGATGGTCGTCGACGGCACCGCCGACTTCCGCGCCGACGGGGTCCGGTTGGGTCGGTACGGGAACGCCGGTTCCGTCGTGAAAGCCATTCGGTTCGTGCCGGCGAGCCGCAGGCGGCGGCATTGGCGGTGCCGCGAGGACAAGCGCGACGAGCAGCAGCGTGGCGAACACCAGCTCGACGAGGACCGCTGGCACCACGATCTGCGGACCGGGATCTTGCCACCAGTGATCGCCCACGCTCGCGATGACGCCGGCCAGTACCGGGGTCAGCAGGCCGTAGGCGAGCATCCCGTACACCACGAACGTCAGCGACCGGACGCGCGAGGTCCGCGTCTTGTTCTCTGCCGCGTGCTGGTGCCGGGCGCGTCGCCGCCACCGGGCGAGGACCAGGACAGCGAGGCCCAACAGGACCGCCACCGGCACGGCCCATACGACCCACAGCCAGAGCATTCGAGGCGCGTCATTCGAGACAAGTCGCAGGTACCGGTCTGCCGTCATCGCCAGCAGCAGGCAGATCCCGACCGTCACCCCGTAGATCATCCCGGCCGCGATGCGCGGCAGGTTGACGATCGCCGGGTCCGGCTGGCCCAGTTCGGGCCGCTGGTCTGTGGTCGTCTGGCCTGTGCTGGCGTCTGCCGGCGGTGGTTGTTTGGTATGGGTGTCGAGATGGGCTGCCAGCAGCCAGCAGATGCTGGATACGACGCCGGCGGCGCCGACGCCGAGCATGCCGCTGGCGAACATTCCGTCGGTCCAGACCCGGACGCATTCGCCGTCGTTTCCGCTGCCAGTGACGTGGCTGAAGAGGTAGCTGTCGAAGCCGAGCACGATGAAGGTCGGGCTCAGCACCGCCAGTGCCTGGGTGTATCGGCCACCCCGCATGGCGAACAGCATCACAATGCCAGTGAACACGAAACCGGCGAGGACGCCTGCGAACTGGGAGTTGGTGGAGGCCGAGGTAATGATGCTCCACCCATGGCTTGCGCACGCTTGGGCCGGATCCATACGGACAGGATCGGGAACAACCGCGATGGGGAGTAGGTGCCTGACCGCTACCTGACACCCCAACCGGTCGCAGGCACACGGTGCTGGTGGGCTGCACACCACCGTCGGAATGGCCAACGGTGTGGTGATCACCGACGCGGTCGGGGCGACATTCACCGGGGTCGTCGCGGCGCTGGAGGTGTACCGCTGGACTGCGGGGTAGGTGCTGTAGTTGACCTGGTTGTAGCTGAGCAGTCGGCTGGCAGTGGCTGCGGCCGAGAGTCTCCGGTCGACTGCTGTCTTACCTGAAGCCTCGCCATCGTCGATGCCCGGGTCCGTCGCACCCACCCCATCGAGCAGGCCCTCCGGTGGATTCCTCCGCCCGATCCAGGCTTGTAGCGTGCGTCCAATGAGCACCCCACACGACCGCTGGCCGGACACCGGAGCGTCCCGCAGGCGGTTCCCGATCGACCCAGCGCTGGAGGCGCTACGGCAATGCGGGGCACCTGTCGGGGACGACGGGTTTGTCGATGCGCTCGGGGTCGCTTTGATCCACAATTCGTATCTTTACGAAAACACCCGTCAGCTGCCCGGCGTCACGCGCGGCCTCCTCGACGCGCTCGCACGCCTCGGCGGCACCTTCCTTCAGCGGCACGCGGCGGTCGAAGGGCTGGCTTGGGTACCCGGCGATAAGCCCGGCCCACTGAGTACAGAGATCGGCCACATCGCCTCGACATTGCCGGCGTGGGCAGCCCGGCAGTCATGGATCGCTGAGTCGACCGCGGTCGGGCATGGCCTCGTTGGCGAGCCGCTGCCGAACCGTGTGGTCGCCGACCTCTTCCGGCGCGTGGTCGGCCTGCTGTGTGTCCTCGACCTGTACGACTCGGCCACCCGCCTGGCTGGCGGACTGCTCTCCGACGCCCGCCGGACGGCGGTTGTGCACGACCCGGTCACCGTCTTGCAGGCGGCCGCGAGGGCCGCGCCGGTGACGTACGCCTATGAGCGCGAGGGTCCGGACCACCAGTCGACCTACCACGCCGTTGCGACGGATACTCGGGGCCGGCGCACCACAGGCACTGGCCGTAGCAAGAAGGCAGCGGCCCACGAGGCTGCGCGCAAGTTCGTCCAGCGGTACTACCCGGCCGCGGCGGCCACGGTGACGGCAGTCCGGCCTGCCGCGCAGGCCCGCGAGATGCTCGGCTACCGCGATCACGCCTGGACGGTCGACCGGATCCAGCGAGCCTTCGCGCTCCCGCCGACCGCTCGGCCGCTGCTATCCCAGGCGTTGATCCACTCGTCCTGGACTTATGAGCACCAGTCCGAGACCGCCCGGGCCGGCCAGCGCAGCAACCAGCTGCTCGGGCTAGTCGGCTCACACGTGCTCGAGCACGAGTACAGCCTCGCGGTGGCCCGCCGGGCGGTCGTTGAGCGGCCTGACACTCTCCTTGTGGTCACTCTGCCCAACGACGCGTACGAGCGGGCCTGCCGGTGGGCCGACCTAACTAGCGGCCTGCTGCTCGGGGCCGGCCAAAGTGTCCTGGGCACCTCACCCGAGATTAGGGCGAACGTGTTTCAGGCCGTCATGGCCGCCGTTTACCTCAGCAAGCGGCGCCCGGCCACGCTCCAGTCGGAGTGGCCGCCCGCATGGCGGCCAGCCTGGCAAATGATCGCGCCGGGCCGCGCCCGGGACCTCGACGACACTACCCGCCTGCAGCGAGCCGCCAGCGGGTTGCGGCTGGACATCGCGTACGAATTCAAGTCGTCCGGGCCGAGCCATCAGGCCGTCTTCGTGGCCACTGCGATCTTGACCAGCCCGCTGCTCGGTGACTCGGTAGCCGTCACCGGCGAGGGCGCCTCCGGCAAGACCGCTGCGAAACACGAGGTCTCCCGACGCGTGCTGGATATTATCGCCAGTTCCGCTAGTGGGATCCCGGACGACGGCGGCCACGCGCTCAACCGGCTGGTCCTGGCGCAGCAGGCGTCGATTCTCGCCTCCAACAACCCGCCCGTCGCCGCTTGGGCGGCGTCCAAACAGTTCGGCCTGGATCTCATCCAAAGCCCGGAGGAGCTGCTGGAATGGGCCGACCGGACAGACCGGCACTTGCGAAAGCGGTCCAGTCCACAGCTGGTAGCTGGCCTTACCAACGCGTTCCGGCGGGCCCGGTACCTTGCCGACACGCGGGAACAGGCGATCGATGCTGAGCTGCTACAAACATTAGACGCGATCAGGGCCATCACCGAGCCGGCTGGGCTGGACCGGACGCTCACCGATCGCATCGTCCGGCTGTGCCAGCTCTTTCGGTGCATGGGCGCGGACGAGCCGGATACCGAATTGGTGCACCTGGTCGGCGAGTGGACCAGCTTTCACCGGGACCGATTGGCGCTCACCGGGCCGGTGCCAGCCGTAACGCTGACCGCCCGTGAGCGCGCCGTCCTAGACGCGGCGGCCAACATCATGCTCCGTTCAAAAGCCTTCGCGACCGCCATGGTGATCGGCGAGCGCCCGCTGCGCGTGCGCTTCACCGGCCCAACGAAGCCGGATCTCGCGCACGCCTGCGCACTGTGGTCCGCCGTCACCTGGTCGGGCCTCATGCGCCCGGTCCCAGGCGGAGTCGAGGTGGAAATCGCCGGGCTAACTCTCCCGCTAAACCCCGGACCGGTCAGCCAAGCCGCATTCGCCGCGCTGCACCCTAGCCCTGACCCGTTCCGCCGACGGGTGGCTGACGTGCTACACGACATCAAGAACCACGCGAGCGCGTCCCGCCAGGCCTCCAGTGCGGTAGCGGCCACCCCAGCCGGCCACCACGAACAGCAGGCCGACGCGTACCGGCACCTAGAGCGGATGCAGCGCCTGGCCCTCAGCCTGACGGCCGTGACCTCGGTACCAGACGCAGCCGACGGCGACGTTGATCTGCGGCCGTTCCTCCGCCAGTACGCCCGCGACCTGCTGACCCGCCTGCCCGACCGGGTCGGGCTGGACACGCCGGCGACGGACACCGCCGCCCAAGCCGCCATTGACGAGCGCTCGCTCGGGCTGATCCTGGACAACCTGACTGCGAATGCAGTGGAGGCCATGGCCAGCGGCGGCCGCATCCGGATGGGCTGGACCGTTGACGAGGAGACCGCGATCATTGAAGTCGCCGATAACGGCCCAGGCATCGGCGCAGACGTCGTCGCCGCATTGGACTCGGGTGCCAGGATCCGCACCACGAAACAGGGCGGCAGCGGCATCGGTCTGTTGTCGGTCGAGTCGCTCCTGCAGCGAGTCGGAGGGCAGCTCGCGTGGATCCAATCGCCTGTTGGAACGAAGTGGCACGTCCGGCTTCCGCTGACTTCCCCTACCGAGGGGACGGACGAATGATCCGACCGCTCGCCGACGTACACGTGCTGGTCGCCGACGACCAGCCGGACGTCGCCCGCACGCTTTGCCGGCCGGTCGAGCGGGCCGGCGCGCGCCTACACTTCGTCGACAACGGGACCGCCGCGTTAACGGCTGCCACCAGTAGGCCGTTCGACCTGATAATCGTGGACCTGAAGATGCCGCCGGAGGACTGGGGCGGCCTCTGGCTCCTCGAACGCCTGCAGGCGGAAGGCCTGCGCACCCCAGCGCTGGTGCTGTCAGGAGAGGGCTCGAAGCAGCAGACTGTCCGCGCCATGCGCCTCGGTGCCGCCGACTGGGTCGACAAGGATGACGCCAGCACCGAGCTGCTCGACCGTTGCGCCGAAGTGCACGTCAAATGGCAGGCCCAAGCCCTAGAGGAGGCGATCGGGGGGCTTCCCGCGCCGTTGGCGGCCCACTTCGCTCGGTACTGGCGGGCCACTGACGTGGATCGGCAGGTCAATGCCGGCCTCGCGGCGCTGGAGGCGGTGCTGCGCTTCGCGGCCATGGTTGGGCTGGCCACCACACCGCCGGCGCCCTTGGCAGGAGTGACGGCAGCGCAGCTCGCCCGGCCCAGCATGGGAACTTGGCTGACGGTGTGCACGCGGCTGCTGACCCTGGCCAGCGTCGGTAGCGAGTTCAGCCGCCTACTCGCCTGCCTCATCCCCAGCGGCGGCGCCCAGCGCGTGCAGGATCTGGTCAATCTGCGCAACGGCATCGCGCACGGCCGTACGACATCCACTGCCGCCCACGCCGACCATCTCGACGGGCTGCTCCGACGGTTCGCGGCCCGGGCCGCCGCGTTCTGGCGCGCCGAGATCGGGGTAGCGACGACGATGACATACGACGGGATGCTGTTCCACGCGGAGTTCGACCGGCTCCGCGGAACAAGCGGCCCGTTCGCACATACCGTGGCAACGACCGATCCCACCATCACCGGCCAAGTGTTCCTGCTGCCACACGCCGGGGCACCGGTGACGCTGTCCCCATGGCTCGTCGCCGAACGCGCGCCAAGCTCCGGTGCGTACCACTGCTTCCAGTTCGACGGCTCGGACACACGCCCCAACACCAAATCGCCGCTACGGTATGCCAACGCGGGCGACCCGTCCGACCCACCCCCGCCTCCCTCCACTGCGACCTGGCGTGCGGCCGAACCATGGGTGCAGTAAGTGCCGGATCCTGCCGGCGGCTGGCGCCCGAGTCGACGCGTTGATGACGCCTTCGGGCTCGCCGAAGAGGCCACCGTTCAGGAAGCCCTGCTCAGTAGTTCGCCAGCGGGATCTGGGTCTCAGCTCGCGAGATCCCTACCGACGCCACCGCGACGACAGCCAGAGCCGCGCATCGATGCGGGCTGACCTCGTGATTGGCTCCGGCAGGCCTCAGTTCAACAGCCGGCACCAGCCAGTCGGGAGGCGAGAAGCTTGGCCTCTTCGGTATCCACTGGGAGGTCACGCCGCACCGCTCAATCTCCATCACCGCAGGTCAAAGCCCCTCGTCTCCGTCCGGCATCTGTGAGCACTTCGGGCGCGGAGACCTCTTCGCCAACCTGCACCCAATCTGCTCCCAGTTGCAAGGCCAAGCCAATCAACGACCCCTTACCGCCTTGACCTGCACACACTCCCCTGCCAGGCGACATAGAGAGTTGTCGACCACTGTGCAGAACCGCGGAGCACTCCGCGGTGAAACAGGACGCTGCACCCACTCTGACCTGCGGGAAAGTGGAGCCGCAGGCAGGGGTGGGTGCAGTTGAGCGCCGTTCGATGCCGTTGGACGCAGTTCAAGGCCGTTCAGGGCACCCCGCTGCTCCCAACCTGCTCCCCCCAAACCGGGCTCGCATCGGACCGCCGACCGATCGTGAGCTGCCGGCCCAGTGCCGTGGTTGGCACCAGCGCTGGCTCCCACAGCCGCATCGGTCGATCGGGGAGCACGCCCACGATCGCCGCGCCTTGTCAGCGGCAGATGTGCGCGTTCTTTCGCCGGCCGTGCCGCCGGGACGTCATTTTTGGTAATGCTGCACGACGCAGAACTCGTTGCTCTCCGGGTCGGCCATTACCAATACCGCGCCTTCCGGGTAGTCGTGCCGTTCGCCGGTCCACCGGCCGCCCAGCGTCCCGATCCGGTCCACCGCTTGAGCAGCGTCGGCGACAGCGATGTCCAAGTGCAGACGCGCCTTGCCGACCTTGGGCTCCGGTACCGGTTGGAACGTCAACACCGGCCCGCCGTCGGTGACGATGACTCGCCGCCAGCCGGGTAGGGATTCCATCACCCGGCCGCTGAGCACGGCGGACCAGAAGTCAGCCAGCTTCTGTGGGTCTTGGCAATCTATCGTGACGCCGGCAAACCGGCCCAAGGTCGTCGTCATGGGCCCTAACGTAGCCATACCCCAAAGCCCTTGTCAGGAGCACTCAACTCGACATGAGCGGACGCCGCCTACCCCCTCCGCGGGTCGATCCTCAGCTCAGCCGCCAGCGACAAGCACAACGCCTCCATTGGAGGCCTCCATCTCCACGTTCCGTCCAGCAGCTCGCCCAGGACGCGTCTTGCATGAGTAGCCAGCTCATGCCCAGGAGAGGGCATTTGTAGCGACCAGAGCCCTTGATCTGAGACATCGCTCTATTTAGGTTTGACGATGCTTTGCACCTAATTCCTGGGGAGGATGAATGCGCAAGCACTTCGCGATCGTAGCGGGCGTCATGATCTTGCTCGTCATGGTGC
This sequence comes from Micromonospora sp. CNZ299, assembly GCF_002754415.1. Taxonomy (NCBI): domain Bacteria; kingdom Bacillati; phylum Actinomycetota; class Actinomycetes; order Micromonosporales; family Micromonosporaceae; genus Micromonospora; species Micromonospora sp. CNZ299. The sequence goes on from NZ_PEFG01000001.1 coordinate 6,156,246, forward strand.
GCCGCCAGCCCACGCGAGCGAGCAACCACCGCTGGAGGCCAAACAGCTTCCCAGCGCGGTAGCCCTCAACACTCTCGAGACGCGTCGGATCGCCGATGACTGCGCGACAGTCAGGCCCCGGCTACCCGAACTTGCCCGCGCTGCGGCAAAGGAGGGCACGACCTCCGTGGCCTGTATCAAGCCCACCGAACCGGGCACCCCCAGGGCGCGGAAAGCGGATCCGACCCTGCTCTTCGAACCGTTCCCCCTCTGGTGCACCGACGTGCCGGGCTCATGGGTCTACACCCTTGAGACCCGCGAAATGATCTGCGCGGTCCGGGACCTGACCCTCGACGTGATCAACGTGAACACCGGCGCGATCATCGGGCAGATCTACTTCGACGAGTACGCCTTCGAGTACACCTCGTCGACCATCCCCACCTTCGCTTACCAGATCATGATTGACATGTATGGCGGCTGGGGCTCGATCGGCGGCACCCTGGCCCAGGGAACCGCCACGTGCACCGGCGCCTGCACCGTCAACAGTTCCGACTTCCTGCCGCAGGCCGTGACCACTACCAACCAGGTCGAAGGAGAGGCGTTCTTCCGGTCCACCGCCACCACCCGCGGCTCGGTCGGCACCGCCACCGCCACCTGGTCCTACTACTTCGTCAACCCGTCCTGGGTGGCCCCGTCGACTCCGGTAAACGTCACCCCGCCGGTGACCCGCTGCGATCACAACCTGCCTGGCAACAACACCGTGGCAGGCTGCATCATCCGAGACATCCCGCCAGCCATGATCTACAGCGTCTCCTCGGCATACGAGGAACTCGCATGGCACATCCTGGCCGCACAGGACTCCGGGCTACCCGGCTCGCACCCCAGCTACGGTCTGTCTCACCCGGCGCCACTCAACCGCCTGGTGAACGCCGCCCAGCAGACCTCGAACTACAACCGCTCCTGCCCGAGCAGCTACCCGCGACCGGCCGGGCTCAGCTGTGACGAGTATCCGTTCCAGTCCAGCCAGCAAGGCGCGGCCACGGGCGGCGGCGGCCCGGGCCGCACCTTCGGCGGATGTCAAGTGCCACTCCCAGCCGGGACGGGACCGTCGGGGTACAGCGCTTGCATGATCGACAACACCCAGAACAGTGAGGGTGGCAGCGCACTCGGCAGCTTCTACATCGATCAGCGGATATTCAACGCCGACCCGTTCTATGTCTGGATCACCCCGTAGGGGCGGAATATGATCCGGTGGTGAACCAACGAGGTGCGGTGCCGGTCACCGATCACATGTTCCATCTTGTCGATACCGGCACCGTCCTCGGCCCACCACTCACGTATGACAACGGCCTGAGCTCGACCCATCCCGGTGGCGTAGTGGTGTTCACCGGCATCAGTTCCGGCTTCGTGCAAGTCACCGTGGATGCCAGGGATGCGCCACCGGCCACCACCGACCTCGTCGGCTGGGACGACGTCGTCGAGACCTCGGTACACGCACCCGCCGGCCGGATGGTGGTCTCCGGCGTGATGAACGATGCCCCAGAGCTCCCGGTCCTGACACGGTCAGGACCGGGAAGCTACCGGATCCGGATACACGCCCGCGGCCGCGACATCGCCGTCGATCTGGGTGCACTCGAGCCGGTCGAGGATTACCTGGTGGTGGCATGGCCGGCACAACCAGCAACGGAGACCAGCCTCAAACACACCGACACCTTCGGCGCCGGACTGAGAAGCGCCCCGCGCAGGCCGAGACCCGTCCCGCGCACGGAGGAAAGAAAGGCCGCGCGGCATGCCCGGCTGCAGGCAATGGACGAGAAATTCCGCACGCAGGAAACATCAGACTAGCGCTGACCTTCGGTTTCCTTCTGGCACCCACCCAACTGAAGTTTCACCGGTCGGAGACGACCCGTCCTCCGTCGCAGCGCGTTGAGCAGGTACACCACGACAGCGAGCGGCATGACCAGCCGCGAAACCGCCTACTTCACCATCTGGCTATCCGCCGCCAACCCGCACCCCGCCGACCTGCACGACTGGATCCGCCGACGGATGGTGACAAGTGCGTGCTCGTGGCTTATCGGCCAACCTTCTTGATCATCGCAGCCGGCGCGAACTCCGCATCGACACGAGCAGACGGCGTCCGACTGACGGTCGGGAGCTAACCGTCTGACACCTTCGGGTTCGCCGAAGAGGTCACCGAGCAGAGAGTCCTGGTCAACGCATTGTCGGTGGGATTGCGGTTCCAGGTGTTAGGACAGGTGTCGCCGTCTGAACGGCGACACGCAGAGACAGGTGTCGATTAGTTCTTTCCCGGCGCTGATCCGTTCCGACGGCCAGCGCGAACCGGCGAGGCGGTCGGATCCATAGGGCCTGCAGCTTGACCACTTCGGTGCTCACTGGGAGGTCACGGCGCACCGCTCGGCCGCAGCACCGCAGGTCAGAGTCCTCGTCTCTGTCCGGCATCGGTGAGCACTTCGGTCGCGGTGACCTCTTCGCCAACCTGCACCCAATCTGCTCCCAGCTGCAAGGCCAGGCCAACCAAAGGCTCCCTACCGCCTTGACCTGCGCACACTCCCCCACCAGGCGACATAAAGGGTGGTCGATGGTGCCGCAAAACCGCAGAGCACTCCGCGGGAAACAGGACGCCGCACCCGGCCTGACCTGGGGAAACGTTGAGCCGCAGGCAGGGGTGGGTGCAGTTGAGCGCCGTTCGATGCTGTTGGACGTAGTTCAAGGCCGTTCAGGGCACCCCGCTGCTCCCACCCTGCTCCCCTAAACCCCGCCAGAATCCGCTGCCACCGCGCAGGGTTTACGCTGTGGCGCCCGGCCACCGCACGATCTTCAGTCAGGTCCACAACCGTTGATGATCGGCGGTGGCCGTCTATCGAGGCGAGGGCGATGTGGGCACCTTTGGAACCGGACCGTTCAGCAGTGACGGCGCACTGGACTTCCTTGACGAACTAGCCGAGCGACCGCCACAACAGCGCGCCGAGGCACTACGACAAATGCTCGGCTAGTCCTAGCCAACCGCGGCCTCCTCTGGCGGGAGTACTTCCCCGACCAAGTAGTAGCGGCGGCAGCCCTAGTGGCCGCTAAGTTTCCCGGCGGCGAGCACCTACAGCACCGCCTTACGCAAGTGTCCGAAGAACCAAGCGCAGTGATTCTGCCCGAGCCAGTGCCCGACCTTGCCACGTCCGCGCTCGAAGCGCTGCACTTCGTGGCCGGTCCCGGCGGACCCTGGCATCAAGGATGGACGACCGAGACCGACCAGGCCGAGGCGCAGCAGACCATCGACGGTCTCACCGCCATCCTCGAAGCAGCGAACTCGTAAAGACCGCCAGACACACCAGTTCAACCGAAGATCGCAAACGACGGCTGCCGTACTAGGTACGAGCGATAGGGGCAACTGCCGAGAGCATCGCCATCCGTTGCCACGAAGGGTGGAGACTCAGTCGATGGTGCCTTCGATCTTGTCGGTCAAGTCGAGGATGTCAGGGACAGCGCCTAGAACGGTGACCTCGACCAGGGCGCCATCGCAGCCGAACCGGCGGCGGTACTCGTCGTAGGGGTAGTCGGCGATCGGCACCCAGGATCGGTGTCCTCGCATGGGGTGGTTCTTTTGCGTCACCGCCCCAGAGTTGAGCCGGCAGAGTTCGATTCGTGGGCCGTATCGCTCGACGAGGGCGCGGGTGTCGACGTGCAGGACGACTTGGTCCTCGGTGCGGTACTCCTTTGCTTGACGCAGCCGGTCCAGTCGCTCGGCGCTGGCCCAGAAGAAGACCCGAGAGTTGATGGCGGCGAGGTACTCGGCCAGCGAGGAGTCAGGCTCAATTTTCTCGGCGATGAATTTCATCGGCTTCTGATCGCGGATCACGGCCGGCGGCAGGCCGGGCGCGCGCAGAACGGTGGACTGCTTGCGAGGTGCGCTCAAGAGTCGGTCACGCTCGCCGGCATCAAGGCCGAACAAATCGATCAGTTGCCGCGTGGACAGCAGGCCGTGCCGTTGCAGCGATGGCCAAGCGGTCGCCGACATCGTATGGAAGACCTGCGGATGGCGCGCGATCAGTTCCTCGACGTCCATGCCGGCCATGATGCCGAACGTCCATGAGCACGGGCCATCGGGGATCCGGTCGACATCCCCCATCCCCCGGTTGACGGGTGGTCTGCAGCGCTGGCTGTCTGCGGCGCTACCTCTACGCCTCCCGAGACAACCGACACCCGTAACGACCGGCTCGCGCCCATAAGCACGTCGTGAGCAAGTCCGGGAAGCAGCGTGACGGCCAGGATCAGGTAGGCGCGCCTCGCGCCCGCGATCGGTTTCAGAAGGGCGGCCGGGGCGTCTCCCAGACCCGCTCGAACTCTTCGGCCACCTGCGGCCACACCAGCGCGAGACCGTCGGCCACCGAACGGATCTCCGCGGCCTGCGGCCCGCAGACGACGAACTCGTGCGGGATCACCCGTCCAGACTGATCCTTACGCCCCAGCGGGTCCGCGATGCGCAACGCAACTCGGTCCCCGGCACGGTGGCAGGTTTCCGGCGCATCACCGGCGTCCGCGAAAGCGGCCTCGTACTCCGGAAGGGGGTCCGAGAATCCACCGGTGAGTAGGAAACGAAAACCCCACGCCCGGCCGCGGGTGGCCCAGATGAAGCTCATCGCACGCTCCGGATCAGGATCTGGTTCTCTTCGCCCTTCTCCAGATCCATCCGGAAGCCGGTCAGCGTGGCCGAGAGAAACTCCTTCTTGGACAGCGCCTCGGCGTTGGCCGCTCGGAGCTTGTCCCCGGCCAGTTTCGCCGCATCGCTCAGGAGATCGGGACCGACGAGGTTCATCAGCAGGCCCAGCGGGCCGGGAAGCCTGGTCTTGGCCAGCAGCGCGGACGCCAAGTCGCCGGCACGGCCGAGTAGGCCCTCGAACACGCGTGCCGGGAGCTGCGTCAACTCATGCCATCGGTGGTGCCGCTCGAAGGGCAGGATGGCGGACAGCGGCAGGATCAGATCCAGCCCGACGCGCTCGGTCACCGTGATCTTGCCCGGCTCGAACTTCGCCGACGAGAGCAGCACGAAATCCTCGCCGATCGATAGCGCCTCGCGGCCCTCCACCAACCCGACGATGGCCTGGCGCAGCTGCTCTAGATCGTCGCAGGCCTTGGCGACGAGCAGATCACGGAACCGGTAGACGTCCAGATCCGGCAAGAGGTCGGCCTTCGACAGCGCCATCACCCAGATCCGCGGGAACTGGGCTAGCGGCTTGCCGTCCTCCAGCAGCTCGTCCCGTAGCGACAGTACGCCGTTGCGGAAGTTGCTAAACAGCGACTTGAGGTACCGATCCTCCTCGCCCGCGTTGTCGAGGAGCTTCTGACCGTCTACCAGCAACAGGGCGACGTCCGAGCTCAGCAGGGACCGGAAGCTGTCGGCGCGGCGCTGGGCCTCCTCCGGGCTCTGCACCGACTGCTCGAACCACTCACCTGGATAGTCGTGCCAGACCACCCGCAGCACGTCGAAGGGCCGGGACTTCGCCACCGCGGGATCCGACCCGTCCTTCATCTGAACTTTGAAGGCGTACGACGTGGCGGCGAACCGGGTGGTGAGCGGCAGCGTCGCGTCGTCCTTCATGCCGAGGTAGTTCTTGTGCAGCCGGTTACCCTGGCCGATGTCTTCCGCCAGGATGTGGAAGAGGCTCCTCTTCAGATACTGCGGCTCCTGGGCGGCCCCGTAGAACGATGAGAGCAGGACGGTCTTGCCGCTGCCGCTCTCCCCGAACACCGCGATGTGCTGCTCGAACGCCCTCGGTTGCATGTGAGGACTTTACGCGAACCGGCGGCGATCGCTTGTCCCCTGGCAGGAGTCCGGCACTTCGGGAAGACGGCCGGCGTAGGTGCCGCGTAGGCATGGTGGCCCGGCCTCGCCCGCTGGCGGAAGCCCGACGAAATCGGTGCCGATATCAAAAGCGTCTTCGATGGCACCACGATCGACCGGCTCATCGGCGACAGCACCGACAACTTCATCGCCGGCGGGCCCGGCGACGGGCTGTTGAGATACAGCCCCTCCCAATGAGCGCCATGTCCGGGAGCTGCCGATAGAAGAAACAGACCATCTTGCCGGCACCCATTGCGCTATTTTTCCGGGGGCTACCTGATCTGGCCACCCTTACTCGGCGATGCCCTCTGGGACGCGTTCTTCATTCGGCGTATCGGCCGGCGCGAGACGAGGGCCGCTGGTCAGGTCCTGGATCAGCAGTTCTCTGGCCATCGTCCGGAAGTTCGGGTGCAAGCCGGCGGAGGCCACCAGGAAACCGACGATGTCGGACAGGAGTTTCGCGGCGATCGGGTTGATGTGAGCACTGAAGGCTTTCGACACCGTGGTGCGTTTACGGGCGACTAGTGCCGCGCTGAGCATCTCGGCGTACTGCAGGGCTGGCAGGCATGCGTGTGGTGAACGGTTGAACCGGCCGACGAGTTCGAGAAGCTGGTTGTACCAGGCCGGGAGCAGTTGCGCGCCGCCTTGCGCGGCGGGCGGCACGATGCGGGAGAGCTGTTCGAGCATCTGCTTCTTCTCGCGGAGCGCCACCTGGCCGCCGAAGAAGTATTCGAGGAGGCAGGTCTGAACGTCGGCGGCGTGCGTGGCGCGGATGTGTTCGACCGCGCGGGAGACCGTGAGCAGGTACAGCCATGAGCAGTCGAGCAGCAGCGCGGCATGCAGGGGGTTTGCCGGGTCGAGGGTGCTCGCGGCGTCGGCGAGATGGCTGACCATCTGGGTGAGGTTGCGATAGGGCTCGTAGACCCAGAAGTCGAACTGCCGGTACTCCAGCAGCGGAGCGAGTTTGCGGTCCATCCCGGTGAACGCCTTGAGGTACTGCTCGATCTGAGTAACGTCGAACAGGCGTGCCAGTGGCGCGTCATTCAGGTCCAGTGAGATGGGGTGCTGGGATTCCAGCACGGTGAGGTCCTCTCCGGTGACGACGGCGATCTTCAGCCGGGCGGCGAGCTGCCGGGCGGCGTCGGTGGTCTTGACGGGGCGGACCATGTAGGCGGCGTCGGCACCGAAAAAGTCCCCGACACCACGAATCCAGAACATCCGTTCGGTGGTGTTCCGGGAGGTGCTCTTGCAATCGGCGATAGCGGTCTGCACGCGGAAGCCGGGCGCGATGGTGATCCCGAGAACGTCAAGGTCGGTGTACGACTCGTGACCCGGCCGGTCCTTGCTCGTCGGGACGTAGGCGCGCAGCGGCACGTCAACGCGGGTCGCGAAGCCCATGCGCCAGAGCAGACGTCGCACGGCGGCTTTCTGTGCCAGATCATGCTCGCTCACAGTGCTCCCCGGCCCATCATCACGTCGAAGAACTTGCCGTACTCCTTGTCCGGCACGCGCACCAGGTCGCGGCTGCGGGCTGCGGTTTGGAGCGGCTGTAGGTACCGGGCGTCGAGCGAGAGCATGTCGCGGGCCTGGTCGGAGGTATCGCGGCCGGTGGACATGGGCTCACCGGCGAGCAGCATGTCTCGGGCGATGGTCAACGCCTCGCGGTTGTCCGGTGTGTCGATGAGGGTGGGGCGCACCCAGCTACCCCAGGAGACGTCGTCCGGGCCGAACGTGATGATCCCGCGGTTGCGCATCAGCAAGTATTGCCGCTGTGAGGAGCTATGCGGGGAGATGCTGCCTACCTCAAGCAGGGTGTTGATGAGGTGTGCCGCCCGGGACACGTTGTTGAATCCGCCGAAGTCCTCCGCGCAGCGCACGCACGCGATGATGGCTAGGGCCTTGTCGAGGACCGGTTTGCGGGTGACGAGTAGTTCCCGGTCCAGGGTGTAGGGCAGCGTCGCGAAAGCCCGCATCGAGAGGTCCGGCAGTTGGACGGTCGGCGCGGGCACAAGGCCGCGCGCGACGGCGTCGACCAGCAGCGGGTGCTCGGTCGAGGTGATCGCCAGCCCTTGGTGGTTCTTTAGGGTCTCGAACTCGGCGAGCATCCGCTCCGGGCCATGCGTGGTGAGCAACTCGTTGAGAACGTCGGGGTGCTCGAAGGCGGTAAAAGGCGAGTAGGCGATGTCGCCGTCGATGGTCGCGACGGTCCGTAGCAGCCCGGACTGCTGGCCGATGGTCACGACTCGGCCGGCGTCGGCGCTAGACAGGTTGACCGCCTCGGAAAGGACCTCAACCGGGACCGGACCGCTGGCGAGGCGGTCCACAACGGCCAGCATCTGCTCCTCGAACTGCTTCGGTCTGCGGGACCGCCACCGGCCGCCGAGATCCTCGTACAGGTCACGGTACATCGGGACGTTCTCGGTCAGGCCGGTGACTTCGCCTGCCGGGTTACGGGTGAGTTCGACGAGCTCGGCCTCTTCGAGCAGGTCGAGAACCTGCTCGAAGGCGGTCGGGGCTACGTCCAACTCCGTAACGGCCACGGTCTCCAGCGCGTTCACGTCAGCGATGAGTTGCCGGTCCCGGATCAGCGCGGCCACATCTGCAGCCATCCCGACCAATCGGGTGGTCTTCAAGGGAATCAGGCCGGGTGAGTTCGGGTCGACCGTTCGCAGGCCAGCATGGACATCTTGACAGCGCAGACCCTCGATGTACTGCTCCATCCCCCACCTTCATCGCGTCCGTGCCGAAGTACCGGGCGCTGGGCAGAGCCGCCTCCGAAGCGGAACCGGCGGAGTCAACCCAGCCGCAACAGGTTACTCAACGCGGGCGCATCGCTTTGCCTGCCCACCGTGACCGGCCGATGCCGTGACCAGCACGGTGGAACAACGCCATGAACGCTCAAAACAGGTTATAGCGCCTTCCGTTGGGTCAGTAAAGTGCTGGCTGGCCGACCGAGTTGAAAGCGTCCCCTGCTGGGCTCGACGAAGGCGGCGTTCTCGCGGAGCATCGAGCGCACCTTCGTCTCGCTGGTAGCGACACCGTCCACCCGCCTCAGCGCATCGGTCAGTTCCCGGGCGCTCTGGTCACGTTGTGGGCTGCGAGCCAGGCGATAGAGGCACGCTCGGGTCAGGACCGCCGAGGAAACGTGATTCCCAATGATCTCGTCTCTGCCCGGTTGACTCGGTTGGAGCGTCTCGAACTGCCGTCGCGCGGCATCACGCTGTGTCAGGATCTCGGCGACAGTCGCAGCGGTGGTGGAGAGGCCAGCGCCCAGCGCAGCCTGCACCCTGGCTCTCGTCTCGGGTGTGACGACGTAGCGGACTGCACCTGCGGTAGCCAGCGCCCCGATCACGAGCCACGGCCACGGCACGCGGCGAGCGGCAGCAGTGATCCCGTGGAATACACCTTCGACGGCGAGGCCGAGAAGCGAATTTAGCGCGTGAACGAGCCTTCCGAGCGGGCCGAGGTCACCGACGGCACTCAGCTCACCGCGCCACTGCGCGTGGGCTACGTGGTCGTGCGTCTCGCCGTAAACCGCTCGGCCGGGCGCCTTGTCCTTGCTCAGCAGCGCGGCGGTCAGCAGCAGCGCCAGCGTCGCAGTGGGAACGTCGTCGGGGTCGCAGTACCTGCTGGTAGAGGACGGCTGCGCCAGGTAGTCAAGCCGTCCCTGCTCAGCGACTGTCGTGAGCCCGGCCGGCACCTCCACACAGCGCAGCAGGGGCGCAACGCTGTCCTGCCACGCCGCGCGAACGACTGAAAGACCGAGTCGCCGCTGCCCTGACCATTCCTCCATGTGTTCCTCGACCTCGTGCAGGACGTGTGGTGCGCAGAACAGTCTCAGGACACCCGAGTTGGCCGCGTTCAGCATCAGCGTGCGCGGCTGACCGGCAGCGACCCGCAGCAGGTCGTCCCGGAGCGCGTTGGCGTCCACGACGACAGGAAAGACCTCGGGCAGTAGCGCCGCAGCAAACCGGCCACGCTCGTCCGGGCGAACGACGGGCTTCGCCGAACTTTGTTGATGAGCAAGATCTAGCATGCCCCGGATGACATCTGCCGGCGACGGCGGCGTCCGGGAAGGACTCTGCTCCGCAGCGGTCATCATCGCCTCCCCTTTGACATCGCACCGGCCTCGGAGGCTCAATCGCCACCGCCGAGGCTTGCCCTAAGGATCATGCAATCGGGGTGGGCATGTCGAGCACGTGCTGGTGAGTTGAGTCATGCGCGCCGGCGCCTGTTTCTCAACCTTCGCGTTCGGTACGTCTGAGCGCGCAAGCTGCGGGTCTGCTCGGGAAGTGGCCCTAGAACCAGCTGAAGCGGGCCGTGGATGCGACGCTGCGCCGCGGTCTGCGAAAGCAGCGCAGCGTCGCAATCTTCTCCAGGTTGGAACTGTGGGCCGAGGATGATCAATGCCCGGAGTACCTCCCTCAGGTAGCCGTACAGCCGGCGGGGGAGGTTGAGGAGGTCATCGGCTTGTTTGTCCTTCAGCGGGCTGCCGTGCACGACGGCGGACCGGATGCCGTAGGCGGTCTTGACGTCGTGGTAGATCGCCACCCGGTCGTCGCCGTCACCGTCGCCGATCAAAATCGCAGCGCGCTGCGCGACCTTGCGGCCGTAGTCTCCGTCATTGGAGTCTGGTACGAGCAGGTGCTCCAGTGCCGAGATGAGCCAAAAGATCACTTCGGGGCGGTCGCGGGGCCGGGTCACGTCGCCGTTGGTGCCAAGGAAGGTGCTGAGCGCCAGCAGCCGGTGGGTGCTGCGTCGCAACCTGCCTTCGGCAGCCTTTAGCGCCTTGCCACCCTGCTTGCTCAACGGAGCTGTGGATACGTGGAATGCTTGCAGGTACGGTTCGAGGACCGCCACGGTCTGCAGCATCATGGCGACCTCGTCCGGGCTGGGTCGATATGGCCCCCACGCGGGCTCCTCCCACATGACCTCGCCATTACCGTTGTCGACCAGGCCGAGGCCGGTGCCGCGAATCCGATCGACGACGCGGCCGGGCTCGATCTGATACTCGGCGCCGACGACGACGCGGTCATAAGCAGCCAGGTTGATCAGCAGCAGTGGTGCCCACGCCTCGATCGCCACTTCCGCCTCGGTCAAATCGGTCCCCAGCGCGGCGGGAAACCACGTGTTCGCCCGTGGCTCAAGCCCGGGGTCGGCCTGGCGCAGGACGACGCATCCACCGTTGCGGAGGGCGTCGTCTCACGGGTCCTGGGCGAATCCACGCGCTGACGGCAGCGGGGTCAGCGCGTCCAGGTCGTCGGGACCGATCCGGGCCAGCGTCCATCCGGCTATCTGGTGCTGTCCGGTCATCGGCATGTCGGCATCGATGACGTACATCCTCTCGCCGGGTACCGGCGGCCCGGCCAAATACCCGGCGAGGTCGGACACGACCTGGTCCGGGATCACCGGCTCCGGCAGGTCGGCGACGAGGTCAGCAATACCGAGGGCGTGTAGCGTCCTACGGTTCAGCCGGCGACCCCAGGTTTCCAGGTCGGGGTCCGGTGGGTCGTCGAAGTCGAGGGTGTGCAGGTAGCCGCTGGTGCGGGCAACGGTGGTGGCGTGGTCGTTGACCTGGCGTAGCCGGTTGGTAATGCCTGCCTTTACGTCCGGTGCTGGGTCCTCCAGGCTGCTGCGGTGTTGCCACAGGAAGGCGGCCAAGTCGCGGATTGCGTCCATCAGGGTCTGGTGCGCGTCTGTGCCCACCGGCAAATCCTGTCATTATCCGGACCTCGCGGCCAGGACGACCATATGTCGGAGATCGGAATCCTTGCCCCTGTGAGCTGCAATGGAGTCCGTGCCTCCTCGTCGTCGTACCCGCGCTGTCCCCGCTCGCCAACCTTTCGAATCGCCTTGGCAGCGGGTGGCCGCAGCAGCGACAGCCCTGGCAGCGGTCGGCGCCTTGCTCGTGAGCAGCATTTCGATCATCTATACGGGACGCTCAGTCGATGCTGCCCGACAGCAGGTCGAACTGCAGGAGCGGGGTCAGATCACAGATCGGTTTGCACGAGCAGTAGAGCAACTTGGCGCGGAGCAGACCAGCGTACGACTAGGTGCGATCTATGCACTTGAGCGCATCATGCGTGACTCGCCAGCGGATCAATCGGCAATAATTGAGGTTTTGTGTGGATTTGTGCGGGATCGGTCCCCGAACAAGGGCACCAGCTACGACCCGTACGAGTTCAGCTGGGCGGCCTTCACGGAGAAGCCCTGGGTCCGCCGGCTTCCGCCTACGGACATCCAAGCGGCGGTCACCGTCCTCGGCCGTCGCGACAGCGGTGCCGACGGTGGCACCATTGTCGACCTTTCCGGCGCCCACCTTGACGGCGCGACTTTCGTCGGCCACTTCCAGCGCGCAAACCTCACTCGCTCCTCTCTTGTAAAGGCGAACTTGTGGGGTGACTTCGAAAAAGCGGACTTCACGGAGTCGGATCTTGCGGGAGCGAAAGCCACCGGAAGAGTGATGACCGCAGTTACCCTGAAGTACGCTCGTCTCGACCAAGCGGACTTCAGTTACGCCCATCTCGAGCGCTCGGACTTGTCCGGCATCTCCGGGTCGGTCGTGAACCTCAGATCCGCGTTGCTTGCCGAGGCTGACCTGTCTGATGCCCGAATGCACGGCGCAGGCTTACAGTTTGCTCAGCTCCAGAGCGCATTGCTGCGAAGGGCCGACCTATCGAGAGCGTCGTTCGGACCCGCAAACGTCCAGGCCGCCGATTTCGAAGGTGCCGACCTGCGCGGCGCAAACTTCATCGAGACGAACAACATGCCCCACCAACTCAACTGCGTAAAAGTTGATGAACAGACGCGGCTGCGAAGCCAGACGACGGTGAGCCAAATCGACTGCGCCACCGGTTAGGATGGAGAAATTGTTAGCGAGCACGCAGAATTTACCAGGTCGGTGACCCCTGCGCCTCGACTCGACCAATCTTTCGCCAGCACGCCATCGCCCGGGAGCGGGGTGGCGGGGCTTCGCACTGACCGCAGAATCCGGCGTCGTTGTAGAAGCCCGCGAAGGTTACCGCGGCGTACCGGTACGGCTGGGTGAAGGCGTCAGCTATCCGTTGTGCCTCTGCCAGGTCCACCGGTCGGCCGGATCCGTTGCTCGCCACGATCCCGGAAAGCGGCAGCCACCATTGCTGGCCGCTGTGACGCTGCGAGGGGACCGGTTGGGCGGTGGGTGCGACGAGTTCGATGTGGGCTGCCGGTCGCGCGCACCGCGCACGGTGGTTTCGCGACGAAGGCCTGGGGCATGACTCTCATCTTCCCCTGTTCGTTAGGCGACCACGCGCAGCCGTCGGACGGTATCGCTGGCATGGTCGGGCTGGGTGGTTTCCCATCGACGTTGCAGCGCTTCGACGACGGTGGTGATCATCGGCTCGGTGACGTGGCTGTAGATACCCCGTACACCGGCGAGGCGGTGACCGAGGCGGCGGGCTTGGGTGATCTCGGGGATGCCGTCCTCGATTAGCCAGGTCTTGTGGGTGTGGCGCAGGTCGTGGAAGTGCATGCCGGGCAGGACCGGTGGGATGCCCCGTTGAGGGTTGCCGGTGACGGCTGGGGTCCAGGCGCGGCGGTTGAAGTTGGAGCGCCGCTGGTGATGACCGCGAGCCCCGGGGAAGACGAGGTCGTGGGGTTGTTCGGCGAGGTGGACGGTGAGCAGGGTGGTCAGGAAGCGGGGTAGCCGGATGTGGCGGACGCTGTCGTTGGTCTTGGGTGGGCCGAGGAACAGCTTGCCTTCGACCTCGTGCAGTGCGCCGACGTCGGGGTGGACGTGGATACTGCCGGTGGTGAGGTCGACGTTGTCGCGGGTGAGTCCGGTGAGTTCTCCCCAGCGCATGCCGGTGTAGGCGGCGGTGAGGATGAGCAGTCCGTCGCTGGGGCGGGCTTGGCGGGCGACGATCGCAGCGACCTGCTCGGCGGTGGCATGCGGTCGTTCAGCGCGGATGCCTTTGGGGATGCGGACTCCCCGGCAAGGGTTGAAGGGAACGCGGCGGTCTTCGACGGCCTCTTGCAGAACCATCGACAGGACCATGATCACGTCGGCGACGGATCGTGGTGAGAGGCGTTTGCCGAGGGCGACGGCGAGGGTTTTGACGTGTTGGCGGCGGATGTCGACCAGCGGCAGCGGGCCGAGGGCGGGCAGGATGTGCAGCCGTAGGTGACTGCGGTAGGCGGCCCAGGTGGCGGGGCCCGCTTGGTGGGTTGTTTCCCAGATCGGGACCCAGTCGGCGAGGGGGATGCGTCCCCCTCGGGGGTCGATGAAGGTGTCCCGGGCGGTTTCGACGTCGATTTCCTTGGCGCGGATGACCGCGTCGGCGCGCAGGTCGTGGGCTGAGTCGGTGGTGACGGTGCCGTCGGGCATGCGCAGGCGTACGCGGAATCGGGTGCCGCGTTTTTCTACCCAGGCCATGGTGTGGTCTCCGTCCGGTTGGTGTCGGGTGCGGTGGTGATTGACGCGTGGCTGTCGGGGTGGGGCAAGTCGCCGGTGGGGTGCCGGCGTCGTCGGGGGGCGCGCCGGCCGGTGGGGGGTTGGGCGGCGGCGGCGATGATGGCGGCGAGGTCGGCGGCTGAGAAGCGCAGGTGCTTGCCGAGGAAAGTGCAAGGAATCTGGCGGCGGCCGGCGCGTCGGCGCAGCCATGACTCCGGCACGCGGAGTCGGGCGGCAGCCTCGGCTGGGGTGTAGAGCTGCGGACCCTTCTCGTTGTGGACTGCTGGGCGGTGGTCGACGGTGGGGGCGGTCGGTGGTGGTCGGCGTCGGGCTCGGGGCAGGTTGGCAGACATCGGTGGACTCCCGAACGTCGGAGGTTCTGGCGGCTGGACACCGCGGGTGGTGGCTCGTCGCGGACGCTGTGTGGATGCGCCCACGACGAGCCACCCTGTGCTGGCGGTGGCTAGGTGTGCTGGCAGAGCAGCAGTCGCAGGGCGGTCGCCGCTTGGGCGGGGACGACGCCGTTGCCGAGGACCCGCAGTGCGGTGGTGCGGGGCAGCCCGAGGTTGGGGTTGGTGACCCAGTGCTCGGGCAGGCCCATGAGCCACTCCACGAACGGCGGTGCGAGGACGGGTTTGCCGTGCCGGCCGGTTTGCGTGGGTTCGGGTGCGGGGCGGCCGAGCAGTAGCTCCCAGCGGGCGACCGCGTCGGCGTAGCCGCCCCACCGTTGCTCGTCGGGCTGCCCGAGGGCGGCGATGGTGGTGCGCAGGTCCGCGCCGCCGTCGCCGTGGCGCCCGGGGCCGCGCCCGTCGGACGCGCGCGGGGTGGGCAGGATCCGGGCCGGGACCCGCACTGCCGCGGAGGGGAGGGTGAGGTCTCCGTGGGAGCCGCGCTGCCCTGGGCAGCCCTTTTCGCCGTCGGTGGCCCGCGGGGTGGGCAGCAGCACCTCGGACAGTGGGGGCCGGAACCCG
The DNA here is from genome assembly GCF_002754415.1 of Micromonospora sp. CNZ299. NCBI lineage: Bacteria > Bacillati > Actinomycetota > Actinomycetes > Micromonosporales > Micromonosporaceae > Micromonospora > Micromonospora sp. CNZ299. The sequence goes on from NZ_PEFG01000001.1 coordinate 6,171,481, forward strand.
GTGCCCGCGCGTCGTCCGGGCGTGCCGGTGTCGCTCGCCCTGGGGGTGGGCAGTAGCCGTGCGGCGTCGGTGCGCGTGTGCCGGTGGTGGCCAGTGCGAGCGATGTGCCCCGCGGTGGTGGTTGGTAGGAGGCCGTCGGTGGAGCCCGACGGTTCGATGAGGTCGGGCAGGCCGTGCTGGTGGCCGGGTCCTTTGCCGTCACGGGCGCAGGGTGTCGGCAGCGTCCGCATCTCCCCCGGGTCGTGGGGTGGGTGCGGCCAGCAGGAACAGCCGGTCGCGGCGGTGGGCGGCGCCGATGTCGGACGCGCGTAGGCACGTCCAGCTTGTGTCGTACCCGATCGTGGCCAGGTCGGCTTCGACGACGTCGAGTCCTCGCCGCAGGAGGGCGGCGACGTTCTCCACGAACACGAGCGGTGGTCGAAGGACGCGAACGGCGTCGGCGACGGCACTCCACAGGCTGGAGTGCTCTCCGGTGATGCCGGCGCGCTTGCCGGCGTTGGAGATGTCCTGGCACGGGAACCCGGCGGTGAGGACGTCGACGGGCGCGACGCGGGTCCAGTCGACGGTGCGGATGTCGCCGAGGTTGGGCACAGCGGGCCAGTGGTGGGCGCAGACGGTGGTGGCGTGCCGGTCGGTCTCGGCGTACCAGGTGAGCTGGCCGCCGAGCACCAGCTCGACGGCCATGTCGAGGCCGCCGTAGCCGGTGCACAGCGATCCGATGCGGGGGGCGGTGGTGTGGGCAATGCTCACGCCACCTCCCCGCGCCCGGCGTCGCCTGTCGACGGCTCGCCCTGCGGGCAGGACCAGGGGCCACAGCCAGGCGCTTCTGCGGGTTGGGAACGTGGGCGCAGCTGTACTTTGTCGAGTGGTACTCGCTGTCTGTGCAGGAAGAATTGGCCGCGCAAGGGATGTCCGTCCGCGTTGGCCTGGGCGGAGCCGTTGCGGATGGACCGGTCGAAGGCGACGGCGTCCGCCCATTCCCGTGGGCTGTGCTCGCGCAGGGCGAACCAGAAGCCGTCGTCGTGGAAGGGGCAGCCCACGCACGATGACTTCGGGGTGTCGGCGAGACCGTGCTCGGCCAGGAAGCGTAGACAGTCGGTACGTCGCCAACCGACGTCGAGCAGCGGGTGCACGTTGCGCATGTAGGCGACGTCGGAGTCCCGGGCCCGACCGATCTCGTCGAGGCTGATCCCGATCGCGACCTCTGCCCGGACCCCTGCCGGGACGCGCCTCGGGTGTGGGTAGCCCAGCCGGCGCCGCACTTCAGCCTTGATGGGTTTGATCTTGTATTCGGAGGTGCACTGCCGGCGGGCCATGCCCCGCTCGCCGTTAGGACCGAGGGTGAACATGGGCATGGAGGCGAACCGGTGGAGTGGGTCGAGCGCGTCAGCTCGGATGTCACCGGCGCTCACGCGTACCACCTCGATTCCGGCCTGCTCGGCGATGCCGGTCAGGCGGTCCAGGTGCCGGTAGACCGCTGCCGGTTCCCAGCCGGTGTCGGCGAAGATCGCCGCGGTGAACCCGGGGATCGCCCCCTGGGCGGCGAGCAGCAGGAGCGTCGAGCTCTGCACGCCGGCGCCCAGGGACAGGTAGCGGTGGGTGGGTGGGTGGGCTCACGCAACCACCCCTGGCCCGTCCTCAGGCCTGCGCGTGTTGGTGAAGATCAGAACGTCTTCGTGGGCGATGAGGTGCATCGGCACCCCGGACGAGCGGGCCTTGCGGACCTGTTGGAGTTGGAAGAACGACGGGCGGGCGACGAGCTGCCCGTGACGGACGGCGGCGAGGAGGGCAACGCACCGCTCGGTCGGCACGAGGCCGGCGCGCAGGCCGGCGGCGATGACGGCGCTGGGCAGGTCGACCAGCTCGCCGCGCTTGCGCCACGGGCGGGCGGTGACCACGACGGCGCCGCCGGGGCGTAGCAGGGTGGCGCAGCCGCGCAGAATCTCGGCGAAGCCGTCGGTGAGACCGGTCAGGTCGCGGTAGGCGAGGTTGCCCTTGTCCTCGCCGTCGTTGTACCGGTCGTCGTACTTGACGACGCCGTGCTCGCCGGGGCGGACAAGGCCGTGGACGGTGGGACCGTACGGCGGTGAGGTGACCACGAGCGCCACCTGCCCGGTGAGGGCCTTCGGCACCAGCGACATCAGCCGGGTCGCGTCGCCGCGGATGACGGACGCGCGTCCGCTGGCGCCCTGGTCGTGGGCGTGGCGGATGTTGGCGTCGGCGATGTTCGACCATTGCGGCTCGTATTCGATGCCGAAGGCGTCGCGGCCGGCGTGGACGGCCTCGACCAGGGTGGTGCCGATGCCGCACATCGGGTCCAGGACCAGATCGCCGGGCTGGGTGTAGGCGGCGATCGCGTGGGCGGCGATCGCGGGCAGCATCCGGGCGGGATGCTTGACCGATTCCGGCACGTACCGGCCGCGTCGCTGGACGGGGCCGGTCGACTGGGCGGTGGCCCAGACGGACAGGCCCTCAGGATTGGCGCGGTGGCGGCCTTCGTAGTCGCGGTGCCGGCCCGGGTAGTCCTCGCCGGCGGCGGAGCTGTTGGTGTCCGGCTCGCCCGCGCCGGAAGATCCCGCGGTGGTGTGTTCAGCCACGGCGCTCACCGCCGTCGCGACCACGGCGCCGTCCCGACCCCGAGGCAGATGCCGGGTGGGGGGTGAAGACCATCAGGTCGGCGTGCACCCGCAAGTGGGCGACCGACCACTGCTCGGGGTTGGCGTGGACCAGGGTGAGCAGCTCCTCATCCGTGCCGAAGTAGATGAATTGGTCGCCGTCGGTGTCGGCCTCGACGGCGACGATGTGCTGCAGGTAGCCCAGTCCCGCCGCGGAGGCGGCGGCCACGAGCGGCCCGAAGTCCTCCGGCGTGGGCTGCGTGCCGGCGGGGACGCCGACGACGAGGACGAGGCAGCCGCCGGGGCGCAGCAGCCGCGCGCAGGCAGCGAGGAGCCAGGCGAGGCGGACCCGGCCGATCGTGCCCGCCTCATGCAGCGGCCACGAGGCGACCACCAGGCTGATGGCCGCGTCCAGCGGCCCGTCGTCGGGCGGCCGGACGACCGCCGTGTCGGTGCCGGGCAGGTCGGGGTCGGTGAGGTCGTCGCCGAACCAGTCGACCAGCTCGGGCGGGTCGTGCGCGTCGCCGGCCTCCGGCTCGCCGGGCGCGGTGAGCGGGTTGGTTGCGGTCGTGGGCGCCGGCGGTCCGGCGGTGGCGGGTCCGATGATCAGGTTGGAGCTGTCGGTGAACCAGGCGCGGTGGTGCTGGCGACGACCCTGGGCGCAGATGGGTGCGAGGACGTGGTCGGTGGTGAGGTCGACCACCGCTTCCCCGGGTCGGCTGTAGGCGGCGACGAGGCGGTAGGCCAGACGGGTGGGCAGGCTGGTGTGCGGGTCGGCGTCGGTACGGGCCGTGCGCCAGACCGTGATCGGTACCGGCGGGTCGCCGGCGATCAGGTCAATGAGAGTGGAGTCGGCCGGCTCGCTGTGGTCGGCCTGCGGGTGTGGGTGCGGCGTGTGCTCGCTCATGTGCTGTCGGCTCCGCGCCGCGCCGTGAAGCGCTGACATCCCCGAACCGGGTTTTGTGAGCCCCGGCGAACACTTGCCGAACCCACAACCGCTCACAACGCTCGACCCGGCAGCGGCTTGTCCCGGTCTTCCTCGTCCTGCCTGGTGCGCGCGACGTAACAGCCGCCATCGGCATTCGCCCTACCGAGACGGGACCGGCCTCGTCCCTACTCACCCCTGTCACTGACGCTGGGTCACTGACAGAAGGCGCTGACGGTGCCGGCGCCGGTTAAGGAGAACGCGTCGGGCGTCGACGTAGACATGAGCATTGACCGGCACTGTGAGACGCGCCGAGCGTCGTGTGTGCGGGGCCGTTGTCATCGGCGCGGCGCCGCCTGTCACAGGGTGCGGAATGTCCAGCGGTGACAGCCTGCCCCCGACTGTCACAGGTACGTCCGCAGCCCGCGCGTGCCGTCCCCGGCGAGCGGTGACAGTGGCGCTGTGAGCCGACCCGGTTGTCACAGCCGGCCGCGCGTGTCCCCTGTGAGGTCGTCCGCGCCGTCTCGCGGGTCGCGACGTGAGCCTGCGTCACCAGCTCCGAACAGCGCGCCGTCACAGGCTCTGTCAGGGTGTCACAGGGCAGGTCAACTAGCCTTTGTCAGGCTATTGCCAACGATTAGCGGCGATGGCGCGCCGTGCGGGCGGGCCACTGACAGAGGCCCGGTTCGAGGGCGACGAACAGCGCCGTGAGCGGCTCTGTCAGGACCTTGTGAGCTCTCTGTGGCGCAATCGATGCCACCGATCGCCGTGACAACGCCGGCGACGGCATTCGCATCCCTTCGGTGTCACAGGAGTGTTGACATGAGCGCGTCCGACGCTACGAACTGGCCGACTTCCGCCCTCGACGCGGCGGCGACCGCCTACGCCGCGCTGACCTGCGAGCCTGCGCCGCTGGCTCTCGACTGCACGGCGTTCTTCTCCGACGCGGGTCTGCCGCGGCCGGTGATGCCGCTGCCCGCAGTGCGGGACTGGCTGTTGCGACACCCCCGCGCATACACGGCGCGTGACGAGGTATGGCGGGAGCTGATCCGACGCGCCCGGCTCGACGGGCCGCACTGGGTCGTCGCCGCGGTCGGCATGGCGATGCCGGCGCTACAGCGGTACGCGGCCCACTTGTGCGAGGGCTACACCGGCGACCCTGCGGATATCGACGCCGAGATCCTGACCGGGTTCCTGAGCGCGCTCCGCGACCGGGCCGACCTTTCCAAACCCGCGCCGTACGCGAGCCTGTGCAAGGCGGCGTGGCGAGCCGGGCGGGACCTGCGGCTGCGGCAGCATGAGTACCTGCCGGTGCAGGACATCGAGCACCTCGTTTCCGGCTCCCGCACTCCGCCGGTGCCGTACGGGCATCCGGATCTTCTGGTCCGCCGCGCGGTGACCCTCGGGATCCTCGACCCGGAGGACGAGCAGCCCTACATCGACGTGCGGCTCGGTCGTCGGGCGATTGAGCCCATCGCCGCGAGGAATGGTGTCAGCGTCGACGCCCTGCGCATGCGGCTGTCCCGCATCGACAGCCGCGTCGCCGAGGCCCTCGCGGACGGGCTGCTGACCGGGGTCGCGTCGCCGGAGACCACGGCGCGGCTGCGGCAGCAGGCCGAGCAGCGCGGCGGGCGTCGCGCAGGACGTGCCGCGGCCGGCCGCCGCGAAGCCGCCCGGCAGCACGCTTCGGCAGCAGCCGCCTGACAACCAACCGGCACGGCTGTGGCCCGACATACCCGTCGGGCCACAGCCGTTTCCGCGTACCGAGCGCCCGTCCCAGCAGAGCTGTTCCGGAGGCAGCGCGCTGGCAGAAGAGAACCGGCGCAAAATTGCCAGCCGACCTGCCCCGCCGGCACGTTTTGCGGCGCAGGCGCCGCTCAGCCGTCCCCCTCCGCTCCGACGATCAGAACCTCTCCGCCATCGTCCTAGGCACCCTAGAACGGGCGAACCGATGCGGCCTTGTCAAGAACTGTGAGCCCCAACGGCACTCACACCGCTCGAACACAGCCCGTTCCGATCCGGTTGTGAGTCCTCGCCCGCAGGCAACGCCGGCGACAGTGAAAGGCCCTGACCTGCCCTGTGAGCCCTGCCTGGACCGGGGTGAGCGCGGCAAGTGTTCGCCAGGGCTCACCAATCCCGGTTTGGGGGTGCGGGACTTTCAGCGAGCCATACCGCTCGCCGGTCCCGCCCGCCGCCGGGCGACACGAGCAGCCGCGATCCGCGCGCCTCGGGTGCCGCGCCAATTGATGCGCTGACACCACATTGATGACCGCAACCCACCCCTGAGGGAGGACGAGCTCCTCCCGGGGCTCACGCGGTTCGTGCGCTTCTCGCCTGCGCCCGGCGGCGGTCCCATCGGACCGTTTCGAGCAATCGCCGCCCCCGGTCACACGTCTTCGTGATCGGGGGCGGCGGGAGGTGAACCGCAATGTCCCGCACCCCACAGCACACTCTCCGAATCCCGCGACTCGTTCGTCTCGCACTCCGGGCGGCCGTACCGCTGGTCGGCGTCGGCCTGTCACTCGCCGCCCCGGCCGCCGCGTCTGCCGATCCGGGCGGCGCCGTCTACCTGGCGGCGAACTCGCTGCCGGTGGTGATCGCCAATCTGCAGGCCTGGGTCATGGGCATCCTGGCCGCTATCGCCACCCTCTTCCTCGTCCTGGCCGGCGTGTACTGGGCCACCGCCGGTGGTGACCCGTCGCAGGTTGAGAAAGGCAAGCTCGCCCTGCGCAACGCGCTGATCGGCTACGGGCTGGCCGTCCTCGCGCCGATCTTGCTGCAGGTCGTACAGGGCATCGTCGGGGTCTGATCGTCATGGGATGGGTCCTCGACCAGGTTCTTGATTGGCTCACCACGGCGATCCTGGCCTGCCTCAACGCGATCTTCGACCTCATTACCGGCATTCTGCTCACCACACCGAAGGTCACCGTGCTGCCGCAGGTGCAGGCGCTCACCGGCCGGTCGGTCTGGATCGTGGACACCGTCTTCGTGTTGGCGTTCGTCGCCGCCGGCGTGCTCGTCATGATCGCCGGCGGCGACGAACAGTCCCGGTACACGGTCAAGGACCTCCTACCGCGGCTGGTCGTCGGGTTCACTGCCGCGCACTTCTCCCAGTTGGCCTGCGACCAGCTCATCGATGTGGCCAACGCCCTGACCGCGGCGATCAGCGAGGGCGGCTACGACGGCGACGGCGCGTTCACCGCGATCCGCGCCCACCTCGCGGCGGCACAGGACCACACCGTCCCGCTGCTGTTCCTGATCCTGATCCTGCTCATCACCGTTCTGGTCGTGACGGCGGCGTTTCAGCTGATTGGCCGGTTCGTGGCGCTGCTGGTGATGACGAGCATCGCGCCGCTGGCGCTGGCCTGCCACGCGCTGCCGCAGACCGACGGTCTCGCCCGGCTGTGGTGGCGCGCCTACGCCGGATGCCTGGCGATCCCCGTGGCGCAGGCGTTCTTCCTCACCGCGGGGCAGCAGACACTGCTCGACCCGGCGACCATGCTGCCCGTGTTCGGCCTGCCCGTCGACCCGGGCGGCACGCTGAATCTCCTGGTCGTGGTGGTGCTGCTGTGGACCACCGTCAAGATCCCCACATTGTTGGCCCGCTGGGCGGGCCAGGCCGGACGTGGCACGAGCAGCATGCTCGGCGCGGTGGTCCGCGTCGTTGTGGTGCAGCAGCTCGCCCGCGCCGTCCCTGGCCTGAACACCCTTCGGAGGACCATCAAATGACCCGCCCTGATCCCGAAGCGCCAATGAGGGCGCGGATGCCGGCCGACGTCGACGCCCCCGACAAGGTGGCCTACGGGCTGACGTTCCACCAGCTGGCGATCGTCGCCGCCGGTGCGCTGCTGTTCTACGCCGGGTGGCGCACGCTGCACGATGTCGTGCCGGCGCCGGTGTTCATCGGTGTTGGTGTGGTGCTTGGCGGGCTGGTTATCGGCCTGGCTGTGGGCCGCCGCGACGGCCTGTCCATGGATGTGTGGCTGCTGCACGCGATCCGCCACACGCGCGCCCCCCGGTCGCTGTCCACCGCCACCGTCGCGGCGGACACCGGGACGCCGGATTGGGTCGAGACCCCCAGCAGCGGCCGGATGCCGCTGCCAGCGCCGTTGCGGCTGCCAGCCGACGCTATCGACGACGACGGGGAGATCAGCCTCGGTGACGCGCGGGCGGCGATCGTTGGCACCACCACGGTGAACCTCGCGCTTCGCACACCCGCCGAGCAGGTGGCCCTGATCGAGGGGTGGGGTCGGTGGCTCAACAGTCTGTCGACGCCGACGGAGATCGTCGTGTCCGCGCGACCGGTTGATCTGACCTCCCATAGCCGGGCTCTCGCCGCCGTTGCGGACGTCCAGCCGCATCCGCGGCTGGGCGCGGCGTGCGCCGATCACGCGGAGTTCCTCGGCGACCTCGCCGCCCGCCGGGATCCGCTGCGTCGGCAGGTCCTGGTCGTCGCCCGCGCGGCGTCCGGCGAGCGGGCGCATGCCGCGCGGCGGCGAGCCGATGACACGGTGCGGGCGTTGGCTGGCCTCGGCGTTTGTCCGCGGGTGCTGGACGGCTCGGCGGTCACCGTCGCCCTGGCCGGCGCCGCCGACCCGTACCGCCCGCCGCAGCCGGGCCGCTTGGCCGCACCCGACGCTGTCATCACCGCCGCCACGCCCACCCGCAGGACAAGGAGAAGCCCATGATCAGGAAGAGACGGTCCGTCGACGACAAGGCGCAGCCGCGGCCGGGCGCACTGCCGTCGGTGGTCGCGCCGGCCGCCGTCGAGGTCACGCCCCGGTGGCTGCGCGTGGGTGACGGCTTCGCCGCCACGCTCGTCGTGACCGGATACCCGGCCGAGGTTGGCCCGGCGTGGCTGGAGCCGCTGCTGTCCTGGCCGGGCCGGCTCGACCTCGCGTTGCACATCGAGCCGCTGCCGGCGCCGATCGCCGCGTCCCGGCTGCGTAAACAGCGGGCGCGGCTGGAGTCGTCGCGGCGGGCCGACTCCGAGCGCGGCAAGCTCGCCGACCCCTACGTCGATGCCGCCGCAGATGACGCCGGTGACCTGGCCGAGCGGCTGGCCCGAGGGGCGGCGAAGCTGTTCCGCGTCGGCCTGTACCTGACCGTGCACGCCCGCACCGAAGACGAACTCCTGCAGGCGTGCGCGCAGGTTCGGGCCGCCGCCGCGTCCACCCTGCTGGAGGTGCAGCCCGCGACGTGGCGGCAGCTTGCCGGCTGGACCACCACCCTGCCTCTCGCCTCGGATGGGCTGCGGATGCTGCGCACCATGGACACCCAGGCCCTCGCGGCCGCGTTTCCGCTGTCGAGCCCGGACCTGCCCGCTCCGCTGCCCGGCGACCCGCCGGCCACCGGCGGTGTCCTCTATGGGATCAACCCGGCCAGCGCCGGCATTGTCTGGTGGGACCGCTGGACGCAGGAGAACCACAACTCGATCGTCCTGGCCCGCTCCGGGGCTGGGAAGTCGTACTTCGTGAAGCTGGAGATCCTGCGCAACCTCTACCAGGGTGTGCAGGTCGCGGTGGTGGACCCCGAGGACGAGTACCTGCGACTGGCCGACGCGGTCGGCGGCAGCATCGTCCGGTTGGGCCTGCCCGGCGTGAAGATCAACCCCCTGGACCTGCCGGTCGGCGACCGGCGTCCCGACACGCTGACCCGCCGCGCCCTGTTCCTGCACACACTCATCAGCGTGCTGCTCGGCCACCAGCCGCCACCGGCGGAGCGAGCCGCACTGGACCGGGCCATTCTCGCCGTCTACCGGGCCGCCGGGATCACCGCCGACCCGGCCACGCACCACCGGCCGGCACCGCTGCTGCGCGACCTGGCCGCCACGCTACGCGCCGACGACGACCCGGCCGCCGCGACGCTGGCCGCCCGGCTCGCGCCGTGGGTGCAGGGCAGCTTCGCCGACCTGTTCGACGCACCCACCACCCAGGCCCCGGTCGGACACCTGGTCGTGTGGTCGCTGCGGCACCTGCCCGACGAATTGCGCACCGTCGGCACCCTGCTCGCGCTGGACTCGATCTGGCGCACCGTCGACGCCCCACAACGCCCCTCGCGGCGGCGGCTCGTGGTGGTCGACGAGGCGTGGCTGCTGATGCGCGACGGCGAAGGCGCCCGCTTCCTGTTCCGCATGTCGAAGGCGGCACGCAAGCGCAACGCCGGGCTGACCGTCATCACCCAGGACGCCGCCGACGTGCTGGGCACCGACCTCGGCCAGGCGGTGGTGTCCAACGCCTCCACCCAGGTGCTGCTTAGGCAGGCGCCGCAGGCCATCGACGCCGTCGGCGAGGCGTTCGGGCTCACCGACGGTGAACGGCGGCTGCTGCTCTCGACCCGCCGCGGCCAAGGGCTGCTGATCTCCGGGGCGAGCAGGACCAGCTTCGAGTCGATCGCCTCGGATGCCGAGCACGCGCTGGCGACGACTGACCCGGCCGAGCTGGCCGACCTCGACCAGGAAGAGGACGACCTGTGACACCACCGACCGAAGCCCTCAGCTCAGCGCTCGCGTCACCGCCACCGGCGCCCAGCCCCACCATCGGGTCGGGCGCCGGTCCCATCCCGCCCCCCACCGGGCCAGCGGGCGCGCTGCTCGACGCCGCCGTGTGGGCCACACAGCGGCCGTGGCTGGCAGCTGTCGCCGCCGGCGGGCTGATCGTGTGGATCGCGGCCCGCAACCTCGTCGAGATCGGGCGGCACCGCCACCACGCCCGCGGCGCGCGCCTCGTGACGATCGCGCCACCGCCGGAGGTCGACCCGCACAGCGCGCCAGCGTTGTGGGCGAACCTGGCCGGCGTGCTGACCCCGTCACGGCGGCGGCGCCTGCTGCACGGCGCCCCACACGTCGTGTGGCAGTACACCTGGTCCGGCCGGCAACTGCTCATCTCGATCTGGGTACCCGGCACCGTCCCTCCTGGGGCAGTCGAGGCCGCGGTGCGGGCAGCGTGGCCCAGCTCGGCCACCACCACCACCGACGACAACCCCCCGCCGCCCATCCCCCTGGACGCGCACCCCGCAGCCGGTGGGCACCTGCTGCCCGTATACGCGGAGTGGCTGCCGCTGGCCACCGACCACGACACCGACCCGCTGCGCCCGCTGATGGCCGCCGGCGCGCAGCTCAACCCCCGCGAGTACGCCTGCGTGCAGATCCTCGCCCGCCCGGCCACACCCCGGCGGGCGGCGCGGGCCCGCCGCGCCGCCGGGCGGCTACGGGCCGGCACCACCGCCGTACCGGCGATCAACCCGGCCGCGCCGGTGCGGTGGCTGCTGGACGCGTTCCTGCCCGGCAACGGCACCACCGGCCGCGCTACGGCGCCCGCGTCCCGCCGGGATCCCACCGTCGAACGCGACGTCCGGGCGATCCTGGACAAGACAGCGCACCCGCTGTGGCAGACCGGCATCCGGTACACGGTCGCCACCACCAACCGGCGCCCCGGCGCCGACCCGACCGGCCGGCTGCGGGGCATCGCCGACACCCTCGCCTCGGCGTTCGCCATCCACACCGGCCGCAACCGGCTCACCCACCGCGCCCGGATGCCCGCCCCGGTGGCCGTCCTCGCCGCACGCCGCCTCGGACCCGGATTCCTCACCTCCGCCCCGGAACTCGCCGCCCTCGCCGCCCTGCCGCGCGACCTCGCCGTGCCCGGCCTCGACCGGGCGCGGGCCGCGTCCATGCCGGCACCGGTCGCCGTCCCCGGCGGCGGGCGTGGGGTGAAGATGCTCGGCGACGCCGAAATCGGTGACCACAATGTCGGGCTGACGGTGGCGGACGCGAGATATCACATGCATGTGATCGGTTCCACGGGCTCCGGCAAGACCACCCTGCTGGTCAACATGGCCCTCGACGACATCAAAGCCGGCCGCGGCACCGTCGTCATCGACCCGCACGGCGACCTCGTCCTGGACATCCTCGACCGGCTCCCCGCAGGCGTCGCCGACCGCGTCGTGCTCTTCGACCCCGACCAGGACAACCCGCCGACGCTGAACCCCCTCGAAGGCGACGACCCCGACCTGGTCGTCGACAACCTCGTGTCGATCTTCGGGAACATCTTCGCCAAGGCGTGGGGACCGCGGATGGACGACGTCATGCGGGTGGCCTGCCTGACCCTGCTGCGCCACAACAACGTCACCCTGCAACACATCCCCCCGCTGCTCAACAGCCCCCAGTTCCGCTCGGCGATGACGGTGGACCTGGACGACCCGGCCGGGCTCAGCGGCTTCTGGCAGTGGTACGACAGCCTGAACGACAGCCTCCGCTCGCAGGTCATCGGACCGGTCCTCGCCCGGCTACGCGCGTTCCTGCTGCGCGATTTCGTTAAACGCACCATGCGCTACCCGAAGTCGAGCTTCGACATGGGCCGCGTTCTCGACGGCGGCGTGCTGCTCGTCCGCATCCCCAAGGGCGTGCTCGGCGAGGACACTAGCCGGCTGCTCGGCTCGCTGATCCTCGCGCAGGTGTGGCAAGCCACTACCGCCCGCGCCGGCGTCGAACCCGGCCGGCGCCGCGACGCGACTCTGATCATCGACGAGGCCCAGAATTTCCTAACCCTGGCCAACTCCCTGGACACGATGCTCGCCGAGGCCCGCAAGTACCGGCTGTCACTCGTGCTCGCCCACCAGGATCTGGCCCAGTTCCCCCGCGACCTCCTCGCCGCGGCGTCGGCCAACGCCCGCAACAAGATCTACTTCACGGTGGCGCCGGAAGACGCCAAAGTCCTGTCCCGGCACACCCTGCCGGAACTGGGCGAGCACGACCTCGCCCACCTCGACGCGTACACCGCCGCCGCCCGGCTGGTCGTCAACGGCCGCCAGACCCCGGCGTTCACCATGAAGACCCGGCCCCCGAAGCCGGTCGTCGGGGAGGCGACCGCCATCCGCCAGGCCGCCGCCGCGGCGGTACCGAGCCAGGACACCAGCGCCGTCGACGACCTCGTCGAACGGCTCAGCCGCAGACCCGACGACCGTCGGTCCCGTCCGAAGAGCGACCGGAGCTAACTGTCTTTGTCAGACGGTGGCGTCGCCCGGGTCGCGAACCGGCTCGTCACCGGGATCGTCACCGGTGACCGTCGGACATCCGCAGCACAGTGCTGACCTGGGCTGTCAGTGCCGCACACACCCCGTGACAGGCTCTCCGCACCGACCTCCCTCGTCCCAGACACCCCTCCCGATCGGAAGGGGAACCCCATCCTGCCCAGGAGCAACTGTCGTGTACTCCCGCGTTCCCCCCGCTTCCCGCAACCCCGATCCGCTAGCGGTCTTCGGTCGTATCGTCCCCCGCGACCACGCCCTGCTGGCCCTGCTCGCCGAGCACTACCTGTTGTCCACCGACCAAATCACCAGCGCCCTCTTCGACACCCGGCGCACCGCCCAACGACGGCTGACGATCCTGCACCGCCTCGACGTGCTGCACCGCTTCGGTCGCAGCGGCGCCCACGGCCGGTACGGGTCGCTGCTCTACACCCTCGGCCCCGTCGGACTGCAGCTACACCCGACCGTCTACCACGACCCGACCGGCACTGGCGGCAGAGCGCCGCGCAGCTCCCTGGAACGCGCCAAGCGGATCGCCGCCAGCGGCCAGGTCAACCACCTTCTCGGCGTCAACCAGTTCTTCACCGACCTCATCGCCACCGCCCGCCACACAACCGGCGCCCGGCTGTCGCGCTGGTGGTCCGAGCAGCACGCCACCACCGTCTACGCCCAGGCCGGCATCCGCCCCGACGGGCACGGCGTCTGGACCGTCGGCGACACCTCGACCGGCTTCTTCCTAGAGCATGACAACGACACCGAGAACCTGGCCCGGGTCGTGGCCAAGCTGCGCGGCTACGAACGCCTCACCACCTTCGGCCCCCGCTACCCCGTGCTGTTCTGGGTCCCCAGCCGGCGCCGCGAGGCCAGCCTCCTCGCAGTGCTCGCCGGACTGCGCACCGCCAGCCCGATCGCCACCGCCATCCACGGCCCCGACCCGGCCGGCCGGGTCTGGACCCTCGTCTCAGACCCCACCCACCGGCGGTACCTGCACGAGCTGCCCTGCGACCACGGCCCCGAAACGGTCACCAACCCGCAGCGCTTCGATGACCTGTAGAACTTACGCTGCAGGCCAGCGTGACTACCAGCGATAGTTGGCGCTTCCCATCCAAGTTGGCACCGCGCGAACCCGTTACGCCAGCGCGCCAGGAGGGAGCAGGTGCCCCAACCGAACCTCACCCAGGCCACAGTCCTCGGGGATCGAGACATGCTGGGCCAGCAATTCCAGCATTGCGTCATGTAGCTCGACAACCGCCTTCAGCACCAGGCGTGCGTCCCGAAACGCACCCTTCCCTCGATGGGACAGGTTCGAACGGACTGCGTAGTAATAGCGAGCACCGCCGGTTCCATCCGGCTTCAACTTGATCGTGTTGGTGGGATCCCTGCTGTCCACGACAGTGTCGGGTTTGGCGCCCACGATCTCGAGGGCAGCTTGAAACGCAGGGTCGTTGCCCAGGCGGCCAACCCGGTCCCCGGGCTCTAGCGCGGGACCGTAGCGGAGCGCTGTGTATCGCTCGACGACGCTCCACAGCAGGAGGTAGGCCGCCTGGAGGCGGAAGAACTGTCGCCAGAATCGAGGGCTGTCTGGCTGCGCCTGCACGACATGCGGTGCCACCTCCATGACGAGCCGTCGGACCTCGGCCAGTCCCTCACCAAGCACTGGATCATGCCCGGCCGACCATTCTGGTACCGGATCTCCAGAGACTCCCCGCTGCAACTTCGCACCGGCGAGAACGTTGGCATTGGTGCTCCGGCCATCTTCAGTCATGGCTTCGGTCGTGCTCCACCTGTACTGGGTACCTGGCTCAAAGCTGGCCACGATCTGCCAGGCCTCATCGAGCTTGCCCGCGGGAAAGAAGAGAAGAGAGCCGTGGACATGCCCGGTAGCCGAGGGATCCAGCAACGGCAGGCCGTCACGCATTCTGATCACACCGGTTGCGGTGGCCTCAACGTGCCGGCTGACAAGCGGCTCGATCAAACCGAAAGCCAGCTCACCGGGCCTCAGCGAGCCATAGGCAAACAGCGGCAGATCTCGATCCTGTGGCGACCCGAGCGATGGCATTCAGCGATTGTCTCTCTCATGGTTTCAAGCGTCTGTCGCCCCAGGAATGTCCGTGAGACGATCGGCGCGTCGCGGGCAACCGACATGCCCGGTCGACAGACGGCCGCCTTCAGATAGCACCTCCAGCAGGCCGACTGTCGTCGACGTCTGTCAGCGAACAAGATCATCTGTGAGAGTCTCGAAGGCTCACAGCGAATGCGCCGACGACGGCTGCGCCATGAGCCGGGACGTCTCACAGCGCAGGTCAACCGCACTGGCCGGCGATCAACTCGTCGGATCGGCCTGACAGAACAGGCCGCTACCGTTCACGGCACTAACACCACCTCATATATCTCCACCCCGGTCCGGTCCCACCTCGGAACCACCGCCGCACCTACCGGTGCGCCCCGCCCACCCGCCCCTCCCGGGGCCGGTCGGCGCCGCGCCGCGCGGCGACCCCAGGTCGCACCGCACCAACCCGCACCCGCATCTCCCGCAACCGACCCGCGCACCCAGTGGGCCGGTCATCTCCGCGCGCCCTGACGCGCTCACCCCAAGGAGGAACATTCATGCCCAAGAACTCGACCCGGAAGGCCACCTCGCCGGCTGTCACACCGACGGCGACGATCCGCACCATGGTCGTCTGCGTGCCGGGCGACCTGCCCCGCGAGTCCCTGACCGTGCACCAGCTCGACCGCAACTTCGGCGTGCAGGGCACGCTGTCGCCCCGCTTCTGGGCCAGCCCCGCGGTACGCCTGTGGCAGCGCAGCCAGATGTTCGGACTGCGCAAGGGCCGCCCGGCCTACTGCGCTGGCGGACCAGCGCGACTGCTCGACCTGACCGGCATGCGCCAAGCCGCCGGTGTCGGGGCGGGCATCCGCCATCAGGTGTTCAGCCGCGCCGTGCACGGCACCCGCAACGCCACTGCGTGGCACGTCTACGAAGCCCGCCACCTGGCGGACCCGCAGCAGTACCCGTGGGACGCGGCCGTCGCGGACTTCACTCATCAACCCCGGGTCAATGCCATCCGGATGCACAACGCCGCCACCTACGGCGCCGGGCAGATCCGCCTCAGTGAACTGGAGATGTACCAGGCCGGCTGCATGGCCTACCAGCACTACAGCGCCCTGACCGCCCTGGCGGGCGACGCGCTGATCACCGCCGAAGGGGCGAAGCTGGCCCCGGCCAGCGACGCCATGGCCGACCGGGTGAGCTACCTCGAACAGGCCAACCGGCTGCTCGACGCCATCGACCCCGACCAGCGACTGCTCGCGGTCGCGCTCTGACAGAGCCGGCCAAGAGGGAGACACGGCCGACGGGCCCGTCATCGGTCTTGCTCGACAAGGTCAGCGTCCGCGCCCCGCGCCCCGCGCCGCAGCGCCGCAGCGCCGCGAACCGTTAGCCATCCACGCGCACCTCATCGCGCAGGTTCGGGTCGCCGCACGCACTGGCGCACCGCCCTGCTCACCATCCTGGCGACCGGCTCACGGTATCGGCAGAAATCCCGCGAGCCGCCGCATCTCGCCCCGGCGTGCCAGCCGCCTCCGGCAGGGGCGCTGACAGCGCTGCCGGCCAGCGAGACGGCCGCCCTTTCCCTCTTGCGCATAAGCCGGCGAGCGCCGGCACCAACTCCTCGACACGTCACCGAGCCGTCGGCGACCAAGCCCTGGTCGCCGTCATCACCCTGCCTGAAGGGACACCGCCCCATGATCCAACTTCCGATCTGCCCCGTCTGCAACGAGCCGGTGGCAGACCAACCTGCCACGCACTGGACCAACGCCTACCGCGGCGGCATCCCGTGGTGGCATCTGACGGACAACAGCCCCATCTGCGCGGCTGCCGACGGCCAACCCTCACAGCCGACCCTCGTCGCCGACCCGCTTCCGGTCGACAGTCAGACCAACACCTGGCTCGACGAGATGAGCCGCCTGTTCGCCGTCGGCGGTCCCTACGACCCCGCCCGACTGGGCAGCGCCATCACCGCCGCCGAGCACCTCACCCGTTGGCTGCACACGGCCACCGGACCGTTCAGCGCGCTGCTCACCCTGCCGACGCCCTCCGACGTCACATCCCTGATCGGGCACCTACACCGCAGTACCCGGGTGCACGCACAGACCGGCTCCTACCTCCTCGACCAGGCCCGCCAGGCACACCTCACCGGCCTCGATGACAGCGAAGGGCGCAGCGAGGTCATCGACGCCACCGACGAGATCTGCGCATGGTTGCAGGACGCGGCCGACTGGCTCGCCCAGTCGGCGCAGGCGTCAGGGGTGGCTTGGTCCAGCGCCCGCACGGTCACGGCCCCGAGTCACCTCGGCGCCTCCTCCACCCCCGGCGGCGGCACCGACGGCCAGGAGGGCCAGCAGTGACGACGCCTGACTACACGCCGCGTCAGGGCAGCACAGCCGTTTTCTCCGGTCGGTGGCTGCGCTACGAACCGGTCCCTGGCTTCCACCGCTACCACGAGGGATACCTCGCGACGGTGGCCGGTTGGTGGAACGGCAGCTTCGAACTCGCCCTCGACCACGAGGCTGTGACCGCCCTTACTCAGACGTTCGCCGCGATGGCCAGCTATGTCGGTGGTGACTGGCGCACGGTCGGCTTCGACGGACACACGCTCACCGTCGCCCGTCCGGTGTCCCTCGGCGGCGGCGTCCACCTCGTGGAGCCGACCGGTGGGCGGTATCGGATCGGCTGGGGCCTGCCGTGGCTACCGGTCGACGTGAGTCGCTGCGACCACGTCTTCGGCCAGCCATAGCCGCACCGCCTACCAGCACGGGACCTGGCAGGTTCCGCCCCGAGCGTTGACGGCATCCCAAGATTCGTCACCGCACTTGATCACGAGGCGCTGTCGAAGCGTGGATCAGTGCACGCCACATCCAGGCAATGCGACAGCAGCCACAGGGAGGACTCATGGACAACACGACCGGCCAGACCGGAGTGCCAAGCGCGCTCGACAAGGTCGCCGCCGCTCTGGCAGCACTTGGCCAGGACACGGCCGCCGCGATCGCTCAGCGCGCCGGCGTCGGCTACTCGACGGCCACCAAACGACTTCGCGCCCTTGCAGAGGCAGGCCAGGCTGAACCGTTGCGCGCCGAGGACGGCCGCACGCTCTGGCGGCACCTGTCGAACACGACGACCAGCACCGACAGCGGCGACCCGCAGGCGGCCACGACCGACGCCAGGCGCGACCCGCCCCCCGCACTGACGAACGACAACGCAGACGAGGCTCACGGACCGGACGAGGCCCCCGGCCCGGCAGAGGAGACGAACACCGTCATGGCGGCGGGACCGGACGACGAGTCGACCAGTCTCCAGCCGGACGACGAACGCCAACCAGCGCCGGACAGCGACGCGGGCAGGCCAGCCCTACAGGACCCATCCGCCAAGCCGGACAACGTCCCCGACGCACCGACCACAACGCAGCCGGAGACTGGCGAGGCTTCCCTGGCCGACGCCGAGAATCCGGCCGCAGCCGACGCGTCTGGTCAGGCAGACTCCCGGCCCAGTCTGGGCCCGGCCGGCAGCGACGACACCGTTGCGTCCAGCAGCCCGTCCGAGGCTCCGAGCGCGTCAGGTGGCGGGAAGCCGCGCCGGTCCAAGGGCAGCCTGCGTGGGGCCATCCTCGATGTGCTCGAAGCCCATCCCGGGCAGCCGTTCAAGACCAGCCAGCTGTGCAGGGCCATCGACCGGGCGAACGAGGGCGCCGACTCGGCCAAGGCCAGCGCGGGCGCGGTCGTCAACGCCGTGCACAAGCTCGTCACCGACGGTGTCGCCGTTCAGGTCGCCGAGAAGCCGGCGACCTTCCAACTCGCCCCGACAACCACCTAGCAGACCCGTTACCGCTGGTAGCCCGGGGCGGGCGTTGAACTTGGCGGAACCACGCCCGCCCCGGTGCTCCTTAACGCACAAGGAGCGACGTCAAGTGTGTCACCTGAGCTCGTACCTCGCGGCGGCCGGCGGAGTCCTCGCCGGTCTCGCCGTCGCCGCGGCTCTGCTCGCCCGGCAGCGGCAAATCATCGACCATCAGCGACAAACGTTGGCCGCCCGCGACCGTGACCGGTCCCATTGGCACCGGCTGGCCACGCACAACGACACGACCGACCTGCCGAACCGGCGGGCCCTGTGGACCCACCTCGAGGCCACGTTCTCGCTCGGGGAACCGCTCGGGCTCGTCCTCATCGACCTGGATCGGTTCAAGCAGGTCAACGACACCTACGGCCACGAGCACGGCAATGACCTGCTGCGCGAGGTCGGTCGCCGCCTGAGGGCCCTCGGGCCGTCGGTCGCCCTGGCCGCGCATCTCGCTGGCGACGAGTTCGCCCTTGTCGTGCACGGCGACGACGGCGAGGTCGAGGCTGCCGCCGAGGCCGCCCACCGGCGCATCTCGACGCTCCCGTTCGAGATCGCCGGCCGGCAGGTGATCGTCGCCGCCAGCGTCGGTTACGCGCTCGCCGAGCCGGACATGCTGCCCCGCGATCTCCTGCACGCGGCCGACCAGGCCATGTACCTGGCCAAACGCAAGCGTTGCGGCATCCGCGCCCACGACCCGGACCATGCCACGCCGCCGGGAATCGTCGTCCGCTACCGCGACCTGCGGTAACACGCCCTTGGTGCCAACCGCACCACGTCCCCGCACGCACCAGAAGCCCCGCAGGCCCATTCGGCCTGCGGGGCTTCGTGTATGTCAAGGAGCCCGGTCCCCGTGATGTCCTTCCACGCCGTCCACACCCTGACCGGGTGCCTGCTGCACATTGAGGCCAGCGCTGACCTTGTCGGCTGGGGCCGCCCGCCTCTCCTGCTGCTCGTTCAGGACCGGCCTGCCCCAGCCGCACCGCACGGCACGGCACGCCAGATGCGCGCCGTGCACCTACCGCTCAACGAAGCCCGCATGGGCCGCTACCGCACCGGACTCGCCGAATTCCTGGCGGACCTCGCCGCCGCGCTCGACATCAACCAGCCGGTCGCCCGGCCCACGCTGGCCGCCTGCGTCGACGTCGGCCTGATCACGGACCTCTTCGCCGATCCCACCCCCGGGCTCCGCCTGCTGGCCTGGGCCCTTTGCTACGAGGACGTCCTCGTCGAGTCCGACGACCTGCACGAGATCCGCCGCGTTGACGCGGTGGACGCCGACCGCCGCGGCTACCGGTTCACGAGGCTGCGGGGCGAACCTCACCCCGTGGTCCGCGTCGACGACCACGTCGACCACGACGACGCGACGGCCACTCGCTCCGCACTGGCACGTCTCGTCCAGACCACCAGCAGAACCGGCCGAATCACGCCGACAGCCTCCTGACGGCCGCCGACGCCACGCCGGCAGCGCGGGTCCCGACCTCACCCGTGCGCCACACCCGTGCCCTACGGCACCACACCCCAGGCAGACGACTTGACCTTTATCGAGAGAGAAGCGTCGATCAATTGGGTCATTGTCCGGGGGCTGCCATCAGGCACAACACGACCGGCGCCGACCGGACGGTGGCTCCTGCCCAAAACTTCAACGGAAGGTCATCCGCCATGTCTGACCGCAGCCGAACCCGACCGTCCCAGCGCGCCCTTGTCCCCCGTGACGTCACCGACCCCCTGCTGTGGCGGCTGGCCGTGGACGTCCTCACCGCTCACCAACCCGGACCCGGCAATCGGTGCGCCAACCTGCAGTGCGCCGACCAGAGCGGGCCGTGTTCGGCCGCCAGGCAGGCACAACGGGCGATGCGCGCCGCGCGAGCCGCACGACCGCCACAGCCGGCACCCGCCCGTGAGCCCACACCACAACGGCCGGCCCGCGACTCCCTCGGATTCGTCGGCTGGTTTGCCAACGGTCTCGCCGCCGCTGCCACGCAATTACTGCCGCGGGTCCCGCAGCGGCTGCCCCGCCGCGTCCCCGGCGCGACCATGAGCGCCGTCTACGCCGCGTAGCCGCAGCCCAGACGCAACGACCAACGCCGTCCGTCCCGGACCAAGAGACCTCACGACTTCGACCGCGTGGCCCACCACGGCCGCGCGGTCGTCGCCGTACCCGAACACACCACCACGACGAGGAGACACGACCCGTGGGAATCATCTGCTACGTCAGCGCCATCGATCCCGCCCAGCCGAGCACCGTCCACGCCCGCTACGTCCACTTCGACGGCTACCCCTTGGCGTTCATCGCGCAACTGCGCGGCATCTGGGCCAGCACCGCCCGCCGCGACACGCAAGCCCTTATCGACGCGGTCCTCGCTCACGACTGGTTCTACCTCGGATCCGACGTCACCCCAGACACCCGGTCGTTCCCCCACCAGCACCCGGTCGGCGGTGTGGGCGTGACGTTGGACGACACCGAGCCGGAGCCCGCCACCGTCTTCCCGCTCAGCCGCGCGGTCGACCTCGACGCCTCGTGGATCTACGTGATCAGCCCGGCCGACGACACCGTCACGGTGCACACCGGCGACGGCGATCCGGTTGGTGTCCACAGCCTTGGCTAGCCGGCACCCAGGAGGACCTGTCATGCCCGGCCACGCCTCTCACCTCGTCCAGCGCCACTTGACGCCCTACCGCGCTTCCTACCTCACCTATCCCCTCGTCCGCTGGGGGCCGACGTGAAGCTCCGATCTCTGGTGTCCGTCGCGGTGGCGCTCGTCGCCGTGTTCATCCTCTGCGCCGGTGGGCTCGGCGGATTCCTCGCCGGCGGCTCGGCCACCGCCGGATGTGTCCCCATGGTCACCACTGCCGGGTCCACGTCAGACAGCACGGCGTCGCCACCCGGGCCACCGATCCTGTGGCCGGCGATCGGTGACTGGGACAGCGACCAGTTCGGCAACGCCGCTGCGATCGTCACCACCGGCGATCGCCTCGGGCTACCAGCGCGCGGCTGGGTGATCGCAGTCGCCACCGCCATGCAGGAGAGCGCCCTGCGGAACCTGGCCGGCGGCGACCGGGACTCGGTCGGGCTGTTCCAGCAGCGCCCCAGCCAAGGGCGGGGCACCCCCGCCCAGCTTCAGAACCCCGTCTACGCGTCGGAAAGGTTTTTCGACGAGCTGGCCACCATCCGCGGCTGGCAGGCGATGCCGCTCACCGAGGCCGCCCAGGCCGTGCAGGTCAGCGCCTTCCCAGACGCCTACGCGACATGGGAGGTACCGGCCACCCAGCTGGTCACCGCGATCGCCGACACCACGGGCCCACCCATCGACGGCCTGGCCGGGTGCGGGGTCACCGGCCCGTGGACGCAGCCGGTCCTCGCCCCTGTCGGGTCGAGCTTTCGTAGCTCGGACCGGCCCGGCCACGACGGCGTCGACCTCAGCGCCCCGCGCGGCACCATCATCCGCGCCGCGTCCGCCGGAACCGTCCGCACCGTCCGCTGCAACGCCGTCCACGCCGACACCGGCGCCGATTGGGGCTGCGACCGCGACGGCGACCCCGCTCGCACGCGTGGGTGCGGCTGGTACGTCGACATCGACCACCCCGGCGGCCTGCTCACCCGCTACTGCCACATGGACCAACCCCCGATGGTGACGGTCGGGCAGCCGATCGCCGTCGGCCAGCCCATCGGCATCGTCGGCTCCACCGGCCACAGCTCCGGCCCGCACCTGCACTACGAGGTGCACCACAAGGGCGATGCCAGCCCGAACGGCGCGATCGACCCGGTGCCCTTCATGGCGGCTCAGAACGCCTCGCTCGGCACAAGGCCCTAGAGGCGATGCCGGCGGATCCATGGCGCCCACGCTCGGCTGCCGTCCCGCCCGGGGCGACCGCCGCAACCCCCATCCGCACATTCCTGAGGAGGAAAGGCACGTGAGCACACCCACGCTGATCGGCGTTGCCGCGTCTCGCGGCAGCTATACCGCCCGCTTGATCCAGTTCGGCGACGATCCGGAGGTTCTGGTGCCGCTGCTGCGCCGGATCTGGACCGACACGTTCGGCCGTAAAACCGACGCCATGGCCGCCGCGCTGCTAGCCAGCGACTGGTGGTCCCTCGCTGTCAACCCCAAGCCTCGGCGATGGCACCGGCAGCCGCCTGTACCAGGCCTGGGCTACCCCGCCGACAACGACACCATCCGGCGGGGCGCGCTGCGCGAGGACGTCGGCGGGGCCCTCGAATGGCTGTACCTGCTGCACCTCGACCAGCGGCGGCTGGTGGCCTACGAGGCGACGGTCCACGGCCGCTGGCTGCGGCACAGCGCCCACCAGCTCGACCCCGTCGAGGAACTGTTCATCACCGAAATTGCCGACGACGACGGCCCGGAGATGACGGTGTGCACCGTCTGCGGCGCGGTCGACGAGATCGACCACGTCGAGGTGCCGTCCATGGCCGGCTACGGCTACGACACCGCCACCAGCTGCACTCGCTGCGGCTCCTCGGTGGCCACCGACCCAATGTTCGGCGACCACGTCACCCGCAAGCCCTGGCCCCCGAACGCCCCCACGACGGGCGACGCGACGGGCGACGCAACGGGCGGAACCCGATGAACACCGACCGCATGTTGTCCGCGGCCGCCGATGACGGCGGTCCTTCTACCGGCCCCAACGACCGATCGGAGATCACCATGGCCAGCTACGAGACCGGCCAGCGCGTCGCCCTGGTCCACACCAGCGACCCGCACACCCTGCTGCGCCCCGGAGACACCGGCACTGTCCGCCGCCACGACCAGCGGCAGAACATCGTCGAGGTCACCTGGGACAGCGGCTCCACGCTGTCGATGTGCCTGGACGCCGGCGACCGCATCGCCACCACCACCCCGCCTCGCACTGGCGGCCTGGTCGGCGAGGCCACCGGGTGGGCCGGCGCGCTGCAGCGGATGCGCGCCGCCGGCACTGAGGCCGGACGCACCGCCGCCGAGTGGTGGGCGCAGGACACCATCGGCGCCCGCGCCGGCGGCGACACCAGCCTGGCCGCGCGCCGGATCCTGGCCGGCGTCGAGGACGGCGATCCCGCCGTCCTCGACGCCCTGCCCCACTTCGCCTCGGCGGGAGTGTCGGTCGACATCGGCGGGTGGGAGCTGTTCGCCGACGCCACCGGCGACATCACGGGCTGGTTCGGGCTGCGCATCCAGCAACGCGACGAGGCGATGGCGGTCTACCGCGACGCCTTTGACACCGCCGCCACCGACCGGATCGCCGACCTGTGTCACCTCGCGGCCAGCCCCACCAGCCGCGACGTGTCCCACCTGCACCCCGACCGGGTCCGTATCGGCGACGTCGGCGTGTTCTCCGGCGACTGGGCGCGCACCACCGGACTCGACGGTGGCGACCGCATCGAGGTGGGGTTCGTCGGCAGCCTGGTCGACCATTGGAACGGGTGGGCGGTGTTCTCCTGCACCCGCCAGGTGGCCGAGGCGATCGTCGCCGACCAGCAGCGGCACCGCGACCAGTACCGCAACAGCCTCCGGGACGAGGGCGTGTCGGAGGACGAACTGGACCGTCGGGTCAACGCCGCACTGGCCAACCTGTCCTTCCACGGCGACGTCATCATCGCCGACCAACGCACCACGTCCGACGACCCGGACGCCATCGAACGCATCGCCCCCGACGGCGACGGCCGGTACGTGGTGATGGGCCGCAGCTGGTGCTGGGAGGCCGTCGACCCGTACGACTGCGACCGGATCGTCGGCGACCTGCCCGACCCCGATCAGGCATAGGCCGGCGGCCCCCGACCAAGCCCCACCGCGTTACCCGAAGCCGAGCCGGCATCGGCGGCGGCCACCCGGCCACAACCACCACGACAGGTAAGACCAAAAGGAAGGAATGCCAGTGACCATCCGCACCCAAGAGGACATCGTCACCCGGGTCTGGGCTCTCCGGGCCAACCGCTGGGACATCTTCGGCTTTCGCGAGGAGGTGCTCGTGGAGGCGCTCGATCTCGACCACGCCCGCCAGGTCCTCACCCCCCGCCGCCCGGGTGAGTGGACCCAGCGGGTCTACCACGAGGCCTACGCCCGGAACTACCTGCGATTCGCCATCGGGAAGATCATCGACCACCGGGACAACTCGGCGAGCCGGTCGGTGGACAAGCTCGGAGAACTCGCCTGGCTCCTCGGCCGCGACGACATCGCGGCGGCGATGGACCACGCCAGATACCCGATGTACGGAGCACCCAAGGTCAAGGCGTTCGCCGACGGGTTCGACTGGCCGTTCCTCGACGGCCTAGACAGCGACGACCAGCGGACCCTGGCCCGGATGGCTGACGGACAACAGTGCGACCCACAAGGCTGCGAACGGGGCTGCGGCGACTGACCACGACCCGGCCACCGACATCGATCCGACTCTCACGTGCACCCATAGTCAGCGGGCGCCCCCGCCATCCCGCACCCAACCATCAATTCGACTTGATCGACTGAGCTGTGGGGCGTTGCATCGTCGGCGCGGACACCGCCCACGCGACGTCGACACCAACCAGCACGCACCAGCGGCGAACTGACGCGTCGCCGTGACCCTTTCAGCACTACCGGGGTGTGGTCGCCCACTTGCCCGGCCCGACCAGGCCGGCAGTGGTTGGCCCCACCCGTCTCCGCTGTGCGGTACCCACCGCCCGCGCACCCGGAGACGGGTGCGCGGGCACGACCCTTGGAATCGAGGCAACCACATGACCACACCACACATGCCGGCCCCGCCGGCCGGTCCGCCGCAGAACGACCCGGCCCCAGCCGGCACCGGCGAGACGCCCACCACCGATGCCACCTCCGGCCGGTCCGGCTACCTCTACCGCAAGGTCGCCCTGCATCTGGCCGACCATCCCGACGCCATCCTCAAGGTCGGGGAGATCACCCGGGCGATCGGCGCACCGTCCCCCGGGGCGGTGTTCGAGGCATTGAAGAAGATGGCCGCCGCCGGGCACGCTACCCACCACCGCGACCCGCACCACCGCTTCCAGATCACCCAACCCGGCATCGACGCCGCCGGCACCCTCCCACCCGCCGCACCCCGCACCCGATCCGGCGGCAGTGCTGGTGGTGGCCGTCAGTCCCGGCCCGCGCCGGTACCGCGCCCGAACGGGACGCTGTACCACCCGCGGCGGCTCGGCAAGGGCTGGGACGTCGACGAACTGCGACGTCTCCGGACCCAGCAAGTACCGGTGCTGCTGTACGGGCCGCCCGGCACCGGCAAGACCGCCATGGTCGAGGCCGCGTTCCCCGACCTGCTCACCGTCGCCGGCACCGGCGACACCGTCGTCGACGACTTCCTCGGCTCCTACAACCCGATCCCCGGCGGCGGCTACGAATTCGTACACGGGCCCCTCGTCATCGCCATGCGCGACGGGCGGGTGCTGCTGGTCGACGACGCCACCCTCATCCCGCCTCGCGTCCTGGCCGTGCTGTACCCGGCCATGGACGGCCGCGGTGTCATCACCATCCCCGCCCACGGCAACGAGACCGTGCAGGCCGTCGACGGGTTCTACATCGTCGCCGGCCACAACCCGGGCGTGCACGGTGCGGTGCTCACCGAGGCCCTGGCCTCCCGGTTCACCGTCCACCTGCACGTCACCACCGACTGGGACCTCGCCCGCCAACTCGGCGTCCCCAAGCCGGTCGTCAACGCGGCGATCGACCTCAACGCCGACCTCGCCGCCGGCAAGACCGTGTGGGCGCCGCAGCTGCGCGAACTGCTCGGCTTCGTCACAGTCCGCGACCACCTGGGCATGACCGCCGCCCTGGCCAACCTGGCCGGCATCGCCCCCGACGACGCCCGCGACGACGTGACCGCCGCGCTGTCGCGGCACACCGGCACGCCCATCACCGCGTTCGCCCTCGGCAAGCGCTGACCCCGTCCACCCCTTGTGAAAGGAGCCATTCCGTGTCACACCCCCACACCCACCTGCGCACCGGCACACCACCGGCAACGGCCGGCGGTGCCGACTGGCGCGCCTGGTCGACGGCGTGGACCCAGCATGTCCCGCTGCTGACCGGCCGCGCCGACCTCACCGTCCTCGTCGCCCCCGGGGCCGCCGGCGGCGCGCCCGAATGCTTCTACCCCGACCTCAACCGCATTGAGGTCGACGCCACCTACATCGCCGAGCGCCCCGACATCACCGACCCGGCCAAGGCCCGGCACAAGCGCCTCGTGCCCACCGGCTACGGGCTGCTCGTGCACGGCGCCGCGCACGCCGCGCACAGCCACTGGACCACCCCGCCCGGCACCCCGCCGATCCTCGCCCACGTCGCCCACATGCTCGAGGAATCCCGGGCCGAAGGACGCCACCGTGGTCGCCGCCGCGGCGACCGCCGCTGGCTGCGCCACGTCGTGACAACCCTCCTCGACCCCAACGACGCGGCCGTCGACGACCCATGGCACGCCGGACAACTCGCCGCCCTGCTCCTCGCCCGCGTCGACGCCCGCATCGTCACCAGCAAAGACGTCCGCACAGTCCGGGCCGCGGTCACCGGCGTCCTCGGACGCACACGCCTGCGGCAGCTCCGCGACATCTGGCGCGAGGCCCAGATCTGCGACGACACCGACGTCGACACGATGATCGCCCTGGCCCGGCGGTGGTGCCAGGTCCTCGGCATCGACCCCGACCAGCAGTACGACACCCCCGTACCGGACGCCGGACAGTTCGCCGGCCGCCTCGCTGCGGCCCTCGTCGACTACCTCGCCGTCGCAGCCGGCGTCACCCCAGCCGAGTACGCCGCATCGATGCTGGCCCGCCGCCACAGCCCACCCTCGCAGTGGGACCGCCGGGACCCGACCGAACAGGAACACCGCGCCGCCCGCGACCTCGCCAACCGGCTGCGGCAGGCCCGTACCAGCCACCCCGAACCCGGCCGGCGGCCCTCCGCGATCCCACCCGGCCGGCTGCGCACCCGCCACGCCATCACCGCCGACGCACAAACCGCCGCCGGGCAACTACCGACGGCCGCCCCGTGGCAGCAACGCGCCCAACTACCGCCCGAGAAACCCCGTCTGCACCTGGCGATCCTGGTCGACCTGTCCGGCTCGATGGGCCGCTACACCGAGGCGATGTCCTCCGCGGCGTGGATCTTCGCCCACGCCGCCCGCCGCGCCGACGCGACGACCACCACCATCGGTTTCGGCGACCGCACCACCGTCCTGGTACCCCCACGCACCTTCCCGAAGCAGGTGCTGCACATGCGCACCGACTTCGCCACCGCCACCTTCCCCGAAGCGGTCAAGGTCGCCGACCACCTCCTCGACCTGCGTCACGGCCGCACCCTACGGATGCTCGCCGTCGTCTCCGACGGCTACCTCGACGACATCCCCGCCGGACAACGCCTCGTCACCACCCTGCACCGCGCCGGCTGCGCCGTGCTGTGGCTTCACCCCGCCGACCCGCCCACCGCGGGCGAGCCACCCGACCCGGACCAGACCTGGGGAAACACCTTCACGCACACCACCACTTTGACCGTCACCGACCCGGTCGACGCCATCGCCGTGATCGCCGATGCCGCCGTCGCGGCGCTCGCCCAGGCCTGAACCCCGGCCAGACCCGACCCGGCCAGGCGGCCAACCAGTCCCGCCCCGCGCGCGGCGCGGCGACGGCTGCGACCGGGCAGCGCCGCGCGGCGTCTCACGAAGTACCCCCAGCCCCGAGAGCGCGCGGCCCTCCGCCGGTTTCCCGCCGCCGGGTCCGCGACTTGACGAGTTCGGCGGCATGGACCCCTTCACCGCCGACCAGCGCACCGCCGGCGGCGCGCCTACCCTGCTGCGCCCGGCCATCCCGTGCCACGGGCTACGCCGCGTCGACATCGACGCGGTGCTGACCTGGCTGAGGCAGCTCTGACAACCGCACCGGAGCCCACCCAGCGTGAGGCCATCCCGTTCACCCGGACTCGCGGGCCCACATCCATGGATGCGGGCCCCGCCACGTAACGACAAGGAGTTGACGATGGACAGCTTGCCCCAGCCCGCTGACGAACCGGCCGCCGGTCGTCCCGCCGGGCTCAACGTCGGCGACCCGGACCTGCGAAAAACCCGCCTACTCGCCCGCGAGTGCGCCACCTGCATCTTCAAGCCCGGCAACCCGATGCACCTCGACCCCGGCAGGCTCAAGCAGATGGTGACCGAGGCGCGCGGTGACGCCGGCTACATCATCTGCCACTCGACCCTGCCGTACGCCGGCAGCCCGGTCCCGCCCGCGGTCTGCCGCGGATTCGCCGACCGCTACCGCACCTGGCAACTCCAGGTCATGGAACGACTCTGGGGCTTCGTCGAAGTCGAGCCACCCGACCCGGACCCCACCCGTACTCCCGAGTGACGAGGAGACACCCACCATGCCGAACATCGACGACGTCCTCCGACGCCAAGAACAGATCATCGACACCATCGGCTGGGCCGTCACGCACGTCCTGCCCACCGTCGACGACCCCGACGCCACCGCCCCGTTCGCCTACACCGTCGGACTCACCGCCCACCACTACCCCGAACTACTCACCGCCGGGCTACCCCTCGAGGTCGCCCACTGCCTGCTCAACGACCTCGCCCGCCGGGCCTACGACAGGGCCGAACGGTTCAGCCACGGCCAGCGCATCAGCGACCTCATCACCGGCTACGACGCGATCATCATCGACGGGCCACCCACCCATGACCTGCTGCCCGGGATGGCGATCGCCCGCTACGGCCGTCACCAGATCCGCCTCCAGCAGCTCGTCTGGCCCGACCAGCAGGGCCGATTCCCCTGGGACAGCGGGTACAGCCTCGAACCGCAGGCACAGCCACTGATCGCCCAGATGTAGCGCGACCAAGCGCCGCCGCGCGGGATAGGCGCGGTCCGTGCGCGCCGTCCAAGCGGTGCGGACGGCGCGCACGGTGCAGGATCGAGGGTCAGAACCTGCCGGCCTTGATGTCGGCCACCGTCACGCGGGCGACCTTGAAGGTTCCCGCAAAGGAGTCTCCCGTCTCCGGGGAGTTCACCTCGGAACTGATCGGTACCCCGTTCTGGGCGTTGATTATCAGCACCTGTTGGGTATCGTCCGTCCACACCGCGGCGGTGATGGTCAGGGTGGGCTGCCCGCCAGTCGTCGAATCCACGACGGTGACACCGGGAATGGTGGAGGTCAGGCGAAGCACGCCCGCCCGTACCTTCGGGTCGCCTCCCCCCGCGGAGAGCACGTCAACGCTGTTAACCCAGAGGTGGCTGGCGGCGATGCGCTCCCGGTCCTCATCGGTAAGCGGAGACGGGTTTGCGACCCCCTTCTGCCGAAGGATCCTCATTCGGTCCTCCTCGGCGCCGGCAGAGGGCTTTCCCTCGTCGTACACGGAGTTGATCATTTGCTCCCGGGCTCCGGCGAGATCGCCGGTTGCCGCGTACCGCGCCGCCGCCACCCCACGGGTGTGGAAGCCGTTGCCGAGGTTCTCGCCACGAGCGATCACCCGTGGGAGCTCGTTCCTGGCCTCTGTGTAGTAGTACTCGCCGCTGTCCGTGTACAGGTGGTACCGGGTAGGAGACGGCACGGTGCCCTGACGGACGACGACCTTCTCGATGATCAGCGACGCGTCGCCCGGCAGCGAGGCGTTGTCTGCGGTGAGGTTGGCTGCCAGGGACACGAGCTTGGTGTTGCCTGCCGGTGCCGGGGAGGCGGCCCCGGCGTGACTGTCCGGGCCGGTCGGAGCCGGGGCCGTGCCGGATCCCGTGGCCATCGGCAGGGCCAGCGCGAGAGCGGCCACGGCCGCGACGCCACCGCCAGCGGCCAGGCCGAGCACATGGCGCTTGCGTCGCCGGGCTCGGCCGCGCTGCTCGATCGCCTCGACCGGGCGATCCATCTGTACGTCGGAAAGGGTCTGTCTCACCGCGTCCCACACCTCATCGTCGTTCATGATCGAATCTCCTAACGGGCTGCGGGCGCGAGCTGCGCCCGCAGGGTTGCGGTGGCACGGGACAGATGGACGGCTACGGTTTGGGCGGAGATGCCCAACACTGCAGCCACGGACCTGGTGTCCAGGTCGAGCCAGATACGTAACACGACCACCTCACGCTGCCGCTGCGGCAGCCGGCGAACGGCGGCCAGCAGGGCGTCATTCGTGTCGAGGTCGTCCTCGATGAGAGACGGTCGCTCGTGGCCGTCGAGGGCCACCTCCCGCCGGCGTCGCCGCCACCAGGACACCCGGACGTTGAGGGCGGTGCGCACCACCCACGCCGCCGGTGCCGGATGCTGGCTCAGCTGCGGCCAGGAAGCCCAGGCTCGCGCGTACGCCTCAGCGACCAGATCCTCGGCCAGCGCGCGATCGCCCGTACCAGCTAGTACGGCGCGCAAGGCAGTTGTCTCGGGACCGCTGATAGAAGTCCGCGAAGTCCGTCCGTTCTCGTTCCACACGGGGTTTACGCATCAGCGCCCCGATCCATTTACCCGAACGGAAGAATTCTCCGTTGATCATGAGGCTGGCGGTGACAAATGTGTCGAACCCTACGCGAACCTCATGATTGACGGGTAACAATCAGTTGGTTTCGGGCGGAGCAGGTGTTGGGAGACCGAAGCTCTGCGGCCTGAGCCGCGAGGGTGCCGGAGGTGATCAGGGCAACCGTCGGCGGTCCACCGGTCCACCGGTCCGCCGACTGGTGCCTCACGTCCGCTATACAAGCCAGCGTGGTGCATGGGCAGGGCTCAGCTGTGCTGGATCTGCCCGATGAGTGTGATGCCGAGGGTCACTGCCAACGTGGCCGCGCCGAGCGGCAGCGCGGCAGCGCGGCAGCGCGGCAGCGCGGCAGCGCGGCAGCGGAGTGAATCTCAACGTCGCGTACCCCGGACACGCCTACACGTCGTGGTCGACCACGCGACTCGCGGCAGATCAATATGTTCGGAGCTGCAGAATCGTTCTCCGTTACGAGCCGCTTTCCGTCGCTCGTTGCATGCACGTGACCAGCTTGCCGCCGCGTTAGGGAGTTGCTGTGTCATACGGCTACATCGGATCGATGAAGACCAAACCGGGCCACCGGAATGACGTCGTGGAAATCCTGCTGAGCGGCGCTGATGGCCTCCGCAAGGCCGGATGTGACCTTTAGTCGTGAGCGTCTCGGATACCGACGACGTCACGATCTGGGTGAGTGAGGTCTGTCAGAGCAAGGAGAAGCACGACGCCTCCCTGCAGCTTCCCGAAACCAAAGCGGCGATCGGCAAGGCCATGCCGATGCTCACGGGCGAGTTCACCAGCCAAGAAGTAACCGTGATGAGAGGGCTGGGCGTATAAGCCCGCTCGTCGCCACCTCGGCGGCTTGCCGCTCTTCATGACCCACCGGTCTCCGGGCTGAGGACGCACTCAACTCGGCAGTTCGGGACGCGAGCCTATGCGCGGTCAACACCTGATGTTGCGGCAGACGGGGGCGGGACAGAATGGTGTGGATGAGTGCTGAGCAGCGCGTTGACGCCGTCGTCGAGGCTGGTTGGCCGGCCGTGCGGGATGACGGCCGCGTGCGTCCGGATCTTGTGGAGGCGGCGTACGCGCAGCCGCGTCTGCGGTGCTTTGTTTCTTTGGACTGGGATGGGTGAGCTGCACTTCAGCCGCTGCACCGAGCATCGCTGGACCTGGGACATCCCCTTCATCCGTCCGGCTGCCGGTGGAACCTATGTCGTTGAGGGCCCGAGCCGAACGCAGACCGTCGGTCCGGCAACCACGGCGGGTGAGGCGGTCGCTATGGTGGTCGCACGCCTTCCCGCCGGTTGCGGGCACGCGTTCGTCGGGACTTCTGAGCAGCTCGCGGCGCACGAGGCTGCCGCGCCGTTGCTCTCTACGAGGTGGCCGGTATTCACCGCCGAACTCGCCGCGGCGCTCAGGGCCGAAGGCGAGAAACCGCTGGCGGAGCAGGTTGGGCGGCTGCGAGTCGTGCAGACGTGTGGTTGCGGGGACGACTTCTGCCAGAGCTTCCACACCGCGCCGAAGCCGGATGGTGCCTACGGCGATGGCCACCGCAATGTCTGCCTCGATGCGCCATGGCCGGGCTACCTCATCCTCGACGTGGTCTACGACGAGATCAAATACGTCGAAGTGCTGTACCGATCACCGCTGTGCTGACCACTCCCGCCTCCGCAGCCGCGCGGTCTGCGGCAGATCCGGATGCCGTCAGTCGGACGTGAGGTTCCACTGCGGGGGCAGGGCGCTGCCGCACAGGGCGCAGGTGAAGTCGTCGTCCCGCACGATGTTGCGCTCGCCGCAGCTCGGGCAGCGGCGGAAGATGACCCGGTCGGTGAAGCCGCCAGGATGCGGTATGTCGACTCGGTCAAGCGCCTTGGCCACAGCGCGCCAGCAGTCCGGGTCGGGGCAGTAGCCAGTCGACTGGTTGGTCACCTCGGCGACGCGCCATCCGATGCCGGCGCAGGCAAACGCCATCTCACCGGCGGCGAATACGTCCCGCCCGCCTGCGAGGGCGATGTGTTCGCTACGACGCGGCGCCAGTCTGAGCACGCCATCGAGAGCAACGACGAACGTGGCCGGTTCGGCGAGGTCTCCACGGTCGCGCCCTGCCAGCCACTCGGTGAGCGAGGCAACCGAGTCCACGGCAACCGCGTCCGCCGCGATCACCCGGTCACGGAACTGGGCCGGACCAACCCGTCCGCGAACCGGGCTCGGACGGCCACGTGCTACCGCTTGCGTTGAAGCGCGCTTCAACAATGATCCTGTTTGGAGCGCCTGACGAGCGGGAGAACCGCGAGCACTTCGCAAAAGCGCATGAGGGAGGATCCAGACGTGAAACCCGAACCCCCGCGCAATCTGGAGCAACGTAAGCAGGACACGCTGGCCCGCCTTAACCAGGATCTGGACGCATGGGTCGCCTCCGCGGACCCGGACGGGAACGCCTATCTGGTGCCGCTGTCCTTCCTCTGGGACGGCGCGGCGTTCCTCTTGGCGACAGCGGAGTCCAGCCCGACCGCGCGCAATTTACGCTTCTCTGGACGAGTGCGAATGTCGGTTGGCACGACCCGCGACGTGGTTCTCATTGAGGGCAGCGTTGAGACGTTCTCGCGCGAAACCGTGCCAGGCGATCTAGCCGACGCATTTGCCACGAAACTTTGGGATGCGCGGGTCGGACCGACGCGCTACGCGTACTTTCGGGTGACACCTCGCCGGATACAGGCGTGGCGAGAGGAGAACGAACTTGCCGGTCGTGACCTCATGCGTGATGGTCACTGGATGATCTGACGGCCAGCCCACGGACGTCCGGAAATCGGCTAGAAGCGGATGCCGCGTGGAGATGTCGACTAAACGCCCGCCACGCAACGTCATCGACCGAGCATGCCGGTCAGTCGCACAACCGTCAAGGCAGCCGACCATCAAAAAGCCGCCTGCCCCGGTGCAGCCTTGTACGTCAAGCCGTACCTGTCTCTGCACGGAAGCCGGTACGCCGACAGCAGCCTGATACCGCTGAACAGCAACGAAATCCGCCGCCTGTTCGCCTACCTCGTTTCGGCCATCCCTCACAGAGGGCCACATCCTGCACTGGTCTCACTTCCGCAGTGTTAGCCCACCTGCGGGCTCTCGAGTAAGAAGTGCCGCTCTTTCCTCGTTTGTCGGGCGGACGGGGTGCCTGCTGACGTCACTCGCTGTGGCTCGCCCGTCAGGCGGGGCCAGGCTGGCGGCGGGTCCGTCGCCTGGCGATCCCCGGTCGGCGAGGGTAGTCCGGCGGCAGGTATCGGTAGACCGATCGCAGTGACTTGCCGATCCTCTCGGCGAGCAGTTCAGGGTCCAGGTTCGGCTCCTTGCGCAGCCAGTAGGCCACTGCCTGCGCGGTTCCCCGGGGCACCTCCGAGCCCTCGTCGTCGTTGGCATCGTCGGCGGCAGCATCCTGATCGCCGTTGTCCGTCTCCTCGTCGGCGTTCGCGCCAAGGACGTCCTTGTCGTCCTCGCTCCTGTCTGCCGGATCCGCGGCGGCCGGATCGTCCGACGACAGAACTTCAGGCGGGCCAGCGTCGCGGCTCTCGGCACTCTGCTGGTGGCCGCTCAGGGCCGGGTGAGGGTTCTCCTCTGGTTCTGGTTTCGGCTCCTGCCGGTCATCGCGAGGCGTGTCCGCCACCGACGCACTGGGCGCTTGCGGCGCGGAGAGGGCGAGCTCGGGTGCCGGTGGCGCGTCGGCGAGGCGCTCCCGCCCGAACCAGCGACGGCGGTGACGGGAACTGTGGGTCGTCATGATCCGCTCCGGGGCGAGGTCAGCGGCCAGGAGCGTGGTCAGCCCGTTGTAGTCGGCGGTAGCCGCGAGGCGTACTGCGATCTCATCTAGGTCGTACACCTGCACAGCAATGTCGGCGGTAGTGGGGTCCACCGCAGCTCTGATCTTG
The DNA here is from genome assembly GCF_002754415.1 of Micromonospora sp. CNZ299. Classification (NCBI taxonomy): domain Bacteria; kingdom Bacillati; phylum Actinomycetota; class Actinomycetes; order Micromonosporales; family Micromonosporaceae; genus Micromonospora; species Micromonospora sp. CNZ299. The sequence goes on from NZ_PEFG01000001.1 coordinate 6,206,275, forward strand.
CGATGGAGCACCTTGGCGATCGCGGCGTCGCGCTGTCGGCGAGCGATCGCGTCGCGGGCCGCTGTCAGGGACTCGTACAGGTCGAGGCCATCAGCTTTGGCCATGGACCGTGCCCGGGAGGTGATGACAGGGTGGCAGACCCAATGCCCGAACACCTCGTAGGCGGGTGGTGTGGGCGGCAGGCCCCCGGTGACGCGCAGGCGGTCGCGGCGCTGGTTGCCGGCGTGCATCAGCCAGACGAGGTATCCGAGGGCGGACATGCCCGCGTAGAAGCCACCGGCTAGGTGGTCGGGGTGGGCGGTCCCGTTGAAGGTGACGGCTCCGGCGGCGATCGCGGCGGACAGCAGGCGTGATCCGATTGCCCGCTCGCCGAGGCGGCGTCGCACGTCGGCGTTGGCCATCACGACCACGCCGCCCAATTCAAGCGCGGCGACGGCCGGGACCGCGACGACCAGTGGGATGCCGAGTGTTTCGACGGCGCCGGTGACTTGTCCAATGAGGGCAACCAGCAGCACCAGGACGTAGAACGCCTGGCGTATCCAGGCGGCGTGCCGGACTGCGGTGGCCAGGTCGGCGTCCATCGCGTCGAGCGCCGCCTGGGACGAGACATGTAGACGCGTAGACCCGTCCTGAGGGCTGCGGGCGGGCCCAGGACGGCCGGCGAGCACGGCTGCCCGCACTAGCCACGCGGTGCCGTTGCGGTCCCAGTTCGTCGCCTGCGGTCCGTCGCCGCCGCGGTTGGGCTGATCGTGCGGGCTGCCACGACGTGCGTCGGGTGCCGCCGAGGAGTCCGACGTCATGGGTGAAGCCCGTTGTGGTGAGAGTCGGGCTTCCCGGTTGGCTTCTGCCGGCGCAGGTCGGCGATGAGCTGGTCGGCGAGTCTGAGGGTGTCCTCGCTGGGTTCGGCGTCGATCTCGTCGAGCCGGCGGGTGAGGGCTCGGCGTAGGGAGCGGACCTGCTCGAGGTGTCCGAGTGCGGCGTGGGCGCGCATCGCTTGCTGGTAGATGGCTTCGGCGTACGGGTCGTGGCGCATCGCGGCTTCGAGGACGGCCAGGGCTTGTGTCGGGTCAGGGGTAGCGGCGGCGAGGGCGAGGTGGGCGTCGAGGGCTTGGCGGCGGATGCCCTCGCGGTATGCCTCGATCCATTCGTAGTCGAAGCCGGCGGCGAGTGTGCCGTCGTAGGCGTCGACGGCGCGCTTCAGTGCGGCGGTGCGGTCGGCGTCGGTCGTGGCGAGGGCGGCGTCGCGCAGCGCGGTGCGCATGCGCCACAGGTCGCTGTCGAGGGCGTCGCGGTTGAGGGCGTAGCGGCGCGACGGGTGAGTGAGGTAGGTGTCGGGTCCTCCGGTGAGGACGAGGGTTTTGCGTAGTGCGGATACGTAGGTGTGCAGGCGGTGCGGTGCCTTCGACGCGGGGGCGTCGGGCAGCAGGTCGTCGAGGATGTTGTCCTGTGCGGCTTCGCCGTCCTGAACGACGAGGTAGACCAGCAGCTCGAGGGCTTTCGCCCGCAGCGGCGTGGTCGTGTCCACGTCCACGATTCGGGCCCCACCGAGCACTCGAACGTCGACGCGTCCGCCAGTGCTGCACGGCCGGTCGTCGCCCGCCGGGTGCGGTTCATGCCCGGCGTGATCGCGGCGCTCCGGCAGGTGTGCGGCGGCAGAATTCTCGGCTGTGGGGTTCGGCGCGTGGGCGGCGCCGACCAGCCTGTCGAGTGGTGTGCGCTGCGCGGGTGCTGGCGGTTGAGGCTCGCCGGTATGGGACTCGGCGAGGAGTCGCAGCAGGTCGGTGGCCTCGCTGCGGTTGATGACGCTCAGGCGGCCGACGGCGGAAGGACAGCTGTGCTGTTTCGCGTCGTGCTTAATGATGCTGGTGGAGCCGTCTTCGGCGACGAGGATGGTGTCGCCATCGGGCCAGGCACCGAGCAGAACGCCGTGGATGTCGAGTCGGTGCCCTTGCGTGAGCAGCGCGGCGATGCGGGTGCGCTCATGAGCGGTGGGGGAAGCGATCAGCACCGTCGGCGGCACGGGCTCGGCCATGGAGTCCCGGTCCCGCAGGTCGGCGATTGTGTCGACCTCGTAGTCGCCGCATATGCGCGCGCGGTGCAGGGTCTGCTCCTCGATCAGCGTCAGAGCGTCGCTGAGTCCGCTGGTGACGCTCATCCGTGGCGTGTCCGCCAGTGTGGTGGCGGTGCCTAACAGCGTGGCGAGGGTGTCCGAGGCGATGACGACGTGGTGGCGGCTATCGGGGTCATCTGGTCCGCCGGCTGCGAGGGCGGACACCAGCACGCCTCGGGCCGCTGCCTCGGCTCCGGGCCCGATCAGACCGAGTCCCTCGGACGGCCACACCTCGATCAGCGGGCGGGCCGGCGCGGATATAGCCGACTGCGTCTCGTGCGCCGTGAGTTTCGAGGTCTCGTCGTCGGCCGCGTCTGCCGGGTCAGAGTCAGCATCCACGACGGGTTCGTCGGGCGGAGGGTCGAGGTCTGGGCCGGGGCCGGGGCCGGGGCCGGGGCCGGGGCCGGGGCCGGGGCCGGGGCCGGGGCCGGGGCCGGGGCCGGGGCCGGGGCCGGGGCCGGGGCCGGGGCCGGGGCCGGGGCCGGGGCCGGGGCCGGGGCCGGGGCCGGGGCCGGGGCCGGGGCCGGGGCCGGGGCCGGGGCCGGGGCCGGGGCCGGGGCCGGGGCCGGGGCCGGGGCCGGGAGTCGTCTTCGCGCTCGGTGTCAGGGCCCGTAGGCCGCGACGGATCCGGGTGACCACCGCCGGCATCGGTTCGACGCTCGGGTCGTCGAGGCGTGGGCGCGCCGTGGGTTGCCGGGGGATGTAGCGGCGACGGCGGTGTGCCCAAACGAGGGCAACCGCGGCGAGGACTGCGGCGGCAAGTCCCATGTCGAGCCAGCTACCCGTACCGAGCGACACACCCGGCTGCGGTCGCGGCGTTGGGGCGGTTCGTTCGTCGGCGGTGCGAGTGGTGGGCGTGGCAGCCGGTCCCGACGCCGAAGCGTGGCCGGCTGGCGCAGACGTGGGCGCTGGGGCGGACTCCACGAGGCCGTCGTCGGTGTCCGTTCCGGTCGGGCTGCTGGGCGATCCTGACGGAGCTGATGTCGTGGGCGTTGGGGCAGGCGCCGGTCGGGGCGACGGGTGTGGTGCTTCGGCCGTGGGTGGTAGTCGCAGTGTCCAGCCCGGGTAGATGAGGTCAGGGTCGCGAAGTGTCCCACCGGTGTGGGGGAAGCGGGTGCCACGGTTGGCGGTGAAGATTTCGGGCCAGCGGTCCGCGTCGCCGAGGCGGTCCTGGGCGATGCGGGACAGCGTGTCGCCGCGCCGCACCGTGTAGGTGTGCTTGGCCTGGTCCCTGCCGTTGGCTGCTGAGGTGGTCTGGTCGTCGGCGTGGGCACGCGCAGTGGCTGCTGGGCCCTGCGGTGGATGGGTCGTCTCCGCGGCGGCGGTGGTGGTCGCGCTGGCGTGGGCGGGCGTCGCGGTGGCCGCCGTGCTGACGGCGGTCGCTCCCAGGACAGCCGCCGTGATGCCCTGCAGCGGCCCGGGCATGTGCAGCCGTGGCAGTCGCCGTGACATCCGGGCGGCCTGGGCGTACAGGCGGGCCGTGATGGCGGCGGCGAGCAGTCCCCACAGCAGCCACGCCGCGAGGTAGGCGATGCCGGCGAGGAAGCCGCCGCTGAGGGGCTCCTCGACCCAGCCGCGCAGCAGGGTCGTCCACGAGCCCTGCGGGCGTGGCCACCTGCCGACGCGGACGAGCGTGACCGGCACCGCGACGACCAGCAGCACGGCCGCCGACGTGTGAGCGGCCGAAGCGACCCTGGACCTCATCGCCCCTCCCCTGCTGCCGTGTTCGGGACCCGGACGCCGACCGGCGCCGAGCCGGCTCGGCGGCGCCGTGAAACGTTGGCCACGAATCGACCGTAGGGCGAGCGGCAGAAGACGAGGCGGTTCTGCTGGCTGACAGGACCTCACACGACCTCACACGACCTCACAACCCCAGCTCACGGGCCGTCGATAGGAGTCGAGACGGTGCGACCGGCGCCATCTGCTGAGGCCAAGTGGCGCCTCCTACTAGCAGGACGAGCTGGCTGTCTGGGACCGAACACGGGGGCAGCCGAAAGCGGAAACGGAGCCGCAAGCGCATGGGGTAGCACAGTTCGGGCTTTCCCGAACCGGGTCACCCGTGCTCGGAGCCGGCGGGAGTTACCGGGTGGGGATGGCGGGCTGGTCTCGGAGGGTGGCTGTCCCGTCGGCCGTGTCGGTGGGGAGGATGCCCGCTGCGGCGAGGCGCCGGTTGTAGCCCTCCCGTAGGTGGTCGGCCGCGTCGTGGTCGCCGAGGGTGATGAGTGCGGTGACCGCTCGAGTGTGCAGGTCGGCGTTGTACGGGTCGATGCGGATGCCGGCCTGCAGCCATGCCAGGGCTTCACGGGCGTCAGGGCTGGCGTTGGCGAGCGCCGCGTGTGCGTCGATGACGTGGCGGCGGGTGGTCTCGCGGATCGGGTCGAGCCAGGGCCAGGTACGTCGGGCGGCGAGGTCACCGGGGTAGGCGTCGATGACGGCCTCCCAGGTCGTCACGTCGGTGCCGACGGCGGTGGTGGCGTCGCGGACCGCGTGGTGGAAGTGCCACAGGTCGACGGTGACGCCGGTGAGGTCGAGGCGGTACCGGTCGTCGCTGTGCTCGATGATGGTCACCCCTGCCGTGGATCGAATGGTGGCGCGGAGGTCGCTGAGGGTGGTGTAGAGGCGGCCGGTGAGAGAGCGGCGGGGCAGGCCCGGCCAGATGGCGTCGGTCAGCTGTCGGGTGTCGGCTCCGTCGGGGTGGGCGGCGAGGAACACGAGGACCTGGAGCGCGGCGGTACGCCGGATCTCCACAGGGTGGCCGCCCAGCAGCAGTGTCGGTTCGCCCAGCACGCGCAGCTGAAGGCGTCGTTTGTCGTTGCTTGTGCGGACGGGGTGGTCCTGGGCGGTGGCCCTCCACTGTGGGGACCGGCCTGCCAGGGCGGGGTTGCGCGACGGGCCGGAGGTGCCAGGCTCTGGCGGTGCCGGGTCGGGGTGGGCGATGACGGTGAGCAGGTCGGTAGCCGTGACCTGGGTAAGGACGCACATCCGTGGCCCGGCTGACCCGCTGCCGTCCAGGTGGTGGCTGCGCCCCGACGGGTCGACCTGCCATGTCTGGCCGGCCGGCCACCGTCCGAGCACGGCCACCGCGGCTGAGGTGACGGCCAGACTCGCCAGGGTCTCGGCGTTGTCCCTCGCGGACGCCTCGTCGACGATGAGGGTTGGTCCGGGTGGGCCGGCGTCCTCCTGCGTGTTTCGTTGTGGCTGGTCTCGTCCGCCCAGGCCACGACCAGGGTGGTCTCCGGAGAAGAAGCCCGCTGCCTGCCCGAGGTTGTCGATGACGGCCAGCCCCGGCAGGCGCCGGCCCAGCGTTTCGGCGGTGGGGCCGAGCAACCCGGCCAGGACAGGCCGGGTGGCGACCACGGACACTGCCGGGTGATGACGCCCAGCTAGGAGGCTGGTGACGAGCAGGCCTCGCGCTGCGTCCTGCGCCCCCGGTCCGGTGAGACCGACCGCAGCTCGGGGGAAAGCCCTGCCAGGGGTTGGCCGGTCGAGCGGCGGCGAGCCGGCCGAGGCGGCGCCGGGTTCGGTAGGCGGTGGCGTCGAATCGGCGAGGGCGGCTTGCACGGCAGCCACTGTCGGGGGCAGCGGCGCCAGGTCCGTGTCCTCGCGGCTCGGTGGACCGGGCGGGCGGGGCCGGTAGGAACGGCGGCGGCGGAGCCACACCAGCGCCGCTGCCGCGCTGACCTGCTCCGCCACGTCGCGCGGCAGCCAGCCGCCGGCGACGCTGATCCCCGCGTCTGCCAGGACGTCGCCATCTGATGGCGTGGGCTTACCAGCCTCATCCAGAGTTCCTGCCGCTACCGGTTGCATGGGCGGCGGTGGCGGTGCGGCGATCGCGTGGGAGCTGACGCCGAACACGGCCGCGCCGGCGATGCCACCGGCGGTGGCTTGCCAGGGTGTCGGCAGCGGCATGCGCCGCAGCCACGACACAGTCGCGCTCAGGCGGGTCAGCACCCTGATCGTGACCGTGTAGGCGAGCAGGAGCCACACCAGCCAGGCCGCGATGGTCAGCGCAGCAGTGACGCTCTGTTCGGTCAGCGGGTTCTGCACCCACTCCCGTGCCTGCGCCGCGGTCGGCCAACCCAGTTCGGGTGGCCCGACCAGGGACAGCAGCACTATCGGAGGGCCGACCAGAAGGGTGAGGACGAACAGCAGCGACATCAGCTGCCGCGGCCACCGCATGTCACCCGCCCCCACCCGGTGACATTCCCGCCCGAGCCGGGCCCGTGGGCGGTGTGGTGGGAGTGGGCGGGGCGGGGCGAAGGATTCGGCTCCAGAGCCGGGTAGCCCACCAGGTCGCGACGGCGATGGCGTAGATGACGCCGAGCATGCCGGCGGCCCGTCTACTGACGATCGCCGCGAAGATCACCGCCAGCGGGGCGGCGAGGATGAGGCGGAACATCAAAGGCGTCACCACCGCCATGACCACGGCGACGCCGAGGAGGAGACCGCCGACGCGGCCGGCGATGTCGATCCACAGGATCCGATCCGGCCACCGGTCAGCGGTCAGGGAGTACTGGATCAACCCCATGCCGAGCGTGGCGGCGACGATGGATCCGGTCGGCGCGGCCAGCAATGCCGACCAGCCGCCGTGCGGGGAACGCCACTGCCGGGCGGCGACGACCGCCATCGCCACGGCCATCACCGACACCGGCGCGATCGGCCACAGCGCCCACTTCAGGTACGGGCCGACCGGCATACCGAAGTATTGGCTGGTGACCACCGCGTACAGGCCAGCGATCGCCGCGCCGAGGGACACCGCGGCGAGGATCCCGACGCTGACCCTTCCCCCTTCGGTTCGGGTGCCGGGGGTGGGACTGCGGGCGGCGATCAGCGAGCCGAGGACCGTGCCCGCGGCCAGGCACGCCAGCAGGGCCATCACCGCCGCCATCGTGAACTCGCCCCAGTTCACACTCACCGAGTAGTACACACCGAGCACCCCATGCTCCTCGGCGGTCAGGAGGCATTGCCAGATCAGGGCAAGCGACGCGAAGCCTGGGACCGCGATCGCCGCCGCCCGCCGCACGGGCGGCACCGGCACCTCCACCCGCCCGACCGTTCCGGTATCGACGGCGCCGACGTCAGCGGCGCCCCGGGCCGCGACCAGCCCCGGCTCGGGCACGACGACGGGTGCGGCGCCTGTGTGCTCGGCGATCGCCGCCGCCAGGTGCGGTAACTGGGCGCTGCCGCCCACACAGTAGATACCGGCGAGGTCGCCGACCGTGAGCTCGGCGGCGGCGACGGTTTCCTGCGTCAACTGCGCCACGCGCCACGCCACCGGCCGGACGGCCTCGTCGAGCATCGCGCTGTTCGCTATCACCGGCGGCCGGTCCGGGAGCAGAACGGTGACAGCCGGATGGCTCACCAACGCTTCCTTGGCCACTCGAACGCTGTGCGCCACCGACGCGCGCGACGCGCCCTGGCCCTCTCCCGTCGACGCGCCGATGAGGGCGTCGGCGAGCGCGTGATCGATTGCCGTGCCGCCAGCCGCCGCGTCGGCGAGGGTCGCGAGGACCTCGAACCCGGCGGGCCCGCGGCGCAGCACCGTCACCTCCGCGCCCGCGCCGACATCGCAGACGACAAGGAACGCACCGACCGGCACCCGCACACCAGTGGTGAGCAGATACTCGGCGACCGCCACCGGGGCCTCCACCAGACGCGGTTGCGGCAACCCCGCTCGGTGCGCGACCTGCCGCATCCAGGTCCGCCGCCGGGGCCCCCACCCCGCCGGGACCACCACCCGCACATCCCGCACCGGCTGACCGACGACCCGCTCGGCTTCGGCGGCGACTCTGCGCAGCGGCGACGCCGCCACCTCCAGCGCGTCGCCGCCAGCGTCACCTGCCGTCGCGTCCTCCACCGGATGGCGCGGCCCCGGAATGAACGCTTCGGGCTGCCTCGCCGCCTGTCCGTTTGCGGGCATAGACGACGTGCTGTGTAGGGATGGATTCCCGTCGAATGACAGTACGTACGCGCTGCCGTCGGCCCACACCAGGACGGCTTGGGTGCCGGCGCTGCCGCAATCGATCGACAACCGCGCTTCCCCCGCCCCCATGTCCATAGTCAAACATGAGGATCACATTCACGTCACCTGTCAATCACTCACGGCCAGCAGAGGCCAGGCGAAACCGCACCAGCGTCACCAGTCCGCCGAACCGCCGACGAATCACCTCCAGGAAGCCTCGTGGTGAGGCCGTCTCCCGCCTGCGTGCCTCTTGCCAACGACACCAACACGCATTGGATGAAACCGTGAAGCCCTCGAACACACCCGCCAACCCCACCGACAGCATCGCCCGCACCTGGACCCGCGCAGTCCTGACAACCGAACCCGCCGACCACGACGCCGCCGAAGCCGCAGCCCGCGCCGCCTACCGCACCGCAGGCAGGCCCGAACCCACAGAGTTCATCTGGTGCCCGTCTCCCCGGGCCGCTCTCGAGCTCATCAGGAGTTTCCTCGACGAGGGGCAGGCTCCACTCGTCAAATCCGTACGTCGCGCGGTGTTGAACCAGGCGTTGTCCGCAGCCCGCGCCCCACTCATCGATCGGGTCAGCGACATTGAGCGGTTGAGCGCCTTCGGTCAGTTCCACTCCTACTTCGAACGCAAGGGGTTCTACGGCGAGCAACGCTACGACGGCATGGACGAGCGGTACGACCTGATGGAGCGCCCCTACCGGTGCCCGCCTGTCCTGCCGTCGGAGCGATCGGCGCTGCGGCCCGTGCTTCACGCCGTGCATCAGACCTACCGGCACGTCCTGAGCCCTGCGTGGTCGGCGATTGGCCGCGCGATCAGCGCCGATTACACGCTCCAACCGGCCTGGTACTGGTCCGACGAGCACGGGCTCGTCGACCAGAACGATGAGGCTCGTGCCGTCGTCCGCTACAGCACACCTGGGCTCAACGACCGATTCTTCGACCCGGCCTGGTGCTTCTACCCCGACCTCATGGTCCTGGCGGCCATCGACACCTACCGCAGAGTTTTCGATACGGACCCCGGCGCCGCCTGGCAGGGCTGCCGCGACGTCGCCCTCACCAGCGGCCCCTGGTGGCCCTTCCCCAGAACTGTGGTCATGAGTGAGCGACCCACCCTGCTCACACTCAACGAGCAGGACCGTCTCCATGCCGACGACGGGCCAGCCATTCAATGGCCCGACGGTCACCACGTGTGGGCCCATGACGGGGATCTCATCGACCCACCACGCTCAGGGTCGGCAACGAGCGGCGCATGATCTCAGAAGCCCGCAGTGATCATCTGGTTATCCACAGGCACCTGAGTTGTCCACAGCTCATGCGATCAGGCATTGATCGGCCGGACCACCCCTGCTGAAGTACCTGCACAGGGACAACGCCACGTCCCCTCCAACGACGAAGGAGCGCAGCCATGACCCGGGGTGCACGCAGCCGATCACGGCGCACGGACAGGCCGACACCGCTGGAGCACCTCGCCGGGGTCAGCGGCCTCATCGGCGCGACGGCCGCCCTCATCGCCGCCGTCGCCGGGCTGCTGACAGCCGCCGCCGCACTGACAGTGAGTCGCTGATGCCCGCCGTCGAGGTTTGGCTGCTCGGCGGACCCGCCGACGGCCGCTTCACCCACATTGAGGTTGACGACGACGGGTCCCTTCCGCAGGCCATCGTCCTGGCGCAGAGCGGCGCCTACCTCGGTGCCCGCGATCATCCCGGCCCGCCGGTGCAGCACCGCTACCTCCGTTGCGCCGGCGAGGTCGACCCGCCAACCTTCCGGTACGAGGGCCCTGTCGGCCAGGACCGGTGACGTCGGCATGGGCTGCCAACCGACCAGAGCCAAAGCGGCCCGTGGTCCGATCAGAGAACGACACCACCCCAGCCTGGCCACATCGCTACCCAACATCATCCGTCGTTCGTACGCTTGTACGATGCGCTCGTGGAGGATGTGGCGGCGCGCTGGTGGAACGGGATCTGGGGGCGCCTAGGCCGCCGAGATGTGTGGCTCGCCCGCGAGGTCCGGCGGAAGGTCACCGCCCGAGCCGGCGACAGCCAGACCGGCCGAGTGCTCCGGTGGGAGTTCGACACCGAAGACGAGGCACTCGCCATGGTCAAGCGTCTGCTCGCCACCGACGCGGGCGGCCAATGGCGCAAGCAGTCCGGCGACAGCCAGCCGCCACAGCAGACCTAGCACCCGGCTGACTGTCCGCACCCCAGGCGCGGACAGTCAGCCGGATCGCGCTCAGGAGCTACAGGTGTTGAGCATGCTTTGCAGGGCGGACTTCTCCGACGACTGCAGGGTGAGGCCCCAGCTGTACTTCACGGTGATCCACATCTTGCTGTAGGTGCACCGGTACGACGACAGCGGCGGCTGCCAAGTGGAGGGGTCCTGGTCGCCCTTGGACTGGTTGACGTTGTCCGTCACCGCGATCAGCTGAGGACGGGTGAGGTCGTTAGCGAAGCTCTGCCGGCGGCTGGTCGTCCACGAGTTGGCCCCGGAGCGCCACGCCTCCGCGAGGGGGACGACGTGGTCGATGTCGACGTCGGAGGCCGCCGTCCAGGTCGCCCCGTCGAACGGGCTGTACCAGCGACCGGAGGTGGCCGCGCAGGAGCTGTTGACGACGACGGATGTGCCGTCGCGTTTGAGGACCTGCTCGCGGGTGTTGCAGCTACCGCTGATCGTGATCCAGTGCGGGAACAGGTCACGGGAGTAGCCGCTGGTCGAGCCTTGCGTCGCCACGGTCAGGGCGTTGAGCTGTGATTGCGCTGTTGCCTTCGACGGGATTCCGGGAGGCGTCGCCGACGCGGGAGTGGCGTTCGTGACCGCGAGAGTGCCGCTTACGAGGGCGGCGATCGCGATAGCTACGGCGCGCGGACGGCGGCGGGCGAGCGGCAGGGTGTCGAGTGTCAGTCGCGGCATGTGGGGCCTCCATCGTGATTGGGCGGGCAGGCAGTCACGCTCATCGATGATGGTGACGGTAGTGCGGCGGTGTTGTGAAGTACCAGAGACGCGTTCACGACGTCTTGCCGACGTTGGCAGCTTGCGCGCCTCACGCACGTCGTGGTGAGGCGGGCACGGCAACCGGCCCTGCTGGGCCTTCGGCTCGGTGCCCGCGTCTTGCAGGTGAGACCGCCGCCGTCTTCGCCGCAACATCACCCGTCCAGATCATTGGAGTTCGCTCAGCGTGCCCGGCAGGCGGTACGGCACGCCGCCCCGAGCGGCTGATGCATAAGCGGCTGTGATCGTCTGTGCGACGACGAGTGCGGATCGTGCGACCTCTGCTCCCGTAGCGGCGGAGATCACCTGGCGGAGTACGTCATCGGCGAGTGCGGGTAGCCAGTCATCGTGGGCATGGCGACTCCCTGGAGTCTCGGCCAGGCAGTGCGCCAGCACAGCATCCCGAAGGCCGGGCTCCGGACCGCCTGCCACGCCAGGCTGGGCCATGGCCTCTCCCAGCACCACGCCCGCAGCCAGCAAGGCCGTGCCGGTCCAGACGACAATCTGCCACTTTCCTGAGACGATCACCGTGCCAGCGGCGATGTTTCCGATGATTCCCAGAAGCATAACCAAAACGCTGAGACGCCCGACCGACCACACGGTTCGGTGACGCACCTGGGCGCACATCCCCTGTCTGACCTCCATCGACACCCTGCCGGAGATCGGCCGGACGGGCAACGGCCACCTCGGTGCGGCGCGCCAGGGCGGGCTCTACCCGGTCAAGCCGAAGTAAGCGTTGCCCCGTGACTGCCTCGACGATCAGCCAAGAACCCCACAACGGACGTTCTTCCCTGGAATGGGCATAGTCCGCTGACAGCCCAGTAGGTACCGGATGCAGATCTTCTACCCGCCGCATGATCTTGTTTTCGACTTCCGGCACTAGATATCGCCGACTTTCCGTGCCAGCGAGATCTCGCCGCGCTTGATGTTGGCGAAGTCGCGCACCACTACCGAGTGGGACCGGGTTGCGTCGTCGTCGGTTAGCACACCACTCACGACGGCCTACCGCCCCAACGACAAGTCAAGATCGAGCGAACCAACCGCAGCATCGGTCAGATCCTGCTGTCGGTGCTGCCCGGCTTCCTCGAAGGCCCCCGCGAGCTGTCCGGCCGGCTTGCCGGCCACTCGACGACCGGCCGCCAAGAGCCTTCGGGTGTGACGTCTAGGTGGGCAGCGAGCATCGTCCGCAGGAGGGCTGCCGCCGTGGGCTACCCGCCCATGCCGCCGTCGGGAAGCGGTCTGCTGCCGGCACAGTCCATAGCGGACGCTACGCTGCCGACCGTTGCTGAGTGGGGTACCTGACAGAGGTTGCCATCTGGGACCGGCGGCTCTTCCACAATCATGCCGGGATGCTTGTTGAGTAGCTCCATTACCACCAGCTATCGTCCTTCTGAGCTACGTCGCTGCCGCTCCCACAACCGCCGTGGCCCGAAGGGACATAATGGAAGTTGAAAGTAAGGTCCTGCTTTCATCCGACGAGGTGGACGTGATCGTCCTGCGGCTCGCGGCGCTTCGGCTCCATCTTGGTCAACAAGAGACTCAGCGCGACGTCTACTACAAGGAACGTGGCTTTCGGGAAAAAGTGCAAGGTCCGGGCTCCTATCTCGTGAGACTGCGATACAAGGAGTCGGGAACAGTCCTCAATATGAAACGGCTCACCAAGTCGGACGGTGTATGGGAAGAAGATGAGACGCGCGTCGACGACGGACGCGTTGTTGAAAAGATCATCCAAGCAATCGGCGCCGAAATGGCTGTCGCAGTTCTAAAGGTGCGGCGGGAGTGCCTACGAGACGACTTAGAGATTCTCATAGACGAGGTCGAAGGGATGGGCATCTGTCTCGAGCTCGCGATTGAGGCGGCGGACCAGCCGGAGAAAGCCCGCGACAAGATTAACCTGTTCCTTGCAGAACTTGATATTGATCCATCGTATCGAGTTGCGCGGTTACCCGACAATCCTGCTTGAGCAGCAAGGCGTCCGATTCTCGGTGAAATAAAGGAGGCCGCTTTGATTGTCACTATGGAATGGATCCTCGACCGCCTCGACAAGATGGTTCCACGTGTTGGACGGGTCCGTCCCTCCGAGAATGCGCCTCCAGATGCGCTGACCACGTCGCAGGTTCTCGTGCTCGCCACCGAGGTAGACGCGGTTGCCGACCTGCTCGGCGACCGATTGGAGCCAGCGGTTAACTACCTTTGCCAGGACCAGCAGGCCGACGGTCGGTGGCTGCGCGAGAAGGATGACTGGCATACATCGATCACCGCCTGGAACCTACTTGCGCTTCAGCGCTTGCAACTGGGAACGAGATGGGAACGGGCCGCTCGGAAGGGGTTTGCCTGGCTGCGCGCCCGACAGACGGCCGATGGAGGCTTCTCGCAGTCTGACGTGGTTCTCAGACCAAATACTTACTCAACCTCTTACTCCACCGCCGCGTCGTTTGCCTGCGACCCTTCCGACGATGCCGTTCGTCGCGGCCTCAATTGGCTCGCCAAGGCCCAAGCGCCAGAGGGCGGTTACAGCGACGATTGCACAGTCGAGGATGGCACGGACCCTTCTCTCACGGCATACGTAGCTCATGCGATCAGCTCACTGCCCTCTGAGGAAACAGCACAGGTCCGGGAAGGATGTGAGCACTTTATCGCACGGACGCAGCGGCCGTCGGGCGCTTGGCCCGCTTGGTATGAGAGCGTTGATTCAATCGAGGGCACCGCAGCGGCGCTGCGAGTGCTTCTAGCGTCGGACAACGATCCTAGGCCTGCCGCACAGGCGGCTCTCGCCTTCCTCGACGAGGCGGTCAAGCGCTCCGATCCAGAGAACTGGATCATCATCACACTGGCCTACGTTGCCGTACGGAGAACACCGGCATGACATGGGCCACCAGAGAGGACGTTAGGCAGGCTCTAGCGATAGCCGCAAGGTTCGTTCTGAGTCGTCAACGTTCCGACGGCGGTTTCGGGTGGGACGAGGTTCCCAGGTCTGACGCGTGGACAACAGCGGAGGGCGTTCTCGGGCTGAGTGCGGCCGGAATCAGCGAAGGCGTCGACGAGGGTCTACAGTGGCTCCGGGACAATGTGAATCCCGACGGTGGGTGGTTCTCGGAGGCTTATCGCAATGTCACCCACGGGGCCAGCGACGTCTCAGCCACCGCGTACGCGATGCGCGCGCTGGCCTCTTGCGGCATCGCAGAGGATGAGAACCTGGTGCAGTCGGGGCGGGATTGGCTGGTAGCTCGGCAGCGGTCTGACGGCAGCTGGGGCATTGCCGAACGGAATGAGCGGCGGGGGCACATCGGTCAAACGGGGTTCGCCATCTCCGCACTTTCCCGCGCCTCGACCGATCTTCGCTCGGCAGAAGCCCTGCAATCGGCCCTGTATTACCTCTACGAGACCCAGCGCCTCGTTGGCGGTTGGGAACTCGCACCCGGACAGGAGCTGGAGCCGACCCTCACGGCCTATGCATTGCGGGGCATCATCGATGCCTCAGCGCTACGTGGGCACCGAACCCAGCCGAAAATCTTCCTACGGTGGATGCAGAACCTCCAACAGATGCAACGGCGATCGGGGTCATGGTCGGACTGGTTCGGCAATGCCGAAAGCGTGGAAGCCACCGGTTACACGATCGAGCTAGCGGCGAGTCTGGGGCTGCTCGGAAAGGATCCGCTAAATCAGGACCTGTGGCTGCGACGGGCTCTCGACTTCTTGGCGACGAGCCAGGATACCGCCGCTGGTGGTTGGGGTGTTTCCCCAGGCAAAGCCCCAGCGGTCTGGGTCACTCATTCCGTGCTCATCGCTCTCTCGGCAATGTTAGAAGGGCCTGCCGACGCACCTCGCCTGAACGTGCTGGCCAATACGGCCGGCCCTCTTTACCAAGCGGTGGACCAGTACGACTTCGCAATTTCATTCGCCAGCCCCCAGCGTGACTACGCCCGAGCCCTTGCCCTCAAGCTGCAGCAGTTCGGCGCGTCCGTCTTCTTTGACTCGTTCGAGGCCGAGAGCCTATGGGGTGCGAACCTCATCGACAGGTTCACGGAGGTATACCGCGAGGGCAGCCGCCTGTGCATAATGATCGTCTCGCAGGATTACATCAGGCGAGCCTGGCCGCGACTCGAGCGTCAAAGTGCACAGTCCCATGCTATGGAAAGCGATAAGGAGTTCATTCTGCCGATCCGGGTGGAACAAGTCGACGTTCCAGGTCTGATCCGGACGGTCGGGTACCTCGATGCTGATCAACACGATCTGGATTCGATCGCCACGATGGCAATGAGCAAACTGCGGGGGTTAGTCCGATAACGTAAAGGAGTAGAGATGCACACAAGTCGTCCGCTTTCCGTCGTGTGGATTGACACATTATGCGAGTACCCCATCTACGGGGACCTGGTGGGCGCATCCCTGTTCAACAGCAGTCAAGACATTTCGCTCCCGCTCGCCGCGGTGTACCTGAAGAGCTTTCTGGCCGAGAATCGACCCGCCATACGCTTCATATACCATCCCCGCCGTCTGTACGAGGCGGAGGGCCAGCAACGCCCACTCAATGACTTGGTGCAGGACGGCGATGTTGTTCTCACTAGTGCCGTGACCACGAACGTTCACGGTGTTGGTTGACACGCCGCGCGGCCTGTCGGCTGGGCGGGTTGTGCCGGTCACGCTGTGGCGGTGGCAGATCTTGTACGTGTGCGGCGGCTGAGTGATCAGGAGGGTCAGCAGCTGCTCAGAATCACCCGCCGGGGAACCGGCTCGGCGATCCGACTGCGACGGGCGATGGTCGTGCTCGCCTCGGCCGGTGGGAACACGGTGCCGGCGATGGCCCGGCTGGTCCAGGCCGATGAGGACACGATCCGGCAGGTCATCCACCGGTTCAACGAGATGGGGATGGCCAGCCTGGACCCTCAGTGGGCGGGTGGCCGTCCTCGCCAGATCAGTCCTGACGAAGAGCAGTTCATCGTCGAGACGGCCAACACCCGCCCCGAGAGGCTGGGGCGGCCGTTCACCCGGTCGAGTATCCGCAAGCTCGCCGACCACCTGCGCCTGCATGCCGCGCGTCGGGCCCGGATTGGGCGGGAACGGCTGCGGCAGATCCTGCATCGGCATCGGATCAGCTTCCAGCGGACCAAGACGTGGAAGGAGTCCACCGACCCGCAGCGCGATGCCAAACTTGCCCGGATCGAGTACGTCAGCGCCCACTTCACACAGCGGGTGTTCGCCTTCGATAAGTTCGGACCCCTGGTGATCCGCCCCCAGGCCGGCGCCGGGTGGGCACCCGCGGGACATCCGCACCGGCTGCCGGCGAACTACCACAAGCTGCACGGCGTCCGGCAGTTCCACGGCTGCTACTCCGTCGGCGACGACCAGCTTTGGGGCGTCGTCCGGGGCCGCAAGAGCGCCGCGAACACCCTGGCCGCGCTCAAGTCGATCCGAGCCGCGCGTCCGGACGGGGCACCGATCTACGTCATCCTGGACAACCTGTCCGCCCACAAAGGCCGCAAGATCCGCAGGTGGGCGGCCCGCAACAAGGTCGAGCTCTGCTTCACCCCGACCTACGCATCCTGGGCCAACCCGATCGAGGCCCAGTTCGGGCCGCTACGCACCTTCGTCATCGCCGGCTCCAACCACCCCAACCACCCGGCGATGACCCGAAAGCTGCAGACCTACCTGCGCTGGCGCAACGCCAACGCCCGCCACCCCGACGTCCTGGCCGCCCAACGCCGCGAACGCATCCGCATCCGCATCCGCATCCGCATCCGCATCCGCATCCGCAGCGAACGACAACGACGCTGGGGCCAACCCGCCGCCCACGCAGCCTGATGACCTCAACACCTCAAACGTTCGTGCTCACGACACCAGCGACGGCGCCTGCACGTCGCGGACCATGCGAATCTCCCGCACGCCGTCCTCGACCTGGGCCATCCCATCAGCAACGAAGCCTTGCTTGCGGTAGAACGCCTGGGCGCGAGGGTTCGGATCAGCGACCCACAGCACCGCCGACTCCGCGGGGTCGATAACGGCCTGCAACAACGTCCGCCCAGCACCCCTACCGTGATCGGCGGCATGCACATAGAGCACATACAGCTGCCTCGCCCACGCCGCCGCAGCGTCCAGCGGCGGACCCGACATCGCGATCCCGACCAACTCGCCCTCGCGCTCGGCCACAGCCGCCCGGTTCTCGCGATAGCGCTCGTCGATCAAAGCAGCAGTCCAAAACCGTTCCCGAGTAGCCGGGAAACCCGGATCATCCAGCACCGCATCCGACATGAGGCCTCGATACGTCTCCTGCCAGCACCGAACATGCACGCACGCCATCTGGGCTACGTCATCGACCCGGGCTGGGCGAACAGTCAGCATGAACGTTTGCGGCGTTGGGGGACACGGCGCCCGGGCTGACGGTTGGGCGGTCGCCGCGAGTCCGGTCGGCGAGCATCTGGGTGCGGCCTACGATTCGGCGGTGGGTTCCTCGGTCATGGCACTAGCTAGCAGTAGCACGGCGGACTCATCTGACGCCCAACGAATTCTTGAGGCCGCGAAGGCCGCAGGAAAAGTGACGGCGGTCGGGGGAATCTATCCACGTTTCTGTCATTCTTCCATCCTGGACTGGGGAACCGCATGCGGCACTCTCGGCCGGAACCCCCTTGGAGGCGCAGGCGCGGGTAGCGGCGGTGCTTGAGAACCCGTAGGAGCGATTGTGATCGTACCCAATTTGCGACTAAATTTTGCCGCCTGCATTCGCTCCGTAAGCCGAACGTTGATTTGGCGCATCGAAGGTAGGCCCGAGGTTGCCCACCATGACTTCCGTTGCCTCCGGCAGCCCAGCTAGCTCTCCGAAGCCGATCGCGTAGCGGGACAGCCGTTCCTGCATTGCCGTCAACTCCCTGCGGCACTCTGCAGCGCTTGGCCAGGCGCTTTCCGGCAAGGCCTTGTTTTCCTGCGCCCAGTGCAGCAACTGCGGATGCCACCGAGACAGAAACGGCCGGATCTCGTTGTTCAACATCGCGATTGCCAGATGCTCGACGGTTGGCGTCTTGCCGGCACGTCGCGAGGGTTGAGTCTGTGTCAGAATTTCGCGGGTGGTCACAAAGAGGGCATAAAGGGAGTTCATTGTTTCCCGGATGAGACCGCTTCCCTCCATGAGCGGCTGCACGGAGACCCGCGTGACTGTTTCGACGAACAGACGCCATGCGACCTGCTTGTTGTCAGCCGTCACCGCGAAGTGAAGGTCACTGAATTGGGGAACCGAAACGGTAACCTCTGTCAGCTGGACGTTCCTGGCGTATCCGTGGACAACTATGGCAGCGACTCCGCCGGCGGTCGTCCCGCACAGCATGAAGAGGCTCTGCCCGGTGAGCCGACTGCCCTGGTAGACGGCCAAGCCTGCCAGGGCGCCAACCAACAGGCCTACGACAACAGCAGCCCATCTGCTGTGGAGCCAGTTCCGTCCCACTGAGCCTCCCACTGACCACAGAGTCCTGGGCACGGCGCAACACCCCATGCGCTCGGCATTGAACAGTAGTTGCCGCGCCTCGCTGGCAGAGTTGATGCAGTCCGATGATCGTACGTTGACTGAAGGACTTGAGGGCTGTCTCGCCAAGGATGTTTCCGGCGATCTTGGTCAGAATGTTCGGCGGCTGGGGAGCGGTCGCTGAGGGTGATAATCAAAGCGTTCGACGTGGGTGTCCCCGCATCACCCCCTCGGGCCTGCCTACTCCGGCGGGGTCCAGGAGCCCGGTCTCCAAAGACAGACACTTCCATGCGGCTTGCTCGCCGGAGACGGGCTCAAGCTTCGACGACTCGCCGGTAGCGGGCGTTCAACGGTTCCATACCGTTGGTTGAGCAGGTGGCGGTACGGGTCTTAACGTCGTCCCAGTTGTACCGCACGCTGATCCACATCTTGCTGTAGGTGCATTGGTACGACGACAGGGGCGGCTGCCAGGTGGAGGGGTCCTGGTCGCCCTTGGAAGGGTTGACGTTGTCGGTCACCGCGATCAACTGCGGGCGGCTCAAGTCGTTGGCGAAGCTCGGCTGGTCGTCCAACGAGGTGGCCCCGGAGCGCCACGCCTCGGCCAAGGGGACGACGTGGTCGATGTTGACGTCGAAGGCCGCCGTCCAGGTCGCGCCGTCGTACGGGCTGTACCAGCGGCCGGAGGTGGCCGCGCAGGCGCCGTCGACGACGGAGGTGCCGCCACGCTTGAGGACCTGCTTGAGGGTGTTGCAGCTACCGCTGATCGTGATCTCAACCAGGACGACGGCGGCGAAGTCGTCTACCGTGGAGTTGAGTGCGGGAGACGGGCAGAGACTCGAGTTACCTAGGGGCCTCTCGGCACCGGTGGACTGCCAACATCTGTGACGATTATCGCCGTCGACACAATCTCTGCTGGAGAAGCGGGAACACCCCGGCATGCCGGGAGCTTCGAGTACGCGTGCTCCTGCCCAGCACGTGTACGCGGCCATCGAACGGGCGTTGGCAGCGGGACTACGCCTGGCCAGAAGTGCTCAGGTCCTGCGGCCGCCCCGCTGCACATGCTCCCACCTCGCCTCCGAGTCGGCTTGGGGACCGAGGTGGTCTCACGTCCGCACCGAACTTGCTGGGCTTCACGAACTCGACCAAGGTGCCCGCCACAAGGCGCAGGCGATATAGCACGGCGGTGGGTTCGTCGAATCACGATGGCATTTGCATTAGCCGCTACGTCACGAAGATGACGACAGTGCCGGGCTGCGCTAACCGCCCGTGCCCGCCGGTACCCGCCTACGTAAACCTCGAGAACGCTGTCCCACTTGATCAATGGAAAATGAGCTTGTCCTTCCCGTCACCAAACGACAGGATGCTGCAGACCAAGTCCGACAGCGGCGGGTTGCCGTTTGCTGGACTGCACTGACAACGACCGAGGTCCGGGCTAGGTGTGCAGTGGACGATCAGCATCGACTTGTCGATCGTGCGGGCGCACCAAAGTGCCGCTGGCGGTCGCAAAAAGGGCTCCCCATCAAGTCCGGCGACGCCTGGTGCGCAGGATGGCGAGGCCATCGGACTATCCAGCGGAGGGTTGAGCACGAAGATCCACCTCGCGGTTGATGGTCGTGGCCGGCCGATGTCGATCCTGCTCCCCCTGGCCAGGCCGGCGACAACCCACAGCTCCTGGCGTTGCTCGACGCGATCCGGGTCAACGAGCCCGGACCCGGCCGGCCCCGCAAACGACCCGATGTGCTGGTCGCAGGCAAGGGCTACGCGCATCACTCGACCCGCCGAGCCCGGCGACAGCGAGGTGTCCGGCACGTCATCCCCGAACGCAGCGACCGGGTCGCCCGCCGTGCCGCCAAAGGCAGCGCCGGCGTGCGACCACCAGCCTTCGACAAGCAGGTCTCGCAAACGCAACGTCGTGGAACGCTGCTTCAACCGGCTCAGCAATGGCGCGGCCTGGCCACTCGCTATGCCAAACGGGCATCCCGCTACCGGGCCAGCCTGATCCTGATCGCCGCCATCATCTGGCTTCCATGATCGACAGGACAGGCCCTCGGCGACGTGCGACCAAATAGCTGACTTGAGGATCATTCAGCGGGTGTCCAAGCCGTGTCAGGCCCCCGCGCTTGCTTCACGACTTCACGACAGCACGGCGCAATGTCTGTTCGTCCAGGCTCACGGCGCCGTCGGGTATCCTCATCCGATCGTCCAGAGCGACGTGCCGGAGACTTGGAAAGTTGTGGCATCGCTGGACGGTCCACCGCAACGCAACGTGACCAGCTCGGTGTCGGAGGGCAGGAGATGGCGACGGTTTTCGTGAGCCACCGCGGTGCCGACAGCGACGCCGCCCGCCGCCTCGCCGTTCAGCTGAGACAGCGCGGACACCACGTATGGCTGGATGAGTGGGAAATAACTGTCGGTGATTCAATCGTCGAACGGATAAACGTAGGCCTTTCCGGCGCGATATACCTCGTATTGTGCTGCTCTGATAACGGCGTCCAGGCTCCATGGATGGACAGGGAATGGATGTCGGCGCTAGCCCGTCAGCTCGACGGTGCGGCTGTGAAAGTTCTACCGACACTTCTCAGGGGAGGCGCCCTGCCGGACATCCTGGCCGATATCAAGTACGCCGACCTGCGGACGAACTGGGACTCTGGCGTCGCCCAGATCTGCCGGGCCCTGGACTGAGACTATGCGTCGCAGCGTGCATCTAGTCACCGCCCGGGGAGAGGAGCACCTTGCGGAACGCCTATCGCATCCGCTACAGGAGGCGGGGTTCTCGGTAAGCCACGACGGGACGATCATGGTCGGCGAGTCCCTTATCGAGGAGCCAGCCAAGCTGTTGGCCACCGGCGTTCCCGTGGTGCTGTGCGCTACCGTGCGGGCGGTTGGCAGTGCTTGGGCGCACCGCCTGGTCAACGCCGCGCACGCCTCCACGACCAGCCGGGTGTACGTCGTGCAGATGGAGGAGCAGGCGTATGTCCAGCACCTATCGCTGGACACCAAGGTCGCCCGTTACGACCAGGATCCGCAGCGAGCCGTCGCGGAGCTGGTCGAGGCGTTGTCGGCGCATTACCCGCCGCTTGGGATGAGTTCGGGACACGGTTCTGCCAGACCGGCAACTGACCACTTCCTAGACCAGCCGACCACGGAGACCACCTTCGATCTAGAAGCGCTCGGCCGTTTTCGGGAGCAACTACGGGAAGAGGCTAAGACTGAGTATCCGGAATCACTGTCCCCTCACGACTTCCTTAACCTCGCGAACCTAATATCCGATGCGAGCCTGACCCGTGCCGGTTTACTTCTTTTCGGGCGCAGGCCGGACAAAGTGTTGCCGACGGCAATTATTCAATGCGCCCGCTACCATGGTAGAGACCGGACCACACCACGTGACATTGTCCGAATCACTGGGCCCTTGGTGGACCAGATTATCGCCGCCTGGCAATTCGTCGCAGATCGAGTCTCCCTCGGAGAGACGACCACACGACGCGGTGTACAGGCGGTTTCAGTCTACCGCTATCCGATGATGGCGGTCAGGGAACTCATTGCCAACGCAGTCGTACACCGCCGTTACGAGAACGTTGAGAGCTGTGTCCACGTGCGACTATTTACCGACCGACTCGAGATCACCAGCGCCGGGGAATGGGTCGGCCGGCAGGTCGGCGACGACACCACCAACGACCTTGCTGAACTCGAGGGCGAATCTCGGAGCCGCAACTTCCGGCTAGCCCATATGCTAGCTGCCGTCAGGTTGTTCGAAGGGGAGGGAAGCGGAATCCCAACCACCGTCGCCGACTGCCACGCCCACGGCGCTCCTGAGCCGAAGGTGATTCAGCGGGCGGATTCCGTGACGGCCGTGCTTCGGCCTCGAGCAGATATACGCCAGGAATGGACGAAAAACGGGCAGGCAGACACGGCATTTGAGGTCGTACCGCAGCAACTTCCCGCTTCGGTGTCGACGTTTGTTGGCCGATCTTCTGAGCTGATGCGCCTCAGCTCTATGCTGTCAGCGCAGGACGACGGGAGCCGCCCGACGGCGGCACTGTGCGTGATTATTGGCGCCCCTGGGGTCGGCAAGACCGCGCTCGCGCTGCAATGGGCACACCAGACGCAGCACCTTTTCCCCGATGGCCAGCTCTACCTCAACCTGCGAGGGTTCGGGCCGGGAAAGCCGTGTACCCCCGTCGAGGCACTAAGCGCGTTACTCGATTCGCTCGGGATCCGGAAGGAGCGCATCCCTGTCGACGTGGAGGCTCAGGCCAGCCTGTTCCGTTCTGTCCTCGGAGGGCGCCGGACGCTACTCGTGCTCGACAATGCCGCCAGCGCGGCGCAGGTACGGCCATTGCTGCCTGCCAGTGCTAGATGCACGACCTTGATCACGTCTCGGTACAGCCTGGCCGGACTGACCGTATCCTCCGGCGCGCCGTCCCTTACCCTAGACCCGCTGCCGTTCGACGATGCGCTCGCCCTTCTAAGCCGTCACGTCGGTCCACATCGGATCGAAAATGATCGGGATGCTGCGGCGACGCTAGTTAGGCTCTGCGCCGGGCTGCCGCTGGCGCTGGGTATTGTCGCATCCCGGGCTGCTACACGTCCGGAGCTACGTTTGGCCGACCTCGTAGCCGAGTTGACTGACCGCGCGCACCTGCTTGACGGGCTCGACGCGGGTGACGACGCGGTGAACGTGCGTGTCGTCTTCTCCTGGTCCTACCAGCGATTGAGCCCTAAGGCTGCGGCGCTGTTCCGCCAAATCAGCCAGCACCCCGGGCCGGACCTGGACACCTATGCGGCGGCCAACCTAGCCGGCGAAGACCTGTCGCACACCCGCACCATGCTCGACGAGCTTGCCCAAGCTCACTTCCTGGACTGGCGCAGGGCCGGACGGTTCGGGCTGCACGACCTGCTCCAACTTTACGGCCAAGAACGGGCGCAGACCGAGGACGACCTCGAACAACGGGAACTAGTACTTCACAGGATGTTGGACTACTACGTACGGACCACGGTGCTCGCCGATAGGCACCTTGACGATTCCTGGGAGGCCATCGAGCCCGACGCCGCCGTTTACGAGATCGTATACCCCCATCTGGCAGACTATAACCAGGCATTCGACTGGCTCTCGATCGAACGGCCCACGCTGTTGGCGGTCACCCGGTACGCCGCGCAGCACCAAGACTTCGGCAAGTATGCCTGGCAGATCGCTTGGGCGCTAACCACGTTCCTCTATAGACATGGATACTGGCACGATTGGGCCGCGGTCAACGAGACCGCACTCTCAGCGCTTCGACGGCACGGCGACCCTCACAGCCAGGCGCGGGCGCACCGGATCTTGGGCAGCGCCTATGCCCGCCTAGAGCGCTACGACGAAGCGGCAGGACACCAGAAGGAAGCGCTCAAGCTATTCCGGCAACTCGCCGACGTCGACGGACAAGCGCATAGCCATCTAATGCTCGGACGCTGCTATGCCTGGCAGAGCCGGTACGCGGACGCATTGGTCCACGCACAGCAGGCACTGACAATTTATCGTGAGTCCGGAAACCGGACCTGGGAGGCGCGCAGCCTGACAGACGTCGGCCGCGTGCTCGGCTATCTCGGCGACAACGAGCAATCCATCCAGCTCTGTCAAATTGCGCTCAGACTCTGCCGCGAAACCGGCGATGACGACGGGCAGGCGGCGGCCTTGCACACGCTCGGCCGCGCCCTCGTTCGCCTCGGCCGCCACGCCGATGCGGTGGCACGATTGCGCGAGGCAGTAAGCCTCCGCACTAGCCTGGCCGACCAATACGAGGAGGCTGAGACCCTGATCGATTTGGGCGATGGGCTGCACGAACTGCAGGACACCGCCGCTGCCCGAAACGCCTGGCAATCCGCCCTCGATATCTTGCGGCAGTTGCAGCACTCGGCCGCTGAGGACATACAGATAAAGCTAGCAGCCGTCCGGCCGGACGTTACTGCCAGATGAGGCGCAGCTGATTGCGTGGTGATGCCGAGAGGGGTGTCTCGAAATTTCCTAGCCCGACGTCAATTCGGTCGCACCGAAACTGAACCCCTGGACGGACACCACCAAGGCCGACGTCAACGTGATCTGCTTCGACAACGCCGGCGATGCACCCCGCATCACTTTCTGGCCATCTTCACCTCCCAACTCTGATGCCGAACCGCAGCGGCGCAGGCCGTACCCAGTTCACCACCGACACGGCGGTATGGCCGGCTCCGTCGCCAATTGATCAAGCTGGTGCAGGACCAGACCGTCCCAGCCGTTAGCAATGAGATCAGCAACCATAAGGGTCACTATGATGTCTATTGAGGCCGCAGCTCTGCAGGATTCTGGGACTCTAGTTAGAAGCAGCGGGCCTGACGAGCGCAGGCAGGCGGATCCTCGGGCCGGGCGCATCGGCCTCATCGGTCTGCGTTAGGAACAACGCCGGCGACCGATCTGCGGCACATCACTGTTGGCCTACAGGTCCTTGTGGCGGATACCTGCGACATCTCAATGTGACTCTGGTTGGTCTTGATGGGCAGAGTGAGACAGCGGCCGACGCCGTCGCGGCGTCGGCGGTGGCGGGGTGGGTCGCGCGGCGGCGCTAGCGGATGGTCGGTCGGGTGAAGGTCTTGCCGGCATAGACGAGCGCCGAGCGGACGTCGACGCGTCGTCGTGCGAGGGCGACCATCTACTCGCCCGCAGACCGGTGATGTCGAAGGTATGACAGCAATCCAGAGGCTCAACGTAGGTGCGCGCGAAATTAGAACACATGATCTACGATGGGTCCTTGTGGGCCGGCTGCCGAATCAAGGTCGCTCTCTACGAAGCCAGGCTCAGGCAGTAGTCGCTGGACCAGAGTGAGGCGCCCGCACAGCAAGGCACACATCCCGCAACGCCGGAGTAGACAACGAAGCTACGCAGTGTGATCGCGTAAACTTCAGCGCTGCGCGTGGCCGTAGGGTGGCAGTTTCTACAACTCAGACGACCTAGATCCCGGTTCCTGGCTGTTCAAGTTCGCAAGCGCCGGCCTGCCGACCACTCGACCGCCGCCCCACCTCAGCCAAGGATTCCGGGCGCGGCACTTGAGGCTGACGATCCGTTCGGTACCGTAACAGGCGGTAAACTACACTGCCGTAGTTCACCAAGAGTCTGCAGTTTAATTCCCAACGGAAGATCAGGTCACAGACATGGCGCAGCGCAAGGCGGTAGTCCTCCTGAGCGGCGGCTTGGACTCGGCGACGGTGCTGGCGATCGCCCGGAACGAAGGGTACGAGACCTTCGCGCTGAGCTTCAGGTACGGACAACGCCACACGGTCGAGTTGCAGGCGGCAGAGCGCGTCGCCGCCGCACTGGGAGCGACCAAGCATGTGGTAGCCGACATTGACCTGCGGGTCTTCGGTGGATCGGCGCTCACCGACGCGTCGATCGCGGTACCACATCACGACAGCGTTGACGACCTCTCAGCCAATGACATTCCCGTCACCTATGTCCCAGCACGCAACACGATCTTCTTGTCGTTCGCCCTGGCATGGGCCGAGACGCTTGACGCGTCAGACGTTTTCATCGGGGTCAGCGCACTCGACTACAGCGGCTACCCGGACTGCCGCCCGGAGTACATCAAGGCCTACGAGGAGATGGCGAACCTGGCTACTAGGGCTGGGGTCGAGGGCCGCCAGAGACTGAAGGTCCACACTCCTCTGATCCAGTTGACCAAGGCAGACACCATCCGGCGAGGCCTCGAACTAAATGTGGACTACGCCCTCACCCACAGTTGCTACGACCCGGTCGACGACCGCGCCTGCGGCACGTGCGACTCGTGCCTCCTACGCAACCGCGGCTTTGCCGAGCTGGGAATGACCGATCCGGCCCTGACGACGTCACAGAGCTGAACAGGGCTATGTACAAGATCAAGGAGATCTTTTACACCCTGCAGGGTGAAGGCAGCCACGCTGGCCGACCCGCGGTCTTCTGCCGGTTCGCGTCCTGCAACCTGTGGACCGGACGCGAGACCGACCGGCACCGCGCGATCTGCCAGTTCTGTGACACCGATTTCGTCGGCACTGACGGGCCTGGCGGGGGCCGTTTCGCCAGCGCCGCGGACCTCGCGACAGCGGTGGCCAAGACATGGCAGGGCCTGCCGCACTCCCGTAGCAAGCGCTACGTGGTGTGCACCGGCGGGGAGCCGTTGCTGCAACTCGACGATGACGCCGTGGCGGCGCTGCACGCCGAGGGCTTCGAGGTTGCGGTGGAAACTAACGGCACCAAACCGGCGCCCGCTGGCCTCGACTGGATCTGCGTCAGTCCCAAGGCCGGCGCTGATCTGGTGTTGACCGCCGGCGATGAACTGAAGCTCGTCTATCCCCAGCCCGCCGCGATGCCTGAGCTTTTCGAGGACCTCGCGTTCACGTTCATGCGGTTGCAGCCGATGGACGGCCCAGAGCAGGAGGCCAACACCCGCGCGGCGGTGGCCTACTGCCTGGCTCACCCGCAGTGGCAACTGAGCCTGCAGACCCACAAGTATTTAGGAATAGCCTGATGGAGATTTACCGCGAGTTCACCTTCGAGGCCGCCCACCGGCTTCCTCGCGTGCCCGACGGGCACAAGTGTGCCCGCCTCCACGGCCACTCCTACAAAGTGCAGGTACACGTCCGCGGGGACGTCGATCCGGCGACGGGTTGGGTGATGGACTTCGCCGAGATCAAGAAGGCGTTCCGCCCACTGCACGACCAACTCGACCACTACTACCTCAACGATGTCCCCGGGTTGGACAACCCCACCAGCGAAAACCTTGCCCGCTGGATCTGGGAACGACTCATCGATCAACTGCCGCTGTCAGAGATCCTCGTCCGGGAAACCTGCACGTCAGGCTGCGTCTACCGAGGCGACGCATGACGATCAGTGAGATCAAGGGCGAAAGCTTGCAAGACGTTCAGGCCCTGCCGGACACTCGGGGCATCGCCCTCGACGAGGTCGGTGTCGAGGGCCTTCGCTATCCCCTGCTCATTTCCGACGCGCGTGGCAACAAACGCGAGACCGTCGCGACAGTCACCATGTCGGTGAGCCTCGCCGACCACGTCAAAGGCGCCCACCTGAGCCGCTTCGTCGACGTGCTGCACACCTGGCGCGACCGACTCAGCAGCCGAGCCGTCACCTTGATGGCCGACGACCTGCGCCAACGCATGGGCTGTGCCACCGCCCGCGTCGCTCTCACCTTCCCGTACTTCCTGGAACGCCTCGCCCCGGTCACCGGCATCGCCTCGTTTATGGACTACACCTGCACCCTGACCGCCGCCGCCAGCGACCGTGGGGACGAGGTGGTGCTCGCCGTGAAGGTGCCGGTCACCAGCGTGTGTCCGTGCAGCAAAGCGATCAGCGACCGAGGCGCCCACAACCAACGCGGCTGGGTCACCATCGACGCCCGCCCACACACCCCCGCCACCGGCCTGTGGTTCGACCACCTCATCGACATCGCCGAGGCAGCTGGATCATCGCCGGTGTACGCGCTACTCAAACGTCCGGACGAACGCCACGTGACCATGGCCGGCTACGACAACCCCGTCTTCGTTGAGGACATGATCCGCACCGTTGCCGGGGCACTGGACCACGACGTCCGCATCGCCGAGTATCGGATCCGCGTGGTCAACGACGAAAGCATCCACAACCACGCCGCCTACGCGCAGATCCCCTGGACGCTGACCGCGACGGCTCGGGACTCCACCGATGGCTAGCAGCGGTCACTCCGGCCTGGCCAACGTGCACGTTGTGGTCACCTGCAGCAACCGGAAACGACACACAGTGCCAGACCGGTTACGTGTGGGTAACCTCCATGAAAGTAGTCCAGGTCAGCGGTTCGCCACCTGGACAGACCGACTGTTGACCAGTTCTGCCAGCAGTTTCCCTGCCGTTGATCTGTACGCCGGTGAGCATTGGCAGATTGCCCGGACCCTGCCCGACCAGATCGCACCGCGGGCCGCGACGTTATGGGTCTGCTCAGCAGGCTACGGGCTCATCGCCGCATCGGCGGCGATCCGACCGTATGCGGCAACGTTCGCCTCGGGCGGGGTCGATTCGGTCGGTGAGGATAAATCCGCCGCCCGCGACTGGTGGACAAGGCTGACCGAGTGGCCTGGCCCTGACGCAGACCAACCGCGGTCATTCGCGGACCTAGCGCGTCGTGATCCACATGCCACGATCATCGCGGTGCTCTCTGACGCCTACCAGCGAGCCTGCGCCGCGGACGTCACCGTTGCGGCCAGTCTGTTGCACGACACGCAGCAACTATCCGTTGTCGGGCCATCCACTAATGACCTTGAAGACCTCGTCGTACCGGTGACCGCCAGGCTGCAACCTCACCTCGGCGGCAGCCTGCTATCGCTCAACGCCCGCGTCGCAGCGTTCCTGCTGCGCTCGTCGGTCGATGACGATCACGACCTACGGCGCGAACGACTGCGCGAGCGTGTGGAACAGACAACGCAGGCAACGCCGGTTCCCGCAACTCGCACCGCTGGACAGCGTCTTACCGACGAAGAGGTGCGCGCCTTCATCCGTGGGCATGCGGGCGAACGGGCAGCCACCGCGACGGGCTTGCTGCGACGCCTTCGCCTGTCAGGACGGTCATGTGAGCAGGCCCGCTTCGGGCAACTCTTCGCCGAGGTAATGGCATGGGGGGCGCGCCCCTGATGCCTGCCTCACCGCCTCCCAGCAGCATGGTCCGTCGGGCCTTGTGCATCGCGCAGAGCACCGAATATCCCCTCTATGTCTTCACCCTCCGGGCCGAGGAGATTTTGCAGGTCGCGGACATCTCCCGGGTCAGTCGTGACCATGCCGGCAAGCTCATCGGCTACCAACGCCCTGAGGTGCGCAAACATATCCAGGAGATCATCGAGTACCTCAACAGCGACGCTGCGGTCTTCCCCAACCCGATCATCATGGCGTTGTCGTCGAGAGTGCACTTCAAGAAGATCCGCGGCGACCGGCTCCCGGGAGATGAGCTCGGCATTACCGGCACGCTCACCATCCCCATGGCGGAAAACGGTCGGCCGAAACCCGCGTGGATCGTCGACGGGCAGCAACGCGCGGTGGCGCTGTCCCGCACACGGCGCAAAGACTTCCCCGTCCCAATCACCGCGTTCGTCGCCGACGCCGTGAAGGTCCAACGCGATCAGTTCCTGCGCATCAACAACACCCGGCCGTTGCCACGCGGCTTGGTGACCGAGTTGCTCCCGGCGGTCGACAGCCCACTGCCGACACGGCTGGCCATTCGCCGGGCTCCGTCGGAGCTATGCGACGTGCTCAACACCGACGAACGCTCACCGCTGCGTGGGATGATCAAACGGGCGTCGACGGACAAGTCACAGACCGCTCTCGCGGTGATCACCGACACAGGGTTCGTCGAACTAATCAAAGACAGTTTGACATCGGCCGGGTGCCTGTTCCCGTATCGGGACGTGGGCCGCAACGAGACTGACTTCGACGGCATCCTGCACGCCCTCTACACCTACTGGGGTGCCGTGCGTGACACCTTCCCCGACGCCTGGGGGAAACCGGCAGCCAAGAGCCGGTTGATGCACGGCGCAGGGATACGCGCCATGGGCCGCCTCATGGACCGGGTGCTCGGCATCGTCGATCCCCGCGGAGCGGACGCGCCTCGCCTGATCCGCGAGCACCTTGCGTTGATTGTCCCGTACTGTCGCTGGACCTCGGGCACCTGGGAGGAGCTCAACATGCGGTGGAACGACGTCGAGAACACCCCCCGCGACATCCAGGCACTGTCCAACTACCTCATCCGGGTGCACCGCAACGCCCAGGCGGAGCAGCGATGAAATTCTTCTTTCCTGACAGCCAGGACCAGGTCGATCCGAGCTTCGACTTCATCACCGAAGAACGGGACCCGTTCCGCGTCCGGCAACGCGACGACCTGTACGCGCACGAGGTCCTGACCCAAGCGCCGTTCGACGGGCTGCTGGTGTCCAAGGCCATCGTGGACGGGCTGGCCAGCGGTACCACGGGCAAGTACACCGGGGCGCAACGCCATCGCCTCTATCGTGAAGGCGCCGCGAAGTTTTTCCGGCTCGACAACGGTCATACCCCGTTGGAGATCATGGGCGACTGCGGTGCCTTCTCCTACGTCGCCGAAGAGCGGCCGCCGTACACCGTTGATGAAGTTATCGACTTCTACGACGGATGCGGCTTCAACTACGGCATCGCCGTCGACCACGTGATCTTTCAGTACGAGCCCGCGACGTCACGCGACGATCCCAGGGCACAGGAATGGGTCCGCCGCCAGAAGATCACCCTCGATTTGGCCCAGGAGTTTTGGGATCGGTGCGACGCACGCAACGTCAGCTTCGCCCCTGTCGGCGTCGCCCAGGGCTGGAGCCCGCAGTCCTACGCGGACGCGATCGCTGAACTGCAGCGCATCGGCTACACCCGCATCGCGCTCGGCGGCATGGTGCCGCTGAAGACCAATGAAATCCTCGCCTGCCTACGATCGATCGACCAGGTCCGAGAGCACTCCACCCAACTGCACCTTCTCGGTGTGAGCCGCGTCGACGACGTGCCGACGTTCGCCAGCCACGGCGTCACCAGCTTCGACAGCACCTCACCGTTCCGCCAGGCATTCAAGGACGACCGGGACAACTACTACACCCCCACCCGCACCCACGTCGCCCTGCGCGTTCCGCAGGTGGACGGCAACGCGAAGCTCAAGGCCCGGATCCGCTCCGGCGAGATCAGCCAAGGTGAGGCGATGGCCCTCGAGCGGACCGCCCTCACCCTTTTGCGCGAGTACGACGCTGACAAGACTGACCTCGAGCCGGTGCTGGAGGCGCTGGTCGCCTACAGCGCGCTGTGGGACGGCGGCAAGTCCGACCGCAGCGAGCAGTACCGTGCGACGTTGGCAGCCCGGCCGTGGCGCGACTGTCGTTGCGATCTCTGCGCCGCCGTTGGGATCGAGATCGTCGTGTTTCGGGGCTCCGAGCGCAACAAACGGCGCGGATTCCACAACCTATACGTGTTCGAACAGCGTCTCCGCGCACAACGAGGAAGGACAACCGCGTGACCAAGACCCGGACCGAGGCGTCCGCTGACTCCGCCGTCACCCAGGAGTTGCGCCTGCCCGCCTTGGAGATCCAGCAAGGCCGCGGGCGCCTTCTCTACACCTTCGCCATGGACGGCAAGCTCGTACCCAAGATCGCTACAGTCTCCCGCATCCGCCGCGACGAGGACGCCCTGCTGCACGGCTACCAACGGCCCGAGGTCCTCGCCCATGTCGCGGCGATCCGCCGATACATCGAAACCGACGCCAGCCCCCTGCTCCCCAACGCCATCGTCATCGCGTTCGACGAACGGGTGCGCTTCGAGCCAGGCCAGACGGGATCCGACAGCCCCGGCTACGTGCGCAGCGGAACTTTGATCATTCCGATCACCGAAGGGCCTGATCACGACAAGCCCGGCTTCATTGTGGATGGCCAGCAGCGCAGCGCCGCCATCCGCGACGCCAGGGTCGATGCTTTCCCACTGAGCATCAGCGCCTTCATCACGAACGAGACCGCAGATCAGCGCTCACAGTTCATCCTCGTCAACTCCACCAAGGCGCTGCCGAAGGGGCTCATCCACGAACTCCTGCCCGGGGCCTCGGGCGCGCTGCCAACTCCGCTGCGGGTACGTCAACTGCCGGCAACCCTGCTCGAGGGGCTCAACTTCGACGCCCGGTCTCCACTCAACCGGATGATCCAGACCCCGACCAACCCGTCCGGCGTCATCAAGGACAACTCGGTCTTGAGGATGCTGGAGACCAGTTTGAGCGACGGCGCCCTCTACCGGTTCCGCAACGACGAGGCACTGCCGACCACCGGCTATATGTTGACCGTCCTGTTCAATTTCTGGACCGCAGTCAGCCAGGTCTTCCCCGAAGCGTGGGGCAAGCCGCCCCGCAAGTCGCGCCTCATGCACGGCGTCGGAATCATCAGTATGGGCTACCTCATGGACGCCATTAGCCATGCGCGTGAGGAGGGCGACGGGATCGTCGAGGTTGAGGAGTTCGCCGCCCACCTCAAGTCGATCGCCGATGACTGCCGCTGGACCGACGGTGAGTGGGACTTCGGCAACGGCATCGTTCGCAGGTGGAACGACATCCAGAACACGCCTCGCGACATCAAGCGCGTCGCGGATTTCCTGCAGGTCAGGTACCGGAATAGGTAGTGAAGCATTGAGGGCGTGCGGCTAATTTGGATGTCGCCCTGGGCTGAGGCGGATTCGGTCGGCCCTACGTCGCAGCCACGGCCGCCAGGCGTGGCCGACAGCCGGACGGTGGTGGGAGAGCGGCGTCGTGGCCCCTGAGGGCACCGGCGCCGCGCCGGGTCCGAACCGCGCTTGCCTGGAAGCGATGGGCGCCCTAGATAAGACCGTGCATCCATCTCAGGAGTTAGGTTGGTTTTTTGGGCTTTTCGGCTGATCAAGGTGGGCACCGCTGCTGCTGCCCCACCTCAGAGGTAGTCGATACCCTGCGTTGGTGCGTTTAGTTGCCGATCCGTCCGCAGGGCGGCGCGCAGGGACGGGGACCAGTCCGATCATGCTGCTGCCGACCGGTCAATTCGTTGAGCACCCACACGTTCCAGGTATCGGGCGTGTGGGAGAACGTCGTGGCGGCGACGTGCGAATTGATGCCTTCGAGTCCATTGCGACACCGGTCGCGCAGAGCTATTGGGTCCCGGCCGACGAATGCCGTCTGGCGCAGTTGCTACCCCAGACGAGGGTCTACTGGCAGGACCCTGACACGGGACGGTGGCGGGCGGGCCGGATCATCGGCGGCGGACCTGATGTCTACTTCGTGCGCCTACCCAACAAGGACCTCGACTACCAGGTTCCACAGCAGCATCTGCGGGTGCGCTGGGACAGGCCGATCGCCTCTCCGGTCGAGGTCCTCGCAGCGGGCGCCAACGAGTCGCCGTACTTT
The DNA here is from genome assembly GCF_002754415.1 of Micromonospora sp. CNZ299. NCBI lineage: Bacteria > Bacillati > Actinomycetota > Actinomycetes > Micromonosporales > Micromonosporaceae > Micromonospora > Micromonospora sp. CNZ299. Next base: position 6,239,718 of record NZ_PEFG01000001.1, read on the forward strand.
CGGGACGCCCGGCTTCCGATGCTCAACAGCCTCGTGGCCCAACGGGCCGCCTGCGCCGACCTTCCCGCGCTGCTGTCGGCGGCGATCGAAATTTACCCGCATCAGGTGCAAGCTGCGCTGACCGTGCTCAGCGACCCTGTGCAGCGATACCTCTTGGCCGACGAGGTCGGCCTCGGGAAGACCATCGAGGCTGGACTGGTCATCCGGCAGCGCCTCCTCGATCAGCCGACCGCTCGGATCGTCGTCCTCGCGCCGGACATGCTGCGGCAGCAATGGAGCCGCGAACTGCAGGGAAAATTCTTCACGGAGGACTTCCCGGCAGCAACGATAAAGATCACTCGCCATGAGACCCCAGACAAGTGGGAGGAATACCACGGCTTCGACCTGGTCGTGGTGGACGAGGCACATCGCCTGACCGATGCGGCCGATCCAACGGAAACCCGATATCGGGAACTGACCCAGTTGGCGCACTCCACGCCCCGGTTGCTGCTCCTGTCGGCTACACCGCCGATGTCGCGGCCCCAGGCGCACCTCGGCATGCTGCACCTGCTCGATCCCATTCTCTACCGCTGGGAGGACCTGCCGCAGTTCACCCAGCGATTCCAGGCACGGCGCGTCCTGGCCAACGCCGTCTTCGCGCTCGACGCGGACTTCGAGCCTCTACTTCCGAGCGCCATCGCGGAGATCTCGGACCTCCTCCCCGGCGACATAACGTTCCGCGATCTCGCCGGTCGCGTTTCGGACCTGCTGACTGCCGATGGCGACCTGATCGACGAAGGCGAGCGCGAGAACCTCCGGTCACACGTCGATGCCTTGCGGGCCCACATCAGTGAGACGTACCGCATGCATCGCAGAATCATCCGCCACCGCCGGCACAACGTCCTTACGTCGGCAGCCGACGACTCCGTGGACGCACTGCCCTTCGAGGTCACTGGCCGGCAGCGACCTACCGTACTGAGCGTCGCCGCCAATGACGAACTGGTCAGCGAGTCGCTGGTGACGTGGCAGCAACACGTCTCGCACTGGCTGCTCGACCACAACGCCGACGACCGCACCGGAGCGTACGGACTCGTTCTGGCGGTGCTGTCGTCGCGCAGTGACGGTCTCTCCGGGGATCTGCAGGACGCTCTCCGGTGGCGCATCCACCGTGACCACGCGGCTGCTCGGCGCGCCGGCCTGAGCGAGCACGAGCGTGAGGTGCTTGCTGCGGCGGCTGTGTTGCCTCACGACGAGGACCTTCTGCGCAAACTCGACGACAACGAGGCCGCAGAGCCCGACATGCGTGACTACCTTCAGGTGCTCGGACAGCACAAACGCGCCGTGATGTTCTGCGGCGCAGGCAGTCTGGCCGGCTTGATCGCCGACGTCCTGACACCGAACGCGCGAGTCCGGATCACCGAGCACACCCATCGTCGAGGTGCTGCGGCGAGCGCAATGAACGTGGATCGCTGGCGGGCCGAGGGCGGCCTCCTCATTGCAGACGACAGCGCCGAGGACGGCGTCAATCTGCAAGAGGCCGATGCCGTCATCCACTTACGGCTGCCGTGGTCACCCAGCCAGTGTGAGCAACGGCTGGGACGAGTAGACCGGTTCGCCGGCGCGTTCGGTGCCGGACACCGGGCAGCAATGCAGTACGTCGCCCCTGGCGGCCACGCCGACAACTCCTTCGCCGCCGCTTGGACGACGCTGCTCACGAGTGCGGTACGCATCTTCGACGACTCCGTGTCGGCGCTGCAATACGCCCTCAATAGTTTGACCACGACAATCTGGGAGACCGGCCTGCGGGATGGACCGGCGGCGATGCTGGAGATGGCCGATACGGTCGCCGATGCCCTCAGGAAAGAGCGTCGGGAGATCGACGGGATGGACACTGTCGAGGCCGTGCACGAGGGCTCGCTCGGCCTCACCGTCGCTGAGGCGATGACCACTACCGAGGTTCGCTGGGGCGCCCACGAAAAGGCGATGCGGCTCTACGCCGGCGCCGAAGCCGGTGGGCTGCGGTTTGCTGTCCAACCCGAGGGATCGATTCGGCACGTCATGCGCTTCGAACGCGCCCGTGCAAACCCGTTGGTGTCCCCGCGACTCCTCGCCATCTCCGGACGGTCCGTCCCACCGGCAGCCATGCAAGGCACCTTCAACAGGAACACCGCTCTGCGTACACCGAACACCCGGCTCTTCCGGCTGGGTAACCCCTTTGTCGATCTGCTCGCGAACGTTGTGGCGATCGACGATCGCGGCCAAGCGTGCGTGTTCTGGCGTCCGGGCGTCCGCGGTCGAGAGCTCCGCTCCTACTTCGGCTTCGACTTCCTGGTCGAGGCCGACATCGAGCCGGCTCTAGAACTCGTCAGAGACGCGGCGGACGCTTCACACGCCCTCCGACGTCAGGCCAGCGTCATCCTTCCGCCCATCATGCGGCGGATCTGGCTTCCGTCGCAGGCAGACCAGGCCGTGCAGGATCCCGATCTCCTGCGGTGGCTGGAAGCCCCGTACGCGCAGGATCGCGGCGACCTCAACCTCAATGACGAGCGAATATCTGCTCTATGGCAATACTTCGGCGACATCGAAGGGCTGGCGACGGCCGCCCGCAGCGCTGAAGCAACCGCACGCGACGAGTTGACCCGTTCCGCGCAGCTCGTACGGCGCGCGGAGCAGGCGCAGCATGAAGCAGGTCGGGCATGGGCAGTCCGTCGCGCCCAAGCCGAGGCGCGCCGGAACGCCGGCTGGTTGTTGTCCGATACTGATAGTTACCTCACCGATGTGCGCGTGGCGGCTGCTCTCATCGACGCGCTGAAGGAGCCGAAGGTCCGGCTAATGGCCGTGACCTGCGTGACCGGCGGCGAACTGGGGGTGCCACAAGATGGCAACTGATGGCTGGTCATCCGCTCAGGAGCTTTGGGCTAGCTGGCCCGAGGTTCCAGCTACCTTCCCTGCCTCGGGCAGCTGTGCGCGGCTGCGTGATGCGCTCGTTGGCCTGACCGCCGGTGGTGCAGGATGGCGTGATGTGGTCGGGCTGACCCGTCAGATCCTGCTCGAGAACGAGGCACGCCAGGGTGGCGACTGGCCCCTCGTGGTGCCCAACAGCCCAGCCCTCCCGAGCCGCCAACAGTGGGAGGACGTGGGCTGCGAGGCATTGTCAGTGGCTGCGGGCTTCTCGGTGACGGCACGGATCTGGCATCCTCGCACCGACGCCCCTGTGTCGGACGGCGCCGCCAAGCAGGAGGTTCTCGAGGTCTACGGCGGGGACGCCACCCCTAGGTCAGCTCATCCGGCGGATCCGTTTTGGAGCCGGGCACTCGGCACCGGCTTTCAGCATTACACCTCACTGGGACAGCGGCAGGCGGCCCGCGCGATCGTGACGGCTCCGGCCGGCAGCACGACCATCGTGTGTCTGCCGACCGGCCAGGGAAAGACTGAGGTGGCGTGGGCTGCCGTCCTGCCCGCGACACGGCAGCGCGGTGTCGCAGTCGTCGTGGTCCCCACGGTCGTACTGGCCATGGACATGGAACGTCGTTTGCGTGCGCTACTCACATCGCTCGGGGAGCAGCAAAGTCCTAGCGGCCACTATGCCTACACCGGCGGAACTTCGGAAGACGTCAAACAGGCCATCCGCAAGGACATCCGTGATGGTCGCCAACGCGTCGTCATCGCAGCTCCCGAAGCCATCCTCACCGGGCTCAGCCAGGCACTGGACGACGCGACACGGCAGGGCTACCTCACTCACCTGATCATCGACGAGGCGCACCTGGTCGAGCAGTGGGGCAATGAATTCCGTCCAGAGTTTCAGGCGATGAGCGGGCAGCGTCGCTCCTGGCTCGCCATCGCACCGCCTGGCCGTGAGTTGATCACATTGGCCATGAGCGCCACGCTGACCGAACACCAGATCCAGACGCTGGTGGAGTTGTTCAGTTCACCGGGCCGCGTCGAGTTGGTTTGGGCGTCGCGAACACGCAGCGAACCGTCCTACTTCGTCGAACGCTTCAGAACCGAAGCCGACCGGTGCGCCGCAGTTTTGCAAGCGGTCAGCACCCTGCCGCGCCCGCTGATCCTGTACACGTCGCTGAAGAGAGATGCGCGGGAGTGGACTCGCCGGCTCAAGACTGCCGGGCTCCTTCGCGTCGCGGAGGTCACGGGCGACATGTCCGATGCCGAACGCAGAGCCGCCGTGATGGGATGGCGCGGAGAAAACGACGAAGGCAAAGCGGCGCCCACCGAACACGACATCGTCGTCGGGACGTCAGCCTTCGGCCTCGGGCTGGACATGTCCAATGTGCGCAGCGTTGTGCACGCCTGCCTGCCCGAAACCCTGGACCGGTACTACCAAGAAGTAGGGCGCAGCGGGCGCGACGGCCGCCCCGCAGCCGTCTACCTGACCATCGCACCCGGCGACGACGAGACGGCGAAGCGGCTCAACGCCTCCATCGTCATCAGCCCCGAGAAAGGCTGGGACCGGTGGCGCACCATGTCTCGAGCCGCTTCTGACCTCGGAGACGGCCGCCACGAGACAAGTCTCGACGCGGTTCCGCCGCACGTCCTCGCCGAGTCACGGCACAACCGCCAGTGGAACGTCCGCACCTTGAACCTGATGTCACGCGCCGGCCTCATCACCCGTGAAGAATCACAAGCCCCTGAACGGCTACCGGACGAGCCCGATGGCCTGTGGCAGACCAGACTGGACCAGTACTTCAGCGGCCTCGATGCCCGGGTCGTCTTCCGGCTGCAGGATGGTCAGACAAATAACCGAACACATTGGGGGCGAGCCTTCGGCACACAACGGGCACTTGTCGCGCAGCAGCAAACCGCTGCGCTCGACCGCCTGCAGGCCTTGGTAAAGGGTGACCGCTGCGTCGGCGACGTCCTCGGCGACTACTACCGCATCCCATGGCGAGGCGGGCTGTTGGGCACCGCGGTGACCTGTCGAGGATGCCCTCACTGCCGGCGATGGCCCGACATACGAGGCGACGATCCTCTTTACCGCGACGGCGGAGAACCCCATCCCGCAGTTCCTCACTGGAAGGGAGGCCGTGATCCCCTCGCGCTGATCCGCGGTGACCATCCATGGTTGAGCATTTGGTGGCGGACGCCAGCTGCACGCGATGATCTTCTGCCCGAACTGCTGTCACAGCTCACGCGGCGCGGTCTGGCAGTGCTTGCTGGCCCCGGAATAACCGCGCGTTTAGCAAACCGCGTACAGCGCGAAGCGTGGCCCCACCCGGTCATCGTGGACCACGACGGCAACCTCACCGAATCCTTCCCCGGGCCGCTAGTCTGGGTCGCCGACGACTCGCCCGCCCTGCCGACCGCCATACGTCTGCGCCTGCAGGACGACGTTCCGACCTACCTCGTGCATCCCCAGGACCTGCCCGATCCCGAACGGTCGACCATTAGTCTGCGGCAGATGTGCGACGCTTCACTCTCGCTCGAGACCGCCCTTGGAGCGCTGTGACATGACGCTGTTGAACGAGCCTGCGTCCTTTCCCACTGCCATGTGGGTGGTTGCCAGGCACCTAGCATCGGCGCCTGGCCGGCGCCAAACCCACGACGCTGTACGAGCCGCGCTGAGGCCAGGCAGCCTGCTGCCACCTGACAAGGCCGACGCCGACAAGACCTTCGACAACGCGGTCAAAACGCTTCAGGATCTGAACCTGATCGCGGTAGAAAACGATCGCCTCACTTTGCAAGACGACGACCGACTGAAGTCCCCAGATGACTACCCCGGGTACGCCGATCTGCTGCGCACACGTGTCCTTGAGTCTCACCGCAATGAAGGAATCGCCCACGAAGGCGACCAGGGCCCCAAGGACCTGGTCAGAGCATTGGCATGTTTCCTCACCCTCGACGCGTTCACGCCAGTCGACGAGGACGCCATGGCCGACCTGCTGCGCAGGACTCTCCCAGAACACATCAGCGACCCCAACTTCAACGACGTCCGCCGGAACCGATTCGGTTACTGGGCCAAAGCCCTCGGTTTCGCGACCGGCCCGCTCCTGCAAACGCCCACCAAGCTGACGCTCCAACCCGATTGCGCGCTCGCTGTCCAGCGTGCGGCTCGGATGCTCTGGCCAGCGGGCGCGCGACTGGCAGCACGAGACGCAATCGCCGCTCTCCTTGAGGTTCTCCCTGTCCTACCTGGCGGCCGCTACAGCCTCGCGCTCGACCTCAAGGAAACCTCGATAGACGTGTCCTCCGCCTTATCATTCGCACTCTTCTGCGGCGAGGAGCGAGGCTGGCTCAAGTTCGACCGCCGCTCCGACGCCGACGACGAGGTGTTGCTCGTCGATCCCGACCGGGCTAACGGGACGCACCGGATCACCCACCTTGACATCCTGGAGCCACTCGATGGCTGAGTTCCGCCAGTTCCTCTGCTGGTCACCGATCGAGGCCGCGACGACCATCAGCACAGAAGCCGTCAGCCCGTCACCGTCCGTCTTCTTCGCCACCCATGCACCACTGCGCATCAGGCGCCGACACCCCGAGGCCAAAACCGACGACCCCGGCACGGCAGTCACCGAGGAGGACGTACGGCGCGACTTCCTGGAGCGGGACGCCCCGAACGGGGTCCTGTTGATGCCCGTGACCGGCGAGTCCGGAACCGGAAAATCGCATCTGGTCCGCTGGGTGCACGAGTTGACGCCGTCGACCGACAAGCGGGTGGTGATCTACCTGCCGAAGACCAGCACAAGCCTGCGGGCCGTCGTCCGGACACTGCTCGATCAACCCGGAGTCGAAAGCCCTGAATTGGCGCAACTACGCGCCGACGTCGACCGCATGAGCTCGGAACTGGACGTCGAAAGTCTGGAACGCCGCCTCATCAACGAGCTGTCCGAGGCCGTTGCGGTCGCTGACGCCAGACCAGGCCAAGGACGCGTCCTCGCCGGGCCAGGCAATCTCGCTCTTCTCCTGCTTGACCCCCATGTCCGCGACCACCTGCTGCAGAAGGGAAAGCTGATCCCGAGGCTTGCCGCCAGCCTCCTCTCCGACCGACGGGATGGCGAGGACGATCGACCGACCGCCTTCTCGATCACCGACCTGCCACTAGACATCGCCGACGTCAACAAGGCATCCGACAAAGCAAGACGCCTGCTGAGTCTCATCACGAACAGGCCGGAACTGCAAACCGCCGCGATCGACATCCTCACCGAGCAGTTGCCGGTCGCCGTCACCGCCGCCTGGAACATGGGCGGTGGCCGCCTACAGCAAGCAATGTTGGAGATTCGCCGCCAGTACGCCGCCCAGGGCAAAGAAATCGTCCTACTGATCGAGGACTTCGTCGTCCTCCAAGGCGTTCAGCGTGACCTGCTCGACGCCCTGATCGAGGCGGGGGTGCGCAGTGGCAAGGCCGAACTGGCTCCTGTCCGGACGCTAATGGCCGTGACTACCGGCTATTTCGCGCGGCTGGCCGAGACGGTGCTCACCCGCGCGAAGGCGGCTACGCCGTACCTCTACGACCTGGACGCTGGGTTCGACACCGGCGAGCAGGGCCGATCTGACATCACGGCTTTCGCCGGCCGGTACCTCAACGCCGCGCGCGTCGGCCGAGAGGCCTTGGACAATGCCAATATCGCGAACGGCGCAGACGTGCCCAACCGATGCGTCACGTGCGAGTTCCAAGAGACATGCCATTCCACCTTCGGCGCGTCGGTCGACGGGCATGGGCTCTACCCGTTCAACTGGCCGACTCTGCGACGGGCCATCCGAGCGCGACCGGCACACAACAATCCCGATTCGTTCAACCCACGGGCAGTGATCGGCGAGGTCATCCGGCCCGTCCTGGTCGATCACGCTCATGCCCTCCGTGATGGATCCTTCCCGGATCAACGCTTCAGCGAGGACTACCGCACTCCTGCTGGTGAGGATTACATGCTCGGCGCAGTGCAACGGGAGATCGAGGAACGCGACCACGCCGACGCTACCCGCCGAAAAACCTTCCTTGAGTTCTGGGGCGACGCCCCAGACCAAATAACCAACCTTGACCCGGCGGTGCACGCCGCGTTCGGCATTGGCCTTCTCGATCTCAACGATGTCGCCAGCGGACCCGGCCAGACAACGACACGCACAACGGAGGACACCACCTCCGGGAGGAGGAAGCCGGCCAGCGCCAACGCGCAAGAACTACCTCGCGCCCTAGCCATGATGATCGATCATGTCGAAGAATGGCAGGGACGACACAGCCAACTGCCGCAAACTACCGCTGCTCACCTTCGAGGGACGATCAGACAGGCCGTGATCAACAGATGCATGTGGATCGATCCGGTAGTGGCGGACCCTCAGTCTGCTGAACTCGACAGGGCGTGGCCATCGAACTCCACCGTCGTGTCGATCGAAGGTGCAGCGAGCGAGCGGTTGCCGGGAACGGCAGACGCCCCGATTCGGTTTAAGCGCAATCCGAGCAACGCCACATTCTTCCGACAGTTACTCCTGGCGAGCGAGGGTGTGGCAGGTAACGCGGCGGCAATACGACGCCTCCACGAGATCGCGGAGCATCACCAACCCGACCTCCAGCGTGCCGTACAACGCCACCGTGGCTTCTCAAACCGGGAACTCATCCTCGGGTTCCGCGCCTCTTTGCTGGGCGCCGCGCTTGCCGGCCACGCCTGGCCGGGCATGAGGGACACAGAATTGCTGAACGCGGCGCTTGCCGACGGTAGCGGGTGGGAACGAGCGGATGGACTGAGCCGCACACCGCAATGGAATCGGCTCTGGGAGGCTCACCGCAGCGGCCGTGGCGAACTGGTCGCCAGGCTACGAGACAGCGTGGGCTTCACGCGAGGGGTGCGAGGCAACGTCCGCATCGTCGACGGCACACGGGCCTTGCCCTTGGTTGGTGAGGCAGCCCAAGAGTGGGCCTGGGAGCGCCCCGACAAGCTTCCCCCATGGGCCACCAAGGCAGTGTCCGGACTCAATCAGTTCGCTGTCGTGGCCGATGCACAGTTTGCCGAGCTGCAGCACACCCTCGAGAAGGTTCGCGCTCTGCTACCCGCAGGAGTCAGCGGCGCCGAGACGGTGCTGGCGGTTGACCAGGCTCTTCGTGCCGCGGTCGACGAGGGCCTTGGCCCTGTGGACCTGCCATCATTCCGATCCTTGCTGGCTGACGTTCGGCAACGCGACTGGAAATGCATCGAACGGCTGGAGCGTGACATAGCGCGCGTCGCGGCTGCCGAGGACGACGACAGCCGGTCCCGCGCCATCGTGGTGGCATGCGCGGCAGACCGAGGGGCGGACCTGGCCGCGATTGAACGCTTCCTCGTCGCTGGTAACGCTTGGTTGACCGAGCGGCTGGACCAGGCCAGGTTGAAAACCGGCGGTTCTGGCGAGTCGGCGGCGCTACGGGTTCAGGAAGTTCTGCGGCGGTGGACAGAGGTGGGGCCATGAAGACGATGTCTGTACTAGACAAGGCGAGGGCGCTCACGGCTGAGGCGAACCGGCTACGCGAAGGGTCTGTCGCGGAAGACAACGCCAAGCGGGTTTTCACACAGGCGGATGGACTCGGCAGCGCGCTTGAGCAACTGCGCCGGTTGCTTGAAGCGGGTCGCGCTCTGCAGGAACAAGGCGCCGACGTGCCGGTGGGTCAGGTCGATGAGGGACGCGAGAGATTCGCGCAGCTTGCTGCGGACGGGCTGCCATCAGTTCGCGCCATCACCGCAGCCCGGCAGAAGGTAGAGGGCGTCCTTGAGCGGGTGCAGGCCACGCTGACAGAGGCGTGGCTGAGGTGGACCAGCGAGCGGTTGGCCGAACTCCCAATTCAGCGTTTGGCAGTGTTGCCCGCTGCCGCCCAGCGCGACCAGCAGACGTCGTTCAGCGAACTGAAGCGACTAGGCAAGATCGAAGTGCCTCACGTACGGGAGATCTCCTCCTTCGTGACGACACATGCCGGCCTGAAGGAGTCGCTGAGCGACCTGCGGGAACCCGAGCCAGAGCTTGAGGCGTTACTGTTTCGCCTTGGCCGACGGGTGTCGCTCGATCGAGTCTCCGATGCAGAGATCGCGATGCTGCGGGAGTACGGTCTCGCCGACCAGATTGAACTCCATAGGAGGGGTTTGTGACTCAGGGACTCGACGGACGCTTCCTGTCTGGCGTCCTCGATGATCTGGAGGATCTCGAACTGCCCCTCCTGGCCTGGGGCGTGACCACGGGCACCCTCTCGCACGAGGAGGTGCTCGAGACGATCAATGAGCAACTCCTGCAGTCCCCGACCTCGGCAAACGTGGACCCCGATGACGTCCTCACGGCCCTCCTCGATGGCGCACTGCTGATCCGCATCCCGGCGACCTCACCACCCCGCTACCGCACACGAATGGGCGAGACCGTGCGTCTCACCACCCGACTGCGACAGCTTTTCGGCCCCCGCGACCTCACGTCGCCCCCAGCGCGTTGGTGGGAGCAAGGCAGAACACTCGTCGCCGACTACCGCCTCCACACAGCACGGCGTCGCTACCCTAAGCGCGACGTCCTCATCGAGGACGCCCTGCAGGAACTCGCCCACACCGAGGCTTGGACGGCTGGTCATGCGTCAACCGCACGAGCGTTGCTCAGCCATCGCACTGTCGCGAGGTTCCAGGTGGACGCGACGCGAGCGATCACCACGGCGCTGAATGCGCGCCAGAGCGCGGGCGTCATCGTCGGTGCCGGCACCGGCAGCGGCAAAACGCTGGGTTTCTACCTCCCCGCGTTCGCCGCCATGGCCGCGTACATACGGACGGGCAGAACCGGCGTGCACACGCTGGCTCTTTACCCTCGGATCGAGCTGCTGCGTGACCAATTGCGGGAGGCGGTCGCCGCCTCATTGCGGGTGAATGGTGAGGCCGGCAGCGGAACAAGCCGCCGGCTCAGGATCGGAGTGTTGTACGGCGACACGCCGCACAACGCCCAGCGTCTACGCGCACAGACATCTCACCTGACCCGTGCGTGGCGCAACCGCGGCGCCGATGTCGTGTGCCCCTACCTGTCGTGTCCCCAGTGCCGCCAGGAACTGATCTGGTCTCGCCAAGATCAGAACGAGAACCGGGATCGCCTGCACTGCACCCAGGCCACCTGTGGGCTTGTCATCGACGATGTCGTTCTGACCCGTGACTCGCTACGCGACAATCCACCGGACCTTCTATTCACCACGACAGAGATGCTCAACCGCAACGCCACCGACCCTGGGCTCGGCCAACTCCTCGGCTGGCGCGGCCCGCGCCGGCCTTCGCTGGTGCTCCTAGACGAGGCTCACACCTACACCGGCATGCACGGCGCCCAGGTGGGACTCGTACTCCGGCGATGGCGCCACGCCGTGCGAAGCCCGGTGACCTTCGTCGGCCTGAGCGCCACCCTGCGCGACGCCGCTGCATTCTTCGCACAGCTCACAGGCCTGTCGGATGCGTCGGTGGACTATGTCACGCCGCAGCCGCAGGACCTTGAGGAAGAAGGCCGGGAGTACGCCATTGCGCTGCGCGCCGACCCGGTTTCCGGCGCGAGCCAACTGTCGACATCGATTCAGACCGCCATGCTGTACGGCCGGACCCTCGACCTACGCGGCCGCGAGACGCTGCACGGCTCGCGTGGCTTCCTGTTTACCGATGATCTGGACGTGACGAACCGGTTCTACGATGACCTGCGTGACGCCGAGGGCGGGCGTACAAGCCGTGGGCGGCCCGGACGCGTCCTCGCCGGGCTCCGCTCACCCGAGGCGCCGTTCAGAGCCGAACGATTTGCCGACGGCCAATCCTGGGACCTGGTACGCCAGATCGGACGTGACCTGGACCCGAACGCGGTCGTCGGGGACCTCGCCGTGGGACGTACCTCTTCCCAGGACGTCGGTGTCGACGACGAAGCTGACCTCATCGTTGCGACGGCGTCGCTCGAGGTGGGCTACGACGACGACCGGGTCGGGCTGGTCCTTCAGCACAAGGCGCCACACGACGCGGCGGCCTTCATTCAACGCCGCGGTCGCGCCGGACGTCGCCGAGGGACCCGCCCCTGGACCGTCATCACCCTGTCGGACTACGGCCGCGACAGGCTGGCTTACCAGGCTTACGACTCCCTGTTCTCGCCCGAGTTGACCGCGCGCCGCCTACCGGTCCGCAACCGCTTCGTACTTAAGATCCAAGGTGCGCAGGCGTTGCTGGACTGGCTATCTACGACGCTACGGGACAACCGGATCGACCCACGCCGGCTGCTGTCCGCGCCACGCCCGACCGCTCGCCCGCCATCTCCAGCGCAGGTGCAGGCACTCGCCGATTTGCTGGAAAAACTCATCATCGACCCAATGCTGCAGGACAGCCTGATCGTCCACCTGCGCCGCGCCCTGGATATCAGCGCCGATGAGGCTCAGGCGTTGCTCTGGGAGCAGCCGCGTGCCCTCCTGCTCGGCGTGGTGCCCACGGCCCTGCGCCGGCTGCGGTCCGGGTGGCGACCCGTCGATCCGGACCCAGGCGCGCATCCCGGAAGCCTGCTTCCCGAGTTCCTCACCACGGCCTTGTACGAGCCGCTCAATGTGCCGGAGGTCAACCTTCGGCTGCCATTTGCGGAGGATTGGGAAGCCCTTCCCATCGAGCGGGCGCTCCGCGAGGCAGTGCCAGGACGTGTCAGCCGCCGCTATGGCCACCGCCGCAGCAATCACCGCACGTGGCTGGCGCTGCCAGCCGTCCAGGCCAACGGCGCTCTAGAGATCGACAGTTTCGTCGAGACCTATACGCCACAGGGCACATGGTCACCGATGGGACACCAGCCGGTTCAGGTCTTCCGTCCCCACGTCGTCGCTCTGCAGCAGCCACCCGATGAGGTCGCCGATCGGTCGCAAGGCATTCCGGTGTGGGCGTCAGAGATCCTTGAACCCAGCAGCGGCCTCTACATGGCGGACATCCCCAAGCCGTCCAACTGGACCGACCGCATTACCGCCGTTGGTTTCGCCACGAGCGCCGCCGGGAACCCGGCCGAGGTCCGCCGTATGTCGCTCGGGGCCGAATGCGAAACGACCTATGACCGCGGCACCGCCGGCACCGTCGCCAGCAGCGTCCGCTACAGCGTGGACGGCCAGCCGGCCGCGCTGGGTTTCCGCCTGAACGTCGACGCAGTCCGGTTCGACCTCGCGCCGCTTGACCTCACTCGGCCGACCGTCGCCGAACACTTGAAATCGCCAGAGTGGCGATCGCTGGCGTTCGCCACCGCCGTCGCGGAGGACCCGGCGCTCGACGGTGTAGCGAATTCATTCCAGCGGAACTGGCTGACCACCGTGTATACGGCCGCATATGCCCTGGCCGCCACTGAGCCCAACAACGCGACCTCCGGCGATCGCCTTCACGCCCGATTGAGTCGTGGCGCTTGGCGCAACGACGTCCAACAGATCCTGCGGGCCCTGTACCGCGACGCCGGATCCGCCGCGACCGCCGCACCTGAACGGCTCGTCGCCGGTCTGACTGAACTCAGCAACGATGCGCGGCTCACCGACTGCCTCGACCGCCACGCACGGCTGCTCTGGACCGATCAAGTCGTAAGCCTCACGAAAGACCTCGCCCAACGGACGTACCGCGAGACCGTGGCAGCCGCGATTCTGGCCGCTGCCCAACGCGCGTGCCCCGACGCTCAAGACCGCGACCTGATCGTCGACGTCGTTTCGCCGCCTGGGACCGGCGGCCCCGCCGCGGTCTGGCTGAGCGAAACGTCGCTGGGCGGTATCGGAATCATCGAGCAACTGACGCACTACTATGCCGAGAATCCGCGCCGCTTCTGGAACCTCGTCGACAGCGCGTTGGGCCCCAGCGACCACGACTACGTTCACACCACTGTCGTGCAACTGCTCGACCATGTCGTGTCCCAGCCGTCAGGGACGGCCGCGCAGGCAATGTCCACGCTCCGGGACCCGCGCTCGGCACATGCCGCCGAGAGCGCGCTCCAACAACTTCGATCAGCATGGGCGAAACTCACCGGCCACCCACGCCATCAAGCCATGGCAGCGCTCTCCAACCGCCTGCTAAGACCAGGAACTACCAACGCCACCGACGTCACAGTGCTCGGACTCGTCCACGCCTGGGACGCCCTCCAGCAACGCCTCGGCTTCGAAGTCGAGGCAGCAGTGTTCGCCTATCTCATCGGCAGCGGACAAGTCGCCGTGCCGAATGCCGGCAATACCAACCTTTCACCGGACCAGGTGTTCAGCTTGCTGTGGCCCCGGGGCAACAAGGCGCGAGTCCAACACCTGCAGCACTATCAGCCCTACGCCCCCACGCCGATCCTCGACCGGCTCTTGGCGCAGGCAGCACACGACGAACGGCTGCCTGTGGTCAACGTCGACGACGCCGACTGGCTCGACAACTACCGGACAGCAGTACGCGACCGCGGCGCCGTCGTGCTCGTCGCCCCGGCACAGCGGATGCGAGCCTTCAGCACAGCCCTCAGGACCGTGCCGGCGGTCGCCGTCGATCGCGACGTGCTGCGGGTCTACGGCGACGTCCGCACCATCACACGTGACGGCGACAACCTACGCGCGACGATCGAAGTTCGTGAGGCTACACAGTGATGTTGGAACGAGTGGTCCGGACCGGCCGAGCGACCGGCCTTCGCATCGACACAGTGCTGGCAACCGTGCTCACCGCTGAACTGGTGGCACCGAGCAGCCAACTCTGGCTCGTGTCTCCTTGGATCAGCGACGTACCGACCATCGACAACACCAGCGGCAGCTTCGACAGCGTGTTCGTCGACCCCTCGAACCGGATCTACACCCTTTCCGAAGTCCTTTCCCTACTTACCTACAACCAGGCCCGGGTGACAGTCGTCTCGCGTCCCGACCGACACAACTCGACATTCTTGGACCGCCTTCGCCGCAGCGCCAACGGCGAGAACCTGCAGATCAAGCAACACGAAGACGTCCATGAGAAGACCTTCTGCGGAGACGATTGGCTCCTCACCGGGTCCATGAACCTCACCCTTCGCGGCATGCAGATCAACGACGAAGCCGTCACGTACAAGGTGAGCACCGAAGCTGCCGCTACCGCCCGCCTCGACTTCCGGCACCGCTTTGGAGGGCTCGAATGACCGGGCATCGCGCCGAGAGCAGCCACGCCAAGCGAGCGGACCAACTCATCGAAGCGTTCTTCGGCCCAGGCAATCCTGTGTGGCCGGACCGCGATCCGGGCTCCCCCGTCGGACGACGCCTCGTCCCCTACCTTCAAGTTCTCCACGAGGCATCTGACGTCCCCATCATCCTGCCGCGCCAGGACCCCGAGACCCGGCAATGGGTGGCATACGTCATCCCCCACGATGAACGACATGCGGCCACTGTCGGTGAGCTACTCCAGGCGTTCATCGGCACCAGCTTCGCCAGATTTCACGGACTGCCCGCACGCCTCAACCCGAATGACCCGATAGATCGGGCTGTCCTTGAATTCGCCGGCCACAGCTCGATCTTCGTCATCGCGAGCCCACGCTCGAAAGAGAAAGACATGTGGGACGCCGTGCGGCTACTCCAGCAAGCCATACGGGCACGCCCACGACGGTCCTGGCATACGCCGACTCCCGTCGGCCGGCTGCTCAGCCAGTTCGACATCGCCATGGCCGCAGGCGACAACTCCGCCTCAGCAAGGATCCTCGACCAACTCTCGGCCACCGGCGGGCTCAGCGCCACAAACGTCGCTCACCTACGAATCAAGCGCTTATCCCGCCTCGGCCGAAACAGCGAACTGCTCCGGCTCGCAGAGCTGCCAGATGTCGCCACGACACGCCCACCCGCCCCTGTACGCGATGCCATTCTCGCAGCGATCTTTGCCACCGCACTCGCGGAACCCCTAGCGAACGGCGACCTCGACCTTGCGCGGACGCGCCTCATCGAGGCCGGATCACTCGTCCCCGCCCTGATGGACGGCGAACTCTCCGAACTGAGCCCCGAAGCGCTCGCTGTCCTCGCGCTAGCTGCGGTCGTCGTGAACAGCACACCCATCACAGACCTCCTACGCGACCAGCCCCATGTCCTCGCAGCGGTCGAACGGCTGGCACCCGAACTGGCCGCCGAATACCGCAGCACCCGCCAGCAATCCAGCGGCGGAGGCGATGTTGCAGAACTGAACGGAAGCATTCCCAGCCCACCGGCCGCACCGGCGTCGTGGCTTCAATTGGCACAAGCCGTCGCAGTCGAGTCAGACCTTGCTGACGTCCTTGCCGACGAGCAGTGGCGCCAATGGCCACAAGCAGCCGAGGACGACGACCAGATCGCCTCCGTCCTCGGCCAACTCGACGATGCGGCGGCGGACCGGATCTGGTCGCTCGTTGGTCCATTTGTCGATTCAGACCGCTACCTGACTCCAGCAGCGAAATCAGCACGCGAGTTTCTCCTCAACGCGCTCACCCATGACCGTTTCAGTCCCGGTGATTTGGCCGGCGTCGTCGCTCTCACAGAAATCGTCCTTCGGTCGGCACCGGACGCCGCCATGTACGCACACCTCCTGGACGACCTGACGGCTGATGCACCGCGATGGGCCGGCCCCGATCGTGCCCCAGTCGTTCTCGACCTCGTCGACCTCGTCACACGGTCCGCGTGTCCAGACTCCGACGCCCGGCTTAGGCTGGGTTACCGCCTGCTGGGACCGCTGAGCGATCACAGCAGCCGTCTGGACCCAGATCAGGCCGCTTTTGCCGCTCAACTGAGTGCCGAAATTGCCGTTGAACTTCCGTGGCCTGAACTTGCGGCGGAGCCAGCGGCAGAAGCATGGTCAGCAGTGGTGGCTCAGGACCTGCTCCTATACTCACTCGATGAAAAGGTCCTCGACCGGGTTTCCGCCACCCTCAACGCCGTCACACCCCAGGTAAACGTCACCAGCAGCCATGATCACGTTGGCAGCAAGCAATTGCGACAGTGGGTCCGGCGCGCCGATGTCGTGGTCATGGCTACACGGTGCGCGACGCACGCCGCTACCGGATTCATCCGAGCGAACTGCAGGCCGAGTACGGTCGTCCGTGAAGCCGACGGAAGCGGCTCGGCCTCGCTCCTGCGCGCTGCAACGTCAGCCTTAGCCCGCCAACCGCAGACCTAAGTTCGTGGAGCCCATGCTTCCGTTGATCAAGGAGCCGGGCCGGATCCAGAAGCATCCTCGCCACGGGAAAGCTCCCGCCGAACCGGAGCGGTGATGGGCCATGCCAGTGCCCGGCAACTACGCCAGCCTCGTCACTCGCCGGCAGCGGGGATCCGCCGCCCAGCCCGGTCTGAGGCGAAAGCAGACTCGCCGTCGTCGTGGAATCACCTGCTTCCTCGCGAACGGTCAGCTGTGAAAGTTGGTCCGCTGGGCGGTCTTGCCGATCTGGAACCGGTAGGCCGCCCATTGGGACGTCCAGGCCGCGAGGTCATGCATCCAAGCTGCGGTTGAGCCCGCCGACTTCGACGCCCACTTTTCCGCGTTCATCGTCGCGAAGTAGTCCAATGCCTCTGGATCGGCCAGCCGCCACGCCGGTTGTCGCGCCAGCCACTGCTCGGCCTGTTCGGGGGTGTGTCCGGCGCTGATCAGCCACTGAGTGAGCATGGCCAGCTCAACCCACGGCGCGGCCTTGGTCGCCATCGCCCAATCGACGATTCGTAGGCCGCGCGGGGTCACGATCAGGTTAGCCGGGCCGAGGTCGGTATGAACGAGCGTGTCGCCGTCCATCGTCGGGTGTTCGAATCCGAGCCGCGCCTTCGGACTGAAGAACGGCACATCGGGTGCTGGTGTCTCACCAAGCACCGTCAGTGCCTCACCGAGGAAATCCAGATCAGAGCTTCCCGGGGACAGGTCAGCGTGCGGGCCGTCGCAGTGCTCGAAGCCCACCACCAGCCAGCCGGCAGCCTCGAAGTGCCACTCGACGGCGGGTGAGTGAGGCCCGCTGAGGGCCTCACTCACCCGCAGTTCGAAGCGCAGTGACCGGACACCGAAGTCGGTATGGGCCGCTTTGACGAACACTTTCCCGTTCGGTCCGGTGATGGTTGCGGCTATCTCCGCGTGGTCACCGGTCGTGGCAGGGATGATGTTAGTTCCGCCGGCCCGGTCGGCTACCTCTTTGGTGACTGCCTCGGGTAGCGCGGTCCAGTCAATGCGCATCGGTCAAGTGGCCCTTTCAGACTCCTGGGTTAGGCGGGCAGCAGGACTTCGCCTCGCCGTCCCAGAACTCGGGGTCGATGTAGAAGCCGGTCGCCTTGAGAGCCTGGCGGGTGTACTCCATGGAGGAGCCGTCCGCCATGCCCTCGGTCAGGATCGGCACGTGGTGCACGAAGCCTCCCGCGATCTGCTCGCAGGCGGCGTGGTAGGGCTCGGTGTGTTGCAGCGAAACGTGCCAGGCGGCGTCGACGGGCTCGGTCGGGACCACCCGATAGGACCGGCCGTCGGGCAGCAGCCGACCGAAGTCGGGGTCGTGCTGCGAGTCGGCGTGCGCCTTCAGCATGAGCAGCATCTGCCCGACCGCCCGCCGGGCGTAGGTCTTGGTGACCTCCTGCGCGGCGGCGAAGTGCAGGGCCAGTTTGTCGAAGGTCTCCGGGTCGACGAGGGTCTGGGGGTCTTTGTCGGCCTGAACCGGCAATGCGGTCGCGAGGGTCACGACTCCTCCTAGGGGTGTATGGATCGCCGGCGCCTGATGCGCCGGGGAAATCCCGAATCAGCGGGCCGACTGGGGGCAGATGGGGCGGGGTCGCGGTGCGTGGGAGATGTAGTCGACGTTCGGCTCGGTGCGTGCCGCCTGTTGCAGTTCGGCGGCCAGCGCGCTGACGTCGGCGCTGCCCAGCCACTGCGTCAGCTGGTCGCGCGCCTCGGCGACCTGTCCGGCGAAGGCAGCGGCGTCGACAACGCTGGCGGGCGGGATTACGCGCCGCAGCGGGGTTGAGATGAGCGCGGCCTGGACCAGCTTTCCGGCGATCCAGTAGCCGGTGAGCTCGCGGGCCACGAAGGTCACGTGGACGCTGTCCTCCATCTGGCCACGAGCGTGCGGGTTGTGCATCCACCCTCGCGGCAGCACCAAGATTTGGCCGGGGACAAGGTCAAACTCGAAGTCGGGGTGCATCGATTTCATGCGGTCAATGACGCCGCTGCCCGGTGAAGTGTTAGAGGCGAACTGCTCATAGTGAGGTTCATCGACTCCTGGCTCCCAGATCTGCCAGGTCTTGCGACCGGCTATCTGGTAGATCAGGCCCATGTTCTGGTCCCAGTGGTGATACAGACCCTGCCCCCCTGCCGGGGTGGCGAAGCCGGTGGCGTAGCAGCCGTAACCGGTCTCGTCCTGGATCGCGGAGCAGATTGCGTGCACCGCGGGACACCAGCGGTGCAGGTTGCGAAGTTGGACGGTGTAGCCCCGGCCGCGCCACTTCGCGATCTTGCCAGGGTCAACGTAGCCGCCCGTCGTGTATGTCCGGGGGTGGAGCGCTGCCCCATCCTTGATCACGATGAGCTGCTCTGCGGGTGCAGTACCGGTGTCGAGGTAACCGATGATGAGTTCCGCGTTGACGACATTGAGAACGCTGCTGTCGTCGGGCAGATTGTGAAGCTCCGGCTTGGTCGGCCAAGCGGTCATTATCTCCCTGACCGTGACCTCGTCGAACAACGTCGTGAGGGACATTCTCATCCTCCGGGATGTGGGAGAGGTCAGGTCCGAACTGCTGGTGGCTCCTGCAAACCGCTGGCACGTGAATGCCCTAGCCCTATGCACGGAAGTCGATCCGCGCGACCGCTCGCGCAGCGGCAAAGGCGAGGACGCCGCCGACGTTTATCACAATCACGGAGGCGGAACGGTCTCCTGCTCCACTGCAACCTCCCGCGCTTGTTCAAGTCAGGGGCGGATCTGACGAGTAGCCAGGTCCGTATCCACACTCGCCCATCAAGTCGGTGGAGTGAATGCCAAGCATGCGGACGAAGTGGTTGTCCGCATGTGCGTCACCGATGAGCTTCTTCCGCATCTACGCATCTCAGTGTTCGTGCTTGCGCCGCGCTGAACACTGAGTGACCCTATGTGCGCGATATCCATGCTGCTGATCGCCATGGTGGTGGTGGGATCAGCCAGAGGAGGCGGCGCTATGGGCCAGATCCCGCGAACGCTCCAGCCGTCCCTGTCTGAGCGCCACTTCTTCGGAGCCGAACTGCGTCGGCTGCGGGAGAGGGCCAACTTTTCGCAGGCGCGACTCGGCGCGATGATCCGGTTCAGTGCCGACCTCGTGCGTCGGGTCGAGACAGCAGACCGTTTCCCCTCCCGGGAATTCGTTGAAGCCTGCGACAAGGCGTTGACAACCGGAGGGGCGTTGATTCGCTTGCTACCGCTTGTTGAGGGAAGTCGCGCCAACGCGGGTATGCGGACAGCTTCCCCGAGCGGTCCCACCAACGCCGGAACCCTGCTGGGCGCCCTAGAGGAGGAGGCGCCAGGGGTGGCGGACATGGTTGTCCGTGTTCCCTTCCAGCCCGGTGTTCTTGACCGCGCCGCACAGGACTGGCTGCACGCCTCAGCGGGACCACGCCGGTCCGTGGCCGGACGACTCGGCTCGCCTGACCAGATTAACGAAGAGGATCTTCATTCGGCGGAGACCGCTCTGGGGATGTTCCGGCAGTTGGACCACACCCACGGTGCTGGACGAGTCCACGCGCAAGTGCAGCGGTACGTCGAAGGCGAACTGAACCGGCTGTTGGCGAATGCTCCAACCTCTGAGGCTGTTGGTCGACATCTCTACGCGCTGGCGGCGGGATTCTTCGAGCTCTGCGGGTACCAGGCGGTCGATACCGGCGCCCACGGCCTCGCCCAGCGCCGCTACCTTCGCGCTCTACGTCTGACGGAAGCTGCCGACGACCGCCTGTACGGCAGCTACCTGCTCGCCGTGAACATCGGCCACCTCGCGCTGCACTGCGGGCACCCCGAGCCGGCACACAGGATGGCGCTGACGGCGGTGAAGGGAAGCGAGACCCGGACGACGCCCGCTGTGGCAGCCGCTCTCCACGCGGTGGTGGCGCGCACGCACGCCCGCCTTGGACGCGAAGGAGAATGCCTGACCCATCTCGACATCGCGGAGAAGCAACTGGTCCGCAGCAAGCCCGAGGACGAGCCTACTTGGATCCGGTACTTCGACGCGGCGTACCTCGCCGACGAGATCGCCCACTGCTTCCACGACCTGGGCCAACCGCAGCACACCCAACGGCACCTGGGCGATGCCCTCACCGCACTGAGTCCCACGCACGTCCGGCGACTCGCCATCGACACCGCGCTCCTGGCCTCGTCGCTGGCCGCCGCCGGCCGTATCGACGAAGCCTGCGCCACCGCACGCGAGGCAGTCGACTACGCCGCACGAACCACCTCACACCGCTGCCTGCAACGCATCGTCGAGGTACAGGCGGACCTCGAGCCCTATCGGTGTGAACCCGAGGTTCGCGAGTTCGGCGAGTACGTACGTCACCGACTACCGCTGGCGGCTGTGTAACCCGGTTGATCGTTGGCCGCACCCGCCATCACCGAGCGGTAGTGATTCAGCTCCGCCTCCAGCGCCGCGCCCGCTCGACGGGACGACGCCACATAGTGGCCGACATCAGCAAGAAGCAACACTTCAGGCGCCGTACCGAGAGACGTCAACTCCTCGGCGAGTTCGCGCACATCTTCGACCACGGCCACCTCGTCAGCGGTGCCGTGAATGAGCAGCAGTGGCGCTTGAACAGCGGCGGCGCGGACCCTGCCGGCACCACCTCGCAGCCGCATCGCATGCGCCCGCTGGAACCGGGGCACCGTCTGCGCCCACCGGTCAGGATCCACGATCGCCGACACGGCGGTGGCAGCGGCGAACGGGCCGTCCTGTGCCACCGCGTGCAACGCGGTGTATCCGCCAGCGCTGGCACCGCGGATAAACACCTGCCCCAGCACCGTCCGCCCCGCCGACAACAGATGCATCGCCACAGTCGCGCAGTCATCGACATCGTCCAGGCCCCACCGGCCGTACAGCGATTCCCGGAACACCCGGCCGTACCCAGTGCTACCCAGGTAGTCGACATCCACGACGGCAAACCCGCGACTGGTGAAGAACTGCGCCTGCCAGTCCAGGCGCAGCAGGCAGGAGGCGGTAGGCCCAGGATGCGCCCGAACGATCACCGGTGCTCGCCAGTCCGCCGCCGCGCCTGTCGGCGGATACACCAGGGCAAGCACCTCCCGACCGCTGGCTACTCGAACGCGCAGTTCCGTCGGCGTCGATACTCGCGCCCCGTCGAGTCCGGCGTGCTCCGACCTGGCAAGCACCTCCACCTGGGGATCGGCGTCAGCCAGGTCGATCAGCGCGACCTGCGGGGCCGCGGTCGGTGACGAACCGATCAACGCCACCGCCGTCCCGCGAACAGCCAGGTACGGCTTGATCGACGTGTACGGGAGGTCGACTGGGCGGACAGTGCCGTCGGGCTCGATGACGACGAGGCGGTGTCGCGGGCCCTTTTGCACCGCCACGACGATCCGACCGTCGTCGAGGAAGCCATACGACGCGTAACCCAATTCCCATGGCTCCGCGGCGCACTCACCCGAGATCGGCGCCACCGCCTCTAGCTTGAGGCCATTCCACCGGTAGAGGTTCCACCAGCCATTGCGGTCCGACGCGAAGTACAACGCCCCGTCGGGTCCCCACCGCGGCTCCACCGCAGACTCATTCGGACCGCCGGCGAGCTTTACTGGGTCCTCGACCGAACCACGCGGCGAGTAGGGGGCCACCCATACCTCACAGGCGTCCCAGGGCATGTCGCGTTCGCTCCAAGCGGTCCAGGCCAACCAACCCGGACCGGGCCGAGGCGCACCGACAAACCCCCGGGACGAGACGAGAGTTCGCATCTGCGGAGCACCATTGAGCGACACCGCGACGAGTTGGTCACCCTGCTCCGACTCCCGAACGGTCAGCAACTCGCCGTCGCCGATCGTCAGGTCACCGAAGCATCCATGGCTGACCACTTCGAGTTCGTCGCCGTCACGACGGCTCCGGTAGAGGCTATCTCCGCCGACGCACCACAACGTCCCGTCGACGACAGCGAACGATCCGCCACCATACGCGTGAACACCGTTGGCGACATTGAAGCCCGCCGGACTGACATCACGATTGCCCTCGCCGGACCGCCACCGTGTCACCGTCGTACCCCCGCCAGCGTCGGGGCGAGTCTCCAGCCAGTAAAGGCCGTCATCACCGCTTCGGAGCTGGTCATAGCTCACGGAGGCGCGGACGGCGTCGTCCACCGACAATTCAGCGATCCCGTCGCCCAGCCTCACAAATCCTCCTCGAACAACTTTCACGCGGGCCGGACGACGGCGGACTCGTCAAGCGGTCGCCGGGACACCGGCGCTGACACCGGCAGGGCTCGGTCTTCCGGGGCGGCGTGAGCGCCTAGACGTGGCCGACTCTAGGTCCGAGCACCTTGTCCCTGCCCCGGAGCACCTTGCAAACTGCTTCCGCCCGATCGCTCGCCGAGACAAAGTCGATGCGGACAGCAGCTCTCGTCCCGCATCATTCCTGGTCATGTCTTGGGTCTCGCCAGGAGCCGTAATGGTCGGCGAATGAGCGGACAAGGTCTTCGAGTACGGCTTTGCCCTTGGCCGCGGTGGCGTGGGACGGCAGACCAATGACGCCGCTGCTGGTATAGCCACTCATGCCCCGCGTGAGGAGGTGACGTCGATCGTCCGCTAGGTGGTCGGAGTGCTGGAAGCCATCACGCACCACTTCGGGCGCGACGTGCAGAAGCAGCGAAACCTCGAGCTCGCCGGCGTGCATGTCCTGGTGCGCGGTGCTGTGCAGGCCGGCGGCCAGTCGAGCCTCGTCCCAGTCGGCCCGAGCGGGAAACAGAGTCATTCGCGGTCCGGCGACGTTGGCTTCCTGAACGACGTTGGCAAGCGCGTAGTTCCCGCCGTGTCCGTTGATCACGGCAAGCTGTTCGACGCCCGACTCATGCAGGGAGGCGGCGATGTCGACGACCACGGCGGCGAGGGTTGTAGCGCTGATACTGACCGTTCCAGGCCACGAGGCATGCTCGTGGGAGCAGGAAATCGTCAGGGGCGGTAGCAGGAAGAGGTTGTAGCGTTCGGTGACTGCCTTCGCGATCGCGCATGCCACGATGGTGTCCGTCAGCAGCGGCAGGTGGATGCCGTGCTGTTCGAAACTCCCGACTGGGAGGACCGCGATGGACGCCGCGCGCTCGGACTCGTCGGTGCTGGTTGCCGTGCTGATCAGGTCCACGGGCTAATGGTTACACGCTTCGAGAGTCGCCTGCCGATAGGCGAGCACGAAGGCCGCCGCCTCGGGAACGGCTGGCTGCTGCCGAAGGGCCACCGCCGTGGGGTTTAACCAGCGCAGAGCGCGTGCGGAAGAGGTACCAGCCGCCAAGGTCAGGGCCTTGGCTGCCTCGGTCGCAGCGCGTTCGACATTGCCACTGCTGACGTAGGCAGTGGACAGGACCGATCGCCACAGGGCCTCATCGACGCGCCACTGAGCTGGCCAGTGCCGCAGGAGTTGCTCGTAGAGATCGGCTGCAGCCGCCGGCTGGCCGAGCAGCAAACGGCACTGCGCTTCGTGAGCAGCCACGTACACAGGGTCGCAGTGGGCGCCAACATCGACTGGCAGATCTGAGTCCCCGTCGGCGCTGCTGGCGACCCTCTGCGCCTTGTCGATGCTGGCTACGCAGGCGCTCTGGTCACCTCCCATCGCGTAAGCCTGAGCTTG
This sequence comes from Micromonospora sp. CNZ299, assembly GCF_002754415.1. NCBI lineage: Bacteria > Bacillati > Actinomycetota > Actinomycetes > Micromonosporales > Micromonosporaceae > Micromonospora > Micromonospora sp. CNZ299. Next base: position 6,264,349 of record NZ_PEFG01000001.1, read on the forward strand.
GCGGACCAGCAGAAGGGCGCGGATGCGGCCTGGTAGCCGGACCTCGTCCAGCGCCTGCCGCGCCAGGACAGCGGCCCTACCTGGGTCGAATCGCTCGAGGGCGCGTTGGCTCTGCCTCATCAGGACGTAGCTTGCCAGCACCGGCGCGTTGGCTGCGACGGCGTGTTGCTGGGCGCGCCTCAGCCATGCGTCCGCCTCAGCGGCATCGCTCTGCTCGTCGATCCAGCTCAGGAATTCGGCCCACAGTGCCTGGGCGATGAGTACCTCTCGACGGTCGGTCGAGCTGCGCCGCCGCCCGATGGTGGCTGCGGCGCTGATCTGCGCATGGGCGGTGGACGCCATCCCCGCATATCCGATGCTATTTCCGGCAGTGGCAAGGGCGACGAGTTGCTCGTGCCACGGTGGGAGCAGGCCAGTCTCCTGGGGAGGATCCATGACGCCCCCGAGCAGGCCGTCCGCACCGCCAGCCGAGCGGTGGTCGAGGACGGTCAGTCGACGCTCGCGTTCGAGGTCTGGCAGGAAGCGGAGCAGCTCACCACCCGTCTGCAGGGCGGCCTCACATGACTCGACGAGGCGGGCGGACGGCCAACGTTCGGCCTTTTCCACCTTGCCGATGAGGTCCCCACTGACGTGCACCAGCCTGCCTAGAGCGCGCTGAGAAAGCCCGCGGCACTCGCGCCACTGTCGCAGCACGGCACCGAACCCATGCAGCACCGACCGATGCGGGGTCAGCCGTCGTGGAACCTGAGCCACCGGTACTCCTAAATGCCGTTGCCCGTCGCTGCCGCAGTCAGACAGGCCTGACCATACGTGGTCGGACGCTACGCGGACAGTTGCATGCGGACAACGCCGTATGTCCGCATCACCGCTATCGACTCGCCTGGCCCGGTGCGCAATTCTCGTTGTTGAGATACCCGTCCGCGCGCCAGGCGAAATATTGACGGCGATCCAGATGCCCTTCCCGGCGGGCCCAGTTGCAAAGTCGTGAGATCAGCTTGGCGTCAATTATTTGAGGAGTCTAATGAGTCTCCAGAATGAGCTGTCCCGGTATGGATATCGGCAGGAGTTGAGCCGCCAACTGCGGTTCCGGGATCTACTTGCCTACGGCCTGGTGTACATGGTGCCGATCGCGCCGATGGCGATCTTCGGCAGCGTTTACGCCGGCTCCGGCGGGATCGTGGCCTTGGCGTACGCAGTCGGTGTGGTGGCGTTGGTGTTCACGGCGTTCTCGTACGCGCAGATGGTGAAGGCGTTCCCGATGTCGGGCAGCGTCTACAACTACGCAGGGCGCGGCATCAGCCCGTCGGTCGGGTTCCTCGCCGGCTGGGTGATCCTTCTCGACTACGTGCTCGTGCCGGGGCTGTTGTACCTGGTGGCGTCGGTGGCGATGCACGCCACGGTCCCGGCGGTGCCGGTGTGGCTGTGGCTGCTCGGGTTCGTCGCAGTGAACACGATCGTCAACTCGGTGGGGATCCGCATGACGGCGGCCGTCACCCGGCTGATGCTCGCCGGCGAGCTGATCGTCTTGGCGGTCTTCTTGGCCGTCGCCGGCTGGGCACTCGCCTCGGGCAGGGGCCGGTTCAGCTGGGACGCCTTCTACAACTCCGGCACGTTCACCTGGTCGGTGGTGGCGGGAGCGGTGTCGATCGCGGTGCTGTCCTTCCTCGGCTTCGACGGGATCTCCATGCTGGCGGAGGAGACCGAGGGCGGCTCCCGGCAGATCGGCCGCGCCATGGCCGCCGTCCTGATCCTTGCCGGGGTGCTGTTCATCGCGCAGACCTGGCTGGCCGCGATGCTCGTCCCCGACCCGGCCTCGCTGCTGGCCGATGGTGATCCGAACGGAACCGCGTTCTATGACGCCGCTGCCGTGGCTGGTGGGGGTTGGCTGGCGACGGTGTGCGCGGTGGCCACGGCGATCGCGTGGGGCTTGCCGAACTCGATGGTCGCGCAGGTCGCGACGTCTCGGCTGCTGTACGCGATGGCCCGGGACCGGCAGTTGCCGGCGTTCCTGGCGAAGGTGTCGATCCGCCGCAACGTGCCGATCAACGCGACGCTGCTCACCGGCGCGGTGTCCCTGGCGCTCGGCCTGTACATGGCGACCCGCTCGGATGGGATCACCCTGCTGTCTTCGCTGATCAACTTCGGGGCGATGGTCGCGTTCCTCGTCCTGCACGTCTCCGTCGTGGTGCACCACCTCCTCCGGCGGCGCAGCGGGAACTGGTGGGCGCACCTGGTCATGCCCGCCGTCGGCTTCGCCATCTTGGTGTGGGTGGTCGTCAACGCCAACATCGCCGCCCAACGCCTCGGCCTGGCATGGCTCGCCCTCGGAATCATCATTCTGGTCGGCCTGTACCTGTCCGGTCGCCGGCCTGCCCTCTCGGGGTTGGCGCCCGCGCAGCCGCAGGCACGTCACGTGGAGCGGGTGTGACCGGCATGGACACGTTCACCTACCGGCCCGCGCGAGACGAGTTGGCCTACACCTTCGGCGGTCGGATGCCGGTGGCGCATGTGCGCGGCGGTGACGTGTTCACCGTCGTGACGGAGGACTGCTTCGGTGGTCTCGTGAGGGGGCCGGCGGACCTGCCGTCGCAGGTGTGCCGCATGCCGTACCTCAATCCGGTGTCCGGGCCGTTCTTCGTCGAGGACGCCGAGCCCGGCGACACCCTCGCCGTCCACCTCGCCGCCATCACCCCGGCCCGGGACTGGGGTGTGTCCTCGACGTTCCCACACTTCGGGGCGCTGACCTCCACCGCCCACACCGCCACCCTGCAGCCACCGCTGGAGGAGCGGGTCTGGGTGTACGGCATCGACCGGCAGGCCGGGACCGTACGGTTCGAGGCCACCCGGAGCGACCACAGCGTGGACCTGCCGCTGGACTCGATGATCGGCACGATCGGTGTCGCCCCCGGCGCGTTCGAGGCCCGCTCCACCCTCGTGCCCGACACACACGGCGGGAACCTCGACACCCCGCACCTGCGCGCCGGCACCACCCTCTACCTCGGGGTGAACGTCCACGGGGCGATGCTGGCCCTCGGCGACGGGCACGCCCGCCAGGGCGAGGGCGAGGCCTGCGGCGTCGGCGTGGAGATCGCCACGACCACCACCCTCGCCATCGACGTCGTCAAAGGCGTGCCCACCCGGTGGCCGCGGATGGAGACCGACCGGGACATCCTGACGATCGGGTGCGCCCGCCCGTTGGAGGACGCGTACCGCATCGCCCAGCGCGACCTCGTCGGCTGGGCCAGCGCCCTGACCGGTCTGGAAACCCTGGACGCCTACCAACTCGTGTCGCAGGCGGGGCGGGCGCCGATCGGCAACGTGTGCGACCCCAACTACACCGTCCTCGCCGCCATCGACAAAACCCTGCTCCCCGCCCCCGGTCCTGCGTATGGCGGGGCACACGAGCGGCTGCGGCGCCTCGCCGCCGGGCTGCGGTAGGAGCCCCGCCGATGACCGCGTCGATCCCGCGCCTGCCACTGCGCGATGACCTGTTCCTCCTCGGCCACGACGACGACACCGGACACCCCCACGTGCACCGGCAGACCCTCGCCCTCGGGCTCGCGGGCGCGGTCCTGATCGACCTGTACCTGGCCGGGCGGGTGACCCTCGACCCGAAAGACGACACCCGCCCGGCCAGCCACCAACGGATACACCCACACATCGACCGGCCAGTCGGAGACCTGATCGCCGACGCCGCGACCGCCACCATCCGCCACACCCACCCACCCCTGCGCGGGTGGTTGCGGGGGTTCTCCGACGACCTCTACGACCGCACCCGCGCCGGCCTGATTGCTAGCGGGATCCTGCGCCAGCACACCCGACGGCGTCTCGGCGGCCTCATGCGCGCCGACACCTACCTGCCCACCGACAGCAAATGGGCGGTCATCGCCCGCTCCCGCCTGCGCTACCTCGCCTCCGGCCGCGAACAACCCGACAACCACACCGCCGCCCTCGCCGGCCTCGTCGCCGACCTCGGCCTCACCCACCACCTCTACCTCGACGACGACACCCCAGCCCTGACCGCTCGCCTGAAGGCCATCGCTGGGCAGCACTACCAGCCGGTACGCGACATCACCGCCGCCGTCGACGCCGCCGTGGGTGACCTCGCCACGGCCGCCTACCGCTAGCCCAAGTCACCTCACCTCAAGAAAGCTGACCGTGAACAACCTGCGCCACTTGCGACCCCCGACCGACAAGCCCCACCCGGTGGGCCGGCGAGCCGTGAAGGTTACTGCCGCCGTCTGCGCGCTCGGCCTGCTCGCTACCGCCACGGCCATTCCGATCTGGACGGGCACCGCTGGGACGACCCAATCCGCACCCTCGCCTTCCAGCGCCACCGCGTCTCTCCCAGCCGTGGCGCCGTGTCTGTCGCCCGCCGCCCTGACTGCGGCCCAGCTCAATGCACGCGCACAGCAGAAACTTGACCTGTCGCCGACGCGTCTGCCGGCGTCGTCCCCGGCGGGGCAGGATCTCACAGCGGTCGCGGCGGGGCCGTCTGGCTGCGATGCCATCCCGGGCCGGTTCGCCTACGTCCACTTACTCCAGTGGGCCACGGACACCGCGATCGCGGGCAACAGCACCACCACGCGGGTCGTGCTGTTCGAAGAGCAACGCTGGCGCGCCGACGACGCATCCGGCCGCGTCATCCGCAGCCGCTACCCCACCGGTCGGCAGCCGACCGACGACAGTACCTACTACCCCGGCAAGGTGGACGAACCCATCGGCCCGATCGCTGCCGACCCGACAGCGCTCATTGCGAACATCGACGCCACCCAGCCTCGATTCCTCGGGCCCACCTCCCTCATTCGCGGCCTCGTCAGCCTGCTCGGCTGGCGTGCTGCCAACCAAGCCGCCCGCACCGCGGTCCTCACCGGCCTGCGCGACACCCCCGGCATCGCGTACCACGGCCCGGTGACCGACCGGGCGGGCCGAACCGGCATCGGCGTCAGCGCCACCTCCGACGCCATCCGCTTCCTGCTGATCCTCAACCCCACCACCGGCGAACTACTCGCCTACGAAAGAGCAGCACACACACCGCCACCCGGCAGCGACCGCACCGGCCCCCTGGTCGACGACTACCAATTGTTCCTCGTCCACACCCGCGCCAACAGCAGCAGCACCTCCTGACCCCGCAACCAAGAGCCTTTGAAGGAACCCCGCCATGGCCACTGTCCCGCGTATCCGCGCCGCCCGCTGGGCGGACAAAGACCACGTCGCCGCACTCATCGCCGACGCCCTCTATCCCAGCCCGCTCGCAACATGGCTGATCCCCGACCCGGGCCCACGACATCGAATCCTCACCGACGTCCTCGGCATCTGGGTCGAGCACGCCATGTTCTACGGCGACGTCCACCTCACCGACGACGCCACCGCCGCCACCGTCGGCTTCCACCGATACCGGCCCATCCCGCCGCCAGCGAACTACCCCACCCGCCTAGGGGATGCCGCAGGCGCCCACAGCGATCGCTTCGACCTACTCGATCGGCTACTCGCCGAAGACCGACCCAGTGAGCCCCACTACCACCTCGCGTTCCTCGCCGTGTCGCCCAGCGCGAGGCGGTCAGGACACGGCACGGCCCTGCTCGGCCACCATCGCAGCCGACTCGACCACGTGAACCTGCTGTCCTGGACGAGCACCACCCCCGACGCGCGGAGCTTGCATGTCCGGCATGGCTACATCCCAGGATCGGCGATTCAATTGCCCGAAGGCCCGGCCATCTGTTCGATGCGTCGCAGCCCTCTCCACGGCGACGTCCAGCCAACCAGGACGACCGCGACCGAGGGCCAAAGCGGTCATCCAAGTCTGCGACCATGACCCATCCGCCACTCGCGAGGACGAGACATGAGACCGGCTATCGGGCCGACCTCAAAATTTGGGGTGGCGGGGCTGCGCCCTGCTGTCCGCCCATCCCGTCTCAGCCGGGCATGTAGCAGAGAAGAGAATTAATGCGTAGGGATTGGACCGCTCTGCCGGAGAGTGTCACGGCAGGGATCGCCGAACGGGTCGGCGGAACCTTTGACGTCGCCCAGGCTTCCAGTGGCGACCACGCTGAGATCGCCTCGACGGTGACCGGACCGGCCGGACAGGTCTTCGTCAAGGCGGCCTCCGGTGAGTTGAGCGTCCGGTCTCTGCGCTACGAACTGGCGGTAACCCGGGCCATCGACCGGCACCCGCCCGCAGTCCTGTGGCAGTTCGAATCCGATGGCTGGCTGGCTGGTGGTGGGGACCGAGCATCTTGCCGGTCCCCGCCCCGACCTGTCTCCCGGCAGCACGGATCTCAATCTGCTCCTAGCCGCACTGACAGCACTCCAGGAGACGCCGGCGCCCGGCGAGACGTGGTTCACCCCGGCAGCCCGGCTCGGATTCGCCCACCCGGAGATGGACGGCGGGACGCTCATCCATTCGGACCTCAATCCGGCGAACCTGATCGTGACACCACTCGGCCTACGCATCGTGGACTGGGCGTGGGCAACCAAGGCCGCCGAATGGGTCGAACTCGCGATGCTCGTCCCGTGGCTGATCGGTAGCGGCCACAGCACCGAGCAGGCAGAACAGTGGCTCACCCAGTTCCCCGCATGGACCGCGACTGACCGTCTGGTCCTGGACGACTTCGCTTCAAGGAACGCAATGAAGTGGGCCGCCAAGTCCCGGCGAAGCACGGAGACCTGGGTACACGACCTTGCAATGTGGACCGGCGAGTGGGCGGACCACCGGACCGACGGCCACCAGTCAGCCCGTGAGCCACAGCGCGGGGGCACCCTCCCGTGATGTGGGCGCCGATAGCGGTAGGACCAGCGTCTCAACTAACCAGCAGTCCCCACTCGGGGCTGCAAATCAGGTCACGCAGCCGGGCGGGTCCATGCCGGTCCGAACCCAGAGCCAGCCGCGCTGCTCCCAATCTGCTCCCAATGTAAGCCGCACATACCGCAAAGCCCGTTACCGATGATTCCGGTAACGGGCTTCTGACCTGCATAAACCGAGGGTGGGCGATGCTGGTATCGAACCAGCGACCTCTTCGGTGTGAACAGAGTGGTCTCCGAGCGCCCGAGTCCACGCGATACCCACAACCAAGCCGCGCCCCCCAGCAGCGCTAGCCGGTCTCAAGGCCCCTGAGGGACATGACCGACGCATAGATGTAACGCCTGCCCCTGCTCAACAAGCGGCCGATGCCTGACGGCGTCGGCCGCTTCTTCATGCCCGCCGGAGCAACCGGCACACGAATCAACTTCGGAGGACCCCTCCATGACAACCCACCCATCCAACACAGCGCGCGCCTCTAACACGATGCCCTGCCACCGACGGATGTCGCCGCCGGGTCAGCCACCGGACGGAGGCGCATGACTCTGCCGTCCGATCACCAAAATCGGCAACGCAAGGAGTCCGACCCTGGGACGGAAACACGACTTGACCGACCCAGTGGAGGCGACGCTTCATGGACGGTCAACGACGCGAACGGGCGAGCGACGACCGCGTTCATCAAGGTGGAAGCTCCCCAGAGGCCACCGGAGCTGCACCCTGGTGCCGCTGCCGCTCTGCTGAAGCTGCTCAGACGGGTCAACGACCGCCGCACAGACAACTCGATCGAGGAGAACAGATGACCACCCCTCAACCGAAAACCTTCGCCTTTTACGGCCGCGTCTCGACCGAGGACAACCAGGACCCCGAATCGTCCCGGAGCTGGCAACTGACTCGGGCGAACACACTCATCCAGCCACACAACGGTCGAATTGTCGCGGAATACTTCGATATCGGCCAGAGCCGTTCCCTCCCGTGGCAGCGCCGAACCCAAGCCAATCTCATTCTCGCGGCTCTGCGTAACCCCGGGCGAGGGTTCTCCGCCGTCGTCGTCGGCGAACCGCACCGCGCCTTCTACGGCAACCAGTTCGGCCTCACAGCGCCGCTGTTCGTCCACTACGGCGTCGAACTCTGGGTCCCCGAGATTGGCGGCCCCATCGACCCCGACAACGAGGCACACGAACTCGTCATGTCCGTCTTCGGGGGCATGAGCAAGGGTGAGCGCAACCGGATCAAACTGCGCGTTCGCACCGCCATGGCCGCCCAGACCCTCCTTGAGGGCCGCTACCTGGGTGGGCGCCCACCTTACGGCTACACACTCCGCGATCTTGGACCCCACCCCAACCCCGCCAAGGCCGCCGACGGCAAACACCTCAAGGGCCTTACTCCGGACGAACAGACCGCTCCAATCGTCCGGCAGATCTTCGCCGAGTTCCTCGCCGGTATCGGCCTCTTCGCCATCGCCGAGGGACTTACCGCCAACCACGTGCCTTGCCCATCGGCACACGACCGGGCCCGCAACCGGCACCGTAGCGGCATCGCCTGGTCCAAGAGCGCCGTCCGCGTCATCCTCACCAACCCCCGCTACACAGGGCGGCAGGTGTGGAACAAGCAACGCACCGACGAAGTACTGCTCGACGTCGACGACGTGGCAATGGGTCACACCGGCGTCATGCGCTGGAACGCCCGCGACAAATGGGTGGTCTCCAAGGACATCACCCATGAGCCACTCATCGACGACGCGACCTTCGAGCAGGCCCAAGCGATACTGCAACGACGCGGACGAGGAACCGGCGGACAGCACGTCCGGCAGCGCACCCGCAACCCGTACGTCTTCCGGGGCATGATCTACTGCGCCGCCTGCGACCGACGCATGCAGGGCCAGTACAACCACGGCGACGCCTACTACCGCTGCCGCTTCCCGCAGGAATACGCCCTCGCCAACCAGGTTGAGCATCCCAGCAACGTGTACCTGCGCGAGGATGCCCTCACCGACCCGATCGACACCTGGCTGGCCGCCGCCTTCGCACCCCACCGCATCGAACACACGATCACCGCGATGGCCGACGCTCAGCCCTTGGAACATCCGCCCGCAACCGCCCCAGCAGCACAGACGACTATCACCGAGTGCGACGCCAAGTTGGAGCGCTACCGGGCCGCCCTCGACGCTGGAGCCGACCCAGCGGTGGTCACCGGCTGGATCGCGCAGACCCAGGCCGAACGTGCGCGGGCTGAAGCGGATCTCCACGCGAGTGTGGGCACCGCCCCGCGCAGGATGAGCCGAGCAGAAATCACGACCCTGGTGAACGCGCTCGGCGACATCACCGCCGTGCTCCGCGACGCCGACCCGGCCGACAAGGCCGAGGTCTACCGGCAACTCGGTCTCCGGCTGAACTACCAGCCTGAAACGCAAACGGTGCGCGCTGCAGTCGATCTCAGCGCGCACCGTGGGGTAATGGTTTGTGTCCGAGGGGGGACTTGAACCCCCACGCCCTATACGGGCACTAGCACCTCAAGCTAGCGCGTCTGCCATTCCGCCACCCGGACCTACACGTTCAGCCTACCTCGCCGACCAGATGATCTTTCCATCCGGTGGTCGGACCGGCGGGCCGCACGGGGAGTTACTGTACACGCCGCTCGTGGATCATGCACATCGCCTTCCGGCGCCTCCGTTCCGACGCTTCCGCCCCTGTTCAGGCCGCCTGAAACGCCTCACCGACACGGTGCCCAGGCGTGTCCGGGTGGCGTCCGGTGGCCCTCTGACGGCAGCATTGCCGTGTGTCCCGTCCCTCCCCTGTGGCAGCCGCCCAGCACCGGGCCCTCGCCCTGCGCGCTGCCGGCGACCTCAGCGCCGCCCGGCAGCTGCTCGCGGAGGCTGTCGGCTCCCCTCCCCCTCCGTACACCGATGATCACCCGGAGGTGCTGCACACCGCGCACCTGCTGGCACGGCTGCACCGCGAGGCGGACGATCCGCTCGCTTCCCGCCGGGTGTTGGAGGAGGCGTTCGCCGCGGGCGAGCGGCGGTGGGAGCACTCCGACCCGGTGCTGCTCGCGCTCGCTTTCGAGCTCGCCGAGGTAGCCGAAGAGCTGGGCAACCGGCACGAGGCCCGCCGCAACTACACTCGCGTCGCCACCGCCGGGCCCGCCGTGCTCGGGGAGCACCACCCGGTGGTACGCGCCGCCCGCGCCTACCTCGGCCCACCCGCCTCGGCGCCGACCGAGCAGCCCGGCCCACCGCCGACGCCCACCGCGCAGCCGGTCGGTGCGGCGGCCGACGCCGGCGCCCACTCGGCGCTGTCCGGGCCGACGCTGTCGCTGGCGACCCTGGCCGCGATGCGACCCTCCGCTGGTGGCCAGGCCGCCACCAGCTCACCCTGGGCTCCGCCGGCCACACCCCGGTCAACCCCTCCAGGGGTACGAGCACCCGCCGCACCCACCCCGTCCAGTAACGCCGCCACAGCGCCGCCTCAGGTTTCTCGGGTGCAGTCCGCACCCTCTTCGATCGCGCGAGCGCAGCCCGATCCACCCACCACCCCGACAGCGCCTGCCGCGCCAGGGCCGGCGCTTCGGCCCGCCGACCCGCAGCCGTCCGAAACCGCGGTCCCCACGGTGGCGCCCCGCCGAGTCCTCGACCAGCAGCCGCCGGGGCCGTCCCTGCCAGCGGCAGACACCCAGCCAGGGCCGAGGGCGGTAAGCCAGCCAGCCGGGCAAAGGGTCGATAGCCAGCCACCCCGGCCGAGGGCCGAGAGCCAGCCGATGCCGTCGTCCGGTCAGCGGCCACCACACCGATCACCGTCCGGGCCCGCCACAGCGCCCCGTCAACGGGTCGGCGACGACCCGGCGGTCGACGCTTCCCACCGGCCATCGAGCGCAACCGCCCCGACCCCGGCCTCCCCGACGCCAGCATCCGGGCTGCCGGCGCCCCGCTGGGACGATCCGACGATCCAGGTACGGCAGATCGAACCCCTACTCGCCGAGGAGGCTGCCCGAACGGGAGTCAGGGCCCCCGGGGCGAGCGCACCGGTCGACGCATCCGCTGCCCAGCCGGCCTCTCCGAGCAGCCAATCCCCGAGTAGGAGTCACCCAGGGCCAACCCAGCCGGTCAGCGGAACACCAGCCCACCCGGTCAGCGCGCCGCCCATTGCTCCGCAGCCAGTGTCCGCACCACCGGCCCTCCCCCACCCGGTTTCGGGACCGCCGACGCACCCGGTCTCCGCACCACCGCGCGACCCCGTCTCGGCGCCGCCGACGCACCCGGTCTCCGGACCCCCGGCGCACCCGGTTTCCGGACCTCCTGGGCATACCTACCCCGTTTCCGCACCACCCGCGTTCGGCCAGCAGATCTCCGCGCCGCCGATGAGCGCGCCCCCCTTCCTCGCGCGCCCGATGAGCGCGCCACCCGTCTCCGCGCCGCCGGTCAGCGCACCACCCGCACCGCCGTGGGGGTTGACCGCGCCACCGTGGAGCCGCACCGGCCCACCGCCAACTGCCGGTGCCGACGACGCTGGGCCGCTCCAAACGGACGCGGTGCGCACCGGCGCGGACGGCGGTGAGTTCGGGCCGGACATCCTCGATGCCGCGGTGGTGCCGACGCAGCGGGCACGGGCCGCGGCGTCCGACCAGACCGAGGTCCTCCCGGCCGTCGCGCCCGGCAGTGGTCCGGCCAGGGACTTCGCCGGTTCGGCCCAGCCTGTCACGTCCCAGCCGACACCAGGCGCCCTTCAGCCGCACCCCGTCGAGCCGTCTCCGGCTGCCTGGTCACCGGGTGGGGGCAGCGCGCCGCCGCCGACCACGCCGCGATCGGCCTCGCAGTACCACCAGGGCCAGCAGCCGACCCAGGCGGAGCAGGACCAGTACCCGACGCAGGAGCACCGCCCGATCCAGGATCACCGGCCGTTCCAGGCGCCGTACCCGGGTCAGCAGTACCACCACCCCGGACCGGACGCGTACCGGCCGGCGTACGCCGACGAGAGCGACTCGGCGGGCCGCAACCGTGCGACGCTGATCGGCGCGGTGGTCGCGGCCGGGGTGGCTGTCGTGGCGGTGGCCGGGCTGGGTGCGGTCGTGCTGACCCGCGACGACCCGCCGCCCGGGGGCAGCGCACCGACGGCGGTGGCGCCGACGGGGGCGGCACCGACGGCGGCCGGTCCTCCTCCGGGGGACCTGAAGCTTCGGGACAACTCGACAACGATCACGCTGACCTGGACGGATCCGTCCGGCGGCGCGGTGCCGTTCATGGTCGCCGCCGGACGTGCCGGGCAGGCGCTGGGCGTGATGGCCACCGTGGACCCGGGGAAGACCAGCTACACGGTCAACGGGTTGAACTCGCGAGTGGACCACTGCTTCACCGTGTTGGCGGTCTACTCCACTGACAGCTTTGCGACATCGGGGCAGGTCTGCACGGCGCGGGAGCGCAGCACCCCGTCGAGCGGAAGACCCTCAGGTCGGCCGTCGCCGAGCTGAGCTGGGCGTCCACAACGCACACGCTCGGTATCCACAGGGGTGACCGTGCGGGTTCCCCCGCCACCAGCAGCGCCATATGATGGCACCCGGCTCAGGGGAGGGGTCGCCGCGAGGCGCGCCACCTGCCACGACTCAGGGAAGGCAGCCGGCTGTGGCCAGCATGGACGACGCCGTACGGACCGACGCCCCCCGCTTCCGGTCCCGGTTTCGCGGCGGGCTGGTGACCATCGGCACGGTGACCGCGCTGCTGGCCGCCATGGGGTTGACCGTCCTGGGGTTGGGCGCGGCGGACAACGCGGTGGCCAACTACGACGCGAGTTCCTGGCTGTGGAGCGCGGCGCGCAGTGAGCTGGCCCGGGTCAACGGGGTCACCGCCCGGGTGGACACCCGCACCGAGATCCCCGCCGCCCGCCAGCACCCGATGCAGGTGACCCAGACCGATCGGCTGCTGATCCTGCGTGACCTGCAGACCGGGCAGGTCAGCTCTCTGGACCTGGCGACCCTGCAACTGACCGCGACCACCCGCACGACCCCTGGCCTGGGCGTGAGCGTGGCCCTGCACGAGGACGCGGCGTTCATCGTCGACGCCGTGCAGGGCATCGTTCGGCAGCTCGACCCGCGGTCGCTGTCTCCGGTCGGTGAGCCGGTGCGCTACCCGCCGGGCATCACCGGCGGCACCTTCGACGGTAAGGGCCGGCTGTGGATCGCTGTCCCCAGCCAGGGCACTGTCTCGGCGATCACCGCCGCCAAACTGCCGTCCGCTCCGGCCTCGGCGGCCTCACCCGGTGCCGGGCTCCGGCCGGAGCGTGTCGACTCGTACGACGTCGCCGAGGCCAGCCACGAGTTGCAGGTTTCCACCCTGGACGACGGGGTGGCGGTGCTCGACCGTACGGCCGGCAAGCTGGTGCGGGTGCAGAGCGGCAAGGTCCACCCGACGCAGTTGACGCTGTCCGGTCCGGCGGCACTGCCCTCGCGCACCAGTGGCTCCCGGGTCCCGGTCACCGTGCCCGCCGACCGGCGGGTGCTGGTGGTGGGTGACGGTGGTGAGGAGAGGGCGTTCACCGTGCCGGGCGAGGGCGACCGACTCAGCCCGGCGGTGGCCTGGGCGGACCGGTTCTACTGCGCCGACGAGACGACCGGCACCATCTACGCCTTCGACGGGGGCGGTCAGCTGGTCGAGACCATCGGCGGGCGGGCAAACGGCCCGCTGGAGCTGGAGGTCCGGGAGAATCACCTGTTCATCAACTCCCCCGACTCGGCGACCGCCCGCGTGGTGGACGACAAGCACCAGGTGCGCGAGGTCAACAAGTACGCCAACGACGTGCTCGGCGGCGATCCGCCACCGGTTGCCCCGCCACCGCCCCCGCCGAAGAAGCCCCGGGTGGGCAAGCCGAGCGCGCCGCGCAGCGTCACCGCCGCCGCCGGTAACGCGCAGGCGCGGGTGAGCTGGCGGCCTGCAGCCGCCAACGGCGCCGAGATCATCAAGTACGTGGTGGAGGGCGCCGGCCAGCGCCTTCAGGTGGGCGCCAACCAGCGTGCGGTAGAGGTCAAGGGCCTCACCAACGGTGAGACGTACCGGTTCGCGGTACACGCCGTCAACGCCAAGGGCGACGGTCCGCCGCGCAACAGCAACCCGGTGACCCCGACCGCCGCGGTGCCTGATCCGCCGGCGAGCGTCACCGCCCAGGAGCGGCCGGACGGCACGGTCATGGTGAAGTGGCCGGCCGCGAACGGGCAGGGCAACAAGATCGCGAGGTACGCGGTGACGGCCAGTTCGGCGGGGACGAACGCCCCGGCTGGCGAGTCGACGAAGACGGAGCTGGTGGTGCCGGCCGGTGAGCTGGAGTTCGGCACCCAGTACGCGTTCACCGTGGTGGCGGTCAACGACAAGGGCGCGGGGTCGGCGGCGTCGCCGGTCAGCAACACGGTGGTGCCTTTCGCGGCGCCCGGTCGGCCGCTCGACCTGCGCGCCGGCACGGTTGCCAACCAGCCGGGTGCGGTCACGGTGCAGTGGGCGCCAGCCGAGGCCAACGGTCGGCCGGTGACGAAATACCTGGTGGATGTCGGCGGGCGTGCCAGCGAGGTGACCGACACCCGCACGACCGTCACCGGGCTGGGCAACGGCCAGAACGTAACGGTGAAGGTGAAGGCGGTCAACGAGGCGGGGCCCGGCCCGGAGGCCACCGCCACCGCGCGTACGGTCGCCGAACCACGCGTCACGGTGACCGGCTCGTCGTCGACCGCCACCTCGGCGACGGTGACGTTCACCGTGGACGCCGGCGGCGGTCAGGCCACCTGCTCGCTGAGCACGACGGGTGAGCCGGCGAAGGCCGGGGCGTGTTCCAGCATCACGATGACGGGGCTGACGCCGGGCACCAACTACACGTTCACGGTGACGGCGAGCAACGCCGCCGGTAAGGGCACGGCGACGCGGGCGCAGGCCACGCCGTCACTTTACGGAATCGCGACCTGCAACAACGGGTCCGACGGTGACCAGCGCACCTACTGCGACAGGGAAGTTGACGGCCGCAACGGCAACGAGGTCTTCAAGGTGACCCGGCAGGACAACGACCAGCAGGCCGGTTGGGCGAAGCCCGGCCGGCGACTCCAGGCGTACTGCAAGAAGTCCGGCGAGGACGTCGACTCCTACGTCTACAACAACCACAAGCGCAGCACCTGGTGGGTGCAGGTCGACTTCAACGGGAAGAAGAACTACATCCCGTGGGCCTGGCTCAACCTGGAGGGCGGCGACAACATCAATGTCCTGCCCACCTGCTGAACCACCAGGCAAGGAGCACCGCCGACCGTGAACACCCACGAGCCGCTCACCCAACCGGAGGTCCAGGGCTTCGCGGCCCTGGCCGCCCGGCTGGCCGAGAACGTCAACGCGGTGGTGCTCGGCAAACCGCAGGTGGTTCGGCTGGCGCTGACCGCGCTCTTCGCGCAGGGTCACGTGCTTTTGGAGGACGTGCCCGGGGTCGGTAAGACGACCCTGGCGCGGGCCATCGCCGCCACGGTGAAGGGTGAGTGGCGGCGCATCCAGTTCACCCCCGACCTGCTCCCCTCGGACGTGTCCGGGGTGACGATCTTCAACCAGGCGACCCGGGACTTCGAGTTCCATCCGGGGCCGGTCTTCGCCAACATCGTCATCGCCGACGAGATCAACCGGGCTTCACCGAAGACCCAGTCGGCTCTGCTGGAGGTGATGGAGGAACGCACCGTCACCGTGGACGGGGTCCGGCACCCGGTGCCGTCGCCGTTCCTGGTGGTGGCCACCCAGAACCCGGTGGAGATGGACGGCACCTACCGGCTTCCCGAGGCGCAGTTGGACCGTTTCCTGGTGAAGCTGTCCGTGGGCTACCCGGACGAGGCGGTGGAGGTCGAGGTGCTGCGCGGCGCGACGGTGCGCTCCCCCGAGGCGCTCGCCCCGGTCACCGACACCGCCACCGTCGGGGAGATGGTCCGGATGGCCCGCCGGGTGCACATCGCCGAGCCGCTCTACGCGTACGCGGTCCGGCTGGCCGCCGCGACCCGCACCCACCCGCAGGTGCGGGTCGGGGTCAGTCCCCGGGGGGTGATCGCGTTGACCCGCGCGGCGTGCTCGTACGCGCTGATCGACGGGCGGGGCTGGATCATGCCGGAGGACCTGAAGGCGCTCGTCGAGGCGGTGTTCGCACATCGGCTGCTGCTCACCCCGGACGCCCAGGTGCGCGGTGTGACCGCCGGGGAGGTGCTGCGCCAGGCCGTCGCCTCGGTGCCGGTACCTCTGCCGTCGGGGCAGCCAGCTCCGGTGCAGGGCTGACCGGCAGCAGCGGCATGGGGATCACCGCCCGCGGGGTCGGGCTGCTCGTCGCCGCCGTCGTCCTGCTGGGGGTGGGTTTCCGGTTCGCGTACCCCGAATTGTCGTTGCTCGGCGCGGCGGCCGGCGCGGCCGTCGGCTACGCCGCACTGGTCGCGGCCTGGCGGCCTCGGTTGACGGTGACCCGCCTGGCCGACCCGGATCGGGTGGCGCGCGGAGAGCCGGCGAGCATGACGTTGACAGTGCGCAACTCCGGCCGGTTGCGGTCGGCGAACCTGCTGGCCGAGGACCGGTGCGGGGACCGCACCGTGCCGGTGCCGGTGCTGCGCCTGCGTCCGGGCCGGGACACCGAGGTCCGCTACGACGTGCCGACACACCGACGTGGGGTGGTGCCGGTCGGGCCGCTGCGGGTGACCCGACGCGACCCGCTGGGGTTGGTGGCGCTGGCCCGCACGTACGGCGCGACGGTGCCGGTCTGGGTGTACCCCCGGGTCCACCCGCTGACGGCGGTGCCCACCGGCGCGGGGCGCAGCCTCGACGGCCGGGTGGACGGGGTCCCCCACGGGTCGATCACGTTCGACTCGCTGCGGGAGTACGTGGTGGGTGACGAGCTGCGCCGGGTGCACTGGCGGACCAGCGCCCGGGTGGGTGAGCTGATGGTGCGGGAGAACGTGGACACCAGCCTGCCCCGCCTGGTCGTCCTGCTGGACAATCGCGCCACCGCCCATCCGGAGCGGGTGGGTGGGGTGGTGGAGTCGTTCGAGTCGGCCTGCGAGGCAGCGGCGTCGATCGTCACCGCCGCGCACCGCGAGGACCTGCCGGTGGTGTTGCTGTTCGCCGCCGCGGAGCCGCCCGCGCCGGTGACATCCGGCGGTGAGGTGGACGGGGGCGGCGCGGCCGGGCCGTTGGACCGGCTCGCCGCCGCCGAGTTGTCGAGCGACGACGACGCGGTCCGCGCGGCCACCACCCGGCTGCGTCAGGACCGGCTCGGCGACACGCTGATCTTCCTGACCGGCCCGGGTGGCCGGGGCGAGTTGGGGCACGTGGGGGCGCTGCGGGGGGCGTACCCCTCGGTGGTGGTCGGGGTGTTCGGCGCGGCCGAGCCGACGCCGCCGGGCGCGGCCGGCCTGGTGGTGGTCGACGCGGCGGACGGCGCGCAGTTCGCCGCCGAGTGGGACGGGGTACGCCGGTGGTGACGCGCGTCGTGCGGGTGCTGCGGGCGGCCGCTGTCCCGGTGGCGCTGATCGGGTTGACCGCGCTCGCCGGGGTGGTGCTGGGCCGGGTATACGCGGGTGACCTGCTGACCCGGCTGGTCATCGGCGCGGCGGTCGGTTCGGTGCTGGTCAGTGTCGCCACCCGGCGGCTGCCGTCCTGGCTGGTGGCGCCGCTGTCGGTGGCCGCGATGGCCGGTTGGACGCTCTGGTCGCTGCGGCTGGCCGCCAACCACGCCGAGCTTCCTGGTGGCCTGCTGGAGGTCACCGCCGACGCCGCTCGCAACGGCATCCCGCGGCTGCTCACCGCGATGATTCCGGTGGAGCCCGCACCGGACACCGTGCTCGTGCCCGTCGTCGCCGCCTGGCTGGCCGGGCTGGCCGGAGCGGAGGTGGCGCTGCGCGCCGGCCGGGTGCTGCTGGGTTACCTGCCGCCGGCCGGGCTCTACGCCGCCGCCCTCTACGCCGTCGGCCCGAACGCCGAACCGGCGGTCGGGGCGACGGTGGCGTTCGTCGCGGTCGCGGCGCTCGGCCTGGCGAGCCCGCCCAGCACGGCAACGGCCGGCGAAGATCCCGCCGCCAGCCTGACTCCCCGGGTACGCGCGGCGGTGCGGCTTCGGCTGGCCGCCAGCGCGGCGCTCGGGGTGGCCCTGGTGGTCGGGTCGGTCGCGGTGCTCGGCCCGGTCGTCGCCGGTCAGGTCGACGGCCGGCCGGTGGACCCGCGCCGGTACGTGGAGCCGCCGCAGGTGCAGACGCTCGACGAGAACCCGCTGATCCGGATCTCCGGCTGGGCGCTGCACCCGGAGCAGAAGCTCCTCGACGTGAGCACGGAACGCTCCGGCGCGCCGGTTCCGCCGTCCGACGACGCCTCGCCGGAGCCGGAGCCGGAGCCGGGCGCCTCCTCGGGGCCGGCGGACACCGGTGGCGGTGTGCGCATCCGGTTGGCGGTGCTCAGCGACTACGACGGGGTGACCTGGCGGGTCGGCGCGACGTACCGCAACGCTGGCCGAATCCTGCCGGCTGCCACGCCACCCCGGGACAGCACTGTGGGAACGGTCCGTCAGCAGATCACCGTGGCGGAGTTGAGCGGTCGGCTGCTGCCCGCCGTGGCGACGCCTCAGGAGGTCAGTGGCGCACGGGTGGCGTACGACCCGGCGAGCGGGACGCTGATCCGGCCGGAGGGGCTGACGCCGGGGCTGCGGTACGCGGTGACCTCTGCCGAGGAACACCCCGACTCGAACCTGTTGGCCAGCGCGAACGTGCCCGCCGGCGATGAGGTGGCCCGTGTGCTGCGGGTCGCCGACGGGGTGCCCGACCCGATGCGCCGGCTGGCCGCGCAACTCGCCGAGGAGAACGGGGCGCCGTTCGCGCGGGCTTTGGCGATCGAGCAGTTCCTGGCCGAGCACTACCGGGTGGCGGCGGACGCACCGAGCGGGCACGCGTACCCGAATCTGAGTTTCTTCCTCTTCGGGCCGCGTAACGGCGGCGGGCAGGAGGGCACCTCGGAGCAGTTCGCGGCGGCGTTCGCGGTGCTGGGTCGGCTCTCCGGGCTGCCGACCCGGGTAGTGGTGGGTTTCCGCGCCGGTGGGCAGGGGCCGGTGCTGGCCGGTGACGCGTACGCGTGGCCCGAGGTGCTCTTCGACGGGTTGGGGTGGGTGTCGTTCGACCCGCTGCCGCGTCCGAAGAGCGAGCCGAGGCCGGTCGAGGAGGATTTCCGGCCGACACCGGAGGACTCGCCACCGTCGGAGGTGCCGGCACCCACTGTGGAGCCGAGCGCCTCGCCGGAGCCGGTAGCCGCCCCGAACGGGCCGCCCACCTCTGGCCGGCCGTCCACAGTGGTGCTCGTCGGCGCCGGCAGCGGTGGCCTGCTGCTGCTGGTGGGGGCGCTGCTGCTCACCCTGCTGGCGATGCGCCGCTCGCTCACCCGTACCCGGCTCGTCCAGGGTGACCCCGGTCAACGCATCGCCGGCGCCTGGCGGGAGGTCACCGACGCGCTCCGGCTGGCCGGTCGACCGGTCGGCGACGACCTGGCCGCCACCGAGGTGGCCCGGCACGCCCGCCAGGCCCTCGCCGAAGCCCGAGCAAGAGCGAGCGGAGGCAACGCGACCGACAGCACCGCCACCGGCGACGGCCCAACCGACAGCGGCGACGAGCCGGCCGTCGACGAGCTGGCGGCGCTGCTCAATCGGGTGGGCTTCGCCCCGGACGCCGCGGCGGCCGACCAGGCGGCCCGCGCCGCCGACGTGGCCACGGCCTACGTCGCCAACCTGCGCTCGGCCCGCCCCTGGTGGCGCCGCCTGCTCTGGTCCATCCACCCGTCCCCCCTCCACCGAGCCCGCCAGTCCCGCCAGCCCAACTAGTCCCCCACCCCCACCCCCACCCCGGCCGGCCCCGGCCCCGGCCTCCCACGGTGATCAAGAGGTTTGCGTCATTTCGGGGCCCGTTCCTGACGCGAACCTCTTGATCGTCGGTGGCGGGTTGGGGGATCGGCGCAGGGCGCGGCGGCCGTAGTCGACGGCCACGGCTATGACGAGGGGACCCCAGGCGACCAGCGGGGCGTAGTACCGCAGCACCTCCCAGCCCGGAGCCGGATGTGCCGGTTCGTCGCGCCCTATCCCCACCCAGCCGCGGTCCACGACATGGAACATGCTGTTCAGCAACAGATACAGGCAGACGGCAACGAGCAGCGAACCGCCGATCAGCGCGACGAGCACGACCGGGCGGGCCGGGATCGAACGCCTCCCGAGCAGCGGCACCCAGTGCGGCACCCGTTGCCCCCAGCGGTACACCAGCCCGAGTGTCGACAGGGCCAACCCCATCGACAGGACGGACAGGCAGACCATGTACCAGGTGGTGGCCGAATTGTCGGTGAACACGAGGGACAGTCGCCAGATCGCGGACGGCAGGACGCAGAGCGGGACGGCGTAGGCGGCCCAGACCGCCCAGGGTGAGGGGGCGGCAGCCCATTCAGGGCCAGGGTCAGCGTGCTTCATGAGCGCTCCGATCGTCGAAGGTCAAGGTCGTCGAGGCGTGGGCCATGGTTGGTCCGGCCGGCGACTCACGCCGAACGGCTGGCCGTCGCACCGACGACGCCGGCCGCCGCCCACCGTGGTCGGGTCGGCCGCTCCGGCGGTCGGCACTCCGTGCTCGTGGCCGTACCGGTCCCCGCGAAAACCGGAACCTGACGACCAGCCACTGACATCCATGAACCGATGATCGGTGGCGATGGACGCACTCCTCTTCCCCGGCGGAGGTGAATGCGCTCCCGCAGCCGGGGGATGAACCATGGCGCTGGAGCCGAAACCCGCTGGCGGTTCGTCCGCGCGCCGGTGAGCATCAGGGGGTGGACCAGCACACGAGCGAGATCGTCGACTACTACACCCTGCGCTACCGCGAGGACCAGCGGCTGTCCGCCCGCCCGCAGGCACGACTGGAGTGGACCCGCACGATGCAGCTCCTGCGGGACCTCCTGCCCGGCCCGGGTGCCCGTGTCCTCGACATCGGTGGGGGCACCGGCGAGTACGCGAGGGCCCTCGCCGTCGACGGCTACGAGGTCCGCCTCGTCGACCTCGTGCCGAGCCACGTGGAGCAGGCGCGCAGTGGGCAGCCTCCCATCGAGGCGCGGGTCGCCGACGCGCGTGCGCTCCCCGACGCCGACGGCGGATACGACGCGGCGCTGCTCCTGGGTCCCCTCTACCACCTGGTGCACCGCGCCGACCGGCTACGGGCGCTGCGGGAGGCCGTCCGGGTCACGCGTCCCGGTGGTCACGTCGTGGCCGCTGTCATCTCCCGTTTCGCCGGTCCGCTGGACTTCGCCGCCACCGGACGCCTCGACGAGCGACTGCTCGACGAGGCCAGGGCCCTGCTGACCGACGGCACCAACGATCCGCGGATCGGCTTCACCCATGCCTACTTCCACCGGGTCGAGGAGATCACCGACGAGTGCACGGCGGCGGGGCTGACCGATGTCGTCGTACACGGGGTGGAGGGCCCGGCGTGGCCGGCGGCGGAGGCGGCGGCCGGTGGGCCGGCACAGGACGCGGTCTTCGCCGCGGCGTTGGATCTGGCCCGGCTCTACAGCACCGAGCCGACGCTGCTCGGATCGAGCGCGCACCTCCTGGCCGCCGGACGCGTCCCACCGCGCTGACGGCGGCCAAGCCCTCAGGCGGCCAAGCCCTCAAGCCTTCAGGCCGTCAGGCGGCGGATGAGTTTGCGCATACCGGCCTGCCAACCGTCCGGGTCCTCGGCGCGGCGGCGGGCATAGTCGGCGACCTCCGGGTGCGGCAGGATCAGGAAACGTTCCTCGGCCAACCCTGCGATGGCCGCGTCGGCGACCTGGTCCGGGGTGAGCACCGCGCCGGACGCGGCGATCACCCGGGCGCCGAGGTGGCCCTCGACGATCCCTCCGGCGAGCATCGGGGTATCCACGCCCTGCGGGCAGAGCGCGCTGACCCGGATGCCGCGGTCCCGGTAGGTGATGGCCAGCCACTCCGCGAACCCCACCGAGGCGTGCTTCGTCGCGGTGTACGCGGCGTCGCCCACCGCCGTCAGCACGCCCGCCGCCGAGCAGGTGTGCATCAGATGCCCACCGCCCCGGGCGAGCATCCCGGGCAGCACCGCACGGGCCGAGTAGACGTGGGCGAGCACGTTGACACGCCACGCCCGGTCCCAGCCTGCGTCGTCGACCTCCACTCCCCCGCCGGTGGTCACCCCCGCGTTGGCGCAGAACAGGTCGATCCGGCCGTAGCGCTCCTCGGTGTCGGCGACCAGCTCGCGTACCTGCTCCTCGTCGGTGACGTCGAGGGCGATGGGATGCGCGATCGGGCCGATGGCCTCAGCCACCGCGTCCGCCGCGTCGGCGTCCAGGTCGGCGACCACCACGGCGGCGGCCCCCTCCGCGGCGAAGCGGCGCGACAGCGCGGCCCCGATTCCGCCGGCGCCGCCGGTGACCACCACGATCCGGTCGGTGAGGTTCACGCGGACGCTCCTACAGGGTCGGTGCCCAGCTGGGCGATGAGGGTGGTCAGCGCGCTCGCGCCGCCGGCGGTCACCTCGGGGGTGGGCAGCAGCGCGAAGATCGGTACGTCCACGCCCGCGTCGGCGTAGCGGCGCACCTGGGCGCGGCACCACTCCGGCGAGCCGTGCAGCACCAGGGCGTCGACCACGTCGTCCGGCACCGCCGCGCTGGCGCCACGCCGGTCACCGGCGGCCCAAGCCTCCCACATCGGCGCGAGCGCCTCGTCGCGGCCGAGCCAGCGGTGGAACTCGGCGTACGCGGGAACGGTGAGATAGCTGGTGATCAGCCGGCGGCCCAGCGCGCGGGCGTACGCGGCGTCCTCGGTGGGGCAGACGAAGATCCGCGCGGCGACCTCGAAGCCGGCGCGCCGCTCGCCCAGCTCGGCGAGGGCACGCGGCACGTCGTCGGCGCTGAGCCAGTTGAGGATGACCCCGTCGGCCTCCGCGCCGGCCAGCCGCAGCATCCCCGGGCGCAGCGCGGCGAGCAGGATCGGCGGCGGCACGGCCGGTGGTCGTTCCAGCGTGAAGCGGCGCACGGTGAACGTCTCGTAGACCTCGTCGACGGTCTCGCCGCGCAGCGCGGCGCGCAGGAAACGCAGAACGTCGCGGGTGCGCCGGAACGGCTCGTCGAACCGCACCGCGTTCCAGTCCCGTACGAGCACCGGCGAGGACGCGCCGATGCCGAGCGAGAACCGACCCGGCGCGGCCTCGGCCAACGCCGCCGCGCTCATCGCCAGCAGCCCGGGGCCCCGGGTGAAGACCGGCGTGATGGCGGTGCCGAGCCGCAGCCGAGGTTGCCAGGCGGCGGCGAGGGCAAGCGGGGTGAACGCGTCGGCCCCGGCGACCTCGGACGACCAGACGTCGGTGAACCCGGCCCGGTCGAGCGTCGCGTAGACCGCGGCGTGGTCGGCCAGCGGAATGCCGCCCAGCGGCACCGTCATGCCCCATCGATTCGTCACCGGTCGATCGTGCCTGTTGACGGGGCACGCGAGCAAGATCCCCGTACTGGGCAGAATCGCCGGTTCCCGGCCGTGCCCACCGCCGATGGTGCTACGACTTCGAGGTGGACCGAACCAACGGCGCAGGCCGCTGACCATGGGTTCCAGGGCAGCGGGACGCCTGGAGCCGGTCCCTGCGGCGACCAATCCCGGCCGGGCCACCTTCCTGGAACTCTTCTTCGACCTGGTGTACGTCTTCGCACTCACCCGGATCTCGGCACGCGCGTTCGAGGACCTGACCCAGGATCCGGGTCGGGAGCACGGCTGGGGCGCGGTCACCGGCGGCGGCAAGACACTGCTGTTGCTTCTCGCGCTCTGGGCGGTCTGGCAGGGCACCGCGTGGACTACCAGCCGCTACGACCCGTACAAGGTGCCCCTGCAGACCGTGGTGATCACCGCGTTGGTGTGCAGCATGGTGATGGGGGTGGCGATTCCCCGGGCGTTCAGCGAGACGGCGCTGATGTTCGCGGTGGCGTACGTGATCGCGCAGGTGACCCGGCCGTTGATCCTGTCGATCGCGTTGGGAGCGCACCTGTACCGCCGCTTGAAGGTGCGCATGGCGGTCGTGTTCGCTTTCAGCGGGATGTTCTGGATCGGTGGTGCGATGTTGACCACCAACGCGCAGGTGGTGCTGTGGTCGGCGGCGCTCGTCATCGAGTACCTGGCCGCCCGTTGTGGCTGGCCCGTGCCGGGGCTGGGCCGCTCGACGATCTCCAAGTGGGAGATCGCCGGGGAACACCTGGCCGAGCGGTACCAGCAGTTCTTCCTCGTCGCGCTGGGCGAGACCATCCTGGTGGCGGGTTTCGCGTACAGCGCGGGGTCGTACGAGGCGGGACACGTGTGGGCGTTCGCACTGGCGCTGGCGACCTCGATCCTGCTGTGGCGGATCTACGTCCAGCGGGCGGGGCGGATCCTGGGCGAGGCGGTGGTGAAGTCCCGACACCCCGCCAACATCGGCCGCTCGGCGGCCGACACCCACCTGCTGATGGTGATCGGTCTGGCCGCCACCGCGATCGGCTACGAGCTGATCATCGAGCATCCGTTGGAGCGGATCCCGGGAGCGTGGCTGGCCATGGTGCTCGGTGGGCCGGCGCTGTTCCTGGCCGGCCGGGCCCGCCTGGAGTACGAGGTGTTCGGGCGGGTCTCCCCGTCCCGGTGGATCGCCCTCACCGTGCTGGTGGCGGCGTCGGTGCCTCTGCTGCACCTGCCCGGTGTGATCGCCACGGCGGTCGGGGTGGTGGTGTTGGCGACGGTCGCGGTGATCGACGCCCGCCGGGCACGAGGCGCCCCGCCGGAGGCCGCCGCACCACCGTTCTGACCCATCGACACACGGGGATGTCAAGCCGCCGAGGCCGGATAGTCTCGGCGGGTGACCTTCTCGCTCGTCGCCCGTTCCGCCGACGGCCGCCTGCACGGCGTCGCCGTCGCCAGCAAGTTCCTCGCCGCCGGGGCGCTGGTGCCGGCCGCCGCCGCCGAGGTCGGCGCACTGGCCACCCAGGCGCACGTCAACCTGGCGTACCGCCCCCAGGGCCTCACCCTGCTGCGTACCGGTGTGGCCGCCGCCGACGTGGTGGCCGGGCTGGTCGCCGCCGACCCGGAGCGGGAGCACCGCCAGCTCGGCGTCGTGGGGGCCAGCGGTGCGGGCGCGAGTTGGACCGGGCCGGCCTGCCATCCGTGGGCTGGCGGGCGCACCGGCGACGGCTGGGCCGCGCAGGGCAACGTGCTCACCGGCCCGGAGGTCGTCGACGCGCTCGGCGACGCCTGGCTGGCCGGGTCGACGCTGCCGTTCGCCGAGCGGTTGGTGGCCGCGTTGCGGGCCGGCGACCAGGCCGGCGGTGACCGGCGGGGCAGGCAGAGCGCCGGTCTGCTGGTGGTCGAGCGAGGCGGCGGGTACGGCGGCACCAGCGACGTGGTGGTCGACCTTCGCGTGGACGACCACCCTGATCCGGTCACCGAGCTGGGTCGACTGCTCGCCGTGCACACCATGCTGTTCAGCCGTCCGGACCCGGCCACCCTGCTCGACCTCAGCGGCGCGGTGGCCGAGGAGGTGGCGGCGTTGCTCACGGCGCTGGGCCACCCGGTGACCGACGACGGGACGGAGGCGGCGTTGGTCTCCTGGGCGGGGCTGGAGAACCTGGAGGAGCGGCTGGTGCCGGGGCGGATCGACCCGGTCGTCCTGACGCACCTGCGCGGCGTCGCCCCGCACGTCCCCGCGCCCCGCTCCGCGAGCTGACCGGGTCAGCGACCGAAGGCGAGCCAGCGGAAGCCTGCCGCGTCGACCGCGGCCCGTTCCGGTGCGGTCAGCGCCACCCGGCCGGTGGTCTTGCGGATCAGGGTCAACCGGTCCCAACCCAGTTCGGCCGGCACCGGGCGTCCGCCGGTGAGCAGGTCGGCGATCACCGCGGCTGCCGGCGGGGTGAGCCACGGCGGCCGGCCCAGCGCCGCGGCCAGGTCCAGACCGTGCACGCCCACCTCGACGACCCGGGTCCGTAGGAACTCGGTGAGACGCATCGTGTCGCCGTGGCGGGTTCGCACCACCCGGTCCGGCGGTGCGGCGGCGACCGCCGCGTCGGTGGCCCGCCAGGCTCGGTCGAACGCGCTCGCCAGCCCCGCGCGGTCCACCTGCGCGGCGTCGCGCCGCCCGCCGTCGATCCGGTCGGCGTCCACCTGCGGGGTGAACTTCGCCCCACCGAAGTAGCCGGCGGCGTCCACCTCGGCGCGCGGCGGGGCCGGTGCGGCGAGCATGCCGGTCAGCCGGCCGACGCCGGTGTGTACGTGCGCGATCAGTTCCCGGACGGTCCAGGGCGGGCAGTCGGTGGGACGGTCGAGGTCGGCGTCGACCAGCTCGGCCAGGATCTCGGTGAGCCGCGCGCACTCGACGGAGAACGCCGCGCGGACCGGGTCCATCGGCCGGCTCAGCCCTTGACCCGAGGCACCAGCCGGTGCACGACGGTGAGCGCCAGCGCCATCACCACCGCCATCGTGCCGGCGATCCCGGCCGCGCTGCCCGCGTACCCGATGAACAGTGGGCGCCGGCTCAGCTCGTCCGGGCCGGTGTCCCGCAGCTCGATCAGCCAGGCCAGGGCCAGCCCACAGGCGACCAGGGCGAGCACACCGCCCACCCCGAGCACCAGCGCGGCGACCCGGTGCGCGTCGCCGGGCGCGACCTCGGCCTGCTCCCGCTGGAAGACGAGCAGGACCAGCCCGGCCAGCGCCGCCCAGACACCCACCACGAGGTACGCGGCGACGGCGTCGCTGGGCCGGTGCCAACCGGCGGAGAGGGTGGCGACCCCGGCGACGGCGGCGTAGCCGGCACCGATGAAGGCGCCGACCGCTCGCACCTTGCGGGGCAGGACGAGCATCAGCGCGATCGCTACCGAGGCGGCCACCGTGGTGTGCCCGCTGGGCAGGCTGTTGCCCACCGCGGCGCGCTCCGGGTCGAGGCCGAAGTCGGGCCGGCTCAGCCCGTGCTTCAGGAGTTGGGTTGAGACGTTCGCCCCGGCGATCAGCAGGGTCGCGGTGATGGCGAGGGCGATCCGCCCCCGGATCAGCGCGATGAACCCGATCATCGCGGTGGCGGCCACCAGGGAGACCACCGACATCGCGTTGAGGATCCGGTTGACGGGTCCGTCGATGGTGTCCTGCCCGATCCGGTTGCCGGTCAGCGCGACAGTGTCCACCCACTGACCGATCTCGGTGTGCACGGCCACCCGCCAGACGGCGAGGAAGGCGGCCGCCTGGACGAGGGCCAGTACGACCAACCAGACCGCGGTCCAACCCCGTGCCGTCGCGCGCATCCGCACACCGTAGCGGCCGGTCGTGGCCGACCGACCGGTGGCCCGCCGACCGCCGCCGGTTAGGTTGTGCCTGAGACGAGGAGGCGGTGGTGGGCGGTGCACCGGAGGGCGACAGCGGCCGGGCCGTACCCGGCCCTGACCAGCGGACGGGTGCCGACCCTGGGCCGGCCCGGCCGGAGTCGCTGACGGATCTGCTGGGCGGGCGACGCGGCGCCATCGACGCCACGCTCCCGCCGCTGGCGTTCGCGGTGGGCTGGCTGCTGGGTGGCGAGTCGCTGTGGGGTGGGGTCGGCGCGGCGCTCGCCGTGGGCGCGGTGGTGGCCGGCGTACGGCTGCGTCGCGGTGACCGCCCGCGCTCCGTGCTGATCGGGTTGCTGGCGGTCTGTGTCGCGGCGTTGATCGCGGTGCGCACCGGCCGGGCCGAGAACTTCTTCCTTCTCCAGGTGCTCTCCAACGCCGCCAGCGCGTTGGCGTGGGCGGTCAGCATCGTGGTGCGCTGGCCGCTGCTCGGTGTGCTGGTCGGGGCGGTGCTGGGCCAGCGCGCCCGGTGGCGGCGGGACCCGGCGCTGCTGCGCGGGTACGGCCGGGCCAGTTGGGTGTGGACGGCGACCTACGTGTTGCGGGTCGCGGTGTTCGTGCCGCTCTACCTGGGCGGGCAGGTGCTCGCGCTGGTGGTGGCCCGGGTGGCCCTGACCTGGCCGCTGGTCGCCGCGGCGCTGGCGTTGAGCTGGGTGGTGCTGCGGCGGTCGTTGCCGGCCGGGCACCCGGGTCTGCGTCATCCGGTCACTGTGGACCCGGTCGCACCGCCCCGCTGACCCGAAGGGGATCGGTTGGCGACGGTCTGGAGTGGGCGGTGGCGGGGCAAAAAAGTGGAGAGGCCGCCACGGGGGGAGCGGCCTCTCCGGTGACGTACGTTACTCCGTCGTGTGCTTCGGCGTGATCCCGTGACGGCCCGAATTTCTGGGCTTTTTCGCGGCTGGCTCCAGTCCGGGCGGTGGGGTGGGCCAGCCGATCCGCTGCGTCGGCCAGATGGCTGGCCCACCCCGGCCTGACCGTGGGTGTCAGGCCGTCCGCCGGCCCGGGTCCGGCGTTCCCCGGACCCGGGCGGATCCCGGGGTGGGCGGTCCACGCCACCCACCCCGGGTCGCCTCAGCCGTTCGGGAACAGGCTGCCGTAGTCGGCGTACGCCATGGCGACGTCAGCCTGTGCCCAGAACCGGTGGTAGTTGAAGCTCGGCTCCGGGCCACCGTCCAGGTACGCCTGCACCTTGGGCCAGTCCGGGTCGTTCTTGTAGAAGGACCGGATGTCGAGGAAGCTCTTGCCGGCGGCGATGGTGTCGCCGTTCGGCATCTTCCCGGTCCAGCCCGGCGGGACGTAGAGGCCCTGCCCGGTGGACGCGTCGTAGACGTCGTCGAAGCGCCGGTAGTCGCCACGCTTCTCGGTGGTGGAGACACCCTTGGCGTCGCTGGCGGCCGACAGTGCGTCGAGCAGCCCCTTGGCGGTGTCCTTCGCCGCGACGTTGCCGGACTTGGCCGCGTACGCGATCAGGATCCGGGCGTAGGCGGCGGTGACACCGACGTCCTGACCCTTGCTGATGACCTCGACGTGCAGGCCGGTGTTGGGCTGCGGGTTGGACGGGTTCCAGGTGGTCGGCTGACCGGTCCACGCCATGTCCGACGGGATCGACCAGTTGGTCCCGAGGGTGGTGTTGGCGATCGCCCAGGGCACCCACTTGTCCAGCAGCGCCTTGGCCTTCGCGTTGCCGGTCTGCTGGTACAGCTCGGCGATGCGCTGCATCGACCAGGCCTGCATACCGAACCACTGGTTCGACGGCGGGTCGTTGTAGACCGGGTCGACGTCGTAGAACATGCCGTAGAAGGTGCTGGTGCCGGCCGGCGGCTGGGCGTAGCTGCCGTCCCAGCTGTTGGTGGCGCCACCGGCGATGCCACCCTCGGCGGACTGCAACCAGGTGTAGAACTCCAGCTGCCGTTCGAAACTCTTGGTCCAGTCGGCGACCGCGGTCGCGGACTGCGGCTTGAGCTCCGGGGTGTTGGTCAGCGCCCAGGCCGCGAACGGGTTCTGGTAGCCGAAGTGGTTGTGGCTGGAGCCGATCCGCCAGGACCAGTTCTGGCTGGCGTCGTACGCGCCGCCCCAGGCGTAGTACCAGGACAGCAGGTAGTGCGCCGAGTCCTTGCCGCTGCCGGCGGGGCAGGTGCTGGCCCCGACGCAGTTGCCGATCTTCTTGAAGTACTTGTCGAACATCGCGTACCGCAGGTAGTCACCCATCTTGGCGGCCTTCGCGATGGTGGCCGCTACGTCGGCCTGCTTGTTCTGCTCCTTGGCCCAGGTCAGCGCCCAGTACGCGGCCTGCACGGCGCGGGCGTCGGCGTCCGGGGCGTTGGTGTACTTCCACTGCTTGGCGGGGGCGCCGGTGTCCTTGACGAACAGGTCGAGGTAGCCGTACTGACCGCCGTGCTTGAAGGTGTCGCAGGAGGGCTGCGGGACGGTTTCCCACACCGACTCCTGGGTGCCGCGCTGGAAGGTGTTGATGTAGGCCGGCTTGGTGGTGCCGTCACCGCAGCGGCCGAAGCCGTAGGTGTTGTCGACGTCCATCAGCCAGTGCATGCCGTAGATGTCGCCGGTGCCGTAGGTGGACTGCAACTCCGAGCGCAGCGGGTCCTGTCCGACCGGGACGTTCGCGTTCAGCGCCGAGGGGTACTGGCTGGGCAGGTTGTACTCCGCGGCGTACTGCGGCGTCCCCGCGGAGCCCGCCGTCGGCTGGTCGGCGTGCGTGGGGATGATGTACTTCTCCATCACCGTCCAGGCGTTGTTGAACGGCGCCCAGTTCTGGGTGACCTTGCCGTAGTAGGCCTCCAGCCAGAGCCAGAAGCTGAACGCCTCCGAGGTGGTCTCGTGCCCGTGGTCGGGCGCCTCGACGATCAGCGTCTCCACCGAGTGGTACGGCACGCCCTCGGGGCTGAAGTAGCCCGAGTTCTTGATCTTGCCGTACTGGTCGAGGAACTTCGCGATGTAGGTGTTGTCGCCGCCGGGGGTGTCGTTGTCGATCTCGGTGGCGGTGACCGCCAGCGAGGCGAGCCCGGTGGCGGAGGCGGTGATGGTGGCGGCACCGCCGGCGGTGTCGGCGTCCTCCGCCGCGGCGACCGTGACGGTGACTCCGGTGCTCCAGTTGCTCGGGGTCAGCGTGGCGGTGGCCGGCGAGACCGTGACATCGGTGTCGCCGGTGCGGGTGAGGGTGACCGGCACGTTGGCCGTCGGCGCGGCGCTGAGCTTCAGGTTGAAGGTGGCGGTGCCACCCTCGGCGACGCTCACCGCGGACGGCGTGGCGACCAGCGTCGGGCCGGTGGCGGCACCGACGGTGAACGCCTTCTCGTCGACCCCGATGCCGTTGGCGTTGTCGTACGCCTTGGCCTGGACGGTGTAGCTGCCGGCCGGCAGGTCCTCCTGGGTGTACGCGTACGGGGCGGAGGTGTCGGTGTTGATCAGCAGGCCGTTGCGGTAGAACTCGACCTTGCTGATCGTCCCGTCCGGGTCGCTGGCGGTGGCGGTCAGCGGCACGTCGGCCGGAGCGGTGAACGGCCCGGTCGGCAGGCCGAGCGAGACCGTCGGCGGCTGGTTGGCCGGGGTGCCGTTGCAGGGGGTCCCGTTCAGGGTGAACGAGGTGGGCTTCGGGTTGCTGCCCGAGTGGGTGCCGTTGAAGCCGATGGTGGTGGAGGCCCCGGTGGCGAGGTTGCCGTTGTACGACTCGTTGGTCGCGGTGACCTCGCTGCCGGTCTGGCTGAACTTGGCCGACCAGCCCTGGGTGACCCGCTGACCGCTGGTCGGGAAGGTCCACTTGAGCGTCCAGTTGCTCACCGGGTCACCCAGGTTCTTGATGGTGACGTTCGCGGTGAAGCCGGTGTTCCAGTCGTTGGTCGCGTAGACCACGTCGCAGGCGGGTGCGGCCTGTGCGGCGCCGGCAGGCAGGGTCACCCCGCCGATGGCGAGCAGCGCGGCGGCGGCGAGCGCCACGCGCCGGCGTATTGCCAGTTGTCTCATGTGCGCGGTGTCTCCTCGGACCAGGCCGGGATGGTCCCCGGCGAGGCGCCTGCCCGCGAGGGTGGTGGTCCGCGGGGGATTCGAGGCGCCGGGAAGGTGGTCTTCCCCGGGCCCGGCCGGGGTAGGGCGGTGCGGCCCGCACGGGAGGGGGTCCCGCCGGCTGCGCTCGGGTGACCGTGACCGGAGGTGGTGCTGCCGGCTGCCCTCGGTGGACCCGCACTCACGCGATGTGGCTCCTGTCGCGTCGAATCGACAGTGTGCCATGGAAGCGCTCCCACAACAAGCGCGCGCGGCGGCGGATCAGCTCCTTGTTTCGATCTCGTTTTGGGTCTTTCACAAAGGCGTGACGGGCGTTACAGTCGCAACATCGGTCGATGGGAGCGCTTCCATCGACAAGGTTCCAAGTAGAAGATCGCCGGGGCCGTCTCTGACGGGCCCGGTGAACCAGAACCGAGGGCCGACGACGGGCCAGCCCGGACGCCGTCGTCAGCCATCGTCCCGCCACATGGAGGGAGGTGGAACCAGAGCCACTCGCGTGGCCCGGCTCCCGCGCGACACGCACGGCAGGACCCAAATCTCGCCCGTGTGTGTGCAGTTACGGTGGGGACGGGGGTTGCCCTCCCCCGTCCCCACACTAAACCCCCGTACACGATAGGAAAAGAGGCCGACGGGACAGGCGCGTTGCGCCGCCCGGACGGCCTCGTTCGCTGCTCGGGGCCAGACCCGCCTCCACCACGCCAGCACCGGCCGCCTCGACGGCCGGATGACCGGCCGGCCGCGCCTGCCCTATCATGGGAGCGCTCCCGAACCTTCGGCGGTGGCCCCGTATCCATGAGGAGAATCCATGTCGATACCTACTGGGCCCGCCGGCCCGCTGCGCTTCCCGGACAACTTCGGCTGGGGCGCGGCCACCTCCGCGTACCAGATCGAGGGCGCTGCCAAGGAGGATGGGCGCGGCGAGTCGGTCTGGGACACCTTCAGCCGCGTCCCAGGGCGCACCCGTAACGGCGACACCGGCGACGTGGCCGCCGACCACTACCACCGGTACGCCGAGGACCTCGACCTCATGCGCGACCTCGGGCTGCGCAGCTACCGCTTCTCCATCTCCTGGCCACGGATCCAGCCCGACGGCACCGGCGCACCCAACCAGCGCGGGCTCGACTTCTACCGCCGCCTCGTCGACGGCCTCCTCGATCGCGGCATCACCCCGATGGCCACCCTGTTCCACTGGGACCTCCCGCAGGCTCTGCAGGACGCCGACGGGTGGGAGTCGCGCGAGACCGCCCTCCGCTTCGCCGACTACGCCGACGCGGTCTTCGAGGCCCTCGGCGACCGGGTGCCGGCCTGGCTCACCATCAACGAGCCCAAGACCGTGGTGCAGAACGGCTACCTCGTCGGCCACCACGCCCCCGGCCGGCAGGACCCGGACGCGGCCTACCTGGTCGCCCACCACCTGCAGCTCGCGCACGGGCTCGCGGTCAGCGCGCTGCGCGCCACCGGCAGCGCCAGCCGGATCGGCCCCGCGCTCAACCTGCACCCCTGCTACCCCGCTGACGACTCGCCGCAGGCCGCAGCCGCCTCCCGCCTCTACGACGGCTACGAGAACCGCCTCTACCTCGACTCCCTGTTCAAGGGCAGCTACCCGGAGGACGTGCTGGCCGACCTGGGCCCGCAGAGCCGGATGGTCCAGGGCATCCGCGACGGCGACCTGGCAATCATCTCCGCACCGATCGACCTGCTGGCCGTGCAGTACTACACGCCCATCTACGTCACCGCCGACGGCGGCACCGAGCACCGCTGGGCGACCTCCGAAGCCGAGTGGCAGCAGATCTACCCCGACGGCATGTACGACATCCTGACCCGGGTCACCCGCGACTACGGCCCGATCCCGCTCACCGTGACCGAGAACGGGCTGCCCACACCGGACACGCTGGCCGTGGACGGCACCGTCCACGACGCCGGTCGGATCAACTTCCTCCGGGACCACCTCGCCGCCGCACACCGGGCCATCGCCGCCGGCGTGCCGCTGGAGAGCTTCCACGTCTGGTCACTGCTGGACAACTTCGAGTGGAACGAGGGGTACGACCAGCGGTGGGGACTGGTCTACGTGGACTACCCGACCCAGCGGCGGGTACTCAAGAGCAGCGCCACCTGGTACCGCTCCGTGATCGCTGACGGCGGTTTCTGAGCGGCCGCCTCCCGGACAGCCGGGCCTGGACGGCTCGGCTCCGGTGAGCCGGTGACCGTCCGGGACCCAGCGCCGGGGTCGGTCAGCGGGGCAGCGCCTGCTGCAACTCCGCCCGCAGCGCCGGGGTGAGCATCTCCCCCGCCTGCTTGGCCAGCCGGGCCATCTCGTAACCCACCACACCGATGTCCGCGTCACCGGCGGCCAGCGTGGCCAGGATCGAACCGTCGCGTACCTGCATCACCAGGAAGTAGCCGCGGCCCATCTCGACCACCGTCTGCTTGACGATGTCGCCGTCGAACATCTGGGCAGCGCCCGCGGTGATGCTCATCAGCCCGGAGGTCACCGCGGCCAGCTTGTCCGCGTTGTCGCGTGGCAGGTGGTCGGAGATCGCCACGAGCAGTCCGTCGGAGGAGACCACCACCGCGTGCGCCACGCCCGGCACCCGCTCCGCGAACGCGCTCACCAGCCAGCTCAGGTCACGCGCCTCCTGGCTCAACGTCGTCACTGTCGTCGTCCCCCTTCGTCGTGCCCCCCGGACGGTGGCACGGGTATCTCGGTGGTGTCCTCGGCCTCGGCGCGCCGCACTCCGCTGTAGAGCCGGGAGAGCATGCCGCCGACCGCCTCCGGGTCCGGATCGGTGCGGGGCGGTGCCGACATCGGTTGTGCCGAGCGGGTGACCGCGCTCAACTGTGCCATCGGCACCCGCATCGGCAGCCCTCGCTCATTCGTACCGGCGGTGACCGGGATCGCCGGTGGCACCGGCTGCGCGGGCACGACCGGCGCGGACGGATCCTGCCGCGACCACCAGCCCCCGCCGTTGTCGCGAGCGCCGGCCGGGGTCAACACGTCCTCGGCGCGCACCGGCACCGGACGGCCCTGGCGCGGCACGGCGACACCCGGTGGCCGACCGGCCACCGGCAGGTCCCGTGCCTCGACGCGCGGCCCGGAGGCGACGGCCTCCCGCACAGCCCCGGGCTGCCGGGCAACTCCCCGGGCGGCGCTCGTCGCCAGCATTCGGGCCGGCGCCGGCGGATCCAACTCCACCGAGCCTGCCGGGGCCAGCAACACCGCGGGCAACGCGAGCCGGGCGACCAGGCCGCCCTGGTGGTCGTCCAACCGCACCCGTACGCCCAGCCGGGACGCCAGGTGGCTGACGACGAAGAGACCCATCCGCTCCACCGCCGCGACGTCCGCGGCCGGAGGGCTGGCCAGCACCGCGTTCGCCTCGGCCAACGCCGTCGGGCTCATGCCCAGGCCACGGTCGGCGATCTCGATCAGCGCACCCCCGGAGTCGACCCGGGCGGTCACCACCACGCTGGTGTCCGGGCGCGAGAAGGCGGTGGCGTTCTCCAACAGCTCGGCCAGCAGGTGCACCAGCTCGCCGACGGCGTGCCCGACCATGTGCACGTCGGCCACCGCCTCGATCCGGACCCGCTGGTACTGCTCGATCTCCGCCGCAGCGGCCAGCAGCACCGCACCGAGACCGACCGGCCGGTTCCACCGACGGGTGGAGTCCGTGCCGGCGAGCACCAGCAGGCTCTCGTCGTTACGACGCATACGAGCGGCCAGGTGATCGAGCTTGAACAGGTTCTCCAGCTGGTCCGGGTCGCTCTCCTCGCGTTCCAGGTCGTCCAGCAGCTCCAGTTGGCGCTCCACCAGGACCTGGCTCCGGCGGGCCAGGTTGACGAACATCGCGTTGACGTTGCGTCGCATGAGCGCCTGCTCGACGGCGACAGTGACGGCACTGCGGTGCACCGCCACGAACGCCTCGGCCAGCTCGCCGATCTCATCGAGCGAGCGGACCACCGCCGGCGCGACATCGATGTCCGGCACCCCGCCTCGGACGGTCTTCAGACGGTCCAGCGCCTCCGGCAGCTCGACCTGGGCGATCCGGAGCGCCTGGCTCCGCAGCAACCGCATCGACCGGGCGACCGAACGACCGACCAGCAACGAGATCAGCAGAGCGACCAGCAGGACCGCGACGATCCCGCCGACGACCAGCAGGGTGGCCCGCAACTGCCCGTCGCTGGCGTCGTCGGCCTGCCGCACGGCGTCGTCGAGCACACCCGCCTCAAACTGGCGCAGCAGCTCCTGCCGCTGCTGGCTGGCCCCCCACCACTGCTCCGACGGCAGCACCTCCGGCGCCTTGTCGCCGGCTGGCAGGCTGCGCTCCTCCAGCCGGGTGGCGACCACGAACATCGGGGCCACCGACGTCTCGTCGTACCGGCGGATCTGGTCGGACGTCGCGGCCACCCGGAACGCGCCGAGCGCGGTCAGCTGCTGGGCGCGCAGATCGGTGAGGAGCACCCGGTCCTCGGTGCCGTACCCGCCGGCGCGGGCGGCGGCGTAGAGCTGGCCCCGCACCCGGGAGGAGAGCTCCTTGACCCGGGCCAGTTGGACGTAGCGCAGCACCGCGTCGTTCAAAGCCGGCTGGTCCTGACCAGGGGTCGGCTCGGCGAGCAGGTCGATCAGCGCGCCGATGGCCCGGTGGTAGTTGCTCAGGATGGTCTCGCTGCTGAGCACCGCCGGTGGGATGGCCGGACGGATGTCGACCACCTGGTCGTACGCCTCCAGCGCCTCGGAGAAGGCCACCCGCCACGACGCGTCGGCGTCGGCCAGCGGCTCGGCGGCCCGGCGCAGGTCCGCGACGGCCCGGTCGGTGGCGGTCTGCAACGGCTTCAGGTCGGTCGCCGTGGTCTCCCGCTCGCCGCCCCTGCGCAGCTCGCCCAACTCACCCGCCGAACGGTCGCGCTCCTGCTGGAGCTGGTGCACGGCGGCGGTGATCTGCCGGCCGATGCCGACCTGGCTGGAGAAGTCGTTCAACACCGTCGTCCGCCCCACCAGCGCGCTGGTCTGCACACCGGCGAGCAGCAGGAACGCCATCGAGGGCACCACCAGCACGGTGGCGAGCTTGGTGCTCATCCGCCAGTCCCGCAGGCGGAACGGCGAGCGCCGCCGGTGCGGCACCACTCGGACGTCGAAGCGTCGCCGGCGATGGTTCGACACCGCGCCGTTCGCCGGCTCGGGACCTACCGCCACCCTGCCTCCTCCGTCCTACCGCGTCCACCGCGGTCCGGGGAGCGCCGTCCATCCAACCAGGCTCGGGAGCGCTGTCAACGGCCCGGGCAACGCGGAGGTTCAGGAAGGATACTGCGGGTGGGACCGTCCTGCCGTGGTCGGCAGGACCAGCTCGTCCGTCCGGCCGATGTCGGCGAGGCCGATCGAGTCACCGAACCGGCCAAGTGCCACCAGTGCCGCGCCGGTGGCGCCGATCTCCGGGTTGCGTTGGTGCGACACCGGCCGCGGTGCGAGCGCGGCGGCGAAGGCCTGCCGCCACCACACCGACGCCGCCACGGCACCCCCACCCAGCACCACACCGACCGGTTTGTCGATGGTGGACTCCAGCACGGCGAGATCCTCTGTGACCAGGTCACACAGCCCCTGCATCAGCCCGGCCAGGATGTCCACCGAGGTGGTGCTGAAGCTGAGGCCACGCAGTTCGCCGCTGCCCGCCGGCGCCAGGCCGGGCGCCCGGTCGCCACCGAAGCGGGGGTCGGCCGGTCGGCCACCGCCCGTCGGCACCAGCGCCAACGCCGCGTCCAGCTCCGCGCCCCGGGGCAACCGCAGCTCCCGGTCCGCCCAGGCGAACAGGTTGCCTCCGCAGGCGTACGCCGCGCCGGTCACCACGTGGTCGTGGTCGACCCGGTAACGCCACAGCCGTTCGGGGAGCCGGGGCATCGGCTCGCCGGCCGGGATCCGCTGCATCAGCCGTACGGCCGCGGAGGTGCCCACGGTGACGGCGGCCCGGCTCGGGTCGACGCAGCCCGAACCGACGTTCGACGCGCCGCCGTCGCCGACCGGCGGTGACCACCGGGCCTGCGCCAGCTGCGGCCAACGGCCGGCCAGGTCGGCCCGCAGCCGGCCGTGCCAGTTCAGCTCCCCGAGGGGCGGCAGGTCCTGCGGTCGCGCCCCGGCCAGCGTCAGCGCCTCCTCGTCCCAGCGCAGGGTGCGCAGGTCCAGCAGGCCGGTCCCGGAGGCTTGGGAGATCGACATGGGCGCCGAGTCGAGCAGTTCACCCAGCACGTACTCGGGCAGACCGACGAACCGGGCGATCGGGCTGCCGGACTGCTCCCGCAACCAGGGCAACCGCATCGACCAGTACGAGCGGTGCCACCAGCAGCCGGTGCGTTGGTGGAAGCCGTCCGGGTCGGCCGGCCCCGCCGTGCCGCCGACGGGCGCGGGCCGGGTGTCCAGCCAGGTGACCACCGGGCCCATCGGGGCACCGGCGCGGTCCAGCGGGAGCACCGAGTGCCACTGCGCGGAGACCGCCACCAGGCCGACGTCGTGCAGGTGCCCCGCGTCGGCCAACTCGTCCAGGCACTCGACCAGGGAGGCGAGATAGTCGGGACCGGACAGCGTGCCGGTGCCGTCGTCGCCGATGGCGAGGTCGACCTTGCGCCGGGCCAGGGCACCGGGCAGCGGGCGGGTGTCCCCGTCCAGCACCAACCCCCGGACGGAGGAGGTACCCAGATCGAGCGCGAGAATGTTCATCGCCGGTCAAGTTACCCGGTGCGAACAGGGCAACGGGCGCGTAGGGTGGATCACATGCTCGCGCATCTGACCAGTTGGTGGCCCGCCGATCCGGCGGCCACCCTCCGCGCGTAGCTTCATCCACGCGGCCGCCCTCCAGGCGGCCGCCGGATCTCCCGGCCGGATGGCCGCCTCAACGGCGGCGCCCAGCCCGACGGAGACCTCGATGACCCACCTGACCCACCTGACCGACCTGATCGCCGCCATCGCCAGCGGTGTCGACCCCGGTCCCTTCGCCCTGCTACGCCGTGAGGGCGCGGACGAGCTGGAGCTGTTCACCGGCCCGGTCGACACTGTCGAACGGCTCGCGGACATCCCGCTGACGCCGGGCGCACCCGGTGCGCAGACGCTGGCCCTGGTGCCGTTCCGGCAGATCTCCGAACGCGGCTTCGCCTGCGTCGACGACGGCGCCCCGCTGGAATGCCTCCAGGTCCGCGACCATCGACGGATCGCCCTGGCCGACGCCCTGGCCATCCTGCCCGACGAGCAGGTCCGCACTATCGATGCGGCCTTCGACATCACCGACGAGGAGTACGCACGGACCGTGCACCGGGTGCTCGCCGAGGAGATCGGCCGCGGCGAGGGCGCCAACTTCGTCATCCACCGCACCATGCACGCCACCGTGCAGGGCCCACCGCTGATGGCGGCGCTGGCCGCGCTGCGCCGGTTGCTGGTCGCCGAGCGCGGCGCGTACTGGACGTTCGTGGTGCACACCGGCACCCGGACGATGGTCGGCGCGAGCCCGGAACGACACGTCAGCGTCGACGACGGCCTGGTCATGATGAACCCGATCAGCGGCACCTTCCGGCGCGCGGGTGACACCCCGGACCGGAAGGCGCTGCTGCGGTTCCTCGACGACCCGAAGGAGGTCGAGGAGCTGTACATGGTGCTCGACGAGGAGCTGAAGATGATGGCCACCGTCGCCGAGCACGGCGGCCAGGTGATCGGCCCGTACCTGAAGGAGATGTCGCACCTGGCACACACCGAGTACCTGCTCGCCGGGCGGGGCACCCGGGACGTGCGGGAGGTGCTGCGCGAGACGATGTTCGCCCCCACCGTGACGGGCAGCCCGATGGAGAACGCCTGCCGGGTGATCGCCCGACACGAGCGCCGGGGCCGCGGTTACTACTCCGGCGTGCTGGCCCTGCTCGGCCACGACGAGGCCGGCCGACAGACGCTCGACGCCCCGATCCTGATCCGCACCGCGGAGATCTCCCCCACCGGCCGGCTGCGGGTCCCGGTGGGTGCCACCCTGGTCCGGCACTCGACGGCAGCCGGCGAGGTGGCCGAGACGCACGCCAAGGCCGCCGGTGTGCTGGCCGCCCTCGGCCTCGGGCCGGCGGCGCCCGACCGTGGGAGCGAGCCGGTCGCGCGGCTGGCCGACGACCCCGCGGTACGCGACGCGCTGGCCATGCGCAACGCACCGCTGGCGCGGTTCTGGTTGGACCAGCGGGCACCGGACGCACCCGGGCTGCCCGGGCTGGTGGGCCGTCAGGCGTTGATCGTGGACGCCGAGGACACCTTCACCGGCATGCTGGCCCACCAGCTGGGCGCGTTGGGTCTCTCGGTGACCACCCGACCGTGGCACGCGAGCGGCTCGGTCGACGGGTACGACCTGGTGGTGGCCGGTCCCGGGCCGGGTGACCCGGGCAGCACCGACGAGCCGAAGATGGTGGCGCTGCGGGCGCTGCTGGGCGGGCTGCTGGCGACCGGCCGACCCACCCTCGCCGTCTGCCTCGGCCACCAGGTGCTGGCCGGTCAGTTGGGGCTGCCGCTGCACCGCAGGGACGCGCCCTACCAGGGGTTGCAGCGGGAGGTGCCGCTGTTCGGCACAACCCGGCGGGTGGGGTTCTACTCGACGTTCACCGCCCGGGCGGAGGCGGACCGGCTGGACACGGCGTACGGGCCGGTGGAGTTGGCCCGGGATCCGGGTGACGGGGCCGTGCACGCCCTCCGGGGACGTGGCTTCGCCGGGGTGCAGTTTCACCCCGAGTCGGTGCTCAGCCCGGACGGGCTCGCCGTGCTGACCGAGTTGCTGACCGATCTGCTGCCGGCACCGCGCGCCGACGAGCTGTCCACCACCGGCGGGCGCGCATAGTCGCTCCGCCGGAGGGTAGGGCTGGAACGACCGGTGGCACGGACGGGCCGAGAGCCCCCGCCCGCGCCACCGGTCGTTTCCGCCGTCAGCCGGCCATGCCCGCCTTCAGCGCGGTGCCCAGCAGCACCGCACGCCGCGCGGTGAGCGCACAGGCGCCGAGTGCCACGGCGTCCGGGGCGATCTCCCCGTTGTTGCTCGTGTGCGAAGCGCCGTACGGGTTGCCGGCGATGAACTGGCTGGTGTCGGTGTAGCCGGGGGTGACCACTACACCGCCCCAGTGGTAGAAGACGTTGAAGAGCGAGGTCAGCGTGGTCTCCTGCCCGCCGTGCGAGGTCGCCGTGGAGGTGAAGGCGGAGTAGACCTTGTTGGCCAGCGCGCCCTGCGCCCACAGCGGGCCAGTGGTGTCGATGAACTGCTTGAGCTGGGCCGCGACCATGCCGTACCGGGTGGGCGCGCCCATGATCACCACGTCGGCCCAGGACAGGTCGTCGACCATTGCCTCGGGCACGTCCTGGGTCTCCAGACGGTGCGCCTGCCAGCCGGAGTTGGAGCGGATCGCCTCGTCCGGCGCCAACTCACGCACCTTGCGCAGGCGCACCTCGGCGCCAGCCTCCCCGGCGGCCTCGCAGGCCGCCTGAGCCATCTGGTACGTGATGCCGGTGGCGCTGTAGTAGATCACCGCTACCTTGGTCTGGGCAGCCATCAGATGTTCCCCTATCTCGTCTCGGGTCAGCTCTCGCGACTACCCGTCGCGCGCGATCTCTAACGGCGGCGCCCGGACGATCCCACCCACCGGTCGACAGGGCTCAATTTTTCCGCAACTTCCCGGTGGTTTTCGCCCTGCGCCCCACATCGACGACGATCCTGATGCCATCGGTGCCGGCGGGAACCAGCCGCCGCCCCGCACCGGGCACCTGAACGGGGGATCGCGCTCCGCCACCAACGACGCTGGCGTAGCGCGATCAGGGGCCGTCCAGCGTGCTCACACCGGATGGCGGACGCGCTCAGTGGACCAGGGCCGCCATCAGCCGGTCCAGCTCGGCCGCCGGGTCAGCGGTGAGCCCGGTGTGCACCGGCCCGGTCTGGATCATCGTGCTGCGCGGAGCCGCCAGCCAGTGGAACCGCTCGCCGAGTCGCATCCGGGTCGCCGGCCCGTCGCCGGCGCACGTCCGGTTCAGGGAGTCGAGCACCGCGGCCACCG
This sequence comes from Micromonospora sp. CNZ299, assembly GCF_002754415.1. Lineage (NCBI taxonomy): Bacteria > Bacillati > Actinomycetota > Actinomycetes > Micromonosporales > Micromonosporaceae > Micromonospora > Micromonospora sp. CNZ299. Next base: position 6,305,562 of record NZ_PEFG01000001.1, read on the forward strand.
CCGGCAGGTCCACGTCGGGTGCCAGTGCGCGGACCCGGTCGGCGTCGAGGTGCGTGCGCGCCGCCAGGAAGTCACGTTGCTGGCAGTAGAGCAACACCCCGACGTTGATCTGCTCGCCGCGCTCGATGCGGGGCACCAGCCGGATCAGCGCGTACTCGAAGGGATGCCTCATGCCGCGCTCCCCTGCGGCAGCCAGTCGGCCCTGCGGGCGACCCGGCGGGACAGGTGCTCCAGGTACGCGGCCCGCGCGGCGTCGGCCGTCTCGAAATCGGCAGCGGTCAGCCAGTCCGCCGGCACCAGGGCGAGCACTTCGGTGAGCAGCTCCGGGGTGACCCGGGGGGCCAGCTCGGCGTCGGCCTCGGCCAACAGTGACGCGTACGGGGCGAGCACGTGGTCCTCAGCTCGGTAGGCCCGGTGCACTGCCGCCTGGGCCCGGGGCCAGTTGTGGTGGAAGTACAGCGAGGCCCCGTGGTCGATCAACCACAGCTCGCGGTGCCAGACCAGCAGGTTCGGGTTACGCCAACTCCGGTCGACGTTCTCCACGTACGCGTCGAACCAGAGCACCCGGGAGGCCAGCGCCGCGTCGACGGGATGCGCCATCGGGTCGAAGCCGAGCGCCCCGGGCAGGAAGTCCATCCCCAGGTTGGCACCGCCGCTGTTGCGCAGCAGCTCCTGCACCTCCTGGTCGGGCTCGGCCCGCCCGATGACCGGGTCGATGTCGAGCACCACCAGCGGGGGCACCCGCAGCTCCAGGCGGCGGGCCAGCTCACCGCAGATCACCTCGGCGATCAGCGCCTTGGGCCCCTGGCCGGCGCCTCGGAACTTCGCCACGTACGTGCCCAGGTCGTCGGCCTCCACGACGCCAGGCAGCGACCCACCCTCGCGCAGCGGGGTGACGTAGCGGATCGCGGTGACCTGGCGGAGCACGACGCCCACCCTACTGGGACCGGCTGCCCGGCCCGCACCGGTGAGCGCGATACCTCTGAGTCATAAAAATGCCTCACAGTCATCATGCTCACCGGTGCGTGCCCGCCGGAGCGGGTGGGTCAGTCGAGCTTGTCGCGTAGGTCGTCGACCTGCTGTTGGAGGCGGTCCACCGCGGTGTCGTTGTTGACGAAGGTGGTGATGCCCGCGGCGAGGCCCAGGCCGATCAGCACGGCCAGGATGCTCAACACCAGGCCGCCGATGGCCACGCCCCGGCCGGTCACCCCTGGCCGGCGGGCCATCTTCAGCCCGACGATGCCGAGGATGATGCCGATGATGCCGAGCACCAGCCCGATCCAGGCGAGGATGGCGGTCAGCACGCTGAGCAGGCCGGCCACCCCGAAGACCAGCGCGAAGGTGGCGGCCGCGCTGGTCTTGGCGGCGGTGGTGGACGCCCGGTGGGTCCGCGACCCGGCCGGTTCACTTGCGGCAGTCATGGGACTCCCTTCCGTACGCGCGGCGCGCGCACTTCCGGGTGACCGCCTTCCCACTGCCTGGGCCTTTATGCCAGCCCAGCCGGGCCATCGCCGCAGGCCCACTGTCGGTCGGGTGCCCTAACCTGGCGCAACCACCTGCGGGGAAGGAAGTCCGATGACGAGGGAGCTGACGGCGTCCGAGGCGCTCGATCTGCGGATGACGAGTCTGCTGCTGCGCCCGCACCCGAGCATCCGGCCCGGCGACGTCGCCGGGGTGGTCCAGTGGTTCGGCGCGATGCAGGCGCAGGACCTGGCGAGCGGCCTGTGGTCGTTGGGCGCGCGGCTGCCCGGGCAGAGCGTCGTCGACGTGCAGGCAGCGCTGGAGCGACGCGAGGCACTGCGCACCTGGCCGATGCGGGGCACCGTTCACCTCGTCCCTCCCGCCGACGCCCGCTGGATGCTGGAGCTGACCGGCGTACGCTCGCTGGCTGGCGCGGCGACCCGGCGCGCGCAGCTCGGGCTCACCGAGACCGACGCGGACCGGGCGGTGGATGTCCTCGGCAGCGCCCTGGCCGGTGGCGGCCGGCTCACCCGCGCGCAGTGCCTCGCCGCCCTGCGCGCCGCCGGCATCGGGACCGACGGCCAGCGCGGATACCACCTGCTGTGGTATGCGAGTGTCCGCGGGGTGACCTGCGTGGCACCGAGTCTGGGCACCGAACAGACCTTCGCGCTGCTGGACGAGTGGGCGCCCGAGTCACGCCACCTGGAACGGGACGAGGCGCTGGCCCTGCTCGCCCACCGCTACGTCCGCGGGCACGGGCCGGTCACCGCCCGCGAGTTCGCCGGCTGGACCGGCCTCACCCTGACCGACGCGCGGCGCGGCCTGGCCGCCGCCGATGACCTGCTGAGCACGGTACGGGTCGACGGCGAGCCGATGCACGTCGACGCGGCGCTGGCCGACACCGCGCCTCCCCCGCCGGACGACATGATCGTGCTGCCGGGCTTCGACGAATACCTGCTCGGCTACCGGGACCGCTCGTTGATGCTCGACCCCGCGCACCAGGCGGCCGTGGTGCCCGGCAACAACGGCATCTTCCAGGCCACAGTGGTCCGCTCCGGGCGGGTGGTGGGCGTGTGGAAGCGCAAGGTCGGCCGCGCAGCGGTCACCGTGACGGTCCAGCCGCTGACGACGCTCGACGCCGCGGCGCGGGCTCGGGTGGAGCAGGCGCTCGGACGGTACGCGGACTTCCTCGGGCTGCCTCCCCGCTTCGACTGGCTGACCTGACCGCGCCGCGTCAATCCTCGGTCGGGGACCTGTTGGCCCGTCGTGGGCGGGCGGTGCTGAGCAGATCGACGATCCGGGTCACCCGAGGATCCGAGCGGATCTCCGCCACGGTTTTCGGCAGTGGCAGCCGCCAGTTCGGATACTCGTCCACAGTGCCCGGCATGTTGGGTTGGCGCACCTCGCCCAGCACGTCGTAGAGGGAGACGCCGAGCAACCGGGTCGGGCTGGCCGCGAGCGCGGCGTGCATCGCCACCACCACCTCGCCGTCGTCGGGTGTCGGAGCCGCACCGGGCGACGCTGGCTCGGCGGTCGGCGCCGGGTCGGGCAGCAGGCTCTCGGCACGCAGCATGTCCAGCAGCCGCTCCCGGTCGGTGGCGGCCCGGGCCTGCTCCACCGCCACGTCGGTGCCGAGCAGCTTCAACTCGTCGCGCACCCGGACGTGCTCGCCGGTCAGGAAACCCGGCGCGGTGGGCAGGTCGTGTGTGGAGATCGTGGCGAGGGCGTTGCGCGGCCAACGGGCCGGCGGGACGAACCCGCCGTCGTCGTCGCGAGCGAACCACAGCACTGTCGAGCCGAGCATGTTGCGCCCGCGCAGCCCACGGGTCACCGCAGGTTGGACGGTGCCGAGATCCTCCCCGACCACCACCGCGCCGGCCCGGTGCGCCTCCAGCGCGAGGATGCCGAGCATCGCCTCGGCGTCGTAGCGCACGTAGGTGCCCTCGGCCGCGCCGGCGCCCGGCGGCACCCACCACAGCCGCCACAGGCCGGCGACGTGGTCGACCCGCAGACCACCCGCGTGTCGCAGGGTCCGGCGCAGCATGTCCCGGTAGGCCGTGTACCCGGTGGCGGCGAGCCGGTCGGGACGCCAGGCGGCGAGCCCCCAGTCCTGGCCGAGCTGGTTGAAGTCGTCCGGCGGCGCGCCGACCCGCACACCCTGGGCCAGCACGTCGGCGAGCTGCCAGCCGTCCGCGCCTCCGGGGTCGATGCCGACGGCCAGGTCGTGCACCACGCCGACCGGCATTCCGGCCGCCCGGGCCGCCGCCGTCACGGCGTCCAGTTGCTCGTCACACAGGTGCTGCAACCAGGCGTGGAAGGCCACCCGGTCGGCGAGCTGCCGACGCTGCTCGGCGACCGCCGGGGCGTCCGGGTGGTGCAGGTCCTCCGGCCAGGCACGCCAGTCGTTGCCGTGCCGCTCGGCGAGCGCGCACCAGGTGGCGAAGCTGGCCAGCGCAGGGTCCGCGGCAAGGTCGACCGGCTGGGCGTACGGGTGCAGCAGCTCCAGGGCGTGCCGCTTGGCGGCCCACACCTGGTCGTAGTCGATCAGATCCCCACGGTCGGGGCGCAGGGCGTCGACCACCGCCCGGGTGGCCGGGTCCGCCGCACGGTACGCGGCCGTGTCGCTGACCCGCAGGTACAGCGGGTTGACGAAGCGTCGACTGGCGGGCGAATAGGGCGAGGCGGCGACCGGGTGCGCCGGCCCAACCGCGTGCAGGGGGTTGAGCAGCACCAGCCCCGCGCCCGTGTCACCGGCCCAACCGGTGAACTCGGCGAGATCGCCGAGGTCGCCCATGCCCCACGAGCGTTCCGAGGTGAGCGCGTAGAGCTGGAGCATCCAACCCCAGGTGTGTGGCGGCACCGGCAGCCGACGGGGCACCACCACCAGCGTCGCCTCGCGGCCGGCGCAGGCCAACCGGTGCCAACCCAACGGCAGGTCCCCCGGCAGCTCGCTGTCGACCGCGCGGCGGCCGCCGTCCTCCAGGGTGACGACACCCGGGCCGGGCAGTGCCCGGGTGGTGCCGTGGGCGAGCACCACCGTCTCCGGCAGTGCGCCTCGGTCGACCGCACGGGCGGCGGTGAGCGCGTCGGCGATGGCGGCCGGGCTCGTGGCGTCCACACCGAGCAGCCCGAGCACGCCCACCACGGTCTCCGGTGCGACCTCGACACGGCGGTGCCGCCAGTCCTCGTACCAGGTGGACACGCCGTGCGCGTTCGCCAGCGCGGCCAGTCGTCGGTTCATCCCGCCCCCCGCCTCACGACTCGACCTCCGACCACCTTGCCACGACCGGACGCGCGGCGCAGGACACGGCGAGGGCCGGCGGGCGAACCCGCCGGCCCCACCACGCTGGGCGCCGTCAGTCGTCGAGCGCCCCCGCCGCCCGACCGTCGCGCAGGGTCAGGTTGCGCCCGGTGGCCGGATCGAACAGGTGAATCTTCTCCAGGTTGAACCAGACCCGTCGCGACTGCCCCTCGGCGACCGCCGACTCCGCGGACAGCCGGGTCACCAGGTTGCCGCCACCTCCGGCGAAGTCGGCGGCACCGGCGTCGGCGGCCAACTCCTCCAACTCGGCGGCGCTGGCCTTCTCGCCCTCCACGGTGAAGTAGACGTACTTGTCCGAGCCCATCGACTCGACGATGTCCACCGGCGCCTCGAACTCCATGCCCCGGCGGCGTGTGTCGTCGTCGACCAGTTCGGCGTCCTCGAAGTGCTCGGGGCGGATGCCGAGGATCAGCTCGCGGGGTGCGTCGGCCGACTCCAGTTCCCGACGGACCCGGTCGCCGAGCGGCACATCACCCAGGGCGGTGTGCAGGCTGCCGTCCTGCACGGCGGCGTGCAGGAAGTTCATCGACGGCGAGCCGATGAACCCGGCGACGAACAGGTTGCGCGGGTGGTCGTACAGCTCCTGCGGTGGCCCGACCTGCTGCACCGCGCCACCGCGCATGATCACCACGCGGTCGCCGAGGGTCATCGCCTCGGTCTGGTCGTGGGTGACATAGACGGTGGTGGTGCCGAGCTGCTTCTGCAACCGGGACACCACAGTGCGCATCTGCACCCGCAGCTTGGCGTCGAGGTTGGACAGCGGCTCATCCATCAGGAAGGCCTTGGGCTGCCGAACGATCGCGCGACCCATCGCGACCCGCTGGCGCTGACCGCCGGAGAGGTTGGCCGGCTTGCGGTCCAGCAGGGAGGTCAGCTCCAGCACCTTCGCCGCCTCGTCGACCTTCCGGTTGATGGTCTCCTTGTCCATCTTCGCCAGCCGCAACGGGAACGCCATGTTCTCCCGCACTGTCATGTTCGGGTACAGCGCGTACGACTGGAACACCATGGCGATGTCCCGGTCCCGGGGTGCCTTGTCGTTGACCCGCTGCCCGGCGATGCGCAGCTCACCGGAGCTGATGTCCTCCAACCCGGCGATCATGTTCAGGGTGGTGGACTTTCCGCAGCCCGAGGGGCCGACCAGGATCACGAACTCGCCGTCGGCGATCTCCAGGTCGACGTCCTGCACGGCGACGGTCCCGTCCGGGAAACTCTTGCTCACCTTGTCCAGCACGATGTCAGCCATGACTACTCACCTATCCCTTGACTGCGCCGGAGGTCAGACCGGACACGATGCGGCGCTGGAAGAAGAGAACGAACAGGATGATCGGAACGGTGATCACCACGGCGGCGGCGCAGATCGCCCCGGTGGGGTCCTCGAACTGCGACTCGCCGGTGAAGAACGACAGGGCGACCGGCACCGTACGGGCGCGTTCGGTGGAGGTCAGCGTGATGGCGAACAGGAAGTCGTTCCAGCAGAAGATGAAGACCAGAATCGCCGTGGTGAACAGCCCGGGCGCGGCCAGCGGGGCGATCACCCGCCGGAACGCCTGCCCCTGCGTGGCGCCGTCCATCTTCGCGGCCTTCTCCAGGTCCCACGGGATCTGCTTGAAGAACGCCGACAGCGTGTAGATCGCCAGCGGCAACGCGAAAGTGATGTACGGCAGGATCAGCCCGGGCCAGGTGTCGAAGAGGCCGAGTTGCCGCTCGATCTCGAACAGCGGCGACACCAGCGACACCTGCGGGAACATCGCGATCAGCAGGGAGACGCCGACCAGCAGCTTCTTGCCCGGGAAGTCCAGCCGGCTGATGGCGTACGCGGCCATCGCCCCGAGCACCACAGCGATCAGCGTGGCGATCAGCGCGATGCCGATGGAGTTGACCAGGGCCCGGACGAACTGGTCGGTGTCGAAGATGGTCTTGTAGTTGTCCAGCGTCCACTCCCGGGGGATGAACTTCCCGTCGGTGAGGGTGGCCGGCGTCTTGAACGACAGCGACGCGATCCACAGCACCGGGACGAGCGCGAAGACGACCACCAGGACGTCCAGCAGCCCCCAGCGCAGCTTCGCCCGGGTGGTGGTTTCGGTACCGGTGGCCATGTCAGCGCCTCTCCCCGTCGTCGCTGCCCGGGGCAGCGGTGCCGAACAGCTTCACGAAGACGAAGGCGATGATCGCCACGGTGATGAAGATCAGCACCGACATCGTCGAGCCGATGCCGAGGTTGAGACCCCGGATCAGGTTGTTGTAGGCGAGCATCGACACCGAGGACGTCTCGTTGCCGCCGGCGGTCAGCACGAAGATGTTGTCGAAGACCCGGAACGCGTCCAGGGTGCGGAACAGCAACGCGACCAGGATCGCCGGCTTCATCACCGGCAACATGACCTTGGTGAACTTCTGCCAGGCGGTCGCGCCGTCGGTCGAGGCGGCCTTGAGCAGGTCCTCCGGCACCAGCGCCAGGCCGGCCATCAGCAGCAGCGCCATGAACGGGGTGGTCTTCCAGATCTCCGCCAGCATGATGATCGCCAAGGAGCTGGCCCGCTCGGTGAGCGGCGCGCCGTCGCTGAACAGGTTGGCCAGGTACCCGGTCTCGGGCGTCCAGGCGTACCGCCAGGAGAACGCGGCGACCACGGTGACGATCCCGTAGGGGATGAGCGCCGAGGTCCGGACCAGGCCGCGCCCGATCAGGGTGCGGTGCATGATGATCGCCAGGCCCATGCCGAGCACCAGCTCGACGGCCACGGTGACCACCGTGATCAGCGCGGTCACCCCGAACGCGGTCCACCAGAACTCGTTGGTGAGCACTGTGACGTAGTTCTCCAGCCCGATGAACTCGCGCTGGTCGGGGAAGCGCAGGTCGAAACGCTGCAACGACAGCCAGACCGAATAGATGATCGGGTACGCGGTCACCAGGACCATGACCAGCGCGGCGGGTGCGCAGAGGAGCAGACCCAACCGGCGTTCGGCCTTCTTGTTCTCACTCAACGGCCCCTTGCCACGGCCGCCGCGTTGCTTCGGGACGGTGGCGGGCCGGCCGGCGGACCGGTCGGTCTCCTCGGCGGCGACATCGGCGCCGGTCGGTGTGGCGTTGATGCTCACGGGGCCACCTTCCTTCGCGACTGCGGGGCTCGCAGGAACGGCTCACTCCACGCGCTCACGGCAGCACCCCCTTCGACTGGAGGGCGTCGGCGATGGCGTCGCGCAGCTCGTCGGCGGTCTTTTGCCCGTTGATCGCCGACGGCGGCGACAGAATCGCCGACATGACGGTGGAGATGCTCTGGTAGGCGGGCGTCAACGGCCGGGTGGCCGGGTCCTTCAGCTCCTCCAGGATGGTGTCCTTCATCGGGTACGCCTCGGTCATCTCCGGCTCGTCGTAGACGGCTTCGATCGTGGGGGGCACACCGTCGTTGATGGCGGAGAACTTCTGGTGCTCGGCGCTGCGGATGCACCGGGCCGCCTCGAAGGACATCTCCGGGTGCTTGGAGTAGGAGCTGACCGCCAGGTTGAACCCACCGATGGTGACCTTGCTGGGGGTGCCCTCGTCGATGCCGGGGATCCGCGCCCAGCCGACCTGCTTGGCCAGCTCCGGGTTGGCCTCCTGCATGGCCGGGTAGACGAACGGCCAGTTCACCTGGAACGCACCCGAGCCGGACTGGAACTCCAACCGGACCGGGTCCTCGGTGGCGTTGCTGAACGACGGCGAGGTCACGCCCGACGTGGCGAACTCCTTCAACTGCTCCAACGCCCGCACGGTGCCGTCGTCCATCACGGCCTGCTTACCGTCGTCGCTGAGGATCTTTCCGCCGGCGCTCTTGGCCAGGGTGTTGTAGAGGACGACCAGACCCTCGTACTGGGCGCCCATGGTGAGCACCCGGTATGGCTTGCCCTGGTCCTTGAGCTGCTGCGCCGCGCTGATCATCTGGTCCCAGGTGGTGGGCGGCTGCGGCACGAGGTCCTTGCGGTACCAGAGCAACTGCACGTTGGTGTTCTTCGGTGCCGCGTACAGCTTGTCCTCGTAGCGGGCGGTGTCCAGCGGCCCCGCGAGGGTGCCCTGCTCGACCTCGGCCTTGTCCTGGCCGGTCCACTCACGGATCCAGCCGGCGCTGGCGAACTCCTGGGTCCAGGTAACGTCCAGGCCGAGCAGGTCCATGCCGCTGTCCTCGGCGGCCAGCCGGCGCACCATCTGCACCCGCTGGTCGTCGGCCTGCCGAGGCAGCACCCGGTAGGCGATCTCGTAGCGCCCCTGGGCCTGCGCGTTGCAGTCGTCGACCACCTTCTGCAGGTTCTGCTCCGGCGAGTAGTACAGGTTGATCGTCGGTGGGCCACCAGCGTCGTCGGCGCCGCACGCGGCCAGTGGTGCGACCAGCGCCAGCGTGGCAGCCGCCGCCCCAAGCCGAACAATCGGCCGGCGTCGGTGTCGAGCCGTTTCGGGGTCCGTCATCGCCCTCCCCCTCTCTTCGGCGAAAACCGGGGAGGGGCCATCCGTGCCCCGGCGCACGGCGAGACGATTCCGGGCCAGGGGGCTGCGGAAACACCCCGACCCGGATGCTCCGTGCGGCTACTCTGCCCCACCTGCGGAGTCGCGAAACCTGGCTGTCACGGCGAGGAGCCGGCGCGACGACGTGGCGTCTTCGCCGTGCCCTGAGATGCCCGCGCGCGCGATCGACTCGGCTTCCTGGAAATCGCGGTGTCACGGCGCCGGGAAACCCCGCCCGGCGCTTGATCGACTCCGCTTCCCGGAGACCGCGGTGTCACCGCGCCGGGAAACCCCGCCTTCCAGGAAGCCGAGTCGATCAAGCGCTGGGACCGCAGCCTCAGGAGACGGCGGGCACGGAAGACCGCAGACCCTGGAAGGACGGCGGCGCTGGAGGTCGAGGTGGGTCGTGCGCGGACAGGCCCGCCCGGACCAGGCATGCTGGGACGGTGATCGCACGCTTCAAGGACCTCTGTCTGGACGCCGCCGACCCGCTCGCCCTGGGCGCCTTCTGGGCCCGGATGCTCGACGGTGACGTGGCCGATGCCGGCGACGGCGACACCCGGGTGGACCCGCGCTCGGCGCGCTCGAACGCCGAGTCGATCTGGGTGAACCGGGTGCCCGAGCCGAGGGTCGGCAAGACCCGCGTACACCTGGATCTGCGGTTGGCCGACGCGGACCCGGCGGCGCTGCTCGCGGACGGCGCCCGACTGGTCCGCGAGCCGAGCGGCGAGGTGACCTGGTGGGTGCTGGAAGACCCGGAGGGCAACCCGTTCTGTGCGTTCCCGGCCCGCGACGGCGCCCGGCCGGGCCCGTTCGAGCTGGTCGTCGACTCGATCGACCCGGTCGCGCAGGCGACCTGGTGGGCCGGGGTGGTCGGCGGCACCGTCGAGGACGAGGGGACCCACGCGGGGGTGGTCGGCGCGTCCGGGTTCCCCTGGGACTACTGGGTGTTCGCCGGGGTGCCCGAGCCGAAGACGGTCAAGAACCGGCTGCACTGGGACGTCGACCTGGTCGACCCGGAGCCGACCGCGCTGCTCGCCGCGGGTGCGACCCTGCTGCGGGAGCCGGTCGACAAGGCCCACTGGTGGTGGGTGCTGGCCGACCCGGAGGGCAACGAGTTCTGCGCCTTCACGCCGCGGCCAACCGGGTGAACGACCGACTACCGAGCGCGGGCGACGTCAGCTAGCGTTTTCCTAGCGCCGCAGTCAGCGCGTTCGCCGCCGCCGTCGACACGCCTCCGGCCGACCCCCAGCCTGCCCGATCGGTTGGTAATCGCGGGAACGTCCCACCGCCGCTGCCCCGGTTCGGCAGGATCGTCCCAACGAGGAGGTGCCGTCGTGCAGGACACCCGCGCTCTCGCCCTGACGTTCGAGGTGAGCGGCCTGCCACCGGTCAAGACCGAAGCGTTGTCCATCTTCGCCGCCGGGCATCGGCAGGCGACGAGGGTCCGCACCCTGCTCCAGGCCGCTCTCACCGCGGCCCAGCGCACCGGCTGGACGCCGTTGCCCGGGCCGATCGAGGTGGACCTGGTCCTGCGCTGCCCGCCCGGGCACCGTACGGCCGACGCCAGCACCCTGCTCGGCGGCGTCTGCGCGGTCCTGCAGGACAAGAAGCGGGTGTCGTCCATCGGCCTCACCCACCTCGGCGTCCTGGTGGACGTCGCCCTCTACGCCGACGACCGGCAGATCCGCCGATTGTCGTACCACGAGGAGCCGGCGGAGGACTTTTCGTACCAGGTGCGGGTCGCCGCCGTACCGACCGGGGTTTGACCGACGTCCGTGGTGGGGTACCGCGGACGCCGACGAAGGGAGCACCGATGTCGGAGCCACATGTCACGCTCGACCCCCGCGGGCTCGACCCTGTGCAGCAGAAGCTGCGGGGCCCGCTGGAGGACCAGCTGACCTCGGCGCTTCAGGCGGCCACCGACCGGATCCGCAGCGGTTACGCAGGTGAGCCGGTCGAGCAGGTCTGCCAGCGACTGTTGGAGGAGACCCGCTCCGGGTTGCATCCCGACATCGCGGCCGGGTTCAACCCGGACATGGACGAGTTCTGCAAAGTGGCGGTGGCGATCGTCCGGGGCGAGGCCGGCTGAGTCGGGTCAGGACCGGGTCCGCAACTACCCGGCCCTGACCCCCGGCTGTCCGGCAGAGGAGCGGACAGCTACGGCGCCCCGCCGCTCGGGCGTGGCACGGGGCCACGCGCGGCAACGGGGACAGCCGGCCGCTCTGCACTCAGCTCCACGGTGCCCACCCGCCGAGCGCCGGTGCGCCCCGACACACCTCGAAGGGTCGTGGACGCCGGCCCAGGCTAGGCGGGGCCGCGACGGCCGGACAAGCCGAGCCGTACGGCCCGGGGCGTGACTTACCCCAGGGTGAAAAACCGGCATGTGGGCGTAACACGATCATGATCGCGGGCGCTGTTCGGCTTCGGTGGGGTCAGAAGTGCCGCAGCAGGTCGCGGAACGAGGCCAGCCGCAGGACGCCGGTGTCGGTCGGGTCCAGTTCGTCGTCCTCCAGCACCCAGGTGTTCTCGTTCGGGATGAACACCGCGTTCAGCCCGGCAGCCCGTGCCGGCAGGATGTCCGACTTCGGGGAGTTGCCGATCATCCAGGCACCGGACGGGTCGAAGCCGTGCTCCCGCACCAGCCACCGGTAGGTCTCGACGTTCTTCTCGGCGACGATGTGCGCGGCCCGGAAGTGGTGCAGCAGGCCACAGGCGTCGAGCTTGCGCTGCTGCTCCGCCTGATCCCCCTTGGTCAGCAGCAGCAGCTCGTGCCGGACGGCCAGTTCGTCGAGCGCCTCGGCCACACCGGGCATCAGCTCCACCCGGTGTTCGACGAGTGCCACGGCCAGTCGGTCGATCTCCTGACGCTCGAACTCAGTCGCGGGCCGTTCGCGCAGCCGCTCCAGGCACTCCGCCAGACTGCGCAGGAACACCTTGCTGCCGTAGCCGTGCGCCACCGCGTTGGCCCGCTCGATGTCGTCGAGAACGGCCCGCAACTCGGCCCGGTCCAGGGTGGGGTGGTCCAGCCAGGCCAGGAAGTCGTCGATCACCCGCTCGAAGACGACGTTGTTCTCCCATAACGTGTCGTCCGCATCGAAGATCAGCACCTTCGCCTGCCGCCGCGCCGTCGCGTCCACCGTCATGCCGCCAGCTCCTCGTGATCAACTCCTCCGACGATCGGGGACTTTAGGGCAGATCGTCCGACGTACCCAGCGACTTTCCGCCCACCGGTCGGGGCCACCTCAGCAACCGTTCCGCGATCATCGTCTCCCGCTCCTCCTGCGCGTCGGGGCGCAGCCGCCCACCCCTGGTCAGCATCACCACACCGTGCAGCAGGCTCCAGCCCATCTCGGCCAGCACGTCCGGATCACGCCCCTCGGCCAGCGGGGTCAGGGCCGCCCGCAGCTCGGCGAAGACCGCCCTGGGCGCGGCCGGCACGCCATCGACGCCGAGGGCCAGGTCGGGGGTCAGCGCGAGCATCGCGTCATAGACCTCGGGATTCGTGTACGCGAAGTCGAGGTACGCGGTCGCCACCGCCGGCCAGGCCCCCTCGGGACCGTCGACGGCTTCCGCGTGCGCCTCCGCCAGGTCGGCGGCCAGGTCGGCGAAGGCGCACACGGCGACGGCGGCGAGCAACGCCTCCAGATCCGCGAAGTGCCGGTAGAGGTCTCCGACGTCGATCTCGGCCCGCTCGGCGAGCCGTCGGGTGGTCACCCCCGCCCAGCCCTCCGCCTCGGCCAGCTCTCGCGCGACCGCGACGATGAGGTCGCGCCGGTCCTGTTCGGTGGCCTTCTCGGCTGGTCCGGGCACGCCCACGAGCGTAAGGGTGCACACCGCTCGTAGCTGTCCGGTGACGGATTGGTGACTGTTGGGGATGGAAGGCCCCTGCGGCCGGTCTCTTTCTCCGCGTGCCACAGCCCACCCGTTGCTCGTTGAGCGAGGAGATCACCGGGACGGGAGGGCACGTGGTCGTTCGACGGCGCCGGCCCGTGGCAGGCCGATGAGGAGGCAGTCCAGCGACGGGCTGCTGCGCAGTGGGGCTACTCGGCAGCGGGCGACCTTTCTGGAGCTCTTCCTCGACCTGGTCTTCGTCTTCGCCCTCACCCGGATCTCCGCTCGCCTGATCGCCGACTTCACCGACGGCCAGCGCGGCGCCTACGCGGGCCTCGGTCAGGCTCTGCTGCTGTTCCTGGCGCTGTGGGCGGTCTGGTCGGTGACGGTCTGGTCGACCAGTTGGCTGGACCCGGAGGCGCCGGTCGTCCAGACCGTGATCGTCATGACGTTGGTCGGCTCCATGACGATGGCCGTCGCGGTGCCCAACGCCTTCGGCGCGCGGGCCGCACTGTTCGCCATCACCTTCGTGACCCTCCAGATCGGCCGAGTGGTCTACTTCCACGTCGCCGGGCACGGCCGACCGGATCCGCAACAGTCCATCCGGATCCTGTTCTGGTTCGGCTTGAGCGCACCGCTCTGGGTGGTCGGCGGGCTGGTCAACGACGGCACGGTTCGCGCGGCTCTCTGGACCGCCGCCGTGCTGATCGACTACACCGGGCTGTTGCTCGGGTGGCCCACTCCCCGGCTCGGCGCGCAACGGCTCGGCGTCCAGATGATCGCGGCCGAGCACCTGGCCGAGCGCTACCAGCAGTTCCTCCTCATCGCGCTCGGCGAGGCGATCTTCGTCATCGGGCTCGCCTTCAGCGGCAGCGAGTTCCACGCCGACCAGACGGGCGGATTCGTCCTGGCGCTGGCGAGCACCGTCCTGCTCTGGCGGATCTACTTCCATGCGGCGGGAGGGATGCTGGATGCGGCCATCGACCGCTCCCGCAACGCCGCACGGCTCGCTACCGAGATGGCGTTCGCCCACATGGTCATGATCGCGGGGATAGTGCTGACCGGCGTCGGCTTCGAACTGTTCATCACCGAACCGCTCGGGCACCTCCCGGCGGTCTGGCTCATCGCCATCCTCGGCGGCCCCGCGCTCTTCCTCGCCGGACGCTCGGCCCTGGAGTACCAGGTGTTCGCCCGGGTTTCCCGCTCCCGGACAGCCGGCCTGCTGGCCCTCGGCCTGCTGGTGCCGGTGACGGTGCACCTCGCACCACTCACCGCCGGCGCCGCGTCCGCCGTGGTGCTGCTCGGCGTCGTCACAGCGGACACACGGCGCTCACGTCGACAGCCAGCGGAGACGCCCACGCCTCCGTTCTAGTTGCCGACGGCCGGGTGTCTCGGCTCACCGGCGCAGCGCGTTCTCGCTCCGCATGTGCGACAACTTCTCCGGGTTACGCACGGCGTAGAGCCCGCTGACGAGGCCGTCGTCGATGCGCAGCGCCACTACCGTGTCGATCTCGCCGTCGGATCGGAACACCAGCGCCGGGAAGCCATTCACCTGGGCCGGGTGCAGCGACAGGGCAGCGACCTGGAACTGCCTGCTGGCCAACAGTCGGGCCACCTTGTCAGCCCCAGCGACCGGCCGCAGCAGCGCCTGTCTGATCCCGCCGCCGTCGCCCACGAGCACGACATCCGGCGCGAGGACGTCGAGCAGGCCCTGCACGTCGCCGGTCTCGATCGCCCGCTGGAACGCGTCGAGCACCCGCCGGGTGTCGGCCGCGGAAACCACTCCCCGGGGTCGGCGCGCGGCGACATGCGCCCGCGCCCGGTGGGCGATCTGGCGGACCGCGGCCGGGCTCTTGTCGACCGCCTGGGCGATCTCGTCGTAGGCCAGGTCGAAGACCTCACGGAGTACGAACACCGCCCGCTCGATCGGAGCGAGCGTCTCCAGCACCAGCATCATGGCCATCGAGACGCTCTCGGCCAGTTCGACGTCGTCGGCGACGTCGGGCGCGGTCAGCAGCGGCTCGGGCAACCACGAGCCGACGTAGGACTCCCTGCGCCGGCCGACCGTCCGCAGCCGGTTGAGCGACTGGCGGGTGGTGATCCGGACCAGGTAGGCGCGCTGATCCCGCACCATCGCGAGGTCGGCGTCCGCCCACCGCAGCCAGGTTTCCTGGAGTACGTCCTCGGCGTCGGCTGCCGAGCCGAGCATCTCGTAGGCGACAGTGAAGAGCAGGTTCCGGTGTGCGACGAACGCGTCGACAGCAGAGCCGCCCTCACTCATGACTTCTCCCCCGGCTTCCATGCCGCCTCCAGTCTCGTCGATCTCGGCTGCGCCGCCCACAGGACACCGCTCCCCCGCCTGGTGTGACACCGCCGCGCCGTGCGCCGCGTCACCTGTGGAGCCGTCACAGCGAGCGAGCCGGTGGTGTCTCGTGTTCGACCCGACGCGGAAGGAAGATCATGAACCTGGCTCTGTGGATCGCGGCCGGACTGTTGGCCGCAGTCGCCCTGGCCGGCGGCATCACCAAGACGTTCGTACCCAAGGAGAAGCTGGCCCGGGCCAACGGCGGAGGGTGGACGGCGACCGCGAGTGTCGGCTTCGTCAAGACCCTCGGAGTCCTCGAAACCCTGGCCGCGGTCGGTTTGATCCTGCCCGCCGTGCTGGACATCGCACCGGTGCTGGTGCCGGTGACCGCCATCTGCTGGGTGCTGCTGATGATCGGCGCGATGATCACCCACCTGCGTCACAACGAGGCGAAGTTCATCGTGCTGAATCTGTTCTACCTCGCCCTGGCCGCCTTCGTGGCCTGGGGCCGACTCGGACCCGAGCCCTTCTGACGGAATGGCCTGACCCGGGAGACCCGTTCCCGGCCGCCAGATCCGTGCCCGCTTTTCCCAGACCTCAGCGAGAATCGGCCCTGGTGGATTGATGGGACGGCTGTCATGATCGCTCGGTGTCCCTGTGGGAGGCCGTCTCGCGCTTCGGCCCGCCGCTGCTCATCGTCATCGGCGCCTCGGTTGCTGTGTACGGCGCAAGCTCCGACTCACCGAAGCATTTCTCCCGGCCACGCGGCTGGCAGTGGGCGTGGGTGGGCCTCTGGCTCATGACAGCTGGTGAGGCGGCGTTCGGCGACGGCCGACCGCGGTTCGAGCGTGCCTGGAAGGGCGCCACCGCACTGCTCGTAGCGGTGGGGCAGACGGGAGGACCTGGCACACGAGATGGGCCTCACCGAGGAGCAGAGCCTGTCTCCGACGTTGTTCGACCCCGGGTTCGTCTACGTAGGAGCCCGCGCCAAGGAGGGCAAGCTGATCATCCACGTCGGCTACCGGTGAGCCTGCCGGGGTGCGCGGGGGTCAGCGGTCGAACAGTGTCTTGATGCCGTGGGTTTCGAGCAACGTGGGCAGCGGGTCCGCGAGGTGCCGACGCCTGGGCCGCCAGATGCGCCCCACGTTGATCGACGCGTTCGGCCCCGGCACGTCGTAGGGACCACCTCGGGGGTAAACCGACAGGCTGCTCCCCCACATCCCCGCGTCCACCCAGCCCATGCGCTCGATCTCATTCCAGGCGTACGAGCGGCGCAGGCCACCGCGATCACGGATCAGCAGCCACAGATCGTCAGCGAACACCGCGTTTCGCCGACGAGTGAAGGCGACGATGATCGAGGCGGCGCCAAACGCCATGACGGTCCAGTTGACCAGGTCGAAGAGCACCCCGACGACGATCATCACGACCAGGGCCGCACTCGGGATCGCGATGGCGGGCCAGGCCCGCGACTGCCCGAGGACGTGGACTTCACCCACCGGTTTCACCGACTCCCCCACAGCCGATGACGATAGTGAAGGAAGCGCATATTCGCGCCGTGTGCGGCGGGGCTCGGATGCACCTGCAAGATTCGCGCACTTTCCCTGATGTTGCTGCCTTCGGCGGCTCCGAGACAGCAACATCAGGGAAGTTGCGCGGATCTTGCGGGGCCGGCGGGGCGGGCGGGGCGGGGCGGGTAACGCTGACGGTCAGCGGCGCAGGGTGAGGATCAGGTCGGCGACCAGGGCTGTCCAGCCGGTCTGGTGCCAGGCGCCCAGACCGGCCCCGTTGTCGCCGTGGAAATACTCGGGGAACGCCACCAGGTCCCGCCAGTCCGGGTGGGTCTGGAAGAGCTGGCACGCGCCGTAGATGGGCCGCCGCCCCCAGTCGTCCTGGGTGAAGAGCGAGATCAGCCGGGCGGAGAGGTCGTCGGCGATCTCGTCCAGTGTCCGCTTCACCCCGGAGCGGGTCGGGTACTCCACCTGGAGGTCGTCGCCGAAGAACGCCGCGTAGTCGCGCAACGCGCTGATCAGCAGGAAGTTCGTCGGCATCCAGATCGGCCCACGCCAGTTCGAGTTGCCGCCGAACAGGCCGCTGGTCGACTCGGCCGGTTCGTAGCCGACGGAGAACTCCTGCCCACCGAGGCTGACCGAGAACGGCTTGTCCAGGTGCGCGCGGGACAGCGTACGCAGGCCGAAGTCGGACAGGAACTCGTCGGGGTCCAGCATCCGGGCGAGCAGCCGGACCACCTGCTCCGGGCCCACCATGGACAGCAGCCGCTGCTGCCGGCCGTCGGGGCCGAGCCTGCGGGTGCCGATCACCTGGGCGTACTCCGGGCGGTTGGTGAGAAACCAGCGCAACCGCGCGCCCAGCTCCGGCAGGCGGTGCAGGGTCTTCGCGGTGAGCCGGGTGGTGGCGGCCAACGGCAGCAGCCCGACCACCGAACGGACCTTCAGCGGCACCTTCGTGCCGTCGGCGAGGCGCAGCACGTCGTAGAAGAAGGCGTCCTCGTCGTCCCACAGCCCCTGCTCGTACGCGGCTGCGGCGATGTACGCGAAGTGCTCGAAGAACTTGGTGGCGGTGTCCACCCAGGTCCGGTCGTGCTCGGCGAGGACGATGGCCATGTCCAGCAGGTTGAGCGCGTACATGCCCATCCAACCGGTGCCGTCGGACTGCTCCAGCACACCGGCGACCGGCAGCGCCGCCGAGCGGTCGAACGGGCCGACGTTGTCCAGCCCGAGGAAGCCGCCCTCGAAGACGTTGTTGCCGCCGGTGTCCTTGCGGTTGACCCACCAGGTGAAGTTGAGCAGCAGCTTGTGCATCACCCGGGCCAGGAAGTCGTAGTCCCGGCCGCCGTCGATCTCGAACACCTTCAGCGCCGCCCACGCGTGCACCGGCGGGTTCACGTCGCCGAACGCCCACTCGTACGCCGGGATCTGCCCGTTGGGGTGCAGGTACCACTCGCGGAGCAGGAGCAGCAGTTGTTCCTTGGCGAAGCCCGGGTCGACCCGGGCGATGCTCACGCAGTGGAAGGCCAGGTCCCAGGCCGCGTACCACGGGTATTCCCAGGGGTCGGGCATGGAGATGACGTCGAAGCTGGTCATGTGCCACCAGGCGCTGTTACGCCCGTGTCGGCGACCGGCCGGCGGCGGTGTCGAGCCCGGGTCGCCTTCGAGCCAGCGTTTGACGTCGAAGTGGTAGAACTGCTTGCCCCACATCAGGCCGGCGATGGCCTGCCGTGCCACCAGCGCCTCGTCGGCGGTGGCGGCCGGCGGGATCACCCCGGCGAAGAACCGGTTCGCCTCGGCCCGCCGCGCCCAGACCACGGCCTCGAAGCCGTCGCTGAGGTCGGCCGGGGGCGGCGGCGCGGCGGCCGGTGGTGACGCGGTGCGGGTCAGCCGCAGCCGGATCTGGCGCTGCCCGCCGGCCGGCACGTCGAGCACGTAGTGCAGCGCGCCCTTGGTGCCCTCCCGCGCGGGGTTGACAGTGGCCGCGCCGTTGACGACGTGGTCGTTGATGCCGTCCTTCGGGTAAGGCGAGCGGCCGGGCAGGCCCCAGAGTCGTTCGGCGTTGGTGTCGTTGTCACAGAGCAGTGGCACCGGCCCGCCGTCGCCCTCCAGCAGCAGTTGGCCGAGCACCCGGTGCTCGCCGACAAGCCGGGTGCCCTGGCCGGTCAGTCGCGGGATCCGGTCGCCGCCGGGCAGGCCCCAGGACCAGGTGTTGCGGAACCACAGGGTGGGCAGCACGTGCAGGGTCGCCGCCCGGTCGCCCCGGTTGGCGACGGTCACGACCATGCAGAGATCGGTCGGGGACGCCTTGGCGTAGTCGACTGTCACCGCCCAGTACCGGTCGTCATCGAAGATCCCGGTGTCCACCAGCTCGTACTCGGTGTCGTCACGGCCGCGCAATGCGTTCACCGCGACGAGTTCGTCGTACGGGAAGGCTGCCTGGGGGTAGTGGTAGCGCCAGCGCATCCAGGAGTGGGTGGGCGTGGAGTCCTCGTACCACCAGTACTCCTTGACGTCCTCGCCGTGGTTGCCGCCGTCGCCGCCGAGGCCGAACATCCGCTCCTTGAGGATCGGGTCCTTGCCGTTCCAGAGCGCGAGGGCGAAGGCGAAGGTCTGTCGTTCGTCGCAGACGCCGGCCATCCCGTCTTCATTCCACCGGTAAGCTCTGGACCGCGCGTGGTCATGCGGGAAGTAGTCCCAGGCCGTACCGTGCTCGCTGTAGTCCTCCCGTACCGTCCCCCACGCCCGTTCGGACAGATAGGGACCCCATGCGCGCCAGTCCTGCTCCCCCGAGTCGGCCTGGGCGAGCCGGAGCCGCTCAGCGTCGGGTGGCGAGGCGTCGGAGGACGATCGGTCAGTGATCACGTGCACATCTTTGACGTCGCCGCGGTACTTGACCACAGCGGCCATTCTCGTCGTGGCGTGTTACACCCCGCCGCCGATGGAGGAAAGTTGATCGACATGCACTTCGGCCCACAGGTCTGCGGCGATCTGACCAGCGCCGCGAGCCGGGAGTGGCTGGTTCCCGACGGCCTCGGCGGATATGCGATGGGCACCGTCGGCGGGCTCCGGACGCGCCGCTACCACGGTCTGCTGGTGGTTCCCGGCGAAACTCCGGCCTCCCGCCAGGTGGGACTGGTCAGTCTCGACCCGGCGGTCACGCTGCCGTCCGGCGCACGGGTACGGCTCGGCGCGCACGAGTGGTCCTCCGGCGTCGTGGACCCGCGCGGTTTCGAGTTGCTGGAGCGCTTCGACCTGGTCGACGGGCTGCCCCGGTGGCGGTGGCGGATCGGCGCGGTGGTGATCGAACGGGAGCTGGCCATGCTGCCCGGCCGCTCCTGCGTGGCGGTGGTGCACCGGCTGGTCGCCGGCGGGCCCGTCCGGCTGGAGCTGTCGGCCGCCTGCACCTGGCGGGACGCGCACGGCGAACGGCGGGCCGACGGCCCGACCCCGCAGGTCGAGGCGGTGGCCGACGGCGCTGTGGTCGAGGGTGCGTACCGGCTGGCCGGCCCGGGCTGGGCGCCCGAGGGGCAGTGGTGGTTGGGCGTGCACCACCGCGAAGAGGCCAACCGTGGTCTGAACGCGGACGAGGACCTCTGGTACGCGGGACGCTTCGTCGGCGAGTTGGAACGCCCCGGCGACACGGTGTCGGTGCGGGCCTGGGCCGGTCGACTCGACGAGGAGCCGCCGCCGGCCGCCGAGATCGTGGAGACGGCCCGACGGCGCAACCGGCGGGTGGTGGCGGCGGCGAAGCCCGCAGACGACGTGGACGCCACCCTCACGCTGGCCGCGGACGCGTTCGTGGTGCGGCCCGGCGGCAGGGCCGTCGACGTGGTGGCCGGCTACCCGTGGTTCGGGGCGTGGTCCCGGGACACGATGATCTCGTACGAGGGGTTGTTCCTCTGCACGGCTCGCGCCGAGGAGGGCCGGGAGCTGCTGCGGTCGTACGCGGCGACGCTGTCCGAGGGGATGCTGGCCAACACGGCCGACACCGGTCGGGTGGAGTACAACACCGTCGACGGCACGCTGTGGTTCCTGCACGCGGTGAGCCGGCACGTCACCGTCACCGGTGACACCGACCTCGGTGACGAGTTGCTGCCCGCGCTGCGTGCCGTGATCGACGCCCACGTGGCGGGCACCCGGTACGGGATCTCCGTCGACCCGGCCGACGGGCTGCTCACCCAGGGCGCCCCCGGCACCGCGCTCACCTGGATGGACGCCCGGGTGTACGGGGTGCCGGTCACCCCGCGTACCGGCAAGCCGGTCGAGGTCAACGCGTTGTGGATCAACGGGTTGGCCGGGCTCGCGGAGCTGACCGAGTTGGCCGGGCAGGACGCGGACGACCTGTGGCGACGGCACGGCCAGGCGACCGCCTCGTTCCGGGAGCGTTTCCCGTCACCGACCGGCTGGCTGCACGACGTGCTGGACGCGCCGGCGCCGGCGTACCCGCTCGGTGGGGCCGCCCTGCACGACGACGACGCGTTGCGACCCAACCAACTGCTGGCCTGGTCGTTGCCGTACGCGCCGATGGAGCCGGACGAGGCGACGCTCCGCCGCGTCGGAAACGGTCTGCTCACCCCGCTCGGGCCGCGCAGCCTCGCCCCGGATTCGGCGGAGTTCGTGGGCCGGCACCGGGGTGGTCCCGCCGAGCGCGACGGTGGCTACCACCAGGGCACGGTCTGGCCCTGGCTGCTCGGGCCGTACGTGGACGCGTGCCGCCGGAGCAAGATGTCGGTCGATGACGCATTCATCGGCATTGAGGCCCATCTGACCGAATATGGGCTAGGCTCGGTAAGCGAGACGGCCGACGGCCTCGCGCCGCACGCCGCGACCGGCTGCCCATTCCAGGCGTGGTCGGTGGCCGAGCTGCTGCGGGTGCGCCGGAAGGGCCAGTAGCGCTTTACACGACCGCAACGGTGGTGTCTCCGCTGGTTATCTCGATCCCGGCAGGATTGGCCCCGATCCAGACGCGACGGCGACATCCACTCCGGTGTCGGTCGGCGCGCGCCCGGGGACAACTCAAAGGGGGCCGCATGTCACCCGACGCCCACGTGATCGACATCCACGCCGCCCGGCAACTGCGGGTGCTGATGCTGTCCTGGGAGTACCCGCCGGTGCTCGTCGGCGGCCTGGGCCGACACGTGCACGCGCTCTCCGTCGCCCTCGCCGCCGCCGGCCACGAGGTCACCGTCGTCACCCGTCATGCCGACGGCGCGCCCCTGGAGGAGTACGCCGACGGCGTGCGCATCCTGCGCGCCCCCGAAGACCCGGTCGCCTTCCCCCTCGCCACCGGCTCCCTGCTGGCCTGGACCATGGCCTTCAACCACACCCTCACCCGCACCGCCCTGCGCGCCACCGAAGCCGGCGCCTACGACGTCATCCACGCCCACGACTGGCTCGTCGCCCACACCGCCATCACAGTGGCCGATCACCTGGACCTGCCGCTGGTCACCACCATCCACGCCACCGAGGCCGGCCGACACCAGGGCTGGCTTCCCGAGGAGATGAACCGCACCATCCACGGCGTCGAACACTGGCTCAGCGGCTCCTCCATCCGGGTGATCACCTGCTCGGGGTACATGCGCGACCAGGTCACCGCACTGTTCGACGTACCGACCGCGCAGGTGGACGTGGTGCCCAACGGGGTCGACAACAGGGCCTGGCGGGCCCGGCCGAGGGCGGTCGCGTCGGCCCGCGCACGGTTCGCCGGGGACGGCCCGTTGGTCGGGTACGCCGGGCGGCTGGTCTACGAGAAGGGCGTCCAGCACCTGGTGCACGCGGTGCCCCGGCTCCGCGAGCGGCACCCGGGGCTGCGGGTGGTGATCGCCGGCGACGGGCCGTACCGCGCCGAGTTGGAGGCGGAAGCCCGACGGCTGGCGCTCAGCTCGACCGTACGCTTCACCGGTTTCCTCGACTCCACCCAGTTGCCGGCGATGCTCGGTGCCACCGACGCGACAGTGGTGCCCAGCCTCTACGAGCCGTTCGGCATGGTGGCGCTGGAGGCGGCGGCCGCCGGGGCGCCCCTCGCCGTGGCCCGCACCGGCGGTCTCGCCGAGATCGTCGAGCCCGGCGTCACCGGGGTGACGTTCCCGCACAGCGACCCGGACGCGCTCGCCGGAGCGGTCGGTCAACTGCTCGGCGACGAGGTCTTCGCTCGGCGCGTGGCCCGCAGAGCCCGCACCATGGTCGGCGAGCGCTACGGGTGGGCCACCATCGCGGCCCGTACGGCCGCCAGCTATGCCGCCGCACGCAGGGAGCACGGCCCGTTGCAGGCCCGTTGGGCGGCAGCCCAACTGGCCGGTGGGCGCACCCGGATCGCCATCCCCGAGGGCAACCTTCTGGCGCGCGACGGCCACGCCGCCTGCTGAGCCGAGGCGGACGACCGATTGGTGACTTCCGATCCGCTGGTTAGGGTGTAGCCCGGACAGCGGCTGAGGAGGTGCGTGCGCAGGTGCTGATCGCGGATCGGTACCGGCTGCTCGACCTGGTGGGTCGCGGGGGCATGGGCCGGGTGTGGCGTGCCCGCGACGAGATGCTGCATCGCGAGGTCGCGGTCAAGGAGATCGTGCCGCCCAGCTGGTTGGCCGATCGCGAACGGGACGAGTTGCGCTCGCGGACCCTGCGGGAGGCGCGCGCCGCAGCTCGACTCAACCACCCCGCCGTGGTCCGGCTCTACGACGTCGTCGCGGTCGACGGCAGCCCATGGATCGTGATGGAGTACGTCCCGTCCCGCACCCTGCAGGACGTGGTGGACACCGAGGGGCCGCTCGAACCGGCCCGCGCGGCCCGGATCGGCCTGGCTGTGCTCGACGCGCTGCACGCCGCGCACACCGCCGGGGTGCTGCACCGCGACATCAAACCGCAGAACGTGCTCGTGGCGCACGACGGGCGGGTGATGCTCACCGACTTCGGACTGGCCACCTTCGACGGCGGCGACGGTGCGATGACCCGCCCCGGCATGGTCCTCGGCTCCCCGCAGTACGTTGCCCCGGAGCGGGCCGCCGAGGGAGTGTCCACGATGGCCGCGGACCTGTGGTCGCTCGGTGCGACCCTGCACGCCGCGGTGGAGGGCCGCTCCCCGTACGCCCGCAGCACCGCCATGGCCACCCTGAGCGCACTGGCCGCCGGACCGCCGGACCCGGCTCCGCACGCCGGGCAGCTCGCGCCGGTCCTCGCCGGGTTGCTGCGCCGCGACCCGCGCGACCGCCTCGACCACGACGCGGCCCATCGGCTGCTCACCGCCGCGGCGACCGGGCGCACCGAACCGACCGCCGAAGGGTCGACAGGTTCGGGCGACCGGCCCGAGGCGCATGACCCGGACGACCAGGACCTCACGATCCCGTTGCCCGAGCCCGACCCGCCGGCGAACCCGGGCGACCGGGCCCTGAACGCGCCGGCTGACACACCACCGGCCTCCGCCCCACCGGCCTCCCGCCCGCCAGCCCGTCAGCGCACCATCCGCCGGGCGGCGTTGATCGCCGTGGCTCTGGTGGTGGCCGCCGCCGCCGGCTTGGGCACCGCGATGGCCGTCACCGGTGACGAGCCCAGGGACACCGCCGGCCGACCAACCGCACGGCCGCCGGACGGTCGTGGCGGCCCGGGTGGGCAGGGCCCCGGTTACGACCCCGACCGACCCGGCCCACCGCCGGGAGGCCCGGGCATTCCTCCGCCACCCTTCCCGTGTGTCCGTCCGAAGGCGGCCGGTGCGCCCGTGCTGGCCGGCGCCCCCGCGGCGGGCGAACGGTTCCGCCCGCCACCCGGCTGGGTCTGGCACGCCGACACCATCGGGTTCCGGGTTGCGGTGCCGGCTACCTGGTACTACTCCCGCGACGGCGCGGTGGCCTGCTTCCAGGACCCGACCACCGGCCGGGCCTTCAGCGTCGCCAGCGGCGACGACACCGACCCGCTGGTCCGACTCCGCACGGTCCGCGACGTGGCTGCCCAGGCCGGTGCCCTGCCGGGGTACGACGAGATCCGGCTCGCCACTGCCGACGGAGGGGCGGAGTGGGAGTGCCGCTGGCAGGCCCCGTACGGCGCATGGCTGCACGCCCGGCAACAGGTCGTCGGCGCAGGCCGGTGGACGCTGGCCTGGATCACTGACGACAGGGACTGGACCAAGGCCGGCGCAGACTGGACGGCAGTGCGAAACAGTTTCCGACCACCCCCCTGACCTGCACCGTATAGTCATGATCCGGACTACCGTCCGGCGTGGATCGAGGCCGCTCAGCGGATGAAAAGAGCGGGCGCGGTAGCTATCGTGTAACCCGGGGTGACCAAGGGGGAGCGACCGTGCAGCAGTTGCTGATCGCGGGTCGGTACCGGCTGCTCGACCTGGTCGGCACCGGCGGGATGGGCCGGGTGTGGCTTGCTCGCGATGAGATGCTGCATCGCGACGTGGCGGTGAAGGAGGTCGTGCCGCCGTCCTGGCTGGCCGAGGCCGAGCGCGAGGAGCTGCGACTGCGGACACTGCGCGAGGCTCGCACCGCCGCGCGGCTCAACCACCCCAACGTGGTCCGCATCTACGACGTGGTGCACGACCGGGAGAGCCCCTGGATCGTGATGGAGTACGTGCAGTCCCGGTCGGTGCAGCAGATCATCAGCGCCGAGGGACCACTGAGCCCGCAGCGCACCGCCGTCATCGGGCTGGCGGTGCTGGCCGCGTTGCGGGCCGCGCACACCGCCGGGGTGCTGCACCGCGACGTGAAGCCGCACAACGTGCTGGTGGCCGACGACGGCCGGGTGGTGCTCACCGACTTCGGGCTGGCCACCTTCGACGGTGGTGAGGGTGCGATGACCGGGCCGGGCACCGTGCTCGGCTCACCGCAGTTCGTCGCCCCCGAGCGGGCCCGCGAAGGGGTGTCGGATCCACGCACCGACCTGTGGTCGCTGGGCGCGACGCTCTACGCGACGGTTGAGGGCCAGTCCCCGTACGCCCGGTCGAGCGCGATGGCGACGCTCAGTGCGCTGGCCACCGAGCCGCCGGACCCGATGCGGCGGGCCGGGCCGTTGCGTCCCGTGCTCCTCGGCCTACTGCAACGCGACCCCTGGCGACGGTTGACCGCCGCGGAAGCGGAGCCGCTGCTGCGGCAGGCGGCCGCGGAGCCCGACCAGCCGGCCGCGCCGCCGATGTCCTCGGCGGTGGCGGCGTTGCGGAGCGCGGGCCGTACCAGGTCGCCCGCCCCGGCGGACAGGGCCGGTGCGCCCGACCACCCGCCGACGTCGGCCGGTCGGCCGGCGAGCCGCCCCCGCAGACGCCGACGACGCCTGATCGCTCTCGGCGGCGCGGCCACCGCTCTTCTCGTCGCCGGCGGCGTCACCGTGGGTCTGGTCTACCGCAACGACGAGCGGACGCCACCGTCCGGTTCCGGTGGGGGCACGTCGAGCGCCCGGCCGGCCGCGTTCGCCTGCGCGACACCACCGCCACCGCCGCCGACGTCCACTCCGGTGGCGTCGGTCGCGCCGCCGACCGAGGCACGGTACCGGCTACGCGACGGCTGGACCTGGCACGACGACCCGACCGGCTTCCGGATCGCCGCGCCGGTGGGCTGGGCGCGTTGGACGGAGGGGTCGGTGACCTGCTTCCGAGAGACGGGCGGGGCCCGGGTGCTCAGCGTCGAGTCCGGGCCGGTGCGGGCCGACCCGGTGGCGTACTGGAAGGCTGAGGAGGCGCGACTCGTCACCGGCGACGGGCTGCTCCCCGGCTATCGCAAGGTGGACATCTCCGCGATGGACATCTTCGAGGGTGGCGCTGTCTGGGAGTGCGGCTGGGAGAACGCCGCAGGCGAACAGGTGCACAGTTTCCGGTTGCTGGCCAACACCTCGGCCGAGCGTTCCTACACCGTCTCGTGGTTGACAAAAGAGTTCGACTGGCAGGTCAACGCGGCATACTTGCCGATGATCCGGCAGAGCTTCACCCCCGCTCTCTGACAGCGTCCGATGTGGACCTTCCGGGTGATGCCCCTGCGACGCCGAGGCTGACTACAGTGGCGTAGTTTTGGGCGCTCAAGATCCCTGGGGAGGGTGAGCCGAGATGATGGGACCACAGCACGCGCTGTCCGGCGCGGCGGTGTGGTTGGCGGGGTCCTGGGCACTGGACCATTTCGCCGACTACCACCAGTCGCCGCTCGCGTTGGCGGTGGGCACCGCGGTGTGCGCCGGCGGCGCGCTCTTTCCCGACCTCGACATGTCGGGCAAGGTGACCAGGAACCAGGGTGGGGCCACCGTGGCCCGCACCTTCGGGGTCTTCTCGCTCTTCGCCGCCGAGGTGATGGAGAAGATCTCGCTCGGGGTCTACTACGCCACGAAGCTCAGCAGG
Organism: Micromonospora sp. CNZ299; assembly: GCF_002754415.1. Lineage (NCBI taxonomy): Bacteria > Bacillati > Actinomycetota > Actinomycetes > Micromonosporales > Micromonosporaceae > Micromonospora > Micromonospora sp. CNZ299. Next base: position 6,332,775 of record NZ_PEFG01000001.1, read on the forward strand.
GACCCGCGTCGCAACAACGGGCACCGGACGCTGACCCACACCCTGCCGTTCACCGTGCTGGTCGGCTGGGGCACCACAGCGCTCTGCGCCGCGTACGGCAAGTGGGCGGTCATCACCATCCTGTTCTTCATGTTCGGCCTGGCGCTGCGCGGGCTGTTCGACGAGTGGGCCGAACGCGCCGGCTGGGTGATCATCACCCTCGCGTCGGCCGGGGCGGCCTGGTTCACCTTCGCCAACCTGCCGGGCGGTCGCGGCTATCCGCTGATCGGCACGGCCCTGGGGGTGGGCTGCTTCGTGCACATCCTCGGCGACATGATCACCCGGGCCGGCGTGCCGATCCTCTGGCCGATCCCGATCAAACGCCGGATGTGGATGATGATCGGCCTGCCGAACAGCATCGCCCTGCGGGTCGGCAGCAAGGCCGAGGTGGTCGGGATGCGCATCGCCCTGACCGTCGTCTCGGCGCTCGCGACCGTCGGCCTGATCGCGCCCTCCGTGCTGAGCCGGTTCGACATCGAGATATGACCGATCCGGCACCGGAGCCGCCGCCAGCCGCCGACGCGCGGGTGCCGGCATTCTGGCGCGGACTGGGCCTGCCCGGCCTGGCCGACGTGCACGTGCACTTCCTACCGCCGCGCCTGCTGCGCAGGATCTGGGCGTACTTCGACGCCGCCGGCCCACTGGTCGGCACCGAGTGGCCGATCCGGTACCGGTGGAGCGACGCCGAGCGGGTCGCGTACCTGCACCGTCTGGGCGTGCGGGCGTTCAGCGCCCTGGCGTACGCCCACCGGCCGGGCATGGCCGCGGACCTCAACCGGTGGTCGCTGGAGTTCGCCCGGGTCACCCCGGGCTGCCTGCCCTCGGCCACCTTCTTCCCCGAACCGGACGCGCCCGGTTACGTCGAGGCGGCGCTGGCCGACGGGGCCCGCGTGTTCAAGGTGCACGTCCAGGTCGGCGGCTTCTCGCCGACGGATCCGGCGCTGGACCAGGTGTGGGGGATGCTGTCCGACGCGGGTGTGCCGGTGGTGGTGCACGCCGGGCACGCGCCCGTGGGCACCGCGCACACCGGCCCGGAGCAGTTCGGCGAGCTGCTGGCCCGCCATCCTCGGCTGACCGCCGTGGTGGCACACCTCGGCGCCCCGGACTATCGGGCGTTCCTGGATCTCGCGGAGGCGTACGAGCGGGTCCGGCTGGACACCACAATGGCCTTCACGCCCTTCTTCGACCAGTTCGTCCCCTTCCCCGACGACGAGCTGCCCCGGCTGCGCGAGTTGGGACTGTCCGGCAAGGTGCTGCTGGGCAGCGACTTCCCCAACATCCCCTACCCGTACGCCGACCAGCTCACCGGGTTGGCCCGGCTCGACCTGGGCGACGACTGGTTGCGCGCGATCTGCTGGAACAACGCGGCCGCGATGTTCGACCTGACCTGACCCGCCGTGCCGTCCCCGCCGCCGCACCGCAAACCCTCCGTCTCGCACCCCGAACCCCGAACCCCGAACCCCGCACCCCGCACCCCGCACCCCGCACCCCGCACCCCGCACCCCGCACCCCGCACCCCGCACCCCGCACCCCGCACCAAGATCCGAGCAACTTCCCGGATGTTGCTGCCTCCGGCTCGCGCGAGGCGGCAACATCCCTGATGTTGCTGGGATCTTGCGCACCGGATCACGCGACGCGGCCGGCTGCGGGGCACCCCGGGCGGCACCTGACTTCTTTTCGACATCGGCTATTGACGTCGCCGTAACAGGTGGCCTAGCGTCCTGTCGAACCGCTTAGTCGAAGCGTTTCGACGGTGAATTGGGAGCGATCCCAACCCCCGGCCGGAGGAGGTAACGCGATGGCCACCATGCACGACGTCGCCCGCCTCGCGCAGGTCTCGGTCAGCACCGTCTCGTACGTGCTCACCGGCACCCGGCCGATTTCGCAGGCCACCCGCAACAAGGTGCTCGCGGCGATGGCCGAGCTCGACTACCAGCCCAACGCGATGGCCCGCGGTCTGGCCAGCCGGCGCAGCCGGATCCTCGGCCTGCTGATGCCGATGGACGAACGCGGGCTCGGCGCCACCGAAACGGCCTTCGTCACCGGTGCCGCCGCGGCGGCCAGCGCCGCCGGCTATCACCTGGTCCTCTCGCCGGTCGGCGGGGGTGACCCCGGCGAGCTGCGGCGACTGGCCAGCCAGCGGATGCTCGACGGCGTCGTGCTGATGGAGGTCCAGCTGGCTGACGAGCGGGTCACAGTGCTCCAGGAGGCCGGCGTGCCACTGGTGTTGATCGGCCGCACCGGTGACACCAGCACGCTCTCGTACGTCGACATCGACTTCGACCAGACCGTCCGGGATGCCGTCGCGCACCTGGTCGGTCTCGGGCACCGGCAGATCGTCTACGTCAACCACTCGGCCGCGACGCTGGCCAGCGGCTACGGGCCCGCGCTGCGTACCCGTGACGCCTTTGCCGCGGCCATGACCGGGCACGGCCTGGAGCCGGTCATGATCGCGGCCGAGGACAGCGCCACCGGCGGGCGCGCGGCCCTGGCCGCCGCGTTCGCGCGGGCCCCGGAGCTGACCGCCGTGCTGGCCATGAACGAGACCGCGATCTTCGGCATCCTCGGTGAGTTGAGCGGCCGCGGGCTGTCGGTGCCCGACGACGTCTCCGTTGTCTCGATGGTCACCTCGCCGCAGGTCGCCGAGTTGGCCACCCCGGCGCTGACGGCGATGACCTCACCTGGTTCGGCGATCGGTCGGATCGCGATCGAGGCGCTGACGCGCCACCTGGATGACCCCGGCGACCACCGTCACCAGCAACTGCTGCCGTGCGCGTTGGAGATCCGGGGCTCGACCGCCGCACCACGAAGCCGCCAACCCATGGGGGCTGACCAGTAGGAACAGCCCGCCGCCGCGCTGCAACGCGACGACGGGCCCAGTGAAGTACCGGCTAGATACTCGACGAGGAGGATCGTAATGCAGCGATTCCGCCGGCTCGTCGCCGCGATCGCCATAGCGGCGACCGCGACGACAGCCATGACCGCCTGCGGCGGTGACGACAACGGGGACGACAGCGACGCCAAGACCCTCAAGCTCTGGCACTACGAGAGCGAGAACAGCGCCATGGGGGTCGGCTGGAACCGGGCCATCGAGCTGTTCAAGGCCGAGCACCCGGGCGTCGAGGTGCGCTTCGAGCGCAAGGCGTTCGAGCAGATCCAGCAGAACGCGGGCATGATCATCAACTCGTCCGAAGGCCCGGACATCATGGAGTACAACAAGGGCAACGCGACCGCCGGCCTGCTCTCCTCGCAGGGCCTGCTCACCGATCTGAGCACCGAGGCCGACAAGCGCGGCTGGGCCGGCAAGCTCAGCCCCAGCCTGCAGACCACCGCCCGCTACAGCGACAAGGGCGTGATGGGGTCGGGCAAGTGGTTCGGCGTGCCGAACTACGGCGAGTACGTCACGGTCTACTACAACAAGGACCTGTTCCAGAGCAACGGCGTCAAGGTGCCGACCAGCATGGCCGAGATGACCGCCGCGATGGACACCTTCGTCGGCAAGGGCATCACCCCGCTGGGCATGGCCGGCGCCGAGTACCCGGCAGGGCAGCTCTTCTACCAGCTCGCCCTGTCCAAGGGCGACCGGCAGTTCGTCGACAACTACCAGCTCTACAAGAACCCGGTCGACTTCAAGGCCGACCCGCTCAAGTACGGCGCGGACACCTTCGCCGACTGGGTGCGCAAGGGCTACGTCGCGAAGGACTCGGCCAGCCTCAAGGCCGAGGACATGGGCACCGCCTTCATCGGCGGGAAGGTTCCGATGATCGTGTCGGGTAGCTGGTGGTACGGCCGGTTCAAGGCCGAGATGAAGGCCAACTGGGACACCTTCCTCTTCCCCGGCAACACCCTTCAGGCCGGCTCCTCCGGCAACCTCTGGGTGGTCCCGGAGAACAGCAAGGCCAAGAGCCTGGCGTACGACTTCATCGACATCACCCTGCGTCCGGAGATCCAGGACCTGATCGGCAACAACGGTGGTGTTCCCGTCGCCGCCGACGCCTCGAAGATCACCGACCCGAAGGACCGCAAGCTGATCGAGGACTTCAACACGGTCAGCAAGTCCGACGGGCTCGCGTTCTACCCGGACTGGCCGGTCCCCGGCTACTACGACGTGCTGGTCTCCGGCTTCCAGGGCCTGATCAACGGCTCGAAGTCGCCCGACCAGGTCCTCGACACGATCGCCAAGCCGTACGCCGATGGCGTCAAGGAGATCACCGGCAAGTGACACGGCGAGCGGCGGGCGCGACCGGCACAACCGACGCGCCCGCCCGCCCCGCCGGGAAGGATCTTCCATGGCAGTCTCCGAGACCCTCGCCACCACCCAACCGGCGGCGGCCCCGACCCCACCGCCGCCCGGCCGCAGACGCCGCGGCCGCAACGCGGCGTACTGGCTCTACCTGCTTCCCGGAGCGGTGCTCTTCCTCCTGGTCATCGGTGCACCGCTGGTCGGCACGCTCTACCTGTCGCTGACCAAGTGGTCCGGCATCGGCGACCCCCGCTGGGTCGGCCTGGACAACTACCAGCAACTGCTGCACGACGAGGTGTTCTGGGCGTCGTTCCGCAACACCGTCTGGATGATCGTCGCGATGGTGGTGGTGCCCACAGTGCTCGGGCTGCTGCTCGCCGCGGTGCTCTTCGACGTCATCGGCCGCCGGTTCAAGCCCCGCACCGCCGCCGCGCTGCGGGCCGCCTTCTACCTTCCGCAGGTGCTGCCCGTCGTGGTGGCCGGCATCGTCTGGGGCTGGATCCTCCGCCCCGACGGTGCGTTCAACAGCCTGCTCGACGCGGTGGGTCTCGGCGCGCTCCGCCACGACTGGCTCGGCGACCCGGGCACGGCCCTGCCGGCCGTGATGGCGGTGATGATCTGGGTGCAGATCGGCTACCCGGTGGTCGTCTTCATGGCGGCACTTCAACGGGTCGACCCCGAGTTGTACGAGGCGGCCGAGGTCGACGGCGCGAACTGGCTGCACCGGTTCCGGGCGATCACCCTCCCGCAGATCCGGCCGGAAACCTTCGTTGTGGCCCTGACCTGCACCATCGCCGCGCTGAAGGTGTTCGGGCCGATCTTCGCCCTGACCCGGGGTGGGCCGGACAACGCCACCAACGTCCCGTCGTACTTCGCCTACTACACGTTCTTCAAGAAACTGCAGGTCGGCTACGGCTCCGCGATCTCCACGGTGCTGACGCTGATCATCGTTGTGGTGGCCGTGGTCTTCATCTGGATGCAGGCCCGCAGCGAGCGCCGGGACCGGGGGTTCTGAGATGGCCGTGACGATCACTGGAGCCCCCGCGCCGGTCCGCCGGCCCGTACCCGACCGCCACCACCGGGGCGTCAGCCGCTGGGTGGTGCTCGCCCTGGTCATCCTCGGCGCGCTGGTCATGCTGGTGCCGTTCGCGTTCATGCTGCTCAACGCCTTCAAGTCGCCCGGTGACTACTCGTCGGGCGGGCCGCTGAGCTGGCCGAGCGAGTTCTACACCAAGGGTCTGCGCACGTACTGGACCGAGGTGAACTTCCCGCTCAAGCTCTGGAACTCGGCACTCATCGCCGGTTCGGTGGCGGTGCTCGGCGTCGCCGTGTCACTGCTCAACGCGTACGCCCTGGGCATCGGTCGGGTCCGTGGTCGGCTCTGGATCGTCGGGTTGTTCCTGCTGGCCAACATGCTGCCGCAGGAGGCCCTGATCTACCCGCTGTACTACGTGGCCAAGGAGGTCGGGCTCTACAACACCCGACTCGCGGTGATCATCATCTTCACCGTCATCCAGAGCGCGTTCGGCACCTACCTGCTCGCCTCGGTGATGGGCACGTTCCCGCGCTCACTGCTGGAGGCCGCCGCGCTGGACGGCGCCGGCAAGTGGACGGTGCTGTGGCGGGTGGTCTTCCCCAACCTGCGGCCCACCCTCGCGGTGCTGCTCATCTTCTTCTTCATCTGGACCTGGAACGAGTTCCTCATCCCGTTGGTCATGCTGATCGACAACCAGACGCAGACCATCCCGGTCGCGCTCGCGTCGTTGCAGGGCGACCGGCTGATGGACGCTCCGACCACCAACGCCGGCGCACTGATCAGCCTCGTGCCGGCCATCCTCTTCTTCCTCATCTTCCAGCGCACCCTGGCGCGCGGCATCACGGCAGGAGCCGAGAAGTGAAGTTCACCGACGGGTACTGGCAGCTGCGCCCCGGCGTCAGCGTCCTGCGTCCCGGCGTCGTGGAGTCGGTCGAGCCGGACGAGCGTGGCTTCACCGTCTTCGCACCGACCGGTCAGATCAACGGACGCGGCGACACCCTCAACCGGCCCCTGGTCACCGTCCGGTTCTTCTCCCCCGCCCCCGGCGTGATCGGGGTGACCATCGCCCACCACACCGGCGGGCTGCCCCGCGAGCCGCACTTCGGGCTGAGCACCGGCGACACGCACCCGGTCACCGTCGACGTCACCGGGATCAGCGCGACGCTGACCACCGGTGAGCTGACCGCGCGGGTCGCGCTCGTCGACGGGTGGCGGGTCGACTTCCTGCACGGCGACCGGCTGGTCACCGCGTCCACCGGGCGCAGCATCGGCGTCGTCACCGACGCCGAGGGCCGCCGGCACGTGCACGAACGGCTCGCGCTGGGGGTCGGCGAGACGGTGTACGGGTTGGGCGAGCGCTTCGGTCCGTTCGTGAAGAACGGGCAGACCGTCGACATCTGGAACGCCGATGGTGGCACCGCCAGTGAGCAGGCGTACAAGAACGTGCCGTTCTATCTCAGCAGCGCCGGTTACGGCGTGTTCGTGGACCACCCGGAGCACGTGTCGTTCGAGGTCGGCTCCGAGGTCGTCACGCAGACCCAGTTCAGCGTCGGAGGGCAGTCGCTCACCTACCACGTCATCGACGGGCCCAACCCGAAGGACGTGCTGCGCCGCTACACCGCGCTCACCGGCCGACCGGCCCGGATCCCCGCCTGGTCGTACGGGTTGTGGCTGTCCACGTCGTTCACCACGGCGTACGACGAGAAGACCGTCACCGAGTTCGTCGACGGGATGGCCGAGCGCGGGCTGCCGCTGTCGGTGTTCCACTTCGACTGCTTCTGGATGCGCCAGTTCCACTGGGTCGACTTCGTGTGGGACCCGGAGACCTTCCCCGACCCGGAGGGGATGCTGCGTCGGCTGCACGAGCGCGACCTGAAGGTGTGCGTCTGGATCAACCCGTACATCGCGCAGCGTTCGTACCTCTTCGAGGAGGGCCGCGAGGCCGGTTACCTGGTGCGCAACCCCGACGGTTCGGTCTGGCAGTGGGACAAGTGGCAGGCCGGCATGGCGCTTGTCGACTTCACCAACCCGGACGCGGTCCGCTGGTTCACCGGCAAGCTCAAGGCGCTGCTCGACATGGGCGTCGACTGTTTCAAGACCGACTTCGGTGAGCGCATCCCGACCGACGTGGTGTGGCACGACGGTTCGGATCCGCAGCGGATGCACAACTACTACTCGTACCTCTACAACAAGGCGGTCTTCGAGCTGCTGGAGGCCGAGCGGGGCAAGGGCGACGCGGTCCTGTTCGCCCGCTCGGCCACCACCGGCGGGCAGCAGTTCCCGGTGCACTGGGGCGGTGACTGCGAGTCGACGTTCGCCGCGATGGCCGAGTCGCTGCGCGGAGGGCTGTCCCTTGCCGCTTCCGGCTTCGGCTACTGGAGCCACGACATCGGCGGCTTCGAGGGCACTCCCGACCCGGTGGTGTTCAAGCGGTGGGTCGCGTTCGGTCTGCTCTCCTCGCACTCCCGGTTGCACGGCTCAGGGTCGTACCGGGTGCCGTGGGCGTTCGACGACGAGGCCGTCGACGTGCTGCGGCACTTCACCCAGCTCAAGCTCCGCCTGATGCCGTACCTGGCGGCCGCCGCCCAGGAGGCGCACCGCGACGGGACGCCGATGATGCGGCCGATGGTCGTGGAGTTCCCGGACGACCCCGCCACGACGCACCTGGACCGGCAGTACATGCTCGGCCCGGACGTGCTGGTCGCCCCGGTGTTCAGCGCCGACGGTGACGTCACCTACTACGTGCCCGCCGGCACCTGGACACACCTGGTCAGCGGCGCGCAGGTCACCGGCCCGGCGTGGGTCACCGAGAAGCACGGGTTCGACAGCCTGCCGGTGCTGGCCCGGCCCGGCGCGGTCATCCCGTTCGGCTCCCGTGACGACCGACCGGACTACGAGTGGGCCGACGATGTGCGCCTGCGGCTGTACGCACCGGCCGAGGGGCAGCGGACCCGCGTACGGGTACCGTCACCCGGGGACGGGCCGGGCGCCGAGTTCGACGTGCGCTACGAGGACGGAACGGCCAGTGCCGCACTGGTCGCCGGCACCTCGACGGGCTACATCTGCGAGATCCAGGGGACTGAACGATGACGCGACACCACTTCCCGGAGAGCTTCGTCTGGGGTTCGGCGACGGCCGCGTACCAGATCGAGGGCGCGGCCACCGAGGACGGGCGAGGGCCGTCAATCTGGGACACCTACAGCCACACACCCGGTCGTACGCTCAACGGCGACACCGGCGACGTGGCCGCCGACCACTACCACCGGTGGGCCGACGACCTCGGACACATCGCCGACCTGGGCCTCAGCGCGTACCGGTTCTCCATCTCCTGGCCACGGGTGCAGCCCGGTGGCTCGGGCCGGTTCAACCAGGCGGGCATCGACTTCTACTCGCGGCTGGTCGACGGGCTGCTGGAGCGGGGCGTCCGCCCGGTGGCGACGATGTACCACTGGGACCTGCCGCAGGAGCTGGAGGACGCCGGCGGCTGGGCGACGCGGGAGACCGCGCTGCGCTTCCAGGAGTACGCGGCGGGCATCGTCGGTGCGCTGGGCGACCGGGTGCACACCTGGACGACACTCAACGAGCCCTGGTGCTCGGCCTACCTGGGCTACGCCTCCGGAGTGCACGCGCCGGGTCGGACCGAGCCGGCGGCGGCGCTGGCCGCAGTGCACCACCTCAACCTCGCGCACGGTCTGGCGGGCCGGGTGGTCCGGGAGCTGGCCCCGGCCGCCGAGCTGTCGGTGACGCTCAACCTGCACGTCATCCGGGGGGCGTCCGACTCCGACGAGGATTCCGACGCGGTACGGCGGATCGACGCGTTGGCCAACCGGGCGTTCCTCGGCCCGATGCTCGACGGCGCGTACCCGGCCGACCTGCTGGCCGACACCGCGTCGGTCACCGACTGGTCGTTCGTCCGCGAAGGCGACGAGAAGCTGATCGCGGTGCCGCTGGACGTGCTCGGGGTCAACTACTACTCCAGCACCCTGGTCCGGGCCTGGGACGGGGTGTCGCCCCGCTCCGACGCCGACGGGCACGGTGCGTCGACGTCGACGCCGTGGGTCGCCGCGGACAACGTCGACTTCCTGCCGCAGCCCGGCCCGTACACGGCGATGGGGTGGAACATCGACCCGCCGGCCCTGACCGAACTGCTGCTGCGCCTGCACCGCGAATACCCCAACCAGCCGATGATGATCACCGAGAACGGCGCGGCGTTCGACGACGTGGTGGAGGCCGACGGGCGGATCCACGACGACCGGCGGATCGACTACCTGCGTCGGCACATCGGCGCGATGGCCGACGCCCGCGAACAGGGCGCCGACGTTCGCGGTTACTTCGTCTGGTCGCTGCTGGACAACTTCGAGTGGGGCTACGGCTACGACCGCCGCTTCGGCATCATCCGGGTCGACTACGACACCCAGGTCCGCACCTGGAAGGACAGCGCCCACTGGTACCAGCGCCTGGCCGCCACCGGAAAGCTGGACTCGGCGCAGGACTGAAGTACCCCGCCACGCGCGCACCGAGCTTGCGGCCATGTCCTGACGACCGTGATGCCTGTGAGTCATCCTGATGACTCACAGGCATCACGCATTCCGGGAAGCCCGACGCAACGCCTCCTGGACCGTCGGCTCGACCCGGAACCGTCGGGAAGGCGCCTTTTCGCCGGTCACGGCCGGGGCAGGTCGGCGCAGAGCTTCCTCGGGAAGGCCGGCTCGGTGGTGCGGACACGTCCGCAGCCGGCCTCCGTCGAGTTGGCGATCGTTTCCCAACCGCCCTGGCCGGCCCACCGCAGAAAGTAGCGGCGCACGTTGACCGACGCGTCGCAGCCGGGCCGCGCCTCGGCACCGCAGGGCACCGGATCAAACGGCACCGTCATGACCAGCCAGGTGCCGTCGCAGCCCTCGACCGATCCGGTCGAGTGCCGGGACACGTCCATGCCGCGGACCACGACGCCGACCCACGCCTGGTCACAGTGGTCCTTCGGCATCGGACCACAACCGAACGTCGGGTCGCAGCGCTGGTACTCCGCACCGTCGGGCTTCCACGGCTGCTCGTTGAGCACGACGGTCCGGCCGGCAATCGGCCCTGGCGCTGTCAACGTCACCTCGCCCGGCGTGTGGGTGGGACAGGCCCCGACCACCCCGGACAGGCGCGAATCCTGCACCACGTTGGCGTAGATGCGGTTGTTCTCCTCGGTGAAGTAGGTGATTCGCGGATTCCGGGAGCAACCATCCGCGTCACCCAGCAGCGCCACGGTCAGCACGAGCGAGCGCGGATCCGCGCCGGCCCGGACGGCCGTGACATCAGTCTGGTAGGTGGCCCAACCGGTGTCTGCGGCTGGGCCGGCCTGCACGGGCGCGTCGCCCGGCCTGGCGCAGCCGACGAGCACGGCCAGACACAGCAGGGCGGTGGTGAGTCGACGCATGCAACGAGTATCGCCAGTGGACGGCCCGGCACATCCGTACGGATACTCAGTCCGCCTCAGACCCCGACCCGCTGCGGCGGCACGGTGAGCCCGTACAGCTCCATCAGCTCGGGGGTGTCGGCCCGACTGCCGTCCGCCACCGAGTCGCAGGCGATGTCGACGATCTGGTCCTTGTGCGCCAGCAGGTACGGTCGGGCGCCCACGTCCGCGCTGGCGAGGGTGGCGATGCCGGGCCAGTGCCGACGGCCGAAGAGCATCGGGTAGCCGCGCAACCCGTCGTAGGTGGCGCAGACCAGCACGTCCGGGTACGGCAGCGCGGCCACCCGGCTGACCGCCGTGACGGTCAGACCCGGCATGTCGACCGGGACCACCACCACCGCCTCGATCCCCTCGTCGTCCATGGCGGCCAGGCCAGCCCGGATGGACGAACCGACCCCGGTGCCCCACGCCTTGTTGATCACAACGGTGGCCTTGCCCAGGTCGGCGGTCTCCTGGACCTGTTCCGCGGCGGCACCCAACACGACCACGATCTGCTCGCAGCCCGCCTCGGTCATCGTGTCGATCATCTGATTGACCAGGGGCTTGTCACCCTGGTGCAGCAGTGCCTCGGGACCACCGATCCGTCGTCCACCACCCGCCGCGATGATCATTCCTGCGATCCGGTTCAGCTGCGCCCCCTCCAGCACGGGACCGACCGTGACCGGCCCGTCCCTTCCTACGGACACTGCAACGAGGACGGCCAGCCGAGGGTGGCGGGGCGAAAAGGAGAAATAGCACAACCGTTACACGCCCGGCACCTGCCGGCACGGACACTCCGTCGGTCAGGCCGCGTCGGCGTAGCAGTCGACGATGGACAGGTCGAGCGGAAACCGCACCGGCGTCGCACCGAAGAGCAGCGCGGAGGCCCGCTCACCGGACCGGGTGACCGCCTCGGCGACCGCAGCCGCCTGATCAGCGGGAGCATGCACGACCACCTCGTCGTGCTGGAAGAAGACCAACTCGGCGTCCGTGCCGGACAACTCCGTCCGCAGCGTGGCCAGCAACGTGGAGGCCCACTCCGCGGCGGTGGCCTGGATGACGAAGTTGCGGGTGAAGCGACCTCGGGACCGGGCGGCACGGGCCCGGGGACCGCGCGGGTCGGCCGCCTCCTCCGGATCGGATGGGACGTCGTCGGGATCACCGAACCCGGCCGAACCCGGCGGGCACGTGCGCCCCAGCCACGAGCGCACCAGCCCGCCCGCCTCACCGGTGCGCGCCGCCGACTCCACATAGGCGAACGCCGTCGGGTAGCTGCGCTTCAACACTGCCAACGCGGGCACCGCCGCCCCGCCGGTCTGCCCGTACATCGCCCCGAGCAGGGCCACCTTGGCCTTGGCCCGGTCACCGCCGAACGAGTCACGCGCCAGCGCGGCATAGAGGTCGCCAGCCCCGCCCGCCGCTGCCAGTCGCGCGTCGCCGGACACCGCCGCGAGCACCCGAGGCTCCAACTGGCCGGCGTCGGCGACCACCAGCCGCCAGCCCGGATCGGCCACCACCGCCCGCCGAATCACCTTCGGGATCTGCAACGCGCCACCGCCCCGAGTGGCCCAACGGCCGGAGACGACCCCACCCGGCACGTACTCCGACTGGAACCGGCCGCCCTGCACCCACTGCTCGCGCCAGGCCCAGCCGTGAGCCGTCCAGATCCGGTAGAGCTCCTTGTATTCCAGCACCAGCGGCACCGCCGGGTGGTCCACCCCGCGCAACACCCAGGCCCGGGTGTTGGGCAGCTCCACGCCGACCCGGGCGAAGGCCTTCAGCAGCTCCGCCGGGGAGTCGGCGTGCAGGCGGCGTACGCCGAGCGCGCCGGCGATCTGAGCGGCCAGCTCGGCGAGCCGTCGCGGCGGGCCACCGACCGGGGACGCCTCGCCGAGCAGCTCGTGCAGGATCTCGTCGTGCACATCGGCCCGCCAGGGCAGCCCGGCCGTGCCCATCTCCACCGCGATCAGCGCGCCGGCGGACTCGGCGGCCACCAGCAACCGGAACCGGCCCGGGTGCTCGGTCGTCGCGATGCGGGCGAGCTGGTCGGCGTACACCTGGGTCAGTGCCTCGATGCCCGGGCCCGACGGGCCGGGCAGGGTGTCGAAGAGCGCGCCCTGGCCGTGCCCGGGCGGCGCGGCGGCGCGCGGCGGTGGGTCGGGCGGCACCGCCGCGCCGGTCAGCCGGGCCCAGGCCGCGGCCAACGAGCGCGGCTCGCCCCAGCGGCCCGCGTGCCCCAGCAGCAACGCCTCGGTCAACTCCACGTCGTGACAGCGATCGACCCGGACGCCGGCGCGCAGCAGCGTCGGATAGACGGACGCGGCGCCGGACCACACCCAGCGCGGATGCTCGGCGGCCTCCCGCGCGGCGACCGCGGCGACCAGGTCGGTGACGGCCTCGGCCGGGCCGGCCGGTCGACCGACGGCATCCAGCGGGCACAGCACTCCCCCACCCCGCTCGTCGGACACCACCGCCACCAGCACGAACGTGATTCTGCCTCCCCCGTCCGACAGAAACGGAGGCGCACCTCACCCGTTTCGGGACGGTGGGGTGTCGGGGGCGCTCGGTAGCGTGACCTGGTGCCGCCGCAGATCCCTCATCCCGATCCTGGCACTCCGGACACCCGCGGACCGATGCGATACCTGTGGTGGCTCACCCGCCGCCAACCCTGGCGGGTGCTGCGCGGCAGCCTGTTCGGCACGGCCTGGATGATGGGCCTCTCGGCTCGGCCCTACCTCATCGCCCGCGCCGTCGACGACGGGTTGCGCGCCCGCGACATGCACGCCCTGGCGCTCTGGGTCGTGGCGATCGTCGTCGCGGGACTGGGCCTGTCCTACCTGGGCATCATGCGACACCGCACGATGACCTTCATCCGGGAGGACGCCAAGGCCCGCTCGGCGGAGGTCCTGCTGCGCCACCTGTCCCGGATCGGCGCCGTGCTGCCGCGCCGGGTCGCCGCGGGCGAGGTGTCCACCATCGGTGGCTCCGACATCGACTGGACGGCGCAGGTGCTGACGCTGACCGGGCCGGGCGTCGGGGCGGTCGTCGCGTACGGGGTCATCGCCGTGGTGCTCTGGTCGATCTCCCCGATGCTCGCGCTCTGCGTGCTGGTCGGAGTGCCGGTGGTCGGGCTGGTCGTCGGGCCCCTGCTGCGCCGCCTGGAGCGGGCCGAGTCGGTCTACCGCAAACAGCAGGGAGCCCTCACCGCCCGGTCCGGCGACATCGTGGCCGGCCTGCGGGTGCTCGCCGGGGTGGGCGGCCGGGACCTGTTCGCCCGACGGTACGCGGCCAGGTCCCAGGAGCTGCGCGCCGAGGGCTACCGGGTGGGCGCGGTCTACAGCTGGATCGACGCGGCGACCGTCGCCATCCCGGGGCTGTTCCTGGCGGCGGTGGTGTGGCTGACGGCGCGGATGGCGGTGACCGGTGACGTCACGATCGGCGAACTGGTTGCCGTCTACGGCTACGTGGCGACCCTGATCGTGCCGGTCTGGTTCCTGCTGGAGGGCAGTCACCAGCTGATCCGGGGACGGGTCGCCGCCCGACGGATCGCCGACCTGCTCAACGTGACCTCGGACGACGTCGGTGGTCCGGGTCGTCGGTGGTCGGGCTCGGTGCCCGACCCTCGCCGACCGGGAGCCCCGGCCGCGCCGGCCAGTCCTGCCGACCTGCACGACCCGCTGACCGGGCTGACCGTACGCGCGGGCTGGCTGACCGGCGTGGCCGCCGACGATCCGGCGGAAGGGCTGGCGCTGGCCGACCGGCTCGGCCGGTACGTCGTCAGCGACACCACCTGGGGCGGTGTGCCGCTGACCGGGGTCGCCCTGGACAAGGTCCGTTCCCGGATCATGGTCGCCGACCACGACTCGTACCTCTTCGCCGGGACACTGCGCGACATCCTGCGCCCCCTGGCCGACGACGACGACCACCGGATCGGCGCGGCCCTGCGGGCCGCCTCCGCCGAGGACGTCGTCGACGCGCTGCCCGCCGGTCTGGACACCCCGATCGACGCCCGGGCCCGGACGCTCTCCGGTGGTCAGCGCCAACGGGTACGCCTGGCCCGGGCGCTCCTCGCCGAGCCGGAGGTGCTCATCCTCGTCGACCCGACCTCGGCGGTGGACGCGCACACCGAGGCGCGGATCGCCGAACGGCTGCGGGCCGCGCGGGCCGGGCGGACGACAGTGGTGATCGCCACGTCGCCGCTGCTGCTGGGCCGGGCCGACCTGGTCGCACACCTGGGCGGCGGCCGGATCACCGCCACCGGCAGCCACACCGACCTGCTCGACTCCGACGCCGGCTACCGGCACCTGGTGGCCCGTGGCGGCGACGATCCCGACATCGAGGCCGCCGACGCCGAGGAGGCGTACCGGTGAACCGGCTTCCGGTGGCCGACCGCCGCACCGTACGCCAGGCGTTGCGGGACATGATCGGCCGGCACCGCCGCGCGGTCGGGATCGTGCTGGCGCTGCACAGCGCCGCCGCGGTCGCCGGGCTCGCCCCGCCGTGGCTGCTGGGCACCATCGTCGACCGGGTCACCGCGGGCGCGGGAGTCGCCACTGTGGACCGGCTGGCGCTGGCCATCGCCGGTTGCGTCCTGGTCAGCGCGTTGCTCTCCCGATACGCCCAGTACGCCGGTCACCGCTTCGGTGAACGGGCCGTCGCCGAGCTGCGCGAGGAGTTCGTCTCCCGGACTCTCGGGCTGCCGGTCTCGGTCGTCGAGCGCGCCGGCTCCGGGGACCTGGCCACCCGCAGCTCGGTCGACGTGGCGACGGTCGGCACCACCGTCCGGGACGTGGTGCCCACCATCGTCATCGCCGGGGTGCAGTTGACGTTGCTGTTCGGGGCGGTCTTCCTGCTGCATCCACTGCTCGGGCTGGCAGCGCTGGCCGGGCTCCCGTCGATCGTGACGGTGACCCGCTGGTACCTGCGCCGGGCCAGCTCCGCGTACCTCACCGAGGGCGCCGCCGCAGCCGAGCTGACCGAGACTCTGACCACCACCGCCGAGGGTGCCCGCACCGTGGAGGCGCTGCGACTGGCCGACGACCGGATCCGGCACGGCACCGGTCGCATCACCCAGGTGTGGCGGGCCCGGCGGGCGACCCTCGCGCTGCGGACGGTGTTCTTCTCGATCGTCGAGGCCAGCTATCCGCTGCCGGTCGCCCTGGTCCTGCTCGTCGGCGGTTACCTGTTCTCCAGGGACATGGTCACGCTCGGCGCGGTGGTCGCCGCCGCGCTCTACCTGCAACAGGCGATCGAACCGTTGGACCGGCTGTTGCAGTGGACTGAGCAGGCGCAGCGCGGTTTCGCGTCGTACGCCCGGGTCCTCGGCGTCGGCATGGTCCCGGCGGAACCGACGGGCCGGACGGCCACGTCGCGGGGAGAGCGGCTCGTCGTACGCGGGGCGCGGTTCTCCTACTTCGGCGGCCCGGACGTGCTGCACGGCATCGACCTGGAGGTGCAGCCCGGTGAGCGGCTTGCCGTCGTCGGTCCGTCGGGCGCCGGCAAGTCCACCCTGGCCCGGCTGCTGGCCGGGATCGACGCGCCACGGCAGGGCGTCGTGAGCATCGGTGGCTGCCCGATCACCGACCTCGACCCCTCCGAGCGGCGCCGCCGCATCGCCCTGGTCACCCAGGAGCACCACGTCTTCATCGGCTCGGTGCGGGACAACCTCTCGTTCGCCGCGCCGGACGCGTCGGACGAGCAGATGCGGGCCGCGCTGGTCACCGTGGGCGCGGACTGGTACGACGACCTGCCGGCGGGGTTGGACACCGCGATCGGCGACGGCGCCCGGCAGCTCGGCGCCGCAGAGGCCCAGCAGCTCGCGCTGGCCCGGTTGGTGCTCGCCGACCCGCACACGCTGATCCTGGACGAGGCGACCGCCGCGCTCGATCCGAGCACCGCCCGTCGGACCGAGCGGGCGTTGGCCGCCGTGCTGGCCGGACGGACCGTCATCGCGATCGCGCACCGACTCAACACCGCGCACGACGCCGACCGGGTGGCCGTGCTGGCCGACGGCCGGATCACCGAGATCGGCAGCCACGATGATCTCGTGGCTGCCGACGGGGCGTACGCGGACCTGTGGCGCTCCTGGCACACGCAGGCCGACGAGCGACTGCGGTGACCGGCTACTTCACCGCGCCGGAGGTGAGACCGGCCTGGATCTGGCGTTGGAAGACCGCGTACACGATGATCATCGGAAGGATGGCGATGGTCAGCGCGGCGAACAACCCGGACCAGTCCGCCTCGTAGCCTGCGTTGACCGAGATGTCGGCGATGCCCTGGGTGAGCACCCACTTGTCCTTGGCGTTGGAGAGCAGCACCAGCGGAAGTTGATACTGCGCCCACTGACCGATGATGTTGAAGATCGCGACACTGATCAGACCGGGCTTCGCCATCGGCATCATGACCTGGAAGAACAGTCGGCTGTGCCCACAACCGTCGATCATGCCCGCCTCGGCCACCGACGACGGCAGCGTCTTGAAGAACGCGGCCAGGAAGAACACCGTGAACGGCAACGAGTACGCGGTGTAGACCAGCACCACACCGGTGTGGGTGTCCAGCAGGCCCAGGTTCTTCACCACGAAGAAGAGCGGCACCAGGGCCAGGAAGACCGGGAATGCCAACCCGGAGACGAAGAGGTAGTAGACCGCCCGGTTGCCCCAGAACTTGTAGCGAGCCAGCACGTACGCGGCCATCGAGCCGAGCAGCATGGTGAGGAACGTGCTGCACGAGACCACGATGACGCTGTTCAGGAAGTACCGGCCGACGTTCGCCTTGGTCCAGGCCCGCCCGAAGTTCTCCCAGCGAAGCTCGGCCGGGAGCGTCCACGGGCTGCTGAAGATCTCGCTCGTGTTCTTGAACGCGGCGAGGAAGGTCCAGAGGATCGGCACGATCACGATCACCGCCCAGACGGCGAGCGCGATGTGCCCCAGGCCGGCGAAGAGCCGTACCTCCGAGCGGGGGCCCTTACGCCCCGGCCCGGCGGGGTCGGACGGATCACCGGTCTTCGGCGGTAGCGCCGCCGGGGTCGGCGGCAGCGTCGACTGCGGATTCATCAGTACTCCACGCTTTCCCGCTTGGTGAGCCGCAGCGTCAGCGCCGCGAACGTGAGGGTGAGGAAGAACAGCGCCACGCCCATCGCCGAGGCGTAGCCGTACTTCGAGTAGACGAACGCGTTGCGGTAGATCTCCATAGCCAGCACGGTGGTGGCGCCGTCCGGACCACCGCCGTCCACCGAGAGCACCGCCACGATGGCGAACGCGTCGAACGCCGCGATGCCGAGGTACACCCAGGCCACCTGGAGGGTGTCCCACAGCAGCGGCAGGGTGACCCGGAAGAACAGGGTCACCTTGGTCGCCCCGTCCATCTCCGCGGCCTCGTAGATCTCACCCGGGATGGAGGCCATCCCGGCCGAGAAGAGCACCACGTAGAAGCCGACGGCCTGCCAGACGAGGACCGCGATGATCGACCAGAGGGCCAGGTTCGGCTTGACCAGGAAGAGGATCGGCTCCAGGCCGAACTCCATCAGCACGCCGTTGATCAGGCCGGACTCGTTCGGTCGGTACACCATCTGGAACAGCACCGCGATGATGGCCACCGCGAGGACCTGGGGGAAGAAGAACACCACCCGGTAGAACTTCGCCCCCCAGACCCCCTGGCGTTGCCCGCCGCTGCTCTTGCCGCCCACGTTCAGCAGGAAGGCGAAGAACAGGGCGATGGCAACGGTGATCAGCGGCAGGGCAAGCAGCAGTACGCCGTGGTGCTGGACCGCCTTCCAGAAGGCCCCATCGTCGAGCAGCCTCCGGTAGTTGTCGAACCCCACCCACTGCGGGGCGGACAGCCCTCGCCAGTTGGTCATCGAGATCTGGAACGCCTGCGCGTATGGCCAGATCACGAATGTCACGTACAGCGCGACCGGGGCGAACAGGAACCCGATCACGAATGGATACTTGCCGTGCCGCATGACCCTAGCTCCGATCGATCAGCGCTTGAACTTGGTGACGGAGCTGTCCTTCTTGATCGCGTCGGCGCGCTTCTGGATCCGCTCCACGAAGGCGTCCGCGTTGATCCGGCCGAACATCAGCTCGTTGGTGGCGGTCCGCGCCTCCGTGTCGAGCTCCTTGTACCAGCCGTCGAAGTACAGGTTGAACACGTCCTGGCCAGCGGCCTTCAGCGCGGCCTGCGAGCTGGCCACACCGGGCGGGAAGGCGAAGCCCTCCGAGCCGGCGGTGACCACGGTCGGGGCCTTGACCACCTCGGTGAAGCCCTTCGCGCCCGCGTTGGACAGCATCTGGCGCATGTACTCCAGGCCGCCCTTGGGGTTCTTGCTCTTCGCCGAGACGAAGTAGCCCTCACCGGCGGTGGCGCGCAGCGCCGTGGCCGGCATCTTGTCCGACGCGGTCAGGCTCGGCACCGGCATGAGCTGGTAGTCGAAGCCGGGCGGGGTGTCCTTCTTCTGCTCGCCCTCCAGCCAGTCACCGCTGGGGTAGAGGGCCACCTTGTACTGGTTCTGCCGCAGCTGCACGTCGGTGTGCTTGAGCCCCTCGAAGCTCTTGTCGCTGAACTTCGCGCCGACCTCGGCCCACGCCGTGGCCGCCTGCTTGATCGCGTCCTGCTTCCAGGCGCCATCCTCCAGGTTGTCGATGTTCTTGAGAACGTCGACGCCACCGATCTTCGCGGCCTGGGTGAGGATCACGTTCCACTGGTAGTAGGCCGCGTTCGCCCCGGCGTAGCCGTACGGGGTGATGCCCTTGGCCTTGATGGCGGTGAGCAGGGTGATGAAGTCGTCCCACGTCTTCGCCGGCGCCCAGCCGTTGTCCTTGAACAGCTTGGCCGAGTACCAGATGCCGAAGACGGTGGAGACGTAGTACAGGACATACGGCTTGCCGTTGAACGAGCCCGCCTCGATGGTGCCCGGCACCACGGTGTCGCGGACCTTCTTGGATGCGTCGTCGACCGACGGGGCGTCCCACAGCTCGGTGAGGTCCTGGAGCTGACCGTCGGCGACCAGCGCGCCGAAGTCCATCAGCTTCTCGCCCGAGTTGTTCACGAACTCCGGCGGGTTGCCGGAGGCGAACCGCGGCTGGAGCACAGTGGAGACGGCCTGGGTGGCCTGGTGCTTGACCTCCGCCTTGGGGAACGCCTTCTTGTACAGCGGCTCGTGCACGTCGGTGGCGTACTTCTCACCGTAGCCGCCGTTGAAGATGATCACCTCGATCGGCGCGTCCTCCTTGACGCCCAGCGGGTTGGTGGCGCTCTTGGTGCCGCCGGCGGCCTGCTCGTTGTCGTTGTCGCTGCCGCTGGTGGCGCAGGCGCCAAGCAGGCCGATGGCCGGAGTGGCGAGCATGCCCACGGCGGCGGCGCGACGCAGAACCGTGCGACGGTCGAGTGCTGCCGGGTGTTCGGGGGTAAACGACATCGTCGTGTCTCCTTGTGAAATTCGGGTCATGCCGTGCGCCGGAGGCGCCCGGCGTACCGCGACTCGAGGGCGAGGTTGTGCTCGTCCCCGCCGGGGACGTTGGCGGAGAGGTAGATAGGGGGTACCTCCCCTGCCTGGTGGAACCGTCGTACGACTTCCGCGGTCAGCAGCTGCGCCAGCAGCGCCGTGGTGACCGAGGAGACCGCACAGACCGCGCCGCCGCCCTCGAGCGGCAGCAGTGCATCGCCGTACGGCGCGCCGTTGTCCAGCACGACGTCGGCGAGGTCGGCGAGCCGATGCCCGGACGGGTGCCGTGGGGCGACCCGCGCGGTGTGCTCGACCGAGGTGACCGCGATCAACGGGTGACCGCGCTCGGTGACCAGCGCCGCCAGCTCGACCACCGAGCCGTTGATGCCGGACTGGGACGCCACCACGAACACGTCGCGCGGCTGCGGTGCCGCGAGCGCGTAGATCTGGTGGGCGATTGAGGGGTCGCGTTCCAGTTTGGGGTCGGCGAGCACGTCGCGCGGGGCGTCGCCGTGCATCACCAGGTCCCGTACCGAGAGCCGGTTGGTGGGGACCAGCCCACCGGCCCGGGCCACCAGCTCGGCGGCGAACGCCTCGGAGTGCCCTGCGCCGAACGCCTGGAGCACTCCGCCGCCGCGCAGGCTCTCGGCGATCAGGTCGGCGGCCCGGGTGATTCCGTCGGCCTCCGAGTCGAGCAGCCGGTCGAGCACGGGGCGGACGGCGTCGGCGTACCCCTGGGCGCTGATCATGACAGGGATCCCTTCGCCGACTTGTGCCCGTCGACGGCCTGCGCGGTGCGCCGGAAGGCCGCGTGCGCGCGGTCGTGCGTGCGTTGGGCGACGGCGATGTAGAGCAGGTCGAGCACCACGAGCTGGGGGTGCCGCGCGGAGAGCGCGTCCGGCCGGAAGGTGGTCGCCTGGCTGGCCGTGAGCAGCACGATGTCGGCCAGCTCGGCCAACGGGGAACGGGGAAAGCCGGTGAGCGCGACGGTGGTGGCACCCCGGCTGCCCGCCTCGGCGAGCATCTCGATCGTCTCGCGGGTCTGCCCGGTGTGCGAGATGCCCAGTGCCACGTCCCCGGCGCGCAGCAGCGCGGCGCTGGCCAGCCCTTCGTGCACGTCGTTCCACGCCCACGCGGCAACCCCGATGCGGTGCAGGCTGAACTGCATCTCCTCACCGACCAGGGCGCTACCGCTGGCGCCGAAGATGTTCACCCGGTTGGCGCCGGCGATCGCCACCGCGGCCCGCTCGACCTCGGCGAGGTCGAGAAGGGTGGCCGTGTCGTGCATGGCCCGGGTGTCGGCGGCCATGATCTGGTCGAGCACCCGGGCGAGCGGGTCGCCCGGCTGGATCTCGCGTCCGATGTCGATGGTCCAGCCGGCCGAGCGTGCCCGGCCGGTTTCGGAGGCGATGCCCAGCCGCAGGTCGGCGTATCCCTCGAAGCCCATCGCCCGGCAGAAGCGGGTGATGGTCGCGGGTGAGGTGCCGCTCCGCTCGGCCAGCTCGACGATTGTGGAGCGGGCGGCGGCCTCCGGGTCGCTCAGCACGTGCTCGGCGACGCGGCGCAGGGCGCCGGTCAGTTCCGCGAGCCCGTTGCGGACCCGGGCCAGAACCCCGTCGGAGGTCGATCCGAGGGAGTTGCGCCGGTCGATCGCATCGGCGTCGACCACCGCGGTCCCCGCAGCGGTGTCCACCTCTTGATCAACCATCGACGCCTCGCATTTTCGAAGGACTGTTAACTGTTAGTGGTAAAATTTCTTACTAAACGCCTGTCTATGTCAAGACCGTGGGCGAAGTTTTCAAACTGTTACCTGGCGCACAGGCCGCCGCGCCCGCCAGGAGTTGCCCTCCACGACGTCGCCGACCAGCATGAACAGTCCCGATCGCCGTTCAGCGCAAGGAGACCCGTGCCGAAGCTCGACACCGCCGTGGTCGGTCTCGACATCGGCGGTACGTCCACCCGGGCGACCGTCCTGACCCTCACCGGGCAACGCCTCGGCACCGGTCGCGCCGGCGGCGGCAACCCCACCAGTCACGGTGCGGAACGTGCCGCCGTCGAGCTGCTGACCGCGCTCCGCGAGGCGCTCAGCGACGTCGACCCGGCGCGGGTCGTCGCCGGCACCATCGGCCTGGCCGGCGCCGGCCGACTGCTCGCCGACCCGGCCGGACGGGCCGCCTTCGACCAGGCCTGGCAGGACGCGGGCCTGCGCTGCCCGTACGCGGTGCACGGCGACGCCCTGGTCGCGTACGCCTCCGGCACCGCCGCCCCGGACGGCACCGTGCTCATCGCCGGCACCGGTGCGATCACCGCGCAGGTCCACGACCTGCGGCTCGACCGGATCGCCGACGGCCACGGCTGGCTCCTCGGCGACGCCGGCTCGGGCTTCTGGCTCGGTCGCGAAGCGGTCCGCCGGCTGCTCGCCGACCTGGACGCCGGGCGTACACCCGGCACGCTGGCCACAGCGGTGCTCACCGAGCTGGTGGGCAGCGCCGAGATCGCCCCCCACCCACGGGACACCGTGGACGCCACGATCCAGGCCGTGACCCGACGAGCCCCCGTCGAGCTGGCCCGGCTCGCGCCGCTGGTCGTCGACGCCGCCACCCACGGCGAGCCGGTCGCCACCGCGCTGATCACCGAGGCCGCCGCCCGCCTGGCCGAGAGCGTGGGCCGCATCCGCGCGGCCGGCGCGATGACACCGGTCGTCCTCGGCGGCGGGCTGCTCACCGCCGACACTCCGCTCGCCGCCGCCGTCCGGGTGGAGATCGCCCGCCAGTGGCCGGACGCGCCGCTACGGACCGCCGGTGACGGTGCCGCAGCCGCAGCCTGGCTCGCCGCCCGCGACCTCCCCGAGGTCACCGACCCGGCCGCCCTGCACGCCCGCCTCTTCCCCGCCCCCTGACCCCCCGCGCCCCGCCCCGCCCGGCGCGTGCGCCCGCCCGCCCTCGCACGCGCAAGATCCGCGCACTTTCGGTGAAGTTGCTGCCTCACGGCGCGCTGAGGCAGCAGTTTCACCGAAGTTGCGCGGATCTTGGGCTGGGCGGGCGGGCGGACGGGCCGGGACGGGACGGGTGGGTGTGGGCCTACTTGAGCTGGCCTGCGGTTAGGCCGGCCTGCACCTGTCGTTGGAACGCCACGTAGATCGCGAGGACCGGCAGCACCGCGATGCTCAGCCCGGCGAACAGCCGCGCGTAGTCGCCGGCATACCCCTGGCTGACCGAGAGCGCGAACAACCCCTGCGCCAGCATCCACTTGGAGTCGTCGCCCTGCATCAGCACCTGCGGCAACAGGAACTGATTCCAGTGGGTCAGGAAATTGAAGATCGCCACACTGATCATTCCCGGACGCGCCATCGGCAGCATCACCCGGAAGAAGAGCCGGAAGTGACCGCAGCCGTCGACCATCGCGGCCTCCGCCACAGTGGTCGGCAGGGTCCGGAAGAACGCGGTCAGGAAGAACACCGTGAACGGCAGCGAGTAGGCCGCGTACACCAGGATCAGACCCTTCCAGGTGCCGAAGAGGCCGGCGTTGCGGACCACGAAGAAGAGCGGCACCAGGGCGAGGAACACCGGGAACATCAGGCCGCCGACGAACAGGTAGTAGACGACCTGACGGCCGCGGAACTCGTACCGCGCGAAGACGTACGCGGCGGTCGCGCCCATCAGCATGGTGAGGCTGACCGAGCCGGCCACCACCACCAGGCTGTTGAGGAAGTACCGGCCGATGTGCGCGCCCGTCCAGGCCCGCGCCCAGTTGTCCCAGTGCAGCGCGCCGGGGAGACCCCAGGGGTCGGACAGGATCTCACCGTTCGTCTTGAACGAGCTGATGAACATCCACAGCAGCGGCAGTACGGTGAGCAGGCCCCAGAAGAAGAGGAAGCCGTGCGAGAGGACGTTGGCCAGGCCGAGTTCCCGCCGCACCGGGCGGTCCCGTGTGGCAACCGGGGTCGGGGCGTTCACGGTGGGCTGATCCAGAGTGGTCACGAGTACTCGATCCGTTCGCGCCGGCCGACCCGCAGCGACAGCACCGCCACCGTGAGGGTCAGGAAGAACATCACCACGCCGATCGCCGAGGCGTAGCCGAACTTGGTCTCGCTGCCGAAGGCGGTGTCGTACATCCGTACGCCGATCACGTCGGTGGAGAAGTTCGGCCCGCCGTTGGTCATCAGCTGCACGAGGATGAACCCGTCCAGGGCGAAGATGGCGAGGTAGACCCAGGCGACCTGGATGGTGTCCCAGAGCAGCGGCAGCGTGACCCGGCGCAGGGTGGTGAACCGGGACGCGCCGTCGAGCAGCACGGCCTCGTAGATCTCCTTCGGCACTGCCGACATGGCGGCCCCGAACAGCACGATGTAGAAGCCGACGTTGCTCCAGACCATCACCGCCAGCACGCACCAGAACGCTGTCGCCGGGTCGCCGAGCCAGGTCGGCGCGGGCAGGCCGACAGCGCGCACGGCGCCGCTGAGCAGACCCTGGTTGGGGTGGTACACCTCTTTCCAGAGCAGCGCGATGATCACCACGGAGAGCACCTGCGGGAAGAAGTACACAGTGCGGTAGAGCGCCCCTCCGCGTACCCCGGTCACCCCGGCGCGGCCCTTGCGCCCGCCGAGGGCGAGCATGCTGGCGAAGAAGAGCCCGAGCACGATGGTCAGCACCGGCACCAGGCCCAGCAGGATCGCGTTGTTCTTCAGCGCGTTCCACACGTAGTCGTCGTGCCAGAGGGTCCTGAAGTTCGCCAGGCCGACCTGGTTGGCGTCGGCGGAGTAGCCGAGCCAGTCGGTGGTGGAGATCTGGAACGCCTGCAGGTACGGCGAGACGACGAAGAACACGTACAGCAGCACCGGCGGCACCAGGAACGTGACGATCAGCGGCCACTTGCCATGTCTCACGAGGGGACCTTTCCGAAGGGGGTGCGGCCGGTGGGGGTGGAGAGCTCCCCCACCGGCCCGGGCGGTCAGGCCGCTCGCTTGTACTTCTTGATCGAGCTGTCCTGGGCGATCGAGTCGGCGCCCTTCTGACACTGGTCGAGGAACTCGGCGGGGCCGATCCGGCCGCTGAAGAACTCGCCGCAGGCCGCGTCGACGAGGTTGCGCTCCAACTTGCGGTAGAAGTTGTTGTAGACCCAGTTGAAGCCGTTGGCGCCGGACGCGTCGAGTGCCTTGACCACGGTGGTCAGCCCGTGCGGCAGCTCGACGCCCTCGGTGGCACCGGCGACCACGGTGAGGCTGGCGACCTTCTTCGTGAAGTCCTGGGCGCCCTTCTTGGAGAGCATGGTGCGGAAGTACTCCAGGCCGCCGGCGAGGTTGCGGGCCTTGGCGGGCACCATGAACGGCTCACCGGCGGTGCCCCGGATCGCCTCGAACGGCAGTTTGTCGCCGCTGCCCAGGCTCGGCGTCGGCGCGATGGTCATGTTGAACCCGGCCGGGGTGACGTCCTTCTGCTCGCTCTCCAGCCAGGAGCCGCAGGAGATGAAGGCGGCCTTGCCCTGACACCAGGCGGTCTGCGACTGCTTGTGATCCAGGCCGGACGAGCCGTCCAGGATGTACTTGTCCTTGACGATCTGGTGCCAGGCGTCCGCGGCGGTCCGCATCGACTCGGACTTCCACGCGTTCGGTTCCAGGTTGTCGATTGCGGTCGCCACCGAGGGGCCACCGAGCTTGATCGCGGTGGCGATCACCGGCCAGCTCATGTAGCGCGGGTGCAGGCCGGCGTACGTCCACGGGGCGATGCCGGCGGCCTTGATCTCCTTGCAGAGCGCGATGTGCTGGTCCCAGGTCTTCGCGTACTCCCAGGAGCGCTCGGTGAACAGCTTGCTGGAGTGCCAGATGCCGTAGGCGGTGTACGTGTAGTTGAGCACCAGGAACTTGCCGTCGTACGAGCCGACCTCGACCGCGCCGGGCAGCAGGGTGTCCCGGACCGTCTTGCCGGGGACGTCGAGGCTCGGCGCGGCGAGCAGCTCGCCGAGGTCGGCGATGGCGTTCTGACTGACCAGACCGTTGAAGTCGATCTGGCCCGCACCGGAGTTGTTGACCACGTCCGGCGGGGTGCCGTCGACGAAACGCGGCTGGAGGGTCTTGCTGATCTCCTGCGTGACAGAGTGCTTGACCTTGGCCTTCGGGTACTTCTCGGTGTACATGGCCTCGTGGGCCTTGGCGTACTCCTCGCCGAACCCGCCGCCGAAGATCACCACCTCGAGTGGGGCGTCCTCCTTCACGCCGAGCGGGTTCTGGGCGCTCTTGGTGCCCTGGTAGGTGCTGGTGTCCTTCTTGTCACCACCGCCTCCGGTGGCGCAGCCGGTCAGCAGACCGGCGGCGGGGGTGGCCAGCAGGCCGGCGGCAGCGGTGCGCCGCAGAATGTCACGCCTGTTCATCGAGTCTCCTCGGGTCGGGTCGGGCGGACCGCCGATGTCAGGGGGACGGCGGCCGCCGCGCGAGGCACGTTGATTCTCTTCAGTTCATGCTCTGTTACTGAAGAATTTCTACGACAGCCAGCCCCGGACTTCAAGTCCTGACGGTCGAACCGTTATCGCCACCGGCGGCGTTCGGGTCGCCTAGCCTGGGGCGATGCGCCGTCTCCGCGAGCTGGCCGAGCGCACCCCGGCCGAGCGGGAACGGTACGTCGACCTGCTTCGCGCACTCGCGATCGCCATGGTCATTATCGGACACTGGGCCGTCACGGTCATCGAGCGCGGCGCCGACGGACAGACCACCGGGCACTCTGCGCTCGGCGATCTGCGGTGGGCGTACCCGTTGACCTGGCTGGCCCAGGTGATGCCAGTCTTCTTCCTCGTCGGTGGCTATGCCAACGCGGCCTCACTGACCAGGCTGCGGGCCCGCGGCGGCGACGCCGCCGGCTGGCTGCTCGACCGCAGCGCCCGGCTGGTCCGCCCCACCAGCGTGCTGCTGCTGGTCCTCACCGCCGCGGCGGCGGTCGCCTGGCTGGTCGGCACCGACCCGACCCGGATCCGCGAGGTGTTCTGGTTCGCCACCATCCCGCTGTGGTTCCTGGTCGCCTACCTGGCGGTGGTCGCGCTCACCCCGCCGATGTACGCGCTGCACCGCCGCTTCGGCCTGGTTGTCCCGCTGGTGCTGGTCGCCCTGGTCGGCCTCGGCGATCTCGGCCGGCTGACCGGGCCGGAGGAGTGGAGCTACGGCAACTACCTCTTCGGATGGCTGGCCGTCCACCAGCTCGGCTTCGCCTGGCACGACAACCGCGTCGCACCGCCGGCCGCCGGTCAGACCGCGCCGCCGTCCACCGACGCAGCCGGGCCGTCGACGCACGAGCATCCGGAGGTACGCCGAACACTGCCCGTCTCCCGCCGGGCCGGCCTGATGTTCCTCGTCGGCGGGCTGGGCGCGCTGGTGCTGCTCACCGTGCTCGGCCCGTGGCCGGTGGCCATGCTCAAGGTGCCCGGCGAACGGCTCGACAACGCCTCGCCACCCAGCGTCGCGCTGCTGGCCGTCGCCGCCGGTCAGCTGGGCCTGATCCTGCTGCTCCGAAACCCGGCGGAACGACTGCTGCACCGGACCCGCCCCTGGCAGGTGGTGATCGGGGTCAACCTGGTGGTGCTGACCGTCTTCCTCTGGCACCTCACCGCCGTGATCCTGCTGATCGGGGTGCTCGACGCGACCGGGACGCTGCCCACCCCGGCGGTCGACTCCGCCGGTTGGTGGACGTGGCGGCTGCCCTGGCTGCTGCTGCTCACCGTCGTCCTGTCGGTGCTGGTCGTCATCTTCGGGCCGGTGGAGGCGCGCAGTGGCCGGCACCGCACCGCTGGGCGGGCCGGCCGGGCCCGGGCCACGTTGACCGTCGCCGGCTACGCCGCCGTGCTGGCCGGGCTGCTGATCAACAGCGCGACAGCGGCCCGCACCCCGGAGCCGCTCGGCACACCCGTCCCGGCGCTCCTGGCGTACGCGGCCGGGGCGGGCGTGCTGCGACTGCTCAGGTCGGGGTGGGGAACCCGAGGTTGACCCCGTCCGCCACTCGACCGGGGGCCTCGCCTGGTGACCACCTTGCCCGGGTGAAAGCGCACGCCGTCCTCCCCATGGGCGTGCGGGTCACCCAGGAGCGAGGATTCCGACCGCCCAGGCCGACGGGTCGGGCTGGCTCGGGTCGTGCGCTCCGATCGGTACGATCCGACGGTGCTCGAATTCCCCGACCCGCCACGGTCAGGGCCGGTGCGCACCCGGCCTGTGCTCATCGGGCCGGGCGTTCCGCTGCCCGCCGGGGCCCCGGACACGTCCGCGATGATCGACGGGATCGAGGGATGGGTGGGCGCCGACCCGCTGCGCCAACTGATCGACCGCTTCGGCGGCAGGTGGCCGGCCGGTGACCTCACCGACATGCTCCGGTTCCTCGACGACTTCTCCGCCGCGCACTGGGACTTCCGGGGTGGCCGGGAGAGGCCCGACGCCCGGGAGCCGGATCTCGATTTGGGCACCGTCGAGCTGGTGCACGCCGCCGCCACCGCGCTCGGGCTCGTCCGACCCGTGCCACCAGCCCGGCCCGCGTACGCCCACCTGGTGGTGCTGGGCGGTCTGGCGCACGCCTGCCTGCGCCGCGTCGCGTACGCCGCGCGCCTGCTGGACGGCGGGCTGGGGGTGACCGGCGAAGTGGCGGTGCTGGGCAGCTTCCGACCGCTCTCCGACCGGGAACACCGAATGTTGGCCGAGGCGGGGGTGCCCGGCTGCGTGACCGAGGTGGACGCCCTGGACGCGGCGGTCCGGCTGGCGTTCGGGGTGAGCACCCCGGCAGTCGAGGACGGGGTCGACGCGGATCACCCGCACCATTCCTGGTCGTCGCGCACCTATCTCCCGGCGGGTCTGCCACCGGTGCGGGTGCTCGCCGCGCCCTCCAGCGAACCGCACCGACGGCGCGCCCACACCGCGGACACCCAGCGGTTCTGGGCCGGGCACGTCCGGCTCGCCCCCGACGACGCAGTGCTGCTGGTGACCGCGCCGATCTACGTGCCGTTCCAGCACTGCGACGCGCTGCGCACCCTGGCCGTGCCGTACGGCTGCGGCATCGACACGGTTGGGGTCGACCCCGGTCTGGTCGACCTTGATCGGCTGCCGGAGCCGACGCTCAGCCCCGGCCGCTACCTTCAGGAGATCCGCTCGGCGATCCGCTCGATGCGCGCCCTGCACCAGGAGCTGACCGCCGGCTGACCGCCGTGGAGGGCCGGCGCGCGGCGGGTCGCCGCGCACCGGCCCCGTGGACCGTGGTCAGTTCACGTAGACGGCGGCGTTGCCCTTGGTGCTGTCGCGCACCGGCGAGTAGGTCGCCGAGAAGTACGCGGTGTTGAAGCAGAGCGCCGAGCCGGAGAACTTGGTCAGCGGCTGGTTGGTGAAGACGATGGAGTTGGTGGCGTTGACCGCCGCGCCGGTGAGGCTGTTGGTGCTGGTCCGGTAGACGCAGTTGACCGTACCGAGCAGCGAGTTCAGCACGACGGTGCTCTGGATCGGCGCCGCCGTGGTGCCGGTGATCTTTACGACGCCGGCGCTGGTGACGGAGGTGGCGTACGGGAGGTTGTTGAGGGTGATGCTCTGCACCCCGGTGGTGCCGAACACGTTGGTGGTGCAGGTGCCGAAGCTCTGGGCGGTGAGGCTCTCGGTGGCGGTGCCCGGGGCGGTCGGGTTGGTCAGCACCTTGGCGCTGAAGCTGGACGCGGCGCACTTGATCCCGGTGGTGCCGGAGGTGGAGTTGTAGAAGGTGGCGTTGGTGCCGGTCTTGAGGCTGGCCTGGATGACGTCGTTGACGGCGACGGCGGTGCCGCCGGCCGTGGGGTAGGTCAGCACGTTGCCGGCGAGCGCGGCCGACGGGTCGGCGGAGGCTGGCGTGGCGGCGACGAGACCGGTCAGCAGCGCGAGGGCCACGAGGCCCCCGCCGATTCTTCCGTACCTGAGCATGGTTTTTCCTTCCGCGGTGGGACGGGAATGAGCGGACCGCACAGGCGGTCACCGCCGGGCGGGGACGCCCGTGCGGGGATCGGGGCCGTCCGTAACGGACGGCGGTGGTGGAGGGTGCCGGGCGGCCGTCGGGACCGGCCGGCGGTGGTGGCGGAGGCCGGGCGGCGGTCAGGGCCGGCCGACGGTGGTGGAGGTGCCGCCGTTCAGGTGGCGGGCCAGCGTGGCGCACTGCGACGGAATCGCTTCACCTGCGCCTTTTCGGCCTTGGGAGGGCGCTCGTGTTCGGCGATAATGACAGCCATCGAGCCCTCCTTCGACGAGTCAGGGCGATCATTCGGGGAGATCACCATAGGTGACGGGACAACAACTGAGCGTGGAGAAAGTTATAAACCCCGGAGGGTCGTAAAGTCAACGCATCAAAGGGGGTCAATGAGTTGACCACGCAGAGCCACCCGCATCCGGCGTCGGTGCCCCTCCCGGGCGCGCGTCCCGGCCGCGACCCCGACCGCGCGATCAAGCGCGGCCCGCGCCGGGTCTCCGCCGAGGCGGTGGCCGCGACCCAGCGCGACCGCCTCTTCGACGGGCTCGTGCACGAGGTGGCGACGAAGGGCTACGACAACGCTCGGGTCAGCGACATCTGCCACGCCGCCGGGGTGACGCGGCCCGCCTTCTACGCTCTCTTCACCGGCAAGGAGGACGCCTTCCTCGCCGCGTACCGACACGGCATCGCCGTGGTGTCACAGCTGATGGACAGCGCCTACCACGAGGCGGGCCCGGCCTGGCCGGACGCCGCCCGCGGCGCACTGCGCACCCTGCTGGAGGTGCTGGCGAGCGTGCCCGCGTTCGCCCGGATGGCGCTCGTCGAGGTGGACGCCGCCGGCCCGGACGCCCGCCGGGAACGGGACGCGCTGCTCGGCAGCTTCCGCCGGTTCTTCGCCGACGCCGGCCCGGGACCGGCGGTCACCGGCGTGGACCGCGACGCGCTGGTGTCCACAGTGGTCGGCGGTGTCTACGCCACCATCCGCGGCCGCGTGGCGCAGGGTCGGGCGAATGAACTGCCGCAGTTGTTGCCGGTGCTCACCTACGCCTCCATCGCGCCGTTTCTTGGCACCGAAGGTGCGGCTCGGGCGACCCGACCAATACGCCCGGACGACGGCCCGAGCACGGCCGCGCCCTGCGTGCCGACCCTCCAGCCCTGATCACACGGTCGGAAACCGCAGCGGTTTTTCACTTTAGACGCATTTCACAGATACCGCGTAACCGGCTGCCGCTACACGCTGTTGACCCGCCCTTTACTCGGCGGTAACTTCGGCTCTGCGCCTCGATACGCAGCATCCCGGGTCGCAATTCCCATTGTCGCCAATGAATGATCTCTAAGGAGAGCCCCATGTCGGAGGAGACCGCACACATCGAACCCGGTCCGCCGCGCAGCGGTGTGCGCTGGCGCCGGTTCGCCGCCGCGTTCGGCACCGTCGCGGCGGGCGCCGCCGGCATGATCGTGCTCACCGCCCAGGGCGTGCTGGCCGCGCAGTTCGCCATCTCGGGCATGCCGTTCACCGTCACCGCCGACAAGCTCACCGGCACCGGGTTCGAGCAGTTCGCCACCCTCGACCAGATGATCCCGGACAGCCCCAACCAGGGCGACACCGGCGGGCAGGTCCTGGTGATGGTCTCGGCGATCGACAAGGCGGAGCTGACCAACCTCTGCCAGAGCATCAACCTGGGCGGCGTCTTCCTGAAGATCACTGCCGGCAGCGGCGACAAACCGGTCAGCGCCCGGACCCTGGTGGTCGACGGTGACGAGATCGCTGGCAACGCCTCCTTCAACAACATCGACATCGGCCAGGATGCCAGCACCCTGGACAAGGTGCCCGGCGTGAAGGGCAACCCCGGCGTCTTCTCCCAGCAGGCGGACTCGATCGTCATCGAGAACCTGCGGCAGAACAACTACGCCACCACGGCCGCCGTCTTCAACCTGCCCAACCTGCGCATGGCGTTCACCCAAGACGGGTGCTGACGTGAGCGCAAAACGACACCAGGCTGCGCCGGCCGCCCGCGGATCCCGCGGGCGGTGGCGCCGCTGGCGGCGGGGCCGTCCCTTCACCGCCGCGGTGCTGATCGCCCTTGGCGGCGCGGAGATGCTGGTGACCCTGCGCGCGCCGCTCGGGGTGCTGCTGCACGTCGGGCCCCAGGGGCTCGCCGCGTACCTGGTGCCCACCGTCCTGGTGCTCTGCGGGGTGCTGCTGATCGCCAACCCGCAGCAGAGGGTCTTCTACTCACTTGTCACGCTCGTGCTCGGGCTGGTCTCCTGGTTGACCTCGAACCTGGGCGGCTTCGTGATCGGGATGCTGCTGGCCCTGCTCGGCGGAGCGCTCGCATTCGCCTGGACCCCGGACAAGAATCGCCCGCCGGTCGTCGCGGCGGAGCCCGAGGCACCGGAGCCGAGGGAGCCCGACAACGACGCCGACACCGTGCTGCTGCCCGGCATGCAGACGCCGGACCCGACCCCCGCCGACCGGGGCTGACTCAGCGGGCGGTGTCGGCGACCGCCTGCGCGAAAACCTCGGAGCGGTGCTCGAAGTTGCGGAACCGGCCGTAGCTCGGCGCCGCCGGGGACAGCAGCACGACCCCGCCTGCCGGGGTCACCTCGCGGGACAGCCGGACCGCGTCCACCAGGTCGTCGACCAGTTCGGTACGCACCTTGGGCAGGCCGGCGAGCGCCTCGACGATCCGGGTGCCGCTGTCCGGGATGCCGATCACCGTCAGCTCCCGCTCGGCCAGGTGCTCGGCCAGCGGCGTATAGTCCAGACCCCGGTCGGTGCCCCCGACGATCACCGTCAGCGGCCGTCCGTCGTACGCGTCGATCGCGTGCATCGCCGCGTACGGGCTGGTGGCAAGGGTGTCATCGACGAAGGTCAGCCCGGACGGGTCGGTGATCTCGGTGAGCCGGTGGGCCAGCCCCTGGAACTCCGCGACCGCGACGGCGAGGTGGTCCTTGCCGGCCACCACGTCCATGCCGAGCGCGTCGAGCACGGCGAGAGCGACGCAGAGGTTGCCCTCGTTGTGCCGTCCGACCAGCGGCAGTACGGCGCGCGGGAACAGCGCCTGGTCCCCGAGATGGAACCAGGGCATGCCGTCGAGGCCGGGGGCGACGTGGGTGGTCTCGGGGTGACCGGCCCGGACCGCCGGCAGCTCACCCAGCTCGGCGGCGAGCCGGGGGTCGCCGCCGTTGACCACGATCGTCTGCGGGTTGTGGGCCAGCAGATTGAGCTTGTCGCGGTAGTACTCCCGCTCACCACCGTGCGCGTCCAGGTGCTCGGGGAAGAGCGCGGTGACCACCGCCACCCGGGGCGAGTCGGTGAGATCGCTGCACTGGTAGCTGGACAGCTCCAGCACGTACAGCTCCGCGTCCGGCAGGTCCAGGGTCGGCACCCCGATGTTGCCGCCGAAGACGTTCGGCCGGCCCATCGCGGTGAGCAGGTGGCTGATCAGGCTGGAGGTGGTGCTCTTGCCCTTGCTGCCGGTGACCCCGACGGTGCGCGCGGCGTGGTCGGCCATCCACAGCGCGGTGCCCTGGGTGACCATGACCCCGCGTCGGCGCAGCTCGACCAGCCACGGGTGGGTCTGGGGCACGCCCGGGGAGCGGACCACCACGTCGGCGGCGGCCAGCCGTTCAAAGCCCGCTTCACCGGTGACCAGCGGCGCCGCCTCGGCCAGGGGGCCGTCCCAGGGCAGCGACAGGAAGTTCGCGCTGTCGTCGACGGCGACCAGCTCGGCCGGGCCGTGCGCCGCGATGGCGGTCACAGCGGCCCGGCCCTCCCGACCGGTGCCCCAGACGGCGACGGTACGTCCGCGCAGGTCAGACAGGCGCACAGGGCTCTCCTCGGGGGTCGCGGCGGCGGCAGGGCGGGCCCGGTCCGGACACGGCCGGACGAACCAGGGCCTAGTATGGCGTGTGCCCAACGAGCAGCTCCGGCGGATGGACGCCTTCACCTTTCCGTCCTACTCGATCGACTTCGCCACCGGCGAGGTGTTGTTCGACTACGCCCTGACCGGCCCAACCGGCGAGCAGCGATTCACCGAGGTGATCACTCTCCCGCTGCCGGCCGAGCCACCCTCGGACGAGACGGTGGCGACCCTCGGTCGGGTGCTGGAGGTGCTGCACCTCGTCGCCGGCGTCAGTTACTACAAGGCCGCCGCGCCGCCCCGACTCGTGCTGCCGGCGCCGCTGGGCGCGGCCACCGTCGACTACGTCACGGCCGTCTACACCAAGGGCCTCGCGGAGTACGCGTACCGCAACCAGCTGCCGCACGTGCTCCAGCTGCGCCCGGAGGTGCCGGCCGGCTCACCGGAGCCCCCGCGCGTGTACGACGACTCCGACCGTCGTCCCCTCTCGGCGGTGGGTGGCGGCAAGGACTCGATCGTCAGCCTGGAGGCGCTACGCCGCGCCGAGCTGGACCCGGTGCCGTTCTCGGTCAACCCGAACCACGTGATCGTCGCGGTGAACGAGGCCTCCGGGCTGACCCCGCTGGCCGCCCGACGGCGGCTCGACCCGGTGCTCTTCGACCTGAACGGGGCCGGCGCGCTGAACGGGCACATCCCGGTCACCGCCATCAACTCGCTGATCGCGGTCGCCACCGCGGTGCTGCACGGGCTGGGCCCGGTCGTGATGTCCAACGAGCGCTCGGCGTCCGACCCGAACCTGGTCTGGGACGGCCACGAGATCAACCACCAGTGGTCCAAGGGCGTCGAGGCGGAGGGGCTGCTGCGGGCGGCGCTGGCCGAGCACGCCGGCCTGACCGAACCGTACTTCTCGCTGCTGCGCTCACTGTCGGAGCTGCACATCGCCCGGCTGTTCGCCGAGATCACCCGGTACGACGCCGTGGTGACCAGCTGCAACGCCGCGTTCAAGCTGCACGACGCGAGCGAGCGCTGGTGCCGTAACTGCCCGAAGTGCCGGTTCGTCTTCCTCGCCATGGCACCGTTCATGTCCCGCGAGCGGGTCACCCACATCTTCGGCGGCGACCTGCTGGCCGACCCGGAGCAGATCCCCGGCTACCGCGAGCTGCTGGGTGTGGACGGGCACAAGCCGTTCGAGTGCGTGGGCGAGGTCGAGGAGTCGGTGGTGGCTCTCGGCCTGCTCGCCGAGCAGGACCAGTGGCGCGACGCCCCGGTGATCCGAGCCCTGGTCGACGCCGTACCGGCGACAGCCTGGTCGGCGGTGGCCCACTCGGACGTCTTCACCCCCGGTGGCCCCAACCACATCCCCCCAACCTACGCAAAAACCCTGATCCCCCTCCCCTAACCCCACCCCCTCGCCCCGCTTCACCCCGCCCCGCCCCGGTGATCAAGAAGTTTGCGTCAGCAGGACTGGGATTTCTGACGCGAATCTCTTGATCAACATGGCTGGTCAGGGGGTTCGGACTGCTTCCAGGGCCAGTAGGGCCACGTGTAGGGACAGGCTGGCCTCCACCGAATCCAGGTCGACGTCGAGGATGCGGGCGATGCGGGCCAGGCGCTCGTAGAACGCCGGCCGGGACAGGTGGGCGGCGGCTGCGCCCGCGGTCTTGTTGCGGCCCTGCTCCAGGTACGCGCGCAGGGTGTCGAGCAACTGCTCCCGGGGGTGGCGGGCGTCGTATTCCAGCAGGGCGCCGAGTTCACGTTCCACGAAGGTCTGCAACCGGGGCTCGTCGCGGAGCAGGTGCAGCAGCCCGGCCAGCCCGACGTGCGGCAGGCGGAAGATCGGCAGGTCCCGCCGGTCCTGCCGGGCCGCCTCGGCGATCTGCCGCGCCTCGACCAACGACCGTCGGGCCTCGCGCAGGCTCCCCACCCCGGACCCGGCGGCCACGATCACGGCACCCGGACCAGCACCGCGGTGCACATCGACAGCGAACGGCGCACCTGACGATTCGGTGCCGGCCGTCGACCGGGGCACGTCGCCACCGGAGGTCGCCCGGCTGGCGGCGGAGTCGAGGCGTACCCGACGGAGTGCGCCGGCGAACGCGGACAG
This sequence comes from Micromonospora sp. CNZ299, assembly GCF_002754415.1. Lineage (NCBI taxonomy): Bacteria > Bacillati > Actinomycetota > Actinomycetes > Micromonosporales > Micromonosporaceae > Micromonospora > Micromonospora sp. CNZ299. Next base: position 6,368,889 of record NZ_PEFG01000001.1, read on the forward strand.
CGCGCGGTCCTCGGTGGCCGGGTCGGTCAAAGCCAGCAGCACGCCCACCGAGTTGTCGTCGACCGCGCTGGTCAGCGCGGTCAGTTTCGCCTCCCGCAGTGCCTGGCCGACGGCCTCGGACAGGTCCCGCAGCCGGGCCTGACCCGCCTCCGGGCCGCTCTCCCCCACCGGGTCCTCGACCCGGTGGCGGACCATCACGCCGACCAGGTGCCGGCGGTCGAGCACCACACCGAGCGCCTTGGCCCGCAGCGCGACCTCGTCCACCGGCCGGGAGTGGTCGAGCAGCGCGGTGAGCAGGGTGCGGTGGATCTGCCGTTCCAGCCCTTCGGCGTCGCGGCGGATCAGCCGGCCCAGCGCGAGGGTGGACGCGGCCCGCTCGATCAGGATGGTGAGTCGGGTGGGCGGGCCGACGGCCGGCTCGCTGGACCGGGCGCCGGGAACGTCGCCGCTGGCCGGCCAGCGCAGCAGCAGGCGACCCCAGTCCTGCCCCCGCGCGCCGACGGCCGTGACCAGCCAGCCGTTGTCCGGGTCGTACGCGGTGCGCCCGGTCGGCCGGATCCGCCGGGAATGCTGCTCCCAACTGTCCAGCAGCAGTTCGGCGCTCTCGCCCGCCGGGTCGTACCCGAGCACCTGCCGGGACAGGTTCTCCAGGACCACGGGGCAACCGGACAGCTCGGCGGCCTGCCGGATGACCTCGGCGGCGTCCGCGCCCTCGACGGACAGGTCGTTGAAGCGCTGGTGGATCTCCTCGGTGGCGCGCAACTCGGTGAGCTGCGCGTCGACGATCAGCGCGTGCACCGCCTCGGTGATCCGCACGAACGGGGTGGCCCGGCGCAGCTCCACCAGGGGCAGCCCTCGCCGCTCGGCGGCGGCGACCATCACCCGGGGAACCCCGCTGACGTAGCGACGGCCCAGCTCGACGACGAGCCCGGAGACTCCGACGTCGGCGAGGTCGCCGATGAACGCGCGCAGCCCCGCGTCGTCCCCGGGCAGGCCGATGCCGGTGGTGAGCACCAGCTCACCACCACCGAGCAGCGTGGCGATGTCCGGCACCTCGGCGACGTGCACCCAGCGGACGGGTCGGTCCAGCCCTGCGTCTCCGGCCACCACGCGCGGCGCGAAGTGGCGGACGGGGTCCAGGGCCAGGACCTCACGGACGGTAGGGAACACGGCCGACACGCTACCGTCCGTGACGCCGGATCTCGACCCGCCGCAGCCGAGGCCGGTCCGCGGCTCAGCCGCTGAAGCCGGTCAGCGGGCTCAGCCGCTGAAGCCGGTCAGCGGGCTCAGCCGCTGAAGCCGGTCAGCGGGCTCAGTCGACGCCGAACTCCATCGCGGCGCGGTCGAGCGCCTCGTCCTCGGGGGAGGCGACGCCCCGGGAGGCGATGGCTTCCGCGCCGCCCTCCGGCATGGCACCGATCAGCCCGGTGGAGGCTGCCTGCGCGGCGCCGATCATCCGCTGCGGGGCCCCACCGCCGACCATGCCGAGGGAGGCGTACTGCTCCAGCTTCGCCCGCGAGTCGGCGATGTCCAGGTTGCGCATGGTGAGCTGGCCGATCCGGTCCGACGGGCCGAACGCCGAGTCCTCGGTACGCTCCATCGACAGCTTGTCCGGGTGGTAGCTGAACGCGGGGCCGGTGGTGTCCAGGATCGAGTAGTCCTCGCCCCGGCGCAGCCGCAACGTCACCTCGCCGGTGACCGCCGTGCCGACCCAGCGCTGCAACGACTCGCGCAGCATCAGCGCCTGCGGGTCCAGCCAGCGGCCCTCGTACATCAGTCGGCCGAGGCGGCGGCCCTCGTTGTGGTAGTTCGCCAGGGTGTCCTCGTTGTGGATGGCGTTGACCAGCCGCTCGTACGCGGCAAAGAGCAGCGCCATGCCGGGTGCCTCGTAGATGCCCCGGCTCTTGGCCTCGATGATCCGGTTCTCAATCTGGTCGGACATGCCCAGGCCGTGCCGGCCGCCGATGGCGTTGGCCTCCAGCACCAGGTCGACCGGGCTGCCGAACTCCTTGCCGTTGATCGTCACCGGGCGGCCCTGGTCGAAGCCGATGGTGACGTCCTCGGTCGGGATCTCCACCGACGGGTCCCAGAACCGGACGCCCATGATCGGGTTGACCGTCTCGATGCCGGTGTCGAGGTGTTCGAGGGTCTTCGCCTCGTGCGTGGCGCCCCAGATGTTGGCGTCGGTGGAGTAGGCCTTCTCGGTGCTGTCCCGGTACGGCAGGTCGCGTTCGAGCAGCCACTCCGACATCTCCTTACGCCCACCCAACTCGGTGACGAAGGCGGTGTCGAGCCACGGCTTGTAGATGCGCAACTGCGGGTTGGCCAGCAGGCCGTACCGGTAGAAGCGCTCGATGTCGTTGCCCTTGAACGTCGAGCCGTCGCCCCAGATCTGGACGTCGTCGGAGATCATCGCCCGCACCAGCAGGGTCCCGGTCACGGCCCGGCCGAGCGGCGTGGTGTTGAAGTACGCCCGCCCGCCCGAGCGGATGTGGAAGGCGCCGCAGGTCAGCGCGGCCAGGCCCTCCTCGACCAGGGCGGCGCGGCAGTCGACGAGTCGGCCGACCTCGGCGCCGTAGCTGAGCGCACGACCGGGCACCGAGCCGATGTCGGGCTCGTCGTACTGGCCGATGTCGGCGGTGTAGGCGCAGGGGATCGCGCCCTTGTCGCGCATCCACGCGACCGCGACCGAGGTGTCGAGGCCGCCGGAGAAGGCGATGCCGACACGTTCGCCGGTGGGCAGGGAGGTGAGAACCTTGGACACAGGGAAGATTATGCGTCAAGACGCATGGCCATGCAAATAGAAGCGGATTACGCGCCGCCGAAGGGTGGGTCGTCGCGGCCCAGCTCCCAGAACGCCACGGCCGCGGCGGCTGCCACGTTGAGCGAGTCCACCCCGCGCCGCATCGGGATGACCACCCGCACGTCGCTGGCCGACTGGGCCGCCGCAGTGAGGCCGGGACCCTCGGCTCCGAGCAGCAGCGCCGCCCGCTCCCGCTGCGCCGGGGTCAACCGCTGGATGGGTACGGCGTCCGGGGCCGGCGTCATGGCGAGCACCGTGAAGCCCGCGTCCCGCACCTGATCCAGTCCCATGGGCCAGGGATCGAGCTTCGCGTACGGCATCGCGAAGACCTCGCCCATGCTCACCCGCACGCTGCGGCGGTAGAGCGGATCGGCGCAGGACGGCGACAGCAGCACCGCGTCGATGCCGAGCGCGGCGGCTCCCCGGAAGATCGCCCCGAGGTTGGTGTGGTTGTTGATGTCCTCCAGGATCAGGACCCGGCGCGCGGCGGCGAGCACCTCGGCCGCCGTCGGCAGCGGCCGGCGGTGGAACGACGCCAGCACCCCCCGGTGTACGTGGAACCCGGTGGCCCGTTGCAGCACGTCCTGCGTCGCGGCGTACACCGGCGCGTCGCCGGTGTCCAGGTCGGCGAGTTGGTCGACCCGCTTGGCGTCGACCAGGTACGACCGGGCCGGGTAGCCCGCGCGCAGCGCCCGGCGCAGCACCAGCTCCCCCTCGGCGATGAACAGGCCGTGCGGCGGCTCCCAGCGGGTGCGCAGTTCGACGTCGGTGAGCGCGCGGTAGTCGGCGATCCGGTCGTCGTCGGGGTCGGTGATCTGGTGGACGGGCACCCGACGATTCTGCCGGACGGCGAGCCCCGCCCTCCGACGCCCGCCCGGCGGGGTGGTTTGTCCGGAGAAGAAGAGAAATGACCGGCGGAGCATCGGACCGGACGGGAAGGATCAGCCAGGTGAGCGCAGACCACACCGCCCCGGGCGAGGCCGGTGCCCTGCCCCGGCGCCCGACCGTCGCGGACCACATCGTGTCCCGGCTGGCCAGCTGGGGTGTGCACCGCTACTTCGGCTATCCCGGTGACGGCATCAACGGCATGACCTCCGCGCTGCAACGCACCAACGAGCGGGCCCAGTTCATCCAGGTACGGCACGAGGAGACCGCCGGTTTCGCCGCCTCCGCCCACGTCAAGTACGGCGGCGGACCGCTGGGGTGCGCCCTAGTCACCAGCGGGCCGGGCGCCATCCACCTGCTCAACGGCCTGTACGACGCCAAGCTCGACCACCAACCGGTGGTCGCCCTGGTCGGGCACACCGCGACCACCGCCGAGGGCGGCGGCTACTACCAGGAAGTGGACCTGCTCGCCCTCTACAAGGACGTGGCGGCGGCGTTCCTGGCCCAGCTCGACCACCCCGCGCAGGTGCGCCACCTGGTCGACAGGGCATGTCGTACGGCGTTGGCCCGGCGTACCGTCACCGCCCTGATCCTCCCCCTGGACCTCCAGGACGAGCCGGCTGTCCCGGACCCGCCGCACGCGCACGGCTACTACCAGACCAGCAACGCGCCGAGCAGCACGCCGACCGTGCCTCCGGCGGCGGACGTGCGCCGGGCGGCCGAGGTGCTGCGCGGCGGGCAGCGGGTGGCCATGCTGGTCGGGCAGGGCGCTCTGGGCGCGCGCGACGAGGTCCGCGAGATCGCCAACCGACTCGGGGCCGGTGTGGCCACGGCACTGCTCGGCTTCACCGCCGTCGACCACCGCGAGCCGTGGGTGACCGGAGCGATCGGGCTGCTCGGCACCCGACCGAGCTGGCAGTTGATGACCGGCTGCGACCGGCTGCTGATCGTGGGCAGCAACATGCCGTACTCGGAGTTCTACCCGCCGCCCGGGCAGGCCCGCGCGGTGCAGATCGACCTGGACGGCACCCAGCTCGGGTTGCGGTACCCGACCGAGGTGAACCTGACCGGCGACGCCCGCCCCACAGTGCGGGCCCTGCTGGACGAGCTGGGCCCCGGCCCCGGGCCGACCGCCTGGCGGGCGGAGATCGCCGACAACACCTCGGCGTGGCGGCGGGTGCAACGCGACCTGGCCGAGCAGACCGCCGACCCGGTCAACCCGCAGTTGCTCTTCCACACCCTCAATGAACGCCTGCCCGACGACGTGATGCTCGCCGTCGACTGCGGCACCACCACCGCCTGGTACGCCCGACACATCCAGGTCCGCCCCGGGATGCTGGCCAGCCTGTCCGGAACGCTGCTGTCCATGGGCGGCGCCATGCCGTACTCGCTGAGCGCCAAGTTCGCCCACCCGGACCGGCCGCTCGTCGCGCTGATCGGCGACGGCGCCATGCAGATGAACGGCGTCAACGAGCTGATCACCGTGGCCAAGTACTGGCGGAGCTGGGCCGACCCACGGTTCGTGGTGCTGGTGCTCAACAACCGGGACCTGGCGTTCGTCAGCTGGGAACAGCGCTCCAGCGAGGGGACGCCGATGTTCCCGGACAGTCAGCAGTTGCCGGACATCGCCTACCACCAGTGGGCGGAGGTCCTCGGGCTGCGCGGCGAGCTGATCGACTCGCCGGAGCAGATCCCCGGCGTCTGGGACCGGGCGCTGTCCGCCGACCGGCCGGTGGTCATCAACGCCCTGGTCGACCCGGCCGAGCTGATGCTCCCGCCGCACTTCACCGCCGAGCAGGCCCGCAAGACCGCGGCGGCGGTGCTGCGCGGCGACACCGACTGGGCCGGGATCGTCCGACGCGGCCTACCGGCCACCCTCGCCAGCTACCGCCCCCGCCGCCGCGAGCGCTGAGACCGTCAGCCGCGACGATCGAGCCAGCGTTGCAGGGCCGAGCGGGGGTCCTGGGTCGGCTGCTGCTGACGCTCCGGGACCACGGGACGCTGCACGGGGCGGCGCGCGTCGCCGGCCAACTCGCGGCTGGGTGCGGCGAACGCCTTCTCCGGCTGACCCTTCACGGCGGTGGCGATGACCCGGGCGACCGCGTCGATCACCTTGCTCTGCACCGCCGAGCCCACCGAGTCGGCCGGGTCGTCCGGGTTGGCGGCGATGCCGGCCACCGCGACCTGCGGGGTGAAACCGACGAACGTCTCGGTCGAGTTCTGCTCCGAGCTGCCCGTCTTACCGGCCACCGGCCGGCCGTCGAGGATGTCGTTCACACCGGTCGCGGTGCCGCCGTTGCACTGCCCGAACGCCGACTGCTGGCCCACCGGGCAGCGAGCGGCATCGGTCGCGGCACGGGCGACGTCGACGTCGATGACCCGCTTGCAGGACGGCTGACCGACCGGCACCTTCGCACCGTCCGCGTCGGTCACCGAGACCACCGGCACCGGTGTGCAGTAGGTGCCCTCGGCGGCCACCGTGGCGTACGCGTTGGCCAGGTCCAGCGGGGTGGTGGCGGCGACGCCGAGGGTGAACGACCCCCAGTTCGCGGCGTTGTCCTTGGCGAAGGCTGCGTCCGTGTCGGCCCGGAAGGTGATGCCGAGGCGCTGCGCCATCTCGACCACCTTGTCCTGGCCGACCTGCTCGGCCAACCACACGAAGTACGTGTTCACCGAGCGGCCGAAGCCGTCCCACATCATCCGGTACCCGTCCATCCAGTCCGGGTTGGCGTTCGCCGGGCACCAGCGGCCCTCACAGCTGCCCGGCCCCTCGGCCGCGTACCGGGTGGGCAGCTTGGCGGGCGCGTCGAAGCCGGTGGAGAGGGTACGGCCCGACTCCAGCGCGGCGAGCATGGTGAACAGCTTGAATGTCGAGCCCGCCTGGTACCCGTCGACGCTGGCCCCGCCGGAGATCAACGGGTTGACGGTGTTCGGGTGGTTCGCCTGCCCGGCAGGGTTGTCGGCCAGGCTGTAGTGCCGGTTGACCGCCATGGCCAGCACCTGCCCGGTGCCCGGCTGGACCGCCGCGATCGGCAGGGCGCGCTTGTTGTCGTATCCGTAAACCTTGGTGGCCTGCTGCTGCGCAGTGGCCTGGATCTTCGGGTCCAGCGAGGTGACCACGGTGTAGCCCCCCGACCGCAGGGCCTGCTCGCGCTCGGCGACGGTGGCGCCGAACGCCGGCTGGGTCAGCCACCACTGCCGCAGGTAGTCGCAGAAGTAGCCCCAGTCGTCGTGGCCCTGGGAGACCGCCGTGCAGCCGTTGGGCTGGGCGGTGGGGTGCAGGGTCAGCGGCTCGGCCTTGGCCTGGGCGGCCTGCGCGGCGGTGATCGCGTTGGTGGCGACCATCGAGTCCAGCACGTACGACCGGCGGGCCAGCGCCGCGTCCTTGTCGCCGCTGATCGGGCTGTACGCGTCCGGGGACTGCACCAGGCCGGCGAGCAGGGCCGACTCGGCGAGTGTCAACTGCGCCGGCGGTTTGCCGAAGTAACGCTGGCTGGCTGCCGCGATCCCGTACGCGCCGGAGCCGAAGTAGGCGATGTTCAGGTACCGGTCGAGGATCTCGTCCTTGCCGAGGCTCTTGTCCAGCGCACTCGCGTACCGGATCTCCTGGATCTTGCGCCCGACGGTGGGGTCGGTGGCGGCGGCGCGCTCCTCGGCGGTGCGGGTGGGGTCGGTCTTGAGCACGTTACGGACGTACTGCATGGTCAGCGTCGAGCCGCCCTGCTCGGTGCCGCCGCCCTTGACGTTGGCCACCAGTGCCCGGGCGAGGCCGCGCAGGTCCGCGCCGCCGTGGTCGTAGAAGCGCCGGTCCTCGGCCGCCACGATCGCCTGCCGCATCACCGGGGCGATCTCCGACAACGGCACGTCGGTGCGGTTCACGTCGTAGAACGTGGTGATCAGCGTCTTGCCGTCGTTGGCGTACAGGTACGAACGCTGCGGCGTGGCGGGGGTCTTCAGCGAGGCGGGCAACGCGGCGTACGAGCCGAGCGCGGCGCGGGCGCCGAGCCCGAGCAACAGGTTGCCCGGCAGCGCGGCGACTGCCAGGACAAGCCCGGCCAACACGCCGGCGAGCAGCACGGTGAACAGCCGCGACAGCGGCGAGCGGGGGGCGGCCATGTTTCCCAGGATTGCCACGAAAGCCGCCAACCGACCACCCCCGAAGGCCAACTGTCAGCAACTTCACGGCCTCCCACCAGCCAACCCCCAACCGCCCCGAGCCGTCGATCATGAAGTTATCGCCCCGACACGCCGATGCCGAGCGCGACAACTTCATGATCAACGGGCGGCCCGGGTTTACGGGGCTGGGGTGCTCAGGCTGGCGCTGGCGGCATCTCTCGCGGTTTCACGGGGCATCAGGCGGCCGGAGCGGTAGCCGATGCCGATGCCGGCGATCAGCACGAAGATCGCGCCGAACGTCTGCAGCGAACCGATCAGGGCGCCACCGAGGCCGAGCAGCGGCGCAGCGATGATCAACATGACGCCGTCGCCGAGGCTGAAGGTGCCCGAGCGGGCCACCGCCCATCCGGTGAGGAACCAGCCGACGCTGTAGAACGTCGCTCCGAGCAGGACCAGCGACCGCGCGGTGGTGCCGAAGACCGGCGTCTGCTCGGCGAGCCCGGCGAACGGCAGCATCAGCACGGTACCGGCGATGCTGACCAGCAGCCCAGCGGCGGCCACCCGGCGGCTGCGGGTCGCGGCCAGCAGACCGGTGAGGGCCAGCAGCGCGAGCAGGCCGAGCCAGACCGCGGCCACCCAACCGATCAGGTACACCGCCTGGCCGTCGGCCGGATAGGGGTCGTTGCCCACCCCTCCGTCACTGGCCATCGCCACCGCGCCGTAGAGGATGGCGTACGCGGGCAGCAGCCACACCGCGGCCCGCGCGAACCGACGTATCGACCAGGCCCAGGTGGCGTTCGTGGCCGGGGCGCCCGGGCTGGGCTCGCCCACGAACGGCAGTACGCCGAACCCGCCTCCGCTGCGCCGGGAGCCCAGCGGGGCGACCGGGTCGTGCGCGCCGGGCACCGGGGCCGAGGACCACATCCGATTCGCCGGATCCTTCATGCGTCACCTCGCTCGTCCACGAGCGGTGCGAGACGCGCCGGGGCGCCCCGATTGCCTGGTCACCACCCGTCCTAGGACCGATCGTGGCAGGCGTCGGAGCGCCCCATGAGACTTTTTCGTATTAAGGCCGTGATCAGCCGCGTTCCCGCTGGTCGGCTGGGTCCTCGGTCAGGCTGGCCGGGGACACCGGCTCCGGGGCGGGCAGCCCCTGCGGCTTGTTGCCGCCGGTGGCCTGCGCCTCGGCGACGCGTACCTCGTCGTGGATCTGCTGGGCGGCATCCGCAGCGGCCTGCGCCGCCTCCGCGGCCTCGCGCTGGACCTGGCTCGCGTGTTCGGCCGCCTCCGGTGCGGGCAGGTCCCCCACCATCTGGCTCAGCCCGCCGAGCGCGCCACCCATGCCCTCCAGGGCCTTGGTCAGCTCGGCCGGGACGATCCAGACCTTGTTGGCGCTGCCCTGGGCGATCTGCGGCAGGGCCTGCAGGTACTGGTAGGCGAGCACCTTCTGGCTCGGGTTCGCCTGGTGGATCGCGTCGAAGACCGTACGAATCGCCTTCGCCTGACCCTCGGCCTGCAGAATCTGGGCCTGCCGGTCACCGTCGGCCCGCAGCACCGCCGACTGCTTGTCACCCTCGGCGGTGAGGATCACCGACTGCTTGTGGCCCTCGGCGGTGAGGATCGCCGCGCGACGGTCACGCTCGGCGCGCATCTGCTTCTCCATGGAGTCGCGGATGCTGGCCGGCGGCTCGATCGCCTTGATCTCGACCCGGGTCACCTTGATGCCCCAGCGGCCGGTGGTCTCGTCCAGCACCCCGGAGAGGTGCCGGTTGATCTCGTCCCGGCTGGTCAACGCGCGCTCCAGGTCCAGCGAGCCGATCACGTTACGCAGCGTGGTGACGGTCAGCTGCTCGATGGCCTGGAGGAAGCTGGAGATCTCGTAGGTCGCCCGGACCGAGTCGACCACCTTGAAGTAGAGAACGGTGTCGATCGAGACCACCAGGTTGTCCGAGGTGATCACCGGCTGCGGCGGGAAGCTGACCACCTGCTCGCGCATGTCGACCTTGGTGCGCACCGCGTCGACGAACGGCACCAGCAGGTTGAGGCCGGGGTTGAGCGTGCGCTTGTACTTACCGAGCCGTTCCACCACGTCCTGGCGCTGCTGCGGCACGATCCGCACCGCCTTCGCCAGGGTTATCACGGCGATCAGCGCCACCGCGATCACCAGCACCCCGATTACGGTCATTCAGTTCACCCTCTCGCTTCCGGCAGCTCGCCGGCGGAAGAAACGTCGTCCTGCCAGACCAGGGCGGTCGCGCCCCGAACCTTGATCACTCGAACCCGTTGACCAGGTTCGTAAAATTGCGTCGTGTCATACGAGCGGGCGGTCCACAGCTCGCCGTCGATCTTGACGAGGCCGTGCTCAGCGTCGACCCGTTCCAGCACCAGCGCCGTGGAGCCCTCGATCGCCTCCACGCCGAACGGCTGCTCGCCGCTGTCGAGCGCCGAACGGCTGTGCCGCCGGATGACCGGCCGGACCACCACCACGCTCAACGCCGACACCACAGCGAAGACCAGCGCCTGCACCGCAACCGGCGCACCCAGGGCGGCGGCACCGGCGGCGGCGAACGCCCCGGCCCCGAACATGATGAGAAAGAGCGTCGTCGTGAAGATCTCGGCGACCGCCAGCACCACACCTAATACGATCCACACCACCGCGTCCACCCCCTGATCGTGACACGCGAATGCACGAACAGCCCACCTCTCATGATCAGCAGGCTCGCCGAAATGGACTGGCCGGCCGAAACACCCCCGGCTAGGGTCCGGTCCGAGCCACCGATCGAGGAGAGATTCCCTTGACCCTGCTGCCCGCGACCGCCCGACAGATCGACACCCAGGTCACCCAGGCGCAGATCGACGGTCTCACCCCGTCAGTGGTGCTGGGCGTGGTCCGTGACGGCGCGCTCGTCCACCTGGCCGCCGCAGGCGAGCAGCCCCGCCCGGACGCCAACCTGCAGTACCGGGTCGGCTCGATCAGCAAGACGATGACCGCGTCCCTGATCATGCAGCTGCGCGACGCCGGACGGCTCAGCGTCGACGACGAGCTGGAGAAGCACCTGCCGGGCACCGTTGTCGGCTCGCTCACCCTGCGTCAGCTGCTCGGGCACGCTAGCGGCATGCAACGCGAACCCGAGGGCGAATGGTGGGAACGGGCAGCGGGCACCGACCTGGCCACGCTGCTCGCCGGCCTGACCGCCGACAAGGTCGCCTATCCGCCGCACACCGCGTACCACTACTCCAACCTGGCGTACGCGCTGCTCGGCGGGGTGCTCGAACGGCTCACCGGAACGCCCTGGGCCGACCTGCTCAACGACCGGCTGCTCGGCCCGCTCGGAATGCGCCGCACCACGTACGCGGCCACCGAGCCGTACGCCCGCGGCTACGTCGTACACCCCTGGCACGGCACGCTGCGCGAGGAGCCCCGCACCGACACCGGCGCGATGGCCCCCGCCGGGCAGCTCTGGTCGACGATCGAGGACCTGGGCCGCTGGGCCGCCTTCCTCGCCGACCCCGACCCGTCGGTGCTGGCTGCCGGGACGCTCACCGAGATGTGCGCGCCCGTGGTGATCAGCGATCTCGACTCCTGGACCGGCGGGCACGGCCTGGGGCTGGAGCTCTACCGCGACGGCGAGCGCGTGTACGTCGGGCACGGCGGCTCGATGCCCGGGTACGTGGCCGCCCTCGTGGTGCACCGGCCGACCCGTACCGCCGTGGTCGGCTTCGCCAACTCGTACGGCTTCCCGATCACCGGGCTCGGCCGCCGGCTGCTGACCACAGTGCTGGACGCCGAGCCGGCGTTCCCGCAGCGGTGGCGGCCGGCCACCGCCACGCCCACGGCCGAGCTGGCAGAGCTGACCGGCCGCTGGTGGTGGATGGGCACCTCGCTGGACCTGAGCTGGGACGCGGGTGACCTGGTAGCCCACGTCCGTGGTGAGCGGGTGAGCCGGTTCACCGCCGAGGGAACGGACCGCTGGCGGGGACGCTCCGGCCCGGAGAACGGCGAGATCCTGACGGTGCGGCGCGACGACAGTGGGCGGGCGGTGGCCGTCGACATCGCCACGTTCGTCTTCACGCGCAGCCCCGACGAGATCCCCTGACCCGCCGGACGGGTCAGCCGGCTCAGGGGGCTTCGGTGACGAAGTCGATGAGGCGTTCCATGGCGTTGATCAGGGGAGTCTCCACGTCGGCGAAGCTGTTCACCCGGGACAGGATGTGTCGCCACATGTCCGCTGGCTCGGCCACGCCGAGGGCCGCGCAGACCCCCTCCTTCCACGGCCGCCCCGGCGGCACGACCGGCCACGCCGCGATACCCAGCGCCGCTGGTTTGACCGCCTGCCAGACGTCCACGTACGGGTGGCCGGTCACCAGCACGTAGGGCGAGTTCACCCGGGCCACGATCCGGCTCTCCTTGCTGCCCGGCACGAGGTGGTCGACGAGCACGCCGAGTCGTCGGGTCGGGCCGGGGCCGAAGTCGCGTACGTCGGCGTCGAGGGCGTCGATGCCGTCCAGCGGCTCCACGACGACACCCTCGATCCGCAGGTCGTCGCCCCAGATCCGCTCGACCAGCGCGGCGTCGTGGATGCCCTCCACCCAGATCCGGCTCGCCTTGGCCACCTGGGCGCGGACGTTGTCCACCGCCACCGAACCGGACGCGGTGCGTCGACGGGCCGCCGGCACCGGCGCGCGGGTGGGGCGGCGCAGCGTCACCGGGCGGCCGTCGAGCAGGAACGCCGCGGGCAGCAGCGGGAAGTTGCGCCGTCGGCCATGCCGGTCCTCCAGCACGACCGCGCCGGCCTCGAAGCCCACCACCGCTCCGCAGAACCCGGAGTCGGCATCCTCGACCACGAGATCCGGTTCGGCGTCCACCTCGGGGGTGACCTTCCGCCGCCGCCAGTCCCCCGCCAACACGTCCTCGCCGTATCGCCCCGCCATGTCGATCACGCTAACTCCCCCACCAGCACCCCGCGCCCCGACACACCGCCTCACCCCACCTCACCACTCAGTCGATCATGGAGTGGATTCGAGGCGGCCCAGGGTGCTCTCGACCGGTGCCGGCCAGACGGAGTCCTTGAGGCCGAGGGCGTCGCGGAGGTAGGCCCACGTGAGCCGCTGGATCAGAGCAACCCTCTCGGGGTTCTCGTCAGTCGTCTCCCTGGCCTCGTAGTCGGAGATGCCGCCGAGCGAGTGCTCCGCTCCGAACAGCGTGAGCAGGCTCTTGCTCCCCGGGCTCAGGTGGTACGCGTCGGTGAACCAGCCCGGCCCACGGACCGACAACGGGGATTCGTCCCGATCGCCCGCGACGACGAGGGTCGGGGTGTTCATGTCCGCGAAGCTCGGGCTCATGAAGGGAAAGTGCTCGGCAGCGAACGGGGAAAGATCGCCTCCGCCCCGGCCGGTCACGGCCAGGAGGACGCCTGCCCTGATCCGTTGGTCGGACATGTCCTCTCCGGGGTTCCCGTCGGCGTCGAGGACTCGGGCACCCAGCAGGGTGCTCGCCGTCTGGGCGCCCCAGGAGTGGCCGGCCACGGCGATTCGGGTGCGGTCGAGACGTCCAGCGAGGCTGGGAACGGACGACTCCAGCAGGTCGAGCTGGTCGAGGGTGCGCTTCAGGTCGTCCACCCGGATTCGCCAGATCCGCGGTGTGCGGGTGTCGTCGGGCGGAAGGTTCAGGCGCCGTGAGTCGAGGTGGGTGGGCTGGATGACGACGAAACCGTGCGAGGCCCAGAAGTCGACCAGCGGACCGTAGTTGGTTGCCGCAGAGCCGAAGCCGTGCGAGAAGACGATGACGGGCAGCTCATGGCCGGTCGTGGGTGCGGAGACCCGTACGTGCAGATCGTTACCGCGATCCGGGGTCGGCAGCGTGATGGGGTGGACCGTGACGACTGGCGTGGGCTCTGGCATCGCGTGCATGGTCGTTCCTCCGTGACTTGGGATTGGCCTGCCGTTCTGGCATGCTGCATATGCGGAACTGGGTTCCGCTAAAACATACGGAACACGGTTCCGTTTTTTCAAGGGATGTGACGGGGGTAACGGTGGCCGGCACGGAGTCGGGTGCCCCGCGCAAGCAGCGGGCTGATTCGCGGCGCAACGAGACGGCGCTGCTGGAGGCGGCCGCTGCGGCATTCGTCGTCTCCGGAGTCAATGCGCCGGTGCGCGACATCGCCGGCAGGGCGGGCGTCGGCGTCGGGACGATCTACCGCCACTTTCCGACCCGGGCCGATCTGATCGTCGCGGTGTACCGACACCAGGTCGAGGCATGCGCCGAGGCGGGCCCGGTGCTCCTGGCCGAGAGCGCCACACCGCACGCCGCACTGGCGAGCTGGATCCACCTCTTCGTCGACTTCCTGGTCACCAAGCACGGCCTGGCCGAGGCGATGCGGTCCGACGACGCCGCCTTCCAGACGCTGCACGCCTACTTCCTCGACCGGCTCGTCCCGGTCTGCGCCGAACTGCTCGACGCCGCCAGCACGGCGGACGAGATCATTCCCGGCATGGACGCCCTCGTCCTGATGCACGGCATCGGCAACCTCTGCATCGGCGCCGACAGCCCTGCCTACGACGCGCGCCTCATGGTCGGACTGGTCATCGAGGGCCTGCGGCTGCGTTAGCGGTACGCGAGCCGGGTCGCAGCGGCGCGCCACGGCCGAGGATCGGGCGAAGGGGGCAGTTCGGGGCAGGCCGGGCGGCGGGAGCGGCAGCCGAGACAGAGCCGGTCGTGACCACGTACCCTTTCGGCATGTCCACCCCCGCAACGGGCGCGGCCACAGTCGCGCCGCGCCGGTCGAGCCGGTTCGTTGCCTGGGTGCGCGCGTGGCGCGCCGGGCTGGTGCCGTACGACGAGGTCGCCGACGCCATCGCCGGCAACGAGGAACATCTCGTTGCGGACGCCCCGGGCACCTGGACCGACGTCCCGCTGGGCGCCGCGCTTCCCACTCTGGCCAAGCTCTCACCGGACGAGATCCGCCTGGTGCTGCCCGCGCCGGGCGACCCCCGGGGGCTGCCCGGCCCCGGTGACTTCGCCGGCGCGGCGCTGGTCACGGGTGAGGCGGTGGTGGCCGGCGGGCTCGGGTTGATCCCGGAGGTCCGCTCGCACACCTCCGGCTCCGGGGACTGCTTCGAGACGGTGCTGTGGCGGGTCTACCCGCTGCCGGCCAACGCGCCCGCCGCGTCACTCTCATTGCCCGGCGCCGCCGAGGCGGAGGCCGAACTGGCCGCCGCGCTGGCCGAGACGACCGCCGCACTGACCCGCCTCGACGTGGCCCAGTGGCGGCCCGAGCTGGCCGGTGCGCTGGCCGCGCTGCGCCGGCCCGACGGCGCCACCGACCTGCCACCGGGCTTCGACCCGCGGGCCCGTCGGCTCTTCGCCCGGGCCGCGGTGCTCGACCGGGTGCTCGCGCTGGCCGGGCACGCCGCCCCGGGCGGGGCGATCAACAACTACGAGGCGCAGCAACGGGACGCGGCTCTTCGCCCGTTGACCGCAGCCTGCCGGCAGGCGCTGGTGGCCGCCTGCAACGCCCCCCTTCGCCCCTGACCGGAGCCCCGCAACACCGGTTGGGGTTTGGTCAGACCTCGTCGAGCAGGTCCGCCACCGAGTTGATGATCCGGGACGGGCGGTACGGGTAGCGCTCCGCCTCGGTGCGGCTGCTGATGCCGGTGAGCACCAGGATGGTCTCCAGCCCGGCCTCCAGGCCGCACAGGATGTCGGTGTCCATCCGGTCGCCGATCATCGCGGTGCTCTCCGAGTGAGCGTTGATCGTGTTGAGCGCCGAGCGCATCATCATCGGGTTCGGCTTGCCGACGAAGTACGGCTCCACCCCCGTCGCCTTGGAGATCATGGCGGCGACCGAGCCTGCGGCGGGCAGGGCGCCCTCCACGGAAGGGCCGGTCACGTCGGGGTTGGTGCAGATGAACCGGGCTCCGTCGTTGATCAGTCGGACGGCCTTGGTGATCGCCTCGAAGCTGTAGGTGCGGGTCTCGCCGAGCACCACGTAGTCGGGGGCGAAGTCGGTGAGCACGTAGCCGACCGCGTGCAGCGCCGTGGTCAGCCCGGCCTCACCGATGACGTACGCGGTGCCGCCCGGCCGCTGGTCGGCGAGGAACTGCCCGGTGGCCAGCGCCGACGACCAGATCGACTCTTCCGGCACGTCCAGTCCCATCCGGCTCAGCCGGGCCGTCAGGTCGCGCGGGGTGTAGATCGAGTTGTTGGTCAGCACCAGGAACGGCTTGCCGGAGGAGCGCAGCCGGTTGATGAACTCCGGTGCGCCGGGCACCGGCTGGCCCTCGTGCACCAGCACGCCGTCCATGTCGGTCAGCCAACTCTGCACGGGCTTGCGGTCATGCATGATGATCCTCAGAGGTCAGGGGCGGCGGGTCGGCACGCAACAGACGGTGGCGCAGGTGTCCCACATCGGCAGCTCGCCCAGGCGGCGGCGCAGCTGCGCACCGTCCGGGTCCGTCCGTTCGGTGACCAGCTCACGCACCATGGTCACGAAACGCGGGTCGGTGCCGGGGGTGTCGGCCCGGACGAAGTCCAGGCCGAGCTGCTTGGCCGTCTCCAGTGCCTCGGTGTCCAGGTCCCACACGACCTCCAGGTGATCGGAGACGAACCCGATCGGGCTGACCACCACGGCGGTGGTGCCGCTCTGGGCGAGGGTGGCCAGGTGGTCGTTGATGTCCGGTTCCAGCCACGGCACCTGCGGGGGGCCGGAGCGGCTCTGCCAGACCAGGTCGTACTCCAGCTCGGGCGCGGCGGCAGCGGCGACGAGGCGGGCGGTCTCGCGCAGCTGCGCCTCGTACCGGCCGCCGTGCGGGCCGGCGTTGGCAGCCATCGAGCTGGGGATGGAGTGGGCGGTGAAGACCAGCCGAGTGGTGTCCCGCTTCGCCGGGTCGAGCTGGCCCACGGCCGCCCGGACCGCGTCGGTGTGCGGCTCGACGAAGCCGGGGTGGTCCCAGAACTGGCGCAGCTTCTCGATCACCGGCGCGTCCGCGCCGACTGCGGCCCGGGCGGCGGCGATGTCCTCCTGGTACTGCCGGCAGGAGGAGTACCCGCCGTACGCGCTGGTGACGAAGGCCAGCGCCCGGGTGACCCCGTCGTCGCGCATCTGGGTCACCGTGTCGGCGAGCATCGGGTCCCAGTTGCGGTTGCCCCAGTAGACGGGCAGGTCGAGACCGTGCGCGGCGAAGTCGGCGCGGACGGCCGCCAGCAGGTCACGGCACTGCTGGTTGATCGGGGACACTCCGCCGAAGTGCTGGTAGTGCTCGGCGACCTCGGCCAGCCGCTCGGGCGGCACGCCTCGGCCGCGGGTCACGTTCTGCAGGAACGGCATCACGTCCTCGGGCCGCTCCGGCCCACCGAAGGACACCAGCACCACCGCGTCGTAGGACATGGGGTCATTCTCGCCCCTCGGCCTGGACCGCCCGGCGACGCCCCCTGGTCCGGCCGCGCAGATCACGCGAACGGCTGTCGGGAGCGTCGCCGGTCGAGCACCAGGGAACGCCGGCAGGGATCGTCAGGAGCCGATGGCGTGGTAGCCGCCGTCGACGTGGACGATCTCGCCGGTGGTGGCCGGGAACCAGTCGGAGAGCAGCGCCAGGCAGGCCTTGGCGGCGGGCTCCTGGTCGGTGAGGCTCCAGCCCAGCGGGGCCCGCTCGGCCCAGGCGTCCTCGAACTGGTCGAAGCCGGGGATCGACTTGGCGGCGATGGTCCGCAGCGGCCCGGCGGCGACCAGGTTGCTGCGGATGCCCTGCTTGCCCAGGTGCATGGCCAGGTAGCGCGACGCCGACTCCAGGCCGGCCTTGGCCACGCCCATCCAGTCGTAGACCGGCCACGCCTTCGTCGCGTCGAAGGTCAGACCGACCACCGCGCCGCCGGGCGACATCAGCGGCAGCGCGGCCATGGCCAGCGACTTGTACGAGAAGGTGGAGACGTGCAGGGCGGTCGCCACGTCCTCCCACGGAGCGTCGAGGAAGCCGCCGCCGAGGCAGCTCTGCGGGGCGAAGCCGATCGAGTGCACCACACCGTCGAGGCCGTCGACGTGCTCGCGTACCCGGTCGGCGAGGCCGGCCAGGTGCTCGGTGTTGGTGACGTCCACCTCGATGACCGGGGCGGGCTCGGGCAGCCGCTTGGCGATCCGCTCGACCAGGGAAAGCCGGCCGTAGCCGGTGAGCACGACCTGCGCGCCGTTCTCCTGGGCGAGCTTCGCCACCGAGAAGGCGATCGAGGCGTCGGTGATGACACCGGTGACGAGCAGCCGCTTACCGGCGAGCAGTCCGGACATGCAGGGTTTCCTCCGTACGTTGTCGAGAAGCGCTGATCAGTGGCCCATGCCGAGGCCGCCGTCGACCGGGATGACGGCGCCGGAGACGTACCCGGCGCTGTCGGAGGCCAGCCAGGTGACCACCCCGGCGACCTCGTCCGGGCTGGCCATCCGGCCGGCCGGGATCGACTTGCGGATCTCCGCCTTGCGGTCGTCGGACAGACCCGCGGTCATGTCGGTGTCGATGAAGCCGGGCGCCACCACGTTCGCGGTGATGTTGCGGCTGCCCAGCTCCCGGGTGATCGAGCGGGCCACGCCGACCAGACCGGCCTTGCTGGCGGCGTAGTTGACCTGCCCGGCGCCGCCGGCGAGGCCGACCACCGAGGAGATGAAGATCATGCGGCCCCACTTGGCGCGGAGCATCTTGCCGGAGGCCCGCTTGGCGACCCGGAACGCGCCGGTGAGGTTGGTGTCCACCACGTCGGTGAACTGCTCCTCGGTCATCCGCAGCAGCAGCGTGTCGGCTGTCATGCCGGCGTTGGCGACCAGCACCTCGACCGGGCCCAGCTCGGCCTCGACGGCGGTGAACGCGGCGTCGATGGAGGCGGCGTCGGTGACGTCGGCGCGGACGGCGAACAGGCTGCCATGCTGGCCGGCTCCGCCTGCGCCAAACCCCGGCTCGGCTCCGCCGGCGCCGGGCACTCCCCCACCCCGGTGGGTGACCGCCACCCGGTCGCCCTGCTTGGCGAAGGCCTGCGCGATGGCCAGGCCGATTCCCCGGTTGCCGCCGGTCACCAGCACGGTACGGGCCACTGTTCCCCCTTGCGAATGGTCAGCACGGACGCGTCGGAGCCTAGGCGTTACCGGCAGGTAAGCGCTAACGGGAGTCGCGTCACACCGGGGTACGACACCGGGATCAACCCCTGGTGGCACGCCCTGGAGGCAGCCGAACCGTAGCCTTCCGGTGGTGAACCGGCAACCGATCGCCGTGGCCCTGCGGGCCCTGCGGCACACAGTGCTGGGCCGCGACGTCCCGCCCGGCCGACGGCTGCTGGCCCGCTGGCCCGGGCTGGACCGGTACGCCACCCCGGTCGGGTTGCTCGCCGTGCTCGGCCTCTTCCTGATCACGCTGACGGTGGAGAGCGAGTGGGGCCTGTCGACGCCGATCGCCCTGCTGTTCGCGGCGATGACCGTGGCGCCGCTGCTGGCGTTGCCCCGGCGTCCGCTGCTGGCCTGGCGACTGACCGTGCTGGCCCTGTCGATCTGCACGTTCAACGCGCCGGCCGACCAGGCCTGGCCGTGGACCCCGCCGCTGGCGCTCGGGTCGATCGCGGTGCTGGCGGTGGTCGTCGCACGGGTCGACCGGCCGGTGCTGGTCTGGGTAGTGGCGATCAGCACGGTGCCGGTGCTCGGCCTGGTCGACCCGGACAACCGGGTGCCCGTCCTGCTCCTGCTCGGCGCGCTGGCGATCGTCGGCGACCTGATCCGACGCAACCGGTTGTCCCGGCACGCGCTGGCCGCGCAGACCGAGCAGAGCGAGCGGGAGCAGGAGCGCCGCGCGGTGCTGGAGGAACGCACCCGGATCGCCCGGGAGATGCACGACGTGGTGGCCCACCACATGTCGCTGATCGCGGTGCAGGCGGAGACCGCCCCGTACCGGCTCACGGACGTGCCGGCGCCGGCCGCCACGGAGTTCGTCGCCATCGCCGCCTCGGCCCGCGACGCGCTGACCGACATGCGACGGTTGCTGGGGGTGTTGCGCAGCGAGTCGTCCGGGCCGCAGACCGCACCGCAACCGGACCTGGCCGACCTGGACGCCATGGTGGACGCGGCACGCCGGGCCGGGCTGCCGGTGACCCTGGACGCCGGGCCGGTGCCCGACGGGCAGGTGCCCGCGCCGGTCGGGCTGGCCGCGTACCGCATCGTGCAGGAAGGCCTCGCCAACGCGGCCCGGCACGCAAGCGGCGCCGCGGTGCGGGTCACCGTCCGCGCCGGTCGCTCCGGTCTGGAGGTACGCGTCGAGAACTCCCCGGCCGACGCCCGACCGACCGCCGACGGCGGCCCCGGGCACGGGCTGACCGGCATGCGGGAGCGGGCCACCTCGCTGGGCGGTACGTTCACCGCCGGGCCGCTGCCCGACGGGGGTTACGCGGTGGCAGCCGAACTGCCGTACGACGCGGAGGGCGGGGACGCATGATCAAGGTGCTGATCGCCGACGACCAGGCGATGGTGCGGCAGGGCTTCGGCGCGCTGCTCGCCGCCCAACCGGACCTGCTGGTGGTGGGTGACGCCGCCGACGGCGCGCAGGCCGTCGCCGCCGCCCGCCGGCTCGACCCGGACGTGGTGCTGATGGACGTGCGGATGCCGGTCATGGACGGGCTGGAGGCCACCCGCAAGCTGCTCGGTGACCGTTCGGCGCAGCGGCCCCGGGTGCTCATCCTCACCACCTTCGACCTGGACGACTACGTGTACGAGGCGCTGCGCGCCGGGGCCAGCGGCTTCCTGCTCAAGGACGCGCCGGCGGCCGATCTGGTGCAGGCGGTGCGGGTCGTGGCGGCCGGGGACGCGCTGCTCGCCCCCGCGGTGACCCGCCGGCTGATCGCCGAGTTCGCGGCCCGCCCGGACCGCCACCGTCCGCGCCCCACCGACCTGGCCGGGCTCACCCCACGGGAGACCGAGGTGCTGCGGTTGATCGCCCGGGGTCGCAACAACGCGGAGATCGCCGCTGACCTGGTGGTGGCCGAGCAGACAGTGAAGACGCACATCGGGCGGATCCTGGCCAAGCTGGGGCTGCGCGACCGGGCCCAGGCCGTGGTGCTGGCGTACGAGACGGGTCTGGTGGCCGCCGGCGAGTAGCCCCGCGGAGCCAGCCCGCAGACGGCTCCCCGGGACGACGACCGAGCACCGCCCACCCGCGCACTCTCCCTCCGGACGACATTCCGGAGGGAGAACGTGATGCGACGACGAGGTGCCAGCCGGGTGGCGGTGGCCGCGCTGCTCGGCGTGAACCTGGTCCTGCCGACCCGACCCGAGCCGGTTGCTACGGCGGGGTTCGTCGAGGCGTACCCGGTCATGGCGGCGGCGATGCGCGCGGCCGGGCCGCCGTACGCGGACTGGGCTGCCGACGGACGCCGGTTCCTGACGTTCGACCCACGCGGCGACGGCCGGGCCGTCGAGGTGCTCGGCGACCTGGCCGGTGCGGACCGGATCGCGGTGCTGGTGCCGGGGGTGGGGAGCACCCTGGCCGACTTCGACCGGGGGTTGGGCGGGGTGGCCCGCCGGGCGCCAGCGGTGCAGGCCGGGCAGCTCTACCAGGAGCTGCGGGCGACCGAGCCGGCGGCGCGGGTCGCGGTGCTGGCCTGGCTCGGCTACGACCCGCCCGACGGGGTGCTGACCGCCGCCGGTGGCGTCAGCGCCCGGCGCGGCGCGGACGGGCTGGCCACGCTGCTGCGGGAGCTGGCCGTACGGCGTCCGGCGGCGACGATCACGCTGGTCGGGCACAGCTACGGGGCGTTGGTGGTGTCGCTGGCAGCGGCGGACGCTCCGGCCCAGATCACCGACGTGGTCAGCCTCGGTGGCGTGGGCGCCGGGGTGCAGCGCGCCGACGACCTGCCTGGCGGGCGGCGGTTCTGGGCGGCCGAGGCGCCCAGCGACTGGGTTCGTCGGGTGCCGTCGGTGCGACTGCTCGGCCTGGGCTTCGGCCGTCGCCCCGGCGACCCGGCGTTCGGTGCCCGCCCCCTGCCGGCGGGTGGGGTGGACGGGCACGACGGCTACCTGGTGCCGGGCAGCGCCGCGCTGGTCGCGGTGGCGGCGGTGGTGCTGGGCGGCGTCGGGGTCGGGGACGCCCGATGAGCCGGGACCGTGCCGTCGACGCGTTGCGGGCGTACGCCATCGGCGGGGTGGTGCTGGGGCACTGGCTGGTCACCGGGCTGGTGCTGACCGGCGACGGTGGGCTGCACCAGGCCAGCCCGCTGACCGCCCTGCCCGGTCTGGCCCCGCTGACGTGGGCGTTGCAGACGCTCGGATTGTTCTTCTTCACCGCCGGGTTCGGCTCGACCCGGTCGCTCGCGCACCACCGGGGAGGCGCGGGCGGTTGGCTGGCCCGTCGGCTGCGCCGGCTGCTCCTGCCCACTGTGGCGCTGCTGGGGGTGGGCGCCGCCGTGCTGCTCGCCGCCACCGTCGCCGGCACCTCGGACGACACCCTCACCGTGGCGTTGCGGCTGGCGATCGGTCCACTGTGGTTCCTGGTGCCGTTGGTGTTCCTGGTCGCGGTGACCAGCCCACTGCGCGCCGCCGTACGCCGCTGGGGTGTGGCCCGGTGCGTCGCGCCGGCGGTGGCCGCGGTCGCGGCTGTCGACCTGGCCGTCCGCCTGCTTCCGGCCGGCACCGACGTGCCACCGGTCACCGTGCTGGCGGCCTGGGCGGTGCCGTACCTGCTGGGCGTGGCGCACGCCGACAGGCAGCTGGACGGGCGGCGGGCCGCGGGCATGGTGGCGGGCGGCGGAGCCGTCGCGCTGGGGGCACTGCTGGCGCTGGGCTACCCGGTGAGCGCGGTCGGAGTGCCCGGGACCGGTGTGTCCAACCTGAACCCGCCGTCGCTGCTGGCAGTGGCGCTGGCGGTCACCCAGGTCGGGCTGGGGCTGCTCGCCCGGCCGGCGCTGGAACGGCTGCTGGACCGGCCACTACCGGGCCGGGCGGCGACCGAGGTGAACCGGCAGGCGGTCCGGATCTACCTGTGGCACCAGCCGGTGCTGGTGGCGGTGACCGCGCTCACCGCCCGCAGCGGCCTGACCCTGCCGGGTCTGCACACCCCTCCGGACGGCCCGGGCTGGGTGCTGGCGCGGCTCTGCTGGTTGCCGCTCCTGGCTGCGGTGCTGGTCACGGTGGTGCGGACCGGCCAGCCGCGGGCGCGGCGCCACCCGGGCGGTGGAGGGGTCGCCGGCCGGTCGGCCGAGTGCGTCCGGCCTACACCACGGGTGTACGATCATCGACGTTCCGGCCCGCCCGACCTGCAGGAGGTGATCGCTGTGCGAGATAGCGATCCTCCCAGTCGTGGCCGGGCCGATGGTCAGCCCCGCTGAGCCACGACTCAGTCTGGTGAGCTGACCCAGCTCCGCTCCCCCACCGCTTCGGCCGACGCCGAGGCGCGTGTGCCGCGCCGTCCGGTTCGCCGACGGTCGCCGGGAGCCGCCCGGTCACGACTTCGTGTGCGCGTCCCCACCCCCTGCGGTCCGCCCCCGCACGCGGACCGTCCAGCCGCCACCCGGAGCCGTCCATGAGCCGCTACGTCGCCCCGCTGGGCTTCACCCTCGCCGCCGTCTGGGTGGCCATCGTCTTCGTGCTCGCCGGGGGCGGTCACTGACCGCTCCGGATCGGCGACGGCTGGCGCTGCCCAGTGCTGGTGCCGGCGGCGGTCGCTGACCACCGCCGGCCCGTCGTTCAGAGCATCCGGGACGACCACAGCAGGCTGAGCGCGCCCGCGCAGAGCGCCAACAGCAGCGCGAACCCCGCGTACCACTGGGTCACCTCACGCGGCTCGGTGCGGAACCCGATCGAGCTGCCCATGTCCTGATAGACCTGCTTCAGCTCGCTCACCGAGGCCGCCTCGTAGAAGTAGCCCTCGGTGGTCTCGGCAAGCTCGGCGAGCGCCATCCGGTCCACCGGCACCCGCTGCAACTGCCCGCCGATGTCGACCTGGCCCGTGTCGGTGCCGAAGGCGATGGTGGAGACCGGGACGTTGGCCGCCTGCGCGGCGGCCGCCGCCTCCTCCACGGCGCGACCGGAGGTGCGGAAACCGTCGGAGAGCAGCACGATCCGTGCCGGTGGGATGCCCGCCGCGCCGTCGGCCGGCACCGACCGGATCGCCTCCAGGCAGGTGAACACCGCCTCGCCGGTCGCGGTCGCCTCGGCCAGCACCAGCCCGTCGATGGCACTGGTCACCGCGTCCCGGTCCTTGCCCGGCGGCACCAGCACGTTGGCCGCCTTGGCGAACGACACGAGCCCCAGGTTGTAGCTCTCCGGCAGCTCACCGACGAACTGCTTGGCCGCCTCCTGGGCCGCCTCCAACCGGTTCGGCGCCACGTCGTCGGCCTGCATCGACAACGACACGTCGATGGCGAGCATCACCGTGGCCCGCTCCAGCGGCTCCTTGGTGTCCACCGCCGGCCGGGCCAGCGCGGTGGCCAGCACCAGCAGGCAGAGCAGGAACGCGGTCGCCGGGACGTGCCGTCGCCAGCCGAGCCCCTTCGGCGCCACCGTACGCAGCAGGTCCACGTTGGTGAACCGCATCGCGTACGCCCGGCGGTGCAGCTGCCGCCAGATGTAGAACGCGGCGAGCGCGAACACCGGCAGCACAGCCAGCAGCCACCACGGTTGCATGAAACGGATCATCGTGTCGTCCCCCGGGTGCGGGCGTGCCGCTGCGCGGCCACGAATCGCACCATGTCCAGCAGCCAGTCTCGGTCGGTACGCAGACGCAGGTGGGCCGCGCCAGCGCCGCGCAGTGCGGCGGCGATCGTGGCCCGTTGGGCGGCGGCGGCATCAGCGTAGCGCTGCCGCAGTCGAGGGTCGGCGGTCTGCACCTCGTGCAGCTCGCCGGTCTCCGGGTCGACCACCGGCAGCACGCCCACGTCGGGCAACTCCAGCTCCCGAGGGTCGATCACCTCGATCGCCAGCACGTCGTGGCGGACCCGGAGCTTGCGCAACGGACGGGCCCACTGCTCGGCCGGCGAGAGGAAGTCCGACACCACCACGGCCACCCCGCGTCGACGGGGCGGACGGTTGAGCATCTCGATCAGGGCGCCCAGATCACCACGACCGGGCTGGATTGTGGTGCCGGCGACCGTACGCAACAGGCCCTGTGCCTCCTTGCGACCGGAACGGGCCGGCAGGCGGGTGAGCACCCCGGGCCCGGCCGGTGGCGGCGTGCCCCGCCAGCGTCGGGCCGGGGCGGACGCGCCGCCGCCGGTGCCGATGACGGCGCCGATCCGGTTGCCGCCGCGCACCGTCAGGTGGGTGATGGCGGCCGCGGCGGCGACCACCACCTCGCGCTTGAGCCACTGCCCGGTGCCGAAGTCCAGGCTGGCGGACAGGTCGAGGGCCAGCCAGGTCTCCAGCTCCCGGTCGGCGACCGTACGCCGGACGTGCGGAGTCGTGGTGCGTGCGGTGACCGGCCAGTCCATCCGGCGCACGTCGTCGCCGGGGCGGTACTCCCGTGACTCCCCCGCCTCGCTGCCCGGTCCGGGCAGCAGGCCGGCGTAGTCGCCCTGGAGCAGACCGTCGAGCTTGCGGGTGACGAGCAGTTGCAGCCGGGACAGCACGGCCTCGCTGCGGTCGGCGAGGGGGGCGGGACGAGGGGTGGGTGAGGTCACGGCCGCTGCCCGGGCCAGCCAGCGCCCGGCGGCGGTGCGGTCGACGACGGGGTGGCCTGCTGGCGGGGGGCGACCGCCGGGAGAGGGATCGTCGACATCACCCGGTGCACGATGTGGTCGGCGGGCACGTCGTCGGCCAGCGCGTCGTAGCTGAGCACCAACCTGTGCCGCAGGATGTCCGGTGCGATGTCCTGCACGTCCTGCGGCAGGGCGTAGTCGCGTCCCCGCAGCAGCGCCAGGGCGCGGGTGGCCCGGACCAGGCCCAGTGAGGCGCGCGGGCTGGCCCCGTACTGGATCAGTTGCGCGACGTCGGGCATCCCGTGCTCGGCCGGGGCGCGGGTGGCCAACACCAACCGGACCGCGTAGTCGACCAACGCGTTGTGCACGAAGACCTGGTCCGCCTTGCGTTGCAGGGCGATCAGCTCGGGGGTGTCGAACATTGCGGTCGGCTCCGGCGGGGACACGCCCATCCGGTAGACGATCTCCCGTTCCTCCGCGTCGGTCGGGTAGCCCACCACGATCTTCATGAGGAACCGGTCCCGCTGCGCCTCCGGCAGCGGATAGACGCCCTCCTGCTCGATCGGGTTCTGGGTGGCCATCACCAGGAACGGCTCGGGCACCCGGTGGGTCTCCCCGCCGATGGACACCTGCCGCTCGCTCATCACCTCCAGCAGCGCCGACTGCACCTTCGCCGGAGCACGGTTGATCTCGTCGGCGAGCAGGAAGTTGACGAAGACCGGGCCCAGCTCGACGTCGAACTTCTCACTCGACTGCCGGTAGATCCGGGTGCCCATGATGTCGGCCGGCACCAGGTCCGGGGTGAACTGCACCCGGGCGAAGGACCCGCCGACGACCTTGGCGAGAGTCTCCACGGCGAGCGTCTTGGCGACCCCGGGCACCCCTTCGATCAGGCAGTGACCCCGGGCGAGCAACGCGACGAACATCCGCTCCACCATCCGGTCCTGCCCGACGATCACGCGTTTGATCTCGAACAGCGCCTTCTCCAACAGAGTGGCGTCCTGCGCGGGCGTGGTCACCGGCGCAGGCGTCTGCGGTGCCGCCCCGTTCGGCGTCGGGGCGTCGGGCATGGTCGGCTGGGCCACCGGTCCTCCACAGCGTTGGTCGTCGTCGCGGCTCGTGCGGTATCAAGACTCGCACGCCTTGCTGAGTGTCGAGGTGGGGAGAAGCCGATTTTTGCCGCGCCGTCCCCGGCGGCCGAATCGTGCGTCGCGGGCGTGCACGGACCGGCCCGCCGCGTGTACGATTCACCCCGTCGCCGGGCGGCTCCCCCCGTGGTCGCCCGGCGCTCAAACTTTCTCTCCCGCCGCCCTAGACTGGCCGGGATGAGCATCCCCTCCCCCGCCGACGAGGCCCTGGTCTGCTCGGCCCGGGGCTGCCGCGCCGCTGCCGTCTGGGCCCTTGAGTGGAACAATCCGCGGCTGCACGACGCCGATCGGCGCAAGACCTGGCTGGCCTGCGACGAGCACCGGAGCACTCTCGGGGGCTTCCTGGACGCTCGCGGCTTCCTGCGTGCCGTCACTCCGGTGCCCGGATCGCCTACGCTCGACGTGTGAGCGGCGACCCACCGGCTTCCCCCGGCCCCACCTCCCCGTCCTGGCCGCCCACCCCGGCCCCCGAGCCCGGCGTCGAGCCGCCGCCCGGTGCGTTCCCCGCACCCGGCACGCTCGGGCCGGAGCCCGCCGCGCCCGACGTCTCCTGGCCCGCCCCACTGCCACCGGCGGCGCTGCCACCACCCGACCACCGGCCGGCGCCCGCCGCCGACCAGCGCGCGCCGGACCTGCCGGCGCCCGGCCTCCTGCCACCCGCCCCCTCCGGCCCGCTGTCCACTGGCGCGCCGGTGGGGCGAGGGCCGCTGGAGCCGTGGCCGGACACGGTCAACTGGCAGCCGATCTGCACCGACCTGATCTGGGTGGAGCTGATCCGGCTGGGGGTCGTGGTCGCCATCGGGCTGGCGGTGACGGCGGTGGGCTGGGCGTTGAGCGGCCACTGGCTGTTCGGGCTCGCCGTCGCCGTCGTCGTGCTGTTCGGCGTCTGGCGGGCCATCGCGATCGTCCGGGCGGTGCGAGCCTGGGGGTACGCCGAGCGGGAGAACGACCTGCTGGTCCGGCACGGGCTGCTGGTCCGGCGGCTCTCCATCGTCCCGTACTCGCGGATGCAGTTCGTCGACGTCAGCGCCGGGCCGTTGGAACGCGCCTTCGACCTGGCCACCGTGCAACTGCACACCGCCGCGGCGGCGAGCGACGCCCGGGTGCCCGGGCTGCGCCCGGCGGAGGCGTCCCGGCTGCGCGACCGGCTCACCGCGCTCGGCGAGGACCGGGCCGAGGGCCTGTGAGCGCGAGGAGTGAGCCGGGGTTGCGAGCCCCGCAGTCGCGAACGAAAGGCGACCCTGTGAACACCCGCGTGGGTAACCACCGGCAGCGCCGAGGGCTACGCCGATGAGTGACGGGCCCGCCGAGCCGAGCACCGTGCCACCCACCGGCCCGACGCCACCGGGCCCGGTGCTGCCCGCTGGCGCGCCAACTACTGGCGCGGCACCGCCGGGGTCGATCCCGCCGGGGGCGCCCGCGCCGTGGCCGGCACCGGCTGGCGGTGCCGAGGGTGAGCCCCGGCAGCGACTGCACCCGCTCAGCCCGGTCCTGCACGGTGCCAAGTCACTGGTCGTGGTGATCGCCGGGTTGTCCTGGTCGACGCTGTCCCGGGTGGGCTTCGGCTGGTTCGCCGCCATGGTGGCGGTGCTGGCTCTCGGCGCGACAGTGCTGTCGGTGGTGAGCTGGTACAACACCGGCTACCACGTGGTCGGCCGCGAACTACGGGTGTACGAGGGGCTGCTCTGGCGGCGTACCCGGGCCATCCCGTTGGAACGACTGCAGGCCGTGGAGGTGGTCCGACCGCTGCTCGCCCAGCTCACCGGTCTGGCCGAGCTGCGCCTGGAGGTGGTCGGCGGGGGCAAGACCGAGGCGCCGCTGGCGTACCTCGGGGTGGCCGACGCGGCCCGGCTGCGCGAGCGGCTGCTGGCACTGGCCGGGCGGGTCGCGCAGGCACCCGCCCCGGAGCACGCGGGCGCCGCGGTGCTCCCGGGAGCGGCGGCGCCGACGGCGGCCGCGCCGGGCCGGCCACTGCACGCGGTACGCAACCAGAGTCTGCTGATCAGCCAACTGCTCACCCCGCAGGCGTTCCTGCTCCCGTTCGGTGTGGCCTTCGTCGTGGTGCAGTTCCTCACCGCCGGGTCGTGGTCGTTCGTCGCGGTGGCGAGCACGCTGACCGCGATGGCCGGCGTGCTGCTGCAACCGGTGCGGCGGGTGCTCGACGACTGGAACTTCCGGCTGGCCCGCGACGGCGGCACGCTGCGGGTGCACAACGGCCTGCTGGAGACGCGGGCGCAGACCGTGCCGCTGGCGCGGGTGCAGACCGTACGGGCCACCTGGCCGCTGCTCTGGCGGATGAAGGGCTGGCTGCGGCTGCGCCTGGAGGTGGCCGGCTACTCCGTCGCGGAGGCTGATGACCGCAACCGGCCCGACCGGCTGCTGCCGGTCGGTGACCTGCCGACCGCGACGATGATCGTCGCAGAGGTGCTTCCGGGGGTACGCCTCGACGCGCTGGCGCTGAGCCCTCCGCCGACCCGGACCCGGTGGCTGCACCCGCTGGGCCGTCGCGCGTTCGGCGCGGGGCTCTTCGACGAGGTCTTCGTCACCCGCTCCGGGCGGGTCACCCGGCAGGTGGTGATCGTGCCGTACGCCCGCATCCAGAGCGTGCGGGTGGTGCAGGGGCCGATCCAACGCCGACTCGGGTTGGCCTCCGTGCACGCCGACACCGCGGGCGGTTCCGGTGCCACCGCCCAGGACCGCGACCTGGCAGAAGCCTGGGCCCTGGCCGCAGACCTGACCACAAGAGCCCACCAGGCCCGGACCCAGCTCTGACCCGCCACGGTCACGTCATTGCTATATGTATCGCCGTGCGATATATATAGCGCATGGATATCAGTGAGCAGACGTTCCTGATCCTCTCCGCCCTCGCCGACCAACCCCGCCACGGCTACGCGGTGGTGACAGAGGTCGACGAGATGACGGACGGCAGGATCCGGTTACGCGCCGGCACCCTTTACGGGGCCCTCGACCGCCTCGTCACCCAGGGGCTCATCGCCCCCGACCACGACGAGGTGGAGAAGGGCCGGCTGCGCCGTTTCTACAAACTGACCGACGCGGGGGCAGACGCCATCCGTGCCGAGAGCCAGCGGATGGCCACCGCTGTCCGGCTCGCCGAGGAGCGCCTCAACAAGCGTGCCGCCCGCACCGCCCCGCGCTTTGGGACCATCGGATGAGCCCGGACATGAGCCCCCTGGAACGACGATATCGGCGGCTGCTGCGCCTGCTGCCAGCCACGCATCGCACCACCCGCGGAGAGGAACTGCTCGGGCTGCTGCTCGACCTCGACGACGGCCGCCGGCACCCCAGCCGGCACGAGACACTGAACATCATCGCCCTGGCGATCCGCCTGCGATTCACCACGCCCGTCACCACCACGGCCCTGACCACCGGGCTCACCGCCCTGCTCGTCGCCGCCGGCACCCAGCCCGCCGGTTACACCCTGGACCTGTTCACCGGCGCCGTGCTCTCCACCGACATGCCGGCCGTCATCGCCGGTTGGCCGCAGCTTGTCGCTCTCGGTCTGCTGCCCCTCGCACCGCTGATCGCCTGGCTGTGCGGCGCTACCCGGACCGCCCTCACCCTGCAGGCGATATTCCTGACGGCCACCGTAGGTTGGCTCGTCATCGACGTGCTCAGCGGCGCCGGCCTGGGAGTCAATCCCGGCCAACAACTCGTGGCGTTCGCCGCCCCACCGGCCCTGACCCTCGTCCTGCTCGCGATCGCCGCCCGCGAGCGGTGGGCCGTGCCCCGGCCGCGCCTGTTCTGGTGGGCCCTCGTCCCGCTCGGGATCCTCGCCTGGAAGGGCACCGGGGAGTGGGGGCGCCACGGCGTCTACGTTCCCGACGCCGTGCCGACGATTATCGGGATCCTCACCGCCGCCGCCGTCGCTGTCGGAGCCGCCTTCGCGGTCCGCCGTCACCGGCCCGCCGTCATCATCGGCGTCGGACTCACCGGCTTCATCGCCGGATGGTTCGTCCCCGACCCGCTGCTCTCCAACACGGCGATGCGGCATTTCGACGGTCAGCCGCTGCCACTGGCGATCCTCATCATGGCGATCGCCGCCACCATGGCCGGCATCAGTCGCCTCGCCCGTCGCCTCAGGCGCGAGGTGCGGTCGCAACCACCCGACGAACCCGTACTGCGCTGAACGCCAGCTCCGGGTCGGGGACAGGAACCTAACGGTCGGCGGGGATCGCGGGGTGGGTGGTGGTGTCCGGTTCCCGTGGTGACGGGGGCTCGGGCTCGCCGGGCGGGGGTTCGGTGGGCGACGGCGGGGGTTCGGTGGCCGGTGCCGACCTGGCGCTCGGGTGGCGGACGCGCCAAGCCGCCCAGCCGCGCTCGGCCAGACCGACCACCAGGAAGGTCAGCCCCACGTACGCCCAGCCGACCAGCACGTCGATCACGTAGTGCTCACCCGAGTAGACCAGGGTGAAGGTCATCGCCAGCGGGTACGCGAGCAGCAGCGGCCACCAGCGACGGCGGGTGCTGGTCAGGAAGAACAGCACCACGAACAGCGCCCAGGCGGTGTGCAGCGACGGCATCGCGGCGACCGGGTTGGAGGCGATCTGGCCGGCGTTGAGGACGTTGCCGGCGCCGTGCATGCCGAACGCCTTCCAGCCCCGGGTGGAGATCCGGGCGACCTCGGTGAGCAGCCCGTTCTGTGCGGCCCACCACGGCGGGGCGGCCGGGTAGATGAAGTAGGTGACCAGGCCGGCGGCGCAGAGGAAGCCCCAACGCCGCATGTACGCGGCCCAGCGGTGCCGGTCGCGTAGCCAGAGCACCGCGGCGGCGGCCAACGCCACCACGAAGTGCGAGAAGTACACCCAGCTCGCCGCGACGTCCCACCAGTGCACCTGCGGGTGGTAGAGGTGCTGCTGCAACCAGACGGTCGGCACCTCGCCGCCGGTGGCCCAGCCGAACATGAACCGGTCGGCGACGATCAGCTCCATCGCGTGCGGGGTGGCCCCGTTGTCGGCGAACCCACGTGACAGGTTGTACACGACGAACAGCAGCACCACCGGCACCCAGTC
This sequence comes from Micromonospora sp. CNZ299, assembly GCF_002754415.1. Taxonomy (NCBI): domain Bacteria; kingdom Bacillati; phylum Actinomycetota; class Actinomycetes; order Micromonosporales; family Micromonosporaceae; genus Micromonospora; species Micromonospora sp. CNZ299. The sequence continues at coordinate 6,400,515 of NZ_PEFG01000001.1, forward strand.
CCGGGCGAAGCGCAGGTGACTGCGCCACGGCCGGTCGCTGTTCCAGGCGATGGTCGCGAGCCAGATCCAGACGAAGGCGTACGCCGGGTCGGTGGGCAGCCCGATGGCCAGCCACGCGGCCACGAAGGCGACCGCCCAGACGGTCATCGCGACGACACGACGACGACCCCCGTCCGGGGACGCGGGCGGGTCGGTCCGGGCGGGGGGCTGGGGGTCAGTCACGACGGCCATCGTCGTCAAGGTTAGCGACGGTCGCGGCATCGACCGACGGGGACCACCCGCCGAAGCCGTGCACAGGTGGGCGGTGGTCGACGCCGGGATCCCCGGGCGGGTGCTCGGCGGGCTCGGCGAGCACCTAGGCTGACGACCATGCAGGAGCAGCCCGAGCCGGCCTTCGCGCCGGGTCTGACCGCCCAGGTCGAGTTGACCGTCACCGACGCGGACACCGCCCAGGCGGTCGGTTCGGGGGACGTACCGGTGCTGGGCACTCCCCGGGTGCTCGCGCTGGCCGAGGCGGCCACCGTCGCGGCGACAGCTGTCGAGATGCCGCCCGGGTCGACGACAGTGGGCACCCGGGTCGAGCTGGAGCACCTGGCGCCGACCGTGGTCGGCCGGACGGTCCGGGCGCAGGCGCTGTTGGCGACCGTTGACGGTCGCCGGCTGTCGTTCGAGGTCACGGTCAGCGACGGCGACCAGACGGTGGCCCGGGGCCGGGTGGACCGGATCATGGTGGACCGGCAACGTTTCGTCGAGCGCGCCGGGCGTGCGTCGTGAACGCCGGTTTCGTCGAGGTCGCCGACCGGGTGCACGTGCTGGCCGAGCCGCTGCTGCGGGTCAACGTCACCCTGGTCGTGGGCGACGACGAGGCCCTCCTGGTGGACACTCTGTCGTCGGCCGCCCAGGCCACCGACCTGGCCGCCGCCGTCCGGGCGGTCACCGACCGCCCGTTGACGCTGGTCAACACCCACCACCACTACGACCACTGCTTCGGCAACGCCGTCCTGGCCGGCGACCCACCCCGTCCGGTGTACGCGCACGAGCTGGCCGCCGCCGCCCTGCGCCAAGAGCCGGAGCGGCTGCGCCGGGAGGCGTACGAAGAGGTGCGCACGGAGCACCCGGCGCTCGCCGCCGAGCTGGCCGACACCCCGCTGCTCGCCCCGACGCACACCGTGCAGACGGAGACGGCACTCGACCTGGGTGGTCGGCGGGTGCTGCTGCGGCACCCGGGGCGGGGGCACACCGAGGCCGACCTGGTGGTGCACGTGCCGGACGCCGACGTGTTGATCGCCGGGGACCTGGTGGAGCAGAGTGGCCCGCCCGCCTTCGAGGACTCGTACCCCCTGCGGTGGCCGGACGCGGTCGCGGACCTGCTGCGGCTGACGACCGCGCGCACGGTGGTGGTGCCGGGCCACGGCGACCCGGTGGACGTCGATTTCGTCCGCGCCCAGCACGCCGAGCTGGCGAAGCTGGCCTGGCTGATCCGGGCCGCGCACACCGGCAGCGCGCCTCCGGAACGGGTGGCCGCCGAGGCTCCCTTCGGTGCGCGCGCCGCCCTGATCGCCGCCCGGCGCGGCTACCGCGAGCTCGACGGCGAGGCCTAGCTCAAAAATCGACGGCGAGGCCTAGCTCGGGAAGCGACGTTCGACGTCGGCGCGGGTGGGCATGGCGGTGGCGCCGCCGGGTGATTCGCAGACCAGGCCCGCCACCCGCAGCGCGAACGCGACCCGCTCGACCCAGCCTGCCGGGGAGTCCGGTTCGCCGTCGACGAGCAGGTCGGCGATCAGCGCGGCCATGACCGAGTCACCGGCACCGGTGGCGTCGATCGCGTCGACCTTGGGGGCCGGCACCCTCACCGGGTCGGCGTCGGCGGCGGCCAGCACGGCACCGGCCGCGCCGAGGGTCACCACCACCGTGGCAGCGCCCAACTCACGCAGGTACGCCGCCACCCCCTCGACCGGTTCACCCGGGTAGAGCAGCCCGGCGTCGGCGGCGCTCAGCTTGACCAGGTGCGCGCCGGCGGCGAACTCGGCCACCACCTCGCGCAACCCTTGCAGCGCGGCCGGCCCGTCCAACAGCCGGGGACGCACGTTCGGGTCGAGGACCCGCAGACCGGTGGCGAGCGACCAGGCGTGTCGGGCGGCGGCGAGCGTGCGGGGTTGCAGCAGCACGATGGAGCCGCAGTAGAGCACGTCCGCGCCCTCCAACTGCGCGAGATCCAGGTCGTCGGGGCCGAGCAGACCGTAGGAGACCGGCTCGCCGTAGAAGCGGAAGTCGGGTTCCGGTCCGGCGTACGTGACCACCGCGAGAGTGGTCGGCGCCGCCACCGTGACCGCGCCGGCCACCCCGACGTCGACAGCGCTCAGGAAGGTGCGAATCCGACCGCCCAGCACGTCGTCGCCGAGCGAGCCGACGAACTGCGCCGCGCCACCGAGGCGGGCCACGCCCACTGCGACGTTGAGCGGACCGCCGCCGATCGCCTGCCGGTAGACGCGCTCCCCGTCACGCTCGCTGTCGAGCAGGTCGACGAGCGCCTCGCCGAGCACCACCGCGTATCCCATGCCGATCCTCTCGTCGTCGCCAATCGCCACCGGGCGTCGTCCGCCGGGCCGACCGCCGTGGCATCAGGCTGGCACAGCGGGCCACCCGGCGGGCGGCGAAGGCGACGCAACGGCTACCCCGGCCGGTGGATCGGCCCGTCGAGCGCCGCCAGTGGGCGGCCGGTGCCGCCCCACCGGGCCGCGACGATCTGCGCGGCCACACTCACCGCGGTCTCCTCGGGTGTACGACCACCGAGGTCCAACCCGATCGGCGAGGCGAGCCGGGCGAGCTGCGCCTCGGTGAGCCCTGCCTCGCCCAGCAGCTTGAGCCGGTCGTCGTGGGTGCGGCGCGAGCCCATCGCGCCGACGTACGCCAGCGGGTGGCGCAGCGCCAACTCCAGCAGCGGCACGTCGAACCTCGGGTCGTGGGTGAGCACGCACACCACCGTCCGCTCGTCGACCCGACCGGCGTCCACCTCGGTACGCAGGTAGCGGTGCGGCCACTGCACCACCACCCCGTCCGCCTCGGGGAAGCGTCGCACGGTGGTGAAGACCGGCCGGGCGTCGCAGACGGTGACCCGGTAGCCGAGGAACGCGCCGATCCGGGCGACGGCAGCGGCGAAGTCGATGGCCCCGAAGACGATCATCCGAGGCGGGGTGGCGTACGCGGTCACGAAGAGGCTGACGCCGGAGCCCCGGCGCTGCCCGGAGTATCCGTACCGGAGCATCCCGCTGTGCCCGGCGGCGAGCAGTCCGAGGGCGTCGGCGCTGGCGGCGTCGTCGAGCCGATCGTCGCCGAGCGAACCGATCGGGTGCTGGCCGCCGGCCAGCACCAGCCGCCGGCCAAGTCGCCGGGCCGGATCGGTCGGCTGCGTGCCCGGAGAGTGGCCGCCCAGTGGGTTCTCGGCATCGGCCAGTGCGCCGCCGGCATCGGCCGCCACGCAGGTGACCACCGCCGCCGGTTGGGCGGCCCGGCGGGCGGCGGCGACCGCGTCCAGCCCGGGCAGGGCGCCGGGGTCGACGCGCTCCACGAACACGTCGAGGACACCGCCGCAGGTCAGGCCCACCGCGTACGCGTCGTCGTCGCTGATTCCGTACCGGATCAGCTCGGGTGCTCCGGTGGCGAGCACCCGGCGGGCCCGTTCGTATAGATCCGCCTCGACGCAGCCGCCGGACACGCTGCCGGTGACAGTGCCGTCGGCCGCGACCAGCATGGTCGCGCCGGGCGGCTGCGGCGCGGAGTGCCAGGTGGCCACGACGGTGGCCAGGGCGACCGACTCGCCGGCGCGGCAACGGCGGTGTGCCTCGTCGAACACGTCCGGCACCCGCTGCCGCCTCTCCGTCACGTCGTTTCCGTACGCAGGATATGGCGTGCACCGACCGCCGACGGGTCTTTTGATTCATCGAGGAACGGCTATTGCATTGTGGCGGCGGGGCGTGATGGGATGACGCGTACCGGGCGGTGCGAGGGCTGCGGCACCACCGGTTGCCGGGTTCGTAAGACGCGAGGGCAACGGTCCAGGACAGGACCGTCGACGGCGCACGTCCACCGGCCGATTCCCGCCGGGGCAGGTCGCCGTGACCGTCGCACCGCGCACGACAGCGGTGCGATCACGCCACATCCCACCCGATTTCGGCGGGGCGGCCTGGGCTGCGCGCCTCGCGAGTCAGGAGAACCCGTGAACCGTTCCCGTACGGCCGCACTGCTCACCGCGGCCCTGACCCTCGCGCTGGGCGCCGTCGCCCTGGCGTCCAGTCCACAGCCGGCCGCCGCGCACGGCGCGGCGATGACCCCGGGCAGCCGGACCTACCTGTGCTGGCAGGACGGCCTCAGTTCGACCGGTCAGATCACGCCGACCAACCCCGCGTGTTCCGCTGCCGTGGCGCAGAGCGGGGCGAACTCGCTCTACAACTGGTTCAGCGTGCTGCGCTCCGACGCCGGTGGCCGGACCACCGGCTTCATCCCGGACGGGCAGCTCTGCAGCGGCGGCAACTCCGGTTACCGCGGCTTCGACCTGGCCCGCACCGACTGGCCGCTGACCCACCTGACCGCCGGGGCGCGGTTGGACTTCCGCTACAGCAACTGGGCGCACCACCCGGGCACGTTCTACTTCTACGTGACCAAGAACAGCTGGAGCCCGACCCGGGCGCTGGCCTGGAGTGACCTGGAGGAGCAGCCGTTCCTCACGGTGACCAACCCGCCGCAGCGTGGGGCGGTCGGCACCAACGAGGGCCACTACTACTTCAGCGGCAACCTGCCGTCGGGCAAGAGCGGCCAGCACATCATCTACTCCCGCTGGGTCCGCTCGGACTCGCAGGAGAACTTCTTCGGCTGCTCCGACGTCGTCTTCGACGGCGGCAACGGCCAGGTGACCGGCGTGAAGGGCGGCGGCTCGACGCCGACCCCGACGCCGACCACCCCGACGCCCGGGCCGACCGACCCGCCGCCGACGACCACCCCGCCGCCGGCGGGTGGCGACTGCATGGCCGTCTACAAGGTGAGCAGCGCCTGGCAGGGTGGCTTCCAGGGCGAAGTCACGATCATGAACCACGGCAGTACGCCGTTCAACGGCTGGACCGCGAGCTGGACCTGGCCCAACGGGCAGTCGATCAGCCAGATCTGGGGCGCGACACAGACGTCGTCCGGCTCGTCGGTGACGGCGACAAATGTGGCCTACAACGGCACTGTCGCACCGGAAGGCACCACGACGTTCGGCTTCCTGGCCAGCACCACAGGAACGAACGGCCTCCCCACAGTCACCTGCGCCCGCCGCTAACCACTACCACCACCACCCCCTGAAATGATCAAGAGGTTTGCGTCACCGGAACCGCTCCGGATGACGCAAACCTCTTGATCAACAGAGTCGGGCCAGGGTCAGCGGACCATGGAGCCCACCACCGGCTTCGTGAGCAGGGCGGACTGGTTTCGCTGGATGCCCGGGTCGAGGGTCTTCGCCACGAAGATCGCGTGCCAGATGCAGAAGATCAGCACCGTCCACACCTTGCGGGAGTGGTCGGCCTCCTCCCGCTTGTGCTCGTCGAGCAGCCGCAGCGCGTACGACAGGTCGAGCAGGTCGCCCGCGCCCGAGGTGCTCAGCACGTGCCGGGCCCACTCGTACATCTCGCCGCGCAGCCAGACCCGGGTCGGGGTCGGGAAGCCCAGCTTCTTGCGGTTGACGATGGCCGGCGGCACGACACCCTGCAACGCCTGGCGCATCGCGTACTTCGTCGCGTCGGAGCGCGGCGGCAGCTTCAGGTCCACCGGGATCTTCGCCGCGACGTCGAACACCTCGCGGTCGAGGAACGGCACCCGCACCTCCAGCGAGTGCGACATCGAGATCCGGTCGGCCTTGACCAGGATGTCGCCGCGCAGCCAGGTGTAAAGGTCGACGTACTGCATCTTGGTGACGTCGTCCAGCTCGGTGCACTCGGCGTAGATCGGGGCGGTGACGTCGGTGTAGCGCACCGAGGGGTCGTAGCGGCGCATCAGGTGCTGCTTCTCCTCCTCGGTGAACATCCGGGCGTTGCCGTAGTAGCGCTCCTCGATCGGGGTGGTGCCACGCTCCAGGAAACTCTTGCCCTTGACGCCCTGCGGGATCGCCTTGGAGACCGCGCGCAGGCCCTTCTGCACCCCGCCGGGCAGGCCGTTGACGGTCCCCAGCGACAGCGGCTCGCGGTAGATCGTGTAGCCGCCGAAGAACTCGTCGGCACCCTCACCGGAGAGCACCACAGTGACGTGCTCGGCGGCCTTCTTGGCCACGAAGTAGAGCGGCACCAGCGCCGGGTCGGCCACCGGGTCGTCCAGGTGCCAGACGATCTTCGGCAGCGCGTCGATCATGTCCTGCGGACCGATCTTGGTGGGGATGGTGGTGACGTCCAGGTGCCGCGCCGACTCCTGGGCGACGTCGATCTCCGAATAACCCGGTACGTCGTAGCCGACGGTGAACGTCAGGATGTTCGGGTTGAACTCCCGGGCCAGCGCCACCACCGCTGTCGAGTCGATGCCACTGGACAGGAACGAGCCGACCGGCACGTCGGAGCGCATGTGCATGCGCACGCTCTCCCGCAGCGTCTCCCGGATCTCGTGGTAGAGCTTCTGCTCGTCGTCGACCGGCGCCGGCCGGAACACCGGCCTGTACCACCTACGCACGTCGATGCGCCCACCCGGCGTCCAGTTCAGGTATTCTCCCGAGCCGATCCGGCTGATGCCCTTGTGCAGGGTGCCGGGCTCCGGGACGTACTGCAGCGTCAGGTAGTGGCTCAGGTTGGCCGTGTCGACGCCCGCGTCGCCCTGGTAGTTGCTGTGCGCGAACGGCAGCAACGCCTTCTTCTCCGACGCCAGGTAGAGGCCGTCGGCGGTCTCCAGGTAGTGCATGGGCTTGATGCCGAAGTAGTCGCGGGCACCGAACGCGCGCCGCTCCTGCCGGTCCCAGATGACGAAGGCGAACATCCCCCGCAGCCGGGTGAGCACCTGCTCGCCCCAGAAGTGGTAGCCCGCCACGATCACCTCGCCGTCGCCGGCGGTGGCGAACTGCGCGCCGAAGTTCCTGATCAACTCCTCGCGCAGCTCGATGTAGTTGTAGATCTCACCGTTGAAGGTGAGCAGGTAACGGCCGTTCGCGTAGGGCAGCGGCTCGTGACTCGACGCGACGTCGATGATGGCCAGCCGCTTGTGGGCGAACACGCCGTCCGCGTACCGGCCGGAAGCGTCGCCGACCACCTCGACCCCGGTCTCGTCGGGGCCGCGGTGGTGCAGGCATTCCAACGCTCCGGCGATGTGGTCGCGATGCGCGGCGGCGTTACCGTTCGCGCTGAAGAAGGCCAGAAGTCCGCACATGGTGGTCATCTTTCCACGCGCGCTGTCGGCCCGTCGCAGCCGTCCGTCGATCCGCCCGCCGGGGGCGTCGCCACGAACCGGGCGCGCGGTACCGTCGGGATCAGCAACGAAGCGGAGGGAGCGGCGCAATGACCGAGGGACAAACCGACGGTACGCCGACGGACGGCACGGAATCGCACGATCCGGACTTCCCGGAGGCCTTCCTGTCCTTCATGCGGCAGGGCTGGAGCGACACCGCGCTCCCCGTGGCGCCCCGGCCGGAGACGCCCAACTACGCCAAGAGGCGTGCCGCGCTCTCCGCGGCCTTCCCCGGCGAGACACTGGTCATCCCCACCGGCACCGAGAAGGTCCGGGCCAACGACACCGACCACCCGTTCCGGCCGGGCAGTGACTTCGCCTACCTGACCGGCGACCACGACGCCGACAGCGTGCTGGTGCTGCGCCCAAACGGCTCAGGGCACGACGCGACGCTGTACATGCGACCCCGGTCGTCCCGGGAGACCGACGAGTTCTTCCGCAGCCGCAACGGCGAGCTGTGGGTGGGCCGGCGGCACACGCTCAGCGAGAAGTCGACCGAGCTGGGCCTGCCCACCGCCGACCTGACCGGCCTGGAGGCGACTCTCGCCGACCTGGCGCCGGGGCGTACCCGGGTGTTGCGCGGCTTCGATGCCCAGGTGGACGCGGCCGTCCGCGCCTACGACGGCCCGCGCGCCCAGGGGCAGCCGGCCCGCGACCGGGAGCTGGCGATCGCCATCTCGGAGATGAAGCTGGTCAAGGACGAGTGGGAGATCAGCCAACTCCAGGACGCTATCGACGCCACCGTACGCGGCTTCGAGGACGTGGCCCGGATCCTCCCGGCGGACCGCGCGGTCTCCGAGCGCCTCCTGGAGGGTGTCTTCGCGCTGAGGGCCCGGCACGACGGCAACGACGTCGGGTACAGCTCGATCGTCGGCGCCGGCGAGCACGCCACGATCCTGCACTGGGTGCACAACCACGGCGTCACCCGGCCGGGTGACCTGCTGCTGATGGACATGGGTGTCGAGGGCCGAAACCTCTACACCGCCGACGTGACCCGGGTGCTGCCGGTGAGCGGGCGGTTCACCGCCCTGCAACGCCAGGTCTACGACATCGTGTACGCCTCGCAGCAGGCCGGCATCGAGGCCATCCGCCCCGGGGTGAAGTTCAAGGACGTCCACCTGACCTGCATGCGGGTGCTCGCCGAGGGCCTGTCCGAGCTGGGTCTGCTGCCGGTGAGCGTGGACGAGGCGATGGACGAGAAGTCGACGGTCTACCGGCGGTGGACGCTGCACGGCTTCGGCCACATGCTCGGCATCGACGTGCACGACTGCTCGAACGCCCGCAAGGAGACGTACCGCGACGGCGCGCTCGGCGAGGGCTACGTCCTCACCGTCGAGCCGGGGCTGTACTTCCAGCCGGAGGACGAGCTGGTCCCCGCCGAGCTGCGCGGCGTGGGCATCCGGATCGAGGACGACGTGCTGGTCACCGCGACCGGCGCGGTGAACCTCTCCGCCGGGCTGCCGCGCACCTCCGACGAGGTGGAGACCTGGCTGGCCGAGCAGCGCGAGGCGGGTCCCCGCCTGCCCGGCTGACCACCGCACCAGCCCTCACCGCACCAGCCCTCACGCACCGGCGTCGCCGCCAGCCGACCAACGGCCCGGCGGCGCCGGTGTGCCGTTGTCGACCAGGCCCTCCAGCCCGGGCGCGCCGGTGTGCCGTTGTCGACCAGGCCCTCCGGCCCGGGCGGTGCGCCGGTCCCGGCGCCGCCCGACCCAGACTCGCCTCTCGTGTCGACTCCCCTTCACGGAAACCGGGCTGTCCAGGGCGCACGGACACCGCGTCTTCCGTGAACCCGAGTGGATCAACCCCTCGGCGCGCCTGCCGCTGGACGGCGGGCGGCACGCAGGCCAGGTGGGAACGTCCGTTCCCGCGACGGTGGTGACCTTCACCCGCCCGAGTCGGCGTTTGCGCTGCTCACACCCTTTTCACCAACCCGGACCGCTTGCCCGCCGTCATCCGCCCTGCGCCGAATGCGGGGTTATCTCGGATACGTCCGCATCGCGAAGATGGTTCTCATACGGTGGGGATCAGAGGCTGCAACCGATTTGTAGCTGGTCGTGGCGCCTCAGGCGGTGCGACCCCGTCTGGTAGCAGGAAAGGGCGGAAGGCTCTGATGTCCAACGACGTAACGAGTACCGACGGCGGGGCCTCGACAGCTCCGCCGACACGACGACGGCGGGCGCTGTGGGTCGCCGGCGTGGCCGGGCTGACCGGTGTGGTCGGTCTGGCGGCCCTCGGCGGCGTGGCCGCCAGGGACGACAAGCCCAAATCTGACCAGGTCTCCGACGCGCAGCCGTCGACCAACCGGCAGAACGTCAGTGACGCTGGCGGCGCGGACGAAGGCGGCGCCAAGGAAGTCGACGCTCGGGACGACGAGTGGAGCGGCGACGACTGGAGCGGCTTCGACGACCGGTCCGGCAAGGACGACAAGCGCCAGGACGACAAGCGCGACGAGAAGGACCGCACCAAGCAGGTCCCGTGCGACACGGACAAGCTGATCCAGGCCATCACGTTCGCGAACAACGAAGATGGCGGCGTACTGGAGTTGGCCAAGGGCTGCACCTACACCCTGACCCGCAACCAGGACGGCAACGGCCTGCCGGTGATCACCCAGCCCATCACCCTGAAGGGCGAGCACACGACCATCGGCCGTGAGGCCACGGCCGACTACTTCCGGATCCTCAACGTCGGCCCCGGGGGGCACCTCACCCTCAAGGGTCTGAGCATCAGAGGTGGTCAGACCCTTCAGTCCTCGATGGCAGTCGACGCCGCGACGGTCTGGGCGCCGTACTCGGCCCTGGTCCGGTCCACCGTGGCCGGCCCGGCAGCGAAGCCGGCAGCCACAACGGCGGCGAAGCCGGCAGCCACAACGGCAGCCAAGCCCGCGGCAACAACGGCGGCCAAGGCCGGAGCCAAGCCCGCAGCGACAGCGGCAGCGAAGCCGGCAGCGGCCAAGCCCGCAGCGAAAGCGAAGGCGACGGCGAAGACGGCAGCCGCCAAGCCGATCGCCGCGGAGGCGAAGCCGGCGGGGGCCGGAACCGCGGTGCCGCTGGTCGAGCAGCCCGGGTTCACCGACGGAGCCGGGGTGCTGGTGCAGCCCGGTGGCCGCGCGGAGATCCTGGACAGCGAGTTGCTCTACAACCAGTCCGGTGGCAACGGCGGCGGCCTGGCCAACTTCGGCAGCACCAGGCTCAGCAAGACGACAGTGGCGCACAACACCGCCTTCTTCTTCGGCGGCGGCATCTTCAACGCCGGGGTGCTCCAGGTCGACGAGTCGAAGGTGAAGGACAACACCGGGATCATCGGCGGCGGCGGTATCGCCAACGGCGCGGCCGGGATCTTCACCGACAGCGTCGACGGTGGCTCGGTCTGGGTCTACAAGAGCGAGATCACCGACAACGAGACGCTCGGCTTCGGCGGTGGCGTGCTGGACGTCGAGGGCACCACGACCCTGCACTACACGACGGTCAGCGGGAACACCGCGGTCCTCGCGGGCGGCGGCGTGGCCGTGGCCGACAGCCAGCTCACCCTCAAGAACGCCACGGTGGTCAGCAACAGCACCGCCGGTGTGGGTGGCGGCGTGGCGGTCACCTTCGACAGCGCCGCAACCGTGGAGAACAGCAAGATCAACGACAACACCGCCGGGTTCTTCGGCGCCGGCCTCTACAACGAGGACAGCGTCACCACGCTGCGCGACAGCGAGGTGGTGGGCAACCGGGCCGTCGGTCCGTTCGCCCGCGGCGGCGGCATCTTCAACACCGAGGGGAGCGAGGTGACGCTCCGCCGGACGAAGGTGGCGCACAACTTCTCCACCCTCCCGCCGGGGGGAATCTTCAACAGCCTCGGCGGCACGGTGACGCTGGACGACGAGTCGGCGGTCACTGCCAACCGCCCGACCAACTGCTTCAACGTTCCGGACTGCTTCGCCTGATCGGGTGGGGCTGAACCACATAGAAGAGGTACGCCTCTCCGCGCCGTCACCGGCTCGGAGGGGCGTACCCGTTTGGCAGGTCAAGAGGGGTCTACGGCCGTCCTGGGCGGCAGTGGGCACGGCGGGGTGTCCCGGCCTTTCCGGATGCAACATGAACCGAATGTGGGCTTCTTTCGGATAAGCCCGCGAGGCGAGGAACCTTCTCATACGGTGGTTTTGGGAGCTACAACCGATTTGTAGCAGGGGACGCCCGTCTGACGGCGGCGACCCTGTCTGGTACGAGGAGAGGGCAGAGAGCTCCGATGTCCAACTACCTAACGAACAACGAAGCCTCCGGGCGGGCGGCGGCCAAGCGCCGCCGCAAGCTCTGGCTCGCCAGTGGCGTAGCCGGTTTGACGGGCGTGATCAGTCTCGCGGCGGTTGGCGTCGCGGGCAGCGCCGGAGCCGTCGGCCTCGACTGGAACACCGCGCAGGTCAGCAAGGACGGCGACCAGCGGGGTGACGAGGGACGCGACTGGGACAAGGACAAGGGCGAGGACCGGAACAAGGACAAGGACAAGGACCACGAGCGCGGAAGGGAGGTGCCCTGCGACACCGACAAGCTGATCCAGGCGATCGTGTTCGCCAACAGCAAGAACGGCGGTGTGCTGGAGCTGGCCAAGGGCTGCACCTACAACCTGACCCGCAACGACTACGAGGGCAACGGCCTCCCGGTGATCACCGAGCACATCACGCTCAAGGGTGAGCACACGACGATCTCCCGGGAAGCCACCGCGGACTACTTCCGCATCCTGAACGTCGGCGCTGGTGGTCACCTCACCGTCAAGGGCCTGACCATCAAGGGTGGCCAGACCCTCGAACTGGAGAACGGCGTCGAGCCGGCTGCGGTCTGGGCGGCCTACTCGGACTCCGAGGCGCTCGCCGCCCAGGTGAAGGCCGGCACCCCGCTGGCCCAGGCGCTCACCGCGCGGCAGGCCAACCCGAAGGCGGGCCTGAAGGCCGCGCCGAAGGTCACCCCGAAGGCTCAGGCGGGCGTCGTGACGCCGCTCGTCCAGCAGCCGGAGGAGAACGACGGCGCCGGCATCCTGGTCCAGCCGGGTGGCACCGCCGAGATCCTGGAGTCCGAGGTCGTCCTCAACCAGTCGGGCGGCAACGGCGGTGGCGTGGCCAACTTCGGCACCACGAAGATCTGGCACAGCACCGTCGCCCGTAACACCGCCTTCTTCTTCGGTGGTGGTGTCTTCAACGCCGGCCTGCTCAAGGTCGAGGAGTCGAAGATCAAGGACAACACCGCCGTCATCGGTGGTGGCGGTATCTCCAACGGCGCCGCGCCGATCTTCACCGACGATGTCAACGGCGGGACCGTCGAGATCAGGAAGGGTGAGATCAGCGACAACGAGACGCTCGGCTTCGGCGGTGGCCTCCTCGACATCGAGGGCAACACCACGGCGTACGAGACCAAGTTCGTCTCGAACACCGCAGTCCTCGCCGGTGGCGGTCTCGTTGCGGCGGACAGCCAGCTGAACCTGCACCACGTCTCGATCGAGAAGAACAGCACCGCTGGTGTCGGTGGCGGTGTGGCCATCGCCTTCGACAGCGCGGTCACGTTCGAGAAGAGCAGCATCAAGGACAACACCGCCGGGTTCTTCGGCGGCGGGCTCTTCAACGTCGGCAGCGTCACCACGCTGCGCGACAGCGAGGTCGTCGGCAACCGGGCCGTGGGCCCGATCGGGGTCGGCGGCGGCATCTTCAACATCTTCGGCGAGGTCAACCTGTCGAAGACGACGGTCGCCCACAACTTCTCCACCTTCGAGCCGGGCGGTGTCTTCAGCTTCTTCGGAGAGGTGAACGTGGACGAGAAGTCCGCCATCACCGCCAACCGTCCGACCAACTGCCTGGCCATCCCGGGCGGCACCATTGAGAACTGCTTCGCCTGATCACCCTTGGGTGACGATGGCACAGCAGGGGTGACAGCACAACGGACCGGCCCCCTTCCGCACCACGCGGAAGGGGGCCGGTTCACGTTCACGTCACTACTTCTGGACGAACACCGCCACGCTGCGCGCCGGGACGCTGAACGTGCCGGCCGCCCGGTCGAACGAGGCGGTACGCAGCGCCGGATCGGCCGAATCGACCAGCACCGGGTGCAGTGCCACGTCCGCACCGCGCAGGTCGGTCACCGTCTGCTTCGCCGTCTCCGGGGTGCTGTTGAAGACGACGGTCAGCGACTTCCACGACCCGCCCAGCCCTCGGGCGTCGAGCGTCATGGTCAGCACGCCGGGCGTCTCCTGCTCCCCGGACAACGGGAACGCCACCCGCTGCTGCACCTGCTCGGCGGTGGCCAGCCCGAACACGGGCGACGACGCCCGGATGCGCAGCAGCTCGGCGTACCGGGCGTCGGTGGTGTTGATGGCCGCGCAGTCCGGCACCAGCGCCGGGTCCGCCAGCAGGGGCTTGGCGTACGACCACTTGTCCTCGTTGTCCTGCGCGGGCGGCAGGCCGGCGCCGAACCCGTTGCCCCGCTCGCAGCCCCAGCGGATCTGGTTGAACCAGTCTCCGGAGTTGTACGAGTTGCGGTCCAGTGACTTCGACCGCAGCCGTTCGGTGCCCGCGGTGACGAACCCGGTGCCCTGCCCCAGCACCACGGTGCCCAGCGCCAGCACCTGCATGCGGGAGCGGTCGGTCGCCGAGGTGGCCTGCGGCAGTTTGTAGGCCAGCGCGTCGTACAGGATCTCGTTGTCGTGCGCGTCGACGTAGGTGACGGCCTCCCCCGGAGCGGCGGTGTAGCCGGCCGGGGAGCCGTTGTAGTCCACCTGCGCGCCGGTGACCTGCCGTCCGACGGTGTCGGTGAACCGGTACCCGCGCAGGTTGCCGGTGAGCCCCACCTTGATCAGGTCGTGGGCGTGCAGCAGGCGCGCCTTCTGCTCGGCCGCCGACCCGTTGACCGCGTCGCCGTTCGGGTCGGTGTAGAGCCCGGACGCGAAGCCCTGCACGCGGGGGTTGGTGTCGAACGGTCCGCCGCCGCGTACCGCGTCGCGCAGCCGGTCGTTGAAGGTGCCGATGCCGGTGCCGGCCATGTTGGCCTGGGTGGCCTGGACGAAACGGGCGTCGTTGGCGACCTCACCGAAGTTCCAGCCCTCGCCGTAGAGCATGATCGCCTTGCCGTCGACACCGTCGCGGGCGACGGTCAGCCGGTCCAGGGCGCTGCGGACGGCGAGGATGTTCGCCTTCGGGTGGTGACCCATCAGGTCGAACCGGAAACCGTCCACCTTGTACTGCTTTGCCCAGGTCACCAGCGAGTCGACGACCAGCTTGCCCATCATGGCGTGCTCGGGCGCGGTGTTGGCGCAGCAGGTGGAGTTGGCTACCGTGCCGTCCTCCAACAACCGGTGGTAGTAGCCGGGCACGACCTGGTCGAGCACCGACTTGTCGTCGACACCGGCGGCCGAGGTGTGGTTGTAGACCACGTCCATCACCACCCGCAGCCCGGCGCCGTTCACCCCGGCGACCATCCGCCGGAACTCGGTGGTCCGCGCCGCACCGGCCGGGTCGACGGCGTAGCCGCCCTCCGGGACGGTGTAGTGCAGCGGGTCGTACCCCCAGTTGTAGCCGTCGGTTTCGGCGACCGCCGCCACGCACTTCTGCTGTTCCGCGGAGTCCGGCGGGAGCGCCGCCAGGTCGCAGGCGGGCTGCCGCTGGTCGGCCCGCTTCTCCGGGATCGTCGCGAAGTCGAACGCCGGCAGCAGGTGCAGGTGGGTGACACCGGCGTCACCGAGCGCGCGCAGGTGGGTCATCCCGGCGGTCTTCGGGTCGGTGAAGGCGAGGAACGTTCCCCGCCGCTCGGCCGGCACGGTCTCGTCGGCGATGGAGAAGTCGCGTACCGACAGTTCGGAGATCTGCGCCTTCGCCGGGTCCACCGGCGCCGGTTTGCGCAGCGTCCGCCAACCCACCGGGGCCAGCGCCGCGTCGTTCAGGTCGACCAGCAGGCTGTGCGTGGAGTCCGCGGCGAGAGCCACCGAGTACGGGTCGGTCACCGACGCGGTGACCATCTTCTGCACCGCCGGCTGCCACGCCCGCACCTGGTACCGGTAGTACTTGCCGACCCAACTCTGGTTGCCGCGCGCCGACCAGACACCGGTGCGGTCGTCGCGGCGCATCGGCACGGTCCTCGGCGCGGCGGTGGGCGAGTCGAACAGCTGCAACGCCACGGTGCGCGCGGTCGGCGCCCACAGCGCGACGCTCGGCGTCCGGCCCGCGAACGTCGGCCCGAGGGTGGCGTCGGTGGCCCGCGCGTACACGTCGTCGAGCACGCCGGGGATCTGCACGCCGGTCGCCGCGAGCAGGGCACCCTCCGCGTCGCGTTCGGTCACCAGCACCTGCCCCCGCAGCGCCGCCGGGACCTTGGCCAGGTCGCCCCGGTCCAGCGCGAAGCTACGGTACGACCACAGGTGCGGGAACGTCGTGCGCTGGGCCTCGGTGAGCCCATTGCGCTGCGCCCGCAACGGCAACGTGGTGTACGTCCCGGTCAGTTCCCCGTCGACCACGCCGACCCCGCCCTCAGGCGCGACGACGAGCGCGTACGTCCTGCCGTCGGTCGGCGGGGTCTGCCACACCACCGTGGATCGGTCGATCCAGTGCGCCCTCTGCTTGCTGATGTCGGTGTCCGCGTTGACGCTGGTCGCCGTGGACGGCAGCAACCGGCCCGGCGTGGCGGCGAGCAGCCACACCTCCCGGCCCGCGCTGGCGAAGTCGAGCCGCTGGTCGTCGGGCAGATCCTTGGTGTCGCCCTGGTGGATGACGTAGTTCAGCCCGGTCGCGCCGGCGGCCAGCGGCACCCGGAACACCGCCCCGAACGCGTCAGTCCTTGTGGGCTTCAGCGGCGCGGACCACTCGGTAGGGTTGGCCGCGCCGTCCCACAGGTGCAGGCCCCAGCCGTCGTAGTTGCCGTCGGCCCTCCGATAGTGGATCACCGCGGTGCCCTCCTCGACCGCCGGATCCGGTTCACCGGTGGCCGCCTGCCTGCTCGGGTAGACCACCGGGTCACCCTGTTTGAGCCAGACCTCGCCGGTTGCCGTGACGTCGACGCTGCGGTCCTGGGCGACGTCCTTGTTGCCGTCGGAGTCGACCACCACGAAACCCACGGACTTCGCGCCCGGCTTGAGTTTCACCCAGGCGAACCGGCCGTAGGAGTCCTCCCCGGCGAACGGCTGCCCCTTGGGCCACTCGGTGACGTACGCCGGGTCGATGTCCCCCCAGGCATACAAACTCCAGTCGTCGTACCCACCGGCGGGGCGTTGGTAGTGCACCACCGCCCACTCCCGGGACTTGCCCTGTGCCGGCGTACCCACGATGGCCGTGGACCGGGCGGTCGCGGTGCGGCCCCGACCGTCGCGGACCACCGCCTTGTACTCGACGCGGGTGCCGCCGGCCAGGCCGGTCAGGTCGTGCTGCACGGTGTACGGCGCGTGGTCGGCGCTGCCCAGCAACGTCCACCGGCCACCCGCGACCCGGGCGGCGACGGTGACGGTGGCGAGCGGGTCACCGGTCACCTGGGCGGTGACGGCGGCCCGGGTGGCGACCAGCGCGTCCGGAGCCGGGCTGGTGATGGTGATGCGCGGCGCGGCGACCGGGCGCGCGACGGGCGTGCCGGCCCGGTGCACCACCGCCGACAGCGGGGGCACGGTCAGGCTCAGCGTGCCGTCGGCGCCGGCAGTGGCGGTCTGGCTGCCGCCGTAGATGCCGGTGAAGGTGGCGCCGGCCGACCAGGTGTCCACTGTGACAGTCTGCGCGGTGTCGGCGTTGTTCACCGCCACGACGTACTCGGTCCGGTCGGCAGGGGCGATCCGGGAGGCGGCGAAGACGCCGGGGCCGTCGGCGGCGTACCTGGTGACCTGCACACCGTCGCGCAGCGCGGGGTGCGCCTGGCGCAGCCGGCCCAGCTCGGCGATCGTCCGGTACAGCGGGTGGCTGGTGTCGAACTGGTCGCTGGCGTGGGTGCGGTCGGTGCCGAGCAGGTCGTCGTCGAGATAGTCGGGGGTCTTCGAGGCGAACATGTCCTGCCGGGCGTCCTTGTCCCCACCGGGGCCGGTGAAGCCCTGCTCGTCGCCGGAGTAGACGACCGGTTGGCCACGCGTCAGGAACATCAGCTGGTGCGCGAGCTGGTCGCGGCGCAGGTGACTGGCCGGGTCGGTGCCACCACCGGCGACGAACGACCCGATCCGGCCCATGTCGTGGTTGCCGAGGAACGTGGTGAGCCGGCCGGCGTCGGTGTCGCGGGCGGCGTAGAGGTCGTCGCGGGCGTACACGTCGGCGAGGGCCTTCGCCGAGCCGGCACCGGCGGTGTAACCGCGCGCGGCCTCCTGGAAGGCGAAGTCGAGGGTCGCCGGCAGGCCACCCTGCCGCACGTAGCTGGAGCTGATCTCCGGGTCGGCGCTGTAGACCTCGCCGAACATGAAGAAGTCCTTCTTGCCGGCCTTCTCGGCGGCCCGCTGGATGCCCTGGCTGAACTGCGGCCAGAAGTCCATGTTGACGTGCTTCACGGTGTCCAGCCGGAACCCGTCGACGCCGGTCGCGCCGATCCAGTCCCCGTACGCCCTGGTCAGCCCCTGGACCACCTCGGGACGCTCGGTCCACAGGTCGTCGAGGCCGAAGAAGTCGCCGTACTCGCTGTTCTCACCGGCGAACGTGGAGTCGCCCCGGTTGTGGTACATGGTGGCGTCGTTCAGCCAGGCCGGGACCTTGACTGTCGCGTCCTTCGGCTCGGCGAACGTCGGGGTGTACGGGAACGACTCCTGGTCGACCGGAGGGAACGCGCGGCTGCCGTCGGCGTAGTTGCGGTCCTCGAACGCCCGCCCCTGCGCGTCGGTGTACGGCGAGGTCGCCTTGTCCACGTACGCGTACTTGTCCTCGGCGTACTTGATGACGTCGGCGGTGTGGTTGACGATCACGTCGAGGTAGATCTTGATGCCGCGCTGGTGGGCGAGCTTGACCAGGCGCTTCATCTCCTCGTTGGTGCCGAAATGCGGGTCCACCTGGGTGAAGTCGGTGATCCAGTAGCCGTGGTAACCGGCCGAGACGTCGTCGCCGGAGCCCTGCACCGGCCGGTTCTTGAAGATCGGGGCGAGCCAGATGGCGGTGGTGCCCATCCCCTGGATGTAGTCCAACTTGTCGATGACGCCCTTGAGGTCACCGCCGTGGTAGAAGCCCTTGTCGGCCGGGTCGAGCCCGGTCCGCAGCCGGTCGCCGGTGAGGCCACCCCGGTCGTTGCGGGGGTCACCGTTGGCGAACCGGTCCGGCAGGACGAAGTAGAACTGCTCGGCCCGGGCGGAGTTGTCGCCGGCCTTGAGCAGTGCCTCGGCGGAGGGTTCGTTGCTCCACTGGGCGGCGCCGCCGACGGCGACGGGGACACCGGCGGACGCCCGAGGGGCCGCGGCGGCGGCCGGGGGCACGGCGACCGAGGTGCCGACGAGCGTCAAGGTGAGCAGGGAGACGAGGGCCAGGGTGGTGCGCGGTTTCGGCGGGGGTGTCATCGACGCCTTCCTCTGGTCGCTGATTGGCCGCACGCTAACCCTTGCCGAAACATTCTGCAATACCTTGCAAACACAGTCGCAACACAGCAGAGTCCTTGCGGAAACGCGGCTCAGAGCCCGCCGCAGCGCACCCCGTCGACAGTGCACAGCCGCGGCGTACCCGACGTCCGCTCCATGTGGAACCGCAACGACGCCGAGCCACCGGGCCGCACGTCCACCCCACTGACGTACGTGAAGCCGTCGCCGGACTGCCGCACCGTCCCCTGCGGAACGCCCTCCACCCAGGCGGTCACGAACCGTCCGCCGGAGAACTCCAGCCGCACCGTCCAACCACGGCTCTGGGGCGACGCGTTGACCATCGACACCTCGCCGATGAATCCCCCGTCGAAGCTCTGCACCACCCGGTACCGGCCAGTCACCGCCGGCTGCACCTGCGCCGCCCGACTCGGCGACCGCGTCACCGTCGGCCGACCCGTCGACCCGACAGACGGGGCGACCGACGGCGACGGCGTCGCGGCGCTCGGGGGCAACCCGCTCGCACGCGCGGACAACCCCGGCAACGCACCTGCCGGCGACGACGCCGGTGCGGGTTCGCTCGGCGCGGCCTCCGCCGACGGCAGCGGCAACGCCGGCGGAGCCGACGCGCCGTCCGGGGCCGGATCAGGCCCCCGGTACGTGCCCAGGGCCACGAAGAGCAGCACCACCATCACGACGACACCAGCGCCCACCACGATCCAGGGCGACGACACGATGGCGACCGGACCGGGCGACAGTCGCGGGAAGCGACGCATGCCGGACATGTACCTCCCTCAGCGGACCGTCCGGGCAGCGTAGCGACCGGCGGGCGGGCCGGGAAGCGCCGCCGCCGCACCCACGGCCCGAAACCAGCTCAGCCGAGCCGGCAGTCGATCCCGTTGATCGTGCACCGGCGCGGCCGCTCGGCGGACTCACCCCACCCGAGGCGCAGCCGCAGCGTCCGCGAACCACCCGGGTCCAGCGAACGGGTCCCCCGCAACACGAACTCGCCGTTGCCGCGCCCCCGCACCGAGATCCCCTCGTCGTCAGCGATGCGCAGTGCCCACAGGTCGTCGTCGAACGTCAACTCCACCACCCAGTCCACCGACCGGCTCGACTCGTTCGCGATCGACAGCACCGCCGCGTCCCCGTCCCGGCCGCTCGTGCCGACCTCGTACCGGGCGCTGACCGTCTTCGCCACCAGGGGCGTCGACACCGCCGGGGCGCTCGTCCGCCCCGGCGTCGGGGAGCCGGTCACGCTGGCGCGTGGCGACGGCGTCCGACTGCTGCGCGACGGCCGAGGCGACACCGAACGCCGCTCCACACCAGCCGGACTCGGCCCACCCGTCGCCGACGCCGCAGCCGGCACGGTCGGCAGGAACACCGGAGGCGCGGCCTGCGGTCTGGCGTCGCGCTCCCTGGTCCGGAACGACAGCAGCGCGATCACCAGGAGCACCACCAGCGCACACACACCGAGCAGCACCACGATCCACGGCACCGATGCCAACACCCGAGCCGCCCGCGTCCCCGTCGCACCGTCCGGCCGCACCGCCATCAGGTCTCCCCTCGTCCCCCACCGACGCGACAGCGTAGCCAGCACCGGCCAAACCGGGAACCAGGCGGGTACGGATCGGGCCGACCGGCCGACGCGCCACGGAAAACGGCCCGCCCCGGCGGACGTTCCCGCTCGGTCAGGCCGTCCGGACGACAGTGCAGATGAGCGGCCCCTCGTCCACGGTCCGCAGCAGATAGCGGTACCGCTCCCCCGGCACCGACTGCCCGCGGCTGTCCAGGAACTCCCACTCCACCGCCACCATCGTCAACAGCGCGGACAGCGGCTGCACGTCCTCGATCCGGGCATGCGCCGCGATCAGCTCCCGCTCCTGGTAGTCGGGTGCGGCGCCCACGAAGGACAACGCCACCGCCGCCGGTGACGTGAACGAGAAGCTGTAGGTGTCGGCCACCACCAACCCCGGGAGGGCGTAACAGCCGGCGAGAGCCGGCAGGTCGCCGGAGGTCAGCGCCACGCCGTACCGGTCGAAGAAGTCGGCCAACGTGTCGAGATTCGTGGGAGCGTTCACGGCAAGGGCAATTGCCGGTCACCGGCCAGGTCAAACCTCAACGAGGCGGTACACGTACCTCAATCTCCGAACCCAGCCTGGCATCCTTGGCCAGACCCAGGTCGTCCCCACTCCAGAACCGCCCCGGGTCGTACCAGTTCGGACGCCGCCCCGCCGACAGCAACCCCATCGCCTCGTAGGTCACCGCGACCACCTCGGCGCAGTACGCCGTCTCCAGTGCCCGATCCCGCTCCGCCGGGGTGGACGGAGTCGCTCCGGTCGGCGTCGACTGTGGTGCCCGCCGGCCAAGGTGCGGCAGCGCCAGGCGGCCGAGCCGCGGCAGCGCAAGCTTGCCGGGGTGCGGCAGAGCCGGCACCCGACCACGCACCCACCGCCACGCCAACTGGGCCGTCGACGGGAACGGCGTGCCGTCCAACCGCGCGATCGTCCGCAGCACCGCCCGCTCCATCTCCCCGTCGGCCGGCGGGTCGAGTTGCCGCAGCCAGGCCCGTTGACCGTACCGGTTGGCCCACACGCAGACCGCGTCCCGCAGGTCGTGCAACTGGACGCCACGCTGGTGGTTGCCCGACCACAGATCGGGCAGCGACCTGCCCAGCTCCGCGTGCCACATCAACGGCGGCATGTCATCGAGAACCACGGCCATCCCGACGTGGTTGACCGGGCTGTTGGTGGTGAACTGGATCGCCCGGTCCGGCACGCTGCGACCCCGGAACACCCACACGTCACCGGTGCGGGTCAACTCGACGGCCTCATCCAGGCTGATGCTCATGAGGGTCTAGCCTAGGCCGATGCGGCAACGAATGCGGTGGTGGAAGGTTCTCGGGCTCGCCGGCCTCGCCGGCGTCGCGGCTTCCGGCGTGGTCATCGCGCGCGCTGAACGGCGCCGACGCGCGTACACCCCGGAAGAGATCCGGCAGCGGCTGCTGGAACGACACGCCCAGGCCGGCGACGCCGCGAAGCCCAGCGACCCCGCCTGATCACCCACCCCTGTGGATCGTCGACGGGGCACCTGAGCAGGCGCATGATCGATATCATCGGGGCATGACGACGCCTGTCGCACAGCGGCCCTTCGTCCTGTCACCCCCTGCCGCGCCCGTCGAACGGCACGGCAACGTCGACCTGCACCTGCCCACCCGCACCGACCCCGCCCCCGCCGTCGTGGTGGTGCACGGCGCCCCTCTGCCGCCCGACGCAGCCGACCCCCGCGGCTGGCTTCTCTACCGCGGCTACGGCGCACTGCTCGCCGACAGCGGCGTGGTCACCGCAGTGATCAGCTACCAGGTAACCGACCTGTCGGCCCTTCCCGCCGCGGCCGACGACATCGCCGCGATGGTCGAGCAGGTCCGCGCCGACCCGCGCGTCGACCCCGAGCGGGTAGTGCTGTGGTTCTTCTCCGGCGGGGGCCTCTTCGCAGCCGACTGGCTGCGCTCGGCACCACCGTGGCTACGCGGGATCGCGCTCACCTACCCGCTGCTCGTCCCCTTCCCCGGCTGGGAGGTCGACAGCCGGTTCCTGCCCGTCGACGCACTCGACTCCGGTGCGCACGTTCCTCTGGTGCTGACCCGGGCCGGACGGGACATCCCACCGGTCCTGGCCGGCATCGAAGCGTTCCTCCCGGCGGCGACCGCGCACGGCTGGCCGATACAGGTGATCGAGGTGCCGGACGGCCAACACAGCTTCGACATCCTCGACCACAACCCACAGTCGGAGGCCGCCGTCGTGACCGCCCGAGATGCAGTCCTCGACCTGCTGAAGGCGACCTGACCGACCCCTCCTGGCCAGGTCAGGCTCGTCATCCGTCAGCACGACGGGCCGCGACACCCGGCCCGCCCACCCGATGGCACCGCGCGGATGAGCGGCTTCCCACGGCGGCGGATCAGATTGGGGATCTCCCACACCCGACGTTCACCGCCGTACGACGATCGTCAGAGAGGCCAGTCGACGGTGGGAGGTGAGAGGTGCGCAGCAGACGTCGGGGTGCCCGCCCGGCGGAGAGTGCGTTGCGCGAAGGCCGGGAGGCCTACGAACGGCTTCGCACCTACCTCATCCTCGCGGTGCAGGCGGGTCTGGCCGCCGGGTTGGCCTGGTTCATCGCGAGCGACGTGCTGCACAATCCGCAGCCTCTGTTCGCCCCCGCCGCCGCGGTCGGCACCATCGCGGCGGCCATCGGCAATCGGGCCCGGCGAACCCTGGAGCTTCTCGCCGGGGTGATCCTGGGGGTGCTGGTTGGGAACGGGATCATCCGGTTCATCGGGGCGGGACCGATACAGACCGGCGTGGTCGTGGCGTTGGCCATTTCGGCAGCAGCCCTTTTTCGAGGCACCGGCGCCGTCATGGTGCAGGCCGGAAGCACGGCCGTTCTGCTGGGAACGGTGTCTCCGGAACGACCGGATCTGGCCGTGCCACGGACGGCTAACGCGCTGGTCGGCGTATTGGTGGCAATTGTCGTGGCTCTGCTGATCCTGCCACTCAACCCGGTGCGGATCGTGCACCGCGCCGCCGGCCCGACAGTCGATGCCATCGCCCGCGAAATGACCGCTACCGCTGGGGCGCTGGCTCACCGCGACTCGCGGCAGGCCGAGGAGTCCCTGCAACGACTACGTGCGGCAGAGGCGGACCGACGCAACACGACCGAAGTGGTGGCCGCAGCGTGCGAGGTCGCGCTTCTCTCACCCTGGCGCAGGCGTCGGCTGGGCATCATGCGCCGGTACGCGAACGCGGCCGAGCACCTCGAACTCGCCTACACCAGCAGCCGCGAGATGGTGCAGTGGGCGGTGTCGGCCCTACACGCCCGGGAGCCACTGCCGACCGGTCTGTCAACGGCGATCGAGCATTTCGGCCAGGCGTTCAGGCTTCTGCACCGTGACTTCCTGGCCGGACGGGAGCCGGATCGTGCGCGGAAACGAGCACTACAGGTGGTCGTCGACATCAACGAGGCATGCGCCGAAGGGCTTGGGTCCTCCGGGGCTGTCGTCGTCTCGCAACTGCGCGTTGTCGTCAGTCAACTGCTTCAGGTGTCCGGGCTCCCGCAGGCAGAGGCGAACCAGCAGGCGGGTCTGAACGCCGACGTGTAGGCGTTCAGGGCAGCGGACCGTCGGTCTCCGTCGTCACGCTGAGGCGATTCCGAATCAGCGCGATCACGGTGTCGGTGGTCCGCTCCAGGTGGCTGCGGCCGTCGGGCAACCTGGCCTCCGGTGCGATGTAGCTGCGCGGACCGATGTGGGTCGCGGGGTCGAGCCGGTGCACGGTGATCTTTCCTTCGCGGTCGGCCCGGTTCCATCCGCTCCGGCGGAACAGCCGCCACCGCTGGGGGAAGATCCAGGTGCCGACCCGCTCAATCCAGTCACCCGCACTGGTGAGCCGGTCGAGGTGCTGGGCATGGGTGATGTCGTTGGCGCCGTTGTGGAACCCGCCAAGAGTGATCAGCCAGAGCGGGGTGCGCAGCTCGGACCACAGTTGGTTCACCGCGCCACTGGCGACCTGGGCACCACCGCTGTAGCTGAGGAGCACCACGGGTATACCGCTGTCCGGCCGGTAGCCGGCGACCCGGAGTTCGGTGGCGATCTGTGAGCCAACGGCACGGTTGTACAGGGGGCGGTACCGGCGGTCGGCGGCGACGAAGATCTGCATCACGTTGTGCAGGAACAGCAGCAGCCCGATGTGGCGACGCACCCATGTCCATACCGGCCGGTCGGCGAGCGGGAGGGCCAGCGGGGAGTAGGGCTGCACCTGGCCCAACACCCTGAGTTCCGGCGCTCCGTTGATCAGGTTCTTGACCAGGCGGCCACCGTCGCGGGTGTCGTGGAAACGGCGTTTTCCAATGCCGTCCAGATAGACCAGGTAGGCGTCCGGAGGTCGGTCCGGGTCCGCACCGCGGGCGTAGGGCTTGCCTGTGGGACGTGCGATCGTGGGTGTCCGCCATCCTGCGGCGTAGACCAGCACCTCGTAGCGAGCAAGCAGAGCCTCGGCGATCAGCACCAGTCCCAGCCCGCCGAGCAACAGCAGGAACGCAAGCCCGATCACGTACGTGCCTCCGCTGCTCGTGTCGTGTTGAGTCGCACGACCAGGCGGCGGACGGCCTCGACGGAGACACCGAGCCCAACTCCCGCGACCGCTACGCAGCCAGCGGCCTCCCACCAGCCGACTCCGGCCGTCGTGGCGAGCGCACCGGTGAGGCCGGCGCCCACTCCTACCATCAGCAACAGGTGCAGCAGCGGCCCCAGCAGCGGAAACGCGAGGACCGCAGCAAGGAGCAGCGGGGCTGCCAGGCCAGGTGTCCAGACCAGCGCGGCGTTGTCGGACGGCGAGGTGGGCAGCACCAGACCGGCGAGGGCCCACGCGGACAGCGGCCAGAGCGCGAAGACCGCTCCATCGACAAACGCACCCGCGAGCATCAACCCGACGACTTTGGCACGAGACACACCGGACAACCGTGCCACCACGGGCAGGAGACGCCCGGCAGCCTCGGACAGCCCAGCGAACAGCAGCAGGATGGCGACGGCAGCGGACATCGGTCAGCCTTGCGGTGGCAGGTCGGCAGAGCCCGGTGGGGTGACCGAGCCGGTCTGTTGCAGGAAACGCTCGAGTACGTCGGCAGCACGGGAGTAGCCTCCCGCCTCACGCTGAGCGACCTGAAGAATGTTCGCGGCAGCCCGGAACCCCGGCTCGTCGAGCAGGCGCTGGGCGAGGGCGCGCACGGCCTCCACCGTGATGTCCTGGGTCCTGACCGACAGGCCGACGTCGAGCTCGACGATGCGGGAAGCCACCAGCAGCTGGTCAGCTCCCTGCGGCACCACCAGCATCGGGGTGCCCGCGTACAGGGCCTCGTTGGCGCTGTTCACCCCACCGTGGGTGACGAACAGTGCTGCGCGGGACAGCACCTCCAACTGCGGTACGGAACGGCGGGCGATCACGTTCGCCGGCAGCGAGCCGAGCGCGGCGGGATCGGTGTGTCCGGTGGAGACGATCACGGTGCCACCCAGTGGGGCGAGCGCGTCGACGAAGCAGCGCAGTAGCCGGGGGGCGTCGAACACCGTGCCCATCGAGGCGTACATCACCGGGTCCCGAAGGCGATCGACCGGAAACGACGAGTCTGCTGGGCGGGCACCGATGCTCGGTCCGACGAACTGGTAGGACTGGTCGAAACTGTCGGCCTCGGGGTGGAACGCCCGCGAGGTGTAGACCAAGTTGAGTGGTTGACGGATGTTGGCCCAGTCGATCAGAGGCACCGCCCGTGTGTCGTACCGGCGGCGCAGTTCCCACCGCGATTTCAGGTAACCCCCCGTGGGTCGGGGCAGGGCCGCAGCCGCGGTGAGCAAATCCCAGGAACCGCGGGTGGGGCTGGGCACGCGCCGATTGAACGCGAACGTGGTGAACGAGGATGCGGCCGGCACACCGAGTTCCCGGGCGGCCACCGGCCCCCATGGGCAGAGGGAGTCGTGCACGATCAGGTCGGGACGGAAGCCACGCAGGTCCGCGAGAATGGCGGGTAGTACGCGGACGGCGGTACGCGCGAGCTGCTCCATCAGCGTGACCGGCGTCGGCGGGCCGGAGAGCGGTAGGTCGGCGCCGGAGTAGAGGAGCACCCGCGCGCCGGTGGCCGCGATCTCCTCGGCGTAGGCGGGCGTGGTGTGGTACGTGACGGAGTGACCACGACGAACAAGCTCAGCCACGACGGGCAACGTCGGATTGATGTGCCCGTGCATGGCGATGTTCAGAAATGCCAGTGCGCTCATCGGCCGACCCTGGGCCGGGAGGAAACCGGAGCCCGGCAACATGCAGCGTTCATGATCCGCCCCTCTCGGTCAGAGCCTAGATGTTGCCTGCAGGCAGCACGTCGCGGACCAGGTACTCGCCTCGTGGACGCCAGGCTCGGACTCCGGTGGCTGGGCCGCCTCGACGTCCCGTCTGCGCTGGATGTCCCGTTCGGGGAAGCGGTCTGGGGCGGGTGTCCGGTTTCGGGGTAGGTGTCGCGTGGTCGGTGCCACCCCGGCGGCGGAATCGTGGGCCGGGCGGGGTCGTTATACCTGGCATGCCACCGCGACTTCGAGTCGCCGGGCACGGCGCCCCGGGCCGGGAACACCCACCGGGCCGCCCCGGTTACACCCCCCGGGCAACGCCCGAGCAGGTCCCCCCGGGGATCGCCGGCGTTCCCCCCGAGACTTTCCCGCACGGTCGCCGTTCCCCCTTGTGTGACGTGCCGTGCGGACACCCCCGATGCAGAGGAGCACGCCATCATGCGTACCGATCTGATTCGTAAGACCGCACTCACCGCCGCTGGCCTCGCCTTCACCGGCGGCGCCATCGTCGGACCCGTCACCGCCGCGTACGCCGCGACCGATGCCAAGCCGGCGTCGCAGACGCAGTCTGACCGCAAGCCTGCTGGTGAGCGTCAGCTGGGTGTGCGCTACGAGGCGCAGCCGAACTTCTACTACTGCGGACCCGCCGCCGCCCGTAACGCCTTGAGCGTGCAGGGCAAGAACATCAGCGTCGACGCGATGGCCAAGGAGATGGGCACCACCGAGGCCGGCACCAACTCCATCAACGACATCACCCCCGTGCTGAACAAGGAAACCGGCAAGAACGACGCCTACCGGTCCGTAGAGATCAGCACGCCCGCGGCCGACGATAAGCAGACCGACAAGCTGCGCGCCGACATCGTCCGCACCGTTGACGACGGCCGGGCCGTGGTCGCCAACATCGCCGGCACCACCACCGACACCGACGGTGCCACCCACTCCTTCGAGGGCGGGCACTACATCAGCGTCGTCGGCTACCGCGACAACGGCAACACGGTGAAGATCGCCGACTCCGCCGACCCGAACACCGCCTCCTACGAGGTCACCGTCGAGCACCTCGCCGACTGGATCGCCACCCGCGGCTACGCCACCAGCTAAGAGACACACACCGAAGGGTCGGACCCCACCACGGGATCCGGCCCTTCGTCACGTCCAGGTCAGGTGTCGCTGTGGGCGCGCGCCAGCTCGGTGTCGGGCGCCGAGGGCTCGGTGTCAGGCGCCGGGGGCTCGGTGGCCTCCAGCCGATGGGCTCGTCGGCGCAGCCACCAGGTGCTGGCGAGGCCGGCAAGCACGGCGAGGACCAACCCGGCCCAGGAGATGTCCTTGAGCCAGTGCTCGGCTGCCCGGCCCACGGTGAACAGCAGGTAGGTGGTGCCGAACGCCCAGACCAGCCCTCCGGCGGCGTTGGCCAGCAGGAACCGCCGGTACGGCACGTGTAGTGCCCCGGCGAGCGGCCCGGCCAGGATCCGTAGGAGTGCCACGAAGCGACCGAAGAACACGGCCCAGACTCCGTACCGGGCGAAGCTGTGTTCCGCGCGGGCAAGTTGGGCGGGGCCGAGGTGGCGGGGGAAGCGGCGACCGAGTCGGGCGAGCAGTGGACGGCCACCCCGGCGGCCCACGGCGTACCCGATGGAGTCACCGACGATCGCGCCGGTGGCCGCGGCGGTGGCCACCCACTCCGGTTCCACCACCCCGGTGGCGGCGAGCAGGGCGGAGCTGACCAGGACGATCTCACCCGGCAGGGGCACGCCCATGCTCTCCACACCGATCACCCCGCCGACGAGCAGGTAGACCGCGATCGGCGGCAGCGACTCAAGCCAGTGCTGGACATCGAACACGGTGACCCCTTCCCCGGCGGGCCTCGAACCCTACTCGCGGCGATCCGATCGCCGGCGCACTGCGGCAGGGCCTGAGCGCGGGTGCCCCGGTCCACGCCGCGCAGGGCGTCCTAGGAGGCTAGGGATGGTGGTGGGACCGGAGGCTGACAGTCGGGTTGCACAACTAGCAAGACGGACGTACGGTTTTGTTGAGAGCGGAATCGGCGGTAAGTGTCACCTAACCTCGGCGGCCCCCCGACCGGTGCGACAGACTGCTCAGGACTACTCACGGTCGCTGGTGTGAAGGAGTACGACGTGGCGAGCCTCGACACCTTCGGTGCGAAGACCCAGCTACGCGTCGGAGACGCGAGCTACGAGATTTTCAAGATCGACAAGGTGGACGGCCACGCCCGGCTGCCGTACAGCTTGAAGGTCCTGCTGGAAAACCTGCTGCGGACCGAGGACGGCGCGAACATCACCGCCGACCACATCCGTCAGCTCGGCGGGTGGGACTCCACCGCCGCCCCGAGCGTGGAGATCCAGTTCACCCCGGCGCGGGTGCTCATGCAGGACTTCACCGGCGTGCCCTGCGTGGTCGACCTGGCCACCATGCGCGAGGCGGTGCGAGACCTGGGCGGCGACGCCAGCAAGGTCAACCCCCTCGCCCCAGCCGAGCTGGTCATCGACCACTCGGTGATCGCCGACCTGTTCGGCCGCGAGGACGCGTTCGCCCGCAACGTCGAGCTGGAGTACGAGCGCAACAAGGAGCGTTACCAGTTCCTGCGCTGGGGCCAGACCGCGTTCAACGAGTTCAAGGTCGTCCCGCCGGGCACCGGCATCGTGCACCAGGTCAACATCGAGTACCTGGCCCGCACCATCATGGAGCGCAACGGCCAAGCCTACCCGGACACCGTGGTCGGCACCGACTCGCACACCACGATGGTCAACGGCCTGGGTGTGCTGGGCTGGGGCGTCGGCGGCATCGAGGCCGAGGCCGCGATGCTCGGCCAGCCGGTCAGCATGCTGATCCCCCGGGTGGTGGGCTTCAAGCTGTCCGGCGAGATGCCGGCCGGCACCACCGCCACCGACCTGGTGCTGACCATCACCGAGATGCTGCGCAAGCACGGTGTGGTCGGCAAGTTCGTGGAGTTCTACGGCCCCGGCGTGGGCGCCGTGCCGCTGGCCAACCGGGCCACCATCGGCAACATGTCCCCGGAGTACGGCTCCACCGTGGCGATCTTCCCGATCGACGCGGAGACGATCCGCTACCTGGAGCTGACCGGCCGCGACGCCGCTCAGGTCGCGCTCGTCGAGG
The DNA here is from genome assembly GCF_002754415.1 of Micromonospora sp. CNZ299. Lineage (NCBI taxonomy): Bacteria > Bacillati > Actinomycetota > Actinomycetes > Micromonosporales > Micromonosporaceae > Micromonospora > Micromonospora sp. CNZ299. The sequence continues at coordinate 6,430,453 of NZ_PEFG01000001.1, forward strand.
CGTACGCCAAGGAGCAGGGCCTCTGGCACGACCCGGACGCCGAGCCGGACTACTCGGAGCGCCTGGAGCTGGACCTGGGCTCCATCGAGCCGTCGCTCGCCGGCCCGAAGCGCCCGCAGGACCGGGTGCCGCTGGGCGCCGCGAAGACGCTGTTCCGCTCCGCGCTGACCGACTACGTCGCGGACGACTCCAACGGTGAGCGTGACCTCAAGCCGGGCGTACCCCGCGAGGAGCTTCCGCGCGGCGCGAACGGCCCGGCCGACGAGGCCAGCGCCGAGTCGTTCCCGGCCAGCGACCCGCCGGCCAACGAGTTCAGCGACCCGGCCGACGAGCCGCGCGACCTGGAGACCGCCGCGGTCGGTGCCGGCGGTCGCGCCAGCAACCCGGTCCGGGTCACCGGTGCCGACGGTGTCGAGTACGAGCTGGACCACGGCGCCGTGGTGATCGCCGCGATCACCTCGTGCACCAACACGTCCAACCCGCAGGTGATGATCGGTGCCGCGCTGCTGGCCCGTAACGCCGTCGACAAGGGTCTGACCAGCAAGCCGTGGGTGAAGACCACCCTGGCGCCCGGCTCGAAGGTCGTCATGGACTACTACGAGCGGGCTGGCCTCACGCCGTACCTGAACAAGCTCGGCTTCAACCTGGTCGGCTACGGCTGCACCACGTGCATCGGCAACTCGGGCCCGCTGCCCGAGGAGGTGTCCGCCGCGGTCAACGAACACGACCTGTCGGTGGTCTCGGTGCTCTCCGGCAACCGGAACTTCGAGGGCCGGATCAACCCGGACGTCAAGATGAACTACCTGGCGTCCCCGCCGCTGGTGGTCGCCTACGCCCTCGCCGGCACGATGGACATCGACCTGGCCAACGAGCCGATCGGTGAGGACACCGAGGGCAACCCGGTCTACCTGCGTGAGATCTGGCCGAACAGCGCCGAGATCCAGGACGTCATCGCCCAGGCGATCGGCGCCACCGGGTTCAGCGCCGCGTACGCCGACGTCTTCGCCGGCGACGAGCGGTGGCAGTCGCTGCCCACCCCGACCGGTGACACCTTCGCCTGGGAGAACGACTCCACCTACGTGCGCAAGCCCCCGTACTTCGAGGGCATGCAGCAGGAGCCGAGCCCCGTCGTCGACATCGCCGGTGCCCGGGTGCTGGCCAAGCTGGGTGACTCGGTGACCACCGACCACATCTCGCCGGCCGGCTCGATCAAGGCTGACTCCCCTGCCGGCACGTACCTCGCCGAGCACGGCGTGCCGCGCCACGAGTTCAACTCGTACGGCTCCCGCCGGGGCAACCACGAGGTGATGATCCGGGGCACCTTCGCCAACATCCGGCTGCGCAACCAGCTGGTGCCCGGGGTGGAGGGCGGCTTCACCGTCAACCACCTCACCGGCGAGCAGACCTCGATCTACGACGCCTCCGTGGCCTACCAGGAGGCCGGCATCCCGCTGGTCGTGCTGGCCGGCAAGGAGTACGGCTCGGGCTCGTCGCGGGACTGGGCGGCCAAGGGCACGATGCTGCTGGGCGTCCGGGCGGTCATCGCCGAGTCGTACGAGCGGATCCACCGCTCCAACCTCATCGGCATGGGCGTGCTGCCGCTGCAGTTCCCGGTGGATGTCACCGCCGAGTCGCTCGGCCTCACCGGCACCGAGACGTTCACCATCACCGGGGTGACCGCGCTCAACGACGGCGAGACCCCGCGCACCGTGCAGGTCAGCACCGACACCGGCGTGGAGTTCGACGCCGTGGTGCGGATCGACACCCCCGGTGAGGCGGACTACTACCGGCACGGCGGCATCCTGCAGTACGTGCTGCGCCGCATGATCGCCAACTGATCGCGTACGGCCGTTTCGCCGCAGGCCCCTCCCCACCGACGTGGGGAGGGGCCTGCGGCGTTCGGCGTCGCTCCTCGTGCCGGGCCCGCCACGGGCTAACGTCTTAGCTGAGGAGGTGCCACGGTGGCCGATGAAGCTGCGGCGCAGTTCAACATCCACGACGCGAAGACGAACCTGTCCCGGATCATCGAGCGGGTCGAGCACGGCGAGGAGATCGTCATCAGCCGGGCCGGCACCCCAGTCGCCAGGGTCATCCCTCTTCGTCGTACAACACGAACCGGTCGCGGGTCTCTGCGCGGTGCGCTGGATCTCGCCGCTGACTGGGATTCCGACGAGGTCAACGACGAGGTTGCTCGCGACTTCGGGTTGTCCGGATGAGGCTCTTGCCGGACACGCACGTGGTGCTCCGTGGCTCGCGGATGAGGTCGTCGGCCCGGTCGATCACGGCCCGGCGCCCGACGGGGTGGGCCCTCAGCGCAGCCGTAGCGCGACCGCACGGGCCTCCTCGTCGGTGAGGGGCAGGAACCAGAGGAAACGGCGGACGATGGCGACCGGATCGGGGCCGCCCGGCTGGCCGCGCAGGTCGCGGATCGCCCGGCGGGTGATCCGCGAGAACTCGGGGATCAGGGTCGCTCGGCGGGCGAAGTCCGTCGGGGTCGCTCGCATCGTGGGGCAGGGCCAGTCCTGACCGCAGGCGTCGCACGTCCAGAGTGGGCCGTCTGCGGTGTGCGCGACCGGCGGGCCGCACCGGGACCGCCAGCGTGATTCGGGTACGACGTTCGGCGCGCGACCAGGGCCACGGTACGGAGGGTGCCGTGGCCCGGTCGGGCGGGGCAGGCTCGGCCTGACCGGTGGCGGGCCGCCCGTCGGCTTCGGGTGGTTCCGGGGCCTGTCCTCGGGCATTCTGTGCTCCCTCCTCGACGCTGTCTCAACACACCCTGCCGAGGATTGCCAAGCCATCACACCGCGTAGAACTATTTCCTTCCGACGTCTGGAACGTTCTGAAGGGTCTGGGAATGAATCGAGTCGTACAGGCGGCGGCCGATGATCTCGCCGAGGCTCGGCTGAGCCGGCAGGCCATCCTGCGGCGGGAACGCCCACTGCGAATCGTCGCGGTCCTCGACGAGGGAATTCTCCGGCGCACCCTCGACGGTGACCGGGCCATGATGCGCGAGCAGTGCGAGCGGCTGGCCGAACAGGCAGCCCTGCCGAACGTGTCGCTGTTCGTCGTGCCCACCGACGTCGGCATGTACCCGGGCCTCGGTGGGCCGTTCACGGTGGCGGAGATGCCGGACGGAGGGCGGGTCGCGCACGTCGACAGCCAGGCGCAGGCGCAGCTCATCGACAAGACCGCCGATCTTGCTAGCCTGGATCGACGGTGGGAGCGCATTCGCGACGGAGCCCTGTCGCGTGCGCAGTCCCTCAATTTCATCAGAGAAGCGGCGGCATCATGGACCTGACCGGCGCTCGGTGGCGCAAGAGCACCAGGAGTGGCAACAACGGCGGAAACTGTGTCGAGGTGGCCGACAACCTCGCGGGCGTCATCGGCGTACGTGACTCGAAAGACCCGGCCGGTCCGACGCTCGCCTTCGACCCGACGGCCTGGGCCCGATTCCTGGCTATGGCCAAGCGGGGCTGACCCCACTGTCCTACCCGGCGAGTTCGTTGGCCCGGTCGAGCAGCGCACGGCGTTCGGCGTCCGAGCCGACCATCGCCGCGGCCTCCCTGAACAGCGCGGCGGCCCGCAGCCGGTCACCCTGCCGGGCGACCAGATCGGCCCGCACCGCCACGGCGAGCGGGTTGGCGTCCAACCCTCCCCCGGCCTGCGCCGCGTCGAGCAGGCCCAACCCCACGGACGGCCCGTACGCGTAGCTGTGCGCGACCGCGCGGTTGAGCGCGATCACCGGTGAGGGCCGGATGCCGATCAGCGCGTCGTAGGCCCCTGCGATCGCCGGCCAGTCGGTGGCGTCGGCGGACGGTGCGGTGGCGTGGCAGGCGGCGATCCGGGCCTGCCAGGCGTACGGCCCGTCGTGGCTTACCCGAGAAAGGGCGGCCAGGCCCTCGGCGATGGCCGAACGGTCCCACCGCGCGCGATCCTGCCGTTCCAGGGTGAGCAGGTTGCCTGCGGCATCCCGACGGGCGTTGCGGCGGGAGTGCTGGAACAGGAACAGCGCCAGCAGCGCGGCGACCTCGGACTGCTTCGGCATCAACCGGTCGAGCAGCCGGGCCAGCCGGACCGCCTCGTCGGCGAAGGCCGGCTCGCCGTCGACGACGTAGCCCCGGGTGAACAGCAGGTACAACACGGCGAGGACGCCGGGCAGCCGCTCGGTCAGCGCCGGCCCGCTGGGCACCCGGTATGGAATGCCGGCCTGCGCGATGCGGGTCCTGGCCCGGGTCAGCCGTCGGGTCATTGTCGACTCGTTGACCAGCAGGAGTCGAGCGACGTCGCCGGTCGGCACACCGCAGACGGTTCGCAGCGTCAGCGCCACCCGGGCGTCGATCGCCAGCGCAGGGTGGCAGCAGGTGAAGATCAGGCGTAGTCGGTCGTCCACCACGTCCTCCGGCACCTCCGGGTCGGGCTGCCCCTCGGGCGGCGTGAGCAGCGCCAGGTCGTGCAGCTTGCGGCGCTCCACAGTGGCCCGTCGCAGCACGTCGAGCGCCCGGTTGCGAGCCACCGTCATGAGCCAGCCGCCCGGGTTGGCCGGCACACCGTCGGCGGGCCAGCGCTCCAGTGCGACGGCCAGCGCCTCCTGGGCGCAGTCCTCGGCCAGCGCCCAGTCCCCGGTCACCCGGATCAGGGTCGCGACGATCCGGGGGTACGCCTCGACGCTGGCGTCGCCGACGGCCTGCGCCGCCGCAGCCGCCACCGCGCCGGCCGGTGCGGGCGCTACCGCGCCGGCCGGTGCGGGCGGGCGTACCGGCCGGCGCTGCGGTGTGGACAACTCGTCAGGCGGACAGGTCCGCGAACGGGCGCAGTTCCAGCCGCCCTTCGCGGGCCATCGGGTGCGTCCGCGCCACCTCGATCGCCTCGTCCAGGTCCGCGCAGTCGAGCAGGTCGAAGCCCACGATCACCTCCATGGTCTCCGCGAACGGCCCCTCGGAGACGAGCAGTTCACCGCCGCGTACCCGGACCGTGGTGGCTGCGGTGGTCGGAGCCAGCACGTTGCCGGTGAGGCGGCGACCACGGGCGTCGTTCTCCGCCACCCACTTGTGGATGTCGGGGAGTTCCGTCGGGTCGTTGTCCGGCTCGGTGTCGCTGCAAACGAACATCATGTACTTCATCTGGTCGCTCCCTGGTTTCTCGGGGTGTCGCCAGCATGACGATCGGGCGGGAGCGTTCCGGACACCCTTCCGCAAAAAATCTCGGTCAGTTTCCTCCGGCGGCACGGCGGCGGGCCTCGCGGGTCTTCATGGCGTGCTCCATCAGCGTGACGAGCACCTCCTTGCTGGACTCCCGCTGCCGGGCGTCGCAGAGCAGCACCGGCACACCCGGGTCCAGGTTCAGCGCGGTCTGCACCTCGTCGAGCCGGTACGACCGGGCGCCCTCGAAGCAGTTCACCGCGACCACGAACGGCGTGCCCCGGCCCTCGAAGTAGTCGATCGACGGGAAGCAGTCGGCGAGCCTACGGGTGTCGGCCAGCACCACCGCGCCGATCGCCCCCAGTGCCAACTCGTCCCAGACGAACCAGAACCGGTCCTGGCCGGGCGTGCCGAACAGGTACAGAACCAGGTCGTCGCTGATGGTGATGCGGCCGAAGTCCATGGCCACCGTGGTGGTGGTCTTGCCTTCCACCCCGGACAGGTCGTCGATGCCGACCCCCGACTCCGTCAGCACCTCCTCGGTGCGCAACGGTCGGGTCTCGCTCACCGCGCCGACCATCGTGGTCTTACCCACGCCGAATCCACCCGCCACCAGGATCTTGATCGCGGTGGGCAGTGGGGGGGCTCCCGCCGGCCGGTCAGAGTGCCCGTAGTCCATTGATTACCGCCTCGAAGATGCTGTTGTCGGGAAGACCGGCCGTGGTCTGCGGCTCGCGGACCTGGACCAGGCTGCGGGCCGCCAGATCACCGAGGAGCACCCGAATGGTGCCCACCGGCAGGTCGAGATGGGCGGCTATCTCGGCGACGGACTGTATGCGCTGGCACAGCCCGATGATCGCCAGATGTTCCGGGCCGATACCGACCTCCGGCGTGACCTCGGCTCGGGTCGCGGTGACCAGGGAGATCAGGTCGAACGTGCCGGTGACGGGGCGGGCCCGACCGCGCGTCATGGCGTACGGGCGCACGACCGGACCCGCATGGTCGTCCACCCACTGATGGTCCGCTGCCTCACCCTGCACCGTCATGCCGCTACCTCTCGCTGGCCGGCTGCTCAGGTCCCCGGGACGGGGATGCGACGTACTTGCCGACGCGGGTGACGAGCATCGCCATCTCGTAGGCGATGAGGCCGACGTCGGCCTCATCGCTGGCCAGCACCGCCAGACAGGCGTTGCGGCCGGCCGCGGTGACGAACAGGAACGACGACTGCATCTCGATGATGGTCTGCTGCACCTGCCCGCCACCGAAGCGCTTACCGGCGCCCCGGGCCAGGCTCTGGATCCCCGCCGCCATCGCTGCGAGGTGCTCGCCGTCGTCCCGGCTCAACCCTCGGGAGGCGGCCATCAACAGGCCGTCGCTGGAGAGGGCGACCGCGTGCTCCGCCTGTTTCACCCGGCCCACCAGGTCATCCAGCAACCACGTCAGGTCGGCACTCGAAGCCGTCTTCTGGGCCACTTCGTCGTCCTCTTCTCGCCCGGCGTTGTCGCCGTACTCGTCTGGGGTTGACCGTCACGCTGCGCGGAGACCGCCTCACCGGCAGCCGGTCAGGTCACGTCCGGATTCTCGGTCGGCTCCGGCGTCGCTGCCGGTTGGGCGTCGGAGGCGCCTCCCAGCAGCCGCGCCGCGTCGGTCCGACCACGCCGCGTGCCGGTCTGGTAGGAACTCATCATCTTGCGCACCTGCTCCGGCTGGCGTACCACGTCGTCGTGGTCGCTCTCCGTCGCGGGCTCGTCGCGCAACTCCGGCGCGATGCTCGCCTGCCGGACCCGGACCGGCAGGCCCGCGTTCGTCCGGTCCGCCTCGGCACGCTCCGGTCCGGGCCTGTCGTCACCGTTAACGTCCGACTCCATGGGGTCCGTGCCGGCCGTCGGCCGGGCGCCGTTGACCGCGGGCAGGCCGGTGGGCAACGTCGGACCCTCCAGGGCCGGCTGCCCCTGGGTACGCCGGACCCGCGTGGGCAGCTCCGGCGTCCCGGTGGCCGGCGTCCCGGTGGCCGGCGTCCCGGTGGCCGGCGTCCCGGTGGCCGGCGTCCCGGTGGCCAGCGTCCCGGTGGCCAGCGTCCCGGTGGCCAGCGTCGTCCGCCGCCGGGTGGGCAACGCGTCCGCCTCGGCACCGTCGGCCTCATCCGTCCCGGTGGCGATCCGCGCCTCGGTCGTGACCTGCGGTGTGTCCGAGTCGGGCGTTCCCGGTGCCGTCGGCCGCGCGGCCAGCGCCAGGGTGGCCGGGCGGACACTGTCGGAGGGGGCGGTCGGCCGCGCGGGCAGCGGGATCGCCGGCGAACCGGTCCGGATCCCGCCGGAGGTCTCCGCGTCCGCGGCCTCCGGGATCAGCTCCGCCGGGATCAGCACGACGGCCGTGGTGCCGCCGTACGCCGACTCCTTGAGCCGGACCCGCACGCCGTGCCGCTCGGTCAGCCGGCTCACCACGTAGAGCCCGAGCCGCGCGGCGTTGGCGAGGTTCAGCTCCGACTGGTCGACGATGCGGTCGTTCGCGGCGGCCAGGTCGTCCTCGCTCATGCCGAGGCCCCGGTCCTCGATCTCGATGGCGAAACCGTTGGCCACCAGCTGACCGCGAACCTCCACGGTGGTGTGCGGCGGGGAGAACGAGAGACCGTTCTCGATCAACTCGGCGAGCAGGTGGATGACGTCACCGACCGCACGGCCGGCCAGCGAGACCGGGCCGAGCGGCAGCACGTTGACCCGGGTGTAGTCCTCGACCTCGGCCACCGCGCCGCGCACCACGTCGACCATCGGCACGTTGCGCCGCCAGGCCCGGCCCGGAGTCGAGCCGGAGAGGACGATCAGGTTCTCCGCGTTACGCCGCATCCGGGTGGCCAGGTGGTCGACCCGGAACAGATCCTCCAGCTCCTCCGCGTCGTGCTCGCGCCGCTCCATCGCGTCCAGCAGGGTGAGCTGGCGGTGCACCAACGCCTGGGTACGCCGGGCCAGGCTGAGGAAGACCTCGCGGACGTTGCGCCGCAGCTCGGCCTGCTCGACGGCGGTACGCAGGGCGGTCTCCTGCACCGCGTTGAACGCCTTGCCGACCTGGCCGACCTCGTTGTTGCCGAAGTCGAGGGGAGGCGCCTCGGTGGCCACGTCGACCTCCTCGCCGCGACCCAGGCGCTCCACCACCCGGGGCAGCCGCTCGTCGGCGAGCTGCCAGGCGGCCTGGCGCAACCGTTCCAGCTGACGCAGCAGGGCCCGGGCCGTGGTGATCGAGACGACGATGGAGGCGATGACGGCGAGCAGACCGAGGCCGGCGGCGAGCACCAGCCGGATGACAACCCAGATCGCGACCGGGGTGGCCCGCTGGACCAGCGCGTCCCCACCGACCAGCACGACGGCCTCCTGCTCCTCCAGAGCGGGAGCGAGGGCTGCCTGCCAGTCGTCGGCGGCGACCGGCAGAGGGGCGTTGGGTCGAGCGCTGGCGACCAGGCGGTCCTCAAGCGCTTGAAGCTTGGTGAAGGCCGGTCCCTCGGTCATCTGGAGGTACCGCTGGCGGTCGGCCTCGGGCAGTTCGGCCAGGGCCTCGGAGACGAGGAACCGCTGCGCGCCCACCAGGTGTGCGAACTGGGCTGCCTCCTTGTCGCTGATTCGACCCGCCGCCGCGACGCCGGCGAAGAGGGCGTCCTCCTGCGACATCAGCTCACGCACGCGGAACAGCTGAGTGAGGGTGACGGTGTCCTTGGCGATCTGCTCGTCGTCGAGCTGACCCATGGCCCCGTAGACCCGGAAGAGCCCATCGAGGACCCCGGTGTACGCCGCCGCCGCGCCAGCCCGGTCCACCGTGCCGGCGACAACGGCCTCCCGCATCTGGCCGAGCCCATCCAGCCGGGTGATCACCGCGTCGATCCGCGTGATCAGTTCGTCGCTCGACGCGAATCGGGCGCGCCAGTTGCGGGACGCCTCGGCGAAGGCGGCGGACTTTTTCTCGCTGCGCTCGTGCTGGGCCTGCAGCTGCTGCACCATGCCCGGGTCGCGGCGTCCAAGGTAGGCCACCGACAACCGGCGCTCCCGCTGGAGCTCGGTGAACAGCGATTCACTGGGTTGGGCGACCTGCGCGTCAAGCGTCTGCACACCGAGCACGTTGAACCCGTCGCGCAGGGTCACCCACGCCGCGAACGCCCAGAGCGCGGCGAGTGAGACCAGCAGGGCCACAATCTTGGTGCGCAAACTTGCACTGCGGGAAGCCATCCCACCCGTCCCTCGACCGTTTCGATTGGCTGAATGAGCCCAGCCCCCGGCCCGGCGCACGCTAGCAGTGTCCGGAATTTCACTCAAGCGATGCAGTCCAGCGGCTTGCTGGCATATGGGCGGAACCGTTCGCCCGTACCGCAGCCGCCGCCCGGGCAGCCACCACCGCCGCTCGTACGATCAGTACCGGATGGTAGAGGTCCTTGTCATGCCACAGTGGACTCTCAATGGCCTCATCTTGCATTGTGGACAGACGGTGAGCAGCGGCGACCGTTGCGTCACGAATCGTGGATGACGGCGGCACTGCCAGCAACACCAGCAGGCCGTAGGCGGTCTCCTCCGCCGTGCCCTGCCATCGTCCCCACGACCCGTCGGCCCGCTGACTCTCGAGCACCCACGAGACGGCCCGCCGCAGCGCCGCGTCGGCCGACGGACCGCCGTACTCCCGCAGTGCGAGCACCACGCAGTAGGTGGCGTAGTAGGGCGAGGCGTGCCATCGGTCCGTCCATCGACCGTCGGCGTGTTGGTGGTCGATCAGCCAGCCGGTGAGCCGGCGCAGCACCGGTGCCGCGACCGGGTCCTCGCCGCCGAGGCATCGCCCGAACGCCTCCAACACGTGCGCGTTCGTGGTCACCGACGCGCCGTCCTCACCCTGCCAGGTGCCGAAGTGCTCCCCGGTGTCGAACCGCCGCAGGCACGTCGGATCGGTCGGGTGACCCAGGAGGGCCAGCGTGTAGAGCGTCACCGCCGTCGTGTCGGCGTCGGTGGGCAGCCCCGGCCCGGTGGCCGCACCGTCCGGCCCAAGGGCGTCGCGCAGCCCGGCAACCAGTTGCGCCGGCGCCGTCGGGAGCACACCCGCCCGTGCCAGGGTGCTCAGCACCCACGACCGTTCGAACACGGTGATCGGTGTGGCACACGGAACCGCTCCGCCGTGCTCGCCGAGCGCCCGGGTCAGGTAGTCCAGCGCGGCGGATTGAGTACCGTCGGGGTCACCGAGCCACGCGGCGGTGGCGGCCGGCGAGGCTCCGACCGGGCCGGCGGCGGTGGCGGTGACACCTGCCGCTTGCCGGGCGGCCGGCCCGAGGATCTCCAGAGCGTGCAGCAGCTTGGGCGGAATCGGCCGACCGGATCCGACCAGCAGGCGTACCCGGTCGAGCCGCTGCCGATCCATGCCCGCGGGCATCGGCGGCGGGCCGACTCCTCGCCAGTGGGCCAACCACGTCGGCGGATCGGCGAGGTGGTCGGCGATCCGGTCGACCATTGCCGGGACGATCAGGTCCGCGGCCGGCAGGTCCGGCACGGGACAGGTCGAGGGGCCGGCCAGCCGGTCGAACAGCAGGCGTAGCGCCCTGTCGATCGCGTCGCGCACCGCCGCCGGGGACCAGCCCACCGGCTCGTCGTTCAGCGAGGCCGCGAGCAGCCCCTCGACGGCGCTGAGGGTGGGTACCAGGGCGTACCCTTCCGGCCCGCCCCAACCTCCGTCCGGGCGCTGCCCGGCGAGCAGGTACTGGATCCGGTCGGCGTGTCGGGGCAGCCAGGGTGCCAGGGAGACCAGACGGGCGGTCTCGTACGGCGACGCGGATGTGCGACCGGACGGGTGCCGGCTCAGCTCGGCAATCAGCTCGTCGACGGCGCGCGTCGACCCGGAATCCTTCGCCCCGCCGGGGTCCCGGGTCAGTGCCTCGGTGCTCACGACACACCCCAGAAGTCGGTGCTCCGGTAGAAGCCTGTGGTGTAGCCGAGCTGTCGGGTCAGGTATGCCGCCTCCCTCGGGCAGTCGGCCCGCAACTCGCCGAGCAGGTCGGTCGCCTCAGTGACCAGGCGCGCCAACTCCTGCTCCACCACTGCCCGGTCCTCCACCAGCATGATCGCGTTCAGGTCGTCCCAGCGGAGGTCCCGCTCGTAGGTGCTCAGGTCGTTGACCAGCCGAAGAGCGCGTTGCACCGCGTCGCTGGCGAGGACCAGCCGGTCGAGCCCCGCCTCCGTGTCGGCCCCGCCGGTGCGAATCCAGTGCACGACGTTCACGACAGTGCAGGCCAGGTTGTCCGCGTTGTTCAGGTACTCGGTGAGGGTGGGCCGCGGCTGGAGGTTGTCCCGCATCGCCGTCTTCCACTGCCACTCCTGCCGCATCGCGTGCAGGGTCCGCCGGGCCGCCGCCCGCCACACCCCGCCCAGTTCAGCGAAGGCCGGCTCGGCGGCCAGGTCGGCGAGAAGATCGGCGAGGAGGTGACCCAGGGGGTCGTCCGTCGTCGCGGCCGCGCCGTCCGCGACGAGAAGCTGCTGGCGCACCAGTCGGTCAAGCGCGACGGCAGAGGTGGCCAGCCGGTCCACCTGCCAGTCCAGCGCGAACCCCCAGAGCACCGCCCGGTTGGTCAGACGCAGCTCGGCTGCCTCGCACCAGGGCGCGCTGAACGCGATGGCCAACGCGATGCTGCTGGTCAGAGCGCCATCGAAGGGCCCCTCGGCGAAGAGGTCCGGATGGGCGGCCAGGCACCGTTGCAGGTCACGTTGGCCCTGAGCGGCCAGGGCACAGACGCGCCCGTGCTCTGCGGCCTGCTGAAGTGCGTCCTCGACCACTTGTCGTTGTGCCACCCGCTAGGCCAGGGCCGGTTGCCGATGGGGGGTGAGCAGCAGCGGCACCCGTTCCCCTGGTCGGAGCGTCGCGGCGAGCCGCGGCGATGGCAGCCCGGGCGTGCAGAGCCGGTACCGGAAGCGGCTGAGCAGCGTCGCCACGATCAGTGGTGCCTCGACCTGGAAGAAGTACTGGCCGATGCACTGGTGGGCGCCGCCCCCGAACGGATAGTAGGCGTACCGGTGGGCACGTCGGGGGGCGTCGGGGGCGAAGCGCTCCGGGTCGAAGACCGTCGGCCGATCCCAGAAGCGGGCCAGCCGCTGGGTCACGTACGGACTCAGGATGATCGTGTCACCGGCCCTGACCCGGGTGCCGCCGATGAGGTCGTCGGCGATCGCGGTCCGCGGCACCAACCAGCCGGATGGGTAGGCGCGGACGAGTTCGTCCAGCACCATCCGGGTGTAGCGCAGCTCGCCAAGCTGTTCGCGGCTGATCACGTCCCCGGGGCCGACCACACGATCAATCTCCGCGTAGAGCCGCGCGGCGACGTCGGGCAGTTGCTCCAGCAGCGGGAAGATCCAGGTGAGCGCCGTGTAGGTGGTCTCGGTGGCGGTCACGAAGATCGACACCAGATCGTCGCGTACCCGCTGGTCGTCGACCTTGTGGCCGTGCGCGTCACGGCCCCGGGCCAGCGACGCGACGAAGTCGTCGCTTCCGTCGTCGCGGGATCGCTCAGCACGGACCAACGGCAGGATAATGCTGTCGATGTTCCGGACCGCCCGCCGCAGTGCGCGGTCGCCGGGCATCGGCACGGCGTCCGGCAGGAACGGGATGAGCAGCCGGAAGCGCAGTGCGGTCGCCACGGTGTTCTGTTCCGCGACGATCCGCACACCGTCGGCGACGGGGATCTTGTCGCCGAAGAAGACCCGGATGACGGCCTGGCAGATGATCCTCGAGATCTCGCTGGCCGCGTCGACCGGTTCGCCGTTTCGCGCCGGGACGTTCAACTCGTCGACCGCATCGCTGATCGCCCGGCTCAGACCGTCCGCCACCGAGTCGATCCGCTTCGCGGTGAAGTGCGGCTGGAGCCGTCGGCGACTCGCCTCCCAGTCCGGGCCTTCGGCGAGGATGCCGTCACCGGCGATCTTCTTGACCGACTTCCACAACATGCCGTCGCCCGCCCGCGTGTAGTTGGCGGCGTTGTCGCGCAGCACGTGCTGGACGTGTGCGGGCTCGACGACCAGGTACGGCCGGATAGTGCCCAGGTTGAGTTTGACGACCTGCCCGGGCGACGAGTCGGCAAGCCCGACCAACGTGCCCAGTGGGTCCCGGAGCAGCTTGGGAAAGGTGCGTCGCAGGGTGGCGACGTGCGGCTGGCGGTACGCGGGGGCGGTCGACTCAGCCATCTTTCACCTGCACGGATCCGTCCTTTCCGGCGGCACAGCGGGTTGCGCTCCGTGCTGCCTTGTTGATGGCGCGTGACCATCCGGGCGAGCATCCCATTCATGAAACTGCTTTGCCATGGGACAGATCTGGAGTATTTCTCGCGTTGAGGGGACGACGGCCGTGCCGGATCCGGGCCGTGTGGCCGACTCAAAAAGATTGCGCAGGTGAAGCCCCACGTCGGGCGGCATACGAGCTGACCTGGAGATGGGCGTGAAAAAGGCCACATTGACATGTTGCTGCCAGTATGGGCGGAGTCACCGATCGTGGTCTGACCCCACTGTCGGCACACGAAGCCAGGCGCGTCGTGGGGCGCTGTGCCAGGCTCAGGAGCATGGACGACAAGACCATCCTGAACCGGATCTCCGAACTGGTCGACGAGGAACACAAGCTGCGCGCGGACGCCCAGGCCCACGAGGCGGGCACCGAGGGCGAGGCCAGCGAGCGACTGCGCGCCCTGGAGGAATCCCTCGACCAGTGCTGGGACCTGCTGCGCCGTCGGCGGGCCGCGCGGGAGACCCACGGCGACCCGGACGCACAGGGCGAACGCCCCAAGCCCGAGGTGGAGCGCTACCTGCAATGACCGACGCGGCGGGTCGGGCGGTCCGACCGCCCGACCCGCTCTGATCAGCGGATGCCCGCCTCACGCAGCAGCTCCCCGGTCAACGTGCCCGGGTCGACCTGCTCGGCGGGCAGACCCCGGGCCGCGAACCAGGTGCCGACCACCCGCACATCGCGGGCCAGGAACTCCGGCCCCTGCGGATTTGCCACCACGTCGACCACCTGCGGCAGGTCGATCACGACCAGCCGCCCCTGGTGCACGAGCAGGTTGTACGGCGACAGGTCGCCGTGCGCGTAACCGGCCCGGGCCAGCACCCGCAGCGCCTCCACCAGCTGGGCCCACAGGTCGCGCAGCTCGGTCGGGCCGGGTCGCAGCTGGGCCAGCCGGGGCGCCGCCTCCCCCGACTCGGCGTCGCCGACGAACTCCAACATCAGCTCGGTGCCCCGCAGCTGCACCGGGTACGGCACGGCGATCCGGTCGTGCCCGGCACCGATCTCCCAGAGCCGGGCCAGGGCATCGAACTCGGCCGCGGCCCACTGCCCGGCGATCATCTGTCGGCCGAACGCCGTCCGGCCGGCCATCGCCCGGTTCTCCCGGGACCGGCGCACACGACGGCCCTCCAGGTAGCCGGCGTCCCGGTGGAACAGCCGGTGCTCGGGGTCGCGGTAGCGTTTGACCGCCAGCAGGCAGGACCGGTCGGTGTCGGGCACCGCCCGGCGCACCAGGTGGACGTCCGCCTCCTTGCCGGTCTTCAGCACACCCAGCTCGGTGTCCCGGGCGGCCAGCTCGGTGACCAGCCATTCCGGGTGCGGCTCGGGCCCGTGCACGGCGTCGTCCCAGGACGACCAGCGCTCGCCGGTGTCCGGATCAGGCTCGGTGTCGGGGTCCGCAGGCGGCTCGGTGGGCCGCCCGCGCTTCAGAAACTGTGATTCGTCGTCGTCAAAGCGGCTCTTGCCGCGGCTCCGGCGCTCAAGCGCCGGAAAGTCGTGATCGCGCACTGTGGTGAGGTTCCCTTGGTCGAGGCTGAGATAGGCAGCTGGAAGCGACCTGCGAAGACGGCCATGACCGACCTCCTCTCCACGACCGGGCCCACGCCCGGGATGCACGATGCGCTGACAATGCTCGCGGCCCCACGGCAGCCGGTCAACCGAATTACCGAGCCGCCGTCGCGCGGTCGGACCAAGATCCACGCAACATCCCTGATGGTGCTGCCTCCTGGCGCGCGGAGGCAGCACCATCAGGGAAACTGTGCCGATCTTGGCGCGACGCACGGCGGTGCAGACGACGTGACGCGGCGCGCGCCGCTTGCGTCAGCGGGCCAGGACTGTGGCGACCGCGGCGATCAACCCGTCCACGGTGTGGCTCGGCGCGAACCGGGCGTCGGTCCAGGTGCGCCCCCGGTGCAGCCAGACGCTGGGCAGCCCGACGGCGGCGGCACCGCCGATGTCCGACTCCGGGCTGTCGCCGACCACCCAGGCACCCCGCAGCGGCATCCGCACCCGCTGGGCGGCGAGCGCGAATATCCGCGGGTTGGGCTTGCTGACGCCGGCTTCCTCGGAGATCACCCAGTCCGCGACGTACTGGTCCAGGCCGGTCCGGCGAATCTTGGCGTCCTCGACGCGTACCGTGCCGTTGCAGACCACCACCGGCACCCAACCGGCGTCGTCGGCGATCCGCAGCGCGCAGGCGGTCAGCGGGTCGAGCCGGGTCTGCGCCACCACCCCGTCGTGCAGCTCCTCCACCAGGTCGATCGAGGGGATGCGCAGCTCGTAGCGGTCCCGGATGGCGTCGGCGAGATCCCAGCGGTCGGTCAGACCGTCGGCGTCGATCGAGAGCAGCCAGTCGATGTCGGTGTGGGGCGCGCCGATGCCGTCCAGGAAGCGCTCACCCCAGCGGCGGAACGGCCCGGCCCGATCCAGCAGGGTGTTGTCCAGGTCCAGCAGGAGCAGTGGCACTCGGGCACCCTACGGGACCGACGTGTTCGCCAACAGGTCCGGCGGGTATCCACCTGACGACGGGTTCAGCCGGACATCGACACCCGGGTGCCGCCCTGGTTCGGCAGGCGATCGGCGAGCATCGAATGGGCCGCCCGGGTGGCCGCGAGCGCGGCGGGATCCAGGGTCGCCAACAGCACCTCCGTGCCGTCGTCGGCGCCCCGGGCCAGCACCCGGCCCTGCGGGTCGTAGATCGCCGCGCCGCCGTTGAACCGCCACGGGTCGACGCCGCCGACCGCGTTGGCGAAGACCACGAACATGGTGTTGTCCAGGGCTCGCGCGGCGTAGTAGAGGTCCCGGCGGTGCTCGGAGCCGGCCAGGTATCCGCTGGGGCACAGGTAGCCGTGCGCGCCGTCGAGGGCGGCGGCCCGGCCGTGTTCCGGGAAACAGCCGTCGTAGCAGATGCCCAGCCCGAGCCGCCAGTCGTCGACGAGCAGCGTGGCACCCCGGTCGCCCGCGCTGAACAGCTCCCGTTCGTCGCCCCAGAGCTGCTGCTTGTCGTACCCGATCCGCACCGCGCCGGTCCGGTCGATGACCAGCGCGGCAATGGTCCGCCGGCCGTCCGGGTGTCGGGCGGCGGCGCCGACCAGCGCGGTGACACCGGCCTCGCGCGCCGCGGCGCGCAGCGGGTCGAGCCGGGGATCCGCGACCGCACCGGCCGGGTCGGCCGCGACGTCCGTGCCGGCCGGGTCGGCGGCGAGGCTCGGCGGGTGGTACGCGCAGAGAAACAGCTCCGGCAGGACGGCCACCCGGGCGCCCTGGTCACCGGCTCGGCGGACCAGGTCGGCGGCGGTGACCGCGTTGCCGGCGACGTCACCCGGCGTCGGGGTGGCCTGAACGGTGGCCACGGTCAGCGGGGCGGTGGGCACGGTCTGCGGCGGGGTCACCAGGCGAGGGTAGTCGGCGATATCCCAAGCCGTACGTACGGTTTGCATGCCCTGGGTTGACCTGCGACGATCGACGCGTGCCCAGAGTAAGCCAGGACCAGCTCGACGCGCGTCGGCGGGAGATCCTCGCCGCCGCCCGGGCGTGTTTCGCCCGGCTCGGCTACGAGGGGGCGACCGTACGCCGCCTCGAGGAGGCCACCGGCCTGTCCCGCGGCGCCATCTTCCACCACTTCCGGGACAAGGACTCGCTCTTCCTGGCCGTCGCCGAGGACGACGCCGCGGCCATGGTCGAGACGGTGGCCCGCAACGGCCTGGTGCAGGTGATGCGCGACCTGCTCGCCCGCGCCGTCTCACCGGACACCACCGGTTGGCTGGGCAGCCAACTGGAGGTCTCCCGCCGCCTGCGCACCGACCCGGCGTTCGCCCGTCGATGGGCCGAGCGGTCCGCCGCTATCGCCGAGGCGACCCGGGACCGGCTGGCCCGCCAACGCGACGCCGGGGTGCTGCGCGAAGACGTCCCCATCGACGTGCTGGCCCAGTTCCTGGAGCTGGCCTACGACGGCCTGGTGCTGCACCTGGCCATGGGCCGACCGGCCGGTGACCTGGGCCCGGTGCTCGACCTGGTCGAGGAGGCGGTCCGCCGCCACTGACCGCCCGTACACCCGACTGCCGACCGTGGCGAGGCTGCTCCACAATGGGGCCGCGCATCCCTCCGGTGACAGGAGCAGTCGATGATCGTCCACGCCGCGTCCGGCGACACCTGGGGCATCTCCGGCCCGACCTTCCTCCGGTACTACCTCTTCGCAGCCGCTCTGGTGGTGGCCGTCGCGGTGTACCAACGGGTCCGTCTGGCGGCCGGGTCGAACGCTGCCATGACCGCCGGTCCACTCGGGCCGCAGCAGGTCGCGTACCTCAACGGTGGACCCCGACTCGCCGTACACGCCGCGTTGGGCGGACTGCGCGGCAGCGGCGCGATCGGCGTGCGGCCGGACCGTCGACTGACCACCAGCGGGGTCGCGCCGACCGGGCTCACCCCACTGGACCAGGCCATCCACTGGGCCGCGCATCAGCACGCCCGGGTCGGGGACCTGCCGCAGGACGAGCGCGTACGTGTCGCGCTGCACCAGATCCGCAACGGCCTGGAGCAGCGGGGTCTGCTGACCGACGACGCGCAACGCGCCCGTGCCCGCTTCTGGACCACGATCCTGATCGCCCTGCTGGGCCTCGGCGTGCTCCGGTTGGTCTCCGGTCTGTTCAGCGGTCGCCCGGTCGGTTACCTGCTGCTGACCGTTGTTGCGCTCCTGATCGTCACCCTGGTGCTGCGCCGGGCGCCCGTGCTCACCCGGGCCGGTCGGTCCACGCTGCGCGGTGTACGCCGCGAGCACACCCACCTCGCTCCGGCCTCCGCGCCGTCCTACGCCACCTACGGAGCTGCCGGCGCGGCGATGGGCGTGGCCCTGTACGGCACCGCCTCGCTCTGGGCGCTCGACCCCGGCTTCGCCGAGCAGGCCGAGATCCAGCGCCAGGCCGCCTCTGGCAGCGGCTGGACGGGCGGCTCCGACGGATCGTCCGGAGGCGACAGCTCCGGTGGAGACGGCGGCAGCTCCTGCGGCGGTGGTGGCGGCTGCGGCGGGGGCGGGGGGTGCGGCGGATGACCGGCCCGTCCGGAGTCGGCATCGGCTGGCGTCCGGAGATCGCCGGCTTCGTGGCCGAGCTCCCCGGCCTGCGCTTCGTGGAGGTGGTGGCCGAGGGGGTGCCCTCGTCCGGGCCGCTCCCGCCGGGTCTTGCGCAGCTGCGGGAGCGCGGCGTGACTGTCGTACCCCATGGGGTGCGGCTCTCCCTCGGCGGCGCCGAGCCGGTCGATCCGGCCCGGGTCGCCCACCTGGCCGCTGTGGCGCAGCGGGTCGACGCCCCGCTGGTCAGCGAGCACATCGCGTTCGTCCGAGCCGGCGGCCTGGAGGCCGGGCACCTGCTCCCGTTGCCGCGCAGCCGGGAGGCGGTCGACGCGGTCTGCGCCAACGTGGCGCGGGCGCAGGCCGAACTGCCGGTGCCGATCGCACTGGAACCGATCGCCGCATTGGTCGAATGGCCCGACGACGAGCTGGACGAGGCGAACTTCCTCACCGAGATCCTCGACCGGACCGGCGCACTGTTGCTGCTGGACGTGGCCAACGTGCACGCCAACGCCCGCAACCGGGGCACCGACCCGCTCGCGTTGCTGGACCGTCTGCCGCTGGAGCGGGTCGCGTACGTCCACGTGGCCGGCGGCGCCGAGCACGGCGGTTTCTACCACGACACCCACACCGATCCGGTGCCAGCGGCGGTGCTGGAGCTGGTCGGCGCGCTCTGCGCTCGAGAGCGTCCGCCGGCGCTGCTGCTGGAACGGGACGGCCACTACCCACCGGCAGCCGAGCTGCGCGCCGAACTGGACGCCCTGGCCGCCGCCGCGGGCTTCCCGGCCGTGACATGACTGAGCCACGCGACGACAGCGGCAGGCGGTCGTCCGGCGATGTCGGCGGGCTCGCCCAGCGACAGGCGGAGCTGGTCGCGACGCTGGTCGCCGGAGGCCCGCCGCCGCCAGGGTTCGCACCGGCCCAACTGGCCGCCACCCGGGCGGCCCTGAGACGCAAACGTGCCGGCGAGGTGGCCCGACACTGGCCACTGGCCACTGCTCGCCGCCGGCCTCGGCGCCACCTGGTCGACGACCTTCGCAGGCTGGGCAGCCGGGCGACCAACCGCCGGGTCGTTGCGCGACGGTTGGGACCTGGCCCGTGCGATGCGCGAACAGGGCGCGCTGCCCCCGGCCGCCGCCGAGGAACTGGCCGTCCGGGAGGCGCGCCTGCGCTACGACGGGCTCGGGGCGCCACGTCCGCGCAGGCTGCCGGCCGTGGGCCGCGCCGGCGGCGCCGTGGCGGTGCAGATCGCCGGCCGGGTACGTCTGCTGCGCCCCGCCTCGCGTCCACCCGCAGTTGGTGGCGACGGTGTGTCGGATGCGGCAGGATCGACCTTATGGATCTAGGCCTGACCGACCACGTGTACGTCCTCACCGGTGCCTCTCGCGGCCTGGGCTTCGCGACCGCGCAGTGCCTGGTCGCCGACGGGGCACGGGTGGTCCTCTCGGCACGGGACCCGGAGGCCGTGGCCGCCGCCGCGCAGCAGCTCGGCGGTCCCGAGCATGCCGTCGGGCTGACCGCCGACCTGGCCGACCCGGAGACCCCGGAGCAGCTCGTCGCCGCCGCCCGGGAGCACTTCGGCCGGCTCGACGGCGCGCTGATCTCGGTCGGCGGGCCACCGGCGGGAAACGCCGCCGCGATCAGCGACGAGCAGTGGCGGCAGTCCTTCGAGACCGTCTTCCTGGGCACCATCCGCGCGGTGCGTACGGTTGCCGCCGCGCTGCCCGAGGGCGGTGCGATCGGGCTGGTGCTCTCCACCTCGGCCCGGGGCCCGGTGCCCGGCCTCGGCATCTCCAACGGTCTGCGGCCCGGCCTGGTCGGGGCGGCGAAGGACATCGCCGACGACTACGGCCCGCGCGGCGTACGAGTGGTCGGGCTGCTGCCGGGCCGGATCCTGACCGACCGCAACCGGGAGCTCTTCGCCGCGACCGGCGACCCGGAACGCGCCCGCACCGAGGCGGAAGCCGCCATCCCGCTGCGTCGCCTCGGCGATCCCGCCGAGTTCGGCCGGGTGGCCGCGTTCGTGCTCTCCCCCGCCGCGAGCTACCTCACCGGGATCACCCTCCCGGTCGACGGCGGCGCGCTGCGCGGGCTGTGACCCCCGCCGGGGGCCGACCTGGCCGTGCCGTGACGCCGCCCGAGCGGGCCCAGCCCGACGACCCGGCCGTTGATCGACTCGGCCTTCAGGAAACCGGGCGGACGATGCGGCCAGGACACCCCGACTTCCAGGAACCCGAGTCGATCAACGCGAGGCACACCGGACGGCCGCCGGAACCCGGGGACCTGGCCGATCGTCACCCGACGGCGACGCCCGACACGGCCCAGCCGACCCAGGCACAGCTGACGACGCCCGGGACAGCCCCGCCGACCCAGGCGGAGCTGAGGACGCCCGACACGGCCCAGCCGACCCAGGCAGAGCTGAGGACGCCCGGGACAGCCCAGCCGACCCAGGCGGAGCTGACGGCGGCCCGGACGACTCGTCCGACCCGGGCGGAGCTGGCGGCGGCCGCTGACCGGACCATCCCCGACGTCCTCGCGCCGGGGTTGGCGGTGCTCTTCGTCGGCATCAACCCCGGCCTCTGGTCGGCCGCAACCGGCTGGCACTTCGCCAGACCCGGCAACCGGTTCTGGCCCGCGCTGCACCGGGGCGGGTTCACCCCCCGGCTGCTGCACCCCAGCGAACAGGACGAGCTGCCCGCACTCGGGCTCGGCATCACCAACATGGCCGCCCGGGCCAGCGCCCGCGCGGACGAGTTGAGCAGCGAGGAACTCCTCGACGGTGCCGCGATCCTGACCGACAAGGTGGGCCGCTACCAGCCGCGTTGGGTGGCGGTGGTGGGGGTGACCGCGTACCGGATCGGTTTTCAGCGGCCGAAAGCCACCTTCGGGCCGCAGCCGGAGTCACTGGCCGGCGCCCGGCTGTGGGTGCTGCCCAACCCGAGCGGCCTGAACGCGCACTTCACCCCGGTCACGCTGGGTGTGGCGTTCGCCGAGCTGCGAGTGGCGACCGGCCTGCCCGAACGGCGCTGACCGCGACGGACCTCGGCCCGGTGCCCGCAGGACGTCAGTTGGCCGCGGCGGGCGGCAGCACCTCGTCGGCGCGGTAGGTGCCCAGCGGCATGACCACCGGCTCGGGCCCGGTCGCGTCGACGAACGGGGTGGGCGAGTCGGCGACCGCGAACTGGGTGCGGTACAGCTCGGCGTAGAGCCCGCCGACCGCTACCAACTCGTCGTGCCGCCCCCGCTCGACGATCCGGCCGCCGTCGAGGACGAGGATCTGGTCGGCGTCGCGCACGGTGGAGAGCCGGTGTGCGATCACCAGGGCGGTCCGCCCGGTCAACGCCACCGACAACGCCCGTTGCACCGCTGCCTCGCTCTCCGAATCCAGGTGGGCGGTCGCCTCGTCGAGGATCACGATCGAGGGCGCTTTGAGCAGCAGCCGGGCAATCGCGATGCGCTGCTTCTCGCCGCCGGAGAACCGGTAGCCGCGTTCCCCGACGGTGGTGTCCAGCCCGTCGGGCAGCGCCCGGACCAGGTCGGCCACCTGCGCGCCGGCCAGCGCGGCCCAGATCTCGTCGTCGGTGGCGTCGGGCTTGGCGTAGCGCAGGTTCTCGGCGATCGTCTCGTGGAACAGGTGCGAATCCTGGGTGACGACACCGATCTCGTCCCGCAGGGAGGCGAGCGTCGCGTCGCGTACGTCCACCCCACCGACCAGCACCTGGCCGTCGGTGACGTCGTAGATCCGGGAGATCAGCATCGACAGGGTCGACTTGCCGGCGCCGGACGGGCCGACCAGCGCGACCATCTGCCCCGGCTCCACGCTGAACGAGACTCCCTTGAGCACCGGCTCGTTGACCGTCCGGTCCAGTGTGGCGACCTCCTCCAGGGAGGCGAGGGAGACCTCGGCGGCGCTCGGGTAGCGGAACCGCACGTCGCGGAAGTCGACCCGGCCGGTGCCCCGGGGCACCGGCACCGCGTCGGGCTTCTCCACGATGCCCGGTTTGAGGTCGAGCACCTCGAAGACCCGGTCGAAGGAGACCAGGGCGCTCATCACGTCGACCCGGACGTTGGACAGCGCCGTGAGCGGGCCGTACAGGCGGGTGAGCAGCAACGCGAGCGTCACGACCGTGCCCGCGCTGACGCCGCCGGTCACCGCCAGCCAGCCACCGAGACCGTAGGTGAGCGCCTGCGCCAGCGAGGCGACCAGCAGCATCGCCACGAAGAACGTGCGGGAGTACATCGCGGACTGGATGCCGATGTCGCGGACCCGCTCGGCC
Source organism: Micromonospora sp. CNZ299 (assembly GCF_002754415.1). Taxonomy (NCBI): domain Bacteria; kingdom Bacillati; phylum Actinomycetota; class Actinomycetes; order Micromonosporales; family Micromonosporaceae; genus Micromonospora; species Micromonospora sp. CNZ299. The sequence goes on from NZ_PEFG01000001.1 coordinate 6,453,210, forward strand.
CGGCCGGCGAACCGGCCGGCCTCGATCTCAGGCTGACCGAAGAGCTTCACCAGCAGCGCGCCCGCCACCCCGAACCGCTCGGTCATGGTCGCGTTCATCTTGGCGTCGAGGTTGTACGCCTCGCGGGTGATGTCGGCCAGCCGCCGACCGACCCGGCGGGCCGGAATGATGAAGATGGGCAGCAGCACCAGTGACAGCGCGGTGATCTGCCAGGAGAGGGTGAACATCACCGCCGCGGTGAGCACCAGTTGGATGACGTTGCTGACCACACCGGACAGGGTGGAGGTGAACGCCCGCTGGGCGCCGAGCACGTCGTTGTTGAGCCTGCTGACCAGGGCGCCGGTCTGGGTACGGGTGAAGAACTGCAACGGCATCCGCTGCACGTGGTCGTAGACCCGGGTGCGGAGGTTGAAGATGATGCCCTCGCCGATGCGCGCCGAATACCACCGCTGGGCCAGGGAGAGCAGCGCGTCGGCGACCGCCAGCGCGGCGATGAACAGGGCCAGCCGCACCACGAGCCGGCCGGCCTCGGTGCCACCCCGGTTGATCGCGTTGATCACGTCACCGGCCAGCACGGGGGTGGCCACGCCGATGATGGCGGCCAGCACCACGGTGGCCAGGAAGACGATGATGTCGCGCCGGTAGGGCTGGGCGAAGGCGACGATGCGGCGGGCCACCCCGTGCTTCAGTCGGTGGGTGGAGACCTCGTCCCGGTTGCGCATCGACCGGAGCATGCTCCACCCGGCCATGCCACCTCCGGACATCGGGTTGGACATCGCTCACCTCCGGGTCGTCGGGCAGACCGCGCCGTCAGGTCAATTCTCCCGACGACTGTGACAACCTCGGTCGTAACCCGGATCTTCCCGTGCGGTCCTTACCTATTCTCCCCGGCCGGCCAGGTCGCGCAGCCGACGGGTCTGCGCCTCGCGCTCGGCGCGCTGCTGGTCGGCATGCGACCGGCCGACCGCACCGGCGAGCAACGCCTTGATCTCCACCACCGCGTCGCGGGCCCCGGAGAGCAGGCCAGCGGTCAGGTCCTGGACCGCGCCGTCCAGCTCGGCTGGTGGCACCACCAGATTGGCCAGCCCGATCCGGTCCGCCTCGGCGGCGTCCAACCGGCGGCCGGTGGCGCAGATCTCCAGCGCCCGCGCGTAACCGACCAGCTCGACGAGCCGTTTGGTGCCGGCCAGGTCGGGCACCAGGCCCAGGGTCACCTCGGCCATCGACAGTTTCGCGTCGGCGGCGAGGACACGCAGGTCACAGGCGAGGGCGAGCTGGAAGCCCGCACCGATCGCGTGACCCTGTACGGCCGCCACGGAGATGACGTCCGGCCGGTGCAGCCAGGTGAAGCCGCCCTGGAACTCCGCGATGCGCTCGGCGCACTCCTGCTCGGGCAGCGTGGCCAGCTCCGCGAACGAGCCCGGGCCGAACGCGCCAGCCACCGCGAGGTCGAGGCCGGCGGAGAACGCACGCCCCTCGCCCCGGACCACCACCACCCGCACGTCGCCGGGCAGGTCGCGGGAGAAGTCGCTCATCGCCTGCCACATGGCCGGCGTCTGAGCATTGAGCACGTCGGGCCGGCACAACGTCACCGTGGCGACCGGCCCGTCGCAAGTCAGCCGGACCCCGGTCGCCTCGGCGGTCACCGGACGGCCCGGGGAGCGGCGCTGCTGGACGACGCTGAGTGGCGGGTCACGCCTTCTTGCGGCGCCGGGCACCACCGCGCTGACGCAGCTGCACCCCGGACTCGGTGAGTACTCGGTGGATGAACCCGTAGGAACGGCCGGTCGAGGCCGCCAACGCGCGGATGCTCTCCCCCGAGGTGTACCGCTTTACCAGGTCCTTGGCGAGCGTCTGACGCTCGGCTCCGACGATCCGGCGACCCTTCTCAGTGCTGGTGGCTGTGCCAGTGGCTGCCATGCTGTGTCCTCACGTCCCAGACTGTGCGGTTCGGATACGGTCCCACCTATTAGACCGCCTCGAACGATCATGCGCCAGATATCAACTCTTCGCCAACCGACACGCTATGCAATGTCAGCTTCCCGATAGAGTGATCCTGGCGATCGGCCCCCGCGCTGCCTCCGGGCGTACCACCGCGGCACGGTGACGCCTGCGGACGACCCGTAGCCTTCGGCCGTGATCGACCTGTTGAGCACCGCGGGCGGAGCAGCCGTGGTCTTCGCCGCGACCGACATCGACGACATCGTCGTCCTGACCCTGTTCTTCGTCGCGGCGCGCACCACCGGTCGACCCCGCCCTTGGCAGATTGTCGCTGGTCAATACCTCGGAATCGGCGCGCTCGCGCTGGCCAGCGCGGTGGTCGCGGCGGGGCTGCTGGTCGTGCCGGACCCGTGGACGGGGCTGCTCGGCCTGCTGCCGATCGCGCTGGGCGTACGCGCGCTGCGCGCCTCTGACGACGACGTCACCCCCGCGGTCGTCACCGGAACGCTCGGTGTGGCCGGGGTGACGATCACGAACGGCGCCGACAACGTGGCCGTCTACGTACCCGTATTCCGGGCCCTCGGCGCGGCCGACAGCGCGGTGTTCCTCCTGGTCTTCGTGCTGCTCATCGCGCTGTGGTGTGCCGCCGGCGCCTGGCTGGGCGGGCACCCCCGGGTGGTCCGGCTGGTCGAACGCGCCGGCCACTGGCTGGTGCCGACCATCTTCATCGGCATCGGCGTGCTGATCCTGGTCAGCTCCGGTGTGCTCGGCCGGCTGGTCGACCTGCTCGGCTGAGGACGGCCCGGTCGACCGCCCGCAGGACGCGACGGCCGGACCGGCGGCAGGCCGGGCCGGTCAGGCCAGCTCGACCAGTTCGAGCAGGTCGTCGCTCCAGGCGTCCTCGTCGCCGTCGGGCAGCAGGATCGCGCGGTCCGGCTTGAGCGCGAGCACCGCGCCCGGGTCGTGGGTGACCAGGACGATCGCACCCGGGTAGTTGGCGATCGCGTCGAGCACCTGCTCCCGGCTGACCGGGTCGAGGTTGTTCGTCGGCTCGTCGAGCAGCAGCACATTGGCGCCGGAACAGACCAGGGTGGACAGCGCCAGCCGGGTCTTCTCGCCACCGGACAGCACCCCGGCCGGCTTGTTCACGTCGTCACCGGAGAAGAGGAACGCACCGAGGATCTTGCGCAGGTCGGTGTCGGACTGCTCGACGGCGGCGGCGCGCATGTTCTCCAGGACCGTCCGCTCCACGTCCAGCGTCTCGTGCTCCTGGGCGTAGTAGCCAAGCCGCAGGCCGTGACCCGCGTGCACCTCGCCGGTGTCCGGGCTGAGCAGACCGCCGAGCATCCGCAGCAGGGTCGTCTTGCCGGCGCCGTTGAGCCCCAGGATGGCCACCCGGGAGCCGCGGTCGACCGCGACGTTGACGTCGGTGAAGATCTCCAGCGAGCCGTACGACTTGGACAGGCCGGTCGCGGTGAGCGGGGTCTTGCCGCACGGCGCGGGGCTGGGGAAGCGCACCTTGGCCACCCGGTCGGAGACCCGCACCTCCTCCAGGCCGGAGATCAGCTTCTCGGCACGGCGGGCCATGTTCTGCGCGGCCACGGTCTTGGTGGCCTTCGCCCGCATCTTGTCGGCCTGCGCCATCAACGCGCCGGCCTTCTTCTCCGCGTTGGCCCGCTCCCGGCGTCGGCGCCGCTCGTCGGTCTCGCGTGCCTCCAGGTACGCCTTCCAGCCCAGGTTGTAGACGTCGATGACCGACCGGGTGGCGTCGAGGAACCACACCTTGTTGACCACCGACTCCAGCAGGGCGCCGTCGTGGGAGATCACGATCAGGCCGCCCTTGTGGTTGGCGAGGAAGCCGCGCAGCCAGGTGATCGAGTCGGCGTCGAGGTGGTTCGTCGGCTCGTCGAGCAGCAGGATGCCGCCGCCGTTCTCGCCCGCGTCGCGGAACAGGATCCGAGCCAGCTCGATGCGGCGGCGCTGACCACCGGAGAGGGTGCCGATGGTCTGCGCGAGTGCCCGGTCCGGCAGGCCGAGGTTGGCGCAGATCCGGGCGGCTTCGGCCTCGGCCGCGTACCCACCCAGGGCGGCGAACTGGTCCTCCAGCGCGCCGTAGCGACGGACCAACTTGTCGCTGGCGTCCTCGGCGAGGCGGGCCTCGACCTCCTGCATCTGCGACATCAGGACGTCCAGGCCGCGGGCGGAGAGCACCCGGTCGCGACCGGTCGCCTCCAGGTCGCCGGTGCGCGGGTCCTGCGGGAGGTAGCCGATGGCGCTGCGCTGGTCGATCTGGCCGCCGTACGGCTGGCCCTCGCCGGCGAGCACCTTCAGCGTGGTGGTCTTGCCGGCGCCGTTGCGACCGACCAGGCCGATCCGGTCACCGGGCTGTACGCGCAGCGTGGTGTCGGACAGCAGGATCCGGGAACCGGCACGCAGTTCCAGGCCGGTGGCAGTGATCATGTTTTCGGGCTCGCTCTCGGGGTCTGGAAGGCTGACTCGGGGCACGCGAAACCGCCGGCGGGCTCAAGGGGCCCGACGGCGCGGGGCGGTTCAGCCTTCGCAGCGCAGCACCCGACAAGTGTACCGGGCGTCGCTGGGCGGCCCGCCCGGATTACCGATCAAGATCATCGGGTACCGGAAGCGCTGTCCGGACCCCGTCCGGCATTTACAGGACAGAACGACATTCAGACGACATTCACCGGCATACGGCGATCGGGGTCAGCATGGAACTCAACGAGCGGGCCGAGCTCGACACCTCCCAGGTCAACGACCGGGGTCGGGGCGGTGGAGGGGGCGGTGGTCTCGGCATTCCACTTCCCGGCGGCGGTGGTCGCGGCGGGCTGATCGGCATCGTGGTGGCTGTGCTGGTCGCACTGCTCGGCGGCGGGTTCGGCCTGAACGCGATGACCAACGGCGACGAGGGCGGGCAGGCCGGCGGCACCGACCTGGAGCAGCTGTGCTCGCGCGACAACCCCCAGCGCTTCGACGACCTGCGCTGCCGCAACCTGGCCTACGTCAACAGCATCCAGGGCTACTGGCAGGAGGCGTACCCGGAGCTGGGCAAGGGGAAGTACGAGCCGACCGACACCAACTACTTCCAGGCCGCCGTGAATACCGGCTGCGGCCAGGCCGACTCGGGCGTCGGCCCGTTCTACTGCCCCGCCGACCGGCAGGTCTACATCGACCTGGCCTTCTACGAGGAGTTGGCCTCCCGGTTCGGCGCCAAGGGCGAGTTCGCCCAGCCCTACGTGCTCGCCCACGAGTACGGCCACCACGTCCAGAACCTGCTCGGCACCAACGAGAAGGCCGGCCAGGGCGACCAGAGCGGCCCCCGCTCCGCCTCGGTACGGCTGGAGTTGCAGGCCGACTGCTACGCCGGTGCCTGGGCCAAGCACGCCACCGAGACCAAGGACAAGACCGGCCAGGAACCGCTGTTCAAGTCGATCACCCCGGGCGACATCACTGAGGCGCTGAAGGCCGCCGAGGCGATCGGCGACGACAGCATCCAGGAACGCTCCGGTGGGCAGGTCAACCCGGACTCGTTCACCCACGGCACCTCGCAGCAGCGGCAGCGCTGGTTCCAGCAGGGCCACGACAGCGGCGACCCGAAGACCTGCGACACCTTCGGCACCGACCAGCTCTGAGACTGACCCCGGTCGCCGTTCGCGTCGATCATGGAGTTGTGGTGCCCGATATGGGCGGACGAGCGACCTTCGTCCACCACCACAACTCCATGATCGACGCGCGGGGGGCGCGGAGCGGGGCGGGACTGGGTCAGTTCAGCCTTGAGACCTGGTAGTGAGCGATGAGCCAGTCGTTTCCGGCTCGGCTCAGCAGCACGCCCAGGTGGACCGTCAGCGCCGGACGGTCAGTGAAGCCGAACTCCACCTCCAGGTAGCCGAGGACCAGGTCGTCGGCGAGACGCCGGGTCTCCCGGATCTCATAGGCGGCGGTCAGGCCGAGCGGTTGGGCGGCGTAGTACGCGGCAACCCCGGCACGGCCAACGGTGTACGGGTGCAGCCCCTGGAAGATCGCGTCTTCGGTGAAGCACGACGCGACCCGGTCCGGTTCGTGGGCGTCGACCGCCGACTTCCACCGGTCGAGGACCGTCCGCAGGATCTGCGCGTCGGACATGATGATCTCCCTGAGGTGTTGCGGCCACGGGTTACCGGGGCGATGCGCCCATCCTCGGACCGTCAGCACATCAGCAGACCAGGAACGCCGGTTTCCCTCCGTCGAGCGCCGAGGTCAGTCGGGTGCCGGGTCGCGCAACCTGATCCGCACCGCACGAGCCGCGGCCACCGCTGCGACGAGCACCGCGTGCCGAGGCTCCGGCACGTCGAGCAACCGCTCGGCCCGCAGCGGCACGAGCGGGGCCAACCGCCGATCGGCCAGCACCGTGTCCACCGCTTTCCGGTCGCCGCCGCAGACCATCGCCGTCAGCGCCGCCGCCTCCGGCAACAGCAGGCGTACGGCCAGGTCCGCCGCATCACCCAGCGCCGCCTTGGCCTGGTTGTCGCGACGCCGGGCGAACCGGTGCTGGGACCATCCCCCAGCCGCGGTGCGCCCCTGCACGTAGCGGGTGTCCACCTTGGAGACGACAAGGTCGGCGCCCTCGGCCACGCCGACGGCCACCGCGCCCTTGCGGGCCAGCAGCAGGCCGATCCGGCGGGGCGTCACGGCGGCGGCCACGAACCCGGGAACGTCACCGCTGACCGGCGCGCCGGGTGGGGCGTACAGCTCGGCGGTGGCCCCGTCCTCGGCGGTGAGTAGCAGGCCGTACTCCCGCTCGGTCGTGGTGTGCGGGCCGTGCCGGTCGGCGAAGCCCTCGACCCAGCGCCCGACGCGGGCCGGGTCGACCTCCACCCACCGGCCTCCCCCGGCTGCGGGTCGACTGGTCACCGCCCGACCGTACGGCACGACAACGCGGATCGGGCGGTCGGGCGCGGCGCTCAGCCCGGCAGCAGCGCGACCACCGCCAGCGCGGTGATGAGCGCGCTGGAGACCAGCCCGGTGACCAGCCGCCCGCGCGGCCCGGTCAGCGCCCGCCCGACCATCGTGCCGCCGCCCGCGACGAACAGCTGCCAGCTCGCCGACGCCAGGAACACACCGGCCACGAAGAGCGCCGCCGCGCCCGGACCCGCGTCGGCGGTGTCCCGCCGACCGAGCACCAGCGCACTGAAGTAGAGCACCGTCATCGGGTTCAGCAGGGTCAACCCGAGCAGCGCCGCGTAGGCCCGCCCGGGCGTGCTCAGACCCCGCCCGACGGGTGCCGTCGGCTTCTGCCGCGACCGGTGGGTGGACCAGGTCCGCCACAGACCGTGCGCGGCGAGACCGAGCAGGACGACGGCGGCGACCACCCGCAACGGCCCGGCGATCGGCGCGATGATGCCGGCCAGGCTGGCACCCCCGAGCGTTGCGGCCGCCGCGTAGAGCCCGTCGGCCGTCGCCACGGCGAGCGCCGCGGCCGCACCGACCCGAAACGAGGTACGCGCACTCAGGCCCAGAATCAGGATCGCGATCGCGCCGACGGGGATGGCGACGCCGTAGCCGGCCACCAGACCGGCCAGGAACGCCCCGCTCACGGACGTCGGTGTCGGGTCGAGGCCCGTCCCCGGACCGGCCGCTGTCGACGCACGGCGGTGGCCGCACGGACAGGGACCTGCATCGGGTACGCCTCAATCACACGCGCATCCTGCGCGCCGAACCCACGCCTCCGCCACCAGATTTCCGCGCCCCCGCACCCTGCCGCCCCCGCCGCCCCCGCGCCCTGCGGCCCCCGCGCCCTGCCGCCCCCGCCGCACCCCGCGCCCTGCCGCCCCACGTCCCCGCGCCGTGCACCCCGCCGCCGTACGCCGTGCCGGCGCTGTCCCAGGCCCATCCCGCGGGCGACGACCAAGATTCGTGCAACTTCGGGGATGTTGCTGCCTCCGAGACGCCGGAGGCAGCACTATCGCTGATGTTGCGCGGACCTTGCCGGGTGGAACGGTGCGGCGCACGCACGGCAGGGGCGGAACGCGTCGAGCGCGACGCCCCTGGGGGCATCGCGCTCGACGGGCAGAGCCGACCGGAGTCGGCTCAGACGTTGAAGCCGAGGGAACGGAGCTGGTCCCGACCCTCGTCAGTGATCTTGTCGGGGCCCCACGGCGGGAGCCACACCCAGTTGATCCGGATGTCGTTGACCAGGCCGCCGCCCGGGCCGGTGGTCAGCGCCTGCCGGGTCTGGTCCTCGATCACGTCGGTCAACGGGCAGGCCGCCGAGGTGAGCGTCATGTCCAGGGTGGCGACGTTCTCGTCGTCGACATGCACGCCGTATACCAGACCCAGGTCGACGACGTTGATCCCGAGTTCCGGGTCGACGACGTCCTTCATGGCCTCTTCGATGTCGGCGATCATGGCCTTGCTGACGCCGGCCGTCGGTGCGTCGCCGGCCTCCGGCGTCGCGGTGGCGTCGGTCGTCACGGAGTCGACCTGCGACGCCGCGACGGCGTCACCGGCCTCCGGCGTCGCTTCGGTAGCCGTGTTCTCGCTCATGCCGTCCCTCCGCTTCGCTCCGTGACGCCGACAGGCGCCACGGTGCTGCAATAATGATTGGCTCGCTGACGCTCGATCACGCCTTCACCTCCGGGCTCGCGCCCACACCCGCGCGTGCCGCGGCGTCCTTGAACGCCATCCACGGCAGCAGTGCGCACTTGACCCGGGCGGGATAACGGGCCACACCCGCGAAGGCCACCCCGTCACCCAGCACGTCCTCGTCCGGCGTGACCTGACCACGTCCGGACATCAACTCCACGAACGCCTCGTGCACCTCGAATGCTTCCCGGGCACCCCGACCGCGCAGCAACTCGTGCAGGACGCTCGCCGAGGCCTGGCTGATCGAGCAACCCATGCCGTCGTACGAGATGTCGTGCAGCACACTGCCGTCGGTGGCCACCCGGACGGTGACCTCGTCGCCGCAGGTCGGGTTGACGTGGTGCGCCTCCTCGACCCGGTCGCCCGAGTCTTCGGCGTCGCGCAGACCACGCCCGTGTGGGCGCTTGTAGTGGTCCAGGATGATCTCCTGGTAGAGCTGGTCGAGCTGCATCAGTCGAACACCTTCCGCACCTGCTCCAGACCGGCCACCAGAGCGTCGATCTCCTCGGTGGTGGTGTAGAGGTAGAACGAGGCCCGGGTCATGGCCGGGACGCCGAACCGGCTGCACACCGGCTTGGCACAGTGGTGACCCACCCGCACCTGCACGCCGAGCGAGTCGAGCACCTGACCCACGTCGTGCGGGTGTACGTCGCCGAGCGCGAACGAGATGGTGCCGCCCCGACCGACCGGCACGGTCGGGCCGAAGATCCGGAGGTCCGGCACCGAGCCGAAGGCGTCCAGCGCGTACGCCGTCAGCTCCTTCTCGTGCCACTGGATGGCCCGCATCCCGACACCGGTCAGGTAGTCGACGGCAGCGCCGAGCGCGACCGCCTCGGCGATCGGCGGGGTGCCGGCCTCGAACCGGGCCGGCGGGGCGGCGAACGTCGATCGGGCCATGGTGACCGTCTCGATCATCGAGCCGCCGCCGAAGACCGGTGGCATGGCCGCGAGCAGCTCACCCCGGCCCCAGAGCACCCCGATGCCGGTCGGGCCGCACATCTTGTGGCCGGTGAACACGATGTAGTCGGCGTCCAGGTCGACCACGTCGATGGGCAGGTGCGGCACCGACTGCGAGCAGTCCAGCAACAGCAGCGCGCCCACCTCGCGGACCCGCGCGGTGATGCGGGAGGTCGCGTTGACAGTGCCGAGGATGTTCGACACGTGCACCAGCGAGACGATCTTCGTCCGTTCGGTGACCAGGTCCTCCAGGCCCGACTCGTCCAGTCGGCCCTGGTCGGTGACGGGGAACCAGCGCAGGGTCGCGCCGGTCCGTTCGCAGAGCAACTGCCACGGGACGATGTTCGAGTGGTGCTCCATCTCGGAGATCACCACCTCGTCGCCGGGGCCCAGGCGGAACCGCGGGTCCGCGTCCGGGCGCAGCGAGGCGTTCGAGAAGGCGTACGCCACGATGTTGATCGCCTCGGTGGAGTTCTTGGTGAACACCACCTCGTCGACGCTGGGCGCGTTGATGAACGCGGCGACCTTCGCCCGCGCCCCCTCGTACGCCTCGGTGGCCTCGGTGCCCAGGGTGTGCACCGACCGCGAGACGTTGGCGTTGTGCCGCGCGTAGTGCTCGTCGAGAACGTCGAGCACCTGGCGGGGTTTGTGCGAGGTGTTGGCGCTGTCGAGGTAGACCAGTGGGTGCCCGTTGACCTCGCGATCCAGGATCGGGAAGTCGGCGCGTACCCGGGCCACGTCGAAACGCGGCACGTCGTCGTACTGCGGCATCCCCTCGGGGATCGCGATGCTGGTCATCTCGGCAGCGCCTCTCCCGCTCAGGCCTTGGCCGTGCCGGCCCCGGCGGCGTACCGCTCGTAGCCCTCGGCCTCGAGCTTGTCGGCCAGCTCCGGGCCGCCCTGCTCGACGATCCGGCCGGCGATGAACACGTGCACGAAGTCCGGCTTGATGTAGCGCAGGATCCGCGTGTAGTGGGTGATCAGCAGCACGCCGGTGTCGCCGTCGTCGCGGACCCGGTTGACGCCCTCGCTGACCACGCGCAGCGCGTCCACGTCGAGGCCCGAGTCGGTCTCGTCGAGGATGGCGATCTTCGGCTTGAGCAGCTCCAGCTGGACGATCTCGTGCCGCTTCTTCTCACCACCGGAGAAGCCCTCGTTGACGTTGCGCTGGGCGAACGCCGGGTCCATCTGCAGGCGCTCCATCGCGCCGCGCAGCTCGCCACCCCAGGTGCGCAGCTTCGGTGCCTCGCCGTCGATGGCGGTCTTCGCGGTGCGCAGGAAGTTGGCCACCGAGACGCCGGGCACCTCGACCGGGTACTGCATGGCCAGGAAGAGGCCGGCGCGGGCCCGCTCGTCGACAGTCATGGCGAGCACGTCCTCGCCGTCGAGGGTCACCGTGCCGCCGGTGATCTCGTACTTGGGGTGACCGGCGATCGAGTACGCCAGGGTGGACTTGCCGGAGCCGTTCGGGCCCATGATCGCGTGGGTCTCGCCGGACTTCACGGTCAGGTCGACGCCGGACAGGATCGGCTTGAGCTCACCCTCGGGCAGCTTGACCGACACCTTCAGGTCGCGGATCTCCAGGGTGCTCATTATCGGGTCACTCCATTACTCGGCGTCAGGCTGAGGTAGATGTCGCCGTCGCGGACTTCGACGGGGTAGACGGGGACGGGTTCGGTGGCGGGCAGCCCGGTCGGCTCACCGGTGCGCAGGTCGAAACGCGAGCCGTGCAACCAGCACTCCAGCGTGCAGCCGTCGACCTCGCCCTCGGAGAGGGCGACCGCGGCGTGCGAGCACTCGTCGTACACGGCGTAGAAGTTGCCGTCCTCGCCGTGCACCAGGGCGATCGACGTACCGTCGACGTCCGCGCTGATGGCGGTGCCCTTCGGTACGTCCTCGGTGGAGCAGATCCGGATCATCAGGCGCCCGCCTTGGTCAGCCGGGCCTCGATCGCGTCGCCCAGGCGCTCGCGCAGGGACTCCACCGGGATCTTGTTGATCAGCTCGGCGAAGAAGCCGCGGACCACCAGGCGGCGGGCCTCGCTCTCCGGGATACCCCGGGCCATCAGGTAGAAGAGCTGCTCGTCGTCGAAGCGGCCGGTCGCGCTGGCGTGGCCGGCGCCGGCGATCTCGCCGGTCTCGATCTCCAGATTGGGTACGGAGTCCGCCCGAGCGCCTTCGGTGAGCAGCAGGTTCCGGTTGATCTCGTACGTGTCGGTGCCGGTCGCCTCGGCGCGGATCAGCACGTCGCCCACCCAGACGGTGTGCGCGTCCTCGCCCTGCAGGGCGCCCCGGTAGCCGACGTAGCTGCGGCAGTCCGGCACGGAGTGGTCGACCAGCTGCCGGTGCTCCAGGTGCTGACCGGAGTCGGCGAAGTAGACGCCGTACAGCTCGGCCTCGCCACCCCGACCGGTGTATTCCACGCTGGTGAACTGCCGGACCAGGTCACCACCGAGGGTGACCTGGATGTGCACGACCCGGGCGTCGCGGCCCAGCTTCACCTGGATGTGCTGCGCCTGGACCGCGTCGGAGGCCCAGTCGGCGATCGTGACCAGGGTCAGCTTCGCGCCGTCGGCGACGAACACCTCGACGTTGTCGGCAAGCGTGGCCGAGCCCTCCTGGGAGAACACGACAGTGGCCTCCGCGAACCGACCCACCTGGACCTGGGTCCGGGCGAAGGCCAGCTCCTCGGGGTACGCGCCCAGCAGTCGGACGATCACCGCGTCGGACACCACCGCGTCGGCGGCCACCTCGACCAGCGCGACCCGCGCGGCACCGCCGTGCGCCAGTGCGCTGATCCGGTCGGTCGGCACCGGCGCGGACGCGACGCTGGCGTCACTCGGCTCGACGAGCCGCACCGACACCCCGGCCGGCAGGTCCGGGTGCTCGATGGTGACGCCCCGGCCGGTGGCGGCGGAGGTGTCCGCCGTGGCCAGGCCGCGGAGGCGCTTGAGCGGGGTGAAACGCCACTCCTCCTCCAGGCCGGTGAGGGCCGGGAAGTCGGCGACGTCGTACGAGCGCAGCGCCTGCGACTTGGTGCTGGGTGGCGCGGAAGCCTGGGTAGTCATTTCTTCCTTGGTCTGTCTGTTCCGTGGCGACGAGGTGGGGTCCTGGTGTGGCGGGCCGAGGTTCCCGGCCCGCCACGCGGGAGCGGCGGCGTCAGCCGACCGCGCCCTCCATCTGAAGCTCGATCAGGCGGTTGAGCTCCAGGGCGTACTCCATCGGAAGCTCCTTGGCGATCGGCTCGATGAAGCCACGCACGATCATGGCCATCGCCTCGTCCTCGCTCAGGCCCCGGCTCATCAGGTAGAAGAGCTGGTCGTCGCTGATCTTGGACACGGTCGCCTCGTGACCCATCGACACGTCGTCCTCACGGATGTCGACGTACGGGTAGGTGTCCGAGCGGGAGATGGTGTCGACCAGCAGCGCGTCGCACTTGACCGTGCTCCGGCTGTGGTGCGAACCCTCCAGCACCTGCACCAGACCCCGGTACGAGGTGCGGCCGCCGCCCCGGGCGATCGACTTGGAGATGATGGTCGAGGAGGTGTGCGGCGCGGCGTGCACCATCTTGGCGCCGGCGTCCTGGTGCTGACCCTCGCCAGCCATCGCCACCGAGAGCACCTCGCCCTTGGCGTGCTCGCCGGTCATGTAGACCGCCGGGTACTTCATCGTCACCTTGGAGCCGATGTTGCCGTCGACCCACTCCATGGTCGCGCCCTCGTGGCAGACGGCGCGCTTGGTGACCAGGTTGTAGACGTTGTTCGACCAGTTCTGGATGGTCGTGTAACGGCAGCGCGCGTTCTTCTTGACGATGATCTCCACGACCGCGCTGTGCAGCGAGTCGGAGGAGTAGAGCGGCGCGGTGCAGCCCTCGACGTAGTGCACGTACGCACCCTCGTCGACGATGATCAGCGTCCGCTCGAACTGGCCCATGTTCTCCGTGTTGATCCGGAAGTAGGCCTGCAGCGGGATCTCCACCTGCACACCCTTCGGCACGTAGATGAACGAGCCACCGGACCACACGGAGGTGTTCAGGGCGGCGAACTTGTTGTCGCCGACCGGGATCACCGTGCCGAAGTACTCCTTGAAGACGTCCTCGTGCTCGCGCAGGGCCGTGTCCGTGTCCAGGAAGAGAACTCCCTGCTCCTCAAGGTCCTCACGGATCTTGTGGTAGACGACCTCGGACTCGTACTGCGCCGCGACACCCGCGACCAGCCGCTGCTTCTCCGCCTCCGGGATGCCCAGCCGGTCGTACGTGTTCTTGATGTCCTCCGGCAGGTCCTCCCAGCTGGTGGCCTGCTTCTCGGTGGACCGCACGAAGTACTTGATGTTGTCGAAGTCGATCCCGCTGAGGTCCGCGCCCCAGGCCGGCATCGGCTTGCGGCCGAACAGCCGCAGGCCCTTCAGCCGCAGGTCGAGCATCCACGCCGGCTCGCTCTTCTTGGCCGAGATGTCCCGCACCACCGCCTCGTTGATGCCGCGCTGGGCAACCGCCCCGGCGGCGTCCGGGTCGGACCAGCCGTACTCGTACCGACCCAGGGCCGCGAGCTGCTCTTCCTGGGTCAGGGGCTGGACGATCTGCTCGGTCATCTATCTGTCCTCACAGTGGTGACGGGATTACCGGATTGAACACGGCCCGGCTGGGTCGGAATGTGCGTGGTGCACACCCCGTCGCCGTGCGCGATGGTGGCCAGGCGCTGCACGTGGGTGCCGACCAGACGGGAGATCACCGCGGTCTCGGCCTCGCACAGCTGGGGAAACTCGGCGGCCACGTGCGCCACCGGGCAGTGGTGCTGGCAGAGCTGACCGCCGGAGGCGATCGTGGTCGCATTGGCAGCGTAACCCTCGGCGGTGAGCGCCGAGGCGAGTGCCTCGGCACGCGCGAGAGGGTCCTCGCCGGCGTCTTCCATGGCCGCTTGACAGCGGGATTCCAGGGCCGACACCTGCTCGGTGGCGAACGCCTCGACCGCATCCGAACCGCCGCTGCGGGCGATCCAGCGCAACGCGGCGGTGGCCATGTTGTCGTAGTGGTGTGTGCCACAGCGCACCCGGGCGGCCTCGGTCAGCATGAACACCTTGGCCGGACGCCCTCGCCCGCGGCTGCCCTGCACGGTCTGCTCGCGGGCGTAGACGTCACCGTCGGCGAGCATCGCGTCCAGGTGGCGCCGGATCGCCGCCGGGCTGAGCCCCAGGGCCGCGCCAAGCTGAGCGGCGGTGGTCGCACCCCGCTCCAGCAGCAACTGGGTGACCCGGTCCCGGGTGGAGATCTCGGTCGCCGCGCCGGCGCCGAGGGCGGTCGAGGTGGTCGTGACGAGCGCGGACGCGGACGCGCCGACGGCCGGAACAGCCGCCGACTGGTGCCCGGAGAGCGCCGCCGCGTTTTTCACAACGCCAACGTTACGTAATTACCCGGAGGGTCGCAAACCCGGGCCCCGGTGATCCGAACCACCGAGCCGACGGAGTCGGACGAACCTCGATCACTACAGTGCGTAGGATTTGCGCCGTGAACCGAATCGTCCGTCCGGTCTCCGGCATCCTGCTGCGCCGCCTCGCGCTCGCCTCGATCATC
The DNA here is from genome assembly GCF_002754415.1 of Micromonospora sp. CNZ299. NCBI lineage: Bacteria > Bacillati > Actinomycetota > Actinomycetes > Micromonosporales > Micromonosporaceae > Micromonospora > Micromonospora sp. CNZ299. Next base: position 6,468,308 of record NZ_PEFG01000001.1, read on the forward strand.
GCGAACGTGGGCATCGTCGTCACCGGCGGGGCCGTCCGGTTGACCGCCTCGGGCCTGGGCTGCCCCACCTGGCCCCGGTGCACCGACGATTCCTACGTCACCACGCCCGAGATGGGCGTGTACGGGGTGATCGAGTTCGGCAACCGCATGCTGACGTTCGCGGTGGGCCTCATCGCGCTGGCCACCGTGCTGGCCGTACTCCTGCACCGACCCCGCCGACCCGGGCTCCTCGCCCTGGCCGTGGCGGTCTTCCTGGGCATCCCCGCCCAGGCGGTGATCGGTGGCATCACCGTGCTGACCAACCTCAACCCGTGGGTGGTCGGGCTGCACTTCCTCGCCTCGATGGCGGTGATCGCCGCCGCGTACGCCCTCTGGCGGCGCATCGGCGACCCCGACGGCCCGCCCGTGGCCGTGGTGCCCGCACCGCTGCGCGCGCTGGCCCGGGTCACCACCGGCGTCACCGTCGCCGTGCTGGTCGTCGGCACCTGGGTCACCGGCAGCGGCCCGCACGCCGGCGACCACGGCGCCGCCCGCAACGGGCTCGACCCGGAGACGATCTCGCAGGTGCACGCGGACGGGGTCTTCCTGCTGATCGGGCTGTCGGTGGCGCTGATCTTCGCGTTCCGCGCCGTCGGCGCCCAGCGGGCCACCCGCGCCGCGATCGTGCTGGTCGCCGTGGAGCTGGGTCAGGGCCTGATCGGGTTCGTGCAGTACTTCACCCACGTGCCGGCGATCCTGGTCGGCGCACACATGCTCGGCTCCTGCCTGGTGCTGCTGGCCGCGCTGTCGGTGCAGTGGTCGACCCGCGAACGCCGCCCGGTCACCCCGGCAGCAGATGTCGCAGCGACCCACGCCGAGGAATCCGTCCCGGTCACCGCCTGACCCCCAGGGCGCGGCCCCGCGTCCCGCGCCGCCGGTCCGAGCCCTCCCGCGTCGGGCGTCCGGTTCTGCGCTTCCGCAAGGATCGGCCGGACGACGCCTGCCGCCCCGCGCCCCGCCCCCCGCGCACCCAGGCCAAGATCCGCGCAACTTCGGGGAAAGTGCTGTGTCCCGGCGCCCTGAGACACCAACTTCACCGAAGTTGCGCGGATCTTGGCAGTGGCGCGGTGCGCGGTGGCGCGGTGCGCGGTGGCACGGCGGGCGTCGCGCCGGGGGCGGTCAGGCGCGGCGGGTTAGGTGGGTGGCGATCGCGGCGGCGAGGCGGTCGGGGGCCCCGTCGGCGTACCCGATGAAGAGCGACGGCTCGGTCAGCTCCAGCTCGACCAGGACCGGCTCGCCGTCGGGGCCGGGGATCAGGTCGACCCGGGCGTAGAGCAGCTGCCGCGTGCCGCCGGGCACCGTGGCGAGGGTCTTCTCGGCCACCGCGAGCTGTTCGGGTCGGGCGGTACGGGAGGTGATCTCCTCGGCCTTGTAGAGCCCGTCCGGGCCGAGGTCCGGGCCGGTCAGCATCGGCCCCTTGCGGATCGCGTGGCTGAACGTGAGCCCGTCCGGCCCGGCCAGGAAGAGCAGTGCCGTCTCGCCCTCGGTGTCGACGGCGCGCAGGTAGGGCTGGACCATGGTCACCCGGCCGGCGTCGGAGAGCCGGCGGACATGTGCGGCGGCCAGGTCCCGGTGCTCCGGGTCGGCCAGGTCGTAGCGGCCGGTGTCCTGGCTGCCGGCGCTGACCGAGGGCTTGAGCACGTACTCGCCGGTCTCGGCGGGCGGTTGCCAGCTCTCCCCCGGCTCGACCCAGGACGTCGGAACGGTCGGCACCCCGGCGGCGGTCAGCTCGGCCAGGTAACGCTTGTCGGTGTTCCAGCGGACCACGTCGGCCGGGTTGACCAGTGTTGGGACGGTTGCCGCCCAGGCGACGAACTCGTCGCGGCGCAGCGCGTAGTCCCAGGGTGAGCGGAGCACGACCAGGTCGTACGAGGACCAGTCGACATCGGGGTCGTCCCACACCGCGGTGTCGACGGCGATGCCATGGGCGCTGAGCGGGGCGAGGACCAGCCGGTCGTCCGGGTCGAGGTCGGCGAGGTCGGCGCAGGTGACGAGAGCGACCCGGGGTTCCCCCCGGGTCGACTGGTGATCGGTGGTCAATTCAGGTGTCTATTCAGCGGGCCATCGTGCGCCGGGCCATCGACCGCCACAGGTCGTTGCTCGGACGCATCTGGTCCATCAGTTCACGCTCCCAGGCGTTCTCGACGGTGACTCCCGCCTTGGCGCACGCCTCCCGGGCGGTGACGGTGTCGTCGGCGAACTGGTCGCCCCACTCACCGTCGGACCCGACCAGGACGATTCGCGCGCCACGCTTGCCGACGTACTCGATGACCGCCTTCGCGCCGCCGTGCCCGGCGGCGAACGCCTTGAGGCCCGCAACCAGGCCCTGGGGCGTCTGCTCGCCGGCGGTCTGCTCGGCCGTCAGCGTCGTATCGGAACCATCTGCCATGACGCGAAGCCTAAGCAGACTCGCACCCTCTCGGGCGAGAACCATGAACCTTTTGTGATGCCAATTACCTACAGGTTTAAGGCTGACCACAGGCAAGCTGTCCGTTTATATATGGACTTTTCATCGCAAAACTTCGCGGCAAACCCTCGCTCATCCACCACAGGTTGAGCCCATCCGGCTCATGCCGAAAGTTACCCTGATGTGACGTTAAACCGGACAACTCATCCATGGGCATGATTAGTCGGACGTCGAGCGCCACCCACCGGATCGGCGGGGCGGAACCGCGAGGCGGGCGTCAGACGCGACGCGGACGTCAGATCAGCGCGTCGAGCGCGACGGCCACGAACACGATCGTCAGGTACGTGGTCGACCAGTGGAACAGCCGCATCGGCTTGACCGCCTCGCCCCGCGTCGCGCGCCGGCAGAGTCGGTGTGCCTCGACGACGAAGATGGCACCCACCACCAGGGTCGGCACGCCGTAGATCGCGCTGAGCCCCAGCGGCCAGACAGCCAGGGAGGTGAGCACGGTGAGCCACGCGAAGATCAGGATCTCGGCGTTCACCCGTCGGGTCGACGCCACCACCGGCAGCATCGGGATGCCGGCCCGCGCGTAGTCGTCCTTGTATTTCATGGCGAGCGGGTAGAAGTGCGGCATCTGCCAGAAGAAGACCACCGCGAACAGCCCCCAGGCCGCCGGGGCCAGCCCGCCGGTGACCGCTGCCCATCCGATGAGCACCGGAGCGGCCCCGCACGCGCCACCCCAGAAGGTGTTCGTCGGGGTGGAGCGCTTGAGCCACAGCGTGTAGACGACGTCGTAGTAGACGATCGCGGCAAGGGTCAGCCCGGCGGCGAGCAGGTTGGTGAACGCCGCCATCAGGACGATCGAGATCGCCGCCAGCACCAGACCGAAGACCAGCGCGCTGCGTGGCGACACGGTGTGCGCCGGCAGTGGCCGACGCTTGGTACGCCGCATCAACTGGTCGATGTCCCGGTCGATGTAGCAGTTGAGCACGCTGGCCGCGCCGGCGGCGAGCGAGCCACCGATCAGCACGATGGCCATCAACCACAGCGACGGGAGCCCGCCCTCGGCGAGCATCATCGCCGGGATGGTGGTGACCAACAGCAGCTCGACGATCCGCGGCTTGGTGAGCGCCACGTACGCCGAGAGGACCGCGCGTACGTCCCGCCGGGCCACCGGGCCCTCGGCCGCCCGCGCCGGGTGCTGCCCGGCCGGGTTGCTCGCGGGGCGCTCGGTGATCATGCTCACGGATTGCCACCTTCCGGCATCGGGCACGGGGAGATCGGATTGGTCGGGACCGCTCGGGTCCGCATACCGACCCACACACTACGCGTTGTCGTTTTGGCTGCCCGGCCGACCCGACAACGGTGCGGACGGTCACACCACCGGGTTGACCGGCGCGACGGGTTCGTCACGTAGCGCACACCATGCGGAGATCCCCGGGCGCGCGTTTAGGGACGCTCGATAGGGTCATCAGTGAGGGTTCCGCCCATCTGCCGAGGAGCACAACCATCGTGGCTGCCAAACGACCCGAGCACTCCGCACTGAACTGGTCCGACCTCGATCGCCGGGCCGTCGATACCGTCCGCGTGCTGGCCATGGATGCCGTGGAGAAATCCGGCAACGGCCACCCGGGCACCGCGATGAGCCTTGCGCCCGCGGCGTACCTCCTCTTCAACCGGGTCATGCGGCACAACCCGGCCGACCCGAACTGGCCCGGCCGGGACCGGTTCGTCCTCTCCGCCGGGCACTCCAGCCTGACTCTCTACATCCAGCTGTTCCTGTCCGGTTACCCGCTGGCCCTGGACGACCTCAAGTCGCTGCGGCAGTGGGGCTCACTCACGCCGGGTCACCCCGAGCACGGGCACACCCCGGGCGTCGAGACCACCACCGGCCCCCTCGGGCAGGGTCTGGGCAACGCGGTCGGCATGGCCATGGCGGCCCGTCGCGAGCGCGGCCTGTTCGACCCGGAGGCCGAGCCGGGCGCGTCGGTCTTCGACCACAACATCTGGTGCATCGTCTCCGACGGCGACATCGAGGAGGGCATCAGCCACGAGGCCAGTGCCCTCGCCGGGCACCAGCAGCTGGGCAACCTCACGGTGATCTACGACGACAACGAGATCTCGATCGAGGACGACACCCGCATCGCCAAGAGCGAGGACGTGGCAGCCCGCTACGAGGCGTACGGCTGGCACGTGCAGACCGTCGACTGGCGTAGCGGCGACGCCGACCAGGGCGACTACCACGAGGACGCCGAGGCCCTGCACGCCGCGCTGCTGGCCGCCAAGGCGGAGACCGGCCGTCCCTCCTTCATCGCCCTGCGCACCATCATCGGCTGGCCCGCTCCCAACAAGCAGAACACCGGCAAGATCCACGGCTCGGCGCTCGGCGCCGACGAGGTGAAGGCCACCAAGCAGATCCTCGGCTTCGACCCGGAGCAGACCTTCCAGGTCGACGAGGAGGTGCTCGCCCACGCCCGCACGGTGATGGGTCGCGGCTCCGACGCCGAGCAGGCATGGACCGGCGAGTTCGACGCCTGGAAGAAGGCCAACCCGGAGCGCACCGCGCTCTACGAGCGGATGGCCGGGCGGGTGCTCCCCGACGGCTGGGCCGACGCGCTGCCGGTCTTCCCCGCCGACGCCAAAGGCGTGGCCACCCGTGCCGCGTCCGGCAAGGTGCTGGAGGCGCTCGCGCCGGTGCTGCCGGAGCTGTGGGGCGGCTCGGCCGACCTGGCGGAGAGCAACAACACCACCATGAAGGGCGAGCCGTCGTTCATCCCGGCCTCGCACGCCACCAAGGACTTCCCCGGCCACGAGTACGGCCGCACGCTGCACTTCGGCATCCGCGAGCACGCCATGGGAGCGATCCTCAACGGCATCGCCCTGCACGGCGGCACCCGCCCGTACGGCGGCACGTTCCTGGTGTTCAGCGACTACATGCGCCCATCGGTGCGGCTGGCCGCGCTGATGAAGCTGCCGGTGACCTACGTCTGGACGCACGACTCGATCGGCCTGGGCGAGGACGGCCCGACCCACCAGCCGGTGGAGCACCTGACCGCGCTGCGCGCCATCCCCGGTCTGGACGTGGTCCGCCCGGCGGACGCCAACGAGACGGCCTGGGCCTGGCGGATGGCGCTGGAGCACACCGACCGGCCGACCGCCATGGCGCTGAGCCGCCAGCCGCTGCCAACCCTGGACCGGGACGTCCTGGGCAGCGCGGAGGGGGTCGCCAAGGGCGGCTACGTGCTGGCCGAGGCGTCCAACGGCAAGCCTCAGGTGATCATCGTCGGCACCGGTTCCGAGGTGCAGCTCTGCCTGACCGCGCGGGAGCGCCTGGAGGCCGACGGCACCCCCACCCGGGTGGTTTCGATGCCCTGCCAGGAGTGGTTCTACGAGCAGGATGAGGCGTACCGGGAGTCGGTGCTCCCACGCGGGGTAAAGGCACGGGTGAGCGTGGAAGCGGGCATCGCGATGTCCTGGCGCGGCGTCGTCGGCGACCTCGGCGAGAGCGTCAGCCTGGAGCACTACGGAGCGAGCGCCCCGCACACCGTGCTCTTCGAGCAGTTCGGCTTCACCGGCGACCGGATCGTGGCGGCGGCGCACGCCTCGCTGGCCCGGGTGGGCGACATCACCGGTTTCACGACCGGCAACTGAGGGAGCGTGGACGGCATGACGGACAAGCTGAATGAGCTCACCGCCGCAGGCGTGGCGGTGTGGCTCGACGATCTTTCCCGGGTACGACTGAGCTCCGGCGGGCTGGACCAGCTCCGCCGTGAGAAGCACGTGGCCGGCGTCACCACCAACCCGACGATCTTCGCAAAGGCGCTGAGCGACGCCGACGAGTACAACTGGCAGCTGCGCGACCTCGCCACCCGTGGCATTGAGGTCGAGGAGTCGGTGCGGATGCTCACCACGTACGACGTGCGGTGGGCCTGCGACGTGATGCGCCCGTCCTACGACGGCAGTGCGGGCGTCGACGGCCGGGTCTCCATCGAGGTGGACCCCCGGGTGGCGCACGACAGCGACCGGACGGTTGCCGAGGCCAAGGCCCTGTGGTGGCTGGTCGACCGCCCCAACCTCTTCATCAAGATCCCGGCCACCGAGGAGGGCCTGTCGGCGATCACCGACACGCTGGCCGAGGGGATCAGCGTCAACGTGACGCTGATCTTCGGCCTGGACCGCTACTCGGCGGTGATGGAGGCGTTCCTCGCCGGCCTGGAGAAGGCCAAGGCCAACGGCCACGACCTGTCCACCATCGGCTCGGTCGCGTCGTTCTTCGTCTCCCGGGTGGATGCCGAGGTGGACAAGAGGCTGGAAAAGATCGGCTCCGAGCAGGCCAAGTCGCTCCGGGGCAAGGCCGCCGTCGCGAACGCCCAGCTGGCGTACGAGCGCTACACCGAGGTGTTCTCCTCCGACCGCTGGAAGGCGCTCGCCGACGCGGGGGCGCACCCGCAGCGGCCGCTGTGGGCGTCCACCTCGACGAAGAACCCGGATTACCGCGACGTCATCTACGTCGAGGAGCTGATCGCCCCCGGCACTGTCAACACCATGCCGGAGTCGGTCATCCACGCGTACGCCGATCACGGCGAGACCCGCGGCGACACCATCACCGGCGCCTACGACGCGGCCCGCAAGGTCTTCGCGGACCTGGAGTCGGTCGGGGTGGACATGGCCGACGTGATCGCCACCCTGGAGCGCGAGGGCGTGGAGAAGTTCGAGGCCAGCTGGCAGGAGCTGCTCGACGGCGTCCGCAAGTCGCTGGAGGCGGCGGCGAAGGGTAAGGGTTCTCCGAACAAGGCCGCCAAGGGCAACGCCAAGGGCGCCGAGAAGGCCGGTGGCGCATGAGCGAGAGCATCGAGCGAATCAGCAAGCTCAGTGCGCTGGTGCCTCATGACGGCACGCAGCGAAGCGGAGTGACGGCATGAGCGAGAGCATCGAGCGAATCAGCAGGCTCAGTGCGCTGGTGCCTCATGACGGCACGCAGCGAAGCGGAGTGACGGCATGAGCGACCTGTTGGCAGGGAAGGTGGAGGCCGCCGCCGGGCTGGCCGTGTACGGCGCGGACGCGGTCGACAAGTCCGCTCCCGCCTCGACCCGGGACGCGCTGGTCAAGGCCGGCGTCCCGGGCAAGCTGGCCGGCAAGGACGCGAGCCTGTGGGGTCCGGACGCCGAGGCCGAGGCGAAGGTCCGGCTCGGCTGGGTGGACACCCACCAGCGCAGCCGGGAGCTGCTGGCGCAGCTGGCCGAGCTGACCGCGGAGCTGGCCGACCTGGACCACGTGGTGCTCGCCGGGATGGGTGGCTCGTCACTGGCCCCCGAGGTGATCACGCGGACCCTGGGCCGCCCGCTGACCGTGCTGGACACCACCGACCCGGGCCAGGTCCGTGCGGCGCTCGGTGACCGGCTGGAGCGCACCGTCGTCGTGGTGGCGAGCAAGTCCGGTTCGACGGTGGAGACCGACAGCCACCGGCGCGCCTACTGGCAGGCTTTCCTGGACGCCGGGATGACGGAGGCGGAGGCCGGCCGGCACTTCGTCATCGTCACCGACCCGGGCTCGCCGCTGGAGGCCACCGCGACCGAGATGGGCGCGTTCACCGTGCTCGCCGACCCGAACGTGGGCGGCCGGTACTCGGCGCTGACCGCGTTCGGCCTGGTGCCCTCGGCGCTGGCCGGGGTCGAGGTCGCGGAACTGCTCGACCAGGCCGACGCGCTGGCCGCGTCGCTCGGCGCCGACCGGGACAACCCGGCGCTCGCCCTGGGTGCCGCCCTGGGCGCGGCGGCGACGCTGGCCCGGGACAAGATCGCGCTGGTCTCCGACGGCACCGGCATCGACGGGCTCGGCGACTGGGCCGAGCAGCTGATCGCCGAGTCGACCGGCAAGGCCGGGGTGGGCATCCTGCCGGTGGTCGTGGAGTCTCCGCAGAGCCCCGGCGCCAGCGGTGCGGACGTGCTGACCGTCAGCTACGGCGGCGCGCTGGCACCCGGTGACATGCCGGGCGGCGGCGCGGCCCCGGACGTGGCCGTCAACGGCCCGCTGGGCGCGCAGTTCCTGGCCTGGGAGTACGCGACCGCGGTGGCCGGTGTGGTGCTCGGCATCGACCCGTTCAACCAGCCGAACGTCACCGAGTCCAAGGAGAACACCAACAAGATCCTGGCCTCGGGCCTGCCGGCGGAGACGCCGTCGTTCACCGAGGGCGCGATCGAGGTGTACGCCCCGCAGGGCGCTCCCGGCGACCTGGCCGGGGTGCTGCGCTGGCTGCTCGACGGCCTGGGCGACGACGGTTACCTCGCGGTGATGGCGTACCTCGACCGGTTCGCCGACGCCGACATGGCCAAGCTGCGGCCGCTGCTGGCCCAGGCGGGCGGCCGGCCGGTCACCTTCGGTTGGGGACCGCGGTTCCTGCACTCGACGGGTCAGTACCACAAGGGCGGCCCGCAGGTGGGCAGCTACCTCCAGGTGACCGGCGCGGTCGCGGAGGACCTGGCGGTGCCGGGCAAGCCGTACACCTTCGGTGAGTTGCAGGCGGCGCAGGCTGCCGGGGACCGGCAGGCGCTCGCCGGCCGGGAGCGCCCGGTGCTGCGGCTGCATCTGACCGACCGTGCCGCCGGTGTCGCCCAACTGCTCGACGCGGCCGGTGATCTGCGGGCGTGAGGATGGACGACGTGACTGAGGCGGAGCGAGGAGGTGGCTCGGTGAACCCGCTGCGCGACCCGCAGGACCGCCGGTTGCCCCGGATCCCGGAGCCCTGCGCTCTGGTGATCTTCGGGGTGACCGGCGACCTGGCCCGCAAGAAGCTGCTCCCTGCCGTCTACGACCTGGCCAACCGAGGGCTGTTGCCGCCGGGTTTCGTGGTGCTCGGTTTCGCGCGCCGCGACTGGGGAGACGGCGACTTCGAGACGCTGGCCTGCGAGGCTGCCCGCAAGCACGCTCGTACTCCGTGGCGGGACGAGGTGTGGGCACGGCTGGCCGGCAACATCAAGTTCGTCGGCGGGTCGTTCGACGACGACGCGGCCTTCGACCAGCTCGCCTCGACGCTGGACGACCTGCGCCAGACCCACGGCATCACCGGCAACGCGGCGTTCTACTTCTCCATCCCCCCGGCCGCGTTCCCCGTCGTGCTCAAGCAGCTGGCCCGCACCGGGATGGCCGACAACGAGAAGTCCGGCGGTTGGCGTCGGGTCGTCGTGGAGAAGCCGTTCGGCAACGACCTGCCGTCGGCGAAGTCGCTCAACGACCTCGTCGACGACGTGTTCACCCGGGAGGACGTCTTCCGGATCGACCACTACCTGGGCAAGGAGACGGTCCAGAACATCCTGGCCCTGCGGTTCGCCAACAACCTGTTCGAGCCGCTGTGGAACTCCAAGTACGTCGACTCGGTGCAGATCACCATGGCCGAGGATGTCGGGATCGGCACCCGCGCCGGCTTCTACGACACCGTCGGCACCGCCCGTGACGTGCTCCAGAACCACCTCCTGCAACTGCTCGCCCTGGTGGCGATGGAGGAGCCGACCAGCTTCGACGCCGACGAGATCCGGGCCGAGAAGCTGAAGGTGCTCAAGGCCATCACCCTGCCCAAGGACGTCGCCCGGGACACCGTTCGCGGTCAGTACCTGCCCGGCTGGGTGGGCGGCGAGCGCGCTGTCGGTTACCTGGAGGAGCAGGACGTTCCGAGCGACTCCACCACGGAGACGTACGTGGCGGTGCGGCTGGGCATCCAGAACCGCCGCTGGGCCGAGGTGCCGTTCTACATCCGGGCCGGCAAGCGGCTGCCCCGGCGGGTCACCGAGGTCGCCATCATGTTCAAGAAGGCACCGCACCTGCCGTTCAACGACGCGGACATGGAGTCGCTGGGCAACAACCAGCTCGTGATCCGGGTCCAGCCGGACGAGGGTGTGGTGCTCAAGTTCGGCTCGAAGGTGCCGGGCACCACGATGGAGGTCCGCGACATCGCGATGGACTTCCAGTACGGCGAGGCGTTCACCGAGTCCAGCCCAGAGGCGTACGAGCGGCTGGTCCTGGACGTGCTGATCGGCGACCGCACCCTGTTCCCGGACGCGTCCGAGGTCGAGCAGAGCTGGCAGGTGATCGACCCGCTGGAGCACGCCTGGGCTGGCACCACGCCGGAGCCGTACCGGGCCGGCGAGTGGGGTCCACGCGCCTCCGACGAGATGCTGGCCCGCGAGGGCCGCGCTTGGAGACGAGCATGATCGGGCTGTGGGACACCACCGGCAACGAGGTGGTCAAGGCGCTCGCCGCCGAGCGGCGCAGTGCCGGCGGGGTGGCAAGCGGCATGGCGCTCACCCTCATCGTGGTGGTGGACGAGAAGCGGGTCCGGGAGGCGGAGGCGGCGGCGACGATCGCCGCCGCCGCCCACCCGTGCCGGCTGCTGGTGGTGGTTCGCTCCGAGATCGAGCGGGACCGCAACCGGCTGGACGCGGAGATCGTCGTCGGTGGCCGGCTCGGCCCGTGCGAGGCCGTGGTCACCCGGATGTACGGGCGGCTGGCCCTGCACGCCGAGTCGGTCGTGATGCCGCTGCTCGTCCCCGACGTGCCGGTGGTCACCTGGTGGCACGGCGAGCCACCGGCGGAGATCGCCACCGACTTCCTCGGGGTGGTCGCCGACCGGCGGATCACCGACTCGGCGCAGGCCGCCGACCCGGTGGAGGCGCTGCACCAGCGTGCCCGGGACTACGCCCCGGGCGACACCGACCTGGCGTGGACCCGGATCACCCCGTGGCGGACCCTGGTCGCCGGGGCGTTCGACACCACCAGCGAGCGGGTCACCGAGGCGACAGTCGTCGCGCCGCCCAGCGACCCGACGGCGGCGCTGATGGTCGGTTGGCTGTCCAGCCGGCTCGGCATCACCCCGCGCCGGGTGGACACCAACGAGTTCCCCCGGATGCGGGAGGTGCAGTTGAGCTGCGCCAACGGCGATCAGCTCACACTGACCCGCGAGGAGAGCATGGCCGTTTTCCGGCGGACCGGCCAGGATGACCGGGCTCTGCCGTTGGTCCGCCGCCCGCTCGGTGACGAACTCGCCGAGGAGCTGCGCCGACTGGACGCCGACCAGGTGTACGCGGAGGCGCTGGGTGCGACGGTCGGTCTGCGGGGGTTGGAGCAGCGTCCCCCGCAGCGGGTGCACGTCTGGAAGGATCCGGCCACCGCTCGGCGCGCCGAGGCCGGGGTCACCGCACACGCCGGCACCAGCGGCGAGGGCTGAGCCCGACCGGGGCACGACAACGTCGGGGCAGGGCCGGGTCACCCACCGGGCCCTGCCCCGGAACCTCCGGGGCACTCGCCCCGCCACCTCGGGCCTCCAGCCCGGGTACGACGCGACAGCGACCGCACGCGGTCGGGAAACGAAGGCGCAACCCATGAGTGAGGCGAGTGTCGCGGTCCACGCCGACGCCGATCTGCTGGCGCAGGCCGTGGCCGCCCGGTTGCTGGTGAAGATGCTCGACGCCCAGGCCGACCGGGGTGAGGCGTCGGTGGTGCTCACCGGCGGTCGGATCGCCGCCGCCGTGTACCGGGCGGTGGCGACGCTGCCCGCCCGCGACGCCGTGGACTGGTCCCGGGTCGACGTGTGGTGGGGTGACGAGCGGTTCCTGCCCGCCGGCGACCCGGACCGCAACGAGACCCAGGCCCGGGCCGCCCTGTTGGACGTGGTGCCGCTCGACCCGGCCCGGGTGCACCCGATGCCGGCCTCCGACGGCCCCGCCGGCAACGACCCCGAGGCCGCCGCGGCCTGGTACGGGGAGGAGTTGGCCCGCGCCGCCGGACCCGGGCACGGCACGCTGCCGCACTTCGACGTGCTGATGCTGGGCGTCGGCGAGGACGGGCACGTGGCGTCGATCTTCCCCGAGCACCCGGTGCACTACGACACCCGCCCGTGCAGCGCCGTGCGGGGCAGCCCCAAGCCGCCGGCTGTGCGGACCACCCTCACCCTGCCGGCGATCAACACCGCCGAGGAGGTCTGGCTGGTGGCCGGCGGCGCCGACAAGGCCCGCGCGGTGGGTATGGCGCTGGCCGGGGCCGGGCCGGTGCAGTTGCCGGCCGCCGGGGTGCACGGTGTGGGTCGCACCCGCTGGCTGCTGGATCGGGCCGCCGCAGCCGACGTACCCGCCCGGCTGCGCAGCCTCCGCTGACCGACAGGAAGGGCCCCTCGACGGGGGCCCTTCCTTCTTATTCGCCGCGGCGGCGGCGAAGCGCTGCGAGCGCCTCGGCCAGCAACGCCTCGCCTTCCTCGGCGGTACGCCGCTCCTTCACGTACGCCAGATGGCTCTTGTACGGCTCGGCGCGGACCCGGCCGGGCGGGTTCTGCGCGTCCCGCCCGGCGGGCAGGCCGCAGCGGGGGCAGTCCCACAGGGCCGGCGCCTCGGCGTCCGCGGCGATCCGGATGTCGATCCGGTGGTCGTTGCGGCACCAGTAGGTGACGTCCTGTCGGGGGGCGGGTTGGTGCCGCTCGTCGGGCCGCATGGGTGCGGACCCGACTCGGGCGCCGCGGATGACGTTGCCACTTGGCACGGCTGCTCGCTCCTGTCGTCGGAGGGGACCCGCCGTCTTTTTCTCAGGATGGGCGGCGGGCGACGCGGTGCAGCGGAGAAAAGCCTGCGCGCGGCCCGTCGAGTGACGGACCGCGCGCAGATTGTACGACTTGACGAGCCTGCTCAGGCGCCGCTGTTCATCTGGAGGCGGAGCCAGAGCCCGAGCCCGACGATGGCGGCGAACCAGACGACGCTCACCAGGACGGTGTAACGGTCCAGGTTTTTCTCCGCGACCGAAGAGCCGGCGAGGCTGGAGCTGACGCCACCGCCGAACATGCTCGACAGACCGCCGCCCTTGCCGCGGTGCAGCAGGATCAGCAGGGTGAGCAGAATGCTCGTGATGACCAGCAACACGATCAACGTGTATGCGAACCAGATCGGCATGGCTGGGGTCAGTTCCTCTCGTAGCGATCCTCGCCCGGTCTGATCGGGCACGGTGGCACCGACCGGTGGACGGGCGGTGTCAAGGATACCGAGCGATCAGCGAGCGAGGTGCTCCGGGAAGCGGCAGATCTGAGCGAATTCCTCCGCGTCCAGGCTGGCACCCCCCACCAGGCCCCCGTCCACGTCCGGCTGGGCCATGATCGAGGCGACGTTTGACGCCTTGACCGAGCCGCCGTAGAGGACCCGGACCTGGTTCGCGGTGTCCTGGTCGAAGCGCTCCGCCAGTCGCTGGCGGACCGCCCCGCAGACCTCCTGGGCGTCCTCCGGCGTCGCGGTCTTGCCCGTGCCGATCGCCCAGACCGGCTCGTACGCGATCACGACCTGGCGCACCTGCTCGGGGGTGAGCCCGGCGAGGCCCCCGTCGAGCTGGTCGGAGCAGTGCGCCACGTGGATGCCCTGCTCGCGCACGTCCAGCCCCTCCCCCACGCAGAGGATCGGGGTCAGGCCGTGCGTCAGCGCCGCCTTCACCTTGGCGTTGACCAGCGCGTCGTCCTCGTGGTGGTAGGCCCGCCGCTCGGAGTGCCCGACCACCACGTACGTGCAGCCGAGCTTGGCCAGCAGCGGACCGGAGATGTCCCCGGTGTACGCGCCGGACGCGTGCGGCGACAGGTCCTGCCCGCCGTAGCCGATCAGCAGCTTGTCGCCGTCCACCGCGGTCTGCACGGTACGCAGGTCGGTGAAGGGCGGCAGCACGACCGTCTCGACGGCGGTGAGCTGCTTCTCGGTGAGGCTGGCCGCCAGCTTCTGCACCAGCAGGTTGGCCTCGAGGTGGTTGAGGTTCATCTTCCAGTTGCCGGCCATCAACGGCCGGCGGGTGGTGCTCGACATTCAGTTCTCCAGGGCCGCGATGCCGGGGAGGGTCTTGCCCTCGAGGTATTCCAGGGAGGCGCCGCCACCCGTGGAGATGTGCCCGAAGGACGACTCGTCCAGCCCCAGGGCACGGACCGCCGCCGCCGAGTCACCGCCACCGACGACGCTGAACGCGTCGGCCTTGGTGATCGCCTCGGCGATGTCCCGGGTGCCCGCCGCGAAGGCCGGCATCTCGAACACGCCCATCGGGCCGTTCCAGAAGATCGTCTTCGCCTGGGACAGTGCGGCGCTGAAACCGGCGACCGTCTCCGGGCCCACGTCCAGCCCGAGCCGGTGGCTCGGGATGCCGTCGACACGGACCGTGTCGTGCGCGGCATCCGGGGCGAACGCGTCCGCCACCACCACGTCGACCGGCAGCATGATCTTGCCGCCGGACCGCTCCAGCAGGTTGCGGCAGGTGTCGACCATGTCCTTCTCCAGCAGCGAGGTGCCCACCTCCAGGCCCTGGGCCTTGAGGAAGGTGAAGCACATCCCGCCACCGATGAGCAGCCGGTCGACGGTAGGCAGCAGCGCCTCGATCACGGCGAGCTTGTCGGACACCTTCGACCCACCGAGCACCACCACGTACGGCCGCTCGGGGTCACCGGTGAGCTTGGAGAGCACCTCGACCTCACGCAGCACCAGTCGGCCCGCGACGTGCGGCAGCCGGGCCGGCACATCGAAGACGCTGGCGTGCTTGCGGTGCACCGCGCCGAACGCGTCGTCCACGTACGCGTCGCCGAACGCGGCGAGCTGGTCGGCGAACGCGCCCCGCTCGGCCTCGTCCTTGCTGGTCTCACCCGCGTTGAACCGCAGGTTCTCCAGGAGGGCGACCTGGCCGTCGGCCAGGTCGGCGACGGTGGAGCGGGCGGAATCGCCGACGGTGTCGGTGGCGAAGTGCACCGGGGCGCCGAGCAGCTCACCGAGCCGCCCGGCGACCGGGCCCAGGCTGAACTGCGGGTCCGGCGCGCCCTTCGGGCGGCCCAGGTGCGAGCAGACGACCACCTTCGCGCCGGCCTCGACCAGCGCGCCGAGGGTCGGCAGCACCGCGCGGATCCGGCCATCATCAGTGATCGCACCGGTCTGCTTGTCGAGCGGGACGTTCAGGTCGGCGCGCACCAGCACGCGCCGACCCGAAACCCCCTCGGCGAGCAGGTCGTCGAGGGTCCGGATGCTCACAGCGAGCTACCGACCAGCTTGACCAGGTCGACCAGGCGGTTGGAGTAACCCCACTCGTTGTCGTACCAGCCGACGACCTTCACCTGGTTGCCGACGACCTTGGTCAGCGGCGCGTCGAAGATGCACGACGCCGGGTCGGTGACGATGTCGCTGGAGACGATCGGGTCCTCGTTGTAGACCAGGATGCCCTTGAGCGGGCCGTCCGCGGCGGCCTTCAGCGCGGCGTTGACCTCGTCCACGGTGGTCTCGCGACCCACGTTGACGGTGAGGTCGGTGACCGAGCCGGTCGGGATCGGCACCCGAAGGGCGTACCCGTCGAGCTTGCCCTTGAGGTCCGGCAGGACCAGACCGATCGCCTTGGCGGCGCCGGTGGAGGTCGGGACGATGTTCAGCGCGGCGGCCCGGGCACGACGCAGATCCGAGTGCGGCGCGTCCTGGAGGTTCTGGTCCTGGGTGTACGCGTGGATCGTCGTCATAAGACCGTGCTGGATGCCGAACGTGTCGTGCAGGACCTTCGCCATCGGTGCGAGGCAGTTGGTGGTGCAGGAGGCGTTGGAGATGATGGTGTGCTTCGCCGGGTCGTAGGTGTCGTGGTTGACACCCATGACGACGGTGACGTCCTCGTTCTTCGCCGGGGCGGAGATGATGACCTTCTTGGCCCCGCCGTCGACGTGCGCCTTGGCCTTGGTGGCGTCGGTGAAGAAGCCGGTCGACTCGATGACGACGTCGACGTTCAGATCGCCCCACGGCAGCTTCGACGGGTCCTTCTCGGCGTACGCCTTGATGGTCTTGCCACCGACGGTGATCTCGTCGGCGGTGGCCTTGACCTCGTAGGGCAGGCGACCCAGAATGCTGTCGTACTTGAGCAGGTGGGCAAGCGTCGCGTTGTCGGTAAGGTCGTTCACCGCCACGACCTCGATGTCGGCGTCAGACGCCAGCACTGCCCGGAAGAAGTTACGGCCGATTCGGCCAAAGCCGTTGATGCCAACCCGGATGGTCACAGGTTCCAGCTCCTCGCGTTCTGGTCCGCCGGCTTCAGACAACGGGCCGGCGGAGTGGTGTGCGCCGACCGTTGGAGCCGGCCGTTGACGGTTCTTCTCGGCCACCCCGCCGCGGTCTGAGGACCTGACCGCCCGAGGCGGTGCGCACGACGAGGAGTGCCTGTGTCGGCCCCCTTGCCGTACGCAGCGACCTTATCCGAGCGTGCGAGACCACGCTGCGCCGGGTAGTGCCCCGGGCGCACCGTGCGGCCCCACCGTCCTATCAGACCACGAGCATGTCGGGCGTGACGGCTGCTTCCGTATCCGGGATGCCGAGGTCCCGGGCCCGCTTGTCGGCCAACGCCAGGAGCCGGCGGATCCGCCCGGCGATGGCGTCCTTGGTCAGCGGAGGGTCGGCCAGCGCGCCCAACTCCTCCAGCGAGGCCTGCCGGTGCTCCAGGCGCAGCCGCCCGGCGTCGGTCAGGTGGTTGGGCGCCTCGTCGGCGAGGATCTCCAGCGCACGGGTGACCCGGGCGGCGGCGGCGACCGCCGCGCGCGCCGAGCGACGCAGGTTGGCGTCGTCGAAGTTGGCCAGCCGGTTGGCGGTGGCCCGCACCTCGCGGCGCACCCGACGCTCCTCCCAGGCCAGCACGCTGGAGTGCGCGCCGATCCGGGTGAGCAGCGCGGCGATGGCGTCGCCGTCCTTGACCACCACCCGGTCCACCCCGCGTACCTCACGGTTCTTGGCGGTGATGCCGATCCGGCGGGCCGCGCCGACCAGCGCCAGCGCCGACTCCGGCCCCGGGCAGGTGATCTCCAGGGCGCTGGAGCGGCCGGGCTCGGTGAGCGAGCCGTGCGCCATGAACGCGCCCCGCCAGGCGGAGACCGCACAGCAGACGTTCGCCGCCACCACGTGCGGGGGCAGCCCGCGCACCGGACGACCTCGCACGTCGAGCAGGCCGGTCTGCCGGGCGAGAGCCTCGCCGTCCTTGACCACGCGCACGATGAAGTGGCTGCCCTTGCGCAGCCCACCGGAGGCCAGCACGTGGATCTCGCTCGGGTACCCGTAGACCTCCGCGATCTCCCGGCGCAGCCGTCGGGCCACCGCCCCGGTGTCCAGTTCAGCCTCCACCACCACGCGGCCGGAGACGATGTGCAGCCCGCCGGCGAAGCGCAGCAGTGCGGCCATCTCCGCCCGCCGACAGCAGGGCTTGGGCACGTCGACCCGACTCAGCTCGTCCTTGACCGCGGCCGTCATCGCCATTGTGCGTCCCCTCACGGACCGGTTCCGGCGTGTCGCCGGAGATTACGTACGTGTCTAACGATCGGCACCCAGGACAGGCACCAGTGCGGCGCCCAGGGCAGCCGGATCATGGCGGGGAGTGCCACCGGTGACGGCGACAGGGGCGAGGACCAGGCGGGCACCCAGCGATTCTGCCGCACGTTCGACCGGTTCGGGGTCACCCACCGCCTTGGCGTCGGCGAGCACGAGATCCACCTTGAGCTCGGGCAGGTACCAGTGCAGCGCCGCGAGATGATCGGCGACCGAGAGCCCGAGGGTTTCCTTCTCGGCCGCGAGGTTCAGGGTGACCAACCGCCGGGCCGAGGTGGACACGATAGCGTCGGCCAACTGCGGCACCAGCAGGTGCGGGAGGACGCTGGTGTACCAGCTGCCCGGCCCGAAGATCAACCAGTCCGCCGCCCTGATCGCCTCGATCACCTCGGCGCAGGCCGGCGGGGCGGACGGGGTGAGGCGCAGCGACTCGACCCGCCCGGTGGTGACCGCCACCTGGTGCTGGCCGCGCACGGTGCGTACCTCGTCGGGGGCGGCCGGGTCGACACCTCGGACCTGCGCCTCGATGCCGACCGGCTGACGCGACATCGGCAGCACCCGGCCGACAGTGCCCAGCATCGCGCCGGCGTGCTCCAGCGCGGCCACCGGGTCGCCCAGCATCTCCATGAGGCCGCAGAGCACGAGGTTGCCCACCGCGTGCCCGGCCAGCCCGTCGGCGCGGATGCTCGCCCGCTCAGCGCCGGGGACGGTCGCACCGGGGCCCTGGCTGTTTGCGCCCTGGTCGCGCGGGTCGGGGTTGCGGCGGTCGGTCGCCGCCGGGGCCGGGTCGGCTTCGCCGAGCGGGGGTACGCCGGCCGGCACGGCGGCGAAGCGGTGCTGGAACAGCCCGGCGCTGCGCCGGGTCGCCGGGTGGTCCCCGGCCAGCGCCACCAGCGCCTGACGCAGATCACCCGGGGGCAGACCGCCCCGCTCGGCCCGCAACCGGCCGCTGGAACCCCCGTCGTCACCCACGGTGACCACAGCGGTGATGTCGAGGTCGAGTTCGGGGGCGCAGTGACGCAGCGCGCGCAGCGAGGCGGACAGCCCGTGCCCGCCGCCGAACGCCACCACCCGCCGGGCCGTCATTCCCGCCCCAGATCGCGGTGCTGGGCGTTGGCCGCCAACCCGGAGTGGCGCAACCGCCCGGCCAACTCCTCGGCGATGGCCACGCTGCGATGCTTGCCGCCGGTACAGCCCACGGCGACCGTGAGGTAGCGCTTACCCTCCCGCTCGAAGCCAGCGGTGGTGGCGTTGACCAGGTCGGCGTACGAGGCGACGAAGGCGTCCGCACCCTCCTGACCCAGCACGTACGCGCTGACCGCCTCCTCCCGACCGGTGTGCTCGCGCAGCTCCGGCACCCAGTACGGATTGGGCAGGAAGCGGGCGTCCAGCACGAAGTCGGCGTCCGGCGGCAGACCGTACTTGAAGCCGAACGACAGCACGGTTACCCGCAGCCGGCGGGCGTCCTCGCCGCCGAACAGCTCCTCGATGCGCCGACGGAGCTGGTTGACGTTCAGGTGGCTGGTGTCGACGATCACGTCGGCCTGGTCGCGTGCCTCCTCCAGCAGACCGCGCTCCACGGCGATGCCGTCGGCCAGCCGTCCGTCGCCCTGAAGCGGATGCGACCGGCGCACGCTCTCGAACCGTCGGATCAACACCTCGTCGTCGGCGTCGACGAAGACCACCCGGGGCGAGAACCCACGGTCCTTGAGCTCACGGATCGCCCCGGCCAGGTCCGTGGAGAAGGCCCGGGACCGCACGTCCAGCACCATCGCGGTGCGCCGAGCGGCCCCGCCCGCCTTGAACGCCAGCTCGGCCATGTCCAGCATCAGTGCCTGCGGGAGGTTGTCGACCACGTAGTAGCCGACGTTCTCCAACGCCCTGGCAACCGTGCTGCGGCCACCGCCGGAGAGGCCGGTGACGACCACGAGTGTGGTCTCCGACTCGGCCGCCACCTGCCCGTCAACTGCCGCCGGGTCGTCGATCCGGTCACCGGTTGTGCGCGCCTCGCTCACCCGTACCCCCAAGCCGTGGCGCCGCGGCCTCCGTTGGCCGCGATTGGTCAATCAGCGACTCTATCCCGCCACCGGCGCAAGCCCGCGCACCCGCCACGGGTCGGGGGGTGAACACCCTTCGCTCGGGTGCGCCGGGTCGGCGGTGTCGGGGTGGGCTCGTAGACTCCGCGGATGGCTTCCCCCACCGACCTGCGTACCGAGGACGCGCTGCCGGTGCTGCGCCGGGTGTTCGGCTACGACGCCTTCCGCGGTTTCCAGCAGGACGTGATCGACCACGTGGTCGCCGGCGGCGACGCGCTGGTGCTGATGCCCACCGGTGGTGGCAAGTCGCTGTGCTACCAGATCCCGGCCCTGGTCCGCGACGGCGTCGCGGTCGTCGTCTCCCCGCTGATCGCCCTCATGCAGGACCAGGTGGACGCGCTCACCGCCGTCGGCGTCCGCGCCGGGTTCCTCAATTCGACCCAGACGCTCGACGCCCGACGTCGGGTCGAGGCGGCCTTCGTCGCCGGCGAGCTGGACCTGCTCTACCTCGCCCCGGAGGCGCTCGGCGTCCGGTCCACCCTCGCCCTGCTGGACCGGGGGCGCATCTCGCTGTTCGCGATCGACGAGGCGCACTGCGTGTCCCAGTGGGGGCACGACTTCCGCCCCGATTACCTGGCGCTGTCGATGCTGCACGAGCGGTGGCCAGAGGTGCCGCGGATCGCGTTGACCGCCACCGCGACCAGCGCCACCCGCACCGAGATCGCCACCCGACTCAACCTCGACGATGCCCGGCACTTCGTGGCGAGCTTCGACCGGCCCAATATCCAGTACCGGATCGTGCCCAAACGGGAGCCGCGCAAGCAACTGCTGACGCTGCTGCGCGACGAGCACCCCGGCGACGCCGGCATCGTCTACTGCCTCTCCCGTGCCTCGGTCGACAAGACCGCCGAGTTCCTCGTCGCCAACGGGGTCGCCGCACTGCCGTACCACGCGGGTCTGGACGCGGCCACCCGCGCCGCCAACCAGCAACGCTTCCTGCGGGAGGACGGTCTGGTGATGGTGGCCACGATCGCCTTCGGCATGGGCATCGACAAGCCCGACGTGCGGTTCGTCGCCCACCTCGACCTGCCCAAGTCCGTCGAGGGCTACTACCAGGAGACCGGCCGCGCCGGGCGGGACGGCCTGCCGTCCACCGCCTGGCTCGCGTACGGGCTGCAGGACGTGGTCCAGCAACGCAAGATGATCGAGACGTCCGACGGCGACCTCGCCCACCGCCGCAACCTCGCCGCGCACCTGGACGCGATGCTCGCCCTCTGCGAGACGGTGCGCTGCCGGCGGGTCCAGCTGCTCGAATACTTCGGCGAGACGTCCACGGCCGCCTGCGGCAACTGCGACACCTGCCTCACCCCACCGGAGACCTGGGACGGCACTGTCGCCGCCCAGAAGTTGCTCTCCGCGGTCTTCCGTCTCGACCGTGAGCGCAACCAGCGGTTCGGCGCGGGGCACTGCATCGACATCCTGCTCGGCAAGCAGAACGACAAGATCAGCCAGCACGGTCACGACTCGCTGACCGTCTTCGGCATCGGCTCCGAGCTGAGCGAGGCGGAGTGGCGGGGCGTCGTTCGGCAACTCCTCGCCGAAGGGCTGCTCGCCGTCGAGGGTGACTACGGCACGCTCGCGCTGACCGAGGCCAGTGCCGACGTCCTGGGTCGCCGCCGCACGGTCACGATGCGCCGCGAGCCGGAGAAGCCGGCTTCGACCCGCTCGTCGAAGCCGCGCGGCTCGGCCACCGTCGTGGCCGAGCTGACCCCGGCCGCCGCGTCGCTCTTCGAGCGGCTGCGTGGCTGGCGGGCGACCACCGCCAAAGAGCAGGGCGTTCCGGCGTACGTCATCTTCCACGACGCCACTCTTCGACAGATCGCCAGCGACGCGCCGGGCTCGCTTGCCGAGTTGTCCGGCGTCAGTGGGGTCGGCGAGAACAAGCTCGCCAAGTACGGCGAGCAGATCCTGGCCGTCCTCGCCGAGGACTGAGGACGTGCCGAAGGGCCGGGCCCCGTGGTGGGGTCCGGCCCTTCGCTTCGTGTCTGGTGCGGGGTCAGCTGGTGGCGTAGCCGCGGGTGGCGATCCAGTCGGCGAGGTGCTCGACGGTGACCTCGTAGGAGGCGGTGTTCGGGTCGGCGGAGTCGGCGATCTTCACCGTGTTGCCGTTGTCGCGGTAGCCGACGACGCTGATGTAGTGCCCGCCCTCGAACGAGTGGATACCACCATCGGTGTCAGTCGTGGTGCCGGCGATATTCGCGACCACGGCCCGGCCGTCGTCAACGGTCTTGACGATGTCGGCGCGCAGCTTGTCGGTCTGCTTGGCGTCAGCATCCGGGGTGCTGATCTCCACGGACCGGTAGGCGTCGTTCTTGCCGGTCTCCTTGTTCAGCACCGGGGTGATGTCGTTGATGGAGTTGGTGCCGGCCTCGGTGGTGCCCATCTCCTTGGCCATCGCGTCGACGCTGATGTCCTTGCCCTGCACGCTCAGGGCGTTACGGGCGGCGGCGGGGCCGCAGTAGTAGAAGTTCGGCTGCGCCTCGTAGCGCACACCCAGCTGACGCTCACCAGACGGCTTGCGATCAGACTGCGTCTGAGTGGCGGGCTTGGCATCCGTCGCGGCGTACGCGGCGGTGATCGGTCCGACGATGGCGCCGCCGGTGAAGGCCAGGCCAGCAGCGGTCAGAGCGGTCTTACGAATCAGATCGGTACGCATGATGGCGTGCTCCTCTGCGATTGGGGGTGCACGGCACGCCCGGGGGGTGGGCGTGCCGCACGTGCAAGGGGGGAAAGTTTTGGAGGTTCTTGCCCGGTGGCCACAGGGGGCCGGCGTCGGGGAAGGGTGTAACGGTGCGGGGCGGCGGGTCATTCCACCTGGCCCCGGCTTGTGGTGCTCGGGGGTGCGGGGTGTGTAACCGGCCGGGCCGGCGAGTCATTCCGCCGGGCTTCCGGCCTGCGTGCTCCGGGGGATGTAACCGGGGCGGCCGCTCGGGTGTTCCCGGCGGCTGCCTCGCCCCACGACCCGAAAGTCGCGGTGGCATGCCAGGTATAACGACCCCGCCCGGCCCACGATTCCGCCCCCAGGGTGGCCCCGACCACGGGAAACCCACGCCGAAACCGGACGCCCGCCCCAGGGTCGGATCCGCCGAACCGGACACCACACCCCGCAACCCCGGGCGCGGGCAATCCAAGATCCGCGCACTTTCCGGGAAAGTGCTGCCTCAGACCACGCCGAGGCAGCAAGTTCCCTGATGTTGCGCGGATCTTCGCCCGGGTGGCGGGCGGCGGGCGGTTGCCCGATGTGTTTGCGCGGATCTTGACCCGGGTGCCGGGCGGGCAGCCAGCGCCCCGATGCGTTGCGCGGATCTTGATCGACCTGGCGATACCGGATACCGCCACCCGGGACGCCCCACGCGACGCATCACCCCAAGGTCGCGCTCGATCCGGGAAACCGACCCCATTCGGCGCCGACGAGGCCACTACGAGCGCGATCATGCGTGCCGCGCGACTGACCCCGAGAACGCGCGGGGCGGCGTCAGGTGTTGGGGGTCGCCTCCGCGCTGTCGTCGGTCTTCGTGTCCTTGTCGAGGGCGGCCAGGATCGCCTCGGCGGTGCGTCGACCCACCCCGGGCACCTCGGTGATCTCCTCGACCGTTGCGGCAGAGAGCCGCTTGAGTGAGCCGAAGTGCCGCAACAACGCCTTGCGCCGCACCTCGCCGAGGCCGGGTACGTGGTCGAGTGCCGACTCGGTCATCCGCTTCGAGCGGCGCTGCCGGTGGAAGGTGATGGCGAACCGGTGGGCCTCGTCGCGGATGCGTTGCAGCAGGTAGAGACCCTCCGAGGTGCGCGGCAGGATGACCGGGAACTCGTCGTCGGGGAGCCAGACCTCCTCCAGCCGCTTGGCCAGGCCGCACAACGCCACGTCGTCGATGCCCAGGTCGGCAAGGGCCTGCGCGGCCGCCGCGACCTGCGGAGCACCGCCGTCGACGACCACCAACTGCGGCGGGTACGCGAACTTCCGCGGCCGGCCGGTGGTCGGATCGATGAGCACACCGATCTGCGGCTCGGCCGCGTCTTCCGGGGTGATCGGGTCGTCGGCCGACTCGACGCCCACCTCGCCCGTCTCTGCCCGCGCGTCCAGGTAGCGGGCGAAGCGACGGCGCAGCACCTCGGACATCGCGGAGAGGTCGTCGGTGGCGCCACGGACGATGAACCGCCGGTATTCGCTCTTGCGAGGCAACCCGTCCTCGAAGACCACCATGCTGGCCACGACGTCGGTGCCCTGAATCTGGGAGATGTCGAAGCACTCGATGCGCAACGGCGAGGTGCGCATGTCCAGTGCTTCGCTGATCTCGTCCAGTGCCTTGCCCCGGGTGGTGAGGTCACCGGATCGCTTCAGCTTGTGCCGGGCCAGCGCGTCCTTGGCGTTGCGCTCGACCGTCTCCATCAGTGAGCGCTTGTCGCCGCGCTGCGGCACCCGCAGCGACACCCGGCTGCCCCGGTGGTTGGAGAGCCATTCCGCCAGCGCGTCGGCGTCCGCGGGAAGCTCGGGCACCAGCAGCTCCCGGGGCACGTCGGCCTCGCCGTGCTCGCCGCCGTACACCTGGGTGCAGAAGTGGTGCACCAGGTCGCCGGTGGTCAGGTCCTCGGTCTTCTCCACCACCCAGCCGCGCTGCCCCCGGACCCGGCCGTCGCGGACGTGGAAGACCTGCACGGCCGCCTCGAGCGGGTCGTCGGCGAACGCGACCACGTCGGCGTCGGTGCCGTCGCCCAACACCACGGTCTGCTTCTCCATGGCGCGGCGCAGCGCGGCCACGTCGTCGCGCAGTTTGGCGGCCCGCTCGAACTCAAGCTGCTCGCTCGCCTCGGTCATCTCGCGCTCGATCTTGCGGACCATGGTGTCGGTGCGCCCGGCCATGAAGTCGCAGAACCCGTCCACGATCGCGCGGTGTTCGTCGGCGGAGACGGTGCCGACGCACGGCGCCGAGCACTTGCCGATGTAGCCGAGCAGGCAGGGACGACCGACCTGGCCGGCGCGTTTGAACACGCCGGCGGAGCACGTCCGGGCGGGGAACACCCGCAGCAGCAGGTCGAGGGTCTCCCGGATGGCCCAGGCGTGCGAGTACGGACCGAAGTAGCGCACCCCCTTGCGCTTGGCACCACGCATCACCTGGAGCCGTGGGTATTCCTCGTTGAGGGTCACGGCCAGATAGGGGTACGACTTGTCGTCGCGGTAGCGGACGTTGAACCGGGGGTCGTACTGCTTGATCCAGGTGAACTCCTGCTGGAGCGCCTCGACCTCGGTGCCGACGGTGATCCAGTCCACCGACTCGGCGGTGGTGACCATCTGCCGGGTGCGCTCGTGCAGGTTCCAGACATCGCCGAAATAGGAGTTGAGCCGGCTGCGCAGGTTTCGCGCCTTGCCGACGTAGATCACCCGGCCGGTGCCGTCGCGAAAGCGGTAGACCCCCGGTAGCTCCGGGATGGTGCCGGGTGCGGGGCGGTAGGTCGAGGGGTCAGCCACGTCAGCAAGCCTAGTCCGCAGCACCGACAGCCCAACTCAAGCTCTAGATCGACTCGGCTTCCGGAAAGTCGGGGTGTCGAGGGATCGCGGACACCCCGACTTTCCGAAACGCGAGTCGATCAGGCCGGCCGGACACGCCTGGCCGGGGGGCGGTCGCCGACCCCCGGACGGGTCAGGCGAGCGAGATCTGGTCGCCGGTGACCTTGATGTTCTTCGGCGGCAGCGGCTTGGTGGCCGGGCCGGCCTTCACCGAGCCGTCCTCGATCGAGAACTTGCTGCCGTGGCAGGTGCAGTTGATGGTGCCGCCGTCGACGTTCGTGACCGGGCAGTTCTGGTGGGTGCAGATCGGGTCGAAGCCCTTGAACTGGCCGGCGCTCGGCTGGGTGATGACCACGCCCTCGGCGGCGAGGACCTTGCCGCCACCGACCGGGATGTCGGCGGTGGTGGCCAGCGACTGGGAGCCCTGCCGGTCGCCGCCGCCAGCGTCACCGGTGCTGGGGACCGCGGGGCCGCCACTGGTGGGGGTGTCGCTGCCGCTGCCGCTGCCGCTGCCGTCGTCGCTGCCGCAGGCAGCCAGGACGACGGCCGCGCCGACCGCCCCGACACCGGTGAGCAGGGTACGACGTGTCTGCGTACCCGGACCGGTCAGCGCCTGATCGTCACTCATGCCTCGCCTCTCTCTAGCCCGCCGCGCCGGTCCGAAAGCCGGTCACACTTCTCCACACGGGCAACTGTGCCGGATGGTTCACCGCAGCATCTGTCCGACCCAGGAAATGGGACGGGGCGGGCTCCGGACCGGCTCGCCCGCGCCGCGATGGACGCGCACGAACCCGATCGGACCCGCCCCGCAACCGCCACACCAAACCCAGCCGGACCTGCCTCGGGAACTCGAGGTCAGCGGGCGCTGGCCGCCACCTTGCGGCTGGTCCGCGCCTTGGTCACACCGTTGGCCTTGGCCGCCCGCGTCGTGGCGGCGGCCGCGCCCTTGGCCTTGCCGTCGAGCTTGAGCACCTGGCGCAGGAACTCGCCGGTGTGGCTCTCGGCCACCTCGGCGACCTCCTCGGGGGTGCCGGTGGCGAGCACGGTGCCGCCCCGGTGGCCGCCCTCCGGACCCATGTCGATCAGCCAGTCGGCCGTCTTGATCACGTCGAGGTTGTGCTCGATGGTGATCACCGTGTTGCCCTTGTCGACCAGACCCTCCAGCACCATCAGCAGCTTGCGGATGTCCTCGAAGTGCAGACCGGTGGTCGGCTCGTCGAGCACGTAGACCGTCCGCCCGGTGGAGCGCTTCTGCAGCTCGGACGCGAGCTTGACCCGCTGCGCCTCACCGCCGGAGAGGGTGGGCGCGGGCTGACCGAGGCGTACGTAGCCCAGGCCGACGTCGACCAGGGTCTTGAGGTGCCGGTGGATGGCCGGGATGGCGGAGAAGAACTCGGCGGCCTCCTCGATCGGCATCTCCAGCACGTCCGAGACGGTCTTGCCCTTGTAGTGCACCTCCAGGGTCTCCCGGTTGTACCGGGCGCCCTTGCAGACCTCGCAGGGCACGTACACGTCGGGCAGGAAGTTCATCTCGATCTTGATCGTGCCGTCACCGGAGCACGCCTCGCAGCGCCCACCCTTGACGTTGAAGGAGAACCGACCCGGGCCGTACCCCCGAACCTTCGCCTCGGTGGTCTCGGCGAAGAGCTTGCGGACGTGGTCCCAGACCCCGGTGTAGGTGGCCGGGTTGGAGCGCGGCGTACGGCCGATCGGCGACTGGTCCACGCCGACGACCTTGTCGACGTGCTCCAGACCGGAGACCCGGGTGTGCCTGCCGGGCACCAGTCGGGCGCCGTTGATCTGGTTGGCCAACACGGCGTACAGGATGTCGTTGACCAGCGTCGACTTGCCCGAGCCACTGACCCCGGTGACCGCGATGAGCTGGCCCAGCGGGAACGAGACGGTCAGGTTGCGCAGGTTGTGCTCGCGCGCGCCGTGCACCACCAGCTCCCGTGCCGCATCCTGCGGGCGGCGCGTGGACGGCGTCGGGATGGAGCGACGCCCGGACAGGTATGCCCCGGTGATCGACTCCTTGTTCTTCAGCAGCGCCGGCACCGAGCCGCTGTGCACGATCTTGCCGCCGTGCTCACCGGCGCCGGGCCCGATGTCGACGATCCAGTCGGCGGTGCGGATGGTGTCCTCGTCGTGCTCCACCACGATCAGCGTGTTGCCCAGCCCGCGCAGCCGGATCAGGGTCTCGATCAGGCGGTGGTTGTCACGCTGGTGCAGCCCGATCGACGGCTCGTCGAGCACGTAGAGCACGCCCACCAGGCCGGAGCCGATCTGGGTGGCCAGCCGGATGCGCTGTGCCTCGCCGCCGGAGAGCGTGCCGGCCGGCCGGTCCAGGGAGAGGTAGTCCAGACCGACGTCGAGCAGGAACCGCAGCCGGGCGTTGATCTCCTTGAGGACCCGCTCGGCGATCATCTTCTGCCGGTCGGTCAGCTCGATGCCGGCGAGCAGGTCGGCGCACTCCCCCACGGACAGGTTGCAGACCTCGGCGATGCTCTTGCCGGCCAGGGTGACCGCGAGCACCTCGGGCTTGAGCCGGGCGCCGCCGCACGCCGCACACGGCACGTCGCGCATGTAGCCCTCGTACTTGTCGCGGGACCACTCGGACTCCGTGTCGGAGTGCCGGCGCTCGATCCACTGCACCACGCCCTCGAAGCCGGTGTAGTAGGAGCGCTCGCGGCCGTACTTGTTGCGGTAGCGCACGTGCACCTGGTCGTCGGAGCCGTGCAGGATCGTCTTCTGCGCCCGCGCCGGCAACGCCCGCCACGGGGTGTCGACGTCGAAGTGCTGGGCCTCGCCGAGAGCCTCCAGCAGGCGCAGGAAGTATTCCAGGTTGTGCCCGGTGGACCAGGGCTGGATGGCGCCCTCGCGCAGGCTGCGCTCCGGGTCGGGGACCAGCAGCTCCGGGTCGACCTCCTTCTTGGTGCCCAGGCCGGTGCACTCCGGGCAGGCGCCGTACGGGGCGTTGAAGGAGAAGACCCGGGGCTCGAGATCCTCGATGGCCAGCGGGTGGTCGTTGGGGCAGGCCAGGTGCTCGGAGTAGCGGCGCTCCCGGTCCGGGTCGTCCTCGGGGAGGTCGACGAAGTCGAGCAGCACCAGGCCACTGGACAGGCCCAGGGCGGCCTCGACCGAGTCGGTCAGCCGCTGCTTGGCGCTGGGCTTGACGGTGAGCCGGTCGATCACCACCTCGATGGTGTGCTTCTCCTGCTTCTTGAGCTTCGGCGGCTCGGTCAGCGGGTGCACCACGCCGTCGACGCGGGCCCGGGCGTAGCCCTTGGCCTGCAGCTCGGCGAAGAGGTCGACGTACTCGCCCTTGCGGCCGCGGATGACCGGCGCGAGCACCATGAACTTGGTGCCCTCGGCCATCGCGAGGACCCGGTCGACGATCTGCTGAGGGCTCTGCCGGGAGATCCGCTCACCGCAGACCGGGCAGTGCGGCTCACCGATGCGGGCGTAGAGCAGCCGTAGGTAGTCGTAGACCTCGGTGATGGTGCCGACGGTCGAGCGCGGGTTGCGCGAGGTCGACTTCTGGTCGATCGAGACGGCGGGGCTGAGACCCTCGATGAAGTCGACGTCTGGCTTGTCCATCTGGCCGAGGAACTGCCGGGCGTACGACGAGAGCGACTCGACGTAGCGGCGCTGCCCCTCGGCGAAGATCGTGTCGAAGGCCAGGCTCGACTTGCCCGACCCGGACAGCCCGGTGAACACGATGAGTGCGTCCCGGGGCAGGTCGAGACTGACGTCACGCAGGTTGTGCTCGCGCGCGCCACGGATGATCAGTCGGTCGGCCACAGTGCGTGTACTCCCGGGAGAAGACGAAGCGAAGGATCTGTCCCGCTCTGGGTGATTGTGAGCGGTCGTGCGGGCGCGGAAAACACGCCTCGGCAACTCTAGCCCCGAGGTATGACACTTTCCCCCGCCCGCACATTCCCCCAGCTCAGCCCGGTCGGCCGCACCGCGTCAAGGCCCACGATCGCGCCGGGTGGAAGGTCCGCCAGCGCAGAGCCACAAGCCTCGACCGCCCGGAGCCACAAGCCTCGACCGCGCAGAACGCCGGCCGCTGGTCAGTAGCCCCCGGGCGACGGCGGCCGGGCCGTCCGACGTCGAGCCGACCGCCATC
This sequence comes from Micromonospora sp. CNZ299, assembly GCF_002754415.1. Classification (NCBI taxonomy): domain Bacteria; kingdom Bacillati; phylum Actinomycetota; class Actinomycetes; order Micromonosporales; family Micromonosporaceae; genus Micromonospora; species Micromonospora sp. CNZ299. The sequence continues at coordinate 6,497,811 of NZ_PEFG01000001.1, forward strand.
CGCCGCGCCGCTCCGCCGCCACCCGCGCCTCCCGCCGTCGGCTCTCGTGGGCGACCTCGCCCTGGAGCCTCCGCCAGCTCTCCCACCGACGGGTGGAGAGCTCCCCGGTGTGCAGCGCGTCGCGGACCGCGCAGGCGGGCTCGCCGTCGTGCCCGCAGTCGGCATACCGGCAGCCCTCGGCCAGCCCGGCGATGTCGGCGAACGCCCGGTCGAGCCCGGCCGCGCCGTCCAGCAGGCCGACCGCCCGCACACCGGGGGTGTCGATCACCGCGCCCCCGCCGGGGATCGGTACGAGGGCCCGCCAGGTGGTGGTGTGCCGACCCTTGCCGTCGACCCGGCGGATCGCCTGTGTCGGCATCACCACGGTGCCGGCGAGGGCGTTGACCAGGCTGGACTTGCCGGCACCGGAGGGCCCGAGCAGGCCGAGCGTGCGGCCGGACGTCACCTCGGCGCGCAGCGGGTCCAGCCCGGTGCCACGCTCGGCGCTGACCGGCAGCACCGGCACCCCGGGCGCGATCGCGGCCAGTTGGCGGGCCAGCGCGGCCGGGTCGGCCGCGAGGTCGGCCTTCGTCAACACCACCAGCGGTCGGGCGCCGGACTCGTGGGCCAGGGCGAGCAACCGTTCGATCCGGCCCACGTCCGGCTCGGGGTGCACCGGCTCCACCACGGCGGCCGCGTCGAGGTTGGCGGCCAGCACCTGGCCGCTGGCGTCCTTGCCGGCGGTACGCCGGATCAGCGCGCCCCGGCGGGGCAGCACGGCCTCCACTGTGACGCGGCGGTCCGGCCAGTGGTTGAGCAGGACCCAGTCCCCGGCGCAGGGCAGCGCGGACGGGTCTCGGGCGGCGGCGGCGAGCACCGCCCCGCCCAGGCTGGCCCGGACCGGGCCGGTCGCGGTGAGCACCGTGCAGACACCCCGGTCCACCCGGGCCACCCGACCCGGGTGGTGCTCGCCGCGTCGTTCGGCGTACGCCGCCCGCTCGGCGTCCCAGCCGAGGGCGGTCAGATCGATCGTCATGGCATCCTCATCGGTGTCGAAGCTGGTGATGGCGGAACACGCGTGCCACGTCCGGCATGATCAACCACCTCCGTCCGATGTCCCGGTGCCGCGTCTGCCGCTGACGGTAGGTCGCGCGCCGACGCGCCGAAAGCGATTTCCCCGGCGACGTCTTGACGGCGGACCGCTAGGGTCGACGGGTGACCACGGACCCGCTGCTGCTGATGGGCGAGGTGGACGCGGCCACCAGCCGACTTCTGCGTACCGCCGCTTCTTTCGACGCCGCGGACCTGGCGGCCCCGTCGCTGCTCCCGGGCTGGACGCGCGGCCATGTGCTGGCGCACGTGGCCCGCAACGCCGATGGTTTCGTCAACCTGCTCACCGCGGCCCGCACCGGGCAGGCGCTGCCGATGTACTCGTCGTTGGCGGCCCGCACCGCGGACATCGACGCCGGCTCGGGCCGCCCGCCCGCCGAGCACCTGGACGACCTTCGCCGCACCGCCGACCTGTTCGCCGAGGCGGTCGAGGCGATGCCCGCCGAGGCGTGGGCGGCGACGGTGCAGGCGCGTAAGGGCCCGTGGCCGGCCGCGCTGCTCGTCTGGGGCCGGCTGCGGGAGATCGAGGTGCACCACCTCGACCTGGCCGCCGACTACCGACCCGCCGACTGGTCGGAGACGTTCGCACACCGACTGCTGCGCGAGGCTGCGAGCCATCACGCCACCGGGCCGACACCGCCGTCGATGGTGCTCCGCCTGGACGGGAGCGAGCACGACGTGGTGCTCGGCGACCGGGACGGCGCCCCGATCGTCACCGGTCCTGTTTTCGACCTCGCCGCCTGGCTGATCGGCCGCGCCGACGGCGAACCGCTCTCCGTCACGCCCGACGGTCCCCTACCTACTCCACCGGAATGGATCTAGAAACGTCATGACATACAGCGGAGACGTCACGCACGGCGGAGCGCCGGCGGTACGGGAGCTGGACGGGCTCACCATCAGCAAGTTGTCCGTGGGCCCGATGGACAACAACGCCTACCTGCTGCGCTGCACGGGCACCGGTGACCAGGTGCTGATCGACGCCGCCAACGAGGCGCCCCGGCTGCTGGAGCTGATCGGCGACGGTGGCCTCACCGCCGTGGTGACGACCCACCAGCACATGGATCACTGGGTGGCGCTGGAGGAGGTGGTCGCCAAGACCGGCGCCCGGGCGCTGGTGCACGCCGACGACGCCGCCGGGCTGCCGATCGAGGCGGAGAGTCTGGCCGAGGGCGACACCGTGGCGGTGGGTGACTGCGCGCTGGAGGTCATCCACATCAAGGGGCACACCCCGGGGTCGATCGCGTTGCTCTACCGCGACCCGGCCGGCACCCCGCACCTCTTCACCGGGGACAGCCTTTTCCCAGGTGGCGTGGGCAACACCGACAAGGACCCGGAGCGCTTCGCCGCGCTGATCGACGACGTCGAGCACAAGCTGTTCGACCAACTGCCGGACGACACGTGGTTCTACCCCGGCCATGGCAGCGACAGCACCCTGGGAGCCGAACGCCCAGCCCTCCCCCAGTGGAAAGCAAGAGGCTGGTAACCCGAAAAACAGAAGACCCAACGTCGCCCAGGAACCGCCAAGATCATTCAACCCCCGGCGGGCAAGGCACGAACGCACGAGCCGAAGCCACAACGGGGGCGGGGCCTGCCGTGCCCGGCGCAGGGATCAAGCCTGACCGCCCGGAGCCGGGCACGGCAGGCCCCGCCCCCACACCGCAACCTTGGAAAGCTCAACCAGTCACAGCGAACAACCGCCGCCGCGCCCCCAGCAGCACGACGGAAGCCAACACCACCCCGACCCCCATGGTGACCAGCAGCGGGCTGGGGTCCCCCGGGAGCAGCCCGGCCAGCGACCGCGACGCGGTGCCCAGCGCGAGGTAGAGACCGGCCCAGGCGGTCGCGCCGATCGCGGCGCAACCGAGGAATCGACCGTACGACATGCGCAGCCCACCGGCGGCCAGCGGAAGCAGCGCGTTGAACACGGGCAGGAACGGCGCGACGACCATCATCCGACCGCCACCGCGACGCAGGATGCCCTCCGCTGCCGTCCAGCGCGCCTCGCCGATCCAGCCGCCGATCCGGCTGTGCCGCAGTTGCTCGGCGTAGCGGCGGCCGACGAGGAAGCTCAGCGACCAGCCGGCCAGGCAGCCGACCAGGACCGCGGCGAACGTGGCCAGCCCGGTGGTCGGGCGTCCCACCCCGACGGCGGCCAGGATCGCCACGTCGCCGGGGATCAGGACACCCAGCAGGGGTACGGCGTCGAAGAGCATGACGAGCCCGAGCGCACCCATCAGCAGCAGAACGGGCAGTTCACCGATCTGTGCCAGCCATTGCGTCATGCCTCGTACGCTATGGCCGCGGCACCACTTCGGACATCCGGTTACAGCCCCCAGGCACCCCTGGTATCGGTCTCGGGGTCGCCCCTGAGCCGGCGTCCGCACTCAGGCGGGTCGCAGCACCTGCACCCGGCGTAGCGACGAGTCGACCGACGGTTCGGTGGTGGGCACCGGATAGTCGGCCAGCACGGTCAGGCGGTCCGTCGGCAGGTGGCCCCGACCCGGGTCTCCGACCAGCACGTCGGCACCCGCGGCGGCGGCTCTCTGGAGGAACGGCAGCATCCGGTCGGCCATCTCGCGGTCGTAGAAGACGTCGCCGGCGACCACCAGGTCGGCTTCCGGGTCGGCGCTGTCGAGCAGGTCGTCCCCGACGGCGTCGACGGCGACCCGGTTGACGCGCGCGTTGAGCGTGACAGCGGCGACGGCGTACGGGTCGATGTCGTTGGCGGTCACCTGCGTTGCGCCGGCCAGCGCGGCGGCGATGGCGACCAGTCCCGACCCGGCGGCGAGGTCGAGCACCCGGCGGCCGGCGGCCAGCTCAGGGTGGTCCAGGAGGTGACGGGCCAGCGCCTGGCCTCCAGCCCAGGCGGACGCCCAGTACGGCGCGGGCAGGGCGTGGCCCGCGGCGGCTTCCATTCGGGCCCACCAGACGATCGCGTCCTCGGCCAGATGCAACCGCACCTCGGGCACGAACGGGGTGGGGACCAACCGGAGCCGGTCCAGGCCGGCGCCGGGCGCGTCGATTTCGCGTTCCAGCTCGGTCAGCGCGTCGGCTGCGGCACCTGTCATCGGCGCAAGCATGCCCCAGCGGCGGGTGTTCGGGGCGGGTTTCACATGCCGCCGCGCAGAGTTCACCCGACTTCACACAAAGACCTACGGCACTTCGGCCAGCGGATCGGGGTTTTGCCCGTTACTGTCGAACAGGTACGGGCGATCATCGGCCAGAGGCCGAGGGTCAGCCGCTTTGAACAGGGAGAGATGCATGGCAACCGGCACGGTTAAGTGGTTCAACTCGGAAAAGGGCTTTGGCTTCATCGAGCAGGATGGCGGAGGGCCGGACGTGTTCGTCCACTACTCCGCGATCGCTTCGAGCGGCTACCGGGAGCTCAACGAGGGCCAGAAGGTCGAGTTCGAGGTGACCCAGGGGCAGAAGGGTCCGCAGGCGGACAACGTCCGCCCGATGTAGCTCCGTGCCGGTGACGGCGGCCGGTCTCCGGCCGCCGTCGCAGCGCACTCAAGACGCCGCCGGGGCGGCGGGCAGGTCCCGCCGCCTCCGGATTGGCCCGATCAACAGAATCAACGGGGTGAGCGCCAACCAGGCGGTCATCACGAATATTGCTGTCGCGACGCCGTAGCGCGCGCCGATCGCACCGGCCAGCAGGGCCGCCAGCGGGATCGTTCCGTAGTTGAGCAGATGCATGCTCACCGTCACCCTGCCCAGCAGGTGGTGCGGCGTGTAGGTCTGCCGGAAGGCACCCTTGACGACGTTGCCGATGGCCACGCCGAGGCCGATCAGCAGACCTCCGAGGGCTGGCCAGGCCAGCCCGATGCCGGGTGCGGCGAGCGGGATGAGCAGAGCCGGCGGGCCGGTGAACGCCGCCCCGATCAGCAGCGCCCGCGCGGTGCCGCAGCGCCGGCCCAGCGTGGTGGCGAGCAACGCCCCGATGATCCCTCCGGCGCTCATCACGGCGATCAGGACGCCCACCAGGCCCGGTTCGAGACGCAACTCACGGACCAGGAAGACCACCAGGACGGCCTGGTAGCCGGTCAGCCCGATGTTGCTGGCCGCGCCGAAGACCGTCAGCACCCGCAGGTACGGGTCTCGGGCGACGAAGCGCAGCCCCTCGGCGATGTCGCGGCGCAGTGACCGGGACTGGTCCACTCGGCGAACGCGCGGTTCGACGGTGCGGATCCGCAGCAGGCACACCGCGGAAACCAGGAAGCTGATCGCGTCCAGCAGCAGAGCGGTGACCGCACCGATGACCTGGGCGATCAGACCGGCGACGCCGGGGCCGACGACATAGCTCGCGGTCTGGGCGGCGTGCAGCTTCGCGTTGCCCTCCGGCAGTTGCTCGGGTCGCAGCAGCACCGGCAGGTACACCTGGTCGGCTGTTTCGAAGAAGACCCGGGCGACGCCGGCGCTGAGCGCCACCAGGAGCAGGTGCCAGACGGTGAGCCGGTCGAGTGCGGCGGCGAGCGGCACGCTGAGGAAGAGCAGCGCGCGGAACAGGTCGCACGCCACCATCACGGGTCGGCGGGGCAGCCGGTCCACCCACGCGCCGGCCGGCAGGCCGATCAGCAGCCAGGGCAGCCAGGCCGCGGCGGTGAGCACCGCCACCTGGAAGGTGCCGGCGTCCAGGACGGCGACCGCGACCAGCGGAAGCGCGACAGTGGTGACGTTGCTGCCGATGCTGCTGACCGTCTGGCCGGTCCAGAGCAGCCGGAAGTCGCGGTGCCGCAGCAGCCCGCCGGCCTGGCGCACGGGGGTCGGGTCGCTGCGGGTGGCGGCGGTCACGGTCGCGCCGGCACGCCGTGGACGAACACGAAGACCGGTCGGCGCTCGGCGTCGTCGTCGGGCAGGTCCCGGTTGGCCCAGCGCGAGAGGACGCCGATCATCTCGCGGCTCAGCTCGGCCAGTTCCTCAGGCGTGAGGCGCAGCCAGTGGTCCGTGGAGAACGCGGCGTCGTGCCAGGATGCCTGCTCGGCCTCGTCGGCGGCGTGCCATGCGCGGGCCAGTGCGACGTGCCGGTCGAGGTTGAGCGAGGTGGCCGCGTCGGCGACCGCCCGGGCGGCCGGGTCGGCGTCGAAGTCGGTGTTGGACCAGCGCAGCCCGCGGGTGACCAGCCGCCACCACCGTTCGCGCCGGTCGCGGGCCAGCTCGGGGGCCTCGGTGACCAGGTCCGCGGCGGCGAGGACCTTGAGGTGGTGGCTGACGTTCGCCGGCGCCTGGTCGGTGCGTTCGGCGAGCAGTCCGACGGTCGAGGGCCCGTGCACCTTGAGCACGTCCATCAGGCGGCGTCGCAGCGGGTGGGCCATGGCGGCCAGCACCCGCGAGTCGGTGATCTGGCGTACGGCGGGTGTCTCCATACCGCCACGATGCCATCCGCAACAGCTGTTGCGCAATGCTTATTGCCCAACAGTTGTTGCGGAGTGGAACGCTGGGGGGCGGCCCGGTGGGGGCGGGCCGCCCCTCGCTCAGGCGACGAGCCGGCGGGCCAACTCGTCGGCGACCTGCTTGGCCATGGCGGGCGGGATCGCGGCGGCGATCTTCTCCGGCGTCAGCCCGGCCAGCACGCCGGCGATGATTGCCTGCTCGTCCCGATCCCCGGCCGGCCGGTCAGCCGCCGCGGCGATGACCGCGATGGGCGAGCCTGGCGCCGGGGCACCGACCACACCGGGCGAGCCGGGCGCCGACACGAGCCAGTTCCGCAGGTTCGACAGGTCGGCCAGAACGTCGTCGACGGTGCGCTGCGGGCGGCCGGTGTCGCGCTGGATCTTGTCGGTGAGTTCCATCTCAGTCTCCTCCGTCAACGGTGGTGTGGCGATTAGGCCGATGGTGGTGAGGTAGCGGCGAAACAATGGCCGCTGGTCGCGGCCCGCCTTGATGGCGTCACGAAAGAAGCTGAAGTGGGTGTGCCAGCGGTGCGAGCTGTCGCCGCTGCTGCGTTTGCCGAGGCGGTCCCACCGCTTCACCGTGCTGCCGTCGAGGCTGTAGATGATCTCGCGGATGTCCCGGGTGTCGGCGGCGTTCGCGGCGCACTGGGCCACGCACCAGGCCGAGAAGCTGGCCAGGGTGTGCGTACGGCCACCGGAGCGGACCTCGAACTGACCGACGTCCAACGCCGCCGCGTCGAGGGTCAGTCCGGCCCGGTCCCGGGATGACTCGACCACCGAGTAGTCGTTCTTGACCACCCGGTCGGATCCGCAGTGGTAACCGCCGCGGTGGGCCGGGTCGCCGACGATGCCGACCTCCGCCGGATCCAGGTCGTCCGGGCCGGGGGCGTTGTCGAGGTGAGTGAGGAGCAGGCTTCGAAGGGCCAACAGATTAGCCGGGGCCCGGGTCATGGGGTCCCCCTCTCAGATGGGGCGGGGACCGGGCACGACGTCACACCGCGTACGCGGTGCTGGGCTTTGGACGAGCCCGGTCTGCTGATGCACGGCGCCGGGCGTTGACACAACCATAGCCCGTGTTTCCGGTAAATGCCCAGCTCAGAGGGGCTCTGTTCAGATTGGAGGTTGCACCGGGGCAGAGTGGACGATCGGCAACAGCACCGCTGAGGGGTGAGTCGGGTCATGCAGAACCTGCCGCCAGCCGGCACGCAGCGTAACCGCCGTGCCGAGGGGTTCCCCGGTGCCGGGGTTGCGCGCCCAGCGCGGATGGGCTCCACCGCTGACCTGCACCCGCAGCCGGTGCCCGGCGGCGAACCGGTACGCGGTCGGCCAGAGCGGTACCGGGACCCGCAGCGCCCCGCAGGGGTCGGCCGGGAAGCGGTCGGGCGTCACCCGCACCAGACCGTCGCACACGTTCCACGAGCGGCCCCGGCGGTCCACGTCGCACAGTCGCACGAAGACGTCCAGGTAGGGCAGTTCACTGCGGACGTGGATCTCGGCGCGTACCGGGCCGATCACCTCGACCGGCCCGGTCAGCGGGGCACTGGTGTAGGTCAGCACGTCGGGGCGGGCCTCGACGGGCCGGTTGTCCACCGGGCCGGCCCGCTGGGCGACGAGCAGTGGCCCGCCCAGCGACGGGGTGGGGTCGGCCGGGTCGTAGCGGAACTCGTCGGGCGGCGAGGTCACCGGCGGGCGCACCGCCAGCTCACCATCCGGATGCAGGTGCCAGGGGGTCTCGACCGCCGGTGGTGGCCAGGCCGGCAGGTCCCGCCAGCCGCCGCCGGGACCGCTCACGTGCAGCCGTACCGGGGGTTTCCGGAGCGGGTGTTCGTCCGCCGGTGGCGTGGCCGTGAGGTGCTCGTCGAGCCAGGCCAGCCCCTCGCTCAGGGCGGCCACGAACAGGCCGGGGCTGCCGTGCGTCCAGGGGCCGATCACCAGTCGCGGCTGGGCGCCGGCGGCGCGCAGGGTGGCGTGGTCGTCGAGCTGGGCGGGCAGGAAGATGTCGTGCCAACCGGTGACCATGACCACCGGCGCGCGCACCCGGGCCACCCGGTCGGCGAAGACCCTGGTCCGCCAGTAGACGGCGTCCGGGCTGTGGTGACGCAGCCACTCCTGGAAGAAGGGGATGGTCACGCCGGTGGCGACCCGGTCGGCGTCCACGAGCGGCAGGTGCCGCAGCGCGGCAGCCAGCCGGGGCTGCCCGCGCTTGAGCTCCCACTGCCGGGCCAGCCACGGCACGGTCTGCGCGTGCAGCAGCTCCGCCCAGGTCAGCACGGTGTCCAGGGCGAAGGACTCCCCCGCGTACGTCGAGTCGCGGGTGGCCGAGGCGGTCACCACCGCGACCATCGCGCGCAGCTCCTCGCCAGCGTCGGCGGCCAGCGCCCACTGCGCGAAGCCCTGGTAGCTGACCCCGAACATGCCGAGCCGGCCGACCCACCAGGGCTGGCGGCGCAGCCAGTCAAGGGTGTCCAACCCGTCGTCGCGCTCGTGCACGAGCGGGGCGAAGGTCCCACCGGAGCCGTCGGTGCCCCGGCAGGACTGGATCACCGCGTGCCGGCCCCGCGCGGCGAGCAGCCGGCCGAGCAGCCGCAGTGGGCCGCCCCGCCCGTACGGGGTGCGGATCAGCACGGTCGGCGCATCCCGGACTGCCGGGGCGTAGTGGTCGGTGCGCAGCACCACGCCGTCGCGGGTCCGGACCGGGATGTCGCGGGTGACCCGCACCGAACCGGGCCGGATCGGTGGCAGCCGCAGCGCTGCGGCGGCGAGGCGGGCGGCGAGCCGGTCCGGCACCGGTCAGGCCGTCGGGCGGCGGGGCGACTCGGGCCGGGCGGCGCGGACCGAGTCGCGGTGGCCCCGCAGAGACTCGCTCATCTCCGCCACGAACCGCTGCACGATCTCCAGCTCGTCCTCGCTGAAGCGGGCCATCACCGCGTCGGTGCGGGCACCCAGCGGCCGGAAGAACTGCATGGCCAGGGCGGCGCCCTGGTCGGCGTAGTGCAGCAGCACCTTGCGCCGGTCGACGGTGTCGCGGTCGCGGCGGATGTGGCCGGCCCGCTCAAGTCGGTCGATCAGGGCGGTGACCGAGCCGGAGGAGAGGTTGAGTCGCTCACCGAGACGGCCGGGGGTGATCGGGTCCCCGAGCAGCTCGGCGTCCATCACAGCGATCAAGGCCTGTAGGTCGGTCGGGTTGAGGCCGTGCAGGTTGGCGAAGGCGTGGCCGACCTGTTGGGCGTCGGCCGCGTACCGCCGGAGGTTGTTGGTGATCTCCGCGGCCAGCTGCTCGCGGCGCGTGTCGCGCCGTCGGTACATGCCGTGAGTCGCCACCTCGCGCCGCTTCTCCCTGTCGTCGGTCTCTCGGGTTGCAGCATAGAACAGCGGTCGATAATCTCGAAAGTCAAGATACTCGGCTTTCGAAGGACCCTGAGGTCACCTGATGTCTGTGTTCACCAGAGTCGCCCGCGGCCGGCTGGCCGCCTGGCTCACCGTGGCCGCGGCGATCGTCGTCGCCGCGGCCGTCTTCGGAACACCCCAGCCGGACAACCCGGCACCGGTCTCCGCCACCGGCCTGTCGGTGGAGTGGCAGTCGACCCAGGTGCAGCGCCTACAGGACCAGCTGCCGTCCAGCGAGGTGCAACCGGCGATCGTGGTGGTCAGCCGAGGCGACCGGGGCGCGCTGAGCGACGCCGACCGGGCCAGCGTCGACGCCCGCGCCGGCGATCTGCGCCGCTTCGCGGTGGGCGGGCAGATCAGCCCCGCACAGGTCTCCCCGGACGGCACGGTGGCCCTCATCGCCATCCCGATCGACACCGCCGGCGGGCAGGAGGCCGTCACCGAGACGGTGACCCAGCTGCGCACCGCCCTGGCGGACCTGCCCGGGCTGACCGCCGAGGTGACCGGCTCCCCCGCCTTCACCGCCGACCTCTCCTCGGTGTTCGACGGCGCCGACATCACCCTGCTCGCGGTAACCGCGGCCGTCGTGGCGCTGCTGCTGCTGATCACCTATCGCAGCCCGTTCCTGTGGATCGTGCCGCTGGCCGTGGTCGCGGCGACCGAGCAGCTCACCCTGCGCGCGGTGGACACCATCGTCCCGGCCGTCGGCATCAACCTCCAGCAGGGCCAGGTCACCGGCATCGCCAGTGTGCTGGTCTTCGGCGCCGCCACCGACTACGCCCTGCTGCTCATCGCCCGCTACCGGGAGGAGCTGCGGCGCGAGGAGGACCGGTTCGCGGCGATGCGCGCCGCGCTGCGCCGCACCGCCGAGCCCATCCTCGCCAGCGGCGGCACCGTGATCCTCGGTGTCCTCACCCTGCTGCTCAGCGAGCAGGAGACCAACCGGGCGCTGGCGGTGGCCTGCGCCACCGGTGTGGTCTTCGCCATGCTCTCGGCCCTGTTCGTGCTCCCCGCCGTCCTGGTGCTCTTCGGTCGGGGTCTGTTCTGGCCGTTCGTGCCCCGTGTCGGTGGCCCGGTCCGTGAGGGACGGCTCTGGGGCCGGCTCGGCGCCGCCGTGGAACGCCGCCCGGTGGTGGTCGCGGTGCTGGCCACCCTGCTGCTCGGCGGTCTGGCGCTGGGTGGGCTCGGGATCCGCACCGGCCTGTCCGAGACCGAGCAGTTCCGGGCCGAGCCCGAGGCGGTGACCGGGGCGCAGACCCTCGCGAGGGCCTTCCCCGCCGGCAGCACCCAGCCGGTGGCCGTGCTCACCACCCCGGCGGCGGTGCGGGCCGTCACCGACGCCGCCACCGCCGTGCCCGGTGTGGCCTCGGCGCGCCCCGGTGACGCCGGTGACGCCGTGGCCCAGGTCGACGTGGTCCTGGAAGCCGAGCCCGGCACGACCGCCTCGGACCGCGCGATCGAGGCGCTGCGCGAGGCCGTCGCCGCCGTTCCCGACTCCGCTCCCCCGGCCGCCGCCGGCGCCGACGCGCCGTCCGGGGCGATCGTCGGTGGCTCCGTGGCCGCCACGTACGACTCCGACGAGGCCAACGACCGCGACCTGCGACTGATCCTGCCGATCATCCTGTTGCTGGTCGGCGCCGTGCTCGTGCTGCTGCTGCGCGGCCTGCTCGCACCGCTGCTGCTGGTGCTCACCGTGATCGCGTCGTTCTTCGCGAGCCTCGGCGCGGCGTGGCTGCTCTTCGACCACGTGCTGGGTTTCCCCGCCCTGGACAGCGGCGTGCTGCTGCTCGCCTTCGTGTTCCTGGTGGCGCTGGGGGTGGACTACAACATCTTCCTGGTCACCCGGGCCCGGGAGGACGCCCGCAGCGCGGGCACCCGCGACGGCATGCTCTCCGCCCTGCGGGTCACCGGCGGAGTGATCACCAGCGCCGGGGTGCTGCTCGCCGCGGTCTTCGCGGTGCTCGGCGTGCTGCCGCTGATCACACTGACCCAGATCGGCATCATCGTCTGCATCGGCGTCCTGCTGGACACCCTGCTGGTGCGCACGGTCCTGGTGCCGGCGCTGGCGTTCATGCTGGGTGAGCGCTTCTGGTGGCCCGGGCGGATCACCCGCGACCGCCCGGAGGACATCCCGGCGTCGCCGGAGCCGGTCGCCGCCCGCGACTGACCGATAGGGGGCCGTGGCGACACCGTCACGGCCCCCGTCGAGGTCAGTAGTCCAGGCAGACGCACTCGGTCATCAGCGCCCGCACGTTGCGCACGTACGACGGGTTGGGGATGGCCAGGGGCTTGCCCTCCTGCGCCACCGCACCGTGCCCGTAGTTGTACGAGGCGATGACCGCGTTGAGCAGGCAGGAGTTCAGCTCGGCGGTGCACAGGGCCGGATCGAGGCGGTAGTCGGCTTCGAAGTACATGTCGCCGATGTACTTCGTCGCCCAGGCCAGGTAGGTGGCGCCGAGGTAGGCGTTGTCCCGGTAGTCGTGGATCTCGTAGCTCTTCTCGAACCGCTGGTTCATCCAGGTCGCGGTGCCCGGCATCACCTGCATCAGCCCGACACCGCCGTCGCAGGCGTAGATGTTGGACTGCCAGCCGCTCTCCTGCCAGGCGGTGGCCTTGAGCAGGGTGAGCGGGACCTTGATTTTCGGCGCGGAGGTCGGCCAGTAGGTGCGCGCGGCCGCGTCGGTCAGCGCCGCCTTCGCCTCGGCCCGGGTCGCCTGGGTGCCCTTGTACGTCGGCTTGCACGAACTCGGTGCGGGCTTCGGCGGGGCCGGCGGGACCTGCGTCTCGGTGGGCGGCTTCGCCACGGCGAGTGGCTTCGGCGCCGTGCGGGTCGGCTTCTTCGTCGGCTTCTTCGTCGGCGTCGGCGTCGCGCTGAGGCTCGGCGCGGCACCCATCGACTCCAGGGCGCTCACCGACGGGCTCGGCTCCCCGGTGGGCTCGTCGGCGGGGGCGTCCGTCGGCGCGTCGGTGACCGCCACCGGGGCGGCCAGGTCCTGCGGGCTCTCCCCCTTGGTGGCGCAGCCGACCAGCGTGCTCGCCAACAGGAACCCGGCGAGCACCGCGGTGCCCAACCGTCTCGTCCGTCGAACCATGCCCTTGCCTCCCCCGATGTGATCCTCGCCGCACCCTAGCAAGGTTCAACTGGGCGGCGATGCCCCTGCGACGGCGGCCGGGCAGGTTCCACCGGCTGCTCCAGATCCCCCACCGCCCGGTCCCGGGTGGCCCACGCCACCACGAAGACCACCGTCCAGAGCACCCCGAGCAGCACCGCCGCGGCGGTGCTGCTCGCCGTGTCCAGACCGAGGTAGAGCCGTGCGCCGCTGATCCCGAGCACCCCCGCGGCGGCGGCTGTCCAGGCAGCCACCGCCACCGGCCAACGGGAACTGCGGGACACCAGCCAGGCCAGGGTGCACAGGCTCGCCGCGACCACGGCGTTCTGGGTCGGCAGCGGGGCCGAGTCGCCGCCACCCGGCGCGCTGCCGTGCGACCCGGTCAGCTCGGCGACCACGGCCAGCACCACCAGCGGCACGAACGCGCCCACCGTGCCGACGACGCTGAGCAGGTCCGCCCGCCAAGGTCGGTTACGCCACGCCAGCACCGCGGCCACCAACGCCACCAGCACGATCAGCACCGACCCTCGTACCACCGACACCACGACCATCGTGGCGTCGGCCGCGCCGGGGGTGCGCCGGGAGGCGAACCAGCCCGCGATGGCGCCGTCCAGGGCGGCCAACCCGCTGTTGCGGACCGCCACGCCGAGCAGACCCGCGATGGCGAGCCCGGCGACGAAGAGCAGCAGGAGCCCGGCGGCCAGATTGAGCAGCAGCGTCCACCCCCGCCCGATCCGCATGGCCACCAGGAAGAACAGCACCCCGTAGCGGGCCGTGAGCCAGCGCACCGGGGGCAGCGCGCCCGCCCGGGACAGCAGCGCGCGGACCGGGTCGGGATTGCGACCCAGCCACCGGCCGGCGAGCACCACACCCAACAGGCCGGCCAGCAGCACCAGCGCCGCGCCGGTGGCCCGGCCGAGCAGTCGGGAGACCGTGTCGTACGACTCACCGGCGAGGTGACCGAGCAGGATCGAGCCGCCCACCCAGGTCACCACCCCGGCCAGGTTCCACAGGGCGAAACGCCGGTACGGCATGCCGGCCGCACCGGCCAACCGGGGCACCAACGTGCGGGCGAAGGCCACCCATCGGGCCGCGAACACGCCCCGACCACCCAGCCGGGCGAGCATGGCGTCGGCCCGACCCCACCGCTGCGGCCCGACCCGGTGGCCCAGCCCGGCGCGCAGGCGGGGGCCGTAGCGCCGTCCGGCGCGGAAGGCCAGCCCGTCACCGAGGACCGCCGCGGCGATCATCGCGAGCAACGCCGGCGCGAGCCGCAAGGTACCGTTGTAGGTGAGGAAGCCGACGAGCAGCAGGGTAGCCTCACCCGGCACGAGCAGGCCGAAGATCACCGCGGTCTCGCCCGCCACGATCAGCGCGGCGACCAGGTAGATCCACAGGGTGGGCAGACCCTGCACCCAGGTCAGCAGGTCGTGCACTCAGGCCCCCGGGACACGGGAGCCAGCATGCCAGCCGGGGGAACCACCGGCACAGCAGTTTCACCATAGATCAGGGGCACCTGGGGGTGACCCCGACGCAGCCTGCGCGAGCGCAGGCGGAAGGATAGAGGGTATGCAGCTTCGCACCGACCTCCGCAACGTCGCCATCATCGCTCACGTCGACCACGGCAAGACCACCCTGGTCGACGCCATGTTGCGGCAGGCCGGGGCGTACGGCGCCCGGGGCGAGAACACCGAGCGGGTGATGGACTCGGGTGACCTGGAGCGCGAAAAGGGCATCACGATCCTGGCCAAGAACACCGGTGTGCGCTACCTGCCCGCGGACGGCTCCGACCCGGTCACCATCAACATCATCGACACCCCCGGCCACGCCGACTTCGGTGGCGAGGTGGAGCGCGGCCTCACCATGGTCGACGGTGTGGTGCTGCTCGTCGACGCCAGCGAGGGCCCGCTGCCGCAGACCCGCTTCGTGCTGCGCAAGGCGCTGCGGGCCCGGATGCCGATCATCCTGGTGATCAACAAGGTGGACCGGCCGGACGCCCGGATCAAGGAGGTCGTGGACGACACCTACGAGCTCTTCCTCGACCTGGACGCCGACGAGGAGCAGATCGACTTCCCGATCGTCTACGCGTGCGCCCGCGACGGCATCGCCTCGCTGACCCAGCCCGCCGACGGTTCGGTGCCCGACGACAGCACCTCCCTGGAGCCGCTGTTCCGCACCCTGCTCGACACCATCCCGCCGCCCTCGTACGACGAGGGCGCGCCGCTGCAGGCGCACGTCACCAACCTCGACGCCTCGCCGTTCCTCGGCCGGCTGGCGCTGTGCCGGGTCCGCCAGGGCACCATCAACAAGGGTCAGACGGTGACCTGGTGCCGCACCGACGGCAGCACCCAGCGGGTTCGCATCTCCGAGATGCTGATGACCGAGGGCCTGGAGCGCACGTCGGCCGAGACCGCCGGCCCGGGCGACATCATCGCCGTCGCCGGCATCCCGGAGATCATGATCGGTGAGACCCTCGCCGACCTCGAGAACCCGGTCGCGCTGCCGCTGATCACCGTCGACGAGCCGGCCATCTCGATGACCATCGGCACCAACACCTCGCCGCTGGTCGGCCGGGTCAAGGGCGCCAAGGTCACCGCCCGGATGGTCAAGGACCGGCTCGACAAGGAGCTGATCGGCAACGTGTCGCTGCGGGTGCTGCCCACCGAGCGGCCGGACGCCTGGGAGGTGCAGGGCCGCGGTGAGCTGGCGCTGGCCATCCTGGTCGAGCAGATGCGCCGGGAGAACTACGAGCTGACCGTCGGCAAGCCGCAGGTGGTCACCAAGGAGATCGACGGCAAGACCTGCGAGCCGGTCGAGCGGCTGACCATCGACGCCCCGGAGGAATACCTGGGCGCGATCACCCAGCTCCTCGCCACCCGTAAGGGCCGGATGGAGCAGCTGGTCAACCACGGCACCGGCTGGATCCGGATGGAGTGGCTGGTTCCGGCGCGCGGCCTGATCGGCTTCCGCACCGAGTTCCTCACCGACACGCGGGGCACCGGCATCCTGCACCACGTCTTCGAGTCCTACGAGCCGTGGTTCGGCGAGCTGCGCACCCGCAACAACGGCTCCCTGGTCGCCGACCGGGCCGGCGCGGTCACCGCCTTCGCGATGACCAACCTGCAGGAGCGCGGTCAGCTCTTCGTCGACCCGACCACCGAGGTGTACGAGGGCATGATCGTCGGGGAGAACTCCCGCTCCGACGACATGGACGTCAACATCACCAAGGAGAAGAAGCTCACCAACATGCGGCAGTCGACCTCCGACGAGACCGAGAAGCTGGTCCCGCCGCGCAAGCTCTCGCTGGAGCAGGCACTGGAGTTCTGCCGCGAGGACGAGTGCGTCGAGGTCACCCCGGCCACGGTCCGGATCCGCAAGGTGGTGCTCGACCAGCAGCTGCGGGGCCGGGCCACCGCCCGCCGCAAGCACGCCGGCTGACCCCACCAGCACCCGACACCGGGCGCGTCGGCCGCTTGCGGCCGGCGCGCCCGTCGGTTTTCCCCAGGGGTACGCGGGCCAGCCCGACCGGCTGCCGTCGATCGGCTACGGTCACCGGCATGACCTGGGATGATCTCGACGCCCACCTGGACAAGGTGCCCGGCACCGTCTCGGCGTACGTGGGCCGACCCGACGCGCCGCCAACCTGGACCCGTCACCCGGACGCCGCCCACTACGCGGCGAGCACCATGAAGGTGGCGGTGCTCGCCGCCCTGCACCGCGCCGCCGAGGCCGGCACGCTGGACCTGGACGCCCCGGTCCCCGTTCTCAACGAGTTCGACTCCGCCCAGCCTGGCGCGCCCCGGTTCTCCTGCGCCCAGCACTACGACAACGACGACGCGGTCTGGGACCGGCTGGGTGGCACGGCGTCGCTGCGCTGGCTGGCCGACCGGATGATCGTGCGATCCAGCAACCTGGCCACCAACCTGGTCATCGGGCACGTCGGGCTGCCCGCGGTGGCCGAGGTGTGGGCGGGCACCGGCGCCCGCACCAGCGTCACGGGCCGCGGCATCGAGGACTTCGCCGCCCGCGAGGCCGGCATCACCAACACGGTCACCGCCGCCGACCTGGCCGCCCTGCTCGGCGCACTGGCCACCGGGGCCGACACCCCGGGCCCGCTCGCCTCGCCCGCCGGCTGCACGGCCATGCTGGACGTCCTTCTCGCCCAGGAGCACCGCGAGGACCTGGCCGCCGGCCTGCCCGAGGGCACCCGCATCGCGCACAAGAGCGGTTGGGTACGCGGGGTCCGACACGGTGCCGGCCTGGTCCTGCCCGACGACGCCCCGCCCTACCTGATCACCGTCTGCACCACCACCACCACCGACCTGGCCGGCGGCGACGACGAGGTCGAGGACGACGCCTGCCG
Source organism: Micromonospora sp. CNZ299 (assembly GCF_002754415.1). Classification (NCBI taxonomy): domain Bacteria; kingdom Bacillati; phylum Actinomycetota; class Actinomycetes; order Micromonosporales; family Micromonosporaceae; genus Micromonospora; species Micromonospora sp. CNZ299. Next base: position 6,515,153 of record NZ_PEFG01000001.1, read on the forward strand.
GCTGCTCGCACACATCTCCGCGCAGGTCTGGGCCGCCCGTCACCAGCTCTGACCACGACCCGCCGTTGCGGCTAGGCTGCTCGCACCCCCACCCCGGAGCCGCCGATGCCCCGCAGTCGCACCATCCTCATCGCCTTCCTCGTCGTGACGGCGGCGAACCTGCTGGCCAACGCCACCGATGGCCGCGTGGCCGAGGCACTCACCAAGCCGCTGCTGATGCCGCTGCTGGCCGCGTACCTCTGGCGGGCCGCCGCCGAGCGCGGCGCCCGCCCGGACCGGCTGGTGCTCGTCGGGCTGGCCTTCTCCACCGGCGGCGACGTGTTCCTGCTCGGCGACGACACCGGTTGGTTCATCGCCGGCATGGCCTGCTTCCTCGGCACGCACCTCTGCTACATCGCGGCGTTCACCCGACACGGCGCCGCGACCGCGCTGCGGCGTGCGCCGCTGCTCGCGGTCCCTCTGACGTACGCGGTGCTGACCGTCGTCGCGCTGTGGTGGATGTGGGCGGGACTGACCGACGCCGGGCTCGCCGTGCCGGTGGCCGGCTACGCGCTCGCGCTGGCCGCGATGGCCACCACCGCCACCACCAAGGGCTGGCGGGTCGGTCTCGGCGCAGCGCTGTTCCTCGGCTCCGATCTGCTGATCGCCGCCGGGGTGGCCGAGGTGGCCCAACCACCCGGCGCACCCGTGCTGGTCATGGCGACCTACGCCGCCGGCCAGGCGCTGATCGTCCTCGGCCTGGCCGCCCGCGTCGGCACACCCCCGGGCGCGCCGGTCACTCCAGCAGTTGCGCCCGCAACGCGCTGAGGGTCTCGTCGGTCAATCCCAACCCGTCCCGCAGGTACGCGTCGAACGAGCCGTGCACGCGGCGTACCTCGTCGTAGCCGGCGTCGAGGTACTCGGCGCGGACCTCCAACACCGGCAGCACCGCGTCGACGTCCAGCTCCGGCTGCCGTCGTCGCATCGCCTCGATGATCACCGCCCGCAGGCTGTCGGTCAGCTCGTTGTTGCGTAGGTAGTCGGCGCGGATCGCCGCCTCGTCCACGCCGAGCGCCGTCAACAGGATGACGGTCAGCCAACCGGTGCGGTCCTTGCCGGCGGAGCAGTGGTAGACCATCGGCAGGTTCTCCGGCTGGGCGGCCAGCCGCACCGCCTCCGCGAAGCCGACCCGAGCCGACTCGCCGGTCACGAACCACCGGTAGATGGCGGCCATCGCCCCCGTCGTGCCCTGCCGGGCCAGCTCCGCGTACGCGTTCAGGTCGTGGCCGAGCAGCACCGCCGACACGTACGTGAAGACCGGGTGCTCCGGGTCGTGCACCGGCAGGCACACCACCCGTGGCTCACCGGCCAGTCGATCCGCCGGGGCGACCTCGATCTCCGCGGGGGCGCGCAGGTCGAGCACGCACGCCGGTCCCAGCTTCGCGAGCACCGGCAGATCCTCGTCGGTCAGCCGCCCCAGCGCGGGAGTGCGGAGCAACTGCCCCGCCCGGACCCGCCTCCCGTCGGCACCGACGAGCCCACCCAGATCGCGTGCGTTCGGTGCACCTACCAGCTCCCAGCCCTGCCCGGTCATCCGGTCTCCCATCCCGACGTGCGCCTGCGTATAGGGTGCCTGACATGACGATCTCGGAGGTACGCACCCACCGGGTTTCGGCCCCCTTACACACCCCGTTCGTCACCGCGTTGCGTCGTACCACCACAGTGGACACCCTCGTCGTCGAACTGGTCGACTCCGACGGCCGTTCCGGCTTCGGCGAGGCCCCCCAGGTGTGGCAGGTCACCGGCGCGTCGGTCGCCGGCGCACGGGCGTGCGTACGCGAACTGCTCGGCCCCCAGCTGATCGGCCGTGACCCGGACGACCTGGTGGCCCGATGCTCCGAGGTGCAGCGCGCGGTGGTCGGCAACGAGGCGGCGAAGGCCGCGGTGGACGTCGCCCTGCACGACCTCGCCGCCCGGCGGTTGGGCGTACCCCTGGTGCGGTTGCTCGGGGGCACCAGGCTGCGGGTGCCGACGGACGTCACGCTCGCGGCGGGCGACGCGGTGGACCTGGCGGCGGCGGCGCGGCAGCGGCAGGCGGACGGCTTCGGCGTGCTGAAGTTGAAGGTCGGCACCGACGCGAGCACCGACCTGGACCGGGTCCGGGCCGTTCGCGCGGCCGTCGGCCCGGGGGTGCGGATCCGGCTCGACGCCAACCAGGGCTGGACGCCCCGGGAGGCGGTCCGGGTGATTCGGGGCATCGAGGACGCCGGCCTCGACGTGGAGCTGGTCGAGCAGCCGGTGGCCCGCTGGGACCTGGACGGCCTGGCCTGGGTGAGCGACCGGGTGTCCGTGCCGATCCTGGCCGACGAGGCGGTCTTCGGGGTCCGTGACCTGGTGGAGGTGATCCGTCGTCGGGCCGCCGACCTGGTCAACGTCAAGCTGGCCAAGTGCGGTGGGCTGCACCCGGCGCGTACCCTCCTCGAACTTGCCACCGCCCACGGGCTCGGCACGGTGGTCGGCTCCATGATGGAGAGCCAGGTCGGCATCGGTGCGGCGGCGAGCCTGGTCGCCGCGTACGGCACCACCGCGGTGCCCGACCTGGACGCCGCCTGGTGGCTGGCCTGGTCACCGGTGCAGGGCGGAATACGCTACGAGGGGGCGACCGTGGTGTTGCCCGACGCGCCTGGCCTGGGCATCTCCGGCCTTGCTGAAGCAAAGGTGCAGGCGCGTGGTTGATGAGCGTTGGTTTCTTTCATAGGGTTCCCTGGACAGCCGACTCGATCTGGGGGTTGACGTGAAGCTGCAACCGGGCCGCGAGGCCGTCGTCCGGGTCGCGGTGGCGACGCTCTGGACCTCCCCCGAGGCGGTCCGCCCGGTCGACCGTCCGGCGCTGACCGCCGGCGCCGACATCCTGACCTGGGTTTCCGGCCTGGACACCGACCAGCAGGTCGGCGACTGCGTGCTGAGCCAGCTCCTGCTCGGCGAGCGGGTCCTCGTCAGCGAGCTGCGCCCGGACGGCTGGGCCCGGGTGGTCGCCGTCGAGCAGCCCGCCGCCAAGCTGGACCCGCGCGGCTACCCGGGCTGGCTTCCCACCGAGCAACTGACCCCCGTCGACCCGTCCACCGACACCGGCACCGACCCGCCGCTGGTGGTCGACTCCACAGTCACCGGGCTGCACGCCGCTCCGAACGGTCCGGTGGTGCTGCCCGGCGTCGTCGTCGGCACCCGCCTCGTCCCGGCCGGCCCCGCGCGCGACGACTGGCGGCCGGTGCACGTCCCCGGTCACGCCGCGCCACTCTGGTTGCCCGACGACCACCTCGTCGCCACGTCGGCCGAGGCGCCGGCCGCAGCGCAGGCGCTCGCGGTGGCACAGCGGCTGCTGGACGTGGCCTACATCTGGGGCGGTCTCTCCGCGCACGGCATCGACTGCTCCGGGCTGGTGCACCTGGCCTGGCGGCGGTTCGGGGTGCTGCTGCCCCGCGACGCCGATGACCAGGCCGTCGCCACCACGCCGCTGGCACTGGGGGCGGAACGCCCCGGTGATCTCTACTTCTTCGCCCGACCCGGCCGCAAGATCCACCACATCGGCATCGTCACCGCCCCGCCCGGTAACGGTGGCGAGCGGCGGATGCTGCACGCCTGCTACCGGCGGCGGCGGGTCATCGAGGAGCCCCTGCCGGCCGACCGGACGGCGACGCTGGTGGGCGCACACCGCGTCTGACCGGCCGGGCGCGTTTCCCGCACCCGGCCGGCGACACGTCAGCGTCGGGCGTCGACCAGCTCGCGGCGCCGGTCCCGGGAGGACTTGATCAGGCTGGCGGCGGTGGCGATGCCCAGGGTGCCGAGGATGACCAGCAGCGACAGCCAGATCGGGATGTGCGGCGCCCAGCCGACGTGCTCTCCACCGTTGATGAATGGCAGGTTGTTGTCGGCCAACGCCTCCAGCACCAGCTTGACCCCGATGAAGCCGAGCACGACGGCCAGGCCGTAGCTCAGGTAGATCAACCGGTCGAGCAGGCCACCGAGCAGGAAGTAGAGCTGACGGAGGCCCATCAGCGCGAAGACGTTCGCGGTGAAGACCAGGTACGGCTCCTGGGTGATACCGAAGATCGCCGGGATCGAGTCCAGGGCGAAGATCAGGTCGGTGGTGCCGATCGCGATCATCACGATCAGCATCGGGGTGAACAACCGCTTGCCGTTCAAGTGGGTGGTGAGCTTCGCGCCGTCGTAGTCCTTGGAGATCGGCAGCGCCTTACGGCTCCACCGGATCAGCAGGTTCTCGGAGAACTCGTCCTCGTCCGGCTCACCCTGCCGGGCCAGGTTGACCGCGGTGTAGATCAGGAACGCGCCGAAGATGTAGAAGACCCAGGAGAACTGCGAGATCAGCGCGGCACCGGCGGCGATGAACCCACCCCGCATCACCAGCGCCAGCACGATGCCGACGAGCAGGACCTTCTGCTGGTACTGCCGGGGCACCCCGAAGCGCGCCATGATGATCACGAAGACGAAGAGGTTGTCCACCGAGAGGCTGTATTCGGTGAGCCAACCGGTGTAGAACTGCCCCGCGGAGCTGGCGCCCGAGGTCAACCAGACACCGACGCCGAAGATCAGGGCGAGACCGACGTAGAAGGCGACCCAGAGGCTCGACTCGCGCACACTCGGCTCGTGCGGGCGCCGACCGATGATCAACAGGTCGACGAGCAGGACCGCAGTCAGTGCGACAAGCGTTCCCGCCCACACCAATCCGGACACGTCCAACGTTCATTCCTCCGGCAGACACGCGGCGTCGGGCACACCGTACGCCCCCGGAGAGGCCGGTGTGCCGCTGTCGCTCACTCTGGTGACTGTCGGAGGTCTCTTCCGCCGCCGCCCGCGAACGGAACGGCGACCTACGGGGCCGGGTCGGGTCGCCGTGGTTCCGACGATCGACCGTGCTGACGACTCCGTCGCGAAGGAATACTCCCCTCCTCGTTGACCATTGTTGCCCACCACGCGCCGTGATCACACCCCGGGCACCCGGTGGCGCCAACCACCCCTCGCCGGGGAATACCGGGGGCAGCGCCCGCGTCAGACCGCCGCGTCACACCCGCTGTGGTGTCCTAGGAGGCTAGTGCAGGTCGGGTGCGGTTATCGGGTCGCTGAGCGACCCGCAGTCAGTCAGCACATGCAGCGGCGGGCACCGTCGACACCGGAACAGACCCCGCGGCACCGCCGACGCGGCCCGTCATGCGAGGCTGTCCGACATGGTGCTTGAGGTCGCGCTCATCGACGTACTGCCCGGACACGAGGACGCGTTCGCCGCCGCGTACGCCGAGGGTCACCCGGTTCTCGCCGGGGCAACCGGCTGCCGATCCGTGCGGATGACCCGGGGCATCGAGTCCCCGACCCGCTTCGTGCTGCTCGTCGAATGGGACTCGGTCGAGGCGCACGAGGAGAACTTCCGGGCCACCGAACGGTTCGAGCAGTGGCGGGCGTTGATCGGGCCACACTTCGCCGGTCCGCCCGTGGTCGAGCACTTCCTCGACGTGAAGGCCTGAGCCTGCTGTCGTACCCCGCGGTTATCGTGCCCTGCGCACGCGCACGCGCCGGCCGCCGGTCCCGACGGGCTCGGGGGCGCCGGGCCCGGTGGCCGCGCGGCGCGGCTTCTACTCGCCGACGCGGCGGGCCAGCACGGTGACCGTCTCCTCCGGTGACAGCGCGGCCGCCAGCAATGCCTCGGTCATCCGCTGGTAGCGGTCGACGTCGAGCACGGTGGCCAACCGCACGTCGGTGGTCAACGCCTCCAACATCACCGTCCGCGGGTCCGCGGGGTCGGGAAAGGCATAGCAGGAGTACGGGGTCAGCGGATGCAGCCCACCACCGGCCGCCCCGCGGGGCAGCAGCCGCACCGTGACATGGGACAGCCCGGTCACGGCGACCAGATGCCGCAACTGTTCACGCCAGACCTCGTCCGGCAGGTCGCCCCTGTCACAGACGGCCTCGGCGAGCACCGCCGTGTAGCGCGGCGGATAGGCCCGCCGCAACACCTCCTGCCGCAACGCCCGGGCGCGCACCTCGGCCTCCACGTCGACCTCGGGCGTGAGCTGGGCGCCGGCCGCGACCAGCACCCGCGCGTACGCGGGCGTCTGGAGCAACCCCGGCACGATCGCCGGCTGGTATTCGACGATGTCGGCGGCACCCGCCTCCAACTCGGCGTAGGTGCGCTGCCGTTCGCTCATCTCGCCCAGTGTCTTCCACCAGCCGCGGCTGGTCGCCGCGTCCCGGGCGATCACGATCAGCGCGTCCCGGGCGGGCGAGGGCACCTTGTAGATGTCCAGCAGATCGAGCACATCGGCGAGGTCAGGGCGGCTCTGACCCAGCTCGATGCGGGACAACTTCGACGTCGAGGCCCAGCCAAGCCGGTCGCAGACCTGCTCCAGGGTCAGCGCCTCGCGTCGGCGTAACTGGCGCAACTCTGCGCCGAGACGTGCACGTCGAATGACAGGACTTGTTGGCAGCGGCATCCCGGCCTCCCCACCGAGGGAGAGTACGCAGGACGATCACCCAGTGCAATAGCTCGCTCGCGCACCGCAATCAGGGGAAATGGTGCCGTCCGGCGGTCGGACCGGCCATTTTCCGGCGTTTCCGCACGTCAAGCGGCGTGCCTAGTCGTGTTGTCCAGTCCCGTGCACCGGAGTCCCGCGCACCTGGAGTCCCGCGTGCGGCAGGGCCCTGCGGTGCTGTGCCGCCCTGCGGTGCTGTGCCGCCCTGCGGTGCTGTGCCGCCCTGCGGTGGTGTGCGGCCCGGCAGTGCCGCACGGCTCCCGGCGTGCCGCGCGGTTGGCTCAGGGCCGGTAGGTGCCGAAGGACCAGACGGTGCCGGCCAGGTCACGGGCGGCGTAGTCACGGGAACCGTAGTCGGTGTCGAACGGCTCGCGCGTGATCTCGGCACCGGCGGCGCGTGCCCGGGCGCAGTGGGCGTCGACGTCCGGCACCGCCACGTAGACCGACCAGTCGTCGTCGGCCGGTCGAGATGCCGCGTCGGCCCGACCACCCAACATGATCATGCCGGTGTCGAGGACGAGTTCGGCGTGCGCGACAGTGCCGTCCGACGCCTCGTGCACCGAATGCACCTGGAAGCCGAAGGCGGAGCAGAGCCAGTCGATGGCGGCGCGGGGATCGGAGTAACGGAAGATCGGGTAGACGGTTCGCATGACCCGATTCTGCTGCCGGCGGCCCCGATCCGGATTGGACGAATGTGACCTGGGCGCGTCCCCTGCCGACCGGGTGGCGTCAGCCGGCCGGAGCGCGGGCGGCGAGCAGGGCGGCCGGAGTGGCCCCCGCGAACTGGCGAAAGTCCCGAATGAGGTGGGACTGGTCGTAGTAGCCGTAGCGCGTCGCCACCATGGCCCAGTCGACGGCGCCCACCTCGCGCTGATCGGCGCAAGCCGGCGCCCCGGCGGTCGGTCCGACGTCGGTGAGCACCGCGTACGCCCGCTGGAAACGCAGCAACCGGGCGGCCATCTTGGGCGGCAGACCAACCTCCTGCCGGAACCGGGACGCGAGGTGTCGCCGGCTCCAGCCCAGCTCGTCGGCCAACACACCGACACTCCCCTGCCCACCGCTGGAGACGAGCCACCGCCACGCCCAGTCGAGCCGGGCGTCGACCGGAGGGGACGCCGCCAGCCGGGCCGCGAGGACCCCGTCGAGCAGGGCGAACCGCTCCGGCCAGCCGGGCGTCTCCGCGAGCCGGCCACGCAGCCGATGCAGCCAACGGCCCGGGAGTTGCCCGACGTCGACGGCCCGGTTGGTCAGCTCACTCAGCGGCAGGCCGAGCAGCCGCCGGGCGGTCAGTGGGGCGAGCAGCAGCTCGACGCCCTCCCCCACACCCACAGTGCGCGTTGTGCACCAGCCGTCGAAGGTGCCGGCCACGAACGAGTCGACCATCGTGACGCCGCGCTGCGCGCTGCGCGGGTCGGTCACGTCCAGCGGAGCGCCCCAGCCAAGGATCAGCACCACGAAGACGCCCGCCGACTCGCGGCGCACCAGCGGGATGTCCGCCCGTTGCCGGTAGCCGACGTACCTGTCGACGAACGGACGCAGGCTGACCTCGGGCAGGCCGAGGACGAACTCGTCGACCGGTGCCACCGCAGTCAACCCCGCCCGCCCTTCGCACGGTCGCGATCCGGCCGGCCGCGCCCCGGGGAACGCTGATGGCCGGCCGGATGGCTGTCACTTCACGCCGGCGGCGTCCATGCCGCGCAGCTCCTTCTTCAGGTCGGAAACCTCGTCGCGGATCCGAGCCGCCAGCTCGAACTGCAACTCGCGGGCGGCGGCCAGCATCTGGTCGTTGAGCTCCTGGATGAGCTGGGCCAGGTCGGCGCGGGCCATCCCCTCCCGTGACGGGGTGGTGGTGGCGGACCGGCTCCGGCTGCGGGTCTCCTTGACCGGCGCCTTGCCTCGGGACAGCTGTCGCACCGCGCCCCCGACGCGGGAGTTCTCGGTGTCCTCCGCCTCGCGGTAGATGTCGTCCAGGATGTCGTGGATCTTCTTACGCAACGGCTCCGGGCTGATCCCGTGCGCCTCGTTGTGCGCGATCTGCTTGGCCCGACGCCGGTCGGTCTCGTCGATCGCCGCCGCCATCGACGGAGTGATCTTGTCGGCGTACATGTGCACCTGACCGGACACGTTACGGGCGGCCCGGCCGATGGTCTGGATCAACGACCGGCCGCTGCGCAGGAAGCCCTCCTTGTCGGCGTCGAGGATCGCCACCAGCGACACCTCGGGAAGGTCCAGACCCTCCCTGAGGAGGTTGATGCCGACCAGCACGTCGTAGTCGCCCTTGCGCAGCTCACGCAGCAGCTCCACCCGGCGCAACGTGTCGACCTCCGAGTGCAGGTAGCGCACCCGGATGCCGTTCTCCAGGAGATAGTCGGACAGGTCCTCGGCCATCTTCTTGGTCAGCGTGGTGACCAGCACCCGCTCGTCGCGGTCGGTCCGTAGCTTGATCTCGTGCATCAGATCGTCGATCTGACCCTTGGTCGGCTTGATCACGACCTGCGGGTCGACCAGACCGGTCGGCCGGATGACCTGCTCGACGAACTCGCCCTGGGCCTGCTCCATCTCCCAGGTGCCGGGGGTCGCGGACAGGTAGACCATCTGGCCGACCCGCTCCAGGAACTCGTCGAAGCGCAGCGGCCGGTTGTCGGCCGCGCTGGGCAGCCGGAAGCCGTGGTCGATGAGCATCCGCTTGCGGGACGCGTCGCCCTCGTACATGCCGCCGATCTGCGGGATGGTCACGTGCGACTCGTCGACCACCGTGAGGAAGTCGTCGGGGAAGTAGTCGAGCAGGGCGTGCGGCGGGCTGCCGGGCAGCCGCCCGTCCATGTGCATCGAGTAGTTCTCGATGCCGGAGCAGAAGCCCACCTGCCGCATCATCTCGATGTCGTAGGTGGTGCGCATCCGCAGCCGCTGCGCCTCCAGCAGCTTGCCCTGGCGCTCCAGCTCGGCGAGGCGCTCGGCCAGCTCCACCTCGATGTCACGGATCGCCCGCTCCATCCGCTCCGGACCGGCCGCGTAGTGGGTGGCCGGGAAGATCACCAGCTGGTCGACCTCGCGGACCACGTCACCGGTCAACGGGTTGAGGTAGTAGAGCTTCTCCACCTCGTCACCGAAGAGCTCGATGCGGACCGCCAGCTCCTCGTACGCCGGGATGATCTCCAGTGTGTCGCCGCGGACCCGGAAGGTGCCCCGCTGGAAGGCCATGTCGTTGCGGGTGTACTGGATGTCGACCAGCCGGCGCAGCAACTGGTCGCGGTCGAGCTCCTGCCCGATCTGCACCTTCACCGCCCGGTTGAGGTATTCCTCCGGGGTGCCCAGACCGTAGATCGCCGAGACGGTCGCCACCACGATCACGTCGCGCCGGGTGAGCAGCGACATTGTCGCCGAGTGCCGCAGCCGCTCGACCTCCTCGTTGATCGAGGAGTCCTTCTCGATGTAGGTGTCGGTCTGCGGGATGTAGGCCTCAGGCTGGTAGTAGTCGTAGTACGAGACGAAGTATTCGACAGCGTTGTGCGGCAGCAGCTCGCTGAACTCCTTGGCCAACTGCGCACAGAGCGTCTTGTTCGGGGCGAGCACCAGGGTGGGGCGTTGCAGTCGCTCGATCAGCCACGCCGTGGTGGCGCTCTTGCCGGTGCCGGTCGCGCCGAGCAGCACGGTGTTGCGGTCGCCGCGCCGAACCCGACGCTCAAGATCGTCGATGGCCGCCGGTTGGTCGCCGGCCGGCTGAAAGTCACTGACGACCTGGAAGCGGCTGTCCAGCCGAGGAATGTCGAGCGCCATACCGTCAACGGTACGCCGGAGGTCCGACAGGAACGGCCGTCACGCCAGGTACGTGATCAGCTTCAATATTCCCATTGTGTGGCCCATGTCACCGGGACTACCCTCTTCATGTAGGCCGCTCGCGGCGGCCGACCGGGCAGGTGGCCAGGCCGTCACATCACGGCCGGTCGCCCCCGGCACTGCGGTCGCAGCACCCGGCTCGCCCGGCGTGCGCACCCGTGTGGTCGCGCTCGAGGCGCAGACCGGCCGCCGCGAGCGCCCCTGCTCGTCACCCCGACGCCTCCCCGCCCGTTTCATCTCCGTGGACACCTCTCCGACCCCGGCACCCGACACCACTCCCCGCGGCGCGCCCCGGCCGGACGTCACCGCCGCCGAGCGGCCCAACTCCCCCAAGGTCGGGCGGTCAGGCAGCGGGCGGCACCGCTCCGGCACCGCCTCAGAGACCACCCGGAGCACGGACACCGGAGTCGGTTCCACCACCGGCCGGCCCACCGGCGCCCGCCGAGCCGCCACCGACCGCCCGACCGACGCCGCAGCCAGGGCCAGCCGACCTGCAAACGCCCGCTCGACCAGCCCAGGGCTGCCCACCGCCGCTCAGCGAACCGGCAGTGGGCGCAGGCCCGAGAAGGACCGGACCACCGGCGGCCAGGCGCCCACGGAGATCCGGGCCACCACCGGCGACGGGCCCACGGAGAGCCGGACCACCACCGGCCAGGGCCCCACGCAGCGCCGAACCGCCACCGGGCGAGGTCCCGGGACAGCCGGGACGAACACCCGCCGCGAGGCCACTGCCGAACCCCCCACCGACACGGCGGACGCCACCGGCCCGGCCCCGGTCAGCCGCCGCAGACGTACCCTGCTGCTGTTGCTCGCCCTGACCGCCGCGACGTCCGCGACGGCGCTGGTGCTCGGGTTGTTGAGCTGGGCGCCCGACCCGCCCGAGCCGACCCGGCCGCTGACCCTCGCCGAGGGCGAGCGGCTGGCCGCCGTGCGGGTCACCAACCTCCGGGACCTGCGCGCCGGAGTCCGCATCACCGCCGGCGCCGACGCCGCCCGGATCGAACTGGTGGGCTGGGTGGACTGGTCGCGGTCACTGCTCTACCTCGATGTGGGTGGGCCGGGCGCGGGCACCGAACGCGGGCTGGTGCAGCGGGTCGGCCCGGTCCTGGTCATCCGGCCCGACCCGGCAGCAGTGCCCACCCCCGCCGCGCCGCCCCTGCTGCCTCCGGCGGACCGTTGGCGGCTGCACCGACTGGCACCCGGGACGAACCTGGCACCCGTGCTCGACCTGCTCCTCGGCCTCGCCGCCGACCGCCCGGACCAGACCCAGGCGGTGCCCGGCAGCGGTGCGCGTTGGATCGCTCAGGACACCGTGGCGGCCGGTCCGGTGGACGTCCTTGAGGCGTCGCTGCCGGCCGGACCGCCACGCCGTAGCCCGGCATTCGGCAGCACGGTGGCACCCACGCCGAGCGCCGTGCCGGCGAGCACCGACCCGAACGGGCAGACCCGGTTCTGGCTCGATCAGGACGCCCGACTGCACAAGCTGGTGACCCGGTTGCCCGGCGTCGGCCCGGTCACGATGATCCTCAACCGGGCGGACCGGCCGACGCTGCGTCCGGTGGACGCACTCGGCGGCCGGCCCGGCCTGCCCCGCGCGCTGACCGACGCCGAGCGGCGTCGACTGGACCGGTTGCCGGCCCGGCTCCGGGCCCAGCGCGGTGCGACGATGACGCTGACCGCGCCCGTCGGCACAGACACGAACCTGCGGGGCGCTGGCTGGGTGAGCTGGACCACGGGTACCGCGTACCTCGCGGTCGCCGACCTGGGCGTGCCGGACCGCCGGACCCTGCTGCGGCGCGACACCGCCGGTCTGGCCCGGGCGGATCTGCCGGCGGCCGCCGCCGGCGGCGGCACCGCGGAAGCGCCCGGCCGACCACCGCTGCCACCCCCGGCCGGGCCCTGGCGGGCCCAGCGATCGGGCGGCGACGACCTGAACGTGCTGGTCGAGGCCGCGGTGGCCGCCGGGTCGGTCGGGCCACCAGGAACGGCCCTCCGGGTACGCGAGGACGTCACCGCCGGACGGACCGTGGACGTCGTCGAGGTGGGTCCGGCCGACGCCCGACTGCGTTACTGGATCGACCGCGACGGGTCGCTACGCCGGCTGGAGCTGCACACCGACGCCAACGCCTGGGCCCAACTGGACCTCCAGCCCGCCGTGGTGCCCCGACTGATTCCAGTGCCTCGCCCGGCCGCCAAGCCTCGACCCACGACACCTCGGCCCCGCTGAGCGGTAACGCTCAGGGCCGCCAGCCGGTCTGCTCGGCCCACTGCTCCGCCCGCAGGTACTCCTCGTCGAACCACGGGTCGCGCGCCGTGCCCGAATCGCCAGCGTCCGGTGCGGCGTCGACCAGGTCCCTCTTGAGCAGCAGGTACGCGGCCCGCTGATCCGGGTCGGCCCGCAGGTGGTCGCGCATCAGCAGCGCGTACCGCCAACCCGGCGAATCGGCCACCCGCACGTGCAGGCGAACCGGGCGGGCCGGGTCCGCGCTGCCGTGCAACCTCTTCTCCCACCGACCGCTGCCGGCCGGGCGTGGGTCGTCCCACCAGTGCCCCGGCACCCGGGGGAACCCGGCGTTCGCCAGCCGGTCGACCAGCGCCCCGTCGGCGTCGGCGAGGCTGCGCACGGCCACCTGCACGTCGATGACGTCCTGGGCGGCGAGGCCGGGCAACGCGGTCGAGCCGATGTGGTCGATCCGCAGGGCGTCCGAGCCGAGCGTGTGCCGGATTCGGGCGGCCAGCCGCTCGTACTGCTCCGGCCAGCTCGCGTCGGTCCCCGCCGGGTCGACCCGGTCCGGCAGGACCACCCGCCGCTCGCGCAGATTGTCCTCGTAGGGCAGCAGCCGCTGCCGCCAGAGGTCGTCGACGGCGTCGTGCAGATCCGCCAGGCTGCCGTCGTTGGTCAGCACCACGTCCGCGGCGGCCCGTCGTCGGGCGTCGTCGGCCTGGGCGGCGATCCGCCGCTCCGCCTCCGCGCGGTCCATCCCCCGGTCGCGCGCCAGCCGCTCCAGTCGGGTCGTCACGGCCGTCTGCACCACGATCACCAGGTGGTACGTGGGCGCGAGCCCCACCTCGACCAGCAGCGGTACGTCGTTGACGACGATCGCGCCGGGTGCCGCCGCAGCGGCCAGCTCCGCGGTGCGAGCCCGAACCCGGGGGTGGGTGATCGACTCCAGCCGACGGCGGGCCTTCTCGTCGGCGAACACCACAGCGCCCAGCGCGACACGGTCCAGTGAACCATCGTCGTCCAACACCGCGTCGGAGAAGGCCGCAACGATCTCGGCCAGTCCCTCAGTGCCCGGCGCCACGACCTCCCGGGCCACCTGGTCGGCGTCGATGAGCACCGCGCCCCGCTCGACCAGCCTCGCGGCCACCGCGCTCTTTCCCGACCCGATCCCGCCGGTCAACCCCACTCTCAGCACCCGACCAGTCAACCGGATCCCCGAGCCCGCCGCCAAACCCACCGCCATCGTCCCGACCGACCCGGCCCGAACGGCCGAGGCCCGCGCAGCCGGCCGACCCGGCCCTGCCCGCCTCGTCTCGGACCGGGCTCGTCGAGAGGCCCGGGCTGCTCCCACAACGAGCGGGCCTCACCCACGACGGGGGCCCCGCCCCCGGCGATCCGAAGATCGCGGGGACGGGGCCCGTCGTCGTTCAGCGGGTCACTTACCGCCGGCGAGCTTCTCCCGCAGTGCGGCGAGCGCCTCGTCGGTGGCCAGCGTGCCGGCCGGCTCCTCGGCCTGCCGGCTCGGGGCCGGGCTGGACGAGGAGGTGGTGCCACCGCCGCCACCGGCAGCGGCCGGGACGACCGGAGTCGGGTTGGCAGCGGCCTCGGCGTCGGCAGCCCGAGAGGTCTGCACCTGCTTGGTGTGGGCCTCCCAGCGCAGACGAGCCTCGGCGTACTGGTTCTCCCAGGTCTCGCGCTGCTTGTCGTACCCCTCGAGCCACTCGCCCGTCTCCGGGTCGAAGCCCTCCGGGTAGATGTAGTTGCCCTCGGTGTCGTACGTCGCGGCCATGCCGTAGAGGGTCGGGTCGAAGTGCTCCTCGCCCTCGACGAAGCCCTCGTTGGCCTGCTTGAGCGACAGCGAGATCCGGCGGCGTTCCAGGTCGATGTCGATGACCTTGACCATGACCTCGGAGCCAACCTGGACGACCTGCTCCGGGATCTCCACGTGGCGCTCGGCCAGCTCGGAGATGTGGACCAGGCCCTCGATGCCGTCGTCCACGCGGACGAACGCACCGAACGGAACCAGCTTGGTGACCTTACCCGGCACGATCTGCTGGATCGCGTGGGTGCGGGCGAACTGCCGCCACGGGTCTTCCTGGGTCGCCTTCAGCGACAGCGAGACCCGCTCGCGGTCCAGGTCGACGTCCAGGACCTCGACCTCGACCTCCTGGCCGACCTCGACAACCTCGGACGGGTGGTCGATGTGCTTCCAGGACAGCTCGGAGACGTGCACCAGACCGTCGACGCCGCCAAGGTCCACGAAGGCGCCGAAGTTGACGATCGAGGACACGACGCCCTTGCGGACCTGGCCCTTCTGCAGCTTGTTGAGGAACTCGGTGCGCACCTCGGACTGCGTCTGCTCCAGCCAGGCCCGGCGGGACAGGACCACGTTGTTGCGGTTCTTGTCCAGCTCGATGATCTTGGCCTCGAGCTCACGCCCGACGTACGGCTGCAGGTCGCGCACACGACGCATCTCGACCAGGGACGCGGGCAGGAAGCCCCGCAGCCCGATGTCGAGGATGAGGCCGCCCTTGACCACCTCGATGACCGAACCGCGGACGACGCCGTCCTCGTCCTTGATCTTCTCGATCGTGCCCCAGGCCCGCTCGTACTGTGCCCGCTTCTTGGAGAGGATCAGACGACCCTCCTTGTCCTCCTTCTGGAGGACCAGGGCCTCGATGTGGTCGCCAACCGTCACAACCTCGGCGGGGTCCACGTCGTGCTTGATCGACAACTCCCGAGAGGGGATGACACCCTCGGTCTTGTAGCCGATGTCGAGCAGGACCTCGTCCCGATCGACCTTGACGACGGTTCCTTCGACAATGTCGCCGTCGTTGAAGTACTTGATGGTCTCGTCGATCGCGGCGAGGAATGCCTCCTCGGAACCGAGATCGTCGTGGGTGACCCGGGTGGCGCTCGAGGGGGCCTCGATGCTGCTCGTCATGTGGGCGGTTGCTCCGGTCGGTGGGTTGTCACAGCAGGCTGGTGTCGCAGTGACCTGTTCGCGCCAACGGATCCGCCGCCGGGCACACCGAACGATCGCCTAGTGAGATCATGATGTGGCTCCGACGACCGCGTACCTGCTCCCTGCCGAGGCAACGCGATCCGCGAGCGCATCGTCTAGCCTACCGTGCGCATTACCACAGCGTGCAAGCCCTCCCGGCTTCTCTCCGTGCGGTGACCTGCGAAAGGCGAACAATCGCCCGTAAACGGCCTCTGCTGTCTCGTGCGTCACAGCAGCCCCAGCCGTCGCATCATCCAGGCGGACATGTGCTCCGCGTGATCGACCCGGTTTCCTGAACATCGGCGTGTCCCACCGGCCCGGACACCGCGACTTCACGGAAACCGGGTCGATCAGGCATCACCGCGCGAGGAGTCGCAGGATCTCGGACGCGCCGCCGTACCGAACGGGGCGATGGGGCCTAGCGTGAGCGCCGTGGATGACGACAGCCGGGTCACCCGGCGCCGGGTGGGTGACGCCGAGGCCCGGCGGGCCAACCGCGGCTGGTGGGACACCGACGCCGACGACTACCAGGCCGAGCACGGCGCGTTCCTCGGCGATGTGGACTTCGTCTGGTGTCCGGAAGGGCTGCGCGAGGCCGACGCCCGGCTGCTGGGCGACCTGTCCGGGCGGCGGGTGCTCGAGGTTGGCTGCGGCGCGGCGGCCGCTGCCCGCTGGCTCGCCACCCAGGGTGCCCGGCCGGTCGCCTTCGACCTGTCCGCCGGCATGTTGCGGCACGCCGCCAAGGCCGCCGACGACACCGGGGTACGCGTACCGCTGGTGCAGGCCGACGCCCTCGCCCTGCCGTTCGCCGACCGGTCGTTCGACCTCGCCTGCACCGCGTTCGGGGCGATCCCGTTCGTGGACGACTCGGCGGCCCTGCACGCCGAGGTGCACCGGGTGCTGCGCCCCGGGGGGCGGTGGGTGTTCTCGGTGACCCACCCGATGCGCTGGATCTTCCTCGATGACCCGGGTGAGGGCGGGTTGACGGCCGTCCACTCGTACTTCGACCGCTCCCCCTACGTGGAGCAGGACGAGTCCGGCGTGGCCACCTACGTCGAGCAGCACCGCACCCTCGGCGACCGGATCCGTGAGCTGGTCGGCGCCGGGTTCCGACTGCTGGACCTGGTGGAGCCGGAGTGGCCGGAGGGGCACGAGGGGATCTGGGGGCAGTGGAGCCCGCTGCGCGGTCGGCTCTTCCCCGGTACCGCCATCTTCGTCACCGAGAAGCCCGCCGACTGAGCGCGTCGCACCCGCAGTCCGCCCTACGTCGCATCGACCGCCGGTAGGCTCGTCCCATGAGCGCCGAGCCCATCCGGACATCACCTGGCCCCTGGTGTCCGGACCCGATGCGGCAGCAGCGTGCCGACTACACGCTGGAGGACCTGCTCACCCTGCCGGACGACGCCCCCCGCGTCGAACTCGTCGACGGAGTTATCCAGGTGACGCCCTCCCCCACCCTGGGCCATCAAGACATCTCGTTACTGCTTGCGCACTGGCTGCTGCAACATGTGCCGGCCGACCTCCGGGTCGTGCAGGCCGTCGGAGTCGGGCTGAGTTCGAACACCAGCCGACAGCCCGACGTTCTGCTGCGGCGGGCCGGCGTGTCTTCCTCCCGATCCTCGCTGCGTCCGGCGGATGTGGTCCTCGCCGTGGAGATCGTCTCGCCCGGTACGCGACGGATCGACAGGTTCGCTAAGCCCGGCGAGTACGCCGCCGCCGGCATTCCGTTCTACTGGCGCATCGAGCAGGACCCGGTGCACGTCTACGCGTATCGGATCGGCGACCGCGTGGGTCCCGGCGGTGAGCGGCAGTACGAACTGGTCGCCGACGGCACCGACGTGATCGAGCTGGCCGAGCCGTTCGACATCAAGCTGCCGATCGCCGAGATCACCCCGTAGCGCGTCGCCGGAACGGCCGTTTCGCCGTCCCGGTGTCGGGTAGCCGAGGAGCATGGCCGAGCAGCGATTCCGCAGAGGCGACCAGGTTTCCTGGTCGGCCCACGGCAGCCGCGCGTACGGCGTGGTGCAGGAAAGGATCACCGAGCGGACGCGGATCAGTGGGCGGGCGGTGAACGCGGCTCCCGACGACCCGCAGTACCGGGTCCGCAGCGACGGCACGGGCCGCGACGTGGCCCACCGACCCGAGGCGCTGCGTCATGAGCAGAGCTGACGACCAGGGCCGGGACACCTACCGGGAGTTCACCGACGCGGTGAACATGAAGCCCGGCGAGCTGTCCACATGGCTAGAAACCGACGAATCGAAGCAGGTCGGCTGGCACAAGGGTGGCCGTTCCGGTGGCGGCGAGTCCGTCGGCCACGAGTCCGGCCGGAAGATCATCAACCTGTTGCGTCGTAAACGCGGCGACCTGTCCGAGGGCGACTACAAGCACATGCGCAAGGTGGTCGGCTACGTCCGACGGCACATGGCGCAACGCCCGTCCGGCAATGTCCGCGACACCAAGTGGCGCTGGTCCCTGATGAACTGGGGCCACGACCCCCTGAAATAGCCCGCGAGCACGCCCGAACCACGTCACTCCACAGCAAGATCCGCACAACTTCGGCGAAGTTGGTGCCTCAGAACCCCGCGACCCAGCACTTTCCCCGAAGTTGCGCAGATCTTGGGCCAGTGTCGGCGCGGCGCGGCGCGGGACCTTGCGAACAAGAAGACGGCGGACGCCATGCGGACCTGGCGACCAGGCGTCGGTACCACGTTGGCGGTAGCAGCGCGGACCTGGCGATCATGGGCAGCTGTCCACCAGGCCGAGCTGGACCGACCGCAGAGACCTCGTCGGGGTTCCGGGGCAGCCCGACCCGCGCAGGGATCAAGCCTGACCGCCCGGAGCGGGTCGGGCTGCCCCGGAACCCCCAACCGCGACCAACCCAGGAACCCCGGCCGCGACGAAGCCCGAAACTCACCCGCGACCGCGACCGCCAAAAGGCTCAGTGGTCAGCGCTGTTCCAGTCCCGCCCCTCGCCCACGGACACCTCCAACGGCACCGACAGCGGGTACGCCCCGCCCATCTCGTGCCGGACCAGCGCCTCCAGAGCCTCCCGCTCACCGGGGGCCACCTCGAAGACCAACTCGTCGTGCACCTGCAGCAGCATCCGCGAGCGCAGCCCGGCCTCGCGCAGCGCGGTGTCGACGTGCAGCATCGCCACCTTGATGATGTCAGCCGCGGAACCCTGGATCGGGGCGTTGAGCGCCATCCGCTCGGCGATGTCGCGGCGCTGCCGGTTGTCGCTGACCAGGTCGGGCAGGTAGCGGCGGCGACCCAGGATGGTGGAGGTGTAGCCGTCCTGACGAGCCCGGGCGACCACCTGGTGCAGGTAGTCGCGCACCCCGCCGAACCCGGCGAAGTAGTTTTCCATCAGCCCGCGCGCTTCCTCGGTGTTGATCCCGAGCTGCTGGGACAGGCCGAAGGCGCTCAGCCCGTACGCCAGGCCGTAGTTCATGGCTTTGATCTTGCGGCGTTGGTCGGGGGTGACCTGGTCGAGCGGCACCCCGAAGACCGACGAGGCGGTGGCGGCGTGGAAGTCGGCGCCGGAGTTGAAGGCGTCGATCAGCGCGTCGTCCGACGACAGGTGCGCCATGATGCGCATCTCGATCTGGCTGTAGTCGGCGGTGAGCAGGCACTCGTAGCCCTCTCCCACCACGAAGGCCCGGCGGATCCGCCGGCCCTCTTCGGTGCGGATCGGGATGTTCTGCAGGTTGGGCTCGGTGGACGAGAGTCGACCGGTGGCCGCCACCGTCTGGTTGAAGGTGGTGTGGATCCGGCCGTCGTCGGAGACCGACTTGAGCAGACCGTCCACTGTCGACTTGAGCTTGGCGACGTCGCGGTGGCGCAGCAGGTGGGCCAGCACGGGGTGCGGCTGTTGCGCATAGAGCCACTGCAGGGCGTCGGCGTCGGTGGTGTAACCCGTCTTGATCTTCTTGGTCTTCGGCAGGCCCAGCTCGGTGAAGAGGATCTCCTGCAGCTGCTTGGGCGAGCCGAGGTTGAACTCCCGGCCCACCGCCTCGTACGCGCCCTGAGCGGCGGCCTTCACCTCGGCGGCGAAGTGCGCCTCCAACTCGGACAGATAATGCGTGTCGGCGGCGATGCCGGTGCTCTCCATGCCGGCCAGCACCCGCATCAGCGGCAGCTCGACCCCGGCCATCAGGCGGGCGGACTGCTCGCCGTCGCGGGACAACTCGGCGTCGATCGCGTCGGCCAGGTCGAGGGTGGCCCGGGCCTGGAGCATCAGGTTCTGCTCGACCACACCCTCGTCGCCCAGCCCGTCGAGGGTGAGCTGGCCGGACTCCGGGACGTCGACGCGCAGCTCCCGGTGCAGGTAGCGCAGCGCCAGGTCGGTCAGGTCGTAGGACCGCTGGTCGGGGCGGGCCAGGTACGCGGCGATCTGGGTGTCCCGGACGATGCCGGCGAGCTGCCAGCCGTGCGCGGCGCAGGCCAGCACGGCCGGCTTGCTGTCGTGCAGCACCTTGGGGCGCTGCTCGTCGGCCAACCAGCTGGCCAGGGCGCCCTCGTCGGTCGGGTCGAGCGTTGCCGGGTCGACCCAGGCCGCCGCACCGCCGGCGGTGGCCAGCGCGAGACCCGTGATCGAGGCGGTGTGCCGGCGGTTGGGGCCGGTGTCGAGCTTGACCGCCAAACCGACGGGGGTGCCGGTCGGCGCGTGCGTGGTCAGCCAGCCGGCCAGCGTGCCGGGCTCGGTGAGAACCTCGCCGGTGAGGTCGAACCCGGACTCGGCCTCCGGCTCGACCGCCTCCAGGTACTGGTAGAGGCGGTCGCGCAGGATGCGGAACTCCAGGGTGTCGAAGACCTGGTGCACGGCCTCCCGGTCCCAACCGGTCCACCGGGCGTCCTCCGGGCGCAGCGGCAGCTCCAGGTCGGAGACCAGGCAGTTGATCTCGTAGTTGCGGATCACGTCGGCGAGCCGCTCGCGCAGGCTGTCGCCGGCCTTGCCCTTGATCTCGTCGGCGCGGGCGATTACGCCCTCCACGCCGCCGTACGTGATGATCCACTTAGCCGCGGTCTTCGGGCCGACGCCGGGGATGCCGGGCAGGTTGTCGCTGGTCTCGCCGACGAGCGCGGCGAGGTCCCGGTACTGCTGTGGCGGAACGCCGTACTTCGCCTCGATCGCGGCCGGGTCCATCCGGGCCAGGTCGGAGACGCCCTTGCGCGGGTAGAGGACGGTGATCTGGTCGTCGACCAGCTGGAACGCGTCCCGGTCGCCGCTGCTGATCAGCACCGTCATGCCCTGGTCGCGGGCCTGGCAGGCGAGCGTGGCGATGACGTCGTCGGCCTCGAAGCCCTCCTTTTCCACCACTGGGATCTGGAGCGCGGCCAGGACCTCCTTGACCAGGCTGACCTGCCCCTTGAAGTCGGTCGGGGTCTCGCTGCGGCCGGCCTTGTACTCCGCGTACTTGTCGGTGCGGAAGGAATGGCGGGAGACGTCGAAGGCGACGACGATGTGGGTGGGCTGCTCGTCGCGCAGGACGTTGATCAGCATCGAGGTGAAGCCGTAGACCGCGTTGGTCGGCTGACCCGTCGTGGTGGAGAAGTTTTCCACAGGCAGGGCGAAGAAAGCCCTGTATGCCATGGAATGTCCGTCGACGAGGAGCAGGCGCGGCGTCGTAGCTGTCACGGCAGCGACTCTAGCCCGTCGCACCGACATCCCTGGCCGGCGGCACCGGGTGACACGACGCCGAAACGGCGTCCGCCCCGAACGCCGACGGCCGGCCACCCCGTGCAGGGGTGACCGGCCGTCGCTCGGGTGGCTCAGGCCACGCCGAGGTACGCCTCCTTGACCGACGGATCGTGCAGCAGGTCCTGACCGGACCCCTCCTTGACGATCCGACCGGTCTCCAGCACGTAGCCGCGGTGTGCCCGCGACAACGCCTGCTGGGCGTTCTGCTCCACCAGCAGGATGGTGGTGCCCTGCTGGTTGATCTCCGTGATGATGTCGAAGATCTGCCGGATCACCAGCGGGGCCAGACCCATCGACGGCTCGTCGAGCAGCAGCAGCTTCGGACGGCTCATCAACGCCCGGCCGACCGCGAGCATCTGCTGCTCGCCGCCGGAGAGCGTGCCGCCGGCCTGCTTGCGCCGCTCGGCCAGCCGCGGGAAGAGGGTCAGCACCCGCTCCAGATCGGCGGCGATGCCGGCGGTGTCCCGCCGGGTGTACGCCCCCATGTCCAGGTTCTCCATCACCGTCATACCCGGGAAGATCTGCCGCCCCTCCGGCGACTGACACAGCCCCCGGACCACCCGCAGGTCGGCCCGGAGCTTGCTGATGTCCTCACCATTGAAGGTGATCTTCCCGTTGGCGAGCGACCGGGTCCCGGAGATGGCCCGCATCGTGGTGGTCTTACCGGCGCCGTTCGCGCCGATCAGGGCCACCACCTCACCCTCGTTCACGGTGAGGCTGATGCCGTGCAGCGCCTCGATCCGGCCGTACGCGACGGCGACGTTCTCGAGCTCAAGCAGCGTCATCGGCTGGCTCCCCCAGGTATGCGGCGATCACCTTCGGATCGCGGCTGACCTCCGCGGGCGCACCCTCGGCGATCTTGCGGCCGAACTCCAGCACCACGATCCGGTCGGTGACACCCATGACCAGCCGCATGTCGTGCTCGATGAGCAGCACGGTCAGGCCCTTGTCACGGATGTTGCGGATCAGGGTGAGGAGCTCCTCCTTCTCCGCCGGGTTGAAGCCGGCAGCCGGCTCGTCCAGGCAGATCAGCTTCGGCTCGGTGGCCAGCGCGCGGGCGATCTCCAACCGGCGCTGGTAGCCATACGGCAGGTTGCGTGCCTCGTCGTTGGCCCGGTCGGCGATGCCGACGAAGCGCAACAGCTCGAGCGCCTTGGCCTCGGCGGCCCGCTCCTCGAGGATGTGCCGGGACAACCCGAACGTCTTGGCGAACGTCCGGCGAATCTCCTGCCACGACCGCTGGATGCCCGACTCGGCGGTGACCTGCGGCAACTCGTGCTGCTTCGGCCTGCGCCGAGGCAACCGGAAGAGCGCCCCGGGCACGCTGGTCTTGTGCCGGGAGTCGGTGCCGACCATGACGTTCTCCAGCGCCGTCATCTCCGGGAAGAGACGGATGTTCTGGAACGTCCGGGAGATGCCCAGCTGGCTGATCTGGTGCGGCTTGCGGCCGGTCACCTGCTGGCCCTGGAACCGTACCGCTCCGGAGGTCGGCTTGTAGACCCCCGTCATCACGTTGAAGCTGGTGGTCTTGCCGGCGCCGTTGGGCCCGATGAGACCGAGGATCTCGCCCTCGTAGATCTTAAAATTGATCTTGTCGAGGGCCACCACGCCGCCGAAGCGGAGCGTGACGTCGTCGACTTCGAGCAGTACCGACCGGGGCCCCGGCTGGGCCGGGATCTTCGGCGCGGACGTGCTGGTGGTCTGGTCAGACATGAGCAGGCGCCTCCTCTGCCTCGGCCGCGCGGTCCTTCAACTCACGGGCCCGCCGCCGGCTGGGGATCAGGCCCTGCGGACGCAGGATCATCACCAGCACCATGGCCAACCCGAAGACCAGCCACCGATAGTCGGCGAAGTCGCGGAACCGCTCCGGCAGGTACGCCAGCAGGACCGCGCCGAGCGAGACGCCGATCATGTTGCCGGAACCGCCGACCACGACCATGGCGACGAAGAGGATCGAGAGGTTCGCGTTGAACTGGGTCGGGTCGATGAACGCGTTACGGCTGCCGAAGAGGAAGCCCGACAGGCCACCGAGCGCCGCGCCCATGGCGAACGCCCACAGCTTGAACTTGAACGGATACACGCCCATCACCGCGGCGGCGTCCTCGTCCTCGCGGACCGCGAGCCACGCGCGACCAACCCGGCTGTGCTCCAGCCGGCGAACCAGGATCACCATCAGCAGTACGAAGGTGATCGCCAGCCAGTACCAGGGCTTCGCGTCGATCAGACCGAAGACCTTGTTGTCCGCCGACGGCGGACCCTCCGGACCCGGAATGGCCGAGATACCGACCGGACCGTTGGTGACGCCGGTGGCGTTGCGGGCGACGATGCGGATGATCTCACCGAAGCCGAGCGTCACGATGGCCAGGTAGTCACCGCGCAACCGAAGCGTCGGCCAACCCAGCAGCACACCGGAGATCATCGTCAGCACGATCGCGAGCAGGAGACAGATCCCCCAGGTCACCGCCCAGGTCGGCGGCAGGTTGAACTCCTGCTGGATCCACTTGACGACCGGCGAGTTCACCGAGCCGAAGAGCGCCACGCTGTACGCGCCGATGGCGAAGAAGCCGATGTAGCCGAGGTCGAGCAGGCCGGCGAGGCCGACCACCACGTTCAGACCGATCGCGACAAGCACATAGATGGCGCAGATGAAGAGCACACCCGCCCAGTTGTTGCCGCCCTCGATCGAGTCGGTACGCAGGTTGTTCAGACCGGGGATCATGAGACCACCGGGCAGCTTGCCCAGGTACGGCAGGTGGTAGACGAAGACGAGCAGAGCCACCACACCGATGGCCTTCTGCCACTTCGGCAGGGCCTGCCAACGGTCGCTGACCGAGGTCAACAAACCGACCCGGCGGCGGTCTGCGGAGCGAATCTTGTCGATCATGCGCGGGCCCTCCCGAGCGACTCACCCAACAGGCCGGTGGGCCGGAACATCAGCACCACGATCAGCACCACGAAGGCGATGACGTCCTCCCAGTTGGACGCGAAGAGCGTCGCGCCGTAGACCTCGACGATGCCGAGGAAGAGGCCACCCAGCAGCGCACCGCGCAGGTTGCCGATGCCGCCGAGGACCGCTGCGGTGAACGCCTTCAGGCCGAGCACGAAGCCGATGCTGTTCTGCGTGAAGCCGAACCGCATGCTCCACAACAGCGCGGCGGCGCCGGCCATGATGCCTCCGAGCACGAAGATCAGCATGATCACGCGCTCCTGGTTGACGCCCATCAGCGCGGCGGTTTCCGGGTTCTGGGCCACGGCCCGCACACCCCGGCCGTACCGGGTGCGGTTGATGAACCAGTCCAGCACCGCCATCATGGCCACGGCCGCGACGAAGACGATGAGCTGGATGTTCGTGATCGCCGTGTTGCCGATGGTGAAGAGGGTCTCCTGCTGGATGATCGTCGGCATACCGACGATCTGCCGCGGCCGGCCGAACACGTCCGGCAGGGCGCCACCAAGCAGCTTGGGCAGGACCTGCCCGAACAGCTCCACGAAGACCAGCGACAGACCGATCGCGGTGATCAGGAAGATCAGCGGCGGTGCGTTCTTGCGTCGCAACGGCCGGTACGCGATCCGTTCGAGCGCCAGGGCCGTGCCGCCGGAGGCGACCGCCGCGACGACCAGACCGAGCACCAGGAACAGGATCGCCTGGCCGATAGGCGGGTTATTTTGCACCCCGAGCTGGTTCCAGAGGATCAGCACCGCGAAGGTACCGACCATGAACACCTCGGAGTGCGCGAAGTTGATCAGGCGAAGAACGCCGTAGACGAGGGTGTAGCCGAGGGCGATCAGGGCGTAGATCGCACCCTTGGACAGGCCGTCGACCGTGTGCTGGCCGAGATGGCCGATCAGTTCATCGAAATGCACCGGGGGTCTCCTTGAATCGAGTGCGGCCGGGGTGAAACACCCCGGCCGCACTCCATTGCGGGGGCGTCAGCTGAGCTTGAGCTCCTGCAGCGCTTCGATGGCCTCGCCCTTGATCTGGTAGGCCCAGATGACGACCTTCGTCGGGTCGACGTCACCCTTGGAGTCGAACTTGATGTACTTCGACACACCCTGCTTGTCGTACGACTTCACGAACGCCAGGATGTCCCCCCGGCTCTTCTTGCCAGCCTTGAAGGCGTCCAGGTAGATGGTGGCGCCGTCGAAGCCTTCCGCACCGTAGGAGCCCGGCGGGATGCCGAACTTCTTCTGGTAGTCGGCAGAGAAGGTGCCGCCGGCCTTGTCGGCCGGGAGGCACGGGCAGGTGATGATCGCGCCCTCGGCACCGCCGGAGGCACCCTTCGGGAACGCCGTGTCGTAGAGACCGTCCGGACCGACGAACTTGGCGTTGACGCCAGCGGCACGCATCTGCTTCACCAGCGGGGCGGCCTCACGGGTGTAGCCGCCGTAGAAGACGAAGTCAGCCTGCGAAGACTTGATCTTCGAGACGGTGGCGTCGAACTGCGTCTGCCGCTCCTGGATCTTGTCCTTGTTCACGACCAGCGGGCCGAGCTGCTTGCCCAGCTCGTCGGTGATACCGGCGCCGTAGGCGCTGGCGTCATCGACCATGAAGACCTTCTGCGCGTTCTGGGTCTTCAGGTAGCTCGCCACCGCACCGGCCTGCGTGCCGTCGTTGCCGACCACGCGGTAGAAGGACGTGTTGCCCTTCTGGGTCAGGTCGGTCCGGGTCGCCGACGGGCTGACCATCGCCAGGCCAGCGGCCTGGTAGATCGGCATCGTCGCGTCCGACTCACCGGAGAAGTGACCACCGATGACACCGAGGAACGAGTTGTCCCCCGCGATCTGGTTCGCGAACGGGGTCGCCACCGCGGGGTCACCCTGGGTGTCGAACTCCTGCATGGTGACCTTGCAGTCCGCGTTCGCCGCGTTGAACTGCTCCACGGCGAGCTTCGCGCCGTTCAGCGACGGGATCACCAGACCCGCGTTGTCACCAGTGAACGCGCCGAAGATCGCGATCTTGCCACCGCAGTCACCGGACGCGGTTCCACCCTCGCTGCCACCGGAATCCTGGCAACCAGCCGCGACCACCAGGGTCGCGGCGAGCGCAACGGTGCCCAGCGCCCGTACATAGCTTCGCCTCACGGCTTCAGACCTCCTCCAGATGCGGACGCGGCTGACCCGTTGCGACGGCGACAGCAGCAGACCGCAATTCCACCCACCCCGCAGGGACTGCCCCTGCGTTACGGCTCGTGATGGCGGAGCGTACCGACACCGCATACCGTCCCGGAAGACCTGAACGCTGGGTCTGCGAAACCGTTACGAAGACGTGGGCAATCATGTCGATGTCCGTAACAGGTGAATCCGCCGGACGGTCCTTAAACCCACGCCCGGTCGCAGTCCGCCCGCACCCGCCCGGACCGGGCACTGCTGCCGAAAAAGCCGATTGACCTGCGGAAACGTCTCAGCGGGACCGCAACCGGAACCGTGCACCACGTGAACGTCGGTGTCAGACGCCCACACCGGCCGCCCACCACAGCCCGGCCCGCGTCCCATCGTCGGCCGCCAACCACCACCGGTCACCCACCGCCACCAGCGTCACGTCCCGATCAACACCGGCCAGCACATCGAGCGGCGCCGTGACCTCCCGCCACGACCCACCCCGGTCCGACGACACCCACACCGAGTGCCGCGCCCCGTCCGTCACCGCGGCGAACAACCGATCCCCGGACGACACCAGCGACGTCACACTCTGCACCCCGGCCCCGGCCCGCCGCCCGAACGTCCCGGCGGACACCCAACTCTCCGCCTCCTGCCGCCAGGCGCCGAACACCGCCCCACGCAGACCGACCGCCACCGGCACCCCGCCGACCAGCACCACCCGCTGCAACTCCTCGTACTCCGAACTGCCCGGCAGCACGGTGCGCCGCCACGACCGCCCGTCCGGTGACGACCAGACCGCCGGGTCACGGTCGATCCGGCCGGCCGGCAGAAGGCCGCCCACCGCCAACCAGCCCGACGACGTCGCCACCGAGTCGAACGCCCAGGTCACCCCCACCGCGTCACTCGCCAGCTCCGGCGCACCCTCGACCAGCGCGAACTCCGCCACGTCCGGCGACGACACCCAGGAAGCCGCGCCCGCCGAACGGTTACCGACGATCAACCAGCCCTGCGCACCCGCCGTCAGGCGGGACACGTTCACCGCCGTCGGGCCGCCGTACGTCTCGAACGACGCCTGCACCTCGACCAGCGCACCGTCGGCCACCTGCCGCCAGGTGCTCACCCGCGGGTAGCCGTGCGCGCCACCGACCTTGGCACCGATCAGCGCCGCCTTCCCGTCCCGGCAGGCCACCGACAGGAACACGTTCTGCCGACCGTAGAAGGACTCCGCGCGAACCGGCAGCACCGTCCAGGTCGTACCGTCCACACTGGTCCAGGCCGCCGGACGCGTGCCGCCCTCGGCATCGACGACGCCACCGACCACGAACCACCGATCCGCGCATGACGCCGCGTCACGTATCAGTGGACGCCCCGCACCGCCCGGCGGCGCCGGCAGCGTCAGCGGCTGCCAAGCCGGCCGCAACGCCGGCGCGGCCGGCGTCGCCGACCCCGCGCCGTCGGGCGCGGCCGACCCGTCGCACCCGGCAAGCACCAGCGTAAAGAGGCCGAACACCGCGATCACCCGTCGGACGGACATCCGCCGATGCTAACCACCGGACACCGCTCACGGCGGCCCACACGGCCCGTTGTCGCGCGGAGCGCTCAGACGGTCGGCTGCTGCGACACCTCGCCGCCGGCGGTCTCCGCGAGGATCCGCTCGGCGACCTCCTTCATGGTCATCCGGTGGTCCATCGCCGTGCGCTGGATCCACTTGAACGCCTGCGGCTCGGTCATGCCGTACGTGGTCATCAGCGCGCCCTTTGCGCGCTCCACCGCCTTGCGGATCTCCAGACGGTCGGTCAGGCTCGCGACCTCGGCCTCCAGGGCCGCGACCTCCGAGTAGCGCGACAGCGCGATCTCCACCGCCGGGACCAGGTCACTCTTCTGGAAGGGCTTCACGAGGTACGCCATCGCGCCCGCCGCCCGCGCCCGCTCCACCAGATCACGCTGGCTGAACGCGGTCAGGATGATCACCGGGGCGATCCGGGCACCGGCGATGCGCTCGGCGGCGGCCAGCCCATCCATGATCGGCATCTTGATGTCGAGGATGACCAGGTCGGGCTTCAACTCCTCGGCGAGGCGAACGGCGGTCTCGCCGTCGCCGGCCTCCCCCACCACCTCGTAACCCTCTTCGACCAGCATCTCGGCGAGGTCCAGCCGGATCAGCGCCTCGTCCTCGGCGATCAGTACGCGCCTGCGCTCGGTATCCGTCGGCATCTCAGCCACCAGCCCTACCCCCACCAGTTCGAACGCGTCACCCGCCCAGCCGGGTGTCACCGCCCTCAGCGTAGTAGGTAACCTATGGGAGGCCACCAGAGCATGCGGCCAAGCGTCCCCGTATTCCAACCGGCAGAGAAGCGGAGCTCAAACCTCCGACAGTGTGGGTTCGAATCCCACCGGGGGCACCAAAAGTGTCGTACGCCTGTTCCAAAATCGTGCTGTGCACCCACCTGAACTGCGCCTACAGGCCCGCGCCCTCCGCGCTCGCGGACACAACATTCACGCAGTAGCTCGCACGCTCTCACTGCCATACGCGACGGTCTGGCACTGGTGCGTCGATCGACCCGAACCGGTGAAGCGCGGCACTGAGCTACGGTGCTTCCGATGCCGGCCGGATGTCGAGAATCCGACCGACCCCGCCGCCTATGCCTACCTGCTCGGTCTCTACCTGGGCGACGGTCATCTGGCCATGTCACCAAAGGTCCCGGTGCTCCGAATCGCTTGTACGGCCATCTATCCGAATCTCACCGACGCGTGCGAGGCCGCCATGCTCGCGGTGCTCGCCGCGCGTGTGCAGAGGATCCCCAAGCAGGGCTGCATCTCGATCGAGAGCAGTGGGGCGCACTGGCCGTGCCTGTTGCCGCAGCACGGCCCAGGTAAGAAGCACGAGAGGCCGATCGTCCTGGCCGACTGGCAGCGACCGATCGTCGAACGACACCCGGGCGACTTCCTGCGCGGCCTGTTCCACTCCGACGGCTGCCGCGTCGCCAACCGGGTCACCGTGCGCGGCAGGGCGTACGTCTACCCGCGTTACATGTTCGTCAACGAGTCGGCCGACATCATGCGGCTGTGCCAGTGGGGCCTCGACCTGCTCGGCATCGACTGGCGGATGAACCGGCGCAACTCACTCTCGGTGGCGCGACGGGGCGCGGTCGCCGTGTTGGACCGGCACGTGGGCCCAAAGTCCTGACCGGTACCGCGCGGATCACACCGACCGTGGGAGCCTGGCCGCCAGGCGGCAGCGGGATCGACGACAGGGGTGGGAACTGATGCGGGTGGTCATCTTCGGTGCGACCGGCATGGTCGGCCAGGGCGTGTTGCGGGAGTGCCTGCTCGCCGACGACGTGCGGGAGGTGCTGACTGTCGGTCGCCGGTCGACCGGTCGGCAGGACCCGAAGCTGCGGGAGCTCACGGTCGCGGACGTGGGTGAGTTGGCTGCGGTGCGCGCCGAGTTGACCGGTGTGGACGCGTGTTTCTACTGCCTGGGCGTGTCCTCTCTGGGTCTGGACGAGGCGGCGTACACGCGGGTGAGCTACGACTACCCGCTCGCGGCGGCACGGTTGTTGGCGGAGGTGAGCCCGCAGGTCACGTTCGTCTACGTGTCGGGCCAGGGCACCGATTCGTCGGGTCGGGGTCGGGTGATGTGGGCGCGGGTCAAGGGTCGGGCCGAGAACGCGATCATCGAGCTGCTGCCCAACGGCTACGCGGCGCGTCCCGGTTTCATCCAGCCGACCTACGGGGCGGTGTCGAAGACCCGGTTGTACCGGTTCGGGTACGCGGTCGCGCGGCCGCTCTTTCCGGTGTTGCGTCGGTTGCTGCCGAGCCAGGTCACCACCACCGACGGGATCGGTCGGGCGATGCTGCGGGTGGCTCGGGAGGGCTCGCCGCGTCGGGTGTTGGGCAACCGCGAGCTGCGCTGACCGGGCCCGTCAGGCGATCGTGTCGAGGGCCTGGGCGAGGTCGGCGCGCAGGTCTTCGGGGTCTTCGAGACCGACCGAGAGCCGCAGCAGGGCGGCGACGGGTTTCGCGTCGCCCTCGACGGGTCGGTGGGTGAGCGAGGCGGGGTGCTGGATGAGGGTGTCGACGCCGCCGAGGGAGACGGCGTGGGTGATGAGGCGGCAGGCGCTGGTGACGGCGGCAGCGGCGGGTGCGCCGCCGCGTACCTCGAAGGCGAGCAGGCTGCCGGGTCCGGCCATCTGCCGGCCGACCAGCGCCGCCGGATCGTACACCGAGGGGTGGTGCACCCGGTGTACGGCCGGGTGGTCGGCGAGCCAGCCGGCGAGCTTCTCGGCGCTGGCCTGTTGGGCGCGGACCCGCAGCGGCAGGGTCTGCAGGCCGCGGTGCAGCAGGTAGCCGCCCAGTGGGTGCAGGATCGCGCCGGTGACCGCGCGGACCTGGCGTAGTCGCGCGGCCCAGTCCGCGTCGCAGGCGACGACGCCGGCGAGCACGTCGCCGTGCCCGCCGATGCTCTTGGTGGCGCTGTGCAGGACGAGGGTGGCGCCGTGTCGGGCGGGTTGTTGCAGGACGGGGGTGGCGACGGTGTTGTCGACCAGCAGCGGGACGTCGCCGGCCGCGGCGGCGAGAGCGGCGATGTCGACCAGGTCGAGGGTGGGGTTGGCGGGTGTCTCGACGATGACCAGCGCGGTGTCGGGGCGGATGGCGGCGGCGACCTCGTCGGGGCGTGCCCAGGTGACGGTGGTGCCGAGCAGGCCGGTGGCGAGGACGTGGTCGGTTCCGCCGTAGAGGGGCCGGACGGCGACGACGTGCCGGCGGTCGTCGCGGGCGGCGGCGAGCAGGGTGGCGGTGAGGGCGGCCATGCCACTGGCGAAGGCGACGGCCTGGGCGGTGCCCTCCAGTTCGGCGAGGGCGGTTTCGAAGCGGGCGACGGTGGGGTTCCAGAGCCGTTGGTAGACGGCGCCGCCCTCGGCGGGGAGGGTGCCACCGGTGGCGAGCTGCTCGTACGCGGCGCCGCCGTCGTCGACCGAGGGCAGTGGGTTGGTGGTGGACAGGTCGATGGGTGGCACGTGCACGCCGAGGGCGCGTAGGTCGTCGCGGCCGGCGTGTACGGCCCGGGTGTCCACCGTCGTCATGCCGGTAGCGTCGAACATCTACTGCCTGATGGGCAATGGTTCGGCAGATCATTCTGTCGATCGGCTTGGTTTTGGTGGCGTATTCGGGCGATGATGGCGGGATGCCTCCTGAGCCGAACGATGTGCGGCCGTATCCGGCCCTGGACGAGGTGGACCGCGCGATCCTGAGCGAGCTGGCCGCTGACGGTCGTCTGCCGAACAACGCCCTCGCCGAGCGGGTGGGGGTGGCGCCGTCGACGTGTCTGACGCGTACGCGGGCGCTGCGCGAGCGTGGCGCGATCCGTGGTTTCCATGCCGAGGTGGATCCGGCCGCGCTCGGCCTGCCGTTGCAGGCGTTGGTGTCGGTGCGGCTGACGGCGCACGAGCGGGCGGCGGTGGACGCGTTCCGGGCCCGGTCGGTGCGGCTGCCGGGGGTGGTGTCGGTGTTCCACGTGGCCGGCGCGGAGGATTACGTGCTGCACGTGCGGGCGGCGTCCGGTGACGCGTTGCGGGACTTCGTGCTGGACCATCTGGCGGTCGACCCGGTGGTGCAGCACACCCAGACCAGTCTGATCTTCGAGCAGGCGCGCGGAATGGGCTGAGCAGCGGGTGAGCTGGCCGACGAAAACCCGCGTGGCGGAACAAAGCCGCCCGTTGACGGGTTGGTTGACCTTGTGATCACCGTACCGTTGTCTGTTCTTGATCTTGCCCCGGTCGCCAAGGGCACCTCCGCTGGCGCGGCGTTGCAGGCCACCACCGAGCTGGCCCGACGCACCGAGGAGCTGGGCTACCACCGGTTCTGGGTGGCCGAGCACCACAACATGCCGGCGATCGCCAGCTCCGCGCCCGCGGTGCTGCTGGCGCACCTGGCCGCGAACACCTCGACGATCCGCCTCGGGTCGGGTGGGGTGATGCTGCCCAACCACGCGCCGCTGGTGGTGGCCGAGCAGTTCGGCACCCTGGAGGCGCTGCACCCCGGTCGCATCGACCTCGGTATCGGCCGGGCGCCGGGCACCGACCAGGTGACCGCGCTGGCGTTGCGGCGCACCATGGAGGGCCTGTCGGCGGAGGGCTTCCCCCGCGAGCTGGCGGACCTGATGAACTACTTCAGCGGGGAGAAGCCGGGGCAGATCGTCGCCACGCCGGGTCACGGCGAGCAGCCGGCCGTGTGGCTGCTGGGTTCCAGCGGTTTCAGCGCCCAGCTCGCCGGTCTGCTCGGCCTGCCGTTCTCGTTCGCGCACCACTTCAGCTCGGCGAACACCCTGCCTGCGCTGGCCCTGTACCGGCAGAACTTCCGGCCGTCGCAGTGGTTGGACAAGCCGTACGCGATGGTGGCGGTCAACGCGGTGTGCGCGGAGACCGACGAGCGGGCCGAGTGGCTGACGGGGCCCAGCGCGTTGTCGTTCCTGAAGTTGCGCTCGGGCCGGCCGGAGCCGCTGTCGACGCCGGACGAGGCGGCGGCGTACCCGTACTCGGAGTTCGAGAGGGAGTTCGTCCTGCAACGCCGAGACGGTCAGGCGATGGGTTCGCCGGAGACGGTGCGCCGGCAGCTGACCGAGTTGATCGAGCGCACCGGCGCGGACGAGCTGATGCTGACCACGCTCGTGTACGACGTCGAGGACCGGGTGCGGTCGTACGAGTTGATTGCCGAGCAGGTGGCGGGCGGTCTGCACCGGGCGGCGTGAAACACGATCTTCACGTCAGCGTCACCCGGCCGACCCGGACGGTGCCTAATGTTGGTGCCGGTGGTGGTACGGCATTCTCGGTCGGGACGGGTCGAGAATGCCGCGGTGTGGCGCACCGGGCCGGAGCTGAGCGGATTCCGCGGCTGCGGCCCGGTGCCTGCCACCCTGGGCGGCCCCGTTCGGGACCACCAGGGGTCAGATCAGCGTAGGTAGATGTTCGGGGTGGGCGGGTCGGCCATCCCGTTACCGATGAAGAACCCCGGGTGTGGCGGTTGGTTGTAGGCGGTGTTCTGCCACGCGATCGCCACCCGATACTGCGGGTCGTGCATCAGGGTGTGGATTCGGGTGCTGGTCGGTGTGGGCGTGCTGTAGACGCGCAACGCCCGGCTGTCGGTGGTTCGCCAGATCACCTCCTCACGCCAGTCGCCCAGGATGTCGCCGGAGAGCGCCGGGGTGGACTTGGTGCCGTTATTGGACGCCACCCCGCTGCCGGTGAGCAGCCGGGTGTCGCCACCGGTGCCGTACTTGTCGATCTTCGTGGCGTCGACCAGTTCCCGCACCGGATCACCGTCCCACCAGGCGAGGAAGTTCGCCGACGACGGCTTGCGGCCGATGTTCTGCCCCCGGGTGTTGGCCAGCCCGGTGGCCGCCGACGACCAGGACTCCGCGCCGGGGCTGCCGGCCCAGATGTCCGCGGAGACTCCCCGGCCGTTGTCGCCGGAGGCCGGTGTGGACCAGAGGACCTGACCGGTACGGGCGTCGGCGAAGTAGGAGCTGGGCTTGCTGGCGTCCTCGTCGACCTTGAACACCTCCAGGCCGGCGCGGCCCGGGTCGAGGTCCCCGACGTGCATGGCGTCGCCGTGCCCGTTGCCGGTGGAGTGCAGCAACCGGCCGTTGTCGTCGATGGTGGCGGCCCCGTAGACGATCTCCTGCCGGCCGTCGGAGTCGACGTCGGCGACGGAGAGCTGGTGGTTGCCCTGCCCGGCGGCGGCGCCGTTGCCGGAGGCGTTCGAGTCGAACGTCCAGCGCTTGCGCAGCGTGCCGTCGCGGAAGTCCCAGGCCGCGATCACCGCTCGGGTGTAGTAACCCCTGGCCATGATCAGGGAGGGACGCTGCCCGTCGAGGTAGGCGGTGCCGGCGAGGAACCGGTCCACCCGGTTGCCGTACGAGTCGCCCCAGGAGGAGACGGTGCCGCGCGGCGGGTCGTAGTTGACGGTGGAGAGCACCGCGCCGGTCTGCCCGTTGAACATGGTCAGGTACTCCGGACCGGACAGCACGTAGCCGCTGGAGTTGCGGTGGTCCGCCGACGACGAGCCGATGACCTGGCCGGTGCCGGAGCGGGTGCCGTCGGCGGTCTTCATGGCCACCTCGGCGCGGCCGTCGCCGTCGTAGTCGTACACCTGGAACTGGGTGTAGTGGGCGCCGGCGCGGATGTTGCGGCCCAGGTCGACGCGCCACAACCGGGTGCCGCCGAGGGTGTACGCGTCGACGAGGACGTTGCCGGTGTAGCCGGACTGGGAGTTGTCCTTGGCGTTGGACGGCTCCCACTTGAGCACGATCTCGTAGCTGCCGTCGCCGTTGAGGTCACCCACCGAGGCGTCGCTGGCGCTGTAGCTGTAACTCTCACCGCTGGGGGTGCTGCCGCCGGCCGGGACCTGCAACGGCACGTCCAGGTAGCCCGCGCCGAACTGCAACGCCGGTGCCGACGCCGCCTGCTCGGCGCCGCCCACCACGGCCCGCACGGTGTACGCCGAGCCGGCCGCCGCGCCGCTGTCGAGGTAGTTGGTGGCGCCGGTGATCGGGCTGGCGTTGACCTTTGTCGCCCCCCGGTAGAGGTTGAACGCGACCCCGGAGGTCTCGGTGCCGAGCAGCCGCCAGGAGACGAGGTTGCCGCTGCCGGAGCGGACACTGATCAACCCGCGGTCCAGGTTCTCCATCTGCAACACACCAGCCGACGGCGGCGGAGTGGTCGGCGGTGGCGTGGTCGGGGGTGGGGTGGTGGGCGGTGGCGTGGTCGGGGGTGGCGTGGTCGGTTCGCCGGTGGGTGGGGCGCCGGTGCAGGTGGTGCCGTTGAGCGCGAAGCTGCCCGGCACCGGGTTGCTGCCGGTCCAGGAGCCGTTGAAGCCGAACGTGGCGGTGCCGTTGGTCGCGATGGCGGCGTTGTGGTCGACGTTGCGGGCGGTGACCTGGGCACCGGACTGGGTGACTGTGGCGTTCCACGCCTGGGTGACCTGTTGCCCGGCGGCGTACGACCAGGTGAGGGCCCACCCGTTGACCGGGTCGCCGAGGTTGGTGACGGTGACGTTGGCGCCGAAACCGCCCTGCCACTGGTTGGTGATCTGGTAGTCGACCCGGCAGCCGACGGCGGCGGCCGAAGCGGCGACCGTGCCGAGGGTGCCGGCCACGACGGCGGCGGCCGTCGTGCCGGCGAGCAGGATCAGCCGATGTCTGGACGGGTGCATGGACTGCCTCCGGGGATCCGGTGGTGATCGCTGCGGCCCACTGACCCCTGCCCGGGAAGCACAGTGGACCGGCCCGGCCGCGACTGCGGCGGACGGCGATCTGATCGGGGTTGAACGCCCTGGAACTCGCGGATCCGGCTCACCGCGCATCGTAAGGCAAGCGCTTTCCGGTACGCAATATCGACAACCGTCGTTCATTTTCGGGTCTTGCCCCGGCAGGCGCCACCTGATCAACTCGTGGGTGTGAGCGCCCCGCACATGAGCCCCGACGAGTTCCGCCGAGCCGGCCATGCCGTCGTCGACTGGATCGCCGACTACTGGGCGACTGTCGAACAGCGACCGGTCGCCCCGTCCGACCCGCCGGGCACCGTCGCCGCCGCCCTCCCCACCACGCCACCGACCACCGGCGGCGAACCGGTCGAGGCGGTCCTCGCCGACCTGGACTCCATGGTCGTACCGGGGCTGACCCACTGGCAGCACCCCGGCTTCTTCGGCTACTTCCCGGCCAACACCTCCGGCCCGAGCGTGCTCGGTGACCTGGTCAGCTCCGGGCTCGGTGTGCAGGGCATGCTCTGGGCCACCAGCCCGGCCTGCACCGAGCTGGAGACGGTGATGATGGACTGGCTGGCCCACCTGCTGGACCTGCCGCAGCGGTTCCGCTCGACCGGCAGCGGCGGCGGAGTCATCCAGGACTCCGCCTCCTCGGCGACGCTGGTGGCCACCCTGGCCGCACTACACCGGGCCAGCGGAGGGCGCTGGCGCGACACCGGCATCGACCGGCGCTACCGCGCCTACACCTCCACCCACGGCCACTCCTCCATCGAGAAGGCCGTACGCATCGCCGGGCTGGGCAGCGACGGCGTCCGGTCCATCGCTGTGGACCCGGACACCCAGGCGCTGCTGCCCGACGCGCTGCGTACGGCGATCGAGGCCGACCTGGCCGCCGGTGACGTTCCCGCCATCGTGGTGGCGACCATCGGCACCACCTCCACCACCGCCATCGACCCACTGCCCGAGATCGGGGCGATCTGCGCCGAGTACGGGATCTGGCTGCACGTCGACGCCGCGTACGCGGGCTCCGCCGCCGTCTGCCCCGAGCTGCGGTGGTCGCACGCCGGCCTGGAGCACGCCGATTCGTACTGCTTCGACCCGCACAAGTGGCTGCTCACCGGCTTCGACTGCGACGCGTTCTGGGTGGCCGACCGCGCCGAGCTGATCGAGGCGCTCACCGTGCTGCCGGAGTTCCTGCGCAACGCCGCCTCCGACTCCGGCGCGGTCATCGACTACCGGGACTGGCAGGTGCCGCTGGGCCGGCGCTTCCGGGCCCTGAAGCTGTGGTTCGTGCTGCGCTGGTACGGCGCCGAAGGGCTACGGGCCCACATCCGCTCCGGGGTGGCGCTCGCCGCCCAGTTCGCCGATCGGGTGCGCACCGACGACCGCTTCGAGCTGGCGGCGGCACACCCGTTCTCACTGGTCTGCTTCCGACTGCGCGCTGGCGACGACGTCAACGCCGCACTGCTGGCCCGGGTGAACGACACCGGGCGGGTGCACCTGACACACACCCGGGTCGCCGGCCGCTACACGCTGCGCATGGCCATCGGCTCCCCGCAGACCACCGAAGCGCACGTCGACGAGGCCTGGACGCTGCTCGCCCACGCGGCCAAAGACCTGCTCACCCCCTGACGCCCCCTCCCCCCGCACCCCGCCGCACCCCGCCGCGCCCCGCGCCCCGCACCCCGCACCCCGCACCCCGCACCCCGCACCCCGCACCCCGCACCAAGATCCGCGCAACTTCCCTGATGTTGCTGCCTCCGGCGCGCGGGAGGCAGCAACATCCCTGATGTTGCGCGGATCTTCCGCGCGATCTTGACGGGTCAACCCCGGAAAGCGCGGCGTTGACCGTCGAGCGGGTGTGGCGCGCGTTCAGCGCTGGTTGGGCGTACCCGTCGCGGCCAACTCGCCCGCGACCACCGCGGCCGGAGTGGCGGGAGCAGCAGCAAGGGCGTGAGGGGCAGCAGCGGCGGCCTCGGCGGTCGCTGCTTCGGCGCGGGCCAGGCGGGTCCGGCGCAGGGCCCGCACGGCCAGCACCAGGGCGGCCAGCCAGCCGGCGGCCAGCAGGGCGTACGTGATGGGGCGGACCGGGCCGTCCAGTTCGGCGGAGCGGAGCAGGGTGCGGGCGTTGGTCAGCACGATCACGCCGCCGACGGCCGCGCCGAGGAGTTGGGCGGGGACGATGCGCACCAGCCAGGCGGCCAGCGGGGCGGCGATGAGCCCGCCGATCAGCAGTGCCGCGACGGTGGGCAGCAGGAACCCCTCGGTGCCCAGCCCGATCAGGAAACCGACGCTGGCGGCGGCGGCCACGACGAACTCGGAGGTGTCCACCGAGCCGATCACCTTGCGGGGTTCCATGCGGCCGGAGACCAGCAGTGCCGGGGTGGCCACCGGGCCCCAACCGCCGCCGCCGGTCGCGTCGACGAAGCCGGCGACCAGGCCGAGGGGGCCGAGGAAACGACCGCGCAGACGGCCGCCGACCCGATCGGTGCGCAGCGGTCGGGCGAAGCGGATCAGCAGGTACGCGCCAAGGGTGAAGAGGATGGCAGCCATCCACGGCGCTGCCGCCTCGGTGGAGATCGAGCTGAGCACTGTGGCGCCGGCGAAGGCGCCGATCGCGCCGGGTAGGGCGATGCGGCTCACCACCCGCCAGTCGACGTTGCCGAACCGCCAGTGCGCGACGCCTGCGGCGAGGGTGGTGCCGATCTCGGCCAGGTGCACCGAGGCCGAGGCGGCGGCCGGGGCTACCCCGGCGACCAGCAGCAGGGTGGACGAGGTCAACCCGTACGCCATGCCGAGCGAGCCGTCGATCAGCTGCGCGACGAGCCCGACCAGAGCGAGGACCAGCAGCTTGCGCACGAGCGCCCCCTGACTTTTCGGCATCTCCTATCGACTTGGTCGACAATGCGGCACGGGGCTGCCAGGGTCAAGCCCCCGATCGGTGGATGGGACGCGTCCATGCGGAGCGCGGCACGAGAGACGACATCACGCCGCGCAGCACCACGGATGACGTAACCAGTGGCCGCACTGCGAGGACAACAGACGCGGCGCGCCGCCGAGGACGACGTCAAGGGCGCGCATCGCGGCAGAGGCCGCCGGGCGGTGCGGGGCGGCGCTCAGATCCAGGCGCGCGGGTCGGCGACCAGCTCGGTGACCCGTGCGGGCAGGGTGCCCGCTGCCACGTCGGCGATGCTGACCAGGTCCAGGATTTCCCGCTCGCTCGCCCGCAGCGCGATCCAGACCTCCTGGAGCGCCCGGGCCGGACCGTGGTAGCCGAGCTGCTCGGGACGATGCCCGCGTACGTGGGCGAGCGGGCCGTCGATCACCCGGATCACCTCGGCGAGGGAGATCTCCTCGGCGGGGCGGGCCAGCCAGTAGCCGCCCTCCGGGCCACGCTGCGCGTGCACGATGCCGCCGCGGCGCAGCTGCAACAGGATGCTCTCCAGGAATTTCGGCGGGATCTCCTGGGCACGGGCGATCTGGTCGGCCGTGACCGGCCGGCTGCGCCCAGGACCACTGGCCGTCGCGGCAAGCTCGGCGGCCGCGCGGAGGGCATAGTCGACCCGGGCGGATAGGCGCATGCCGGCAAGGTTAGTCGCTGGTCAGCCGGCTGGGCGGGCGACCCTCGGCCGATCGGGTACGCATCGATGGAAATCCGTGCCGCTCGCGCCCGTTCCCGCCACCAATGCGCAGCGGCGAAAGCGCGTCATGATCCACCGCGCGGTGGGGGCCGAAATGCTGTTCTGGAGCGTCCTTATGCTGGGCGGGAGTACGAATGTCCGGCCGTTTACGTGGCCGCCGGCAAGATATAGATAAACACCCGGGTGCGCTCGGGGGGAAGGCAATACGATGACCGATGTCGCCACACGCACCTGGGATGGCATGACCATCCCGGTCGCCGGCACCTATCTTCTCGATCAGGCGCACAAGCGGATCGGTTTCCTGTCCCGGCACATGATGGTGAGCCCGGTGCGCGGCGAGTTCGCCGAGGCCACCGCCGAGATCATCGTGGCGGAGGACCCGCTGCTCTCCTCTGTGACGGCCACCATAATGTCGGCCAGCATCACCACCGGCAGTGTCGACCGGGACACACATCTGAAGAGTGCCGACTTCCTCGATGTGGAGCGCTATCCAACCCTCGAATATCGAAGCACCGGAATCAAATGGCAGGGCACCGAGGATCCCATATTCCAGTGGGCCCGTCTGCGCAACCATCGGCTGGGTGGACGAGGCCGGAGTCACATTGTTCCGCCGCAGTCCGACAGCACACCCGGACGATTCGTCCTCACCGGTGAGTTGACGGCGAAGGGGGTCACCCGGGCTGTCGACCTGGAGGTGAATTTCGGTGGCAGCCGTCGTGATCCGTACGGGCAGAACATCTTCGGATTCAGCGCGACGGCCGAGATCAACCGCGAGGACTACGGCCTGCTCTGGAATGTCATCCTGGAGAGCGGCGGAGTGCTGGTCGGCAAGACGGTGCAGATCGAGATCGCCGGCGAGGCCATCTACCAGGCCTGACCCGCCTCATCCCCGCCACGACGCGGCCGTTGCGGACGCGCGCCTGGCGGGGATGATCGAGAAGGTCAGGCGCCGACGCGGCGGAGCAGGCCCTCCTGGACGGCGCTGGCGATCTGCTGGCCGTCGGTGGTGAACATCCGGCCGGTGGCCAGCCCACGCGCGCCGGACGCCGACGGGCTCAGGCAGTCGTAGAGGAACCACTCGTCGGCCCGGAACGACCGGTGGAACCACAGCGCGTGGTCCAGGCTGGCGCCGACCAGCCCGCCCGGCCCCCACACCTCACCGTGCGCGGAGAGCACCGAGTCGAGCAGGGTGAGGTCCGAGGCGTAGGTGAGCGCGCAGGCGTGCAGCAGCGGATCGTCCGGCAGTTTGCCGTCGATGCGCATCCAGACCCGCTGGTGCGGGTCGGCGGGCCGGTCACCGGGACGGACCCAGCCGGGCTCCCCCACGTAGCGCACGTCGATCGGACGCGGGATCTGGCCCCAGATGCCCAGCCGCTCCGGGTAGCGGGAGAGCCGGTCGGTCATCGTCGGCACGTCCTGCGGCATGGGTACGTCCAGCGGGGCGATGACCTGGTGGTCCAGACCCTCCTCGGCCCGCTGGAACGACGCCGACATGAAGAAGATCGGCTTGTCGTGCTGGAGGGCGACCGCGCGGCGAACCGAGAAGGACCGGCCGTCGCGGATGTTCTCCACCTGGTACTCGATCGGCTCGACCGGGTCGCCGGGGCGGACGAAGTATCCGTGCAGCGAGTGCACGAAGCGCTCCGGGTCGACAGTGCGGCCGGCGGCGACCAGTGCCTGACCTGCGACCTGGCCGCCGTACACCCGTTGTGGGCCGACCGGGGGGCTCATCCCCCGGAAGGTCATGTCCCCGGTCGGGTCGAGGTCCAGCACTTCCAGGAGCTGGTCCACGGCGGCCTGGCCGACCGCGACCCGACCGTCGCTCACTGCAGCGCCCGCGCCGACGCCGCGTCGACCAGCGACCCGAGCTGGTGTACGCGCAGCGTGTTGGTCGAGCCGGGGGTGCCGGGTGGGCTTCCGGCCACGATCACCACGTAGTCACCCGGGTTGGCCCGGTTGAGGCCCAGCAGCGCCTGGTCGACCTGACGGAACATGTCATCAGTGTGCTGCACGAACGGCATCAGGAAGGTCTCCACGCCCCAGGAGAGGGCGAGTTGGTCGCGCACCTCGGGCACCGGCGTGAAGGCCAGCAGCGGCAGGTCGCAGTGCAGGCGGGACAGCCGTCGGACGGTGTCGCCGGTCTGCGAGAAGGCGACGAGCGCCTTGGCGTTGATGGCCCGGGCGATCGACGAGGCGGCGACGGTGAGCGCGCCGCCGTGGGTACGCGGGTCGTGCTGCAACCGGGGCACGCCGATCGAGCCGGACTCCGTGGTCGTCACGATCTTGGCCATGGTGCTGACGGTCAGCACCGGGTACTTGCCGACGCTGGTCTCGCCGGAGAGCATCACCGCGTCCGCGCCGTCGAGCACCGCGTTGGCGACGTCGGACGCCTCCGCCCGGGTGGGGCGGGAATTCTCGATCATGGAGTCGAGCATCTGGGTGGCCACGATGACGGGCTTGGCGTTCTCCCGGCACAGCTGCACGGCGCGCTTCTGCACCAGGGGCACCTGGTCCAGTGGCATCTCGACACCGAGGTCACCGCGGGCGACCATGACACCGTCGAAGGCCAGCACGATGGCCTCCAGGTGCTCCACCGCCTCCGGCTTCTCGACCTTGGCCAGGACCGGGCGGAACACGCCCTCCTCGGCCATGATGCCGTGCACGAGCTTGATGTCCTCGGCCGAGCGGACGAAGGACAGCGCGACCAGGTCGACACCGAGGCCCAGGGAGAAGCGAAGGTCCTCGGCGTCCTTGTCCGACATGGCGGGCACGCTGACAGCCACGTTGGGCAGCGAGACGCCCTTGTTGTTGGAGACCGGGCCGCCCTCGGTGACCAGGCAGCGGATGTCGTTGCCGGTGACGTCGGTGACCTCGACGGCGACGCGACCGTCGTCGATCAGCAGCCGGTCGCCGGGCTTCACCTCGTGCGGCAGCTTCTGGTAGGTGCAGGAGACGCGCTCCTTGGTGCCGATGATGTCGTCGCCGGTGATCACGACCGAGTCGCCGGTGCGCCACTCGTGCGGGCCGTCGGCGAACTTGCCGAGCCGGATCTTGGGGCCCTGGAGGTCGGCGAGGACGGCCACCGGCTTACCTGCCGCCTCGGACGCCTCCCGGACCAGTCGATAGACCGCCTCGTGGTCGGCGTGGCTGCCGTGGCTGAAGTTGAGCCTCGCCACGTTCATGCCGGCCTCGACAAGACCCCGGATGCGCTCCGGGGACGAGGTGGCGGGACCCAGAGTGCAGACGATCTTTACGCGGCGTGTCACGCCCATCAGGCTAGTCTCTCCTTCAGGTCGGACTCGGGGCCGACCCATTGCAGGCAGCGGAACATGTGTCCAACGACGCGCGGTGCGCGTCGGGCCGGCGGGTGGAACCGCACCGGGAACGTTGTGGCGACGGGCAACGGCGACCGCGCGCCGGGAATCGTACGCCTCCGGTGGCGTGCGCTGTCGGGGTGCTCCCGGCGGCAGGTCACCATCAGCGCCGCGACCGGGGCAGGGTGGGCACCGCGGTGAGCAGGTCACGCGGGTCGTAGCGGTGCTTGGCCCGGCGTAGCCGCGGCCAGTTCGCGCCGTAGGCGAGCTGGACCCGGTCGGTCTCCTCGGGGGCGAGCAGGTTGGGGTAGCCACCGGGCAGGGCGTGCGGTGCGAGCGCCGCCGAGGTGTGCTCGGCCCACTCCCGGTGTGGCCTGGCCTGGTCGCTGGGTGCCCAGACCGCGATGATCTCGGTCAGCAGGTGGTCGGTGCGCAGGCCGAACGCCGTGTCGGCGAGACGGACCCGGGTGGCCGCGCCGTGGAAGTGGTGCACGGCCAGCGCGGAGAACGGGGAGCTGACCTGCCGGGCCGCGTCGACGAGCACGTCCACCGTGCTGTCGGTGAGCGCGGGCAGCCAGCGGGTACGCAGCAGGTAGTGGTTGCCGTCGACCATCCCGCCGTCGAACATCCGCAGCGCGTCCGCGTACGGCATCGGCGCGATCTGGTCGATCAGCGGGGTGCCCAGCGCGCGTAGCCGATCCATCCACGGCAGCCCGGCGTCCAGGTCCGGGCCGCTGTAGAACGGGCAGACGAAGATGACCGGTTCGCCGGCCGGGCCGGGCAGGAAGCCGGTCATCACGGTCAGCTCGTCCGGGGCCTCGGCGATGAGCGCGCCGTAGCCGCGCAGGACGGCCGGCGCCTCCGCCAGAGCGAACATGATCATGCCGGCCAGCACGCCGGGCAGCCGGTGCGCGCGGAAACGCAGCTCGGTGACCACGCCGACGTTCCCACCGCCGCCGCGCAGCGCCCAGTACAGCTCGGCGTCGTGTCGAGGGTCGGCGGTGACCCGGCGGCCGTCGGCGAGGACCACCTCCGCGCCGAGCAGGCTGTCCAGGGTCAGCCCGAACCGGCCGCACAGCGGGCCGTACCCGCCGGCGAGGGCCAACCCGGCCATGCCCACGCCGCCAACGGTGCCGGTGGGCACCACCAGGTCGTACGGGCGGGCGGCGGCCAGCAGCCCGGCAGCCGTGACACCGCCGCCGATGGTGAACGTGGCCGCGTCCACGTCGATGTCGACCGCGCGCAGACCGGTCAGGTCGAGCACCACACCGCCGTCGCGCAGCGCCCGGCCCGCCCAGTCGTGCCCTCCGGAGCGGACCGACAGCGGCAGGTGGCACTGGGCGGCGACGCGGACCGCGTGGGCCACCTCGTCGGCGTCCAGGCACTGGGCCACCAGGACCGGCGTGCGCTGA
This sequence comes from Micromonospora sp. CNZ299, assembly GCF_002754415.1. NCBI lineage: Bacteria > Bacillati > Actinomycetota > Actinomycetes > Micromonosporales > Micromonosporaceae > Micromonospora > Micromonospora sp. CNZ299. The sequence continues at coordinate 6,559,172 of NZ_PEFG01000001.1, forward strand.
ACCGCACCGTTCCAGAGCGTCGTGGTGGTGACGTACGCCGGATCGCCCGGCTCGTGCAGCCGATCGCCGAGCAGGGCGCGCAGCCGGGTGGTGGCCGTCGCGACATCGGGGGTGGCGGCGGAGATCATGGCGACTCCTCGACCGGGGCCTACCCAAGGCTTTCCGGGTACGCCCCGGCGGCGGCCCTCGCTGGGCGCGACCGTAACACCGGCAGGCAGCCGAGCGCCGTCGCCATCACGACAGCCGTCGATTGACCGGGTGGTCAGCTTTCCGTCTTCACCAGCGGAAACTCCAGGGATCCGGCCGGGCAGAGGAAGGTCAGCACGTCCACCCGGTAGAGCCCGGCCTGCACCGCCGGGTCGGCCTCCAGCACGCTGCGGACGTCGTCGACGCTGCCGGTGCGGGCCAGACCGAAGCCGATCGGTGGCTCCGGCTCGCGGGCCGGCCCGTCCACCGAACCGGCGACCAGGATGATGCCGCTTCGCTGTAGCGCCTGCATGTGCTCGGCGTGCTCGGCCTGCAACCGCTGCACGGTCTCGGCGGGCAGGACCCGTCCGGCCGCGCCGGGATAGATCACGATGCACTCGTACGTGTCGAGCGCGAAGTTGACCTGCGGCACTCCCGCCATGGGTGCTCCCTCTGCCGTCGCGCCGGAAGGCACCGGCTCCGGCCAGCGTCGCACGGACGCCCCGGTCGTACCGGCAGCTTCCGGGCAATGCCCGGCGCGGACTCCAGGCGACCGCCCGACGCGGCTTGCGGGTGAGGTGTCCACGCACACAGTCGACCGACGAGCGGAATACCGGCCGGCTGCCGGGGGATGATCTATCTGGTGGCGGGTGGGCCTTTCCACGCCCCCACGACACGACGATTGGGGATCGGCCAATGGCGACCAACATCAGTGAGCAGCCCGCGAAGGCGTCCGGCACGTACCGCATCGGTGGCGACGTCACCGTCAACCGGCTCGGCTACGGGGCGATGCAGATCACCGGCCCGGGTGTCTGGGGAGACCCGAAGGACCCGGCCGAGGCGGTCCGGGTGCTGCGCCGCGCGGTCGAGATGGGCGTGACGTTCATCGATACAGCCGACTCGTACGGCCCGTTCGTCTCGGAGTTGCTGATCCGGGAGGCCCTTCACCCGTACGCCGATGACCTGGTCATCGCGACCAAGGCCGGGCTGAGCCGCTCCGGCCCGGGCGACTGGCGTGCGCTGGGCCGCCCGGAGTACCTGCGCCAGCAGTGTGAGCTGAGCCTGCGGCACCTCGGCCTGGACAGCATCCCGCTGTACCAGCTGCACCGGATCGACCCGAAGGTGCCGCTCGCGGACCAGTTGGGTGAGCTGGCGCTGCTGCGCGAGGAGGGCAAGATCCAGCACATCGGTCTGTCCGAGGTGAGCGTCGCGCAGATCGAGGAGTCCCGGGCGATCACCACGATCGCGTCGGTGCAGAACCTGTACAACCTCGCGAACCGCAGCGCCGAGGACGTGCTGGAGTACTGCGAGCGCAACGACCTCGCGTTCATCCCGTGGTTCCCGATCGCGACCGGCGAGCTGGCCCGCCCGGGCGGCCCGCTGGACGCCATCTCCACCGCGCACGGCGCGTCGCCCGCGCAGCTCGCGCTGGCCTGGCTGCTGCGCCGCTCGCCGGTGATGCTGCCGATCCCCGGTACGTCCTCGGTGGCGCACCTGGAGGAGAACGTGGGCGCTGCCGACGTACGGCTCACCGACGACGAGTTCGAGGCGCTCGCCAAGGCGAGCTGACCCACCGGTGCGGACGCCGTCGGTGTCAGTCGACGGCGTCCGCGCCGGGCTCCCGGTCGGCGTCCGGGCCGGGCTCGCGGGCGGCCCGCAGCGCCTGGGTTGCCTGGGCCAGCAGGCGGGCCGAGTCGGTGCGCCCGCTCACCTGTAGTTCCACCTCGGTGTCTCCGGCCTGGATCCGGATGCTCGCCTCGGTGCGCTGCTGGTCGACCCAGGACTGCAACAGGTTGAACAGACCCGGGAGCAGCCCCTGGGCCAGCACCGCGATGATCACCGCGTCGCTGAAGCCCGGCCGGCCCCCGCCGCCACCGGCCTGGCGGACCACCGGCCGGTACTCCGGCTGGCGGTGGATCCAGGTCAGCAGGTCGACCGACGGGGGCTGCCGCTGCCGGGGGTTGATGGTGAGCCGCACGGGCAGCCGGGCTGCGGCGAAGCTGTCGGTCACGGTCTCTCCCCGGTCAGTTGGCGGCGGGTCGGAAGGCGACGGCGTCCCCGTCGGCGGTGGCGACACCCGCGACGGTGAACGCGTCCTCCTCGGTGAACGGTGAGTTGGTGCCGAAGTACGTGGTGGTGCCGCTGACCTGCACCTTGCCCTGCGTCTCGTACGGGGTGGCGACCTGGGCGCTGGCCGGGCCGGTCAGTTCGACGGTGAGTTTCGGGTACTCCAGGATCTTCCAGGTGACCTTCTGCGCGGAGCTGCCGTAGTAGCGGAACGGGCAGCCGGGTGGCGCGGCGACCGTCTGCTTGGCGCACTCGTCCAACCAGGCGCGCACCCGGGCTTCGACGGCCTCGCCCGCCGCGGGCTTGAGCACCGGAGCCAGTTGCACTGTCGCCGCGCTCTGCCCGGGGCCGACCACCACGGTCTCGGCGGGCGTCTCGCTGAGCGCGCTGGACGGGCCGGTCGCGGTGTAGCCGCCGGGCAGCAGCATCAGCGCGGGGCCCTCGGCGGCGCCGGGCAGTTCCACCCCGTTGAGCCGCACTCCGGGGCCGGCGATCGGCGTGTTGAGCGCGGCCAGCCCACCGTCGACCCGCCAGCCGTGGAACAGCCCGGCGGTCGCCTCGTCGTCACGACGCAGGCTGACCGTGGAGGTTTGCGCCGCGCCGCCCAGCCGGTACGCCACGATGGCGGTGGCGGCGTCGCCGTCGCGTTCCAGTGAGCTGATCTCCACGTCGGTCGGTGGTTGGTAGCCCTCGCCGCGCAGCAGTTGGGCGAGCAGCTTGCGGTCGGTGACACCGTTCTGGTCGGTCAGGAAGCCGAGCGCGGCGTCGCTGTCCCGGTCGGCGAGCGCGGAGAAGTATCCGTCGACCGTCGACTGGGGGCGGAAGAACGCCCACTGCACCACGCCGAGCCCGCCGGTGCCGGCGCAGGCCGCCAGCATCAGGGCGCCGACCAGCAGCCAGGTGCGGCGGGTGCCGACCGGACCGGAGTGGCCGAACAGCCGCTCGACGGTGACCGCTGGCTCGCCCGCCCCGGCGGACACACCGGCCACCGACGCCCGCTCCAGGGCGTCGAGCCGCAGTTCGTGCGGCGGGTGGGTGGCGCAGACCGCCTCGTCCCAGCCGCTGCGGCCCGTCTCGAAGGACAGTCGCCGCTCCAGCACGCGCCGCATTCCCTCGACGTGCCCGGTGAGCACGGCACCGAGGTCGGCCCGGTATTCCGCGGCCCGGACGTCACGGGCGTGCAGCGGCAGCACCACGTACCGCATGGTGAGCAGCACCGGCCAGAAGAACAGGAAGACCACGAAGTTGGTGGCCGGGTGCGGGAAGGTCCGCATCAGCCAGGTCGGCAGGGCGTGCGCGAGGGTCAGCGGCAGACCGACACCACGGACGAAGGCGCTGGTGATCTCGTCCCCGGTGCGCCAGTGCACCAGCTCGTGGCTGAACAGCGCGGCGATCTCGTCGTCCGGTTCGGTCAGCACGGCGGTGGTGACCACCACGTGCCGGGCGTACGTGCGGGCGTTGCTCAGGACCGGATCGTCCTCGATGAGCAGCCGCGGCACGCTGGGCAGGCCGAGCCGTCGGGCGCAGTCGTCCAGCACCGGGCGCAGCCGCGCGTACTCGCGGCGGCTGGGCTGACGGGCACCGGAGACCACCAGCAGTCGCGGTTCCAGCAGCACCCGGTAGAGCGTGTAGAGCACCCCGATCAGCGCCGCCGCGGCGACCGTGCCGACCAGGCCGGTGACCACCGTGAGCGGCCCGGCGTCGGCGCCCAGCCAGGGCACCACCAGCACGGCGAGGAAGCCGCCGAGGAACCCGACGACGAAGCCGACCACGCCGCCGAGGGCCCCGCCGGTGCGGGTCAGGAACGCCTCCAGCAGGGGGCCGAGCAGCGGCGCGTCGCGCAGCACCTGGGGCAGCTGGTCATCGGCGCCCAACCCGCCGGCGAAGAGCCCGCCGACAGCGAGGACGAGACCACCCCAGAACGCCAGGAGCAGCGCGACCGGCAGGTAGAACCAGGTGGCGAAGAAGGCACCGAGCACGCCGCGCCAGTCCCGCAGGATCCCGGCGCGCAGCCAGACCAGCGCGCTCGGATAGCCCGGCGGTCGGTCGGCGAATCCCCCGGTGGGCGGCGGTGTGTCGGCCGCCGGCGGTTCGGCGGCCCGGACGTCGAGCTGCGGCACGGTCGGCGGAGTGCCCTCCGGCGGCACGGAATGCGGCTCGGTCATGCGCGCTGCTCCTTGGGAAAGTCGCTTGCTCTGTCGCGAGTGGACAGCCGCAGCAGGCTATCGAGGACACCTGATGTCTGCCATCCCGTTTCGCCGTACCGTCGCCGACCCGACACTCACCGTCGCGCGCCCGTGGGGGTGGTCCCGCCGGGACCACCCCCGTGGACCGGGTCAGAGCGCGAGGCAGTTGGGTCGCACCGGGCCGTCGACCAGGGCGCCACGCACGATGGTGTACGCCGTGCCGTCGAGCACCAGGCCGAGGTGCCCCACCACCCGCAGCGGGCAGTACGTCTGGATCAGCACGTTGGTCGCACCATCGTTGACCACGGCGTTCCCGGTCGGCCGGACCAGCTCGTCCTGAAGCGTTCGGATGGTGGTGTAGCGCACCGCGCCGGGGGTGTCGTCGCCGGCGTTGAGGTCGGCGAGGAACGCCGAGCCGATGGTCATCTGCTGGCAGGCCACGACACCGGCGCAGCTGCCCAGCCCGAGGAACGCCACGATGTTGGCGACGTAGGTGCCGTACTGCGGTGTGCCGAGGCTGACGTAGCGCCCGATGGCGGCGGTGCCGCCGAGCCGCTTGAGGTAGTAGCGGCTGACCAGGCCACCCTCGGAGTGGGCCACGACGTCCACTGTCGCCGCACCGGTGCTGGCGCGCACCTGGTCGACGTAGGTGGCGAACGCGCGGGCGGACGTGGGGATGTCGCCGAGGCCCAGCCCCGGCAACTGGTAGATGAAGGTGCGGTAGCCGTCGGCGCGCAGCCGGGCGGCCATCGGCTCGTACGCGACGGCGATGCCACTGAGCCCGCCGACCACGATCACCGGGTTGGCCGCGGCCGCGGCGGCGAAGGCTTCGGGGGTGACGGGAGCCGGGGTGGGATCGGCGGGGGCGGCGGTCGCCGTGCCGGCGGACGCGAACAGGGCGGCGGCGACGAGGGACACGACGAGGGCGGTCTTTCGGAGCAGCATGGCTGCACCTCCGGGGGGAGGCACCCGGCGTACCGGGCAGGTGGGTGGGGGTGTCCGGTCGACCGTGCGACGATCATCCCCGCAACAATTCAGAAACGTCAATGACTTGTTACGCGCCGGTAACCCGTTGTCCCGGCGAGGGCGCAAACGCGCAAATCGCGGCGCTCCACATCGGACCACCGGCCCGGCGCGCGCACCCCGGGTCGGGTCGGCGGATGGCATGCTGTGGCCGTGGCCGCCGACGAACCCACCGAGCGCCAACTACGGGTGATGCCCTGGTGGCTGGTCCTGGTCGGCCTGCTGCTCGCCGCCGCCCTGGGCTGGCTGGTGCTGGACCTGCTGCTCACCGAGGCCGACCGGGCCAGCCAGCCGGACACCCGCGCCACGCTGCGCATCGACGCGATCCGCACCGGCCTGACCGTGGTCGCCGGCACCGGCGGAGGTCTCGCCCTGCTCCTGGCCGCCCGCCGCCAGTGGATCACCGAACGCGCGCAGCGGCACCAGGAGAGCGTCGCCGCCCGGGACCAGGCCCACCGCGACCGGGCGCAGGCGCACGCCGAGTCAGTGGCCGAAGCCGCGCAACGCCAGCAGGACCGGCAGTCCACCGCCGCCGAGCACGACGCCGCCGAACGTCGACTGACCGAGCTCTACACCCGGGCCGTCGAGCTGCTCGGCAACGACAGCGCGGCGGTACGCCTCGGCGGGCTGCACGCGCTGGAACGCCTCGGTCAGGACAACCCTGGGCAGCGCCCGACGATCGGGGCGGTGCTCTGCGCGTACCTGCGGATGCCGGCGCCCGACGACGAGCCGCGCGAGACGGAGGTCCGGCGTACCGCGCAGCGTGTGCTGACCCGCCACCTGTGGGCGGACGACGTGGCCCACTGGCCGGAGCTGGTGCTGGACCTGACCGGTGCCACGCTGGTCGACTTCGACGCCACGGGCTGCATGCTGGTCGACGCGAACTTCACGGCGACGGCGTTCACCGGCACGACCACCTTCGCGGGCGCGACGGTGCGGGGGCGTGTCCTACTCGGGGCGGCGACCTTCGGCGACGTGGTCTTCGAGGGCGTCGCGGCCGACGGTGAGGTCCTGCTGGACGGCGTCCGCGTCAGCGGTCAGGCCACCTTCGACGGGGCCACGTTCAGCGACGGCCTGTCCTGTCGACGGTCCACCTTCGCCGGTCATACCTCGTTTCGCCAGGTGACCTTCGGTCAGCCGACCAGCTTCGACGCGACCCGCTTCGAGGACTCCACCACGTTCCGGCAGGCCGTCTTCGAGGGCGCCCTGTCGATGGAGCACACCGAGTTCGGCCGGTCGGCCAACTTCCACGCTGCCCGTTTCACGAACATGGCGCTGTTCCGCTGGACGGTGTTCGGGGCGGAGGCGTTGTTCGACCAGGCCCGCTTCACCGACGCCGCGAACTTCGGCCGGGCCCGGTTCCACAGCATGGCCAGCTTCCGCGACACGCAGTTCAGCCGGCCACCGCAGGTCGATCAGGCCCGGGCGGTGGTCGATCCCGGTCACCGCTGGCCGGCGGGCGCGGTGGTCCAACAGCTCGATGACGAGTGGCTGTTGCTGGTCGACCGCTGACCGGCCGGGCGAGCGTCAGCGGGTGGAGGCGCGCAGCCCGTCCAGGGCCACGCCGAGCACCCTGTCGCGCTGCTCGGGTGACGGGAACTGGGCCATGGTGAGGCCGCTGATCAGCCGCACCACGTCGTCGAAGCCGATGTCGTCACGGACCACGCCGGCGGCCTGGGCGCGACGCATCAGCGGCTCGCCGGCGGAGTAGATCTCCGTCCGGCAGCTCCGGAAGATCTCCGAGTCGTGCAGCAGATGCTCGGCGAGCGCCCGCTTGGTGGCGACGTACGCGACGAAGCGGTGCAACCAGGCGACGAGCGCGTCCCACGGTGGCAGCTCGGCCAGGTCCTCGGCGGAGCGGCTCAGCGCCCGGACCTCCTCGACGTACACGGCCTCGAAGAGGTGCCGCCGGCTGGGGAAGTTGCGGTAGAGCGTGCCGATGCCGACCCCGGCCCGGCGGGCCACGTCCTCCAGGGAGGCGGCGGCGCCGTTCTCGGCGAACGCGTCGCGCGCAGCGGCGACCAGAGCGTCGTAGTTGCGCCGTGCGTCGGCCCGCTTCGGGCGTTGCGCGAACACCTCGGGCACCTGCCCCGCGCTGGTCATGACGTGCGTCACCTCGTCCTGGTTGCAACCGGAGGCAACCCTCCGCTAGCTTAGTGGAGGCACCCCTCCGGAATCCCGGAGGCCTGCCTCCGCTTAGCTTACCTGGGGACCCTCCCGATCCGCCTGGCCACCCGATCGCCCGGACCCGACAGCCAGCCCGCCACAGACGACGGGTGACAAACCTCCTTCCGTACCGTTATCAGGAGTCTTCTCTCGTGGCAGTGACCTCCCGACGCAGCTCGCGTCGGCTCACCTTCACCGTGCTCGCCGCCGGTGCCGGGTTCTTCGCGATGCTCCAGTCGTTGATCACCCCGGTGCTGCCGACCATCCAGCACGATCTGCACACCTCCCAGAACACAGTGACCTGGGTCCTGACCGCCTACCTGCTCTCCGCGTCGATCTTCACGCCGATCCTCGGACGGGTCGGCGACATGGTCGGCAAGGAGCGGATGCTGGTCGTCGCGCTCGCCGCGCTCGCCCTCGGCTGCCTGCTGGCCGCCATCGCGCCGAACATCGGCGTCCTCATCATCGCCCGGGTCGTGCAGGGCATCGGCGGAGCGGTCTTCCCGCTGTCGTTCGGCATCATCCGCGACGAGTTCCCCGCCGCGCGGGTCTCCACGGCCGTGGCCGCCATCTCGGCGATCGTCGCCGTCGGCGGTGGCCTGGGCATCGTGCTGGCCGGCCCGATCGTCAGCACGCTCGACTACCGCTGGCTGTTCTGGATCCCGATGGTCGTGGTCGGGCTGACCGCCGTGGCCGCCCACCTCTTCGTCCCCGAGTCCCCGGTCCGCACCCCCGGTCGCATCGACTGGCGAGCGACAGTGCTGCTCTCCGGCTGGCTGGTCGCGTTGCTGCTGCCGATCAGCCAGGGCGCGGCGTGGGGCTGGACCAGCCCCCGGGTGCTCGGCCTGCTGGCCCTCGCCGTGGTGCTGCTGGTCGGCTGGCTGGTCGCCGAGGTGCGGTCGCCCAACCCGCTGATCGACATGCGGATGATGCGCCTGCCCGGCGTCTGGACCACCAACCTGGTCGCCCTGCTCTACGGCGCGTCGATGTTCTCCGTGTACGCCTTCCTCCCCCAGTTCCTGCAGACCCCGACCGCCGCCGGTTACGGCTTCGGCGCGAGCATCAGCCAGGCCGGTCTGCTCATGCTGCCGATGGTCAGCGCGATGTTCGTCGCCGGCATCGTCGCCGGCCGACTCCAGGCGGTCTTCAGCGCCAAGGCGCAGCTCGCCACCGGTGCCACGTTCAACGTGGCCGCCTCCGCGATGCTCGCCGTCGCGCACGACACCCGCTGGGAGGTCGCCATCGCCGGTGGACTGGTCGGCCTCGGCATCGGCCTGGCCTTCGCGTCGATGGCCAACCTGATCGTCGCCAGCGTGCCCGCCAGCCAGACCGGCGTGGCCACCGGCATGAACGCCAACATCCGCACCATCGGAGGCGCGATCGGCGCCGCAGTGGTCAGCGGTGTGATCACCGCGAACCCGCAGGCCAACGGCCTGCCCCGGGAGGCCGGCTTCACGATGGGGTTTCTGGTCCTCACGGCCATCGCGCTGGCCGCCGCGCTCGCGGCCCTCGCCGTCCCGTCCGCCCGGCGGAAGGCGGCCGGTCCCCGGCCGTCCGCCACGACGATCGTCGAGTCCGAGCTAGCCGGCGAGTTCGCCACCATGCCCGCTACCCGCTGAGGGAACGTGTCGGAGCCCGGGCGGTTCGCCGCCCGGGCTCCACCATGTCCGGGAGTACGCTGGCCGCTTCCCCGTCCACCACTCGCCGCTCTTCAGGATGCCCACATGCCCGAGTTGCTGACCACCGACCGCATCGAGGAGATCGGCTCCCTGGGCTTCGAGAGCCCGGACCCGGCCGCGCTGGTCGCCGAGCTGGTGGGCGCCGTCGACGAGGGGCGGGTCGCCGACCCCGACGACACCGCGTACGCCCTGCTGGTCGCCGCGGACATCCTGGAGCAGGCCGGCGACCTGGCCGACGCGCTCGCGCTGGCCACCCGCGCCATCGCCGAACAGCCCGACGAGGACGCGTACGCCCGCTCGGTGCGCGGCGGTCTGCTGCTGCGCCTCGGCCGCTCCGACGAGGGCATGGCCGAGCTGACCGCCCTGCGCCCGCTGCTGGAGACCAACCCCAACGCCACGTACCTGGTCGACGAGCTGGCCGAAGCCGGCCAACCCGAGCTGGCGCTGGAATGGCTGACCGGGGCGCTCGACGCGATCCTGGAACGGACCCGCAACCAGCAGCACGAATCCGAGGACGCCCAGGACGAGGCCGCGGCCATGATCTACGGCCTGACGCAGCGGCGGCACAACCTGCGCGAGGAGATGGGCCTCCCGCACGACGAGTACGACAACCTCGCCGACCGGCTGCGCGCCGCGAGCGACCACGCGCTCGACGCACTGGACGAGGGCCCCGCGACGCTGCTGTTCTGGCCGCAGGCGGAGTTCGGCGCGCTGCTGCTGCGCTGGCCCGCCCTCGCCGACAGCTACCCCGCCAGCTGGGACGAGCACCGCGCTCAGACCGAACGCGCCCTCGTCGACGCATCCGGGCTGGGCGGCGCCGACCTGGGCGTGGTCGTCGGCTCCGTCGCCGGGTTGTCGGCCTTCGCCGAACGCGAGGGCAGCGACCCCACCGACGAGGAAACCCAGGACGAGTACGCCGACTCGCTCACCGGCCCCGACCTCAGAGCCTGGCCGCCCGGGCGCAACGACGCCTGCTGGTGCGGGTCCGGGGCGAAATACAAGAAGTGCTGCCTGCCGCGCTCGCGCGGATGACCCCCTCGGTCCTGGCCCCACGCAACTGGAGGCCAAGTCCCGTGAAAGCCTGATGCCGGTGAGTCATCTTGATGACTCACCGGCCTGCCCTCCCCCAGCGGACAGGCCCGATGAAGGAGGCGAAGCGATGACCGCGCAGGAGCAGCACGAAACGATCGAGGACAGCCCGGTCGGCTGGGTGGCCAAGCACATCCAGCGGTACGTCGAGACCGACGGCGCCGACGGCGGCACCTACCACGGCGTACCGTCGCTGCTGCTCACCACCCGCGGACGCCGCACGGGCGCCCTGCGCCGCACCGCTCTGATGTACGGCCGCGACGGTGACAACCACCTGCTGGTGGCGTCCAACGGAGGCGCGGACAAGCACCCCGCCTGGTACCTGAACCTGAGCGCCGACCCGGTGGTGGAGATCCAGGTCGGCCCCGAGCGCATCGCCGGTCGGGCCCGCACGGCGACGGGCGAGGAGCGGGCCCGGCTGTGGCCGGTGATGACGAAGGTCTTCCCGACGTACGAGCGCTACCAGAAGGGCACCGACCGCGAGATCCCCCTCGTCGTCATCGAACGCGCGCCCCGGAACCCTCGGCGACCCTCTAGGCAGGAAAGCGGATGACCGGGAGGTCACCGCCGTCGCCGTACGCCTTACCCTCGCCGGTCAGCACCGAGGCATCGTGCTCCAGGACAGCCATCACCGCAGCAGCAAGGTCAACGCGACCAGTGACCAAGCGCCAGTACGCCAACTCCTGCCAGTCCTCACCCCACGTCGGCAGCACCGCGCAGGCGGGACGTTCGAGCAGTCGGTGCAGCACCGTCCGATCACCCGGATCGTCCACCACGGCCAGCGCCTCGGCCACGACCACCGCCGGCACACCGAACCGGACCCCGTCCTGGGCAACCTCGTGGATGGGTTCGGCGACATCCATGGACCCGGCCACGTAGGCGAGCAACGCGGACCGGTCCAGTATCAGCCGGACCGACGGCGCCTCGGGAGTCGTCATGCCGCTGGGGCCTGGCTGCCGGAGCCGTCGAGCATCTCCGCTGCCGCGCGGCGCGAACGGTCACGTAGTGCGGCGCGTCGACCAGGCGACCATTCCTGCTCGACCTGAGCGCGTCGGGCCCTGGCACGGGCCTGTCCCTCCGCCGTCACGGTCATGCCTCGGCGGGCCAACTCGGCGTCGAGATCCTCAGCGCGCATCCGTGCCCGAATCGTGTCGACTACGTACGCGCTGGCGTTGGGCTCACGCTCCAGGCGCTCGGCCACGTCCTGCGGAAGCGAGAACGACTTCTTGCTCACCGATCCGGTCATACCAGGGAGCCTACCGAATCGCACCACCAGTCGTTAACGACACGAGCACGTTGCTCGGATCGGACTGAGCGAGCACCCCTACGTCGCCACCTCAAGCAGGCCACGCGACAACGCATCCGCCCGCACATCGTGCAGTGGCGTCAGGCCGTCGCCCCGCCGCACCTTCCATGCGCTCCAGCCGTTGATTGTCGGCTTACCGGTGGCAGTCGACCCGGCCGGGGAGGGTGACTCGAACGCTTCCCCGCTCTCCAACTCGATTTGACCGGCTTCATTCACATGCGCGAGGTAACGATCGCGCTTGTAGGTGAGAACCAACTCCTCACCAACGCTGAGCGCCCCGACAGTGACAAGTCTTGCGACGGTAACGCCACCGAAGTGAGCCCGGGTACGTCTGGCTACGGCGGCAGACACGCGCTGAGCAGGGACAGCGACGGGAACGTCGCTCTGCTCGACCACCTGCCGCGCGACAGTGGGCGGCAGGTTGAAACCGAGCCGCTTCGGGTCCCAGACGATCTCGCATAAGCGCTCGTAGAGCTGCTGTCGCAGCTCGATGGCTGACATGTCGAACCTGGCCACCGGATGGAAGATCTTCTCCAGCCGATATTTTTTGATCACTCCCTCCGTGAAGGGTCGGTTACGTTCCTGGGTAGCTTTGTGCAGCGACGCCGCGAGGTGATTCTGGCCGCGGTACCATTCGATTTTCTGCTCATACGGGGCGTCCTGATAGCTGGCGTTATGAGACTTCCTGAGCAGCAGCAGTGCGCCGATCCGATTGCGCTGCACCCGGAAGACCGACTCGGTCTTAACCTCGGGCTGGTGCCGTTCGAACTTGTTCGCCCAAATATGTTCGATCTCGAACGGCTCATCCTTGTCGAGATACCGGGCGATCTCGTTCGGTCGGCCACACTCGGTCTCCACGAAGGCCGTCAGTCGTGCGAGCAGGTACCTGACCTGAGATCGGTTGTCCGCTCGCAGCCCGTACCGCTTGACCCCGATGAAGTCGACATCCAGCTCAGCTATGCGCCGCCCCAGCACCTTCGCGACAGCGTCGATGTCCGGGCAGGCGCGAAGATCGAGAATCACCGGCAGGACGTGGGTGTCCAGATCATCCGGCTTTCCGATCCGGTTGTTCACGGCCATCCGGACGAACACCAAGTCGAGGTAGGCGGCAACCAGGAACGCCTTCTCTCGGAACTGGGCGTCGGTGTCGTCAGGGTCGATCGCGGCCAGCAGGAACGGCATCTGGTCGATCTCGTTCCTGGCATTATGAAACAGCGGTTCGAGACTGGGCTCCAGGACGCTCGTCGCCGCGTGCAGTGAGGCGTACCGCCCGGAGAGGCGCGCCAGATCGTGTTCAATGAAGCGCGCGAAATCCGGCGCAAAATTCAGATTCATTCGACGCGAAGCATTCTCCTGCACCCAGCCGTGGAACGATACCGTGATGTCGGAGACCTCCTCGGCGCTCTGTGCGTACCGGCCGATGAGCAATGCTTGAAGAAACTTTGCAGCTGCCTGCGGGGCGTGATTGTCGACCCTGGCCAGGATGCCACCCCACGCCTCCCCCAACCGGGGCAGGTTGTGGCCGTTGCTGGCGCGTCGCAACAGGAAGCTCTTCAGAAGATCAGCGGGACCGAGCTGTACCCCCCGGTCATTCATTGTCTCGAAGATCTCCCAGCCCTGCCGGCGATTGTTGGCGTTGATGCCGACAAGGCAGACCCGGTTGAGCAGCCAATGGATGAAAAGCGGCAGGGCTTCGTCGCGGACGGATTCCGGCAGCAGCCCGTCAAGCTCGTGGCTGCGTTCATGAAGGTTCTTGACCGACGGGCTCGCGTCGGCGGGCAACGAGAACGGCTTGTCTTCGAAGATCGCATCAAGGACAGGGGTCCGCTCATCGGAGCGGATCGCGTAGGCCCGCTCTCCGAATGAGCTGTCAGCGATGAGCGGCTCCAGGGCACCGACGTCGCCCCGATACTCGGGCCGCTCTGCCTCCACCGCGAGCCGGCGCAGATGCAACAGCAGCAGGTGCAGCGTGGTAATCCGTTGCTGTCCGTCGACAAGTGACGCCACCTCGTCGTCCTGGTAGTAGACAAAGGGCCCGAGGAAGTACGGCCGATAGTGGCGCACCGCGCGCCGTTCATGGCCAGGCATCCAGTCTTCAGCGAAGTGGTCAGTCAGGTCGTCGATCAGCGCTTTGACGTCCTTCCGGCCCCAGCTGTACTCACGCTGATACGGATCAAGCCGGAATTTTAAGAGGCTGAATAGCTCCTTGATCGTGAAGCCGTCACCACGAATGGGAGAGTCGGTCATGCCACCACCTTCGTCGCACCAGCACTACGGAGCGGACAAGTTAGCTCGGATTCGGCTGCACCTTCGACGCGGTCAGGGCTTCCGCGATGGCTGCGAACTCCCGTAGCGCCGCTTCCAGATCCTCTACGATCTCCTGGGCGATCACTTCCGGCGGCAGTAGTGCGTCGGCGTTCTCAAGGGAGGCGTCCTTGAGCCAGGTGATGTCGAGGTTCACCTTGTCGCGGGCGATCAACTCCTCGTAGGAGAACGCCCGGAACCGCTCGGTCTCGACCCGCTCGGCGCGATCCTTGCCCGGCAGGTAACAGTCGACGAAATCCTGGAGGTGTTCGCGACGCAGTGGGTTCTGCTTGAGCGTGAAGTGCTGGTTGGTGCGGAAGTCGTACACCCAGAATTTTTGGGTCCACGGCTCCTCGCGGGCGCGCTTGCGCTCAAAGAAGAGCACGTTGGCCTTCACCCCGCCGGCGTAGAAGATGCCGGTGGGCAGGCGCAGCATGGTGTGCAGGTCGTACTGCTTGAGCAGCCGGCGGCGGATGGTCTCCCCAGCGCCGCCCTCGAAGAGCACGTTGTCCGGCAGGACGACGGCGGCCCGTCCGTCGATCTCCAGAAGCGATGCGATGTGCTGGACGAAGTTGAGTTGCTTGTTGGCGGTGGTGGCCCAGAAGTCGTTCCGCTCGATCTCCCGTTCTTCGCGGGTGGAGCGGCCATCTTCGCCGACCATCCGGATCGAGGAGCTGCGGCCGAACGGCGGGTTGGCGAGGACCAGGCTGTAGCGGCGGTCCGGCTCCCTGCCGAGCGCGTCCCTGATCGCGATCAGAGAGTCGCCGCTGGGCGTGCCGATGCCGTGCAGCAGCATGTTCATCGCGGCCAGTCGAGCGGTGCCGTCGACCAACTCGGTACCGCTGATTGCACCGTTGGCGAGCCGGCGCCGCTGATCCGGGGTGAGCTCAGCGCCGTAGTGCCGCTGAATGTGGTCGAACGCGGCGAGCAGGAACCCGCCCGTGCCGCAGGCCGGGTCGGTGATCGTGTCGTCGGGGGTGGGCTGCATGCAGTCGACCATCGCGGCGGTCAGTGCGCGCGGGGTGAAGTACTGGCCGGCACCGGACTTGGCGTCTTCGGCGCCCTTGGCCAGCAGTTCCTCGTAGGCGTCACCCTTGACATCGACGCCTGCCTGCGACCACTGCTCCTTGTCGATCAGGTCGACGATCAACCGCTTAAGCTTCGCCGGGTCCTGGATCTTGTTCTGCGCCTTGCGGAAGATCGTGCCCAGGGTGCCGTCTTCCTTGGCCAACTCGGTGAGGATCCGCCGGTATTGCACCTCCAGAGCGTCAGCCTCCGCATCAAGCAGCGTCTGCCAACTCAGCTCGTCGGGCACGATCTGCTCCGGTCGAATCGGCCGGTTGGCCCGCTCGTCGGCCATCTTAAGGAAGAGCAAGAACGTCAACTGCTCAACGTAGTCGATCGTCGAGACGCCGTCGTCGCGCAGCACGTCGCAGTAGTTCCACAGCTTCTGCACCAACCGGCGCGAATCCACAGTGCTCACAGCGGCAATGCCTCCTGCTGGTAGTTGTCGCCGGTCACCCTGGTCGGCGGTGCCGCCAGCTCCCTTTTATTAAGCGGAGGGCGCCTCTTCTGCTTAGGTGGTGCGGCTGCCCGTTCGGCTCGGATGCGTGCGAGTAGATCCGACGCCGGCTCGTCGTTGGGGTTCTGCGGCACCAGCCGCCCCACGAACGCTGTCGATAACAGCGAAGTTCGCAACTGGGCCGCACGCTTCGATGCGGTCAGCAATGCTGCACGCAACCGTTGTGTTTCCTCGGCTGCCGCCTGCCACCGAGCAATGATTCGGTCCTGTTCATCGAGCTTCGGCACGGGAATCGCGACGTCGGACAGTATGGCCTGGTTGACCTTGTAAATGCCGGCAGTAGTACGCGCCGACCGCTCGATTTGGTGACGCACATGAGGCGAATTCCAAACGAGTGCCAAAAATTCGGGCCTAATCGCAGATTTATCCACCCGAACTCGAATTAGGGTGTCCGGGAAGGCGACAGGGTCGGGATCTTGAGATACCAGCCCTCCACGCCCAACCAGTCGAAGTGATCCATTTCCTCGGCTTACTAGAAAATCGCCTCGATGTACCAGGTACTGCCGCGCCTCGCCGAGGCTCCACGCACCCGATTTGCGCTCCGATAAATCAATCTCATCGCCACGCAACGCGGTCAGGCGAAGCACCGGGAAACCACCGGCCTGAGTAGGCACCGACCTGCCATTGATCATCTTCTCGGTGAGAAGTGCGCCCAACTTGCGCTGATCAAGCAGGCTTGAACCTAACAGGGTCTTCATTAAGGCCCTGCTCAACGAATCGAGCCGCGCGCTGCTCCCGGCAAGGTTCGCTACACCTGCGTCGAGACTGAACAGGGCATCTTCAAGAGCGTTGACGATGCGCCGCTGCTCGGCGAGTGGTGGCAGCGGGATGGGCAACTGTCGGAGCTGCTCCTGCGGGAGATGTTTGATGGTACTTCCGGTCGCCCAACTTGCCAGGACTCCTCGCGAAGTGAGGTATTCGAGGACATAGCGCAGATACTGCGGATCCATGCACCCGAGTGGGCGAACCCGGTGTAGGGCCTTCTGAAATGCCATGTACTCATCGCCGCCGCGCCAGATGGCGCAACGCCCGATCTCACCGCCTTCACAGACGAGGAGATCCCCGTCTCGAACCCGGAAGCGCTCCTCCTGATCAGGCGGCACGTCCATAGTCAGCACGTCGACCTGATCGATGCGACCCCATTGAACGTTTACGTTACGAAGGTACGGACGTAGATGCCGCCCGGTGCCCTGGCCTCGGTCGAGCATCTTGCCGAGGGACGTGTCCGCGATCTCCCCAAGCGTTGTCTCCGTCCAGCCGGAGGGTAGTTCGGTCACGCGGACAGCTCCTGGTTCAGTTCGTTGAGTAGCGGCTCGGCGCGCTTCCCGAACGCACCGGCGAACCCGTCGATCCCACCTCGCTCACTGAACGGCGCGCCCTCCAAGTCGTCCGGGGTGATCTCCACGCTGACCGCTATCACGTCCTTGATCCTCTCCAACCACCACGCCTGATCGGCAGTGAACGTAGCGCCCGCCTGCTCCTGCCGGAGCAGCCACCCACGGAAGCGCTCCTCGACGAGACTGCGGTACGGGCGCAGCTCCTGATCCAGCCCCAACTCATACCGGATGAGGCTGACAAGATCCGTCACTCCCCTGCTGCCCGCCGAATCCGCGGTGCGGCCGAGCAGCACGTACGACTTCCACAGCGATTCCGGCGTCCACGCCTGCGGCGGCCGGGCAATGCGCGACGCCAACTCCTTGAGCTGGTCGTACCCGACCCGTCCCCGCCCCTCGAAGAAGACCTGCAAGGCGCTGATCTCGTCGCGGTGTTCCTCCAGATAGTCGTGCCAGCTCTTCACTGTGACCTGGGCGCGTTCCTCGGGCGGCACCCCGGCCGCCGAGATCAGCTTGTCGGCGTTCACCTCGTCGATGGTGATGTCGTGCGCGCGGCGGATCTCCAGGATGCGTTCACGCAGCGGCGGGTTCGCTGCGAGCGGGCGCAGCGCGCCGGCCAGCAGGTCGCGTACGGCGTCCGGGCCAGCTTCCTTGGCCGGGTTGAGCTGTTCGGGCGCGACCGCGTCGACCAGGCCCCGCACGATGCCGGTCAGTGGTTGGTCGGCGAGATCGGCCAGTTCCGCCCGCTCGTCGTCGGTCAACTGCTGTTCCAGCCGGGCCAGCCGGGCGGCGAGCGTGGCCACCTCGTCCGGGTCGGCGGTCAGCGTGCCGGCCTTCTTCAGCAGGTCGCGCAGCGAGATCTGCCGTTCGGTGTGGCGTTGCAGGGGCACCGCCTCGTCCAGGTCCGCTTCGGTGACACCGACCGCATCGACGATGACGAACCGGTCCTTGACCTCAGCGTCGGGCGTGACAGCCTGGAACTCGGCGGCGTCGATCGTGCGAGCGCCACGACCCTTCATCTGCTCGAAGTAGGTGGCGCTGCGTACCGGGCGGAGGAAGAACACACACTCCAGAGGCCGGACGTCGGTGCCGGTGGCGATCATGTCGACGGTCACCGCGATGCGCAGCTCCGGGCTGTTGCGGAACGCCTGGATGAGGGTGTCCGGGTTGTCGCCACTCTTGCGGGAGGCGTACGTGATCTTCGCGGCGAAGTCGTTGCCCCGCCCGAAGACCAGTCGGACCATCTGCACGATCTCCTCGGCGTGGTTGTCGTCGCGGGCGAAGATCAGCGTCTTGGGCACGGTCTTCCGCCCGGGGAAGATCTCGGTGAAGAGGCGTTCCCGGAACGTGTCCAGCACCAGCCTCAGCTGGCCCTTCGAGATCACCGAGCGGCCGACCTGGCTGCCGCCGTACGTGAAGTCGTCTTCCAGCTCCTGATAGCGCTCGGCCCGGGTGCGCCGGTCGCGCAGCGGCACTACGGTGCCGGCCTCGATGTCGGCGCCCCTCTCGGTGATCTCCGTCTTGATCCGGTACACGTCGAAACTGACGTTGACCCCGTCGGCGACCGCCTGCTCGTAGGTGTACTCCGAGACCAGGTTCTGCTGGAAGAAGCCCAGCGTCTGCTTGACCGGCGTGGCCGTGAGCCCGACCACGAACGCGTCGAAGTACTCGATGACGCCTCGCCACTTGCCGTAGATCGAGCGGTGGCATTCGTCGACCACGATCAGGTCGAACGTCTCCGGCGGAAAGCGCCGGTTGTAGGCGACCTCGGCCGGCTCGTTCAACTCGTAGTCGTCGTACGCCCGGTCATCGAGATCCACGTCCGGCAACTCGTCGCCGCGCAGTGCGCCGTAGAGCCGCTGGATCGTGGAGATGACCACGGCGGAGGAGTCGAGCATGCCGGTGCCCGAAAGCCGGTCGACGTTGTGCAGTTCGGTGAACTTCCGTCCGTCGTCCGGGGTCTGGTAACCCGCGTACTCGCGCAGGGTTTGCTTGCCGAGGTTGTTGCGGTCGACCAGGAATAGGATCCGCGCGGCGCGGGCGTGCTTCAGCAGCCGATAGCTACTGGTGACCGCCGTGAACGTCTTGCCAGCGCCCGTGGCCATCTGGATCAGCGAGCGCGGCCGATCCTCGGCGAGGGAGCGTTCCAGCCCATCGATCGCATCCACCTGAGCAGGACGCAGGCCGAGTCGGTCCAGCGCCGGCATCCGCCGCAGCCGCGCCCGCAACGTCGGTGCCGCCGGGTCGTCGTCGGCCTCCCGCATCCACCGCGCGAACGTCTCGGGCCGATGGAAGGCAAAAACCTCACGGGTACGCGGGAACGGGTCGAGCCGGTTGACGAAGGCGGTCTCGGTTCCCGTGGCGACGTAGCCCAAGGGCAGCGGATCGTCCCGGCGCCATGCGGCGAGCTTCTGCTCGGCGGTGAGGCCGTTGAGGTAGCGGTCGAGCTGCGCTTCGACACCGCGCGGTGCAGTCCCCTCCCGCTTGGCTTCGATCACGCCGACCAGCCGCTGGTTGACGTAGAGCAGGTAGTCGGCCCGGCCAGTCGCCAGGGTCACCTCCCGCACGGCGATGCCGGTGCCCGCGTAAAGGTTGATCTGGCTCTCGTCCTGCACAACCCAGCCGGACGCGCCCAACTGCCGGTCGATCTCGACACGGGTCTGGATCTCGTTGAGCGGTTCGTGCGAGGCACGACGGGCACGGGCGATGAACTCCTCGCGCCGAGCGGCCGAGACCTTGGCCGTCGCCTTGCTGTCCAGCGCCGCTTGCTCCGCCTCGGCCGCCGACTTCAGACTCGCGACCAGCACGGCTGCCTGATCGCGGCGGGCATCGGCATCGCGGACGGCGCGATCCGCCGCGACCATCGCCTCCGCCTTGGCCTGCGCCAACGACGCCTTGCCCTCCAGCAGAAGCTTTGTCTGCGCCAGCTCGTCCTTGTAGCGCTGGATCTCGGCATGGAGCCCGTCGGCGATGCTCAGCGACACCTGCTGAGGCGGCGGGGAGGGCGGCACGAAACCGAGCGGCGCGCGGTCGCCGGTCAAGGCCCGATGAAACCAGACGCCCAGCTCAAATCCAGTACGCAGCATGTCCAGCGCCGCGCGAACCTCGCCCAGATGATCGTGTACGGCCTTGTTGCCCTGATCGCGGAGCCGGTCGAACGCTTGGTAGATCTCTGGAACGAGGGTGCCGTCTGCGTAGAGCGCCTCAACCCGGCGGTAGAAGTTGTTCTGCTGCGGCCTTACACCGGTACGCCGGACGAGATCCTTGGCCATCTCGTCGCCGAAGGCGCGAATCTTGAACATTGCCGACTGGGCGTCGACATAGACGAGCAGCTCTGCACCAGCGCCGTACCAGACCAGCAGCGGGTGTTCCTTGAGGAACCCGAAGTTGGCGGACTGCTCTGCCAGACGTCGTACCTGTCGAGGATCCACGACACTCCACGTGGCTAGCCTGCGGTGAACACGTCAGGATAGGGACGATCACCGCTGGGCACAGCCCGCACCACGCGCGGTGACAGCTTTCCGACAGCAACAACCTGATCGGCTGACCAGGCTATCGGCGGCCGAGCCCGAACCAGCAATCCCGAACGCCTCGGCCACACCGGTTAGGCCAGGAGCCCCACCGTGCTGTCGCTCAGTCAGCGTCCGGCCGCCTCAATTGCCGCCTCCGCCTTGTCCAGGTAGTTGAACCACCACTGTCCCTCAGGCATCGGTCGCGCCGAGAGCAGGCTTCCTGCGACGACGAACGCCAAGACCACAACGTCCTCGGGCGACAACCGCTCAGTCAATGACCTACCCGCTACGACAGCGTTCATGAAGAGAGCCGCTTCATCTGAGGTGACAGACGCCCACGCCTCCATCCGGCCGATCTCCTCGGCCAACACATCGACCTGCTGAGGTGTGGGCCGGGCACCATGCATGTCGATGAGGACGAAGCCCGAGACTGCGACCGCCAGCGCAAGAGCCGCTTCCTGGGCCGACTCGTCGGGGAACGACTTCAGCGCCGCGTCAAACTTCTCCAGGTCCCGCTTCACAACCCAGTGAAGGGTGTCTCGGACGCGCTGCTCGGTGCCTTCATCGATCTTCATCGCGACTCCCCTGTTGTCGATGCTTGGCCTTCCACGCCTTGTAAGCGCCCGCCGTAGCCACGCCTGCTATGAAAACGCCGCCAATGGCTTTAGGTACGAGCGGCAGAAACTCGACGAACGTAGCCCAGGCAGTTGAAGCAAAGGAACCACCTAAAGCGATGGCCTCAGGGCTTACCCGCTCTCTGCGCCTTGGGCTCGGCGCCTCCGCAGCACTCCGATCCCGGAACGCAGCAGACAGACCATTGGCGGTGGGTGTAGCAGGTGATGCCTGGGTTGGGACTGCGGGTCGCAAGGTGACGCCGGCTGCTGCGGGTGGTTGGTGGGTTGTGCTACCACCACCCGTGGTCAGTTTCCCAGCGCTCGAACCTTGGCGATTGTCTCCTGGACGTGCTGCTTGGCCGGGTCGCCACCCTGGGATGCCTGTGCCAGTGCCTGGCGGTACGCATCGATCATGCCGACCAGTGGGCCGGCTGCCACGCCTTCCAGCGCACCGGCCACGAGTGCCCGCGCCTCGGCCGCGTCCTGGGCTGCCGCTGCCGTCTTGGCCTTCGCCTCGTCCAGCTTCTGCGACGCCGCCGCCAGCCTCGCGATGATCTGTGCTGCGCTCACGCGCGCCTCCCCCGTGGTCGACCATCGCCTCCACCACCGCACCGGCGGAGACCACATGGGAGCGTACGAGATCCGCGCACCGAGCGCGACCGCATGATTGCTCTCACGTCACGACAAGAGCAGCAGATGCCTCAAGAATTCAAGCCGTGCGAGGGATCGGCCTAATCAGCGCTCAGCGACGAACACGCCCAGTCCGTGAACACCTTCGACGAGGCCCTGGGTTTGTAGGACGAGAATCGCCTGCCGCACCACACCGGCCGAGACGTCATGCTCAGCACGAAGCTGAGAGGTGGACGGAAGCTTGTCCCCTGGAGCGAGTTCACCGGACGCGATCTGCTCTCGGATATGGTCCGCGAGCTGCGCCCATTTGGGCTTGGCGGGCATTTCGTCTCCCTGGTCTGCACCGCCATTTGATCACACCCGACTAGTCAGGACAAGAACGGACTACTCTGTCGTTGACTTGTATAGACTAGTGTGACAAAGTTCGAATCGACCGGCTCCCTGGTCTGCAACCCGGAGCTGGTTCGTTCCCACCGCGCAGAGAGCGCCCGGCCGGTCGGTCCCCCCGTTCGGCCGGGCGTGCCGGGGCGTGCCCGCACGCCGTCCTGGCGCACAAGCCATGACCAGCAAGGAGACGACCCGACGGGAGCCCCCGATGCCCGATCGACCCGACGAATCCCCTACTGACCCAGCATCCCCATCCAAGCAGCGCCGTCGCCTCGTGTCCGATCAGGACATCGAGGATGCCGACGACGTTCTGTTTGCCCATCCACCACGTGTGGTGCGGCGCTGGCTGTGCGAGTGCGGCGTGGACTACCCCTGCGCCGATGTGCGCTTCGCCCTCCTGGTCAAGTCCAGCGCTGAGGCGGGCGAATGAGCATCGACACCGCGGACGACCTGCGTGCCGCATGGTTGGCCACGATCTCCGCCGCCGACCGCGCCGGTGCGCACCTGCACGGGGCCGGGCCGCGCGGCCGGCGGCTGCCCTGGCAGGACGCGGTCACGGAGTGCTGGCGTGCGCTGAGTTTGGTCTACGCCGGCTTGGCCGCGGACCGGAGTTCGCCGGGAGGCTCGGCCGGGGACCTGCTCGCCGGCCTGCGTGACGCTCGCGTCGACGCCGACCGGGCCGCCACGTTGGCTGCCCGTGTCCGGTGGCGGTTGGGGGCGGCTGAGGACCGGCTGCGGCGTACCCGAATCGTGGCGGACGCGGTCGCGGCCCGGCACGTCGCGGCGGCGATCAGCCGGTTGGACCTGGTCGGTGCCCGGCTCGCGGTCGGCAGCTGCCGGATCGACCGAACGGTCGCGGCACTGACCGGTGAACCGACGGCGCCGCCCCGGCCCACCAGCCACCGCAACGCCGATAGCGACAGCGCCGAGCTGATTGCCCGCGGCTGTCACGCGGCGAGCGTTCTGGTGACCAGGCGGTACCGATTGAGCAGGCCACGCCGACACAGGAGCGCACTCACAATGATCAGGGAGCGACGATGGTGACCGATCCACACGCGGCGCTACGGGGTCTGCTGACTGGTCGGCTGCGTGGCCACGAACGGCGGCTGCGCCGGTTCACCGAGGCGGACTGGCGGCGGTACGCCGATCTGCTCGCTGGGGCGCTGCTGGTGGCGGTGCGGCGACGGTTCGTGGCTGGGCAGGATCGGGCGCCGGTGATCCGGTTCGTGGCGTCCGTCCGGGAACGTTACGACGCCACCGGGCGTGACGTCGATCCCGTGCTGGCTGAGGCGCTGGTCTGGGCGGCGCTCGGTGAGCGTCCGCCGGTGCCCGACGACGCGGCGGCGGTCGTCGCGCGGACGGTGTTGCTGCTCGGTCTGCTCGAAGACGAGGGTCTCACCGACAGCGAGCGCGACGGCATTCTCGCCGCTGCCGCGCACGCTGCTGACGACTCAGCGCCCGGTGTCGAACGGCGGCAAACAGGCGGAAGTGACCAGCAGCAGGGACCGACTTCGCGGGACAGTGCCGGGGCGGGCAGCGTCATAGACTCTGCTGCCGGCAGCCAGGAGAACGGTCCGGGCATGCCGCTGGAGGAGTGACGCGACGTGGCACCTCAAGGGAACCCCGCGAGCCCCACCGGCCGTCGTCGCCGGGCCAGGGCCATCGTGCTGTCGGGCGGGCTCGTGGTGGTTCTGGCCCTCGTGCTCGTAGCCGCCCACTCCACCGGTGACAGGTGGGGCATCCTCAACAGTTCCCGGTCGTCTTCCTCGACACCGCCCGCGCCCACGGCGACCGCGGAATCACGGGCACAGCTCGCCCGGGCCTGCATCGCGCAGACCAAGGGCGAGGAAGCCGTGGCGTACTTCCACCGGGACATCCCCGCCGACCGGTGGGGCGACCCGGTCCGCGGCACCGCCTCGGCGAGCAGCGAGCCGTTCGTGCTGTGGCTCTTCGACGACGATTGCGAGCCACACAAGGCGCTCGACGTGCCAGCGCGGACCAGTCGTACGTTCAAGGCGCAGGTGGGTCAGGTCTGGTCCTACACGGAAGCGTCCGCGGGGCAACCGACCGGCGGCCGCACCTGTCGCGTCTTTGGCCTCTCGAACAGCGGCACCGAGCAGAGATTCAGCGACAGCGGGCTCCTCACCTACCACGCGGAGTAGACGAGCGGTCCTCCTGCGGACCGATCGCCGTTCGGAATCTGACCTGACCGCAGAACAACCACAGCTGGCGCGCGGGATCCGCAGAAAACGCAAGCTGGGTCAGCGGACCGGGCTCGCCTGCATGAAGAACCTCGTCACTCATCGGCCAGGTCTCTGGCAGGCATGCGACGGACCAGGACCGCAGGCAGCAGTCCGGCGGTCGCGGCGAGCAGTACGCCGAAGCCCGCAGTTCCGGCAGCGACGAGGAGCATCGCCGGGGTGATACCGCCAGCGAAGAAGGAAATCGCGACGAGCGCGACCCCGCCACCGGTAACACCACCGAGCATCCCGATGACGAGCCCTTCCAGAGACACCAGGCGGACGAGTGCGCCGTCCGACCAGCCCGTCGCCTGCAACACGGCGAACTCTGTCGCCCTCTCCCGCACACCGAGATAGAGGACGTCCGCCACGGCGGCGACGCTGAACACGACCAGCCCGACCACGGTGACCCGGTCGATCTCCCGAACGGTCACCGACACCCCGTCACCGAGCACGGTGCCGATGATCCGACCCTTGAAGGTGAGGTCGACGGCGACAGCGAAGGTCAGCGCGGCCACGGCAATGGCGAGGCTCACCGCTGCGAGTGCGGTACGGCCGGGTACGCGGCGGGTGCCGGTCACCGCCATCCGAAGAATCGTCCGTTGCGTACCTGCTCGCACACTGGCCGCCGCCACGGCCGGCTGCAGGGCCGCCGCCGGGTAGGCGCCCGCGGCGCGCAGTGCGGGGACGAGTGCCGCGACAAGCGTCAGCGCGACGGCGACACCGAAGGCCACCGCGACTCGCGACCACGGCACCTCGATGCCGACCGCGGTGGCGACCGGAACGGTGAGCAGCCCAGCCGCGACTCCAGCGAGGGCACCCAGCAGGCCTGCCTCGCCGAGGATCAACCCGGCGAGGCGGTGCGCCGGCCAACCCAGGCAGGCGAGGGTGGCAAGCTCCCGGCGCCGGTCGCGCATTGCCGCCGACACCGCATTGCCGACGAACAGCACGCAGGTGATGAGCACCATGCCGAGCAGAACGCTGCTCTTACGGTCGACCGCCCGCACGAGCACCGCCGCGACGCCCTTCTCCGTCCACATCTCGTGCACGGTGAGCGAGGGGCGGCCGTACTTGCCGGCGGGCAGGACCAGCGTCTCCCGCGTCGCGGACGAGCCGAGGACGATATCCACATCGAGGCCCGTGCGTTCGGCGATCTCCTCGGCCACAACTCGGACGCGTTCCCGGCCGACAGCGTCGAACCGGTCGATCCCCGCCACCCGGACCCGGACGGCACTCAGCGGCGACTGAGC
This sequence comes from Micromonospora sp. CNZ299, assembly GCF_002754415.1. Lineage (NCBI taxonomy): Bacteria > Bacillati > Actinomycetota > Actinomycetes > Micromonosporales > Micromonosporaceae > Micromonospora > Micromonospora sp. CNZ299. The sequence goes on from NZ_PEFG01000001.1 coordinate 6,584,727, forward strand.
CTGCCCAGCATCGGCGCCACGGAGCAGGTCGGGCAGAGACATCAGGTTGGTGAGCAGTTGCGGAGGGGCCGCGACATACCCGGTGATGCTGCTGGTGGGCAGCAGGTTCTGGCCGCCGAGCGCGCTGCTCGAACGCCGGTCGCCTCCGCTCACGCTGGGTGCGACGAACGTTTCCATCGGCGCGCCGGTCAGCTCTCGTCCCTGGGTGACGACCAACGGGTCGAGTGCCCCCACGACTGTGCCCTCGACGACCAGTTCCTGGTCCGTCCGGATGTCGTCCCCGATCGCCCGCATAGCGGTGTCCAAGGCAAGGGGTGAGAACCGCTCGGTGTCAGCTGCGCTGCGCAGACGCTCTGGTGGGTCAGCGGGGCGCACCCGCAGCCCGTCGCCGTCCTGGTCGTACGACGGTGAAGTTACTGTCACCACGTCATGAATGTCGATGGTCTCGCCGCTCGCGGTGTTCGAGGCGAGCCAGTCGGCCCAGACGGTGCTCAGTGCTCTCCGCTCAGGCGGCAGCGCCGCACCGGCATCGACGGTGAGGCGGGCGAGTTCGGGTCGGTCGTCGCCCGCCCTGACCAGGCCCGGTTCGGGCAGGGCACTGATCGCGACCGTCATCTCCTCGTCACTGATGAGACGGTCGGTCGCCAGCATCGGCACGCGTGGCACCGGGTGCTCTCCACCGCCGGGCTGTGGTCGCTCATCCGCGTTCAGGTAGCGCCCCGAGGTCATCGCGCGGTTCAACCCGGACAGCCGGGCCTCCTGATCCGGGTCGATCGCCGCAGTCAACAATGAGAAGCGGGCGGGCTGCCTGACAATGAGCCGCTCCATGACCGGCAGGGCCCGCCCCCGGGTCAGCACCGTCGCGTCCCGGAACGTGCCGTCGTCGATCAACTGGTAAGCCCTGACCGCGTGGCTCACCGGGCTGCGGGGGTCGTCGCGGAGCCAGTCGCAGACCAGTTCACGGTGTCCGTCGCTGAGCACCTCCAGCGGAGGCTGGCTGGCTGCGGGACAGCGGCGGGAGACGTAGTCGGCCGACAGTTCGGTCCCGTCGGCGTACACGTGCACCTGCCGGTCGTTGATGAAGTCCCGCACCGGGATCAACTGATTACGGGTTACGTAGACGAAGGCAGGCGTGCCGGGCACGCGGGTCAGCCCTCGATCGGCGACCGTCTCCGGGGACAACCGCAACAGCTGCTGCCTGAGCCGTCGGTCGACCCGATCGGTGAGGTCCACCGGCAGGCCGAGATCGACGCTGACATAGCCGACCATGGCCACGGGTGCCGCAATCTCGACGCCATCAATAGCCTGGATGTTCCGCCACTGGCCGAGCGAGAGACCGCCGAACTGGCCGGAGAGGAAGTTGGGCCGCACCAGGCCCTGTCGCGTCTCCAACTCGCCCCGCGTCCCGGCCGGCCGGACCAGAATGTCGTACGTGGAGCGGTAATTGGCCTGCACAACGCCGACGGCTTGCAGTCGGGAGGCCGTCGTTGCCCCGGTGAGCACACAAAAGCCGGTGGTGGCCAACATGACGGCGCTGAGCACGGCGAGACTGCGGCCCGTGCGGTGCCGCAGTTGAGTGATGATGATGCGAAGCAAGGCGCGGTTCCCAACTGACGGGCTCAGGTTAGCGCGTGCACCGTGTGCGGGCTGCCCCTCGATGATCATCAGCCAGGGATCCGATCAGACTCCAACACACAGCCGGAAGAACAGGTGTCCCGCTCATGGCGATCGGTGCAGAGCAACCAGAGAAGGCCGGGGCATCGATCCGGGCGAGCCACCTGACCAGATCATTCGGCACCGGCGCCGCACGGATCGTCGCCGTCGATGACCTTTCACTCACCATCTCGCCAGGGGCGGTGGTCGCGCTCCGTGGTGCCAGCGGTTCGGGCAAGTCGACTCTGCTCCATCTGCTCGCCGGGATCGAGCGACCCGAGTCGGGAGGGCTCAACGTCGGTGGGGTCGACCTGGGCCGGGCCACCAGACGACACCTGACGCAGCACCGACGTCGGGTGGGGCTGGTGTTTCAGCGGTTTCACCTGCTCCCGGCCATGTCCGTCCTGGACAACGTCCTCGCACCCGTGATCCCGCTTCGGGTGTCGTTCGACGCGGTTGCGCGGGCGAGGGAACTGCTGGCCGCCGTTGGGCTGGCAGGACGCGAGTCTGCCGTGCCCACTCAACTCTCCGGCGGCCAGCAGCAGCGCGTGGCGGTGGCCCGGGCGCTGATCGGCTCTCCTGCGCTGATCCTCGCCGACGAGCCGACGGGCAGCCTGGACTCCACCACCGGGGCCGAGATCATGGACCTGCTGCTGCGGGTCGCTGCTGAGCGGTCCACGACGATGGTCATCGCCACGCACAATGAGGGTGTCGCCAACGCCTGTGACCACGTCATCACGATGCGCGACGGTCAGATCACGGTCGACGAGCCCGCCCAGTCGGCCTGACCAGCCCGGCGAGGGTCAGCGCAGGCCGCGGACCAGCAGCAGGTAGGCGCAGTAGGCCATCGGCACCAGCAGGAAACAGATCAGGAACCCGAGCGGCAGATAACGCGGCGGGGTGCCGGTGACCATCGCGGGTCGCCCCCACCTGCCCAGCACCAGGTACCCACCGAAGAACGCCACCGCCGGCAGCCCCGCGCAGATCCACGCGCCGAGCGTGAACCCGTCGACCATGCCGACGCCGGACGCCAGCACCAGGGCCAGCACGAGCACCCCGGCGGCAGCGCCGCACGCGGCGTAGACAGCGACCGCCCGCGCCAGCGGCGACCACGTCGGCAGGAGCGCCGGCCGCTGGGCCAGAAGCTCCGCCTGCTGTCCGTGCCGGTCGGCCTCGTCGGCCATCCGCCGGGCCAACTCCAGCTCCACCGCCGGGTCGACCGCCGCCGCGCGTTGCGCCGGCACCCCGACGCCCGCCGGGCTCACCGCAGTCGGCAGCGCCAGCCGCGCCTCCCCCGCCGGCAGCTGGGGGTACGCCCCGACCCCCGCCCGCCCCGGCACGCCGGCTGCGCCGTCGGATCCCCCGTCCCCCGATCCGGGTGCGGTGGAAGGGCCGGACCCGGCAGCGGACGAAAGGCCCGACCCGGCAGCGGTGACCGGACCAGCGCCGAACCCGGAGCCGGAGGCCGACCCGGAGCCGGACGGTGGGCCCGGCCAGCCGGCGGCTTCGGCCGGACTCCCTGGGGCAGAGCCTGCGGGTGGCTGGTCGACTCGGATCGATCGGCCGAGCTGGTCGAGGCGGTGCCCCTGTGCGGTCAGTCTCTGCTGGAGGTAGTCGACGGCGGCGTGCAGGTCACGGCGGCGCGCGGACTCGGTGGCGGCGTGCTGCTCACCGGCCCGGCGCTGCTCGGAGAGTTGTCGGGCCAGCGCCGCGTACTCCTCGAAGGACACTGTCACCGCTCCCCGTCCGGGTCGTGCCCGTCGCCGACGAACGGGACGATCAGCCGGGTGCGCTGGTCGTGCCGGTCGATCAGCAGCGCCCGGTCGGCGCGGGGCGTGTAGGTCAGGTCGTGCGTCCCGAGGTGCAGGGCCAGCTCGGCCCCGGGCACGTTGAGGGCGACCAGACAGGCCACGTCGTCACGGTTCTGGGTGCCGCCGAGGTCGTCGGCGAGCCGGCGCAGCCCTCGCCACCAGCCGAGCAGGTGCACGCCCTGCCCGGGGCCCTGGCGCAGCAGTGTGCGCAGGTCGTCCAGGCCGGAGCGGAACGTGCCCGGGTCGGTCGCCCCGAACACCGGCGCGGCGGCGTCCATGCCGAACACCACCAGGTATTCGCGGCCGGTGGCCCCGGCGGCCAACGTGGTGACCCGGTCGCGCAGCCCGGCCGCGTCGAGGCGGTGCACGGGGTGGCCGGCGGCCCGCAGGACCGCTTCGGTGTCGTCGGCGACCGGGTCGGCGACGGTGACCAGGGAGGCCAACTGGAACCGGGCGTCACCGGGGGCGTGCTGGCGGGCCAGGCTCAGCGTCGCGGCGCGCAGCACGTCCGCGCCGGTCGGTGCGGTGCCCACCACGGCGAGGTGCCGGCCGGGGGTGGTGTCCATCAGGAACAGGGCGGTGGTGCCATGCACGTCGACGGTCCGGCCGACCAGGGCCATCGGGCGCCGACCACCGGGGCGCAACCCGGCGAAGGTGGGGTCGTCCTCGACCCGTGCGACCTCGTACCCCTTGAAGACCGCCGGTGCCCGCGAGCCCGGCGGGCGGGCCTGCCACAGCTCGTGGCGCAACGCGGCGAGGTCCGCGGCGGCGGCGTGCGCGTCGGGGAAGCGCAGCACGGTGTCGGCGCCGACCGCGCCGGCGGCGGTGTTGACCACGGCGGAGCCGACCGGCAGGGCCGCGGCGGCGTCGTTGAGCTGATCGAGCACCCCGCCGCCGCCGGGCAGCGCCACCCGCAACGCGAACTGCCCGAAGATCGCCTCGGCCCGCCCGTAGAGGGCTTCGATGCCGGTCATGCTCTGGCTCGCCAGCACCAGGTGGATGCCGTACGAGCGGCCCTTGCGGGCCAGCTCCTCCAGCAGGTCCACGGATTCGCGAGCCAGCGCGTCGTTGCCGGCGAGCAGCACGTGGAACTCGTCGATGACCGCCACGATGCGGGGCAGCGGATTGTCCCGTGGCAGGTCGGCGAGCTTCGTGACGCCGTGGCGCTTCAGCGCGCCGGCCCGGCGTTGCGCCTCCCGGCGCAGCTCCCGCAGGACGGCGAGGCCGTACTCACGGTCGGATTCGATGCCGACGGCACGGGCGTGCGGCAGCCAGGACGGGTCCCGACCGGTGGGCACGAACTCGGTGAAGCTCACGCCCTCCTTGAAGTCGAGCAGGTAGAGCTGCAACTCGGCCGGGGAGTAGCGGGCGGCCAGCCCGTAGAGGACGTCGAGGAGGAAGACGGTCTTGCCCGCGCCGGTGCGCCCCCCGACCAGCCAGTGCGGGGTGGCGTCGTCGAACGCGAGCGTCAGGGGTGCGGTGCCGGCCCGGCCGATCACCGTCCGCAGACCGTTGCCGGCCGACTCGGCCCAGCGTCGCTCCGGCAGCAGGTCGGTGAAGGGCAGCGCGTCGGCGCGGCGGGTGGCGGCGCCGAGGTGCTCGGCGAGCGCGCGTACCGAGGCGGCCGGCGGGTCACCGTCGAGCACCACGGGTGCGGCGAGCCCGCTGCCGTCGGCGCTGAACGGGATGCCGGGCGGGTCGCCGACCTGCGCGTACCCCTGGTGGAGCCGGATCGCGGTGGTGCCACCCAGCGGCGGCGCGGTTTCGCCGGGCACCCGGGACGGGTGGCCGGTGAGCAGCACGCAGACGGCGGCGGCCGGGCCGGCGTGGGTGAGCGCGGCGAGCCGGGCCAGCTCACGCGGCGGTGGCGGGGCGGTGGCGACCACCACCAGGAGGTGCCGGCCGGCGGGCTGACCGTGCTGGGCGGCGCGGGCATGCTGCTCGGCGGCATCGAGCAGCGCGGCCACCTCGGCCTCGCTGGTGGCCGGCGGGTCGAGCACCCCCGCGTCGAGCAGGGGACGCAACGGGCCGAAGGTGGCGCCGAGCGCCGCGGTGTCGATGCCGGCGACCCGGACCTGACCGGGCGGTGCGGTGGCGACCAGCCGCAGCACCAGTGCCCGCAGCAGCCCGGCGACCCGGGGATCGCGGGCGTCGGTGTCCAGGGCCAGGTGGTGCCCACCGCCGAGGGGAACCAGCACCGGGAAGCCAACGTCCCAGATGGACGCCTCGCCGATCCGGACGGCCGCCGGCCCGTCGGTCAAGGGCGTGGCGCCCGGAGCGGGGGTGGCCAGGGCGCCGCCGAGGCGGGCGAGGCGGGTCACCAGCGCGTCGATGCCGGCCGGGGCGACGGCAGCCGGTGCGGTGCCGAGCGCGTTGCGGGCGGCGTCGAGGTGCGCGCGGGCCGCCCGGTGGGAGTTGATCGCCTGCCCGTACGCCGACGCGAGCCTGCCCACCCTCTGCCCCCAACGCCGACGGCCGCCTGGTCCCAGGAACCCTAACGGACAGCGGTGGCACCCGGACAGTCCTGCGAGGACGTGTCACGCCGGACCCGTCAGGCAGGGCCGCACGGCACGGGGTCGGGCGCGTCGGCCAGCCCACAGCGGAACACCTCCACCGGCGCCGTCGCGACCTGCGGGACCTGCTCCACCCGCAGCAGGGCCAGCCGTTTGTCGACCGGCTCGCCCGACTCGGGCGTGAACCGGATCAGCCCGGCCACCCCCCGGTAGCCCTGGCCGGCGTTCTGCCGGAGCACCTCCGCGTGCACGGCGACCGGGTTGACCGACGTCGGCTCCCACCGTTGTCGCGGGTCGGCGTGGTGCAGCCGGGCGGCGAGGCTCTCCACCGCCCGGATCATCATCATCGCCGCGTCGTAGGCGAGGCTGACCCGCTCGCCGACCTGGTGCCCGGAGTCCGGCCGGCAGCGCGGCGGGTCCAGCAGGTCGTCGGCCTGGATCCAGGACAGGAAACTGGCCCGGGCGTCGTCGCGGCGCTCCTCGGCGACCCGCAGCGCCGCGCAGGTGGCCAGGGATGCCTTGGAGACGTACGTGACCGGCAGGTTGCCAGGGGCGGCGGCGCGCAGCCCGGGGTTGGCCATGTAGCGGTTGACCGAGTCGTCGGCGACGAGGTGCCGGGGCGGGTTGCCCCCGCACTCGCGCAGCGCCCGCAGGAAACCGTCGAACTCCGTCCAGCGGCCCGCGTAGAAGAGCAGGCCGGGGTAGCCGCACTCGTCGGTCAGCCGCTCACCGGTGCTCCACTCGTCGAGGCGCGTCATGCGGGCGCCGAACCGCTGCCGCAGCCCGTCGACGAGGGTGCCCACGTAGAGGTCCTCGGTGAGTGAGCTGCCCTCCAACGTCGTGTAGTAGACGTGTGCCTCGTCGACCTTCAGCACCTGCTGGGCGTACGCGTCGACCATCTCCACCTGGTCGGTGTTGGGCGCGGAGATCTGCAGGTAGAGGCGGGAGTTGGCGTCCATCCGGTCGGCGGAGAGCGTGGGTGCCAGCACCGGCAGCCCGGCCTTGTGCAGCTCGCGCAGCGCTCGGGCGGTGCTCGTCCGGCTTTCCACCAGGCCGACCACCCCGACCACCGTGGGGTCGTCCGAGGCCAGCTCGGCCAGCATCGACACGGCCCGGTCTGCGTAGATCATCTGCTTGCCGCCGTTGGCCACCACGATCCGCAGCAGCGCGGCGCCGTCGGCACCGGCCGACTCCTTCAGCAACGCGTACTGGGCGGTGGCCATGCCTTCGAGCTCCTCGCGCTCGGAGACGTAGGACTCCTCGTCGGCGCGGGTCAGGTTGCCGGTCAGGGTGCCCAGGTAGACCAATGTCAGGAAGGGCCGGCGTCGTTCGCTGCGCTGCCAGACCTCCTCGGCGGCGCGGTTCTGCGCGAAGATGCGCTGCTGGATCTTTCGCAGACCCTCCTGACCGGGGTCGTTGTTGAACACCTGCGCGGCGCTGTCGCTGTAGCCGACACACTCGCCGCTGGCGACCACCTCGACCGAGACCCGACCGCCGGTCAGCGACGGGTGACACCCCGGCGCCCACCGGCTGCCCGCCCACACACCGAGCGCGGCCACCAGCACCAGGCACAGCGCCGCCGGCAGGAAGCGCCGCGACCACCAGGGCGGGTCGGGCGCGGAGAACGGTCGCATGCCGCCACGCGACGGCGGGCCGGTGTCGGAGTCGTCGGGGCGCAACGCCACCAGCCAGGCGGCCGGGCGGCGCAGCCGCCGCATCTCCGGCAGCGCCTCGGCCCACTCGTCGTACGCCTCGTCGGCCTCGGTCAGCGGGTGCGGCTCGGGGAGTTCCGGCGGTGGTTGCCCGCCGGACACCACGATGAGCAGCGGGTCGTTGCGGCCCGTCTCGGTGCGGACGTCGCCGATCAGGCGGACCAGTTCGCCACCGACGTTGCCGGGGGCGACGTGATTGATCAGCAGCGCCGGGTACGCGGTGCGCCGCCAGTCCGACGGGCGCCACGGTCGACGCCGGTACGCCTGCCGCAGGTCCTCCAGGAACGCGTGCAGCAGCAGCTTGTTGACCTGGTCGGGTTGCTCGCCGTCGCGCCACCCGGCGGTGAGGCGTTCGGCGAAGCCGAGGAAGGTGACCGACTGCCGGGGCGCCAGGTACTGCTGGCGCATGAACCAGTTGTAGTGCCGCCCGAGCACCGGCACCCGGCCGGAGACGGCGGCCCGGAAGACCACCCCCGGCACGGCGCGGCGGACCACCCACAGCAGCACCTGCGAGACGATGCTGACCGCGTCGCCGCCGGTGGGCAGGGCCTCGGGCGTACGCGGGCCCCGGCGGTCGCGCAACCGTCGGACCAGGGCCGCGCGGCCGTCGTCGGCGTCGATGCCGAAGCTGAGGCTCTGGTGCATCAGCCAGTCGGCGAGCGGGTAGTGCCGGAAGCGCAGCCGGGCGGCGCCGAACGCCTCCAGGGAGAGCTGCCGGTGCAGTTCGCGCAGCAGCGCCGGCACGTCCCCGGCGCCCGGTGGCGCGTCGGCGTCCAACACGGCGTGCGGCACCCGCCGCCGGGCGCCCTGACCGAGGAAGCGGCGCAGCGACACCATCAGATCCGCCGTGTCGGAGCGGACCAGCCAGACCAGCGGCAGCCGACGGTCGCCGCGACGGGGTCGCCGCAGCAGCCGTGCGAGCAGCGCGAAGAACTCCAGCCCGCCAGCCGGCAGTCGCTCGCGCCCGGTGGCCGCCTGCCGCTGGCCGATCAACTCCTGCTTGGGCACCTCGGACCGTCGCACGCGTCACCTCCGATTCCACCCAGTGTGACGCATCGGGTACAGACGCGGGGCCGGCCGACGGCCGAGTGCCCACAGGGGACGCTCGGCCGCCGGCCGGTGGGTTCTGGCGGTGCAGTGCCGTTTCGCTCTAGCCGGTGACAGCGTTCAGCGCGGGCAGGTATCCGTAGCGGTAGCCGTCGGCGTCCGGGTGGTACGCCTCGATGATCCCGGAGATGTCGTTGATCCACGGGTCGCCGGCGCAGACGCCGTGGCCGGCAAAGTTGCGCCGGGTGTCGGCGAAGGTGGCGCCGGCCGCGCTGGCCCGGCCAGCCGTGACCGAGGCGAGCACGTCGGCGGCCTCGTTGAGGATGGTGCGCTTGTAGGTGCTCATCGCCAACCATCCGCAGGAGGTCGTCTCGAACAGCCGCGGGTAGCCGAGGACGATCAGCCGGGCGTTGGGTGCCCGGCTGCGGATGGCGGCGTAGGTGGCGTCCAGCCGGGCGGGCAGGGTCGTGGTGGCGAAGGTCTTCGCGGTGTTGACGGCGTTGGTGCAGGACGAGGTGCTGCCGAACCGGCAACTGGTGATGACGTTGACGAAGCCGGCGTCGTTGCCGCCGATGGTGATGGTGACCAGGGTGGTGCTGGCGCTGAGCGCGCTGACCTGGTCGTTGAGCACGTCGGCGGTGACCGCACCGCCACAGGCCCGGAAGTTGAAGCTGGTCACGCCGTGGGCGGCCGCCCAGAGCGGGGCGTACGACTTCTGGCTGCGCAGGCAGCCGGACGAGTCGTACGGGCCGGCGCCGACGCCGGAGGAGTACGAGTCGCCGAGCGCGACGTAGTTGACGGCGGCGGCCTGCGCGGTGCCGGGAACGAGCACGGCGCCGAGGGCGGCGGCGCAGAGGGCGACCAGTGCGGCCAGGGCGCGGGCGAGTGGACGGTGGGGCATGACGGACCTCCACAGAACAGGGGGTGGTGGGATCCTGCGACCGCGCGCGTGGCCAGGGGTGGGTCTTTTGTTACTAGCCGGTAATGCTATCGAAACATGTGCATCAATGGAATAGCTGGACGACGCCGCGCGGCGGGTCTGCGACGTTCACTTCTGTCGATTAGGTTGACGTGGCGAACACCCGATGGAGGGAGTCCACCTCGTGCGACGAGCACTCACGGCGGCCACCGCCGCCCTGACCCTCACCACCGCCGGCACCATGCTCGCCGGCACCCCCGGCCAGGCCGCCCCGACGGGCTGGGGTCGGCCGATCGTCACGGCCGCGCCGCAACCCGGCGCGCCCGGCCTGGGCGACACCTACTTCCCCGACTACGGCAACGGCGGCTACGACGTCGAGCACTACGACGTCCGGCTGCGCTACGACCCGGCCACCGACCTGCTCACCGGCACCACCACCATCCTCGCCACCGCCACCCAGGACCTGTCGGCGTTCAATCTCGACTTCCTGCTCGACGTCGAGTCGGTGCGGGTCAACGGTTGGGCGGCGACCACCAGCACCGCGGGCGCACACGAGCTGGTGGTCACCCCGGCCCGCACGGTGACCCGGGGCCAGCAGCTCACCATCGTGGTGCGCTACAACGGCATCCCGTCGGAAACCCTGGTCGGCGGCTACACCGGCTGGACGCGCACCGACGACGGCGCCCTCGCCGTCAACGAGCCCGAGTCGGCCTGGTGGTGGTTCCCGAGCAACGACCACCCCCTGGACAAGGCCACCTTCGACATCTCGGTGTCGGTGCCCACCGGCGTCGAGGTGATCAGCAACGGCGTGCAGCCGAGGCCACCGGTGGCCGAGGCCGGAAACCGCACCCGGTGGATCTGGCGGACCACCTCACCCACCGCCACCTACCTGGCCTTCATGGCCATCGGCCAGTACGACATCGTCACCGACACCACGCCCGGCGGCCAGCCGGTGGTCAACGCGTACAGCACCTCGCTGGGCGCGCTCGGGCCGGCCGCGAGGGCCAGCATCGAGCGGACCGCCGAGATCGTCGACTGGGAGAGCGGGATCTTCGGGCCGTACCCGTTCGAGGCGCAGGGCGGCGTCGCCGGGCCGATCGACGGCATCGGCTTCGCACTGGAGACCCAGACCCGACCGGTGTACGGGCCGGGCTTCTGGCGGCGCGGCGCCAACACGTACGTGGTGGCGCACGAGAACGCCCACCAGTGGTTCGGTGACTCGGTCTCGGTGGCCGAGTGGCGCAACATCTGGCTCAACGAGGGCTTCGCCTCGTACGCCGAGTGGCTCTGGTCGGAGGAGCAGGGTGAGGGCACCGCGCAGGAGGTGTTCGACTTCACCTACGCCAGCTACCCGGCTGACGACGAGTTCTGGCAGGTGCTGCCCGGCGACCCTGGTGCCGCCCGGCTCTTCGACAACGCCGTCTACGACCGCGGCGCGATGACGTTGCACCAGTTGCGGCTGGCCGTCGGCGACGACGCGTTCTTCGAGATCCTGCCGGCCTGGACCAGCGAGCACCGGTACGGCAACGGCACCATCGAGCAGTTCCAGGCACTTGCGGAACGGATCTCCGGGCTGGACCTGGACGAGGTGTTCACCACCTGGCTGTTCACCGCCGGCCGGCCCGACGTGGCCACCGCCGCACGCAAGGCGGCCCCGCCGACGGAGCCGAAGTCCTGGGCCAAGATCCGCGAGTCGCACCACCTGCTGTCGCACTAGGCATCCGGTGTGGACCGCGAGCGCCCGCACGTGAGCGCGGGCGCTCGCGGCACGCCCGCCGACTTTTGTCGATCATGGAGTTGTGGTGCCAACTTCGGCCCGAAACGGGTGGTTCTTCCGGCACCACAACTCCATGATCGACGGCGTCAGGGGCGGGCCGTGCTCGCTTCCACGGCACGGATGTGCCGGTAGGCGAACCAGAGCGGAGGGAACGCCCCGACCGCGAAGGACAGGTCGATGAGCGTCCAGAACCAGGGGATGTCCCGGATCGGCCCGCAGATCAGCGCCAGCGGCACGATTCCCGCGCAGGCGATCATGCCGACCTGCACGACCCACACGTTGCGCACCGGGTCGCGCAGCGGCCCCCAGAACGCCACCGCCAGCACCAGATGGGCGAACGCCAGCCAGTCGGTGCCGTAGAGCAGGAACGGGTAGTCCTCACCGGCCGTCACGAGGCCGGTGTGCACCCGCTCGATCCAGGCGACCAGGGCAGGCAGTTGGCCGGAGAGCGGGTCCAGTGCGCGCAGCAGCCAGCGCACCTCGATCTCCAGCGGAAATGCGGTGGCACCGCTCAGAAAGAGCCCGATCAGCACGACCCAGAGCCACCGACGGGTCCGTCGTAGCCGCTCCTCGATGTCCATGATCGCAGCGTAACGATGATCTTCGTGTCGTCCTGTCCCGTGCGCGGGGCACCGGGGGTGACCGCTGTCTCAGCGACGCGCCACCCGCCCGGCCGTGGCCAACTCCGGGAGCGTCTTCACCAGCGGGAATGTCCGGCCGATGAGGCAGCAGACCTGCCCCACCGACCGGACGCCCGCAACTCAGCGAGCGGCGAGAGCCTGCGCGGCCGGGCCGACCGGGGCCGGCAACGCACCGACACCACCGAGGTGCTCGTGGATGGCGGCAGCCGCCGCACGCCCCTCGGCGATGGCCCAGACGATCAGCGAGGCACCCCGGTGCATGTCACCGGCCACGAACACCCCGTCGGCGTCGGTCTGCCAGTCGTCGCGGGCGTCGACCGCGCCCCGGGGATTACGGGTCACACCGAACTGGGCCAGCAACGGCTGCTGCTCGGTGCCCTCGAAGCCGATCGCCAACAGCACCAGATCTGCCGGCAACTCCCGCTCGGAACCCGGCACCACGGTCACGACCCGTCGACCGTCGCGCTTCTCCACTGTCACCTCAGCGATCCGCACCGCCCGCACCTGCCCGGTGCCGTCGTCCACGAACTCCTGCACCGCAACGGCGAAGACCCGCTCGCCACCCTCCTCGTGCGCGGGGTAGCTGCGCAGGATCCACGGCCACGTCGGCCACGGGTCCCGTGCCTCGTCGCGCTCCTGGGGCGGCTGCGGGTACAGGTCGAGCTGGTGCACGCCCGCGGCGCCCTGCCGGTGCGCGACGCCGAGGCAGTCAGCAGCGGTGTCACCACCACCGATGATCACGACGTGCTTGCCGGCCGCGTCGATCGGGCTGCCGTCCGGCAGCAGCGCACGCGCCGGCCGGGCCTCACCCGTGGCCGCGACGCCAGGCTGGTCGGTGGCCGCGGTGGCCACCGCGCGATTCGCCGCGACCAGGTGCGCCATCGCCTGGTGTACGCCCCGAAGCGCCCGCCCCGGAGTCTCCGGAGTGTCCCGCCCCTGCAACGCGCCACAGGCCAGCAGCACCGCGTCGTGTTCGGCGCGCAACTGCTCGGCGGTGACGTCCACCCCGACATTCACTCCGGTGCGGAAGCGCACCCCCTCGGCGACGAGCTGGGCCAGGCGGGCATCGATGTGCCGCTTCTCCAGCTTGAAGTCGGGGATGCCGTACCGGAGCAGGCCACCGATCGCGTCGTCACGCTCGTACACCATCACCGCGTGACCGGCGCGGGCCAGTTGCTGGGCGGCGGCGAGGCCGGCGGGCCCGGAGCCGACGACGGCGACCGACCGACCGGACGGCGCCGGCACCGCGCGAGGGGTGAACCCGCGTGCCGCGGCGGCGTCGGCGATCTCCACCTCGACCTGCTTGATGGTCACCGGCTTGCCGCCGGAGATGCCGAGGACGCAGGCCGCCTCGCAGGGCGCCGGGCAGAGCCGGCCGGTGAACTCCGGGAAGTTGTTGGTGGCGTGCAGCGACTCGACCGCGGCGTCCCAGTTGCCGGTCCGCACCAGATCGTTCCAGTCCGGGATGCGGTTGCCCAGCGGGCAGCCGTCGTGGCAGAACGGGATGCCGCAGTCCATGCATCGGGTGGCCTGCTCGCGGACCAGTTCCTCGCCGGCCGGTGGGTACACCTCGCGCCAGTCGCTGATCCGCACCGGCACCGGGCGGCGGGCCGGCAGTCGCCGGTCGTAGCGCAGGAAACCGTTCGGGTCAGGCACGAGCCACCTCCTGGGCAGCCACCCGCGGGGCGGGCGGCACCGGCGCGGCGGACGGCGCGCTGAGCGCGCTCATCACCGCGTCGTCGACGTTGCGGCCGGCGGCTTCGGCGGCCTTCATGATCTCCAGCACCCGGCGGTAGTCGCGGGGCACCACGGCGGTGAACTCGGCCACCGCCTCCGGCCAGCGCTTGAGCAGCTCCTCGGCGACCGCCGACCCGGTCTCAGCCACATGCCGCTGGACCAGCTCGTGCAGCAACGACTGCTCCTGCTCGCCCAGTTGCGCCAGGTCGACCAGCTCCGTGTTGACCCGTGCGCGGTCCAGGTGGTGCACGAACGCCGTGCCGCCGGACATGCCGGCCGCGAAGTTACGACCGGTCGCGCCGAGCACCACGACAGTGCCGCCGGTCATGTACTCGCAGCCGTGGTCGCCAACCCCCTCGACCACGGCGACCGCACCGGAGTTGCGCACCGCGAACCGCTCCCCCACCCGGCCACGCAGGAAGACCTCACCCGCCGTGGCCCCGTACAGGATGGTGTTGCCGGCGATGATCTGATCCTCGGCCCGCTGCCCCGGCTCGGCGTCCGGGTCGAGGAACGGCGCGGCGGCGTCCGGACGGACGATGATCCGCCCACCGGAGAGGCCCTTGGCCACGTAGTCGTTGGCGTCGCCGTGCAGCCGTAGGGTCACCCCGCGCGGCAGGAACGCGCCAAACGACTGCCCGGCCGTGCCGTGCAGCACGAACTCGATGGTGTCGTCCGGAAGGCCGGCACCGCCGAAGCGGCGCGTCACCTCACCGCCGAGCATCGCGCCGACGCTGCGGTGCTCGTTGCGGACCGCCACCTCGACACGTACCGGCGCACCGGCGGACAGGGCGGGCTGCGCGAGCGCGATCAGCTCGTTGTCCAGGGAGAGCTCCAGGCCGTGATCCTGTGCGCGAATCCCCCGTCGGGCCGCGCCGGCGGGCAGCTCCGGCAGGTGCAGGACGGGCGCCAGGTCCAACCCGTGCGCCTTCCAGTGCGTCAGCGCCGGGGCCACGTCGAGCAGCTCGGACTGCCCGATCGCCTCCTCGATGGACCGGAAACCCAGCTCGGCCAGGTATCCCCGAACCTCCTCGGCGAGGAAGAGGAAGAAGTTCTCCACGAACTCCGGGGTGCCGGTGAAGCGCTCGCGCAGCACCGGGTTCTGCGTGGCGATGCCGACCGGGCAGGTGTCCAGGTGGCAGACCCGCATCATCACGCAACCGGCGACGATCAGCGGCGCGGTCGCGAAGCCGAACTCCTCCGCGCCGAGCAGCGCCGCGATCAGCACGTCGCGGCCGGTCTTGAGCTGACCGTCGACCTGCACGGTGACCCGGTCGCGCAGCTTGTTGAGCAGCAGCGTCTGTTGGGCCTCGGCAAGTCCCAGCTCCCACGGGGTGCCCGCGTGCTTGAGCGAGTTCATCGGGGAGGCGCCAGTGCCCCCGTCGTGGCCGGAGATCAGGATGACGTCGGCCTTGAGCTTCGCCACCCCGGCGGCGACGGTGCCGACGCCGACCTCGCTGACCAGCTTGACGTGCACCCGCGCGGTCGGGTTGACGCACTTCAGGTCGTGCACGAGTTGGGCGAGGTCCTCAATGGAGTAGATGTCGTGGTGCGGCGGCGGGGAGATCAGACCGACGCCCGGAGTCGCGTGCCGGGTACGGGCGATCCACGGCCAGACCTTGTTGCCGGGCAGTTGACCGCCCTCGCCCGGCTTGGCGCCCTGGGCCATCTTGATCTGGAGGTCGTCCGCGTTGACCAGATATTCGCTGGTCACACCGAACCGGCCGCTGGCGATCTGCTTGACCGCCGAACGGCGGGCCGGGTCGTGCAGGCGATCGACGTCCTCGCCGCCCTCACCGGTGTTGGACTTGCCGCCGAGACGGTTCATCGCGATGGCGAGCGTCTCGTGCGCCTCCGCGGAGATCGACCCGTACGACATGGCGCCGGTGGCGAACCGCTTGACGATCTCGCTGGCCGGCTCGACCTCGTCGATCGGCACCGCCGGGCGGAGCCCGGTGCGCAGGGTGAACAGTCCACGCAGCGACCCGGCCTGCGCGGCGAGCGCGTCGACCTTCGCGGTGTACTCCCGGAAGACGTCGTACTGCCGGCTGCGGGTGGCGTGCTGCAACAGGAAGACCGTCTCCGGGTTGAACAGGTGCAGCTCACCCTCGCGGCGCCACTGGTATTCGCCACCGACCTCCAACCGGTCGGAGGCGGCGGAACCCGCCGGGGGCCAGGCCAGCGCGTGCCGGGCGGCCACCTCGGCATGCACGCCCGCGAGGTTCACCCCGCCGATCCGGCTGGGGGTGCCCCGGAAGTAGCGCTCGACCAGCCGGGTGTCAAGGCCGACCGCCTCGAAGACCTGCGCCCCGCAGTACGAGGAGACCGTCGAGATGCCCATCTTCGACATGATCTTCAGGACGCCCTTGCCGAGCGCCTTGGCGTAGTTGCGGACCGCGGCTGCCGGCTCGACGCCGGCCAGGGCGCCGGTGGCGATCATGTCCTCGACGGACTCGAACGCCAGGTACGGGTTGACCGCCGCGGCGCCGTAGCCGATCAGGACCGCCGCGTGGTGCACCTCCCGGCAGTCGCCGGACTCCACGATCAACGCCGCCTGGGTGCGGGTCTGCTCCCGCACCAGGTGCTGGTGCACGGCGGCGGTGAGCAGCAGCGACGGGATCGGCGCGAGGTCGGCGTTGGAGTCCCGGTCGGAGAGCACCAGGATGCGGACGCCGTCCTCGATGGCCTCGGAGACGTGCCGGCAGATCTCGGTCAGCCGTGCCTTGATCCCGGCCGCGCCCTCCCGGATGCGGTACAGCCCGGACACCCGGACCGCCTTGAAGCCGGGCAGGTCGCCGTCCTCGTCGATGGAGAGGATCTTCGCCAGCTCGTCGTTGTCGATGATCGGGTGCGGCAGCACGATCTGGCGGCAGCTCGCCGCGCCCGGGTCGAGCAGGTTGCCCTCCGGCCCGATCGTCGACGCCAGACTGGTCACCAGCTCCTCGCGGATGGCGTCCAGTGGCGGGTTGGTGACCTGGGCGAAGAGCTGGTGGAAGTAGTCGTAGAGCAGCCGCGGCCGGGTCGACAACGGCGAGATCGGGGTGTCCGTACCCATCGAACCGAGCGGCTCGGCGCCGGTGCGGGCCATCGGCCCGAGCAGGATCTTCAGCTCCTCCTCCGTGTAACCGAAGGTCTGCTGCCGGCGGCGCACCGAGTCGTGGGTGTAGACGGTGTGCTCGCGGGCCGGCAGGTCGCCCAGCTCGATCAGCCCGGCGTGCAGCCACTCGCCGTACGGCTGGGCGGCGGCCAACTCGGACTTGATCTCCTCGTCGTGCACGATGCGACCCGCGACGGTGTCGACCAGGAACATCTTGCCCGGCTGGAGTCGCCCCTTCGCGACCACGTGGGCCGGGTCGAGGTCGAGCACGCCCGCCTCGGAACCGAGCACCACGAGCCCGTCGTCGGTCTGCCACCAGCGCCCCGGGCGCAACCCGTTGCGGTCCAGGACCGCGCCGACGATCTCGCCATCGGTGAAGGCCACCGACGCGGGACCGTCCCACGGCTCCATCAGGCTCGCGTGGAAGCGGTAGAAGGCCCGCTTGGCCGGCTCCATGCCGGGGTCGTTCTCCCACGCCTCGGGGATCATCATGAGCACCGCGTGCGGCAGGCTCCGTCCGGCCAGGTGCAGCAGCTCCAGGACCTCGTCGAAGTTCGCCGAGTCGGAGGCGCCGGGCGTGCACACCGGGAAGACCCGCCGGATGTTGCCCGGCACGTTCGGCGAGCGCAGCAGCGCCTCGCGGGCCTGCATCCAGTTGCGGTTGCCACGGATCGTGTTGATCTCGCCGTTGTGGGCGATGAACCGGTACGGGTGCGCCAACGGCCAGGACGGGAAGGTGTTCGTGGAGAAGCGGGAGTGCACCAGCGCGATCGCGCTGTCGATCCGCTCGTCGCGCAGGTCCGGGTAGAACGCCGGCAACTGGTCGGGCGTCAGCATTCCCTTGTAGACCATGGTGCGACTGGACAGCGACGGGAAGTATGCCGGCACGCCCCGCTCGGCGGTCTCCCGCTCGGCCTGTTTGCGCAGGCTGAACGCCACCCGGTCCAGGTCGATGCCGCGCAGCGGTGAACCGGCCGGCCCCTCTGGCGAGTCGGTGAGCCGGCGCGCGGCCAGGAAGAGTTGCCGGACCCGGGGCATCGCCGCCAGGGCCGTCTCACCAAGCTCACTCGGGTCGATCGGCACGTCCCGCCAGCCGAGCAGGTCGGCTCCCTCGACCAGTGCGTACTTCTCGACAACCCGCCGGGCACGCGCCTCGGCGGCGTCGTCGTCGGGGAGGAAGACCAGCCCGGTGGCGTACTCGCCCGCCGGGGGAAGCGCGACGTCGGCCACCGCGCGCAGGAAGGTGTCGGGGACCTGGATCATGATGCCGGCGCCGTCGCCGGTGTTCGGCTCGGCACCGCGAGCGCCGCGATGGTCCAGTCGACAGAGGGCACCGAGCCCGTTGGCGACGACCGCGTGCGAACGCCGGCCCTGCAGGTCCGCCACGAAGGCCACCCCGCAGGCATCGTGCTCCTGCGCCGGGTCGTAGAGGCCCTGCGCGGGCGGGCGGGAGCCGGGCATCGGGGACGCCTGCGGGCTGTGCGGATACGGCTGAATCTTGTCCGCGTACGGCTGAGCCACCGGGCCTCCTGTCGTCACTCAGGTTGGATCATGGTGGGGACGACGTCGGCCCGGGGTCTATTGAGTCTACGTTAGGGCCGGGGTCGCGGGGCCACCTGAGATTGATCACACCGTCCACAGGCTGGGACGTGTAGTCTCGCGCGGTGGATCAGCTACACAAGGACGTCTTCGACCGGTTGGAACGCTTCTACGACGCGGTGCCCCGCGACGTCGCCGGTGCGGAGGAGCACGGCGGGTTGGTGCTGTTCGTCCGCAACGGTGCCGGCTGGCCGTTCTACGCCCGCCCCCGGATCGACGCCACCGAGCCGCCGTCGCTGGCCGACGTGACCTCGGTCCGCGAGCGGCAGCGCAAGCTGGGCCTGCCGGAAGCCTTCGAGTGGGTGCACGAGACGAGCCCCGAGCTGCTGGCGGTGGCCCGCTCGGCGGGGCTGCACGTGCTGGAGGCGCCGCTGATGGTGCTCGACCCGGCCGCGCTGCCCGACCCGGCGACGCTGTCCGACGTGGCGGTGCGGGTGCTGGCCGCCGACTCCCCCGGTTTCGCCGCCGATGTCGCCGCGCGGCGTGCGGTGGCAGCGGTGTCGTTCGCCGCCGCCGGCACCGCGCCCGGCGAGGCCGGCCCGGCCGAGCGGGACGCCGCCGTCACCGAACTCGAACTGGCCGCGCTCGACGAGGAGCGTTCCCGGATCGCCGACGGTCGACGGATTTCCGCGCTGGCCGGCACCCCCACCGATGGTGCGCTGGCCAGCGGCATGGCCATGCGCGTCGGCGACGTCGCCGAGATCGCCGGGGTGGCCACCCTGCCCGCCGCCCGCCGACGCGGGCTGGGCGCCGCGCTCACCGCGACCCTGGCCCGGGAGCTCGTCGCCGCCGGCACCGACCTGGTCTTCCTCTCCGCTGGCAGCGACGAGATCGCCCGGGTCTACCTGCGGGTCGGCTTCCGCCGCATCGGCACCGCCTGCATCGCCGAACCGGTCGCCCTGATCCCCTGACCGGGGTGGGTCAGGTTGGGGGGCGCCACTGGGCCGCGGAGGCAGCGGCGCTGGAGAGCAGTCGCGAGTTGATCGTGCCCAGTGCGGCGTCCCGGGCTCGCAACGCCAACCGGCCCCGAGCCTGGAGCACCGCCGACATCCGTCGGGTCTGCCGGACCACTGTCGCGGCCCGCGGGCGGCGAATCCGGTCGTACGCCTGAACGGCGTCGGGCAGCCGAGCCTCCCGCAGCAGAGAGGCCAGGGTGGCGGCGTCCTCGAACGCGAGGCAGGCGCCCTGCCCGAGGTGCGGCGGCATGGCGTGCGCCGCGTCGCCGAGCAGCACGACGCCGCCCGGCCCGGACGGAAAGCCGTACGCGCGGGGCAGCGGTCGCAGCTCGCGGACCTCCTGCTGGACCAGGTCGGCCGGGTCGGTGGCGTCGAGCAGTGCCCCGATCGGGTCGGGCCAGCCCGCGTACCAGCGGCGCAACAGGGCGAGCTGGGTCTCCGGTGGTTCCGGGCGGGGTGCGCCGGCGGCGGTGGCCACCCAGTAGATGCCGCCCCGGGTGGACCCGCCGGACGAGCCGCGCTCACCCAGCGACGCGGCCACGAACCGGTAGCCGGCGCCCAGGATCTCGCCGGCGAGTGGCTGGTCGTCGGGTAGCCGAGGGGCCTGATACCAGGGAATGACGGCCCGCCAGGCGGCGCATCCGGAGCTGACCACCCGGGAGTCGGGAGCGAGTTGGCGGCGGATGCCGCTGTCCGTGCCGTCGGCGGCGACCACCAGGTCGACCTCGATGGTGTGCCGGCCGTCGCTGACCGCCGGCCGCTCACCGGGCTCGACCCGGACGTGGCGCACCGTCACACCGGTCCGCAGCTCGACCCGCTCACCGAGGCCGGCGATCAGCGCGTCGTGCAGATCCTCGCGGTGCACCACCACCGGCATCCGGTCGGCGGGAATGGGCCGGGGCTGCACGAGCCAGTGCCCGTCGGGGCGACGGACCCCACCGTCGGGCAGCGGCGTGGCGATGGCAGCCAGGCCCGCGCCGAGACCGAGGGCCTGCAGCGCGCGGACGCCGTTGGGCCAGAGCACCACGGCGGTCGGCTCGGGACGGACCCGTTCGGCGCGCTCCAGCAGGGTCACCTGCCAGCCGGAGCGGGCCAGCGCGCCGGCCACCGCGAGGCCACCGACCCCTGCGCCGACGACCACCGCGCTTCGCATCGGTGCCGCCCCCGCTCAGCTGTCCCGGTCGGCGGGCCGTGCGCCAGTGGCGTCGGCCCGGTCGGTACGGGTGGCCGACGGGTCGTCCGTCGGGTCCTCGTCGGTCGACGGGCTGTCCACGGTTGCCTCGTCGACACGCGACTCGTCACCCAGCGGCTCGGCGCCACCGGGCCGGACGTCCTCGTCGGCGGTCGGCTCGGGCGGCACGACGCCGGTGTCCTGCCAGGCGGCGTACTGCTCCTCGCTGACCACCCGGTAGCCCTCCGGGGCGGCGGCCTGCGCTGGGGTCTCCCGCTCGGAGAGGTCCACCTGGGACAGGTCGGACGTGGGGGGCGTGGTCGGCGTTGCCGCCGCGCCGATCGGGATCAGGAATTCCTGGGGGCCGCGCACCCGGACGAAGTAGATCAACCCGCCGAGGAAGACCAGCGCGGCGGTCCAGACGTTGAGCCGTACGCCGAGGATCTGGTTGGCCTCGTCGGTGCGCATCAGCTCGATCCAGAAGCGGCCGGCGGTGTAGCCCATCACGTAGAGCGCGAACGCCCGGCCCCGGCCCAGCTTGAGCCGGCGGTCGAGGAGGAGGACCAACGCGACCACGCCGAGGTTCCACAGCGCCTCGTAGAGGAAGGTCGGCTGGTAGAGGCCCGGTTCGAGGATCGGCTGCCCGGCGTCGTCGCGCAGCGCGTGCCCCGGATTGTCCGGGTCCATCCGGTGAATCTCCAGACCCCACGGCAGGGTGGTCCGGCCACCGAACAGCTCGTTGTTGAACCAGTTGCCGAGCCGGCCGACCGCCTGGGCCAGCGGCAGCCCGGGTGCCAACGCGTCGGCCACCACCCCGAACGGGATGCCGAGCTGTCGGGCCGCGATGAAGGCGCCGAGCGCGCCACCGGCGACGGCGCCCCAGATGCCGAGACCGCCCTCCCAGATGGCGAATGCCTTCATCGGCTCACCACCGGCGCCGAAGTATTTCTCCGGTGAGCTGATCACGTGGTAGATGCGGGCGCCGATGATGCCCGCCGGCACCGCCCAGACGGCGATGTCGAGCACGGCACCGGGCGCGACGCCGCGCTGCCGCAGCCGGCGCTCCGTCACCCAGCAGGCCAGCACGATGCCGGCGATGATGCAGAGCGCGTAGGCCCGGATCGGCACCGGCCCGAGCTGCCAGACCGCGGTGCTGGGGCTGGGCAGGGCCGCCTGGGGGGACAGCGAGGCGAGGGTCACGGGTGCACACGCTACCGCTGCACACCCCCGCAGCGGCACCCCGGGCCGCTGGAGTGCGCATCCCGGTGACTTCTGGTTTGCACCCCCGTACGCTCTTTGTCCATGAGCGCGCTCACCTGGGCGGTCGCCGCGGTCGTCAGTGACGACACCGGCCGGGTGCTGCTCTGCCGGCAGGGCCGGGGGGAGCGCCGATACGCGCTGCCCGGCGGGCGGCTACGCCCGGCCGAGAGCCCGGTGCAGGCGGCCCTGCGGGACATCCGCGCGGAGACCGGCTGGGAGATCGAGCTGGTCGACCTGGTCGGCGTCTACCACCTGACCGGCCCCACCGGGCGGACGGCCCCCGGGCGCGCCGGGCCGCTGCCGGACGTCCTCGTGCACGTGTTCCGGGCCCGCGCCGCCAGGGTCCGACCCGCCGCCGACCCGACGCCGGGCTGCCGGTTGTCCTGGCACTCCCCCGACGCGCTGCCCGAGTCGGTCACGCCGCTCACCCACGCCGCCGTCACCGATGCTCACGCCGGCCGCTCCGGCGTGCTCCGCGACGCTTCGTGGGCACCGCCCGAGCCCATTGGAGAGCCGGTGAACGGGCCTGCCGGGCACGGGGTCGTGGCACAGCCGCCGGAACAACGTGGTGAGACGGCGGCGGACGCCCCACTTCGCCCCGGACCGCGCCGACACGACTGAGCGGCCCGACGCCGACCGGACGGGCAGCACCCGTTCGAGCGTGATGCCGGTGAGTCATCAGGATGACTCACCGGCATCACACGCCTGAGACAGACAGGCCCGCCGCGCCGTCAGCGGGTGGGGTTGCGGACGCCTTCCGCGAGTTCGGCACTGAGGGTACGCAGGGCGGCCAGCCCCTCCGCCTCGCTGGGCGCGTCAAGCACGCACCGGACCAGGGCACTGCCGACGATCACCCCGTCGGCGTACCCGGCGACGGTGCCGGCCTGCACACCGGTGCCCACGCCCAGACCGACACCGACCGGCAGGTCGGTGACCGCCCGGACCCGGGAGACCAGCGTCGGCGCGGCGTCGGACGTGCTCGCCCGGGCACCGGTCACCCCCATCACCGCTGTCGCGTAGACGAAACCGCGGCAGTGCTCCACCGTCATCGCCAGCCGGGCGTCGGTGGACGACGGCGACACCAGGAACGTGCGGTCCAGCCCGTGCGCGTCCGAGGCGGCCAGCCACTCGTCGGCCTCGTCGGGAATGAGGTCGGGGGTGATCAGCCCGGTGCCGCCGGCGGAGGCGAGATCACGGGCGAACACGTCCACGCCGTACCGCTCGACCGGGTTCCAGTAGGTCATGGTGACCACCGGAGCGCCGGTGGCCGCCACCGCCTCGATGATGCGCATGGTGTCCGCGGTGCGTACGCCACCGGCCAGGGCGATGTCACTGGCCTTCTGGATCACCGGCCCGTCCATCACCGGGTCGGAGTAGGGGATCTCCACCTCGATGACGTCGACGCCGGCCTCGACCATGGCGGTCATCGCGGCGATGCTGCCCTCGACGGTCGGGAAACCAGCCGGCATGCAGCCGACCAGCAGTGCCCGCCCGTCGGCGCGGGCCTTGTCGAAGGCCACCCCGATCCGGCTCATCTCACCGCTCCTTGTCGAGGATGCCGAAGTAGTCACCGGCGGTGTGCACGTCCTTGTCGCCCCGCCCGGAGAGGTTCACCACGATGGTGGGCTCGCGGCCCAGCTCGGCGGCGAGCTTCGGGGCCAGCGTGAGGGTGCCGGCGAGCGCGTGCGCGCTCTCGATCGCCGGGATGATCCCCTCGGTGCGGCAGAGCAGCTCGAACGCGGCCATCGCCTCGTCGTCGGTGACCGGCAGGTAGGTCGCCCGGCCGGTGTCGTGCAACCAGGCGTGCTCGGGCCCGACGCCCGGGTAGTCCAGGCCGGCGGAGATCGAGTGCGACTCCAGCGTCTGCCCGTCGGCGTCCTGCAACACATAGGTGCGGGCACCGTGCAGCACGCCGGCCGACCCACCGGTGATGCTGGCCGCGTGCCGGCTGGTGGTCACGCCGTCGCCGCCGGCCTCGAAGCCGTACAGCCGCACGTCCTCGTCGCCGACGAAGGCGTGGAAGATGCCCAACGCGTTGGACCCGCCACCGACGCAGGCAGTGACCGCGTCCGGCAGCGCGCCGGTGAGGTCGAGGCACTGCTGGCGGGCCTCGTCGCCGATGCCCCGGACGAAGTCGCGGACCATCGCCGGGAACGGGTGCGGGCCGGCGGCGGTGCCGATCAGGTAGTGCGTCTCGTCGACGTTGGCCACCCAGTCGCGCATCGCCTCGTTCATCGCGTCCTTGAGCGTGCGCGAGCCGTTGGTGACCGGGACGACGGTGGCGCCGAGCATCCGCATCCGGGCCACGTTGAGGGCCTGCCGCTCGGTGTCGACCTCGCCCATGTAGACCACGCACTCGAGGTCGAACAGGGCGGCGGCGGTCGCGGTGGCCACGCCGTGCTGCCCGGCACCGGTCTCGGCGATCACCCGGGTCTTGCCCATCCGCTTGGTGAGCAGCGCCTGGCCGAGCACGTTGCGCACCTTGTGCGCGCCGGTGTGGTTGAGGTCCTCCCGCTTGAGCAGCACCCGTGCGCCGAGGGTCGCGGAGAACCGCCGGGCCTCGTAGAGCAACGACGGGGTGCCGGCATAGTCACGCAGCAACGCGGCGAACTCGGCCCGGAAGGACTCGTCCGCCATCGCCGTGCGCCACGCCCCGTCGAGCTCGTCCAGCGCGGCCACCAGGGCCTCGGGAACGAACCGACCGCCGAAGCGGCCGAAGTGGCCGGCGGAGTCGGGCTGCGAGCCGGCCACCGGGGCCAGCGCGTCGGCGCTCATCGGAAAATCCTCTCGGTGGGGCGTCCGGTGCGAGGTCAGCGCACCGGCCTGGGCGTTGCCGGGTGGTTGCCCGCGTTGACCAGTTCGGCGACGGCCTCGCGAGGGCTCTTCTGGGTGACCAGGCCCTCGCCCACGAGCACCGCGTCGGCGCCCGCCGAGGCGTACCGGATCAGGTCGTGCGGGCCACGGACGCCGGACTCGGCGATCTTGACGACACTGCTGGGCAGGCCGGGCGCGATCCGCTCGAACACGGACCGGTCGACCTCCAGGGTACGCAGGTCACGGGCGTTGACCCCGATCACCTGCGCGCCGGCCTCCAGAGCGCGGTCGGCCTCTTCCTCGTCGTGCACCTCGACCAGCGCGGTCATGCCCAGCGACTCGATGCGCTCCAGCAGACCCATCAGCACGTTCTGTTCGAGCGCGGCGACGATCAGCAGAACCAGGTCGGCGCCGTGCGCGCGCGCCTCGTGCACCTGATAGCTGGAGACCACGAAGTCCTTACGAAGCACCGGAACCGTGACCGCGGCCCGGACGGCCGCCAGGTCGTCCAGTGAGCCACCGAACCAGCGCCCCTCGGTCAGCACGCTGATCGCCCGAGCCCCACCGGCCGCGTAGTCGACGGCGAGGTCGGCCGGATCGGCGATCTCGGCCAGCCGGCCCTTGGACGGCGACGAACGCTTCACCTCGGCGATCACAGCGACGCCGGGCTTGCGCAGCGCCGCGTACGCGTCCAGCGGCGGCGGCGCAGCCGCTGCCAGTTCACGGATCCGCTCCAGCGGAACCTGCTCCTGGCGCCGGGCGACGTCCTCACGTACGCCAGCCAGAATCTCGTCGAGCACGCTTACGGACGCTGCCTGACCGGCGTCGTCCCCCTCCGCGTGCGCATGCTCAGCAGTCACCAACGGACTCCCCTCTCCGGGCGTCATGGGCCGATGCTAGGGGCAGCCGACCTACGCCGGACGCCGGGGGTATGGCGCTGCTCACGAAAAGGGCTGCGGCATAATGGCCGACTTGCCGTGAACGGTGTGTCACGCAGCGCCACCTCCGATATCGACCACCGTCACGGGTACGGGGCCTGGCGGCCACGGTCGAACCGGGCCGATCCATCGATCATGCCACCAGTCGGTGGACGGCGCTCAGCGACAACGACGCCGGTCGATGTTGTGAGCAAGCTCAAGGTTTGGCAGGGGGCCCTGGTCAGGGCCAGGGCGGACAGTTGACCGGGCGTTCACGGCGGCGAAACGTCAGCCGGCGAGCATCGTCCTCGGGCAGACTCAATGGCGCGCCTGCCCCGACCGTCGCAACTCCTCGTGCGAGGTGACCATGAGCATTTCCGAGCCGCAGCCGACCATCGGCCTGACCACCATCTCGCGCACTGTGGCGTCGCTCGCCGTCGGCGTGGTGCACAGCGTGGAGCGGGCCGTGGTGGGCGAAGGACGGATGCGGACCGCCCGCGGCAACGCCTGGGAGGCCGTCTGCGCCGACCGCGCCCGCGCCGACCAGCGTGCCGAGCTGAACCGCCTGGTAGCCGAACTGACCGCCGCCCGCGCCGCCGGTCGCCGAACCCAGCGGGAGCACCAGCCGGTCGGCTGACCCCCGCCCACCGCACCGGCCGCCGCCTCAGTCGGCCGTCGGGTCCTCGCCCCGGTCCAGGGCGTCCCACGCCTCGGTGGTCCGCCGCCCCGCCAGCGGAGCCGGCGGACCCTCCGAACCAGCCGGCACCGACGTGGTCGCAGGGGCCGAACGCACCGGCCGCTCATACCGGGCGCCCATCGCCGGCCAACCGCCACCACGCAACGCCGTCCACCACCCGCCGACGGCAGCCAGCAGACCGCCGAGCAGGCAGAGCGCCGGCCACTGCCGGCTCACCGAACCGCCGATGTCGGCGACCAGCCCGTACCCGCCGCCAGCCGCCACGGCCAGCCCCAGCGCGCCGAGCAACCCACCGAGCACCTGCCGCAGTCGACCCCGGGTGGCCAGCACCGCTCCACCACCCGCCAACGCCACCAGCGCCAACGCCGGCAGCCAGGGCAGCAGCCCGCCGCCGCTGCGGGTGTCCCGCACCGGCGGCAGCGGCGCCGGGCGCACCGTCAGCTCCACCGACCAGCTCCGCGTCGCCGCCCACAACGCCAGGCCCGCGCCGGCCAGACAGAGCAACACCGCGTACGTCAACTCGCGCCGACCCACGGCGGCCCGCTCCTCGGCGCTCACCGGCCCCACCTTCCGTTCGCGACTGCGGGGCTCCGCTGCGCTGCACTCCTCGCGCTCACCGAGCCCACCTTCCGTTCGCGACTGCGGGGCTCCGCTGCGCTGCACTCCTCGCGCTCACCGGGCCGGCCGCAGGGTTTCGGCGGCCGCGATCGCCGCCAGCACGGCGGCGGCCTTGTTCCGCGTCTCCTGGTCCTCGGCGGCCGGGTCCGAGTCGGCGACCACCCCCGCCCCGGCCTGCACGTACGCGCGGCCGTCGCGGATGAGCGCGGTCCGGATGGCGATCGCCATGTCCAGGTCGCCGCCGAAGCCGAAGTAACCGACAGTGCCCCCGTAGACGCCCCGGCGGACGGGCTCCAACTCTTCGATGATCTCCATGGCCCGCACCTTGGGCGCGCCGGAGAGCGTGCCGGCCGGGAAGGTCGCGGCGAGCGCGTCGAAGGCGGTCTGGTCGTCCCGCAACGTGCCGGTGACGGTGGAGACGATGTGCATGACGTGGCTGTACCGCTCGATGGTGGCGAACTCGGGCACCTCCACGCTGCCCGGCTGACAGACCCGACCCAGGTCGTTGCGGCCCAGGTCGACCAGCATCACGTGCTCGGCTCGCTCCTTCGGGTCGGCGAGCAACTCCTGGGCGAGCGCTGCGTCGGCGGCGGGGGTGCCGCCGCGCGGCCGGGTGCCGGCGATCGGGTGCAGCAGCGCCCGCCGTCGCCCGTCCAGGCCACCGGTGACCTTCAGGTGTGCCTCCGGCGACGAGCCGACGATGTCGAACCCGTCGAAGCGCAGCAGGTACATGTACGGGCTGGGGTTGCTGGTGCGCAGCACCCGGTAGACGTCCAGCGGGTCGGCGTGGATCGACCGCTCGAAGCGCTGGGAGAGCACGATCTGGAAGCACTCACCGGCCCGGATCGCCTCCTTGGCCGCCTCCACCGCCTTCGGGTACCCGTCGTCGGGCGTACGACAGAGCACCTCCCCGGCCGGCGGACGCTCGACGGTGGAGATCATCGGCGGGATGGGCCGCGACAGCGCGGTGGTCATCGCGTCCAGTCGGCCGACCGCGTGGTGGTACGCGGCGGTCACCTGCGGGCCGCGGTCCGGGGCGTCCGGCGGTGGCAGCACCGCGTTGGCGACCAGGATCGCCGAACCGTCGTAGTGGTCGAGCACCACCAGGTCGGTGGCGAGCATCATGCCCAGCTCCGGCACGCCCAGGTCGTTCTCGGTCAGCTCCGGCAACCGCTCGAAACGGCGGACCAGGTCGTAACCCAGGTAGCCGACCATGCCCCCGGTCAACGGCGGCAGGCCGTCGGACGGGTCCCCCACCGGGCCGGCCAGCGCCGCCACCGTCTCCCGCAGCACCCGCATCGGGTCACCCTCGGTGGGCAGCCCGGCCGGCGGCTGGCCGAGCCAGGTCGCGACGCCGTCCCGCTCGACGAGGGTGGCGCTGCTGCGTACGCCGATGAACGAATACCGTGACCAGGCCATGCCGGCGGACCCGACGCCCTGCTCGGCCGATTCCAACAGGAACGTGCCCGGCCCGCCGGCCAACTTCCGGTAGACCCCGACCGGGGTCTCCGCGTCGGCCAGCAACCGCCGGGTGACCGGCACCACCCGCCAGCCGGTGGCCAGCTCGGTGAAGGCGGCCAGGTCGGGGCTGACGATGCCGTCGGTCATGGCTGGGTCTGCCTTTCGTTCACGGCCGTGGGGCTCGGCCACGCCGCGCTCACCGTGCCTCCGGCGTGGTGACGGGCAGCTCGGTGAAGAAGCAGGTCCGGTGGCCGGTGTGGCAGGCCGCTCCGACCTGGTCCACGCTCACCAGCAGCGCGTCCCCGTCGCAGTCCAGCGCGACAGAGCGGACGTACTGGTGGTGCCCGGAGGTGGCGCCCTTGACCCAGTATTCGCGTCGGCTGCGTGACCAGTAGGTGGCGCGGCCGGTGGTGAGGGTGCGGTGCAGCGCCTCGTCGTCCATCCAGGCGACCATCAGCACCTCACCGGAGTCGTGCGCGCGGACCACGGCGGCCACCAGGCCGTCGGCGGAGCGGCGCAGCTGGGCCGCGATGGCCGGGTCGAGCCGGGACGGGCGAACCGGCTCGGACACCACCGGGTCGCTCGGATCGCTGGGAACGCCGGTCACCGGCGAGTCAGGTACGGGCACAGTGATGAATTGTCCCGCACGCGGTGCTGGTACCGGCGACCGCTCCCGCCCGGGCTGCGACGCAGACCCGGCGGGCCGGGCCAGCTGGGCCACGTAGCGGTCCAGCCGACCGTCGACCAGGGCAGCGGCCAGGTCCGCGCCGGCCGTGTCGGCGATCTCCTCGGCGTACGGCCGGATGAGCGGCAGTGTGCCGGCGACCAGCCGTACGGCGGCGGCCCACAGCTGGCTGGTGGCGCCCGGACGCAGCCCGAGGCAGAGCAGCATGTCCGACCGGTAGCCGGGTGGGGCGACCGGGAGTTCCAGGGCCGCCGCGAAGGCCGCCCGACGGGAGTGGACCCGCACCGACGGGTTGGCCGGGCGCAGCACCGACGGGCAGAGGCGGGCCAGGTCGGCGACGGCGAGCCGGACCCCCACGCGGTCGTTGGCGACGCGGGCGGCGGCGGCCTTACCGAGCGTGGCGATCAGCTCCTCCAGCCGGGGTGGCTCGGCGGGCTGACAGAGCACCGGCAGATCGATCCGGGGCCGCCAGTGCGGGTCGGCCCAGAGCAGTCGCGCCGGTGTGGTGACCGGCAGCCCGAACGCCCAGTCGGCCGGTTCGCCGAGTCGGTGCACCCAGGAGCGGACGTCACGGGCGGCCACCGAGACGTGGGTGACCCGGCCTGCGGACTCGGCCAGGTACGCCTGTCGGGCGGCGTACGGGGCACCGCCGACCAGCACGTCGAGGTCGACGTCGCTGTGTGCGGTGGCGGCGCGGCGGGCGTGACTGCCGCGCAGCAGGATGCCGACGACCGGCCGCTCGGCGCCCTGTCGCAACCGCGCGGCCCAGTCCTCAAGAAAACCGCTGTCCGGTAACGGAGCGTGACCCACCGCGCCATCGTGCCGTACGTCCGATCAGCGCGCAATGCCCGTTGGCGGACTCGGTGTCCGGTCCGGAGCCTACTGCCCGTTCTCACGCTGTACGCGACGGCGGGCAGTCGGACACCGGCCTCGACCGTTGCGCCCGAATCGGTATTTCATCTAGCGTTGAGTTCAACAGATGATGAGTTTCTTTGGAGGTGCGCGATGGACGACGCGATAGCCGTCCGCGACCTGGTCGTCGACCGAGGCGGGCGGCGGGTGCTGGACGGCATCAGTTGCCGCGTCCCGCGCGGGGCGGTCACCGGCCTGCTCGGCCCCAGCGGCAGCGGCAAGACCACGTTCATGCGAGCGGTGGTCGGCGTGCAGGTGGTCGGCGGCGGGGAGATCACCGTCCTGGGCCAACCGGCGGGCACCCCGGCGCTGCGGCACCGGGTGGGCTACCTGACCCAGGCGCCGAGTGTCTACGCCGACCTGACCGTTCGGGAGAACGCCCGCTACTTCGCCGCCCTGTACGGACGAGGGCGGGTCGAGGCCGACCGCGCGGTCAGCGATGTCGGGCTGACCGACGCGGCGGGCCAACTGGTCGCCACCCTCTCCGGCGGTCAACGCAGCCGGGCCTCCCTGGCCTGTGCGCTGGTCGGCGAGCCGGAACTGGTCATCCTCGACGAGCCGACCGTCGGTCAGGACCCGGTGCTGCGGGCCGACCTCTGGGCCCGGTTCCACGCGATGGCCGCCGCCGGCACCACCCTGCTGGTGTCCAGTCACGTCATGGACGAGGCGGCCCGCTGCGACCGGCTCCTGCTGATCCGCCAGGGGCGGCTGATCGCCGACGACAGCCCCGCCGCCATCCGCACCGCCGCCGGTGTCGACGACCTCGACGAGGCGTTCCTGCGCCTGATCCGGGCCGGCGAGGCGGGCCCGACCACCACCGCCACGACAGCCGGACAGGAGCAGTCATGAACCCGCGGATCCTGGCGGCCACCACCGGCCGCATCCTGCGCCAGCTCCGGCACGACCGGCGGACCATCGCGCTGCTCGTGGTGGTGCCGGCCGCCCTGCTCACCCTGGTCTACTTCATGTACTCCGACCAGCCCACCCCGCCCGGGCAGCCGACGACGTTCGACCGGATCGCGCTGGTGATGCTGGGCATCTTCCCCTTCGTGATCATGTTCCTGGTGACCAGCATCGCCATGCTGCGCGAACGCACCTCCGGCACCCTGGAGCGGCTGCTCACCACACCGCTGGGCAAGCTCGACCTGCTCTTCGGGTACGGCATCGCGTTCGGGCTGGCCGCCGCCGTGCAGGCCGCTGTCGCCGCCGGTGTGGCGTACTGGATCTTCGGCCTGGAGACCGCCGGCAGCATCGGTCTGGTGATCGGGATCGCCGTCGTCGACGCCGTGCTCGGTGTCGCCCTCGGGCTGCTGTGCAGCGCCTTCGCGCGCACCGAGTTCCAGGCAGTACAGTTCCTGCCAGTCGTGGTGATCCCCCAACTGCTGCTCTGCGGGCTGTTCGTGGCCCGCGACCAGATGGCCGGCTGGCTCCAGGCGCTCAGTGACGCCTTCCCCCTGTCGTACGCCATCGAGGCGTTGCAGGAGGTCGGTGCCCACGCCGAGCCGACCGGCAGAATGTGGCGGGACGTGGCGGTGGTGCTCGGGGCGGTGGTGCTCGCGCTCGTGCTCGCGGCGGCCACCCTGCGTCGACGCAGCGGGTGAGGCTGCGGCAGCCGTGGGCGGACCGGCCCACGGCTGCCCAGGTGGACGAACGAAGGGTGGCGATGACGCGGCGGACCGGCCGGCGACCCGGCAACCCGGACACCCGGGAGGCGATCCTCGACGCGGCGCGCACGGCGTTCGCCGAGCGTGGCTTCGACTCCGCCTCGATCCGCGCCATCGCCGGCACGGCAGGCGTCGACCCGGCGTTGGTGCACCACTACTTCGGCAGCAAGGACCAGCTCTTCCTCACCGCGATGAACTTCCCGGTCGACCCTGGTGAGCTGGTGCCGAAGGTGGTCGCCGGCGACCCGGACGGGGCCGGCGAGCGACTGGTGCGCACCTTCCTCGGCGTCTGGGACTCACCGGCCGGCAGCGCCGCCCAGGCACTGCTGCGCTCCGCGGTGAGCAACGAGTGGACCGCTCGACTGCTGCGCGAGTTCGTCACCACCCAGGTCCTGCGGCGGGTGCTCGAACAGCTCGACGTCGATCCGGCCCAACTGCCGCTGCGCGGTTCCCTGGTGGCCACCCAGATGATCGGCCTGGCCATGATGCGGCACGTGGTGCGTCTGGAGCCGGTCGCCTCGGCGGACCCGGAAACCCTGGTCGCCGCGATCGGCCCGACGATCCAGCGCTACCTCACCGGCCCCCTGCCGACCTAGGGGCGGTCGCGGCGGGCCGGCTCTCGGGTTCGCAGGGTTGAACGGTGCGGAATCGGAGATGGTAGGGGAAGTTCGTCTCCGACAGAGCCCCAGGAACAGGATCATGAGCCAACCGACGAAACCCGTTCTGCAGGCCATCGGTCAGGCCTCCCTCGGCGCTGTCCTGCTGAGCACCGGCGTTGGTCACCTGACGACGAAGCGGCAGGAGTTCCGGGCACAGGTGCCGTCCTGGCTGCCGGTCGACGTCGACAAGGTCGTGGTCGTGTCCGGTCTCGCTGAGGTCGCGCTGGGATCGGCGTTGCTGGCGACGTGGCGCCAACCCGCCCGCCGGTTGCTCGGCCGGGCCGTCGCCGGCTTCTTCGTCGGGGTCTTCCCCGGCAACATCGCCCAGTTCGTCGAACGCCGGAACGGCTTCGGGCTGGACACCGACCGCAAGCGGGCGCTACGCCTGCTCGGTCAGCCGGCGCTGGTGGCGTGGGCGCTGGCCGCGACCCGCGATCGGTCCAGCTGACGGCGTGCAGCCAGGCAGGTGGTGCCAGCGGCGTGCCTGCCGGGCTCAGTACGGCGGATGGGCCTCGGCCGGGCGGCGCAGCGTCGGGAGCAGCCAGCCCAGTTCGTCGGCGTCGGCCAGCGGATCCGGGAAGGCCAGCCGGACCCGACGCCGCGCGCCCGGTCGACCGAGGGCGACCACCAGCCCGTAACGGTCGATGCGCACCACCCGGGGTGGCCCGTCCGGGGTCTGCTCGGTCAACCCGAGCTGCCGGCGCAGATACTCGGTGACCTGCGCGCCGTCGCGCTCCGCGAGGTCGGCCAGCAGACGCGCCTCGACCGGGTGCACCGGGTCCGGCTCGGCCTCGGCGTACTCCACCGGGTCGACCCGGTGCACGGCGCCGGCCCGCTCCCAGCGGACCTCGACCACCTCGAAGCGGAACAGTCGGAACCGGGTGCCCAGGTCGAGCAGGTCGCCGGTCGGCTCCACCGCGGCGAAGTCGACAGCCGCGTGGCGGGCCTCGTCGCCGTGCAGCTCGGCAGCCCACCCGGAGACCCAGGCGCGACCCAGACCGGGCGCACCGGCGGCGGGCGGCAGGTCGAGCACGTCGAGCACCACCGCCACGTCGCTGCCCCCGGCCACCGGTTGCAGCGCGGCGGCCAGGTGGCTGGCCACCGGCACCAGCAGCAGCACCCGCCCGTCCGGATCGGTCACGTGCCGGGCGTGGTGCGGGCCGGGCCGGTGGGCCAGGTGGACGAGACCGGGCAGGCGCCCGGCGACGAGGGTACGAACGATCTCGGCGGGGTTGGGCCGCATGGGCGCGACCTCCTTCGAAGGTTAGGCTTACCTAAGCCGGAGCCTAGAGCACCTGACCTTCGACGTCCACCACACCGGCGCATCGCGTCACCGGGTCTGCTCCAGCCAGGACGCGTAGAGCAGGCCGTAGACCGAGTCCGCGTCGCGGACCAGCTCGTCGTGCGGACCCCGCTGCACCACCCGACCCCGGTCCACCACGATCACCTCGTCGGCCGCCTGCGCCGTGGAGAGCCGGTGGGCGATCGCGAGGGTCGTCCGGCCCCTGGTGACCGCGTCCAGGGTGCGTTGCAACCGCACCTCGGTCGCCGGGTCCACCGCGCTGGTCGCCTCGTCCAGCACCAGCAGGTCCGGATCCGCCACGTACGCGCGGGCCAACGCGACCAACTGCCGCTCACCGACGCTGAGCGCCTCGCCGCGCTCGCCGACCGGAGTGTCCAGCCCCGCCGGCAGGCCATCCAACCAGTCCGACAGACCCAGCTCGGTGAAGGCGGCGCTCAACTGCTCGTCGGTCAGCTCCGGCCGAGCGAACCGGACGTTGTCCCCCACCGTCGCGTCGAAGAGGAACCCGTCCTGCGGCACCATCACCACCCTGGAGCGCAGCGAGTCGAACCGGACGTCCGCCAGCGGCACCCCGGACAGCAGCACCGCCCCCGCCGACGGGTCCATCAGACGGGTCAGCAGCTTCGCGAAGGTCGTCTTGCCACTGCCGGTCTCGCCGACCACCGCCACCCGGCTCTTCGCCGGAATCTCCAGGTCGATGTCGTGCAACACCGGCGGACCGCCCGGGTACGCGAAGCGCACCCCCGCGAACCGGATGTCCAACGGCCCGCTCGGCAGGTCCCGTCCCTGCTCCCCCGGGTCAGCCACGTCCGGGGCGACGTCCAGCACGTCCAGCACCCGACGCCAGCCCGCGATCGCGTTCTGTGCCTCGTTGAGCACCTCGGTGGCGATCTGCACCGGCTGGATGAAGAGCGTCACCAGGAACAGGAACGCGGTCAGCTGGCCGATCGACAGCGTGCCGTCCACGCCCAACGTCACCCCGAGCACCACCACGCCGGCCAGCGCCAGCCCCGCGGCCAACTCACCGACCGAGCTGCCCACGATGCTGATCCGGATCGCCCGCTGCTGCGCCAGCCGCTGCCCGTCGATGGCCTCGTCCAGCCGCCGCTCGGTGCGCCGCGCGATGCCGTACGCCCGGATCACCGGCGCGCCCACCACGCTCTCGCCGATCGCGCCGAGCAGCGTGCCGGTGCGCTGCCGCACCGTCGCGTACGCCGAACCCAGGCGCTGCTGCAACTGCCGGATGACGAACACGGCCGGCAGGAACGCGGCCAGCACCACCAGGGTCAACTGCCAGGAGTACGCCAGCATGACGGCGGTGGTGACCACCAGCTGACCGAGGTTGACCAGCAGGATCACCCCGCCCCACTGGAGGAACTGGGTGATCTGGTCGACGTCGCTGGTCACCCGCGAGACCAGCGAGCCGCGCCGCTCCGACTGCTGGTGCAACATCGACAGGTCGTGCACGTGCCGGAACGCCCGCGTCCGCACGTTGGCCAACGCCGTCTCGCTGACCGTGAACAGCCGGCGCATCATCAGATAACCGCAGACCGTCGTGATCACCAGGATCGCCGTGGTGATCGCCACCACCGTCCAGACCACGTCGAGGTTCAGACCACCGACGAGGCCGCGGTCGATGCCCTGCTGCACGGCGACCGGCACGGCCACCCGACCGACCATGTAGACCAACGCCAGGGCCAGCGTGCCGGCCAGACCGGTCCGCAGCTCCGGCGACAGCGCCAGACCCCGGCGCAGGGTCTGCCAGGTCGTCTCCTCCCGCTTGTCACCCGTCCCCATGGGAGTCGTCACCGGGCCCGCCTTTCGTTCGCGACTGCGGGGCTCCGCTTCGCTGCACTCCTCGCGCTCACCGGGCTGGCCTTTCGTTCGCGACTGCGGGGCTCCGCTTCGCTGCACTCCTCGCGCTCACCGGTCCACCTCGATTTCCAGGCCCGAGGGCAGCGGCGCGACATCGTCGCCGTACGAACTTTCCTGCGCGCGGTCGACCTCGGCCTGCTCGTAGGCGGTGACGAGGTCGACGTAGCCGGGCACGGTGGCCAGCAGCTCGGTGTGGGTGCCCCGGGCAATCACCCGCCCCTGCTCCACGTAGATGACCTCGTCGGCGAGCGCGATGGTGGCCCGCCGGTATGCCACCACCAGGATCGACGCGACCGGCACCCCCGGCTCGGCCGTCGACGACCGCAGCCCGGCCAGGATGGCCGCCTCGACGCGGGGGTCCACCGCGCTGGTCGCGTCGTCGAGCACCAGCAGGCGCGGCCGGCCGGCCAACGCGCGGGCCAGGGTGAGCCGCTGCCGCTGCCCGCCGGAGAGCGAGGTGCCCCGCTCACCGACCATGGTGTCCAGGCCATCGGGGAGCGCGGCGACGAACCCGTCCGCCTCGGCGAGCCGAAGCGCCGCCCAGACGGCCTCGTCGTCGATGCCCTGCCGGTCGAGGGCGATGTTGGCGCGAACCGTGTCGTCGAAGACGAACGGCACCTGCGCGACCAGCGCCACAGTGCCGGCCAGCGACGCGGCGGTCAGCTCGCGCACGTCCACCCCGTCCAGGCTGACGGTGCCGGAGTCCGGGTCGACGAGGCGCACCGCCAGCGAGGCGATGGTGGACTTACCGGCGCCGGTCGGCCCGACCAGGGCCACCGTCCGACCGGCCGGCACGGTGAAGCCGACCTCACCGAGGACCTGCGCCCCGGTCTGGTGCGCCTCGGCCGGTGGGTAGGAGAAGTGCACGTCACTGAAGGTGAGGGTGGCCGGGCCGGCGCCGGCCGCGTCGAGCACGCGCTGCCCGTACGGCATCTCGCCGGTGGCGTCGAGCACCCGGCGGACCCGGTCCCAGCCGGCGACGCTGCGCGGCAGCTCGGCCAGGACCCAACCGATGGCCCGCACCGGGAAGGCCAGCACGGTGAAGAGGAAGGCCACGCTGACCAGCTCGGTCACGCTGATCGCGCCCTGGCGCAGCCGGAACGCCCCGACCACCAGCACGGCCAGGGTGCCGAGACTGGGCAGCGTCTCCAGCAGCGGGTCGAAGATGCCGCGCAGCCGACCGACCGCGATCAACGAATCGCGCAGCTCACCGGCACGGCCCGCGAACCGGGCGGTCTCCTGGGCCTCGCGACCCATCGTCTTGACCACCAGAGCGCCGTCGAAGCTCTCGTGGGCGATGCCGCTGACCTCGGCGCGCAGCCGCTGCGCCCGAGCCTGCCGGGGCGCCATCCGGCGGGAGTAGACGACGTTGAGCGCGAACAGCGCGGGGAAGACCGCCAGGCCGACCAGGGCGAGCGCCCAGTCGGTGGCGAAGAGCGACACGATCGCGCCGACCAGCATCACCAGCGTGCCGACGGCGAAGGGCAGCGGCGCGATCGGGTACCAGGCCGCCTCCACGTCGGAGTTGGCGTTGGACAGCAGGGTGCCGGTGGAGTTGCGGTGGTGCCAGGACAGCGGCAGCTCCAGGTACCGGCGGGTGACCCGGCGGCGGTAGGAGGCCTGGAGGCGGTACTGCATGTAGCCGGCACCGAGCCGACGGCCGAAGATGCCCGCCACCCGCAGCACGCTGATCCCGAACAACGCGGTCGCCGCCAGCGCCAGGGTGCCCGCGCCCACCTCGCCGCGTTCGATGGCCGGAAGCGCCACCTCGCCGATGACCGACCCGACGACCCGCGCGCTGACAATGATCATCCCGCCGAAGAGCACGCTGCCCACGACCGCGACGGTGAAGATCCGTGGCTGCTCGCGGATCGCCTGCCGCAGGACCCCCAGCCCTCGGCTGAGCACGTCCCGACTTGTCCTGCTCGCCACACTCTCCCCCGCCGTAAGCCGCAATTATCTCCCTCATCCTTACCGGTCCAGGCCAGCACCGCCGACCCCGACGGGATATGTCGACCATCACGTACCGGACGGGGCGAACCGCGGACATCGAACCGGCGGACGGTAGCCGCGCGCCAACGGGCCACCGGGCCTACGATCAGGCCATGCCGCGGTACGCCCGAGCCGAGCGCGATGCGCTGGCCGATCTCTTCCTGGCCCTCGGGCCGGACGCCCCGACGATCAACGAGGGGTGGGCGACCCGTGACCTCGCCGCGCACCTGGTGCTGCGGGAACGCCGCCCGGACGCGGCCGGGGGCATCATGCTGCCGCCGCTGCGCGGCTACGCCGAGCGCGTCCGTCTCCGACTCGCCGCACAGCCCTACCCGGACCTGGTCGACCAGGTGCGCAACCCGCCGTTCTGGAGCCCGGTCAGCAACCGGGTGACCGACGAGCTGGCCAACATGATGGAGTTCTTCATCC
This sequence comes from Micromonospora sp. CNZ299, assembly GCF_002754415.1. NCBI lineage: Bacteria > Bacillati > Actinomycetota > Actinomycetes > Micromonosporales > Micromonosporaceae > Micromonospora > Micromonospora sp. CNZ299. Next base: position 6,622,646 of record NZ_PEFG01000001.1, read on the forward strand.
ATCACGAGGACGTGCGGCGGGCCGGCTCCGGGTGGCAGCCGCGGGACCTGCCGGTCGGCTTCCAGGCTGCGCTCTGGAAGCGTGCCTCCCCGATGGCCCGCTTGACACTTCGCCGCTTTCCGGCGGACCTCTACGTGCAGGCGCCCGGCCACGGCGAACTCTCCGTCGGCCGGGGCGGCGAGCCGCTCCGGGTGGTCGGCGCCCCGGCCGAGCTGGTCTTGTTCCTTTCCGGTCGGCAACGGGTGGCCCGGGTCCAACTGGACGGTCCTCCGGAGGCCATCCGACGCCTGCGGACCGCCAGCCTGGGAATGTGACGCTATGTCCGGAAACGGTCACAGGTCCACTGTGGAATGCCCCACACCCAGCGACGAAAGCTGATACCTCCTCACGTACGCTTTACCGCGTCACTCTTCGCCGAGCGGCAACGAGTGGGGACGGACTGTGCGAAGTTTCGCGATTTCGGCGCTGCGGGAGCCCCCGTTTCCCGTAGGCCGCCATGAGGCCACCGAACGGGTGGCGGACGAGAGCCTGGAGTGGGCGCAGACCTTCGGGCTGATCGATTCCAGCCAACGGGTTCGTCGGCTGCAGCGGGCCGACGCCGCCGGCCTGGCCGGCCGTGCCTGCCCGGCGGGCTCGGTGGACGGGTTGCGACTGCTCACCGACCTGATCAGCTGGCTCTTCGTGATGGACGACGCCTGCGACGAGGACGGCCTCGGCGCCGACCCGGTCCGGCTGGGACCGGCGATCAGCACCCTGCTCGACGTGCTGGACCGGTACGGCAACCCGGACGTCCCACCGCCCGCCGTCGGACCCCTGGGTGACGCCTTGCACGACCTGTGCCGCCGGACCCGGCTGCACGACGACCGTGCGGCGCTGCTGCTGCGGTTCGTCAGCCAGATGCGGGAGTACCTGCTGGCACTGCTCTGGGAGGCGACCAACCGGGAGCGTCGGCGCGTGCCGGAAATGGCGGAGTACCTCCAACTGCGCCGGCACATCGGCGGCGTGCACCCCTGCCTCACCCTGACCGACCTGGCATCGGCGCGGCCCCTCGGGGCGATCCAGCGCGCCAACCCGGCGCTGCTCGCACTGGATCTGCTGGCGGTGGACCTGGTCTGCTGGTGCAACGATCTCTTCTCCTACGGCAAGGAGAGCCAGGCTGATCCGGAGGCGCACAACCTGGTCACCGTGATCGCCCAGGGCGCCGCCGGGGACGAGGCGACCGCGCTGCGGGCCGTGGCGAACCGGTTCAACCAGAGCCTGGCGGCGTACCTGGAAGCGGAGGAGGCGCTGTTGTCCAGCGGGAACGACGAGATGACCCACGCGGCGGCCACCCGGCGCAACTGGGTCCGGGCCACCTACGACTGGTCAGTCGTGGCTGCCCGATACGCCTGATTCCGCCGGACCGGTTGGTGGGTTGGGCCGGCCGGACGATCACCAGGGCTAGCCGATGCACGGTGCAACGCAATACTCTTCGGTAACCATCATGACGTGACGACGGTCACGCCACCACCCCCGAAGGCGGCTCCAGCGATGGCTCTCGATATACCGTACCGTTCCATCCCGGACATGTTCCTCAAGCGCGTGGCGGCCACCCCCGACCGGAACGCGTTCGCCTCCCCCGCCCCCGACGACTCGGGGCCCGTCTGGCTGACCTGGGAGCAGGTCGGCCAGCGTGCCAAGGCGGTCGCCGCCGGCCTGCACGGCCTGGGCGTCGGCCAGGAGGACCCGGTCGCGATCCTCGCCAACACCCGACTGGACTGGGTGATCGCCGATCTCGGCATCATGTGCGCCGGCGGGGCGACCACCACCGTCTACCCGACCACCGAGCCGGCGGACGCGACCTTCATCATCGCCGACTCCGGCTCGAAGGTGCTCTTCGCGGAAAATCCGGCCCAGGCGGCGAAGATCGCTGGCGCCAACCTGCCCGCGCTGACCCACGTGGTGCTCCTCGACGGCGACACCGACCAGGCCGCGGCGATCCCCCAGTTGACCCTCGCCGAGCTGGAGGAGCGGGGCACCCGCACGCTGGCCGCCGAGCCGGATCTGATCGACATGCTGGTGGCCGGCATCGGCCCGGACCACCTGGCCACCCTGATCTACACCTCCGGCACCACCGGTCGACCCAAGGGCGTCGAGCTGCTGCACGGCGGCTGGTGCTGGGAGGCCGTGGCGCAGGCGGAGGTCGGGCTGCTGCGCGACGACGACCTGCAGTACCTGTGGCTGCCGCTGGCCCACTCGTTCGGCAAGACGCTGCTCTGCGGTGCCATCCACGTCGGCCTGCCCACCTATGTCGACGGGCGGGTGGAGAAGCTGGTCGACCTGCTGTCGGTGATCCGCCCGACGCTGATGTGCGGCGCTCCCCGGGTGTTCGAGAAGGTCTACAACCGGGCGGTGACCACCGCGCAGGACGGCGGCGGCGCGAAGGCGAAGATCTTCGCGTGGGCCGTCGGCGTCGGCAAGCAGAAGGTGACACTGGAGCAGGCCGGCAAGCCGGTGCCGGCCGGGCTGAAGCTGCGTTACGGCCTGGCCGAGAAGCTGGTGTTCAGCAAGCTCCAGGCCCGCCTCGGCGGCCGGATGCGGGTGCTGGTGTCCGGTGCGGCTCCGCTCAGCCCGGAGATCGCCACCTTCTTCGCCGCGGCGAACCTGCCGATCTCGGAGGGCTACGGCCTGACCGAGACCAGCGCCGGCAACTTCGTCAACCCGCCGTCCGGGCTCCAGATCGGCACTGTGGGCCGGGCGATGGGTGACCTGGAGTGCCGGATCGACACCGACGGGGAGATCCTGGTGCGTGGCCGGCCGGTGATGCGCGGCTACCACAACCTGCCGGAGGAGACCGCCGCCGCGTTCACCGAGGACGGCTTCTTCCGCACCGGTGACATCGGCACCCTGGACGAGCAGGGCTACCTGCGGATCACGGACCGCAAGAAGGACCTGGTCAAGACCTCGGGCGGCAAGTACATCGCGCCGTCGCACATCGAGGGGATGTTCAAGGCGATCTGCCCGTACACCTCGCAGGCGGTCGTCGTCGGTCAGGCCCGCAACTTCTGCACGATGCTGGTCACGCTGGACCCGGACGCGATCCGGGGCTGGGTCGCCGGTGGTCCGCTGGAGGGGCGCAGTTACACCGAGATCGTCGCCTCGCCGGAGGCCCAGACGATGGTCGAGGAGTACGTCGCCCAGCTCAACGCCAAGCTCAACCGCTGGGAGACGATCAAGAAGGTGGCCATCCTGCCGCGCGACCTGACGATCGAGGACGGCGAGATCACCCCGTCGTTGAAGATCAAGCGGCGTGGTGTGGAGAGCAACTTCGCGGCCCAGATCGACAAGATGTACGCGGGCACGCTCGCCGAGCTGTGAGCCGGCCGAGGGTCCCGTGTCGGCGAGAGAGCCGGCACGGGGCCCTCACAGGTGGTGGCCCCGCCACCTCGTGTGTTCCTCTTCCGCGGCGAGCTGCTCCTCGAACGCCTTCTGCCGGACCCCGGCCCGGCGCCGCGAGTCGACGACCGTCTGCGCGGCCACGGCCAGCGTCGTGGCCAGGGCCAACATGCCCAACGCGATCAGCTCGGGCAGCGACCCGGCAACCGGCACCAGCGCGACCAGCAGCAGGATCCCGCCGATCGTGGGCCAGCGGGGGGCGCCGAGCATCAGCCGGCCGAGCACGATGAGCGCGAGCAGGTAGAGCCCGACCCCACCGTAGAGCGCCAGCAGGTCGAAGCTCGGCAGCGGGATGCCCCAGCTCGGTGTGTTGGGGTCGGCGCCCTCGTGGATCAGCCCCTTGAGCCCGAGCGCGAACAGGATGATGCCGGCGATGACCGGCAGGTGCAGGTAGCTGTAGGCGTTCCGGGCCAGGATGGCACGGGCGTCCGGGTCGCGGGTGCGGTGCAGGGTCTGTTCCATGCCGAGCGCCAGGGTGTCGAAGTACGCCCACCACATCGCGGCGACCACCGCGACGCCGAGGAGCGCGGCGAACAGCACCGGCCAGGTCAGCGGCAGACCGGCGATCCCGCTGGGGCTGAGTCCGAGCGCGATGATGGTCTCGCCGAGGGCGACCAGGACGATCTGACCGTGCCGCTCCGCCCAGTGCCCGGCCGAGAGCACCGTCCACCCGCTGCCCCGCAGCGTGAGGCCGGCTCCGTACTCCACGCCGAGGGCCGCGAGCCAGCACAGCAGGCGGGCCACCGACTCGGCTGTTCCGTCGAAGAACCGCTGCGGCAGCAGCCCGGCGACCACGATGAGGGCCGTGGCCAGCAGCAGCGGCAGAACGAGCAGCCGCCAGCGTCGACGCACGTCGCGGTTTCGGCGGCCGATCCACAGGAAGATCACCGTCTCGCTCACACGCACCAGGAAGTAGCAGGTCGCGAAGACCAGCGGACCGAACAGCCCACCGGGCCGGTCGACGAACGCCTTCGGCAGACTCAGCGCCAGCACGAAGGCGGCGGCGATGGTGACGAAGCCGATCGCCGGGACGATGCCCTGGTCGGTGCGGATCAGGTTGCCCAGCACGGCGAACCCCGACCAGCACCACCAGAGCAGGGCCAGCAGCACCAGGCACTGCACCAGGCCCCGGGCGGTCGGATTGCCGGCGGTGGCCGTGGTGACGTGCAGGAACGCGAAGACGAAGACCAGGTCGTAGAAGAGTTCGAGCGGGGTCGCCCGTGAGCCCGGCGCGCTCCGGCGGACCCCGCGCATCCCCCCGCCCTCGCCCATCAGGAGATTGTGGCAGTCGAGGTAGGGCGAAAGGCATGTTCCCGGCATACCGTCGAGATCCCTGGTGCCGGCAGACAGGCGACGATCGTGGGTCGAGGGCCGGTGGTCGGGTCGCGGTTGGCTCAGGCGATGACGGCGGGCTCCCGCCATCGCTGCCGGCCGGTGCGGTCCAGGTCGTAACGCACCGCCGCGATCCGCCCCACGGCCTCCACCAGGTCCGCGGCCGGCAGGGTGAACGGCAGCCGCAGGAACCGCTCCATGGTGCCATCCAGGCCGAACCGGGGGCCGGGAGCCAGCCGTACGCCGACCTCCTCGGCGGCCCGGGCCAGCGCGCTGGAGACCGGGCCGTCCAACTCGGCCCACAGCGTCACGCCACCCCGGGGAACTGTGACCCGCCAGTCCGGCAACCGCTGCGCCAGCGCGCCGAGCAGAGCGTCACGCTGGACGGCCAACTGGACGCGGCGCTCGGCCACGATGGCGTCGGCGTCGGCGAGCAGGTGCACAGCGACCAGCTGGTCCAGCACCGGGCTGGCCATGTCCACCCCGACCCGGACGGCGGCCAGCCGCTGCACCTGCGGCGCGGAGGCGCGCACCCAGCCGATCCGCAGGCCGCCCCAGTAGGGCTTGCTCATCCCGCCGATGCTGATGACCCGGCTGTGCCGGTCGTAGACGCCGACCGGGGGTGGCAGCTCGGTGCCGTCCAGCGGAAGGTCCACGAAGGACTCGTCGATGACCAGATCGGTGCCGACCGCGTGGGCGGCGGCCACCACCCGTTCGCGCAGCGAGGCGGGCATCAGGTGCCCGGTCGGGTTCTGGAACTCCGGAATCAGGTAGGCCAGCTTGGGCCGGGTCTGCCGGAGGCTGCCCAGCAGCAGGTCCGGCTCCCACCCGTCGGCAGCCAGGCCATGGGTGGTGATCCGGGCCCGTCGCCCGGCCAGCGCGGCGAGCGCGTTGGGGTAGGTCGGTGACTCGACCAGCACACTGCCGCCAGGGGCCAGGGCGAGTCGCAACACCAGGTCCAGTGCGTGCTGGGTGCCGCTGGTGACCATGATCTGGTCGGCCGAGGTGGGCAGGCCCCGGGCGGCGTACGCGTCGGCCACCGCCTCGCGCAGCTCGATGATGCCGGTCGGGTGGTAGCCGGCCCCGCCCAGATAGCGGGGCAGGTCCTCGGTGGCGGCACGGGCGGCCGTCAGGAGCTGCGGTGGGGCCGCCAGCGCGGCGACACCGAGGTCGAGCATCTCCCGGTCGTCCAGGGGGGTCCACAGGCCGGTGCTGGCCACCCGGTGGTTGCCGGGCAGCATCGTCCAGCTGCCGGCGCCGCGGCGGCTTGCCAGGTGCCCGGTCTCGCGCAGTTGCCGGTACGCGGCGGTGACAGTGGTCCGGCTGATCCGCAACGCCTCGGCCAGCTCCCGTTCGGCGGGAAGGCGGACGCCCAGCGGCAGCCGGCCGTCGGCGAGCAGACCGCGCACCGTGCCGGCCAGCGCGGCGTAGTCGGGGCTGCGTCGGCGGCCCGGCAGGGCGTGCCACTGACCGAGCAGACGCGCCAATTGGACGCCGCGCACCTGACCCGTCATGGCCACTCCCCGGATATTGGCTTCTTCCTCGACGTGGATTGGCACCTAGGGTGGCATGCATGGCATTGCTTGGCAATCTGCGGCACCGGCCGGTTCGACGGTTGGTCCAGCTCTACCTCGGGCTTGTCCTCTACGGCGTCAGCATGGCCCTGATGGTCCGCTCCGACCTGGGCCTCGACCCGTGGGACGTGTTCCACCAGGGCCTCTCCGAGTTGACCGAGCTCTCGTTCGGCACCGTCACCATCGGCGTCGGCGCTCTGGTGCTGCTGCTCTGGATCCCGCTGCGACAGCGGCCGGGTCTCGGCACGATCAGCAACGTCGTGGTGATCGGTCTGGTCGTGGACGCCACACTGGCCCTGATGCCCGCCGGTGGCCCCCTCGGCGTCCGGATCGCGCTGCTCGTCACCGGGATCGTCGCCAACGGCGCCGCCACCGGCATGTATCTCGGTGCCCGGCTGGGCCCGGGCCCACGTGACGGGCTGATGACCGGTTTCGTCGCCCGCCGGCCGGGCTGGTCGGTCCGGCTGGTGCGCACCGTCATCGAGGTCACCGTCCTGGCTCTGGGCTGGCTGCTCGGCGGCACTGTCGGCCTGGGCACTGTCGCGTACGCGCTGGCCATCGGTCCGTTGGCCCAGCTCTTCATCCCGCCGTTCGCCGTACCCGAGGAAAGTGTGTCCGACGCCACCACGCGCGGTGCCACCGTCCCCGACGGTGCCGTGTCCGACGGCGCCGCCGCTCCCCCGGCGGAGGCCGACGTGCCGCGACCAGGCAGCACCGCCCCGGCCGCTACCACCGGCTGAGCCCTCACCGACCGTTCGCGAACCGGCACACGGTGGTGGTCCGGTGTGCCGGATGGAGGGTGGGTGTTCCCTTCCGCGACGCGCGCCGTCATCATCTCTGCATGGGGGAGAACGGTTGGCGCTGGACGGACGCCTGGATCTTCGTGTCGCTGGTCATCGCGAGCGGAGCCGGACGGCACCACCGGTCGGCCACTAGTCGACGGCCGGAGGGCGTCCGCCTGACCGACGTGCTCTCCACCGCCGACCACCTCAACCACGCGATCCCGCAAAGGCACGAGGTGGAGGCCGCGATCCAGCGGCTGGTCGGCGCCGGGCTGGTGAGCGTCGCCGACGGCTGGTTCCGGATCACCGCCGAGGGCGAGCAGCTCTGGCGCACCCGCCCTCGGGCGGGGGTGGCAACCATGGTGGACACCGTGCAGGGGGTGCTGACCCGCCGGCACGCACCCGGCAGCGCGGACTGGATCCTGGAAGAGGCCGACCACGCGGCGGCCGTCCAGGAATACGCGGTCCGTTCGATCCCCACGCCCCGGCGGTCACCGGAGGGGCACTCCGGCGTGCACTGACCGGCTCAGCGCACCGGGTGGCCGCTGTGGCGCAGAGCGTCCTTGACCTCGGCCACGGTCAGCTCACCGAAGTGGAAGACGCTGGCGGCGAGCACCGCGTCCGCTCCGGCACCGATCGCGGGCGGGAAGTGAGCCACCTCACCGGCGCCGCCACTGGCGACCACCGGCACGTCCACGACGGCCCGCACCGCGGCGATCAGCTCCAGATCGAAGCCGGCCTTGGTGCCGTCGGCGTCCATCGAGTTGAGCAGGATCTCCCCCGCGCCCAGCTCGGCGCTCCGCTGCGCCCACCGCACCGCGTCCATTCCGGTGCCGCGCCGACCGCCGTGGGTGGTGACCTCGAAGCCGCTGGGCGTGCCGCCGTCGGGCGACCGACGCACGTCGAGGGAGAGCACGAGCACCTGCCGGCCGAACCGGTCGGCGATCTCGGCGATCAGCTCGGGGCGGGCGATGGCGGCGGTGTTCACGCCGACCTTGTCCGCCCCGGCGCGCAACAGTGTGTCGACGTCGGCGACCTGCCGGACCCCGCCACCGACGGTGAGGGGGATGAACACCGACTCGGCGGTGCGGCGCACCACGTCGAGCATGGTGCCCCGGTCACTCGAGGACGCCGTGACGTCGAGGAAGGTCAGCTCGTCCGCGCCCGCCCGGTCGTACGCGGCGGCCAACTCCACCGGGTCGCCGGCGTCGCGAAGGTCGAGGAAGTTGACCCCCTTGACCACCCGCCCGGCGTCCACGTCCAGGCAGGGGATCACGCGCACCGCCACCGTCATGCCGCGAGCCTATCCTCCGTCAACGACACGGCGGTCGACCCGATCGGGTCGACCGCCGTGAACGAGGCCTGGGTCACACCTTGACGAGCATCTTGCCGAGGTTGTCGCCACGCAGCAGGCCGATGAACGCGTCCGGAGCGTTCTCGATGCCGTCCACGATCGTCTCGTCGTAGGACAGCGTGCCCTCGCGCAGCCAGCCGGCGACGTCGCGGACGAACGCCGCCCGCATGTCGTTGTGATCGTTGACCAGGAAGCCGCGCAGGGTGAGCCGCTTGCCGATGACCAATGCCAGGTTGCGCGGCGCGGCCGACGGCTCGGTCTCGTTGTACTGCGAGATCATGCCGCAGATCGCGGCCCGGCCGTGCAGGTTCATGGCCGAGATGGCGGCCTCCAGGTGATCGCCGCCGACGTTGTCGAAGTAGACGTCGACGCCGTCCGGCGCGGCCGCCCGCAGCGACTCGCGGACCGGCCCGTCGTGGTAGTCGAACGCGGCGTCGAAGCCCAGCGCCCGCAGCCGCTCGACCTTGGCCGGCGAGCCGGCGCTGCCGACCACCCGGCCGGCACCCTTGAGCTTGGCGATCTGGCCGACCAGGCTGCCGACCGCGCCGGCCGCGGCGGAGACGAAGACCGTCTCGCCGGGCTTCATCGCGGCGACCTCCAGCAGCCCGGCGTACGCGGTCAGCCCGGTCATGCCCAGCACGCTGAGGTACGCGCTGACCGGCGCGACGCTCGGGTCGACCGGCCGGGCGGCGGTGGCGTCGAGCAGCGCGTACTCCCGCCAGCCCAGCCCGTGCAGGACGGTGGTCCCGACGGCGACGTCCGGTGCCTCGCTGGCCACCACCTCGCCGATCGAGGCACCGTCGAGCGGCGCGTCGAGGGCGAACGGCGGCACGTACGACTTGACGTCGTTCATCCGTCCGCGCATGTACGGGTCGACCGACATGTACTGGTTGCGGACCACGATCTGGCCCGGGCCCGGCGTCGGGACGTCGGTCTCGACGAGCCGGAAGGTGTCCTCGGTGGGCCAGCCCTGAGGGCGGCTGGCCAGGTGGATCTCGCGGTTTATGGTCACGGGGTGGTCGTCCTCTCGTCCGCGGTGGGGGTCTCGGTCCGCGAGGTCACGCGGCCAAGGTCTCCCGGACGGTCAGCGTGACGTCGATGTTGCCGCGGGTCGCGTTCGAGTACGGGCAGACCTGGTGGGCCTGCTCGACGATCTGCTCGGCGGTCTCGCGGGAGACGGCGGGCAGGTCGACGACGAGCTCGACGGTGAGCCCGAAACCGCCGCTGCCGTTCGGGCCGATGCCCACCTCGGCCGCGACGACGGAGTCGCTCACGTCGGCCTTGGCCCGGCGGCCCACCAGCCGCAGCGCGCTGTGGAAGCAGGCCGCGTAGCCGGCGGCGAAGAGCTGCTCGGGGTTGGCGGCGCCGCCGGCGCCACCCATCTCCTTCGGCACGGCCAGGTCGAGCGCGAGGGTGCCGTCGGAGGTCTCGACGTGGCCGTCGCGGCCATCGCCCTTGGCGGTCGCGGATGCGGTGTAGATGACCTGCATGAGAGTCACTGCTCCTTCTGTCGATGGATGGTGTCGGTGACCCGGGTGAGCGTGTCGCGCAACGCGACAAGCTCATCGATGCCCAGCCCGGTGGCCAGGGCGATCCGCAGCGGGACGTCGCAGAGCTGCTCCCGCAGCGCCCGCCCCTGCTCGGTGAGGCCCACCTCGACCCGCCGCTCGTCGCGCGCCGACCGCCGCCGAACCACCAGGCCAGCTCCTTCCAGCCGCTTGAGCAGCGGGGAGAGCGTGCCGGAGTCCAGTCGCAGCTCGGCGCCGAGCTCGGACACCGTGGGGGCGTCGTCGGGGCGTTCCCAGAGCACAAGCAGCACCAGGTACTGCGGGTAGGTCAGCCCGAACTCGTCGAGGATCGGCCGGTAGACGTCGGTGAGGGCGCGCGACGCGGCGTAGAGCGCGAAGCACACCTGTCGGCGCAACAGCAGATCATCGGTCACCGCTGAACCGTAGCCCACAATTAAGTTGTGCACAACTTATCTGGCCGGGAAGCGGCCGGCACCACGCCGACCGCCAACCTCAGCGACCGCCGAGGTACGCCTCCAACTCCACCTCGACCAGGTGCTCCGGATCCAGCAGACCGGCCACCACCACCAGGGTCGCCGCCGGCCGGACCGCGCCGAAGACCGCGTTGTGCGCCCGGCCCACCTCGTCGGCGTGCAGCCGGTCGGTCACGTACATTCGGGTCCGGACCACGTCGCCGGGCTCCGCACCCACCTCGGCCAGCGCGTCCAGCCCGATCCGCAACGCCTGCGCGGTCTGGGCGGCGGCGTCACCGACGTGCACCACCCGACCGTCCACCGTCGCCGTGCAACCGGCCGTGAACGCCAGGTCACCGGCCCGAACCACCCGGGAATAGCCGTACCGCTGCTCCCACGGGCCACCCGAGGAGAGCCGGGTGACCGTCACGCCTCGGCCAGGGTCCGCAGCGCCTCGGCCACCGTGAAGGCACCCGCGTAGAGCGCCTTACCGGCGATCACACCCTCCACCCCGAGCGGCTCCAGGGTCGCCAACGCCCGCAGGTCGTCCAACTTGGACACCCCACCGGAGGCGATCACCGGCCGGTCCGTGCGGGCGCACACCTCGCGCAGCAGGTCCAGGTTCGGCCCGCGCATCGTGCCGTCCTTGGTGATGTCGGTGACCACGTACCGGCTCGCGCCCGCCTTGTCCAGCCGCTCCAGCACCTCGTACAGGTCACCACCGTCGCGGGTCCAACCACGCGCGGAGAGGGTGTGGCCGCGCACGTCCAGCCCGATGGCCACCCGGTCGCCGTACTCCCCCACCACCCGGTCACACCAGACCGGGTCCTCCAGGGCGGCGGTGCCGATGTTCACCCGGGTCGCCCCGGTGCCCAGCGCCGCCCGCAGCGACTCGTCGTCCCGGATGCCGCCGGAGAGCTCCACCTTCACGTCCAACTGGCGCACCACCTCGGCGAGCAGGTGCGCGTTGGTGCCCCGACCGAACGCCGCGTCCAGGTCGACCAGGTGGATCCACTCGGCGCCGTCCTGCTGCCAGGCCAGCGCCGCGTCCAACGGCTCGCCATAGATGCTCTCGCTTCCGACGGCGCCCTGCACGAGCCGGACGGCCCGGCCGTCGGCGACATCCACAGCGGGTAACAGGGTGAGGCTCAACGTCTTCTCCTCGATCAGGTACGACGGTCCAGGGCGATCACGACGATCGCCGGCAGTACGAGCAGCAAGAGCACCATCAGCGCGACACGCAGCGCCAGGTTGTCGACGAACGTCCAGATCAGAATCAGCGCGGCACCGGTCAGCAGCACGATCGCGGCCCGCTCACCCCGGCTGTGCCGGGGCAACCGTCCGGAGCGGCCCCGCCGCACCTGCGGCGTCAACCGGCGGACCACCGCGCGACGGCGCTGACGGCGCGCCACCTGCCGCTGCCGGACCGCCCGCTCCCGGGCCTGCTCGGCCTCACGCACCGCCCGACGACGGGCCCGTTCCCGGCTCACCGCGACACCCTCGCGCCGGGCACCGGGCGACGACGGTCAGTCACCGCTGGGCAGCGTGACGAGCCAGTTGCGCAGCAGCGCGGCACCGGTGTCGGCGGACTTCTCCGGGTGGAACTGGGCCGCCGACAGCGGACCACGCTCCACCGCGGCGACGAAATCAGTGTCGTGATGGGCGGTGGTCACCGTGGCACCGGCAGCAGCCAGCGCCGCCGGGTCCCCCATCGCGTACGAGTGGACGAAGTAGAACCGGCTCTGCTCCGACAACCCGGCGAAGAGCACCGACCCCTCGGGCGCCCGGACCGTGTTCCAACCCATGTGCGGCAACCGGGTGGCGGCCAACCGGGTCACCCCGCCGGGCAGCAACCCGAGCCCCTTGGTCACCACACCGTGCTCCTCGCCGTACTCGAAGAGCACCTGCATGCCCACACAGATGCCGAGCACCGGCCGACCCGCCGCCACCCGCTCGGCGATCACCGGGCCGGCGCCGAGCGCCTCGATCCCGGCCATGCACGCCGCGTACGCGCCCACCCCCGGGACCACCAGGCCGTCGGCGGCGGCCGCGGCCGCCAGGTCATCGGTCACCCGCACGTCAGCACCGGCGGCGGCCAGCGCCCGCTCCGCCGAGCGCAGGTTGCCCGAGCCGTAGTCGAGCACCACCACGTCACTCATGTCGTCACCCCGATCACCCGTTCTCCGGCAGCAGCCGCAGAACCCCGGCGACAGTGGCGAGCACCGCGAGCGCCGCGGTGACCAGCACGGCCGCCTTCGGCGCACCCTGCCGGTAGAGCGACCAGGTGCCACCCACCAGCACCCCGGCCAGGATCAGCAACAACGTCGGCAACGCGGCACCCATCAGAGCCACCCTCGAATCGCGACTGCGGGGCTCCGCTGCGCTGCACTCCTCGCGCTCATCAGAGAGCACCCTTCGTGCTGGGAATCGCGCCCGCCGAGCGTGGGTCGATCGCGGTCGCCTCCCGCAGCGCCCGGGAGACCGCCTTGAACTGCGCCTCCACCACGTGGTGCGCGTCCGGGTGACCGCCCGGCCGGGCCGCCCGCAGCACGTCGACGTGCAGCGTGACCCGGGCCGCCTGACCGAAGGACTCCCAGATGTGCCGGGTCATGCTCGTCGCGTACACCGGCCCGATGTACGGGGCCAGCGCCGGCTCGTCGTGCACCACGTACGGCCGACCCGAGAGGTCCACCGCGGCCCGGACCAGCACCTCGTCCATCGGCACGGTCGCCGAGCCGTACCGCCGGATGCCGGCCTTGTCGCCCAGCGCCTGGTCGAACGCGGCACCCAGGGCGAGCGCCGTGTCCTCGATCGTGTGGTGCGCGTCGATCTCCAGGTCACCCACGGTGCGCACGGTCAGGTCGAAGCCGCCGTGCCGGGCGATCTGGTGCAGCATGTGGTCGTAGAAGCCGACGCCGGTGCTGATCTCGGCGGCGCCGGTGCCGTCGAGGTCGATCTCGACGAGGACCTTGGTCTCCTTGGTGATCCGCTCCACCCGGGCGGTCCGGCTCATCACACAGTCTCCATTGCAGAAAGGAAGGCGTCGGTCTCGGTCGGGGTGCCCGCGGTCACCCGCAGCCAGCCGGGCAGGCCGACGTCGCGGACCAGCACCCCCTGTGCCAGCAGCGCCTTCCAGACGGTGGTCTGGTCCCCGCCCACCTCGAAGAGCACGAAGTTGGCGTCGCTGTCGGCGACCCGCAACCCACGCTCGCGCAGCGTCGCCACGATCCGGTCCCGCTGCGCCATGATCGCGCTGACCGTGCCGAGGAGTGCGTCGCGGTGGGTCACCGCCGCCCGTGCGGCGGCCTGGGTCAGTGCGGAGAGATGGTACGGCAAACGGACGAGCTGCACCGCCTGCACCACCGCCGGGTCGGCGGCCAGGTAGCCCAACCGCCCGCCGGCGAAGCCGAACGCCTTGCTCATCGTGCGGCTCACCACCAGCCGCGGGTGGCCGGGCAGCACCGCGAGGGCGCTGACCGTGCCCGGTCGGGCGAACTCGGCGTAGGCCTCGTCCACGACCACCATGCCCGGCGCGACGTCGAGCACCGCGGCGATCACCGCCGGGTCCAGTGCCGTGCCGGTGGGGTTGTTCGGCGAGCAGAGGAAGACCACGTCGGGCCGGTGCTCACGGACCTGGGCGACCGCCTCCTCGGCGGTCAACCCGAAGTCGACGCCGCGCTCGGCGGGCACCCACCGGGTGCCGGTGCCGAGGGCCAGCAGCGGATGCATCGAGTACGCCGGAACGAAGCCGAGCGCGCTGCGCCCCGGCCCACCGAACGCCTGCAAAAGCTGCTGCTGGATCTCGTTGGAGCCGTTGGCCGCCCACACCTGCTCGACGGTGAGCCCGTGCCCGAGATATTCGGCCAGGTCGGCGCGGAGCGCCAGCGCGTCCCGGTCCGGGTAGCGGTTCAACTCGCGCAGCTCGGCAGCGAGCGCCTTGCCGATCGCCTCGACCACCGGCTCCGGCACCGCGTACGAGTTCTCGTTGGTGTTGAGCCGCACCGGCACGTCGAGCTGCGGCGCCCCGTACGGCGAGAGCCCGCGCAGGTCGTCGCGGATCGGCAGCTCGTCCAGGCTGCTCATGCCGCCTCCCCGCTTCGCGAGGAGGCGGCATGAGGCACCGGGCGACCGAGCCAGCTGGTTCGCTCGCTGCGCTTGCTCATGCCGCCTCCCCGCTTCGCGAGGAGGCGGCATGAGGCACCGGGCGACTGAGCCAGCTGGTTCGCTCGCTGCGCTCGCTCATGCCGCTCCACCCGGGAAACGGGCCTGGACCGCCTGGCCGTGCGCCGGCAGGTCCTCCACGTTGGCCAGGGTCACCACGTGCGGGGCCACCTCACGCAGAGCGGTCTCGGTGTATTCGATCAGGTGCACGCCGCGCAGGAACGACTGCACGGACAGCCCCGAGGAGTGCCGGGCGCAGCCGCCGGTGGGCAGCACGTGGTTGGACCCGGCGCAGTAGTCGCCGAGCGACACCGGCGACCAGGCGCCCACGAAGATCGCCCCGGCGTTGCGAACCCGCAGCGCCCACTGCCGGGCGTCGACCGTCTGGATCTCCAGGTGCTCGGCCGCGTACGCGTCGACCACCCGCAACCCCGCCTCAAGATCGTCGACCAGGACGACGCCGCTCTGCTCACCGGTCAGCGCCGTGGTCACCCGCTCGGTGTGCTTGGTCGCCGGCACCTGCCGGGCCAACTCCCGCTCGACCGACTCGACCAGCGCCAGCGACGGGGTGACCAGCACGCTCGCGGCGAGCGGGTCGTGCTCGGCCTGACTGATCAGGTCGGCGGCCACGTGCGCCGGATCGGCCGTGTCGTCGGCGAGGATGGCGATCTCGGTCGGCCCGGCCTCGGCGTCGATGCCGACCACGCCACGCAGCAGCCGCTTGGCGGCGGTCACCCAGATGTTGCCGGGGCCGGTGATCAGGTCGACAGGGTCGCACCGCAGCTCACCCAACGGGTCGACCGCTGCGCCGTACGCCAGCATCGCCACCGCCTGGGCCCCGCCCACGGCGTACACCTCGTCGACGCCTAGCAGCGCGCACGCGGCGAGCACCCGGGGGTCGGGCAGACCGCCGTTGTCCTTCTGCGGCGGGCTGACCACCACCAGCGACCGCACGCCGGCCGCCTGCGCGGGCACGACGTTCATCACCACTGTCGACGGGTACATCGCCAGGCCACCGGGCACGTAGAGGCCGACCCGGTCGACCGGCAGCCAGCGCTCGGTGACAGTGCCGCCGGGCACCACCTGCGTGGTGTGGTCGGTGCGCCGCTGGTCGTCGTGGACCCGACGGGCCCGGCTGATCGACTCCAGCAGCGCGGCGCGCACAGCCGGGTCGAGCACCCCCTCGGCCTCGGTGATCGCCTCGACCGGCACCCGCAGCACCTCGGGGGAGATGCCGTCGAATCGCTCGCTGGCCTCCCGGATCGCCGGGTAGCCATGCTCGCGAACCGCCTCCACCAGCGGGCGGATCCGCTCGACGGCAACCGACACGTCGAGCTGGGCACGGGGCAGCAGGCGGCGCGGGTCTCCGAGACCCTTGCGCAGGTCGATCCGATTCAGCACCCTTGCGAGTCTAGGCGGCCGGCCCGGCGTACACCCGAGCCGCCCGTCCGCCGGGACGGTGAGCCGGGCCACGCCCACGCGGGCGAGATTGGTTAGGCTCGACCATGTGACCGCACGGCTGCCGGTGTTTCCGCTCGCAACGGTGCTCTTTCCCGGGTTGGTGCTGCCGCTGCACATCTTCGAGGAGCGCTACCGGGCGCTGGTCCGACACCTCGTCGACCTGCCCGAGGGCGCTCCCCGCGAGTTCGGTGTGGTGGCCATCCAGGCTGGCTGGGAGGTCGCGCCCGCCGGTCCCGGCGCCCGCGCGACGCCCGGCGTCGGCGACGTCACCCTGCACGAGGTGGGCTGCACCGCCGAGCTGCGTCAGGTGACCGAGCTGACCGATGGCGGCTTCGACATCGTCACGGTCGGCCGACGCCGTTTCCGGATCGCCGAGGTCGACGACAGCGCGGCCCCCTATCTGACCGCCGACGTCGAGTGGCTGCCCGACCCGGCCGGGTCGGACGAGGTGGCCGATCTGCTGGCCGCCCGGGTGATCGCGGTGTTCCGGCAGTACCTCGGCCTGATCCGCTCCGACCCGGAGGAGATCTCCGAGCAGCTGCCGGAGGATCCGACGGTGCTCTCCCACCTGGTGGCGGCGACCGCGGCGCTCACCGTCGACGACCGGCAGCGCCTGCTGGCGATCGACGACACCGCCGCGCGGCTGCGCGCCGAACTGCGGCTGCTCAACCGCGAGGCGGCTCTGCTGCGCCAGGTGCGGGCGGTTCCGGTGCCGCTGGCGGAGCTGGCGTCGTCCCCACCGACACCCAACTGAGGTCGGCCGGCTCGGGTTCCGGACGGAGGCCCGGCCACCGCGACCAGCCGGCCAGCAGGGTGTACGTGATCGCGGCCCCGAAGGCCGGCAGCAGCAGGTTGCCGTGCGGCACCGGCAGGACGCCGAGCAGCCAGTCGACCCCGCCGGCCCGCAGGTCCGGGGGCTTGGTGAAGGACTGCCCCGCCGGGGCGGTGTCCAGCAGCCGGTCGAAGGTGGCCAGACCGACCCGCCGCCCCACCTGCCAGGCAACCGGCGCGGCGGCCAACGCGCCGAGAACCGCGGCGAGCAACCCGACCGGGCCGCGTCGCCGGCGCAGCACGAACCACAGGACGAGCGCCACCAGCAGCCCGAAGCCGAGCCCCAGCAGACTGAACCACCCGTCCGCCGCGATCGGCTGCTCCGGTTGCGGGTCGGCGTAGATCGCCCCCTCGGCGGTCTTGAGCACCGGCGTGGCCGGCGCGAGCACGGCCCACAGCAGCCCGAACGGCACACCCAGCACGGCCAGCGCGAGCACGGCGCCCAGCACCGTCGCCGCTGTGCGCAGCGGACGACGCGGCTCGTCGGAGGTCAACTCGAACCAGCTCCGGGACGCGGTCGAGGGTGCCGCGCCCGGCGGCTCGGCGTACACCGGCGGTTGGGCAGCGGGCTGCGTCTGCGACGTGGTCCCCGACGGGTCGGGCGGAGCGGCCCGGTCGGGATCGTCGACGGGCCGCTCGGGTTCGGGGTTGTCCGGGCTCACCCGATGATCCTCTCAGGCCCGGTGCAGGGCCGGGGCTCCGGTGGCGGCAGACCAGCTCACCGGGCGAACGGCTCCACCATCATCGCCGCCGCCTGCAACCAGGCCTGCCGGGTCTCCGGCTGGAGTTGGTGGTACTCGATCGACGACCCGGTCTCCAGCGCCGGGTCGTAGGGCACCACGGCCACCCCACGCGTACGGGTGGCGAAGTGCCGCTCCAGGTCGTCCTGCAACGACGAGCGGCCCGGGGTCGGGCAGGAGATGAGGGTGATGGCGTTGTCCGCCAACTCGCCCATGCCCTCCTCGTGCAGCAGGTCGAGCATCCAGTCGGCGCTGAACGCCGCGTCCTCCCGGGGCACGGTGGTCACCACGAGCTGGTCGGCGGCCTGCATCACGGTGCGCCAGTTGGGGCTCTCCACGTTGTTGCCGGTGTCGACGCAGACCACGTCGTGGGTGCGCCGCAGCAACTCCAGCACACGTCGGACGGTGAACTGGTCCAGTCGTTGGGCGAAGCGCGGGCTCTCCTCGCCGGCCAGCACGTCGTACGAGCCGTCGGATGCGTGCCGCAGGTAGTCGTCCAGCCGACCCAGCAGGGTCTCGCCCTCGAGGATCTCGATCTGCGCCAGGTCGGTGATCAGGTGACGGATCGTCCGGGCGTGCCGGGCACTGCCGGCGCGCAGCCCGAGGGTGCCGCGCAGCTCGTTGTCGTCCCAGGCCAGCACGCCCTGTCCGCGCACACTGCCGACAGTGGCCGCGGCGAGCACTGTGGCGGTGGTCTTGTGCACCCCGCCCTTGGGGTTGGCGAAGGCGAACACCCGGGGCGTGCCCAGGTCACGCCGGAGCACCCCGTTGGCGCGTTCCTGCTCCTGGTCGACGCCCTGCGGGCGCCACTCGACCCGGGCCGGAAAGGCGCGCTCGACGATCGCCGAGCCGACCGACGGGGCGGGTGGCGGGGCCACCGGCGCGACGGGTGGCGGGGCCACCGGCGGTGCGACCGGTGCGGCGAGTGGCGGTGCGACCGACGGGGTCGGGGGCGCCGGGTAACCGGTCTCCGGTTGGTAGCCGGTCTCCAGCAGGGCGTACCGGGACTGCACCGGCGGGTCGCCCGGCCGGTAGCCGTTGTCCAGCAACGCGTACCGCGACTGGGCCGGGTCGGGGACGGCTGGCGGTGGCTCGGGCTCGGCCCGGTACGTCGGTTCGGCCCGATAGCCCGGCTCGGCCCGGTATTCGGGCTCGACGCGATAGCCAGGCTCGGCCCGGTACGTCGGCTCGGCCCGATAGCCCGGCTCGGCCCGGTATTCCGGCTCGACGCGATAGCCAGGCTCGGCCCGGTAATCCGGCTCGGCGCGGTACGCCGGCTCGGCGCGGTACGCCGGCTCGGACCGGTACGCCGGCTCCGACCGGTAGTCCGGCTCAGAGCGGTACACCGACTCGGCCCGATAGTCCGGCTCGGCGCGGTAACCCGGCTCCGCCCGGTAACCCGGGTCGGCCCGGTAGGCGGGGTCGACACGGTAGGTCGCCTCGGCCCGGTAGTCGGGCTCCGCGCCGTACGACAGCTCGGCCGGATGCCCGATGGCGGACGCCCGCCCGGCGTTGCCGTTCGGTGCCGCGCGCCGTGGCAGCGGATCCGGTGACGGGTCATCGGCATGCCGGTCCGGCTCGGTCTGCTCCGCGCCGCGACCGCCCAGCCGGGCACGGTCCAACAACGCGCGCCAGCGCGGCGCTGGTTCGGCCGGCCGGCCCCAGCCGGTCTCACTGCCCTCCACGGCCCGCCCTCCCAGCGCCATCGATCTCCGTCTGACAGGCTACGAACCAAACCCTATTCGGACCACACCTCAGAGCGCACACCAGCCGACGCAGATCACGACGACGCGGGCGTCGGCAGCTCGGCACCGATGCCGTCCGGGGAGGTGGTGACGGTCGGCGGGGGTGGCGCGGTCGACGTGGCCGGCGACGGTGCGGGTGACGGAGTCGTGACGACCGGTGCGGGTTCCGACGATTCGCCCATCGACGCCATCGGCGCGGGCGCGGGTGGTGTCGAGGCCGCGTCCCCGTCGGGCGTGGGCGCCGGACTCGGCCCGATGTCGACAGGCGGACGCACCACGTCGCGCTGTTCGGGCAGCGGAGGTGTGAAGACCGTGCGGTCCAGGCGGTACACCTCGGGAGCGGGGTCGACCGCACGTACGTCCGGCCGGGCCGCCACACCGCGCAGCGCACCCGGCGTCGCTCGCACCACAGCGGCGTAGACGCAGGCGCAGCCGGTCCGGTACGCGGTCGCCTCGGCGGCGGCCACCTCGGCGCCGCTGGCGTAGCGCTCCCGCAACTCCCGCTCATCCGGCCCGTCACCGTCTACCGTGGCGGCCAGCGCCCGGTAGTCGGCGGCTTCGACGTCCTTGCGGGCCGCCACCTGGTCCATCCCGGCCACGACGTCGTCCGGCACCCGCAGCGCGGGAATCTTGACGATCTCGGTCTGCCGCCCGGGTAGCGGCACCCGCCCGAAGACGGTGGAGACCCCCACGTCGCCGAGGACCGTCGCCAGACGCTGCGGCGGCAGGTACGCGGCAAGCGTGACCAGCGCGTAGGTCCCGTCCCCCGCGGACTGCGCCGACGCGGGCAGCGCGGCCAGGTCGGCGGCGGCGGACCGCAGGTAGCCGGGGACGGAATCGCCGTCGGTCACACCGACGCGGGTCACCTCACCCACCGTCCGGTCGCCGACCGGAGTGTCGTCGACGGCCCAGACCGCGGTGCCCAGGACCGCCGCCGCAGAGAGCACGGCGGCCCAGGTGAGCACCCCGGACCGCGCCGACCGCTCGCCGAGCCGGGTCACGGCCCGGGTCAGCGGCGGCAGCAGCCGTTGGTCCAGCTGCCGCAGCAGGTTGCCGGCGCGCACGGGCGGGATCCCCTCGTCGGAGCGGTGTCGGGCGGTCGCCGCTCAGTCACGCAGGATCTGAAGCGCACGGTCCAGGTCGTCAGGGTAGTCGCTGACGAACCGGACCTCGTCCCCCGTTCGGGGGTGCAGGAAGCTCAGTTCGCGGGCGTGCAGCCACTGTCGGGCCAGGCCGAGACGGGCCGAGAGGGTGGGGTCGGCACCATAGGTGAGGTCACCCACGCAGGGGTGCCGCAGGGTGGAGAAGTGCACCCGGATCTGGTGGGTCCGGCCGGTCTCCAGTCGAACGTCGACCAGGCTGGCCGCCGGGAACGCCTCAATGGTGTCGTAGTGGGTGATGCTCGGCTTGCCGCCGGACACCACCGCCCAGCGGTAGTCGTGGGTGGGGTGACGGTCGATCGGCGCGTCCACGGTCCCGCGCAGCGGGTCCAGGTGACCCTGCACCACCGCGTGGTAGCCCTTGTCCACCTCGCGGTACTTGAAGGCCCGCTTCAACGCCGTGTACGCCTGCTCGCTCTTGGCGACCGCCATGATCCCGGTGGTGCCCACGTCGAGCCGGTGCACCACGCCCTGTCGCTCGGCGGCGCCACTGGTGGAGATGCGGTGCCCGATCGCGGCGAGGGCGCCGATCACGGTCGGGCCGGTCCATCCGGGGCTGGGGTGCGCGGCCACGCCCACCGGCTTGTCGACCACCACGATGTCATCGTCGGCGTAGACCACCCGCAGGCCGGGCACCGCCTGCGGCACCACTGTCGGCGGTGCGACCGGGGCCGGCAGCGTGACGTCCAGCCAGGAGCCGGCCTTGACCTTGTGCGAGTTGGGTCGGGCGGCGCCGTCGACGAGCGCGTCCCCGGCATCCACCAGGGCCGCGGCGGAGGTGCGGGAGAGCCCGAACAGGCGGGACACCGCCTGGTCCAGTCGCATGCCGTCGAGGCCGTCCGGCACCGGGAGGGAACGGTGGTCGCCGCCAGCGGCGAAGGCGGAGGTCATGCCCGCTCCTTCTGGTCGGCGCCCTGGGTGGCGTCCGTTTCGGCCGGGGCGTCGTCGCGTCCGGCCCGCCGGCCGTCCCGCTGGCGGCCGGTCAGTTCCAACAGGACCGCCAGCAGCACACCGCAGACCAGCGAGCTGTCCGCCAGGTTGAACACCGGCCAGACCTGGCCGTACGGGTCGAAGAGGCTGATCATGTCGACCACGTGCCCGTGGAAGGGCGAGGGCGCCCGGAAGATCCGGTCGACGAGGTTGCCCAGCGCACCACCCAGCACCAGGCCCAGGGAGATCGCCCAGGGCAGCGAGCGGAGTCGCAGCGCCATCCAGACGATCCAGCCGACCACACCGATCGTGATCAGCGGGAAGATCCAGGTGTGGTCAGCGCCGATGCTCCAGGCCGCACCGCTGTTGCGGGTCAGGCTCAGGTAGACGAATCCGCCGAGCAGCCGGACCGGCTCCCGGTCGGTCAGCGCGGCCAGCGCGAGGTGCTTCGTGACCAGGTCGGCCAGCAGGGCCACGAGGGCGACTCCGGCAAGGATCGCGACGGCCCGGGGCCGGCGTGTGCCGCCTCCCGGGTCGGTGCGGCCGGGCTCGGCGGACGGTACTGCGGTCATGCGCTCCCCATCGAGGTGTCTCGGCGGTGATCGCTCACCGTCTCATCGCCGCCGGGGAACGGACCTCAGCGCCGCTCCTCCAGCTGCTTGCACGTCACACACTGGGTGGCCGACGGGAAGGCGGCGAGGCGCTCGACCGGGATCGGGTTGCCGCACCGCTCGCACCAGCCGTAACCACCCTCGTCGAGGCGCTCCAGAGCGCGCTCGACCTGCGTGATCCGTTCCAGAATGCTGTTGGCGAGAGAGATCTCCTGCTCCCGCTCGAGCGTCTTGGTGCCCGTGTCGGCCTGGTCGTCCCCGGCCGAGTCGGTCAGCCGGTCGCGCTGCAGCTCGGTGATCTCACTCAGCGTCTGATCGTACTCGGCGCGAAGCTCGTCCCGCCGCGCCGCCAGCGCCGCCCGGATCTTCTCGGTCTCCGCCGTGCTCCGGGTGGGCTTGGTCACCGGCTTGCGCCCGGCGGTCCTGGTGTCGGCTGGCTTCGCCATGGGTCGCTCCCTCGGCCGGGGAGCCGCGTGGTCCGCGGCATCCTGGTTCGGGGGGCGCCGACCAAGGCGTCCCCTAATGTACGAAAAGGGGCGCACGGCAATGATGGCCGCGCACTCCGGAGGTTGGCAAGAATACGGAACGTACAGGCGTCCGACAACGTGCCGCACCGTCGCTCCGCTAAACAGCCCCTAGCCCTGCCTAACTGGGGCAAAGGGAACGCTAGCAGATCAATCGACTGCCTCATCCCCGTACTCACCAAACCACCGGGCCAGGCGACCGCGCCGGCTGACCGCCCGCAGTCGGCGCTCCGCGGCATCCCGCACCCCCGCAGTCGCCACGATCAACAAGCTGTCGCCGGTCTTCAGGCGGGTGTCCGGTGCGGGCACGAAACCCACCCCGTCGCGCAGCACCAGCGTGACCGATGCGCCCAACGGGAGCCGCAGCTCGTCGACGTGCACACCGGCCAGCCGCGAGCCCGGCGGCACCTCCAACTGGAGCAGGTCCGCCCGCATCCGCTCCAGCGGCGCCGTCTCCACATGGATCTCAGCCGCCTCGGCCGGCGCTGTCACCCGCAACCACCGCGCGAACGGCCCGAGCGCCCCGGCCTGCACCAGCGTGAAGATCACCACCAGCACGAAGACCACGTCGAAGAGACGCTCCGCACCGGGCACCCGCTCGGAGAGCGGAATGGTGGCCAGCACGATCGGCACCGCCCCGCGCAGCCCCGCCCAGGACAGGAACGCCTGTTCGCGGAGGCTGACACGGAACGGCAGCGCCGAGACGGCCACCGACAACGGCCGGGCCAGCAGCACCAGGGCCAGTCCCGCGACCACCGCGGGCAGCACGGCCGCGTCCAGCCGACCCGGCGAGGCCAGCAACCCGAGCAGCACGAACAGCCCGATCTGGGCGAGCCACGCGAGCCCGTCCGCGAAACCGAGGATCGCCTGCCGGTGTGACAACCGGGCGTTGCCCAGCAGCACCCCGGCCACGTAGACGGCGAGGAACCCCGAGGCATGCAGCACCGCCCCGGCCGCGTACGCCAGCACGGTGATGCCCACCGCGGCGATCGGGTAGAGCCCGGCCGAGGGCAACGCGGCCCGGCGCAGCGCCCAGCTGCCGGCGACGCCCGCGCCCACACCCACCGCCGCACCCACACCCAGCTCGTAACAGACCAACCCGACCTCGTACCACCACGGGTGCGCCCAGCCCTCGTGGGACAGCAGCACCACCAGCAGCACCACCGGGGCGTCGTTCATGCCCGACTCGGCCTCCAGCGTCGCCACCAGCCGGGG
Organism: Micromonospora sp. CNZ299; assembly: GCF_002754415.1. Taxonomy (NCBI): domain Bacteria; kingdom Bacillati; phylum Actinomycetota; class Actinomycetes; order Micromonosporales; family Micromonosporaceae; genus Micromonospora; species Micromonospora sp. CNZ299. The sequence goes on from NZ_PEFG01000001.1 coordinate 6,646,482, forward strand.
CGGCAGCCGCAGCCGACGCAGGGTGGCGAAGACAGCCGCCGCGTCGGTGGACGAGAGCACCGCGCCATAGAGCAGCGCCAACCGCCAGTCCAACCCCAACAGCAGGTGTACGGCGACACCGACCACCACGATGCTGACGATCACGCCGACAGTGGAGAGCGCGGAGGCCAGCCCGAGCACCGGACGCAGGGTGGTCCACCGGGCGGTGAGGCCGCCCTCGGCGATGATCACGATGAGGGCGCAGAAGCCGAGGGTCCGGGTCAGCTCGACGTCCTCGAAGCCGATGCCCAGCCCGCCCTCGCCGATCGCCACGCCCAGCGCCAGGTAGACGAGGAGGCTGGGCACGCCGAGCCGGGTGGAGAGCCGCACCGCGCCGACGGCGACCAGCAGCACGGCCGCACCGAGCAGCAGCGCGATGTCCAATCCGGGCGTCACAGCAGCCTGGCCTGGGCGTTCCTCACTCGGCGGATCCGTCGCGCAGTCGGCGCAGCAGCTCGGACAGCTCCGGGCCGGGCCGATCGACGAGGAAGAGTTTGTCGCGGCTCGCCGCGCCGACCCGCAGTGACACCGCGGCCGGCCGGAGGCCCAGGGCGGCGGCCAACGCCTTGCGGGCCGCCTCGGTCGCCCGACCGTCGACTGCCGGGTCGTGCACCGCGATCACGAGGGCAGGCCCGTGTGGACCATCGAAGCGGCCACCCACCCGTGCACGGGAGGCGCCCGGCTTCACCCGTACCGCCACGGTGAGCGTCTCCTGCGCGGGCACTGGCGCCGCTTCAGATCGGCCGGGCGTCGGCGAGCAGGGCGGTGGCTGGCGCACAGTGCGCGCAGGGCGTGAAACCGAGCTCGACGGCCTCGGCGACCGGCAGCACCTCGGGCGTCCGGCCAACGAGGTGCGGGCAGCTGGCGAGGTGGTAGCGGGGGTGACCGTCGACCACCTGGACGGCATCGGGAAGTCGCGCCACCCGGGCCGCCTCGGCGGGAGTGACCGGCTGCTCGGCCGGCTCGTCGGCCGTCGGGGCACCGTCGAGGAAGGCGTCGTCGGTCGACGCCGCGAACGGCGACGCCGGGCTGACGGGCCGGGTGGGAGCGGACACGTCGTCGGCCGGGGTCACGAACGGCGAGCCCGGATCGAACGGCGGCGCATCATCGAGCGGCGGCACATCGTCGACGCGCGGATCGAACTGCGGCGCATCATCGACGCGCCTGTCGAACGGCGGCGCATGGTCGGCCGGCGGCTCGGGTGGTTGCCGCCACCCGGTGCCGCCGGTACCAACCGTCGTGGGCACGTGCTGAACCGGCACCTCCGGCTCGACCAGCGGCGGCCCGTACGCGACACCCGTGGCCTGGCGGGCCGTGCGGGGTGCGTCGGGCGGTCGCCGGCCGGACCGACCGGGATCCGCCATGGCGCGGTTGGCGGCTGCCTGGCGGGCGCCCACCACCAACGCCACGGCGGCCAGCAGACTGGCCGCGATGGAGATGATCAACATGAAGCTGGAGCCACTGGCCAGACCGAGCACCAGTAGGACCACCGCGACGAGGATGAGCAGAAGACTTGCGACTATCACGGCTCACCCCCGCCGCGTCGTACCGTCCAGGCTGGGCCGGCGATCGTCACCATTGGCGGGAAACGATCGCCGGCCGGTGCTCAGCGTCCGGCTTCGAGGGCGCCGGAGCGCCCGCCGCCGCCGTACGAACCGGCGAGGCCCGCAGCGGCCAGCCCGTTGCCGCCGGCAACCCGGCCTGCCTCGGAGCGGGTCATCTCGGCTTCGAGGCCCTGGCCACGACCGTCGAGGTCACGCAGCTGGCTCTCCAGGTAGGCCTTGAGCCGGGTGCGGTACTCGCGCTCGAACTGCTTGAGCTCCTCGATGTGCTTCTGCAGCGCCGTGCGCTTGGCGTCCAGGCCGCCCATGGCCTCCTGGTGCCGCTGGCGGGCGTCCCGCTCAAGGGCGTCAGCCTTCGCGCGCGCCTCCCGGGTCACCTCCTCGGCCTTGCCACGGGCCTCGGACAGCAGCTGGTCGGCCTCGCGACGAGCGTCGGACACGTGGTCGTCGGCGGTGCGCTGGGCCATCATCAGCACGCGCAGGGCCTGCTGCTCACCGTCACCGGTGACGCCGCCGCCAGCCGGGCCGCCGGTCGCACGGACCTGCTCGAGCTCGGCCTGCATCGCGCGGGCGGCCTGCTCGGCCGCCGACTTGTCGCGCTGCACCCGGTCCAGTTGGGCCTTGACGTCGTTGAGCTCCGCCGCCAGTCGGGCGTCGCCGCCGGGGCCTGCGGGGGCACCGCCACGGCCGCCGCGCTCCACCTGGGCGCGCAGCTCGTTGTTTTCCTCGATGAGACGGGCGAGCTCGCGCTCGACCTCGTCAAGGAAGGCGTCGACCTCCTCCTCGTCATACCCCCGTTTGCCGATCGGCGGCTTTTTGAAGGCGACGTTGTGGACGTCGGCCGGGGTCAGCGGCATCGAAACTCCTCGGGTCAGTTGCGGCCGCGAAAGCGCGTCGGTCATCAGGCAGATGCCCTGATCGACGGCCCTAACACGAACTCCATCAGCACGAACAGGATAACCAGGAGCACAAGGGAGGCCAGGTCGATGCTCACGGTACCAATTCGCAGCGGAGGGATCACACGCCTCAACGCGTTGAGAGGGGGATCAGTGACGCTCCACACGGATTCCAATCCTGCCGATGCTCCACGCCCCGGTTGCCAGCGACGGCCGTACTGCAGGACGGCGCTCAACACGAACCGGGACAAGAGGAGGAGCAGGAAGACATAAAGGACCAGGTACAACACTTGCAGTAAGATCGACAACACGGTCAGCGACGTCCCTCGGGTCGGGCGGGGTCAACTCAGACTGAAAAAACCGCCCTCAGCGATCTTGGCCTTGTCCTCAGCGGTGACCTGGACATTAGCCGGTGAGAGCAGGAACACCCGATTGGTCACGCGCTCGATCGTACCGCGCAGGCCGAACGCCAGACCGGCGGCGAAGTCCACCAGACGGCGGGCATCGGCCTCATCCATCTCGGTGAGATTGATGATCACCGGAACCCCGTCGCGGAAGTGCTCACCGATCGTGCGCGCCTCGCGGTAAGTGGTCGGGTGCAGCGTGGTGATCTGGTAGCGCTGCTCCTCCTCGGGCAACGCCCGCTCACGCGACGCGACCTGCGGCGCGAGCGCCAGATTGTCGCGGGTGTGGTAGGTCAGCGCGCCGGAGGTCTCACCAGCCGACGACCGGGTGATCGACCGTACGCTGGCCCGCTCGGCCCGCTCCGGACGCTCGTTGTCACCACGCTCGGACTCGCTCAACCGCCCGCTCGCCCGCTCGGAGAGTCGACCCCGCTCACTGACCCGCGGCCGGGGAGCCGGTGGCTCCTCGGTGTCGTCCTCGTCCTCGTCGGCGAACTCCTCGGCGTACCGGCTCTGCCGGTAACGCGAGTCGCGGTAGCCACCCTTGTCGTAGCCACCGTCGTCGTAGGCCCGCTCGTCGTCTTCTTCGACCAGACCGAGCCAGACCCCCGCCTTGCGCAGTGCACCCATCCCGCGCCCTTCCGTCCGCCGTGCGGCACGCGCCCCCGTGCCATGTCGCCCGTCGCGAATGGACAACAATGCCCATCGGACCGGGGCGGCAATCCCCTGGCGCGCGATTCGCGTCGCGCGCCACGACCCCCGACTAGGGGACGCCACCCCTGAAACAACACTGATGTAATTTGCATGTCTCGCGGTCAGGCTACCGCAGCGTGGGACGCATTCCGAGCAACGCGCTGCCGACGCGGACATGTGTCGCGCCGTATCGGATCGCGATGTCGAAATCTCCGCTCATTCCCGCGGACAGCTCGGTCGCTCCCGGATGGACCGTCCGAAACACGCCGGCAACCTCCGCGAGTTGAGCGAAGGCCCGGTCCGGCTCCCAACCCAGCGGAGCCACCGCCATGAGACCGACCAGACGCAGCCCGGGCGCGTCGGCCACCGCCTCGGCCACCGGTTCCAGCCCGGCGCCCGGGTCGGCCGAACCAGGCAGTGCGCCACCCCGGGCCGCGTCGCCGTCGATGCTCACCTGGACCATGACGTCCAGTGGCACCTCCCGGTCGGCGGCGGCGTTGGCCAACGCCCGGGCCAGCCGGACACTGTCGACGGACTGCACCACGTCGGCGTACCGGACCACCGAGCGGGCCTTGTTGCGCTGGAGTTGACCGATGAAGTGCCAGCGGGGGCGCACCCCGGACGCGGCCACCTCGGCGGCCTTACCGGCTGCCTCCTGGTCGCGGTTCTCCCCCATGTCGGTGACCCCGAGCCCGGCCAGCGCCAACACGTCGCTGGCCGGGTAGGTCTTCGTCACCGCGATCATCGTGACGTCGGCGCGGTCCCGGCCGGCCTGCACGCAGGCGTCGGCGATCCGGGACCGGACCTGAGCCAGACCGGCCGCGATCTCGGCATGCCGGTCCGGCCCTACCGTGGCTGAGCTGTCGGTCATCGGCGGTGCTCAGGACCCGTTCTTGAGGAAATCGGGAACGTCCACGTCGTCGAAGAGCACTCGGCGCGGCGACTGGGCCGGAGCCGGGTTGGTCGTCGGCGCCGGCACCGGGGTGCTCTGCGCCGCCGGCTGGTTGGTGTTGGTCTTGCGGGTGGGCTCGGCCGCCTTGTACGCGGGCGTGCCGCCGTCGAAGCCCGCCGCGATGACCGTGACCCGCACCTCGTCACCGAGCGCGTCGTCGATGACCGCGCCGAAGATGATGTTGGCGTCCGGGTGGGCGGCGTCGGTGACCAGCTGGGCCGCGTCGTTGATCTCGAACAGGCCCAGGTCGGAACCGCCGGCGATGGAGAGCAGCACGCCGCGCGCGCCGTCCATGCTCTGCTCCAGCAGCGGGCTGGAGATGGCCGCCTCGGCCGCCTCGACCGCACGGTTCTCGCCGCGGGCGCTGCCGATGCCCATCAACGCGCTGCCGGCGCCGCTCATCACGCTCTTGACGTCGGCGAAGTCCAGGTTGATCAGACCCGGGGTCGTGATCAGGTCGGTGATGCCCTGCACACCGGAGAGCAGCACCTGGTCGGCCGTGCGGAAGGCATCCATCATGCTGATGTTGCGGTCACCCAGGGCCAGCAGCCGGTCGTTCGGGATCACGATCAGCGTGTCGCACTGGTTGCGGAGTTCGTCTATTCCGGTTTCGGCCTGCACCTGACGGCGCTTGCCCTCGAAGGAGAACGGCCGGGTCACCACGCCGATGGTCAGCGCACCGAGCTTGCGGGCGATGTTGGCCACCACGGGCGCACCACCGGTGCCGGTGCCGCCACCCTCACCGCAGGTCACGAAGACCATGTCGGCGCCCTTGAGCACCTCCTCGATCTCGTCGCGGTGGTCCTCGGCGGCGTTCTTGCCGACGTCCGGGTTGGCCCCGGCCCCCAGGCCACGGGTCAGCTCCCGGCCGACGTCGAGCTTGACGTCGGCGTCACTCATCAGCAGCGCCTGGGCATCGGTGTTGATCGCGATGAACTCGACGCCCTTGAGCCCAACCTCGATCATCCGGTTGACGGCGTTGACGCCGCCTCCCCCGATGCCGACGACCTTGATGACCGCCAGGTAGTTGTGCGGAGGTGTCATCTCCGGTCCTTTCCTTCGAGATTGGCTTCGGCCGACCGGGTACGGCGTGGCCAGACCAGCGGCCGACGACAGCTGTCACCAGCGAGAGTCAGGAGTGAACCCTCACCCTCTACTAGAGGCTTACAGTTATGTCAACCACTGAACCTCTTCGGGGCAACGTAAGCGCCACCACGCGATGAGCCAAGGACCCGCCCGGCGTGTCGCCGGCCGGAGCGCGACAGGTCACGCCTTGACGCGCTCGCCGGTCAGCGGAAGGTCACCACGTCCGGGGCACTCACGTCGATCCGATCGGTGTCCTCGTCGAGCAGCGCGGTGGCCACCCGGGCCTTGTCCGCGCCCCGGGTCGCGTCGCCCCAGACCACCGTCCGGTCTCCGCGCAGCCGCAGGGTGATCCGGGCCAACCCCTCCACGCTCACGTCCACCACCTCGGCGCGCAACTGCGGGGTCAGGGCGACGAGCACCTCCAGCCCGGCCCGCGTGCCCGGGTCGTCGGCGGCCGGTCGGGCCACCGTCACCTGCGGCATCCCGGCGGGGCGTTGGTCCACCGTCCGGAACGCCACCCCACTGCGGTCGATCAGGGCGTACGCCTCCCCCTGCGGCACCGCCGCCACCGGAGTCCGCTCGGTCACCCGCACCACCAGCGTGCCGGGCCAGTCGCGGGACACGGTGGCCCGCTCCACCGGCGCCAGCGCGCCGACCCGGCGGGCGGCGGCCGCCAGGTCCACCCGGGCCAGCGGCACCCCGTCCGGTACGGCGACCGCGTCGTGCACCTGCACCGGGGTGACCAGATCGGCTCCCTCCACGCGCACCTCCCGCACACCGAACAGCCCGGTGCCCAGGACCGTCCAGGCGACCAGCCCGGCCAGCGCGAGCACCCCGGCGGCCACCGCCCAGGGCAGCGCCGCGCGCATGCGACGCTGCCGGGCACGGGCCATGAACCGGCGGGTCGAGGGCGGTACCGCGTCGCGGCTCGCCCGGACCAGCTGCCAACGCCGCGCCGGACCGCGACGCGGGGCGCCGCCGTCGGCGGCGCGGGTCCGCCCTCGGGCCGGGCCGGGACTCATCCGGCCGTGGGCGCCGTGCCGCCGGGCGCGACGGTGCCACCGAGGGCCGCTCCGTCGCCACCGGCCGTGGCGCCACCCGACACCGGATCACCGATCACCGGGGCGGTGGCCACCGGGTCGACGGTCGCGGTCGGCGCGGAGCCGTTCGCACGCGCCCCCAGGGCGGCGAGCAGTTCGTCGCCCATCAGCGAGATCGGCGGGGCGCCCATGGTCACCACGACGTCCCCCGGGCGGGCCCGGCGGGCCACCTCGACCGGCGCCGCCTCCCACGAGTCGACGAAGACCTTGCGGTCGGCGGGCAGCCCCACCGCCGCGATCAGCGCCGCCGAGCCCTCGCCGGGCTGGCGCAGCTCGCCCGGCCCGAAGACCTCCAGCAGCACCACCTCGTCGGCGATGGCCAGCGCCTCGGCGATCTCCGCCTGGTTGTCGCGGGTGCGGTACAGCCGGTAGGGCTGGAAGACGACGATCAGCCGCCCGTCGCCGGCCACCTCGCGCAGGGTCTGCATGGCGAGGGTCATCGAGGTCGGGTGGTAGGCGTACTCGTCGTAGACCAGCACGCCGTCCGCGACGCCCTTGCGTTCGAAGCGCCGCCGCACTCCGGGGAACACCGCCAGCGCGGCCTCGGCCGCCTCCAGCGGCAGTTTCAGCAGGTACGCGGCCAGCACCGCGGAGGCGCTGTTCAGCCCCATGTGCCGCCCCGGCACCGGCAACCGGAACTCGCCGAGCGACCGGCCGTCGATCGCGGCCAGATAGCGCACCCCACGCGCCGAGGAGACGATCTCGGTCAGCCGCAGGTCGGCGTCGGCCGCCTCGCCGTAGGTGAACACCTGCCGGCCCTCGGCGCGCAGGCTCTCGGCCAGCCGCCGACCGCCCGGGTCGTCGGCGCAGGTGATGATGAACCCGTCCGGGTCGGTGAGGCGGGCGAACTCCACGAACGCCGCCTCCAGCGTCGCGTAGTCGCCGTAGGTGTTGAGGTGGTCCGCCTCGACGTTCGTGATGATCGAGACGTACGGGCGGTAGATGAGGAACGAGCGGTCGCTCTCGTCCGCCTCGACCACGAAGTGCTCGCCGGTGCCGTGGTGGGCGCCCGAGCCGACCTCGGAGATCTCGCCGCCGATCACGAAGGACGGGTCCACACCGGCCTGCTGGAGCACCATCGTCACCATCGAGGTGGTGGTGGTCTTGCCGTGCGTGCCGGCGACCGCCACCGCCCGGCGGCCGGTCATCGCCGCGGCCAGGGCCTCCGACCGGTGCAGCACCCGCAGGCCGCGTCGACGCGCCTCGACCAGCTCCAGGTGGTCGGAGGGAATGGCCGACGAGTAGACGACGGTGTCAACGCCGTCGAGGTTGGTCGCCTCGTGGCTGAGGTAGATGGTGCCGCCGAGCGCCCGCAGGCCCGCCAGCGACGGCCACTCCCGCAGGTCGCTGCCGGAGACCCGGATGCCGCGGGTGAGCAGCAGCCGGGCCACGCCGAGCATGCCCACCCCGCCCACCCCGATCAGGTGGACGGCGCCCAGGTCCTCCGCGGTGAGCGTGCCGGCCGGGGTGAACTGCGCGGTCATCGGGCCACCGCCTGGATGACGAAGGAGCGCAGGGCCTCGTCGCCGTCGCGTCGGCCGTACGCCCCCGCTGCCGCGCCCATCGCGTACAACCGCTGCGGGTCGCGGATCAGGGGGATGACGGTGCGCTCCAGCCAGGCCGGGGTGAGCTCCGCGTCGTCGACCAGGAGCCCGCCGCCGGCCTCCACCACGGGCAGCGCGTTGCGCCGCTGCTCCTGGTTGCTGTGCGGGTACGGCACGTAGATCGTCGGCAGCCCGATCGCGGCAACCTCGGCGACGGTCATCGCCCCGCCCCGGGCCAGCATCAGGTCGGCGGCGGCGTAGCCCAGCTCCATCTCGGACAGGTACGGCAGCGTCACGTACGGCACCGGCAGGTCGGTGGGGATCGGCACCGGCTCGTTGCGGGCGCCCATCACGTGCAGCACCTGCACGCCGTTGCGGGCCAGCTCCTTGGCCGCCCCGGAGACCGCCAGGTTGATCGACCGGGCGCCGGACGAGCCGCCGGAGACGAAGAGCACCGGCAGGTCCGGGCGGAGCCCGAAGTGGGCGCGGGCGGCGTCGCGAAGCGCGTACCGGTCCAGTGCGGCGATGGTGCGGCGCAGCGGGACCCCGACCACTGTGGCGTCGCGCAGCGACTCGGCCTGGCTCGGCTGGTGCGGGAAGCCGACGGCGACGTTCTTGGTGAACTTCATACCCAGCTTGTTGGCCACACCCGGTGGCACGTTCACCTCGTGGATCACCATGGGCATCTCGCGACGCCAGGCGGCCAGGTAGGCCGGCACCGAGACGTACCCGCCGAAGCCGACGACCACGTCGGCCTGTACCTCGTCGATCACCTTGCCCGCGGCGCGCGCCGCGGTCCACATCCGGCCCGGGGTACGGACCAGGTTCATGTTGACCGACCGGGGCAGTTGGTACGCCGGGATCTGCCGCAGGTCGTAGCCCTGCGGCGGGATCAGGTCGTTCTCCATGCCGCGTGGTGTGCCGAGGCAGGTGATCCGGACGCCCGGGTCGTGTCGGCGCAGGCAGTCGGCGAAGGCGAGCAGCGGGTAGACGTGCCCCCCGGTGCCACCTCCCGCGAGCACCACCGAACGCAGCGGACCCATCAGCGTCTCCTTTCGCTCGCCGTACCCCCGCGGTTGCGGTCCTGGCGGACCCCGCGCGGCGCGGCCTGGTCGTCATGGCGCCGCTCGCGGGACCGGGGTATGGACCCTCGGCCAGCGGGCGGCGTCGCCGGTCGGCGACGCCGGCCGGGAAGCGGCGGCAACGGGGCCCAGAGTAGTCGGACCCACCGGGCCGGCGGACGGGCATGCAGTGCTCGGGCCGCATCGGGTTCGGCGCGGGCGAAGGAGGCCAGCATGCCGATGCCCGCCAACGTCACCACCAGGGCACTTCCGCCGTCGGAGATGAACGGCAGCGGCAGACCGGTGATCGGCAGCAGCCCGACCACCCCACCAATGTTGATCACGGCCTGGCTGACCAGCCAGGTGGTCACGGCGGTGGCGGCGAGCCGGCGGAACGGGTCGTCGACCCGGCGGGCGATCCGGAACCCGGTGTACGCGAGGACCGCGAACAGGCTCAGCACCACGACGCACCCGATCACGCCCAACTCCTCGGCGATGATCGCGAAGATGAAGTCGTTGTGCGCCTCGGGCAGCCAGTCCCACTTCAGGCTGCCCTTGCCCAGCCCGACACCGAACCAGCCGCCGTGCTCGATGGCCAGCCGACCCTGGTAGAACTGGAGACAGCCGTCGAGTTTGCAGGTCTCCGGGTCGGGCGGGTTGAAGAACATGGCCAGCCGGGCGAAGCGGTAATTGTCCTCGCCCCGCTCGCCGGAGCCGGCGCCCAGCGATGCCACCGCGACGAGCAGGCCCACGCCGAGCAGGCCCACCACGGTCAGCGCGCCGAAGACCCGCATGCGGACGCCGGCGGCCCAGAGTAGACCCACCACCAGGGCCAGCAGGCAGAGCATCGTGCCCGTGTCGTTGTAGCCGACCAGGACGAAGAGCAGACCCATCACCGGGAAGAGCGGGGTGGCCAGCTCGCGCCACCAGCCCAGCGCGGCGCCCTTGCGGGCGATCAGGTGCGCACCCCACAACACCAGCGCGAACTTGGCCAGCTCGGAGGGCTGCACCTGGATCCCGCCGACGAAGAGCCAGTTCAGTCGCGCCTCGATCGGCCCGAACCCGGCCGACTTCTGCTTGGTGAGCCGGGCGTAGGCGACCAGCAGGTTGAGCACCAGCAGCAGCCCGATCGAGGTGAACAGCAGCGGTCGGCCCAGCGAGCGGTACGTGCTGGCGGGCAGGCGCTGGCAGACCCAGAACGCCCCGATGCCGATCACCGCGAAGATCGCCTGCTTGGTCACCGAGGCCGAGGCGTTGCCGTCCTCGGCGTAGTCCTTCACGCTGGTCGCCGAGAAGACCATGGTCAGCCCGATCAGCAGCAGCAGGCCGGCGCTGGACAGCAGCAGGTAGTAGGAGGCCAGCGGTCGCGCCAGCAGACCGCGCAGCGCGGCGAGCCCGCCGGCCCCGTCCAACCCGCGCAGTGGCACGGGTGGTGGCGGGTCCGCTGCCCGCGGTGCCGCACCCGGTTCCGGGCCGCGCGCGTCGTCGGGCGGCGCGCCCGCCGCAGCGGTACGCGTCGCGCCCGGTGACCGTCGCGGCCGACCGGCTGTCCTGTCGTCGGTGCCTGAGTCCTCCCCCACCCCGACATCATCACCGCTGGACGCGCCGGGCACGCCCACAACGACGCACCGGGCGTGTCGAACTCCCGCGCCGGCCGTTCACGCACCAACCGCCCGAACGGAACCCGCGCGGAGCGGGCCGTCCGGGCGGCCGGAGAGTGCGGGGATCGCGAGGGCCGATCAGGTCATGTTGGCGAGGAACTCGCTGTAGAACAGGCCCAGGGCGATGGCCACGCCGATGCCCGCGATGATCCAGAAGCGCACCACGATGTTGACCTCACTCCAGCCGGCCAACTCGAAGTGGTGCTGCAGGGGCGACATCCGGAACACCCGTTTACCGGTGGTCTTGAAGGAGATGATCTGGATCACCACGGACATCGTGATGATCACGAAGAGCCCACCGATGATCGGCAGCAGCAGGATGGTGCGGGTGGACATCGCCATGCCGGCGATCAGACCGCCCAGCCCCAGCGCCCCGGTGTCGCCCATGAAGATCCGTGCTGGGGACGTGTTCCACCAGAGGAAGCCCACACAGGCCCCCGCCGCCGCCCCGGCGATCAGCGCGATCTCCAAGGGGTCGCGCACGGCGTAGCAGTAGTCCTGCGTGTAGTTCGGGTCGGCGCACCAGTGCCGGTACTGCCAGAACGCGATCAACGCGTACGCGGCGAGCACCATCACCGAGGCGCCGGTGGCCAGACCGTCGAGGCCGTCGGTGAGGTTGACGCCGTTCGTCGCGGCCATCACCACGAAGATGAAGATGATCACCGCGCCGACCTTGCTGACCTCCAGGGCATCGATGTCCCGGATGAAGCTCAGCGTGGTGCTGCCCACCGTCTCGGTGTTGGTCGCCAGGCCCGAGCCGTCGGTCATCGTGCTCGGGAACCACAGCGCGATCACGCCGAAGACCGCGCCGACCAGGATCTGGCCGAGCAACTTGCCGCGCTTGTTCAGCCCGGCGCTGTTGCGCTTGCGCACCTTGAGGAAGTCGTCGAGGAAACCCACAGCACCGGAGAAGACCATCAGCCCCAGCAGCACCAACGCCGTGATGGTCGGCTCCACCTGGGCGATCTGCTGGTCCGGCAGGCTGGTCAGGGCCAGGTGCCCGGCCACGTACGCGATCACCGTGGCCAGGATGAAGACCACGCCGCCCATCGTGGGCGTGCCCTTCTTTCCCTGGTGCATGGCCGGGCCGTCGGACCGGATCGGCTGACCGGCCTTGAGCCGGGTGAACAACTTGATCGCGATCGGGGTGCCGAACAGCGAGACGAGGAAGGCGACCCCGACGGCGACGATGACGGCCCTCATCGGGTTGGCTCCCCACCGGCGTCGGCGCGCAGGGCGTCGGCCACCTCCCAGGTCCGGTACCGGGAACCCTTGACCAGGACGACATCACCCGGTCGTAGCTCGCTCCGCAGCACCTCGACGGCCGCCGCCTGATCGGTGAGCAGCACCGACTCTCCTCCCCAGTTCGCTACCGCTGTCGCGCCTTCGTGGATCGGCGCTGCCGGCTCACCCACCACGAGCAGCCGGTCGACGCCCAGCTCGGCCGCGAGTTGGCCGACCTCGGCGTGGCCGTCGCGCTCGAACGGGCCCAGCTCGGCCATGTAACCGAGCACCGCGACGGTACGCCGCCCCTGACCGATACTGGCCAGCGCCCGTACCGCCACCGCCATCGAGGCCGGGTTGGCGTTGTACGAGTCGTCGATCACGGTCACCCCGTCGGGGCGGTCGAAGACGTCCATCCGACGGGTCGAGACCAGCCCCAGCTCGCCGAGGGCCGTGGCCAGCTCGGCCAGCGGCATGCCCAGCTCCCGCGCGACCGCCGCCGCGGCGAGCGTGTTGCCGACCTGGTGACGGCCGGTCAGCCCGAGCCGCACCGGCGCGCGCCCCTCCGGGGTGACCAACGTGTACGACGGGTGCCCCCGCTCGTCCAGCGTGACGTCCTCGGCGCGCACGTCGGCGTCCGGCGCCTCGCCGTAGCGGACCACCCGGGCCCCGGTGCGACCCGCCATCGCGTCCACCCGCGGGTCGTCGGCGTTCAGCACCGCCAGCCCGTCCGCCGGCAGAGCCTCGACCAGCTCTCCCTTGGCCTGGGCGATGGCGTCCTGCGAGCCGAACTCGCCGATGTGCGACGTGCCGACGTTGAGCACCACCGAGATCCGGGGCGGCACCAGCTCACACAGGTACCGCACGTGCCCGATCCCCCGCGCGCCCTTCTCCATCACCAGGTAGCGGGTGTCCGGCCCGGCCCGCAGCGCGGTGTACGGGTGGCCCAGCTCGTTGTTGAACGAACCGGGCGGCGCCACGGTGGCCCCGAGCCGGGCGGTGAGCTGACCGATCAGGTCCTTCGTGGTGGTCTTGCCGGAGGAGCCGGTCACCCCGATCACGGTGAGCTCCGGCAGCCGGTCCACCGCGGCACGGGCCAGCCGGCCCATCGCGGTCAGGGCGTCGTCCACCAGCACCATCGGCACCCCGGGCACCGCACGGCTGCCGAGCACCGCCACCGCGCCGGCCTGGATCGCCGTCGCCGCGTAGTCGTGCCCGTCGACCTTCTCACCGGGGAAGGCCACGAAGAGCGAACCGGGCCCCACCTTGCGGGAGTCGAACTCCACCGAACCGGTCACTGTGGCGGCGGGATCGGCGGCCTCCAGCCGGCCGTCGACCGCCGCGGCCACCTCGGCCAGGCTCAGCGTGATCACCGCTGGCCCGCCAGGTCCCCGAAGCGGGCCCGCAGCGCCTCGGCCAGCTCGATGCTGTCGTCGAACGGAAGCACCTGGCCCGCCACCTCCTGGCCGCGTTCGTGGCCCTTGCCGAGCAGCGCGATCACGTCGCCCGGCTCGGCCAACCGCACCGCCTCGTCGATCGCGGCGCGGCGGCCGGCCACCTCGATGATCCGGGCGGCCGTTCCAGCCCGGTACGCGCCGGCGAGCACCTCGGCGCGGATCTCCGCCGGGTCCTCGGTACGCGGGTTGTCGTCGGTCACCAGCACCAGGTCGGCTCCCTCCGCCGCAGCCGCGCCCATCACCGGCCGCTTGCCCCGGTCCCGGTCACCGCCGGCGCCGATCACACAGATCAGGCGTCCGGCGCTCAACTCGCGCAGCGCGGCCAGCGCCGCCACGATCGCGTCCGACTTGTGCGCGTAGTCGACAACGCCGCGCACCGGCGCGGCGACGTCGACCAGCTCCAGCCGGCCCGGCACGCCACCGCAGGCGGCCACCCCGGCCGCAGCGGTCGTCGGGTCCACCCCGGCACCGACCAGCGCGGCGATGGCCAGCAGCGCGTTCGCCACGTTGTGCCGGCCGGGCAGTGCCACCCCGGCGTCCAGGACCACGCCGTCCGGGCCGTGCGCGGTGAACCGCTGCGCGTACCCCTCGCCGCCCACGCCGTCGGCCCACCAGCTCGCGCCCTGGTCGCCGGCCGCCGAGTAGGTGACGGTGGCCGGCTTGTACAGCGGCTTCAGGGCCGGGTCGTCGTGGTTGAGCACCTCGACCGCGCACCGCCCGTCGAAGAGCTGGGCCTTGGCCGCGAAGTAGTCGTCGCTGTCGGCGTGGAAGTCCAGATGGTCGGAGCCGAAGTTGGTGTAGCCGCCGACGGCGAACCGGACGCCGCCCACGCGACCCATGGCCAGTGCGTGGCTGGAGACCTCCATGACCACCGCGGTGACCCCCCGCTCGCGCGCGGTGGCCAGCATGGCGTGCAGGTCGGTCGCCTCCGGAGTGGTGCGCACACTGTCGATCACCAGGTCACCGAGCCGGGTCTCGACCGTGCCGATCAACCCCGTGGTGTGGCCGGCCGCCCGCAGCCCCGACTCGATCAGGTACGCGGTGGAGGTCTTCCCGGCGGTGCCGGTCACCCCGATCACTGTGAGACCGGCGGTCGGGTCGCCGTACACGGCCGAGGCCAGCTCGCCGAGCACGGCACGCGGGTCGGGCACCACCAGGACGGGCAGCCCGCTGCCCGCGGCCAGCTCCGCGCCCGCCGGGTCGGTCAGCAGTGCCACGGCACCCGCCTCGGCGGCGCCGGCGGCGAACTCCGCGCCGTGCCGGCGAGCGCCGGGCAACGCCGCGTACAGGTCGCCGGGATGCACCTCCTGGCTGGCGTGGGTGGCCCCGGTGACGACCACCTCGGCGGCGTCCGCCGGAAGGTCGACGGCGAGTCGGACGGCGAGATCGCCGAGCCGGACTCCGGTCACGGTACGTGGACGTGGATTGCCGGGCACGGCGTCAGACCCTACCCCGTCGTCCGGTTCCGGCCGCACAGCCGCCCCGGTGGTTCGTCGGCACTCAACGATGATGTCCCGCCATTGCTGCTCAGCGCGGATAGACCACGAACTTGGGTGCGGAACCACCGGTTGACGGTGGTACGCGGTAGTGACGCAGCGTGAACTGCATCATGTCGCGGAACGCCGGGCCGGCGATCGCCGCGCCCCCACCACCGGGCGCGTACGCGAAGACCGCGATCACGTACCGGGGGTTCTCGGCGGGGGCCATGCCGATGAACGAGGACACCTCGCCGGGCTGCTTCTTGCCGTCCACCAGTCGCCACCCGGTGCCGGTCTTGCCGGCGACCCGGTAACCGGGGACGGCGGCGGCCAGGCCGGTGGCGCGGTCGACGGTGGTGACCGCCTCCAGCATGGTGCGCAGGGCCGCCGCGTTCTGCGGGCTGAGCACCGAGCGGGTCACCGGTGCCGGCGCGGGGGTGCGCTTGCCGTCCGGGCCGATCACCTCCTTGACCAGGTGCGGCTGCACGTACGTGCCGTTGTTGGCGATGGCGGCGTACGCGGCGGCCATCTGCAACGGCGTGGCGTCGACGCTGTGCCCGATCGGCACCGACCCCTCCGACGAGTCGCTCCACTCGTCGGCCGGCAGCAGGCGTCCGCTGGCCTCCCCCGGCATTCCCTCGCCGGTGGGCTTACCCAGCCCGAACCGCTTCTGGTAGTCGATCAACCGGTCCTTGCCGAGCTGGTCGGCGATCGTGATGGTGCCGACGTTCGACGAGTAGGCGAGCATCCCCGGCACGCTCATCTTCTTGCCGTCGGCGGGATGGGTGTCGGAGAACCAGGTGTCGCCCTTCTTGATGCTGTTGGCGATGGGCAGCGCCGTGTCCGGCGTGATCACACCCTCCTGCAACGCCGCGCCGAAGGTGATCGCCTTGTGGATCGAGCCGGGGTCGACGACGAAACTGGTCGCCGCGTCCTCCCGGGCGACCGGGTCGCTCGGGAACGGCTTCGCCGCGCTGTAGGTGGGATTGCTGGCCTGGGCGAGCACCGCGCCGGAGGGGATCTCGATGATCACGGCCACGCCGGTGCCGCCGCGCTGCTGGGCCATGCCCGCGCTGAGGATCTGCTGCGTACGGAACTGCAGGTCACGGTCGATGGTGAGGGTCAGTGAGCTGCCCGGCTTGGCGGGAGTGGTCTGGCTGTAGCCGCCAGGGATCGGCGCCGCGAGGTCACCGAGGCCGGCCTCGTACACCCGCTTGCCGTCCTGCCCGGCGAGCACGTCGTCGTAGCGTGCCTCCAACCCTTCCAGGCCGGCCATGTCCTGACTGGTGAAGCCGATCAGGTTGGCCGCCAGGTCACCGCCGGGCACGTCACGGCTCTCGTCGCGGTGCACCCCGATGCCGGGAAGCTCCAGCGCCTGCACCCGCTTGGCGGTCGGGATCTCCACACCCCGGGCCAGGTAGGCGAACGTGGACAACTTGCCGTTCTCCAGCCTGCGGGGCTTCATCAGCTCGACCAGCTTCGACGCCGGGATGCCGAGGACCGGGGAGAGCGCCTTCGCGGTGCCGGGCGGGTCCTTCACCTCGGTCGGGTCGGCGAAGACGTAGCGGGCCTCGACACTGCGGGCCAGGGGCGCGCCGGTACTGTCGTAGATCGCGCCCCGCGGCGCCGGCAGCTCGACAGTGCGCAGGCGGTCGGCGATGCCGCCCCCGGCGTACGCCGGAGCGTCGACCGCCTGGAGGAAGATCAGCCGGATCCCGATGACGGCGAACAGCGTCAGGGCGAGCGCGGTGCCCAGCCGCAGGCGCAGTCGCGACTCGGCCAGCTTCGGCGGGCGCGGTGGCTTGCGGGACGGCCGGCGGGCCGCCGGTCGGTCGGTGCGCCGCGGCGCGCGTGGCGTTGTCCGGCGGCGTGGCGGCGGCTCGTCGACGCCCGGGGCACGCGGGGTTCGCGGCGAGACGGTGCGCACGACGCCGCCGCGTCCAGCGGCCGGAGCGTCGCGCCGGCCGGCCCGGGCGGCGGCCCGGCCGCCGTCGAGCACCTGCAACGCCGGCCGGAACGGGTCGCCGGAACGGGTGCTGCGCGGCGTACGCCGCTGCTCGGCGCCCCCGCTGCGCGTCGGCGTGGCGCGCTCCTCGCGAACGGTTCGACCCCTCGGGGTGTACGCGCGAGCCCCGGAGATGCCCCCGATGCCTGGTTCACCGGTGCGGGACTCCCCGTCGACGGGACCGGCGTCACGCGAAGAACCGCGCCGGGCCCCCGTGGGGTCCCGGCGCGGCTCGTCCGACCTTGGTGGCACTGGTCAGCCTCCCGCACCCTGGCTGGTCACCGACGGCTTGCCGGTCGCCGGCTGCGGCACGCCGATGGTCTTGCCGTCCGGCAGCCGGATGTAACCCGGCTCGCCGGCGTCCACCAGACCCAGCCGCCGCGCCTCGGCGGTCAGGTTGCCCGGCGCCTCGGCCTCGGCGATCTGCTTGTCCAGTTGCTGCTTCTCCAGGTCCAGTCGAGCCTGCTGCTGCTGCAACCGCTCCAACCGGAACGCGTTCTCATTGATCTTGGTGTTGACCGCCAGGATGCCCAGCACCCCGCCGACCACCAGCAGCACGATCAGCGCCGCGAACGGCGCGCGCGGCACCGACACCGGCGGTGGCGGCGCCACCCGCAGCCGAGGCGGACGGGCAGCGGTGGCGCTGGCGGCCTTCTCGACCGGCCGCAGCGCGGCGGTGCCCTGAGTCGGGAACTCGCGCGCCCCCCGGGCGCGAGTCTCCCCCTGCCGATTCGTTCGATCGATGCGTGGCGTACCGTTTCCGAGGCGCGGAGCCCGCTCCGCCGCGGTCCGGCCCCCCGACCGCGGTGCGCGCTGCTCGCCGCCGGTGACGTCCCGGCGGCCGCGCTTGTCAATGTTCATGTCCCTCCCCCTCAACGTCCGTCCCTCTGCCGTCCCGGTGCCCCTGACCCCCCACGGATCAGGCGGACCCCGTGCCCGGTTGGTGCATTCCCTTCACCCGTCGGCGAGACCGTTCGCGGTCGGTCCGCCCAAGCTCTGTCGCGTTCGGGTCGAGTCGTTCCGCAGCCCGCAGCCGCACCGAGGCGGCGCGCGGGTTAGCGGCGACCTCCGCCTCCCCGGGCAGTTCGGCGCCCCGGCTGAGCAGCCGGAACGTCGGACCGGACCCGGGAAGTTCGACCGGGAGGTCGACCGGGCCCGTGTTGCGGACCCGGTCCGCGAGCGCCGCCTTGGTGAGCCTGTCCTCCAGCGAGTGGTAGGACAGGACCACCATGCGACCGCCCACGGTCAGTGCGTCGAGCGCGGATGGCAACGCTGTCTCCAGCGCTGCCAGCTCTTTGTTTACCTCGATCCGTAAAGCCTGAAACGTTCTCTTTGCCGGGTGTCCGCCCGTTCGTCGGGCCGGCGCCGGGATGGAGTCCCGGACCAGCTCCGCAAGCAGCGCGGACGAGGTGATCCGGGCGCGTTCCCGCTCCCGGATGATCGCCGAGGCGATCCGGCCGGCGAACTTCTCCTCGCCGTAGACCCGCAGCACCCGGGCCAGGTCCGGATGCCCGTAGGTGTTGACCACCTCCTCGGCGGTCACCCCCCGGGTCTGGTCCATCCGCATGTCCAGTGGCGCGTCCTGGGCGTACGCGAACCCGCGGTCGGGCGCGTCCAACTGCAACGACGAGACACCCAGGTCGAACAGGATCCCGTCGATGCCCGGATAGCCCAGCCGGTCGAGCACGTCCGGCAGCTCGTCGTAGACGGCGTGCTCCAGGTGCACCCGATCGGCGAACCGGGCCAGTCGGACCCGCGCGTGGGCGAGCGCCTCGGTGTCCCGGTCGAGCCCGATCAGGACCGTCTCCGGGTGCGCCTCCAGCACCGCCTCCGCGTGCCCGGCCAGGCCGAGCGTCGCGTCGACGTAGATCGTCCGGCCGCCTCGACCCAGCGCGGGGGCCAGCAGCTCGAGACACCGCTCGAGCAGCACCGGCACGTGCGTGCCGCGCAACTCCCCCATGATGACCCCCACTGGTTGAAACGTCCGTTCTCTTCGTGCGCCTGTCGTCGGACGGCGCTGCCGTCGTACCGCCAGATCCCCATCCGCTCCCGCCGGACACCGGACCGTCGCCCGATGACTGGATCGTGCGCCTGGCACCGGGGAAGGGGTGCCAGGAACTCGAAAGCGGCTGGAGATCTCGCAGTACGTCGGGCGCCGTTCCGCCCTACAGACCGCCTGGCAGCACCCCCTCCTCGATGTCGGCGAAGTCGTCTTCGCTCTCGGCGAGGTAGGTCTCCCAGGCGACCTTGTCCCAGATCTCCACCCGCGTGCTCGCGCCGATGACCACCAACTCGCGGTCGAGCGCGGCATACTCCCGCAGATGGGCTGGAATGGTCACCCGACCCTGCTTGTCGGGAACCTCGTCGTGCGCGCTCGCGAAGAAGACCCGGCTGTAGGCCCGGGCCGCCTTGTGCGTCATCGGCTGCGCGCGCAACTGCTCCGCGATCCGCTGGAACTCAGGAGTCGGGAAGACGTAGAGGCAACGATCCTGCCCTTTGGTGACCACGACACCCCCCGCCAGCTCATCCCGGAACTTGGCCGGAAGGATCAACCGGCCCTTTTCGTCCAGGCGCGGAGTGTGGGTGCCGAGGAACATCGGCCCAACCCCCTCGCCCTTGAGCGGCGTTCGCGGCGCCGCTGACCCCCCGGGCCGGTGAGCCCTCCCGGCCTCACCATTGGTCCCCACTCTACTCCACTTCCCTCCACCCGCAACCAGATTCGCCCGCGTGGCGCGCCCGATCCCCGCCTAAAACAGCACGTCACAAGGGGTGGAGCGGAGTGGAGGGCCGGGACCGCCCTCCGGCGTGGTCCGCTTTCCGACATAGATCGACTCCGTCCGGCGGAGGTCCACCCGGCCGCCCGCGCAGCCACCACGGCCGAACGGTTCACCGTCGGCGGCGATCTGGCGGGGCGGGCGGTCCGGTAACCTCGCTCGCGTGACCGACGCGAAAATGCCCCTACGGGCCAAGGTGGCCAGCTCCGTGTCACGGACCGCCGCAGCGCTCTCCCGGGCGGCCGGCCGCGGCGACGGTTCGGTGATCGGCGGTTGGATCGGCCTGAAGATCGACCCGGACCTGCTGGCCCACCTGTCGGCCGGGCGGGCGATCGCGCTCGTCTCCGGCACCAACGGCAAGACCACCACCACCCGGCTGACCTCCGCCGCGGTCGGCGTGCTCGGCCGGGTCGCCACCAACTCGTTCGGCGCCAACATGCCCAGTGGGCACACCTCGGCGCTGGCCAAGGCCGGCAGCACCCCGTACGCGGTGCTGGAGGTGGACGAGCACTACCTCGCCCAGGTGCTGGAGGCGACCGAGCCGCACGTGGTCGCGCTGCTCAACCTCTCCCGCGACCAGCTCGACCGCGCCAAGGAGGTCGCCATGATGGCGCAGCTCTGGCGCGCGGCCCTGGTCCGGCACACCAACGTGCGGGTGGTGGCCAACGCCGACGACCCGCTGGTGGTGTGGGCCGCCACCCCGCCGGGCGACCCCGCCCGAGGCATCAACCCGCCGCACGTGACCTGGTTCAGTGCCGGCCAGCGCTGGCACGACGACTCCTGGGTCTGCCCGGAGTGCGGCTCCACCATCCAGCGCTCCGGTGACCAGTGGTGGTGCACCGGCTGCCCGCTGCGCCGACCGGAGCCGAACTGGGTCGTCGAGGACGAGGGGGTGCTCGACCCCACCGGGGCCTGGCACAAGGTCTCGCTCCAGCTGCCCGGCAAGGTCAATCTCGGCAACGCCGCGACCGCGCTGGCCGTGGCCGCCGAGTTCGGCGTCCGTCCGGTCGACGCGGTGTCCCGCCTCGGCATCGTCACCTCGGTGGCCGGCCGTTACGCGCAGGTCGACAAGGACGGGCGCAACATCCGGCTGCTGCTGGCCAAGAACCCGGCCAGCTGGCTGGAGGCCTTCGACATGGCCGACGACGCCCCGACCCTGCTCTCCATCAACGCGCGCGACCCCGACGGTCTGGACACCTCCTGGCTCTACGACGTCGACTTCGCCCCGCTCCGTGGCCGGCAGGTGTTGATCACCGGCGACCGGGCATACGACCTGGCAGTCCGTCTGGACGTCAACGACGTGCCGTTCCAGCACGTCCGCACGTTCGACGACGCGATCCGGTCGGTCCCGCCCGGGCGGCTGGAGGTCATCGCGAACTACACCGCGTTCCAGGACATCCGAGCGGAGTTGGACCGTGTCATCTGAGAGCCTGCGCATCGTCTGGATCTACCCCGACCTGCTGTCCACCTACGGCGACCGGGGCAACGCCCTGATCCTCGCCCGCCGGGCCCGCCAACGCGGCATGCCCGTCGAGGTGTTGGAGGTCCGCTCCGACCAGCAGCTGCCCGCGACCGCCGACATCTACCTGGTCGGCGGTGGCGAGGACGGCCCACAGGCGCTGGGCGCGCAGCGCCTGCTCGCCGACGGCGGTCTGCACCGGGCGGTCGCCCAGGGTTCGGTGGTGTTCGGTGTCTGCGCCGGCTACCAACTGCTCGGCACCTCATTCTTCGCCAAGGGTGTGCAGTGCCGCGGCCTGGAGCTGCTCGACCTCCAGTCCGACCGGGGCCCGAGCCGGGCCGTGGGTGAGCTGGCCGGTGAGATCGACCCGCGGCTGGGCCTGCCACCGCTGACCGGTTTCGAGAACCACGGCGGCCGCACCCACCTCGGCCCGGAGGTCTCCCCGCTGGCCCGGGTCACCGCCGGGGTGGGCAACGACGGCGCCACCGAGGGCGCGTGGCGCGGCAAGCTGCTGGGCACCTATTCGCACGGCCCGGCGCTGGCCCGCAACCCCGCCCTGGCCGATCTGCTGCTGCGCTGGGCCACCGGGGCACACCAGCTTCCTCCGCTGGACGACACCTGGCCCGACCGGCTCCGCAACGAGCGCCGCTCCGCGGTGGCCGCCGCCCGGCAATGATCCGAGCCGTCCGTCGGCTGCTCCGGCAACCGTCGGCCGCCCGGTTCGCCCTGCTCGTGCTGCTGATCGGCGGGTGCGGGCTGCTGCTGCTCCTGGTGCCCCGTCCGGATCCGGAGCAGTTGCCGCTGCTGGCCGACCGGCTCGGCGACCTCGCCCCGGTGGCGGCGATCCTCGGCGGCGCTCTGCTGCTGGTCGCGCTGGTCCCCCGTACCTTCATCACGCTCGCCGCGGGCGCGATCTTCGGCCCCCTGGAGGGCGCCGCGTACGCCCTGGGCGCCGCGTTGGTGGCCGCGGCGATCGGGTTCACTGTCGGCCGGCTGCTCGGCCGGGAGTTCGTGGCCGAACGGGTCCGTGGTCGCCTGGCCCGCCTCGATGGCTGGTTCGCCCGGCAGAGCGTGTTCGGTGTGGTCACCGTGCGGCTGCTGCCCATCGCCGGCTTCGGGCTGGTCAGCTACGGCTACGGCACGACCGGCGCGCGCGTGCTGCCGTTCCTGGCCGGCAGTGTGATCGCCTCCGCGCCGACCGCCGTCGGCTACGCGGCGATCGGCTCCGCGGTCAGCTCCCCCGGCCACATCAACTGGTATGCCGCCGCGCCGGCCAGCCTCGGCCTGATCGCCAGCGTGGTGCTCATCCACCAGTGGTGGCGTGCCGAGCGCCGACGCCGTCGCATGCCGGTCTGACCGTGGCCGAGCCGACCGCCGGCCCGGCCGGGGAGCCACTGTCCGGTGGGTTCGTCGCCGACGTGGTCCGGATCGGGGACACGGTACGACGTACCCCGCCCGCCAACCTGGACTTCGTCGGCGCGCTGCTGCGCCACCTGGCCGGGGTGGGCGCGGACCTCGCGCCGCGCCACCTGGGCGTCGACGCCCACGGTCGGCAGATGCTCAGCTTCGTCGCGGGTCGGGTGCCGTGGCGGGACCGGGAGGATCCGGCGTTCTTCGCCGACGCGGCGCTGGTGCGGCTGGCCGAGCTGATCCGGCGGCTGCACGACGCGTGTGCGGGCACCGGGCTGGCGGGCGACGCCGAGACGGTGTGCCACCGCGACCTGTCGCCGAAGAACACTGTGTACCGGGACTCCCCCGCCGGGCCACTGCCGGTGGCCTTCCTCGACTGGGACCTAACCGGCCCGGGCCGGCGGATCGAGGACGTCGCGTTCGCCGGCTGGCACTGGGCTGCGTTGGGTGAGGGCGCCGACCCGGTCGAGCTGGGTCGGCGCTGCCGGCTCCTCTGCGACGCCTACGACGCGGCGTCGACCGCGACCGCACCGGCCACGCTGGCGCGGGCCGAGCTGGTGGGCGTGATGCTCGACCAGATCGAGAGCACCTGGCGGGGCATCGAGGCCGGCGCCGACCGCGACGAGCCGGGCATGCGCCGGCTGCGCGACCAGGGCGCGGTCGAAGGAATACGAAGCTGGCAGGACTGGCTGAGCTCCCACAGCGGAATCGTGGCGGCCGCGCTGGAGCGCCCGGGTCGATCATGGAGTTGTGCTGGGGGATCAAACCCCTGTCAAGGGGCGAACCAGGCACCACAACTCCATGATCGACGCCGGTGAGGGCCTGCGGCGTCAGGCGACGACGGAGACCATCCGGCCCTTCACCACGATGACCTTGCGGGGTTCCTTACCGGCCAGCGCTGCGGCCACCGCCTCCAGGGCAGCCGCGCGGACGGCCTCCTCGGCGGTGTCGGCGGGGACCTCGATGCGGCCACGGACCTTGCCGTTGACCTGCACCGGATAGGTCACCGTGTCCGCCACCAGCAGCGCCGGGTCGGCGGTCGGGAAGTCCGCGTACGTCAGTGAGGTGTCGTGGCCCAGCTTGCGCCACAGCTCCTCCGCCAGGTGCGGGGCGAACGGCGCCACCATCAGCACCAGCGGCTCGGCCACCTCGCGGGGCGTCGCCGACAGCCCGGTCAGCCCGTTGGTCAACTGGATCAGCTTGGCGATCGCGGTGTTGAACCGGATGCCGTCCATGTCGCCACGGACCCCGTCGATCACCGTGTGCAGCAACCGGCGGGTCGCCCCGTCGGCCGGGTCCTCGGTGACCCGCAGCGCTCCGGTCTGCTCGTCGACGACGGCCCGCCAGACCCGCTGCAGGAACCGGTACGAGCCGACCACCGCCCTGGTCTCCCAGGGGCGGGACACCTCCAGCGGGCCCATCGACATCTCGTACACCCGGAAGGTGTCCGCGCCGTACGCGGCGCACATGTCGTCGGGGGTCACCACGTTCTTCAGCGACTTGCCCATCTTGCCGTACTCGCGGTTGACCGTCAGGTCACCCAGGTAGTAGGCGCCGTCACGCTCCATGACCTCCTCGGCCTGCACGTAACTGCCGCGCGAGTCGGTGTACGCGTACGCCTGGATCATGCCCTGGTTGAACAGCTTGCGGAACGGCTCGAACGACGACACGTGACCCAGGTCGTACAGCACCTTGTGCCAGAACCGCGCGTACAGCAGGTGCAGCACGGCGTGCTCGGCGCCGCCGACGTACAGGTCGGTGCCCCCGCAGTCGCCATCGCCTCGCGGGCCCATCCAGTACTGCTCGTTCTCCGCGTCGACGAACCGGTCGCTGTTGGTCGGGTCCAGGTAGCGCAGCTCGTACCAGCAGGAGCCGGCCCACTGCGGCATCACGTTGGTCTCCCGGGTGTAGCGCTGCGGCCCGTCACCCAGATCCAGCTCCACCTCGACCCAGTCGCGCCGCCGCGACAGCGGGGTCTCCGGGTTGCTGTTGGCGTCGTCGGGGGCGAACGTCTTCGGCGAGAAGTCGTCCACCTCCGGCAGCTCGACAGGCAGCATCTCCTCCGGCAGGGCGATGGCCGCGCCGGTGGAGTCGTAGACGATCGGGAACGGCTCGCCCCAGTAACGCTGGCGGGAGAACAGCCAGTCGCGCAGCCGGTAGGTGACCGCGCCGGTGCCGTGCCCGTTCGCCTCCAGCCAGGAGATGATGGCCGCCTTGGCGTCGGCGACCCCCAGGCCGTTCAGGTCCAGGCCGCGCTCGGGCGCGGCGCTGTTGATCGCCGGGCCGTCCCCGGTGTACGCCTTGCCGTCGAAGCCCTCCGCCGGCTGCACGGTGCGCACGATGGGCAGCTCGAAGACCTCGGCGAACGCCCAGTCCCGCTCGTCCTGAGCCGGCACCGCCATGATCGCGCCGGTGCCGTAGCCCGCCAGCACGTAGTCGGCGATGAAGATCGGAATCTGCCCGCCGGTGACCGGGTTGGTGGCGTACGCGCCGATGAAGACGCCGGTCTTCTCCTTGGTGTCGGACTGCCGCTCGACGTCGGTCTTGGCCGCCGCCGTCTTGCGGTACGCCTCGACGGCCACCCGGGGGCTGGCGTGCCCGCCGGTCCAGGCGTCCCTCGTCCCGTCCGGCCAGGCGGCCGGCACCAGCGCGTCGACCAGCTCGTGCTCGGGCGCCAGCACCATGTAGGTGGCGCCGAAGACGGTGTCCGGTCGGGTGGTGAACACCCGCACCGGCGCCTCCCCGGTGGGGAAGTCGATGTGCGCACCGGTGGAACGGCCGATCCAGTTGCGCTGCATCAGCTTGATCGGCTCGGGCCAGTCCAGGGTGTCCAGGTCGTCGATCAGGCGGTCGCCGTACGCGGTGATCCGCATCATCCACTGCTTCAGGTTGCGCTTGAAGACCGGGAAGTTGCCCCGCTCCGAGCGGCCGTCGGCGGTGACCTCCTCGTTGGCCAGCACGGTGCCCAGCCCCGGGCACCAGTTCACCGGGGCCTGCGAAACGTACGCCAGGCGGTGGTCGTCGACGACCTGGCGGCGCTCGGCGACGCTCAGCTCGGCCCACGCCCGGCCGTCCGGGGTGGACCGGTTGCCACCCTCGAACTCCGCGATCAGCTCCGCGATCGGGCGGGCCCGGCCGGCGTCACGGTCGTACCAGGAGTTGAAGATCTGCAGGAAGATCCACTGGGTCCAGCGGTAGAAGTCGGTGTCGATGGTGGCCACCGAGCGGCGCTCGTCGTGCGCCAGCCCCAGCCGGCGCAGCTGCGCCTTGTACCGCTCGATGTTCGCGACCGTCGTGGTGCGGGGGTGGGTGCCGGTCTGCACCGCGTACTGCTCGGCGGGCAGGCCGAACGCGTCGAAGCCCATCGCGTGCAGCACGTTGCGGCCGGCCATCCGCTGGTAGCGGGCGTAGCAGTCGGTGCCGATGTAGCCCAGCGGGTGGCCGACGTGCAGGCCGGCGCCGGACGGGTACGGGAACATGTCCAGCACGTACAGCTTCTCCGCGCCGGCGCGGGGGTGGGTCGGGTCGGCCAGCGGGCCGGTCGGGTTCGGTGCGTGGAAGGTGCCCTCGCGCGCCCAGATGTCCTGCCAACGAATCTCGATCTCGTCGGCCAGGGCCGCGGTGTACCGGAACGGGGGAATGTCGCCCGCCGGTGCGGCTGCCTCACTCATCGTCTCTCCTCGCTTCGCTTCGCTTCGTCTCGGCACCACCGGGCCGGGCCGGCGGCGGGCACAAAAAAGCCCCTCGCACAGGAGGGGCCGCCGTGCTGTCGCTGCGTTCAGCGCATCAGCACGGCCCGGTAAGAAGCAGGAAGACTCCGGCCATGTCCGGCAGTGTACCCCGCTGCGCGGCGTGACGACGTGCCGCCGCCGGGCAGGGCGCGCGGCGGTCACCCGGCCGCGGCGAACCGTGCGGTGTCGGAGGTGAAGCCCCAGCACTGCTGGGAGTTGAAAACCACGGCGTCCTTGCAGTACGCGGGGCTGGAGGTGGCGGTCGCGTCGGTCAGCAGCACTGCTGCGTAGTCCCGGAAGTATGCGTCCTCGACAGTGGTGCTGACGCACTGGTCGGTGTTGACCCCGCCGAACAGGAGGGTGCGAATGCCCTGGGCGCGCAGCACCTGGTCGAGGTGGGTGGCATGGAACCCGTTCATCCGGTACTTCTCCACCTGCACGTCCTCGGGACGCACCAGCTCCCGCAACTCGTCGACCAGCGTCGCGCCCCACGATCCCTCGGTCAGCACCCGACCATGGTCCAACTGCTCCCCGAGGCCGGCCTGGTCGAGACGGTGCTTGAACGACCAGAGTGTGGGAGCGCCGAGGTTACGCAGGTCAGGACGGTTGTACCAGTACACCCAGATCACCGGTACGCCGAGCTGGCGGGCGGCCTGCACCGCCCGTACCGCGCCGGGGATCGCCGCCCGGCAGGCCGTGTGGTCCAGCCCGGAGCGGTCGGTCCAGCCACCCGGAGAGCAGAAGTCGTTCTGCAGGTCGAGCAGGACCAGGGCGGTCGCGTCCAGGTCCACCACGACAGGCAGCAACTCGGCCTCGATGCGGGCTCGCCGCCCTCCGGCGCCGGTCGCCACGTCGACGTGGTCGGCGTGCAGCCGCCACTGCGCCACGCCACCACCGAGACGTACGCCTCCGTCGTCGGCCTGCCCGTAGATGTCGCGCTCCCGCCACACGCTGCTCTCCCCCGGTTACGTCGCCGCCGCCGACCGGTGGGCCACGCGGGCGGGGCACCGGATACCCGGGCTCGGACCGGTCACGCATCTCCCGAACGGCGAATATTCCGGTGCGTAACCGACGGACTACCTGCGGGGGTCGGCGATAACGACAAACATGGTTAGCCTGAGAGACCAGTGAGATTCCTGCGGCAGACGAGGCTCGACGTCGCGAACCCAACGGCGGGTCCAGGTGCTCTATACAGAGCTGCCGTCATGGCGACGAGGAGGAGGCCCGTGACACAACAGACCTGGGACGAGGTGGGCGGCCTACTGCCGCACGACGAGTTCCGCGCCGCCAGCGAGGCCATCGTGGCCAACATCGAGCAGGTCATCGAGGGTAAGACCGCCACCGTGCGGCTCGCCCTGGCCGTCCTGCTCGCTGAGGGTCACCTCCTGATCGAAGACGTGCCGGGTGTCGGCAAGACCAAGCTGGCCAAGGCCCTGGCGCGGTCCATCGACTGCACGGTGCGACGGATCCAGTTCACCCCCGACCTGCTGCCCAGCGACGTCACCGGCGTCAGCGTCTACAACCAGGAGACCCACGACTTCGAGTTCCGTCCCGGTGCCGTGTTCGCCAACCTGGTGGTCGGCGACGAGATCAACCGGGCCTCGCCGAAGACCCAGTCGGCGTTGCTGGAGTGCATGGAGGAACGGCAGGTCACCGTCGACGGTGTCACCTACCAGCTCCAGACCCCCTTCATGGTCATCGCCACCCAGAACCCGATCGAGATGGAGGGGACCTACCCGCTGCCCGAGGCGCAGCGCGACAGGTTCACCGCCCGTATCGCGATGGGTTACCCGGACTCCAACGCCGAGCTGGCCATGCTCGACGGGCACGGGGCCACCGACCCGCTGAACGAGCTGCGCTCGGTCTCCGACGCGGCCATCGTCCGACAGCTCATCGCCACCGTCCGACAGGTGCACGTCGCGGACGCGGTCAAGCAGTACGCGATCGACCTGGTCACCGCCACCCGCGAGGCACCCGACCTGCGGCTCGGCGCCTCCCCCCGGGCGACCCTGCAACTGCTGCGCACCGCCCGGGCGGTCGCCGCCCTGGAGGGTCGCGACTACGTGCTCCCCGACGACCTGCAGGCCCTGGCGGTGCCGGTGCTCGCGCACCGGATCATCCCGACGGCCGACGCGCAGCTCGCCCGACGCACCACCGACGCGATCGTCTCCGAGCTGGTGCACCGCCTGCCGTTGCCACACGACAGGCAGCGCAACCCGTACGACACCCGCCCCGGCACCGGCAACGGCAACGGCCGCGCGCCCTACGAGCCGCGGAGGCCATGACGTGCGTGCCGGGCTACGCGGGCTGACCACCCGCGGGCGCTCCTTCCTCGCCGCCGCCATCGCGGCGGCGATCTCGGCCGCCATCCTGGGCGAGAAGGACCTGCTCCGGGTGGCTGTGCTGTTGGCCATCCTGCCGTTGCTGGCCGCGGCCTACGTCGGGCGCAGCCGCTACAAGCTGGCCTGCAACCGTTCACTGGACCCGCACCGGGTTCCGGTCGGCGCCAACTCCCGGGTGGTGCTGCGCCTGCAGAACCTCTCCCGGCTGCCGACCGGCACCCTGCTCCTGGAGGACCGGCTGCCCTACGCGCTGGGCAGCCGACCCCGGGTGGTGTTGGAGCGGCTCGGCGCGCACCAGGCCACCTCCGTGGCGTACACCGTCCGTGCCGACGTTCGGGGTCGCTACGACGTGGGCCCGCTGGTGGTCCGGATGACCGACCCGTTCGGTCTCTGCGAGCTCACCAGGTCCTTCCCCAGCACCGACCACCTGACGGTCATCCCGCAGGTCACCGCCCTGCCGTCGGTCCGACTCCCCGGGGAGTACGCGGGCAGCGGCGACAGCCGGGCCCGCTCGGTGGCGGTGCACGGCGAGGACGACGCGGCGACCCGGGAATACCGGCGTGGCGACGACCTGCGCCGGGTGCACTGGAAGTCCACAGCACGCACCGGCGAGCTGATGGTGCGTCGCGAGGAGCAGCCGTGGGAGAGCCGGGCCACTGTCGTCCTGGACACCCGCGCGTACGGCCACCGCGGCGAGGGGCCGACGGCCAGTTTCGAGTGGTCCGTCTCCGCCGCCGCGAGCATCGCCGTCCACCTGCGCCAGGCCGGCTACAAGTTGCGCCTGGTCACCGGCTCGGGGGCGGATGTCGACGCCTCGGAGGCCGGCGGCGACGGGGCGCTGCTCGATCACCTCGCGGAGGTCCGACTGGATCAGCGCGCGGAGCTGACCGACCTCGTGCAACGGGTCCGCCAACGCGCCGACGGTGGTCTGATCATCGGGCTGTTCGGCACGGTGAGCGTGGCCGAGGCCGAGCTGCTGGCCGGCCTGCGGGGCAACGGCGCCACCTGCGTCGGCTTCCTGCTGAACAGCTCCACCTGGCTCAGCCTGCCGGAGAAGGCCCGTGCCGAGGCGGAACGCGCGCACGCCGCCGCCGTCCTCGCCATGCTGCAGAGCGGTTGGCGGGTGGTCGGTGTCGACCACGGCGGCCGACTGCCCGCGCTGTGGCCGCAGGCCGGCCGGGGCTCCCAGGGCTTCGCGCTTCGCGCCGCACTGGCCGAGACGGTGGCCGGCGGCGTGCGATGAACGGAAGGTTCCCCTCATGATCGCCAGTCGGAACATCGGCCTGGTGGCGGCCACGGCCACCCTGCTGGCCGCCGCGCCGCTGTCGGCCATCTTCCAGAGCTGGACGTGGCTCATCCAGTCCGTCATCGCGGTCGCCGTGGTGGCCGGGGTGGCCGCGTTGACCCGCCTCGCCCGGGCCCCCCTGTGGGGTCAGGTGCTGGGCATGCTGGCCGGCCTGCTCCTTGCCCTGACCTGGTTGTTCCCCAGCGGCGCGGAGCTGCTCGCCGTCCTGCCCACGCCGGGCACGCTCGCGCACTTCAACGATCTGCTCGCCGGTTCCATGCAGGACATGCGCTCGTACGGCGTCGAGGTCCCCGACACCGACCCGCTGCTGTTCATCACCGTGCTCGGCGTCGGTGGGGTCGCCGTCCTGGTCGACGTACTGGCCGTCGGGCTGCGCCGACCCGCGCTGGCGGGGCTGCCGATGCTCGCCATCTACTCGGTGCCGGTCGCCGTCTACGTGGACAGCGTCCCCGCGGTGCCGTTCGTGGTGGGCGCCGCCGGTTACCTCTGGCTGCTGGTCACCGACAACGTGGACCGCGTACGCCGCTTCGGGCGCCGCTTCACCGGTGACGGCCGTGACGTCGACGTGTGGGAGGCCTCGCCGCTGGCGTCCGCCGGCCGCCGGCTCGCGGCGGTCGGGGTGGCTCTGGCGGTGATGCTGCCGCTGGCGGTGCCCGGCATGACCGGCGGGCTGCTCGACTCCCTCAGCCGGAGTTCAGGCAACGGCACCGGCAACGGCCCCGGCTCGGGCGGCACATCGGGTCGGATCGACCTGTTCGCCTCGCTCGCCGGCCAGCTCAACCAGTCCCAGGTGGCCGATCTGGTCAAGGTCACCACGTCCGAACAGAGCCCGTTCTACCTGCGCTACGCGGTCGCCGACGAGCTGCGCCCGGGTGGTTTCCAGGCGCGCAGCCCGAGCGGTCGGCCAGCCAACCGGGACCTGCCGGACCCGGCCGATAAGGCCGGTCGGGGCGTGCAGCAGACCACCTACCGGGCGACCGTCGAGGTCACCAAGAGCCTGAGCATGTCGCTGATGCCGGTGTACGCCGAGCCGGTGCGCACCGAGGACCTCAACAGCAACTGGCTCTACGACCCCAACCAGCAGGTCGTCTTCTCCAACCGGGAAAACTCCCGGGGCCGCAAGTACTCCTTCGACTACGTCCGCTCGACGTACACTCCGGCGGCGCTGCGGGCCGCGCAGCCGCTCCCGGCCGACCACCCGGTCCGCCGGCAGCTGACCGCCACCCCCGAGCGGGTGCCGGAGGTGGACGAGCTGGTCAAGGGGCTGGTCCAGGGCAAGCGCACCGACTACGACCGGGTGCTGGCCATCTACCAGCACTTCTCGGCGGACAACGGGTTCAGCTACCGGTTGAGCACCGAGAGCGGCAGCAGCGGGCAGGACATCGTCAACTTCCTGACCAACAAGGTCGGCTACTGCCAGCAGTACGCCGCCGGGATGGCCTGGCTGGTCCGCGCGGCCGGGATCCCAGCCCGTGTGGCCTTCGGCTTCACCAATGGCAGCAAGCGCGACGGTGACACCTTCACGCTGACCAACCTCAACCTGCACGCCTGGACCGAGGTCTTCTTCGACGGCCTCGGTTGGGTGCCCTTCGACGCCACCCCGGCGTCCGGGGTGCCCGGTTCCACCCGGTCGGCCTGGGCACCGGACACCGACGCACCGGATCCGACCACCCCGGGCACGGGTGTCACGGACGCCCCGACGGGCCCCGAGGCCTCAGCTGGGCCGGCCGGCCCGGACAACGCCGACCGGGACACCGACGAGGGGCTTGCCCTCGGCGGAACGACGCCCGACGAACAGCCGCCGACCTGGCCCTGGTGGGCGGCCGGCGTGCTTGCCCTGCTGCTGCTCCTGGCGGTGCCTGCTCTGCGCCGGGTCGCGCTGCGGCGTCGACGCGGTGGCCGGGCGGCGAGCGCCACGGTGGCCGCCACCACCGTCGCCGACGGCACCGAGGCGGGGACGCGCCTGGTGACGGTCGCGGCGGACGCCAACCGCGCCCGCGCGGACGCGCACGCCGCCTGGGCGGAGCTGCTCGACACCCTGGTGGACTTCCGGGTTCCGGTCGACCTCACCGAGACGCCGAGGGCGACCGCGGACCGGCTCATCCGGGACACCCTCAGCGACGACACCGCCGCTGTGGAGTCGGCGCGGCTGCTCGGCAAGGCGGAGGAACGGGCCCGCTACGCGCGGGATCCGCTGACCGGTGAGCGGTTACTGCCGGCGCTGCGCACGGTCCGCGGGGCGCTCGCCGCACGGGCGGACCGACGGACCCGCATCCTCGCCGCCGTGTTGCCGCCGTCGGTGCTGCTGCGGTGGAGGACCGGCATGGCGGACACGTCCGGGCGAATGGCGGCGCTGACCGGGCGGACCCGGTACCGGCTGCTGCGCTGGAACCCACGACGGCTGATGGCCGACCGGGCGGCGCGCTGAACAACGCAGGTCCAGGTGTGGGGCGGCGGTCGGTGGACCGTCGCCCCACGCTGCGTCAGGCGCCACCGCCCAGCGGCCCCGCGCGGGTCACCCCGCGCCGCCACCCGCGTCGGTCCCCCGTCGCCCGTCGACCCGTGGGCCAGCGAGCCCAGCGAGCCATGATCAAGTGATCACGGAATGCGGAGCAGGATCATGGGGAAAGGGGGCCGCAAGGCTGCCGTGGGCTGGGTCAGCGTTTCCGGGAGAGCCGGCGCTCGCGCCCGGGGAGACACGAGAGAGACCGGCGGAAAGGGGTCCCGCCAGAAGGAAGACCGCGGAAGGACGACCACCGGCAAGGGAGCCGCCGGATAGAAGGCGGCATGCAGAGGGCGCGCGGATGCCACTGAGGTCGCCGGCGCGGAAATGCCCGGCGACCGACTCGTCGCGACGTACGGCCGTCTCAGCGGCGTACGTCCCGCCTCAGGGGCGGGACTGGCCTACCGGTGTCCCTCCGGGCGCTGCCGCCACCTGTCCTCCATACGGTCCAGGAGTGACGACTTGCGACCGGATCGGCCACCGCGGGGGCGACGACGACTCGTCGTGCCGCCCACCACGTGCAGGTCAGGTGATTGTGCCCGCCGGTGCGACTGGTACGCGAACGCGGCCGACGCCAGCATGACGACGAAGCCCGCCACCGCCAGCGGTGGAGTCTTGATCACCGCGCCATAGACCAGTAGAGCCAAGCCAGCGATGATGACGCCGGCGGCGACGAGCAGGCGACGCCGCGCATGGAAGCGCGGATCGCTGGCGCGCACGGCCGAGGCGAATTTGGGGTCCTCGGCAAGCGACTGCTCGATCTGCTCGAACAGCCGCTGCTCGTGCTCCGAGAGCGGCACGGCACTCCTCCCCGGTCACGTTGGTCGGGCCCATTCGGGCCGACAGACCGTGGCAGCCATCCGGCTGCTTACCCGCAAGTCTACGAGGGGGCTCGCGCGTCGGAAAGCGGGACGACCTACGGGTGGGGTGGATTTTCGTTTCGACGGCTGTCACGGTCGCCCATCAGACTGGCCGGACCTATGACGGACCGCCCGAAACGGGCAGCAGCGGCGTCCACGGCAGCTTCCGCTTCCCGCCAACCATGCTCGGGCGCGCCGAGGGTGAGCTGCCGGGGAGCGCCCTGCGCCGGGGCGAGCCCTTCGACCCGGACACCGACGAGTCGGATCCGCTCGCCCGGGTCCAAAACGGTGTAGAGCGCCCAAACCGTGTCGAACATCTCGCGGGCGGTGTCGGTGGGCACGTCGAGGGTGCGAGAGCGGCTCACGGTGCGGAAGTCGGCCAGCCGGACCTTGAGGGCGACGGTGCGCCCAACCTGCCCGGAGCCTCGCAGCCGGACGCCGACCTTCGCGCTGAGCGCGAGCAGCGCACGGCGGATCTCCAGTGGGTCGGCCACGTCGACGTCGAAGGTCACCTCGGCGCCGATCGACTTGTCGACGTGCTCCGGGCTGACCCCGCGCGGGTCCCGTCCCCAGGCCAGCTCGTGCAGGTGTGCCGCCGAGGCGGCGCCGACCGCCCGACGGATCATGCCCACCGGCGCCTCGGCGAGATCGCCGACGGTGGTCAGGCCGAGCCGGCGCAGCGACTCGGCGGCGCGCTCCCCCACCCCCCACAGCGCGTCCACCGGCAACGGGTGCAGGAAGTCGAGCACCTGCCCCGGGGGCACCACCAGCAACCCGTCCGGCTTGGCCCGGGTGGAACCCAGCTTGGCCACGAACTTGCTCGGCGCCACCCCGACCGAGCAGGTCAGCGCCTGCTCGTCGGCGACCCGACGGCGGATCAGCCGGGCGATGGTGGCCGGGGAGCCGAAGAGCCGGCGGGCGCCGGTCACGTCGAGGAACGCCTCGTCGAGGGACAGCGGCTCGACCAGCGGGGTGACGTCGCGGAAGATCTGCATGACCGCCCGGGAGGCCTCGGTGTAGGCGGTGAAGTCAGGTGGCAGGTAGACGGCGTGCGGGCACCGGGCTCGGGCCTGACTGGTCGGCATCGCGCTGCGCACGCCGTACCGGCGGGCCTCGTAGCTGGCCGAGCTGACCACCCCGCGTGGCCCGACGCCGCCGACGACCACCGGCCGGCCGCGCAGCTCGGGTCGGCGGCGCACCTCGACGGCGGCGAAGAACGCATCCATGTCGACGTGCAGGATCGGGCTGCCGGAGTCGTCGGCATCCGGCCCGAAGCGCGGATCGTCGTCGCCCCGGGGCAACGACTGGCTGCGGCCCATCCCGGCAGGTTAACCCGAAGGTACGACACCACCAGCCACCGGCGGGCCGCACCGGTACGCCGGTCAGCCGCGGACGACCAGCAGGGGCACAGTCAGCTCGGCCGCGGTGTCCGACCCGTGGTACGCCACCAGCTTCGACGCCATCGGCCGCTCGGTGCGGCTGGCCATGACCGCGTACGTGTCGTTGCAGGTCACCACCACGTCGCCGATCCGCCCCAGGTGTTCCTCGGGCACCGGGCCGAACCAGCCGGTGGCCACCACCTCGTCGCGGGTGCGTACCCGCGCCGCGTCGCCCAGCACCTCGGACCAGGCGGCCCGCACGTCGTCGACCGCGCCCTCCTCGACGTGCAGGTAGCGCACCCGGGCCTCACCGGCCACCACCCGCACCCCGGCGCGCAGTCGTGGGTCGGTGTCCAGGTCGAAGCGGTGGTCGGCGGGAATGTCGAGCTGGCCGTGATCGGCGGTCACCAGCAGTGCCGCGTCCGACGGCAGCCCGTCGACCAACCGGGCGATCAGGGCGTCCACCTCGGTGGCGGCGACCCGCCAGGGTGCTGAGTCGACGCCGCTGAGGTGGCCGTGCCGGTCCAGGTCGGCGTGGTAGCCGGAGACCAGGGTCGGGCCCGGGCCGGCGGCCAGCGCGGCCAGCATGGCGGCGGCCACCGCGTCCCCACCGGCGGCGCCCCGGAAGTCGCCGCCCCGGTTGGCGGCGAGGGTCAGCCCACTGCCGCCGAACTCCGGCCGGCTCACCACTGTCACCGTCACACCGGCGGCGCGGGCCCGTTCCAACTGGGTGGGCACCGGCTGCCAGTGCAGCGGCGACGGGTCCGCGGCCCAGTCGGTGTGGGTGAGCACCCGGTCGGTGCCGGGCACCCGCACGGTGAAGCCGAGCACCCCGTGCGCGCCCGGCGCGACGCCGGTGCCCAGCGTCACCAGGCTGGTCGGTGTGGTGGACGGGAAACCGGCGATGATCGGCCGGGCCACCGTCGCGGCGAGCCCGGCGAGGGTCGGCGCGTACGGGGCGGCGGTCGGCAGCTGGTACCAGCCGAGCCCGTCGACCAGCAGCACGGCGATCCGGCGTACCCCGGCCAACACGGGGACGAGCCCGAGCGGGTCGGCCGAGCCGGGAACGCCCAGCACGGCGAGCGCGCTGGGCAGCACGTCGGCGAGACGGCCGCCGCCGTGGTGCGGCCCGAGGACCGTCAGCGGCGCGGCAGGTGGCGAGTCGCTCATGCCGGCCGGCGGGCAAAGAGGTGCAGTTGGGCGGCCAGGTCCCGGTACGGCGGTTGGGCGGCCAGCGCGCGTTCCAACTCGACCAGGGCGGCGGACTGCCCGTCGGCGACCGCGGCCGGCAGCAGGTCGGCGAGCACGCGTACCCCGTGGATCTCCTCGACCACGAGACCGGCGGCGCCGAGCAGCGCGGCGGCGCCCGGGGCGTCGTAGCGTCGGCGCAGCGTGTCCCGTGGTCCGGCGGTGCCGGCCGGGTCGGCGGCCAGCGCGGTCGCGACGTCGAGGTGGCCGTTCATCGCGCGGCCCAGCACGGCGGCGGCCCGCCCGGCCACGAGCACACTGGCCGCGCCGCCCGGGCGCAGCGCGGTGGCCAGCGCGGTCACCACCGGTGCCGGGTCGTCGACCACCTCCAGCACGGAGTGGCAGAGGACCAGGTCGACGCCGGCCGGCTCGACCAGCCCGGCGAGGGCGTCGCCGTCGCCCTGCACGGCGGCGATCCGGTCGGCCACGCCGGCCTCGGCGGCCCGGCGGGTGAGTGCGGCGAGCGCGTCGGGGCTGGCGTCGACCACTGTGACGCGGTGCCCGGCGCGGGCCAGCGGAACGGCGAAACCGCCGGTGCCGCCGCCCACGTCCAGCACGGTCAGCTCGGCGTCGCCGCGCCGGTCCAGCTCGGCGCGGAGCACCGACCAGATCACGGCGGTACGGGGGGTCAGCGGCGGCCCGGCGAACCGGCCTCGGGTCTGCTCCACCCGGTCGAGCCTAGTCACCTGGTCCAGTCAGCCCTTGCGGCCGGTGGTGGCGATTCCCTCGACGAAGTGCCGCTGGGCCAGGAAGAACAGAATGATCATCGGGACGGTGGCCAGCACACTCCCGGCGAGCACGATCTCCCACTGCTGCTCACCGCCGTAGCCGAACCGGTCCAGCACGACCTTGAGCCCGCGCGGCAGGGTGTAGAGCTGCTCGTTGCGCAGGTAGATCAGCGGCTTGAGCAGGTCCGTCCAGCTGGCCTTGAACTCGAAGATGAAGGCGACCAGCAGCGCCGGTCGGATCAGCGGAAAGGCCATCTTCCAGAACAGCTGCGGGTAGCTGGCGCCGTCCACCCGGGCGGCCTCGAAGTATTCACGGGGCAGAGCGAGCAGGAACTGCCGCAGCAGGAAGATGTAGAACGCCGAGCCGAACAGGTTGCCCGCCCAGAGCGGCACCTGGGTGTCGGTCAGCCCGAGGTCCGACCAGATGAGGTACGTCGGGATCATGGTGACCGCGAACGGCAGCATCATGGTCGCCAGGACCAGCCCGAAGAGCAGGTTGCGGCCGGGGAAGCGGAAGTAGGCGAAGCCGAAGGCCACCCAGGCGCTGGAGAGGGTCGCCGCGGCGGCGGCGGCCACACCGACCACCACGCTGTTGAAGAACCAGGTCACCAGTGGCACGGCCCGCCAGGCCTCGGCGTAGTTCTCCGGAGCGAACGGGACCGGCAGGAAGCCGGGGGCGAAGACGTACTCCCGGGGGCGAAGCGAGGCGCTGACCAGCCAGACGAACGGCAACATGAAGATCACCGCGGCGCCCACCAGCGCCACCACGAAGAGCACCCGCTGCCAGGGTGACCGACGGCCCTCACCGGCCGCCGACCGGGGCGCCGCCGGCCGGACCGGCGAGATGCCGGACACCGGCGACGCGGCGCCCCGCTCGACGGCGGTGGTCACGACTCGGCCCCAGCTGCCGGATCCTCCTCCGCCCGGGACCGCCGAACGTTGGCGACGGGACCGTCGGTGAGCTGGTACTCGCGCGGCTCAAGCTGCTCGGGCACCCAGCCAGCGGTCAGCCGGGTGCGTCGCGCGTTGGCCACGCCGTTGTGGCCGATCATCGAAGTCACTTGTCTTCTCCCTCGTAGTACACGAACCGGTTGCTGAGTTTCACCTGTATCAAGGTGATGATCAAGATGATCACGAAAAGCAGCCACGCCATCGCTGACGCGAAGCCCATGTGCAGGAACTGGAACGCCTCCTGGAACAGGTGGATGACGTAGAAGGTGGCGGCGTCGCTGTTGAACGAGTTCTGCGTCTCCCGGTTGCCGAAGTACATCGTGTAGACCTCGGTGAACATCTGCAGCGACGCGATCGTGTTGACGATCAGCGTGAAGAACAGCGCGCCCGAGATCATCGGCAGGGTGACCGACCGGAACCGGGCCCACGGGCCGGCGCCGTCGATGGCAGCCGCCTCGTACAGGTCACGGGGCACGTTCTGCAACGCGGCCAGATAGATGATCACTGTGGAGCCGAGGCTCCACAGGCTCATCAGGACGATGCCGGGCATCACCCAGCCCGGGTCGGTGGTCCAGCTCGGACCGTCGATCCCGACCAGGCCGAGCGCCCGGTTGATCAGGCCGTCCTGGGTGTTGAGCAGCAGCAGGAACAGGATGCCGACCGCCACCGCCGGGGTCATCACCGGCAGGTAGAAGACGGTACGGAAGAAGCCCTGCAACCGGCCGACCCGCTTGAGCAGCAGCGCCAGGCCCAGCGAGATGAGCATAACCAGCGGCACGTGCAGCGCCGCGTAGTAGACGGTGTTGCCCAGGCTGCGGGCCACCGCTGGGTCACTCATCAGCTGCCGGTAGTTGTCCAGCCCGGTGTACTCCGGCGGGTTGATCACGTCGTACTCGGTGAAGCTCAACCACAGGCTGGCGATCATCGGCCCCGCCGAGAAGACCAGGAACCCGACGATCCACGGCGCCAGGAAGAGGTACGCCCAGCGCGCCTCCCGCCGGGCCAGCGGCGTGCGACGGCGCCGGCCCGGAGCGGGAGTGGTGACGGTGGTCATCGCGGGGCTACTTCGCGGCCTTGTCCAGGGCTGCGGCGGCCTCCTGCTGGGCCCGCTGCAACGCCTGCGCGGGCTGCGCCTGGCCGGCGAGCACCCGGTTGACCGCGTCGTAGTACGCCTTGTCGAACTCCGCGCCGGCCGGAGAGGCGGGCATCGCGAACGCGGCGTCCTGCACCGAGCGGATGGTGGCCACGGCGTCATCGAAGCGCTTGTTGCCGGTCGGCTGGTACAGCTCGTCGAAGATCTTCTTGTCGGCCGTGGCATTGGCCGTGTAGAGGCCGGTGAACGGCTGGCCGGCGGCCTTGCGGGCGTCCACCCGGGCCTTCGCGGCGGCCACCCAGGTGTCGGTGGCGGTCATCTGCTTGACGAACGCGCACGCCGCGTCCGGGTTCTTCGCGCCCTTGGTGACGACCCAGGCCTGCCCGCCGGACTGGGTCAGCGGCTTGCCCTGCCGGTCCACGAACGGCTTGACCACCAACTCGGCGTTCGGGCTGTTCTTGGCGGCCTGGTTGAGGAACCACTCCTCCATCGGCCACGCCACGATCTGGTTCTTGGACAGCGGGTTCTGCGCACCGAAGAAGTCGAAGGTGTCCCGGAACGACTTGAATTTGCCCCAGCCGCCCTGCTGCTGGATCAGGTTGACCCCGGTGGTCAGCGCCTCGACCACCCTGGGGTCATCCAGCTTGGCAGTGCGGCCGTCGGCGGAGATCATGTCGGCGCCGTTGGCCTTGGCCCACATCGGCAGGAACTCGGGAACCTTCGGGTCGATGCCGATCCGGGAGAGTCGACCGCCGGAGACGGCGGCCAGCTTGGCGTTGAGCTGGGGCAGCGCGGCCCAGTCGGCCAGATTGACCTGGTCGGCGGTCAGGCCGGCCTGCTTGAGCAGCCCCTCGTTGAGGTAGACCACCCGGACGGTGGAGAACTCGGGGATGCCGTAGACGGTGCCGTCGAGCGTGACCTGGGCGCGGGCGGCCGGCCGATATTGTTCCAGGTCGATGTCCTGCTTCTTGACGCAGTCGGTCAGCGGCTGGATCGACCCGCGCTTGGCGTACGTGCCGATCAGCTTGCGGTCCATGTAGACCAGGTCCGGTGGGTTGCCCGAGGCGACCGCGGAGAGGAACTGCTGCTCGTCGAAGGCCCCCTCGGTGACCTTCAGCTCGACGCCGGGGTGGTCACGCTTGAAGGCGTCCACGCGGGTGGTGGCGATCTCGTCGGAGAAACCGAAACCCATGGTGCTGAGCGTGCCCTTGGCGGCGGTGCCGCCACCCGCGTCGCTGTCGCCGCCGACACCCCCGCAGCCACTGAGCACCAGAGTGAGCACCCCGGCGAACACCGTCGCCCGCAGCATCCGTGACATGTGTCCCTCCCCGAGTCCACGCGGACCACACCGTTCGCGTGACCTGCACTTCTCCTCAGACGCGCGCCTCAAACGTGGGATCTGGGTAGCCGAACGGTCACCGGAAGTCACGGGAAGCGGGGCTGACCGGCGGCTCGATGGCGTCCAGTCGGTCGGCGACCAGGTTGGTCACCCCCTCGTGCCGCTGCAACCGCCCCCGGACCACCAGCGCGGCGCTGGTGCGGGCCACCCGCCGGTAGCGCTGCCACAGCCCCGGCGAACAGGTGACGTTGAGCATCCCGGTCTCGTCCTCCAGGTTGAGGAAGGTGACCCCGCCCGCGGTCGCCGGACGTTGCCGGTGGGTGACGATGCCACCGACCCGGATCCGTTGGCCGGGCTCCACCCGGCCGAGCCGGGCGATCGGCACCGCGCCGAGCACGTCGAGCTGACCCCGGATGAACCGGGCGGGATGGCTCTCCGGCGACAGCCCGGTGGCCCACACGTCGGCGACCAGCCGGTCCACCGCCTCCATCCCGGGCAGCGTGGGCGCCGCCGCGCCGGTCACCGTGCCGGGTAGCCGTCCCGGCCGGTCCTGGGCGGCCGCGCCGGCGGCCCACAGCGCCTGCCGCCGGGTCAGCCCGAAACAGGCGAAGGCGTCCGCGGTGGCCAACGCCTCCAGCTGCGCGGCGGTGAGACCGACCCGCCGGGCCAGGTCAGGCATGTCCCGGTACGGCCCACCGACCGCCCGTTCGGCCTCGATCCGCTCGGCCACGTCGGCGCCGAGGGTCCGTACGCTGGACAGGCCGAGCCGGACCGCCGGACCGCCCAACCCCCAGGCGTGCGGCGGCTCCCCCGGCCCGCTGCCCCACCGGGTGTCCGGGGTGGACTCCAGCACCGCCAACGCCGCACTGGCGTTGATGTCCGGCCGACGGACCTCCACCCCGTGCCGGCGGGCGTCGTCGACCAGGGTCTGTGGGGAGTAGAAACCCATCGGCTGGGCGTTGAGCAGCGCGGCCAGGAACGGCGCCGGGTGGTAACGCTTGAGCCAGGAACTGGCGTAGACCAGGTAGGCGAAGCTCATCGCGTGGCTCTCCGGGAAGCCGTAACTGGCGAACGCGGTGAGCTTGCGATAGACGTCGTCGGCCAACTCACCGGTGATACCCCGCTCGGCCATCCCGGCGTAGAGCCGGTCGGCGATACGGGTCATCCGCTCGACCGACCGTTTGGCGCCCATCGCCCGGCGCAACTGGTCGGCCTCTGCCGCGTCGAAGCCGGCCAGGTCGATGGCGAGCTGCATCAACTGCTCCTGGAACAGCGGCACACCCAGGGTCTTCTCCAGGGCGTTGCGCATCAGCGGGTGCGCGAAGGTCACCGGCTCCTGGCCGTTCTTGCGCCGGATGAACGGGTGCACCGAACCGCCCTGGATCGGGCCGGGCCGGATCAACGCCACCTCGACCACCAGGTCGTAGAACTCGCGGGGCTTGAGCCGGGGCAGGGTGGCCATCTGAGCGCGGCTCTCCACCTGGAACACCCCGACCGAGTCGGCCCGGCAGAGCATGTCGTAGACCTCCGGGTCGTCCAGCGTCATGTCACCCAGGTCGAGGCTCTGGCCGATCATGTCGTAGCCGTAGTGCAGGGCGGAGAGCATGCCCAGCCCGAGCAGGTCGAACTTGACCAGGCCGACCGCCGCACAGTCGTCCTTGTCCCACTGCAGGACGCTGCGCCCGGGCATCCGCCCCCACTCCACCGGGCAGACCTCGATCACCGGCCGGTCGCAGATCACCATGCCGCCGGAGTGGATGCCCAGGTGTCGTGGGAACGTCTGCAACTCGTTGGCGTACTCCACCACCTGCTCCGGGATGTTCTCCACGTCGACAGTGGCGACCGAGCCCCACCTGTCGATCTGCTTGCTCCAGGCGTCCTGCTGCCCCGGCGAGTAGCCGAACGCCTTGGCCACGTCGCGCACCGCCGACCGGGGCCGGTAGGAGATGACGTTGGCGACCTGGGCGGCGTGCTCCCGGCCGTAGCGGGTGTAGACGTGCTGGATCACCTCCTCCCGACGGTCGGACTCGATGTCCACGTCGATGTCCGGTGGGCCGTCGCGTTCCGGGGCGAGGAACCGCTCGAAGAGCAGCCGGTGCCGGACCGCGTCCACATTGGTGATCCGCAACGCGTAGCAGACCGCCGAGTTGGCCGCCGAACCCCGACCCTGGCAGTAGATGTCCTGCTCACGGCAGAACGTGACGATGTCGTAGACCACCAGGAAGTAGCCGGGGAAGCCCAACTCCTCGATCATGTTCAACTCGTGGTCGAGTTGCGCGTACGCCGTCGGGTGCGCCTGCGGCGGCCCGTAGCGCTCCCGTGCCCCGTCGGCGGTCAGCTTCCGCAGCCAGCTCATCTCCGTGTGCCCCGGTGGCACCGGGTACGCCGGCAACTGCGGCGCGACGAGCTGGAGGTCGAAGGCCAACTCGGTGCCGAACTCGGCGGCCCGCGCCACCGCACCCGGGTACGCGGCGAACCGGGCCGCCATCTCCGCGCCGCTGCGCAGGTGGGCGGTGGCCGCCGCGGGCAGCCAGCCGTCGATCTCGTCCAGGCTGCGTCGGGCCCGGACGGCGGCGACGGTGGTGGCCAGCCGACGCCGGCCAGGCGTGGCGTAGTGCACGTTGTTGCTGGCCACCGTCGGCAGCCCGGCCGCGGCGGCCAGGTCGGCGAGCGCGTCGTTGCGGTCGGCGTCGACAGGATGGCCGTGGTCGGTCAGCTCCACCGCCACCGTCTCCGCACCGAAGAGCGCGGTCAGCCGGTCCAGCTCGCGGGCCGCCGCGTCCACCCCCTCGGTGAGCAGCGCGCCCGGCACGTGCCCCTTGCGGCAGCCGGTCAGCACCAGCACGTGATCGCGTAGCTCGGCGGCGACCTCCTCCAACTCTCCGTAGACCGGGCGGCCCTTCTCCCCGCCGCGCAGTTGGGCGCGGGCGATGGTGGTGGCCAGCCGGGCGTACCCCTCATGGCCGTGCGCGAGCACCAGCAGGTGCGCGCCGTGCGGGTCGGGTTCGCCGTTCTGCGGGCCGGGCAGCCCGAGGGACAGCTCCGCGCCGAAGATGGTCGGCAGGCCCAGCGTGCGGGCCGCCTCGGCGAAGCG
Source organism: Micromonospora sp. CNZ299 (assembly GCF_002754415.1). Lineage (NCBI taxonomy): Bacteria > Bacillati > Actinomycetota > Actinomycetes > Micromonosporales > Micromonosporaceae > Micromonospora > Micromonospora sp. CNZ299. The sequence continues at coordinate 6,689,861 of NZ_PEFG01000001.1, forward strand.
GACCACCCCGTAGAAGCCGTCGTGGTCGGTGACGGCGAGCGCGGTGAGCCCCAGCCGGGCCGCCTCCTCGGCCAGCTCCTCGGGATGGCTGGCACCGTCGAGGAAGCTGAAGTTGGTGTGCGCGTGCAGCTCCGCGTAGGGCACCACCCCGTCGGGGCGGGTCAGCTCCGGTGGCTGGTACCGCTCACGGTGGCGGCTCCAGGCCGGGGAGTCTCCCCCGTCGGCGTCCATGGCGAGCGGGTCCACCACGTGCAGGTGCCGCTCGTCGCGCGACCGCCCGCCGCCGGAACCGCCCGACCCGCCGTCGCCCCGCCCGGAGCTGCCACTGCCCCGCCCGGAGAGCACCCGTTCCAGCTCCGACCAGGGCATCTTCGGGTTGTGGAAGCTCATTCCCGCACCCTCACCCTGATCGACTCGACCTCCGGGAAGTCGGGCTGTCCGGGTCGGCGGGACACCCCGACTTTCGGAATACCGAGTCGATCAAGCCCGGCTGGACGCTCAGTCATAGATCGCCTCCACCAACCACTGCCCGCCCTCGACGGCGAGCAGCAGGGCGGTACCGTCGGCCAGGCAGACCTGGAACCGTGCCCGCCGCCGAGCCTCGGCCGGAGCCCACCACCGCTCGTCCACCGGCCACGGGCCGACCCAGCCGACGATCTCCGCCGGCCGGCCGGTGCCGACCACCAGCCGGGCGGGCGGAGCGCTCACCGCCAACCGCGCGCTGATCACCACCGCCTCACCAGCGGCGTCGTGCACGGTCGCGGCGAGCGGGCTGGGCAGCACCACAGCCGGCGCGGGCGCCGGCAGCCGGCCGGGCCATGGTGGAACCCCGCCAGCACTGTGGTCGGCAGGCCGACCGGCACTGACGGCCCGGCCGCCGCCACTGGCGATCGACTCGCCGGACAGCGGTGCCCGGCCGGGACGCGCGATCGGCTCGCCAGGCAACGGCGCCGGACCGGGACGCGCGATCGGCTCGCCGGACAGCAGTGCCGGGCCGGGACGCGCGATCGGCTCGCCGGGCAACGACGCCGGACCGGGACGCGTGGGGAGGCGTTCGTCGCCCCACGGCACCAGTCGCACCTGGTCGGCCGGGGAGCGACCACCGCCGAGCACCGCGGTGACCACCGCTTCCGGGCCGAGGATGCCCTGCACCCGGCTCAGCGCCCGGTGCGCCCGTTCCCGCTCCTCGCCGGTCTCCCCCCACAAGCCGGCCTGCAGACCGGCCTGGGCGATCACCCCGTCCGGGATCAGTCGCAGCCGGATGATGCCGGCCGTCGGTCGGGCTGGTCGGGCGCCGGTGCGGCCACTGCTGCCGGAGAGCCACCCGTCGAGCTGCCAGCGCACCCGGTCGGCGATAGCCGCGGCGGTGAGCAGGCCGTCGTGCCGCCACACCCGGTGCAGCTCCTGCCCGTGCTCGGTGACCGCCTCGATGCCGAGCCGGGTGCAGGCCAGCCCGTGCCCGGCCAGCCGCTCATGCAACTGCTCAGCCAACGCCCGGGCCACGAACGCGGCCACGTCGACCCGGTCGATCGGCTCGTCCTGCTCGGCGGTCACCGTCAGGTCGGCCGGCGGCTGCCGGACGGCGAGTGGGCGGTGGTCCCGCCCGGCTGCCAGCCGATGGGCCAGCGCACCGTCGAACCCGAACCGGGCCAGCACGTCGCCAGCCGGCAGCGCGGCGAAGTCGCCGAGACTGCGCACACCGAGCCGCCGCAACAGGTCGGCCAGCGCCGAGCGGCCGAGCGCCTCGACCGGCAACCCGGCCAGGAACTCCGGTGTCCCACCCGGTGGCACCACCCGACCGGAGCGAGCGGCCAACCCGGCCGCGAACACCCCGTCGGCGATGCCGACCTGGCTCTCCACCAGGCACGACTGGGCGACGTGCTCGATGATCCGCTCGGCGGCCGCCTCCTCGCCACCGAGGTAACGGCTCGGCCCGCGGGCGGCCACCGCGCAGGCGCCCGGACGGACCACCTCGACGCCGGCGACCAGCTCCTCCACCGCGGCGACCACCGGCTCGAATGCCCGGGCGTCCCGACCCGGGTCGTAATCCACGACGGTGAGCTGCGGGCAGCGACCCTGCGCCTCCCGTTTGCGCAGCCCTCGGCGCACCCCCTCGGCGCGGGCCCGCTCGGAGCAGGCGACCACCCGGTTGGCGTGCAGCACGGCGACCGGGCCGGTGGCCGGCACCCCGTCGACGATCTCGGCGGCGAGCACCGGCCAGTCCGGGCACCACAGCAGCAGGGTCCGTGCCGGCGTGCCGGTCACTCCCGACCGACCAGGGCGAGCGGCGCGGCCGGACGGCCCACTGTCGACGGCATCACACGCGGGATCACCCGGGTCAGCTCGTCGCCCGGCAGCCAGACCTTGATCTCCTTTGGTCGGGCAGCCGCCCCGCGCCCGCGCGCCGAGACGGTGACCTCCCGGCGGCGCAACCGCCCCCGGCCATGCCCGAGCCCTTCCCAGACTCCACGGACCACCTGCAACGTCACGTCCGCGCCGTCCCACCGGCCGTACGGGACGAGCACACTGCCGCGCTGCCGCGCCCGGGCGGCCAACCGGGTGGCGACCGAGGCGGAGACAGCGGCCGGCACGGTGGTGACCACGACGTCCACGCCGTCGATCAGCGCGGCGACCACTGTGGCCCACTCGGGGCCGGGATTCGGCACCAGGGCCAGCCGGTCCAGGGCGATGCCCAGCTCGGCGGCCGCGCCCGCACCGAATGTCGGCACACCGACCACGGCGCACCACGAGCCGGCCCGGGAGGCCTCGGCGAGCAGAGCCAGCATCAGCGAGGTGCCACCGCTGCGCCGGGGCTGGCCGGCGGCAACCGCGATGGTGCTGCCCCGGCGCAGGCCTCGGTTGGGCAGCAGACCGGTCAGCTCGGGCACCACCGGCAGCACCCGGTGCCCGCCGGCCTGGTCGGGCGCGCTCGCCGGGCGCACCAGATCGGCCAGTGCGGCGGAACCGACCACCATGCGGCCCGCCATTGGACCAACTCCCCCGTCGTTGCTGTGGATCAGATCAGGACCGGCACGCCGTGCCACCGGCCGCCCGGCTCCCCCCGCAGGGCGGTCGGTGGCACGGCGGGATCAGGCGGCGAGGCCGTCCAGGGCCGGTTGGTGGGCAACGCCGAGTGCGGTCTCCACCACCGTGACGAACTGTTCGGCGGCACGGAGCAGATCGTCGGCCTCCCGGGCGCTGACCACCCGGGGGATGCCGGCCTCGGCGGCGGCGCGCTTGCTGGCGCCAGCGGCGAAGAACCGGGACCACTCGTCGAGCTCCGGAGCGACGGCGCAGAGGAGGACCCAGACGCTGGTGATCCGGTTGCGTCGGCTCGGCGCGGGTCGGGCACGCGCGGCGAGCAGGGCGGCCGCCGCGCGCAGCGCCGCCAGGTGGGCAGCCGCATAACGCAGACCGTCAGGTCGGGTCTGGCCGGCCTCGACCAGCCCACGCCGGGCCAACGTGAGCAGCTGGGCGGGGGTGCGGTGCGGCAGCACGTGCGCCGGCACCGTCGGTGCCTGAGCCGAGTTGGTCGGCATGGATGTCTCCTCCACATGGCCGAGGCGTCGCCCCGGCGCGCTGATGCCGCCGACGAGACGCCGAGGTCGAGTGGTGCGGAGGAAGACGCACCGGGTGTGGCCGGCCGGGTGTGGATGCTTCCCCACACCACACCCGGCCGGCGTACCGGCGGGTTCGTCGCCCGCCGCCCGGGGGTCGTGGGCGGCGAGCGACGATCCTGCCTGTCGGGACCAGGCTCGCGACTGCCCGGAAACCCAGGTGCGGCCCGCGGAGCCACACCGCCCGGAGCTGGCGCCGCGAAACGCCGCGCTCCGGCTGGTTGGAACGGGCGTTCGAGGCAATCGAACACTCGTTCTAACTGCTCCTGACAGTACACCTCCCCTCCGACGAAAATGCAACGTGTGACGCGCCAGGCGTGCGTACCGAGCGCGGCGGCTCACCTCGGGGTCGGATAGTCGGGCGGGACGAGGAACGGGCCGGGGTCGCCCCACGCTGCCAGCGCATCGCGTAGTCGCGCAGCCGCTCCGGCGAGATCGACGAGGAAGATCCGTACAACATCAGGGATGTTGCTGCCTCCCGCGCGCCGGAGACAGCAACATCAGGGAAGTTGCGCGGATCTTGGCGCGAAGGTCGGTCACTCACCACGAACGGGACCTGTCGGGCTGGGTCCGATGGGGCGGGATGGAACGTGGTCGGCTGAACCCGTCGCCGACTGACCGGGAAGAATGGCGACATGCAGCCACACCCGAACGTACGAGCGGTGCAGGACGCGCTCACCGCCGTCGGCGCGCTCGACGGCACCGGTGAGCCCAGCACGGTCCGTCTGCTTCCCGACGCGGTGCACACCGCCTCGGCGGCCGCCGAGGCGCTCGGCGTCGAGGTAGGCCAGATCGCCAACTCACTGATCTTCGACGCGGACGACGCGCCGCTGCTCGTGCTCACCTCCGGCGCGCACCGGGTCGACACCGCCAGCCTGGCGGCGTCGCTCGGCGTCACCCGGCTGCGCCGCGCCACCCCGGAGTTCGTCCGGACACACACCGGGCAGCCGATCGGCGGTGTCGCCCCACTCGGGCACCCGCACCCGCTGCGCACCCTGGTGGACACGGCGCTGACGGCGTACCCCGAGATCTGGGCCGCGGGTGGCGTGCCGCAGGCGGTCTTCCCGACCACCTACACCGAGCTGCTGCGGGTCACCGCCGGCAGCCCGGCCGAGGTGGCGTGAACGCCGCACCGGAGCTCGTCACGCTGCACGTGTGGCGGACCTCCCGCGCCGCGCTGCCCCGGGCGCTGACCCGGATGGCGGTGGACCCACGCCGGTTGCGCTCCCTCCCGGGCGTTCGGTTCGGCAAGCTGCTGGGCACCGGGACCGGCACCGGATTCGGGCCGGGGGACGCCGACCTGACCCGGTGGGCGGCGCTGACCGTCTGGGACTCCCCCGCAGCGGCGGCCGGCTTCGACGACTCGGCGGTCGGGCGCGCCTGGGCGCGCATCGCCCACGCCTCCGCACGGGTGGACCTGCGCCCACTGACCAGCCGAGGCGAGTGGTCCGGTCAGCGGCCGTTCGGTGACCCGCCGGGTGGCCGGGTCACCGGCCCGGTGCTGGCGCTGACCCGGGCTCGGCTGCGGGTCCGCCGGGCAGCCACCTTCTGGCGGGCGATCCCCCCGGTGGCCGCCGCCCTGCGCGACGCGCCCGGGCTGTTGGCCCGGTTCGGGGTCGGGGAGGCGCCCTTGGGTTGGCAGGGCACGGTGAGCGTGTGGCGCGACCCGACGGACCTGGTGGCGTTCGCGTACCGTCACCCGGAGCACCGGGCGGCGATCATGCGAACCCCCACCGAGGGCTGGTACGCCGAGGAGTTGTTCGCCCGGTTCGAGGTGCGCGACGTGGTCGGCGACCGGTCGGTGCTCGGATGGGTCGCCGACGGTGGCCCGGAAACAGTGAAGGGTGGACGGGCATGAGGTTGGTGCGCTGGACGCCGGACGATCTCGTCCGGCGGCTGGACGACGTGGTGACCGTCTACGGCGAGGCGATGGGATACCGCACCGACCTGCTGGAGGCCCGGCGCGGTTACATCGCCACCCACGTCCGCCGGCCGGGTTTCCGGGCGGTCGCCAGCCTGACCAGCGAGGGTCACCTCGCCGGCTTCGGTTACGGCTACCTGGGCGCCTCCGGTCAGTGGTGGCACGACCAGGTGCACCGGGCACTGGACGCCCCGACCCGCCAGCGCTGGCTCACCCACTGCTTCGAGGTGGTCGAGCTGCACGTCCGGCCACCGGCGCAGGGGCACGGTCTGGGCGCCGGCCAGCTGCGCGCGCTGCTCGGCATGGCCGAGGGTGACACCACGCTGCTGTCCACCCCGGAGGCCGACGAGCAGACCTCACGGGCCTGGCGGTTGTACCGGCGCTTCGGTTTCGTCGACGTGCTGCGCAGCTTCCACTTCCCCGGCGACGAGCGGCCGTTCGGCGTACTCGGTCGGGACCTGCCCCTCGAACCACCGGCGTCATGACCCGGCGGATCTCCTGGGCGCTGCTCGCCATCCTGGTGCTCGCCCAGATCTGCTACCCGCTTACCACCGGCGCCACCAGGGCCGGGCTCACCGTGGCCACCGTCGTGCTCGGGTGGCTGCTCTCGGTCGGCCACGCGCTGCTCAGCCGGGGCCCTCGGGTGGCGGCGGCGCTGGTCGCGGTGGCCACCGGCGGCGGGTTCGCGATCGAGGCGATCGGGGTGGCCACCGGGGTGCCGTTCGGCAGCTACGACTACTCCGGCGAGCTGGGCCCCAAACTGGCCGGAGTGCCGCTGATCATTCCGCTGGCCTGGACCTGGATGGCCTGGCCGGCCTGGCTGGCGGCGGTCCGGCTGACCGGCGGCAGCGCGTCGCGGGCCGGTGACAGCGGCGCGACGGCCGGCGGCGGCACATCGGGAACCGGCCGCGGCGGGTCGGCGGCCGGGCTGTGGGTACGACGGATCGCGCTGGCCACCGTGGGGCTGGCCGCCTGGGACCTCTTCCTCGATCCGCAGATGGTGGCCGAGGGCTACTGGGTCTGGCGGGACGCCACCCCGGCGTTGCCCGGCCTGCCCGGCATCCCGGTCAGCAACTACCTGGGCTGGCTGCTCTTCGCGGTGCTGATGATGAGCGCGCTGCGCCCGCTGGCCGGGCCGGCGGCCGAGCACACCGACCGGCGGGACCACCCGATGGTCGCGCTCTACCTGTGGACGTACTTCTCCAGCATCCTGGCCCACGCCGTCTTCCTCGACCTGCCCGCCTCGGCGCTCTGGGGCGCCGCCGGCATGTCGGTGACAGCCGTACCGCTGGCGGTGACCCTGCTGCGTGCCCGGCGGGCTCGCGACACCCGCCGGGAGGACCACCAGCCGCACCGGCCCGGCGTCGACGCGACCCGATGACCGTCCTGCTCGCCCTGGTCATCGCCATCGCCGCGTTGACCGGGCACACCTGGCTCAACGCCACCCGCTGGCTGCGCAGGCCCACCGACCAGCCCGACGAGGTCGACGAGCGGGTCGCCGTGCTGCTGCCGCTGCGCGACGAGGCCAACCGGGTCACGCCCTGCCTGCGCGCCCTGCTCGACCAACGCGGCGTACCCGGGCTGCGCGTCGTGGTCCTCGACGACGGGTCCACCGACGGCACCGCCGACGTGGTCCGCGCGGTGGCCGGCGACGACCCCCGGGTGACGCTTCTCACCGGGGTCGCCCCACCGCCGGGCTGGCTGGGCAAGCCGCACGCCTGCTGGCAACTGGCCACCCGCGCCGACCCGGACGCCACCGCGCTGGTCTTCGTCGACGCCGACGTGGTGCTCGCCCCGCACGCCGTGGCCGCGGCCGTCACCGAGCTGCGTGCCGCCCGCGCGACGCTGCTGTCGCCGTACCCCCGGATCGTGGTGGCGACGGCGGCCGACCGGCTGGTGCAGCCGCTGCTGCAGTGGCTCTGGCTGACCTTCCTGCCGCTGCGCGCGATGGAGCGCTCGTCGCGGCCGTCGCTGGCCGCGGCGGGCGGCCAGTTCCTGGTGCTGGACCGGGCCGGCTACACGGCCGCAGGCGGGCACGTCGCGGTCGCCGACAAGATCCTGGAGGACGTCGAGCTGGCCCGGGCGGTCAAGCGGTCCGGTGGGCGGATCGCCCTGGCCGACGGCTCCCGGCTGGCCACCTGCCGGATGTACGACGACTGGCCGCAGCTACGCGACGGGTACTCGAAGTCGCTCTGGGCGTCGTTCGGGCACCCGGGAGCGGCTGCGGCCGTGGTGGCGTCGCTGCTGCTGCTCTACACCGCACCGCCGCTGATCGCGCTGGCGGGTGTGGCGACCGGCGCGCCGGGGGTGGTCGCCGCGGGCCTGGCCGGCTATCTGCTCGGGGTGGCCGGGCGGGTGTTCACCGCCCGGGCGACGGGGGGCCGGTGGTGGCCCGACGCGCTCGCACACCCCGTGTCGGTCGTGGTCCTCGGTTGGCTGACCCTGCGGTCGTACCATCTGCGAAAGCGACGCCGCCTGACCTGGCGGGGTCGCCCGGTCAGCTAGGAGGACGCGGAATGGCGCGGATCGTGGTCGTCGGCGCCGGGGTGGGTGGCCTCGCCACCGCCGCCCGGCTGGCCGCCACCGGGCACCAGGTGACCGTCTTCGAACGGGCCGGCACGGTCGGCGGCAAGCTCGGCCGGTACACGCACGACACCCCGGCCGGGTCGTTCCACTTCGACACCGGGCCGAGCCTGCTCACCCTGCCCGAGGTCTTCCACGACCTGTTCGAGGCGACCGGGGCGAAGCTCGACGAATACCTGGACCTGGTTCCGCTGGACCCGATCGTCCGGCACGTCTTCCCCGGCGGCGGCCCGGCACTCGACTCGTGCGCCGACCCGATGGAGTTCGCCACCCGGATCGGTGCCGCCTTCGGCGACCGGGCGGCAGCCGACTGGCAGCGGCTGTGGCGTCGGGCCGCGCGGGTGTGGAACGCCTCCTCGCGGGACATCCTGCGTCGTACCGTCGACTCCCCCCGCGACCTCGCGTCGCTGGCCTGGCGGGTCGGTGACCTGGCCGCCATCGCCCCGGGCCGCACCCTGCGTGGCCTGGGCCGCCGGCACCTGTCCGACCCGCGGCTGCGGATGATGCTGGACCGGTACGCCACCTACACCGGCGCCGACCCGCGGCGGGCGCCGGCGGCGCTGGTCGCGGTCCCGTACGCCGAGCTGGCATTCGGTGGCTGGTACCTGCGCGGTGGGCTGGGCACGCTCGCCGACGCGCTGCTCACCCGCTGCCTGGACCTCGGCGTGGTCGTGCAGACCGACGCCACGGTCACCCGGATCGACGCCACCGGTGGCCGGGTGCACGGGGTACGCCTCGCCGGTGTCACCGCGCCGGTGCCCGCCGACGTGGTGGTGGCCAACGTGGACGCTCTCACCGTCTACCGTGACCTGCTGCCGCACCCGCGTCGGCTGGCTGGGCTGACCGACCGCAGCCTCGCCGGCTTCGTGCTGCTGCTCGGCGTCTCCGGCAGCACCGGGCTGGCCCACCACAATGTCTTCTTCCCGCGCGACTACGACGCGGAGTTCGACGCGATCTTCGGCGACCCCGGGCGCGGCGTACGGGCCCGGCCGGCGGCCGACCCGACGGTGTTCGTCACAGTGGCCGACGACCCGATGGTCCGCCCGGCCGGACATGAGGCGTGGTTCGTGCTGGTCAACGCCCCTCGGCAGGGCACCGCGGCGGGCGCTGTCGACTGGCGACGGCCGGGGCTGGCCGACGCGTACGCCGATCGGGTCCTGGACGTGCTGGCGCGGCGCGGCATGGACGTGCGCGACCGGCTGCTGTTCCGCGAGGTCCGCACCCCGGCCGACCTGGACGCGGCGACCGGAGCGCCGGGTGGCTCGATCTACGGCACCGCCGGCGGGCTGCTCCGCCCCGCCAACCGAGGCCCGGCCAACGGGTTGTGGCTGGTGGGCGGCTCCACCCACCCGGGCGGCGGGTTGCCGATGGTGACCCTCTCCGCGCAGATCGTCGCCGACGAGATCGGCCCCGCCTGGTAGGCGCGGGGCCGCACGCTCCGGGGCTCAGTCGGCGTCGAGCAGCGCGCGGCGGATGGTGGAGAGCAGCTGCCCGAGGCCGAACCCGGCCAACAGCACCCACACCGCGGTCGCCATGGTGATGGTGCCGGCGGCCAGCTCCGGCTCGATCAGCCCGGCCAGCCCCGCGACCAGCAGCCCGGCCAGCGCCACCGAGACCCGGGTGGGACGCTCGCCCACGGTGACCGCGCCGATGTCGCGCATGCCGGCGGCGACCGCCCGGGCTCGGACGTACTCGTGCAGCCAGGACAGCGCGCCACCCGCGACGACCAGCGCGCCCGGCGCGCCGAGCAGCCAGAACGCCAGCAACCACGCCACCTCACCGAGCCGGTCGGCAACCGAGTCGTAGACGTAGCCGAGCCGGGTGGTGCGGCTGGTGGCGACCGCCACCGCACCGTCCACGCTGTCCGCCACGGCGGCGAAAAGCACGAACAACGCGCCCAGGAAGGGCCCGTTGCCCGGGCGGGTCACCAGCAACGGTACGCAGAAGCAGAGCAGCACCCCGGCCACTGTGACCGCGGTCGGGCTGACCCGCAGCCGGCCCAGCACATAGCCGACGTGGTACGCGAATCGCAGCCAGGCGCGGACCACCGGGGCCGCGACCCGAGGGTCGAACCCGCCGTGCAACCGCGCCCACGCCGTGGCGTACTGATCCCAGTTCAGCTGTGTGCCCACCACGGATCAACCGTCGTGCCGGGCATCAGGTGTCGCAGAAGCAACGTTCACACCCGCGCGCCGGCCTTCAGGTTCTGCCAGACCTCGCGCGTGGCCGTGGACCGGTTGAGGGTGATGAAGTGGATCCCGGGCACACCCTCGTCCAGCAGTCGACGGCACATCTCGCTGGCCTGCTCGACGCCGAGGCGGCGGACGGCCTCCGGGTCGTCGGCGACACGCTCGAAGCGGGCCGCCAGCGCCGGCGGGAAGGGCGCGCCGGACAGCTGCACGGACCGCTCGATGGTGCCGATCTGGGTCACCGGCATCACCCCGGCCACGATCGGGGTGTCGCAGCCGGCGGCGGCCACCCGGTCACGCAGCCGCAGGTAGTCGTCGGCGTCGAAGAACATCTGCGTGATCGCGAACTCCGCGCCGGCACGGCACTTGCGGACGAACTGCGCGGTGTCGCTGGCCACGTCGGGCGAGCGGGGGTGCTTGTACGGGAAGGCGGCCACGCCGACGCTAAAGTCGCCGGCATCGCGCACCAGGCGGACCAGGTCCTCGGCGTAGTCCACGCCCTCCGGGTGGCGGATCCACTCACCGCCCGGGTTGCCCGGCGGGTCCCCGCGGACCGCCAGCACGTTGCGCACTCCCACCCCGGCGAGCCGGCCGATCACGTGCCGCAGCTCGGCGACGGAGTGGTCGACAGCGGTCAGGTGGGCCATCGGCAGCAAAGTGGTGTCGGTGGCGATCCGTTCGGTCACCGCCACCGTGGTGTCCCGGGTCGACCCGCCCGCGCCGTACGTGATCGACACGAACGACGGGCGCAGTGACTCCAGCTCGCGGATGGCCTGCCAGAGCAGCCGCTCCCCGGCGTCGGTCTTGGGCGGGAAGAACTCGAACGAGAAGGTCGGCTGGCGCTCACGGATGAGCTCCCCGATCGCCGGTTGCGGATTGGGGAGGACCGAAGGAAGACCGAGCGCCACGACCCGACTCTAGCTGGCGACGCCACCGCGACCCAGGCGCTTCCCACCCGGTGACCCGTGCCGCCCCGCCCGTCCCGGCGCGGTGGACGCACGGGTGTCGTACCCCCGGGGTAGGAATGGGTGGCGTGGGAGGGGCGGCGGGGGCGGCTCCGGGGTTTCGCGCGGGGGTCAGCAACCGAGCGGTGACGCCGGTCCGGCCGGTCGGCCGGGCGGGTCGTCACCACACCGACGCCCGCCAGGAGGACCCGTGACCCCACCCGCAGCGCCGCGCCCCGCGCAGCTCGGGCCACTGCTGGCCCGCTGCCGGCTGGCCCGCGGCTGGAGCCAGCAGCGCGCCGCCGCCGAGTTGTGTGCCGCTTCCGGAGTGCCGACTCTGAGCCGGCATGAGGTGTCCCGCTGGGAACGACAGCGCCGCGTGCCCGGCGGTTTCTGGCTCGGCTGGCTCGCCGTCGTCCTGGACGTGCCGCTGGTGACGCTCGCCGAGGCCGCCGCAGCCACCCGTCGGGCCGGCTCGACAGGAGCCGCCGGTCCGGGCCGCACCGCGCGGGCCGGGGCGCCACCGGCGGGGCGCACCGGTCCGGGCCGCACCGGCGGGACTACGCGTGGCGGGAGAGCGCGGGTCAGGACGACCCGCTAGCGTCGGGGAGTGACCCAAGCTGCTCCCGTGTCTCCCGTCGACCGCGCCGGCCTGCGCCAACGCGTCGACAAGGCCCTCACCGAATTCCTCGCCGGTCAACGGGGTCGGCTCGCCGCCGTGGATGACGCCCTCGCCCCGGTGGCCGAGGCGATCGAGGCTTTCGTGCTCGGCGGCGGCAAGCGGCTGCGTCCGGCATTCGCCTACTGGGGGTTCCGGGGCGCTGGCGGGGTGGACGGCGACCAGGTGGTCACCGCCCTGGCCGCGCTGGAGTTCGTCCAGGCCAGCGCCCTGATCCACGATGACCTGATGGACCGCTCCGACACTCGCCGCGGCGAGCCCGCGGTGCACCGGCGGTTCGCCGCGCGGCACCGGCAGTCCGGCTGGGGCGGCGACCCCGACGGCTTCGGCGACGCCGCGGCCCTCCTGCTCGGCGATCTCTGCCTGGTCTGGTCTGACGAGCTGCTGCACTCCTCGGGCCTGGATCTCCAGGCGTTGGCCCGGGCTCGGCCGGTCTTCGACGAGATGCGCACGGAGGTCACCGTCGGGCAGTACCTCGACGTGTTGACGCAGGCCACCGGGGACACCTCGGTGGAACGCGCCAGCAAGGTCGCCCGCTACAAGTCCGCGAAATACACGGTCGAGCGTCCGCTGCTGCTCGGCGCCGCGCTGGCCGACGCGACGGCCGACGTGCGGACGGCCTACTCGGCGTACGGGCTGCCGCTGGGCGAGGCGTTCCAGCTCCGCGACGACGTGCTGGGGGTCTTCGGTGACCCGGCGCTGACCGGTAAGCCGGCCGGGGACGACCTGCGGGAGGGCAAGCGCACCTTCCTCGTGGCGGCGGCCGGGGAGGCAACCGACGACGCGGGCCGCGAGCTGCTGTTCAGCCGGCTCGGCGACCCGGAGCTGGACGAGCAGGGGGTGGCCCGGCTCCGCGAGCTGATCACGGCGAGCGGGGCTCTCGCCCGCACCGAGCAGCGGATCGTCACGCTCACCGACGCCGCGCTGGCCGCCCTGACCGCCGTCGACCTCGACACCGAGGCCCGCCAAGCCCTGGTGGACCTGGCCATAGCCGCAACCCGCCGAGCCGACTAACCCACCCCGCCCCTCTCCCCCGGCCTCCGGCCCCCTCTCCCCCGGTCGATCATGAAGTTAGCGGCGTCCGCGACGGCGTGTCGCGCCGCTAACTTCATGATCGACGGGGTGGGCGGAGGGCCCGGGGGGGGTGGGGGTGGGGTTAGAAGGCTTGGGCTTGGGCTCTGCGCTTTACCTCGCGGGCCTGGTCGCCCGACAGGGCGGCTGCGGCGGTGGCGCCGGGGAGGGTGTCGTCCGGCTCGTAGAGCCAGCGCAGCGCGGCCTCGTCGTCGTAGCCGTTGTCGGAGAGCAGGTTGAGCACGCCGGGCAGGTGCTTGAGCACTGTCTCGTTGGCCACCAGGTCCACCGGGATCCGGCGGACGCCGTCGCGGCGGACCGCCAGCAACTCCCGGTCACGGATCATCTGGTGCACCTTGCTGATCGACACGTCGAGGCGCTCGGCCACGTCGGGCAGGGTCAGCCAACCGGCCGGGTCGGCGGGTCCGGCGAGCTCCGGGCCGGGGACGGCCTGGTCGGGTACGGGTTCGGTCACCCGACCACCCTGCCACGTCGTCGCCGCGACGAGCCACCGGCACCCCGGACGACCGATCGGCGACCGGTCCCGTACGCGTCGCTGACCAGCGGGTGAGGGCCGGCGAGCGCGGCGGGACGTTCCAGTTCGGCGTACGGCTGTAGCATCCTGTTCATCCTTCACCCCCTGGACACATAGACTCCCTGCCGATGGACACTCAGGTCGCCGACACGTTGCTGGGCTCGCTGATCGACGGGCGCTACCGCATTCGCGGTCGCGTGGCCCGTGGTGGCATGGCGACCGTGTACACCGCCACCGACGAGCGCCTCGAGCGCACCGTCGCTGTAAAGATCATTCACCCGACCCAGGCACCGGAGGCCCGAGCCCGGATCGCCAACTTCGTGGCCCGGTTCACCGACGAGGCGAAGACCATCGCCCGGCTGACCCACCCGAACGTGGTGGCGGTCTACGACCAGGGCACCCACGCCGGTCTGCCGTACCTGGTGATGGAGTACGTCCGCGGTCGCACGCTGCGCGACGTGCTGGCCGAGCGTCGCCGGCTCAACCCGGACGAGGCGCTGGCCATCGTCGAGCAGATGCTCGCCGCGATCGCCGCCGCGCACCGGTCCGGTCTGGTGCACCGCGACGTCAAGCCGGAGAACGTGCTGGTCGCCGAGGCACCCACCGGCGGCGTCGCCAACCTGGTCGACAGCGTCGTCAAGGTGGCCGACTTCGGGCTGGCCCGGGCGGTCGAGGCGAGCGCCGACGAGGAGCAGGGCAACCAGCTGATGGCCACCGTGGCGTACGTCGCCCCGGAGCTGGTCACCGAGGGCCGCGCCGATCCACGTACCGACGTCTACTCGGCCGGCATCGTGCTGTTCGAGATGCTCACCGGCCGCGTGCCCTACGACGGGGACCGCCCGGTGGACGTCGCCTGGCAGCACGTCGACCGGGACGTGCCGGCACCCTCGACGCTGGTGCCCGGCCTGCCGTCGGTCCTCGACGACCTGGTGCAGCGGGCGACTCGGCGCGATCCCGACGCGCGGCCCGCCGACGCCGGCGCGCTGCTGACCGAGGTGCAGGCCGCCCGGGATCGCCTGGGCGACGCCAACAGCCACACCGCCGTGCTCCGCCCGGTGAGCGGCGAGCCACTCTCTCAACCGACCATGGTGGTCGCGACGGTCCGCCCTTCCGACCGCCCGTCCTGGGCGCGGCTGCCCGAGGGTGCCAGCAGCCAGGGGCCGGGTCGACGTCGGGCCGCTCCGGAGCCCGCGGACAGCCTGGGGTCCCGACTCGCAGCGTTGCGCAGCACTCTGATGGCGAGCCAACGCGGCCGGCTGGCCGTCGCGGCCGTGGTGGTGACGCTGGGCCTGGTGGCCGCGATCGGTGGTTGGTGGTTCGGTGTCGGTCGTTACACGGATGCCCCGCAGCTGGTGAGCTTGAGCAAGGCCGAGGCGCAGGCGCAGGCCGACCGTGCCGGGCTCACGCTGAAGTACGGTGAGCCGCGCTTCGACGAGCAGGCCCCGAAGGACAGCGTGCTGGCGCAGAGCCCGGCGTCCGCCACCAGGATCGTCAAGGGTGGCGCGATCACCCTGACCCTCTCCCTCGGCCCGGAGCGTTTCCCCGTGCCGGACGTGATCGGCAAGGAGTTCGAGCTTGCCGAGGCGGACCTGGTCAACGTGAAGCTGGTGGTGGCCAAGGGAGCCTCCCGCTACGACGACAGCCTGCCGTCCGGGGTTGTGCTGGACACCTCCCCCAAGGTGGGCAGCGAGGTCAAACCCGGCGCGAAGATCACCCTCATTGTGAGCCGTGGCAGGGCGCCGGTGTCGGTGCCGAACCTGGTCGGAAAGAGCCTGACCGAAGCCCGGACCGTTCTGGCCCAGCTCAACCTGGTGCTGGTGCCGACCTACAAGGACTCCGACAAGCCCAGGGACGAGATCCTCGGCCAGAGCCCCGCCGATGGTGCCGGCGTGGAAAAGGGCACCCAGGTCAAGCTGGACGTCAGCAAGGGCCCGCCGGCGATCGTCGTGCCCCGGGTGATCGACCTGCCGTGTCAGCAGGCCAAGCAGGCGTTGGAGAGCCAGGGCTTCCCGGTGACCGTCGTGGTCAACCCGAACGCCGTGGTCCGGATCCAGGTCCCGGGCGAGAATTCGCAGGTGCCGCCGGGCACCCCGGTCACCCTCACGTGCTTCTGATGCCGGCGGTCACCTCGCGTCCGGTGGGCGCGCACACTCCGACCTCCGGTGGGCTGGCCAAGGCCGCCCTGCCGTACGCCGACGCGACGGGCGCCCAGGTGGTGCAGGTCTACGTCTCCAACTCGCGGGGTTGGGCGCTGCCCAACGGTGACCCCGTGCAGGACGCCCTGTTCCGCGACGGCTGCGCCGAGCGGGGCATTCCGGCGTTCATCCACGCCTCGCTGCTGGTCAACCTCGGCTCGCCCACCCCGGCCACTGTCGAGAAGTCGGCACAGACGCTGGCGCACGCGTTGCGTCGGGGCGTGGCGATCGGTGCTCAGGCGGTGGTGTTCCACGCCGGCAGTTCGGTGGACGAGGGGTACGCCGAGGCGGCGATGCGACAGGTCCGCGAGGAGTTGCTGCCGCTGCTCGACTGGGCCGCCGAAGCCGGCGGGCCGATGCTGCTGGTCGAGCCGAGCGCGGGCGGTGGTCGGTCACTGGCCTCCCGGGTGGAGCAGCTTGGGCCCTACCTCGACGCGGTGGACCGGCACCCCATGCTCGGGGTCTGCTTCGACACCTGCCACGCCTGGGCGGCCGGTCACGACCTGGCGGCCGAGGGCGGCATGACGGCGACCCTGGACACGCTGGTGGCCACGGTCGGTGCGGACCGACTGCGGCTGGTCCACGCCAACGACTCGAAGGATCTGTGCGGCTCCACCCGGGACCGGCACGAGAACATCGGCAAGGGCACCATCGGCGAGCCCGCCTTCGCCGAGCTGATGACCCACCCCGCCACCGCCGGCGTCCCCTTCGTCGTGGAGACCCCGAGCGAGAAGCAGATCGGCCACGCCGCCGACATAACAACCCTGACCCGCCTGACCCCTGATCCCCGCCCCTGACCTCACCTCGGTGATCAAGAGGTTTGCGTCATCCGGAGGCCGGAATCTGACGCGAACCTCTTGATCACCAGGTCGTGGGAGGGCGCCGGATCACCAGGTCGTGGGAGGGCGCCGGCCGGAGTTCAGGACGCGGCGAGGATGCGGGGCAGGGCCGCGACCGCGCGGTCGATGGCCGCGTCGTCGAGGCCCAGGTGGGTGACCAGGCGGGCGGTGCGGGGGCCGAGCACCGAGATGAGTACGCCCTCGGCCCGCGCCGCGGCGGCCAGGGCCCGCGCGTCCAGGGTGTGCTTGGTGAGATCCAGTGCGACCAGGTTGGTGCGCACCGTGGTGGCCAGCACGCCGAACGGCGCGACCGCCTCGGCGAGCCGGGCCGCCTTCGCGTGGTCGTCGGCCAGCCGGTCGACGTGGTGCGCGAGCGCGTACCGACCGGCCGCGGCGAGGATGCCGGCCTGACGCATGCCACCGCCCATCCGCTTACGGATCATCCGAGCTCGCTCGATCTTGTCCGCGCTGCCCACCACCAGCGACCCGACCGGCGCGCCGAGGCCCTTGGAGAGGCACACCGACAGCGTGTCGAACAGCCGGCCGTACTCGATCAGGGGCACCCCGTCCGCGACGTGCGCGTGCCAGATCCGAGCGCCGTCGCAGTGCAACGCGACATCCGCGTCGTCGGCAACCCCCCGCAGATCCCGCAGGGTGGCCAGCGGAATCACGCCGCCACCGCCCCGGTTGTGGGTCTGCTCGACGGCGATCGCGCGGGTCGGAACGGCGAAGTAGCCGTCCGGCCGGATCATCCCGGCCACCACCTCCGGGTCGATGTCCGCGCCCACCGCAGGCCAGGTCCGCGAGGAGATCCCGCCGTACGCGGCCGCGGCGCCAATCTCGTACGTGACCACGTGCGCGTCCGCGTCGCAGAGCAGCTCGTCGCCGGGCGACACCAGCAGTTGCAGGGCGATCTGATTGGCCATCGACCCGCTCGGGGCGAACAGCGCCGCCTCGTGCCCGAACAACGCGGCGACCTCGGCCTCCAGCGCATTGACGCTCGGGTCCTCGGCGTAGACGTCGTCACCGACCTCGGCGGTGGCCATCGCCTCCCGCATCCCGGCGGTGGGCCGGGTCACCGTGTCGGAACGCAGGTCCACGAACAGATCAGCCATGATCATCCCTTCGGCTGCCGACTGCGGGGCTCGCAAGCTCACTCCTCGCGTCAGCCACTGTTGTCCTTTCGGCTGCCGACTGCGGGGCTCGCAAGCTCACTCCTCGCGTCAGCCACTGTTGTCCCTTCGGCTGCCGACTGCGGGGCTCGCAAGCTCACTCCTCGCGTCAGCCACGGAGCATCTCCGCTACGAGGAACGCCAACTCCAACGACTGCTGGGTGTTCAGTCGCGGGTCGCAGGCGGTCTCGTACCGGTCGGGCAGGTCAAGGTCCTCGATGCCCTGGGCGCCGCCCAGGCACTCGGTGACGTCCTCACCGGTCAGCTCGACGTGCAGCCCACCCGGGTGGGTGTCCAGCCCCCGGTGCACCTCGAAGTAACCGAGCACCTCGTCGACGATGCGGTCGAAGTGCCGGGTCTTGTAGCCGTTGGACGACTCGTGCGTGTTGCCGTGCATCGGGTCGCACTGCCAGACCACCTTGGCGCCGGCGGCGGTGACCTTGGCGACGATCGGCGGCAGCGCGTCGCGTACCCGGTGGTTGCCCATCCGGCTGATCAGGGTGAGCCGGCCGGGGATGTTGTCCGGGTTGAGCTTCTCGCACAGCTCGATCGCCTCGTCCGGGGACGTGGTCGGGCCGAGCTTGACGCCGATCGGGTTGGCGATGCGGGAAATGAAGTCGATGTGCGCACCACTGATCTGCCGGGTGCGCTCGCCGATCCAGAGGAAGTGCCCGGAGAGCCCGTATGCCCGACGGTCGGAGACCCGGGTGAGCGCCCGGTCGTACTCCAGGGCCAGAGCCTCGTGGGAGCAGTAGAGCGTGACAGTACGCAGGGCCTCGTCGTCGGTCATCCCGCAGGCCCGGATGAACGCCAGCGCCCGGTCGATCTCCCGAGCGATCGCCTCGTAGCGCTCCCCCGCCGGGGAGTTCTTCACGAAGCCCTTGTTCCAGTCGTGCACCGCGTGCAGGTCGGCGAGCCCACCGGCGAGGTACGCCCGGAGCATGTTCATAGCCGCCGCCGAGTTGGCGTACGCCCGGATCATGCGCTGCGGGTCGGCGACCCGCGCGGCCGGGTCGGCCTCCAGCGAATTGATCATGTCGCCGCGGTACGCGGGCAGGCCGCGCGCGTCGGTGGGCAGCGAGCGGGGCTTGGTGTACTGCCCGGCCACCCGGGCGACCTTGACCACCGGCAGGGACGCGCCGTAGGTGAGCACGATCGCCATCTGGAGCAGTGTGCGGGCGTTGGCCAGCAGGTGGCTCTCGGTGTTGTCGACGAACGTCTCGGCGCAGTCACCGCCCTGGAGCAGGAACGCCTTGCCCTCGCAGACCAGGGCGAGCTTCTGCCGGAGCTGGTCCACCTCGTAGGGCGCGACGACCGACGGCACGGTGTCGAGGACCTTGCAGACCGCCGCGACGGCGGCCGGGTCGGACCATGGTGGGACCTGCTCGCGGGGCAGATCCCGCCATCGGTCCAGCCCGAGCGCGGCGTCCTCGGCGGAGTCGACGGTCGGTCGGCTGGTCTGCAGGCCCGGGCTGCTCACCGCGGGATGGCTCAGCTGATGCCACTCATGGCGCATGACAGAAAGCGTACGGCGACCGTCGGGGTGACCGGGCGGCGAGGGGGACGGTTCCGGCAGATGGGAGATCAACCCGCCCGGCGCCGGTCAGGACGCGGGGGTGGGGGCGACGCCGGTCGGTGGCGCTTTGGCACCCGGCGGGCCGGTGGGCGCCTCTCCGGCGATGCACCAGTCGCTGCCGTCGCGGGTCACGGTGAACACCAGCGGACGGGTGACGGTGCGCTTGCCGGCGGTGACCGAGACCGAGACGCTGACCTCCTGCCCGAGCGGACCGGACCGGATGTCCGTGATGGCCGCCTCCGGCACCTGGAAGTGGTCGGCGAAGTCACCGTTGGGCCCGGTGGCACCCAGGTCGAAGCCGTCGTGCAGGAGAGCGCAGAGCTGGCTGCGGCCGGCGGCGACGTCCTTCGCGGTCATCGCGTCGAGGTACGCCTGCACGCGCTCGCGGGAGCGGGCGGCGGCCTCCTCGGCGGGGGCCCGCGCGGGCTTGGGCGTGGGCTCGGCCTTGGTGTCGCCGCCGCCGATCCCGCAGCCGACCAGGGCGACCGGCAGCAGCACCAGCCCGGCGGCGGTTGCCGCCAGCCTGCGGTGGGTCGGGCGCATGACCACCTCCGTCGCCGGTGCCATCGAGATCGAGACGTGCCGAGCCGCGAGTCTGCCACATCGAGCTGGGTCAGCCCAATGACGGCGGCCCGGCCGACGCTGAACGCCGGCCGGGCCGTGGTGTCACGGGCGGGGAGGGACGGTGCGGGCCCCTCCCCGCCGTGTGGGTGTTGCGCCGGCATCGGCTCAGCCGAGACCGCCCTTGATGGCGCCGATGAGCTCGCCGTTGCTGGTGTCACCGGAGAGCTCCCAGAAGAACGCGCCACCGAGGCCCTGGTTGTTCGCGTACGTCATCTTGCCGTTGATGGTCGACGGGGTGTCGTAGCTCCACCAGTTGCTGCCGCACTTGGCGTATGCGGTGCCGGCGATCGTGCCGGTGGTCGGGCAGGTGTTCTTGAGGACCTTGTAGTCCTCGATGCCCGCCTCGTAGGTGCCCGGTGCCGCTCCGGTGGCGCTGCCACCCGGTGCGGCCTGGGTGACGCCGGTCCAGCCGCGACCGTAGAAGCCGATGCCGAGCAGCAGCTTGTTGGCCGGGACGCCCTTGCTCTTGAGCTTCTGGATCGCCGCGTCGGAGTTGAAGCCCTGCTGCGGGATGCCGGTGTACGAGGTGAGCGGGGAGTGCGGTGCCGTCGGACCCTGCGCGGCGAACGCCCCGAAGTAGTCGTAGGTCATCGGCATCAGCCAGTTGAGGTTGCCGATGGCCCCGGCGTAGTCGGTGGCGTCGATCTTGCCGCCGTTGCTGCCGTCCGCGGTGATGGCGGCGGTGACCAGAGCGCTGGACCCGAACTTCGACCGCAGCGCGCTGATCACGTTCTTGAACGCGTTCGGGCCGCTGGTGTCACAGGTCAGACCGCAGGCGTTCGGGTACTCCCAGTCGACGTCGATGCCGTCGAAGACGTCCGCCCAGCGCGGGTCCTCGACCAGGTTGTGGCAGCTCTCGGCGAACGCGGCCGGGTTCTGTGCGGCCTGGGTGAAGCCGCCGGACCAGGTCCAGCCGCCGAACGACCAGATCACCTTGAGGTGCGGGTTCATCTGCTTGAGCTTGCGCAGCTGGTTGAAGCTGCCCCGCAGCGGCTGGTCCCAGGTGTCGGCGACGCCGTCCACGCTGTCCGCCGCCGTGTACGCCTTCTCGTAGTCGGCGTAGCTGTCGCCGATGGAGCAGCGACCACCGGTGGTGTTGCCGAAGGCGTACAGAATGTGGGTCAGCTTGGCGGCGGAGCCGCTGGTCTGGATGTTCTTCACGTGGTAGTTGCGCCCGTAGACGCCCCACTCGGCGAAGTAGCCGACGACCTTCTTGCCACCGGGAGGCGGCGTGGTCGGCGGCGGCGTGGTGGGCGGGGGCGTGGTGGGTGGCGTCGTGGTCGGCGGCGTGGTGGTCGGGGGCGTGGTGGTCGGCGGGGGCGTTCCGCCGCCGCACGCGGCACCGTTGATGGTGCAGTTCAGCGGCGCCTTGTAGGCGCCGGTGCCGTTGTAGCCCCAGCTGAACGAGGCACCGGGCGCGATGCCGCCGGCCCAGCTCTTCTTGACCGCGACGTAGTGGTTGCCGCTGCTGGTGACGTCGGCGTCCCAGGCGCTGCTGATGGTGGTGCCCGACGGCAGGTCGAACTCGATGCGCCAGGTGCTGATGGCGGCACTTGATCCGTTGGTGACGGTCACCCTCGTCTCGTGACCGGTCCCCCAGTCCTGTGCCCTGGTGAACGTGGTGGTGACCGTGCCGGCGCCGAAGGCAGTCGTCACCGGTACCGCAGCGACGGTCACGGCGACCACGGCACCGGCCCAGAGGGCCCGGCGGAGCGATCTTTTCATGAGGCGTCTCCCGAACTGTTAGGAAACTTTCCAAAAGCGATGGTGAGACGGTACTCACGGCGTCATCACTTCGTCAAGATGTGCATGTTTCGATTTCCCCTGGTGCATGGAGTTCACCCGT
Source organism: Micromonospora sp. CNZ299 (assembly GCF_002754415.1). Classification (NCBI taxonomy): domain Bacteria; kingdom Bacillati; phylum Actinomycetota; class Actinomycetes; order Micromonosporales; family Micromonosporaceae; genus Micromonospora; species Micromonospora sp. CNZ299. The sequence continues at coordinate 6,711,652 of NZ_PEFG01000001.1, forward strand.
CGGGCCCGCCCCCCGCCCGCTCGGCGCCCGGCGCGTAACCTCGGCCCATGACCGTCTTCGACATCCCGATCGACGCCCTCAACGGTGGACCCGCCGACCTGGCCCGCTACCGCGGCAAGGCGTTGCTGGTCGTCAACGTGGCCTCCCGCTGCGGCCTCACCCCGCAGTACGCCGGCCTCCAGACGCTCGCGGACACCTACGCCGACCGTGGCCTGGTGGTGCTCGGCGTGCCGTGCAACCAGTTCGCCGGGCAGGAGCCGGGCAGCGCCGCCGAGATCAGCGACTTCTGCCAGGTCAACTACGGGGTGACCTTCCCGCTGACCGAGAAGGTCGACGTCAACGGGCCCGACCGGCACCCGCTCTACGCCGCGCTGGTGGACACCCCGGACGCCGACGGGCACACCGGGGACGTCCGGTGGAACTTCGAGAAGTTCCTGGTGGCCCCGGACGGCACGGTCGCCGCCCGCTTCGCCCCCACCGTCGAGCCCGGTGCCGACGAGCTGGGTGCCGCCATCGACAAGGTCCTCCCCGCCTGACGGGGGTGATCAAGAGGTTTGCGTCAACCCGGGGTCATTTTCCGACGCAAACCTCTTGATCAACACCTCTGAGGGCGGCGCGAAGCACCACTGGGCTGCTTCCGCCACGCGCCGGTAGCCCAGGGCCTGGTAGATGTGATTGCTGGTCGGGTTCGCCAGATCGGTGTAGAGGGTGCAGGTCGTCGCGCCGGCGTCGAGCGCGTACCGGCTGACGTGCGCGACGCAGCCACTGGCGAAGCCGCGCCCTCGTTCCTCTGGTGGCGTGAAGACCCCGCTGACCCGGACCACCTCGGCGACCGGTCGACTCAACCAGGCCGTCGAGACCGGCCTGCCGGTCCACTCCCAGAGCCAGAGCAGGCCGTGCCGAAGCCGGGCGTCCACCTGCCCGGACAGGTCCACGGGTCGACGGCCGGGTGAGGTCTCCACGGCGAACGCGACCGCCCAGGACACCAGCAGGTCGCGGTCCGCCGCGGTCGCCGGTCGGGCATGTCCGGGCACACCGGTTGGCAGCCGGACCGCGTCCAGCGCAAAGATCCGCTGCGCGGTGCCGCGTACGGCCACAGGTTGGCGCATTCGGCGTACCGCTGCGCGAACTCCGCCACGGCCGGAACCGGGCCGTGCACCTCGACCAGCGGCGGCGCCGCCCCGACGAGGTGCTCGGCCAGCGTTCGCGCGGCCGCGACCGGCATCGCGGCGAGCAACGGCCCGCGCGGCGGAGTCCACACCATCGCGCCCACCGTCTCACCGCCGTCGACCACCCGCACGAACCGCTCGTCACCGGAGAGTGGCACGTCACCGGAGAGCCGGTCAGCGACGAGCGTGAGCAGTACGTTGTGCAGGACGGGCTCGCGGCGCAGCCAGGCGCCCGCCGTGACGGCGAAGGTCGCGAGGTCCTCGACGAGACAGCGCATGCCCGGCAGTCTGCGCAGCCGATCGACACCGGGCAACCGGAATGCCTCGCGGGTGGACGGAGTTGGATCAATCATGACAACTGTGGGACTGATCGGCAGTGGCAACATCGGCGGCACCCTGGCCCGGCTGGCGGTGGACGCCGGCTACGACGTGGTGCTGAGCAACTCGCGGGGCCCGGAGACGCTGAAGGACCTCGTCGACGAGCTGGGCCAGCACGCCAGCGCCGGCACGGCACAGGACGCGGCGCAGGTCGGCGACCTGGTGGTGGTCACCGTGCCGCTGAAGGCGTACCGCGCCGTGCCCGTCGAGCCGCTGGCCGGCAAGGTCGTCATCGACACCAACAACTACTACCCGCAGCGCGACGGGGCCTTCCCGGAGCTGGATTCGGGCGAGACCACCAGCAGCGAACTGCTCCAGCGGCACCTGCCGGACTCACGGGTGGTCAAGGTCTTCAACAACATCTACTACAAGGGCCTGGCCGAGCTTCCCCGCCCGTCCGGTGCGGCCGACCGCAGCGCCATCGCCATCGCCGGCGACGACGCCGCCGCGAAGGCCGAGGTGACCGCCTTCCTGGACCGGATCGGCTACGACGCGGTGGACGTGGGCCCGTTGGCCGAGGGGTGGCGCTACCAGCCGGACACCCCGGCGTACGGCGTGCTCTACTCCGCCACGCCGACAGACTGGGAGCACCCGGCACCGGGTGACGCCGAGAAGCTGCGCGCTGCCCTGGCCGCCGCGACCCGCTGAGCTACGCCGCCGCCCTCCCCGATCACCTACCGGGTGGTCGCACGGAGGGCGGCGGCGAGTTCCTCGTCGTAGCTGGCGATCGGCTGACCGTCCGAGGCGTACGCGACGAGCCGCCCCTGCGCCATGTTCGCCGAGCGGAACGAGAACGTCCGGCTACCCGGGTACGCGTCGAGCAGCGGGATGGCCCGGGGCGCCCCGCCGGGCGCGGAGAAGTATTCCAGGCGTGTCACCTGCGGGGAGACCACGCCGTTGACCCGAACCTTGGTCTTCTCGGCGCGGGTGCCGAAGGTGACCGGCGCGTCGGTGCCGTAGGCGGCACACTCGACCGGACCACGGCACACGAAGAAGTATCGCGGGTTGACCACGTCATCGAGGGCGTACGCCTTGAAGGTGGGGTCCGCCCCGGCGGGCAGCGGCTGCACGGCGAAGAACGCGACCGCCACCGTTGCCGTGACACCCACCCGCAGCCAACCCCGCCCGCCGGCAGGCCGGCGAGCCGTTCGGGTGGCGGCGACCGCGACGCCGCCGAAGCCGACCAGGCACAGCAGGCACACCCCGATCGCGCGGGCGTTCTCGAAGAGGAACTGCACGCCCGGCCGTGCCGACACCGGGCTGAGGACCGCACCCAACGAGACGACCATGGCGGCGAGCAGCGCCACGCCGGCGGCGCGCTGGGCGACGCCGGACGCGCCGATCAGCAGCATCGCGGCGAGCACCGGCCACACCTGGTGGTGGGTCCAGGACACCGGGGACGCGGCGACGGTCGCGCAGCCGACCAGCACGGCCGCGTGCCCCGGGCGGCCCTCCACCGTCAACTGCCGGGCCCGCAGCAGCGCCGCCGCGCACACGAGCGCCACCAGACCGGCCCAGAGCAGGGGCAGTGTCGCCTCGTCGACGCCGACGCGCAGCAACATCCCGTGCACTGACTGATTGCCCAGCGAGGCGAGGTTGCCGATCCGCGAGGTCTGCCGCACGGCCTCGGTCCAGTACGTCCAGCTCTCCCCCGGCAACACCACCGCTGCGAGAGCCGCGCAGGCCAGGAAGGTCGCCACCGCGCGCCCGGCGTCGCGATAGCGGCCCGTGGCGACGAAGTAGACCACGAACAGCAGCGGCGTCAGCTTGATCGCCGCGGCGACCCCCACCAACATCCCGCGCAGCCGAGGCGGGACGACGCCCATCCCGTCGAGCAGGGCCATCAGCACGATGAAGATGCTGACCTGACCGAAGCGCAGGTTGCTCTGCACCGGCGCGGACAGCATCAGCACCGTGGCGGCCACCGCCACCACGAGCGGTCGCCGGGACTGCCGGGTGGTCAGCGCGACACCGACAGCACCGGCGACGGCGACGACCGCCGCGCACGTCGCCACCAGCCAGATCCCCTGGAGTACGCCCTCACTCACGGCGGTGATCGGACCCAGCACGAGTGCCGCGAACGGCGGGTACGTGAATGGCCCACCGTTGGCCGCCTTGAACTCGTACAGGGGGCGACCGGCGTGCAGATCGGACAGTGCACCGTAGTAGATGTGCAGGTCCGAGAGGCGGTCATCGCGGCGCAGCACGAGCACGCAGGACACCAGCGCGACGACGACGAAGGCCGTCCACACCAGCGCCACCCGGCGATCCCGCATCGATCGAGGATAAGGGAGCACGCCCGTCCGCGGCGGCCCGTGTGGCAGACGCCGGCACGTCTGCCCGTGGAAGAACGGGCACGGCGTGGGCGTCTCCGATTCCTAGCATCGACGGATGGGAACGACGAGCACACCGGCGTACGACGCCCACGCGGACTGGTACGAGGGCTTCATCTCGGGCGGGGGTGACTATCTCCGCCGGGTGCACGCCACAGTGGAGGACCTGCTCGGCCCAGGCGACGGTGTCTGCCTCGACGTCTGCTGCGGCACCGGTGCGCACGCGACCGTACCCGCAGGTCTGGGTTGGACGCCGATGGGCGTGGACCTGTCCGGAGGGCAGTTGCGGCACGCGAGCGGGCGGTTGCCGGTGACGCGGGGCGACGCGACCGCCCTGCCGTTCGTCGACGCGTCGCTGCCAGCCGCGATGTGCGTGCTGGCCAGCACCGACATGCCCGACTACCCGGCCATGCTGCGCGAGGTCGCCCGGGTGCTGCGCCCCGGCGGTCGCTTCGTGCACGTGGGCGTGCACCCGTGCTTCGTGGGCGCGTTCGCCGACTGGGGTCGGCATCCGAGCGTCATCGTCGACGGGCGATACGCCGACCGGTCGCGCAGCTTCGACAGTTGGAACACCAGCGGCGTCCGGGTACGGGTCGGCGCCTGGCACCTCCCTCTCGCCGACCTGGTCAACGCGACAGTGGCGGCTGGTCTCCGGCTGCTCCGGGTCGCCGAGGCAGGCCCAGGAGGAGTCCCCGACCTGTTGGGCCTCCTCGCTGTCCGAGAGGGGTGACGACAGGTCGCCCCCCGCGCGCCCACGTCGAAGAGCCAAGATCCGCGCAGGTTCGGGGAAGTTGCTGCCTCAGCACGGAACGAGGCAGCAGTTTCGCCCAAGTTGCGCGGATCGTGCGCGGGGGTGCGGGGCGGGGGCGGCGGCGGGACAGCGACGGGGACACGTCGAGAAACATCTCGTCGCAACTTGCGTTGCAGTCCCGCGCACGGGACCCTGTTCTCTGGGTTGCCGCCCGCTCACCGAAAGTGCTTCCGGAGGCGACATGTACACGCTCCGTACCCTTCCCCGCCGGCTGTTGGCCGGCTCCGGCGCGCTCCTGATCACCACCGCTCTCGCTGCCACCGGCGTCCCGGTTCCCGCCGGTGCCGCGACCGGCACGGGCACCGTCGGCTACGTCCGGCTGGCCCACCTCTCCCCCGACACCCCCGCCGTCGACGTCTACCTGGCCGCGCCGGACTCCACGAAACCCCGGGTCTTCCCCGGGGTCGGCTACGGCGTGGTCTCCGACTACCTGGAACTCGCACCCGGGCGGTACGCGGTGGCGATGCGCGAGGCCGGCGCCCCCGCCAGCGATCCCCCGGTGCTCACCACCGAGGTCGCGGTGGCCAGCGGCGACGCGTACACGGTGGCCGGTGTCGGCCGACACGCGGACCTGGGGCTGCGGGTGCTCAACGACGACCTCAGCGCCCCCACGCAGGGCCGCGCCAAGGTGCGCGTCGTGCAGGCTTCCGTGCGTACCCCCGTGCTGGACGTGGCCGCCGCCGACGGCCCGATGATCGCCGACGGTGTGCAGTTCGCGACCACGACCGCATACCAGCAGGTCGACCCGGGCAGTTGGCGCCTGCGGCTGACGGGTGCCGGTGGGCCGAGCACCGACGCCGAGGTGCGGCTCGTCGGCGGGGCGGTCTACTCACTGCTGGTGCTCGACGCGAAGCAGGGCGGGCTGACCGCCGAGCTGCGCCGCGACGCCGAGGGCGGCACCGTCGTTCCCGCCGGCGGGGTGGACACCGGCGCTGGCGGCACCGCCAGGACCGGCCTCGGGGCGTACCCCCTGGTGGCCGGCGGGTTGGCCGCGGCGGCCGTCGCGGTGGTCCTGCTGATGTGGCGCCGGCGGCGGCGCACCACCTGGTGACCACCGGGCCCGACCCGTCGATCCGGCGGCACCGCGACCGCCGGGTGCCGCTGGTCGGGCTGGTCGCGGCCGGCGCGGCGGTCTGCCTGGCCGCCGGCACCGGGGTCGGGCTGGCCACCACCGGCCCGGCGCCCCCGGCCGCGACCTGGCACCCCGGCTGCACCGACGACTGCCCGTCGGTGGCCGCCGCGCCCACGGCACAGGGTCCACCCACGCGGGTACGCGTACCGCGCATCGGCGTCGACTCCACGCTCACGGTGCTGGGCCTCGACCGCAGCGGTGCACTTGTCCCGCCAACCGACTTCGACACCGCCGGCTGGTACGGCGGCGGCCCGGCCCCCGGCGACACCGGCCCCGCCGTACTCGCCGGCCATCTGGACTCGCGGCGCGGCCCGGCGGTCTTCGCCCGGCTCGACGAACTGCGGCCCGGCGACCGGGTCGACGTGTGGCGCGGCGGGCAACGGCTGTCGTTCCGGGTGACCGGGTCGATCCGTGCGCGCAAGGACCAGTTCCCGACCGCCGCGGTCTACGGGCCGACGCCCGGCGCGGAGCTGCGGCTGGTCACCTGCGGAGGTGACTTCGACCGGCGCAGCAGGCACTACCGGGACAACATCGTGGTTTTCGCGGTGACCGAAGCTTGATCGACTCGGGTTCAAGGAGATCGGGGTGTCCACTCCACCCCGACACCCCGGCTTTCAGGGTCCCGAGTCGATCAAGCGCGAGGCGGGACGGGACGGGGTGGGTCAGAGGGGGCGGCGGCCAGCGAAGCCGCACTCGGCCCGGTGGTACCAGCGCACGTCGGAGTCGCCCTCCAGCCAGCACCAGAGCACGGCGCGGCCGGCGCGCTCGCCGGGGAAGTCGAGCAGCACCGGAGCGATGCCCTTGACCTGGATGTCGTGCTGGTGCAGCTCGTCGACGACGGCGTGCAGCCGGGCCTCCAGCCCCTTGACCTCGGCCAGCCCGCCGAGCGCGCTGACGCCGTGGTCGGCCAGGTCGGCGCGCAGCTCGGCCAGGTCGGCCCGGACCCGGATCAGCTCGTTGACGCGCGGCTGGAGGGTGGCCACCAGGTGCCGGGCCTGGGCAAGTGTGAACACCGCGCCAGTATGCGCCACGCCCGGCTCCCGGACGGGCCCGGAATGCTCAGTCGGCCTGTGCCGCCAGCTCGCGGGCACGATCGCGGGCAGCTTCCAGTGCGGCGAGCATCGCGGCGCGTACGCCGTGCTTCTCCAACTCGCGGATCGCGGAGATGGTGGTGCCGGCCGGTGAGGTGACCGCCTCGCGCAGCTTGACCGGGTGCTCGCCCGAGTCGCGCAGCATCACCGCGGAACCGATCGCGGTCTGCACGATCAGCTCGTGGGCGACCTGCCGGGGCAGGCCGAGCAGGATGCCGGCGTCGATCATGGCCTCGACCAGCAGGTAGAAGTAGGCCGGGCCGGAGCCGGAGAGCGCGGTGACCGCGTCCTGCTGCGACTCGGGCACCCGGATCGTCTGGCCGAGGGGCTTGAACATCTCCTCGGCCAACGCCAGGTGCGCCCCGGTGGCGTACGCGCCGGCCGAGATCGCGGTCATCGCCTCGTCGACCAGGGCCGGGGTGTTGGTCATCACGCGGACCACGGGGGTGCCGTCGGGCAGCCGACGGTTGAAGAAGCTGGTGGGCAGGCCGGCGCAGAGCGAGATGACGAGCTTGTCGGCCGGCACCTTGGGGCCGATCTCGTCGAGCAGCGCGGCGGCGTCCTGTGGCTTCACCGAGACCGCGAGCACCGCTGCCTCGTCCACCGCCGTGAGGTTGTCGACGACCCGTACGCCGTAGCGGGCGGTCAGCTCCTCGGCGCGGGCCGGTCTGCGGGCGGTTGCCAGCAGCCGGTCCACCGGCCATCCCGAGCGCAGCAGCCCGGAGAGCATCAGCTCACCGATCTTGCCCGCGCCGATCACCGCGACCGTGTGCACCCCGGCTGACATCTCGGCCGTACCCCTCTCGCGTCGGGTCGCGGCACGGCGGATCCGCAGGTCTGCCGCGCCGCATCGGGTCGCGGCGCGACGGACCCGCAGGCCCGCCGCGCCGCCTACCGTCGATCAGCTACCGAAGAACACCTCAGCCTCGGCGTACCGCTCCAGCGGCACGGTCTTCAGCTCGCGGGTGGCCTCGGCGAGGGGCACCCGGACGATGTCGGTGCTCTGCATCGCGACCATCTTGCCCCAGTCGCCGTCGTTGACCGCGTCGATGGCCTGCAGGCCGAGGCGGGTGGCGAGCACCCGGTCGAAGGCGGTCGGGGTGCCACCGCGCTGGATGTGGCCCAGCACCACGGTGCGGGCCTCCTTGCCGGTCTTGGCCTCCAGCTGCTCGGCGAGCCACTGGCCGATGCCGCCGAGGCGGACGTGACCGAACGAGTCCAGTTCCTGGTTGGCGAGGACCATCTGGCCGTCCAGCGGCTGTGCGCCCTCGGCGACGACCACGATGGGGGCGTACTGGTGCTGGAAGCGCTTCTCGACGTAGCCGGCCACCTGCTCCACGTCGAACTGCCGCTCGGGCAGCAGGATCACGTTGGCGCCGCCGGCCAGACCGGCGTGCAGGGCGATCCAGCCGGCGTGCCGGCCCATCACCTCGACGACCAGGGTGCGGTGGTGGCTCTCCGCGGTGGTGTGCAGGCGGTCGATGGCCTCCATCGCGATGTTGACAGCGGTGTCGAAGCCGAAGGTGTAGTCGGTGGCACCGAGGTCGTTGTCGATGGTCTTCGGCACGCCGACCACGTGCACGCCCAGCTCGTAGAGCTTGGTGGCCACGCCGAGGGTGTCCTCGCCGCCGATCGCGATGAGCGCGTCCACGCCCTGGGCGGCAAGGTTGTCCTTGATCCGCTCGACGCCGTTCTCGATCTTGAACGGGTTGGTCCGGGACGAGCCGAGGATGGTGCCGCCGCGGGGCAGGATGCCGCGGACGTCCGCGATGTCCAGGGGGCGGGACAGACCCTCCAGGGGGCCCTTCCAGCCGTCCCGGAAGCCCACGAACTCGTGACCGTACGTGGCGACACCCTTGCGGACCACCGCCCGGATGACCGCGTTGAGACCTGGGCAGTCGCCGCCGCCGGTGAGCACGCCGATACGCATGATCCGTCATCCTCCTGGAGCATCAGGTAAAGCCCGATATGCCCCAGGGTATGTGTCAGGTCAGACCATCGGCGCCGTTGCCGGCCCGGGGCGGGCCGTCACTGCGAACTGTAGTCGGCGTGCCGGTGCGACGACAGCGCGCCCCGGGGCAACGCGGCTCAGAAGGTCACCTCGTGGTTCTCCCCGGCGTTCGGCGGCTGGCCGGTGACCGCCGCCTTCGCGTAGCCGAAGAGATTGACCACGGTGCTGCTCGGCGAGTCCCAGTACTCGGCCGAGCTGGCGTGCACCTTGATCAACGTGAGACCGGGGGTCTCCAGCCCGTCGGGAAACCACGCCTTGAGCAGCGGGTTCCACAGCTGCTCGGCCCGGGCCCGGTCGAACCCCTCGGTGGCGGTCCCGGAGATCGACACCCAGGCGTTGTGCTTCTGGTCGGAGAAGGCGACGTTGACCTCCGGGTTCACCCGGATCTGACGGATCTTGGCCGAGTCGGCGTCTGCGAAGAACCAGAGGTCGCCGTCGAACTCGGCCTCCTGGAGCCCCATCGGCCGGCTCACCTGTCGCCCGTCCAGGGCGATCGTGGTGAGCATGCAGATCCGCGCGGCCCGGGCCAGCTCGGTGACCCGGGCGCGGGCCTCGACGGCGTTGGTCGGCTCGTTGCTCATGGCACTCTCCTCCGCTTCGATTCGTCGAACCGATGCCCGGGACAGAACCGGTCAAACCTACGACGGTACGACCGGCGTTCAGCGGGTCGTCATCGCCCGCCAGCGGGCCAGATTGTGCCGGGCGTCGACGAGAGCGTCATGCCGGGCCGCGTCCGCCTCGGGCAGGGCCGGACGGCCACGGTCGTCCCAGAGCTGCCGCAGCTCCTTGGTGTAGCGGGGGATCTCCCGGGGCAGCGCCGGCATCGCACCCCAGAGCTGCGCGAGCACCACATGGTCGTACGCGGCGAACCAGGCCCACAGCTCCAACTGCTCGCCCGGCCGGTCCCGAATCGGTTCGACCAGGAAGTCGTACAGGTCGTCGCGGATGCGCTCGCGCGACCGCCAGGCCCGGTCCGCCGGGGAGGGCAGCTTGTCCAGCACGTTGCGCCGGACCCAGGGCACGGCGCGGGAGTCGTCGAACTCGGTGGAGACCGCGTAGAACTCGCGGCCGTACTCGTCGACGACACCGATCGAGACGAGGTCGACGGTGGTGCCGTCCTCGATGAACTCGCAGTCGTAGAAGTAGCGGTAGACCATTCCGGCCATCCTCGCCCACTGCCGCGGGGCCGCGTCCGGCGGGGGTCCGCCCCGGCGCTGGCGGTCACGCGGGCGCCGAGGCCGGACCGGCAGCTCCAAAACGGGTACGCCGCAGCTCGCGACGGTCACGGAAGTGCTTCGAGGGGTGTACAGCAAGCGACCGGACCGTCATGATCTGATGTGTACCGCTACCGGACGCCGAATCGGTGTCAGTTCACCTTGTCAGGGCCATCAGGTTCACCCGGTGAGCGAGTTTGTGGTCCATGACCGGGGAGGGGTTGGGCCGTGGAGATGCGCCTGCCGGAGCCGGGTGACGCGCTCACGGGTGTCGAGATGTTCGCCGGGTTGGAGCCTGAGGTACGGCAGCGTGTCATCGCCGCCGCCGTCCCACGCACCTACCGCAAAGGCCAACTGCTCTTCGTGGAGAACGACCCCGGCGAATCACTGATCGTGCTGCGCCGCGGCGCGGTGGCCGTCTTTCGGACCGCGCCCACCGGCGAGCGGGCCGTCTTGTCGGTCATCCGACCACCGGACGTGCTCGGCGAGGTTTCCCTGCTCGACGCGTCCACCCGGTCCGCCTCGGCGGAGGCCATTGAGGACTGCGCCGCGCTGGCGCTCTCCCGGGGCGCGTTCATGGAGTTGGTGCACTCCAACCCTCGCATCCTCGACGCGGTGATGCGCTCGCTGGGCGGGCTGATCCGCCGGCTCACCGAGCAGAACGCCGACCACGTCTTCCTCGACCTGCCCGGTCGGGTGGCCAAGACGCTGGTCCGGTTGGCCGGCGAGAGCCAGGCACCGATGATCACGATCGAGCTCAACCAGAGTCAGCTGGCCGAGATGGCCGGCGGTTCCCGGCAGAGCGTCAACCAGGCGATCGGCTCGTTCGCCAGCCGCGGCTGGCTGCGTACGGAGGGCCGCCGGATCGTGGTGACCGATGTGGCCGCGTTGCGTCGCCGCGCCGGCATGAACGACCGCTGACACCTCACGAGCAGCACGAAACGGCCGGGTCACCCGTGGGAGACCCGGCCGTTCGGCGTCATCAGCGTGGGGTCACACCCCGGAGCTGCCCGGCCCGGCCCACTTGTCCGGGCCCTTGCCGTCGCCACCCGGGCCGTGGGACTGCTCGCTGACGATCCCCTCGGCCTGCAGCGTGGCGAGCGTGGCGGCGTCGACGTCCACCGAGTCACCTGCGGAGTGGCTGACCCCGTTGCCGTCGGTCCAGTCGCTCTCCAGCTTGACGTACACCATTGACCTGTCCCCCTCTGGTCCCTGATCGATATCTGGCCGCCTGAATCTAGTCGGTCAGCACCCTCGGTGACTGTCCACAAGCCAACAGGCCGGTACCTGACAGCGGCCGACGGGGGCGATAATCCCGGTCAGGGGACGCGCCATCGGCGTCGACCCGTTGACCTCTGGGGGGATGTCATCGCCGCGCAGTGTGGACGCTGTGGACGCACGGCCGCCGACGGGGACCGCTTCTGCGGCGGCTGCGGCGCCGAGCTGGGCGCGGTGTGCCCGCACTGCCTGCGCCCCCTCGCCTCGGACGTCACGTTCTGCACGTCCTGCGGGTCGCCCCGACCGGGCGCGGACCGACCGGCCGTGGTCACCCCGCAGGAGGACCGCCGCCGGGTGAGCGTGCTCTTCGTGGACCTGATCGACTTCACGCCGTACGTCGAGCGCGCCGACCCGGAGCAGGTCCGTGGGATGCAGACCGGGTTCTTCTCCGCCGCCCGTCGGGTGGTCGGTCAGTACGGCGGGGTGGTGGAGAAGTACATCGGGGACGCGGTGATGGCGCTCTTCGGTGCCCCGATCGCCACCGAGACCGACGCGCTGCGCTGCGTGCGGGCCGGTCTGGAGCTGCAACGGGTGCTCACCCGGTTCGCGCCGACCGGCAGCACCGAGTTGCGGTTCCGGGTCGGGGTGGCCACCGGCGAGGCGCTTGTCGACGTGGCCGCCGCGCGCGACGGCGGGCAGGCCATCGTGGCCGGCGACGTGGTCAACACCGCCTCCCGGATGCAGTCGGTCGCGCCACCCGGAGGGGTGCTGGTCTGCGGCACCACCCACGCGCTCACCAAGGACGCGATCCGCTACGAGGAGCAGCCCCCGGTCACCCTGCGCGGGCGGTCGTCACCGACCGAGGTGTGGCTCGCGCTGTCCCCGCTGCGTCGCCAACCCACCGACCGGGAGCCGGACACCACACCGCTGGTCGACCGGGAACACGAGCTGGGGATGCTCGTCAACGCCCTGCACCGGTCGCTGCGCGACCGGCGACCGCAGGTGGTCACCATCTTCGGCCGGGCCGGCATCGGCAAGAGCCGCCTGCTGCGGGAGCTCTACCGGCACACCGGCCGGCTGGTCGACGAGCCGCTGACCTGGCGCACCGGGCGCTGCCCGCCGTTCGGGGAGAACGTCACCTTCGCGGCGCTCGCCGACATCGTGAAGTCCGAGGCCGGCATCCTCGACACCGACCCGGCGGGCAGCGCCGCGCAGCGGTTGGCCGCCGCCGTGGGCGAGCTGATCGGCCCGGGCGAACGGGACCGGGTGGTGGACGCGCTGCGCCCGCTGGTCGGGCTGCCCGGCACACCGCTGCCGGCCGAGGAGGCGGAGTCGGCGTGGCGTCGCTTCCTGCTGGCGCTGGCCACCCGGCGTCCCACAGTGCTGGTCTTCGAGGACCTGCACTGGGCCGACGACGCGATGCTGCGTTTCGTGGAGCTGCTCGGGGCCGCGGCCCGCGACGTGCCGCTGCTGCTGCTCTGCACCGCCCGCCCGGAGCTGGTCGACAGGGACCCGAGCTGGGCCGGGACGATCACCGGCTCGGTGACCATCACCCTGCCGCCACTGCGCGACACCGGCATCGCCGCCCTGTACGCGCACCTGTTCGGCCAGGCGGCCTTCTCCGCCGACATGCTGACCCCGCTGATCGAGGTGGCCGGCGGCAACCCGCTCTACGCGCACGAGTACGTCCGGATGCTGATCGAGCAGGGGGCGCTGCGTCAGTCGGGGCGGGGGTGGTCGCTGGACAAGCAGCTTGAGCTGACCATGCCGGAGAGCGTGCACGCGGTGATCGCCAACCGGGTGGACCTGCTGGACGCCAACGACCGCGCGGTGCTGCTGGCCGCATCGGTGGTCGGGGTGCAGTTCTGGCCCGGCGCGGTCGCCGCCGCGCTCGGGCAACAGGTCGAGTCGGTCGAGCGGTCGCTGCGCCGACTCGAACAGCGCGACTTCGTGCACGAGCAGGCCGCGTCGACGATGGCCGGGCAGGCGGAGTTCCGGTTCCGCCACGTGCTGGTCCGCGACGTCTGCTACCAGCGGTTGCCGCGCACCGAACGGGTGGCCCGGCACGAACGGGCCGCCGACTGGCTCGACGCGCTGTCGCACTCCCGCGACACGGACCTGGCCGAGGTGCTCGCCCACCACCGCTGGGCGGCGCACGAGATCGCCCGCTCGCTGGGCATGCAGGTGCGGCGCTACGCCGGCCCGGCGCGGCAGGCGCTGCACCGGGCGGCCCGACGGGCGTACGCGCTGCACGGGTTGGACGCGGCGGCCAGCCACGCGGGCCGGGCACTCGGCCTGGCCGACGACAGCGACCCGGTGGGCCGACTCCAGTTGGAGCTGCTCAGCACGGAGATCTCGTTCTACCGGGACGGTAACGCGTTCCTCTCCGGCGGCGGCGCGGAGCAGGTGCACACGCTCGCCGACCGGCTGCTGTCGCACGGCGACAACGCCTGTGCCGCCCGGGCGTGGACGCTGCTCGGCCAAGCCGCCTGGCTGCGGGCCGACCGCAGCGACGCGTTGGCTTGCCTGGACCGCGCGGTGGAGTTGTTCGAGCCACTACCGGACACCCCGCAGAAGGCGGACGCGTACGCCGAGGTGGGCCGGCTGCACATGCTCAACTACGAGCGGGACCCGGCCGTCGCGGCGGCGGACACGGCGGCGGAGATCGCCGAGCGGTTGGGCCTGACCGAGACCCGCACCAACGCCCGGATCACCGCGGCCACCGCCCGCTACCAGTCCGGGGACCGGGTCGGGCTGGACGAGCTGCACGCGATCGTCGAGTTCGCCCGCGCCGGTCAACTGCTGGCGCTGCCCCGGGCCACCCAGAACCTCGCCTGGGCGATCCGGGAGGAGGGCGACTGGCTGCGGTCCGACGCCCTGCTCTCGGCCGCGCCGGCGCGGACCGCCAGCGGTCAAACCCTGACGACCAGTTATTCGGCGGAGGCGATGCGCGCCTGGTTCGACGGCGACTTCGGCCGGCTCCTCGCGGCGGCGGAGGCATTCGTGGACACGCCCACCGGGAGCTGGGACATGCAGGTGCGCGGGTTGCGCTGCTGTCTGCTGGTGCTGCGCGACGACGAGGATCCGGACGACCTGACCGACGCGTTGGACACCGCGCGGCGCAGCGGGTTCCACCGGCTGCTCTGGACGATGCTGAGCATGGCCGCGTTGTGTCGAGCGTTGCAGGGGCGCGACGACGAGGCGGCGAAGCTGATCGAGGAGCTGGACGGACGCTGGTCGGCGGTGCCGGCCCTGGCCAGCGGCGAGTGGATCGCCGCTGCCGCGTACGCCGCAGCGCTGAGCGGTCGGGACGCGGCGGTGCGGGTCCGGACGATGCTGGGCCGGGTCGGGCACCGCACGCCCTGGTCGGAGGCGGCCCTGCGGACCGTGACGGCGGCCCTGGCCGCGGCGGACGGTGACCACCGACGCTCCGCCGAGCTGCACCTGGCCGCCGCCGAGACCTACGGGCGGATCCCCGACGTCAGCGACCGGCTGTTGGCGCTCGCGCTCGCGGCGGCGGAGCTGACCCGCGCCGGCGATCCGGCGGGCGCACGGACGATCCGCGCGGAGGTACGCACCTTCGCGCTGCGCAACGACGCCCCCGGCCTGCTCGCCCTGGCCGGTCGGCCGATCAGCCCGACCGGGCCGGCGGTGGCGTGCTGAGCCACGGACAGAGGATCACGTACGTCACCGTCGACCACCGCACGCACCACCCGAATCGCCATCAGAACAGATCGCACTTGTCGCGCAAGAACGGACAAAGGAGCCCTGCCGTGACCTGCGGCAGCAGCCGTGACTTTGGAAGACGCGACACAACGCACTCCCGGAACCATGCCCTGACGTGTCACGATTCAGAGCACGGCGTGCGGACGGGCGTCGAGGGGCGAAGTGGCCGCGCCGGAAGGCGCGTTAAGGGGGATGTCCGGGTGTCAGCGGGTGGGGCCCGCCGGGGACGGCGGGACAACGGGCTCGACGCGAACGAGTACGCCGTCGTCGGCGACGTCGATCCGCGCGTCGGTGAGCACCTGCTCGACGTGCTGGCCGCTGGCGGGATCGCCGCCTACCTGCAGCCCTCCGCCGACCTCAACCCGGTCACCCGCACGACCACCGTTCCGGCCCGGCCGGTCGACCGGCTCTACGTCGACCGTTCGCACCTGACCACCGCACGGGACTACCTGACCCAACTCGCCGACGAGACCACTCCGGAGCAGCCGCCAGCCCGCGACGAACCGGACATCGACGCCGAGTGGGCGCGCATCGTCGCCGGCTTCCACACCACCCCGACGACCGACGAGCACCCGTGGCCGGCCTCGGAGAACGTGGACGAACGGGACGCCCGCGACGAGTCGGCCGCCGGCCCGCTGGCCCGCTCCGGAGCCGACGAGCCGGGTCCGACCGCCACCGACGTGCGCCGGCTGCCGTCCGCGACCGACATCTCGGGAATCTCGGTGGGGCGCGGCACCCGGCCGGACGAGCC
Organism: Micromonospora sp. CNZ299; assembly: GCF_002754415.1. NCBI lineage: Bacteria > Bacillati > Actinomycetota > Actinomycetes > Micromonosporales > Micromonosporaceae > Micromonospora > Micromonospora sp. CNZ299. Next base: position 6,727,486 of record NZ_PEFG01000001.1, read on the forward strand.
GTCACTCCTGGACGGGCTGGACACCTTCGGCGCCGACCTGCCCGACGACGAGGACGACGACGAGGGTTACCACCCACCCCCGCCGCCGCCGCTCCCCCGGTTCAGCAAGTACGCGGTGATTGGCGTGCTCGGGGTGGTCGTCGGGTTCATGCTCTTTCTCTTCCCCTGGCTGCTTCCGATCGACAAGTCGGCGGTCACCCTGTTCGGGTTCACCGGCATCCTGGCCGGTTTCGTCACGCTGATCTGGCGGCTTCGCCCCGGCGACGAGGACGAGGACGACCCGGACAACGGCGCCGTCGTCTGACCTCCGGCCCGCATCCCGGGACAGCACCGGCCCGCCGACGCCGTAACAGTGGTGTAACTTACTGTCAGTAGGAATACCGCTGTACGTCACTTCCCCCGCTGACTGACCGGTTTTCCCTTGCTCGCGGCGGTCAGTCTCTGCTGATCGGAATGCCCGAGATGCGACAAAGTTCCCTCGTGGTGGTGGCCAACCGCCTCCCCATCGACGACAGTCAGGCCCCGGACGGGGCCTGCGAGTGGCGACGCAGTCCCGGTGGGCTGGTCAGCGCGCTGCACCCACTTCTGCGGCACACCCCGGCGACCTGGGTCGGCTGGGCTGGCGGCACCGGCCCGGCCCCCGCGCTGCCGGACGTGGACGGCGTCCGGATGCACACCGTCGCGCTCACCCCGGAGGACCTGCGCGACCACTACGAAGGGTTCGCCAACGCCACCCTCTGGCCGCTCTACCACGACGCCGTGGAGCAGCCACAGCATCACCGTCGCTGGTGGGAGGCTTACCAGCGGGTCAACCAGCGCTTCGCCGAGGCGACCGCCGAGGTGGCGGAGCCGGGCGGGGTGGTCTGGGTGCAGGATTACCACCTGCAGCTGGTCCCCGGCATGCTCCGCGCGCTCCGCCCCGACCTGCGCATCGGGTTCTTCCTGCACGTGCCGTTCCCACCGCCGGAGCTGTTCATGCAGCTGCCCCGCCGAGCCGAGCTGCTGCGCGGCATGCTCGGCGCCGACCTGGTCGGCTTTCAGCGCGTGCAGGCGGCGCACAACTTTGCCCAGCTCGTGACCAGGGTGCTGGAGTTGCCCGCCACCGACCGCCGGATCGGCATCGACGACCGGGTCGTCCGCATCGGCGCGTTCCCGGTCTCCATCGACACCGCCGAGATGGGTGCGCTCGCCGCCCGCCCCGACGTGGCCGCCCGGGCCCGCCGGCTCCGGCAGGATCTCGGCGACCCGCGGCAGGTCATCCTCAGCGTGGACCGGATGGACTACACCAAGGGCATCGAGCAGCGCCTCAAGGCATACAGCGAACTGCTCGCCACCGGCGACGTCAAGGTCCGCGACACGGTGCTGGTGCAGGTCGCGATGCCGAGCCGGGAACGCGTCGGCCAATACCAGATCCTGCGTGAGCGCATCGAGCGCGAGGTGGGCCGGATCAACGGCGAGTTCGGCCGGGTCGGCGAGCCGGCGATCCACTACCTCACCCAGCCCTTCGACCGGGCCGAGCTGGCCGCGCTCTACCGGGTCGCCGACGTGATGGCGGTGACCCCGCTGCGCGACGGGATGAACCTGGTCGCCAAGGAGTACGTGGCCGCCCGCGTGGACGACACCGGCGCCCTGCTGCTCAGCGAGTTCGCCGGCACCGCCGCGGAGCTTTCCCAGGCGTACCTGGTCAACCCGCACGACCTGGAAGGGCTCAAGCAGGGCCTCCGCGCGGCGCTGCGGGCCAGCCCGGCCGATGTCACCCAACGGATGCGGGCCATGCGCGCCCACCTGCACGAGCACGACATCCGGGCGTGGGCCCGCTCCTACCTCCGGGCCCTGGACGAGGGCGGCGCCCTGGTCAGTCGCCTGTCCGGCACCGACACCAACCCCGACGGCGTGGCTCTGGTGCCGCGACCCGCCACCGCCCCGACCGCCAGCCCAGCCACCCACCAGGCCGGCGGCTGACCGACGGGGCCGCAGCGGCGCGCCCGAGGGCTCAGTGCGCCGGCGCGGGCTCCTTCTCCAGCCAGTCCAGGATCGCGTCGATCGGCTCCGCCCACCGCGCGTCCAGCATCAGGTCGTGGCCCATCCCGGGGAAGAGCAGCGGGGCCGAACCGTACCGGCGGGCCACCCGGGTCAACGTCGACGCCGGCACCACCCGGTCGTCCGGGCTGCCCAGCACCAGCACCGGAGGCGAGCCCACGGCCGGCTCGGCCTCCGGCTCGCCCAGCAGCGCCCACTGCGCCCGGCGGCCCGCCCGACCGAGACGTCCGACGTGGCGTCGGGCCTCCTCGTCGGGCAACTCACGGCTGAACAACTGAGCGCGGTTGAGCCGCAGCGGTCCGCCGAACACCGCCGGCAGCGTGCCCGCCGGGTTCCGGCGCAGCGCCGCACCCAGCACTCCCCAACCGCCGAAGACGGGTGCCACCAGCACTGCGCCCCGCGCCGGGTAGCGGGCCAACGCGTGCGCCACCACCAGGGCCCCGGCGCCGTGCCCCACCAGCACCGCCTGCCGCGGCAGGCTCGCGGCCACCTGGACCACATCATGGGCGTACGCCCGCAGCGTCGCGTCCGGCGCCGGCTCGCTGCCACCGTGCCCCCGCAGGCTCACCGCGTACGCCGGGAAGCCCCGCGACGCGGCGTGACCCAACCAGTGCTCGGCGAACGCCCACGCGCCGTGCCCAAACCCGGGTACGAAGAGCAGCGGCGGCCGCCCCTGCTCCAACTCGGGAAGGGCGCTGAGCACCTCCCGCCGCGCCGGCCGGACCGGGCGCGACCACTCCCGGCCTCGCATGATCCGCAGCTCAGTCACTGGTCTGCCTTTCGTCCGCGACCGGGGATCTCACTTGGCCTCCAGGTCGTGCAGGGCGCGCTGGATGGCGCGCAGGTAGTCGGCGTGACCGACCTCGAACCAGTGCCGGCTGCTCTCCTTGACCTGCCCGGAGTAGCGCTCACCGGCACGGTCACGCACCCGAGACGCGAACGCGGCGGCCCGCTCCGGCCGGTCCCGTCGAGCCCGCAGCAGGCGGGCGAAGAGCACCGTCTGCCAGTGCGACAGGGTGAACAACCCGGAGTCCGGCTGCAACAGGCCGGCGACCGCCAGCGTCGGGTGCCCCGGGGTGAACGCGTTGAGCCACAGCGTGGGCCGACCCGCGCCGGCGCTGTCACCGAACACCGAGGCGTCGAGGAACTCGAAGCGCGGCAGGTAGCCGGTGGCGAAGATGACCACCTCGGGGTCGATCTGGCGGCCGTCGGCCAGCTCCACCGCGTACGGGTGGAACCGGGCGATGTCCGGCACCGGGCCGATCGCGCCGTGGCCCACGTAGTAGACGAGCTGGCTGTTCGCGATGGGGTGCGTCTCGTACACCCGGTGGTCGGGTTTGGGCAGGCCGAAGCGGGTCAGGTCGCCGACGGTCAGGCGCAGCGTCCAGTGGTAGAGCCACTGCCGCACCCGCAGCGGCACGCGCAGCGCCAGCAGGGTGTCGTTCACCTGGTCGGCGGGGCGGCCGAGCACGTACTTCGGCGCGTACCAGTAGCCGCGCCGGGTGGAGTGCCAGCAGCGCGACGCCTGCTGGGCGGCCTCGACGGCGATGTCGCAGCCGGTGTTGCCGGCGCCGACCACCAGCACCCGCTTGCCGCGCAGCTGCGCCGGGTCCTTGTAGGACGAGGCGTGCATGATCTCGCCGCGGAACTCCTCCAGCCCTTCGTAGCGGGGCAGCTTCGGCGACCAGTTGTGACCGTTGGCGATCACCACGGCGGCGTACCGGGAGGTGCGCTCCGGGCCGTACCCGCCGGTGGAGCGGGTGGTGACGTCCCACCGGTCCCCCTCGGCGGGCTCGACCCGGATCACCTCGGTGCCGAACCAGATGTGCGAGCGCAGGTCGAAGTGGTCGGCGTAGCGCTCGAAGTACGACAGCAGCTGACTGTGGTGCGGGTAGTCCGGCCAGGAGTCCGGCATCGGGAAGTCGGGGAACTGGGTGAACGGCTTCGACGACAGCAGGTGGGTGCTGGCGTACACCGGGCTGCGGTCGTGTCGCCAGTTCCAGGCGCCGCCGACGCCGGTCTCCCGCTCGTAGCAGTCGACGCCGAAGTCGTGCTCGCGCAGGTTCTTGATGGCCGTCAGGCCGCTGGCCCCGGCCCCGATGACGCAGACCGTGTCGCCCCGGTCGGAGACCGGGCGACCGTCGCTGCTCAGCGCGGACGGGATCGCTTCGGGGTCGGGCCGGCCGTGGTCGGTGGAGGTGGACACCGAAACATCTCCTTTTGGTACGGCAGGCGTGCCGGTCGCCGCGAAATCCTCTCCACAACGGAGCCGGATGTCCAGCCCTGACGCGGAAGCGTCGACTGTCGAACCGGCGTCGGGGGTCAGTCGGCGTCGGGCAGCAGCAGGTCGACCAGGACCGGGAAGTGATCGCTGGCCCGGCGGGTCTGTGGGGTGTCCACCACGTCGTAGTCGACCACGGTGATCCGCGGGTCGACGAAGAGCGCGTCGATGCGTCGGCGAGGCTCGGCGCAGGAGTAGGTGAGCCGGTCCGCCCGGTCGGCCGCCACCGCGGCGTCGGTCAACCCGCGCGACACGGTCGCCCACGCCGGCCCGTCCGGGCCCTCATTGAGGTCCGCCCCGGCCAGCACCGGGCTGGTCGCCTCGTCCAGCCCACGCTTGAACTCGGCGGCCTGGGTCGGACGCTCACCCGGGTCGGTGGACAGGTGCGAGCCGGCGAGGGTGAACCGGGCGTCGCCGACCCGGCATTCGGCGTACGCGGCGCCGCGCAGGTGCCGGCCCGGGGTCAGCGGGAAGCGCTGGCACCGGGTGGCCCGCACCTGGACCCGCAGACTGGTCAACAGCAGGTTGCCCAGCGCAGGCAGGCCGCCGGCGGCCACCACCAGGCCGAACGACTCGGCCAGCGTGGCGGACTTCTGTCGCCACCGGAACCGGCGCGGCCCCTCCTGCACGATCACCACGTCCGGCCGCGCGGCCCGGACCACGGCCGCCAGCGCGGCGGTGTCGTCGCGCTGGCTGTGGATGTTGTACGACACGACCCGCAGCGGTACGCCCATCGGTGGACCGCCTCAGATCCGGCGGGCCAGGTCGGCGGCACCGATGACGCCGGCGCTGTTGCCCAGCTCCGCCGGGAGCACCTCGGCCACCGGCAGGCGACCACGCTGGGCGAGCGCGTCGAGGTACGCACGGCGGGTCGGGCCGAGCAGCAGGTCACCGGCGTCGATCACACCGCCGCCCACCACCAGGGTCTGCGGGTCGAGGATCTGCGCCATGTCGGCGAGGCTGGTGCCCAGCCACCGGCCGATCTGGGCGAACGCCTCGGCGGAGATCAGGTCACCGCCCTGCGCGGCGGCGGTCACCATCGGGCCGGTGATCGCCTCGGCCTCGCCACCGGCCAGGTCGAGCAGCGCGGTGGCCCGGTTGGGCTCCTGGCGGGCGCCGGCCCGGGCGAAGCGTACGAGGGCGCTGCCGCTGGCGTACTGCTCGATGCAGCCCAGCCGGCCGCAGCCGCACTGGTGCCCGTCCGGAACGGCCAGCATGTGGCCCAGCTCCGCGGCGATGCCGTGCGCGCCGCGCATCAGCTCGCCGCCGAGGACGATGCCGCCGCCGACGCCGGTGCCGATGGTGAACATGATCATGGAGTCGTCGGCGTCGCGGGCGGCGCCGTACCGGAACTCGGCCCAGGCGGCCACGTTTCCGTCGTTCTCCACGATCACCGGCAGACCGATGGCCTTGCTGACGTACTCGCGCAGCGGTTCGTCGCGCCAGGCCAGGTTGGGGGCGAAGAGCACTGTCGAGCGGCTGGCGTCGATCCAGCCGGCCGCGCCGATGCCCACGGCCTCGATCGTCCGCCCGGCTGCCAGCTCACCGACCAGCTCGATGATGACGTCGCGGGTCTTGCCGACGTCATCGGCGGGAGTGTCCCGTCGGGTCTGTACGAGGACCGTGCCGGTGTCGTCCACGACACCGCCGGCCACCTTCGTGCCACCGACGTCGACTCCGATGGTCAGCGTCACCGCTGCCGCCCCCTCTGCTGTGCCGTCCGGCCCGTGTCCCGGCGGCATGCCGGTCCGGGTCGGAAATGTCCCGCGCTCAGGCGCCGTCGCCCGATGCTTCCGCGTCGGTGTCGTCGGGCACCCGCGAGGCGGGCACCACGGGACGGGTGGTCGGTGCCGGTACGGTCGCCGACCCGGCCTCGTCGACGGGTGGTGCGGCGGCCGGGGCGAGTGGGTCCGCCGTCCGGGTGGCGACCGACCAGACATCCCGCTCCGGCGCCGGCTGAGAATCATGCCCGGTGCGGGTGGCATCGCGCCACACGTGGTGGTCACCGGCCGCGGCAGGCGGCTCGTCCGGGGCCGGCTGCGGGAGCACATCGTCGGTGCTCGCGGCCGGTGCCGGCGCGGTCCGGGTGGGTTGCTCGAATGGTGACTCGGAGGGGTTCGTCGAGGGCGGCTCCGCCGGGGAGAACGCGCGGAGCAGGCTGGCGACGCCCGCCGCCAGGTCTCCGGCGCCGGTCGCGAGACGTTCGGCGAATTCCGGACTCGGGTCACGCAACGCGGCGATGCCCCGACAGACCGGGCAGACGCAGCATTCGGCCGATCCGGTGGCGAAAGCACCTGCGGGGCCGGGACGCCCGTCCGGGCCGGCACTGTGACCGAGGACACCGGCCAGCACCCCGCCCAGCGAGCCGAACGCGCCGCCCGCCGAGCCTGCGGAGGCCAGTCGCGCCCCCGCCAGCACTGTGGCGACCAGCCGCTCCGCCTCTTCCCGGGCCGAACCCGGATCCGTTCCGCCCACCCTCGACTCCTCTACCGTGCCACCGGACACGTCACTGCGCCGCACCGGTTGCTTCTACCCGGCGCTTGAGCTGCTTCAACGCGGTGTCCATGATCATCTTCTCGGCTTTGCGGCGAAACATCCCGAGCATTCCCACCGACAGGTCGACCTCCAGCGTGTAGGTCACCGTGGTGCTGCCGTCCGGGTTGCCCACCAGGTCGTACGACCCGCGCTGGCTCTTCTGCATCTTCGAGGGCGCGACGAGGTGCCACTCGATGCGGGACAGGTCCTCGGCGTACTCGTAGGCGAGCACATACTCGTCGGCCATCACCCCCGCGTCGATGGTGAAGCGCACCTGGCTGGCGTAGCCGTCCTCGTACTCCTCGACGACCTCGGCGCGGCGCAACGCGTCGGTCCACTCCGGGTAGCGCCCGAAGTCGCAGATGACCGCCGCCACCCGGTCCGGTGCGGCGCCGATGATGATCGACTGGGTGGAGGAGTCCGCCATGGGGCGAGGCTACCCGGCGGGTACCCCCGGTGTGCCGCGCCGCCCCCGTCGGCACGTCCCGAGGCCCGCAGGCGGCCGGAACAGCCCCGGGCGTTGGCGGTGTGCCGGTGCTCACCAGGTAGGTTTCGACACAGCCGACACCCACGGGCGACGGCTGGCCCGACCAGTGCGAGCACGAAGGAGTGCAGGTGCGCGAGTTCTCCGTCCCGCCGATCGTCACCGTTGGCGACGCGGCCAACCTCACCGATCCGGTCTGGGACAACGCCGAGGTCGCGCCCGACGCCGTCCAGTTCGCCCGCCCAGCCGCGAGCGCCGACGGCGCCGTCACCGCCTGGACCGAGGTGACCTGCCTCCAGTTCCGGGACGAGGTGGCCGCCGTCGCCCGCGGGCTCATCGCCGCCGGCATCGAGCCCGGTGTCCGGGTCGGCCTGATGAGCCGCACCCGCTACGAGTGGACGCTGCTCGACTACGCCATCTGGACCGTCGGCGCGGTCACCGTGCCGATCTACGAGACCTCCAGCGCCGAGCAGGCCGCGTGGATCCTCGAGGACTCCAACGCGGTCGCCGTCGTGGTGGAGACCGAGGCGCACGCGGCCCTGGTCGCCGGCGTCCGGCACCGGCTGCCCGAGCTGGACCACGTCTGGCAGATCGACCGGGGCGGGGTCGACGAGCTGGTCACCAGCGGTGCCAGCGTCGAGCTGGCCGAGGTCGAGCGGCGGCGCAAGGCCGTCCACGCCGGCGACCTCGCCACGATCATCTACACCAGCGGCACCACCGGCCGCCCCAAGGGTTGCGTGCTCACCCACCGCAACATGTACGCCGACATCGCCAACGCGATCCCGGTGCTGCCGAACCTGTTCAACCCCGGCGCGAGCACCCTGCTCTTCCTCCCGCTGGCGCACGCCTTCGCCCGGCTGATCCAGATCGGCGTCGTGCAGGCCCGGGCCACCATGGCGCACTGCGCCGACACCAAGAACCTGGTCGCCGAGCTGCAGGAGTTCCGGCCGACCTTCGTGCTCTCCGTACCCCGGGTGTTCGAGAAGGTCTACAACGCGGCCAAGCAGAAGGCCGAATCGGACGGCAAGGGGCGCATCTTCGCCCGCGCCGAGCAGGTCGCCATCGCGTACAGCGAGGCTCTGGAGACCCCGGGCGGGCCTGGCCTGGCGCTGCGCGCCCAGCACGTGGTCTTCGACCGGCTGGTCTACCGCAAGCTGCGCGCCGCGCTCGGCGGCCGGTGCCGGGACGCGATCTCCGGCGGCGCACCGCTCGGCGCCCGGCTCGGGCACTTCTTCCGCGGCATCGGCGTGACGATCCTGGAGGGCTACGGCCTCACCGAGACGTCGCCCGCCGCCGCGGCGAACCTGCCGGACGGCACCCGGATCGGCACCGTCGGCCGCCCGCTGCCCGGCGTGACCATCCGCATCGAGGACGACGGCGAGATCCTGATCTCCGGCGAGTTGATTTTCCAGGGCTACTGGGGCAACGAGACGGCGACCGCCGAGGCGATCAGCGCCGACGGGTGGTTCCGCACCGGCGACCTGGGTCACCTCGACACCGACGGTTACCTCACCATCACCGGCCGCAAGAAGGAGCTGATCGTCACCGCCGGCGGCAAGAACGTCGCCCCGGCGGTGCTGGAGGACCTGGTCCGGGCGCACCCGTTGATCAGCCAGTGCGTCGTGGTCGGTGACGCCAAGCCGTTCATCGCGGCACTGGTCACCGTCGACGAGGAGGCGCTGCCGGCCTGGCTGCAGAGCGCCGGGATGCCCGCCGACACCACGGTCGAGCAGCTACGCGAACACGAGGGCCTGCGTCAGGAGATCCAGACCGCGGTCGACACGGCGAACCAGGCCGTCTCCAAGGCCGAGGCGATCAAGGTGTTCCGGGTCCTGCCCCGCGACTTCACCGAGGCGACCGGCGAACTGACCCCGTCGCTCAAGGTCAAACGCCAGGTTGTCCACAAGACGTACGCGGCGGAGATCGCCGATATCTACCGAGGCTGACTACCATCCGTCACGTGCCCGCATCCACAGCAACCGCACCGCACCCGCATCCCCTCGCCGCGGCCGCCCGCCTGGTGATGCTGGCGCTGATCGCCGTCCTGACCCTTTTCGCCACCCGTGACGTCGGCCAGCTGTGGTGGATCGCGTTGCTGGCGGTGGCCGGGCTGCCGTCCCTGCTCGCCCCGCAACACCGGCTGATCGCGCCGCTGAGCCGGGTGGCGGAGGTGGTGGTGCTGGGCCTCGCCGCGAGTCACGTGGCGGCGGTCGCGTCGATCGGCGGCACCGTCGACGGCCTCGGCGCCTCAGCGGTGCTGCCCTACCTGGCGGTCCCGGTGACCGTCACCGCGCTGCGCCGCCGCTTCTCCGAGGGCACCGCCCTGCTCGCGGTCACCGCCGCCACCCTGCTGGTCAGCGGCGCGCTGACCCAGGTCGACGGAGGGCCCCAGCTCGGCCAGCTCGGATACCTCGCGGTCTGCGCGCAGTGGCTCATCCTGGCGGCGCTGGGGCTCTACGCCGCCGGCACCCTGCACCGGCTGATGGCCGTCCGCAACGAGGGCAAACCCCAGCCGTACGCCGAGGCCACCCGACTGCTCACCCAGCTGCGGACGGTCGCCCGGCAGCTGCCCGGGGCCACCCTGGATCCGGGTGGCATCTCCGAGCACCTGCTGGAGGAGTTGCGCACGGTGGCCCAGGCCGACCGGGGCGCGGTGCTGTCGGCCAGTGGCGGCGGCCGGCTCGTGGTGCTCGCCCAGGCCGGCGTCGACCGGGTGGACTGGGAGACGACACTCGACGCGGACTCGGCCATCGCCGACGCCTGGGCCAGCCAGCAGGCCACGACGGCCGCGCGCTCGCAGTCCCGCTCGCACCGTGGCGGCGACGTGTCCGCGCTGATCGTTCCGCTGGTCGCCGGGGTGCGCACGGTGGGGCTGGTGGTCCTGGAGGCGGACGCCGCGCACGCGTACCCGCCGCCGGTGGTGTCCCGGGTGACCGCGCTGACCCGCCCGGCCGCGCTGCGGCTGGAGGCGGCGCTGCTCTTCGATGAGGTGCGTTCACTCGCCACCAACGAGGAGCGGCAGCGGCTGGCCCGGGAGATCCACGACGGGGTGGCGCAGGAACTGGTGATGGTCGGCTACGGCATCGACAACGCACTGGCCACCGTCTTCGACGACGCGGACGAGACCGCCGAGGCCCTGCGTACGCTGCGCGCCGAGGTGACCCGGGTGATCCAGGAGCTGCGGCTGAGCCTCTTCGAGCTGCGCAGCGAGGTGGACCGGCAGGGCGGGCTGGCCGCGGCGATCGCCGAGTACGCGCGCACCGTCGGCGCGTCCGGAGGGTTGCGGGTGCACCTCTCGCTGGACGAGTCCACCGCGCGGCTGCCGGCCGCCACCGAGGCCGAGTTGCTGCGCATCGCCCAGGAGGCGGTGACCAACGCCCGCAAGCACGCCGGAGCCTCGAATCTGTGGGTCACGTGTGAGGTCGACCCGCCGTATGCACAAATAGAAGTGTCGGATGACGGTCAGGGGATGGCTGACCAGCGCCCCGACGGACGGTACGGTCTTGCGATCATGGCCGAGAGGGCGGAACGTATCCGGGGCCGGTTGGAGATCAGGCCGCGGCAACCCAGCGGCACGACCGTGGCGGTGGTTCTCGGCACCTCGGCCCGGCGAGACAACGTGCGCGACAGCGCAGCACCATCAGAAGGGGAGTAACCCGAGGATGACCACAAGTCCGACACCGGCCACCCGCACCAAGGTCCTCCTTGTCGACGATCATGACCTGATTCGCAAGGGCCTGCGGCATGCCTTCGAGCGCGACCGCCAGTTCGAGGTCGTCGGTGAGGCGGCCACGGCGGCGGAGGGCGTACGCCAGGCCGGCGCCCTGCAGCCGGACGTGGTGATCATGGATCTGCGGCTGCCCGACGGCAGCGGCCTGGAGGCCACTCGCGCGCTGCGCAAGTCCAGCGCGTCGATGGGCATCGTGGTGCTGACCATGTACGCCGGCGACGACCAGCTCTTCGGCGCCCTGGAGGCCGGCGCGAGCGCCTTCGTGCCGAAGACCGCCCCGGCCGACGAGGTGGTGGCCGCCGCACGGCACGCCGCCTCCTCCCCCAGCGCGTTCACCGCCGCCGACCTGGCTGAGGCCATGAAGCGTCGGCTCGCCCCGTCCGGCCCGCAGTTGTCACCGCGGGAGGGGCAGGTGCTGCGGCTGCTCGCCGACGGAATGAGCGTGGCGGGCATCGCGAAGCAGCTGTTCGTCAGCGAGTCCACGGCCAAGACGCACATTTCCAAGCTCTACGAGAAGCTCGGCGCGGCCAACCGGGCTCAGGCCCTGATGACCGCACTCCGGCTCGGCCTGCTCGAGGCACCGGACGCTCCCAAGTTCTGACCTGTCCCCGCTCGTCGAGCGGGACGTCGCGACCGACGGTCCGCGCCAGCTTCGGCCAGGCGCGGACCGTCGCGTATCGACCGACGTCGGCGGGCAACCTCCGGCGCGCTATGGTCTGGCGTGCGTGGCGGGTGCACAATACCCGCGCGGGCGACGACGCTCGCGTCGCGGATTCGAGGGGTTGACGCATGCAGCGGCCGGACTGGGCACCCGACACCATCGACATCGAGCGCCCGAGCGTCGCGCGGATGTACGACTACTATCTCGGCGGCTCCCACAACTTCGCCGCTGACCGAGCCGCGGCGCAGGCGATGGTCGCGGCGGTGCCGGAGGCGCCGCTGATGGCCCAGGCCAACCGGGCGTTCCTGCGCCGGGCCGTGCACCACCTCGCCGAGGCGGGGATCCGGCAGTTCCTGGACATCGGCTCGGGCATCCCGACCGTCGGCAACGTGCACGAGATCGCCCAGCGGCTCGACCCGCAGTCACGGGTGGTCTATGTGGACGTCGACCCGGTGGCCGTGGCGCACAGCCGCGAGATCCTCGCCGGCAACGAGCGGGCCGTGGTCGTCCAGGAGGACCTGCGGCGCCCGGAGGCGATCCTGGCCCACCCCGACGTCCGCAAGCTGCTCGACCTGAGCCAGCCGGTCGCCGTGATGGTCGTGGCCGTCCTGCACTTCGTCTCCGACGACGACCGACCGGCGGAGCTGCTGCGGACGCTGCGCGACGCGTTGGCCCCCGGCAGCTACCTCGTGCTGTCGCAGGCCAGCGACGACGGGCGCAGCGACGACGAACGCGCCGAGGCCGAGCGGGTCTACCGGCGTACCGACAACCCGTTGTGGGTGCGCAGCCGCGCCGAGTTGACCGAGTTGTTCGACGGGTTCGAGCTGCTCGACCCCGGCGTGGTCTGGGTGCCCGAGTGGCGACCGGACACCCCGGAGAGCGCGGAGGACGCCGAGCGCGCGGTCTTCATGGGCGGCGTCGGGCGACTCGGTGACTGAGCTGCCCGAGGTGGCCACCCACCCGGGCACGTTCGCGCGCGCCTGGGCCAAGGCGGTCTCCGGCACCAGCTACCTGCCGATGACCCAGGCCCAGCTGGAAACCCTGCTACACCGGCTCACCGGGCAACTGGCCGGCGCGTTGCTCACCGAGCCGTTCGACCTGCGTGCCGGGCACCGGGTCGGCGCCGAGCTGGTCGCCGCGCACATCGCCTCCGCGGAGGGCCTCGGTCGTACCGTCGAGGTCATCCAGCTCCGCCTTGTGCGCGACCTGGGGTTGGTGGCCGAGGACGTCGAGGACCGGATGGCCCGGCTGCTCGCGGCGGTGGCGACCGGCTACGCCCGCGCGTTGCGGGACCGGACGCTCGACGAGCAGGAGTCGATCCGCCGGGCCGCGATGAGGGCCCGCACCCAGGCCGAGCGGGCGCTGCGGGCCAGCGAGGCCCGGTTCCGGCATCAGGCCACCCACGACCCCCTCACCGGCCTGCCCAACCGGACGCTGTTCACCGAGCGGCTCACCGCCGCGCTGAACGAGCCGGGCCGGGGCGCGGAGCGGGTCGGGGTGTGCTTCCTGGACCTGGACCGATTCAAGGTCGTGAACGACACCCTGGGGCACCAGGTTGGCGACCATCTGCTGGTCACCGTGGCCGAGCGGTTGTGCAAGGCCATGGGTGAGCACCTGCTGGCCCGCCTGGGCGGGGACGAGTTCGTCATCCTTGTGGAGCGCAGCGGCGGCACCGACGACATGCTGGAGGTGGCCGAGACCGCCCTTGCCGCGGTGCGGGCACCGGCGCTGGTCGACGGGCACGAGCTGCAGATCTCGGCGAGCATCGGCATCGTCGAGCGCCAGGTGGCCGGTGCCAACCCCAGCGACCTGATGAGGGCCGCCGACAGCACGCTGCACTGGGCGAAGGCCGCTGGCGGGGCCCGCTGGGCTCTCTACGACGCCGAGCGCAACCAACGTGAACTGGCCCGGTACGCGCTCTCCGCCGCCATCCCAGCCGCCCTGGAACGCGGCGAGTTCTACCTCGACTACCAGCCGCTGACCTCACTGCGCGACGGCAGCCTGGTCGGCGTCGAGGCGCTGGTCCGTTGGCGGCACCCTGAGCTGGGTGTGCTTCGACCGGACAGCTTCATCGGGTTGGCCGAGGAGACCGGCCTGATCGTGCAGCTGGGTGGGTGGGTGCTGGCCGAGGCGTGCCGCGAGGCGGAGGCCTGGTCGGCCGGTGGCGCCGCCGCACCGTTCGTCAGCGTCAACCTCGCGGTACGCCAGGTGCACCGGCCCGGGCTGGTGCAGGAGGTCCGCGCGTTGCTGCGGCAGACCGGCCTACCGCCGGAGCGGCTGCAACTGGAGATCACCGAGAGCACGATGATGAGCACCGCCGAGGAGCCGGTACGCGCCCTGCGGGTCCTGGCCGACCTCGGAGTGCGGATCGCCATCGACGACTTCGGCACCGGCTACAGCAACCTTGCGTACCTGCGGGACCTGCCGGTGACCGAGCTGAAGGTGGCCGGGGAGTTCGTGGCCGGCCTGCGGTCGCCGTCGGTCGGTCGCACCGACGAGCGGATCCTCGCCTCGCTGGTCTCGCTGGCGCACGCGCTGGACCTGACCGTCACTGCCGAGGGCGTGGAAACCGCCGGGCAGGCTGAGCGACTGCGGGCGATCGGCTGCGACGCCGCCCAGGGCTGGCACTTCGGCCGCCCGGCCCCCGCCGATCGCATCCTGGCCCGCATCCGCTGAACCTCGGGCCGCGGCGGCCGGGCATGATCCACTCGTCTTCCATGATGGCGGGGTATCCCTGGCATCAGGACACCGCGACTTTTTGAAACCGGAGTGGATCACGTGAGGGAGTGATCGAGGCTCCCCGTCCGGTATCTCCATTGAGCCTGATGCCTGTGCGTCATCTTGATGACTCACAGGCATCAGGCTGACTCCCACGTCCCCGCAGCCCACGACACGCCGCCCGATGATGGCTGAGCAGGCCCCACCGATGAGCCCAGGGAACAGCGCGCGCCACCGACGCGCCCCGCGCCCCGAGTAGACAGCGTCTACGGATGCTGGTAGACACTGTCTATGGACGGGGGCGAGAACGGGCTGCGGGCGCGGCTGGTCGCCGTCGGGGTGGACCTGGTGCTCAGCGAGGGCCAGTCGGCCGTGTCACTGCGGGAGATCGCCCGCCGCGCCGGGGTTTCACACGGCGCCCCGCGCCGCTACTTCCCCACCCACGTCGACCTGCTCTCCGCCATCGCCCGGGAGGGCTTCGCCGACCTCACCGCCCGCGTCGAGGAGACGATGCGCGACGTCGACCCGGACCCGCGTACCCGATTGACCGCGCTGGCCCGGACGTACCTGGACTTCGCGGCGGCCCATCGCGGCATGTTCGAGCTGATGTTCCGTCACGACCTGCTGGACAGCGGCCGGCTGCGGCTGCGCGAGACGAGCCTGCCGCTGTTCGACGTGCTCGCCGACCTGGTGGCCCAGGTACGCCGGCCGACCGACGCCCCCGCGCCGGTGCTCGCCGGCGCGCTCTGGGCAAACCTGCACGGCATCGCCCAGCTCTGGGCCTGGGGCAGCCTGCCGCTGGCCACCGGCGCCACCGAGGACGACACCCTGCTGCGCGCCGCGCTCGACGCCCATCTCGGCCCGAACCCCACCTGAACCCGGAGAACACGTGCCCCTGCTGTACGACCTCACCAAGCTGACCGTCGGCACCACGCTGCGGCTGGGCTGGCGGCCCCGCGTGGAAGGGCTGGAGCATCTGCCCCGGCACGGCGGCGCGATCCTCGCCGGCAACCACCTGTCCGTCGCCGACGAGTTGTTCCTCGTCACCGCGGCGCCCCGACACGTGACCTTCTGGGCCAAGGCCGAGTATTTCACCGGCCGAGGTCCGGGCGGCTGGCTCAACCGGCGCATCGTCGCCGGCATGGGTGCCATCCGGGTCGACCGCGCCGACGGCCGAGCCGCCCTGCGCGCCCTCGACGCCGCCGTACCGGTGCTGCGCGCCGGCGGCCTGGTGGCCGTCTACCCGGAGGGCACCCGCTCGCCGGACGGACGGCTCTACCGGGGCCGCGTCGGGATGACCCGCCTGGCCCGCGACGCCGAGGTGCCGATCATCCCGGTCGGCGTGACCGGCACCGCCGAGGTGCTGCCGGTCGACGCGCGGCTGCCCCGCCGGCACCCCGTCACCCTGCGGTTCGGCCCGCCGATCCCGGTCGCCGAACGGATCAACGGGCCACGCGACATCCGGACGGTCACCGACGAGGTCATGGCGGCGATCCAGAAGCTCACCGGCCAGGAGTACGTGCCTCGCTACGCACCGACCCGGGAGAGCTGAGCACGGCGCTGCGGTCAGCCGGCGAGCAACGCCGCCATCCGGTCCGCCTGCGCCTCCCAGCGCCACTCCCGCTCCACCCACGCCCGGCCGGCAGCACCCAGCTGGCGAGCCAGGTCCCGGTCGGCGAGAAGCCGGGCGACCCGGTCGGCGAGCTGCGCGACGTCCCGGCCGCGGACGACGTAGCCGGTCTCCCCCTCACGGACCGCGTCCGGCGCGCCGCCGGAGTCACCGGCCACCACCGGCAGGCCGGTCGCGGAGGCCTCCAGGTAGACGATGCCCAACCCCTCCACGTCGAGACCGCGGTTGCGGGTGCGGCAGGGCATCGCGTAGACGTCGCCCGCCGCGTAGTGCGCCGGCAACTCGGCCGACGGCACCGAGCCGGTGAACACGACGTCCCTTTCCACACCGATCTGCCGGGCCAGCTTCTCCAGGGTGGCCCGGTACGGCCCGCCGCCGACGATCAGCAGCGCCGCCTCGGGCACCCGGCGACGGATCTCCGGCAGTGCCCGGATCAGCATGTCCTGACCCTTGCGCGGCACCAGCCGGGACACGCAGACCACCACCGGCCGGTCGGTCAGCCCGAGCCGGGCCCGGACCTGCTCACCGTCCACTGTCGGGTGGTAGGTGTCCACGTCGACCCCGGGCGCCAAGCGGCGGAGCTCGGTCACCCCGTCCAGCACGCGGGCCAACCGGCTGCGGGTGTACTCGCCGAGGTAGGTGGTGACGTCGACGCCCCGACCGATGCGCCGCAGCGCCGGCCGGGCCGCCGGCAGCGCCGCCCAACCGACCTCGTGGCCGTGGGTCTGCGCCACCACCCGGCGTACGCCGGCCCGCCGCCGCAGACCGGCGGCGAGCAACCCCAACGGCGCTGCCGCACCGAACCACACCGTGTCGCAGTCGTATGCGCGAGCCAGCCGCGCCGCCCTGCGGGCGATCAGCGGGGTGGGCAACAGCACCCGGGTGCGCTCCCGGATCACCTCGAACGGCTGGTCGGCGTCGAACTTCGCGGCACCGCGCCAGCTCGACGCGTACACGACCACCGAGCCGGCCGGTTGACGCACCGCGAGGTTGTGCACGAAGGACTGGATCCCGCCCGGGCGGGGCGGGAAGTCGTTGGTGATCAGCAGTGTGCGGCTCATCGGCCAGACTCCCGGGCGTACGCGCGGGCGGCGGCGATCCGCTCCACGGTGGACGGATGCGAGGCCGAGTAGAGGTATTCCCAGCGCGGCGGATCGGGGTCGCCGAGGTTGACAGAGCCGAGCCGGCGCTGCATCGACTCGAAGGCCTCCGGGTCGCGGGTGAGCGCGAGCGCATGGGCGTCGGCTCGTGCCTCCACCCGCCGCGACATCAGTGCCTGGACCGGCGCGGCGACCAGCCCGGCCACCGTGACGAGGGCCAGCAGCAGCGGGAACGCGCTCGGTTGGGCGACCGAGTCGACACCGGCCAGCCGTAGCAGCGGCCCCCACGAGCCGAGCAGGTAGAGCGCCACCACCGCCGCGGCGGCACCCAACGCCCCGGTCAGCGTGCCGGCCGCCACGTCGGAGTCCTTGGCGTGCCCCAACTCGTGCGCCACCACGGCTGTCACCTCGGCTGGGGTCGCCTCGGTCAGCAACGTGTCGTAGACGACGACCCGCCGCGTCGGGCCGAGACCGGAGACGTACGCGTTGACCGCCTTGGTGCGCCGGGAGGCATCGGCGACCAGCACGTCGCGCACCGGCACCCCGTCGCGGGCCGCCATGCTCATCAGCTCGGTGCGCAGCTGGCCCTGCTCCATCGGGGTGAACCGGTTGAACACAGGCTCGACCAGCACCGGCAGCACAAACGACAGCAGCACCACCAGCAGCGCCGCACCACCCGCGCCGAACGCCCACCACCAGCGCGGCGCGAGCCGGATGACCGCGTAGAAGCCGAACAGCGCCACCGCGCCGATCACCGCGCTGACCGCGTACGACTTGAGCAGGTCGACCGCCCAGCCGCTCCAACCGTTGGTGCTCAACCCGTAGCGGGTGAGCACGCTCTGACGCCAAGCGGCGAACGGGAGCGTGACGAGGTCGGCGACGAGGACCACAGCCAGCCCACCCACCACGGCCTGCGCGGCCCAGTGCCCGCCGAAGGGCCGAGCCACCAGCTCGATCAGACGGCTGCCCAGCGGGGTGAGCCCGAGCGCCAGGGCGACCAACAGCCCGACGGCGAGCGCGGTGTAGCCGCCGGGGCGCAGCGCGGCCCGGAACTCCCGCCCCTTGGCCACCTGCTCCGCCGGCAGGTCACCCAGCGCGGCGAGCTGGTCGGCGCGGGGTGCCGGAGGTCGGTGCCACGGAATGAGCAGCGCGGCGATCACGACCAACGCGACGGTCAAGCCGGCCAGGGTCAGCAACGCCCACCCGCGCGGGGTCACCGCGTCACCACCCGTCGTACCCCGCTCATCGCGCCGCTCCTCCCGCCGTGACCGCTCATCCTATGGCCCGCGGAAAGCGCGCTCCCGGGCGCGGTCTCGCGCTCAGGCGACCCGGCGGGTGGCGCGGCGGTGAGCGATCCCGGGCCGTGCGGGCGCGGCCAGCACCTCCACGTCGAAGCCGGCTCGGGCGAGCACCTCGATGGCCTCGACCTCGGCGGCGACCAGCCCGGCCGCCGGGGACGTTTCGTCGAACAGGGCGGTCAGCGGGCAGCCGGAACAGCCGTCGGCCCGCTTCGCGCACCCGTCGCAGTCGATGAGCATCACGCCTCCTGATCGGCTCGCGGCGCAGGGCCGGCGCCCTGTCGTCGCCGACCGAGCACCGTCGGTCACATCGACGCTAACCACCGGGTACGACAGAAACCAGTTCCGACCGACCGTTTGGGGTGAGATCGACTCCAGCTCCGCGAAACCGGGCCATCCCGACCCGCCGGAACACCCGACATCAGGAAACTCCGTGTCGATCGCCCGACAGGAGGGACATCGTTTGGCCGACCGGCCACTCGGGCACAGGACGGTGGTGACCAGCCTCGATGCCTCGTCCGTGGTGGAATTCCACTACTCGTCGCGCCGACATCGCACCGCCAAGCTCCTCGCTGTGCTGGGCGCCGCTGCCCTCGTCGCCGTGTACGCGGCGCTGTTCGATGAGCCGTGGTGGCAGGTGCTGCTGCGGTTCGGCACGATCGGCGTCGGCGTCGCGTTGACCACCGCCTGGCAGCTGCGCCGTCAGCCTCGGCTGCCGCTGCGGTTGACCGACGAAGCGCTGGAACTGACCGGACCGCACGGCAGCAATCTCCGCATCGACTGGGCCAACGTGGCGCGCGCTCAGGTCCGTGGCCGCCTGGAACCGCGACTGGTGGTCACGCCACTCGATCCGCAGCAGACCCGGCCGCCGATGCGGCCCGGCCAGTGGTCGACCCTCGGACGCGGCCCGTACGAGTTGGTCGCCCGGCTCGCCTGGATGACGCCCGGCCCCGACGTGCTGCGCCGTGAGCTGGCCCGGCGGCTACCGACCACCTGACCGACGTCGCGACGACATGCAGCTCTCAGGAGCGGGCGAGCCGCCGCAGCAGCGAGTCGGCGCCCAGCGGGTAGGCGCCGTGCCGGCGTACCCCGTCGGCGACCTCGCGGTCGGAGGAGACCACCACCACGGGGCGACCCGCCGGCTCGGCACGGACCAGCCGCCGGATCAGCTCGTCGGCGGTCTCGCCCTTGCGGGAGAAGAGCACCCGGACGCCGCGCGGCGCGGGTGGCAACCCGTGCATCCGCTCGGCGCCGTCGAAGACGACGGTGATCTCGTCGCCGGTCTGCGCGGCGATCCCGCCGAGCCCGGTGATGAGACGTTTGCGCTGCTGCTCCAGGGACATGTCACCGAAGCCGCGCTTGGTGACGTTGTAGCCGTCCACCACGAGGTGCGCCCGGGGCAGGGCGAGAAGCTGGTCGAGCCGGGCCGGGTCGTCGGTGTCGCGGGCGCGTGCGGCGGGGCTGGCCGGGGCGGTGCCCGGTTGCTCGGCGAACGCGTCGGCCACGAAGTCGGCGGGGAGTTTGTCCACCGGGTCGAGGGCCAGCTCCCGGCGCAGGCCGACGGCGGCCTGACCGATGGTCTCCAGCAGCAGCCAGAGCCGGGCGTCGTCGACCGAGCGGGCCTCCTTGGCGCTCGCGCGGGCCACTCCGGCGGCGGCCTCCGCCTCGGCCAGCCGGGCCCGGGCGCGGCGCAGCTCGGCGTCCACGTCGGCGCTGGCCCGCGCGGCCCGGCCGCGTTCGGTGGCCAGCAGTTCGGTGGCCTTGCGCTCGCGAGCCTGGGTCTCCCGCAGGGTACGGGCGACCTGCCGGGACTCCTCGCGGAGCTGACCCAGCTCCTCACGGACGCGGGCCAGCTCGTCGCGCAGCTTCTCCGCCTCGACCCGGGCCACCGCCCGGTCGTGCTCGGCGCGGGTGGCCCGTTGCTCGGCCTCCCGGACCAGCTCGGCGACGACAGCGCTGTCCGCCTCGGCGCGAACGGCGGCGCCGCTGGCGTCGATCAGCTCCCGCCAGCCGCGCGGCCTGGCCAGGTAGGCCAGCGCGGCGACCTCGACCGGGTCGGCGGCGGCGGGCGCGGTGCCCTCGACGACGGCGGCCCCGAGGTCACCCGCGTCGGCCAGGACGCGGGCGGTGACCCGCTGCCGGAACAGCGGGTCGGCGGTGAGCTGGGCGGCGATGACCGGCGCGCCGAGCCGGGCCCGCCGGTTGGGGGCGAACTTGGCCACCCGGCGCAACGGCACCGGCACCTCGTCGGCGGGCAGCGTGGGCAGGACGGCGGCGGTCAGCGTGACGATCCGCTGCCGGACCGGCTCGGGCAGGGTCGGCTCCGGCTCCGGCAGGGCCGGCTCCGGCTCGGACACGGCCGACTCCGACTCGGCCGACTCCGGCTCGGTGCCCTGGCCGTCGCCTGCCACCGTGGGGTCGGATGCCCCGGATGTCTCGCTGACTACGTTGTCGTCCGGGTTGCTGACGACCCCGTCGAGCGCGACCAGATCCTCCTGTGGGAGGTGGTCGTCGTGCGGCTCGGCGAGGGGCATGTGGCAAGTCTCCCACCGCGACCGGGCCCACCGCCCGGTGAGTGAGCCGATCTCTCATCCTAGCCCCATGGTGACTGGTGGGACGGCTGCGACGGGAGTGTCGGACCGAGGCGCTAGCGTGCCGCCGATGGCACAGGCGGAGTACGTCCAGGAGTCGCTGGCCGGTCTCGACCCGGCGGCGGGTGGGGTGGACCCGGCGCTGCCGCTCTACGCGACCACCTTCGTGGTGGTCGACCTGGAGACGACCGGCGGCGCGCCGGACGGCGGCGGCATCACCGAGATCGGCGCGGTCAAGGTGCGCGGTGGTGAGCAGTTGGGTGTGCTCGCCACCCTGGTCAACCCGGGGCAGCCGATCCCGCCCTTCATCACCGTGCTCACCGGCATCACCCAGGCGATGCTGCTGCCTGCGCCGCCGATCGAGCAGGTGCTGCCGAGCTTCCTGGAGTTCATCGCCGACGCGGTGCTGGTGGCCCACAACGCCCCGTACGACGTGGGCTTCCTCAAGGCCGCCTGCGCGAAGCACGGCTACCGCTGGCCCAATCCCCGCGTGCTGGACACGGCGGCGCTCGCCCGTCGGGTGCTGACCCGCGACGAGGTGCCCAACCGCAAGCTCGGCACCCTGGCCGCCTATTTCCGCACCACCACCCAGCCCACCCACCGGGCGCTCGACGACGCGAAGGCGACAGTCGACGTGCTGCACGGGCTGATCGGTCGGCTCGGCGGGCACCGGGTGGACACGGTCGGCGACGCCATCGAGTTCGCCCGGGCGGTCACGCCGACCCAGCGCCGCAAACGGCACCTGGCCGAGGGGCTGCCCAAGGCCCCCGGGGTCTACATCTTCCGGGCCGCCGACAACCGCCCGCTCTACGTGGGCACCTCCGTCGACATCGCCACCCGGGTGCGCAGCTACTTCACCGCCGGGGAGAAGCGCGCCCGGATCTCCGAGATGTTGGCGGCGGCCGAGCGGGTCGAGGCGGTGGAGTGCGCCCACTCGCTGGAGGCGGAGGTCCGCGAGCTGCGGTTGATCGCCGCGCACGCCCCGCCGTACAACCGACGGTCGAAATACCCGGAGCGCATGCTCTGGCTCAAGCTGACCGACGGTCCGTACCCTCGGCTGTCGATCGTGCGCGACCTCTCCCCCACCGACACCGCGTATCTCGGGCCGTTCACCTCCCGGCGGGCCGCGGAGCTGGCCGCCGCCGGTTTCCACGACGCGGTGCCGCTGCGTCAGTGCACGCACCGACTCTCGCTGCGCACCATCACGCCGGCCTGCGCGCTGGCCGAGCTGGGTCGCTGCCCGGCACCCTGCGAGCACAAGATCACCCCCGAGGAGTACGACCACCAGGCCGCCGCGCCCTTCCGCACCGCCACCGCCAGCGACCCGCAGCCGGTGGTGGACGCGCTGCTCGCCCGAATCGACGTGCTCTCCCGGGACCAGCGCTACGAGGAGGCGGCGGTAATGCGGTCCCGGCTGGCCGCGGTGCTGCGGGCCACAGTGCGGATGCAGCGGCTGGCCGCGCTGACCGGCATCGTCGAGCTGGCCGCGGCACGGCCGGCCGCCCGGGGCGGCTGGGAGTTGGCGCTGGTGCGGCACGGCCGACTGGCCGGTGCGGGGGTGTCCCCGCCGGGTGTGCACCCACGGCCCACCCTGACCACCATCCGGGCGACCGCCGAGACGGTCTCGGGCGGGCACGGCCCGGTGCCTGCGGCCACCGCCGAGGAGTCCGAGCGGATTCTGTCCTGGTTGGAACGACCGGAGACCCGGCTGGTGGAGATGTCCTCCGGTTGGTCCTCCCCGGCCGGTGGTGCGGGGCGGTTCCGTGACCTGCTGGCGAAGGCCGAGAACGGCGCGTCCCATCAACTCTCGACCGAACGCTCATGACCAACTGACCGATCGGACTACGTCGACTCGCTTAGGCTGTTAGAGAAGTGCAGTCCTGCCCGATTCGTGGGCCTGCTCCCCGCCGCCGGGTTTCGGCGATGCGGAGCCGGGGTGAGGAGGTGTCCCTCGTGGACGTCGACGCCGGACACGGCGCCGCCCTGGGGGGCGCCCTGCCGACACAGCCGGGTGAGCTGCCGCTCGCCCGCCGGCTGCGGTCGTTGCTCAGTTGGCCGACCACCGACTCCGACCCGGTCACCCAGCTGGTGCGCACCCACCGGGGCATCCACGCCGGCACCGACCCCGCGGTGCTGCGACGGGCGTACACGATCGCGGAGAACATGCACCGCGGGCAGTTCCGCAAGAGCGGGGAACCGTACATCACCCATCCCCTCGCGGTGGCGCAGATCTGCGCCGAGCTGGGGATGGACACCACCACCCTGGTCGCGGCGCTGCTGCACGACACCGTGGAGGACACCCGCTACACCCTCCAGGCGCTCTCCGAGGATTTCGGCGGCGAGGTGGCCCACCTGGTCGACGGGGTGACCAAGTTCGACAAGGCGTTCTACGGCAAGGCCGCCGAGGCCGAGACGATCCGCAAGATGATCGTCGCGGCCGCCAAGGACGTCCGGGTGCTGATCATCAAGCTGGCCGACCGGCTGCACAACATGCGTACCCTCGGGGTGCGCTCGGCCTCCTCCCGGGAGCGGATCGCCCGCAAAACCCAGGAGGTGCTGGTCCCGCTCTGTGACCGGCTGGGCATCCAGACCCTCAAGCGCGAGCTGGACGACGTGGTGCTGCTGCACCTGGAACCCGACGAGCACGCCCGGCTGGCCCGGCACGTGCACGACCGGCCGGGGTGGGACGCGTACCTCGACTCGGTGGTCACCCGGGCCAAGGTGGCGCTCAAGCGCAGCCGGGTCGACGCCGAGGTGAGCCCTCGTCCCCGGCACCTCTACTCGATCTGGAAAGACACAATCGCCGGCGAGCACACCGCCCCGTACGATCTGCCCCGCATCGTGGTGGTGGTCGACGGCCCGGCCACCGACTGTTACGCCGCGCTGGGCGCGATCCACGGCACCTGGCGACCGATCCCCGGCCGTTTCAAGGACTTCATCGCCTCCCCCAAGAACAACCTCTACCGCTCGCTGCACACCAGCGTCTGCGGCCCACAGGACCGCACTGTGGAGGTGCTGATCCGCACGGAGGAGATGCACCGCTCGGCCGAGTACGGCATCGCCGCCGACTTCCGCTTCCCCCGTTCGGGGGCCAGCAGCGCCGGGGCGCGCGCCGAGCAGTTGGACTGGCTGCGCCGGGTGCTCGACTGGGAGCCGGGTGCGGCCGACCCGGCGCAGTTCCTCGAGTCGCTGCGGTGCGACCTCGCCGAGGGCCAGATCCAGGTCTTCGCCGAGGGGCGGCAGATCGTGCTGCCGGCCAGCGCGACGCCCGTCGACCTCGCGTACGAGCTGGGCAACGAGCGGGGCGACCACTGCCTCGCCGCACGGATCAATGGTCGGCTCGCCCCGCTGAGTTCGGAGCTGGACGAGGGCGACGTGGTGGAGATCTTCACCGAGAACGACGGCGACAACGGTTTCGAGGCCGGTGTCGCGCCGCGCGGCCCCCGCCGGGAGTGGCTGAGCTTCGTCAAGTCACCGCACGCGCAGATGCAGATCAACCGGTGGTTCGCCGAGCACACCGAGCCGGGCATCACGATCAGCGACAAGGTCCGGCTCGGGCGGGCCACCATCGGGCTGACCCTGCGTCAGCACAATCGTGGCCTCGCCAGCGACCTGCCACTGCTGCGCCTCTCCGAGGAGCTGGGCTATCCCGACCTGGAGACCCTGCTGGTCGCGGTCTTCGACCGGGTGATCGAACCAGACACCGTCGTACGCCAGCTCATCGACCTGGTCGACCACCGGCAGTGACCGGGCCGGCCCCGGCGCGTCCGAAGGACATTCGTGACCACTAGCCTGGAGTCATGATCCCCCGCTCCCGCGCCACCGGTCGGGCCATCTTCTACCAGGCCTTCTACCGGCTGCCGCTGCCGGTGCGTCGGCGCCTGGTCCGGCTGGCCGTGCCCAAGTACATCGTCGGCGCGGTCACCCTGGTCCGCGACAGCGAGGCGACGGGCGCGGGCCGTCTGCTCATGCTGCGCCAGCCGCCCGGCCGGGGCTGGTCGCTCCCCGCCGGCCTGCTGGACCGTGGCGAGCCCCCGGTGGTGGGAGCGGCCCGCGAGCTTTTCGAGGAGTCCGGCATCCGGCTCCCCCCGTCCCGGTTGCGCCCGGCGGTGCCGAACGCGATCGTGCACGCCAAGGGCTGGGTGGACATGGTCTTCGAGACGGAGGTCCCGGCGTCCACCACCGAGCTGGCGGTCGACGGCGCGGAGGTCTTCGAGGCCGCCTGGCACCCGCTGGACGACCTGCCCAAGCTGAGCTGGGCCACGGCCCGGCTGCTCGCCTACTACGACATCGGGCCGCTGGCCGGGCAGTTCCCGCCACCGGTTCCCGACAACCTGCCATGACCGGCGCGGCTGGCGTGCCGGCGGAGCTGTGCGCGGTGGTGCTCGCCGCCGGCGAGGGCACCCGGCTGCGCCCGCTCACCGAACGGGTCCCCAAGGCGCTCTGCCCGGTGGGCAACGTGCCACTGCTGGACCTCGCGCTGGCCCGGCTGGCAGGGCTCGGCCTGACCGGTGCCGCCCGGGTCGCGGTGAACGCCTGCTACCTCGGTGACCAGGTGGTCGCCCACGTCGGCGAGCGCGCGCACCTGTCCGTCGAGCCGGGTGACCCGCTGGGCACCGCGGGCGGGGTGGCCCGTCTGCAGGACTGGATCGACGGGCGGCCGGTGCTGGTCGGCAACGCCGACGCGTACCTGGCCGATCCGGCGGCTGCGCCCGGCCCGGACGTGGCGGCCATGCTCGACGGGTGGGACGGGCACACCGTACGCCTGCTGGGTCAGCCCGCAGCGGACCCGGCGGCGCCGGGCACCTTCGCCGGGCACTGCTTCACCGGGTTCTCGCTGCTGCCCTGGCGGCTGGTCCGCGACCTGCCGGTCGTCGTCTCCGACCTGGTCCGCGCGGTGTGGCGCCCCGCCGAGGCGGCGGGCGCCCTGGAGGTGGTGCCATTCCCGGGCACGTTCTACGACACCGGCACCCCGGCCGACTACCTGGCGGCCAACCTGCACGCCGCGGCCGGTGGCGTCCTCGTCGACCCGTCGGCCACGGTGACCGGTCGCTGCGTGGAGTCGGTGGTCGGCGCGGGCGCCCGGGTCGGCGGCGACGTCCGCCGGGCAGTGGTCTGGCCGGGCGCGACAGTGCGCGACGGCGAGCGGCTGCACGACGCGATCCGGGTCGGGGACGACCTGACAGTGCCCTGCGCCGCGCACGGCTGAGGCCCGACGGCTCCCGCCTCCAGTTCCCGACCGAAACATCTAGCATGGGCGACGACGCCGACGAACGGAGAGATGTCCCGTGATCACCGCGATCGTGCTGATCGACTGCGCCACCGATGCGATTCCCGAGGTGGCGGAGACCCTGGCCAACCTCCCCGGCGTCAGCGAGGTCTACTCGGTCGCCGGGCACGTCGACCTCATCGCCATCGTCCGGGTCCGCGAGTTCGACCAGATCGCCCAGGTCATCGCGGGCAGCATCTCCAAGGTGCCGGGTGTGCTCAACACCGAGTCGCACATCGCGTTCCGGGCATACTCGCAGACCGACCTGGAAGAAGCGTTCGCGATCGGGCTGGCCAGCGCCGACTGAGCCGCACGCACGGCGGCCGGTCCACCGCGCGGGTGGACCGGCCGTCTGCTGTCGCTACGTCAGCTCTCGCTGGGAGCCGGCGTTTCGGTGGTGCCGCCGCCCGGAACCGGGGACTCGGTGTTGCCACCCGGAGCCGGCGACTCGGTGCCGGTGCCGCCCGGAGCCGGCGACTCAGTGCCGGTGCCGCCCGGGCTGGGCGTACCGCTGGCGCTGGTCTGCGGAACCGGGATGCCCAACTGGTTGGCGAGCTGCACCAGCTCGTCGTAGTGCGCCTGCAACGTCGGCAGAGCCGTCTGCGCCAACTGGACCACCGACTGCTCGGAGCCCTGCGAGATCTCCGTCTGGGTGGCCTGGATGGCCTGGACGTGACCGGCCAGCTCACTGGTCACCCAGAGCCGGTCGAACTCCGCACCGCTGGCGTTGTTCAGCTTGTCGATGACCGCCTGCTGATCGGCGCTGGGCTCGTTCGGCAGTTCCACCCCGAGCTGGGACGCGGTCTGCTGCACCGTCTGGTCCAGCTGGGTGTGGTCGGTCTTCAGCATCGCACCCAGGTCCTTGACCCCCTGGTCCTGACCCTTCTGCTGGGCCAGGTCACCGGCGGTGATCTCGAACAGGTTGACCTGGTGAACCGCCTGCAGGTACTGGGTGTCCTGCGTTGACGGCTGTGCCGCGGCCTGCGCGGCCGCAGCCGGCGCGACACCGACGAGTACAAGCGCGGCCAACAGGCCGAGGCGTTTGATACCCAACATGCTTCCCCCCCTTGAGACGTTGGACCGCACGGATACCCGGCTCACCGGGGTTATTCCTGCGATCGCCCGTCGCGCGGGGTCTACCGGTCCCGTCGTGGCCGTCCGACTCCGCCTCGCCTGGGCGGCGGGTGCGGATACGACGTGGCGCCCGCCGGAATCCGGCGGGCGCCACGTAACGGTGCGATCGGGCGATCAGCGGCGGCTCTCTCCGCTGCCGATCTCCTCGCGCTCGGGCCGGGCCTCGACCGGCGGGTACCCCGGCGAGACCGGCGCCTCGACCGGCTTCTCGATCGGGTAGAAGAAGCCCCGGATGGCCGGCCCGAGGGCGCCCAGCCGGTTCATCTTCTTCGGCACGACCCAGCCGACGTACTCGAGCTCGCCGTGACCGTCCGCGTGCCCGTTCGACGCGCTGAGCGGCTGGTGCACCTCGACGAACCGGCCGTCCGGCATGCGCCGGATGATGCCGGTCTCGACGCCGTGCGCGAGAACCTCCCGGTCGTGCTGCTGCAGACCGAGGCAGAGCCGGTAGGTGATGTAGTACGCGATCGGCGGGAGCACCAGCAGACCGATCCGACCAGCCCAGGTCATCGCGTTCAGGCTGATCTGGAACTTGTCGGCGATCACGTCGTTGGCGCCGGAGAGCGTCAGAACGATGTAGAACGCGACGGCCATGGCGCCGACGGCGGTCCGGGCCGGAACGTCACGGGGCCGCTCGAGCAGGTTGTGGCTGTTGCGGTCCTTCAGGTGCCGGGCTTCCAGGAACGGGTACATCGTCGACAGGCCCACCAGGATGCCGGGCAGCACGACCGTCGGCCAGAACAGCGGCGGGATGACGTACCCGTCGCCGAGCGGGATGTTGATTTCCCAGGCCGGCATGAGTCGGGTCGACCCGTCGAGGAACATGACGTACCAGTCGGGCTGGCTGGCGGCCGAGACCACCCACGCCTCGTACGGGCCGAACAGCCAGATCGGGTTGATCTGGAACAGACCGCCCATCAGCGCGATGACGCCGAAGACGACCATGAAGAAGCCGCCCTGCTTCAGCGCGTACCGCGGGAACATCCGCTCGCCGACCACGTTGTTGTTGGTCCGGCCGGGGCCGGGCCACTGGGTGTGCTTCTGCTTGAAGACCAGGCCCAGGTGGACGCTGATCAGCGCGACCAGCAGACCCGGGATGAGCAGCACGTGGGCGATGAAGAACCGGCTGATGATGATCGTGCCCGGGAACTCGCCGCCGAAGATCGACGAGGTGAGCCAGGAGCCGATCACCGGGATGGACAGCATGATCGCCGAGGCGATCCGCAGGCCGGTGCCGGAGAGGCCGTCGTCCGGGAGCGAGTAGCCGGTGAAGCCGGCCAGGAAGCCGACCCAGAACAGCAGCGAGCCGATGATCCAGTTGGTCTCGCGCGGCTTGCGGAAGGCGCCGGTGAAGAACACCCGCAGCATGTGCACGACGATCGCGGCCATGAACAGCAGCGCTGCCCAGTGGTGCATCTGCCGCATCACCAGACCGCCGCGGACGTCGAACGAGATGTCCAGGCTGGAGGCGTACGCGGCGGACATCGGCGTGCCCTGCAACGGCGCGTAGCTGCCGTCGTAGACCACCTCGGTCATCGCCGGCTCGAAGAAGAAGGTGAGGAACACACCGGTCAGCAGCAGCACGACGAACGAGAACAGCGCGATCTCGCCGAGCAGGAAGGACCAGTGGTCCGGGAAGACCTTGTTCAGCAGTTTGCGCAGCGGGGTGGCCACCGCGAAGCGGTCGTCCACTCCCACCGCGGCCTTACCCGGCGTCGCCGCAAGGTCAAGCTTTCGACGCTTCATGGCCGCTCCCAGAAGTCAGGCCCGACGGTCTCGGTGTAGTCGGACTTCGCCACGAAGAACCCCTCGGAGTCCAGCTCGATCGGCAGCTGCGGCAGCCGCCGGCTGGCCGGGCCGAAGATGGGCTTGGCGTTGTCGGTGATCAGGAACTGGGACTGGTGGCACGGGCAGAGCAGCCGGTTGGTCTGCTGCTCGTAGAGGCTGGCAGGGCAGCCGGCGTGCGTGCAGATCTTGGAGAACGCGACGTAGTTGCCCCACATGTAGTCGCCGTGGCCGATCTTCTCGTTGGCCTGACGCGAAGCCAGCGCGTCGGAGTCGCGGAGGTGGATCAGCAGCGTCGGCGAGTCGGCGTGTCGGTTGCTCACGCCGTGCTCGATGCCGGGGAAGACGGTCAGCTGCCCACCGCTGCTGATGTCCGCCGGGCGGACCGGCCGGCCGTCCTCGCGGACGAGGCGGATCCGCTCGCTGCCCTTGGCTGCGGCGAACCCGGTGGTGAACATCTGGTTGTTCTTGTGGGGATCGGAGATCAGACCGCCGACCAGCGGTGCGGCGGCGACCGCGGCGACCGGCGCGAGACCGGCCAGCAGCGAGATGCCGAGTAGGGGGCGACGCTTCACGCCCAGCTCGTCCGCCATGTAGAGCATGGTCTGGCCGGTGATGATGCGACCTTCGGAGTCCACCTGGCCCTCGTGCCGGTCCTGGATCGAGACCTCCTTGGGCAGCAACTTCTTGCCCCAGGTCAGGATGCCGAAGCCGACGGCGAGCAGTGCGATGCCGAGGGTGAAACCGAGCAGCGGGGTGTAGAACTTGTCGCCGCCCCGACCCGGCTCGTACTGCCACGGCCACGCGATGTAGATGACCATGAAGGCGGTCGCGGCAAGACCGGTGAGCAGGAAGAAGCCGGCGACCACCCGGGTCAGCCGACGCTCCGCCTTGGTGCCGGGCAGCACCTGCGGCTCGTAGTGGACGATCTCGATGTCGTCCCGACGCGCGCCCTCACGAACGATGTCGAACCGGGTCAGCTTGGGGTCGTTGACGTCGAGCGGCTCCCGGCCCTGGGGGGTCGGGTGCTCGGTGGGGGTGCTCATGCCGTCACCTCGCTACGGGTGGCGCCGAGCGGCACCACTGCGCTGATGGGGAGTATCCGCTCGGTCACGACTTGCCCGCAATCCACAGGCTGGCGAAGACGAGCGCCACGATGCCGACCAGGAAGATCGCCAGGCCTTCGGTGGAGGGGCCGTACCGTCCGAGGTTGAAGCCGCCCGGGTCCTGGTCGTGCTTCAGCGTCTCCTGGATGTAGGCGATGATGTCGGCCTTCTGCTCCGGCCGAAGCTGGTTGTCGCCGAACACCGGCATGTTCTGCGGGCCGCTCAGCATCGCCGCGTAGATCTGGCGGTCGGTCGCGGGGCGCAGGCTCGGGGCGAACTTGCCCGAGGAGAGCGCGCCGCCGCCACCACCGAACGCGTGGCACTGCGAGCAGTTGATCCGGAACAGCTCACCGCCGGACGCGATGTTGCCGTCCTCGCCGAGGTCGTCTCCCTCGGGCACGACCGGGCCGCCGCCCAACTCCTGGATGTACTGGGCCAGCTGACGGGTCTGCTCGTCGGTGAAGAGTGGGGGCTTGCGGTGGGCCTGGGCCTCCTGGCGGGCCATCGGCATCCGCCCGGAGCTGACCTGGAACTCGACCGAGGCCGCGCCGACGCCGATCAGGCTCGGCCCGCGGCCCTCGACACCCTGGGCGTTGCGACCGTGGCAGGTCACACAGCTCACGTCGAACAGCGCCTTGCCCTCGGCGGCGGCGCCGGTCAGCTGCGGGTTGTCCTGCGCCTGGGCACCCGGGGCGAAGACGGTGTAGGCGCCGCCGGCGAGCATCAGCGCGGCGATCAGCCGGACCGCGGCGCCCAGCCGGCGGCGGCCCCTGCTGCGCGCGGCGGGCCGCTCGCGCAACCGCGCGAGCAGACCGCGTCGGCGGTCGTTGTCAGAAGTCATGAGCGGTGTCCTTAACCGGTTGGACCTGTCTCAGGGGACGGAGCAGCAGCGCGGAATGTGACGCGCAAGATCACTGAAGCCAGTAGATCATGGCGTACAGCCCGATCCACACGACGTCGACGAAGTGCCAGTAGTACGACACGACGATCGCCGAGGTCGCCTGCGCCGGGGTGAACCGGCCCATGGTCGTACGGACCATGAAGATGATGAAGGCGATCAGACCGCCGGTCACGTGCAGGCCGTGGAAGCCGGTGGTCAGGTAGAACACCGACCCGTAACCGTCTTCGTTGATCTTGATGCCGTCGGCGACCAGGTGCCGGTACTCGTTCAGCTGGCCGAGCACGAAGATCAGGCCCATCACGAAGGTGATGGTGAACCAGCGCCGAAGCGCGTGCACGTCACCCTTCTCCGCCGCGAAGACGCCCAGCTGGCACGTCACGGAGGACAGCACCAGGATCACCGTGAAGGTGGTCGCGTACGGGATGTTCAGCGCTTCGGTGTGCTTCTCCCACTGCTCCGGCGCAGCCGCGCGGATGGAGAAGTACATCGCGAACAACGCCGCGAAGAACATGAGTTCGCTGGAGAGCCACACGATCGTCCCGACGCTGACCATGTTCGGTCGGGTCAGAGAGTGGATCCGGCTCTTGTCAATGGCTGGGGCCGCAGTCACGCCGTCATTATTGCCCCTGACCGGGGGCGGCGATCAGCGGGGTGGCAAACCTGCGCCTTCCGTGGCCCCACCGTCAGGGTCCGGTTCGCCTGGCCTAGCCTGAAAAGCGTGCTGCACGTCGATCCGATCCTCGCCGCCACCTCGGCCCCGCCGCCGTTCACCGTCGGCACGGTGCTGACCGAGACCCGGCTGGACAGCTGGCTGGCCCTCGGCCTGGTGCTCGCCGCAGGCCTGTACCTCTACGGGGTGTACCGGCTGCGCCTGCGGGGCGACCGCTGGCCGATCGCCCGTACCGTGTTCTTCATCGGCCCCGGCCTGGGCGGCATCGCGCTGGTCACGGTCAGCGGACTGCACGCGTACGACACCGCGCTGCTGTCCGTGCACATGATCCAGCACATGGTGCTGTCCATGGTGGCGCCGATCTTCCTGGCGCTGGGCGCGCCGATGACCCTGGCCCTGCGCACCCTGCCGGTCGGGCCGCGCAAGCGCCTGCTGGCGATCGTGCACAGCCGTGTCGCCCGGGTCTACAGCTTCCCGCTGGTGGCGTTCGCCATCTTCGTGGTCAACCCGTTCGTGCTGTACTTCAGTGATCTGTACCGCTTCACCCTCGAACACGCCTGGGCGCACGAGCTGGTGCACGCGCACTTCATCATGACCGGCTGCGTGTTCTTCTGGCCGCTGCTCGGGCTCGACCCGCTGCCCGGCCGCTGGCCGTACCCGGCGCGCGCGCTGCTGATGCTGCTCTCCGTGCCGTTCCACACCGTGCTCGGCCTCACCATCATGCAGAGCACCACGCTCTTCGGCGGGGACTGGTACCCGTCGCTCAACCTCGCCTGGTCGGACCCCTGGGACGACCAGGTGGTCGCCGGCGGCATCCTCTGGGCGGGTGGTGAGTTCGTCAGTGTGACCATGCTCGCGGTGCTCGTCGTCCAGTGGGTCAAGCAGTCCGAACGCGAGGCCCGACGGGTCGACCGCGAGCTGGACCGCCAGGAGGCCCGCGAGCGCGCCGCCGACGCCGCGGCCACCTGAGCTGCCCGGACGGTACGCCCCGACGATCGGTGGCGGGCGGGATGTCGGCTACGTCACCCCGACCGGTACGATCGGCGGGCAGCTACGAGGTGGGAGTCAGTGCCGCAATGAGTGAGCGCAGCGAACGAATCATCAAGCGCAGTGCGATGGTGCCTCGTGACGGCACGGAGCGAAGCGGAGTGCCGGCATGAGCGATCGTCTTTGCACCGTCCTGCTCTACAGCGACGACCCGAAGGTCCGTGATCGGATGCGGATGGCCGTCGGCACCCGGCCCGCGCCCGGTCTGCAGATCGAGTTCGTCGACGCGTCGACCTACGCGGAGACCATCCGACTGGTCGACGACTACGAGATCGACCTTCTGGTGCTCGACGGTGAGGCGAGCCCGGGTGGAGGCATCGGCATCGCCCGGCAGATCAAGGACGACCGGGACGACGCTCCCCCGACCTGCCTGGTGATCGCCCGCGCCGCCGACCGATGGCTGGCCGCGTACGCCGAGGTCGACGCGACGCTGGTGCACCCGCTCGACCCGGTGACCACCGGCGGCACGGTGGCCGAGCTGCTGCGGACGCACGCACCCGCCTGACGTCCCACGCTCCTCCGGCACCGCCACGGCGCCGGACACTCGGCGCTGGTTCCAGCCCACCCGCACTTCGCACGCTCGGGAGGCCCGTCATGGGCGATCGGACCTGGCCGCACCTGCTCAACTCGCTGCTGCGCGGCGACGAGCTGTCCACCGCCGACACCGCCTGGGCGATGGGCGAGATCATGGCCGGCTCGGCGGGTGCCGCGCAGGTCGCCGGCTTCGCGGTGGCGTTGCGGGCCAAGGGTGAGACGTCCGCCGAGTTGGCCGGGCTGGTGGAGACGATGCTGAGCCGGGCGGTCCCGGTGGACCTCCCCGACGAGCTGCGTTCCACCGCGCTGGACGTGGTGGGCACCGGCGGTGACCTCGCCCACACGGTCAACATCTCCACGATGGCCGCCCTCGTGGTGGCGGGTGCCGGCGTCCGGGTGGTCAAGCACGGCAACCGGGCCGCGTCGTCCTCCTGCGGCACCGCCGACCTGTTGGAGTTCATGGGTGTCCCACTCGACCTCGATCCGGACGCGATCGTCCGCTGCGTCACCGAGGCCGGCATCGGGTTCTGCTTCGCGGCCCGGTTCCACCCGGGGATGCGGCACACCGGCCCGGTTCGACGGGAGCTGGGCGTGCCGACCGTCTTCAACTTCCTCGGCCCGCTTACCAACCCGGCCCGGCCCCGCGCGGGCGCCGTGGGCTGCTTCGACCTGCGGATGGCCCCGGTGATGGCCGGTGTGTTCGCCGACCGTGGTGACTCCGTCCTGGTGATGCGCGGCGAGGACGGGCTGGACGAGTTCACCACCGCCGCGCCGACCCGCGTCTGGGCGGCCCAGGGAGGGACCGTACGCGAGGCCGTGCTGGACGCGACGGACCTGGGTGTCCCCAGGTCCACCCTCGCGGACCTGCGGGGCGGTGACGCCGCGTACAACGCGGATGTGGCCCGTCGCCTGCTGGCTGGCGAGACGGGCCCGGTCCGGGACGCGGTGCTGGTCAACGCGGCGGCGGCGCTGGCCACCCAGGGCCCGCTCGACGGCGACCTGACCGAGGCGTTGCGCGCCGGCCTGGACCGCGCGGCCGAGTCGATCGACTCCGGTGCGGCCGCCGTGACCCTCGACCGCTGGATCGCCACCGCGACCGCCACTGCCACCGTGGCCTGACCTCGGCGTCGCCGCTCGGCGGCGAGGGCCTGGATCGACTCGGGTTCCTTGACACTGCGGCGTCCGAGCCGCCCGGACACCCCGATGCCAATGATGTCGAGTGGATCACCCTGGCGGCACCAACGGCAGGGGGTCCCAGCGACGGGCCACGGGAGATTTGTCGGACCCGCGTGGGAAACTACAGGCGAGTAGTTATCCGATTCCGTCCGTGCGCCGCTGTCGCGTTCGGGGGCGGGTCGCCTGGTTCGAGAGGAGACGCCCGTGTCGCACCGCGAGCTGTACTGCGACGTCTGTGAGGGCGTGGCACCGTTCGAGGTGCCGCCCTGCGTCGACGGTCACGACGCCGACTGTCCTGAGCTCATCTGCACCGGCTGCGGTGCCGCCGTGGTGCTGGTCACCGCGATCGCCGTTCCGGTCACCCAGCTGGCCGGCCGTCGACGTCGCCAGCCCACCCGCCGCCACGCCGCCTGACCCACGGCGCCGCCAGACACGCAGTGCCGTCCGGCCTCCCGCACGACGAAAGGCCCGCTCCCCACTCGGGGAACGGGCCTTCGTCACGCAGGTCGGTCGCGAGCGACCGGGTGGATCAGTGCTCGGCGGTGCGCCGGGTGCCGCTGTAGTACTCGAACAGCAGCCCGCAGGCGGAGAAGACGACAGCCACCAGACCGGCGCCGATCAGCCAGTACTGCCAGAACACCATGCCGAGCGCGGCGATCGCGGCGGCCAGCGCCAGGCCGAACGGCCAGTAGCTGCCCGGGCTGAAGAAGCCGACCTCGCCGGCGCCGTCAGCGATCTCGGCGTCCGGGCGGTCCTCCGGGCGCAGGTCGATACGCCGGGAGACGAACCAGAAGAAGCCACCGCACATCGTGCAGAGCAGGAACGACAGCAGCAGGGCCACAGTGCCGACCCACTCGATGCCACCGGACGCGCCGTTGGTCCAGGCGCCGTAGAGGATGGTGGCGCCGAGCAGGAACGCGGCAATGATCAGGAAGATACGCCACTCGGTCTTCATATGGCTGCCTCAGCTTCCCGTGCGGGCCGGAACGTCGTCCGGGTTGAAGTTGCCCTGCGTCCGGCGGGTGTCGAACGGCCGCGTGGTCTCCGCGTACGGCTGCTCACCGATCTCGGTCAGCGCGTCCTGCGTGGACTTGCCGCCCTGCTTGGCCGCCAGGAACTGGTCGTACTTCTCCGGCGACACCACCCGCAGCTCGAAGTTCATGAACGCGTGGTAGCTGCCGCACAGCTCGGCGCAGCGCCCGACGTAGGCGCCCTCGGCGTCCAGGCTCGAGACCTCGAACACGTTGCGGATCTTGCCCGGCATGACGTCCCGCTTGAACAGCAGCTCCGGCACCCAGAACGAGTGGATGACGTCGCGGCTGGTCTCCTCGAACCGGATGGACCGGTTGGTCGGCAGCACCAGCACCGGGATGACCTCACTGGTGCCGAGCGTCGACGCGGTGGTGCGGGCCTCCGGGCCCTGGCCGTCGCGGTAGTTGAACTGCCAGTTCCACTTGAAGGCGACAACCTCGACCGTGACGTCCGGGTTCTTCGACAACTTGTCGACGTCGGTCTGCACGATCGCCGTGTAGTAGAAGAGCACGGAGACGATCAGGATCGGCGCGATGGTGTAGAGGAACTCCATCGGCAGGTTGTAGCGGGTCTGCACCGGCAGCGTGTTGCCACGCTTGCGGTAGCGCACGACGCACCAGAAGATCAAACCCCACACGAAGACACCGACCGCGAGCGCGGCGATGCAGGAGGCGATCCACAGGTCGTACATCCGCTTCGACTCCGGCGAGATGCCGCCCTGCGGCCAGCCGAAGCCGTCAAACGCCTGCCCTACGTCACAGCCCGTGAGCAGGACCAGCAGCGCCACGCCACCGAGACCGAGCCCGGCCAACCGACCAGCACCACGCCCCCGGCGGCCACCGACCCCTGGGGAAGCGCTGTGCCGTACGGCCGACGGCCGTACCTCCGAACTCCTTGCGACCACCTGGTCCTGCCTCCCTAGCGCGCCGCGGTGGGTCTTTCCTCAGCACCGACGGCAAAGGCGTCACCGACGGTCGCAGATTACTCGACCATGACGGAGTCGGCCGTGGTGGGGTCACTGTCCACCCCCCATTGGGGGGATGATGGGCATACCACCGCGATAGCGTGTCGATCTGTGAGCGCATCCTCGGTCTACCTGGACGCGGCGACCGCCGCGCCGATGCATCCGGTCGCGCGGCAGGCGCTGCTGGCCGCCTTCGACGACGGCTGGGCCGACCCGGGCAAGCTCTACAGCCAGGCCCGCCGGGCACGGCAACTGCTCGACGCCGCCCGCGAGGCCACCGCGCTGACGCTCGGCGTCCGCGCGGACGAGGTGTCCTTCACCCCCAGCGGTACGACCGCAGCTCACGGCGCGGTGCTCGGTGGCCTGGCGGGGCGCCACCGGGTCGGGTCGACGCTGGTGCACTCGGCGATCGAGCACTCGGCGGTGCTGCACGCGGCGGAGCGGCACGTGGCGGCGGGTGGGACCGCGACCAGTGTGCCGGTCGACCGGGTCGGTCGGCTGGACGTGACCTCGTGGTCGGCCGCCGTTCGCGCACCCGGTGTCGCGCTGGCCGCTCTGATCACAGCCAGTCACGAGGTGGGGACCGTGCAACCGGTCGCCGAGGCGGCCGCGATCTGCGCCGAGGCGGGGGTGCCGCTGTACGTCGACGCCGCCCAGTCGGTCGGCCGGGTGCCCCTGCCGGCCGGCTGGTCGGTGCTCAGCGCGAGCGCCCACAAGTGGGGCGGTCCGCCCGGGGTGGGGGTGCTGGCGGTCCGTAAGGGCACCCGCTGGGAGTCACCCTGGCCGGCCGACGAGCGGGAGGGTGGTCGTACCCCCGGGGTGGTGAACCTGCCCGCGGTGGTGGCGGCGGCGGCGAGCCTGCGGGCCGCGGCGGCCGACGCGGCGGCGGAGGCGGCCCGGCTGGACCCGCTGGTGGACCGGATCCGGACGCGGGTCGCGGCGGACGTGCCCGACGTGGAGGTGGTCGGCGACCCGGTGCTCCGGCTCCCCCACCTGGTCACCTTCTCGTGCCTGTACGTCGACGGTGAGGCGCTGCTGCACGCACTGGACCGGCGGGGCTTCGCCGTGTCGTCCGGCTCGTCGTGCACGTCGTCCACGTTGCGTCCCTCGCACGTGCTGGAGGCGATGGGGGTGCTCTCGCACGGCAACGTGCGGGTCAGCCTGCACCGGGAGACGACCGAGGCGGACGTCGAGCGGTTCCTCGACGAACTGCCCGGGATCGTCGCCGAGCTGCGCGCCGACGCCGGGGTGGTGGGGCTGTGACGATGCCGGACGAGGTCATCGACTGCCGGGGGCAGCGCTGCCCGCTGCCCGTGATCGCGGCGGCCCGGCGGTTGCCACAGCTGCCGGTGGGCACTGTGGTCCGGGTGCTCGCCGACGACCCGGCGGCGGCGGTCGACCTTCCCGCCTGGTGCCGGATGCGCGGCCAGGAGTTCCTCGGGTCGGTCAAGGGCCCGGACGGCCCGGCCTACGACATCCGCCGCCGCCACTGACCCCGCTTCATTCGTCGATCCAGATCAGCCTCAGTCGACGGCCCGGCCGGGCAAAGGGCCGCCCCGTTCGTGATCGTTGGCTGCTGAGCAGCAGTTCGCTCGGCCTGTCGTGCTGCCCAGCTGCCAACGATCACAGGAGGCAACGAGCTATGGCAGGAGGTGGGGGCGGACCTCGTCCGCCGCGGTGTCACCGTAGGACTCGGCGAGCCGCTTGACGAACAGGTCGCGGCGGACGTCGTACTCCTGGGTGCCGACCGTCTCCAGGACCAGCGTGGCCAGCAACGAGCCGACCTGGGCGGCCCGCTCCAGGCCGACCCCCCAGGAGAGCGCGGTGAAGAAGCCGGCCCGGAAGCCGTCCCCCACCCCGGTCGGGTCGACCGCCCGGATCTCCCGCGCGATCGGCACGTGGATCGGGTCGATGCCCCGTCCGGCGATCTCCACACCGTGCTTGCCAAGCGTGGTGACCCGCACCTTGACCAGGTCCAGCAGCTGGTCGTCGCTCAGCTTCGCCTTGCTCTGCAGCAGCGACTTCTCGTAGTCGTTGGTCATCAGGAACTCGGCGCCCTCGATCAGCGCCACCACGTCCTCGCCGCCCATCCGGGCGAGCTGCTGCGACGGGTCGGCGGCGAACGCGTACCCGCGGGTCCGGCACTCGGCCGAGTGCCGGAGCATCGCCTCGGGGTCGTTGGCGCTGACCAGCACCAGGTCCAGTCCGCCGAGCCGGTCGGCGACCGGGGCGAGCTCGATGTTGCGCGCCTCACTCATCGCACCGGCGTAGAACGACGCGATCTGGCACATGT
This sequence comes from Micromonospora sp. CNZ299, assembly GCF_002754415.1. Classification (NCBI taxonomy): domain Bacteria; kingdom Bacillati; phylum Actinomycetota; class Actinomycetes; order Micromonosporales; family Micromonosporaceae; genus Micromonospora; species Micromonospora sp. CNZ299. The sequence continues at coordinate 6,766,465 of NZ_PEFG01000001.1, forward strand.
CCGTGTCGGTGGTGCAGACGAACCGGGCGGTGTGCGCCACCTCGCTGATGTGCACGGAGTCGCAGTCCACGCCGTGGCGCTCCAGCCAGGAGCGGTAGTCGGCGAAGTCCGCCCCCACAGCGCCGAGCAGCACCGGGCTCAGACCGAGCTGCCCCATGCCGAAGCAGATGTTCGCCGCCACGCCACCTCGGCGGAGCACCAGGTCGTCCACCAGGAAGGAGAGGGACACCTTGTGCAGCTGATCGGCGATGAGCTGGTCGGCGAAGCGGCCGGGGAAGCTCATCAGGTGATCGGTGGCGATCGAGCCGGTGACGGCGATCTTCATGTCAACCCTCGGGGTCGGGAGCAGGGCGCGGTCAGACTACCGGCCCGGCAACCCGGCGGTGACCGGTCGGTCGGACAACGGCAACCGGCCCGTCACGAAAGCGTCGGGACCGCTCCCAGGCGGCATCACGCCCGGGCCGGAACGACGACGGGGCCGTCCCGAAGGACGGCCCCGTCGTCGTTGGTGCGTGGTGCGTGACTCAGTTGAACGAGTCACCGCAGGCGCAGGAGCTGCCCGCGTTGGGGTTGTCGATGGTGAAGCCCTGGGCGTCGATCCGGTCGGCGAAGTCGATCGTCGCGCCGGAGAGGTACGGGGCGCTCATCCGGTCGACGACGACCTCGACACCACCGAAGTCGGTGACGACATCACCGTCGAGCGAGCGCTCGTCAAAGAAGAGCTGGTACCGCAGGCCGGAGCAGCCGCCCGGCTGCACGGCGACGCGGAGCCGCAGGTCATCGCGGCCCTCCTGCTCGATCAGGGCCTTGACCTTCTGCGCCGCGACGTCGGTGAGGACGACGGAAGTAGGGGCCTGGGCCTCGACGGAAGTAGGGGCCTGGGCCTCGGTCGACTCGGTCTGCGCTGGCGTGGTCACGTGGAAGTCTCCCTGCGCGGTTTTGGGTCCGGACGCACTGGCCAACGCCGCGCGCCGTCCAGTGATTCCCGGTTGTGGTCCTCCGCCGATCGTACGCCGCCTCGGCCGGGTGCACCCGCGTGGCGTGACGCCCGCCCCAGGTGGACCCGGTCGTCAGGCGGCCGGAACGCTCAGCGGCTCCACTGCCGGGCCAGTCGGGCGCCCAGCTCGCGCAGCCCCTCGGCGGGCCGGCTCAGCGCGGCGTCGAGCCCGCCGCCCGCTTCCCCACCGAAGTGCTCGACCAGGCTGTACGCGTCGGTGACCCCGGCCGAGGCGGCCTCTCGCCGGCCGGTGCTCACCTGCCCGGCCACCACCACGCAGGGCACACCCCGGTCGCGGGCGGCACCGGCCACCCCGGCGACCACCTTGCCGCGCAGCGACTGGTGGTCGAACGACCCCTCGCCGGTGATCACCAGGTCCGCGGTGTCCAGCGCCGCGTCCAGCCGGGTGGCCCGGGTGACCAGGCCGATCCCCGACTCGCAGCCGCCGCCGAGGGCGAGGAGCGCCGCGCCAATGCCGCCGGCGGCGCCGCCCCCGGGCATCGTGCCGAGCCCCGCCGGGCAGCCGGCCAGATCGCGTTCCAGCACCGCCGCGAAGCGCTCCAACGCGGCGTCGAGCAGCAGCACGTCGGCGCGGTCGGCGCCCTTCTGCGGGCCGAACACGTTGCTCGCGCCGTGCAGACCGAGCAGCGGGTTGTCCACGTCGGTGGCCGCGACGAGCCGGACGCCACGCAGCCGGGGCACGCCGTCCACCGCGTCGACAGCGGCGAGCGCAGCCCCGCCGTACGGCAGCGCGGCACCACCGGCGTCGAGCGGTGTGACACCGAGCGCGGCGAGCATCCCCGCCCCGGCGTCGTTGGTGCCCGAACCACCCAGCCCGATCACCACCGTCCGGGCGCCGCTCTCCACAGCGGCGGCCACCAGCACCCCCAGCCCGTACGAGGTGGTGGTCTTCGGGTCGCGCTCGTCCGGAGAGAGCAGGTGCAGACCACACGCCTGGGCGCTCTCCAGGTAGGCGGTCGCGCCGTCGGTGGTGAGCAGGATCTCACCGGCGGCCGGACGGCCCAGCGGGTCGACCGTCGGCACCGGCACCCGCCGGCCGCCGAGCGCTTCGGCGAGCACCTCCACGAAGCCCGGACCCCCGTCGGCGAGCGGTCGGATCAGCAGGTCGTCACCATCGGTGACGGTGCGCCAGCCGGCGGCCACCGCGGCGGCCACCTCCGGTGCGGGCAGGGTGCCGGCGAACTTGTCCGGGCAGAGCAGCACGCGCATGCCGAGCAGTGTGGCAGCCCACACCGACGGAAGCTGCGTCGCGCTCGCGCTGTGGGACCATGGCTACGTGACTTCGACCTGGGTGGAACCCTCCAACACGGCGACGGCTCTGCTGCTGCTCGGCCGGGGCAGCGACCCCGACACCGAGCGCGGCGTCGAGTGTCCGGGCGACCTTCCGGCGCCCAGCGACCCGGATCTGGTGGCCCGCGCCACGGCCGCGAAGGCGAAGCTGGGCAGCAAGGTCTTCGTGCTGGGGCACCACTACCAGCGCGACGAGGTGATCCAGTTCGCCGACGTGACCGGTGACTCGTTCAAGCTGGCCCGGGAGGCCGCGGCCCGTCCGGACGCGGAATACATCCTCTTCTGCGGCGTGCACTTCATGGCCGAGAGCGCCGACATCCTCACCACCGACGCGCAGCGGGTGATCCTGCCCGACCTGGCGGCGGGCTGCTCGATGGCGGACATGGCGGTTCTGGGCCAGGTCGAGGCCGCGTGGGACACGCTGACCGAGCTGGGCATCGCCGGCGAGACCGTCCCGGTGACGTACATGAACTCCTCGGCCGACATCAAGGGCTTCGTCGGTCGCAACGGCGGCGTGGTCTGCACCTCCTCCAACGCCAAGCGCGCCCTGGACTGGGCGTTCGAGCAGGGGTCGAAGGTGTTCTTCCTGCCCGACCAGCACCTGGGCCGCAACACGGCGGTGCTGGAGATGGGCCTGTCGTTGGACGACTGCGTGCTCTACGACCCGCACAAGCCCGGCGGCGGGCTCACCCCGGAGCAGCTGCGCGACGCCAAGATGATCCTCTGGCGGGGGCACTGCTCGGTGCACGGCCGGTTCACGCTGGAGAGCGTCAACGACGTCCGGGAGCGGGTGCCCGGCGTCAACGTCCTGGTCCACCCGGAGTGCCGGCACGAGGTGGTCACCGCCTCCGACCACGTGGGCTCGACCGAATACATCATCAAGACCATCGAGGCGGCTCCGGCTGGCTCGGCCTGGGCGCTCGGCACCGAGCTGAACCTGGTCCGCCGGCTCGCGCTGGCGCACCCGGACAAGCAGATCATGTTCCTGGACAAGGCCGTCTGCTACTGCTCGACGATGAACCGGATCGACCTGCCGCACCTGGTCTGGGCCCTTGAGGAGCTGGTCGCGGGCCGGGTCGTCAACCAGATCACGGTCGACCCCGACACCGCGCACCACGCCCGGGTCGCGCTGGACCAGATGCTCGCGCTGCCCGGCGCGGACACCCCGCCACCGACGGCGTCCTGATCACGATCTGTAGCGCTCTTGGTACGCAAAAGTGCCGGATCACCGATTAATGCCACACACGCCGATGTGACCGAGTCCTTTTTCGTCACGGAGGGCTATGCTGCCCGGAGCGAAGAGACAGGCGGGCCGTTTCGACATGGCCGCATCCGGGGTAGCGAGAAGGCTCAGGCGCCCCACCAATAACACTGCAGCACCGACGCGCTGGAGGTTGCGTTGACCGACGACGTCCTGGTCGTTCACGGAGGCACTCCGCTCGAAGGGCGGATCCGCGTGCGCGGCGCGAAGAACCTGGTTTCGAAGGCGATGGTCGCCGCGCTCCTCGGCGACAGCCCGAGCCGACTGTTCGACGTGCCGAAGATCCGCGACGTCGAGGTGGTCCGGGGTCTGCTCGGTCTGCACGGCGTCAAGGTCACCGACGGCGCCGAGGACGGCGAGCTCGTCTTCGACCCGGCGAACGTGGAGAGCGCCAGCACCGACCAGATCAACGTGCACGCCGGTTCCAGCCGGATCCCGATCCTGTTCTGCGGCCCGCTGCTGCACCGACTCGGGCACGCGTTCATCCCGGACCTGGGCGGCTGCCACATCGGCCCGCGCCCGATCGACTTCCACCTCCAGGCGCTGCGCGAGTTCGGCGCCACTGTCGAGAAGCGGCCCGAGGGTCTGCACCTGTCCGCGCCGAACGGGCTGCACGGCACCAAGTTCGCCCTGCCGTACCCGAGCGTCGGCGCCACCGAGCAGGTGCTGCTGACCGCGGTGATGGCCGAGGGCGTCACGGAGCTGCGTAACGCCGCGGTGGAGCCGGAGATCATCGACCTGATCTGCATCCTGCAGAAGATGGGCGCGATCATCAAGGTCCACACCGACCGGGTGATCGAGATCCAGGGTGTGCCGAAGCTGCACGGCTACACCCACCGGCCGATCCCCGACCGGATCGAGGCGGCGAGCTGGGCGGCCGCCGCCCTGGCCACCCGTGGCCACGTCGAGGTGCTCGGCGCTCAGCAGGCCGACATGATGACCTTCCTGAACATCTTCCGATCGGTCGGCGGCGAGTACGAGGTCACCGACGCGCGCGCGCCGAAACTGGGCGACCTCGGCCAGGAGGGCGGCATCCGCTTCTGGCACCCGGGCGGTGAGCTGAACGCGGTGGCGCTGGAGACCGACGTGCACCCCGGCTTCATGACCGACTGGCAGCAGCCACTGGTCGTGGCGCTCACCCAGGCCCGCGGCCTGTCGATCGTGCACGAGACGGTCTACGAGCAGCGGCTGGGCTACACCGAGGCGCTCAACTCGATGGGCGCCAACATCCAGGTCTACCGCGACTGCCTCGGCGGCACCCCGTGCCGCTTCGGCCGGCGCAACTTCAAGCACTCCGCGGTGATCGCCGGGCCGAGCAAGCTGCACGCCGCCGACCTGGTCATCCCGGACCTGCGCGCCGGGTTCAGCCACCTGATCGCGGCGCTCGCCGCCGAGGGCACCTCCCGGGTGTACGGCGTCGACCTGATCAACCGGGGCTACGAGGACTTCGAGGCGAAGCTCGCCGACCTGGGCGCGCACGCCGAACGTCCGTAACCCCGCTCACCCATCGTTCGACCACGACGGCTCCAGGTTGCGCTGCGACCTGGAGCCGTCGGCCGCTGTACCGCGATGTGCACCGGGCGCGGACCGTTGGCTACCCTTGCCGCGTGCCGTCGCTCTTTCGCCGCAAGTCCACCGACCTCGTCGACGAGGCCGTCACCTCGGTGACCCCCGAGGAGACCGCCGAGCGGTCCCGGGGTTACACCCCTGCCAAGGGTCGGGAGACGCCCAAGCGGCCGACCGTCGGTCGCCGTCCGGCCGGCCCCAGCCGCCCCCTCACCAAGGAGGAGGAGCGGGAGCGTCGCCGCCAACTGCGCGCCGAGGCCGCCTCGGAGTTCCGCCGTGAGGGCGGCCCCCGCGACCGTGGCCCGGAGCGGCTGTTGGCCCGCAACGTGGTCGACTCCCGGCGTACGGTCGGCACCTGGTTCTTCGGCGGCGCGCTGATCGTGCTGATCGGGTCGAACGCGGCCATGCCGCCCCTGGTCCGGTTGATCTCGAACGTGCTCTGGGGCGCGCTGGCGCTGGGCGTGGTCATCGACTCGATCCTGATCTGCCGCAAGATCAGCAAGCTGGTCCGCGAACGCTTCCCGAAGACCGACCAGCGCATGGGCTCGCTCTACCTCTACGCGGTCATGCGGTCGATCACCTTCCGGCGCATGCGCGCCCCGGCTCCCCAGGTCAAGCTCGGCGACAAGGTCTGACCGGGTCGGCCCCAGGGTCACCCACGCACTGGACAAGATCCGCACAACATCAGGGATGACGCTGCCTCCGGCACACCGGAGGGAGCACTTTCCCCGAAGTTGTGCGGTTCCTGCTTGAGGACGGGTCTGGTTCAGCATGCTGAACAGCTGATGCTGTTCGCCGAACCGAACGTTGATCCAGTGGAGCGACCGTATGCCTCCGGAACCCGCGGCCCCGCTGGCCACCATCGCCGCCGCCCTCCGCCGGGAGCGCGAACGCGTCGGCATCTCGCTCACCGAGCTGGCCCGGCGGGCGGGGGTCGCCGAGTCCACGCTCTCCCAACTGGAATCGGGCACCGGCAACCCGAGCGTGGAGACGCTCTGGGCTCTGGGCGTGGCACTCGGCGTCCCGTTCAGCCGGCTGGTGGAGCCGACCAACGACGGCGTACGGGTGGTCCGGGCAGGGGACGGTCCTCGGGTCCGCTCCGAGCGGGCCGACTTCACCGGCACGCTGCTCAGCGCGGGCGAGGCACACCTGCGCCGGGACGTCTACCTGATCGAGCTGGAACCGGGCGCGATCCGCGCCGCGGACGGGCACACTCCCCACAGTGTCGAACACGTGGTGCTCGCCGCCGGCCGCCTGCGGGTGGGCCCCGAGACGGCTCCGGTCGAACTCGGCCCCGGCGACTACGCCACCTTCCCCGGTGATGCACCGCACCGCTACGAGGCGCTCACGCCCGGCACGTTCGCCGTCCTCATCATGGAGCACCCCTGACCGAAGCCGGTGATCCCGCCCGATACGGGCGGTCGGCCAGTGCGGTAAGGTCGGAGACCAGATTCTGTTATAGGACCAAATGTCCGAAACCATTGGGATAACGTTTGCGCCCGTGGGCGGCGCCACAGTGGCGGTGAGCGAGCCCACGCCGTTACCCTCCATCGGCAGCCACGGGCTGCCGGAGCGGGCGATCTGACCGGCACGCGAGGCACCAGCGCGACAATTTGCAACGAGGTGACAAACGCCGTGAGCGAGCGGACGCGAGCTGGCCACCGGGGCGTGGCAGGCGGCGACCGGACGCCCGGAGGTCACCCCGCTGCGGCTGCGGACAGCTCGCCTCTGTCGAGGATCGGCCGAGTGGCCGGGTGTGGCGACGGGCTCGGCGGATGAACGGCCGTTACGACGACCGGTGGCCAGACCCGAACGAGCCGTCCTGGGTGGTCGAACCGACCACCGAGTGGCACCCCCAGTTCCCCGGCCAGCGCTACCCCGGCGACATCGGCGCCATCCACCAGCCGTCACCGCGTGGCCGCGCCACTGTGAGCGGCCGAGCCGAGGTGCCGCCGCTGGCACCGACCCGCCCGGACGGCACCTACCTCGGCCGTTCCTGGGCCGACGAACCGCCGGCGGAACAGGCGCCCCCCAACCGCTCCTGGGTGGACGAGGGGCCGGACGAGACACCGACCTACGGCCGGGCCCGCAGCGAGGTCGACGCGTCCGCCTACGGGCGGTCCGACAGCGCCGACTCCCGTCACTACGACCACGAGCCGTACCGCAGGCCCCTGCCCGAGCCACCTCGGCGCGACGAGCGCCGCACCTCCGAGTCGGACCGCCGTACCGCCTGGTCCGACCGACGCCCCGCCGACGAGCGGGGGCCGGCGCGGGAGGCCGCCTGGCACCGCGACCAGCCCGCCTCCGAGCGGTACGACGGCCGCCGCCCGCAGCACGACCCCAGCGAGCGGGATCGGGGGTACCCGGGCGGAACCCCGGTCTCCCCCGCGCCCCGGTCCGACTCCGGCTGGATGCCCGAGCCGGACGACTCACCGCGTCGACGCGGCATGCAGGAGCGACCGGCCGCCGGCTACGAACGGCACCCCGGCGACGGGTACGGCGAACGACCCACCCGTGACCACAACGGCCGCACTGCCGACGACCACCTCCCCGACGCATCCGACCCGTGGGCGTCCGCGGACGCCCACCAGCGGTACCGCTCGGATGGATACCCGGACCGGACGGCCGACGACGTTCGACGCCCGGAGCGGCGTTACCGCGCGGACGAGGGCGTCGAGGCGGCACAGGCACAGGCACCCAACGGTGGACGACGGCGACGACCCGAGCCGGAGATGCCCGAGCAGCCCCGCCGCGACGACGACCGGCGTCGGCCCGACACCGAGCCGCAACGGCAGCAGCCTCGTGAGGCGGCAGCCCGCGCCGAGTCGTACCCGGATCGGCGCCCCCGCGAGGAGGCCCGACCGGACGCCTACCGCGAGGACGGGTATCGAGAGCACGGGCCACGCGAGCACGCGCCACGCGAGGACGGGTACCGCGAGCATGCGCCGCGCGAGCACGGGCCGCGCGAGCACGCGCCACGCGAGGACGGGTACCGCGAGGACGGGCCACGCGAGAACGGGTACCGCCAGCCTCGGCCGCAGCCCAGCCAACCGCCGGACGGCAGCCTGCCCTGGCCACCGCCGGGTCCGCTGCGTCCGGACCGCACCCGCGAGCAGAGCCACCGCACCGAGCCGCGCCGCGCCGCGGAGCCGCATCGTGCCCCCGACCCACACCGCGCCCCCGAACCACACCGCGCCCCCGAACCACACCGCAGCCCCGACCCGTATCGCGGCGCCGACCCGGGCGTCCCGTCGCGGCCGGCCGCTCGGCCGGAGCGGCCGCCGGTCCCGCCGTCGCGCCCGGACAAGCGCCCGGAGGCCACCCCCTCCCGGTACGACCAGCGCCCCGCACGTCCCGCCGCGACGGCTCCACCGGTCACGTCGGGTCGCGCCACGCCGGTCTCCCCGGAACGACCGGTGTCGCCAGCGCCCGTTTCTCCGGCTGCGCCCGGTCGGGATCGCCCGGTGTCGCCAGCGCCCGTCTCCCCCGCCGCGCCCGGTCGGGACCGCCCGGTGTCGGCAGCCCCGGTCTCCCCCGCCGCCGACCTGCCCGTCTCGGGTCCACCTGCCGCACGCCTACGGCTGGAGTACCTGCCCGCGCCGGTGGACCCACCCGTCTCCGACGAGCGGTCGGACGCCCCGCTGTCACCTGAGCGCCGAACGCCGGCCGACCCGACGCCGGCTGCCGGGCCACACCCCGCCCCGCCGCCGCGTTACCCCGGTCCGGACGTCGGGGACCGCCCGGTGGACCAGCGGCGCGGCGAGGACCTGGACCGTCGACGGGTCGACGACCCGGTGGACACCGGCGCGCCGACCGACCGCCGGCCGGTCCCGCCGGAGCGCCCCCACTCGCCGGCCCAGACGGGCTCGCCGGAGCGCCCCCACTCGCCGGCCCAGACGGGCTCGCCGGAGCACCCGCACTCGCCGGAGCGCCCGCACTCGCCGCAGTGGCCTTCCTCGTCCGAGCAGCAGGCCCCCACGGCGGACGCCCGCCCGCCGGTCGCGGCACCGCCCGCCTGGCAGGTGCAGGCACCGCCGGCCACCCGGCCGGCCCCGACACCACCCACCCCTGCCACCCCGATCCCTGCCACCCCGATCCCTGCCACGCCGAGCTCAGCCACCCCGCCCCCTGCGGCCCCGGCGCCCTCCGTGGAGGACGTCGACCTGGCGCTCCCACTGGCCCCCGGCACACCGCGCCGCTACGTGCCCCCGCCGCCCTCGGAAGAGCCGGTGGCGCCCGTTCGGCAGTCCGACGAGGTCTCGGCCGCCCGTGGGCCGGACGCGTGGTTCAGCCCCGCTCAGCAGGCCGAGCCCGAGCACAGCGAGGCGCCACCGTCGTCCGCCTCGGTCGACGAGGAGTCGGACGACAACCTCGATCTCTCGGCGTCGGCCACGACAGACCGGGACCCGTCGACACCCACATCCCTCGCTCACGACGCTCAGTCCCGCGAGCCCTCAGTCGGGTCGACCTCGGCCGACCTCCCGGAGCCGATCTCCGCGCCACCCACGGACCCGGCCACCGGTGCCACCCACACGTGGGCGGACGACCCAGACGACACACCGTCGGCCGCCGAGCTGGATTCGCTGGAGGGCGACCGGCCGGTCTCCGGCATCCCTGCCACGACGCTGCCGCATTACCAGCACGAGGACGTCGCCACTCGTCCCACCGAGGACACCGCCCCGATAGAGCACGACCCGACGGACGAGGCCGCGACACACGACCATTCGGGGTACGCGCCGGACGGTCAAAGCAGCACAGGACCGACGGACGTGTCGGCGGCCGACGACTGGTCGTTCCCCGTTGTGCCGCCGTCCCGACCCGAGACAGCTGACGGCGGCGCGCACGAACCCGTCTCGGCACCGCCGGTTTCGGCCCCACCGGTCTCCGCACCGCCCGCAACCCCGGTCTCCGCGCCACCGGCCTTCGCGCCACCTGTGTCCGGGCCACCTGTGTCCGCACCGCCGGTCGCCACGACACCCGTATCCGCACCACCCGCACCCTCGACCTTCGCGCCACCTGTGTCCGCGCCACCGGTCGCCTCAGCACCCGTATCCGCACCCCCCGCGCCGGTCTCCGCGCCGCCCGCACCACCGGTCTCCGCGCCCCCGGTCTCGGCACCACCGGTCTCGGCACCGCCCGCGTCACCGTTCGCTGCGGCGCCCGTGTCCGCGCCGCCCGCGCCGGCAGAACCGACCTTCCTGGCGCCGGTGTCCGCACCGCCCGCGTCGATGCCACCGCCCGACGCGGCGCCCGTCTCCGAAGGGCCGACCTCCCCCGCGCCCATGCCGGCAGCGCCCGTCTCCGCGCCACCCGCTTCGACGATGCCGACGTCCGCGCCACCCGTCTCCGCGCCACCTGCATTCGCGCCACCCGTCTCCGCGCCACCCATGCCGATGTCCGCGCCACCCGCCTCGGCCGTCCCCGGTCCGAGGAACGGCTTCAGCGGGGACAGCGCGCCGGTGTCCGCACCACCCGCCGCACCACCCGCGGACACCGCGCCGGCGGTGGCCCGCCCGTCGCTGGCCGACCCGGGCGACCCGGAGCAGGTCCTGGCCGCGTACCGCTGGCGGTTGGACCCGGTGACGCTGCGCGAGGAGCTGACCGAACCGGACGACCTGCGGGCCATTCGGCGGCGACTGACCGAGAAGCTGGGCTCGGCGAACGACAACCGCGCCCGGGCCCGGTTGCTGAGCCTCCGGGCGGTGGCCTCGCGGATCCTCGGCGACCTGGACGACGCGCTGGCCGATGGTCGGCTCGCCCTCACCTACGCCGAAGCCACGGGCGAGCTGCGCCGGACCGCGCTGGCCCAGGCCCGGTTGGCGCACGTCCTGCGCTGGCGCGGCAACTTTGCCGAGGCCGACCAGCTCTTCGCCCAGGCCAACTCGATCGAGCTTCCCGACCGGTTGCGGGCGGCGCTGCACGAGCACGCCGGGCGGTCGTGTTACGACCAGGGACGGCTCATGGAGGCCTGCGAGCACTTCGAGCAGGCACTCAACCTGCGCGGCGCCGGCGACGCCGAACTGCTGCACCGGGTCCGGGTGGCCCTCGACGCGGTCAGCGTCCGGGCCACGGCGGACGGCTTCGGGCCGTACCCCCGGGGTCGGGACGAGGTGCTCGACCGTGACCGACCCCCGGCGCCGGAACGCGACGGGTCGCTGTGGGGTTACACCGGCCAGGACGGCGAGATGGTCATCCCCGCCCGGTACGCCGAGGCACAGCCGTTCCACGACGGGTTGGCCTGGGTCCGCCGGCCGGACACCGACCGGTGGTCGTTGATCAACCTGCTCGGTACGACGGTGATCCCCCCGTCCTACCGGGCGGCGCACCCGTTCAGCGACGGCCTGGCCTGGGTGGTCGGTGAGGGCGGATGGTCGGCGATCGACGCGACCGGCACGGTGCAGGTGCCGCCCAACTTCGCCGAGGTACGACCGTTCCGCCGCGGGTTGGCCGCGGTACGTCGCGAGGGGTGGGGCGCGGTCGACCGGACCGGCCGGATCGTCGTGCCGACCCGCTACCACGGGTTCGTCACCGAGTTGGCCGACGGCCAGCAGGTCGACGGTTTCACCGACGAGGGGCTCGCCGTGGTCGACGTGGCGGGCCGGCGCGGTGTGGTGGACCGCACCAATGCGGTGCTGGTGCCGCCGACGCACCCGATGCTGGTCATCCACCCGGTGGCGTTCCTGTTCGGCAACGAGACCGGGCGGTGGGGTGCGCTGGACCGGCGCGGCCTGCCACTGATCGACCCGGTGCACCGCGATCGCGACGAGGTGCTGGAGGAGATCGACCGGCTACTGACCGACGCCAATCCGGTGCTCTGAGTGGCCGGTCGACGGTCGTGATCCACCGGAGTTAGGGTCGGTACATGGAATTCCGACACCTGGGCCGTTCCGGCCTGATGGTCAGCGAGATCTCGTACGGCAACTGGATCACCCACGGTTCACAGGTCGAGGAGGACGCGGCCTTCGCCTGCGTCCAGGCCGCACTCGACGCGGGAATCACCACCTTCGACACGGCCGACGTGTACGCCGGCACCCGGGCCGAGGACGTGCTCGGTCGAGCGTTGCAGAACGAGCGCCGCGAAGGGCTGGAGATCTTCACCAAGGTCTACTGGCCGACCGGGCCCGGCCGCAACGACCGTGGCCTCTCCCGCAAGCACATCATGGAGTCGATCAACGGCTCGCTGCGGCGGCTGCGCACCGACTACGTGGATCTCTACCAGGCCCACCGGTACGACAGCAGCACGCCGCTGGAAGAGACGATGGAGGCGTTCGCCGACGTCGTGCACTCCGGCAAGGCGCACTACATCGGCGTCTCCGAGTGGAGCGCCGCGCAACTGCGCGCCGCGCACCCGCTCGCCCGGGAGCTGCACATCCCGCTGGTCTCCAACCAGCCACAATATTCGATGCTCTGGCGGGTCATCGAGGCCGAGGTCGTGCCGGCCAGCGAGGAGCTGGGCATCGGGCAGATCGTCTGGTCGCCGATGGCGCAGGGCGTGCTCTCCGGCAAGTACCTGCCGGGGCAGCCGCCGCCGGCCGGTTCCCGCGCGACCGACGAGAAGTCCGGCGCGGGCTTCATCTCCCGGTTCATGAACGACGACGTGCTGACCCGGGTGCAGCAGCTCAAGCCGATCGCCGAGCAGGCCGGGCTGAGCATGGCCCAGCTCGCGGTGGCGTGGGTCCTGCAGAACCCGACCGTCTCGTCGGCGATCATCGGCGCGTCGCGTCCCGAGCAGGTGCACGACAACGTGAAGGCGGCCGGGGTCAAGCTCGACTCCGCACTGCTCAAGGCGATCGACGAGATCGTGGAGCCGGTCACCGAGCGGGACCCGTCGAAGACCGAGTCCCCCGCGCAGCGTCCCTGACGCCGCTCCCGGGTCGGCCGACGCGAGAGGTTCGCACCGGCCGGCCCGGTCAGCTCAGCCCGTTGCCAGGCCTGGTCAGCTCAGCCCTGCCGGTCAGCTCAGCCCTGCCAGAAGCGGATCAGGTCCAGGCCGGTGGCGTAGAGCCAGGACGGCAGACCCAGGGCGTCGCCGACCGCGAAGACCCCGTCGAAGAACCAGCCGCCGATGCGCGGGTTCCACAGCAGCGCGAAGAGCAGGATGAAGCCGTACGGCGCGAACAGGTCGTACATCTTGCGCCACTGCGGGTTGAGCCACGGCTGGATCATGTTGCCGCCGTCCAGACCCGGCACCGGCAGCAGGTTGAGCACGCTCGCGGTGATCTGCAGGAAGGCGAGCAGCGCCACCCCGGCCCAGAACTCCACCGGGCCACCCGCCGACTGGGTGCCGATCCGCACGGCCGCCACCAGCACCAGCGCGAACACCACGTTGGTCGCCGGGCCGGCGAGGCTGACCAGGGTGTGCCGCAGTCGACCCGGGATCGAATGCCGGTCCACCCAGACCGCGCCGCCGGGCAGGCCGATGCCGCCGAGCAGCACCACCACCACCGGCAACACGATCGACAGCAGCGGGTGCGTGTACTTCAACGGGTTGAGCGTCAGATAGCCCCGGTGGGCGATGTCCCGGTCGCCAGCCCGGTAGGCGACCACCGCGTGGGCGTACTCGTGCAGGCAGAGCGACACCAACCAACCGGACACCACGAAGAGGAACACGTTGAACCGGGCATTGCCGTACCCGTTCCAGGCCAGCACCCCGCCGGCCGCGAAGAGAGCGACCAGGCCGAGAAAGACCGGGCTGGGCCGGAAGGCCGCCTTGGGCACGCCGAGAACCAGCCCGTCGGCACCCGGCCGGTCGTGGGCCATCACTCGGCCGTGGGCAGCAGGCTCATCCGGTAGTCCACCCGGTCGTCCTCCATCAGCGCGACCGAGGTGACGCCGGACGCCGCGAGCTCCCGCCAGGTCTGACCGATCCAGGATTCGGCGTCGGCCTGGCTGCCGAACGATTCCGCCGGCCCTTCGACCGTCTGACCGTCCGTGCCCTCGTACCGCCAGCTCCACGCCATCTGCGCGTCTCCCCTCGCCGCTGAGTCCCGCCGGGACGAACCTTCGCGCAAGCGTAGTCGGCCACGCCGACGGCCGGACCGCGCGGAGGTTCCACCGCGCCTACCTGAGGGTATGCCGGCGGCATCGGCACGGAACGACGGCGCATGACGGGGGGCGAGACGATGAGCAGGCCGTTGCGGGAGTGGGACACCGCTGATCTACGGAACATCGCGGTACGGGGTGGCATCGAGGGTGCGAGGGAGATGGACCGGGAGGAACTGGTCGATTCTCTGCTCGCCCGGCCCGGCGGAGGTCTCTGGCAGGAGGATCCAAAGCCAGCGGACGTCAACCCCAACGACTACCTCTATCGGGCACCCGACGAACGGTGACCCCGGCCGGGAGAGCACACCTGTGCTGTCGGCACCTTCCGGGTGGCCCTAAGGTACGAGCATGTCCGTAGACGGGTGGAACACGGTCCTGGTGCTCGGCGGTACCCGGTCTGGCAAGTCCGAGTTCGCCGAGTCCCTGGTCACCGACGCGCCGGTGGTCCGCTACGTCGCCACCGCGCCCGAGGGCGACCCGGAAGACACCGAGTGGGCCACCCGGCTGGCGGCGCACCGCGCCCGGCGGCCGGGCAGCTGGACCACCGAGGAGACCACCGAGGACCCGCGCCGGTTGGCCGACGTGCTCGAGTCCGCCGAGCCGAACGAGACGCTGCTCGTCGACGACCTGGGCGGCTGGGTGACGGTGCTGCTCGACCCGGACCACCAGCCCGCCGACGACGTCGCAACGATCGCCGAGCTGGCCGAGGCGCTGCGCGGCTGCGCGGCGAGGGTGGTGCTGGTGAGCCCCGAGGTGGGGCTGTCGTTGGTGCCGACCACCCCGCTGGGCCGGGCGTTCACCGACGCGTTGGGCGCGGCCAACCGTGCGGTCGCCGACGCCTGCGACGCGGTGGCGCTGGTCGTCGCCGGTCAGCCGGTCTGGCTGAAGCCGGCCGCCACCACGATCGCCCAGTCCGCCCCTGCCGCCGCGCCGTCGGCTTCGGCCCGCGTGACCGGGCCGGTCGTCGCGAGCCTGGCCGACGCCGAGCCCACCCCCGAGGTGCAGCTGCCCGATGTGTTGACGCACGCGCCGCCGGCCGCCCCGAACCAGGAGCCCGGCAACCCCTGGGCCGCGCCGACCATGGCACTGCCGATGGTGGCCACCGGGCTGGTCATCCAGCCCGGCATGGAGCTGCCGATGCCCGACGAGTACGCGGGCCCACAGGCGGTGGACCGGCTGGCCAAGCTGGACGTACCGGGCGCCGGGCTGGGCGTGCTGGACCGGGTGGTCGGCTTCGCCGCCGGCACCCAGGGCACCTCGACCCCCCGCGCCTGGAGCTCGGTGCGGGTGTTGCTGCTGCACGGCGACCACGCTGGCGGCGGGTCGGCCGGCACCATCGCCGGTGAGTCGGCGCGACGAGCCGCGCAGGCCCGCGCGGGCAAGGGCGCGTTGGCGCGGCTGGCCGCCGAGAGTGGCGCCAGCCTCCAGGTGGTGGACGCCCCGGCCTCCGCCCCGATGGAAGACCAACCGGCGCTCTCACCCGATCAGGTGGAGTCCGCGCTGCGCTACGGCTGGCGGCTTGCCGAACAGGCGGCCGACGCCGGCGTACAGCTGCTGGTCCTGGGGGCGTGCGGAGCCGGCACCGAGGCGGCGGCCGCAGCGGTGCTCGCGGCGACGGCCGGCGCGGAGCCGCCCGCCGTGCTGGGCCGGGTGATCACCGACTCCGGTGAGATCGACGACGCGGCGTGGATGATCCGCTGCGCGGCGGTACGCGACGCCCTGCACCGCACCCGCCGCTCGTCGCGCGGTGCCAAGGACATCCTGGCCGAACTGGGCGGCGGCGACGTCGCGGTCGCCACCGGTGTGCTGCTCGGCGCCACCGCGCGCCGGGTGCCGGTGCTGCTCGACGGGCCGGTCGGGGTGGCCGCCGGCATGGTCAGCCGGGACCTGGCCGGGCAGGCCCGGCACTGGTGCCTGCTCGCCGACCACGGTGGGCACCCGGCGGTGCGGCTCGCCGCCGACGTGCTCGGCCTCACCCCGCTGCTCGACCTGCGGATGGATCTCGGTGAGGGCGCGAACGCGTTGGTCGCGCTACCGCTGCTGCGCTCGGTGCTGGCGCTGTCGGCCGCGCTGCCGGTCCACCCGTCGCTCGGCGGCGACGACGACGAAACGGACCCGGCCGCCGACGAGCCGCAGCCCGGCTACCCCGCCGTGAACGACCCGTACGTGAACGACAGCGACCCGGACCTCGCCGAGCCCGACTTCGCCGAACCGGAACCGGCCGGGCCGGGCCCGGCCAGCACCGGTGCGGACGAGCAGCCGGCGTCGGGCTGGCGTGCCGGCTGAGTCGCGGTTCCTCGCGGGCACCCGGCTCGCGCTCACCACGTTCACCACGCTGCCGGTGCGCGCCGGACGGATCGACCGCCCGGTGGCTGGCGCCGCGATGGCGCTCGCCCCGGCGGTCGGCGCGCTGCTCGGCGCCCTGCTGGCCGGTGTGCTGCTGCTGACCGGCGCTGTCGCTCCCCCACTGGTGGCCGCCGGTGTGACGGTCGGCGCCGCCGCGCT
Source organism: Micromonospora sp. CNZ299 (assembly GCF_002754415.1). Lineage (NCBI taxonomy): Bacteria > Bacillati > Actinomycetota > Actinomycetes > Micromonosporales > Micromonosporaceae > Micromonospora > Micromonospora sp. CNZ299. The sequence continues at coordinate 6,783,147 of NZ_PEFG01000001.1, forward strand.
GCTCACCCGAGGGCTGCACCTGGACGGGCTCGCCGACACCGTGGACGCGCTCGGCTCGTACCGGCGGGGCGCGGCCGCGCTGGAGATCATGAAGAAGCCGGACGTCGGCCCGTTCGGGGTGGTCGCCCTGGTGGTCGTACTCCTGGTGCAGGCGGCGGCGCTGGCCGACCTGGCGGGGCGGTCCTGGCCGGCGTGTGTCGCGGCGGTGGTCACGGCGACCGCCGCCGGGCGGCTCGGCGTCACGGTGGCCTGCCGGCGGGGAGTGCCGGCGGCCCGGCCGGACGGGCTCGGCGCGCTCGTGGCCGGCACCGTCGGCCCGCTTGCCCTGACCGCCGGCGCGGTCGCCGTCGCGCTGCTGGCGGTCGGCGCGGTGCCGGGCCGCCCGTGGCAGGGGCCGCTGGCCGTGGCCGTCGCGCTCGCCGTCGCGTTACTGCTGCTGAACCACGTGGTACGCCGGCTCGGCGGGATAACCGGGGACGTTCTCGGCGCGACAGTCGAGGTGGTCACCACGCTGGTCTACCTGGGTCTGGTGCTGTCCGGCTGAACCGGGCGCGGCGGGCCGGGTAGCGTTCGGCTCGACAGCACCGGCACGGCCACCGGGGGAACCAGAAATGCTCATCACGGACGACTTCCTGCCCGTACCGGTGCCGGAGTCGCTCAGCGCGACCTACCTGGTGCCGATGGCGGGGCTGCCGAAGGTCAGCGCGAAGACCGCTGTGGCGGCGCTGACCGGCCGGCTGGCCGAGCCGGTCCACGGGCTGGCCAGGCAGATGCTGGACAGCCCGCTGATGAGCGTCGACACCCGGCCGATCACCGAGTTCCCCGAGCTGCCACCGGACCTGCTCACCGCGTTCGGCGCGACCGAGGAGCAGCTGGCCCGGCTGGCCGCGGCGACCCACCTGGTGGTCGTGCAGGCCGAGTACCGGCCAGGTTGGCCGCCCGCGCACGAGTGGGCGGCCCGGGCGGTCGCGGCCGCCGTGGCGGAGTCCGTCGACGGCGACGTGGTGGACGTGTTCGGCCTGCAGTTCCTCGACCCGGCGACCGCGTTGCGCTCACTCCCGGACGAGCACGGCCGCATCCGGCTGGTCGACTGGGTCCTGGTGCCGTACTCGTCGGACACCGAAGGGCTGTGGTTCACCACCAAGGGGCTGCGCCGCTTCGGGCTGCTGGAGTTGCAGACCCAGGGGGTGCCCGACCACCTCACCCGCGCCTGGGGTGCGGTGATGACCGGGGCGGCACGCCGGCTGCTGCGGGACTGGACCGACGGGCTCACCGGCGAGGAGGTGCCGGCGTTCGTGCAGCTCCCGGTGCTCGCCACGGTCACCGGTCACGACATCGCGGTCGCGTACGGCAACCCGGAGCAGCACGGCGCGACCGCCCCGGTGCTGCTGCGCCTGGAGCTGGACCCGGCGACCGACCCGGAGGCCGACTCGTTCCTCAGCCTGCGCCCACCGGCCGGGCACCCGGGTCCGGACGGGCGCTACTACGCCGCCGCCTGCGCGACCCTGTTCTCCGGGATCCAGCCGGACGTGCGCTACGCCCGCTCGGGTGACGCGATGAGCCGGGCGGTCGCCACCGCCCGGGCCGCGCTGGGTGACGCGCGCGCCCGTTTCGTCGCCGGCCACCTTCCCGCCGAGTCGCAGCTCGTGGTCAAGTACGGCCTGCCCGGCGACGACGGCCCGGAGTACGTCTGGGCGGGCGTCACCTCGTGGGAGGCCCCGGAGCGGATCGTCGGCGTGAGCGCCAGCGACGCCAACACCGACCCGTCGGTCCGCATCGGTGCCCCGGTCGTGGTGGAGGCGACCGACGTGGTCGACTGGGCGGTCCTGGACGCGACCGGCGTCATCGAGGGCGGCTGGACCCAGGCCGTCCTGGATTCCGGCGAACCCCCAACCCCCACGCGCTGACCAACCCCCACTTTTCCCAGTTGATCAAGAGGTTTGCGTCAGAATCTCGTCCGGACGTGACGCAAACCTCTTGGTCACCGGGGCGGGGCGGGGCGGGGCGGGGCGGGGCGGGTTACTTCACTGAGGGGGTTACGAAGGGGGGTTTTGTCAGCTTCAGGGGGGCTCGGCGGCCTCTGATGTCGATCTCCACCTCGTCACCCTCGGCCAGGTTGGCGTCGGTGTTCAACAGGGCCAGCGCAATGCCCTGCTTGCGGGTCGGCGAGAAGGTGCCGCTGGTCACCTCGCCGACCTGGGTGTCTCCCACGTGCAGGGTCATCCCGGGCCGCGGGATCGCGCGGTCGACGGCCACCAGGCCGCGCAGCGTACGCCGAGGGCCGGCGGCCTTCTCGGCGAGCAGCGCGTCGCGGCCCCAGAAGGCCGGCTTGTCCCAACCGACCGCCCAGCCGGAACGGGCCTGCACCGGGCTGATGTCCAGGGACAGGTCCTGCCCGTGCAGCGGATAGCCCATCTCGGTACGCAGCGTGTCCCGGGCGGCCAGGCCGCAGGCCCGCAGCTCGAACGCCGCACCCGCGGCGAAGAGCGCGTCCCAGACGGCCACGGCGTGCTCCGCCGGCACCACCAACTCGTAGCCCAGCTCGCCGGTGTAGCCGGTACGGCAGACGGTCAACTCCATCCCGGCCAGGCTCGCGGCGGAGAAGCTCATGTAGCCGTGCTCGACGGGCAGGTCGAGGGCGGCCAGCAGCTCGGCCGAGCGGGGGCCCTGGACGGCCAGCACGGCGTACGCCTCGTGCTCGTCGGTGACGGTGACCTGAGCGGGCGCGGCGGCGCGCAACCGGCGCACGACCTCGGCGGTGTTCGCGGCGTTCGGGATGAGGAAGACGTGGTCGTCGGCGTACAGGTAGGCGATGATGTCGTCCACCACACCACCGGTGGCGTCGTCGCAGCAGAGCGTGTACTGCGCTCGGCCGGGGCCGATCCGGCCCAGGTCGTTGCTGAGGCAGGCGTTGACGAAGTCGGCCGCGCCGGGGCCGCTCACCCGCGCCTTGCCCAGGTGCGACACGTCGAAGACCCCCACCGCGGTCCGCACCGCTGTGTGCTCCTTGAGCACACCGCCGCCGGCGTACTCCAGCGGCATCTCCCAACCCCCGAAGGGGGCGAACTTGGCGCCGGCGGCGATGTGCCGCTCGTGCAGCGGGGAACGACGCAGCCGGGTCGCGGCGGCGTCGGAGGTCACGTCGGTCATGGGTGGCAACTTACCGGGGGCAACGTGGCTGGTTAGCATCGGCGGGAGCCCGCTGGCGCTGTCGGCGGGACAGCCATGACGTCCGGCGGGTAGGTTCCGCCGGAGACCTTCACCGCCGGTACGCGACGCCGCGACCGGCCCGGCCCGCCCGGAGTAGCTTCAGTGACATCACCCCGCACCACCAACCTGAGCCTGGTCGACACCGACCCGGCCGAGCTCGCCGTCGACGCGATCGTGATCGGCGTGCACAGCCAGACCGGAGAGCAGGACGCCACCAGCGGCCTCGCCGGCACCCTGCTGCTCGCCAGCGGCGCGGAGAGCATCGCCGTCGCCTTCGACGGCAAGCTGACCGAGACCCTCGCGCTGCTCGGTGCGACAGGTGGGCCGGGTGAGGTCGTCAAGCTGGCCACGCTGGGCACCGTGACCGCGCCGCTGGTCGTCGCGGTCGGGCTCGGCCCGGAGCCGTCGGGTGCCGCCCCGGCCCCGGAGACGCTGCGCCGTGCCGCCGGTACGGCGATCCGGGCCCTGGCCGGCGCTCCGAAGGTCGCCCTGTCCCTGCCGCTGCCGGACGACGCGGACGCGTCGGCGGAGCTGCGCGCGGTCGCCGAGGGTGCGCTGCTCGGCGGGTACCGGTTCGCCGGCTACAAGACCCGCCCGCAGCCGACCCGGCGCGAGCCGGTCGCCGAGGTGCTCATCGCGGTGCCGGACGCCGGTGACGCGGGCGCCCAGGCGGAGGTCACCCGGGCGCTGGCGGTGGCGGGCGCGGTCCGGACCAGCCGGGACTGGGTGAACACCGCGCCGAACGAGCTGCGTCCGCCGTCGTTCGCCGACGCGGTCGCCGACGCTGCCCGTGCCGCGGGCCTCGGTGTCGAGGTGCTGGACGAGGCGGCGCTGGCCGCCGGCGGGTACGGCGGCATCGTCGCGGTCGGGCAGGGTTCGGAGGCCCCGCCGCGGCTGGTGAAGCTCACCTACACCCCGCAGAGCGGTGGCAACGGCAAGCGGGTCGCGTTGGTCGGCAAGGGGATCACCTTCGACACCGGCGGCATCTCGATCAAGCCGGCGCAGGGCATGTGGGAGATGAAGTCCGACATGGCGGGCGCTGCCGCGGTCGGCGCGGCCATGCTGGCGATCGCCGCGCTGAAGCCGGCGGTGGCGGTCAGCGCGTACCTGCCGATGGCGGAGAACATGCCGTCGGGCACCAGCTACCGGCCGGGCGACGTGATCACCATGTTCAACGGCAAGCGCGTCGAGGTGCTCAACACCGACGCCGAGGGCCGGATGGTCCTGGGTGACGCCATGGCCCGCGCCTGCGCGGACGGCACCGACTACCTGTTCGAGACCTCCACCCTGACCGGCGGCCAGGTGATCGCGCTGGGCAAGCGGATGGCCGGCGTGATGGGCACCCCGGAGCTGTGCGACCGGGTCCAGGCGGTCGGCGACGCGGTCGGCGAGCCGGCGTGGCCGATGCCGCTGCCCGACGACGTGCGCAAGGGCATGGAGTCCGACGTGGCGGACATCTCGCAGGTCAACGCCGGCATGGACCGGGCCGGTCACATGCTGCAGGGCGGGGTGTTCCTGCGCGAGTTCGTGACCGACGACGTGGCCTGGGCGCACATCGACATCGCCGGGCCGGGCTACCACTCGGGCGAGCCGACCGGCTACTGGACCAAGGGCGGCACCGGCGTCCCGGTCCGCACCCTGGTGCAGCTTGTCGAGGACGTCGCCGCCAACGGCTGACGGATTTCCGGAAGGGCCACCTGCGTTGGCAGGTGGCCCTTCCGCACGTTCAGTACTGCTCGGGGCGACGTTTGCGGCGCTCGTTGAAGTCGCGCATCCGCTGCGGGTAGCCCATCAGCCGGACGTCGTACACGGGGATGCCCATCCGGTACGCGAAGCGCCGGGCGCCGTCCGGGCCGTCGATGCGCCGGCGGGTCCACTCCCCGTCGTCAGCGATCAGGATGACAGTGGTCTCCGTCACCGTCGTGCGGGGTTCGATGTACGCCTCGACGCCGCGCCGACTGCGGATGAAGTTCTCCAAATGGTCCAGATCGCCGCGACTGGCAGCGCGGTCATGGCTCGGCACAGCCGTCTGTTTGCGGCGCCGGAACAAGCCCACCGGATCTCTCCCCCATGTTGCGTCATCGACGACGGTGCCAAGGGTACGTGTCGATGACGTGTCGTTGGGCACCTCGGTACGCACCCTGTGCCCAGTGGTGACAAGATGACCGAGGTGGGGTGTGTCCGTGTTACACCTCTGTGACCCCCGATGCAGCGACGCGACCTGGGAGTTGGACGTGAGCGAGCCGAACGAAGCGACCTTCGACATTGTCATTCTCGGAGGTGGCAGCGGCGGCTACGCGACCGCGCTGCGCGCCGTCCAGCTGGGCCTGAAGGTCGCGCTGGTCGAGAAGGGCAAACTCGGCGGCACCTGCCTGCACAACGGTTGCATCCCGACGAAGGCCCTGCTGCACGCCGCGGAGATCGCCGACCAGGCCCGCGAGTCGGAGCAGTTCGGCGTCAAGGCCGAGCTGATCGGCATCGACATGGCCGGGGTCAACTCGTACAAGGACGGCGTGATCGCCCGCCTGTACAAGGGCCTGCAGGGCATGTTGAAGGGCAACAAGGGCATCACGATCGTCGAGGGCCACGGCAAGCTGGTCGGCAAGAACGTGGTCGAGGTGGACGGCAAGCGTTACACCGGCCGCAACATCGTCCTGGCCTCCGGCTCGTACGCGAAGAGCCTGCCCGGCCTGGAGGTCGACGGCGAGCGGATCATCACCAGCGACCACGCCCTCACGATGGACCGGGTGCCGTCGTCGGTGATCGTGCTCGGTGGCGGCGTGATCGGCGTCGAGTTCGCCAGCGTGTGGAAGTCCTTCGGTGTGGACGTGACGATCGTCGAGGCGCTGCCCCGGCTGGTCGCCGCCGAGGACGAGGAGTCGTCCAAGGCGCTGGAGCGGGCGTTCCGCAAGCGGAAGATCAACTTCAAGGTCGGCAAGCCGTTCGAGAAGGTCGAGAAGACCGAGAGCGGCGTCAAGCTGACGATCTCCGGCGGCGAGACCGTCGAGGCGGAGTTGCTGCTGGTCGCCGTGGGTCGCGGCCCGAACACCGCCAACCTCGGGTACGAGGAGCAGGGCGTCAAGATGGACCGCGGCTACGTGCTGACCGACGAGCGGCTGCGCACCAGCGTGCCGAACGTCTACGCGGTCGGCGACATCGTGCCCGGCCTCCAGCTCGCGCACCGCGGCTTCCAGCAGGGCATCTTCGTCGCCGAGGAGATCGCCGGGCAGACCCCGGCCGTGATCGACGAGGTCGGCATCCCGCGCGTCACCTACTGCGACCCGGAGCTGGCGTCGGTGGGCCTCACCGAGGCCAAGGCCAAGGAGCAGTACGGCGCCGACAAGGTCAAGACGTACAACTACAACCTGGGTGGCAACGGCAAGAGCCAGATCCTCAAGACCACCGGCTTCGTGAAGCTGGTCCGGGTCGAGGACGGCCCGGTGGTCGGCGTGCACATGATCGGCGCCCGGGTGGGTGAGCTGATCGGTGAGGCGCAGCTCATCTACAACTGGGAGGCCTACCCGGCGGAGGTCGCCCAGCTCGTGCACGCCCACCCGACCCAGAACGAGGCCCTGGGCGAGGCGCACCTGGCCCTCGCCGGCAAGCCGCTGCACGCGCACGCCTGATCATCCACAACCGCGGCGTCCGGCGACGGGCGAAGATCCCACCAGGGGAATGAAGGAGTCTCAGAAAATGCCGGTATCGGTCACCATGCCCCGGCTCGGCGAGAGCGTCACCGAGGGCACCGTCACTCGCTGGCTCAAGCAGGAGGGCGACACGGTCGAGGTCGACGAGCCCCTGCTCGAGGTCTCCACCGACAAGGTCGACACCGAGATCCCGTCGCCCGCTGCCGGCGTGCTGAGCCGGATCGTGGTCGGTGAGGACGAGACCGCCGAGGTGGGCAGCGAGCTGGCTGTCATCTCCGGTGAGGGCGAGTCGACCGGCGGTGGCGAGGCCGCCCCGCAGGAGCAGGCCCCGGCCGAGGAGGTCGAGCCGGCCGCCGAGCCGACGGCCGCCGCCGAGGGCACCGCCGACGAGGTGGCCCAGGACGAGGCGCCGACCGAGGCGCCGGCTCCGGCCACCGCTTCCTCGGGCGAGGGCACCGCGGTGAAGATGCCGGCCCTGGGTGAGAGCGTCACCGAGGGCACTGTCACCCGCTGGCTCAAGCAGGTCGGCGAGACCATCGAGGTCGACGAGCCGCTGCTGGAGGTGTCCACCGACAAGGTGGACACCGAGATCCCGTCGCCGGTCGCCGGCACTGTGCTGGAGATCAAGGTCGCCGAGGACGAGACCGCCGACGTCGGCGCCGACCTGGCGATCATCGGCGTTGCCGGTGCGGCCCCCGCCGAGGCCAAGCCCGAGCCGAAGCCCGAGCCGAAGGCGGAGGCCAAGCCGGCGCCCAAGGCCGAGCCGAAGCCGGAGCCGAAGGTCGAGGAGCCGACCCCCGGCATGTCGTACAACGAGCCGGCCGCGGAGACCGAAAGCTCGGCGCAGCCGGCGAAGACCGAGCAGGCGTCGCAGCCTGCCGCGCCGGCCTCGACGCCGCCGCGTCCGTCCGCCCCGGCGCAGGGTGGCGGCGAGGAGGCCGCCGGGTACGTGACCCCGCTGGTGCGCAAGCTGGCCGGTGAGCACGGCGTGGACCTTTCCTCGCTCAACGGCACCGGTGTGGGTGGCCGGATCCGCAAGCAGGACGTGCTGGAGGCCGCCGAGAAGGCGAAGGCCGCCAAGGCCACCCCCGCTGCCGCACCCGCGCAGGCCACCGCACCGTCGGCGGCTGCTGCCAAGCCGGCCGAGAAGCCGCAGCCGAGCGGCAAGCGGGGCACCACCGAGAAGCTCCCCCGGATCCGCAAGGCCATCGCCAAGCGGTTGCACGAGTCGCTGCACGAGATGGCGCAGCTGACCACTGTGGTCGAGGTGGACGTCACCCGGATCGCCAAGCTGCGGGCGCAGGCGAAGGACTCCTTCGTGCAGCGGCACGGCGTGAAGCTGTCCTTCCTGCCGTTCTTCGCGCTCGCCGCCATCGAGGCGCTCCAGACGCACCCGATCGTCCAGGCCAGCATGGACCTGGAAGGTGGCACGATCACCTACCCGGCGGCCGAGCACCTGGGCATCGCCGTGGACACCGAGCGGGGTCTGCTGACGCCGGTCATCCACAACGCCGGCGACCTCAACCTGGGCGGCATCGCCAAGCGGGTCGCCGACCTGGCCGAGCGGACCCGGACCAACAAGATCAGCCCGGACGAGCTGGCCGGTGCGACCTTCACGCTGACCAACACGGGCAGCCGGGGCGCGCTCTTCGACACCCCGATCGTGCCGTCGCCGCAGTCGGCGATGCTCGGCACGGGTGCCGTGGTCAAGCGGCCGGTCGTGGTCAACGACCCGGAGCTGGGCGAGGTCGTCGCGGTCCGGTCGATGGTCTACCTGGCCATGTCCTACGACCACCGGCTGATCGACGGCGCCGACGCCGCTCGCTTCTTGACCACGGTCAAGGAGCGGCTGGAGGCCGGCAACTTCGAGTCGGAGCTGGGCCTGGCCTGATCTGCCCGCAACGCCGAGAGGGCGCCCCGGTCGTCGACCGGGGCGCCCTCTCGTGTGCGTCCTCAGGCCTTGAGCAGCGCGGTCGACACCTTCCAGAGCCGCTCGGCGGCCTCCGGGTCCAGCGCGTACGCGGCGACTCCCGTCCGCCCGCCGGGCTGGGCGGGGGCGGCCTCCTGACAGTCCTCGAAGTAGCGCCCGCCCACACCGTCGAGCAGTGGCGACGCGGCGACCAGCACCGAGGTCGCGGCACCCTGTTCGACGGTCTTCCAGGCCGCCGCGTTGCCCGCGCGCAGCCGGTCCAGTTCCTCCTTGCTGACGTAGCGCTGGAGGTTGGTCCGGATCGCCCCGGGCATCAGCGAGTTGGCCGTGATGCCGTCGTCGGCCCAGAGCCGGGACGCCTCGACGGCGAACAGCACGTTGGCCGTCTTGGACTGCCCGTACGCCTGCCACGGCTCGTACTCCCGCTGGTCGTACTGGATGTCGTCGAAGACCACCGGTGAGCGCAGGTGGGCGGCGGAGCTGACCGAGACGATCCTGGCCCCGTCGCCGGACGCGAGTGCCGGGCGCAGCCCGGTGGCGAGCGCGAAGTGGCCCAGGTGGTTCGTGGCGAACTGCATCTCCCAGCCCTGCGGGGTGCGGGACAGGGGCGCGGCCATGATGCCGGCGTTGTTGACCAGGATGTGCAGCGGTCCGTCCCAGTTGGCGACGAAGTCGGCGATCGAACCCTGGTCGGCGAGGTCGAGCGGGGCGACCAGGACGCGGTCGTTGCCGGTGGTGCCGGTGATGTCGTCGGCGGCCTTGTGGCCGGCGTCGGGGTTGCGGACGGCCAGGGTGACCTCCGCGCCGGCGCTGGCCAGGGCGCGGGCGGTTTCCACGCCGATGCCGGACGACCCGCCGGTGACGATCGCCCGCCGACGGACGAGGTCCACACCCCGGATCACGTCCATGGCCGTGGAGGTATGGGCGAACGAGGTGGTGATCGGGTTGTTCGTCGTCATGATCCATCCTTGTCCAGGGTGGGTCGGACCGACCGGCCCGCTGCCGGAGGCGGTAGTCCCGGTGTTTTCCCGAGCCGGACCGGAGGTAACGCCGGACACCGTCGCCATCGCTGTTCAGGCCTCCGAGCAGGCCGGACGCTGCCAGAGTGGGATCGTGGGCGGCTACCGGCGGGGTGGACAACTGGGACCGGCCGTCCCGATTGCTCCCGGTGCCCGGGTGGACAAGTTCGAGGTCTTCTTCGACCTGGTCTTCGTCTTCTCGTTCTTCATCATCACCCGGGCGACCGCCGCCAACATCTCCGGCCGGCAGCTGTTGCACGCCGCTCTGGTGCTCGCCGTGCTCTGGTGGATCTGGGTGGTGCACAGCCTGGTGGCCACCCGGGTCCGGCTCGGCGAGGGCTACGTCCCGGTGCTCATGGTGATCGCGATGGTCGCCCTGTTCGCGTTCGCGCTGGCGCTGCCGCAGGCCTTCAACGACCCGAAGGGGAGCGCCGCCGGCCCGATGCTGGTGGCCATCAGCTACGTCGTGGTCCGGGCCGTCCACATGATCCTCTACCAGCATGTGGTGCGGGACAGCCCGCAGGAGCGGCGGCAACTGCGGCGCTTCGCCCCGGAGCTGGCGGTGAGCATCGTGCTGCTGCTGGCCGCCGCGCTGATTCCGCCGCAGATCACCGACCCCGACCAGGCCGCCATGGTCCGCGACGGGCTGTGGATCACCGTGGTGGTGGTGCAGTACGCCACCGGCTTCATCGTCGGCACCTGGGGCTGGGGGGTGACCAGCGCCGAGCACTGGACGGAGCGCTACGACCTCATCCTGATCATCGCGCTGGGCGAGTCCATCATCTCCACCGGGGTGGGCGGCAATCTGCTCGGCAAGCCGGTGACCTGGCCGGCGGTGGCTGCCGCGGCGCTCGGCATCGTGGTCACCGCCGCCCTGTGGTGGGCGCACTTCGACTTCATCGGGCCGGCCGCCCGGATCGCCCTGCACGCGGCGGAGGGCGCCCCCCGGGTGGCCATGGCCCGCGACGCGTACGCGTACCTCTACCTGCCGATGATCGCCGGGGTGATCCTCTTTTCCATCGGCAACGAGGAGGTTCTGCACAAGATCACTGACCCGGCCGGCGGGATCGCCGAGAAGGTCGAGGGACCGGCCGTGCCGATGCTCTTCGGCGGGTTGATCTGCTACTTCGCCGTCAACCTGTTGTTCCAGCTGCGCACCCTGCACACCGTCAGCTGGACCCGCGTCGGCGTCATCGTGGTGCTCATCGCGGCCCTCCCGGTCGGTCAGCACCTGCCGGCGCTGGGCGCGCTCACCCTCGCGACAGTGATCTGCGTGGCGCTGGTGGCCGTGGAGGTGATGGTGATGTCGGATTCCCGGCACGCGTTGCGCTCCGCCGTCTTCCAGGAGCGGACCAGCCACGAGGCCCACGAGGCCGCCTGGCGGGCGCGCTGGCACGACGTCCGGGAGACCGACGAGCCAACCACGCCGTGATCGGTTCGGGATAGACTCCGGGGCAGCGTCGCGGTGTACCCGGCACGAAGGCCGCCGTGGGCATGGAGGCGCGGGGACAGCATGGGACAAACGTGCACCCGACCGGTTCACCGGCCGACCGGCTCGCCGCCGTCGGCAATCAAATGATCGAGATCCACCTCTGGCTCAGGGCGGAACTGACCCGTCTCCGGGCAAACCTCGACGCCCCGTCCCGGGACCTGCGGGCGCACTGCCTGACCTTCTGCGCCGCACTGGGCCGACACCACACCGGCGAGGACGCGGGCGCGTTCCGGCTGCTGGCCGAGCAGGTCCCCGAACTACGCCCGGTCATCGCGAATCTGATCACCGATCACGAGGTCGTGGCGGGGATCCTGGAGCGGGTCGAGGCGCTGCTCGCCGGCGACACGGCGGTGCCCCTCGCCCAGGTGCGCGGCGAGCTGGACGGGTTGGCCGCGCTGCTGGAGTCGCACTTCCGTTACGAGGAGAAGCGGTTGGTCTCCGCGCTGAACGCGCTCACCGGCCGACCCGGGACGGCCGAGGAACTCCTCGGTCTGACCGTGCCTCCGCAGGTCACCGACTGACGGCTGGGCCGGGCCGGGTTGCGGTGGGCCGCTCGGCCTCCGGCGCCGGCCCGGGCAGCCGCTCGTAGAAGCGGATCTTCTCTCGCAGGTGCTCGTACTGGCGGCTCAGCAGGAGCATCTGCTCCTCGACCCGAACAGCGTGCTGTTTCAGCAGCTCCCGCCGCTCGTCGACGGTGTGGTCGCCTTCGCGGGCCAGCTCCGCGTAGCGGCACATCTGAGCGATCGGCATCCCGGTGTCGCGCAGACAGCGAAACAGCACCAGCCAGCCGAGGTCGTCGTCGGTGAAGACCCGTTGACCGCCCGTCGTCCGGCCCACGTCGGCGAGCAGGCCGATCTTCTCGTAGTAGCGCAGGGTGTCGAGGCTGAAGCCGCTGCGACGGGCAGCCTCCGAGGGGGCGTAACCACTCATGTCGCGAGATCGTAGTGCTTGACCTGGAGCGCACTCCAGGTTGGAGGCTGGTGACCATGACGACGACACGAACGCTGGGACGCAGCGGCATCGAGGTGAGCGCGATCGGGATGGGGTGCTGGGCGATCGGGGGCCCGCTCTGGGGTGACGGTGGGCAGCCGTTCGGCTGGGGCGAGGTCGACGACGACGAGTCGATCCGCACCATCCACAGGGCAATCGAGCTTGGGGTGACCCTGTTCGACACGGCCAGCAACTACGGCGCCGGGCACAGCGAGCGGATCCTCGGCCGGGCCCTGGCCGGCCGGCGCGACAGCGCGGTGATCGCCACCAAGTTCGGCAACGTCAGTGAGGAATCCACCCGGCGGGCGCTCGGCACCGACGCCAGCCCGGCCTTCGCGGTACGCAGCCTGGAGGACTCGCTGCGCCGCCTCGGCACCGACCACGTCGACCTCTACCAACTCCACATCAACGATCTGCCGGTGCCCGCCGCGCTCGATCTGGTCGACACCCTGGAGGCCCTGGTCGACCAGGGCAAGATCCGGGCGTACGGGTGGAGCACCGACAACCCCGCCTCGGCGGAGGCGTTCGCGGCGGCCGGCCCGCACTGCGCCGCGATCCAGCACGACGAGTCGGTGCTGCGCGACAACGCGGCGGTGCTGGCGGTCTGCGACAGCCATGACCTGGCCAGCCTCAACCGTGGGCCGCTGGCGATGGGGCTGCTCACCGGGTCGACCCGGGCCGTCGGGGCGGACGACGTGCGCGGGCGGGCGCCGGAGTGGCTGGAGTGGTTCACCGACGGCCGGCCGACACCGCGCTGGGCGGCCCGGGTGGAGCAGGTCCGCGCGGCGCTCACCGCCGACGGGCGGACCCTCGCACAGGGCGCGCTGGGCTGGCTGCTGGCACGCAGCCCGCGTACCGTCCCGATCCCCGGCCTGCGCACGGTGGCCCAGGCCGAGGAGAACCTGGCGACCCTGACGCTCGGCCCGCTGAGCGCCGAGACGTACGCCGAGGTGGAGCGACTGCTCGCCGACCTGCGCCCGGCTCACGCGGCCTGACCGCCGCGGCCCTCGCCCCGGGCGCCGTCACCGGAAGTCGTCCGCGTGCTCGGCGGCCCACTGCCGGAACGTGCGCCCGGGGCGTCCGGTCACCTGCTCGACGTCCGGGGCGACCCAGCCGTTGCCGTCGGGATGGCGACCCATCTCCAGGAACCACTCGATCACCTCGGTCGGGTAGTGGTCCTTCCAGTACTCGCGGGCCTGTTCCGGGGTCAACTCGTCGAAGCGCACCGGACGGCCGATCGCCTCGCCGATCATCCGGACCGCGTCGCGGCGGCGAACCGGCTCCGGCCCGGTCGGCTGGTACACCCGGCCGGCGTGGCCGTCCTCGGTCAGCGCGGCCACGATGACCGCGGCGATGTCCGCCTCGTGGACCAGCGCGCTGTTCCAGTCCCCGAACGGCGCGCGCACCACCCCCTCGGCGCGGATTCCTGCCGCCCACTCGCTGGTGTTCGCCATGAACTCGCCGGGAAAGACGTGCGTCCACTCCAGGCCCGAGTTCTCGACGGCCCGGTGCAGCGGCCGGTGGGGCGCCTCGATCGGGTCGTCGTCCGCCCGGCTCGGATCGTTGTGGCCGAGATGGGTGACCCGGCGGACGCCGGCCTGTCGGGCCAGCTCCAGGATCTCCGCACCGGTGGTCAGCGGCCCGTACCCGTCCATCGCGACCAGGTGCATCCGCGTCACGCCGCGCAGCGCCGCGACCAACGTGTGGGGCCTGGCGAAGTCACCCGCCACCACCTCCACCCGGTCGGGCAGCGCGGTGGCCGCCGGCGACGCGGGATCGCGGGTCAGTGCGCGTACGTCGTGGCCGGCGCTGACCAGTTGCCGGACCACGCTGCCTCCGACGGTCCCGGTCGCTCCGGTCACCAGGATCGGCATGGTTCCTCCTCAGGGGATCGCCCGACGGCGGGCACGGCGAGCCGACCCCGCCATCCGGGGGCGCTCTCGGATGACTAATGCTCAGCCAGATCGAGGCCGGAAGCAATCGCGAACACCCCATTCACGTTTGCTCTGACCTGCGGAAACGCGCTGACCACCGAATGCGCGCGGCAGCCTATTTTGGCCCCGGGACCATTCGTTGACCTGCGCTTTCACACCGCACGAGGGTTCCGCGCAAAATCGTTCACCGGAACGCCCCCGCCACCGGCGGCCCCACGCATCTCCCGGTGGCGTTCTGGACGAAGATGGGGGTATGCGCATCCTTCTGGCCGGCGCGTCCGGCTTCCTCGGCACCCGGCTGGCCGACCGGCTCACAGCGGACGGGCACCAGATCACCCGGCTGGTCCGTCGGCCGCCGCGCGACCCGCAGGAGCGGCGGTGGGACCCCGCCGCCGGGCAGCTCGACCCGGCCGTGGTCGCCGAGGCGGACGCGGTGATCAACCTGGCCGGCGCGGGCGTCGGCGACAAACGCTGGAACGACGACTACCGGCGGTTGATCCGGACCAGCCGGGTGGACAGCACCACCACACTGGCGACCACCATCGCCGGGCTTCCCGCCGCCGACCGACCACGGGTGTTGCTCAACTCTTCGGCCGTGGGGTGGTACGGCAACACCGGTGACCGGGCCGTCGAGGAGGACGCGCCGGCCGGCGAGGGCTTCCTGGCCGACGTCTGCCGGGTGTGGGAGGCCGCGACCCGGCCAGCCGAAGACGCCGGGGTACGCGTCATCCGGATGCGCACCGGCCTGCCACTGGACCGCGACGGCGGGCTGCTCAAGCCGCAGCTGTTGCCATTCAAGCTGGGCATCGCCGGCCGGCTGGGCAGCGGCCGGCAGTGGCTGCCGTGGATCTCGTTGGCCGACTGGCTGGGCGCGACCCTCTTCCTGCTGGACCACGACGAGGTCGCCGGCCCGGTCAACGTGGTGGGGCCGAACCCGGTGACGAACGCCGAGTTCACCCGCGAGCTGGCCCGACAGCTGCACCGCCCGGCGATCATCCCGATCCCCGCGCTGGCGCTCAAGGTGGCCCTCGGCGGGTTCTCCCACGAGGCCCTGACCAGCACCCGCGTCCTCCCCGGCGTCCTGACGAGAGCCGCCTACCGCTACCAGCACCCCACCCTCCCCGAAGCTCTCCAGGCGGCCCTGACTCCCTGAACACCCCTGCCGCCGTTCGCGTTGATCATGAAGTTGTTGTCACCCGCCTCGGCGTGTCGTGGCAACAACTTCATGATCAGCAGGAGCCGGGGGCGCCGGGCGGAGCCTCGGCCCGCCTACCCCCGGGTGGTTCGGCCCTCGGCAGAATCGGCGGCCGGCAGGTCGCCGGCAGGCTGGCGTGGGCCGATGCTGGACCAATGGCGACCTTCTCCCTCCAGGCCACCCCGACCGACGCGACGAGCTGGGCCGAGCTGGCCCGCCGGGCCGAGACCGCCGGCTTCGACGCCCTGCTCGCCGCCGACCACCCCGGCGACGTGACGTCACCGTTCGTAGCGCTGGCCGCCGCCGCCCCGGTCACCTCGACGATCGGGCTCGGTTCCTACGTGTCGAACCTCGGCGTACGGGAACCGATGCTTCTCGCTGCCGACGTGGCAACCCTCGACCTGATCTCCGGTGGTCGGGCCCGGCTCGGTGTCGGCGCCGGTCACACCCCGGCGGAGTGGCGCGCGGTGGGCCGGGAACGCCCCGACGTGGCCGGCCGGGTCCGCCGTTGCGTGGCCGTCGCCGAGGCAGTCCGCGCCCTGCTCGACGGCGCCTCGGTCACCGTCGACTCGGCCGAGCTGACGATGCGCGAGGCGGTGCTGCGCGAACCCCGGCCGGTGCAGGACCGGATCCCGCTGACGATGGGTACGGCGAACTCGACGCTGCTGCGCTGGGCCGGCGCGCACGCCGACGTGGTCGGGCTGACCGGGTTCGGGCGTACCCTCGCTGACGGCCACCAGCACGAGGCGCGGTGGCGGGCCGACCAGATGGAGGCGCAGCTGGCCTGCGTGGCAGCCGGCGCGGCCGGCCGGACCGACCCGCCGGCGCTGGAGGCGCTGGTGCAGACGGTGGTGGTCACCGACGACGCGGAGGCTGCCGCCGCGGAGCAGGCCCGGCGCAACGGTATGACCGCCGCCGAACTGCTGGCCACCCCGTTCGTGCTGATCGGCACGGTGGACGAGATCGTCACAGCGGTCGCCGAGCACGAACAGCGCTGGGGGGTGACCCGGTTCGTGGTCCGCCGCGACGCGTTGGATTCGCTCACGCCGGTCCTGGCCCGGCTGGCCTGAGCCCGCGCCGACGGCCCGCGTCGGCCACCGGGTTGATCAAGAGGTTTGCGTCAGATTCCGGCCTCCGGATGACGCAAACCTCTTGATCAACAGGGCCTGGGGCGCGGGGTCAGCAGCCGATCACCCAGTAGTTGGGGGCGGTCTGCTTGAGCGCGCTGGTGTAGAAGGTGTTGTAGAGGCCCATCCGCTGGTTGGAGCCGTTCGCGTAGGCATAGCCACCGGACTGGTACGCCCGACCGGCCACCACGTGCGCGTAGTTGCTGGCGGTCACGCAGGTCACCGGCGTGGTCGGGGTCGGCGTCGGAGTCGGGGTCGGCGTGGCCGTCGGGGTCGGGGTCGGCGTGGCCGTCGGGGTGGGGGTCGGGTTGGTGCCGCCGCCGTTCAGGCCGAAGAAGAGCGCGTCACGGTACGTCGAGCAGATGGTGTCCAGGAAGTACGCGCCAGCGGTGCCGCACTGCTCCGCTGCGGAGCCCGGGTCGACCGGAGTGCCGTGGCCCATCCCGGAGACCCGGTAGAGGCGTACGTCGTCGTTGCCGTACACCTCCAGGCTGGTGTTGCCAGGCAGTGACGAGGTGCTGCTCGGGGTCTGCGAGACCCCCCGCACGTTGGTCCACTGGTCGCGGGACTCGGTGCCGTTGAGCGGGGTGACAGTGGTGTCCGAGGTGCCGTGCCAGATGGCCACCCGGGGCCGCGGGCCGGTGTAGCCGGAGTACGCGCCACGGACCAGGTCGCCCCAGGCGGCCGGAGTCTTGTCCGCGCCCGGGCTCATGCAGCTGAACGCGTTGACCATGCTGGTGGCGCAGCGGTAGGGAATCCCCGCGATGATCGATCCGGCGGCGAAGACGTCCGGGTAGGTGGCGAGCATGACCGCGCTCATCGCCCCGCCCGCGGAGAGGCCGCTGACGAAGACCCGGGAGGCGTTCACCCCGAAGTTCGCCTTGGCGTGGTCGACCATCTGCTTGATCGACAGCGCCTCACCCTGACCGCGGGTGGTGTCGCCCGACTCGAAGAAGTTGAAGCAGGAGTTGGCGTTGTTGCCGGAAGGCTGCTGGGCGACGATCAGCGAGAACTTCCACTGGTCGGCGTACTTCTGCCAACCGGAGTTGGCGAAGTAGCCGGACGCGTTCTGGGTGCACCCGTGCAGGAGGACGACGGCCGGGGAGTTGGCCGGCAGGTTGTCCGGCCGGTAGGCGTACATGGCGAGGTTGCCCGGGTTGGAGCCGAACCCGGTGACCTGGGTGAGGGTGGCTGCCTGGGCGGGGGCGGCGATGGCGACCGCTCCGGCCAGGGCGAGGGCGAGCCCGGCGAGCCCGCCGATCAGGCGGGTGATGGTGGACGAGGAGCGGCGCACGGCGGCCTCCAGAGGGGGCGGACTGTGAACTGGGTCACGGTCGAATTGCCGTGACGTTACGACGATGTGTCGCCGCGATGACATGGGGCACGCTCACACATTCACGACGGACACTGTGTACGCCAGACCGTCGACGTGGCGGGCCGAATCCGTCCCCAACGGTCCTGTCCTTGCAGGTCTGACCGGCCCGTCCAGGTCCGGTTGGTAACGTCCGCTGCGTGCCGTCCTCCCCGTCGCTGGCCACCGGGCCCGCACCAGCGTCACCGCCGCGCGTCGTCCGGGACCGCCGGGCCGACCTGATCGTCGTGCTGGTGGCGCTCGCGCTCGCCGTCTGGGTGACCAGTGGGCTGTGGCGGGACCCGAACACCCGGACCATCACCGTCAACTCCAGCGACCAGGCGCTCTTCGAGTGGCTGCTGGCCTTCGGCGGGCACGCGGTCACCCACGGGGACAACCCGCTCTTCACGTACCTGATCAACGTCCCCGACGGCGTGAACCTCGCGGTCAACACCTCGATCACGGTGTACGCGGTGGTCTTCGCCCCCCTCACGTACCTGATCGGGCCACCGGCGACGTTCCTGGTGATCCTCACCCTGAACCTGTTCGCCACCGCGCTGGTCTGGTACTGGTTGCTCTCCCGGCACCTGGTCCGCAGCCAGCTGGCCGCCGGGATCGGCGCCCTGTTCATCGCCTACTCCCCCGGCATGGTCTCGCACGCCAACGCGCACCTGAACTGGACCGCCGGCTGGCTGGTGCCGTTGCTGATCTGGCGGCTGTTCGCGCTGCGCCGAGCCGGGCACTGGCTCCGCGACGGGGTGATCCTCGGCGTGCTGGTCGCGGTGGCCTTCTCGATCGCCGCCGAGGGGCTGTTCTTCACCGCACTGGCGCTCGGGGTGTTCGTCGCCGTCTGGGCGCTGCACCCGGCCAACCGGGCCGAGGCACGCGCCGCGCTGCCCAACTTCCTGCGAGGGCTCGGGGTGACCGCCGTGGTCGCCGGCGTGCTGCTGTCGTACCCGCTGTGGCTGCACTTCGCCGGGCCGCAACGGTTCCACGGCACCGGCTTCGACCCGGTGATCCACTCCGAGGACATCGCGGCGTTCGCCGCCTTCCCGCGCCGCTCGCTGGCCGGTGAGGCGGGGCTGGGCACCTCGCTGGCACCGAACCCGACCGAGGAGAACTCCTTCTTCGGTATCCCGCTGCTGGTGCTCACCGTGGTCTGCTTCGTCGCGCTCTGGCGGCGGGCCGACCCGAGCCGCCGGGCCACCCTCTGGGCACTGGGCGTCCTCGCGCTGATCTTCTCGGTGCTCTCCTTCGGCCCGATCGCCAAGATCGACGGGCGACGCACCGACCTTCCCATGCCGTTCGACCTGCTCGGACAACTGCCTGTGGTGAACGCCGCGCTGCCCGCCCGGCTGGCGCTGGTGGTGGCACCGGTGATCGGGCTGTTGCTGGCGTACGCCGTCGACCAGTTGCGCGCCGCGCCACCCCGGCACCGCTCCACCGAGCTGGTCTGGCTGGTCGGGTTCGCGGTGGCCCTGGTGCCGCTGCTGCCCACCCCGCTGCTGACCGACGAGCGGGAACCGATCCCGCGGTTCATCACCTCCGGCACGTGGCGCGACTACGTCTCACCGGACGGGGTGCTCACCCCGGTGCCGCTGCCCGTGGACATCTACCCGGACGGCCAGCGCTGGCAGGCGTACGCGTTGTCGCACCGGCAGGGCGAGTTCGAGATCCCCGGCGGGTTCTTCCTCGGCCCGGGCGGGCCCGACGGGCGCGGCCGGATCGGTCCGGTGCCGCGCACCCTGAGCGCGTTGATGGACCAGGCTGGCCGTACCGGGCTGGTGCCGATCGTGACCGACGGGACCATCCAGGAGGTCCAGTCGGACCTGCGGCACTGGCGGATCGAGACGGTGGTGCTCGCCGACCAGGTGCACGGCGCGAAGTTCGAGGTCGACGAGGAGGCGCTGCTGCGTACCGGCACCGCCCTGCTCGGCGAGCCGCAACGGGTCGACGACGTCTGGCTCTGGCGCATCCCGCCCGCCGACCGGTAGACCACGACGCGGCCAGCCGGGGCATCACGACCGGCCGCCATCGCGTCTAATGGGCCGATGAGATTGACCGGCGGGCGACTGCGGCGTGCTGCCGTGGTCGCGCTCGTGCTGGGGCTCGTCGCGCTCAACACACCAGCCGCAACGGCCGCCGGGAGCGCGGCCGGGGTGGTGCCGACCCGGGTGCACGATCCCTGGCTGTGGCAGGCCACCGTGGGGCAACGCCCGGCCGGTCCGGCCGCGCTGCTGTTCTTCACCGACCGCACCCGCTATTTCGAGTCGACAGGTGTGCTGGTCGACCGGGACGGCGCGTACCGGCTGATCCCGATCCGCATCGGCGAGGGGCACGGACTGCTCTCCCCGGATGGACGGCACTACCTTCGGCCGGACTCCGGCGAGCTACTGGATCTCACCACCGGTCGGCAGCGCCGCACGGTGAGCACGGGCGTGTACCCGATGGCCTGGTCTTCGGACGGGCAGCAGGTGCTGGGCACCCGCAGCAACGATGACAGTGTGATCAGTTACGGACCGGACAACCAGCAGCTCAACGATCCGGAGAAGCCCGACGACCTGCTCGTCGTCGACCCGTTCCGGGGCACCGAGCGGACGCTCGACGTGGGCACTTTCGCCGCGCACGCCGCAGCGGCCTGGTCACGCGGTGGCGACCTGGTGGCGGTCACCGGCTCGCCGGACGTGCCAGCCCAGCTCGCCGAGCGCCAGCGACTTGTGGTCGTGGACCCGGCCGGCGGCGGCACTCGTTGGCAGGTCGACCTCGGCGACCGGCGGATACTGGCCGGCGCCGCCGCCTGGCATCCCGACGGCCGGCGGCTCGCGCTGCTCGCCTTCGACGGCTGCGCCGGGCCCAGGTGCACGTCCGAGCAGGCGGCGGCGCGCACCTGGCGGATCGAGTTCCTGGACACTGTCACCGGCCAAGCCGTCGGCCAGGCCCTGCCGGCCGGCACCTCGGTCAGCGGGGTCATCGGCTGGCGCGGAGACGACCCGATCCTGCGGTATGTCAGCGAAACGGAGGCGGACACAGACCGGCAAGCCTTTCTCGCCGCGCTGTCGCCCGACGGCGGTCGTGAGGTGCTGGTGACCACGCCGGTCGGGTCGACCGACCTGATGGTGCCGGGCGACCTGCTGACCCGGGCCGCGTTCGGTGGGTCAGAGCCCCGGCCGTCACCGTTCGCCGCCCCGCTCTGGGTCTACCTGACGCTGGCCGTCCCACTGCTGCTCGCCGTCGCCCTCCTCACCCGCCGTCTGCGGCGCCGCCGCTCGGCCGCCCCGACACCCAGCGCCTGAGCCCGGCCGAGTCGCGGCAGGGGTGCCCGGTGAGGCGGCTCACCAGGGAAGATCGCTCGTTGCGGGACTAGGCTGGACGCCGTGACGACGACGACCCCCGGCCTGACGGCCGTCCGCGGCGGCCTGCTCGACTACCAGGCCGCCTGGGACGAGCAGCGACGCCTGCACGAGTCGGTGGTGGCTGGCGAGCGCGGCGACACCGTGCTGCTGCTGGAGCACCCGAGCGTCTACACCGCGGGCAAGCGCACCGAGCCGTGGGACCGGCCCATGGACGGCACTCCGGTCGTCGACGTGGACCGCGGTGGCAAGATCACCTGGCATGGGCCGGGGCAGCTCGTCGGTTACCCGATCCTGCGCCTGCCCGACCCGGTGGACGTGGTCGCCTACGTGCGCCGGACCGAAGAGCTGCTCATCGACGTGTGCGCCGAGTTCGGGCTGACCGCCGGTCGGGTCGAGGGGCGCAGCGGGGTCTGGGTGCCCGAGGACGACCGGGGGCCGGCCCGCAAGGTGGCGGCCATCGGCATCCGGGTGGCCCGGGGCGTCACCCTGCACGGCTTCTCGATCAACTGTGACTGCGACCTGACGTACTTCGACCGGATCGTGCCGTGCGGCATCCGCGACGCCGGCGTCACCTCGCTCACCGCCGAGCTGGGCCGCCCGATCAGCGTCGCCGACGTGCTGCCGGTGGTCGAGCGCCGACTGTCCACCCTGACCGAAATCTGAGCGCACAGCCGGCGCATGGCCCTACGGGGTCAGGCGGTGCAGGTCCCGCGGGAACGCGGTGACCTCCCGGATGTTGGCCGCGCCGACCAGCCGGGCCACGAACCGTTCCAGGCCGATGGCGAAGCCACCGTGCGGCGGCATGCCGTGCCGGAACGCGTCCAGATAGCCGGCGTACGGCTCGACCGGCTCACCCCGGGCCACCAACGCCGCCAGGTAGTCGGCGTGCCGGTGCAGCCGCTGCCCGCCGGTGACCAGCTCCAGACCACGGAAGAGCAGGTCAAAACCGTTCGAGTACGCGGGCCGCTCCGGGTCGGGGTGGGTGTAGAACGGTCGTTTCGCCATCGGGTAGCCGGTGACGAAGAGGAAGTCGGAGCCGTGTTCGCGGCGGGCCCACTCGCCCAGCGCCCGTTCGTGGGCCGGCGCGAGGTCCGGCTCGTCGGCGGGCGCGCCGGCGATCGTCAGCGCCTCGGTGAAGTGCACCTCCGGGATCTCCGTGGGCACCTCCGGTGGCGTGACGCCGAGCGTCGCCAGGGCGCCACCGGCCCGTTCGCCCACCGTGCCCAGCATCCCAGCCACTGCGTCGCGCAGCACCCGCATCACGTCGTGGTGGTCGGCGACGAAGCCCAGCTCCGCGTCGAGCGACGTGTACTGCGCGAGGTGCCGGACGGTGTCGTGCGGCTCGGCCCGGAAGACCGGCCCCACCTCGTAGACCCGTTCGAAGACGCCGACCATCAACTGCTTGTAGAACTGCGGCGACTGGGCCAGGTACGCGGGCCCACCGAACCAGTCCAGCGCGAACACGTTCGCCCCGCTCTCGGTGGAGGAGTTGACCACCTTCGGGGTGTGGATCTCCACGAAGTCCCGGGTGTCCAGGGCGGCCCGGAAGCCGGCCACCGCCGCCGCCGAGATCCGCAGCGCCGCCGACCGGGTGGGGTGCCGCAGCGCGGTGGGCGCGTTGTCGAGCTGGGTGGGCAGGCTCGCGGTCAGCGCCGGCCGGTACAGGTCGAACGGTGGCGGCACGGCGGGCGGCCCCAGTGGACGTACCGTCGGGTCGGTCAGCTCGACCCCGGCGGGCGCCGTTTCGTTCGCGGTGACCGTCGCGGTGACCTCGACGACCGTCTCCTCGGGGAGTTTCTCCAGCTCGGCGCGGACGGTCGGGTCGGTGACGACCACCTGGGCGAGGCCGGTGGCGTCGCGCACGATCAGGAAGGCCACCGACTTGAGTAGTCGGCGGCGGTGCACCCAGCCGGCGATCCGCACTGTCGTGCCGATCCGGGTGGGCAGGTGGTGGGACAGGGTTCGTTGCATGGCGGGCTGCTCCTCGGTCCATCGCCACGCCTTCGCCGCCCTGGGGGAAGCGATGCGTCGCATCAGCCCCAGGGAGGTGTGGGCGAGCGGGAACCTCGCGGTGCCACCACACCTTCACCCCCGCCGGAGCGGGGGCCTCGTTCGTCGCCTGATGACCGGGGCCAGCCGGGCGGGCTCTACTGGGCACGGGTGACCCGCAACCGTTCTTCCCGCAGCTCGGGAGGGTCTTCGCACACCGGCGCCAGACCGCCTCTCAGCACCGGCGGCTCTCTGCACTGGCGGGTCGGCGCGCTACTCGGCTCCGTCGTCGCTGTTGGCGGTGACCGTAGCACCCGAATCCCTCTCGTGTGACGCACATTTTCGACACTCCGGTGTCCGGCGTCACAACGTTCGGGGCGTGACGCCGGTCGCCCGACGCACATAGACACCCGCCGTCCGGCGTAGGCTCGTTTTCGTGACGATCGAGCACTCCGCGCCGACGACCGGCCAGGCAGCGCGCACCGCAACGGCGGCCCCCGAGGGGCGGCGTCTGCTGCGGATCGAGGCGCGCAACGCCGAGACGCCGATCGAGCGCAAACCTCCATGGATCAAGGTCAAGGCCAAGATGGGTCCGGAGTACACCCAGCTGCGCGGGCTCGTCTCGCGCGAAGGGCTGCACACCGTCTGCCAGGAGGCCGGCTGCCCCAACATCTACGAGTGTTGGGAAGACCGGGAGGCCACCTTCCTCATCGGTGGCGACCAGTGCACCCGGCGCTGCGACTTCTGTCAGATCGACACCGGCAAGCCGGCCGAGTTCGACGCCGACGAGCCGCGTCGTGTCGCCGAGTCGGTGGTCTCGATGGGGCTGCGGTACGCCACCATCACCGGCGTCGCCCGTGACGACCTGCCCGACGGCGGCGCCTGGCTGTACGCCGAGACCGTCCGACAGATCCACGCCCTTCAGCCGGGTTGCGGCGTCGAGCTGCTGATCCCCGACTTCAACGCCGTTCCCGAGCAGTTGGCCGAGGTCTTCGGCTCCCGTCCCGAGGTGCTGGCCCACAACGTGGAGACCGTGCCGCGCATCTTCAAGCGCATCCGGCCGGCGTTCCGCTACGACCGCTCGCTGGACGTGATCCGCCAGGCCCGCGCCGACGGCCTGGTCACCAAGAGCAACCTCATCCTGGGCATGGGCGAGGAGCGGGCCGAGGTTTCGCAGGCGCTGCGCGACCTGCACGAGGCAGGCTGCGAGCTGATCACCATCACCCAGTACCTGCGGCCGACCCCCCGGCACCACCCGGTGACCCGCTGGGTCAAGCCGGAGGAGTTCGTGGAGCTGCGCGAGGAGGCCGAGGAGATCGGCTTCGCTGGCGTGATGAGCGGGCCGCTGGTGCGTTCGTCGTACCGGGCCGGCCGGCTCTACAAGCAGGCGCTCGACGCCCGCGCCGGGGTGGCCGTCACCACCGCCGGCTGATCCGCCGGCAGCGCCGCACGGGCCGTGCGGCGTCCGAATGCCATGATCGTGCGATGACCGCCGGCGTACGCGAACAGCCGCGCGGCGCGGACTCCCCGCGCCCGCGGCCCGGCACGCGCTTGCGCCTGGTCGGCTGGCTCACCGCGGTGGCCGTGCTCGCCGGGGTGGGTTACCGGCTCTGGCTGCTGGTCAACGCGGCGCCGCCGACGAACAGCGACGAGGCCACCATGGGGTTGGCCGCGCTGCACATCGCCCGAGGCGAGGGCTTCCCGGTCTGGTTCTACGGCCAGCAGTACATGGGCACGCTGGAGGCGTACCTGGCCGCGCCGGTGTTCGCCCTGGCTGGCGGGCCGTCACTGCTCGGCCTGCGGTTGCCCACCCTGGCGCTGTACCTGCTGTTCCTGCTGCTGTCCTGGCGGTTGACGCTGCGGCTGACCGGGGACCGGTGGTTCGGGCTCCTGGTGGTGGCGTTGCTGGCGCTCGGCTCCGACCGGATCGTCAAGAACCAGCTCATCGCCGGCGGTGGCTACCCCGAGATGAACGCCGCAGGGGTGGCGCTGGCCATCCTCGCCGTGGATCTGGCCACCGGCCGGCCGGGATGGCGGCTGACGCGGTGGGCCGCGTGGGGGTTCCTGGCCGGCCTGATGCTCTGGGTCGACCCACTCGTGCTGCCGTACGTGGTGGCGACGGGGGCGGTGCTCGTCGGGTTCTGCCGCCGGGAGCTGTGGGGTGCCGCCGGGGCGCTGCTCGGGGCGACCGCCGTGCTGGGGGCGGCCCCGCTGCTGCTGCACAGCCTGCTGAACGGGCGGAACCCGCTGCACGCGGTGCTCGCCGCCAGCGGCGCGAACGCCACCGCCAACTGGGCGGACCGGCTGCACGGCGGCCTGCTGCTCGGCCCGCCGCTGGGCATGGGCTTCTGCGCTCCGGTGCGGTGCGACACCTGGCAACTCTGGTGGGCGCTCGCCCTGCCGCTGCTGCTGGCCCTCGGTGCCGCCACCGCCTGGCGGGCACTACGCCGACCGCCCACCGAAGCCGGCCCCACCTCGCCAGCCGATGCCGCCTCGCCGGCGGACCTTGCGTCGCCAGCCGGTCCTGCCTCGCTGGTCGATCCCGCTGATCCTGGTGACCCGGTGCTCGTTGCACCCCGGGTGGCGGCGGCGATCCGGCTGGCGCTCGTGCTGGCCGCCGTGGTCACCCTCGGGGCGTACACCGTGAGCAGTTCCGCCGGCCTCACCCCGGTGGAGAGTTCCCGCTACCTGTCCTGCCTGCTCATCTCCCTGCCGGCGCTGCTCTGGCCGGTGTGGACGGTGGCCCGGCGCGACCCGCGCCCGTCGGCGACCGACCGGCGCGGCCTCGGGCGGACGCTGGCCCGGCCGGTCGCCCTGGCGCTGCTCGCGGCCACGCTGGGCACCGCAGCCCAGGCCACCTGGCGGTCAGCGCAGACCGCGCCGGCCACCCGGGCCGCCGAGGCCCGGCACGCCGAGTTGGTCAGCACCCTGCGGCAGCTCGGCGTACGGCAGGTGCGCGCCGGCTACTGGACCTGCAACCGACTCACATTCGCCTCCGCAGAGCAGGTGGTCTGCGCGGTCGTCGACGACGCGCTGCGTCCCGGTTTCGACCGCTACCCCGCGTACCGGCGGGAGGTGGACAGGGCGGCGGCGCCAGCCTGGGTCGCACCGGCCGGCTCACCGCTGGCGAACGCGCTCGACGAGCGGCAGCGCGCCAACCCGGGCGCCCTCGACCTGGTCACGATCGACGGCTGGCGGATCTACCTGCCGCAGTGACCTCGCCGGGTGAGCGTCAGTGCGACAACACGGTGCGCGTCAGTGCGACGCCGCCGGCTCGGTGAGCAGGCCGAGGCGGTGCGCCAGGGCGGCGGCCTCCACCCGGTTGGTCACGTCCAGCTTCGCGATGATCCGGGAAACGTGCACGCTGGCCGTCTTCGGGGAGATGAACAACTGCTCGGCGATCCGGCTGTTGCTGTGCCCCTCGGCGACCAGTCGCAGCACCTCCCGCTCCCGCGCGGTGAGCAGGTCAGCGCCGGCACCGCCCTGGCCCGTGGTGCGCAGGCCGACCCGCCGCGCCAGGGTGGCAGCCGCCTCGACCAGCGGCACCGCACCCAGCCGTCGACCGATCTCGGCGGCCTCGGTGACCGCCGCCGCCGTCTCGTCGCGCTCGCCAGCGGCGGCAGCCGACTCGGCGAGCGCCAGCAACGCGCGACCCAGCGGGTACGGCTGCCCGTCGACCCGCCACGCGTCGACCGCCTTCCGCCAGGCCGGCAGCGCCTGGTCGCCGACCGCGAGCAGGGCGGCGACCTGAGCGGCGTGCGCCCGCGCCGCCGGGTGCCGGACGGGCAGGTCGGCGGCGAGCGCCGCCACCGCGACCGACAGGTCCCGGTCGCCCACCCGGGCGGCGGTACGCGCGACGGCGCTGAGCACCGGCCAACCCTCGCGGGGCAGTTGCGGCAGGCTCTCGTCGACCGCCGCGACCCGCGCCGCCCGGACTGCCTCCACCTTGTCGTCGGCGGCCAACGCTGCCTCGATCGCCAACTCGTGCAGGGGCAGCCGGTGGCTCGGCCACAGGTAGGGCCGGCCGAGGAAGGTGAGCGCCCGGTCGACCACTTCGTCGGCGGCCGGGTGGGCGCGGGCCAGCCGTAGCCCGGCACTCAGTTGGAGCCAGTGCAGGCCGGTGACGCCGGACAGGTCGATCCGCGCGGCCTCCGCGCACACCGCCTCGGCCTCGTCCCAGCGACCCAGCGCGATCAACGCCTCGGCCCGGTTGGACAACAGGTACGCCCCGGTGGAGCGACTGATCCCCACCCGACGCGCCTCGGCGACGCCGGCCTCGGCAGCCTGCGCGGACTCGGCGTAGCGGCCCAGCTCGCACAGCACGTCCGACTGGTACACCCGGGCGAGCACCAGCCCCGACGCGTCCCCGGACGCACGGACGACGGCCTCGGCCTGGCTCAGCTCGGCCAGCCCTCGCTCCAGGTCCCGCTCGCCGTGGCAGAGCAGGGCGATCCGCGCGTGCAGCAGGGCAACGTCCTCGCCGAACGCCTCGGCGTCAACGGCGGCCTCGGCGGCCACCCGGGCCGCCTGCTTGGGGTCGATCTTGACCAGGTGCGCGGCGATGTCGGCGAGCAGCCGGACCCGCTCCGCTCCCCGGGGGCCGCCAGCGGCCAGCCGGTACGCCTCATCCAGCTCGCGGCGACCGTCACTCTTGCCGAGCAGGGCCATCAGCCGACCCCGCTGGTTGAGCAGGCGGGCGGCGCGCAGCGGTGCGGCGTCGGCGTCCACCTCGGCCAGGCCGGCCCGGGTCAGGGTGATGGCCCGGCTGAAGTCGCCGGCCGTGACCGCCGCGGCCAGCGTCTGCTCCAGCAACGCCAGGTGGTCCATGCCCAACAGGTCGGCGGCGTCGGGCACCAGCTCCCACAACTCTAGCGCCCGCTCCAGCAGTCGGCGCTGCTCGGCGTACGCGTACCGATCGCCGGCAGCGACCGCTGCGGCCCGTGCCGCGACGAGGGCCCGCGGGTGGTCGTGCGCGGCGTACCAGTGGTGGGCGATCTCCGCCGGGGCCCGGCCGGCGGGGACCAGGTGCGGCTGGGCCTCGATGGCGGCGGCGAAGCGGGCGTGCAGCCGGGCGTGTTCGCCGGGCAGCAACTCGTCGTGCACGGCCTCGCGGACCAGCGCGTGCCGGAACTCGTAGTCACCGTCGCGGTCGGCCACCACCAGCTGGGCGGCGACGGCGACGCGTAGCGCGTCCTCCAGTTCGGCCTCGGGCAGCCCGGCGACCTCGGCGAGCAGGTCGTGGGCGAAGCGGGTGCCGCCGGCAGCCGCGATGCGCAGCACCCGCTGGGTCGGCTCGGGGAGTCGGTCCACCCGGGCCAGCAGCAGGTCGCGCAGCGTCTCGGGGAGCGCCGCGCAGCCGAGCGGGGAGCCGGCGACGGCCAGCTCCTCGATGAAGAAGGGGTTGCCCTGGGTGCGGCCGTGGACATCGTCGACGGCCCGGGCGGGTGGCTCGGCGCCGAGCAGGTCGGCGAGGATCGCGCCGGTGCCGTCGCGATCCAGTCGGCCCAACTCGACCCGCTCCACACCGCGGGCGCGGTCCAGTTCGGCGAGGAACGGGCGCAGCGGGTGCCCGCGCTGCAACTCGTCGGTGCGGTAGGTGCAGACCAGCAGCAGGCGACCCGGCCGCGCGGCCCGGACCAGGAAGCCGATCAGGTCCCGGGTGGAGCGGTCGGCCCAGTGCAGGTCCTCGATGAGCAGCACCAGCGGGCGGGCGTCGGCGAGTCGTTGGAACAGCTCGGCGACCAGGTCGAACAGGTAACCGCGCGGGGCGTCACTGAGCGGGACGGGACGAGGGCCGGCCAGCGCCGCGGACGCCCGTCCCAGCTCCGGCAGCAGCGGAGCGAACTCCGCCTCGTAGCCGGCGAAGACCTCGGGGCCGTCGGCGCGCAGCACCGCGCGCAGCGCGGCGGCGAACGGAGCGAACGGCAGGCCCGCCTCGCCCAGCTCCAGGCACTGGCCGACCAGCACCCGCGCCCCGCCGCCGGTGGCCCAGCCCCCGAATTCCTCCAGCAGCCGGGTCTTGCCCACGCCGGCCTCGCCACCGACCAGCACTGTGGTCGGCTCCCCTACCCGGGCGCGACCCAGGGCGTCGCGCAGCGCCGCGATCTCACGCTGGCGGCCGACGAGGACGGAACTGGCGGCACGAACGGTCACAGGTTCGAGCATGCCATGACGGCTCCCGCCGACAGCCCCGCCGATCGGCCGGTGGCCGGGCGGCGGGGCGGCGTCGAGTCGGCCGGCCGGCACGGCGGGCGCCGTGGCCGCCGAGGCTGGCGCGGTCACCGGCGGGCGTCGCCGGTGCGGCTGGCGTGCCTGCGCCGACCCAGCCAATCGCGGCCGGCCGGACGCGGCAGCGACCGGGCGAGCCGTTCCGCGGCCGCCTCGGCGCGCAGCTCGGCGGTGTGCGTACGGTGCAGGGAGAGCAGGAAGTCTGCGTCGTTGCCGAACATGTCGGGCTCCTTCGTGGCGTCGTCGTCTTCTGCTGATGACTCTTCGCGCGAAGGCCCCACCCGGGCATGGGCACACCGCCTCATCTTCCCGGCCGGCACCCTCCTTACCCGTCCGTTCTGCGGCGGTGAGGAGACGTAAGGTACTCAGCTGCCCCGGCACCCGGACGCGGATCAACGGGGCAGGCGGCGACCACTAGACTCTGCGGCATGGCAAAGCCCCAGGAGAAGGTCTCGTTCGGCCAGCGGCTGAAGCAGATCGGGATGGTGTTCAAGTTCACCGCCAAGCAGGACCGGTGGTTCGCGCCGTTGGTCGCCGCCGCGGTGCTCATCCCGCTCGCCCTCACCGTGGTCGCGGTCATCCTCTGGAGCTGGATCTGGCTGCCGATCGGCATCCTGTTCGTCCTGCTCGCGGTGCTGATCGTGCTCAACCTCCGGTCCAACAAGGCGATGATGAACGCCGCCGAGGGCCAACCCGGCGCGGCAGCGCAGATCATGGAGAACATGCGCGGCGACTGGCGGGTGACCCCAGCGGTCAGCTCGACCACCCAGATGGACATGGTCCACCTGGTGATCGGCCGCCCGGGCGTGATCCTGCTGGCCGAGGGCAACCCGCAGCGGGTGCGCGGCCTGCTCGGGCAGGAGAAGCGGCGGCTGTCCAAGGTGATCGGCTCCGCTCCCCTGCACGACTACGTGATCGGGCAGGAGGAGGGCGAGCTGCCGATCCGCAAGCTGCGGACGACGCTGCTGCGCCTGCCCCGCGCGCTCTCCGGCAAGGACGTCAACTCGCTGGACAAGCGACTCAAGGCGCTCACCGCCCGGCCCCAGATGCCCAAGGGCGCGATCCCGAAGAACATGCGACCGCCGGGCGCCTTCCGCCAGTCGCGGGGCCGCTGACCCCCCAGGTGTACGCCTGAAAAGAGCCGGACCCGTGTGGGTCCGGCTCTTTCTCGTTGTTCGGCGGGCTCAGCCGCGCGGCGCGTCGACGATGACCGAGTCGGCGAGCCTGTCGTGCAGGCCGCGACGGTGCCCATCCATGATCAGCGCGGGGACGACGAGGGCCAGCAACAGGCCTCGGATCAGTCCTCGGAGCACCCCGATCCGACCGCCGTCGTGCCAGTTCACGCAGCGGATCTTCGTGACGTACATGCCCGGCGTCTGGGCGAACAGGCCGAGGAAGATGCCGTACATCAGGACCAGCACCAGCACCGGCGCCCAGCCGTCGCGTACCGGGTCGGCGAAGATGTTGGACACCAGCAGGCAGAGCACCCAGTCGATGATCAGCGCCCCGAAGCGGCGTCCGAGCGTCGGCGGGGTGAAGGTGGGGTCGGTGGCCGGCGCTGCCGGGACGTGCGGATTGGTCACAGCGATCAAGGGTATCCGCGTCGCGACGAGGGCTCGCCGGGTGCCGCCACCGCTGTGTGCCGATTCAGGCCAAAGGCATCAGATGTCACTACACTGGCACAGTCGGTACGACGTTCGCGGCGGGCCGAAGGCGTGGACAGGAGCGCCGCTGACGCTCCGCGAGGGACGTAACACGGCAGAAACAACGGAGACACGGCCGGGCAACCCCCCGGCCATAGCGTCGCCAGAAGCCTAGCCACCCCGTGGACGTGCCAGGAGGATGTGTGTTCGCCAACCCCGAGGAACTGCTGCGATACCTCAAGAACGAGGACGTGAAGTTCGTCGACGTTCGTTTCTGTGACCTGCCCGGCGTGATGCAGCACTTCAACCTGCCGGTCGAGTCCGTCAACGACGATCTCTTCACCGACGGCCTCGCGTTCGACGGTTCGTCGATCCGCGGTTTCCAGGCGATCCACGAGTCGGACATGCTCCTGCTCCCGGATGTCGCCACCGCGTTCATCGACCCGTTCCGCGCGCAGAAGACTCTCGCGCTGAACTTCTTCATCCACGACCCGTTCACCCGCGAGGCCTACAGCCGCGACCCGCGCAACGTGGCGAAGAAGGCCGAGGCGTACCTGGCGGCGAGCGGCATCGCCGACACCGCCTACTTCGGCGCCGAGGCGGAGTTCTACATCTTCGACTCGATCCGCCACGAGACCTCGGCGCACCAGTCGTTCTACTACATCGACTCGATCGAGGGCGCCTGGAACACCGGCCGCGAAGAGCCGGGCGGCAACCGTGGTTACAAGACCGCCTACAAGGGCGGCTACTTCCCGGTGCCGCCGGTCGACCACTACGCCGACCTGCGCGACTCCATCGTGCGCCGCCTCGTCGACACCGGCTTCAACGTGGAGCGCTCGCACCACGAGGTGGGCACCGCCGGCCAGTCCGAGATCAACTACCGGTTCTCCACCCTGCTGCACGCCGGTGACCAGCTCCAGCTCTTCAAGTACATCGTGAAGAACGAGGCCTGGGCCAACGGCAAGACCGCGACGTTCATGCCCAAGCCGCTCTTCGGCGACAACGGCTCCGGCATGCACACCCACCAGAGCCTCTGGCTCAACGGTGAGCCGCTGTTCTACGACGAGACCGGTTACGCCGGCCTGTCCGACATGGCCCGCTGGTACATCGGTGGCCTGCTGCACCACGCGCCGTCGCTGCTGGCCTTCACCAACCCGACGATCAACTCGTACCGTCGTCTGGTGCCGGGCTTCGAGGCGCCGGTCAACCTGGTCTACTCGCAGCGCAACCGCTCCGCCTGCACCCGCATCCCGGTGACCGGCAGCAACCCGAAGGCCAAGCGCGTCGAGTTCCGCGTCCCGGACCCGTCGGCCAACGTCTACCTGGCCTTCTCGGCCATGATGATGGCCGGCCTCGACGGCATCAAGAGCAAGATCGAGCCGCCGACGCCGATCGACAAGGACCTCTACGACCTCCCGCCGGAGGAGTGGGGCGACGTCAAGCAGGTGCCGGGCTCGCTGTCGGCCGTGCTCGACTCGCTCGAGGCCGACCACGACTACCTGCTCGACGGCGGCGTCTTCACGCCCGACCTGATCTCCACCTGGGTCGACTGGAAGCGCGCCAACGAGGTCGACCCGGTGCGCCTGCGCCCGACTCCGCACGAGTTCGCCATGTACTACGACTGCTGAGCAGTCTGGGCACGACGACTGCTGAGCAGTCACCGCACCACCGGCCGGGCCGGCTCCGCGATCGCGGAGCCGGCCCGGCCCCGTTACACGCCCACCCTCGCGCCCCGCAGGCCCCGCGTCCCACGTCCCACGCCCTGCGTCCCACGCCCTGCGTCCCACGCCCCACACCCCACGCCCCACGCGCCCCACGCCCCACGCGCCCCACGCCCCACGCGCCCCGCGCCCCACAGGCCCCGCGTCCCGCGCCCCACGCCCCACGCCCCACGCGCCCCGCGCCCACAGGCCCCGCGTCCCGCGCCCCACGCCCCACGCCCCACGCCCCACGCCCCACGCCCCACGCAACTTCGGGGATGTTGCTGCCTCCCAGGCA
Organism: Micromonospora sp. CNZ299; assembly: GCF_002754415.1. Lineage (NCBI taxonomy): Bacteria > Bacillati > Actinomycetota > Actinomycetes > Micromonosporales > Micromonosporaceae > Micromonospora > Micromonospora sp. CNZ299. The sequence goes on from NZ_PEFG01000001.1 coordinate 6,816,253, forward strand.
CCGTAGGCAGCACTTTCCCTGAAGTTGCGCGGATCTTGGACTGGGCCGGGACGGGGATCGTGCTCGATCACGGTTGTAGTGGCCACCAGGGCGGTTCGAAGCCCTTATATCCATGATCGAGCACGATCTTGGCCGCCCAGACACGTCGATCATGATGCTGGCCGGGCGTTTCGTCCGAATTGTCTCCGCCAACCTCATGATCGACGGGTTGGACCCGGGCGGTGGGTGGTGCGCAGGACCAGTAGGACCACGGTCAGGAGCAGGGCGGTCATCGCCAGGGCGCCGGGTGCCTTGGTGAAGCGGGCCAGGTTGGTGCCGTCGGGCAGGGCCAGGAAGGCCGCCACCGCCACTGGCAGCACAAACCACGTCGTTCGGGCGGCGGTGAGTGCGAGCAGCGCCAACGGCCAGGTCGCGTACCAGGGGTGGAAGACCGGGGACAGGACGACGGTGGCGACCAGCGCCAGTGCCGCGCCGTGCAGCACCACCCGAGGGCACGCAACCTCGACCCGCGCCCCGTCGACCCGCGCCCCGTCGACCCGCGCCCCGTCGACCCGCGCCCCGTCGACCCGCGCGCCGCCGACCCGCACGCCCTCGACCCGCACCCCCACGACCCGCGCGCCCTCGACCCGCGCCACCCGCCGGGCATCGCCGAGGCCGCGCAGCGCCCGCCAGGACCGCCACCAGAGCACCACCAGCACCCCGGCGAGCAACAGCAGGGCGACCGCCCGGACCACCGGCACCGCCTGCGGGTCCCGGCCAACCAGCGCACCGGCGTAGTCCACCACGAACCCGACGGCGGTGGGTGGCGACGTCCACTGCTCCGAGTCGCCACTGTGGGTCAGCCCGCCCACCCAGCCGAACCCGAGACCGGACACCGCCGAGGTGATCAGCACCGCTCCGAGCAGCCCACCGCCCAGCCAGCCGCCGTCGCGCAGCAGTGCCCGTACGGTGTGACGACCACGGACTGCGGCCAGTGCGGCGAACGGCACCACCACGACCGCGCTGGCCTTCACCGTCACCGCCAGCCCGAGCAGCGCCCCGGCCAGGAGCAGTGTCGGAGGCCAACCCGGTCGACGGACCACGATCAGCAGCCCACACAGCAGCAGACCCAGCATCACGGCGTCGTTGTGCGCGCCGGCGATGAGGTGCACCCCGACCAGCGGACCGGCCAACGCCAGCCACGCGGCCCGCCGGGTCGGCACCCCGGCTGCTCGTGCCAGGCCGGGCAGGCAGATCGCGGCCAGCAGCAACCCCGCCACGGCGATCACCCGCAGCAGCACCACAGTGCCGGTGAGCCCGCCGCCGAGCGTGACCGCGAGTGCCGCGAGCAGGACGAAGACCGGCCCGTACGGTGCCGGAGTGTCCCGCCAGATCGGTGCAACCGTGTCCAGCCACGGGCAGCCCGCCGCCGCCACCCCCACCGCGTACGGGTCGACGCCGTGCGCGTACGTCCAGCCCTGGCAGGCGTACGAGTAGACGTCCCGGCTGCCGAGTGGTGGCGCGACGAGCAGCGGCAGCGCCCACAGCCCGGCCGTGACGTACGCCCACCGGGTCGACGGTGTGCCGCCGCGCAGCGACCACCAGGCACCAACCAGCAGCGCGGTGCCGACCAGCCAGCAGATCAGCGTCGCCGGGCCGTCCGGGGTTCGCCAGATCGACGCCGGTGTCACGCCGAGCGGGGCGTCGGGCAGCGCCCCGCCGAGGTAGCCGGCCACGGTCAGCAGGACCGCGCCGGCCAGACCCGCGTACCGGGCAAGGCGTGCCGACAGAGGACGAGGCGGCGGCGGAACACGCGAGGGCGGAACAGGCGGCGGAACAGGCGCGCCGGGAGCGGTCACCGGCGCACCTTCCCTCAGTCGGCGGCGACCGGCTGACGGGCCGCCCGAGCCGACCGTACCAACCGGACGACCACCACGATCACCAACAGCGTCATCAGTGGCGCCCCGACCGTCTTGGTGAACCGGGGCAGCCCGGTGCCGTCCGGCAGCACCAGGAACGACGCGACGAGGGCGACCACTGTGAACCAGCCGGTACGGCGGGCGGTGGCGGCCAGCACGAACAACGGCCACGCCCAGTACCAGGGGTGCACCACGGGAGAGAGCGCGACGGTGACGGCGAGCGCGAGGCCGGCGTAGTACAGGGGGTCGCGGGTGCGGGCCCGCCACCAGAGCCAGACGAGGAGGACGGCCAGGACCACCACGGCGATCCCGCGCGTTACCGGCAACGCGTCGATGTGAGCGCCGAACAGCGCGGCGACGTAACCGACGGTCTGACCGACGGCGGTCGGCGGGGACGTCCAGGCGACGGCGGCGCCGCCCTGGGACAGCCCGCCGACCCAGCCGAAGTCCAGCCCGCCGGCGATGGTCACGCCCAGCACGGTGGCGACCGCACCGCCGACCACCCAGCCGCCGTCGCGGATCAGCGTCCGGAGCCGGTACGGGCCGGCGGTGGCCGCCAGCGCTGCGAACGGGACCACCACCACGGCGGTGACCTTGATCGACACGGCGACTCCGAGGAGCAGCCCGCCGACCAGCAGCATGCCGCGTCGGCGCGGGTGTGCGGCCACCACGGCCAGCCCACCGACCAGCGCGGCGAGCATCAGTATGTCGTTGTGTGGGCCACCGATGAGGTGCGCGGCGACCAGCGGGGAGCCCAGCGCCAGCCAGACCGCCCGCTTGGCCGGCACCCCGGCCCGGCGTGCCAGCACCGGCAGCGCCCACGCGCTCACCACCACGCCGAGCAATGCCAGCGCCCGGAACAGCACGATGCTGGCGGTCAGCGAGCCGGCGACCTTGACCACCGCAGCCGCGACGAGCACGAAGAGCGGCCCGTACGGCGCGGGGGTGTCCCGCCAGATGTAGGAGACCGAGTCCAGCCAGGGGCAGGGCAGCGCGGAGACGCCCTGCTCGTACGGGCTGATGCCACCGGCGAAGCTGGCGCCCTGACACGCGTACGCGTACACGTCGCGGCTGCCGAAGGGCGGCGCGACCAGCAGCGGCAGCAGCCACAGCCCCACGGTGAGCAGCGCCCAGCGAGTCGACGGGCCGCCGTCGCGCAGCGCCCACCAGGCGTACGCCATCAGGCCGGTGCCGACCGCCCAGGCGGCCAGGATCAGCGGGCCGTTGGTGCCCTGCCAGATGCTGACCGGGGTGCTGCGCAGGGGGCCGCTGGGAAACGCGCCGCCGAGGAACGCGGACAGCGCGAGCAGCATCGAGCCGGCCAGGCCGGTCCAGCGCGCGAGGTGGGGAGGCACGCCCGACATGCTGCCAGCACGCCGGTGGGTGACCGACGGCAGGACCGTCAGCAGTGGTTGGCCGGTGCCAGGCTGCTGGAGATCGAGTAGTCGCCGGCCGCGCGTACCCGCACCTCGGTCCACCCGTCGGCGCCGGGTCGCAGGCAGCCGTCCGGGCCATCGAGCGACAGCCACCGTGACCACCGCACCTTGACCGGCACGTCGCCGGGCGTGGCCGTCAGCCGGACCGCGCCCCGGTCGGCGGTGACGAGCCGGCCGGGCGCCCCGACCAGCGGCGTCGGATCGACCACCTCGTAGAGGCGCCAGGTCGGATCGCGCCAGACCTCCCGCAGGTACGGCAGGTCGCCGCGGATCAACGCGGCCTCGTCGCGGCCCCACCGGTCGGCGGGAGCGTCCGGGGCGACCACCACGTAGGTGACCGCCTGGTCGCGGAGCCACTGCTCGTAGGTCTGGGCGCTCAGGGTGCCGTCGTAGAACAGCGCGTTGCGGTCGCTGTCGACCTGGCGCTCCCAGCCACGGGCCAGCGGCACGGTCGGTGGCAGGTACGCGGACTCCCAGTGGTCGCGCAGCGGCACCACCTCGACCCGCCCGACGGGCTGCCGTCGGTCGAGTTCCGCGACGAGCGGGCGGTAGAACGCCGGGGCGCTCTCGGCGGCGCCGGCCCGGGTGACGTCACTCAGCATCACCGGGGACTGCCACCAGACCGTCGCGGCGAGCAGCCCGGCAAGCCACGGGCCGGGCAGCGGCGCGTACCCGGCCAGCACGGGCAGCGCGAAGAGCAGCGGCAGGCGCAGCGCGTTGGAACCGATCGGGCTGGGCACGTAGTACGCGCCGACCAGGAGCAGCACGGTGAGCAACGCGCCGACGCGCAGCACCCGGCGGCGACGCGGCAGCACGACCGCCACCAGCACCGCGAGCGCGACGTTGATCCGCATCGACTCGGCCGAGTACGGCTGGGTGCCCCCGTTGCCGAAGAGCAACGCGATCGGCGCCAGGGTGACGGCGGGCGCCACGGCCAGCACGAACCCCTCCGCCAGTGGTCGCTCCGAGCGCCACCCACCGGGCAGTGCACGGCCGGGCCCGTCGCCTCGGCGCAGGGCGGCCAGCAGCAACGCCGCGCCGGCCAGGCCGGTGAACAGGCCGGCGACCGGGCTCGCCGCCGTCGCCAGGGCGGCGCAACCGGCGGCGAGTGCCAGGCGAACCGGGCGTGGCGGGCGTTCCGCGCTGACCGCGCAGAGCGCCAGCAGCCCGAACGCCAGCCCGACGGCGAAGGTGACCCGACCGCTCGCCAGGTTGCCGACGAGGACCACGGCACCGAGGACGCCGGCCAGCAGCGGCCGGCGGGCCCGGCCCCGGACGAACAGCCAGCCCAGCGCCGCCGCGCCGAGCACGGCGGCGCCGGCCCCCAGCGGACGCATCCCGATCAGCGCGCCCAACCTGGCCGTGAACAGGCTGTAGCCGTACTGGTTGACGCCGCCGTACCAGCCGAGGTCGATCGGCGCGGCACCGTACCGGTCGGCGAACTCGGCGCGGGCCACCTGGGCCGCGAGGTCCGTGCCCATCCGCGGCGCGAGCAGGAACGCGGCGGCGAGCACGACCGCGGCCCCGGTCGCCGCCGCCCAGACCACCTGCGGGGACCGCGTGGCCGGGCGGGTCGACGCGTCAGGCATTCAGGACCCGTTCCGTCGCGGCACGGGAGCGGCGGCCGACGCGCAGGTACTCGTCGAGGAACTCCCCCGGGTCGTCCCGGCCGAGGAGTCGGACCACGCCGGCCAGCTCCACCCCGTGCCGGGGCAACTGGTCGCCGGCCCGGCCCCGGACCAGCATCAACGCGTTGCGGACCTGCGCGGCCAGGGACCACCCGGCGGCCATCTCCGCGGCGTCCGTCGGGTCGATCAGGCCGGCCCGCTCGGCGGCCGCGAGGGCATCGAGGGTACGCGTGTCGCGCAGCGACGGGACCCTGCCCGCGTGCCGGAGCTGGACGAGTTGCACGGCCCACTCCACGTCGGCCAGCCCGCCGCGCCCCAGCTTGGTGTGGGTGGCCGGGTCGGCGCCCCGGGGCAGCCGCTCGGTCTCCACCCGGGCCTTGATGCGCCGGATCTCGACGACCTGCTCGCGGGTCAACCCCTCGGCCGGGTAACGCACCGGGTCGATCATCGACTCGAACTCGGCGCCCAGCTCGGCGTCGCCGCAGACGAACCGGGCGCGCAGCAGCGCCTGTGCCTCCCACACCCGCGACCAGCGGGCGTAGTACGCCGCGTACGCGGCGAGGCTGCGGACCAGCGGGCCCTGCCGGCCCTCCGGGCGCAGGTCGGCGTCGACGCCCAGCGGCGGGTCGGGCGCGGGCACGCCGAGCAGTCGGCGCAGCTCCTCGGCGATCGCGTGGGCGGCGGCGCTGGCGGCGCTCTCGCTGGACCCGGCGGGCGGGTCGTAGACGAAGAGCACGTCGGCGTCGGAGAGGTAGTTCGACTCGTACCCGCCGAGCCGTCCCATGCCGATCACCGCGAACCGCAGCCCTTCCGGGGCCGGCTGGCTGGCCTGGGCGGCGCGCAGCGCGGCGGCAAGGGTGGCGTCGGTGACGTCGGCGAGGGCCGTGCCGACCTGGGTGATGTCGGCCAGCCCCGGTGCCGGCCGGTTCGCGCCGTCCGGTCGGGTGGGTGTGGGTGCGAGCGCGCCCGCCCGGCAGAGCACGTCGGCGCAGGCCACCCGGACCAGCTCCCGGCGCCGCAGTGCGCGTACCGCGCGGGTGGCCTCGACCGGGTCGGCGTGCCGGGCCGCTGCGGCGAGGAACCCCTCCCGGAGCACCTCGCGGGAGCGGGGCGCCAGCTCGTTCTCCTCGGCCAGCAGCCGCAGTGCCTCCGGGTCGCGGGCGAGCAGGTCGGCGACGTACCGGGACAGGGCCAGGACCCGGGCCAGCCGACGGGCGACCGGGCCACCGTCGCGCAGCAGCCGCAGATACCAGGGGGTGCTGCCCAGCTTGTCGGACACCTTCCGGTAGTTGAGCAGCCCCCGGTCCGGTTCCGGCGCGTCGGCGAACTCGCTGAGCAGCACCGGCAGCAGGGTCCGCTGGATGGCCGCCGTGCGGCTCACCCCGCCGGTGAGCGCCTGGAGGTGCCGCAGCGCCCCGGCCGGATCGGCGAAGCCGAGGATCTCCAGCCGGTGCCTGGCCGCCTCGGGGGTGAGGCGCAGCCCGTCGGCCGGCACCCGGGCCACCGACTCCAGCAGCGGCCGGTAGAGCAGCTTGGCGTGCAGCCGGCGTACCTCGGTGGCGTGGGTGACCCACTCGGCCCGGAAGCTCTCCACGGCGCTGCGCCCCGGCGCTGCCGTGAAACCCAGCGCGGCGGCGAGCCACCGCAGCGCGCCCGGCTCGGTGGGAACGGTGTGCGTACGACGCAGTCCCTGCAGTTGCAGCCGGTGCTCGACGCTGCGCAGGAAACGGTAGCCGCGCAGCAGCGCCTCGCCGTCGGCCCGGCCGACGTAGCCACCGGCGACCAGCGCGCGCAATGCCGGGATGGTGCCCGGCGCCCGCAGCGTCTCGTCCCCGCGACCGTGTACGAGTTGCAGCAACTGGACGGCGAACTCGATGTCGCGCAGCCCGCCGGGGCCGCGCTTGATCTCGCGCTCCAACTCCTTCGGCGGGATGTGGTCGATGATCCTGCGCCGCATGGCGCGGACGTCCTCGACCGCCTCGGGCCGCTCGGCCGCCCGCCAGACCAGCGGCGCGAGCTGGTCGATCCACTCCTGGGCCAGCGGGAGGTCCCCGGCGGCCGGGCGGGCCTTGAGCAGCGCCTGGAACTCCCAGGTGCGCGCCCACCGCTGGTAGTAGGCCAGGTGACTGGCGAGGGTCCGCACCAACGGGCCCCGGTTGCCCTCGGGGCGCAGGGCGGCGTCCACCGGCCAGGCGACCAGCCCGCAGATGTGGATCAGCCGGGTCGCCACCAGGGTCGCGGCGGCCAGGTCGGCGTCCTCGGCGGCCACGAAGATGACGTCCACGTCGGAGACGTAGTTCAGCTCGCCGCCGCCGCACTTGCCCATCGCCACCACCGCGAGGCGAGGCCGCTCGGTGCCCTCCGCCAGTTCCGCGACGGCCACCTCGTAGGCGGCAGCCAACGTCGCGTCGGCCAACGCGGAGAGCGCGGCCATCGTCTGCTCCAGGCCGCGCCCGCCGGTCAGGTCGGCCGCCGCGATCCGCAGCAGCGCCAACCGGTACGCGGTCCGCAGCACCGCCACCGGGTTGCCACCGGCGGCCGGCTCCAACCGACCCTCGGCGATCGGCGCGAGCCCGTCCGGGGCGGTCCGCAGCGCCGTGCAGTGGTCGGGATGGGCCACCAGGTGATCGCCGAGCGCCGACGAGGCACCCAGCACCGCGATCAGCCGCCGCCGCAGCCCCGGGTCGGCGTGCAGCTCCGCGAGCAGCGGCGAGTCGGCGGCGCCGTCGGTCGTGCGACGTTCGGCCTCGACGATGCGGTGCAGTTGGCGCAGCGCCAGGTCCGGGTCGGCGGCCCGGGACATCGCGGCGAGCAGCTCACCGGCCGGCTCGTCGGCCGGCTCCTGCTCCTCCGGCCGCCACAGCCGCAGCCCGTCCGGGCCGAGCAGGTCGGCGGCACGGGCGCCGCCGTCGCCCTCGGCGGTGCCGAAGCCGTACCGGGCGAGCCGGCCCGTTGCCCTGGTCGGCCGGCTCATCAGTGCCCGAGCAGCGGCAGGCCACGCCGCATCGTGCTGTCGTCCAACTCACCGAGGGCCAGCGCGGCGAACCGGGCGGCGAACGGCTGCCAGACCTCCTCGATGTCGGGCAGCACCGAGGCGCAGGCCGCGACCACCAGCTCCGGGTCGTAGCCCAGCTCGGCGAGTTGGGCCGAGTCGGTGGCCCAGTCGGCGATCATCGCGGCGTCGCACTCGATGTGGAACTGCAGACCCCAGGCCCGGTCACCGAGCCTGAACGCCTGGTGCGGGTAGCGGGTGGACGCGGCCAGCAGGGTGGCACCCCGGGGCAGCTCGGTGATCTCGTCGGCGTGCCACTGGAGCACGTCCGGGATCAACGGCACGTACCGGAACAGCGGGTCGTTCTCGGCGGCGTCGCGCCGGCCGACCACGCCCGGGCCGATCTCCGGCCCGGATGGACTCCGCTCGACCAGGCCGGCATGCGCGGTGGCGAGCAGTTGCGCGCCCAGGCAGACGGCCAGGGTCGGCACCCGGTAGCGGACCGCCTTGCGCAGCAGTCCCTCCACCGCCGGAAACCACTGTGCGCCGGGCGAGCCGTCCGGCAGCGGGTACGCCTGCTGGTCGCCGCCGAGCACCACCAGCGCCGCGTACCCCTCCAGGTCGGCGGGGAGCTCGTCGCCGGCGTGCGGGCGAACCACCCACAGCTCCAGCCCAGCCTCGGTCAGCCACTCGCCCAGCCGACGTGCGTCGTCGGTCGGGTCGTTCTCGATCACCAGCGCGGTTGCCACCCGTCGAGGCTAGCCGGTGCGCCGCGCGGCGCAGCGCCCCGCCACAGGCCCACGCTTCCGGTGGTGTCCCTCTGCGGCGGCCGGGACCTGGCGTGGTCGTTAGGCTCAGCGGTTGTGATCAGCGACGACACCGCAGCCGTCCGCCCGCCCGTGCTGCTCCCGGGCGACGCGGTGCTGCTGGTGTCGCCGTCCGGCCCGACCTCGCCGGAGCGGGTGGCCCGGGGCATGGAGCTGCTCACCGGGTGGGGCCTGCGCCCGGTGCCGGCGCCGAACGCGTACGCCCGCCACGGCTACCTCGCCGGCACCGACGACCTACGGGCCGCCGACCTGAACACGGCCTTCACCGACCCGGAGATCCGCGGGGTGATCTGCACCCGGGGCGGGTACGGCGTCCAGCGGGTCGTGGACGCCATCGACATGGCCGCCGTCCGCCGCGACCCGAAGGTGGTGGCCGGCTTCTCGGACATCACCGCGTTGCAGTTCGCACTGTGGCGGGGTGCCCGACTGACCGGAGTGCACGGCCCGGGGGCGGCCTGGCGCGACGAGCGGACCCCGCTGCGCTCCGCCGAGTCCCTGCACGCGGCGCTCATGACGACCGAACCGGTGTCGATCACCGCGGTGCCCACCGAGGAGACCTTCGACGTACGCGTCCCGGGCCTCGCCACCGGCACCCTGCTCGGCGGCAACCTGTGCATGATCGCCGCCTCGATCGGCACACCGGACCTGCCCGACCTGACCGGGGCGGTGCTGTTGATCGAGGACGTGCAGGAGCCCCCGTACAAGGTCGACCGGATGCTCACCCAGCTGCGCCGGGCCGGCGCGCTGGACGGGCTGGCCGGGGTGGCGGTCGGGCAGTTCACCAACTGCGGTGACGGCTGGGACACCACGATCGTCGACGTGCTCACCGAACGCCTCGGCGACCTGGGCGTACCGGTCCTCGGTGGCCTCCCCATCGGCCACGGCCCCAACCAGCTGACCGTCCCGGTAGGCACCCAAGCGACCCTCAATGCCGAAAACGGCACCCTGACCGCATCCCCCGCAGTCCAGTAACGCACCCCCACCCCACCGCTGCCCTCCCCGCCCCGCCCCGCCCCGCCCCGGTGATCAAGAGGTTTGCGTCAACTTCGGGCGGGATTCTGACGCAAACCTCTTGATCAACCAGGGAAGGCGGGGCGGGGAGGGCGGGGCCGGGGTGGGGTCAGGGGGTCAGGTGGGCTACTGCTCCTATTTCCAGGGCGACCCAGACGCCCTGGGGGGTCAGGGTGATGCCGTGGGGTTCGGCGTTGGCGGTGGGCAGGTCGTGGCCGTCGATCCGGCTTGCGCCGTCGATGTGGCCGATCCGGTTGGCACCCCACTCGGTGAACCAGGCGCCGCCGTCCGGGTCGGCCACGATCGCGTGTGGGCGGGCCGCCCGATCCGGCAGCGGGAACTCGGTCACCTCGCCATCCGGGGTGATCCGGCCGAGCTGACCGGCGGCGATCTCCACGAACCAGATCGCGCCGTCACCGTCGAGGGTGATGCCGACCGGGCCGGCGTTCGCGGTGGGCACCGGATGCAGCGTCACCCGGCCGTCGAGGTCGATCCGGCCGATCGCGTTCGCCTGGTTGAGGGTGAACCAGAGCGCCTGGTCCGGGCCAGCGGTGATCATCGAGGCGAACCCGCCGGTCACCGGCAGCGGGAACACCTCGACCGTGCCGTCGGTGCCCACCCTGCCGATCGTGTCGGAGTTCATTCCGGCGTACCAGAGTGCGCCGTCGGGGCCGGCCGCGATGCCGCACGGCGCGGCGCCGGTTGGCAGGACGACCGCGCGCTGCTCGCCGTCGACGCTGATCCGGCCGATCCGGTCATCTCCGGAGCGGGTGAACCAGAGGGCACCGTCCGGTCCGGTGGTGATGATCAGCGGTCGGCCACCGGCCGGGTCCAACGGGTAGGTCCGGATCGCGCCGTCGGGGGCCAACCGGGCGATCGCACCGGCGTGGACCAGCGTCAGCCAGAGCGCGCCGTCCGGGCCGGCAGTGATGCCGTACGGGCCGGCGCCCGGCGCGGCGAGTGGGATCTCACGAATCTCGGCGGTCGTCACGAGGCGTGGTCCTTTCGTCGGGGTTTTCCCACCCTGATCGCAGGGACGTCGACGTTGCAACCGGTTTGTCCGGCCGCTGGTCGCAGATTGTCAGCCCGCTGACAGGTTCGCCATGGGCCGCGCCCAGACTTTCCGGTCACTGTCGGTGACGTCATCGCAGCATCAACGACAACCTGGAGGACTGATGTTCCGCACGATGTCGAAGAAGCACCTGCTGGCCAGCCTGGCCGCCGCCGGTGTGCTCGGCGTGGGGATCGCCGCCCCCACGATGGCGTTCGCCGCTGACGGCAGCACCCCGACGCCGAGCGCCAGCAGCAGTGAGCAGCCGCAGCAGCAGGACCGGCAGGGCGACAAGAAGGGCGAGCGGCAGGGCGAGTTCGCCGAGAAGCTCGCCACCGAGCTGGGCGTCCCCACCGACAAGGTGACCGCCGCGCTGGAGAAGCTGCGCGAGCAGCACAAGCCGGCCGACCGGCCGGAGCGCCCGTCAGCCGAGGACCGGCAGGCGGCGCTCAAGGAGCGGCTGGACCAGGCGGTCAAGGACGGCAAGCTCACCCAGGAGCAGGCCGACGCCATCACCAAGGCCGTCGAGGCCGGCGTCTTCCCCGGCCCCGGCGGCCACCGCGGTCCGGGCGGTCACGGCGGTCCCGCGGGTACGCCGGGCAAGTAACCCCGGCAGACCCCCGGGTACGCCGGGCAGTAACCCCGGCAGCCCTCTGGTCGAACCGGGCCCACCCCGGCTTGATCCACTCGGGTTTCGTGAAGTGGCGGTGTCCGGCGCACCCGGACACCGCCATTTCCTTGAGCCGGAGTTAATCATCACTGCCGAGCCCCAGCGGGGCAGGTACGCCAGCCCCGAGCCGCACCGGCACCGACGCAAGGAGTCAGCCCCGAGGCGCCGGCCGGGAGCGCATCAGCCCTGGGCGGGCGGAGGGCTGAACACACCCAGGTGGTTTCCGGCCGGGTCGAGCAGGTGGGCGAGGGTGAGGCCGCTCGGCGCCGTACGGGCCGCCACCAGCACCTTGCCGCCGGCCGCCTCCGCTCGCCGGCAGGTTTCCGACACGTCGGTGACCTCGGCGTAGAACACCGCGTAGTTCGGTGACGTCCCGTCGGTGGCCCGGATCGCCCCGCCGATCCCGGTGTCGCCACCGGCGCCGGTCACCCGGTAGGACCCACCGCTGCCTGCGCCCTGCTCCTCGAAGGTCCAGCCGAACAGCTCTCCGTAGAAGCGCTCCGCCTCCTCCGGCCGGTCGGTGCCGATCTCGAACCAGGTGATGGGCGTCGTGGACATCTGCTGCCTCCAGAGTTTCCGTGCCGGCCGTTCGGCCGTCGTCTTGAGCAGTCTCTGGGTCGTCCGCGACACCGTCCTGTCGGTGTTTCCGGATCACCAACGGAGACCCGCTCTCGAAAACCCGTCAGACCAGGCTCAATGAGCGGACCCGCTCGCGCGGAATGTCCAGGTCGGTCGGGCGCAGCTCGCGGGACACCACGTCGGGCAGCGCCTGGACGCTTTCGATCCGGTCGGTGCGGAAGCAGCGCAGCTCGTCGCGCAGTCGGCACCAGGCCAGCAGATACCAGTGTCGTGGGTTACCGAGGTAGCCCAGCGGCTCGACGTCACGGACCGAGCCGGCGCCGGCCCGGTCCGCGTACCTGATGCGCAGCACCCGCCGCGCGGCGACCGCGTCGGCGACGAGGGCCGGGACGGGCGTGGCCGGCCCATCGCCGACCAGGTGCACGCGGCCGGCGAGGCGGTGCGCCTCGACGGCGTCGGCGGCCGGCAGCACCGCCATCAACTTGCGCAGCGCGGTGCCACCCGGCCCGGCGAACGGCGTGCCGGCGAGCCGGCGTAGCGCGACGGCCATCGCGACCGCCTCGGCCGCGGTCAGGTTGACCGGCGGCAGAGTGCGGGCGCGATCCACCACGTAACCGCCGGTGCGCCCGGGCTCGGCCCAGATCGGCACCCCGGCCTCCTGAAGCGCGCCGATGTCCCGTTCGATGGTGCGGCTGCTCACCTCGAAACGCGCGGCCAACCAGCGGGCGCTGCGCGGCCTCGGCGACACCGCCCGCAGCTCCTCGACCAGCGCGTAGAGACGGTCCGTACGGTTCATGCCCGGCACGCTACGGCCGGGGTACGACGCCCGTCGGCGACCGACCGCACTGCGACGCGGGCGGCCGCCACAGCAAGACGCGGACGGCCGCCACAGCGAAGCGGACAGCCGCCTCAGGCGATGCAGGCGCAGACGATCAGCGCGGCGCCGAAGTGGGTGGCGGCGCTGACCCAGGCCGCCGGGTGCGGCTCGTCCGAGCAGATGACCTCGCCGAGCTTGCCCGGGGTTAGCAGGTCGAGCACGAAGAAGGCCAACGCCATGATGGCCAGCCCGACGATGCCGAAGATCACCGTGGAGGCGAGCCCCCTGCCGAAGTCGCTGTAGCTGGTCAGGATCGCGGTGAACACGATCCCGGCGATGCCGAGCTGGTTGGCGGCCAGCAGCAACCCCGCGTTGGAGTTGCGCTGCACCCAGATCAGGTCGCGCAACCGACCGGGCGTGAGCAGGTCGACCAGCACGAAGCCAGCCGCCATGAGCCCCACGCCGACGATCCCGAACACGACGCTCTGCCAAGCACCGCTGAGCAGATCCTCCAGCACCGACTGCCTCCCGACTCTCCGCCCGGAGGGGGTACCGGCGCGGTGATCGAGACGATAGCGGCAGCGCGCAAGCGCGTCAGCCCCGCGGTTACAGCGCCAGGTAACGCTGCCGCTGCAACCGCGTCAGCCCGCGGTTAAAGCGCCAGGTAACGCTGCCGCTGCAACCGCGTCAGCCCGCGGTTAGAGCGCCAGGTAACGCTGCCGCTCGTACGGGGTGACCTCGCGCCGGTACTGCTCCCACTCGGCCCGCTTGTTGCGCAGGAAGAAGTCGAAGACGTGCTCGCCGAGCACCTCGGCGACCAGCTCGGAACCGGCCATCACGTCGATCGCCTCGGCGAGGTTCTCCGGCAGCGCCTCGTATCCCATGGCACGCCGCTCGGCGCTGGTCAGCGACCAGACGTCGTCCTCGGCGCCCGGCGGCAGCTCGTAGCCCTCCTCGATGCCCTTCAGGCCGGCGCCGAGCAGCACCGCGAAGGCCAGGTAGGGGTTGGCCGCCGAATCGGGTGAGCGGACCTCGACGCGGGCCGAGTTGGGCTTGCCGTACGCGGGAACCCGGACCAGCGCGGACCGGTTGAGGTGACCCCAGCAGACGTACGCGGGGCTCTCGGTGATCCGGTCCGGCAGGGCCTGCGGGAAGAGCCGCTTGTACGAGTTGACCCACTGGTTGGTGACCGCTGTGTATTCCCGGGCGTGCACCAGGAGGCCGGCGATGAACGACTTGGCCACCTTGGAGAGCTTCATCGGGTCACCGCTGTCGTGGAAGGCGTTGCGCTCCCCCTCGAACAGCGACAGGTGGGTGTGCATCCCGCTGCCCGGCTGGTCGGTGAACGGCTTCGGCATGAAGCTGGCCTGCACTCCGGTGGAGAGCGCCACCTCCTTGACGACGTGCCGGAAGGTCATGATGTTGTCGGCGGTGGTCAGCGCGTCGGCGTAGCGCAGGTCGATCTCCTGCTGGCCGGGCGCGACCTCGTGGTGGCTGAACTCCACTGAGATGCCGATGCGCTCCAGCGCCAGCACGCCCTGGCGGCGGAAGTCGCGAGCCACGGCGTGCGTGGTGTGCTCGAAGTAGCCGCCGGTGTCGACCGGGGTGGGCACCGAGCCGTCCTGCGGGCCGTTCTCCAGGAGGAAGAACTCGATCTCGGGGTGGGTGTAGAAGGTGAAGCCCTTCTCGGCGGCCTTGGACAGCGCCCGGCGCAGCACGTGCCGAGGGTCGGCCCAGGACGGACCGCCGTCGGGCAGCAGGATGTCGCAGAACATCCGGGCGCTCTCGCCGCTGACCCCGCCCTCGAACGGGAAGACCTGGAAGGTGGTCGGGTCGGGCATGGCCACCATGTCCGATTCGAAGACCCGGGCGAAGCCCTCGATCGCCGAACCGTCGAAGCCGATGCCCTCCTCGAAGGCCGCCTCCAACTCCGCCGGCGCCACCGAGACGCTCTTGAGCGTGCCCAGCACGTCGGTGAACCACAGCCGGACGAACCGGATGTCCCGCTCTTCCAGCGTGCGGAGGACGAACTCCTGCTGACGGTCCACTTCCCCAACCCCTCGCGACGCTCTGCTGTCCGCCTTGGTCGGGCTGCGCGCCCGACCTGATCGCCCAGTCTTACCGGGCCTGGTTACGCAGACGTTACGCGAACTGCCGCCCGTCGTCCCCTCGCCTCCCGCTCGGCGGGCAGGGCCCGGCCGTGGACGGGCTCGTGCCCCGCCGGACGGCGGGGGCCGTCGCCGCAGCGTGGCGGCCATCTCGTCGGAGGGTGGGGATTGTCCCGTTGAGGCTGGGGCAAGATGAAGGCATGCCCACCCTGCGTCTCGCCCTGTCCCAGGTCAACCCGAGCGTCGGCGACCTCGCCGGAAACGCCGACCTGGTCCGCAGCTGGACTCGCCAGGCCGCCGGTGCCGGTGCCCAGCTGGTGCTCTTCCCGGAAATGATGCTCACCGGTTACCCGGTCGAGGACCTGGTCTTCCGGCGCTCCTTCGTGGCCGCGTCCCGGGCCGCAGTGGAACGGCTCGCGGCCGACCTCGCCACGGACGGCCTCGGCGAGTTGCCGGTCGTGGTCGGCTACCTGGACGCCGACGGGCCGCCGCAGGTCAGCGGCGACGCCGAGCCGGGCCGGGGTGCCCGCAACGCCGCCGCACTGCTGCACCGGGGGGTCGTCGCCGCCCGCTACTTCAAGCACCACCTGCCCAATTACGGGGTCTTCGACGAGGACCGCTACTTTCTCCCCGGCGACACGCTGACGGTGGTGCGGATCGGTGGCGTGGACGTCGCGCTGACCATCTGCGAGGACCTGTGGCAGGCCGGCGGCCCGTTCGCCGCCGCCCGGCAGGCCGGCGTCGGCCTGGTCGTCAATATCAACGGCTCGCCGTACGAGCTGAACAAGGACGACATCCGGCTGCCGCTGGTCCGCCGCCGGGCCGCCGAGGCGGGCGCCGCCATTGCGTACGTCAACATGATCGGCGGACAGGACGAGCTGGTCTTCGAGGGCGACTCGATGATCGTGACCGCCGACGGTGAGCTGCTCACCCGCGCCCCGCAGTTCGTTGAGCACCTGCTCGTGCACGATATCGAGCTGCCGGCCGCCACCGCCACGACGACCACGGAGGCCGTCGCGGACGGCATGCGCATCGTGCACAGCACGCTGGACGGCATTCCGGCCGCGCCGACCGGCCCGGGCGCCACCGGCGGTCTGATCGAGCCGGTGGCCGACGAGGCCGAGGTGTGGCAGGCCCTGGTGCTGGGTCTGCGCGACTACGTCAACAAGAACCGGTTCCCGTCGGTGGTGCTCGGCCTCTCCGGCGGCATCGACTCGGCGGTGGTGGCCGCGTTGGCCGTCGACGCCCTCGGGCCGGACCGGGTGGTCGGGGTGTCGCTGCCCAGCCAGCACTCCTCCGAGCACTCCCGGGAGGACGCCGCCGACCTGGCCAAGCGCACCGGCCTGGACTACCGCGTCGAGCCGATCCAGCCGATGGTGGACGGCTTCCTGGCCAACCTGTCGCTGTCCGGTGTGGCAGTGGAGAACCTCCAGGCCCGGGTTCGTGGCGTGATCCTGATGGCGCTGTCGAACCAGGAGGGCCACCTGGTGCTGACCACCGGCAACAAGAGTGAGCTGGCGGTCGGCTACTCCACGCTGTACGGCGACTCGGTGGGCGGCTTCAACCCGGTCAAGGATGTCTGGAAGACCCTGATCTGGCGGCTCGCGAAGTGGCGCAACACCGACGCGGCCCGGCGCGGCGAGACCGCCCCGATCCCGGAGAACTCGATCGGCAAGCCGCCGAGCGCCGAGCTGAGCCCGGGCCAACTGGACAGCGACAGCCTGCCCGACTACGACGTACTGGACCCGATCCTGATCGGCTACGTCGACGGCGACCTCGGCCGCGACGGGCTGGTCGAGTCGGGTCACGACCCGGCGATCGTGGACAAGGTGCTGCGGCTGGTGGATACCGCCGAGTACAAGCGGCGGCAGTCGGCACCGGGCACGAAGATCTCCATGAAGGCGTTCGGTCGGGACCGCCGTCTGCCGATCACCAACCGGTGGCGCGAGCACGGCTGAGGCGTACCCCTGGGGATGTCGGGTCGGTGGCGCGACCCGGCGCCGCCTCGCGGGGGCCGAGCGGCGCGGGCCTCGCGGTTTCGCTGTGGAGTGACATCTTGCACTGGGCCCTGCCGTCACCCCGTCTCACGGTGCGACGATCGCGACGGAACCCGGGGACCGCGCAGGCGGCCTCGAGGAAGGGAGACAGAGATGGTGGAGTCCACTCCGAACGAGGTGACCGCGCTGTACGGCGGCCCGGCCACCCGACGGGCCCGCACCCGGGACCTGATCGCCGCGAAGGAGCGCGGTGAGCGGTGGCCGATGCTGACGTCGTACGACCAGTACACGGCGTCGATCTTCGACCAGGCCGGTGTGCCGGTGCTGCTGGTCGGCGACTCGGCCGCGAACAACGTGTTCGGCTACGAGACGACTCTGCCGGTCACGGCCGACGAGCTGCTTCCGCTGGTGCGGGCCGTGGTGCGGGCGACCCGGCAGGCGCTGATCGTCGGTGACCTGCCGTTCGGCTCGTACGAGGAGGGGCCGGCGCAGGCGCTGCGCACCGCCGTCCGGTTCATGAAGGAGGGTGGCTGCCACGCGGTGAAGCTGGAGGGTGGCCGCCGCTGCGCCGAGCAGATCGCCGCGATCGTCGGCGCCGGCATTCCGGTGATGGCGCACATCGGTTTCACCCCGCAGAGCGAGCACACCCTGGGCGGCTACCGGGTGCAGGGGCGGGGCGACGCCGCGGACGAGGTGCTCGCCGACGCGCGGGCGGTCACGGAGGCGGGGGCGTTCGCTGTGGTGCTGGAGATGGTGCCCGGCGAGGTGGCCAAGCGGATCACCCACGAGCTGCCGATCCCGACGGTGGGCATCGGCGCCGGCCCGGACACCGACGCGCAGGTGCTGGTCTGGCAGGACATGGCCGGCCTGCGGACCGGAAAGACGCCCCGCTTCGTCAAGCGGTACGCGGACCTGGCCGGCGTGCTCACCGACGCCACCCGGCGTTTCGCCGACGAGGTCCGAGGCGGCGAGTTCCCGACCGCCGAGCACACCTTCTAGGAATACTCACGGCGTGATCCACTCGGGCTTGCCGAAAACGCGGTGTCCCTGACCTCGGGACACCGCGCTTTCACGAAACCGGAGTGGATCACGCCGCCAGAGAATGACTCAGATGTCGGTGACGCGGATGCCCGCGTGTGCCTTGTAGCGCTTGTTGATCGCGATCAGGTTCGCGGTGAACGCCTCGATCTGGTGGGCGTTGCGCAACCGCCCTGCGTAGATGCCGCGCATCCCCGGGATCCGGGCGGCGAGCGCGCCGACCACGTCGACCAGCTCGCGGTCCTCGGTGCAGATCAGCACGTCCAGGTCGATCCGGTCGACCTCCGGGTCGGCCAGCAGCGGGGCGCTGACGTGATTGAACGCCGAGCAGACCCGGGAGTCGGGCAGCAAGGCGGCGGCCTGCTGCACGGCGCTGCCCTCGGCGACGGTCAGCGCGTACGGGCCCTGCTTGTCGAAGCCGAGCGGGTTGACGCAGTCGACGACGATCTTGCCGGCGAGTGGCTCGGCCAGGGCGGCGACGGTGGCGGCGTGCCCGTCCCACGGCACCGCGATGATCACCACGTCGCTGCGTCGGGCCACCTCGTCGTTGGCCCCGCCCGTGACACTGCCGGTGGCCGGCACACCGGGCAGGGCGGCGATCTCGGCTGCGGACTCGACGGCCCGCTCGGCGTTGCGGGAGCCGATCAACACCGTCTGCCCGGCCCGCGCGAACCGGTAGGCGAGGCCTCGCCCCTGGTCGCCGGTGCCACCGATGATGCCGACCGTCAGCCCGGACACGTCGGGGAGCGTGCTCGCGTCGTATGCCATGGGTTCATCCTCGCAAACCGACCGGTCCGCCAGCAGCGCGGAGCACTGTGACGATCCCCGCTGCCCCGCGACCGCAGGGTCAGGCCAGCTCAAACAGGACCGTGCGGGCCGTCGGGTCCGCGGTGACCAGCCGGACGCGGACTCGTTCGCCGAGCGGCAGGTCGCCGAGGCAGCGGCTGCGCACCGGCGGGGCGTCCAGCGCGACAGTGCCACCGGGCGGTCGGGTGCGGGCCCGACCGTTGGGCGGCGCGTCGACGTCCAGCACGGCCGCGTCGAACGTCTCACCCACCCGGTGCTCCAGCAGCACCGCCTCGGCCAGCTCCACGGCGCCCCGGGTGGCCGTCGAGGCGATCCGGTCGGTGCTGGCCATCACCTCGGGCAGCCGGGGCAGCGCGGCGCGGGCCCAGTCGGGCACCGGCTGGCCCGCGTGCAGGGCCAGGCAGACCTCCGTGGCGTACCGGTCGGCCAGACGCCGCAACGGCGCCGTGACGTGGGCGTACGTGGCTGCCACACCACCGTGCTCCGGTTGCTCCGGCACCGTCCCGTCGAAGGCGGTGTACGCGGCGCCGCGCATCAGCTCGGCCGCCTGGTCGATGAACGCGGCGGCGCGCGGCTGGGAGGCGTCCAGACCGGCGATCACCTGACCCGGGCCCACGTCGTCCGGCCAGTGCACGCCCAGCGGCGCGGCGGCGGCCCGCAGCCGCTGCACGGCCTCCGGTTTCGGCGCGGGCATCGTCCGCAGCAACCCGACCCGGCCGGCCAGCATGATGTCGGCGGCGGCCATCCCGGTCAGAAGGGAGATCTGGGCGTTGTGCTCCTCCATCGGCACCGGCGCGCGCAGCACCAGTTGCCAGCCGTCGCCGTCGGGCTCCAGATCCTGCTCAGGCAACGGCAGGTTGATGGCGCCCCGGCGCAACCCGCGGGCCGTCAGCCGGTCACCGATCTCGGGCAACAGTGCGATCGGCTCGGGCAGCCGCCCGGCGTCGGCTGCCGCCTGCACCCCGGTGTAGTCGAGTTTGGCCCGGCTGCGAACCAGGGCACGTTCCAGCTCCACGGCCACGGTGCCGCCGTCGGCGTCCAGGTCGATGGTCCAGACCACCGCGGCGCGGTCGTCGTCGGGCAGCAGGCTCGCAGCGCCCTCGCTGAGCGTGTGTGGGTGCAGCGGCACGTTCCCGTCGGGCAGGTAGATGGTCTGCCCGCGCCGCCAGGTCTCCGCCTCCAACGCGCCGCCCGGGGCGACGTGGGCGGCGACGTCGGCGATCGCGTACCGCACCCGGTAGCCGCCACCTGGACGGCGGGCGAGGTGCATCGCCTGGTCCAGGTCGCGGGAGGTGGCCGGGTCGACAGTGACGAACGGTACGTCGGTGCGGTCGACGGGCGGGCGCGGCGGCGCGCCGGCCGCCTCGTCGGCCTCACGTTGGGCGTCGGCCGGGAACTCCCCGGGCAGGCCGAGTTCGCGGCGCAGTGCGCCGAAGTCGATGCGGGGCGCGAGTACGCGTCGGATGACCACGGGTCAATCCTGACAGCGCCGCCGGTGATCCGCTTCCGGTGACCGGCCGAGATATCTCTCCCCGGGCGAGCCCGGGTCGACCTGCGCTCAGCCGGTCGCCTTCCGGGCAGCGCTGCGCGGGCTCCGGGGCGCGGTGGCCCGTGCGGCGGCAGGGCGGGCCGGTGACTTGCGGGCGGTCACCTTGCGGGCCGGGGCCTTGGCCGCGACGGTCTTCTTCGCCGGGGCCTTCTTGGCCGCCGCCTTGCGCGCGGTGGTCGACGAGGTGCCCGTCGCCTTCGCGGCCGGGGCCTTCTTCGCCGGAGCCTTGCGAGCACCGCCGCTGGGACCGGTCGACGCGGTCTTCTTCGCCGGCGCCTTCTTGGCGGCCGTCTTCGTCGCCGCCGTCCTCTTCGCCGCTGTCTTCTTGACGGCGGACGCCTTGGTCGCGGTCTTACGCGCCGGCGCCTTCGCCGCTGCGGTGGTCTTCTTCGCCGCCGAGGTGGTGGTCTTCTTCGCGGCGCCCACGGTCTTCTTCGCGGCGCTGGTGGTCTTCTTCGCCGTGCTCGTGGTCTTCTTCGCCGTGCCCGTCGTCTTCTTCGCGGCGGCGGTGGTCTTGCGCGTCGCGGACGCCGGGGCCCGCTTTGCCGCGACAGTTGTCGAGCGGGTGGTGGTCTTCTTCGCGGGGGCCTTCTTGGCCGTCGTGGTGGCCTTGGTCGTGGTCTTCTTCGCGGGAGCCTTCGTGGCCGCCGTGGTGGTCTTCTTCGCCGGGGCACGTCCCGCGCCGCCGGCGGCCTTCCTCGCCGGGGCCTTCGCCGCCTTCGCACCCGCCGTGGACTTGCGGACGGGGGTGGTCCGGCTCGCGGCCGTGTTGCGCTCCGCCGCGGCGGTCTTCTTCGCGGTGGTGCGTCGGGCGGCCGGGCGGGTGGTGGCCTGCTTTGCTTCGGCCATCGTGGTTCCCTCCTTGGGGACGTGCTCTCGCGTGCGTCCTCGCGGAGCACGAAATGCCTCGGCGCGGGCCGTCCCGCGCCGCCTACTTGTTCTCCCCGGCCCAACGAGCGTCCTCGGCATCCCACGCCTCGTTCCGCTCCTGCACGCGTTGCAGGGCGTTCTCCGCGTCGGCCGCCGAGTTGTACGGGCCGAGAACGTGCTTCGCCGGACACACGTCGGCGTCCGTCTCGACCCGGTGATGCCGGGTGCACCAGTAGAACTGCCCACCACGTTCGCTGTCGCTCATGGGAATCACTGTGCACCGCGAACCGTCAGGCCGCCACCGGATCGCACAAGTCGCCGACCCTCTCCACAGTAGATATGCATGGGGCCCCTGGGGCCCGAACAGCGAAACGCGTGGGACTGGAGACCGAAAAGATGCGCAGGTCAGTCTCCCCGCGCAGCGGCCTATGATCGCCGGATGGGGACACCGGACTACATCGTGGGGATGCGCAAGCACGTCGGCCACGACCTGCTCTGGCTGCCCAGCGTCAGCGCGGTGGTCCGCAACGACGCCGGTGAGTTGCTGCTGGGCCAGCGTTCCGACGACGGGCGCTGGTCGGTGATCAGCGGGTTCGTCGAGCCGGGCGAACAGCCGGCCACCGCGCTGGTCCGCGAGGTGCGGGAGGAGACGGGCCTGGACGTCGCGCCGGTGCGGATGTCCAGCGCCGTGTCGCACCCGCACACGTACCCCAACGGGGACCAGTGCGAATACCTGAACCTGGGCTTCCTCTGCCGGGTGGTGGCCGGCACCGCCCGGGTCAACGACGACGAGTCGCTGGCCGTGCGGTGGTTCGGATTGGACCAGCTGCCCGAGCTGGACAAGCATGCCCTGCTGGTCATCGCCTACGCCCTGCGCGACAACCCGTCGGCCGGTTACCTGGAGCCGGGCGTGACGTGGGACGACGTGCCCGACTGAAGGGGTTCACGCCGGGGTGGACGCGAGCACGACCGGAGCGGTCGGCGCCGACCGCGCCGCCCGGATGGTGTACGCGAGCGCGTACGGCGTGCAGGCCAGGTAGAGCATGGGTTCCGTCGGCACCCGGTTGCTGATGATTCCAAAGATCTCCCATGGAATCGTGGGTCGGGGTAGGCCGATGTTCCAGTCTGTCCAGGCGGCGAGGAGCCACAGCGGCGCGGAGATCCGGTCGATGCTCTCCACCGGCGTCGGACCGATGACCGGGCCAGCGCGATAGCCCGCCGAGATGGCGTCGACAACGGCGAGAATCATCGCGAGGTCGGCGGCGGCGAGTGCGCCGAGGACGCCCACCCACCAGGCCGCGTGGAGGCGATGCCGAACGGCGAGGCTCGCCGCGGCCCAGAGGGCCAGCGTCAGACCGGCCAACCAGAGCAGCAGCCCGGGCAGGGTGGAAGCCAGGTCATCCGGGTAGAGGACGTACAGGAACACGACTGCGGCCACCCCGACGGGGAGCACCACCCCGAGCGCGATGTGTAGCGGGCCGTCGAGTGCGGTGTGCCGGGCCCAGCGACCGGCGAACACCGCCAGCAGCAGCGCCAACCCGACGGTGAACGCCGACCAGAGCGGCCTCTGCGCCCGCTCCGACCAGCTCTCGGCCAACACGCGCTCGATCGGGTACAGGGCGTACGCACTGACGAGCACGATCCCGACGCAGGCGATCGGGGACAGCAGCAACGCGGCCGCGGTGCGGCCGATCCGACCGCGCATCACTGTGCGGTCGACGATCGGGGCACCGGCCCGGCTGACGGCCAGGCTCACCGCGAAGCCGAGCATCTTCGTCCGGTGACCGCTCTCGATGAGCACGTGCAGCTCGGCGGCCCACTCGCGGCGCAGGTCGTCGCGGACGTCGGCCGGCCAGCGGCGCGCGGCCATCTCCAGCAGCAGTTCGGCGGCCCGGCGGGTCATCACGCTGGCGCTCCGGTGGGCTCGGTGCCGCCCCAGGAGGGACGAGCGTCGGGGATCGCGGCGCGCAGATCGGCGAGCGCCTGGCGGGCCTGCGTCACCCCGACGGCGGTCAGCCGGTAGTAGCGACGGGCCGGCCGGCCGGCCGCGACGGGGTCGATCGCCTCCCAGTCGGCGTCCAGCCAGCCGGCCGCGCTCAGCCGGTGCAGCACCGGGTAGAGGGTGCCGCTGGGCAGGCCGGTCAATCGCATCAGGTCCAGCCCGTAGCGCTGCTCGTCGGGTTCGGCGAGCAGCGCCGCGAGCACCTTCGCGACCGGAATGGTCATCCGCATCCGACCACTGTATCGGAACTCTACATAGGGGTGGGTGCCCGTTCGACGGGAATCCACAGCTCGGCGTCCGCCTCGGTGCCGTCCGCGGACACCCGGACCCGGGAGATCTCCGGTCCAGGTCGGCTGCGGTACGGGTTGGACGGAAACCACTGGGTGAACACGTCACGCCACAGGTGCTGCACCGCCTGCGGGAACGCTCCGGAGGTGGTGAACACCGCCCACGTCCCGGCCTGCACCGGCAGCGCGTCCAAGTCCTCCGGTGGCACGGCACCGGTCACCACCCCGTGCCAGTAGTCCAGCTCGGTGCCCTCCTCCCGGCTGTCGGCGAGGTTGTCGCTGACGTTGACGATCCCCGCCGGCTCCTGATCGGAGAGCGCCTCGATCCGTGCGGTCGTCTCCTTGTCGATGCTCCGGATGAACGCGACGATCGCCGGGTTCATCCCCTCGTGCACCAGCGGGACCCGCGCCTTGCGCCCCACCAGCGCGAACGCGTCCTTGCTGACGATTCGGTACTCCATGCTGCCGCTCCCTTCGACGGTGAGTCGGAAGGACATCCGGGGCTGGGCACGCAGCGCTGCCCCCGTACGCCGAGCCTCTCCGGGCCCCACGCCGTGCACGGCGTGGAACGCCCGCGCGAACGCCTCGGCGGACCCGTAGCCGTAGTGCACCGCGACGTCGAGCAACGTCCGCTCCCCCGCGAGCACGTCCGCGCCGGCGACGGTGAGCCGACGCCGCCGGATGTACTCCGACAGCGGCATCCCGGCCAGTGCGGAGAACAACCGCCGGAAGTGGTACTCCGACGTCAGCGCGATCCGCGCAAGGTCGGCCACCTCGATCTTCTGGTCGAGGTGACGCTCGATGTGAGCCATCGCCTCGTTGAGCCGATCCAGCACCCGGGCCTCCTTCCCTTTCGAGTACCGACGTTAGGTCGCGGGGTCGGTGGCCCACCCGACATCCGATGCCCGCATCGGTCGGGTGGGCCCGCACCGGTCGTCGTGTCGTAGCCTGGCGGACTTTGCTTCTCCAGGAGGTTGACGTGGCCGAGTATCCGCAGGACGTCGTGCAGCGCTTCCACGGCACCCCCGAACAGGTCGACGCCGGCCTGGTGGGCGACCCGCCGCGCACGTGGGAGTCCGTCGTCATCGAGGAGTACGACAGGGCCTGGGCGCAGCGGTTCACCGCCCTCCGGTCGTCGCTCACCGAGGCGCTGGGCGCTCTGATCATCGCGGTGGAACACGTCGGGTCCACAGCGGTGCCGGGGCTCGCGGCCAAACCCGTCATCGACATCGACCTGGTCATCGAGGACACCGCCGACGAGTCCGGGTATCTCCCCGCCCTGGAACGGCTCGGCTACCGGCTCGTCCTGCGGGAGCCCTGGTGGCACGGGCACCGGATGCTGCTCAGCGCCGCCGAGGACGTCAACCTGCACGTCTGGCCGCAGGGTGCGCCCGAACCCGTCCGGCACCGGCTCTTCCGCGACTGGCTGCGCTCGCATCCACACGACCGGGAGCTCTACGCCGCGACCAAACGACGCCTCGCGCAGGACACCGCGCACCGACCCCGCGACTACAGCCTGGCGAAGAACGACGTCATCGACGAGATCTACGCGCGCATCTTCGCCGCCTCGGCGGCAGCAGCCAAGGCCGAGCAGCCGGGCGGAACCACCCAGGCCGACGGTTGATAATCCTGGCGGTCACTCTGCCGGAAAAGGGGTCTTCGATGGTGCGATGGCACTGGGTCGTCGGGGTGGTGGCGGCGGCGATGCTCGCTGGTTGTGACACCGACGCGAACGCCCCTGTCGACGCCGCGCTCCCCCGCGGGGAGAGCCTCGGCGAGCTGCGTCAGCAGGCACGGGAGGCATTGGCCCGGTACGACCAGGCCGTCATCGACGCAGGTGGCGCTGGCGCCGTCACCCCGACACCACCACCGTGGAACTCCCCGCCGGGCATCGCCATCGAGTCGGCGACCACAACCGGGGCCGGTGCGCAGCTGACCGTCGACTTCACCGGCGCCTTCGGGCCGGCGACCGGACGCTGTGGCGCCGACTACCACGCGGAGTCGGTCGAGTCGGCCAACGCCGTCGTGGTCATCGTCATCGCGCAGCACCACAACAGCGGCGAGGTGTGCACCCTTGCGGGCTTCCCGCGTATCGCAACCCTCAATCTGGCCCAACCGCTGGGCAGGCGGCCGGTCCTCGAGATACGCCAGGGGCAACCGGTCCCGCTCACCCTCAGGTGAGCGCAACCAGCGTGTTCGGCGCGACGGCCGCGCGTAGATCTTGGACAGTTTCCGTCATCAGCTAACGGAAACTGTCCAAGATTCGGCCGTAGGCCGGGGATGTGAGCCTGCCAGTGACCATCCGGATTCGTCAGGAACAGTCGAAGCGGTAGTCGAACGGCCTGGTGGGGCAGGTCGTGCAGACAAACAGGTAGATCCCGCCGACGTCACCCAGCATGAGCCCGCTGGGGTTCTGGATCGTCCACCACGGGTGATCGTCGGTGGTGGCCGTTTCCCAACCGGCCATCGCCGGACGGTCCTCTACTGGGATCCATCTCTTCTCGTCACCGCGGCTGAACTCCCAGCTGGCCACCGTCAGCAGATGGTCCATGGACGAGCCACACTCGCAGACCGGCCAGTCCGGAGACTGCGTCCAGCCGGGGTAACCGCCGACCTTGATCCCCGAGGCGACCGCCAGATCGGCTTCGTAATTCCAACCGGTCTCCTGCGCCACCCGCTTTATGGTGTCCTCGATCTGTGGCCAGACGGCACGCGGGAGGTCCCAGGATGGGTACTCGGTAACCCGCTCCGGGTCGAGCACACAGCGGCGGGGGACGTGCGATGGATCTGACTCCACATCCGGTACGGGCATTTCTTGAAGCCGGGCACCGATGTCGGCACCGCGACGCCACCGCAGTTCGGGGCGAGGTGACGTCCACGGTTCATGCTCGAATGGGCACCACAACACCTGTAGGACGTCCGCGCCGGCCGGGAACGGCACCTCAGGCACGTCCTCGGCCAGCAACTGCACCACCGGCACCAGCGGCGCCGCCGGTTCACCCGGAGAATCGAGATAGTGGTCGCCGGGCTCCGGTCCGTCGCACATCGGCCAGGCTTCGTCGGCCGGCCACAGCAGCGGGCCGCCCACCGAACTCTGCTCCGCTGTCGGCGCACCCGGACGGGGATGCAAGCGGACGGTCGTCCGCGCCAGTGGCGCAACCGCCGGAAAGATCTGTGGCACGTCGATGGGGCTGGAAGGGGTGGTGTGCACGCCGCCGATCGTAGGAGGCGCGCAATCGGCGTGTTCAGCGCGGCGACTGCTGCATGACCCAGGTGGGCACGGGCTCCGACAGGGAGCCCACCACCTCCCAGCCGGCGCGGCGGTACAGCTCGACGTTGCCCGGGTTGCTGGTCTCCAGGATCGCCGGCAGACCGTCGGCGGCGGCGCGCTCCAGCCCGGCCCGCATGACGGCGCGCCCCCAACCGCGTCCGGCGCTGTCGGGGTGGGTGCCCAGGACGCCGAGATACCAGAACGGGAACTCGGGCAGGGCTGCGTGCACGGCATCGTCGTAGCTCTGCACCCGAGCCTGCACGTCAGCGGGGTATCGAGCTGGCGTCGAGTGGCCGGCCGCCGGCTCGGCCGGTGGCTCCCAGATTGCCACTGACGCTCCCCCAGCGATCGTCCAGATCGACGACCGGTGCACCCGCTTGTCGAAGAGGTTCCCGAAGAAGGTGGCGGCGTACTCGGGATAGGTCTCCTCGTCGGGGAACAGGTGCCGCAGCACGGGATCCTTGACGAACGCGGCGACCAGCGTGTCGACCACTGCTCGACGGTCCGCTGGGGTGGCGATGGTGATCTCGGGCGCTGTCACAGCAGTCGACACTATCCGGAAAGGCACCTTGACCCTGACACCGTGGCGGACCGGAGACTGGCCCCATGGACCTCGATGACTACCGGAACCACTCCCCCTACAGCGACCCCGGTCGGCACGGCGGGCTTCTCGACGCCGTGGCGACCGACATCCCCACCGTGGCGGCGACCGCCCGCAACGTGATCGTCCACTACCGGGCCGGCGGCGTAGAGCTGCCGGACGACCGGCTGGACGAGGTGAACTGCCGCTGGGTGGACCGCATCCTGGACACGGACCAGTCTCGCTTTCCCCTGCCACTCACCGCTGAGCGCCCGGCCGTCGACCGGGTTGCCGGCTGCTGCCGGGACCACACGTTGCTCTCGGTGGCGGTGCTGCGCCAACACGGCATTCCCAGCCGCAGCCGGGTCGGGTTCGCCTCCTACTTCACGCCCGGCTGGCACCACGATCACGTGCTGCTGGAGTACTGGAACGGCGAACGATGGGTCTGGGCCGACCCGGAGATCGACCCGGCCGGCGACTGGCGGTTCGACGGCTACGACATCGACCCGACAGCAGGGCTCTTCGACTCGGCAGCACGGGTGTGGTCGGCGTACCGGGCCGGGGCGATCGACCCCGACGTCTACGGCGTGGCCCCGGAATCGCCGATCCGCGGTGCCTGGTTCATCCACGACTACGTCATCCAGGAGCTGGCTCACCGGCAGAAGGACGAGCTGTTGCTGTGGGACAGCTTCGGCGCGATGACCGACGACCTCACCGACGCCGACCTCACTCTCGCCGACGAGATCGCCGCCCTGCTGCTCGCCGCCGACGACGGCGACGAGGGCGCGGAGAAGGCGCTCGCCGACCGGTACGCGACGGACAGCCGCCTGCGTCCCGGCGCTCAGGTACAGAGCTTTTCACCGGTCTCCAACACGGTGAGCACAGTCGATCTGCGCCTCAGCCGAACGTGAAGGCGTACGCCTGGGCACCAGGCTCGCCGAACGTGATCTCCAGGGTCCGCTCCCGGACCGCGCCGGCCTGGCGGACGAGCTGGTAGAGCCGGCCGTCCTGGAGCACGCCGTTGCCATCTTCGTCGACGTCGACGCCGTGTGACGGGCCAGGAGCTTCGCCGTCGAGGAGCACCCGGAACGGGATCGACCGTCCCGCCCCGGGGGCCAGCACGAGATGCGCGTCGCGGCCGTGGAACCGGAAGGCGATGCTGCCGCCGGCCCGATCGGCCACGACGCTCTCCGACCCGATCGTCCACTCGCCCGCCAGGGCCCACTGGTTGAGGCCCAGGCTCTCCGGCAGCTCGTAGGCGCGGCGTTCGTCGAGTGCCGGGCCGTTCGGCGACGCGAAGTGCTCGCCACGACTGAATCCGAGGTACGTCTCGGGCGTCCGCAGTTCGCCCCAGTCGGCCTCCGCCTCCGGGCCGACCCCCTTCACGGGTACGGGGGCGCGCTCGATGCCGAGCAGTTGCTGGAGAACCCGCTCGGACTGCTCGTAGCGCCCCTCACCGAAGTGCTCGTCGCGGATGACCCCGTCGGTGTCGACGAAGTACAGCGCCGGCCAGTACTGGTTGCCGAAGGCGCGCCAGATCGCGTAGTCGTTGTCGACCGCCACCGGGTAGTCGATCGATCGCGCCGCGACCGCCCGCCGCACCCCGTCGACGTCGTGCTCGAACGAGAACTCCGGCGTGTGCACCCCGATGACGACAAGCCCGTCGTCGCGGTAGGCCTGCGACCAGGCACGCACGTACGGCTCCTGGCGCAGCCAGTTGATGCAGGTCAGCGTCCAGAAGTTCACCAGGACGACGCGCCCGCGCAGGTCGGCGGGGCCGAGTGGCTCGGAGTTGAGCCACTCGGCCGCCCCGTTCAGCGGGGGCAGGTGCACGGCCATCTAGCGAAGCGACCGGAAGGCGGCCCGCATCTCTTCCGAGAAGAGTTGCGGCTGTTCCCAGGCCGCGAAGTGCCCGCCCTTGTCCAGCTTGTTGTAGTGGATGAGATTGGGATACGCCTGCTCTGCCCAACTCTTCGGAGCCTGGTAGAGCTCGTCGGGGAACACGCTCACGGCAACCGGGATCGACACACCCTTGGTCGCGAAGAAGGAGAGCAGGTTCTCCGCATACAGACGAGCCGAGGAAACCCCGGTGTTCGTCAGCCAGTAGAGCGAGATGTTGTCGAGGAGGTCCTCCGGCGTGATGCCCCGGGGCTGCCCCGCGACGGACTCGGAGATGAGCTTCAGGCTGGCGGCGTCATGGTCGAGCATGTAGGTCGCCAAGGCGACGGGCGAGTCCGCCAACCCGGTCAGTGTCTGCGCGCGTCCCATCTCAAGGGCGTAGCTGGAATGCTTCCAGAAGAAGTCTGCCTGCTCACAGGCGCGCCTCTCATCGTCCGAGAGATTGGACGGGAGCGACCCGAGGGGGTTGTTCGCACCGGTGATGCCGGACTGGAGCATCGCATCGATGTCGGGCGGATACACACCCGGCATGTTGGTGTGAATGCCGATCAGTTCCGGAGGCGCCTGCACACCCATCAGTTCCGTGATGAGCGCACCCCAGTCGCCGCCCTGCGCCACGAACCGCGTGTAGCCAAGGCGCCTCATCAACTCGATCCAGGCGTTTGCGATGTGCTGCGGGTCCCAGCCGGGCGTGCTCGGCTTGCCCGAGAAGCCGTAGCCGGGCATCGACGGGATGACCAGATGGAAGGCGTCCGAGGCGCTGGCACCATGCGCGGTGGGATTGGTGAGCGGGTCAATGATCTTCATCTGCTCGATCACCGACCCCGGCCACCCGTGCGTGACGATGAGCGGCAGGGCGTCCTCGTGCTTCGAACGGATGTGGAGGAAGTGGATGTCGAGGCCGTCGATCTCGGTCATGAACTGCGGTAGGGCGTTCAGCCTCGCCTCGACCTTGCGCCAGTCGTAGTCTTTCTCCCAGTAACGCGCAAGGGCCTGCATCGTCGCAAGCTGCACGCCCTGCGACTGATCCGGCACGGTTTCCTTTTCGGGCCAGCGTGTGGCGGCGATGCGCGCGCGCATCGCCTTTAGATCCTCCTCGGGGATTTCCACCTTGAACGGCCGAATTTCCGTGGTGCCGGGTCGCGTCATGGTCTTGACAGCCATGGGTGCTTCCTCTCCGTCTGAATTCGCGCCTCGCGAGGGGAATCATCAAATGAAGGTGGTGGCCACACGAGCAGTTGAGCGGTGTTTCCCAGGCTGACCACGTTCAGGCACGGTCACGGGGGTCGGAATTGTGGCGAGACCACCGCGCGGGCAGGAGCAGCCGTGCCCGTCAATGCGCGCGTCCGGGATCGGCGACGGCATGCTCGGCGGCTCGGCTGACCTGCTCCCAGCCCGCCCAGGTGTCCATCCGCCGACGGGAGACGTCGAACGCCAGGTCGTACACCATGCTCCCGAGCAGGAGCCGCAGCGGCGGGTCGTCGCTGTCGACCAGACGCAGCAACGCCTCGGCGGCCAGCCGGGGCTCGCTGTCGATCGAACCCTCCGCCCACTGTCGTTCCAGTTCGGCGCGCAGCGGCGCGTACGCCTCGATCGGGGTGGTGGCGCTCAAACTGGTGTAGAGGTCGGTCCAGTAGCCGCCCGGCTGCACGATGCTGAGCTTGATGTCGAAGGCCGCCGCCTCCATTGCCAACGCCTCGCTCATGCCTTCCAGGGCGAATTTGCTCGCGCTGTACATGCCGGTGCTCGGAAAACCACCCAACGCGGCGATGCTGGACACCTGCACGATGTGGCCGGACCGTTGGGCGCGCAGATGCGGCAGCACCGCCTGACTGACCCACAGCGCGCCGAAGAGGTTGACCTCGAACTGGGCTCGCGCCTCCGCCTCGGTGAACTCTTCGACCATTCCCATGGACAGGGTCCCGGCGTTGTTGACGACGATGTCGAGCCGTCCGAAGTGCTCGACGGCGGTGGCCACGGCGGCGAAGACCGCAGCCCGGTCGGTCACGTCGAGGGCCAGCGTCAGCAGCCGGTCGCCGTGCCGCTCGTCGAAGTCGTTTCGGGCGATGGTCCGGGCGGTGGCGACCACCCGATCCCCCCGGTCGAGCGCGGCGTCGGTGAAGGCGCGGCCCAGGCCGCGGCTGGCGCCGGTGATGAACCAGGTGCGCATGTCGGAACTCCATCCTCGGGGCGAGACGAGACGGTCCGTCTCGTCATGGAGGAGAGATTAGGCCGCACCACCCCGGCCGTCAAGACGAGACGGTTCGTCTCGTCGCTGATATCGTGGGGCCCCATGACCCCCAACACGGCCCGCCGGAGAGAGACCTCCCGACGCGCCATCCTCACCGCGGCCTTCGACCTGCTCCAGGAGATCGGGTACGCGAAGGTCAGCATCGAGGGCATCGCCGCGCGCGCCGGCGTCGGCAAACAGACCATCTACCGCTGGTGGCCGTCCAAGGGCGCGGTCATCTTCGACGCGTTCCTCATGCTCAGCGAGGCCACCGAGGGCGGGCCGCCGACCTTGCCGGACACCG
Source organism: Micromonospora sp. CNZ299 (assembly GCF_002754415.1). Lineage (NCBI taxonomy): Bacteria > Bacillati > Actinomycetota > Actinomycetes > Micromonosporales > Micromonosporaceae > Micromonospora > Micromonospora sp. CNZ299. The sequence continues at coordinate 6,848,104 of NZ_PEFG01000001.1, forward strand.
GCGACCTGGCCGCCGACCTGACCCTGGTGCTTCGCGCAACGGTCGAGGAGATGAACGATCCCCGGTACGAGCAACCGATGCGCGCGCTGGCCACCGAGATCGCGCTCGACCCCGAGCTGGCGGTGGCCTACGCCGAACGGCTGGACGGGCCGTTGAAGGAGGCCAAACGGCAGCGCCTACGCAGCGCCCAGCAGGCCGGGCAACTCGCCGACGACATCGACCTCGACGTGGCGGTGGACCTGATCTGGGGACCGTTGTTCAGCCGATGGCTGCAACGCAGCGGACCGCTCACCGCCGAGTACGCCGACCTCGTCGTCACCACCGCCCTCGACGGGTTGCGCCCCCGCCGGCCGGCTTGATCCACTCGACTTCCGTGAAACCGGCCCATCCCCGGCGCCAGGAAACCCCGCCTTCCTTGAAACCGAGTGGGCGCTCCCTGAACGGACTGCTACCCCACCGGTGCGGCGAGTGACAGTTTGCTCGACGCTTTTGCGCTGCCGCAGCACGCTGCGGCAACATCAGGCGCCGTGACGGCACCAGGCTCGGCCCCCTTCAACGACACCCCGGTCGGCACACTCCGGTCGCGTCGGCGGGTCAGACACTGGTTGGCCGGCGCCGGGGTCACCGCCCTGGCCGCCGTACTCGGCATCACCCTCGCCGTACGCGGTGGTGCCACCCCGGCCTGCGCCGCGCCACCAACCGGAGACACCGTCCACAAAGCCAAGGCCAGCTTCTACGACGCCGGCCGCTCCGGCGGCAACTGCTCCTTCCCCGGCCCACCCGCGGACCGGCTCTACGTGGCCCTCGGCTCATCGGCGTACTCCGGGTCCGCGGCCTGCGGCAGCTACCTGGACGTGACCGGCCCGAAGGGCACCGTCCGCGTCATGGTCATGGACCAGTGCGGCGGGTGCGGTTCCGGCAAGATCGACCTCTCCGACGAGGCGTTCGCCAAGGTTGCCGACCGGGCGCAGGGCATCGCGCAGGTGACGTACCGGGCGGTGGTGAACCCGCCGCTCGACGGAGGCCTCACCTTCCGGATGAAGGGCGGCGCCTCGCGGTACTGGTTCGCGGTGCAGGTCGGCAACCACGGCAACCCACTCCGCTCGGTCGAGGCACAGGGGCCGGGCGGCGGCTTCCGCAAGGCGGCCCGCCAGAGCGACAACTACTGGACCGTCGAGGGCGGGATCGGCCCCGGGCCCTACAACATCAGGGTCACCGACGTGTACGGAGGCCAGGCGACCGCCACCGCCATCCGGCTGGTCACGAAGCAGGTCCAACGCAGCACGGCCACGCTTGCCTCCCCCACGCCGCCCAGCAGTTCACCGTCGGCTCCGCCGTCCCCCAGCATCGCGCCCTCGCCGACCCCGTCGGAATCGGTCGCACCAACGGCGACCGTCGAAGCGCTCGCCGGTGCCGCCCCGCTCAACGCCCCTCGCTGCTGACCCACCCACCGACGCCGACTTGCCGTGCCGCTGACGAGAGGGCGTTGACGACCGCCTGAAGGCACCCCCTTACGGTGCAGCGCGCAGTCGGACCTGGTCAGAGGACACTCGTTCCGGATCAAGGTGCAGCTCACGAGGGCCATAGCAGTCCGCCATCAGCGTCGCCACCTCGTCGCCACAGGCACAGACCTGATTCGGGCCGTTGTCGCCGCTCAGGCCACAGCATCCGGTCAGACGGAGGCGCTCCGGGTGTGGCTGAAGCGAGGGAGCGTCGTCCGGGTGAATGACGATGGTGTTGCGGGGGCCAGCGGACTCAAAGTCGACGCCCTCAACGGACAAGCCCACACCTGGCATGGCTTGTGCAGAGCCATCCTGATTTTCGGCCGGCACGAACGGGGCGCCGAACGGCTCAGTGTCGATGGCGAACCACCCACGTGCCACTGTCGATGGCCCGGGACCACGGTAAAGGTATGGCTGACGGACCAACTCGCCAGGCGAATGCGTCAGGTCGGGCGTCAGCGCAAGGCCACACGAGACGCACGTGAATACGGCCATGCGGGCAGTGTGCCAGGGAGATGAGTTCAGGTGGGGGCCCGGAAGCGGTACGAGAGGCGACGGGACGGCCCGCCGCGTGTGCGGAGCTTCCGGCTGCCTCGTCAGTTCAGCCCTGCGCGGCCGGCCACCGGTCCGCCTCGCCTCGGCGTGGCATGCCCCAGGTGCCGACTCAGCAGTTATCGGCACGATCGTTCTTCTCCGACAGTGCAGCAAAGGGCAGGGGGCAGCAGGAGCTTTCGGCGCAGGCGACGAGGTCGTCACAGCCGGCCGAGATGGCGTCCCGCAGCGTGTCGCGGATTACGGTCAGGTCCGTCAGCCTCTGCTCGACCTCGATGAGCTTCTCCCTGGCACGCGATTGGAGGCCGGTGTCGGATCGACCCATGTGCTGGTGCCGGCCGGCGTCGAGCAGGTCGGCAACCTCGTTGAGGGTGAAGCCCAGGCGTTGCGCGGTCTTGATGACTCGCAGCAGGGTGACCGTCTCGGCCGGGTAGAGCCGGTGCCCGCCCGGCGATCGCTGCGGCGAGTCCAGCAGGCCCCGGCGCTCGTAGTAGCGCAGCGTCTGCTGGTTGACTCCTGCCGCCTCGGCCAGTTGACCGCTGCGCAGGCCAGACCCGGTCACCTCTGATCCCGCAGGGACACGGCCCGCGCGGCGAGGGCGTCGAGCACGTCGACGTGGGCTGCCGGCACCCGGACGTCCAGCGAGAGCGAGTCGGGGCCTGGCCGGGAGAGGCCGAACGTGAAGAACGAGCAGCAGGACGACTCACGGGCTGTCAGGTCCCGCGCCGTCTCCTCGACCTGCGCACCACCATCGAGCCGCAACCGCAGGTGCTGCGCCGACAGCCGGTCGAGGCCCCGCACCGCATCGGTGAAGAACTGGTCAAACTCGGCGAGCCGTAGCGGCCGTTCAGCCGTCGGGAGGGTGCAGGCGTCCGGCACCCAGGCGTCGTCCGTCGTGATGTGGCGATCACTCATATCGTCGACGGTAAGCCTGTACCCAGGTATCAGATGCAAGCCCGACGCCTGGCTGGGCTGGAATTGCCAGGCGTCGTGTGGTTACCAGGCTCAACCGGACCGGCGGGGCCGTCGGGCCAGGGACAACCACCCGAGGAACCGCGCGTGCATCGCCGGCGGGTCAGGACGCAGACCCAGACCGTGTACGTCGTCGATCGGAGCGGCTCGCGGAGTCCTCATCGGCCGACGGCCCCCTTCGGGTAGTGGCGGCGCAGGTTGGCGGCGAGGACGCGGTCGAGCGTGCGGTCGGAGAGCATCGGGCCCAGGCGCATGATCAGGGCAGCATCCCGGCCGGCGGTGTAGCGGGTGCGCGGTCTACGCGTCGTCACAGCCCTCGCGATGACCCGGGCGGCGGCGTCGGCGGTCAGCCCTGAAGCAGTGCCCGAGGTCATCAACTTGTTGTTCGCCTGGACGAGGCTGCCGTAGCGCTCGTCCTGCTCCGGCGTCATCTGGGCAGCCAGGTGGTTCGCCGTCTCGACCCCGCGGGCCGCCATCTCCGTGCGGACGCCGCCGGGCTCGACCACCACCACCTGTACGCCAAGCGGAGCGACCTCCCGGCGGAGCGAGTCGCTGACCGCCTCCAGGGCGAACTTGGCGCCGGCGTACGCGCCGTATGTGGCCATGGCGAACTTGCCGCCCACCGAGCTGATGTTGATTACACGACCCTTGCTGCGTAGCAGCGCGGGCAGGAGCGCTTGAGTGACAGCGATGTGGCCGAACAGGTTGACTTCGAACGCCCGCCGCCACTCCGTCATCGGCAGGACTTCGACTGGAGCGTTCACCTGAACGCCGGCGTTGTTGACGAGCGCGTGCAGTGCACGCGGGTCATCGGCGACCCGCGCGGCGAGTGCCTCCACGTGCTCGGACCTGGTGATGTCGAGGATGACCGGCTCGATGCCTGTCGATCGGATGACGTCGGCGTCACGGTCGCGTCGCACGCCGGCCAGGACGTGAAATCCCTGGCGAGCCAGCTCGCGGGCGGCTGACGCGCCCACGCCCGTGGACGCTCCGGTTACGACGACCAGCCTTTGGATTTCAGATGACGTTGTCATCTTAGCTACCCTACTGTTTCAGATGACACTGTCAACCCTATGATGGGCGTCATGACCACCCGTGCGGAGTCCGCCGCCGCCACCCGTCGCGCTCTGCTCGACGCGGCCGCCGAACTCCTCGACCTCGGCGGCCCCGACGCGGTCACCTTGCGCGAGGTGGGCGCTCGGGCAGGCGTGACCCGGGGAGCGCCGTACCGGCACTTCACGGGCAAGGACAGCCTGCTGACCGTCGTCGCGGCCGAAAGCTGGGAACGGATCGGCGACCAGGTGCACGCCCTTCGGACCGACCCGGCCCTGTCTGCCTCCGAGAAGCTGCGCGGCGCTCTCCGCACCCTCATCGACGTCGGCCGGGAGCAGCCGCACCTGTACCAGGTGTTGTTCAGGCGGCGCGCAAACCTTCCTGGGCAACTCGGCGACGGGATGGATCGCATCCGGCGTCAGCTATGCGGGCCGGAAGGCGACCCGGCCGTGGCCGACCGCGCGGCCGAACGCTTTCAGGGCGAGTTCCTGAACATCGTCGCCGACCTCGTGGGAGAGCGAAACGCACGGCGCCATGGCGCCCTGCTGCTGACCAGCGCCCACGGCATCGCGAGCATGGAGATCAGCGGCTACCTCGACACAGGCAAGTGGCACACCACCGTCGACGAACTCGTCGACACCCTCGTCCGCATGGTCACGGACGCCGGCGAAATGCCATAGCAACGCCCCCGCCCCCTCGACGGCAGACGCCCCGTGCGGATCCGCGGCGAGCGACCCCCTTGTTGAGAGCCATCATGGACCTCAGTAACGCCCGGTGGCGTAGTCCACACGCAGCGGTGCGAGCGGCGAAAACTGCGTCGAGTGGCAAGCAACCTGCCCGGTGTCGTGGCAGTCCGCGATCGGAAGGGTGTAGGCGTCCGGCACCGCCGTTGCGTGCCGCCACCGCGGTGACTGAAACGGCACGGAACCTCAGGCTCGACCGGACCGGCGGGACCGTCGCGCCAGGGACAACCACCCGAGGAACCGGGCGTGCATCGCCGGCAGGTTCGGACGCAGACCCAGACCGTGTACGTCGTCGATCGCCTCGTGCATCGACGCGGCTAGGTAGAAAGCCAGGGCGATCGAATGACCGTGGAACTCGGCCGCGAGATCCAGCCGAGCCGGGCCACACGGCCAGGGCGCGGCGCAGTTGCGGCACAGCCAGGCCGGGCGCATCGGCAGGTGCGGACGAGGGCGGGCGGTCATCCGACCCTCACCGGACCCCGGCGGACGGGCCGGCGCCTGGTGGCCTTCGTCGGAGCGGCGGGCTGGGCCTGGAACCGCACGCCCCCACGCAGCACGTACAGCTCTCGTCGCGCCACCGCATCGCCGGCGGCGTTCAGCTCGTAACCCTCAATCCACACCCAGCCGTCGTACGTGTGCCGCTCGGGCAACTCACGGATGACGCGCACGAAGATCGGGCGCAGGAACTGCACACTCGCGGCAGTGGTCAGAAGGACCACATCGCCGGCCTTCATCCTCCCCATCACTGCAACCCCCAGGGGTACGCGAAAGCGCGGCTCACGCCCGAACGCAGGACGTGGGGACGGACGGCCTCAGGCGGCCACGGGCCGTACGGGACGTTCGGCGCATCCGGGCTCGCGGGCTTGGGCTTCTCGGGCTTGTTGTCAGGCACGGTTTCCCCTTGGTGCCGTTGGGAAGGGGCCGCTCCCGTGAGTGCTCGCCCGTCGGGAGCGGCCCCGCTACGAACGCGACCGCCGGACCTCGATCCCTACCGGCCGCGCCGCCTGGTGACACTCTGCTGTGGAGACCACTACGCTCGGAAGGCATCCCAGGTGTCCGGGCTGACCTGGCGGAACAGGCTCAACCCATGGGGAATCTCGGGAAGCGGATCTCCGATTTGAGGAGCGTTGCATGGCTGATGTGCCAAGTCCCCTCGCGGACTTCATCGTGAGTGAGATCCGCCGCGCTCGTGGAGCGTCCGGGATGACGCAGGAGGCGTTCGGCCGGGCAGCGGGCTTCAGCGCGTCGCATGTCAGTGCCGTGGAGAGCGGCACCCGGGCGCTAACGATCGACTTCATCCGCGGAGCGGACCGGGCCTTCAGCAACGGCGGGCTGTTCGGACGATTGGTGGTGAAACTCGGCGCACCATCGTGGTTCCTGCCGTGGCTGGACGCCGAGCGCGGAGCGCGACAACTCCGCCTTTTCGAGCCACTACTGATCCCGGGACTACTCCAGACCGAGAACTACGCCCGCGTGGTGATGCGCTTGAACGACCTCATGTCAGCTGCCGAGGTAGACCAACAGGTAAGCGCTCGCATGAGCCGACACAAGATCCTGACCGGAGACTCGCCGCCTCAGGTGGTAGCCGTGCTGGATGAATCCACGCTCCGTCGCGCCGGCGACGAGCACGCCGGCATCATGGCGGAGCAGGTCGCGCACCTCATCACCGTCGCCGAGTTGCCGCACGTTCACGTGCACGTGATCCCGGCGGGAGCCGGCCTCCACATCGGGCTGTCCGGACCATTCGCGCTGGCGCGGGCCAGCGACGGAACCTGGGTCGGGCACCTCGAGAATCAGCTAGGCGGGATCGTGGTCGACAGCGAAGATGGGCTACATACTCTTCAGACGAGGTGGGAGAACGTGCGGAACGAAGCGCTCCCGCGCCGACAGTCCAACGAGCTGATGAAGGAAGTGCACAGCGATCATGGACCTCACTAACGCCACCTGGCGCAAGTCCCGGCGCAGCGGATCGTCCGGGGGCAACTGCGTCGAGGTCGCCGACAACCTGGCCGGCGTCGTCGGCGTTCGGGACAGCAAGGACCCTGCCGGTCCGGCACTCACCTTCGGTCCGGCGGCCTGGCGGGCGTTTGTCGCTCACGTCGCCCAACGGCCGTAACCGACGCAAGACGCACGAGACTGTCCGTACCCACTACATCCCGACAGGCAACCTGCGTTCGCTTCGCCAGGCTAGTACTGCAACGGCAGTTGGTCAGGGGTAGCCGTGTCGTCGGTAGTGGCAGGTTCGGGCTTGGTGTTGGCGTCGTCGGCGCCATCGGGACCAGGCCCAGACGTGCTCTGGTGGGTGCGTTGATCGGACTGCGAGTGCGGTGAGCAGTCTTCGGATCTCCGGTACGGTGTAGCCGATCATCATGTCGTCGCCTGAGCTGGGTCCCCTTTTGCGGTAAGGGATCGGGCGACCGACAGCCAGGCGTGGGCGGCCATGGACAGGGTGATGTGGGCGTACCAGGCCCGCCAGTCACGGACCTGGTACTCGTCGAGGCCGGCTTCGTTCTTGGCCTGTTGGAAGCACTCCTCGATCGCCCACCGCGCCCCCGCGATGCGGGCCAGGTCGACCAGGCGGGTGCGGCGGGGCCCGTAACAGACGTAGTACGCGATCTCCCCGGTCGTCATGCTGCGCCGGGCGAGCAGCCAATGCCCCCGGCCCGGTTGCCAGCAGATACGCACCGGCACCCGCGCCCACCAGTATTCGCGCGGGCCGTGCGCACCGGCGCCGGCGGACAGCCGGCACCACGCCCGCGCTGGCAGAGCAGCGATCAGATCGTCCGCGCGGGCCTGACCCATCGTGGTCGTGATCATGTCGTCGTTGCGGCGGGTCGCGACCACATAACCCACATCCCGGTGTTCCAACCAGACCCGCAGGGATTTCGACTGGCCGTAGGCCTCGTCCATCGTCACCCACCCGACGGGCACCCCGGCATCCAAGGCTCGGGCCAGCATCTCCCGGGCCATCTGGACCTTCGTGGCGAACTGCACCTCGTCCGGGATCCCCGCGTCCCGGCACCGATCCCGGTCATCGGTCCACGACGCCGGGAGGTAGAGCTGCCGGTCGATCAGCGCGTGTCCCTTCGCCGACCGGTAGTCCAGGAACGTCCCGACCTGGCAGTTCTCCGTCCGACCAGCGGTGCCCGAATACTGGCGCTGCACCCCGGCCGACCGGGTGCCCTTCTTCAGGAACCCGGTGTCGTCGACGATCAACACACCGTTCGGGTCGCCGAGGTGCTCGACGACGTAGTCCCGCACGTCGTCACGGACCGCGTCGACGTCCCAGTCCGCCCACCGCAGCAACCGCTGCATACCGTCCGGCGACACATCCCCGGCCTGCTCAGCCAGGGTCCAGCCATTCTTCCGGCCCAGGCCCGACACCAGGCCGCACAGGTACTGACGCACCCGCCGCCGCGGCTCCTACCGCCGAAACCTGGGCCCGATCCGGCCATGCAACCGGTCCAACTCCCCGTGCCAACGATCGACATCAACGTCCGTCACAGGCAGACCAACGAACGCGAGCCGAACTCGATTCGCCTACTGCCGTTGCAGTACTAGGGCCGCAGCCCCGTGTGGAGCCGGTTGACCACCGCCACGCCTTTTTCTCTAGCGGGACAGGCTGTGATGACGTGCGACGGCGTGCCTAGTCCTAGTCCCACCACATCCTTGACGGATCCGTCCCAGCACATGCTTGACAGTCGACCTTGATGCGCAAGACTTCGGACGCCGATGTCACAGGAGGATGGCGTGGATTCGTTGGACTTGGAACTCTTCGCGGACTACCACCAGATCCACCTGAGCGACGAGGGGTCAACGGGCGACCTAAGCGAGGCATGGACCGGCCAGGCCTCTGTCGACCGACTGGTCGTAGTCGATGACGCGATAGCCCTCGGCACGTCGGTCAACGTTACGGTCGCCGTCACAGTTGACGTGTTGGACGCCCCGCCTGTCGACGACCTCGCCGACTACGACCATGTAGTCGAGGGAAGTATGCAGGTTCAGTCAGGCCGAATCGTGATCATGGGCTGCACCGACTACGAGCCGGACGCTGCGAGGTTCCGGGTGCCGCCGGGATCGGTTCGTGTCCGGGCGGCGAGTAGCAACCTGGCCGAGGCAGAGCGCTTGGGGATCGACTCCGACGAAGCCCCACAGACGATGGAGCGGCTGCGGGTGCAGGTGTGGCCCGCCCCGACTGGGGAGCCGGTTGTGCTGAAGCGCTGGGAGTCGTCGGTCGCTTAGCGACGCAGCGACTCAACACTGTTGGCGACAGCGATCATGCCAAGCGTCTGGTGAGACGCGAGTGTCAAGCATCAGCCGTGACGGGACAGCCGGACTGCCGGCGTGTGATGGGTCAGCTGATGCGCGACGTAGCTCTGCCAGGTGATGTGCGACGGGTGGTCTAGGAAACTGAGGTAGCGATCCGCGGTCGCTGGCCTTTGATGCTACGGACTGGCTGGGTGGTGGTGCGTCGGATGACTTTGGTGTCGCCGTCGGTGAGTTCGATGGCCAGGGTCGTTTCGGAGACGGTCACGGTGACGGTCTGGTGCCGGTGTAGCCGGCCGAGGGCGACCTTCTGGCCGGCGACCATGATGATGCCGCTGTTAGATGCCCGCCGTTGCACTCGGACGGGTTCGACCGAGGGTCGTGGTGGTGGCCCGGCTGGTCGGGCGCCGCGTAGGCGCTTCATCTGTTCGGGGCGGAGCGGGTTGGCGCGGGTGCGCAGGAGTTCGCGGGTGTCCAGGTCGTAGAACATGAGAAGGGTCGGCTCGATGCGGATGCCGACGCGTCGGCCGGCGAGGATCTCGGCGGCCAGGACGATGTGTTGGCCCAGCGAGACCCCTCCGCCTCGGTTGACGCAGCGTTCGACCTCGATGGCGTCGCCGTCCTCGATCGGCGGCAGAGGTGACGGCCCGGCTGGGGTGGCGCCTTGGCGGGTGAGGGTGGCCAGGTCGTTGACGCTCAGGTGGGAACGGACGGTTTTGATCCGGATGCCGGCGATGAGGACGTGGATCAGGTCGCAGTCGGCCCAGATCCGGGCCACCATGCCGGCGCGGTGGGTGCCCATCCAGAACTGGCGTTGGCACACCATCAGGTTGCCCGACGCCGGGACGACCCGGTCGAACTCCACCGGCCCACCCGGCTCGACCGCCGGCGGCTGGACCTGGACGGGCTCAGGGTCGGTCGAGGGCTGATGGAGCGGGGTGGAGGAGACCGGGTCCAAAGTGGGTGGCAGCCACAGATCGACCAGTGCCCGCTGCTGGGCCGGGATCGGCTGGAATCGGTCAGCCGGGGTGACCGGTGTCTTCGCATCGAGGGCCTGGTGGGGTCGGTCAGTGTTGTAGTGCAGCACGTATGCGTCCACCGCGGCCTGGGCCTCGGCCAGGCTGGTGAACGCCTCGGCGGTGTCGAGGAAGTCGGGCCGGACGGTGCCGTGGAACCGTTCGACCTTGCCGTTCTGGTTTGGTGAAGCGGGTGCGGTCAGCCGGTGCGTGATGCCGTTGTGGCGGCAGATCTTGTCGAACAGCACCTCACCGGTGCGGGGCCGGTACTTCCCGAACCGGTCGGTGAACTGCTTGCCGTTGTCGGTGATGATTTCCTCGGGAACCCCGAAACGGGCCAGGGCCTCCGCGAGGGCCAGACACACCGCCCGGCCGGTGGCCCGCTCCACCACCTTCGCGATCACGCAATACCGAGAGTGGTCGTCGACCGCCGTGACCAGCTTCGCCTCCCGCAGCACACCCGTGGCCGGGTTCACCAGCTGCACCCCACCGACGATGTCCATCTGCCACAACTGCATCGGAGCGGGCCGTTCCCACCGCTTATACGAGTCCTTCGGTCGTTTCCGGGGCCGGACCCGCAGCAGACCCTGTCGCTGCAAAATCCGGTCGATCGTCCGTTCCGACGGCACCACCAACTCATCGACCGCCCACGGGCCGGGCCTGCGCAGCATCTCCAACCGGATCCGCCGCGATCCCCACCGAGGATGCTCCCGGCGCATCTCCGCCACCGCGACCTCAACCGCCTCCGCCACCTGCCCCGGACAGGAGTGCGGCCGATGCGACCGGTCAACCAACCCGGCCAACTGCTCAGTCAGATACCGACCCACCCACCGATGCACCGTCGACCGATGCACCCCACAGTTGGCCGCTACCTCTGTCACATCCGACCCGGCCAACACCGCACGGACCGCATCCAACCGTTGCTCGACAACCGACAAGACAACCAGCGCCAATCCCGGCCTCCCCGAGTCCCGACGTCCCGCGGAGACGTCCGGCCCAGAGTGCCGAAACCGACCACCGTCGCAGATCACTTGGCGGACGCGTGTCGCACATCAGCCGACGGAGGACAAGCCGGCTGCCGGCGATGTCGAGTCTCAGGACGTGCGTGACAGATCAGTCTCGGGACGTGGGTGACACGTCCGGCTAGACGATCTTCAGTTTGCTTGCGTTGGGTTATCCGAAGGAGCCGTCGTCGCGGTTGGCGAAGGCGGCGCATCCGTCGTGTTCGAAGCGGACCCGTCCGTCGAAGTTCGAGGCGGGGTTCGTGCAGGCACCGTAGTCGTGGCCGAGTTCGCCGTCGAGGGGGATCCAGAATCGACATCCGCCGCATTGCTCGTCGTACCAGGCTGCTGGGTAGGCCGGGTCGGCGGTGTCGCGGTTGCGTTGTTTGATCCACCGCTGGTGGCAGTGGTTGTTGTGGTCCGCGTCGTTGCCGGTCCACGGTTTGCCCTGTGCCATGGGATCAGGGTGCGTCACGAGAGCCGATCGGAGGAGGGATTTTCGGGCGGGTAGGACGTCGAGGCGGCGTGCCGTTGCCGGGGCAGCTCCGGCTTGCGGACCTTGAATCGTGTGATGGGCTTGGTGGTGGTGCGCGGCACTTCGGTGAGGAGCTGGTCGCCGTCGTGGACGCGGAAGGTGGTGTCGGCGGCTTCGACGGTGAGGGTTGTTCCGGCGTGGGCGATGCCGACGTGGATGCGTTGACCGGCGATGACCAGAGATCCTCGGCAGCTGACACGGCGTTCGACCCGGACCGGCTCGGGTGCCGGGGTGGGTGGTGGTCCGGCGGGGCGGGCGTCGCGGATACGGGCCTGTTCGGCCGGGGTGAGTGGGTTGGGCAGGCTGCGCAGCAGGACACCGTCGGCGGTGATCTGCATGAGGCCGCGGTCGAGTCGGACGGTGACACGCCTGCCGGCGAAGTGGTAGCCGACGGGGTGTTGCCGGCCGGCGAGGCCGATCAGGCCGGTGGCGTTGACGAGCCGTTCGACCTCGATCGGGGCACCGACCTGGACGGGCCCTGTGGTGATCGGTGGTGGCCCGGCGGGTTGGCCGTCGTCGTCGAGGAGCTGCCGCAGGTGGGCAGGGGTGAGCCGGGACGGCACGGTTTTGAGTCGGACACCGTCGATGAGCAGGTGGATGACGGTGGTGTCGGCCCAGAGTGTGACCGGGAGTCCGGCGCGGGTGGGGCTGAGCCAGAACTGTTGCCCGCAGACGGTGAGGTTGCCCGAGGCGGGGACGATCCGGGTGACCTCCACGGCCAGGCCGACACCTTCGCCGGTTGTCACTGGTGCGGCTGCAACGGTGGCCGACCCAGTGGGCGCCGGGGGCATCGGCAGCGGCTTTCGGGGCGCGGGGATTGTGGTGGCCAGCGTCGGGGGCAGCCGCAGCGGCAGCTGCTCGTCGGCTGGTGGGGCGGTGAACCGGTCAGCGGGGAATGCCATGTTCAGGGACTGGTGCGGCCGTTGGGTGTTGTATTCGTCCCGGAACGCGTCGATGGCGGCTTGGGCCTCTTCCGGGCTGGCCCAGACTTCGACCTCGTCGAGGAGTTCGCGTTGCAGGGTCTGGTGGAACCGTTCGACCTTGCCGGTGGTGGTCGGGGTGCGGGGTTTGGTGTTGCGGGACACGATGCCGTTCTCGCGGCAGACGCGTTCGAACATCACCTCGGCCGGGCGGGGCTGGTTGAACCGGCCGGTGAACTGCTTGCCGTTGTCCGTCAGGACCTCCTCGGGGATCCCGAACCGCTGCAAAGCTTCGGTGAAGGCCAGGCACACGGCCCGGCCGGTGGCCCGGCGGACTACGGCAGCGATGACGCAGAACCGGGAGTGGTCATCCACGCCGGTGACGACCTTCGCCTCACCACCGTCGGCCAGTCGGATGCCGCCGACGATGTCCAGCTGCCACAGTTCCATCGGCCGGCTACGTTCCCACCGCTTGTAGTCCTCCCGACGACGACGGCGAGGTGTCGGGTTGACCAGGCCGTGCCGGATCAGCACCCGATGCACCGTGACCCGCGACGGGATCGGACCAGGACAGTCCCGACGGCCCAGCTCGAAGACCAAACGACGCGCACCCCAGCGAGGATGATTCCGCCGCAGCTCACAAATCAGCGCCTCCACCTCCGGCGGGGTCTGACTGGGCGAGGAACGCGGCCGGCTGGACCGGTCCGCGAGGCCTTCCAGGCCCTCGTTCTGATACCAGCCAAGCCAGCGATGCACGGCCTGGCGGGAGACTCCGAACCGTTCGGCGACGTCCCTGACCGTGGATCCGGCGAGCACGTCCTGGACGGCTCGGTACCGCTGTTCCATCACGCTCATCTCCACCAACACTCGGCGGAGTGTCACCCAGGTCCTGATACCGATGTGTCACGCAGGTCCCGAGACCGGACAGCCGGCTGCCGGCGAAGTGGTTCAAAGTTTCTGTACGTCTTCAAGGCGGCCCGCAACGGGCCGCACGCGCCGCCGCCTGGGCGCGCGCCGGCCGCTGCCGCTGTCGCTCTGCGGCCGTCACGCCTGACGCCCGGCGGCTGGCGCGGAGAGCGGGAAGCCCGGAGGGCCGCCGCAGAACGACAGACCGTTGACCGGTGGTGTGGTGGGCCGGCAGCCGGCCGGGCCGCGCGGCCAAGACCCGCGCGGCGTAGGAAAACGCACTCCGGCCGCGTCGGCGAGCTGGCGCGCGGTGCGCGGTTGCGGTTCGTGCGCCTCCGGCGGGGGCGCTCCGGCTCCAGGATGGCGGCGGCTCCGTCGGCGAGTCGCTGTCCGTGGGTGGTCGCGGCAGGCCATCCCGCCTGCCATCGACCCGGGCAAGCCGAGCAGACCACCGCCCGACCCGCCAGCGTCCGAACGAGCAGTCAAGGTCCGCTTGACGTGGCGGGACGGGCGGCGGCCCGCTCCCCAGGAGGGCGGGCCGAGGGCAGACGGGATGGCAGATTCGGTTTCGAAAGTCTTCGACTCAGGGATCTGGAGCCGCGCATCTCCCGACCATTAGAACGGTGGTTCATCCTCGCCCCAAACGGGTGCTTCGGTCGTCCCCCGACGTTCGCTCACATACCTCTGAACCCACTCCGGTCCACTAATATTGCCGGCTGACGTTATGACACAATCCCGTACATCGACGTTCTCAATGGCCGCTTTCTCCATTCGCGAGAGGTCATCGTCGGAGACCGCCTTCAGGCGATCGAGCAGTGGCACAAGAGTGCGCGTAAAGTTCCAGCTCATGGAGTTAACGAAGGCGTCCACTAAACTCGGCGTAAGGCGATTATGGAGAGACGGAGTTTTGGTGACCCAGTCCATGACGTAGCCGGCGACCTGATGGGGTTGGGCTCCATGGCATGCTTGGCTCTGATACTTCGCCATGAATCCGTAGGGGTTCAAGCCGTAGTTGAGGGGAAGGACTGGCCTGCGACGGCCAAGTGCCCACCCTGCCTCTTGAGCACACCATTCGCTGGTTCCGAACTCCCGGTGCATGAACACGACCATTGCGTCGCAGTCAGCAAGGGCTGCTTCAATCACCTCCCGCCACTCACCGCTAGGCTGGATGGAGTTGTGAGCAACGAATGGCTCGACTCCATATTGAACTAGGGAGTTGGCCACCTGCTCAACTACAGCGGCATGTTGAGCGACGTGGGAGAAGAACAGCCTAAGCTTATTGCCAGACCAAGGGCTTTTGCCAGGCTGGCTACCACCGGCCTGGTCTGTCAGGTAAGCGTGCAGCCCCGTAAGCTTTGCATCCTCCTCCTTCTGGATCATCCGCCTTACATAGTCGGCCCTAGTGTCTTCGTCGTGGTAACTGTAATTGGGGAACCCAAATTGATCGAGAATTAGATCAATGTCGTCCCATTCGTGCTTGTCGAGCAGGGTGATGCAGTCCCGAATTATTGCGATTCGTTGGGGTGGAGATAGCGGCAAGTTCGTCTCCCTATGCGTCCAGCGCTACCCGTCCGAGGGCTTCGGTATGGCAGTGCTCAAGTCCTCCACCCCGCAGGCGCAGGCCAGAAGTCCAGCGTATGCCTCAAGCTGCTGGCGCGTCATTTCGAGCGCTATCCGCAACTCTGGCTCTCGTTTCCAGGCGCGCTCATGTTCAAGTCGGGAAGTGCCCTCAGCTCGACTGCTTTCCCATGAGTCCAACTCTGGATGCCAATAACTCAACACTGGTCTCAACGCGTAGTTAAGCATGGCGACAACGAGGAACCCCAGATTGACTTCCCCCTCACCTTTCGGCTCGGCTACCCGGGGGCCGTATCGCCTAAGCACGTCCCGGCTACTTGAGAAGAGGGAGTACAAGCTCGTCAGCGCTTCCCGGAGTAGCCCGTATTGCAAGGGGGCAACGGCCGTCCGCGTGAGTAGCTCTACATACAGCTCCCATGCGGCCTCCCGCTCCGAAGTATTGGGCTCCCACGTCCCGGCGAGCTCGAATATTTTCAGGTTCAACTTCACTTCGATACTTTTTGGTGGTCGAATTGGCACTTCTCTGCCCCTTCTTTGCTACGCTTCATTTCAGTAAAGCTGCGGCGGCATTCCCTTGCGATCCACGACGGTTCGAACCTGAGCTTCCCACTTAAATATTAAGTCGTCCCACTCGGGGGATCTGAAGTAATCGTCGAGTGGCTCGTTGGGGTCGAATTCCGGCATATACATCCCAACGACTCCCTTTTGCAGCAGTCCGTCTTCAAGCACGCCCTTCTCGCGCAGTATTAAAATCGGCAAACCGAGTTGATAGGCCATAGCCGGCTCAATGTGAGCCCAGGGACTCGTTAACCATGTGGTATCAAGGCTGTAGGGCTTTAGGGCGAGATTGGTGCGAAAATTACCTGTCCCCCTGTCGATGTATGTGCGCTTCAGGGCGACGGTAATTAAGCCGTTTGATTCCAGCATGAGGCGCCTGATCGCCTTGAGTGGCGCATCCATGTCATAGTCGGTCACACCGAGAGTGCGTGGAGCGAATCCTCGGGAATCGAGATATGAGCACACCTTCTCGATAAAGAGGGACTGTTCTTGCATGCAAGGCTTCGGGTAACTCAAGAATATCGATATCTTGAACCTATTTCTGCCGCCTTGCACACCAGATGTCATCGTTCTCCCTCGGCAGGCCCGCCTCCGTCGAAGCGTAGGTGATGCCTCGTAGGCTTAGGGACGCGATTCTAAGGTGTCCACGTCCACAGTTGGGCACTCTGGATCATGCACTATCGCCCTGGCTTAGAGGCGAAGAGTCGACCTGGCTGTTACGGGCCGCCTCGATCGTCGTCCGGCCGCCAAGCGGCGAACAAGGATGCCGAGCGCGACCAGCGGTACTTTCAGAAACACCAGGTCAGCGACAACGTGAAGGTTGCTGACCTGGTGAGCGACGGGCGAGTCGACCCGTAGGCGAGATTCTGCGGCCCGACGGATCGGATAGTCGACACATGGCCAAAGGGCATGCCCCGGTGGGGATACCTTGCTCCGATGACCCCTCAAGGCTATGAGTTGTGGCTGTCCCAGCCAGCCGAGCAAGGCTCTGAGCGTGAGGTTGGCAGGGTGATCGGCTGGGAGTCCGACGGCCGCGAGTATGTACCGGTCATCGCCGTCACCCTGCCTGACGGATCGCTGCTGGGGGTTCAGAAGGCGCGGTCGGACCCTGACGGCTGCATGCTAGGCAGCAGTCGCGAGGAAGTCAGTCCTGCGTAGCGTCACAAGATCCGGAACATGCGCGGAATGATGAGGGCTTGGCTGGGAAGTCGGAAGACGTAGATCCTGGTAGAACGCGGGGTGCTTGTTGCAGCGCTACTTCCTTCCTAAACCGTGTGCTTGAAGGCCGGCGGCAGCTCGCAACGTAGGTTGTGATGGCCTGCTTTACTGACCGAGTGCCTGCCCGCCTACTTCTCTGCGTTGCGTTGCTGGCTGCGGGCGTGACGATGGCAGGGACCGGACTCGTGGTCGCCCTGGGATACATCGATCAGCCCGGGCCCTTCAACGAGGCGATACTCGGCGCGATCGGCACAGCCACGGTCTCGGCTGGTTTCGAGCGTTGGAGGAAGTGCCGCTCCTCGGGCTTGGGGCACACACGGGGCACAAGACAGCGTGAAACATCGGCAACCAGTCGGCAATGACGTGAGCCCAAGACGCGGCGGGACCAGCACGCCGAGCAGGTCGGTGCAGGTCGCGGGAGCGGCCATCTAAGTTCCGCCTCAACTCAACGCGAAGTCCTTGATGCCGGTGGCGATGGCCGAGACGGTCCCGACCAGACCCGTCACGGTCGCCAACCTGGAAGCTGGGGTCGCCCAGGTCCCGCGACTGAAGTCGGCCCATCGGCGATTCCAAAAGAGCAGCTTGAATTTCTGCCATCTGTGCTCGCGTATATGGCACCCGAGCAGCAGTCCGTAGGAGTTGTTGCGGCAGAAGGTTCCCTGCTTGCGGGTACCGGCACCACACCACGCAGGTGCCTGAAGCAGCGACCATATGACCACTCCGGCGGACAGGAAGTAGAGAAGCTCAGGGCCAGCGTTGCCGGACCACCAGACGGCGATCAACGCCAAGAGAGCGAGCAGCCCCCAGTACCGCCGAAGGATCTTCATACAGGATCTGTAGTTGATCGATGACGAACGGTAAATAGCTTTGACAGATGTCGGTCGTTAGGTGGCCATCCGACGGATGGCTGCTCTTGGGCCGTCCCTGGGCCGTCTGGGCCGTCACGGGCCGTCAAACGCTGACCAGAGACAACCACCGACGACCATCAGCGCCTTAAGAAACAGCAGTTCAGCCACCGTGTCGGGGCGGCTGACCTGGTGGGCGACGGACGAGTCGACCTGTACGCCGGATTCTGTGCGCGACGCGTACCCCAAGGGTTTTGCGCCGGCGGCGGCCATCCATCTCGGCCTGCCGTTGCCGGCAGGCTCCAGCGGCCTACCCGCAGACATCGGGCGGGCAGCCCTCAAGCGTCTGCGCCGGGTCGTCAGCTTGCGGTGACGGCCCTTGCTTGGCCTTGCTCCGGGTGGGGTTTACCTAGCCACCCCGGTCACCCGGGGTGCTGGTGGGCTCTTACCCCACCGTTTCACCCTTACCGTCCCCGTTGGGGTCGGCGGTCTGTTTTCTGTGGCACTGTCCCGCGGGTCGCCCCGGGTTGCCGTTAACAACCACCCTGCCCTGTGGAGTCCGGACGTTCCTCGGCGGCGGGCCTGAGCCCGCCGACGCGACCGCCCGGTCGACTCGTCCGTCGCGCCCCTATCCTAACGACGGACGGTCCGTCGGCACTCCCGCCCCACCTGGGTAAGATCGCGCAGGTCAGGAGGGGTCGAGGGCGAGGTCTTCGCCCTCGACGGCGACGACTAGCCTCGTGGGGCTATGGATCTCTCCCACGCCGCGCTGCTGCTCGCCGCCGGTCTCGCCGCTGGCACGGTCAACGCGGTGGCCGGTGGTGGCTCCCTGATCACCTTCCCGGCGATGATCGCGGTCGGGTTGCCCCCGGTGCCGGCGAACGTCAGCAACTCGGTGGCGGTGTTCCCCGGGTACCTGGCCAGCGTGGCGGGTAGCCGGCAGGACCTGCCGCGTCCCCGCGCGTTGGCCACGCTGGTGCCCACCACGATCGTCGGCACGATCCTCGGGGCGCTGTTGCTGCTGGCCACGCCGGCCCGCGCGTTCGAGCTGGTCGTACCGTTTCTGGTCCTCGGCGCGACAGCGGTCCTGGCCTTCCAGGATCCGTTGCGCCGGCTGGTCGGTCACCCCCGGGACATGTCGCCCCGCCAGCGGACGGTCGCGGTGCAGACGATGGTCGGGCTCGGTGCGGTGTACGGCGGGTACTTCGGTGCGGCGCTCGGGGTGATGCTGGTCGCCGGCCTGGCCCTGGTGTTGGACGCGACCCTGGCGCGGGTGAGCGCGATCAAGAATCTGCTGTCCGCGGTGGTGGGGTTCACGACGCTGGTGGTGTTCGCCCTGTTCGGCCCGGTGAACTGGGCGGCCGTCGCGGTGGTCGCGCCAGCCACGTTGATCGGGGGGTACGCGGGTGCCCGACTGGTCCGCCGGCTGCCGCCGGTCCTGCTGAAGACGCTGATCGTGGTGTTCGGTACGACGATCGGCCTATACCTGCTCTGGCGCGCGTTGAGCTGACGCCAGGAGTCGCGCAACTTCGGGGAAACTGCCGCCTCAGCGCGCGTCGAGGCAGCAGTTTCCCGGAAAGTGCGGGTCTTGAAGGAGGTCAGCCCACCGGCTCCTCGGCGGCCTTCTCGGTGTCGGCGGCGGCTCGGTTCCAGCGGGACCAGAGCACACGCTCGCCGTAGCCGGCGGCCATCAGGTGCGCGAAGGCCAGGTAGACCAGCACGCCGACGGCGAGCACACCGAAGCCGACCCAGAACGGCAACGACAGCGAGTGCTCGGCGAGCTTGCCGGAGATGATCGGCGCTGGCGCGGCGGCGCCCCAGCGGACCAGGTTGAACGCGCCGGTGGCGACGCGCCGGTCGCTGGAGCCGAGGCCGAGCGCCAGGTCGGTGAGGTTGGCGTTGGCCAGGCCCATGCAGAGTCCGGCGAGCACCAGCACCACGAGCGCTTCGGCTGTGCTGCTGGAGGTGGCGAAGAGGACCATGCAGACCAGCAGCCCGGCGATGGCCACGCCGACGGTCTGCACGGCGCCGATCCGGTGGGCCAGCCGGTGGCCGATCACCATGATGCCGGCGGCCAGGCCGAGCCCCCAGCCGGTGAAGGCGAGCCCCAGCGGGATGACGTCCAGGCCGAGGAAGAGCGGCGTGTAGCCGAGCACCACGAAGAACACGAAGTTGTACGCGCCGGTCACCACGCAGAGGGCGATGAACGCCGGCCGGCGGTAGGTGGCGAAGATCTGGCCGACGCGCACCGGGGCCTGGCGGTTGGTGGGCTCGCGCAGCTTGCGGGAGGCCACGCCGAGGGCGAGGACCATGAAGACGCCGCAGACGAAGAACGGCAGCCGCCAGCTGATCTCACCGAGCAGGCCGCCGATCAGCGGGCCGACGGCGAAGCCCATGCCCAGGGCGGTCTCGAAGAGGCCGACCACCCATTCCCGGTCGACGGCCAGGTTGACCAGCACCACCATGGCGGTGGCGAAGAACATCGCGTTGCCCAGACCCCAGACGCCGCGCAGCACGGAGAGCTGCACGATGTTGTCGCTGAACGAGGCGAGGATCGCGGCGAGGCCGACCACGGAGACGCCGGTGATGAGCACCGGTTTGAAGCCGAAGCGGCCGCTGGCCAGGGTCGCCGGGATCATGCCCAGGGCCATGACCGCGATGTACGCGGTGAACAGCAGCTCGACCTGCCAGGCGGTGACGCCGATCGCCTCGCCGATGGCGGGCAGGATCGGGTCGACGACGGCGATGCCGGCGATGGCGAGGAAGGCCACCAGCGTGGTGGCGTAGATGGCACTGCGGTTCGGTTCGGAACGCCGATCCACTCCGACTCCTCAAATAGCTGTATGGCACAGGTACTTATCCTGTATCATACAGCTATGAGTGACGACGACGAGATCACCCTCGGCCGCATCGAGACCGAGGTTGCCCTGCTGATGCGCTTCGGCGAGGCGACCCGGCGGGCCACCGGCACCGCCGAGCACCGGGTGCTCGACCGGGCGGCGTACGTGATCCTGCGTCACCTGGACACCGCCGGCCCGCAGAACGTCTCCGCGCTCGCCGCCCGGCTCAATCTGGACGGCTCGACCGTCACCCGGCAGGTGTCGGCGCTGCAACGCGACGGCCTGATCGTGCGCGCCCCCGACCCGACGGACGGCCGCGGCACGGTCATCTCCCCCACCCCGGCCGGGCTCCAGCGGATGGCCGCCGTGCAGAACGCCCGCACCCGGCTCTACGGCGACATGCTGGCCGACTGGAGCGCCGAGGACCGCACCGCCCTGGCAACCCTGCTGGGCCGCCTCAACCAGGCCCTGGTCTCCCGCAGCCGCCCCCGTTGAGTGCCGAAACGCGCCTGAGCGGCGGGAAACGCCCCTGATTCGTTTACGACATCAGCTCCACAGCGTCCGAGCAACACCCGCAGCGCCCGGACGCCACCCCACCCGATCGCGGCGGAAAAGGTGCGCCCGGGCACCGACCACGTCGGCACCCGGGCGCGTACCCGATCTCAGGCGACCGGCTCCCGGGCGGAGTCGGCGTCGCGGTCGGCGCCGGGGGTGACGCGGGGGTCGCCCTCGTCGGCGAAGTAGTCGTCCGGCTCGGTGCCGTCGACTCCCTCGTCCACCTTCGCGGCCCGCAGAGCCAGCGTCACCAGTGCCGCGACGGCAAGGTTGACCGCCACCGCCACGATCCCGACGTAGATCGTCCTGGTGGTGTCGAACCCGAACTCCGACAGCGGGAACGCCGAGCCACCGAAGTGCTTCCGGGTCGGGCTGGCCACCTGGTAGAGCATCCACATGCCCAGCCCCATGCCGACCGCCCAGCCGACGATCAGGCCGGTGCGGTGGAACCAGCGGGTGTAGAGACCCAGCGCCACCGCCGGGAGCGTCTGAAGGATGATCACGCCACCGATCAGCTGAAGGTCGATGGAGAACTGCGGGTCGAGGAAGACGATGCAGGCCACCGCACCGACCTTCACCACCAGCGAGGTGATCTTCGAGACGTTGGCCTCCTGGGCCGGGGAGGCGTCCCGCTTCAGGTACTCCTTGTAGATGTTGCGGGTGAACAGGTTCGCCGCCGCGATCGACATGATCGCCGCAGGCACCAGCGCGCCGATGCCGATCGCCGCGTACGCGACACCGGCGAACCAGTCCGGGAACTGCTGGTCGAACAGCAGCGGCACGACGGTGTTGTTGTCCACGCTGCCGGCAGAAGCCCCGGGCAACGGCTTCACCCCGGCCGCGATGGCCATGTAGCCGAGCAGCGCGATCAGCCCGAGCAGCAGGCTGTACGCCGGCAGCGCCGACATGTTCCGCTTGATCACGTCGCGGTTCCGGCTGGCCAGCACACCGGTGATGCTGTGCGGATAGAGGAAGAGCGCCAACGCCGAACCGAGCGCCAACGTCACGTACTGAAGCTGGTTGTTGCCGTTGAGCAGGATGCCGTCGTTCGGATTGGGCGAGGCGTCGAACTTCGCGTCCGCGGCGGCGAAGATGTCACCCCAGCCGCCCAGCTTGTAGGGCAGGTAGACGACCGCCACCAGGATGACGATGTAGATCAGGCTGTCCTTGACGAACGCGATCAGCGCTGGCGCGCGCAGCCCCGACTGGTAGGTGTACGCGGCCAGGATGGCGAACGCGATGATGATCGGCAGGTGCCGGGCCAGCGCGTTGTCGCCGGTGACCCCCATCGTCTTGAGCACCGCCTCGATGCCGACCAGCTGCAACGCGATGTACGGCATGGTGGCGACGATTCCGGTGATCGCGATCAGCAGCGCCAGCACCGGCGAGTCGAACCGGCTGCGGACGAAGTCGGCCGGCGTGACGAACCCGTGCCGGTGCGACACCGACCAGAGCCGGACCAGCACCAGGAAGACCAGCGGGTAGATGACGATGGTGTACGGGACGGCGAAGAACCCGGCCGCTCCGGCACCGAACATCAGCGCCGGCACCGCCACGAACGTGTACGCCGTGTAGAGGTCACCGCCGACGAGGAACCAGGTGATCCAGCCGCCGAAGCTGCGACCGCCCAACCCCCACTCGTCCAGGTGCGCCATGTCCTTCGGTGCCCGCCAGCGCGCGGCCACGAAGCCCATCACGCTCACCAGCAGGAAGAGGAACGAGAAGACGATGATCTCGGTGAGATGGTCACGCCACATCAGCGGTCACCCCGCTTCTTCGTCATCTGATAGACCAGCGTCGTGGTGCTGACGCCCAGCAGGATGAACGCCAGTTGCAGCCAGTAGAAGCGTGGGAAGCCGAAGACCCGGGGCGAGTCGCCATTGAAGAAGACCGGGATCAGCGGCACCACGATGGGAATGAAGAGCAACCAGTTCCAGGGACTGTGGTCCTTCGCCCTGGTTGGCGCCGCGGTCGGCGCCTCCGGTTCCGGTGCAGCCATCTGACACACCTCCGGGGAGTCGTGGCTCTCGATGTAACGGCCGGAGGCTACGACTCTGTGACGGCGGTCACCCGACCCGCCCGGAAGGTGCTGCGCCGAACGGCCGACCGGCTGCGCCGAACGGCGCGACCGACCAGCCGGGCGGATACGTCCAGTAGCGCCGGCTCAGAGCGCGGCGAGGTGGGCGGTGTCGTTGACCGTACGAACGGCGACGCCGCCGTCGGGCCACATGTCGAGCACGGAGATGCCGGCCGCGTCCAGGAAGAGCCGGTGCAGGAACCCGTCGCCGGCAGCGAGCGCGTCGCGGAGCATCAGCTTGATCGGCGAGACGTGCGAGACGACCACCACGGTCTCCCCGGGGTACGCGGTGAGCAGCCCGGTGACGACGCGGTGCGCGCGTTCGGCGACGTGAGTGAACGACTCCCCGCCCGGTGGGGCGATCCGGGGGGAGGCGAGCCAGGCGTCCATCTCCCCCGGCCACCGCTCGCGGACC
Source organism: Micromonospora sp. CNZ299 (assembly GCF_002754415.1). NCBI lineage: Bacteria > Bacillati > Actinomycetota > Actinomycetes > Micromonosporales > Micromonosporaceae > Micromonospora > Micromonospora sp. CNZ299. The sequence continues at coordinate 6,871,656 of NZ_PEFG01000001.1, forward strand.
TCGGTGAAGGTGCGACCCTCCCACTGGCCGAAGTCGCACTCGATCAGGTCGTCCTCGGTGCGCACCGGCACGTCGCCGTCGAGCGCTTCGGCGATCGACGCCGCGGTGGCCGTACACCGGGACAGCGGTGAGCTGAGCACGGCCCCGACGGACGGGGCCAGCTCGGCCACCCGGGCGCCGGTGGCGCGGACCTGGGCGCGGCCCTTCTCGGAGAGCGGCACGTCGCCGCGGCCGGAGTAGCGCCGCTGCTCGGTGTACTCGGTCTCGCCGTGCCGGACCAGGATGAGCCGGGTGGCCGTGAAGCTCGGCCGGGGCTCCCAGGACGCCGGCGCTGTGGCCGGGTCACTGCCGGTCGCGGGCGTCGCCGGCGGTTGGCCCGTCTTCGGGGCCGACGGGGGTCGGCCGGCGGCGGCGTCCATGGCGGCGTTGGCGAGCGCGTCGGCGTGCCGGTTCTGCTCGCGGGGGATCCAGGCGAACCGGACCGCGGCGAAGCGGCCCACCAGCCCGGCCGCCTTGGCGGCGAGGGGCCGCAGGCCGGGGTGCTTGATCTGCCACCGGCCGCACATCTGCTCGACCACCAGCTTGGAGTCCATCCGGACGTCCACCTCGGCGGCGCCCAGCTCGGCGGCGGCGGTCAGCCCGGCGATCAGCCCCTGGTACTCGGCGACGTTGTTGGTCGCCGTGCCGAGCGACTCGGAGCGCTCGGCGAGCACCTCGCCGGTCTCCGCGTCACGCACCACCGCGCCGTAGCCGGCGGGGCCGGGATTGCCCCGGGACCCGCCGTCGGCCTCGACGCTGACCACCCGCGGTGCCACGACCTACAGACCCGACTCGTTGGTGCGGACCATGATCCGCCGGCAGTCCTCGCAGCGGACCACGTCGTCCGGAGCGGCCTTGCGGATCCGGGCCAGGTCGGCGCCGGAGAGATCCAACCGGCACCCGCCGCAGCGGCCCGCAGTGAGCAGGGCGGCACCCAGCCCGGTGTCCGCGCGGATCTTGTCGTAGAGGTTGACCAGGTCACTTGGGAGGTCAGCGGCGAGGGGCTGACGGGCCCCGCGCTTGAACTCCTCCTCCTTGGCGATCTCGGCCATCGCCTCGTCGCGGCGCTGCTCGGTGGCGGCCCGCTTGTCGCGGGTGTCGGCCAGCCGCTGCTCCACGCCGTCCAGTACGCCCTGCGCGGTTTCCCGCTGCTCCATCAGCTCCAGCTCGGCGTCCTCCAGGTCACCCTGGCGCCGGTTCAGCGAGACCAGCTCGTGCTGGAGGGCCTCCAGCTCCCGGGCCGGGCCGGTGCCGGCGGCCAGCCGGTTCTCGTCCTTCTCCTTACGGACCCGGACCTGCTCGACGTCCTTCTCCAGCCGGGCGATGTCCCGGTCGAGGTCGTCGACCGCCACCTGGGCGCGGACCCGCTCGTCCTCCAGCGACGACAACTCCCGGGCCAGCGACTCCAGCTCGGCCCGCTCGGGCAGCGTCCGCCGGCGGTGGGCGAGCTGGGCGAGGTTGGTGTCGATCGCCTGGAGGTCGAGCAGGCGGCGCTGCACCTGAGGGTCAGCCTTCACGGTCGGGCTCCTTGTCGTCCACAACGGGTGCGGCGGCGTGCACGGTCCACGGATCGGTGTCCAGGTCGGACACCAGCGTCTCGACGCCCAGCGCCTCCCGGAGGAGGGCGGCCAGGTCGTCCAGCCACGGTCGTTCGGTCGCCCAGTGGGCGGCGTCGATCAGGGCGGGACCATCGGCGGCGAGGTGCTCGCCGGCCGGGTGGTGCCGCAGGTCGGCGGTGAGGAAGGCGTCCACCCCGGCGGCGGTCGCGGCGCCGAGGAAACTGTCCCCCGACCCGCCGCTGACGGCGAGGGTACGAACCATACGCCCGGGATCCCCCGCGGCGCGAACTCCCCAGGACGTGACCGGAAGCACGGCGGCGGCGTGCCGGGTCAGCTCGGCGAGGGTCATCGGGTGGGGCAGCTCGCCGATCCGTCCGAAGCCCCGGTCGTCGCCGTGGGCGGGCGAGCCGGGCGCGGGGCGCAGCAGCGGGCGCAGCCCGGTCAGCCCGAACCGGGCAGCGAGGGCGTCCGAAACGCCCGGGGAGGCGACGTCGGCGTTGGTGTGCGCCGCGTAGAGCGCCACCCCGGCCCGGATCAGCTGGTGGATGATCCGCCCCTTGAAGGTCGTCGGGGCGACCGACGAGACCCCGCGCAGCAGCAGAGGGTGATGCGCGATGATCATGTCGGCGTCGGCGGCCAGCGCCTCGGCGACCGTCTCGGGCACCACGTCGACGACGCAGAGCACCCGGCGCACCGGGGCGGACGGCTCACCGAGCACCAGGCCCACCCGGTCCCACTCTTCGGCCCAGACCGGCGGATAGCGCCGTTCCAGCTCGGCCACGACGTCGGTCACCGTCGGCGCGGATCCGCTTGTGCTCACGGCGGCCCAGCTTACCGGCGCGGGGACCGTGGGGCGGCGACGCCCGGCCCGGCCGCGCCGACTGGGAGCCCTGCCGGGAGCGCTAGGCTGCGGTCACCGAGACGGCGCGCAGCGCGGCCAGCGGCTTCGCCCACGGGAAGGCGGGCAGGTGCTGCTCCCCCGTTCCCGGCGGGTGCAGGGCGATCACGTGATCACCGAAGAGCACCGTGACACCCCACTCGGCCAGGCGGGCCACCCCGGCCCGAAACGCCGGGTGGGAGGCCATCGCCGCATTGGTGTAGGGCACCGCCACGATGGGGACGCCCTTGCCCTGCGCCTCGATCAGCAGCCCGAGCGCGAGGGTGTCGGTGATCCCGGCCGCCCACTTGTTGACCGTGTTGACGGTGGCCGGGCAGACGATCATGGCGTCGGCGGGCGGCAGCACGTCCGGGTCACCGGGATTCTTGTAGTGCGTCCGCACCGGGTGGCCGGTCTGCCGAACCAGTGCCGACTGGTCGACGAACTTCGCGCCGTCCGGCGTGGTGACCACGCAGACGTCCCAACCATCCTGCTGGGCAAGGTCGACCAGACGGCCGACGTGCCGTGCCAACGGCGAACCGCAGGCGATGACGTAGAGCACCTCGCGGTGCCCGCTGGTGCACGGTGGGCCGGCCATCAAGCCGGCTCCGCGCTCATACCCCTACTCCCATGTGCTCAGCCAACTCCGCTACCGGAGAAGGCGGCGCACCACGTGTGCGACGCAGGATGTCCGACATCACCTCGTGCGCGATCGGACGGCAACGGATCTCGGACGGAGCGAGTCGATCACCGAGCAGCAGCATCTCGCCGGCGTTCGCCACGTCGCCGATCTGGGCGTACCCGCGGGCGATGTCGAGCAGGTGGTGGGCGCGACGTTCGGGCAGCAGCGCGTTGAAGGAGGGCTCGGCGATGCGCAGCTGGTGCACCTCCACGGCCCGACCGCCGTCGCCCAGCTCCACCGCGGCGGCGGCCCGGTGCAGCTCGACATTCGTCGGGCCGAACGACGTCCAGTAGTGGTTGTGGTCGCCGCCGAGCAGGGTGGCGGCCTCCTGCGCGCAGTTGATCAGGTCGTCGACGCTGGCCGTGTCACCGATGCGGGAGGCGGCCATCGCACCCTGGAGCAGCAGCATCCCGTAGACGGACAGCCGGGCCGGGGAGACCTCGTTGCTGCCGCCCGGTGCCAGCCGGTTGGCGATCTGGACGTTCAACTCCAGCGCGGGACGGGCCCGGCCCATCGCGACCAGGGCGGCGCACACGCGGGTGGTGGCGATCCCGGCCAGCAGCGGGTCGTTGGCCCGCTGGGCCACCGCCATCGACCGGTCGGCGGCCAGCCAGGCCAGCTCGCACTCGCCGAGCTTGCGCAGCACCGACGAGGCGATCTGGTAGACCTGCCCGAGCAGGTGGGCCGCCTCGGGGGCCCGCTCACCGCCGTACGCGGCGTCGGCCGCCTGTGCGTCGCGCAGCAGCTTGGGCAGCGCCCGGGTGAGCATCCCGTAGCGGCCGTACTGGTAGGTGAGCCACGCGTGGTTGACGGCCTTGCGCATGTCGTCCAGCGGCGGCGGGGAGGGCGCCGCGTCGAAGTACGCGCTCATCGAGTCGTAGCGTTCCAGCGCCGCCCGGATCTCCTGCACCTCGATCTGGTCGATGCAGTTCAGCGCGTCGGTGCGGCGCTCCGGGTCCTTGCCCATGAGCAGTTGGACGTCCACCTGGAGGATGTCGGCGATCTCGTACAGGACGGAGAACTTGTCCAGTCGACGGACGCCGCGTTCGACCTTGTCCACCCAGCTCTTGGACTTGCCGAGCCGGTCGGCGAAGACCTGCTGCGACATCTTGCGTCGCCCCCGCCAGTAGGCCACTCGCCGTCCTATGGGTAGCTCGTCCATCTGCCCATCCTCCCCTGCCGCCCAGGACCCATTGAGTCGAGGCGATGTCCGCGGGTGCGGCGACTGTCGTTCACTTTCAGGTTTTCGCTGGTCGCACACGATGTACGTCAGCCGTACAGCCAGTCCTCGTACTTTTCGTGCAAGTTGCACGAGCCGTTCGTCAACCTCAACGATCGTGGGTTACGGCAGTGACGGTGCTCGACATGCGACCTGGCGACCGCCGGGCCAGAAGAGGGGAGATGGCACACATGTGGGGAAATGTCGCACCGCGCGTGGCCGAACTGTCGCCGCTGGAACGGGTCCGGCTGCGCCGGGTCGCCATGCGGTACGCCGCACACGGCTGGGAGGTGACCCCGGGTGCCTGCCTGGCCCGCAGTCGCTTCGTCTGCGGCCGGGCCGGCTGTCCCACGGTGGGCTGCCACCCCGCCCTGGAGAACTGGGAGCTGGCTGCCAGCGCCGACCCGGCCCGGGTGGCGACCTGGTGGCGCAGCCGCCCGCACGGGGTGCTGCTGCCCACCGGCCGGGCCTTCGACGTGCTGGAGGTGCCCGCCCACCTCGGCCGGCACGTGCTCGACGCGGTGCAGATCCACCCCGCCGGCACCGGCGTACGCGGGCCGGTGCTGGTCACTCCCACCGGGCGGTGGATGTTCCTGGTCCGCCCCGGCGACCCGCTCCGACCGGAGCTGGAGCACTGCTTCCACGTGGTCCGGCACGGCCCGGGCTCGTGGATCCCCGCGCCGCCGACCCGGCTGCCCGAGGGCACTGTGCGCTGGGCGGTCGCCCCCGAGCAGGCCCGCTGGCAACTCCCGGACTCGTACCTCGTGCAGAACACATTGATCGGGGCGCTGCGCGCCACCGGGGTGACGCTCACCCCCGACCTGCTCCCCGGTCACCTGCCCCTGCCCCGACGAGGCATGTGAAACAGGCCCGGTCGACGATTCCATCCGGTGCCCGACAGCGTCGCCGGAGCGCCGGTCCTCGTTGACAGGGGGACGGCGCGAACGCGCGCCACGAACGGGGGAACGATGTCCACGGACGACAGAGCCTCTCATCCCGGCGGCACCGAGCCGCCCCGGCGCAACCACCCACGACACCGCTGGGCCGGCACCCGACCGTCCGGATCGCGCCCCGGCCGCCCACGCCCCACCGGGTCCCGCCCGGCCGGCACCCACCGCCCGGTCCGCTAGGGCCCGCGTCTAGTCGGTCAGCGGGATGGCGGCGGAGTAGTACTGGCGGCCGTCGTCGGTGACGACGGCGTGGGTGTGGTCATCGTCCAGACGGTCCAGCCAGCCCAGACCCGTGGTCCCCATGGCCAGGGCGGCGGTGGCGTACGCGTCGGCCACCCCCAGGTCGGTGCCGACCACTGTCACCGAGCGCAACCCGCTGGCCGGCGCGCCCCGGCGCGGGTCCAGCACGTGCCGGCCCCTCTCGTACACGCCGGACGTGGCCACGGCCAGGTCGGTTCCGGTGAGCACCAGGCAGGTCGACATCGCGTCCCACGGGTGCCGGATGCCGATCCGCCAGGGCTCCCCCGACGGCGAGAGCCCGCGTACGCGCACGTCACCGCCGGCGTTCACGCAGTGGTTCGCGGCACCGGCAGCGAGCAGGCGGTCCGAGGCGACCTGGGCCGCCCAGCCCTTGACGAAACCGGACGGGTCGAGCCGCCCGGTGGCGTACGCGTCGAAGAACCCGTCGGTGGCGCCCCACAGGTCGGCGCAGGCCTCCAGCACGAACCGCAGATCCGCGGACGCCTCGGAGAGCAGCACCTCACCCCGGTCGAAGCGGCCCACCTCGCTGTCCGGCTTGTAGGTGCTGAACCGGGCGTCCACCTCACGCATCCAGGCAAAGACCTGGTCCGCAAGCTCGCGCAGTGCCGCCGGTGGCAGGTCGTCGGCGAGATCCAGGGTGATCGCCGTACCCATGATCTGTTCGACCCGGCACAGCCCGGGTCGGGTCAGCGCGGCCGGCACGTCAGAATGCCTGCTCGATGGCGGACCGCAGGGACTGCTTGTAGGCGTTGCTGGTCTCGGTGGCGCCGGAGACGGTGTTGAGGTTGGCGCTCTGCTTCTGCACCACCTCGCCGCCGGTGCCGTCGTAGCGGTTGCTGACGTCGCCGCTGTGGATGTCGGACTCACCCCCGGTGGGCAGCGACAGTGCGACGGCCTCGACGATCCGGTTACCGGAGACCACGATCTGCACCTGCACGTACCCGTAGTTCTCGCTGCCGTCCTTCGCGTCGAAGCCGGCGCCGGTGACCCGGCGGGTGGTCGACTGGGGCGCCTTGGTGGTCCGCGGGGCGCTGGGGGCCTTCGTCGTCCTGGTGGCAGACGGGCGGGCGGTGGTCTTGCCGGGTTTGGGCGACGTCGACGGCCCCGCGCTGGCTGATGACGTCGGCGCTACGCCCGCCGGGTCGGCACCCGGCGCGTCCGGGGCGGCGCTGGGATCGGTGCCCGGCCCGGCGGGGTTGACCGGCTGGGCGGTCGGCAGGTTCTGGGCGACCGGGGTGGCGCTCGTCGAGCCCTTGAACACCACCAGCGCGGTGGTGCTGGCGGCCAGACCGGTGATCGCGAGGAACGCGCGACGCATGGGATGCCTCTCCTACAACTCGAACGTGGCCAGGTGGATCTGCCGTCGGGGCACGCCGGCTCGGCGCAGCGCGCGCACCGACTGTTCCACCAGCCCGGGTGGCCCGCACAGGTAGACGTCGCGGCGGGCCACGTCGGGCACCAGCTGACGCAACCCGTCCGGGCTCATCAACTGGCGGGGGCCGGGGTCGTCGCGGGAGCCGATGACGTACCAGACGGAGGTGTCGCGCTCCTGGGCCAGCCAGTCCAGCTCGCGGCTGAGCAGCACGTCGGCCGGGGTACTCGCGCGGTAGATCAGGGCCGCACCCGGGGGCAGCTCCTCCAGCATCGCCCGGATGGGGGTGATGCCGCTGCCGCCGGCGATCAGCAGGGCCCGTTCGCGGACCCGGTGCGCGGCGGTGAAGGTGCCCGACGGACCTTCGGCCCAGACCCGGGTGCCCGGCTCCAGGTCGCGCAGGTCGGCGGTGTGGGTGCCGACCACCTTGACGGTGACCCGCAGCCAGCGGCCGTTGGCGGCGGCCGAGACGGAGAACGGGTGCGACTGCCACCAGCAGCCCCGGGTGAGGAACCGCCACCGGAAGTGCTGGCCGCCGAGCATCGCCAGCCGGCCGAGCCGCTCCCCGGTGAGGTAGACGGAAATGGTGTCCGGGCTCTCGGCGACCACGTCGGCGACCCGCAGCTTGTAGCGCAGGTTGAACGCCAGCGGCGCGATCACGCGACCCCAGAGCAGGGCGGCGACCACCAGCAGGTAGAGCGCGATCCAGCCGGTGCGCACCGGGCCGGGCCGGTACAGCTGCGCGCCGTGGGTGAACTGGTGGCCGAAGCCGAGCAGCAGCACCAGATAGCTGGACAGGTGCAGCAGGTGCCACATCTCATAGGGCAACGCCCGCCGGATCACCCGGATGCTGCTGAACCCGACCAGCATCATGATGCCGGCGGCGACGAACGCCGAGACCATGTCCTCGTACTCGCCGAGCAACGTGCCGACCTCGGCGAGGACCGACTGCTTACGCAGGTCGGCGTAGCCGACGAGGATCAGCGACACGTGCGCCAGCACGGTGACCAGCAGGGTGGCACCGATGTCCCGGTGCCAGCGGGCCGTCTGCTCGCCGCCGATCCACCGTTCCAGCACCGGCAGTCGGCTCATCATCAGCACCTGCACCAGCAGCAGGTAGCCGGCGATCAGCCCGGTGATCCGGCCCGCCGCCGTGACGGTCGCCGCGGTGGTCTTCAACGAGCCGGCGGACGTGCCCAGCCACCACGGCAGCACGCTGGCGACCAGGCCGACCAGGAGCAGCACGCCCAGCAGCCGCCGGCCGCCGGGTCCGCGCCGGTCCGGGATCTGCGGGGGTACGGGCGCAGCCGACCGGCCGCCGTGCCGGGACGAGGTCCCGGTACGACGGCCGGCGGCGTGGGTGTGCGGGTACGTCACGCGTACAGCTTCATCGGGGCGTACTTCTGGCGGGGGAAGACCTTCTCGACCTCCGCGTTCGTGAGCCCGAACCGGCCCTGAGCCACAGCGCCGTAGACGTTGAACATGTTGTTGTACTCCGGCACGTCACCGGAGTCCAGCTTGTCCAGGCCGTTCCAGGTGCCGAGCAGCGAGCCGGCCAGCTTCTTGCCGGACAGCAAAGTGACAACCCCGCCGTGCCCGTGGTCGGTGCCGCCGGTGTTGGAGCCGACCCGACGGCCGAACTCGCTGGACACCATGATCGTCACGTCGGCGGCCTGCGGGCCGAGGTCGGTGAAGAACGCGGCCATGGCACTGGCCAGCTCGTTCAACCGGCGGTGCAGTTGGCCGCCCGCACTGGTGCCCTGGTTCTCGTGGGTGTCGTAGCCACCCATGCCGACGGTGGCGACCCGGACGTTGGCGCCGCCCTTGATCAGCTGGGCGAGCTGCTTGAACGCGTTGCCGACGCCCTCGTACTTGACGCCCTCGACGGGCTGGTACGGCTTGGCGGCGAGCTTCTGGGCGGTGGCCAGCGCGCCCATGCCCTCCTGCACGGCTTCCTCGACCGGGTGGTTGATCCCGGTGAACAGCCCCTTGATGGCCTTCTCGGTGGCGGCCCGGAACCGCTCGTCACCGTTGAGCCGCAACGATCCGATGTTGTTCAGCGAGATCGCGCCGTTGTTACCCACCAGCGAGCGGGGCAGGGTGCTGCCGATGCCGACGCTGCGGAACGCGGTGCCCTTGCCCAGGTTGTCGACCAGACCGTCCAGCCAACCGCGACCGCCGGTCTCGTTGGGCAGCCCGCCCAGGTTGCAGGCGTCCGCGGCCTGGAAGTGGCTGCGCGACAGCCGCTCGTCCGAGACCGCCGGGATGAAGCCCAACTGGCCGGCGCCGAGCCACTTCTCCAACGGCTTGAAGGCGCTGGTCAGCTTGAAGCCGCGGCCCAGGGCCAGCGAATCGTTGCCGAGCAGCAGGTCGGGGCGGGCCTTGGCGAGCACCGGGTCGTTGTTCGGTGCGATCAGGCTCAGCCCGTCCAGCCCGCCGTAGAGGAAGACGTGGATCAGGGTGCCCGTCTTGGTCGCCGCGAACGACGCCGACGTGGTGACGAACTGGGCGGTGGCCAGGGCGGTGGCGGTGGCCGCGGCACCGGCGACGAAGGTACGCCGGGTGACGCCACGACCGTCCTGCTGGGCCTCCTCCAGGTTCTCCAGCGTGCGGTAGCGGTCGAGCTCCGCGGCGTTCTCGGCGGCGACGATGTCCGCCTCCGCGCGCAGCAACGCCTCGGCCGGGTTGTCGGCCAGCCGGCGCACGTCGGGGCATTCGGGGTGCAGGGGGAAAGAGTTGTACACAGTCTTCTCCATCGGGTGCCTCACCGGAGGTGGTGCTGGGGGGAAGCGAGGATCGCCCGCGCGACGGCGGTGATGGCCCCGTTGAACGTGGCGTCGACCTTGGCGGTCGCCGGCACGCCGGCCACGCCGAGGATCAGATTCTTTTCCCGCGTGCTCAGCTTCTGGCCCACCAGCCGCTGGGAGAGCGCGTCCACGTACGCCCCGGCGGTGGCCGGCGGCTTGGCGACCAGCTTCTCCGGCGCCGTGTACGTGAAGGCGGTGCGGTAGCCGGCGAGGACCTCGCCCGCCTCGTTCCAGCCGTTGACCATGGTGCCGGCCGACGTCCAGGCGACGTAGACGTCCGGGTAGCCGTCCGGGGTGGGATGACCCATCGGGTAGTGACCCAGCTCGCGCAGCTTGTCGTGGATCTGCCGCAGGCCGCGGGCGTACGGGGTGCGCTTGCTGTCACCGTTGTTGTGCTTCGGCGACGCGTCCGGCGAGACACCCAGGGTGCGGTACGTGGCGACCAGGTACTCCATCGGCCGGCGCACCTTCTGGCCCACGCCGGCCCAGAACTCGGAGGAGCAGAACATCGCCATCAGCACGGGCTTGATCAGGCCGTTGTTGGTGATGTAGATCTTGGCCAGCCGGTCCACCAGGGACTTCGGCGGGGTGTCCGAGACGAAGCGGGTCGCCAGGCTCTGCGCGACGTACTTCGCGGTCGACGGGTGCAGCGCGATGTACGTGATGTACGCGTCGATCGCCGCGTCGGCCTTCTTCGGGTCCGTCGAGTTGTTCGCGTGGGTGAAGCCGAGGATCTTCACCTTGCCGACGTAGTGCTGCTCGGGCTTGAAGACGTACTTGCCGTCCTTGTCGATGCCGCGGCCGGTCTGGAGCATGGCCGCCTGGCGCACGTCCGGCTCCTTGTAGCCGCCGTCGACGCCCACCGAGTAGAGCTCGAGGTTCTCCCGGGCGAGGTTCTCGTTGATCGCGTCCTTGCGGGAGTCCTTCTGGTTCAGGTAGATCAGCAGCGCGGGGTGCTTGTTCGCGGCGACCAGCATCTCCGGGTAGCTGCCCAGCGCGTACTTGCGCACCACGTCCTGGTCGAACGAGTTGCGGTACGCCTCGCCACCGTCGAAGTCGGCGGCGACGTGCAGGAAGTCGTTCCAGAAGTCGACCATCACCTCGAACAGCTGGCGCTTCGACCAGATCTGCCGGGCGATGGTGGCGTCGATCATCTCCCGTTCCGGCTGGGCGCCCTGCTCGTTGAGCTGGTCCCGCTGGGCGCGCAACTGCTGCACGTTGAGCTTCTGGGTGGGCAGCTCGGCGAGCTTCAGCTCGGCCTTGCTCGGCGCGATCTTCTCCGGGTCCATCTGGGCGCGGATCCAGGCGTCGATGCCCTGGTTCTTGATGTCGGCGATCACCGCGGGCGTCGGCCCGAAGGTGGTCCGCCGGGCCAGGTGCAGGATCGGATCCTTGGCCAGCACCGTCTTCACTGTCACCTGGGTCGCCGCGGCGGCGGCGGCCGGCCCGGAGAAACTCCGTCCACCGGCCGGCGCGTTCTTCTTCAGCGCCTCGCCGGCCCGGGAGCCCATGTAGCTTTCGTTCTGCTCGGTGTAGGTACGCACCGTGCTGGGCTGCTGGCCACTGGGCCGCGCCGCGGTGCCGTCGGTCACCGTGCTGCCGGTGGCGTCACCGGCCGCCGCCTCGTCACCGAAGAGGCCGCGGATCTGCGGGGTCATGGCGAGCGCCGCGCCACCGGCGACGACGGCGGCGGTGCCGCCGAGAGCCACCATGGCCTTGCGCCGGCCGACCTTGCGGCCCGGCTCGTCGTCATCGTCCAGGGTGGGCAGTCCGCTGCCGGCGGGCCGCGCCGGGGCCGGGCGTCCGAGCCCTTCCGGGCCGACCCACTGCGGCCCGCGCGGGGCGGGGGCGGGGTGCCCGGCGGGCGGGTAAGCCTCGCCGTACTGCTCACGCGGGTCGGCCTGCGCCGGGTAGCCGCCCTGGTAGGGGTGGGGCGAGTCGTACCCGTAGGGCGCGGGCGTGTTGGGGTCGCCGTAACCGTCCGCGTTGTGGTGCTGGCGTCCGTCCCAACCGCGGTCGTCCCGCGGTCGACGTGGTGGCACATTCTGGTCGGCCATGTACCAATCCCGATTTCTGATGAGCGCCGGAAGCTGCGACCGGACAGGTGCGGCAGGTGCGGCGACTGTTGCCTGAGGGGGTTGCTACGGCAAGGTAACCAAGGCCCCATGGGCCTTCAAGGTGGGCCGATCACCCTCGTGAGGGCACTTAAGACAGCGCTCAGTACGACGTCGGCGACCAATGTCTGACCGGGCACCGGCGCGGACCTCCCCAGCAGGGCGTACGCGCGGCAGCCGGGCACGGAACGGACCACACGGCAGTACGCGACACTTTCCGCGCCGTTCACCACCACAGACAAACTTAAGGTTCAGATAAGCCTTACATGAGGTGCCCTCACGTGGAGGAAAAGTAGCAGCGGCGGTCGAGCGTGAGCCGCTGCCGCAGCGGGTATGCCGCGGAACCGCTGAACGCGTGAGGGGAAGGCAGCGCCATGCTCAGCAAAGAGGATCAGCGCAGGTTCGACCAGATCACCCGTCAGCTCCGGGAGAGTGACCCGGCCTTCTTCGCCCGGCTGGACCACCGGGTCCGGGCCCGCAGGGGCCGCTATCTGATGTTGTTGACCATCGTGCTGTGGGCGTCGCTGCCGGCGATCGCCGTGTTCGCCGGTCGGATGACCGGTGCGATCTGCGCGGTGGTGCTCGTGGTCAACGCCGCGATCATGTGGCGGTTCCGCCGCCGCTGGACGTGACGGCTCACCGCTCGCCCGGGCCGAACGCCCGGTACGCGCGGCGTAGCCGTTCGAGCAGTCCCGGCCCGCCGATGGCTGGGGCTGGCGCCCCGAGCTGGCGTAGCAGCAGGTCGGGACCGGTCGCCAGTCGCGGCGGCCGATCGGGCAACGGCACCGGCGGCAGCCAGAACCGGTCAGCCGCCTCCGGTAGCGGCGTCGTCGACAGCCCGGCGAGCGCGCGGGCCGCGCCGACCGGGGCCGCGACGTCCACCGTCGACTGGTCGGTGTCCGGTTCGGACACCGCGAGGACCGGCTGGGGCTGTGGGACGGCGCCGGTGGCCTGCACCCGACGGGCGCGCAGCTCGGCGAGCAGCTCGGCGCGGGACCGTCCGCGCCAGTGCAGCAGCTCGAACGGGTCCGCGTCGAAGGCCTCGGCCAGCAGATAGAACGTCGCCGCGAGGTGCTTGCACGGCACCGCGAAGTCGGGGCAGTTGCACCGCTGGGTCAGCTCGTCCACGGCGGCCGGGAAGAGCGGCGCGCCGGCGGCGACGAACAGCTCCTCCAGCTCGTCGGGGAGGTCCCCGGCGAGCAGCCGGGCGCTGAAGAACGCCTGCCCGGCCAACTCCTCCTCAATTTGGGACCAGAGCGCCGCCGGGAACGGCCGCAGCGCGATGGACACCTGGTACGGCTGCGGCCGGGAGCCCTGCACCACCGCGCTGACCAGCCCGGGTGTGATGTCGAGCGAGAGCACCTGACCGGCCCGCGCGTACGACCGGCCGCGGGTCAACCGGGTGCCGAGCGCGAACGACTCCAGCACCTCCAGGAAACGCCGGGACCACCAGGACCGGCCGATCGCGCCCCGGGCGCTGCGCGCCCGCAGACCCCCGTCGACCTTGCGAGGGCGGCCGTAGTCGGCGAACCTGTCGGTGCTCACGCCAGAGCTCCGCTGCGCTCCGCGCTGCCGCGAGGCACAACGCTGCTGTGTCTGATGGTTCGCTCGCTCCGCTCGCTCATCACTCCACCACCGCCCCGGCCTCCAGGGCGAACAGCTCGCGCAACTGGCCGGTGGACAGCTCGGTGATCCACTGCTCGCCGGTGCCCACCACCCGCTGGGCGAGGGCACGCTTGTCGGCGATCATCGCGGCGACCTTCTCCTCCACAGTGCCGGCGCAGACGAACTTGCGAACCTGCACCCGTCGGCGCTGCCCGATCCGGAACGCCCGGTCGGTGGCCTGGTCCTCCACCGCCGGGTTCCACCACCGGTCCACGTGCACCACGTGGTTGGCGGCAGTCAGGGTGAGCCCGGTGCCACCGGCCTTGAGGGAGAGGACGAACAGCGGTGGACCGTCCGCCGACTGGAAGCGCTGCACCATGGCGTCCCGCTCCGCCTTACCGAGGCCGCCGTGCAGGAACAGCACCTCCCGGCCGAAGCGCGCCGACAGGTGACCGCGCAACATCGCACCGAACTCGGCGTACTGCGTGAACAGCAACGCCCGCTCCCCCGCCGCCAGCACCTCCTCCACGATCTCGGTCAGCCGGGAAAGCTTGCCGGAGCGGCCCTCCAGCGCCGAGCCGTCGCGGAGCAACTGCGCCGGGTGGTTGCAGACCTGCTTGAGCCGGGTCATGGTGGCCAGCACCAGGCCACGTCGCTCGATGCCGTCGCTGGTCTCGATCCGGGTGAGCATGTCGTCGACCACCACCCGGTACAGGGCGGCCTGCTCGGCGGTGAGGTTGCAGAGAACCTCCATCTCCAGCTTCTCCGGCAGGTCCGAGATGATCGACGAGTCGGTCTTGAGTCGGCGCAACACGAACGGGCCGGTGATCCGGCGCAGCCGCTCGGCTGCCTCGGCATCGCCGTGCCGCTCGATCGGCTCGGCGAACCGCTTGCGGAACGTCGCCGCCGGGCCGAGCAGACCCGGGTTGGCGAACTGCATGATCGACCACAGGTCGGCGAGCCGGTTCTCCACCGGCGTACCGGTCACCGCCACCCGCTGCCGGGCCGGCAGCGCGCGGACCGCCTCGGCCTGCCGGGTCGACGCGTTCTTGATGGCCTGCGCCTCGTCCACCACCACGCGGTGCCAGTCGATGCCGGCCAGGTCGACGGCGTCGCGGGCCGCCACCGAGTAGGTGGTGAGAACCAGGTCCGCGCCGTGCGCTGCCGCGGTGAACTCCGCCCCCCGCGCCCGCTCCGCCCCATGGTGTACGTGCACACGCAGCGTCGGCGTGAACCGTGCCGCCTCCCGCTGCCAGTTGCCGACCAGCGACATCGGACAGACCAGCAGGGTCGGGCCGGCCTCCGGTGGGTCCCCGGCGAGCAGTGCGAGCAGTTGGACGGTCTTGCCCAGCCCCATGTCGTCGGCGAGCACACCACCCAGCCCGAGCGAGCGCAGGAAGGCCAGCCACGCCAACCCACGCTGCTGGTACGGCCGCAGCGTCCCCACGAAGCTCGGCGGCGGATCCAGCGGGGTGAGCCGGCGCTCGACCGCACCGGCGAGCAGGTCGCCGAGCGCCCCGTCGGCGCTCACCTCCAGCACCGGTAGCGCCCCGGTGGCCTCACCGTCGGCCAGCCCCAGGCGGAGCAGGTCGGCGACGGTCAACTCACCCGCGGAACGGAGCAGGCGCAGACCGGCGGCGAGCCGCCCCGGGTCCAGCTCCACCCACCGGCCGCGCAGCCGCACCAGCGGGGTCTTCAACTCGGCCAGCGTCGCCAACTCGTCGGCGGACAGCGGATGGTCACCGAGGGCGACCTCCCAGCGGTAGTCGACCAGGGCGTCCAGACCGACGCCGGCTTCGGTGCCACCCACAGTGCCGGGCGCGGTGCGACTGCGGGCACGCAACCGGGCGCCGAGCCGCGCCGACGGGCGCTGCCACCAGGACGGCAGCAGCACCCCGAAACCGGCCGCGTGCAGCACCGGAGCGCCCTCGCTGAGGAACCGGTGCGCCCCCTCGACGTCGAGGTCCATCGCCTCCGGGGCGGCGGTCCGCAGCGCGGCGTCCAGATCCGGCCAGAGCCGGCTGGCCCGGCCCAGCTCGGCGAGCAGCGTCTCCTGCGGGCTGCTCGTCCGACCGGCCAGGCCGCCGAGCGTCTGCGGCGCCCGCCAGACCTGCCCGGCGTCGACGTGCAGGCCGGGTTCGTCGGCGGCCTGCAACCCGAACTCCAACCGCCAGCGCCCACCGCCGGTCGGCTCGACAGACGCCGGGACGACGTCGGTCGGCGCCGGGCGGGTGGCCAGGATCGGTTCGGTGACCTCGTCGGGGGCCGGTTCCACCAGCCGGAAACTGGCTCGCACCGGGCCGCCCGCGGCGTCGCGCTGCCAGTTGTCCAGCTCGTCGCGCAGGGTGGCCAACGCGGTCGGGTCGACGGTGAAGTCGCGCCGGGGCCCGGCGAGCGCGGCCAACCACGCCGGTGCCGGGCCACCCGGGCGCAGCCCACGCGCCAGGGTGGTGGTCGCCAGAGCGGCCCGCGCGGCGGCGTCGGTCAGCGCGTCCAGCGCATCCGCGACCACGTCGGCAGCGGTCAGCTCACCATCAACCGGGCCGGTGGTCCCGGTGGTGGTGACGGCTCGGGCGGCTGGTGGCAGGGCCAGCGCCAGCGAACGGGCCCATGCGGCGTCGGTGCCGGTCAGCAGGGGACGCCAGACCGCCAGCGCCGGCACCTGCGCCCCGGCTTCCAACGGCGTTTCGGCGGCCGACCGCGCTTCGGCGCCTGACGGTGTGCTCGGCTCCGTCGTGCGGACGCCGGGGAGGACACGGCCACGGGTCACCAGGTCGGCGGCGAAGTCGGCCAGCTCGGCGAGGTGACGCAGGGTGGCCCCGGGCACCGCCGGGAGTTCGTCCAGGGCGCGCAGGAGCGGCAGCGCGTCGTCCGGGGCGTACACCAGCACGGGGACCCGCCACCCGGCCAGGGTGAGCCGGCCGCGGGTCGGGGGTGCGACGGCGGTCCGGATCAGCTCGGGTGAGTCGGTCGGCGCGCCGGCCCGGGTGGGCAGGGTGAGCAGCGCGGTGTCCGGGCGGGCCGGCTCGGCGGCGTCGGCGAGGACGGCGACCAGGTCGGTGTGCCCGGCGGCGAAGGGGTGCGGGCGTT
This sequence comes from Micromonospora sp. CNZ299, assembly GCF_002754415.1. Classification (NCBI taxonomy): domain Bacteria; kingdom Bacillati; phylum Actinomycetota; class Actinomycetes; order Micromonosporales; family Micromonosporaceae; genus Micromonospora; species Micromonospora sp. CNZ299. The sequence continues at coordinate 6,888,231 of NZ_PEFG01000001.1, forward strand.
CCCGGGGTGACCGACCGGAACGGGTCGGTGCGGAAGGCGCGGCGCTGTCCTCGGCCCAGACGGCGAGACCGCCGGTTGGGCTGTCGCCGGGCAGCCACAGCCCGTGGATGACCAGCACCTGCTCCCCCTCGTCGCCGCCCGCGCCCAGGATAGGCGGCCCCCTGCGGGTCCGGCGCATCCCACCCAGGGCTCACCGCGTCGCCGTCAAAGGCCGCCCGGGCGTGATCGGAGATCAGATCGCGCCGGACTCGCCGTCGGTCAGCTCGCGCAGGATGTCGGCGTGACCCGCGTGCCGGGCCGTCTCCTCGACGGCGCGTTCGTCGGCGGTGCGGGCGAGCACCGGACCGAGCGTCGGATCGATCGTCTGCTCCATCCGCCGACCGTAGTCACGAAGCGGGCCTCCCCGCTGCCCCGCTATCCGCTGCGGGCGGGCGGCACTACGGGCAGGATGGGCGCATGGCTTCATCCGTGCAGATCCTTCTCGTCGGCGGCACGGCGGACGGGCAGACCATCACCGTCGAACTGGACAGCAACGGCCGTCCGCCGCTGACCCACCACCACATCGGCTCGGGTGGGCTGGCCGACGCGCAGATCTACGAGTTGGAGACCGCCCGGGAAGAGGCCCGCGAGTGGCGCTACCGGTGGACCGGCCCGGCGGTGTGACGGCCCAGGTCAGACCCGGGTGAGGGCCTGACTGCGCAGGCTCTCCAACACGCCACGGGTGACCTCCGAGGTGCCCCGCGCCTGCTCGCACACCTCCGCCACCCGGCGGGCGGTGGCCTCGGCGCGTTGCTCCCGCTCGTCCCACAATCGGTCGACCTCGGCCAGCAGCGGCCCCTCGACCTCCCGCTCGACACCGCGCAGGGCCGGCACGCCGAGTCGTTGGGCCAGGTCGAAGACCTTGCCGGCGTACGGCAGGGGCAGGAACGGTGTGCCGACCATCGCCGCGAAGATCAGGAAGTGCAGGCGCATGCCGACGGCCAGGTCGAAGTGGCGCATCAGCCCGAGCACCTGCTGCGGCGAGTAGGTGCCGTGCAGGATCCGGCCCCGCTCGGCGGCGACCATGTGGGACAGGACGCCGTGGGCGTGCCGGATGTCGTCGCGTTCCATCGGCACGAACAGCACGTACGCGTCGATCCGGTGCACCAGGAAGTCACCGATCTGGGCCAGCAGCCGGTGGTAGCCGTCCACGTCCAGCCGTTCGGCGGCCCGCCCCGGCTCCCGAACGCTGATCCCGACCAGGCGCTTGCCGACCGGCACACCCTCCTCGGCCAGCAGGTGCGCCGGGAACTCCTCCGGTTGCAACAGGAAGGCCGGGTCCGCGGTGACCGTGATCGGGTTGAGCAGGCCAGCCTCCTCCAGCACCATCCGGGACTCCTGGTCACGGACGGTCACCTGAGTCGCGCCGGAGAGCGTCTCCCGGACCATGCCGGTGTCCACCCCGTCGCTGAGCGGCCCGACCCCCACCGCGTACGTGATCAGCGGCAGGCCCCGCTCCTGGGCGACCCGGACCACCCGCAGGTAACGGCGAGCCTCCCGGTCGTAAAGGATGCCACCGCCGCCCAGGATGAGCAGGTCGAGCTGGGCCAGGACCAGGGCGGAGTCGGTGCGGCTGACGCCCTCCCAGGGCACCGCCTCGACGTCCGGATGGGCGGCCCGGGTGTGCTCCGGATTACGGGAGAAGACGATGATCCGGGCATTCGGTTCCTGCGTACGCAGATCGGTGAGCAGGCCGGTGAGGATCGCCTCGTCGCCGAGGTTTCGCCCACCGTACGAGCCCAGCACACCGATGGTCAGTCCGGCACCGTGCGTCATCCGTCGCTCCTCCCCAGGTGCGGTCCGCGCCGGTTTCCCGCTGGGCAGGTGAACAGTCCTGCCGGGGGGACCGTCCTGGGCCTTGCTTCCGACCTCAGCCCGCCGGGTCGATCCGCTTCGCCATCTGCTGTGAGGTGACCTCGAAGCCCAGACTGCGGTAGAGCCCGATCGCCACGGTGTTCGTCCCGAACACGTTCAGACCCAGCTCGGGCACCTTGAGCTGGGCGAGTTCGACCTCGATGAGCTGGATCATCCGGCGTGCGTACCCGTGTCCCCGGTGCTCCTCGTGCACCTCGATGTTGTGGATCCACGCCTGGTCCGGGGCGGCGGCCGTCGGCAGGGTCACCCAGATCCAGCCGACCTCGGTGTCACCGACCCGGCCCATCCGCAGCAGCGCCCCCTCGGTGGCCGCGCCCGCCGGCAGCGACTCCCGGATCTGGCTGCTCGACCGATCAAGGGCCGCCTCCGGGGTCATCCCACGGTGCGCCACCAGGTCATCGGCGTACCCCTGCTCCAGCGACACCAGCAGCCGGGCCAGCTCCTGCGCCGTCATCGGCGTCAACGTCAATTCCACAGTCGCTCCCCTTCGTCGTTGCCAGCGGGCAGTGCAGCAGAACCCGCCCGGACACGCCACCGGGTTGGCCACGGCGGGACGGCCAGGCGTGGGCGACCCGGCCATGATGACGAGTTCACGTCAGCGACGGCCACCTCGACAATCCGGAGGGGGTGGCCACCGGAGGGGAAATGGGTTGTCCGGCGGCGTGGACGGGGCGCACGGTGAGTAGGTGACGCAGCAGACCACCAACCGGATCGGCTGGACGGACCTGCCCGAGCGGGTCCGGACGTCAGTGCAGGAGATCATCGGCGACCGGGTGGTCGAGGCGGTGTCCCAGCCGGGCGGCTACTCGCCGGGCACCGCGGACCGGGTCCGCACCGCGACCGGCCTGCGGGCGTTCGTCAAGGCGATCAGCCCGGCGCAGAACCCGGACAGCCCCGGAATGCACCGGGCGGAGGCCCGTACGGCCGCCGCCCTGCCGGCCTCGGCACCGACGCCCCGCCTGTTGGGCTGCCACGACGACGGCGAGTGGGTGGCGCTGGTCTTCTCCGACGTGGACGGTCGACACCCGGCCACCCCGTGGCGGGCCGACGAGCTGACCCGCGTCCTGAAGGCATTGGAGGTGATGGCCGCCGTGCTCACCCCGAGCCCGGTGACGCACGTGCCGACCGCCGCCGACCTGCTGGCCGAGGACTTCGCCGGGTGGCACCGGATCGCCGCCGACCCACCGGCTGTGCTGGACCCGTGGGCCCGGGAGCACCTGGACCAGCTGCGCGCCGCCGCCGACCACGGCATCGCCGCGCTGACCGGTGACACGCTCTGCCACGTGGACGTACGGGCCGACAACCTGCTGCTCGACGCGACCGGCACGGTCACCGTCGTCGACTGGCCGTGGGCCTGCCGGGGGCCGGCCTGGCTGGACACCGCGCTGCTGCTGGTCAACGTCCGGCTGCACGGCGGGCACGACACCGAGTCCCTGCTGCGCCGGCTGCCGATCACCGCCGCGGTCGACCCGATGACGCTCACCGGCGTGTACGCCGGATTGGCCGGGTTCTTCGCCGACGGCGCTCGTCGTCCGCCACCGCAGGGCATCCCCACCGTCCGCGCGTTTCAGCAGGCCCAGGCCGACGCCCTGCTCCCGTGGCTGGCCACCCGACTCCGGTGACCCGGCGGGCGGGTCAGGGCGCCGTCGGCGTCGACTGCAGGTGGCGTGCCAGTTGCGCCAGGTCGGCAAGGCGCAGATCGCCGTCGAGGCCCTTCAGCGCGGCGGTCATCGCACCGGCCGCCCGCCCAGCCCGCAGCCCCACCTCGGCGTCCTCGACCACCAGGCACCGCGCCACGGGCACGCCCAGCAGAGCGGCGGCTTGCAGATAGCCCTCCGGGTCCGGCTTGCCCACCCGCACGTCCTCCACGGTGACCAGCACCGGCGCGACGATGCCGGCGGCACCGAGCCGAGCCTCGGCCAGTCGCGCGTCCGCGCTGGTCACCACCGCCCAGGGCAACCCCAAACGGGCCAGCGCGCTCAGCAGGTCGTGCGCCCCGACGGTGGCCGTCACGTCGGACAGGTCGTCGTACTGCAACGAGAGCTGCCGCGCCGCAGCCGCGGTGACCGCGCTGTCGTCGAGCGCGGGCAGCAGCCGGCGGATGGTCCGATCGGCGGGGCTGCCGTGGGCGATCGCCAGCGCCGCAGCGGGGTCGACGGTGTATTCGACGGCCCACCGCTCCCAGGCCCGCTCGACGGCGGCGTCGGAGTCGACCAGAGTGCCATCCATGTCGAACAGCACCGCGCCGATGCCTGCCAGTGTCACGCCACGCTCCCCCTGATGCTCGTCAGACGACGATAGCCGTCCCGCTCCCCCGCCCCAAGATCCGCGCACCTTCGGGGATCCTGCTGCCTCACCGACTGCTGAGGCAGCAACAACACTGAAGTTGCGCGAATCTGACGGGTGGTGTCCTCGGCTCGGCAGGGGGCCTCAACCATCCGCCGTACGGGAGGCGTTCTTCTCACCGAGGGGGTGGGCATGACCGAGACGTTCCACGAGTTCGTGGTGCAGCGTTCGCCGGCGCTGTCCCGGACCGCCTACCTCCTCACCGGTGACCATCAACTCGCCGAGGACCTCGTGCAGACCGCCCTGGCGCGCACCTACCGCCACTGGCGGCGCATCCGCGACGGCGACCCCGAGGCGTACGTCCGCCGCGTGATGTACCACCAACAGGTCTCCTGGTGGCGACGCCGACGCCTCGCCGAACGACTCGAAGCCGAACCCACCGAACGAGCCGGCGGCGACCACACCGACACCACCGCCCTACGACTGACCCTCACCGCCGCGCTGCGCCACCTCACGCCCCGCCAACGGGCCGTCATCGTGCTGCGCTACTACGAGGACCGCACCGAAGCGCAGGTCGCCGACCTGCTCGGCTGCTCTCTCGGCACCGTCAAACGCCACGCCCACGACGCACTGCGCCGACTCCGAGCGGTCGCTCCCGACCTGCTCGACGCCGCCGCGGAGAGGAGCACACGATGACCGCCCGGCTCCGCGACGCACTGCGTGCCACCGCCGAGGACGTGCCCACCTACCCGGTGTACGAGCGCGCTCTCGCCACCGCCCGCCGCGACCGTCTGCGGCGCGTGAGCGTCGGCGCCGCGGCGTTGTTGCTGCTCGCGTTGGCCGGCGTCGTGGTGCCGCTGACGCGTACCCCCGGCCTCGACCCGGCCGCCGCCGCGAACGCCGCGCTGCCCGACCACATCGCCCTGCCGCCGATCGGCACGCTGCATGTCACCGACCGTCCCCGGCTCGGTCCCGCGTCAGTCATCTTCGACGGGCCGGCACCGCGTCTGCACGGTTGGAACGACGTGAACGTGGTCGGCGTGGTCGACGCGGACTCCGACCGCTACCGGATCATGCGGATGGGCGGGGAGTCACTGGCGGGCGTGTCGGTCCACCTCTCCCCCGACGGCCGGTACGTGGCCCAGCCGGACGGGGCCCAGGACGATCCGGGCGTCGAGGTCATCGACCTGATCACCGGCCGGACCCGGCGACTCACGTCGCCCGTCGACCGCAGTGTCTGGAGCACACCTGTCGGCTGGTCCGCTGACGGCGGGTCGCTGGTGGTCAGTGACGACGTACCGGTCGCGTTCGAAGGGGCCACGTACACCACCGTGCTCAGCGTGGTGACCCTCGGCGGGGAGCGTTGGACCAGACTGGCCGCCGGCGCCCAGGAGGCACGCTTCGGCTCGACCGTCGCCGCCGCCCCGGGTCGGCTCGCCTACCAGTACGGCCGCACCGTCGCGGTGACCGACGTGGCTGGCCGTGAGCTCTCCTCGTTCGCCCTGCCCGACGAGACATGGCTGGCCGGCAAGGGCGCGTGGCGTCCGGACGGCAGGAACCTGACCCTGGCCTCCCGCCGGGCGGACAGCGGGTGGACCCTGCGCCAGGTCGACCCCGCCAGCGGCCGGGACGTCGGTCCACTACGCCTGCCCGCCGTGTCCGGGGTCGTCGCCATCCGGCTGCTCGGCTGGGCACCTGACGGGTCGGCGCTGGTGGCGGCCTATCAGCCCGACCCCCTCGCCCCCGACCTGCCGCTCGAGGAGCAGACGGCCCCGCCCACGAGCGACCAGCGCGTGCGCACCGTGCGCGTGCTGGCGCTCACGCCCGGCGCCACCGCACCGCGAACCGTGTTGACCGCACCGGACCAGGTGACCGCCGTCGACGTCGCCGACCAGGTGATCCGCAGCGGACGCGTCCGCGACGCGCAGCCGCCGGGCGGAGTGGGTGGTCGGTTCTGGCTCTGGACGGGTCTCGTCACCATGCTGGTCACGATCGCAGTTCTGTACGTGAGCCGCCGGCGGATCGCGCTGTGGCGCGACGATCGACGCGTCAGGCGAGCGCGCCGGGCTGGTGGGTGAGAAACGGCTGCAGCACGCAGCGTCACCCGTCCCGATCCAGCACCGAGCGAACGGCATCGACGAACGAGATCCGGCGATTCGTGCGTGCCTCGATCGCGACCAGCCAGCGCTCCCGATGGCGCTCACGCAAGGGCGCCGTCGCGCCGCCCGGCTCCTCGCCCAACCGACGCTGGTCGACGCGCTCCGCACCGATGCTGGTCAACACAGCCCGGCTCGCCGCCTCGACCTCCGCCGGCCCTTCCAACAACACCAGGTTGTACGCCTCGTCCACGGCGCGCATCGCCGCGTACGTCTCGTCGTAGCCCGAAACCGGCTCACTCCCGCCGGCTTCGAGCCACCGCTGGTCCAACTGCCGGTACGCCTGGTCGCAGGCGCTCAGGAACCCGACGTACGCGTCCCGCCGTAGCTCTTCCCGGCGCGTCGCCCTCCGTTCGACGCTCTCCTGGCGGGCCACGGCGAGCTGGTGGGCCAGTTGCCGTCGGGTGCTCAGCGCGCCGACCAACCCGGTCAGGGCGGCGGCGGCCAATGTGGACAGTGAGGTGATCAACGCGACGGCGACGGTGTCCTGCACCCGCCCATCATGGCGGCGCGCGCAGTGGGCGTCATCACCCGGGCGCGGGTCGACTCCGGGTCAGCACGCGGTCGATGGTTGACAGCTCAGCAGTTCGACACGCCGAACGCCACGCTGCTGAGCTGCCAGGGATCGTTCGCGGGCACGTACTGCTGCCGTTTTCATGATGAGGGGTGGGCGCGGCAGGTTTCGAACCTGCGACCCCCCGCTTGTAAGGCGGGTGCTCTCCCACTGAGCTACGCGCCCGGATCGCCCGTGCGGCGGGCCGGTGGTGGGCAAGCTTACCTTGCCCGCCACCGGTCCGGGCGCACGGCGTACCCCGGTCAGACGGTCGCTGCGGCGATGGCCTTGCGCCAGCCCTGCTGGTCGCGGGCCTCGCCCGGGCCGTTCATCTCGGCGAAGCGGACCACGCCGGCCTTGTCGATGACGAAGGTGCCCCGGTTGGCGAACCCGGCGACGTCGTTGAAGACCCCGTACGCTTGGGCGACACCGCCGTGCGGCCAGAAGTCGGCCAGCATGGGGAACTGGTAGCCCTCGCGGTCAGCCCAGATCTTGTGGCTGTAGGCCGAGTCGACGCTGACGGTCAGCACCTGGACGTCGTCGTTCACGTACTCGTCGAGGTTGTCCCGTATCTCGGACAGCTCACCCTGGCACGTGCCGGTGAAGGCGAGCGGGTAGAAGACCAGCAGGACGACGCGCCTGCCCCGGAAGCCCGAGAGCCGGACCTCCTGGTTGTTCTGGTCCTTCAGCACGAAGTCCGGTGCCTCGGCACCAACCTCGATGGGCATGCGAACTCTCCTCGGGTCGGGTCACGAAAACGGCACCGGCTTGCCACCCGGCGGTGCGGACCGCCGGGCGCGCGAAGCGGCACGGGCTACTTCTTGGCCTTGGCCCCTCGGCGCAGCACCAGACGTGCGCCGCTCCAGTCCCGGCCGGCGTTGACGGTCGAGGTCTGCTGAAGGCCGGCGGTGGGTGCGGACTCCGCGACCTCACTCGGCTCGACGTGCCCGTCACGCCCCGCCTTCGGGGTGAGGAGCCACACGACCCCGTTGTCGGCCAGCGGGCCGAGGGCATCGACGAGAAGCTCGAAAAGGTCACCGTCGCCGTCGCGGTACCAAACCAGCACGGCGTCGACCACCTCGTCGGTGTCCTCGTCGACCAGATCTCCACAGCGGTCGGTCAGGGCGTCTCGGAGATCCTGGTCGACGTCGTCGTCGTACCCCATCTCCATGACGACCATCCCCGGTTCGATTCCGAACCGGTCCGCCAGGCTGCGTACCCCGTCGGCGGCCTGACCAGCGGTCGCGCTCACTGTCGCGTGCCTCCTCATCTCGTCCCTGCTCGCGGCGTCGGTGCGACGCCGTCAGGCAAAGTCCACACAGTTGTGCGTCCGCGCGCAAGTGGCGCACCGGGTGGAACGGAATTTACCGTGCCAGCAGCGTACGGGCACCGTCGGTAATGGCTTCCGCGGAGACCAGTACGTGACGTGCTGCCGGACCTAATGGTACAAACGAGTCAACTGCCGCTACTCGTCGCGCGGCACCGACATATCCGGCGTCGACCAGCGCGGCGATCACTCCCTCGCCGACCCCGCCGGACCGGCGTGTCTCGTCCACGACCAGCACCCGGCCGGTCGCCGAGGACTCCCGGATGATGTCGGCCACCGGCAGGGGGGCCAACCAGCGCAGGTCCACCACCCGGGTGCCCACCCCCTCCTCGGCGAGGACGGCCGCTGCCCGCAGCGACATCCGCACCCCGTTACCGAAGGTGATGATGGTCAGGTCGTCCGCCGAACCGATCCGGTAGACCCGGGCCCGCCCGATCGGCACGTGCCCGGCCACCCACGCCCCCGGCTCCGGGTATCCGGCCAGCCACTCCCCGTCGCCATCGGCGTACAGGTCGCGGGTGTGGTAGAGCGCGATCGGCTCCAGGAACACGCAGACACTGCCGTCCACCGCCGCGCTGGCCAGGCAGGTCCGCAGCATGGGCGCGGCGTCGTCCGGCCGCGCCGGCACCGCGACCACCAGACCAGGCACATCCCGGAGTACGGCCACCGAGTTGTCGTTGTGGAAGTGCCCGCCGAACCCCTCCTGGTACGCCAGCCCGGCCACCCGCACCACCATCGGGTTGCGGAACGCCCCCTGCGAGAAGAACCGCATGGTGGCCGCCTCGCCGCGCAACTGGTCTTCGGCGTTGTGCAGGTACGCCAGGTACTGGATCTCCGGCACCGGCAGCATCCCGGCCAGCCCCGCGCCCAGGCCCAACCCCAGCACCGACGTCTCGTCCAACAGGGTGTCGAAGACCCGGGCCGCCCCGAAACGGTCGCGCAGCCCCTTCGTCACCCCGTACACGCCGCCCTTGGCAGCCACGTCCTCACCGAAGATCGCCATCTGCGGGTGGTCGAGCATCCCGTCGGCGAGCGCCGCGTTGATGCTCTGCGCCAGGGTCATCGGCCCACTCAGCTCCGGCGGCTTGCCACCGAACGCCTCCGCCCGGGCACCCGCGCCCGGGCCGCTGGCCCGCGCCGCAGCGTCGGCCACCGCCCGCGCCACCCGCATCGGGCGGCGGGGCGCCAACGCCGACACCACGTCGGCCGCGGAGGCCAGCTTCGGCTCGCCCAGCACCTCCTCGGCCAGCCGGCGTACCTGCCAGCCGGTCTCGTCGTACCGGGCCAGCAGCTCCTCGCCGGTCGCCACACCGGCGTCGACGAGCAGCCGCGCGGTGGCGGCCACCGGGTCCCGGTCCAGGTCCTCGGCCAGCTCGGCCGGGCTGCGGTACGCCGACTCCGCGTCCGCCCCGGCGTGCCCCATCAGCCGTACGGTGCGCAGGTGCAGCACGGCCGGCCGCCGGGTACGGCGTACCCAGGCCGCGGCCTCCGCCGCCACCGCGTACGTCTGCACCGGGTCGGCCCCGTCCGCGCTGAAGTAGCGGATACCCGGCTTGGCCCGAAGGGTCGCCTCGACCCAGCCCTCCGGTGAACGGACGCTGATGCCCAGCCCGTTGTCCTCGCAGACGAAGAGCACCGGGATGCGCAGCTTGCCGTGGTCGTACCACCCGGCGGTGTTGAAGGCGGCGGTGGCGCTGGCGTGGTTGACCGAGGCGTCGCCGAACGAGCAGACCACGATCGCGTCCGGTGGCCAGGGAGCGTGCGCGGCGCCCGCGCCGCTGCCGACCCCGACCCCCGCCCCGGTACGCCGCCCGGCGCTGTCCAGCCGGCGCAGCCGTTCCACGGCCAGTCCCATGCCGACCGCGCGGGGCAGGTGCGAGGCGATGGTGGAGGTGGTCGGCACGATGGCCAGGTCGGCCCGGCCGAACACCTTGTGCCGACCGCCGGCGATCGGCTCCTGGCTGGAGGCGACCATGCCGCGCAGCACGTCCCGGGCGGCGTCCGCGTACGCCGCGAACCCGCCGGTGGGCGGCTCGGTCCCGGACGGCTCGGACGGCTCGGACTGGTCGGCCGCCTCGGGTTCGGCGGCGGGCCCCGGGTCCACGGCTCGCTGCGGGTCCACGACGGGCTGCGTGCCGGTGGCTGGTTGCGTGTCGGTGGGTGGTTGCGTGTCGGCGGCCGACTGTGCCTCGTCCGCCGGCGTCGCCTCGGCGGCGGCCTGCGCGGCGCGCTGGCAGTAGAACGCGCCGGAGCGGTAGTGCAGCAGCGCCGGATCGGTGGGACGTAGCGCGGCGGCGACCGCGGCGTTGCCCTCGTGCCCGGCCGAGCCGATCGTGTAGAAGCCCTCCCCGAAGCTGCGCAGCCAGCGGCCGGCCAGGTCGAGCTGCCGGCTGGTCACCTGTGCGTCGAACAGGTCCAGCACCTGCGCGCCGGTCAGTGGGGCGTCGTCGGTGACCGGGTCAGCGGGATCACGCCGTTGCTGCGCGGCGGGCAGCGCCGCCAGCGTCTCCCGGAATCGGTCGTCGAGGTCTTGCGGGGTGGTCACGTCGGACAGCATTACCGACGGGAGGCCGCCTCGCCCAGTGGGACACGGCTGGGGCGGGTCGGCTCACTCCGGCCCGCAGGGCTCCGGGCAGCCACCGTCGGACACCTTCCACACCAGGTCACGAAGGGTGCTCAGCTCCCGGTCGGTCAGCCCCGACAGGAGTCGGGAGTCAGACATCACCTCGGTCACCCGGTCCCGTTCGACGCGCCCCTTCTCAGTCACCACCAACGTCTTCTGCCGCCGGTCCGCCGGGTCGGTGCGGCGCTCGACCAACCCGGCCTGCTCCAGCTTGTCGACCAGCACCGTCACGTTCGACCGGTCGCAGCCCAGCTGGCCGGCGAGGTCACGGGCGGGCAGCGGGTGGTCCGGGTCCAGTTCACGCAACGCCCGGGCCGCCGCCGGGGTGAGTCCCAACTCGGCGAACGCGGAGCCCTGCCGGTGCCGCAGGGCGTCGCTCACGTGGGCCATCCGGCGTAGCACATCGGCGGCGAGACCAGCCCGATCCACCGGTCCACCTGCTGCGGAACCCACCTCCTGCGTCACGGCCACATCGTACGCACGGGGCCGGTCGCCGAGGCCCCCGACCGAAGCCTCTAGATCCGCGCAACATCAGGGAAGTTGCTGTCTCGGCGCGCGTTGAGGCAGCACTTTCAGGGAAGTTGCGCGGATCTTGAGGGCGTGACGGCGGCGCCAGGTGCGGTCAGCCGGGGAGGAAGGAGAAGCGGACCTGGCGGGTGGGGTTGTCACCGTTGGTGTCGACCAGGCAGACGGACTGCCAGGTGCCGAGGGCCAGCCGGCCGCCGAGCACCGGCAGTGTGGCGTACGGCGGAATGAACGCCGGCAGCACGTGGTCCCGGCCGTGGCCGGGCGAGCCGTGCCGGTGCCGCCAGCGGTCGTCGGTGGGCAGTAGCGCGTCGATGGCGGTCAGCAGGTCGTCGTCGGAGCCGGAGCCCGTCTCGATGATCGCAAGGCCGGCGGTGGCGTGTGGCACGAAGACGTGCAGCAGGCCGTCACCCTCACTGGAGACGAACTGCTGGGCCTCTGCGGTGATGTCGTGGACGCTCGGGCGGGACCCGGTCCGGACGGTGATGACGTCGCTGCGCATACGTCGCATTCTGCCCGAGCGGGTCAGGACCCGCCGCCACCGCCACCAGAGTCCCCACCACCCCCACCGCCGGAGTCGCCACCGCCGCCGGACCAGTCCCAGCCGCCCGAGTCGCTCCCGTAGTAGGTCGCCGGGATACCTGTGTCCGCGTGCCTGCGGCGCTGGCCGGGCACGGGCCGCGCCCTCCGGTCAGCAGGTGCCCGCAGGCCGCCGCGCAACTGGGCCGCGCCGAAGACGGCTGCGGCCAGGGTGAGGACGATGATCGGGAGCACGGCGGGATCACCCGACAGGAGCACCCAGGTCGCTGGGATCGCCACGAGCACCCCGACCGCCAGGAGTGCACCGCCGACAACTACTCGTCGCCCGAACATGTCACCACGGTAGGAAACGAGAACAAGGGTCGAAAGCTCGTCGTCGCGCTAAGTTACCGGCGGGTACCTGTGTTGAGCGTCGCGTCAGGGGCCCCTAGACGTGACGACAGGTGCCACCAGGGGGCAGGATGGCGCTAGAGACCTATCCCACACACAACCGAGGGAACGCCTGTGGCTACGGAACGCAAGCGCCCGGTGATCAGCGACGGCCTACCGAGCCAGCTTCCGGACATCGACCCTGACGAGACAAGCGAATGGGTCGAGTCGCTTGACGGTGTCATCGACGAACGCGGCGCCAAACGCGCCCGCTACGTCATGCTGCGCCTGCTGGAGCGGGCCCGTGAGCGCCAGGTCGGGGTTCCGCCCCTGACCACCACCGACTACATCAACACCATCCCGTCGGAACGCGAACCGTGGTTCCCGGGTGACGAGCACGTCGAGCGGCGGATCCGGGCGTACGTCCGGTGGAACGCCGCGATGCTGGTGCACCGGGCGCAGCGCCCCGAGATCGGCGTCGGCGGGCACATCTCGACCTTCGCCAGCTCGGCTTCGCTCTACGAGGTGGGCTTCAACCACTTCTTCCGGGGCAAGAACCACCCGGGCGGCGGCGACCACATCTTCTACCAGGGCCACGCCTCCCCCGGCATGTACGCGCGGGCGTTCCTGGAGGGGCGGCTCAGCGAGCACCAGCTCGACGGGTTCCGCCAGGAGTTGTCACACCCCGGCGGCGGGCTGCCGTCGTACCCGCACCCGCGGCTGATGCCGGACTTCTGGGAGTTCCCCACCGTCTCGATGGGTCTCGGCGGTCTGAACGCGATCTACCAGGCCCGGTTCAACCGGTACCTGCAGCACCGCGGCATCAAGGACACCTCGCAGCAGCACGTGTGGGCGTTCCTGGGCGACGGTGAGATGGACGAGCCGGAGACGCTGGGCGCCATCGGTGTGGCCGCCCGCGAGGAGCTGGACAACCTCACCTTCGTGATCAACTGCAACCTCCAGCGGCTGGACGGCCCGGTCCGGGGCAACGGCAAGGTCATGCAGGAGCTGGAGTCGTTCTTCCGGGGTGCCGGCTGGAACGTGATCAAGGTCGTCTGGGGCCGCGAGTGGGATCCGCTGCTCGCAGCGGACACCGACGGCGCGCTGGTCAACCTCATGAACACCACGACCGACGGCGACTACCAGACCTACAAGGCGGAGTCGGGCGCGTACGTGCGGGAGCACTTCTTCGGGCGCGACGCGCGGACCCGCAAGATGGTCGACCCGCTCAGCGACGACGAGATCTGGAACCTCAAGCGGGGTGGGCACGACTACCGCAAGCTCTACGCGGCCTACAAGGCGGCCACCGAGCACACCGGTCAGCCCACCGTCATCCTGGCGAAGACGATCAAGGGCTGGACGCTCGGCTCGCACTTCGAGGGCCGCAACGCGACCCACCAGATGAAGAAGCTGACGCTGGAGGACCTGAAGACCTTCCGCGACCGGCTCTACCTGGACATCCCGGACAAGGCGCTGGAGGACAACCCCTACCTGCCGCCGTACTACAACCCGGGTGAGAAGTCCGAGGAGATCCAGTACCTCAAGGAGCGGCGCGAGCAGCTCGGCGGCTACCTGCCGTCCCGGCGGACCAGCACCAAGCGGCTGACCATCCCCGGTCCGGAGCGGTTCGCCGACGTCAAGCGCGGCTCGGGCAAGCAGAAGGTGGCCACCACGATGGCCTTCGTCCGCCTGCTCAAGGACATCATGAAGGACAAGGAGTTCGGCAAGCGCTGGGTGCCGATCATCCCGGACGAGGCCCGCACCTTCGGTCTCGACTCGATCTTCCCCACCGCGAAGATCTACTCGCCGCACGGCCAGCGCTACACCTCGGTCGACCGGGAGCTGTTCCTGTCGTACAAGGAGTCGACGACCGGGCAGATCCTGCACGAGGGGATCAACGAGGCCGGCTCGGTGGCCTCGTTCACCGCGGCCGGTTCGGCGTACGCCACGCACGACGAGCCGATGATCCCGATGTACATCTTCTACTCGATGTTCGGGTTCCAGCGGACCGCCGACGGGCTGTGGGCGGCGGCCGACCAGATGGCCCGGGGCTTCCTGCTCGGCGCCACCGCCGGTCGCACCACGCTCAACGGTGAGGGCCTCCAGCACGAGGACGGCCACTCGATGCTGATCGCCGCCACCAACCCGGCGGTGGTCGCGTACGACCCGGCGTTCTCGTTCGAGATCGCGCACATCATGGAGCACGGCCTGCACCGGATGTACGGGGACGCGCAGGAGAACGTCTTCTACTACCTGACGGTCTACAACGAGCCGATCCTTCAGCCGGCCGAGCCGGCCGGGGTGGACGTGGAGGGCCTGCTCAAGGGCATCTACCGCTACTCCCCCGCACCGGAGGTCGACGGCCCGAAGGCCAACGTGCTCGCCTCGGGCACCGGCATGCAGTGGGCGCTCAAGGCCCAGCAGCTGCTCGCCCAGGACTGGGGGGTGGCCGCCGACGTCTGGTCGGTGACCTCCTGGACCGAGCTGCGCCGCGACGCGGTGGAGACCGAGGAATACAACCTCCTCAACCCGGGCGCCGAGGCGAAGGTTCCGTACATCCAGCAGAAGCTGGCCGACGCGGACGGGCCGAAGGTCGCGGTCAGCGACTGGATGCGTGCGGTGCCGGATCTGATCGCCCGCTGGGTGCCCGGCGACTACACGTCGCTCGGCACCGACGGCTTCGGCATGTCGGACACCCGGCACGCGCTGCGTCGGCACTTCCACGTCGACGCGGAGTCGATCGTGGTGGCCACGCTGCGGCAGCTTGCCCGCAGCGGCGCGGTGGCGGCCACCGTGCCGGCCGAGGCCGCCAAGAAGTACGCGATCGACGACGTCAACGCCGCCCCGGTCGGCGAGACCGGCGGCGACAGCTGATCCAGCATGACCAAGAGGAAGGGCCCGGCGCTTGCGCGCCGGGCCCTTCCCTTCGGTACGACCCACCCCCACTCGGGTCGATCATGGAGTTGTGGTGGGGGGACGAAGCGGTCAAGTCACCTGGCACCGGGCACCGCAACTCCATGGTCGACCGCAGCGGACGGCCCAGCGGGTTCGGGGTCCGGGAGCCGGAAGCGGCGGCGGTCCGGGGTCCCTGGCGGGGATCCGGACCACCGCCGTCGCGGGTGACGCCGGGAGGATGTGCGCTCGTCAGCCGACGGCGGCCAGGTCGGTGAGCCGGGCCAGCGAGTCCTCCAGGTCGGCGCCGACCCGACGTAGTCCGAGGCGCAGCAGGGCCGCCTTGACCGGACCGGCCGGCCAGCGAACGACGATGAGCCGCACGACGGTCCCGCCCTCCTCCTCGTCGGTGGTGAGCTGGACGTAGATCTCGGTGCGCGCCTCCGCACGAGCACCGGCACCCTTGGCCCGTTCCCGCCAGCCGATCAGCGTCGGCTCCTGGTAGGCGATCACCTCGGCCTCATGCGCCGAGCCGCGCCCCGCCTGGACCAGTTGTCGCCGGCCGAAGCCCTCTCCCGAGAGCACTTCGGCCGCGCGGACACCCGCCAACCAGGCCGGCAACTGCTCGGCCCGCTGGACAACATCCCAGACCACTTCAATCGGCGCCGCCACGTGCGCACTGCGTTCAACGAGGATCATTTCCGTCTTCCTCCGGTGAGGACATCCCACGATATCGGCACTCTATGCGTTAAATCGGACTTACCTGGACGGGTTCGGAAAAAGACACGCCGATCAACCATTGCGGATTGCGCCAAGCCGGCCTATGGCGCATTCATCGAGAGCGCCCTAAAGTCCCGAGCACGTTTCACGTTGACCGGGAGGGCGCATGTCGACCGCACCGATGCCCCAGTTCCCCACCGGCTTCCGTTGGGGTGTCTCCACCTCGGCCCATCAGATCGAGGGCGCCACAGCGGTCGACGGGCGTGGTCCGTCCATCTGGGACACGTTCGCGCGCTCCCCCGGGCGGATCGGCGACGGCAGCACCGGCGAGGTGGCCTGCGACCACTACCACCGGCACACCGAGGACGTCGCGTTGCTGGCCGGGCTGGGCGTTTCCGCGTACCGGTTCTCGATCGCCTGGCCCCGGGTGCAACCCACCGGCACGGGCCCGGCCAACCCGGCCGGCCTGGACTTCTACGACCGGCTGGTCGACGAGCTGCTGGCCGTCGGCGTCGACCCGGTGGCGACCCTCTACCACTGGGACCTGCCCCAACCCCTGGAAGACGCCGGCGGTTGGCTGCACCGCGACACCGCCGCCCGGTTCGCCGAGTACGCCGACCTGACCGCCGCCCGACTCGGCGACCGGGTCCGGCTCTGGATCACCCTGAACGAACCATTCGTCCACATGAGCCTCGGGTACGGCATGGGCGTGCACGCTCCCGGCCGGATGCTGCTCTTCGACGCCTTTCCGGTCGCCCACCACCAACTGCTCGGGCACGGGCTCGCGGTCGCCGCGCTGCGGGCCCGCACCACCAGCCCGGTGGCGATCGCCAACAACTACTCGCCCGTGCGGGTGCTCGGCGGCCGTGACGCCGACCGGGCCGCCGGGGCCGCCTACGAGGCGCTGCACAACCGGCTCTTCACCGACCCGCTGCTCGGTCGCGGCTACCCGGAGCTGCCCGGCTTCGACCCGGGCGTCGTCCGCCCCGGCGACCTCGACACGATCGCCGCGCCGATCGACGTGCTCGGGGTCAACTACTACAACCCCACCGGCGTACGGGCGGCCGACGAGGGTTCACCGCTCCCGTTCGACCTGGTGCCGCTGGACGGCTACCCGCGTACCGCCTTCGACTGGCCGGTGGCCCCCGACGGGCTGCACGAACTGCTCGGCTGGCTGCACGACACCTACGGCGACGCGCTGCCACCCGTCGAGATCACCGAGAGCGGCTGCGCGTACGACGACGCGCCGGACACCGACGGGCAGGTGGCCGACCCGGAGCGGATCGCGTACCTCGACGGGCACCTGCGCGCCGTCCGCGCCGCCATCGACGACGGAGTCGACGTGCGCGGGTACTTCGTCTGGTCGCTGCTGGACAACTGGGAGTGGGCCGAGGGGTTCACCAAACGCTTCGGCCTGGTGCACGTCGACTACGCCAGCCAGAGGCGTACGCCGAAGTCGTCGTACACCTGGCTGCGGGACGTGATCGCGGCCTCCCGGCCGGGGTCGGCGCGGTGACCACCCTCGACCCGACGCCGGCGTCGCTGCCGGCGGCGCTCGCCGAGCCGACCGTGCCGGTGCGACGCGGCTGGATCGGGTTGATCTTCGCCGCCAACCTCGGCGTCTGGATGGCATTCTTCACGCCCATCCAGGTGCTGCTGCCTCAGCAGATCGAGCAGATCGCACCCGGCGACAAGGAGAACATGCTGGCCGTGGTCACCGGCCTCGGCGCCCTGGCCGCGGTGCTCGCCAACCCCCTCGCCGGCGCGCTCTCCGACCGCACCTGCCTGCGGGTGGCCGGCCGCGAGTTCGGTCGCCGGCACGTCTGGACGGCGGGCGGGGCCCTGCTGGGCGCGGCGGCCCTGGTGCTGCTGGCCCAGCAACGGACCATCCTCGGGGTAGCGCTCGGCTGGGTCGCCGCGCAGGTCTGCTTCAACGCGATGCTGGCCAGCCTCAGCGCCGCCGTCCCGGACCGGGTCCCGGTGACCCAGCGCGGCGGCGTCTCGGGCTGGGTGGGCATCCCGCAGGCGCTCGGGCTGGTGCTCGGCGCGGTGCTGGTGACCGCAGTGGTCACCGGCAACGCCGCCGGCTATCTGGCCATCGCCGTGGCCATCCTGCTGTTGTCGCTGCCGTTCGCGCTGTTCACCCCCGACGAGCCGCTGCCACGTACGCACCGGCCCGTGGTGCGCACCCGGGCGTTGCTGGCCTCGATGTGGATCAGCCCGCGTCGGCACCCGGACTTCGCCTGGGCCTGGATCACCCGGTTCCTGGTGCAGCTCGGCAACGCGCTGGGCACCCTCTACCTGCTGTACTTCCTCACCGACGGGGTGCGCCACCCCGATCCTGAGGGTGGGCTGCTGGTGCTGATCCTGCTCTACACGCTCGGCATGATGCTGACCGCTGTGGTCGCCGGACGGCTGTCGGACCGTTCCGGACGCCGCAAGATCTACGTCATCGCGTCCGGGGTGATCATGGCGGTGGCGGCGCTGCTGCTGGCGGTGGCGCCAGTCTGGCCGATGGCGATCGTCGCCGCGCTGCTGCTCGGCGCCGGCTACGGCGTCTACCTCGCCGTGGACGCCGCGTTGATCACGCAGGTGCTGCCCCGGGCCACCGACCGGGCCAAGGACCTGGGCGTCATCAACATCGCGAACTCCGCGCCGCAGGTGCTCGGCCCTGCCCTCTCCGCCCCGCTCGTCGTGTACCTGGGTGGCTATCCCACGCTCTACGCCGTCACCGCCGTGGTCACCCTGATCGGCAGCGCGCTGGTCGTCAAGATCCGCTCGGTTCCCTGAGTCGAGGCCCCTGGCGGAATGCGCTCGACCGTCGCCGTAGGCTGGGGGACGTGACAGTACGTGTGCGCTTCGCCCCCTCCCCGACCGGCATGTTCCACGTCGGCGGCGCCCGCTCGGCGCTGCAGAACTGGATCTACGCCAAGCAGCAGGGCGGGGTGTTCGTGCTGCGTATCGAGAACACCGACGCGGCGCGCAACAAGCCCGAGTGGACCGAGGGGATCCTCTCCGCGCTGGACTGGATCGGCATCTCGCGGGGCAGCTACGAGGGCCCGCACTTCCAGTCGGAGAACGCCGGCGAGCACCGGGCCGCCGCCGCCCGGCTCTACGAGTCGGGTCGCGCCTACTACTGCGACTGCACCCGCGAGGACGTGCAGGCCCGCACCGGCTCGCAGTACCAGGGCTACGACGGCTACCACCGCGACCGTGACCTCGGCCCGGGCCCGGGGCACGCGCTGCGCTTCCGTACGCCGGACGAGGGCGCGACAGTGGTCGTCGACCTGATCCGCGGTGAGCCCACCTTCGAGAACAAGCTCATCGAGGACTTCGTCATCGCCCGGGGCGACGGCTCGCCGGTCTTCCTGCTGGCCAACGTCGTG
Source organism: Micromonospora sp. CNZ299 (assembly GCF_002754415.1). Lineage (NCBI taxonomy): Bacteria > Bacillati > Actinomycetota > Actinomycetes > Micromonosporales > Micromonosporaceae > Micromonospora > Micromonospora sp. CNZ299. Next base: position 6,907,522 of record NZ_PEFG01000001.1, read on the forward strand.
GACGACATGACCATGGGGATCACCCACGTGATCCGGGCCGAGGAGCACCTGCCCAACACGCCCAAGCAGCAGCTGCTCTGGGACGCCCTCGGGGTCAAGCCGCCGATCTGGGCCCACGTGCCGGTGGTGGTCAACGAGAAGCGGCAGAAGCTCTCCAAGCGCCGGGACAAGGTCGCTCTGGAGGCGTACCGCGAGGAGGGCTACCTCCCCGGCGCCATGCGCAACTACCTCATGCTGCTCGGCTGGGCGCCGTCGGGCGACCGGGAGATCGTTCCCTGGTCGGTCATCGAGGAGGAGTTCCGGCTCGAAGAGGTCAACCCCTCCCCCGCGTTCTTCGACGAGAAGAAGCTCCGCGCGTTCAACGGCGATTACATTCGCGCGCTGCCGGTGGACGAGTTCATCGACGCCTGCCAGCCGTGGCTGACCGGCACCGGCACCATCGCGCCGCCGCCGTGGCAGCCCGAGGAGTTCGACGCCGACGCGTTCGCCGCAGTCGCCCCGCTGGCCCAGACCCGGATCACGGTGCTCAGCGAGATCGTGCCGAACGTCGACTTCCTCTTCCTGGCGTCGCCACTGATCGACGAGGCCGCGTGGGCCAAGACGATGAAGGACGGCTCCGCCGAGTTGCTCGACGACGCCGTCGCGGCGTTCGAGGCGCTGGAGTCCTGGGATGCCGAGTCCCTGAAGTCGACGCTGGAGGCGGTCGGCGCCGAACGTGGCCTCAAGCTCGGCAAGACGCAGGCGCCGGTACGCGTCGCGGTCACCGGCCGCACCGTGGGCCTGCCGCTGTTCGAGTCGCTGGAGGTGCTCGGTCGTGAGCGCGCCCTGACCCGGATGCGCGCCGCCCGGCTCCGACTGGTCTGACCTCCGAGCACCGGCGCCGTCTCCGCCGCCGGTCGCCAGCCAACCGGGCTGGTGCCCGGCCGCTCAGCGGCGTCGGGCTCGGAGCCACCGCTGCAACCCGACGACGAGCGCGCCCACCAGCAGGGCCGCCGCGATCGTCCACAGCCAGCCGCGCATCTGGCTGCTCTCCTGCGCGGCCGGCACCGGGCTGCCCGCCGCGGTCGCCCCGGCCGTCGCGGTGACGGCCGGGGCCGACGACGCCCCGCCGCCGGTCGGACCCGCCGCCGCGGTCGGGGCGGTGCCACCGGCGGTCGGGGCAGAGCCGCCAGTGGTCGCCGGCGAGGCGGACGGGTCGGCGGCGGTGCCGGTCGTGAGGGTGAATCGCACCTCGCCCTTCACCGGGTGTCCGTCCGAGGACGCGAGCTGGTAACCGACGATGTAGAGCCCGGCCGCCGCCGGCTTGAACGGCACCCGCACCCGGCTGCCGTCGAAGGCCGGCGGGCCGCCAGCGACCACATTGTCCGGCCCGGTTATTGTGATCTTCGTCGTAGCCGGTGCCGGCTTGGCCAGGAACCGCAGCTCGATCTGGGCGGGTGCCGTCGCCACCCGGGCACCGTCGCGCGGGTCGCTGCCAGTCAGCGAGTTGTGCGCGGCGGCTGGCGTTGCCGGCGCCAGGAACGACACACCGAACGCCACGCCGAACACCACTGGCACGACCCGTGCCATACGTGTAACCCTGCCCCCCATTGAACCCCTCCGTAAGGGTACGATCCGCCCGCTGATCTAACCGCTCCTCATTAGTCGAGCAGAGATCGCAGATAGTTCCAATTACTGTTCCACAAGCTGCAACTCATCGACGTTTTCCGGAGTCTGTAAGGGTGAGCCCGACCAGCTGGTCGGTGCCGCATCGGCAGACCGAACCAGACGTCACAACGATGCCATCCATCGAACGGGGCGAGGAGGCGGGATGGTCCGTCACATGAGGTGGTTGGCAATCGTGCTGGCGGGCGCGCTGGCCACGGCGTTGCTGTCACTCGGCACTGCCGGCCCGGCCTCGGCGGCGCCGAAGCCGCCACCCGCCGGAGTGGACATCGCCGGCGAGGGCCTCTCCGCGCCGCTGCGGTTGCGCGCCGACACCCAGCCCACCCACGTGGGCGCGGTCATCGACCAGGTCAACTTCCTGGACCACACCGGCATGCCGAAGGGCCCGAAGCCGGCCGACCTCGGTCCGAAGTACACGGTCGTGGTGCTCGCCGGCGAGAAGCCGAAGCAGACCTACGATCTCTATCCCAAGGCGGTCGGCGGCCCCCGCGTCTACCGGCCGGCGAAGCAGCCGGACGGCCGCAAGATCAGCGCCGGTTGGTTCCTGGGTCGGCTCAGCATGTCCGAGACCCTGCGCACCGCCGGCGTCCCGCTGGAGCGGCAGTTCGACACGGTCAGCGGCGGCGTGGGCGGCGGCGAACGGGTGCTCCCGGAGAACACGCTCGACCCCGCGAAGGACCTTGACAAGGCGCTCGGCGACCTGCAACGCCTGCTGCTGCTCAACGTCGGGGTCATGCTCACGATCACGGTCGGCCTCGCCGGGATCGCCCTGCTGATCCGTCGCCGCACCCGCTGAGCTACCCCCGCCCGGTGGTCAGCACCAGCGGCGCGGTGGGCGTTGCCGGCGGGTGGCCCGCGGCCGAGGTCGGACCGGGCCGTGCCGATGCGCCCCGGCCCAGCCGGGAAGTTCGCTGAGGCAACCAGCGGGAACGCCCGAGTCGGGCTCGACGAGGATCTTGGGCTCCCCGGAGCGCTGGCGCGGCAGGGCGGCGTCGTCGTCGGCCCGGCCGGCGAGCGGCTCCACCGGGTGCGACGGCGCGCCGCCGACCGGCCGGCGGTGCTTGCCAGCCGCCTGCGGGTCGTGGTGCCCCGGTCGGCAGGGCTCGCCCTGGGCGCAGCCGTGCTCGGCCTCCCCGTGCGCCATCCCCGGTCTCCTCACACTCGTCCCAACCTCGGGTGCTCCCCCGACGTGCCCTGTCACCGTACTGGCCGGGACCGGCGGGCCGCGCGCCGCGTACCCCGGGGTCAGGACCGGGCGGTTCATCCGGACGACGGGAGCGCGGGACCTGGTTACGCAGTTCACAGCTTCTTTTCGTGCCGTTCACCGTGGGGGCGCGGCCGGGGCGGCGCGGTGCTCAGCGGGTGCGGTGAGCCTCCAGGTCGGCGCGGGTGAAGAGCGCTCGCAACGCCACGCCGTGGCCGGCGAGCGCCTGCGCTCCACCCTCGGCCCGGTCGATGACGCAGAGGGCGTGCTCCACCCGGGCGCCCAGGTCGCGCAGTTGCCCGGTGGAGATGACCACCTGGCCGCCGGAGGTGACCACGTCCTCGACCACCAGCACCCGCCGGCCGACCAGCTCCGCCCCCTCGGCCAGCCGGGCAGTCCCGTACGGCTTGGCGCTCTTGCGGACGAAGGCGCAGGGCAGCCCGGTGTGCCGGCCGAGCGCGGTCACCACCGGAATGCCGCCCATCTCCAACCCGGCCAGCACCTCGGTGTCGGTCGGGACCAGGAGCGCCAGCTGGGAGGCCACCCGGTCCAGCAGACGGGGGTCGGCCTCGAAGCGGTACTTGTCGAAGTACTCGTCGGCGGTCCGCCCGGAGCGGAGCACGAACGTGCCGGTCAGCCGGCAGGTGGTGTCGATCTCGCGAGCCAGCGCGGCCAGGGTTCCCACATCGGTCATGATGATCATTATCGCGTCGGCGGCTCGGGGTCCGCGTACCCCTTTCGGCGCATGTCGGCGCCGTCGGGCTCCTCCTGCGGACGGTGTCCGAGGGTCGGCGGCTGTGGTGGGATCGGGGCATGCGTCCGCCACCGTGGCTCGGCTCCGGCACCCTGGCCCGCGACGTCGCGCTCGCCGGCGCGTCGCTCGCCGGCGGCCTGGCGCTGTACGCCCTGGCTTGGCAACCGCAGATCCACCGGGAAGCGGGCCTACCGACGACGCTGTTCCTGCCCCCGCTGCTGGCAATGTGCGTGGCCGTCGGCCTGCGCCGGGTCGCCCCCCGCACCAGCCTGGCCACCGGCACCGTGGCACTGGTCGTGGACGTCGCGCTCGGCGGCTCCCTGGGGACGATCCTGATCTACACCCAGGTGCTCTACGACGCCTGCGTGTACGGCCCACCCCTGCTGTGGCGTTGGTTGCTGCGGGTGACCGTCGTGCTGAGCCTGGTGGGTGGGGTCGTCGGTGTCCTCGTCCTCGGCCAGTGGCGCGGGGTCGCCGTGGGGGTGCCGGTGGTGCTCGCCGGGTTGCTGCCGGTCCTGACCGGGATCAGCGTGCGGCAGTACCGCGACCAGGCCGCCGCCGAGCGGGCGCGGGCCGAGCAGACCGCCCGGCTGGTCGAGATGGACCGCCGGCAGGCGGTCAGCGCCGAGCGCGCCCGGATGGCACGGGAGCTGCACGACGTCGTCGCCAACCACCTCAGCGCGGTGGCCATCCACGCCACCGCCGTGCTGTCCGTACCCGGGCTGGACCGCGGCCAGGTCGAGTCGGCGTTGCGGGTGATCCGGGAGAGCAGCGTGCAGGGGCTCGCGGAGATGCGTCAGATGATCGAGGTGTTGCGCGAGCCGGGGACCACCGGTGGGCCGGCCCCGGTGGAAGACGACCCGGCCGTGCCGGAGATGGTCAGCGCGCGGCTGGCCGAGGCGGACGGGTTGGTCGAGCGGATCCGCGCCGCCGGCCTGGCGGTGCGGGTCCGCACCGACGGCACGCCGGCGCCGCTGCCGGTGGCGGTGGACCTGGCCGCGTACCGGATCGTGCAGGAGTCGCTGACCAACGCGCTCAAGCACGGCACGGGTGAGGCCGATCTGACGATCGCGTACGGCTCGGCGGAGGTGGTGCTGACGGTGGAGAACCCGGTGCGCCGGAATGGGATCGGTCTGCCCGGCGCCGGGGCCGGGCTGATCGGGATGCGGGAGCGGACCACACTGCTGGCCGGTCGACTCACCGCCGGGCCGCAGGACGGTCGCTGGCTGGTCCGGGCCGCCCTGCCCACCGGGGAGGGCGGGTGACCGGGCCGTCGGGAGACGCGGGCGCGGCAACGGTGCGGGTGGTGCTCGCCGACGACCAGCCAGCGGTACGGGCGGGGCTGGCCCTGATCCTGGGTGGCTCACCGGGCATCGAAGTGGTCGGCGAGGCGGCCGACGGCGACGAGGCGGTGCGGCTGTGTCGGGAGTCGCGCCCGGACGTGGCGGTGCTGGACGTCCGCATGCCCCGCCGGGACGGGATCTCCGCGACCCGGGCCATCGTCGCCGACGGGCTCGCCGACGTGCTGGTGCTCACCACCTTCGACCTCGACGAGTACGTCTTCGGCGCGTTGCGTGCCGGCGCGGCCGGGTTCCTGTTGAAGGACACCGACGCCGACGGCCTGGTGGCCGCTGTGCGTACGGTGGCGCGCGGCGACGGCTTCATCGCCCCCGCGGTGACCCGCCGGTTGATCACTGCCTTCGCGGCCACCACGCCGGGCGCGTCCGCGGCCACCCGGGCCGCGCTGGGCACCCTCACCCCGCGCGAGCGGGACGTGCTGGCCTGCCTCGGCCTGGGCCTGTCCAACCAGCAGATCGCCGATCGGCTGGTGCTGGCCGAGAGCACCACCAAGACGCATGTGAGCCGGATCCTCGCGAAGCTGGGCCTGCGTAGCCGGGTGCAGGCCGCGATCCTGGCCCAGGATCTGGGGCTGACCGCTCCCCCACAACCCTGAGCCCGCGTGTCCACTCCGGACACCCACAGACCGCCCGCCTGCCGTACGCTGCGCGCCACCGGTGCCGATGCCGGCCGCTGAGAAATGGGGAGACCGTGCGACGGTGGTGGGGGACGACGATCCTGACGGCGCTGATCGTGGGGGTCGGTGGTTGTGACAGCAGCCCCTCCGAGGAGTCAGCCTCGACCTTCGCCCCCAAGGCGGGCGTGTGCCACGCCACCGCTTCCGACGAGCGCAGCCCCGAGGCGTACACCCCGATCCCCTGCTCCTCGAAGCACGAGGCGGAGACGTTCCTGGTCGGCCGGATCTCCGGCGCGGAGGGTGCCGCACCGAAGCCGCCGGCCGCCGACAGCGACGGGCTGTGGCGGCTGTACGAATCCTGCGACAGCGAGGCCGCCCGTTTCCTGGGCGGCGAGTGGCGCGAGTCGCGGCTGGCGATGCGGACGCTGACCCCGTCGGCCACGCGATGGAAGGCGGGTGAGCGGTGGTACCGCTGTGACCTGGTGGAGATGAATGCCGTGGACCGGTGGTCGCCGAACCCGCGGGCGAACAGCCTGCGCAACGGTCTGACCGGTGATTCGCCGCTGCGGTTGAGCTGTTTCACCGAACCGGAAGAGACCTCCGAGGCCCTCGTCAACCTGCCGCCCACCGACTGCAAGGGGCCGCACGCCACCGAGTTCGCCGGCCTCTGGTGGCCCGGTCCGGAGATCGCGGAGGTCACCGAGGAGATCATGGAGGCGGGGTGCCTGTCGGTCATCGCACAGCACGTCGGGGTGCCGGAGCGGGACCTGGACGGCCGGTTCGAGGTGTTGGCGTACTACCCGACGGACGAACCTGAGTGGCTGGCGGACTACAGCGCCTGGTGCTTCCTCCACACCCCCGATCGACCGCTCACCACCTCACTGAAGGGTGTCGGCCGAACCGGCCTTGCGGCGGCCCGCTGACCGGTGCCGACGTGGATGGCCTGCTCACCACGTGTCAGGCTAGGGCGGTGAGCACGCCGGGCGGTGGAGACCTGTCGGCCACGCTGCGCCGGATCGAACGTTCGGCGGGGGCGTTGGCCACCTCCAGCGTGGCCCGGATGGACGACACGCTGCCGTGGTTCCGGACCCTGCCGGCCGACCAGCGCTCCTGGGTGATGCTGGTGGCGCAGGCGGGCGCCCGGTCGCTGGTGCAGTGGCTGCGTGACGGCGGCGGCACGGCGGACAGCACCCAGGAGGTCTCGGACGAGGTCTTCGCCGCCGCCCCGCAGGCGCTGGCCCGGTCGATCACCCTCCAGCAGACCGTGGCGTTGATCAAGGTGACGATCGACGTTGTCGAGGAGCAGGTGTCGCACCTGGCCGCCGAGGGTGAGGAGCAGCAGCTCCGCGAGGCGGTGCTGCGCTTCTCCCGGGAGATCGCGTTCGCCGCCGCCCGGGTGTACGCGCGGGCGGCCGAGTCGCGCGGCGCGTGGGACGCCCGGTTGCAGGCTCTGCTGGTCGACGCGCTGCTGCGCGGTGACTCGCCGGACGTGCTGGCCAGTCGGGCCGCCGCGCTCGGCTGGGCGGACGCGCCGCCGGTGGCGGTGGCGGTCGGTCGGTCGCCCGGCGGCGAGGTGTCCGCGGTGCTGCACGTGGTCTACCGGCAGGCCCGCCGAATCGGGGTGGAGGTCATCGGCGGGGTGCACGGCGACCGGCTGGTGATCGTGCTGGGTGGCGCACCGGACCCGTTGACGGCGACCGCCAAGTTGTTGAGCGCGTTCGGGGACGGCCCGGTCGTGGTGGGTCCGGCCGTGCCGAGCCTGGACGAGGCGACCGAGTCGGCGCGGGCGGCGTTGTCCGGTTTCCGGGCGGCACCGGCATGGCCCAGCGCCCCCCGGCCGGTGCCGGCTGCGGACCTGTTGCCGGAGCGGGCCCTCGCGGGCGACGCGGAGGCCCGCCGGCGTCTGCGGCACGACGTGTACGCGACGCTGGTACGCGCCGGTGGCGAGCTGCTGGCGACCCTGGACGCGTTCCTGGCCGCCGGCGGCACACTGGAGAGCGCAGCGCGGGCGCTGTTCGTCCATCCGAACACCGTGCGTTACCGGTTGCGCCGGATCGCCGAGGTGACCGGCTTCTCGCCGCTGTCACCGCGGGACGCTTTCGCTCTCCAGGTCGCGCTGACAGTGGGTCGGTTGGATCCGGTCGCCCCGCTCATCTCGCCCGTTCCGACTCAGACAATGACCCCGGCCACCCGGAAAACCACCCAAAACGAGGATGATCCCCGCCGATCTTTGTAGGAAACCTCCAAAGGCGCTAGTGCGGTTTGGTCGAAGGCGGCACAGCGTTACCCGCGCGTATCCGGGAGAGTCATAGGCGTGCTCGCCGTACTTAGTCCCGGCCAGGGTTCCCAGAAACCCGGCTTCCTGACCCCCTGGCTCGACCTGACCGGCACCGAGGCGCGTCTGCGCGAGTGGTCGGCGTTGGCCGGGGTCGACCTGATGCATCTGGGCACCGCCGCCGACGCCGACGAGATCAAGGACACCGCCCGCACCCAGCCCCTGCTGGTCGCCGCGGCGTTGCTCGCCGGCGAGCACCTGCCGCTGGACGACGTGACGCTCACCGCCGGGCACAGCATCGGCGAACTGGGCGCTGCCGCCCTGGCCGGCGTGCTGTCAGCCGAAACGGCGATCACCCTCGCTGGCGTCCGCGGCCGGGAGATGGCGGCCGCGTGCGCGCTGGAGCCGACCGGCATGGCCGCAGTGCTCGGTGGCGACCCCGACGAGGTGCTCGCCGCGATCGAGGCGCACGGGCTCTACCCGGGCAACCGCAACGGCGCCGGGCAGATCGTCGCCGCCGGCTCGCTGGACGGGCTCGACAAACTCGCCGCCGAGCCGCCCGCCCGGGCTCGGATCATCCGGCTCAAGGTGGCCGGAGCGTTCCACACCCCGTACATGGCCCCGGCCGAGACCGCGCTCGCCGCGGTCGCCGCCGAGATCACCCCCGCCGACCCGGTCCGCCTCCTGCTGTCGAACCTCGACGGCACCACGGTCGACAACGGCGCGGACATGGTGCAGCGCCTCGTGCGCCAGGTGACCGCACCGGTGCGCTGGGATCTGTGCATGCGTACGCTGGCTGACCTCGGTGTCACCGGCGTGATCGAGCTACCACCGGCCGGCACCCTCGCCGGGCTGGTCAAACGGGACCTCAAGGGCGACGGAGCCCCGGAGATCGTCACCCTGAACACCCCGGACGACCTGCCGGCCGCACGGGACCTGATCGCCCGCACCGGAGGTCGCTCATGACTGGCAGTCGCATCGTCTCGATGGGGCACTACCAGCCCTCCCGGGTGGTGACCAACGACGACATCGCCCAGCTCGTCGACACCAACGACGAGTGGATCCGCGACCGGGTCGGCATCGTCAGCCGGCGGATCGCCGACAGTGAGACGGTGGCCGACATGGCTGCCGCCGCCGCCGGCAAGGCGCTGGCCAACTCGGGCCTGACCGCCGCCGACATCGACCTGGTCGTCGTCGCCACCTGCACCTCCATCGACCGCAGCCCCAACGTGGCCTGCCGGGTCGCCGCCAAGCTGGGCATCACCGCGCCGGGCGCGTTCGACGTCAACACCGCCTGCTCGGGCTTCGCGTACGCGTTGGGCACCGTCGACCACGCCATCCGGGCCGGCGCGTCGCGCAACGCGCTCGTCATCGGCGCCGAGAAGCTCTCCGACTTCACCGACTGGACCGACCGCTCCACCTGCATCATCTTCGCGGACGGCGCCGGCGCCGCGGTGGTCAGCGCCACCGCCGACGACGAGCCGGCCGGGATCGGGCCGGTGGTCTGGGGTTCGGCGCCGGAGAAGAGCGACGCGGTCCGCATCGAGGGCTGGCGCCCGTACGTCCAGCAGGAGGGGCAGGCGGTCTTCCGCTGGGCCACCACCGCGATCGCGCCACTCGCGCTGCAGGCCTGCGAGCGGGCCGGGGTCGATCCGTCGGAGCTGGCCGCGTTCGTGCCGCACCAGGCCAACGCCCGGATCATCGACGGCATCGCCAAGCGGCTCAACATCCCCAACGCGATCATCGCGAAGGACATCGTCGAGTCCGGCAACACCTCCGCCGCGAGCGTGCCGCTGGCCCTGTCCAAGCTGGTCGAGCGCCGGGAGGTGCCCTCGGGCGCACCGGTGCTGCTGTTCGGCTTCGGCGGTGGCCTGACCTACGCCGGTCAGGTCATCCGCTGCCCCTGATGACCCCCTCGGCGCGTACGCGTCCAGGAGCGGCGGTCGGCGACGCCGTCCGCCGGAAACCCCGATGAAAGGAACCAACCGTAATGACCCGTGACGAGATCACCACCGGCCTCGCCGAGATCCTCGAAGAGGTTGCCGGGGTGAACCCGGACGACGTGGCCGAGGGGAAGTCCTTCACCGACGACCTCGACGTCGACTCGCTCTCCATGGTGGAGGTCGTTGTCGCCGCCGAGGAGAAGTTCGGCGTCAAGATCCCGGACAACGAGGTGCAGAACCTCAAGACCGTCGGTGACGCCGTCAGCTACATCGCGGCGCAGTCCTGATCATGAGTCGTCCCGACGTCGTCGTCACCGGGCTCGGCGCGACGACCCCGCTTGGCGGGGACGTCGCGTCGACCTGGGACGCCATGCTCGCCGGCCGCTCCGGGGTGAGTGCCCTCACCCAGGAGTGGGCCGCGCAACTGCCGGTCCGGATCGCCGCCCAGTTGGCCGTGGAGCCGTCCGAGGTGCTGGACCGGGTCCGGCTGCGCCGACTGGACCGTTCCGAGGCGATCGCCATCATCGCGGCGCAGCAGGCCTGGGCGGACGCCGGCCTCGCCGGCTCCGACCTCGACGGGGAGCGGCTGGCCGTCAGCGTCGGCTCCGGCATCGGTGGCGCCACCACCCTGCTCGCCCAGGACGACATCCTGGAGGCCTCCGGGCCACGGCGGGTCTCCCCGCACACCATCCCGATGCTGATGCCGAACGGTCCGGCCGCCTGGGTCGGGCTGGAGCTGGGCGCCAAGGCCGGCGTGCACTCGGTGGCCAGCGCCTGCGCCACCGGCGCCGAGGCGATCGCCCTCGGGCTGGACATCATCCGCGCCGGTCGTGCCGACGTGGTGGTGGCCGGCGGCACCGAGGCGGTCATCCACCCGCTGCCGATCGCCGGCTTCAGCTCGATGCGGGCCATGTCGACCCGCAACGACGACCCCGAGCGCGCCTCCCGCCCGTGGGACCGGGGCCGGGACGGCTTCGTCCTCGGCGAGGGTGCCGGCATCGTGGTGCTGGAGCGGGCCGAGCACGCGGCAGCCCGGGGCGCCCGGGTGTACGCGCGCCTTGCCGGTGCCGGCATCACCTCCGACGCGTACGACATCGTGCAGCCGCACGCCGAGGGTGAGGGCGCCATCCGGGCCATCGCCAAGGCGATCGCGGACGCGGACGTGGCGAAGCGGGACATCGTGCACGTCAACGCGCACGCCACCTCGACCCCGGTCGGGGACATGCTGGAGATCAGCGGGCTGCACAAGGCGCTCGGTGACCACCCGGTGCTGTCCGCGACGAAGTCGATGACCGGTCACCTGCTCGGTGCAGCCGGAGCGCTGGAGTCGATCGCCACCATCCTGGCGATCCGCGACAGTGTCGTCCCTCCGACCATCAACCTCGACGACCCGGAGCCAGGCCTCACCCTGGATGTCGCCGCGCACAAGGCCCGCCACATGGAGATCCCGGCCGCGTTGAACAACGCGTTCGGCTTCGGCGGCCACAACGTGGCGCTCGTCTTCGCCCGGCCCTGAGATCCCGCGGAAGGGCCCCTCCTCGTCGAGGAGGGGCCCTTCTGTCGTTCAGCCCCGGTTGCGGGGGTGCTGTTTCGCGGTGCGCTCGTTGCCGTGGCGATAGTTGCCGGTCCAGCGGGCCATCACCAACTGCGGGTCGTCGTCGACCTCGGCGAGGAACTCCGCAGCCCGAGCGCCGCGCAGCGTGCCGGCGACCCGTCCGTGGTGTGTGATCACCACAGTGCCGTCCGCCCGTTGCACGTGCCGAAATCCTTCTGCCACTCCCATGGGGGGAGGTTGTCAGACCGACCGGGATGGGGCGACCCGATTTCCGTCGCGCGGGCACGGACCCGATTGACGTCGGGGAGACCGCACGGCTTAAATGGGCCGACTGAAGATCGACTGACGGGGATCACCACAATGGACACTCGTACCCGCGTTGCCGTGTCGGCGGCGCTCGCCCTCGGCCTGCTGGCCGGCTGCGGCGACGACGACGTCACTCCCGCCGGGCCTGCGGCCGGCGGCCCGGCCCCGCAGGCCACGGGCGAGCCCTGGTACGACGAGACGACCCCGGCGTCGCCCGGCGGCACCACCGGCGGCACGGGTTCCCCCTGCCCGGTACCGGTGTCGTTTCCGCTGGCCGACCGGTGGACGGCGAAGGCGATCGAGGCGCCCAAGGGCGAGCTGGCCGAACTGGTCGGCGAGGCGCTCACCAAGCGCGGCGGCACCACAGTCCGCTGCGAGGTGGACGGCCGGGCGGCCGGTGGCGGATTCCTGCGGATCTGGGCGGCGGACTCGCCGACTGTCACGCCGCGCGCCGCGCTGGATAGTTTCGCCGCCGGGGCCGGCGAGACGGTTGCCGGCCAACAGTTCCGCGACGTTCGCGCCGGCAGCTTCGACGCCACCGAGATGACCTGGCTCGCCACGAACCCGCTGGCCGAGGAGGATGAGTCGCGGAACTGGGCGCTGGCCGTCCAGTCGGCGGGGCAGACGCTGGTCTTCGCGGTCAACGAGGGGCTGATCACCGAACGGACCGACGTGCTGCCGGCGTACCGGCTCGCGGTGCGAGGGCTCGCGAAGGGCCAGTGAGATGGGCGCTGACCCGTCCGGGCCGGCCGGTCAGGTGCGACAGGTCGTGGCGGGTAGTCCGGGGACAGCCACCGGGGACCGGCCGCCCGGCCGGGCCTTGCCGGCCAGCACGGCGGCCAGCCCGGTCATGGAGGCCCGGCTGGAGGAGTACGTGGCCAGCAGCGTCGGCGACTTCGCGCCGCTCAGCACGTACGGGGTGTCCATCGCGACAGTGACCGCCGCGTCGGCGCGCAGGTCGTTGGCGCCGTCGCCGTAGCCCACCAGGTGCACGATCGTGCCGCCGCTGGGCTTGACCTGCACCCCGGCGGCGGTCAGTGCGGCGGTGAGCACCGTCCGGGTGCCGTCGCGGCCACCGGAGGAGGTGACGGTGACCGGCCCGCGTACGGCACCGCCGCAGGTGCCGCGCAGCACGGTGACGGCGGCGGTGGCCAGTGCGTCGGCCGCCGCGCGGTGCGCCGGGGCGTTGAGCATGGACATCTGCGCGGCCGGGGTCTCCGCGAGCCGGAACTTCATGGTCAGCACCCGGGTGACCGCTTCGACGAGCCGGGCGCGTGGCAGTGAACCGCCGCGCAGCGCGGCGAGCAGTCCGTCGTACGCCTGGCCGACGTTCGGGGTCATCAGGATGAGGTCGTTGCCGGCGTTCAGCGCGCGGACGGCCGCCTCACCGGGAGCCCAGCGCTTCGCGGGCGGCATGTTCATCCCGTCGGTGATCACCACGCCCTTGAAACCGAGCTGACCCCGCAGGATGTCGGTGAGCAGCTTGTGCGAGAACGTCGCCGGGGTCCCCGGGTCGATCGCGCGGGCGTCCAGGTGACCGGACATCACCGCCATCGCCCCGGCGTCCATCCCGGCGGTGAACGGCGGCCACGCGCCGCTCCGCAACGCCTCGGCGGACTGGGTGAGCACCGGCAGGTCCTGGTGGGAGTCGTCGGCGCTGTGGCCGTGCCCCGGGAAGTGTTTCAGGGTGGCCGCGACCCCGGCCGCCTGGAGGCCGCGGACGGCGCCGCCCACCTGCACTGCGGCCTGTTTCGGGTCCGAGCCGTACGACCGGGAGCCGATCACGGTGCTGCGGGTGGCCAGCACGTCGGCCACCGGGGCGAAGTCGACGTTGATCCCCATCGCCGCCAGCTCGGCGCCGGCGGCCTGCCAGGCGGCCTCGGTCAGCTTCGGGTCGCCGGCCGCGCCCGCCGCGAGGGCGCTGGGCAGCACGGTGACGCCGTCGGTCACGCGGGTGACGACGCCGTACTCCTGGTCGGTGCCGATCAGCAGCGGCGCGGGGCCGGCGGCGAGCCGACCGGCGGCGGTACGCAGCCCGCTGGTGAGCTCGTGCACCTGCTTCGGGTTGTCGACGTTCGTGGTCTCCTGGTTGCCCTTGGTCGGGTCGTCGGCGCTGAAGCCGACCAGGATGAGGCCACCCAACCGGTACTTGCTGATCATGTCGGCGGGGGTGTCGACCCCAGCGAGGGCCTGGTTGCCGGCGGCCGAGCCGGCCGAGACCTTGGTCGCGGAGTCGCCGTAGGCGTACGGCATCAGCACCTGACCGACCAGGTCCTCGTCGGACAGCGTGGTGACCAGCGCGGCGGCCCGGGCGGCCGGGTCGGTGGCCGGCGGCGCGGCGGGTGCGCTCGGGGCTGCGGATGTGCCGGCCGGGCTGGGTGTCGGCGCGGGGCGCTCGGGGTCGCTTGAGCAGCCGGAGACGAGCAGGGCGGTCAGGGCGGCGACTGCGACGGTGGCGCGCCACGGGCGATTCGACACGCCGCCCATCCCACCAGCTTCCCCCTTATCGGGGCAACTTGACCTTACCGGTCGCACCCTCCCGGGGGCGTGCGGCCAGCCGATCGACGGTCGGGTCAGCCGACCCGGGTGAGCAAGGTCACCGGGGCGCCGTCGCCGGCGTACCGGTAGGGCTCCAGGTCGGCGTCCCAGGCGGTGCCGAGCGCCTTGTCCAGGGCGTGCGCCAGCGCCTCCGGGGCCCGCGAGGAGACCATCAGCGCCCGTAGCCGGTCCTCGCCGAGCTGGATGTCGCCGGCCACGCCGACGGTTGCCCGGAACAGGCCACGAGCCGGCACGTACATGAAGCGTTCACCGTCGACGCCGGCGCTCGGCTCCTCGGTGACCTCGAAACGGATCATGGGCCACTGCCGTAGGGCAGCAGCCAGCTCGGCGCCCGTTCCCGGACGACCGGTCCACCCGCACTCGGCCCGGCGTGCGCCGGGGTCGACGGGCTGAGCCGTCCACTGCAGGTTGACCGGCGCGGCTAGGACGCGCGCGATCGCCCACTCGACGTGTGAGCACACGGCGAGCGGGGTCGAGTGGACGTATACGACGCCACGCGTTGGCACGGTGACCTCCCGGAGAGCGAGGTGCGTCTTCCCCTACGACCTCGTCCACCCAGGTGGTTCCTGCAACACATGATTACTCCTGTGACGGGTGGTGCGCCAGGGAATCGGAAAAATCGCCGGGTGGAATAGCCGGACGGGTGGTCGCCGTTGCCTCTCAGGACACCGCGACAACCAGCGTGATGTCGTGGTCATGTACAGTTCCACCGGCGGCTTATGCCGCGTTACACCTTCGCGAGCCGAGTCAAGTGCGGCCCGCACACAGCCCCCGGACGTCCAGTCCTCCCGTACGTCTTGCAAGGAGTACCTCCGTGGCGAGCAACACCTCTAAGACCGCGCGCGCGTCCGTCCGGGCCGGCCAGGCTGGCCAGGGTGGCGCCCTCAGCGTGCTGGGCGAGTTCAAGTACCTCATCCCGCTCAACGGCGGCAAGCACGCCTACGTGCGGAACCTGACCAACGGCAAGACCGCGCACCTGCGTACGGACTCCGACGCCTTCGTCGAGGAGATCCGCGTGCTGGCCGCCGCCGGTCACGCCACCAAGATCCGGGCGGAGATCAACAACCTGGCTGCCACCCACCCGGGTGACGGCTGGGAGGCCACCGAGAAGCGCCTGGTCGCGGCCGGCGTCTTCGAGGGCTGAGCTCTCCCACCGCAACACGTAAAGCGCCCGCCGGGAGTCCCGGCGGGCGCTTTCGCGTGTCCGGCGTGAGATCGAGAAGGCCACGGTCGAGCGCGTCGGGGCGGGTTCAGCCCGGATCGAGCAGCGCGACCTCACCGGTGGCCAGGTCGTAGAGGCCACCGACCACGGCCACCCTTCCGGCGGCGATCGGCCCGGCCAGCAGGTCGTCGGCGCGCAGCGTGCCCACCGTTCGCCGGACGTGCCGGCGGATCGCCAGCGGATGCACCGCCGGGTCGTCGATCCCCACCTCGGTCACCGCCGGGGCGATCTCGTCCACCAGGTGCGCCAGCGACCCCCCGGGACGTTGCCCGCTGCGCAGCGCGTCCACCGCCGCGCCCACCGCGCCGCACCGCTCGTGGCCGAGGACCATCACCAGCGGTACGCCGAGCTGGCCGACCACGTACTCGATCGAGCCGCACACCGCGCGGTCGAGGACATGCCCACCGGTACGGATCACGCAGATCGCGCCGAAGGTCTGGTCGAAGATCGCCTCCAGCGGCACCCGGGAGTCGATGCAGCCGAGCACCACCGCATACGGCTGCTGATCGCCGGAGGCGGCCGCGGCGGCGGTGACGTCGTGTCCGTGGATCGGCTGGCCGCTGACGAACCGCCGGTTGCCGGAGAGCAGGTCGGCCAGCGCGGCGCGGGGCGTACCCCCGGCCTGCCGTCCCTGCCCCGCCGCCCCGCCCATGGACGCCCCCGACGACCCCATGCCGTTCAGCTTGGTCCCCCGCCGACGACCACGGGCGCGGTCGGGAATGTTAGCCCCGGCGCGATTGACGTGGTCTGATGGCGGGTAGCCCGTGTTACCGCCGGGTATCCCGGTGCTGGTGATGCTGGGCGGCCCTGGGAGGCGGCGATGCCGGAGCGGTTCGAGGTGGGTCTGCCGGACGGTGTGCGGCTCAACGTCGAGGTCAGGGGGCCGACGGACGCCCCGGTGACCGCCATCCTGCTGCACGGTTGGACGCTGGACGGGCGCGCCTGGCACCGACAGGTCGATGCGCTCACCGCGGCGCCGCTCGGCGGGGCGGTGCGGGTGGTCACCTACGACGCGCGCGGGCACGGCCGCTCCAGCTGCATGGCGCTGCCCACGGCCACAGTGGCCCAGCTGGGTGACGACCTGGCCGCGGTCATCGACGCGGTGGCGCCTCCCGGGCCGGTGGTCCTGGTCGGGCACTCGATGGGCGGCATGACGATCATGGAGTACGCCCACCGCCACCCCACGCACTTCGCCGCCCGTACGGCCGGGCTGGTCTTCGTCTCGACCACCGCCGAGGGGCACACGCACACCGTCTACGGGCTCTCGCCGCGGATCGCCCGGTTGATCCGGCTGGCCGAGACGACCGGAGCCGGAGTGCTCGCCCGATGCGGGTCGTGGCGAGCGCCCCGGGCCCTGCTGAACGCGCTGCAACCGAGCATCCGGTGGATGCTCTTCGGCGACCGCTGCGAGCCCTCCGACATCCGCCTGGTGACCTCCGCGGTGGCTCGTGCCTCGCTGCGCTCGATCGGCGGGTTCCGCGCCTCCATCGGCACCCAGCACCGACTGGACACCCTCGCCGCGTTGGCCCACCTGCCGGCCGCCGCCCTGGTCGGCGACCGGGACCGACTGACCCCACCGCCCTGTGCCGAGTCGATCGCGGCGGCGCTGCCGGCCACCGAGCTGACCGTCTGCCCGGGCGCCGGGCACATGCTGATGATGGAGCGCCCGGACGAGGTCAACGCCGCCCTCACCGGCGTCCTGCGCCGGGTGCTCGCCGCACCGCAGCGCGCTCAGACGCCCGCCGGGACGGGCGTCTGAGCGCGTTGCCGCACCTCGGGCGCGGCGGGCCGGGCCGGGGGCCGTACCCTTCTGCGGTTGGCTTGCGCGGTTTCCGCCGCCTGCCGGCGACCTTCGAAGGAGCGTGCGTTGACCGACCAGACCGGCCTGGAGCAGGAGATCGCCGTCGAGCAACGCCACCTCGACAGGGTGTACGCCCGACTCGCCGAACTGCGGCAGTCGGCGGTCCGCGCCGAGCGTGACGGCTACCGGATGGCTCGGGTCGGCACGCACGGGGCGCTGGTCGAGCGCGACGCGATGGTCTTCCACGCGGCGCAGCGGCGACACACCCTGGACGCCGAGCACGAGGGGCTGGTCTTCGGCCGGCTGGACCTGCGCGACAGTCAGGTGCTGCACGTCGGGCGCCTCGGCATCCGCGACGAGGACGCCCGCACGCTGGTCGTCGACTGGCGGGCGCCGGCCGCCGCCGCCTTCTACCAGGCCACCCCGGCGCAGCCGCTGGACGTGGTGCGCCGCCGCACGATCCAGTCCCGCGCCGAGCGGGTCACCCGCATCGAGGACGACCTGCTCGACCCGAACGCCGCGCCGGAGGGCATGACGGTCGTCGGTGACGGCGCGCTGCTGGCCACCCTGTCCAAGGCCACCGGCCGGGGCATGCGGGACATCGTGGCGACCATCCAGCGGGAACAGGACGAGGCGATCCGCTCCCCCGGCTCCGGGGTCACGATCGTCGCGGGCGGCCCCGGCACCGGTAAGACCGCTGTCGCCCTGCACCGGGCCGCCTTCCTGCTCTACTCCGACCGCAGCCGGTACGCGGGCGGCGGCATCCTGGTGGTCGGCCCGTCGTCGGTCTTCGTGGAGTACATCGGCTCGGTGCTGCCGTCGCTGGGCGAGGACACCGCGACCCTGCACTCGCTGGGCACCCTGTTCCCGGGCATGAGCGCCACCCGCCCCGACCCGCCCGAGGTGGCGGCGGTGAAGGGCTCGCTGCGGATGCGTCGGGTGCTGGAGCGGGCTGCCCGCGACGCGGTGCCGGGCGGCCCGGGTGAGCTGCGGCTGCTCTACCGGGGCACGCTGCTGCGGCTGGACCGGCCGGCACTGGACCGGATCCGGGACCGCGCGTTGCAACGGGGTGCCCGCCGCAACGAGGTGCGCCGGGCCGGCTTCGACGGGGTGTTCGCCGCGCTCTGGGCGCAGGCCCGTGAGGTGGGCATTCGACTGCCGGACCAGCGGACCTTCGAGGCGGAGATCGCCGAGCGGTCGGAGTTCCGGGAGTTCCTCAAGGCGTGGTGGCCCCGGCTGCACCCTCGACACGTTCTGGGCTGGCTGGCGCAGCCGGACCGCCTGCGCCGGTACGCCGGGGGGATCCTCTCCTCCGCGGAGATCCGGCTGCTCAGCGCCGCGTACCGGCACCTGGACACGACCGGGCTGACCATCGCCGACATCGCGCTGCTGGACGAGCTGGACTCCCTGCTCGGCAAGCCGGCGCAGTCGGCAAAGGCCCGGCGCGACCCGTTCCAGCTGGCTGGCGGCGTACGCGAGTTGAGTACCCTCGGCGAGCGGCAACGGGCCGCCCGTGCGGCGGCCCGGGAGCGCCCGGAGGACTACCGGGACTACGCGCACGTGGTCGTGGACGAGGCGCAGGACGTCTCACCGATGCAGTGGCGGATGGTCGGTCGACGTGGCCGTCTGGCCTCCTGGACGGTGGTCGGCGACCCCGCCCAGACCGCGTGGACCGGGGACCCCGACGAGCTGGACCGGGCCCGGGACCAGGCGCTGGGTCGGCGCAAGCGGCACGATTTCACGCTCACCACCAACTACCGCAACTCCTCGGAGATCTTCGCGGTGGCGGCGGCGGAGATCCGCCGGCTCTATCCTGACCTGCCGCTGCCGACCGCGGTCCGCTCCACCGGGGTCGACCCGGTCGAGCTGGCGGTGCCCCCGAGCGGGTTGGAGACCGCGACAGTGGAGGCGGCCGCCGGCCTGCTGGCCGAGGTGGAGGGCACCGTCGGCGTGATCACGCCGGTCCCCCGCCGCGACGAGGTCGCCGGCTGGGTCGCCGCACTCGGCGCGCCGAGGCTCCAGGTGGTCACCAGCCTGGAGGCCAAGGGCATGGAGTACGACGGGGTCGTGCTGGTCGCCCCGAGCGAGATCCGGGCGGATCCGGGTGCCGGGGTGCGCACCCTGTACGTGGCGCTCTCCCGGGCCACGCAGCGCCTCACCACCATCGACCCGACCGGCTGATCCGTGCTGGCGAGCCGCCGGCGAGAGTTGCCACCCCTACACTTGCATACATAGCGATGTGAACATACATTTGACCGGGTCCCGGCTGGCGGCGGAGGGTGGTTCTCGTGGGCGCAGGTCATGACCACCACCACGGGTCCGTCGCCAATGCCGCACACCAGCACCGGGGCCGCCTCTGGGCGGCATTCGGGCTGCTCGCCACCCTGATGGTGGTCGAGGCGGTGGCCGCCCTGCACACCGGCTCGCTCGCCCTGCTCTCCGACGCCGGACACATGTTCACCGACGTGCTCGGCATCGGGATGGCGCTCGCTGCGATCACCGCGACCCGGCGGGCCACCGGTGACCCGCAGCGCACCTTCGGGCTCTACCGACTCGAGGTGCTCGCCGCGCTGGCCAACGCCGTCCTGCTCTCCGGCGTCGCGATCTACGTGGTGATCGAGGCGATCCGCCGCTTCGGCGACCCGCACGAGGTCATCGCCGGCCCGATGCTCGCGGTGGCCGTGCTCGGCCTGCTCGCCAACATCGCCGCCTTCGCCCTGCTCCGCGCCGGAGCCCGGGAGAGCATCAACCTTCAGGGTGCCTACCTGGAGGTGCTCGGCGACCTGCTCGGCTCGGTCGGCGTGATCGGCGCCGCACTGCTCATCACCGTCACCGACTGGTGGTGGGCCGACCCGCTGGTCGCCGTCGCCATCGGCGTGTTCATCCTTCCGCGCACCTGGCGGCTGGCACGGGCCGCCGTCCGCATCCTGGTGCAGGCCGCCCCGGAGCACCTCCAGGTGACCGCCGTGCACGACCGACTGGCCGCGGTCCCCGGTGTGGTCGAGGTGCACGACCTGCACGTCTGGACGCTCACCTCCGGCATGGACGTGGCCTCCGCACACCTGACCATGGCACCCGGGGCGGAGGTCGGCGCGGTGCTCACCGCCGCGCGTACGGCCCTGCACGACGACTTCCGGATCGAGCACGCGACGTTGCAGATCGAGCCGGGTGCCGCCTCCGGAGCGTGTGGCTCGATCGAGTGGTGACAGCAGCCTCTCGTGACGACGAACGCACCTTCGGTCACATTGGCTGCAGCCACCCCACTGGCACCGGTAGGCTCGGTCCCGGCCTCCACCAGGCGGCGCCCTCCCGGCGCCGGTGGTGGTCGCCGCCTAATCGCCCGCGAGGGCGAACCGGGGAACCACGTACCTGGGGTGCATCCGCGTCAGCGGTAGGGATCTTCCGTCCCGAACCCGTCAGCTAACCCGGTCGGCGGCTGACGGAAGGACATGCACAGTGGCACCAGCACGACCACCCGCCGCCCGACTGGCGGCCCTGATCGTCGCGATGTTCGCCCTCGGCGTCGCGCTCCCGGCCGGCACCGCCTCGGCCGCTCCCCCGACCGGCCTGCGGGCCGCCGCCCCCGACTCCGACGAGGAGGGCGGCACCCCCGCGCTGCGAGCCCAACTCGAGGCGGCCAGCAAGGGCTACCTGGACGCGAAGCGCGCCCTGGACGCCTCGGTGCAGCGGCAGCAGCAGCTCACCACCCAACTGAAGACCATCGAGGTCGAGCTCAACCAACGCAGCGGCAAGGTCGGCGAGATCGCCGGCGTCGCGTACCGCACCGGTCGGCTCAGCGCGATGTCGGCGCTGCTCAACAGCGACAGCCCGGAAGGCTTCATGGACCGGGCAGCCGCACTGGACGCGGTGGCCGCCAACGAGGACCGGGTGCTGCGCGACCTGCTCAGCAGCAAGGACGAGGCCAACCGCACCCAGGTCGCCCTGAACGGTGAGATCAACGAGCAGCGCAAGCAGGTCGCGGTGATGGCCAAGCGCAAGGAGCAGGCCGAACGGGCCCTGACCGTGGCCACCACCCCCAAGCCGCAGCCCGCCGCCGACACCGACTCCAACCGGGGCACCTCCGCCGCCAACGCGAAGGCCGCGCCGCGCAACTCCGACGGCTCCTGGCCGTCGGAGACGTGCAGCGTCAACGACCCCACACCGGCCAGCGGCTGCATCACCCCGCGCACACTGCACGCCCTCAACCAGGCCAAGGCCGCCGGCTTCACCCGGTACGTCTCCTGTCACCGCCCCAGCGGCTCCGGTGAGCACCCGAAGGGCCGGGCCTGCGACTTCGCCGCCCAGAAGGGTGGCTTCGGCGGCGACGCCACCGGCGGCGACAAGACGTACGGCAACAACCTGGCCGCGTACTTCATCCGCAACGCCGACCGGCTCGCCGTGCTGTACGTGATCTGGTACAGGCAGATCTGGCTGCCCAGCAGCGGATGGAAGTCCTACAGCGGGGCGGGTGGCGACCCGTCCAGCGACCACACCAACCACGTGCACCTGTCGGTCTACTGATCCGGCCGTTCCCCAAAGTGTGTGATGCCTGTGAGTCATCTTGATGACTCACAGGCATCACGTTCGTCCGGGCAGAGCTGTCCGACCGGGCTACGTCGCCGGGCGTACCCCTGATGTCGTCGCTCGTCGGACGACCCGGCGGCGGTCGGCGGGCAGCATCGCGGTATGCCTCGGATCCCACCCAGCGCCCGCAAGGGGCTGCTCACCCTGCACCTGGTCACCTCGCTGGGCTGGCTCGGCGCCGACCTGGTGCTGCTCACTCTCGGCATCGCCGTGCAGCGTGGTGCCGACCCTGCGGTGCTCTACCCGGTCGGCGCGCTGGTCGGCACCGTCCTGTTCGCGCCGCTGAGCGTCCTGGTCTGGCTCATCGGTGTCGCCAGCTCGCTGCTCACCCCGTGGGGCCTGCTGCGCTACCGGTGGGTGGTGGTCAAGCTGGTGCTCACCACGGTGATGGTCGGGCTGGTGCTGTTCCTGCTCACCCCGAATCTGCGGCACGCCGGAGCGGTGGGCGCCGCCCTGCCCACACGGGACCGTGCCGACCTGGTGATCGCCCCCGCGGTGTCGACCAGCCTGATGATCATTGCGACGGTGCTGTCCACGTACAAGCCGTGGGGACGGCGTCCCGCCGCGCGGCCCGCCCTGGCGGGCCGCGCCCGCAACCGGTGACCCCACTGCCGTCCCGCGCTCGGGTCAGGCTGGGGGCGGCGGGTCGCCGGTGCGGTCGAGGGCAGCGCCGAGGCGGGTGGCCAGGGCGAGGTGGGCGGCCCGGGCCTGACGGAACGCGTACCGGAACAGCGGGGTCGGCGCGGTCAGGGTGATGTCGACGTCGATCCGGGTCAGGCCGTCCGGCTCGGGGCGCAGCCGGGTGTGGTTACGCACGGTGGTGGCCGGCCACTGGCGGGCCACCATGACGATCTCGTCGTCCTCGCTGATCAGGACGTCCGCGTGGTAGGTGGTCCGGAAGCGCAGCGGGCCGGCAGCCAGCCGGTCGTTGATCGTGTAGCTGGCCTGCGCACCGGGTCGGGGCGGCAGTCGGCGGACCCGGACGATCAACGGGTGCAGCTCACCCTGCCGGGTCAGGTCGCTGAGCAGCGCCGCCGCCTCGGCCGGCGAACACCGGGCCTGCACGGTGTAGCTGAAGGTATCGCTGCTGAGCACACCGTCTCCCGCCGTCGATGGTCGCACGATCGTCCCGTACCGATGTCTGGCTGGCAATGTCCGAGGGCCGGCCCGGGCCGGCCCGATGACACGCCCAGTCACCGGTTGGCGCATTAAGGTCGTTCAGTGAGGAATCACCCGACCGTGCTGGAGGCGGACATCATGAACGGCGACGATCCGGTGAGCGGGCACGTGATGGTCTTCGCGCCCACTCCACAGCTGACGGTGACCGTTGACCAGCCGAACGACCACCCCGAGCTGCACCTGCACCCCGGCGGGCAGGGCGTCTGGCAGGCCCGGATGGTGATGTCGCTCGGTGTCGAGGTGGTGCTCTGCGCCGCCCTCGGCGGCGAGATCGGCCAGGTGCTGGAGCCGCTGCTGGTCAGTGAGGGCGTGGACCTCAAGACGGTGGCCCGTGATTCCGGCAGCGGCGGGTACGTGCACGACCGCCGGGACGGCTCCCGGCAGGAGATCGCCGACGTGCCCGGTCAGCCGCTGAGCCGACACGAACTCGACGAGCTGTACAACCTGGCCCTCGGCGAGGGCCTGTCTGCCGCGGTGAGCATCCTCAGCGGGCCGAACGAGCCGTGGCTCGTGCCTGCCGACCTGTACCGACGCTTCGCCGCCGACCTCAGCGCCAACGGCGGTCGAGTGGTGGTCGACCTCTCCGGCGGTCACCTCGGCTCGGCGCTGGAGGGCGGCGTCTTCTTCCTCAAGGTGAGCCACGAGGAGCTGATCCGCGACGGCCGCGCCCGCAGCGACGACATCGTGGAACTGACCCGGGCCATGTACGAGCTGCACGCGGCCGGCGCCGAGACGGTGGTGGTGAGCCGGGCCGACCAGCCGGCGCTCGCGCTCATCGACGGGGAGCTGTTCGAAGTCGAGATGCCCCGGTTGGAGGCCGCCGACCCGCGCGGCGCGGGCGACTCGATGACCGCCGGGGTGGCCGCCGTCGTGGCCGGCGGCGGGGACATCCGGACCGCCATCCGGACCGGGGCCGCGGCCGGCGCGCTGAACGTCACCCGGCACGGCCTGGGCACCGGACGACTGGACTCGATCACCGGCCTGGTGGAACGGGTCCGACTGGTGCCGGCGGACAGCCGGCAGCAGGAGCGGACCACCCCGGACGAGCTGGCCGACCGGGCGGTCGACCGATGACCCTGCGGGTGCTGATCACAAACGACGACGGGATCGCCGCGCCGGGCATCCAGGCACTGGCCTGGGCTGCTCGGCAGCGGGGCCTGGACGTGGTGGTCGCCGCACCGCTGGAGGAGGCGAGCGGCACCAGCGCCGCGATGAGCGCCATGGAACGGGACGGACGGGTGGTCGTGAACGACCACCCGCTGCCCGACCTGGAGGGCGTGCCGGCGTACGGGGTCGGCGGCTCACCGGGCTTCATCACGCTGATCGCCCTGCACGGCGCGTTCGGTCCGCCGCCATCGGTGGTGCTCTCCGGCATCAACCGTGGCGCCAACGCCGGCCGGGCCGTGTTGCACTCCGGGACGGTGGGGGCCGCGTTCACCGCCGCCACGAACGGGTGCCGGGCGATGGCGGTCTCCCTGGACGTGCTCTCCGCGGGCGAGGCGACGGCGGCGAGCGGTGGCGCGGCGGTGGACGCGGCCGCCCGGGTACGCGACGCCGAGCGGCACTGGAGCACCGCGGCGCGGGTCGCCCTGGACCTGCTCCCCCGGTTGACGTCCGCACCGATGGAGAGCGTGCTCAACGTGAACGCCCCGGACCTGCCGCACGGACGACTGCGCGGGGTGCGGCGAGGCACGCTGGCCAGCTTCGGTCAGGTGCAGATGACGGTGGCCGAATCCGGCCACGGCTTCGTCCGCACGTCGCTGGAGGAGCCGGGGCAGGCCGCCCAGCCGGGCACCGACGTGGCGTTGCTGGCCGCCGGGTATGCCTCGGTGACGGCCATCCGGGCGGTCACCGAAGCAACCGACATCGACCTGACCGGGCTGGACGAGCAGCCCTGACCGGAATGCCCGGTGTGCTCAGGCGCCGGGCAGCACTTCGGGGGTGGCGGCACCGGCGAAGTAGGGCTCCGGGGCGCCGAACAGGCCGAGCAGACCGGTCACCCAGAGCTGTCGGTGCACGAACCGGCTCGGCTGCGTGACCACCAGCTTGACGTCGCTGACCTCGGCCGTCTGGAAGCCGGCGACCATGGCGCTGATGCCGACGGAGTCGATGAAGGTGACCAGCCTCATGTTCAGCTCGATGCGGAGTGGGCGGCCCTTGGCCAGCACCTCCGCGATCGCCTCGCGCACCTCGTACGCGGTGTCCACGTCGATCTCGCCCCGCGGGGCGATCTCCACAACACCACCGGACAGAACCGACTTCACGATCGACAGGCTCACGCGAGCACCTCCACCCGCCCGTCCCCCGGGCGCCTCATCAGTACGCGGGCCGCGACCGACAGTATTCCTCCGACGGCCTCGGTCGCCACCCCTCGGGATGAGTAATTCGCGGATCCGGACCCACAAAGCCGCCCATATCCGTACTTTTCAGTATCTGATTACTCAACACTTTTCGTTATCTGACCCTCGGCGACCAGTCCGGACCGACGCGCCGCGGACAAGGGTGGCCGCCCGGACCCGACAGGCCCGACAACCGGCCCACCACGTACGCCCGCCCGTGTGCCACCGGCGTGTCGCCCGCGAACGCCCGCCCCGATCGGCACCCGTGGTTGCCGATGCGCCCTAGCATCGAGCCGGGACACCCACCGTGACGGAGAGGACCTTCGATGATCAAGCGACTTGCGGGGCTGGCTGGCGTCGGCGTCTTGCTCGCCCTCGTACTGGCCTGCGGTTTCGGCGGTGGAGGCGACGATGACGACGATGACGACGACTTCGCCCGGGGCGTCGCCGTGACAGTGGTGCGCTGAGTTTCCTCCGAGCCAGGGCCGGCCGGGTTTGCGCTCGGGCGGCCCTGGGCACTGCGGGGTAGGCGAACCGTGACGCGCTGAACAGACGCCGAAGTCCGAAGTGGCCGGCGGCTTCGGCACCCGAGGAGGTAACCACGATGTTCGGAACCAACCTGCTGGACCGCCGCAGCAAGCCGGAGCGGATCGCGGACCAGGCCTGGGAGCACCTGCTCTCGGCCGTGAGCTCCGCCGGAGACAGTGTGCGGGACACCGCCCGGTCGGCCCGTCGCAACAGCGGCGACCTTGCCGATGGCGCGGGTGACCTGGTGGGCTCCGCCGCCGAGGAGGCACGTCGACGTGCCTCGCTGGCCTTCGACGCGCTCGCCGGCCGCCAGCCGGCACTGCCCTGGACGCTGCTGATCGGTGCCGCGCTCGTGGGCGCGGCGGTCGGCTGGGCCGTCGGGTCCGCCGCGCGGGCCGCCGGCAGCCACGACGACCGTGCCGTCGACGACGTGGAGTTCGTCGACGTCGACCGCCCCAACTCCCCCGCGGTCTGATCACCCGCTCTCCCCGCGCCACCACGGGCCCCACTCGACCACGGTCGAGCGGGGCCCAAGCCATCCCCCAACCCCCACCCCCCCCACTGCGTCGATCATGGAGTTGTGGTGGTGGACAAAGGTGGCGAGAAGCAGCACTTCGCCCACCACAAGTCCATGATCGACGCCGATGGGCGGGCGGGGGCCGGTCCGCCGGGTGCCGGACCCCTCAGGCCGCCGGCGGACCGGTGCTCGGGTGGTGGGGCGCATGGGGGCTGCTGGGTGGGTGCTGTTCCTCTCGGGCGGAGCCCCGGGGGACGGGGTCGACCGCACGTGAACGCCGCGGCCCGGGGGACGGGCACAGCGACGGGGACGGGAAGAGCTGCCCTCGCTCCACCACCCGACGCGAACGGCTCCCGCAATCGAGGAACGCCACTACCGTAACTGAAGACGGCTCGCTTTGGAAGCGCTCCCATGGCGGAAATCCGGCCGTCCCGGAACAGCACAACCGGGCCGTCACCCCTTCCGGGCGAGGATGGTTCACCCGGAGCAGCGGCAGGATCGGACGACGGCGGACCTCCCGGCCGCGACCGCCGCCCGGTCCGCCGACAGAGCACGGGAGGAGGGGCAGATGGCCATCGCGGAGATCAGCCGAACCGACCAGGACATCCAGTCCGCCGTACTCGACGAGCTGACCTGGGAACCGCGGGTGCAGCCGCACGAGATCGGCGTGACCGTCGCCGAGGGCGTCGTCACGCTGACCGGACGAGTGGACAGCTACGCCAAGAAGTGGGCCGCCGAGCGAGCCACGCACCGGGTCGCCCGGGTCCGGGCGGTCGCCAACGACGTGGCCGTGCAACTGGACAGCGGCTCCGAGCGCGCCGATCCCGACCTGGCCGCCGCCGCCAGCCACGCGCTGGAATGGGACGCCTTCGTGCCCATCGAGAAGCTCCAGGTCACCGTCTCGGCCGGCTGGGTGACGCTGCACGGCGACGTCGAGTGGGAGTACCAGCGCCGGGCCTCCGAACGGGCGGTCAGCCGGCTGACCGGCGTACGCGGGGTGAGCAACGGCATCACCGTCCGTCCGGCCGCCCCACCCGACGGCCGGGATCTGGCCGAGCGGATCGTCGACGCCCTCGCCCGGGCCGGCGCGACCGAGGCCGAACGGATCAGCGTCCGGGTGCACGGCGACACGGCGGTGCTCGCCGGTCTGGTGCACTCGATGCCGGAGCGGGCCGAGGTGGAGCAGGTGGCCTGGTCCGCGCCCGGCATCCGCGAGGTGCAGAACCACATCGCGGTCGCCCCGGTGCTGCGCTGAGCGGACGCGGGCGCCCGCTCAGCGGGCGCTGAACGGGCGTGGAACCACCCGGGGTGGGTGAGTCCGTCTCACCCACCCCGGGAGCAGGCTGGGGGCATGAGTGATCCGAACGGGCTGATCCAACCGGGCCGCCCCGCGCCCGGTTTCACCCTGCCGGCCACCCCGGACGGGGCCCTCGTCGGCCCTGAGCAGTTCCGTGGCCGGCCGGTCGTGCTCGCCTTCTACCCCGCTGACTGGAGCCCGGTCTGCGGTGACCAGATGTCCCTCTACCAGTCGGCGGCGCCTGTCTTCGCCCAGTACCGGGCAGCGGTGCTCGGCATCTCGGTGGACAGCATCTGGTCGCACCGGGCCTTCGCCGAGAGCCGGGGCATCGAGTTCCCGCTACTGGCCGACTTCGAGCCCAAGGGCGAGGTGGCCCGCCGCTACGGCGCGTACATGTCGAACGGTGAGGCGGCCCGCGCGCTCGTGGTGCTGGACCCGGCGGGGACGGTGACCTGGAGCTACCTCTCCCCGCCCGACGTCAACCCGGGCGCGGACGGCATCTTCGACGCGCTGGACCAACTCGCCGCCGATCGGAAGGTGATGGCCGGATGACCACGCCACTTCAGGTCACCGCCCGGCTTCGGGACCCGGTGACGACCGATGACCACATCCGCGGCCCGGCCGACGCGTCGGTGACCATCGTCGAGTACGGCGACTTCCAGTGCCAGTTCTGCGGTGCCGCTTACCCGAACCTGCACGAGTTGCTGCGGCAGCGGGCCGACACCGTGCGGTTGGTCTACCGGTACTTCCCGATCGCCAACATGCACCCGTACGCGGAACGCGCCGCCGAGACGGCCGAGGCCGCCGGGGTCCGGGGCCGGTTCTGGGAGATGCACGACTGGCTCTACGAGCACCAGGACCAACTCGACCCGGTGCACCTCTCGCTCGGTGTCGAGCAGGTCGGGTTGCCGCCGGACGAGTTGAACGCCGAGGTGGAGGGCCGCAGTCACGCGGACCGGGTGCGTCGGGACTTCGTCGGCGGCATCCGCAGCGGGGTGAACGGCACCCCCACCCTGTTCGTCAACGGCGTTCGGCACGACGGTGGTTACGACCTGCCCGACCTGCTGGCGGCAGTCGACGCCGCCGGCAACGCCTGACCGCCGACCGCTGAGAACCGTCGACCTGCTCAGATCAGCCGCAACTCGCGCGCCCGCCGGACCGCCTCGCGCCGGCGGGTCGCGTCGAGTTTGCGGTAGATGTTGCGGACGTGGGTCTTCACCGTGTTGACCGAGAGCGACAGTTCGCTGGCGATCTCCACGTTGGACAGGATGCTCTGCAGGTAGCGCAGGATGGTCAGCTCCCGCTCGGTGAGCGGCTCGTCGAGCGTGTCCCTCGGCTCGACGGCGGGCCGGGCGGTGCTCCTGCCGGCCCCTCGCACCAGGTCGCTGACCAGCGCGAAGTGCGCGGTGCCGGCGTCCAGGTGGGCGGCCAGCAGGTCCCGCACGGGTGGTTCGGCGCGGGTGAAGACCCGTCGACAGCCCTGCGGCCCGGCCAGGTCCAGCACCTGCTCCAGGATCCGGCCCGCCCGCCGCCCGTCGCCGGCCCGCTCGGCCAGCAGGGCGTCCAGCAGCCCCGCGTCGAGGCGTACCGGCAGGGGCCAGGAGGTGGCCGCTGGTGACTGCCAGCCCGGCAGGGCGCGTCCTGCGGCAGCGGCGTCACCGGCCAGCAGCTCCACCTTCGCCGCCGCGACCGCGAGGACGGGTTCGCTCGCGCCGACCAACAGGTCGCGGGCGGCGTCCAGGTCACCCCGCTCGGCGCGCAGTTCGGCCTCGGCGGCCCGCAGCAGGCCGGCCAGCTCGGTCGCGGACGGCCGGTCGGCCAGCGCCTCCCGGGCCCGGACGAGCAGTCGTTGCCCGGCTGCCGGGTCGCCGGAGTCGCGGTGCAGCTTTGCCCGGCACAGCGCGGCCACCGTCGCCGCTACCGGTTCGTCGGCAGCGGCGGCCGGCCAGTCGTCGCCCGCATCCGTCTCGAGGCCGGCGATCCAGCCGCCGACGATGCCGAGGGCCGGGCCGGCGAGAGCAAGGTTGGCGGCAGCCTCCTCAGGCTGGTCGCGGAGCTGCGCCACCAGGGCCAACGCCAGGTACGCGTAGGCGCAGTCGAGCCGACAGGACCAGCCCCGACAGGGTGGCATGCCCAGCGCGTCCCGAGCCGCCTGCTCGGCCGCCCGCAGCTCGCCGCGCACCGCGAGCAGCAGCGCAGCACGGCTGGCGCCGACCAACTCGGTACGCGGACGGCCGGCCTCGCGCGCCGCCGCCCGGGCCCGGACGAACCGGGCGGTCGGGAGTGCGCCGTCGGCCAACTCGACCAGCCCGAGGGCGGTGCCGGTGAACGCTCTCAGGTCCGCGTCGTCGGCCGCGCCTCCCCCACCGGCCGTCGGGGCGGAGCTGGCCGCTCCGGTCGGCGCGGAGTCCGGCACCCGGGTCGGCGTGGCGCCCGCAGGGCGGGTCCGCAACAGTCGGGCGGCGGCGGCCCGGACCTCCGCCGGGTCGTCGGAGAGGCGTGCCACGCTCACTTCCAGCGCGGTGACCAGGCGTAGGAACCGGTCCCGCCGCGGCACGGGCAGGCCAGCGGCATGGTCAGCGGCCGAGCGCAGGTGGCTGCTGGCGGCCGGCAGATCACCGGCGTACGCGCGCTCGGCGGCGCAGGCCAACGCCACCTCCGGGTCGGCGCGGATCACCTCCGCCGGCGGGGTCATGGGGGCGGGGGCGTGCACGGGGTCCCGGTCGTACCGGGTCAGTTCCGGCCAGCGCGCGACGAACAGGTCGCCGGCCAGGTCCCACCGGCCGGCGGCCAGCGCGTGCCGCAGACCGTCGGCCGGCCGCCCGTCGCCCGCGTACCAGTCGGCGGCCCGTGCGTGCAGGTCACGCAGTTCGTCGGGGGGCAACCGGGCCAGGTCGGCGCGGAGCAGGTCGGCGAGCAGGGGCTCACAGCGGTACCAGGGTGGGCGGGTGTCCTCGCGGTGCAGCAGGCCACCGGTCCCGGCCAGGGCGGCCAGCACCTGTGCGGCGTCGGCCCGGCCGGTCAGCGCCTCGGCCAGGTCGGCGCAGACGGTGTCGACGATGGCGGTCCGGCGCAGCAGATCCTCCTCGGCCGGGTCGAGTGCGGGGAGCACCTCCTCGTGCAGGTAGCCGGCGATCTCCGGCTGGTCACCGCCGAACTGCCCCACCCAGCGCTCCGGGTCGGGCTGCCCGCGCACCGCCAGCGCGGCGATGCGCAGCGCGGCCGGCCAGCCCCCGGTCCGGTCGCGCAGCTGGTGCACGGCGGCTGCCGGCAGCGCGGCGGCGTGCGCGGTGAGCAGGTCGGCCACCTCGTCGTCGGTGAACGCCAGCTCGTCCGGGCCGATCTCGGTCAGCTCGCCGGCGAGGCGTAGCCGGTGCAGGGGCAGGTGCAACCCGGCCCGCGCGCCGATCACCAGGCGCAGCCGCTGCTCGGCATGTCGCAGCAGGAACTCCAGGCCGGTCAGCGCCGCCGGGTCGGCGACCCGGTGCAGGTCGTCCAGGACCAGCAGCACCGGCCGGTCAGCGGCGGCGAGCGTGGCGGCCAGCACCTCCAGTTGCTCCGGGCGCGGTGGCCGGTCCGGCAGCGGGCCGTCCTCCGCCGACCCGGTCGCCGACCGCAGGGCCGCCGCGAGGTACGCCCAGAGCCGGTCGCCGTCGTCGCCCACCTCCACGGACAGCCACGCCGGGACCGGGCGGGCCTCGGGTGGCACCGACAGGTTGCCGGAGTCGGGCACGACCGCACCCGGCTCGACGTCGGGCTCAGCACCGCCCAGCCGTACCCAGGAGGCGAGCAGCGTGGTCTTGCCCCAGCCGGCGGGAGCAGCGATCAGGGTGACCGGCCCGGCACTGCCCTCGTCCAACCGGCGCAGCAGTCGGGGCCGGGCCACCACCGGCTCCGGCGGCACGGCCGGAGTCAGCCGGGACGCCAGCAGCGGAGACTCCGCCGGGCGCCCCGGTGCCGTATCGACCTGTCGTGCGGTTTCGACCCGTACGCGATTCCGCTGTTCCGGCACCCAGCCCCACCCCCACCACGCGCTCCGCCCCCGGTCGGCGAGCGGTTACCCGGCGGGGGCCGGTTCACCCCTTCCGGGCGAGCACGCTTCACCCGGCCGGGACCGACGATCGGGGGACGTGGACCGCGAGGACGGGTGGGGACGAATGGGACGGCTGGCGCGGGCGGGACCCGCCCTCGGCAGCGCGGCGCTGACCGGGGCGGCGCGGTTGCTGCGCGTACCCCGGCGGCGCGGCCGGACCGGCGCGGACGGCGACCCTGGCGCGCCGGCCCGGTGGCAGGTGGTGACTGTCGACCGGCCTCCGGAGCAGGTGCTCCCCGATGGCCGCTGGCCCGAACCGCTGCGCCGCCTCGGCGGCGCGGTCGAGGTGCGGGTGCGGCCGGCGCCCGGCGACCGGGGCACGGAGCTGGCGGCCCGGCCGCTGCCCGGCGGCACCCCGCCCCCCGGGCTCGCCGCGCACCTGGTCGGTGACGACCCGGGCCTGCTGGTGCGCCGCACCCTGCGCCAGGTCAAGCAACGGGTGGAAGCCGGCGAGGTGCTGCGCGCGGACCGGTCGGCGCTGGACCGCCGCGAGGTGCACGGGTGAGGGCGCTGTGCTGGGTCGCCGCCGACGAGGTGGCGGTACGCGAGGTGAGCGACCCGGAGCTGCGCAACGAGCGTGACGTGATCGTCCGGGTTCGTCGCAGCACCACCTGCGGCGGTGACCTGCCGCTGCTGGCCGGACGGGATCCGCTGCTGCGGGCCGGTGACGTGCTCGGGGCCGAGTTCCTGGGCGAGGTGGTCGAGGTCGGGCCCGCCGTCCGCCGGCACCGCACCGGCGACCGGGTGGTCGTCGGCGCGAGCGTCGCCTGCGGCGGCTGCTGGTACTGCCGTCAGGGCCTGCACTCCTGCTGCGACAACAGCAGCGTCGACCTGGCGAGCGCCGACCCCGACCAGGGACGGGACGCCGGCGGTTTCGGCCGGCCCCGGGCGGCAGGCGGCTTCGCGGGCGGTCACGCCGAGTACGTGCGGGTGCCGTACGCCGACGTGGGCGCGTTTCCGGTGCCGGACGCCGTCGACGACGACCGGGCGTTGTTCGCCGCCGACGCGGCACCGGCCGGCTGGTCGGCGGCTGAGCTGGGTGCGGTGCGCCCCGGCGACGTGGTGGCGATCTGGGGCGCCGGAGCGGTGGGCCAGTTGACCGCCTGGGCGGCGGTGCGGCGCGGTGCCGCCCAGGTGCTGGTGGTGGACCGCTACAAGGAGCGGTTGCGGATGGCGGAGCGGCACTGTGGCGCGGAGCCGCTGGACTATCGCCACACCGACGTCGCGGCGGAGCTGCGTGACCGCAGCGGCGGACGCGGGCCGGACGTGTGCGTGGTGGCGGTCGGCTGGTCGGCGGCCGGTCGCTTCGGTGGCCGCACCGCCGACCACCCGGACGCCCTGCGGGAGGCCGTGTACGCCTGCCGCAAGAGCGGTGTGGTGGTGGTGCTCGGCGAGGCGGCCGGTTTCGTCGACGCGTTTCCGCTGGGCACGGTGACCGACCGGCGGCTCACGCTGCGCGGGGCCCGGCGGCCGGACCTGCGGGACGTGCCGATGCTGCTGGACCGGATGGCCCGCGACGAGCTGCGCACCGAGCAGCTGGCCACCCACCGGCTGCCGCTGGAGCAGGGCCCGCAGGGGTACGCGCTGTTCCGGGACCGGGCCGACGGATGCGTACGGGCCGTGTTCACGCCGTGACGGCCCTTTCGTGATCTGCCATCGGGCAGCGCGAATGGCAGACTCTGGGGATGGCTGGGGAGCGAACGTACGACGTGGTGCTGTTCGGGGCGACCGGGTTCACCGGGGGCCTGACCGCTGAATACCTGGCCCGGCACGCGCCGCCGGGGCTGCGCTGGGCGCTGGCCGGGCGAGACCCAGGCCGCCTCGCCTCCGTCCGGGACCGGTTGGCCGCGATCGACCCGACGTTGACCGACCTTCCGCTGCTCACCGCCGACGTGACCGACGCGGCCTCGCTGCGCGCCGTCGCGGAGAGCGCCCGGGTGGTGGCCAGCACTGTCGGCCCGTTCATCCACCACGGGGAGCCGCTGGTCGCCGCCTGCGCCAGGGCCGGCACCGACTACCTGGACATCACGGGTGAGCCGGAGTTCGTCGACCTGATGTACGTGCGCCACCACGCCGAGGCGGCCCGCACCGGCGCGCGACTGGTGCACGCCTGCGGGTTCGACTCCATCCCGCACGACCTGGGCGTCTGGTTCACCGTCAAGCAGCTGCCCGCCGACGTGCCGATCACCGTGGACGGTTACGTGCGCGCCGGTGGCCGGTTCTCCGCCGGCACCTACCACTCGGCGCTCACCGCGTTCTCCCGTACCGGGCAGGCCAGCCAGGCCGCCCGGGACCGCCGGGCGGTCGAGCCGCGCCCCACCGACCGCCGGGTGCGGGCGGTGCCCGGCCGGCTGGGCCGCTCGGCGGAGCTGCGCATCTGGACAGTGCCGCTGCCGACCATCGACCCGCAGGTGGTCCGCCGCTCGGCGGCGGCCCGCCCGGAGTACGGCCCGGACTTCCGTTACCGGCACTTCGCGGCCGTGAAGCGGCTGCCCACAGTGCTGGCCGGCGCAGTCGGGCTCGGAGCGGTGGTCGGGCTGGTGAAGCTGCCGCCCAGCCGACGGTGGCTGCTCGGCCGGCTCGCGTCCGGGCAGGGGCCCACCGCCGAGCAACGGGCGGCGTCCTGGTTCCGGGTCCGGTTCGTGGGCACCGGCGGCGGGCAGCGGGTGGTCACCGAGGTGGCTGGCGGCGACCCCGGTTACGACGAGACGGCGAAGATGCTCGGCGAGTCGGCGCTGTGCCTGGCGCTCGACGAGCTGCCCCGGACCGCCGGTCAGGTCACCCCGGTCGCCGCGATGGGTGACGCGCTGCTCGACCGGCTCGTCCGGGCCGGGCTCACCTTCCGGGTGCTCAAGGATGAGGCGGCGGAGCACTCGGCTTGACCCTCGACCGGGTCGAGGGGGCAGGATGCCCAGCGTGAGCGACCTGCACAGCATCGGTGAGCTGGCGAGGGCCAGTGGCCTGACCGTCAGCGCCCTGCGTTTCTACGACTCGGCGGGGGTGCTGGAACCGGCCCTGGTCGACCCGGTGACCGGCTACCGCTGGTACACCGATGAGCAGATCGCCCCGGCCCGGCTGGTGGCCGGGCTGCGCCGGATCGGCATGCCGGTGCCGGAGATCGCCGCTGCGGTCCGCGCCGAGCCGGCTGCGGTGCACCGGTTGCTCGACACGCACCTGCGCCGGTTGGTCGACGGGCTGGCCGACGCCCGTCGGGAGGTGACCCGGCTCCGGGCGCTGGTCGACCCGGCCCAGCCGAGCACCACCACGCTGCTGCTCTCCCCCGCCGACCTGGCCGCCGCGCTCGACGCGGTGCGCTTCGCCGTCGGCGCGGACCCGGAGATGCCGATGCTCTGCGGCGTGCTGCTCGACGTTGAGCCCGACGGTGTCCGACTCGTCGCCACCGACCGGTACCGGCTCGCGTTGGCCCGCTCCCGGGCCGACGTCGACGGTCCTCCGGTGCGGGTGTTCGTCCCCGTGGCCCTCGTCGACCAGCTCCGGCCGCTGCTCGACGCCGCCGACGCCTGGCCGGTGTCGTTGACAGTGGCGGGCGCGGACCTGCGGGTGCTGGTGTCGGACCGGACGTTGACCGGCACCGCCCTGCCGTACGACTTCCCGGACTACCGCCGGTTGCTGCGCAAGGCCGTCGGCGAGCGGCCCACCGCGCGCCGGATCACTGTCGACGTGGCCACGCTGCGCGCCGCGTTGGCCGACCCGGCGGCCCCCACCGTCGCCCGCGACGACGACGGCACGGCCCGGGAGGTCACCGTGCTCGGCGTCGACGACCAGGGCGGTCTTCGGCTGCTCCCCGCCGCCGACCTGGACAGCGACGCGCTGCGGGTCGGGGTGGACGGTCGCTACCTGCTGGACGCGTTGAACGCGGCCGGCGCGCCGCAACTGGTGCTGGAGCTGGACGGGCCGATCTCCCCGCTGGCCCTACGCCGACCGGACGACGCGGACACCTACTCGGTGCTCATGCCGATCCGGCTCTGAGCCGGCGGCCAGCAATCCCCGTCCCGCGAGGAAAAGCCCGCGACGGTAGCATCTGGTGGTTCACCTGTGAACCCCGGACGGAGGCGTACAGAGCAGCATGCTCGACATGGAGTTGATCCGGAAGGATCGCGAGGCGGTGGCGACCGCGCTGGCGAAGCGTCTGGATCCCGCCGAGGTCACCAGTGCCCTGGACGAGATTCAGCGGCTCGACCAGGAACGACGCGCCCTGATCACGGAGATCGACGCCGAACGGCAACGCCGCAAGGCGGAGGCCCGGGCGTACGCGCAGGCCAAGCGCGCCGGCGAGGAGCCGCAGGCCGCCGCGCCGGAGGCCGAGCGTAAGCAGCTCGCCGAGCTGGAGTCCCAGCTGGACGAGGTGCAGGCCCGGCTGCGCGACGCGATGAGTGAGCTGCCCAACCTGCCCAGCGACGACGTCGTGGCCGGCGGCAAGGAAGCCAACCGGGTCGTGAAGACCTTCGGCGAGCCGCCGGTGATCGAGAAGGTCCGCGACCACGTCGAGCTGAGCCGCGCGCTGGGCCTGGTCGACTACGAGCGGGGGGTCAAGCTCGGTGGGTCCGGTTTCTGGATCTACACCGGCGTCGGTGCCCGGCTGGAGTGGGCGCTGCTCAACTACTTCGTCGACCAGCACATCAAGGCCGGTTACGAGTTCCTGCTCCCGCCGCACCTCCTGCTGGACTCGGCCGGCTTCGCCGCCGGCCAGTTCCCCAAGTTCTACGACGACGTCTACCACCTGGACTCGGCGTCCGCCCCGCGCGGGCAGTTCCTGCTGCCCACGTCGGAGACGGCGATCCTCGGTGCGTACCAGGACGAGATCCTGGAGACCCCGAAGCTGCCGCTGAAGGCCTTCGCGTACACGCCGTGCTACCGGCGGGAGTCGGCCGGCTCGCACTCCGACGAGCGCGGCACGGTGCGCGGGCACCAGTTCAACAAGGTGGAGATCTTCCAGTTCACCCTGCCGGAGCAGGCCGACGCCGCTCTGGATGAGATGCTCGCCCACGCCGAGAGCCTGGTC
The DNA here is from genome assembly GCF_002754415.1 of Micromonospora sp. CNZ299. NCBI lineage: Bacteria > Bacillati > Actinomycetota > Actinomycetes > Micromonosporales > Micromonosporaceae > Micromonospora > Micromonospora sp. CNZ299. The sequence goes on from NZ_PEFG01000001.1 coordinate 6,944,341, forward strand.
GAGGGGCTGGGCCTGCACTACCAGCGCACGCTGCTCTCCGCCGGTGACGCCAGCGCCTCGATGAAGAAGACCCTCGACATCGAGGTGTGGATGCCGAGCACCGGCAAGTACAAGGAGGTGTCGTCGGTTTCCTGGGCCGGCGACTACCAGGCCCGTCGGGCGGCCATCCGCTACCGGGAGCCGGGCGGCAAGCAGACGCGCTTCGTGCACACCCTCAACGGCTCGGCGCTGGCCACGAGCCGGCTCTTCCCGGCCATCCTGGAGCAGAACCAGCAGGCCGACGGCTCGGTGCTGATCCCGAAGGTCCTCCAGGACCGCCTGGGCACCGACCGTCTGACCCCGCGCTAGCCGGTCCGTTCGACGGGGGCCGGGTCCGCCCCGCGCCCCCGTCGACGCATCCAGGCGCCCAGCGCGGCGAGCAGGGCGAGAGCGGCCAGCAGCACTGGTGGGCCGACGGCGTCGAGAGCGTCGGCCAGGGCGTGCTGCACCTCCGACGCCACCCGGATCACCGGGTCCCGCAGGGCGTCGCGGCGGCCGGCCGCCAGCCGTAGCTCGTACCAGCCGTACCAGGCGACGTAACCACCGGCGAGCAGCAGCATCAGGCCACTGAGCCGGGGCACGAGCGCGCCGGCGACGCGCAGCCGCGCCACCAGGCCGTCGCGCACCAGCGCCACGCCGAGCGCGGCGACCGCGACGACCAGACCCATCCCGAGGGCGTACGCGCCGAAGAGCGCCACCCCCTGGCCGGTCGAGCCGGCCTGGAGGCTGGTCACCACGATGGCCAGGAACGGCGCGATGGCACAGCCGAGCGACGCGAGCGCGTACGCCGCACCGAACAGGACCATCGACGGCCAGGAACGGGTCAGCCGGGGCGCTCGGGTCGACCAGCCCGGGGAGGGCAGTCGCCGTCCGGCGAGCAGCCAGCAGCCCGCCACCGCCAGCAGCACGCCGAGCGTCACGGTCAGCCAGGGCAGCCGGGGTCGCAGCCAGCCGGCCAGCGGCGCGAGCGCCAGCCCGAACGCGCCGAAGACCAGCACGTACCCCACTGTCAGCCCGGCCGCTGCGGTGAGCGCGCGGCCGACCGCGCCGCGGGCGTCCGACGCACCGGCGACCAACAGCGAGAGGTACGCGGGCAGCAACGCGAAGCCGCACGGGTTGACCGCGCCGAGCATGCCGGCGGTCAGCGCGAGCAGCAGTGCGGCGGTCACGCCCCGGCCAGGGCGGCGACGCGGGCGGTGAGCGCCTCACCGTCGAGGAAGCCCTGGTGGACCACTGTGCCGTTCCGGTCGATGATCACGAAGATGCTCTGTTCGGTCACCTTGAACCGCTTCCAGAGCGCGCCCTTGCGGTCCTCGATCTGCGGCGTCCCGGCGAGGTCGAACTCGGTGACGAACTCCTTCATGGCGCGTTGCTCGCCCAGCCCCGCGACGCCGATGATCGGCACGGTGTCCCGGTATCGGGGCGCGACCTCGGCGACAGTCCAGGCCTGGCTGGCGCAGGTGGCGCACCACGGCGCCCAGAACCACAGGACCACCGGCTTGCCGGCGAGCTGCGCGGCGTCGAACGCGGCGCCGGTGAGGGTGGTGCCGGTGAAGCGCAGGATGTCCGGGACCTGCGCCGGGGCTGCGGGTGGCCCGCCGGCCGGCGTACCGGTCGGTGTGGTCGCCGTACCGGTCGAGGCCGGGGCCGATCCGGCGACGGCGGGGCCACCCGGCGCGGTGCCGGTGCAGGCAGCAGCGCCGGACAGGGCCACGACGAGTGTCCCGGCGGTGGCGGCGCGGCGTAGATGCCCGGCCGCCGTCCATGCCATGCCACTGGGCATCCGCTTCTCCGTTCCGGTCAGGAAGGGACCCTTCCCGACGCTCATCAGGCGTTGACTGGGTGCCCTTCCCTACTCGGCCTTGGCGAGGCGCAGAGCCAGCTCCGGGCACACCTTGACGGCCTTCAGCGCGCCCTCGCGCAGCCAGGTCGGCACGGGGGTGGGCGGGAAGGCGGGGTATCCGTTCGCGTCGAGCCGGATGAAGTCCGGTACGACATGCGCGCAGAGGCCGTGCCCGTCGCAGCGCGACCAGTCCAGGGTGAGCTTCTGCGGGTTCTCGTCGGGTGCGCCCGGCAGCCCCATCACGCCCTTGACCCGCCGCCCACAGCCGTCGCCGGTGCTGTGCAGCCGCAGGTCCTCGGCGAAGACCTCGATCGCGGAGAGCGCGAACCGGGCGGTGCCGTCCGGGTGGCTGCACGCGCCCCGGCCCTTCACCTCGCCGGCGGCGGCTCGCACCACGTCCGCCGGTTGGCTGCCGGCCACGGCCAGGTCCACGGCGCGGGCCAGGTCCGGCAGGCCCATCTTGCACGGCCCGCACTGGCCGGCGGACTCCCCGGCCAGGTAGCGCACCACCTGGGCGGCCTCACCGAGCGGGCAGGTGTCGACGCCGAGCGGGATGATGATGCCCGCGCCGAGGGTGCCGCCTACCGCAGCCAGGCCCTTGCGGGAGACCTCGGCCGTCTCCGCCGCCTCCGGGGTGATCCACTTGCCGTGGTAGCCGCCCATCAGGATGCCCTGAATCTCCGGCACCTCGCACAGGTCGAGGACGTCGCGCAGCGGCATGCCGGCGGTGCACTCGACCACTGCCGGCCGGCCCGCCGCGCCGGTCACGGTGAGCAGCACGGTGCCCGGCTCGTCGTCGGTGCCGAGGGCCGCGTACTCGTACGGGCCGAGTCGGGCGCCGACGGCGAGCTGGGCGTACGTCTCGGCGTTGGAGAGCAGGGTGGGCAGGCCGCTGACCCCGGAGTCGCTGGAGCGCTTCTTGGTGCCGGGCGGGATGTGCGGCAGCCCGTTGATCCCGTTGACCAGTGCGCCGCCCTCACCGGAGATGAACCGGTGCGGCACTGTGACGATTGTCGTCTGCACCGGCATCCGGCGCTCTTCGAGCGCATCCATCAGCGAGTCCCGGCCGACCCCGTCGTCCGCCACGCCGATCACGATCTCGTCGGCGTCCAGCGCGTACGCGGCCAGCGCCGCCCCGTCCAGGATCAGGTGCGGCGCGCGGGTCAGCAGCACCTTGTCCTTCCAGCTGGCCGGCTCCCCCTCGGTGGCGTTGACCACCACCACGGCGGCGAGGTCCTGCCGCTCGCAGGACTCCAGCACCGCGCGCAGTTTGCGGGCGAACGGGAAACCCGCTCCGCCCTTGCCCTTGAGCTGCATGCCCTCGGCAAGCCGGAGCAGCTGCGCCGGCTCCATCGGGCCGATCGGTCCGTGCACCTCCTCGTGCGCGAGCAGGTCGAGTCGGCCGTACTCGGCGAAGCCGGCGGTGAGCCGGGGTTCGCCCACACAGGCGACCGGTGGTACGGCGGTACGCATCACTTCGCCTCACCTCGCAGCCCGGCCCAGTACGCCCCGTCCACCGCGTCGGCGCTGGCCTTGCGGCGCTTGGCGGACCGGCCTTCGCCGGCCGTCCGGCGCGCGCGCCGGGAGGCCAGGTCGACCAGGGTCGGGGTGTCGTCGACCGGCGGCGGCACCTCGTCCGGTACGTACCGGGCTGGCGGGCGCCAGTAGTCCGGCTCGTCCGCCAGGTCCTCGTCGGCGCTGTGCCAGCCGCTGTCACTGCGCGGCGTCGCGGAGATCGGGCTGCTGGAGATCGGGCCGGCGGAGATCGGCTCGGCGGCCTGCCACCGGCGCGGGCTGTCCCACGGCTCCTCGGGCTCGACCGTCGGCGGGGCCGAGTACCGGCTGCCGTCGTCCTCGCTGCGGGACCGGCGGCTGGACCGTTCGACGACCGGGTCCTCGGCGCGTCGCCGGCCGGTCGGAACGTCCTCGTCCCGGGTACGCGAGCCGCGACGCCGGGCCACCGGCTCCAGCTCTTCCTCGTCGCGCCGGCGGGTGTCGGTCTCCTCGACGCCGCGGCGGGTCGACCGGCGGGTCGTGGGCTCCACCTCGTCGCGCCGGCCGCGGGAGCGTTCGGTGTCGCGGCGGGCCACCGGCTCCTCCTCCCGTCGACGTCGGCTCGGCCGGGTCGGCTCGACGAGGGAACCGGGCTCGGGCACCACGGGGACGGTGAACCGTTCGGGGTCACGTCGCGCGGCCGGCGCGGCCCAGGTGGCGGTGGTGGTCTCCGCCCAGGCGGGACGCTTGTCGGCGGCCTTGCTGCGCCGACCCAACCCGGCCAGCAGCGATCGGGCGGTCTTCGCCTCCTCGGCCCGGCCTACCATCACCGCGTTGCGCACCGCGGCCTGGTGCTGTTCGCGGCTGCGCCGACCGATGGTGACCGAGAACCGGACCAGCAGGGCAAGCACCACCAGCAAAATGCAGCCGAGGTAGCTGAACATCACCCAGGGCGCTGCGGCCCGACCGGCGTTGAGGCCGTGAAAGACAGCGAACGGCCAGGCCAGGTACGCGGTGGAGTGCAGCGTGCGCCACAGCCACTTCGGACCGACGCCCGCGAAGCGGGCCCGGATGATTCCGGTCCAGATCACGCTGACCATGAGCAGGGCGGCCACCGTGCCGAGCCCGACGTAGAGCCCTCGGCCGCCGACGAAGGGCACCACCGCGTCGGTCGCCGCCGCCCGGCCCGTGGCGATCTTGGTGAGGACGTGGAAGCCGAGCCCGGCCACGCCCAGCACACCGGTGGCCCGGTGCGCCGACTGCATCAGCACCCGGTGCGAGATGCGCAGCACCAACCGGTCGGTGGCGAGCAGACCGAGCATCACGGTGAGGCTCAACGCCACCAGGGAGATCACCCCGGCGAAGAACTCGGTGAAGAAGAAGCCGTAGGCGTACGCCTTCTGGCCGGCGCCGGTCAGCATGACCGCAGCCCAGAGCGCGGCGAGCACCGACGCGATCAGCATGGCTGTCGCCGACCGCGACCGGGTCCGCACCCCCCGACTGCTGGCGCTGGTCCGGACGGTCGCCGCCTTCTTGTCCTGCTGTGCCCGGGCCATCTGCTCCTCGATCGTCTCGCGGCGGCGTACCACCGGCCGACCCCTGCTCCCCCATCCAGTACGGACGGTGGGGGCGCGCGGATCACCCGCTGCCAAAAATTTCTGGGGCGGGATCGAACCGACTGCCGCCAACGTGCGTTGCGCACGCTCACCCGCGCGGGTCGTTGCAGTGACGACCGTCCATGCATTGACAGCGGCTGCAACAGGCTTGTAATCTTTCGGAAATTTTCAGCATGGGTTGCAAGATTCCGACAACCCAGCATTTCCCGCCGCGCCCCCACCCCCACCCCCACCCCCGCCCTGCGTTCGTCAGGAGTCCTCGATGCACCGACGTCGACGCGGCTCGGCGATCCTCGCCCTCGGCCTGGTCGCCAGCCTGCTTCTCCCCGCCACCGCGCCGGCATCACCGGCCGTCGCCGCCCCGTCCGGCTCCAAGAAGGTCATCGTCCAGCTCTTCGAGTGGAACTGGCCCTCGGTGGCCAGCGAGTGCCAGAGCACGCTCGGCCCGAAGGGCTACGGCTACGTGCAGGTCTCGCCCCCACAGGAACACGTACGGGGCAACCAGTGGTGGCTGGCGTACCAGCCGGTCAGCTACCGGATCGAGTCCCGCAAGGGCACCCGGGCCCAGTTCCAGTCGATGGTGAACACCTGCCACGCGGCCGGGGTCAAGGTGCTCGTCGACGCGGTGATCAACCACATGTCCGGTCAGGACAACGGCGGCACCGGCTGGGCCGGCTCGTCCTTCTCGCACTACGACTACCCGGGCATCTACCAGACCCAGGACTTCCACCACTGCGGTCGCAACGGCGGCGACGACATCGCCAACTACAACGACCGGTACGAGGTGCAGAACTGCGAGCTGGTCAACCTGTCGGACCTCAAGACCGAGTCGGAGTACGTGCGCACGAAGATCGCCTCGTACCTCAACGACCTGCTCTCCCTCGGTGTGGACGGTTTCCGACTGGACGCCAGCAAGCACATGCCGGCCGCCGACATCGCCGCGATCAGGGGCAAGCTCTCCCGCTCGGCGTACATCGTGCAGGAGGTCATCTATGGTGCCGGCGAGCCGGTCCAGCCGACCGAGTACACCGGCAACGGTGACGTGCACGAGTTCCGCTACGGCAAGGACCTGGCCCGGGTGTTCCGCTCGGAGCGGTTGGCGTACCTGCGCAACTTCGGCGAGGGCTGGGGGCACCTGCCCACCGGAAAGGCCTCGGTGTTCGTCGACAACCACGACACCCAGCGCGACTCGGGTGGGGTGCTGACCTACAAGGATCGGGGCATCTACTCCCTGGCGAACGCGTTCATGCTGGCCTGGCCGTACGGCTCGCCGACCGTGATGTCCAGCTACACCTTCAGCAACCGGGACGCCGGCCCACCCTCGGACGGCGCCAACAAGACGCTCAACGCCACCTGCTACTCGGGCTGGGAGTGTGAACACCGCTGGCCGGTGATCGCCAACATGGTGGGCTTCCGCAACGCCACCGAGGGCGCCGGCGTGGCCAACTGGTACGACAACGGCAACAACCACATCGCGTTCAGCCGCAGCGGCAAGGGCTTCATCACCGTCAACGACGAGGACTCCGCTGTGAACGGCCGCTCCTACTACACCGGGCTGCCCGCCGGTCGGTACTGCGACGTCATCCACGGCACGTACGCGGGCGGCACGTGCAGCGGACCGGTGATCACGGTGGACGGTAGCGGCTGGTTCGCGGCCAACGTGCCGGCACACGACGCCGTGGCGATCCACATCGGCGCACGGGTCTGACGCACCGCCGGGAAGAGCCCTCTGTTATCGCATTTTGTCTGGCAAGGGGCTCTTCCTGGCGAACCTGCGTCCTATACAGTCATTTGGTGGAGTTTGCCGGAAAGTCCCCGTACCGCCGCCGTGGCGTCTGGGTGGCCGCCGCCATCGCCGTGCCCGTGCTGCTGGTGAGCGCGCTGCTGATCGGCCAGGCCCTCACCCCGAGCCCGACGGCCCCGGAGAAGGTCGTCGCGGCGGCCGACCCGACGCCGAGCAGTGTCGAGCAGAACGCCGAGGAGCCGATCCCCCCGGCCGCGCCCGCCCCGGCCGGGCTGCCGGTGGTCGACTACGACCCCGCCCCCAGAGGGTTCCCAGCCGACCCGGCCACCATGGACACCACACCGCTGACCGAGGGCGCGCACCCGACCACGCGGATCGCCGCGTACGACGCTCCCGGCGGTCGTCCGCGAGCGTTCCTCGAACCGACGATCCGCGGCGTCGAGCTGACCATGCCGATCGCCGATCGGCACGCCGGCTGGACGGCAGTGCTGCTGCCCTCGGCCAACCGGCGGCTCGCCTGGCTGCCCCCCGGTGGGTTCGACACCGTGCCACTGCGCGACCAGATCGTGGTGGAACGCAAGGTCCACCGTCTCACCTGGTACCGGGCCGGCAAGGCGGTGCGCTCCTGGGAGGTCAGCCTCGGCCAGTCGGGGCAGGAAACTCCCCTCGGGCGCACCTTCGTCCTGGGTCGCACCCCACCGCCGGAGTCGGTCTACGGCGGGGTGGACATCTACGCCCTCGGTTCGGTGCCCGACGACCCGGAGTCGGTGCCGGCCGGGTTGCGCGGCGCGCACATCGGGGTGCACACCTGGCACAACGACGACGAGCTGGGCGAGAACACCACCAACGGCTGCATCCGGCTGACCCGCTCCGGCCAGCGGGAACTGCTCGCCGAGGTCCGCCCCGGCAGCAGCGTGCTGGTGGTCGACCGGTTGCCCACCCCGCCGCCGACCGCCTGACCGTCAGCAGGCACTGTCACTCGCCGAGCAGCCAGCCGTTCTGCTCGGCGACCCGGATCGCGTCGGCGCGGTTGCGGGCACCGGTCTTGCCGATCGCCGCCGAGAGGTGGTTGCGCACCGTCCCCTCGGACAGGCGCAGTGCCCGGGCCAGGTCGGCGACCGTTCCACCGCCACGGGCCGTACGCAGCACCTCGGTCTCCCGCTCGGTCAGCGGACTCACACCGGTGGCCAGGGTCTCCGCAGCCAACGTCGGGTCGACGACCCGCAGGCCGGCGTGCACCCGGCGGACCGCGTCGGCGAGTTGCCGGGCCGGGGTGTCCTTGACCACGAAGCCGCTCGCGCCGGCCTCCATGGCCCGGCGCAGATAGCCGGGCCGGCCGAAGGTGGTCACCACCAGCACCCGGCAGGTCGGCAGCGCGGCGCGCAACGCGGTGGTGGCGGCGATCCCGTCCAGGCCGGGCATCTCCACGTCCAGCAGGGCCACGTCGGGGTCGGTCCGCCGGGCCTCGGGCACCACCTCGTCGCCCCGGCCGACCTCGGCCACCACTGTCAGGTCCTCCTCCAGCGAGAGCAACGCGGCCAGCGCACCCCGGACCAACGCCTGATCGTCGGCGAGCAGCAGCCGGATCCGCGCGGACCCGCCGCTCACCGGGCCTCCGCCGGCGAGTGCACCCGCAGCAGGAAACCGCTGCCCTCCGGCCGGCGACCGACGGTCACCACGGCGTCCAGCCGCCGCGCCCGCTCCCGCAGACCGACGAGCCCGTGGCCGGTGGTGTCGGGAGTGGACGGACCACGGCCGTCGTCACTCACCTCGACCCGGTCCGGGTGGACCCGGACCGTGCAGCACCGCGCCCCGCTGTGCCGGACCACGTTGGTCACCCCTTCCCGTACCGCCCAACCGAACAACCGGTCCCACTCCTCCGGCAGGTCCGGCACCTCGGCCGGCAGATCCGCCGCGATGCCCGCCGAGGCCAGCGCGGAGCGGGCGCCAGCCAGCTCCGCGGCGAGAGTGACCTCGCGGTACGCCCCAACCGTCTGCCGTACGTCGGCCAGCGCCGCCCGGGCCAACGCTTCCACCTCGGCGATCTCGACGGCGGCCCGGTCCCGGTCGACGCCGATCAGACGCCCGGCCAGCTCGGCCTTGATCGCCACCACGGTCAACGAGTGCCCGAGGATGTCGTGCAGGTCGCGGGCGGCGCGGGCCCGTTCCTCGGCGACCGCGAGCCGACCGATCTCCTGCTGGGCGGCCTGGAGCTGACTGTTGCGCTGGGCCAACTGGGACACCCCGAACATGGCGAACGACGCGAGCAGCACCGCGAAGACGATGCCGCTCTCGGCCTGCCATCCGGGCACCAGCCAGGAGGCCAGCGCGGGGGTCACCGCGCAGACCACCACCACCGCCAAAGCCTCCCAGTGCGGCAGCAGGAACACCGCCGCGGCCGCCACGTAGACCAGGGTGGCCAGCCAGTCCCCGCCGGTGCCCGGGATGCTGGCCAGGCCCACCAGGAGCAGCAGTGCCAGCCCGGCCCGTGCCCGGGCCGCCGGGATCGGCGCCAGCACCTGGCGCAGCCGGCGGGCCCACTGGAACAGCAGCACGTAACCGATACCGAAGGCGATCAGTGCCGTCACGCCGAGCACCCGCCGCCACAACTCCGGCTGGTGCAGCGCGGTGGCGAGCGGCACGTTGAGGAAGAACAGCCAGACGGCGGCCAGCAACCAGCCGGTGACCCGCCAGTGGCGGTTCGCCGGCCGGGGCTGTCCCGTCGAGAGGTCCATCGGGTTGACGCTAGCCGTCGGTGCGCTCAGATCCGCGCGGTGTCCCGGCGGAACAGCCGCGCCGCACCGACGCCGAAGACCAGCGCCCAGCCGACGAGGTTGACCACCGCCGCCGCGCTCACCCCGTCGCCGGTCAGCGGGGCGCGGGCCAGGACGCCCATCCCGTACACCGGGGTGAACTTCGCGACCTGCTGGAGCACCTCCGGCAGCACCTCGACCGGGACGAACAGGCCGCCGAACATGGCCAGCACGGCCAGGATCGGGCCGATGAACTGCATGACGTTCTCGGCCGGCACCAGATAGCCGATGAACAGACCGAACGCCGCGAACACCAGCGAACCTAGCCAGGCGGCGAGCCCGGACAGCAGCCAGACGTACGCCGGGATGCGGACGCCGGCCGCCGCGCCCACCAGGAACTCGACGACCACCGCGAGCAGGCCGAGGGTCATCGCGGTGACCAGCTTGGTGGCCACGTACGCGCTCGGGCGCAGTGGGGTGAGCCGCAACTGACGGCTCCAGCCCAGCGCCCGCTCGGTGGCGACCGCGCCACCGGCGCTGGTGGTCGCCACCATGGCCGCGTACACGGCCAGGCTGATCATGACGTACGCCGTCACCGGGCGGCCGTTGTCCAGGTTCTGCCCGCCCTGCGGCAGGCCGAAGATGAGGAAGAAGACGCCGGGCATGATCAGCGTGAAGGCGAGCGTGCGGCGGTTGCGCAGCACCCGGCGCAGCTCGATGCGCAGCACCCCGGGGGCGAACCCGCCCAGGGCGGGCAACCGACGGTCCGGCTCGACGGTACGGGTGGGGGTGGCCGGCAGGGTTGTCATCTCAAGGCTCCGGTCTGCGCGGTGGTCAGGGCGAGGAAGGCGTCTTCGAGGTTGCGGGAGGTGATCTCCACGTCCCGGGCGGCGGTCCGGGTGAGCAGGTGCCGGGCGATGGCGTCCGAGTCGCTGGTGCGCACCAGCACGCTGTCGCCGCGTACCTCCACGGCGTCCACCCCGGGCAGCGCGGCGAGGGCGGCCTGGTCGGCGCCGGGCAGGGTGGCCCGCACGGTACGACCCGCGGCCAGGTTCTTGATTGCCGCGGTGGTGCCGTCGGCCACGATGCGCCCCTGCCGAACCAGCACGATCCGGTCGGCGTACGCGTCCGCCTCGTCCAGGTAGTGGGTGGCGAAGATGACGGTCCGTCCGGCCCGCGCGTCGCGGCGCAGCGCCTGCCAGAAGTCCCGGCGGCCCTCGACGTCCATGCCGGTGGTGGGCTCGTCGAGCACCATCAGGTCCGGGTCGGGCAGCAGGGCCAGCGCGAAACGCAGTCGCTGCTGCTGGCCGCCGGAGCAGCGCCCGACCACCCGCCCGGCGATGTCGGCGATGCCGGCCCGCTCCAGCACCTCGGCGGCCGGGCGGGTGTGCCGGTAGAAGTGCGCGGACATCTCGACCGTCTCGCCGACGGTGAGGTCCTTGAGCAGCCCGCCGGTCTGGAGTACGGCGGCGACCCGGCCCCGGGCCACCGCGTCGTCCGGGGTGCCACCGAGGATGCGGACGGTGCCCGCGTCCGGGCGGGCCAGCCCGAGCAGCATGTCGATGGTGGTGGTCTTGCCCGCGCCGTTCGGGCCGAGGAAGGCCACCACCTCGCCGGGCTGCACCCGCAGGCTCAACCCGTCGACAGCGGTGACCGCGCCGAAGGTCTTGGTGAGGCCGTCCAACTCGACGGCCGGATGCGTACTGGTCATGGCACAGATGCTCCGCCGGCGCGGACCTCGATTCCCGGAGCGGCCGTCACGTCCCGGCCGTGACATTTGTCAGGGGCCGTCGCCAACGGCCGGCGTCATCGCCTGGTGACACGAAGGTCAGCAGCCAGTCCTGGCGGCGAGGAATTCCGCGAACGGCAACGGGTACCCGCCGGGCCGGGACGCCGCGACACCGGGAGGACGCGATGGGTGCCACACCGCAGGGCCAGGTCGACACTGTCGTGCTGGTCCACGGGCTCTGGATGACCCCGCGGAGCTGGGAGGGGTGGGCCGACCGGTACGCCGCGCGGGGTCTGCGGATCCTCGCCCCGTCCTGGCCCGGGATGGAGCGGGAGGTCGAGCAGCTGCGCGAGGATCCGACCCCGATCGCGCAGCAGAGCATCGCCACGATCGTCGCGCACTACGACCGGATCATCCGGACGCTGGTCCGACCGCCGATCATCATGGGGCACTCGTTCGGTGGACTGATCACCCAACTCCTGGTCGACCGGGGTCTCGGCGCGGCGGCCGTCGGCGTGGCTCCTGCCCCGATCAAGGGTGTGCTGAAGCTGCCACTGAGCACGCTCCGCTCGGCCTTCTCGATCCTGCGCAACCCCGCCAACCGCAACCGGGCCGTACCGTTCACCGCGGAGGATTTCCACTACGCCTTCGGCAACACGATGAGCCGCGCCGACTCCGACCGCGTCTGGCAGCGCTACGCCGTCCCGGGCGCCGGGCGGGTGCTCTTCGAGGGCGCGTTCGCCAACCTCGACCCGACCTCGCCAGCGAAGGTGGACACCGGGCGCAACAACCGGGCTCCGCTCCTGCTGATGGCCGGCGAACTCGATCATGTGGTGCCGCCGTCCGTGGCGCGCTCCAACGCGGGGCTCTACCAGAAGTCCCGGGCACTCACCGCGTACCAGGAGTTTCCCGGCCGCTCGCACTTCACTGTGGGGCAGGACGGCTGGGAGGAGATCGCCGACTACGCGCTGGACTGGGCGCTGCGCGCGGCGGCACTCCCCCGCGAGGTGACCATCGCCAGCGAGTCCCCGCGCCGCTGAACCGGGCGAGCGCACGATCCACTCGGCTCTCCGGAAGTCGAGGTGTCAAAGGGTCGTGGATACCCCGGTTTCCGTGAACCCGAGTCGATCACCAGTCCTTCGGGCACCAGGGCCGGCATGGGTGGGTCTGTCCGGGGTATCTCACCGGGATGAGGGCCAGTTTCCGGCTTGGCCGGGTCGCGGGAGTGCCGGTCGGCGTCAACTGGAGCGTTCTGTTCATCTTCGCGCTGATCGCGTGGGGGTTGGCCGCCAACCAGTTCCCCCGCTCGTACCCGGACCGCTCGCCGGTCGCGTACGCGATTGCCGGGCTTGCCGCCGCGGTGGTGTTCTTCGTCGGCCTGCTCGCCCACGAGGTGTCGCACGCGGTGGTGGCCAAGCGCAACGGGCTGGAGGTCGACGGCATCACGCTGTGGCTGTTCGGCGGTGTGGCCGAGTTGCGGGGCGAGCCACGCGACCCCGGCGCGGAGCTGCGGATCGCCGGCGTCGGCCCGCTGGTCAGCCTGCTGCTCGGGGCGTTCTTCGGTGTCGTCGCAGCGCTGCTCGCGCTGGCCGGTCAGGGCGGGCTGCTGCTCGGGTCGGTGGCCTGGCTGGCGGGCATCAACGTGCTGCTGGCCATCTTCAACGTGCTGCCGGCCGCGCCCCTGGACGGCGGACGGCTGCTGCGCGCCGCGGTCTGGAAGGCAACCGGCGACCGGACCCGGGCATCGGTGGTGGCCGCCCGTGCCGGCTGGGTGCTGGGTGTGCTGCTGATCGGCCTGGGGCTGTGGCAGTTCCTGTCCGGGGTCGGTTTCGGTGGGCTGTGGCTGGCCCTGATCGGCTGGTTCCTGATCGGGGCCGCCGGGATGGAGGAGCGGCAGGCTCGCACCGGCAGCGCACTGCGCGGCATCCGGGTCGGCGACGTCATGACCTCGCAGCCGCAGACCGCCTCGGCGGAGATGACGGTCGCCGACTTCGTCGACCACTACCTGTTCGCGTACCGGCATTCGGCGCTGCCGCTGACCGAGGACGGCCGGCCCATCGGCCTGGTCACCGTCGACCGGGTGCGCGGCGTACCGCCCGAGCGGCGGGCGTCGACCACGCTGGCCGAGGTGGCCTGCCGGGCCGAGGATCTGGTCCTGGCCCAGCCCGGTGAGCAACTCAACGACCTGCTCCCCCGCCTCAGCGCGTGCGCCGACGGCCGAGCCCTGGTGGTGACCGAAGACGGCCGCCTGACGGGCATAGTGTCCCCCAGCGACATCAGCCGAGCCGTCCAGAGCAGCACCCTCCGCACCCCCGCACCCTCCCGTTGATCATGAAGTTCGCGGCGCGACACGCCGACATCCACGCCGCTAACTTCATGATCGACGGAGTGAAGCGGGGGGCCGGGGGCCAGCGGGAGGGGTCAGCGGGGGAAGTAGCGGTCCAGCAGCTCGGTGCGGAACGTGCCGGTCGGGTCCAGGTGACGCAGCAGGGCGGCGAAGTCGGCGTGCCTCGGATAGCGGGCGGCCAGCTCCGCCGGGTCGGTGACGAAGACCTTGCCCCAGTGCGGGCGGGGCGCGAACGGTGCCAGGCGCTCCTCCACCTGGGCCACCACCGGCAGCACGGCCGCCGTGTCGTCGACCCAGGTGAAGTGCAGTACGAAGCTGTCCCGCTGGTGGTTCGGGCTGAGCCACAGCTCGTCCGCCGCCACGGTACGCAGCTCGGACACCAGCAGCACCGGGGCGATCAGGTGCGCCACGTCGTCCAGGGCGGCGAGCGCGTCGGCTGCCGCTGTCCGTGGCACGTGGTACTCGGACTGGAGCTCGTCGCCGCTGCTCGGGGTGAAGCCGAGCCTGAAGTGCGGCAGCCGCTCGTGCCACGGGCCCGGCTCGCCGAGTTGCGGGGTGCAGTTCTCCACCGGCATGCCGAGCACCGGGTGCCGTGGCGCGTCGGCCGCGGTGGTGCCCAGCCAGTCCGCCGGGGGTGGCGGCTGGTCCGCCACCTGCTTGCGCCACACCTCGCGCAGCCGGGGGGAACGGAAGTCGGTGAAGACACTCACGCTGTACGCGGAGCCGAGCGCCTCGTCCAGCGCCTCCCGGTCGAGGTCGAGCCGCACGTACTGGCGCAGCTCGAAGGTCGGCACCACGTCCAGGGTGACCCGGGTGACCAGGCCCAGCGCGCCGAGCCCGACCACCATGCCGGCGAACGTGTCGGCGTCGCGGTCGACCCGCAGCAGGTCGCCGTCGGCGGTGACCAACTCCAGGCCGGCGACCGCGCTGGCCAGGTTGCCGTGGGTCTGGCCGGAGCCGTGGGTGGCGGTGGCCACCGCCCCGGCCACGGAGATGTGCGGCAGCGACGCGAGGTTGGCCAGCGCGTACCCCTGGGTGTGCAGGTGCCGGGCGAGGTCGCCGTAGCGCATCGCGCCACTGACGGTGACCTGCCCGCGCTCGCGGTCCAGGTCGACGACCGGGGGCAACCCGGCGAGGGAGACCAGGTCGCCGTCGGTGTCGCCGAAGCGGTTGAAGGAGTGCCCGCTGCCCACCGCCCGGATCCGGTTGCTGCCGGCGACCAGCCGGCGCAGCTCGTCGACGGAGGCGGGGCGGTGGAACGCCCGAGCGGCGTACCGCACGTTGCCGGCCCAGTTGCGGCGCGGGACGTCGGCCGCGGTGGTCGACGTGGCGTGCTCTCCCTGGGCGGTCATGTGGCGGTCTCCCGATCGGTGGACTGGTGGTCGGCCAACGCGGCGACGAGGGCGTCCAGAACCGTATCCGTCTGGAACGTGCTGTAGCCACGCTGGGCGACCGGCAGGCCGGCCGCGCACACGCGTTCGATCTCGCCCCGGGCCGCCTGCCTGGTCTGCGCGTCCCCGGAAACCAGGGCGTCCTGGCCGCGCCGGATCAGCTGGTCGACCCGGTCCATCCGGTAGCCACGCAGGCCGACCGGAAGGTCCGGGGTGGCGAAGGCGGCGCGGCGCAGCGCGGCCAGATCGACGAAACGACCTCCGGCATAGCGGGTGAGCGCGGCCGACACCTGCTCGGGCTGCTCGCGAACCTGGTCGAGGACGAGCAACTCGATGGCCGGGCGGCCGTCGAGCGGGTGGCGGGCGGTCACCGGCTCAAGCGTCACACCCGGCACAGGCACCAGCAGCAGTCGCGGTGGTGCCGAGTAGCCGGCGCGTCGGGGCGGGTCGTCGAGGACCAGCGCGTCGACCTCGGCCCACGGGATCTCCCGGCGCAAGCCGGGCCGGCGGATGCTGACACCTTCGGCGTCGATCCGGAACCGGAACGGCCGCAGTGCGCTGACCAGCGCCAGGCAGCCGAGCACGACGGCTCCCACCGCGATGATCATCCGTAGCAGGGCGCCGTCGCTGGGGTAGACCAACAAGAGCACTCCGCCGAGTACGCACACCAGGGCGAGCGCACGGGCTCCCCGATTCCGGCGCAGTTCCACGCTCGGACCCCCGTTCATGACCGTGGCGTCGGTCCCAGCATTTTCCGCCAAACCCGGCACCGGGGACACCGGTCGATCGGGCACGGTTGTTCTCGTCATCGTCGGGGAACCCTACGCCCATGAGCAGCTACCGTGATCCGGCCGCGCGAGGCGACGTCTTCCCCTCCGAGGAGGAGCTGGACCCCACCGGCACCGGTGTCGAGCAGGCCAGCGCGCCAGCGGTCGATGGATTGCCGAGCCACCCGGCGCCGACGCCCGGCCCTCGCCCCACACCGGCGCCCGCGCCGGCCCCGACGCCGGTGCCGGCACCGGGGCCGCCGCCGCGCACGCCCGGTGCCGGCCCGCAGTCGATCGTGACCCGACACCTGGACGGCTCGGTGGAGGTGGTCACCGACCTCGACGGCGACGGTGTCGCCGACGTCGTGCAGATCGACGTGGACGGCGACGGGATCCCCGACATCACCTATGTGGACAGTGATGGGGACGGGCGGCTGGACACCGTGCTGGGCGACCCGGACGCGGTCGCGACGGGCGCCCACCGGGCCTGACCGGCAGCGCTGTCCCACGGCCACCCGGCCGAGCGCTGTCCCACGGCCACCCGGCCGACTCAGAGCTTCGCCATCACCTCGCTGGCGACGAACTCCAGGTGCTCCAGGTCGCCGAGGTCCAGCACCTGGAGGTAGATCCGTTCGCTGCCGATCTTTGCGTACCGGCCAATGGTGTCCAGGACCTCGGCGGGGGTCCCGGCCAGACCGTTGGCCCGCAGTTCGTCGGGGTCGCGCCCGATGGCGGCGGCCCGGCGGGCCACCTCGGCGTCGTCCCGCCCGCAGCACAGGACCAGGGCGTTGGACCAGACCATCCCGGCCGGGTCCCGGCCGATCTCGGCGCACGCCGCGCGGACCCTGTCGAACTGCGCCGCCGTGTCCGCCACCGAGGCGAACGGCAGGTTGAACTCGTCGGCGTAGCGGGCGGCCAGCCGAGGAGTGCGCTTCGGGCCCGTCCCACCGAGCAGGATCGGTGGGCGCGGCTGCTGCACGGGCTTGGGCAGCGCGGGCGAGTCCTGGACCGGGTAGTACCGACCGGCGTGATCGAACCGCTCGCCGGTCGGCGTGGACCACAGCCCGGTGATCACCGCGAGCTGCTCCTCCAGGCGGTCGAACCGCTCAGCCAGCGGCGGGAACGGGATGCCGTACGCGGTGTGCTCCTCCGCGTACCAGCCGGTGCCGATCCCCAGCTCCACCCGGCCGCCGCTCATCTGGTCGACCTGCGCCACCGTGATCGCCAGCGGGCCGGGCAGCCGGAAGGTCGCGGCGGTCATCAACGTGCCGAGCCGGATGCGGCTGGTGTCGCGGGCCAGCCCGGCCAGCGTGGTCCACGCGTCGGTGGGGCCGGGCTCGCCGCTCGCCGCACCCATCATCAGGTAGTGGTCGGACCGGAAGAACGCGCCGTAGCCAGCGTCCTCGGCGCAGCGGGCGACGGCGAGCAACTGGTCGTAGCTGGCGCCCTGCTGGGGTTCGGTGAAGATCCGCAGTTCCATGATCCGAGCATAGGGAGCTGATCGGCGACGCCACGTCGGGACGGAGACTCCTGTCATATGCTTTGACAGTCATATGAAGGACCAGGCATATTAGGCTGGTGTCCACCGATGCCTTCACCGTCCTCGCCGAGCCCACCCGGCGCCGGATCCTCGATCAGCTCCGCGACGCCGAACGCAGCGTCGGCGAGCTGGTCGACGGGCTCGGGGTCAGCCAGCCGGCCGTCTCCAAGCACCTGCGGGTGCTCCGCGACGCCGGCTTCGTCACCTGCCGGACGGCCGCCCGCCAGCGGATCTACCGCCTCGACCCCGGCCCACTGCGGGCCGTCGACGGCTGGCTGGACCCGTACCGCCGGCTCTGGGCCCGGCACCTGGACGCCCTGGAACGGCACCTCGACAGTCAGGAGCAGTGAATGGACCGCGACGCGTTCCGCCCGAGCCCACCCGCCGAGGTGCGCGCCGAGCCCGCCGACGACGGCGCGACACTGGTCTTCGTCCGCGACCTGCGGCATCCGCCGGCCACCGTCTGGGCGGCCCTGACCGACCCGACCCAGCTCGCGCAGTGGGCGCCGTTCCTCGCCGACCGCGACCTCGGCCACGTCGGCACCGCCGTGCTCACCCTCGTCGACGGCGAGACCACCCAGGAGGACCCGGCGACGGTACGCCGCGCCGAGCCGCCACACCTGCTGGAGTACACCTGGGGCGACGACCTGCTGCGCTGGGAGCTGAGCCCGCTGAGCAGCGGCACCCGGCTCACCCTGCGGCACACCGTCGCCGACCGGGGCATGCTGCCGATGGTCGCAGCCGGCTGGCACCTCTGCCTCGACGTGGCCGACCGGCTGCTCGACGGCGACCCGGTCGGCCCGATCCGGGGCGCGGAGGCCAGGGACTTCGGTTGGCCCGAGCTGCGCGACGCGTACGCCGAACGACTCAGTGCGGGCTGACCGGTCTGTCCCGGCGGCCCCGGAGCCCCGGAGCCGCCGGGACCGCTCAGACGTACGGCCGCTTGGCGTACGCCTCTCGCAGCGCGGCCAACCCGACCGCCTTCGGCGTCAGGGTGCCCCAACCGGAGTTGAAGTAGTTGGTCCGCGTGATCCGCGGCCCACGCTCGGCGTTGAGCTGAGCGATCGCCGCCGGCACTGTCGCGATCCAGGCGGCCTGGTTCGGAATCTCCGCCGACCGGACCCCCCACTCCGCGATGATCACCGGACGGGACAGGGCCACCGGGCCGAGATCCGCCACCGCCCAGTCCTTGGTGCGGCGGAACCGGGCCAACGCGGTGTGGCTGGCGTTGGTGGCGTACGCGTTCCACTGGAGATAGTCGAGGCGGGTCATCAGCGACTCCGGGTGCATACGCTGGAAGCAGGCCCGGTCGAAGCCGCCCAGCCCGACCGAGAAGGTCGTCCCGGCGGGCAGGGTCCGTGCCTTGAACCACGTCAGGATGTAGTTCACCGCCTGCACCGCCCGAGCGTCCGACTCGGCCCAGGTGTAGGCCTTGCCGTCCTCGGTGGTCCCGAACTCGTGGTCGGTGTCGAACTCCGAGGCGAGCTGGATGTTCACCCCGAAGCCGAGCGTCCGGTACTGCGACAGGGCTCGGGCGAACAACCCGTCGCACTGTCCCTTGATCACCTGGCCGTACCCGTACGCCCTCGGCCAGGTGGTGCCGGGACGCTGCTGGATGGTCATCGACGGTGCCGGCACGGTGTAGCTGACGCCGTCCACCGCGAAGCTCTGCGGCCCCTGGTTCGGGGCGCCGTAGTGCTTCAACTCCAGGACCATGTTCATCTGCACCCCGGCCTTGCCGAGGCTGGTCAGCCAGGGGCGGTTGTAGCCGGGGAACGTGTAGCCGTCGGCGAAGCTGCGGTACTGGGTCAGCGACCGGAAGTTGCCGCCGGCCATGTCGGCGGTCGGGTCGGCGCCCCCGGACAGGTAGTAGCCTCCCAGCACGGGCTGGCTCAGGTTGTAGTCGGCGGTGGCCGTCGCGGTGTTCCCGGCGGCGTCGCGGACCTGGACGGTGACCCGGGGCATCACGCCACCGCCCGGTAGACGGCCACGGAACCGTTGTCGGACACCCGGGTCCAGGTACGCCCGGAGTTGTCGCTGACGGTCAGGGTGAGTGGGTCGATGACGGCGGTGACCTTCACCGGCGCGCTGCTGTTGCCCTGCGCGTCGGTGACCACGATGGTGACGGTCAGCGGTTTGGTGTCGGCGTCTGAGTAGGTGACGGTCAGCAGCATCTGGTCACCCGGCGCGAAGACGGATGCGTTCAAGGCTGCTGTCGCGGTGGGAGCGGCCATGTCGGGCCCTTTCTGGCTCGGTCGCCAGGCCGGCGCGCGGTTTGGGCGACACCGGACGGCGGGGTCCACAGTGCGAAAGGCCGGCGGGGCGCGGGGACGACAGGCACGGCCGGCGACAGGCGTCGCCTGACTGCCGACGGTGCTGACGTCCTCGTCCCGATGGGCGGAGGCACCGCTGCGGGCGCCCGCAGGGGTGTCGGTGGCAGCCACAGCCTGTGGTACGCGTGGCCGGCACGGCATCTGTGCCGTGACCGCCGCGGCGTCGGGGCCGGGCTGGGTGGGGACGGCACCGGTGCGGACGATGTTGTCCCCACCGGGCCGGAGGCTCTGGGTGTGGCCCGCCACCCGTCTACCTCCACCTGCTCCAAGGGTGCTCTACCAGGACCTTTACCGTCTTGTCCGGTTTGTTACACCGCCGCCGACGGGGCATCAGCGAAACCGAGTCGATCACCGTCCTGGCGGGCCGATAACTTGTGATCATGGCGGACTGGGAGCTTCGACCGGCTTCGGCGGAGGACGTCGAGGCGGTGGCCGAGTTACGGGCGGTGGTGCTGCGGGCGGATCTGGAGCGGCTGGGGCGCTACGACGAGCAGCGGGTGCGGCAGCGCCTGCGGGACGGGTTCGCACCCGCGTACACCTGGGTTGTCGAGGTGGGCGCAGCTTTCGCCGGCTGCGTGGCGCTGCGGCCCGCGGCGGACGCCCATTGGCTGGAGCACTTCTATCTGGCCCCACACCTGCAGGGCAGCGGCATCGGGACGGCCGTGCTATGCGCGCTGCTGGACCGGTGCGACCGCGACGGCACCCGCGTCCGCCTGAACGTGTTGCAGGGCAGCCCCGCCCGACGGTTGTACGAGCGGCACGGCTTCACAGTGGAGACCGAGGACCCGATCGACGTGTTCCTGGTGCGCGAGCCCAGCCGCATGTCAATGTAACGTTGACACATGACGTCGGAGCTGGCCCGGTTGGCCGAGGTTCGTGTCACCCGCGCCCGCCTCGACGAGCAGGAGTTGGACCTCATCGATCGGGCGCGCCACGACGGCGCGACGTGGGAGCAGATCGCGACGGCACTGGGTCTCGGCAGCCGGCAGGCCGCGGAGCAGCGCCGGCAGCGACTGGTGGCCGCGCGGTGGTCACGCCGCCAGCACCTCGACCTCCGGTTCGCACCACGAATCGTGGCGCTGCGAAACGCCGTTGCCGACCTCGGGCGGTGGATCGCCGCCGATCGCCGCTGGGACGCCCGGTTCGATCGGGCGGGGCTCGTGCGGAGCACGGTGGAGGTCGCCCTGGATGCCGCCCCGGGTTCGCTGTACGCGTTGGCCGAGCATCTCGCCGCCGATCTCGCCGAGGCGGGCGAGCGCGTGCCGGCACCCGTTCGCGCCACCGCAGCGAAGATCGACGCGGCACTGTCAACGATTGATTGACAGAGCCGTGAGAGTCTTGCCCACACCAGACTCCAATATCCAGGATATGAGTCATCTCGGCTCAACCTGGAGGGCTCATGCGGCGCAACGCGGGACTGTTCGTGGCGATCTCCCTGCTGTCCGGCTTCGGCAGCAGCGCCATGACCCTGGTGGCCGGGATCTGGATCCTCGACCTCACCGGCTCCACCGGCCTCGCCGCCCTCGCCGGACTCTGCGTGTACGCCCCGGTCCTCGCCGGCCCGTGGCTGGGCGGTCTGCTCGACCGGGCATCTTGGCGACCCCTGGTCATCGCCGTCAACCTCCTGTTGGCCGCCGCGCTGCTGGCGCTCCTCGCGGTGCGCGGGCCGGGACAGACCTGGCTCATCTTCGCCGTCTCGTGCGCCTACGGCGTCAGCTACGTGCTGATCGACGCGGGTGAGACCGCGCTGCTGCCGTCCGCGCTGTCACCGACGGAACTCGGCGACGTCAACGGCTGGCGCTCCAGCGCGCAGGAGGGCATGAAGCTCATCGCTCCCCTGCTGGGGGCGGGCCTCTACGCCTGGCGCGGCGGTCACGCGGTCGTCGTGCTCAGCGCGGCCATGCCGGTCCTGGTCGCCATCCTGTACGCGGTGATCCGCCTGAATCGGACCCCCGTCGACAAGCCCGCACGACGCGACGGTGGCCTGCGTACCGGATTGGTGGTGTTGTTCGGACAGCGAGCGACGCGTCTGCCGGTCATGCTCGCCGCCGTGTCGATTGCCATGTCCGGGTTCACGACGGCGGCGATCTACGCGACCGTCGTCTCGGAGTTGCGCCTGCCGACGACGTTCTTCGGCGTGCTGACCAGCGCACAGGGCGCCGGTTCCATCATCGGTGGCCTCGTCGTCGGCCGGCTCATCGCCCGGCGAGGTCCCGTCGCGGTCGGTGTCGCCGGGACACTGCTGTTCGCTCTCGGATGCCTGGCTCGTTGTCTGCCGTGGTGGCCGGTCACGGTCGCCGGCGCGATCCTCGCAGGCGTCGGCCTGCCCTGGACCCTGATCGCCGCCGTCACCGCCGTGCAGACGCACACGCCGACAACACTGCTGGGCCGGGTCTCCGCGACCGCCAACACCGCCATGTTCGGACCTCTCGTGGTGGCAATCCCACTCGGCTCCGCGGCCGTTCACCTCGGCGCGCGTCCACCGCTCATCGCTGCGGCCGCGATGTGCCTCGCGGCGGTGGCCGCCACGCCTGGCCATCCACTGTCACGACGAACAACCCGCCTCGCTGCTGAGGGAGGTCGCGCCCCTTGGTAGAGAGATCGCGTCAGCGGCCACGACGAGTGCTGCCGTGGCCGCTGCTACGGCGTCCCTTCGCGAATCGCGAGCGTGAAACCCGCCTGGATCCGCTCGCCCGGGGCCAACAAGGGAGCGCCCGCGTGGGGCAGGGACCGGTCGGGGCCGAACAGCGGGGCGTTGGCGGGTTCGATGCCGAGCGCCCAGCCTCGCCGCGAGGGATACATCCATTGGAAGCAGCGCGGGAGGACGGTCGAGTCCCAACTCACCTCCGCGTGCAGCCCCAGGCCCGGTGAGTAGACGACGGCGGAAGCTCGGTCAGCCGCGAAGTCGGTGTGCTCCCAGACCGTCTCGCCGACCGTGTCGGTCGGGGCGGGAAACGTCCGCCAGTCCGTCTCGTCGTCGCGGGCGGTGTGGCGGGCGGCGTGCGCGTCCACCCGTGAGCCGGGCGCGAGGAACGGAGCCCCGAAGTTGATGTGATAGAGCAGGCTGACTGGTTCGGTGGTGATGCCCTCGTTCACGATGACGTCGCGTACGGTCAACGCGGGTTGGCCTGCTTCGGCCTCGATCTCCCGGTGCAGGTGCAGTTGGCGGCCGAAGACTCCCGCCGCCGCGACGGTGCCGCTGACGATCGCCCCCGCCGGGGCGGTACGCCGGACGTTGACGTCGACGGCTCTGGTGTTGTGGTGGGCGCCATGCTGGCCGTAGGTCTCTCGGGGCTTTCCGATGTTGTCCAGACCGCAGGTGGCGAGCATGCCGCCCGTGAAACGGCCGACCCAGCCAGCGCCGGTGGGGTTGGCATCCGGACCGGCGGCCAGCACGGGCGAACGCCAGGCGATCGGGTGGCCCCCGTACCACAGGGAACCGATGTCCAGCCCGCGCTCGGGGAGCACCTCGAACGCCAGCCCGCCGGCGAGGGCGACCCGGTAGGAACGTCCACCGGGCCCGGAGTGCGGATCGCCGGTCGATTCACGGATCTCCACGACGGCATCCGGGTTGGAGAGCAGGCCCTGCGCGAGAAGTTCGGCCACGGGTGCGGCATCCATCGATCTCATACCTTCCTGCCTCACGGAGCTTCGACGATCATGGCGGCGCCGACGGTGCGGTTGGTGGCTTCGTCGATGACGACGAAGCCGCCGGTGGTGCGGTTACGGCGGTACTCGTCGGCCAGGAGTGGCACGGTCGTGCGCAGACGGACCCGGCCGATCTCGTTGAGCCGCAACTCGGTGGCGGACTCGTCGCGGTGCAACGAGTTGATGTCCAACCGGTAGTGCAACCCCCGCACGATCGCCCGCGCCGAGCGGGTGGTGTGTTTGATCGCGTACCGGCCACCGACGCGCAGCGGCGCGGTCTCGTCCATCCAGCAGAGCATCGCCTCGATGTCCTGCGCCACCGCCGGGGCGTTGTTCGGCCGGCAGATCATGTCGCCGCGGGAGATGTCAATCTCGTCGGCCAGACGCACCGTGACCGACATCGGGGGGAACGCCTGAGCCACCGGCCCGTCAGCGGTCTCCACCGCCGCGATCCGACTGGTGAACCCGGAGGGCAACACCATCACCTCGTCACCGGCCTTGAGCACCCCCGAGGCGACCTGACCGGCATACCCCCGATAATCGGTGACCGTCGTCGACTGCGGCCGAATCACGTACTGCACCGGGAACCGCACATCCACCAGATTCCGATCACTGGCGATATGCACCCGCTCCAGATGATGCAACAACGACGGACCCTCATACCACGGCATGTTCTCCGACCGGGCAACGATGTTGTCACCCCGCAACGCCGAGATCGGCACCACCGTCAGATCCGGCACGTCCAACTTCGCCGCGAACGCCGTGAACTCATCAGCGATGCGCTCGTAGACCTCCTGCGACCAGTCCACCAGGTCCATCTTGTTCACACACAACACCAGATGCGGCACCCGCAACAACGAACATAAGAACGCATGCCGACGCGACTGCTCCACCAAACCCTTACGCGCATCCACCAGAATCAGCGCCAGGTCCGCCGTCGACGCACCCGTCACCATGTTCCGCGTGTACTGAATATGCCCCGGGGTATCAGCGATGATGAACTTCCGCCGGGGGGTGGCGAAATACCGGTACGCCACATCAATCGTGATGCCCTGCTCCCGCTCAGCCCGTAGACCGTCGGTGAGCAACGCCAAATTCGTGTACTCATCACCACGCGCCGCACTGACCGCCTCCACCGCGGCGAGCTGATCGGTGAACAACGACTTCGTGTCATACAACAGCCGCCCGATCAGGGTCGACTTGCCGTCGTCCACACTCCCGGCAGTCGCGAACCGCAACAGATCCATCAGAAGTAGCCCTCCCGCTTACGGTCCTCCATCGCGGCCTCACTGACCCGGTCATCACCACGGGTCGCGCCACGCTCGGTGATCCGAGTCGCCGCCACCTCCTCGATGACCTTCTCCACCGTGTCCGCGTCGGAGAGCACCGCCGCGGTCTGCGACGCGTCGCCCACCGTTCGATACCGCACCCGGCGCACCTGCGAGGTCTCCCCGTCGCGCAACCGGAGGAATTCGTTCACCGCGTAGAACATGCCGTCCCGCTCGACGACCTCCCGGTCGTGGGCGTAGTAGATGCTCGGGAGCACAATCTGCTCCAAGGCGATGTAGTGCCACACGTCCAGCTCGGTCCAGTTGGACAGCGGGAACACCCGGATCGACTCACCCGGATGATGCCGACCGTTGTACAACGACCACAGCTCCGGACGCTGATTCTTCGGATCCCACTGACCGAACTCGTCCCGAAAACTGAACACCCGCTCCTTCGCCCGAGCCTTCTCCTCATCCCGACGAGCCCCGCCGAACAACGCGTCGAAGCCGTACTTCTCCACGGCGCGCAGCAGCACCGGCGTCTGGATCCGGTTTCGGGTGCCGTCCGGAAGTTCACGAACCAGGCCGGCGTCGATCGCCTCCTGCACGCTGGCCACCACGAGTTCCGCTCCCAGATCCCGTACGGCTGCGTCGCGGTATTCCAGCACCTCGGGGAAGTTGTGCCCGGTGTCGACGTGCATCACCGGGAAGGGGATGTTGGCCGGAGCGAACGCCTTCGCCGCGAGGTGCAGCATCACGATCGAGTCCTTGCCGCCGGAGAAGAGCAGCACTGGGCGTTCCATCTCAGCCATCACCTCCCGCAGGACGAAGATGCTCTCCGCGACCAGGGAATCGGTGTGTGATATTTGCTGTGCCACTGGGATCTCCCGTCCTACACGCGGGTCGAGATGGTCAGCTGCTCATCGCGGTCTTCGCGACCGGGTCCGCCTCCCTTTCCGCAGGGGCGGCCTGGAAGTCCCGCCGGACCAGGAAACTGAGGGCCGCGGCGATGACGAGCATCGCGGCGATGATGGTCAGAGCGCGGGACAGGCCGTAGCTGTCTGCCAGGAATCCGATCGTCGGCGGAGCGAGCAGGATGCCGCCATACCCCAGGGTCGACGCGATCGCGATCCCGTTCGGACCGCCCTTCGAGCCGGCCAGGGCCAACGCGGTCGGGAAGATGTTGGCCAGCCCCAGCCCGGTGACGACCAACCCGACGAAGACCAGCCACAGCTGCGAGGAAAGGGCCATCAGCAGGGCGCCTCCGGCTGCGACGAGTCCTCCTCCGACCAGCACCAGCACATGCCCGTACCGCTCCAATAGCCGCACCCCGACGATCCGTCCGATGGTCAACGTGCCGGCGACCGTGGCGTAGCCGGCGGCCGCGACGGCCGAATTGCCGTTCAGGTCGGTCTCGATGTGCAGCGGGACCCAGTTGTCCATCGCGCCCTGGCTGTACGCGGCGCACAACGCCACCACCGAGGCGAGCCCGACGATCACGCCGAAGTGCCGGCCTCCGCCGAGCGCGACGCCGGTCTGGCTGGGCCGGTCCGCGCGGGCCAGCGGAGCGGACATCAGCATCCGCGCGGCCCACGCCGTGGCGAGCAGGCTGATCGGCATCGCGACCAGCATGTGCGTCAGTGGCGTGAGGCGGATCGCCAGCACCGCTCCCAGACCGGCCCCCACCAGGCTGCCCACACTGTTCGCCGCGTGCAGCCCGGACATGATCGGCCGCTTGACCGCCGCGATGAGGTCGACCGCCACACTGTTCACGGCGACGTCGATGGCGCCGTACCCGACCCCGAAGATCAGCAACGTGAGACCCAGAGTCAGCGGCGAATGTGTCAACGTCGGCGGCACCACCGCCAGCGACAACAACACGGCCGACGCGATGGTCACCTGTCTGCTACCCCACCGCCGACACATGCTCCCGGTGACCAGCATCGTGACGACCGCCGCGCCGGAGATGCCGAGCAGCGCCAACCCCAGAGACCCGGGCGACGCCTGCACCTGCTCCTTGATGGCCGGGATCCGTACCGACCAGCCGGCGAAGAGGAACCCTCCGATGCCGAAGAACAACGTCGTCGCGACGCGCAGTCGGGCGAGTTGTACGTTTCGGTCAACACCACCGGTGGGCTCCCCCTGCCGGGAGATCGTTGGTTCCGTCATGCGGCGCCTCCATCTAGATACCGCTCCGTGAACGCGTTGCCGAATTTTCCGCTGGGGTCATACCTGAGCGCCAGCGCCTGGAAGTCGGCGAGTCGCGGGTAGAGCGGTCGGATCCGGTGGGGTGGAACCTCGGTGAGCTTGGCCCAGTGCGGGCGCGCGCCGAACGGTTCCAGGCGTTCCTCGACCAGCCGGATGACCTCGCGTACGGGAGCGTCTTCGGGGATCCACGTGAAGTGGATCGTGGTGACGTCGGCACCGTAGGCGGGGCTGAGCCAGAACTCGTCGGCCGCCACCGTACGGACCTCGCAGATCTGCAGCACCGGATGGATCAGCGCGGCGATCTCGCCGAGCGCGTCCAGTGCGGCGACCGCGTCGCGGGTCGGCACCGCGTACTCCGACTGCAACTCCGCACCGGAGCTCGGGGTGAACTCCGGACGGAAGTGCGAAAGCCGGGTGTGCCAGGGGCCCGGCAACCCGCGCTGGGTCGTGCAGGAGGCCGCCGAGTTCGTTATCACCGGATGTACGTCGCGGGTGGCCGGCACGGCGGAGAACCAGGGTTGACCAGGCACCTTCGGTTCGGGTTCGTCGGTACGCGCGATGATCCACACCTGGGTGAAGTTGGTCGATCCCCAGTCGGTGAAGAGGCACACGCTGTAGGCGTCGGAGACCAACTCCTGGAAATGGTCCAGGGCGGCGCGCACCGGCAGGTCGAGGTAGACGTTCTGGCGGACCTCGTAGGCGGGTTCGACGTCCAGCGTGACGGTGGTGAAGACGCCGAGCGCGCCCAGACTCACCGGCACCCCGGGGAAGTCCGGGTCACCGCGCTGCACCGTACGCAGGTCGCCGTCCGCGGTGAGGAGTTCCAGCCGCCGGACCGAGCCGGCCAGGACCGCATTGCGTACACCGGAACCGTGGGTGCCCGTGGCACACGCGCCGGCGACCGAGATGTGCGGCAGGGACGCCAGGTTGGCGAGGGCGAAGCCGGCGGAGTCCAGCTCCCGTGCCAGTTCGGCGTAGCTCACCCCGCCGCCGACGGTGACCGTCGAGGTCTCCGCGTCGACCTCGATGACCGGTGGGAGGTTCTCCAGGGTCACCAGGTCGGCGGTCGTGTCGGCGACGTCGCTGAACGAGTGTCGGGTGCCCAACGCCCGGATGCGGGGGGTGCCGGCCACCACGGCGCGCAACTCGTCCATCGTTGCCGGCCGGTGCACGTGGCGTGCGCCGAAGGTCAGATTGCCGGCCCAGTTGACCAGATCAGATGACACGAAGCACCACCCCCTCCAGGGCGCCGAGCGGCACCGCCGTCATCCGCACCGGCCCGGAGGCGCGTCCGGCAGCGGTCGACAACTCCACCACCGCGGAGCCCTCGCCGATGCCCAGGACGATCGGTCGATCGGCAAAGTTCAGCGCGATGATCAACTCTTCGTCACGGGCGTGACGGCGGTACACGTAGGTGTCCTTGGCCGAGGGCAGCGACTCGTACGCGCCGAACCGCAGCGCCGCTGACGTACGCCGGTAACGGATGAGCTGCCGGTAGAGGTTCAGCATCGACTCCGGGTCACGATCCTGGACCTGCACGTTCGCGGTGGCGATGTCCCGCCCCAACGGCAGCCATGGCGTGCCCCGCGTGAAACCGGACCCGGTGGGTTCCCACTGCATCGGGACGCGCTGCCCGTCCCGGGCGTCGACGTCGAGCGCCTGCTCCGGTGGGGAGTCGGCCATCCCGATCTCCTCGCCGTAGTAGACACACGGCAGTCCACGCAGGGTGAGTTGCATCATCGCCGCGACACGGGCCTGCGCGAGGCCGTGCCGGCTCACCGTGCGGGAGATGTCGTGCGTGGCGAGCGCGTAGGTGCACAGCGCGTCGGGGCGAGCCAGCGCGGCCATTCCGTCGATCGTGCTCCGGAACGCGGCCGCGTCCCACGGCTGCTCCCAGAAGGCGATGTGGAAGGCGGTGTGCATCCCGTCGGTGCCGAAGTACTCCACCAGTCGGCTGTCGTCGCTGATGGGTACCTCACCCAGCAGCAACCCGCCGCCATAGCTGTCGAGGAAGGAGCGCAGCTCGCGGAGCAGGTCGTGGCACTCCGGCAGGTCTATGTTGAACTGGCGCAGCTCCGGATGGCTGCGGTGCCGCCGGTACGCGGCCAGCGGCTCCGGGTTGTCCCGCAGCTCGCTGTCCTTGAAGAACCGGTGCGCGACGTCGATTCGGAAACCGTCCACACCCTGCTCCAGCCAGAACCGCCACACGTCCCTGATCGCCGCCCGGACCTCCGGGTTGCGCAGGTTCAGGTCGGGCTGCTCAGGGGTGAAGCTGTGCAGGTAGTACTGGCCGGTGCCCGGGTCGAGCGTCCAGGCCGGGCCGCATCGCTCGAACGAGCTGAGCCAGTTGTTCGGCGGCCCACCGTCACGGCCGTCGGCCCAGATGTACCAGTCCCGTTTGGGGTTCGACCGGCTGGATCGGGATTCGGTGAACCAAGGGTGCTGGTCGGAGGTGTGGTTCATCACCAGGTCGACCAGGAGACGCATGTCCCGCTGGTGCACCTCGTCGGCGAGCTTGGCGAAGTCGGCCAGGGTGCCGTACGCCGGGTCCACGGCGGTGTAGTCGCTGATGTCGTAGCCGAAGTCCGCCTGCGGTGACGGGTAGAAGGGCGACAACCAGACCGCGTCGACGCCCAGCGACTGCGGCGTCCCGTCGTTGAGGTGGTCGAGGTGCTCGATGATGCCGCGCAGGTCGCCGATGCCATCCCCATCGGAGTCGGCGAAGCTGCGCGGATAGATCTGGTAGATGACGGCGCTGCGCCACCAGTCCGTGGTGTCCATGTCGCCCTCCCCTCCCACCGCTAGATGTCCACGCTCGACATGTCCGGGTACCGGTCACCTGCCGCGGCACCCAACGGAGCGACGCTGTCGAGCAGCGCCAACTCGTCGTAGGTGAGCGCCACGTCGACGGCGGCGACGTTCTGCTCGAGACGCGCGACCGTCTTCGTGCCGGGGATCGGGACGATGTCCGGACCCTGCGCCAGCACCCAGGCCAGGGCGAGTTGCGGCACGCTGATCTGCCGGCGCTCCGCGAGTTCGCGGATCCGGTTCGCGATGCCGACGTTCCGCTGCAGGTTCTCCCCTCCGAACCGGGGCAGGGTGCTGCGGAAGTCGTCGTCCGGGAACCGGGTGTCGGTGTCGATCGTCCCGGACAGCAGACCGCGGCCCAGCGGCGCGTACGCGATGAAGCCGATCCCCAGCTCCTGCAGCGCCCGCAGCAGACCGCGCTGCGGATCCCGGCTGACCATGGAGAATTCCGTCTGGACGGCCGTCACCGGGTGCACGGCGTGTGCGCGACGCACGGTGTCCTCCGATGCCTCGGAGATGGCCAGGTAGCGCACCTTGCCCTCCTGCACCAACTCGGCCAGCGCGCCCCAGGTCTCCTCGACGGGGGTGCTCCGGTCCACCCGGTGCTGGCAGTAGATGTCGATGACATCCACACCCAGTCGGCGCAGGGAGCCCTCGCAGGCCCGCCGCACGTACTCCGGGCTGCCGTCGACCCGGACGACCCGGCCGGTGTCGTCCTTGACGTTGCCGAACTTGGTGGCGATGAGGGCCTCGTCGCGGCGTGTCCGCAGGGCTCGGCCGATCAGCTCCTCGTTCGTGTACGGGCCGTACATGTCGGCGGTGTCCAGCAGATTGACGCCCAGGTCGAGGGCACGATGGATGGCGCGGATCGATTCCGCGTCGTCGCCCGGGCCGTAGAACTGTGACATCCCCATGCAGCCGAGCCCGATGTCGAAGGTGACCGGGCCGTTCTTGCCGAGCTGGCGCATCAGCGTCCTCCCTCGTCCAGCAGCGTTTCGATCAACCGGCACCAATCCAGCAGGTGCCGGTCGGGCAGGTACTGCTCGTGCACCCGGTTGCGGGCAGCGTTGCCGAGCCGTTCGGCGAGCTCGCGGTCGCCCAGGACCCGGGTGATCGGCTCGGCCGCGCCGGTGGGCTGGGCGGGATCGAGCAGAAGACCCGACTCGTCCGGCACCACCTGCACCCGAAGGCCGCCGACCGCGTTGGCGAGCAGCGGGCGCGACTTCCACATGGCCTCGGTCGCGGTGAGACCGAAGCCCTCGGCGATGCTCTTCTGTACGACCACCGATGCGTGCTGCTGCAACGCGTTGACCACCAGGGCGTTCTCCCGTGGGTCGTCCATCGGCAGGCAGAGCAGCTGGATCCGGGATCGCATCGACGGTGGCAGCTGCGACCACTCGTGGCAGCACTCGTTGAACATCTCCTCGGCCTCGGGATCGTCGCTGACACCCGTGACGTCGGAGCCGGCCAGGGTCAGGTAACTGCCGGGAACATCGGCCGCGACGAACGACCGGAGCACACCCGCCATGTCCTTGAGCCGATCCCAGCGCGACACCTGCACCACCATCGGGACGTCCGCGCCCGGTGGGCCGCCGTCGCGAACCGCGATGACGGGATGCCGCAGCTCGATCGGCGTGCCCCCGCCCGGCGACACGGTGACCGGCCGCTCTCCCCCACCCGCGAGGACGCCGACCGCGCGGAGCACCTCGATCGCCTCGGCGCCGCCCAGGGCCGTGTTCTTCGGGGTGCAGGGATCGATGGAGGGCGGGACGACGTGCGGGTTCGGTGCCCAGGTCTGCACATGCGGCGGGATCAGGAACACCGTCGCGTCGGCCTCCCGCACGTAGGGCTGGATGAACGACCAGCCACGGGCGGTGTGCTCGTTGGGCGTGTCGCAGCCGGTGTGGGACCGGTAGACGACCCGCGCCCCGAGCTGCCTGGCCGCCGGGATCAGACCGGCCGGCTGCGCTTCGTGCACGATGACCACGTCGCCGGGTCGGGCGTAACCGGCCAGGTCGTCCGCGTTGGCCCGCAGCACCTTGCGGTAGTGCTCCTGTTCCGCCTCGCCGGTCGGGCCACCATCGCCGGGCGAACCGTAGACCAGCGTGCAGAGCCGCTTGGTGATGGCGAAGAAGGGCTCGTCACCGTCGATGACCAGCCACCGCACCGGGATCCCGAGCGCGCGGGCGAGCGGGACCAGGGAGTGCAGCAGCTCGGCGACACCGCCCCCGGCTGCGGTGGAGTTCACGTTCCAGATGGTCCGCCCGGCCAGCAGCGAAGCGAGGCGCTCGGCGCCCGAGCGCAGCGACACGCTGCGCTCGGGGCCGAGAACCTGCTGGTACGCCGCGAGGTCGGCGCTGCCAACAGTCACCTCACGCATCGGCCGGCTTCTCCTGCTTCGCCAGCGGCTCGAAGCCCTCGGTGATCCAGACACCGGTCCAGAACTCCGGGTCGGACGGCAGGACGAGCTCGATGAGCGACGGTCCGGCGTGACCGACCGCGGAGCCCAACGCCTGCCGGAAGTCGGCGAGCCGAGTGGCGGTGTCGTCCTGGTCCAGCCAGTTCGTCAGGTCCACCCGCCGCGACTGCAGGCCCAGGACCGCGGCGGTCTCCGCGTACCGCATCCCTGCGGCGTTGTCGAGGTAGTAGTGGAAACCCGCGTCCAGCAACGTCTGGCCCCGCGACTGCTTACGCAGCGAGACGCTGCCACCGTTGTTGCAGACGACGAAGGTGACCGGCGCGTTCTCCTGTACCGCCGCCACCAGACCCTGAATGCCGTTGGTCAACCCCTGGTCGCCGAGGGTGCAGATCACCCGCATACCCGGCTCCCCGACGGCCAGGCCGGTCGCGGTGGCGGTGCCGCCGCCAACGAAGCCGCCGTGGTCACCGAAGATTCGCAGCCCCTTGGGCAGGAGGTGGTAGACCTCCGCGAGGAGACCGCCGAACATCTGGCTGTCGTCCACCAGGGAGACCGGCCGATCCTGCTCGTCGGCGACCTCGCAGATCGCCTGGGCCAGCCCTTCGCGGACCGTCAGCGCCGCCTGCGGCACCACGAAGCGCGGCGACGAGGGCTCACGGACGAAGTCCGCGTACCAGCGCGGGGCCCCGTTCCGGTCGCCGAGGGCGGCGGCGAGCGCGTTCAACGAGCCGACGACATCGCCGTTGACCACGATCCCGTCGTCACCGAGGTAACCGTTCTTCGCGACCGCCGACGGCTTGGAGGTGATGGCGATCTTCGGCCCCGCCGGCAGTTCACCGATGACCCGGGGGTACATGTTCCGGTCCTCGATCGTGACGATCAGGTCCGTGCTCTCCATGATCTTTCGGTGTGCCGCGTCGTTCGGGTCGTACCAGCCGACGAAGCCGGGCACCTCCGCCTCGCTGATGCGCTCGAAGAGCATCGGCCCACGCCGGTACTTGACCTGCATCACGGCGCTGCCCGTCGCCCGGCTGAAGGCCGCCAGCGCCGCGCGGATCTGCGGGTGCTTGAGCGCGTAGTCGTCGATGAGGGTCACCGGACGCGCGACCGTCGTCAGGCGGGCGGCGGCCTCACGCACCGCATCCCGGTCGACCGGCTGGTACACGTCGCCCGCCCGGAGGCTCAACTCCTCCAGCGGCACCCAGCAGCTCTCCGCCACGTCCTGCGGAACACCGATCAGCACCGGTCCGAACGGCGCCTGGTGAACGGCCAGGTCCGCCTGGCGCAGGGCGTCGACCAGCACGGCGACGGCGGCGGCACGCTCCACTGGTGCGTCCTCCGGCGGCACCGCCCCGAGTTCGAACGACGCCTTGGCGAATTCGCCGGACGCCTGGATGAGGCGGGGCTCGCCGTGCGGAGGCAGGAACGGCGCGGACCCGGTGGAGGGCATCCCCACCAGCACGAGTGTGCCGACCTCGTTGCGGCGGGCCGCACCCACCGCGCCGAGTGCGTTGGTCAGGCCCCGGGCCGCGTGCACGATCGCCGAGCCGTGCCCTGGTCGCAGCAGGCTGGCGCCTGCGGCCTCGAAGACGCTCTCCCGGTCACCGCGCCCGTTGCGGAGCAGACCGAGCCGGGCCGTCGCGTCGCAGAGGGCCAGTTCCGACGTACCGGCGTAGGTGAAGGCGACAGTGATGCCGAGCCGGCGCATGACCAGCGCGATCGCCTCCGCACCGGTGAGCATGACCCCTCCCACGCCGTTGATCGCCTCGTCCACGGCGTACCGGATCGAGTCCGGAGAGCAACCGAGGACCGTGGCGACCGCTTCGCGGAACGTGGCGGTCCCGCGATCGGCGATCAACCCCAGGGTGAGACCACGGGGTGCGCCGGTCGGGTGGTGCAGCAACTCGCGGAGGAACTCCTCGACGGTGGCCGCCGCCCGGGCGGCGCGCACCTCGGCGGGGTACAGGCCGAACTCGAGCAGCGTTTCATCACGAAGGCCCTCGGGCACCACGTCGAACTCGATGTCCGCGGCGTTTTCGGCGTGCAACTGGTCGAAGACCGGGCCGTCGTCCTGGGCGAGCGTGACCCGCAGACGGTAGCGCCCCGGCTCCTCCGGAACGCGTGCCCGGACGATCACCCGGGCGGACGACTCCGGTGGCAACGAACGCGGCAGGGCTGCCTTGATCGCCTGGGTGTCGACCGGATCGCCGTCCGCGTCGTACCAGCGGTAGACCACGCGCACCGGCTGCGGTGGTGCCGGGGTGAGCAGACCGGTGCCGTTGTTCTGGATCCGGCAGGTGAGAGTGAGCAGGCTGTTCGCCTCGATCTCCTCGAAGATCGGCTCCTCGGGCGTGACGGTGACCCGGCACTCCTCCTCGGCGAGGTGGTCGCCGACCGCCCACAACTGCCGGGGCTGCTTGCCGAGTTGGTCGAAGAGCCGGCGCTGGCCCTGCTCGTGGGTACGGGTGTGGTTGGCCTGGAAGCCGTGGCGGGCTCCCTCCGCAAGAACCTGCGGGACGATCGCCAACGAGTAGACCTCACGGGCCGGAAGGTCGACCACGCCGAGCACCCGCCATTCTTCCCGGTCGACGATGGCGACGGCCGCGGTCTTCACCGACGAGTCCAGGTAGCGGTGCGGGCTGACACCGATGAAGAGGTGGCGGTCGGTGGCGGCGAAACCGCGCGGCCAGCCGGGCAGCGGCAGCCTGCGGGCAGGCCGTCGGGTCGCGTCCGGCAGCTCGACGAGTTCGCCGGCGGCGGAGTCGCAGACCAGCCACACGCCGTCCTCGTAGTACGGGTGGTGCGGTGCGCGGAACCCGCTCAGCAGCGGCTCGCCGGTGTCGAGCGCGACGATCCGTCCCGTCGAGGGCTTGCCGTTCTCGTCCCAGCCGCGCCGTCGCAGGAACGGGCCGAAGCCCGAGACCACGACGCGGTCGCCGTACTTGGCGAGGCTGTTGAGGTGCCAGCTGTCTGGCTCGCCCGGGGCCCGCCAGCGCCAGAGGATCTCGCCGTCGCGGGCGATCGACTGGACCTCGTTCTGCGTCGTGGCGACCACCAGCACCTGCTCGTTGACGCAGAGGATGTCGTGGGGCGTCGACACACCGTCGAGTCGCTGGTAGCGCCGCACGCCGGCGGAGTCGTAGGCGACGAGTTCGGCGGGGCTGCCCTCAGCGCTCCACAGGCAGCGGTACAACAGTGAGCCGTCCGTGCACATGCCGGTGCTCGAAACGGTGTCCACCACCTCCACCGATTGGCCGATGGCGAAGAGACCACCACCGATGGTGTGGTGAGCGTCGAAACACGAGGCCAGCAGAACGTGGTCCTGCGGCAGCAGTTCGTGCGCTCCCGACCAGGTGTCGTACGAGTGTTCGGTCACGACATTAGCTCCTTGCTTCCCGTGGCTGCGAGGGTCGATGGCTGCCGGGCGTTGATGAGCCGCTCGGCGACCAGGGTGGGGTCTTCCTCGGCGCACACGTCGATGTGTGCGCCGTCGTACGCATCCGTGCGGGCACGCGCGACCAGGCAGGCCAGGCCACGGTGCTGTTGGCGGGCGAAGATCGCGTTCGCCGCGTCGGGTAACTGTTCGTCCTGGGTGAGGTCGACCACGATGTCGAAGCCGCCGAAGTTTCGTGCCGCCTCCCGGACGACGAGGCGGGGTGCGGAGATCGTCGCGGCGAGCGGCACGACCGCGCGCCCGTCGGCCGCCTGTTTCGCGGCGGGCCCGGCCACGAGGACGTACGCTCCGGCTGCGGCGAGGTCGGCCGTTATCTGGGTGACGGCCTCCCCGGTGCCGCCCGCCACCAGGACCATGGCGTCCGAGAGCGGACCGGCTGCGGTACGCAGCAACGGCTTCAGCCGCATCAGCGGCCAGTACTCGTCGGCGATCCCCTGTTGCTCGGTGAGGCTCGTGTAGCCCCCGGCCGCGTCGGCGGCCTCGATCACCGATCGGGTCTGCTCGAAGTGCTCGGCGCAGATCGCCGCCTGCTCGGCGTTGGTGCCGCTCGCCACCACTCCGACGCCGGGCAGCAGCAGCACTCGGGGCAGGTCACGGCGGGGTCCGTTGCGGCGTGCTTCGAGGTCGGCGTACCGGTCGAAGGTGGCGGCGTACTCGCTGCGGTACCGCGCGACAGCGGCTCGTACACCGTCCGGAGTCAGTTCCGAGGGTGCCAGGACGAGCGGCCGGTAGCCGACCGTCACCAGGGAGTCGGGGCACCCGGGGCCGACCTGGGTGTGCGCGGGGCCGCGCGCCGAGGAGACGAATCTGACGGCGTCGGGGCTGGTGTCGGTGCGCAGCACGAGGCCCAGTCCCTCGACGCGCAGGGTGCCGCGGATGACGGGCAACAGGTCGGCGAGCAGGTGCTCGGCCTGTTGCGGAGGTGTCGGCGCGACGGCCGCCCCGCCCAGGTCGCCAGGACGGTCGTCGCGGGCGACGTGGAGGGCGCGATTGGCGCGGTGCACCGCCTCCGTCGCGTTACGATGGCATTGTTCGCTGGTGTCGGCCCAGGTGAAGATGCCGTGATTGGCCAACAGTACGAAGCGGCACCGGGGCTCGGCGGCGATGCGGTCGGCGAGTTCCTGGGCGACGCCCATGTCGAACTGCCGGTAGTCGAACCAGATCGCCTCGTCACCGAACTCGGCGGCGGCCCGCTCCCGACCGTCGGGAATGCAGGTCAGGGCGATGACGGCGTCCGGATGGCAGTGGTCGACGTGTCGGGCGGGGATGAAGGCGTGGGTGAGCGTCTCGATACCGGGCGGCTTCTGGTCCTCGTGGACGGCCGCAGCGGCGATCCGCTCCAGCATCGTGCGATCGTCCAGCATGGGGGCGTGCCGCAGTTCGAGTAGGCGGTTCAGGTACAGCGCCGGGAAGTCGTCCTCGGTGGTGGCCGCGCCGTCGCAGCCCCAGGAACTCATCCACAGCACCGGTTCGTCGCCGATCAGGCCCTTGGCGGAGAAGTTGCCGCCGCCGGCTCGGGTCAGCATGGGGTCCCTACCGACGAGGTGTGATCGGTGTAGGACGAGTTCGCGGGGGGACTCGACGCCGGGCGGTGGCTCCTCATGCGTCGTGGGAGGGTTGAGCAGACCAGACATGGCACCGTTTCCAGGCAGGGTGGACCGTCGGCGGAGCATTGCCGCCGAGTGGGGTCTGAGGACTGTTCGGAGGGACGGGGCGCGCCTTACGGGGTGCGTGCGCCTACCCGCGCGAATGGCAGAGTGGTGTAATCGCCGATCCGCAACTGGTCGTTGGCCGGTTCGTAGCGGGTGTCCCGGAAGTCCGGCACGACGGTCAGGGCGCCGATCTCCCTGAGTCGGGCCTCGCGCCGGGGTGGGCCGATGCCCACACAGGTGGCGCCTGCCGAGACCGCTGCCGTCACACCGCTGAACGCGTCCTCGAAGATCACGCATCGTTCGATGGCGACGTCGATGCGCCGCGCCGCGAGGTGATAGCAGGCTGGGTCCGGCTTACCCACCGGGATGTCGTCGGCGCGGATCTGGACGTCGAAGGAGTCGGTGTGGCCGAGCTGGTCGAGAACGGCGATCGCCTTCCAGTCCTGAGCTCCGGTGACTAGAGCGACAGGCACTCCCGCGGCACGTAGTTCACCGATCAGGCGGGAGGCTCCCGGTATCTCCGAATACCGCAGAGTCTGGTCGTTGACCCGCAGTCGCTCGTAGATCGGTCCGTGCTCGCCGGCGGCGATCGCGGGAAAGAGCACGCGGAGAGTGTGCTCGGCGTGCCGGCCGAAGACGTGCTCGTCAAGGTCCTCGTCGCTGATCACGAAACCGTGATCGCGGGCGAGGTCCTGCCAGAACGCGACGACAGTGCGCTCCGTGTCGACCACGACGCCGTCCATGTCGAACAGAACCGCCTCGTATTTCTCTTCGGGCATTGCTGGCACCCCCGTGCTGGGAATCTGTCAGGGCAAGGGCAGTACGACGTCGGCGTACTCGGCGGTGAAGGCGCTCTCCGCCTCTTGCGCCGCCGGATCCCCGGTCAGGGTCCGGAGGACGTCGAGCGGCGCGGTCACCGCGTCGGCTCCATCGCGGTAGGCCTGGACGACCTGGCCGGGGTTCTTCACCGAGGCGGCGATGATCCGGGTCGCGCCTCGGCGTAGTTCGGCCAGGGAACGGACGAGGTGGGTCTCGGTGCGCTGGTCCCGCCAGGCCCGGTCGACGTACGGGATGACCGCCACGCAGCCGATCGCCTCGGCGAGGATCATCGCGTTCGGGCTCTGCGCCGCGGTGAGCGCCACCCGCGCGCCGCCGTCGACCAGCCGACGGGCCAGTGCGACACCGTCCGGGGTGGACATCAGCTTCAGCGTGATCCGCTCCGGGTCCAGTCGCCAGGCGGCCCAGGCTTCGGCCTGAGGGTCGGTGTACGCCCCGGTGGGCTGATAGAAGAGTTCCAGTTGGTCGGTCTTGGCCAAGAGGTCGGAGCAGTGTCGCAGTGGGTCGTCGGTGACCCGGCGCAGCAGGGTGGGGTTCGTGGTGACGCCGTGGATGAGACCGTTCTCCACGGCATCCCGGACATCCTCCGGGTCACCCGAGTCGAGATAGATGGGCATCGCAGGCTCCTCGCATTTGCGGTGGAGAGTCACCCGTCCGCAGGGTTCTTAAACCATTCCGTTTGGGCGCTTGACCAATAGAACACGTGATCTCTGACCGCGCAAAGCGATCTTGGGCGCGCAACGGCCTGCATTGACAGTGATGCTCCTGCACACGAGGGGTGGCGATGAATTCCTGGAGGCGTCTTTCGCTATTTGAACTGGGATAAAAACGCCTAAACTTCTCAAAAAAAACGCCCATACCCTCCCAGCAGGGCGGAGATCTCCGCGCAACATACCGGAAACAAGGCGTTGCCAGTAGGACTCAACCCCGGGTTGTTTCTGGGTTGTTAAATGTCCCGAAAACCTTCCGACCAGCTCGCACGGGGAGGTGTTCGCCGAGCGCAGATGCCACATATCTCGACCGGTACAGTCAAATGCTACTAGACCGGTAAAGCCAAGCAGGTCGTGGTATCCCGGACGGACCCCCACCAGGTCGACCGTTCGCCCCCCG
This sequence comes from Micromonospora sp. CNZ299, assembly GCF_002754415.1. Lineage (NCBI taxonomy): Bacteria > Bacillati > Actinomycetota > Actinomycetes > Micromonosporales > Micromonosporaceae > Micromonospora > Micromonospora sp. CNZ299. Next base: position 6,983,341 of record NZ_PEFG01000001.1, read on the forward strand.
CTCTCCAGGTCCGGGCGCTGGTACCGTGGCACTTGTCGATGGTGTGCAGCTGCGTGACCTCACCGGTCGGGCACCACCGCCGGCTCCCGACCACGGCCGACACGAGCGTCCAGCGGCGGGAGACTCCGTGGGGGGTGGGCGTGGGGGAGCGGGTGACACTACAGACCATCGCCGACCGGGTCGGCGTGAGCCGGATGACCGTGTCCAATGCTTTCTCCAAGCCTGATCAGCTCTCCGCTCCCCTGCGGCGACGGATCCTCGCGACCGCTGACGACCTCGGCTACGTCGGTCCGGATCCCGCAGCCCGCACCCTGGCGACGGGGACCGCGGGTGCCGTCGGCCTCGTGCTCACCTCGTCCCTACGATTCGCCTTCACCGACCTGGTCGCCACCAGATTCCTCGGCGCCATCGCCGAGGAACTCGCCCCCACCGGTCTGGCACTGACGCTGCTGACGTCATCCGACAGCGGAGATGTCATCCCCGCACGGGACGTCGCGATGGACGGCGCCCTGATCTACTCGTGCGATCCCACGTCGCCCGCGCTGGATTACCTCATGCGGCGCCGGCTGCCCTTGGTGTACGTGGACCAGCAGCCGGTCGACGTGTTCTCCTGCATCAACGTCGAGGACCGGTCCGGGGCCCGTGCCGCCGCACAACACGTCATCGAGCTGGGGCATCGACAGATCGGTCTGCTCATGTCCGGTTTGCACGGCCCGCACGGCGTGATCGACCCGGACGAGATCACGATCGACGGCTACGCGGCGATTCAGCGGCTGCTGGGCTGGCGCGACGCGCTCGACGCCGCCGGCATCCACCCGATGGTGGTGCGCCAGCCCGCGACCGACCCGGAGCAGATCCGCGTCGGGGCACGCTTGCTCCTTGATCGCCCGGACCGGCCGACCGCCGTCCTCTGCTTCTCCGACGCCATCGCGCACATGGTCCTGCAGGTCGCTGACGACCTGGGAATCCGCGTCCCCGACCAACTGTCCGTCGTCGGCTTCGACGACAATTCGCTCGCGGTCCGACTCCAGCCGAAGCTGACCACCGTACATCAGGACGTCGAGGCCAAGGGCCGGGCGGCGACCGCCGCGTTGAAGGCGGCGATCGCCGACGCCCGTAGCGGCACGACGCACACTCCGCGTCGGCTCGTGTTCCCCGCCGAGCTGGTCATCCGGGAGAGCACCGCACCGCCGCCGGCGTGACCATTCCCGGGTGCGGGCCTACCGCAGGAGCCGGAAGAAGGCCCGCAGGTCCGCGACCAACAGCTCCGGGACCTCCAGAGCCGGGAAGTGCCCGCCACGGTCGTGTTCCTTCCAGTACCGGATGTTCGGGTAGCGGCGGGCAGCCCACCGTCGGGAGGGCCGGGGAATCTCGGCCGGGAAGATCGACGCACCGACGGGTACGCGTACCGGCACGATGTCCTCGCCGTCGACCCAGGCCGAGACCTGGTCGATACTTTCCGCGTACAGCCGTGCTGAGGATGCCCCGGTGCCGGTCAGCCAGTACAGCGTCACCTGGTCGAGGATCTGGTCTCGGGTGAGGCCGCCGGATCCGTCAGCGGGGTCGGTCCAGGTGAGCAGTTTCTCGCCCATCCACGCGCACAGGCCGACAGGTGAATCGGTCAGGGCGTAGCCGATGGTCTGCGGGGCGGTGCGGTGGACGTCGGAGTACGCCGAGCTGGACTCACCCCGTTCGCGCAGTCGCGCCAGGGCCTCCTGTTCCGCGTCCGTGCGGTCTCCGTCGTCGGCCGGGTCCGGGCCGGCCAGGGGCGGGACGAGATGGATGCCGGCCACGTGCTCGGCGTCCAGTGCCCCGAGGATGCTGGAGATGCTGGTGCCCCAGTCGCTGCCGGCCGCGCCGTAGCGGGTGTAGCCGAGCGCGGCCATGATCTGTGCCCACGTGGCGGCGGTCCTTTCGATGCCCCAGCCAGGGCTCGCAGGTTTGGTGCTGAAGCCGTAGCCGGGCAGCGACGGGATCACCACGTCGAAGGCGTCGTCGGCGCGACCGCCGACGCACACCGGGTCGGTGAGTGGCGTGATCAGGTCGACGAGTTCCAGGATCGAGCCGGGCCAGCCGTGGGTGAGGATCAGCGGCATCGCACCCGGATGCGGGGACCGGGCGTGCAGAAGGTGCACCTTGAGTCCGTCCACGCTGACGAGGTACTGCGGTACCGCGTTGAGCCGTGCCTCGGCGGCCCGCCAGTCGTACTTCTCGGCCCAGTACCCGCACAGACTCCGCATCTCCTGCAGAGGAATGCCCTGGGTCCAGCCTGGTGCGGTCGCCGCCTCCGGCCAACGGGTGCGTGCCAGTCGTCCGCGCAGCTCATTCAGCTCGGACTCCGGCACGTGCACGCGGTAGGGCTGAATGTCGATGGGCATGAAGCGAACATATCGACCCGGGCTCTGCTGGCGTTGACGACACCGGCCCGGATCGGGATTCGTGTACGCCGTCGATCCGCCGGGGCGGTCGCCTGCGTGGTTAACTGTCGAGCCATGCGGCTGAGTCCGGACGAGGTCGAGCTGTTCGAGCACTCCAGGGCCCGCCTGGAGGCGATCGCCTATCGCCTGCTGGGCTCGGCCAGCGACGCCGAGGACGCCGTTCAGGACACGTTCCTACGCTGGCAGGCCGCCGACCGGGAACGGGTCGAGACACCCCAGGCGTGGCTGACGAAGGTGCTCACCAACCTGTGCCTCAACCAGCTCACCTCGGCACGGGCCAGGCGGGAAACCTATGTGGGCACGTGGCTGCCCGAGCCGGTTCTCGCCGGGGACCGGATGCTCGGCCCGCTCGACACCGCCGAACAGCGCGAATCGGTCTCGATGGCGGTGCTCACCCTCCTGGAGCGGCTGTCCGCCAACGAGCGTGTGGTGTATGTGCTGCGGGAGGCCTTCGGCTACTCGCACGGTGAGATCGGCGAGATCCTCGGCCTCAGCGAGTCGAACTGCCAGCAGATCTACCGGCGCGCCAAGCAGCACGTCGCCGCCGAGCGGGCCCGCGCGGAGGTCGACCAGGCCACCGCGCGGAAGATCGTCGCGGAGTTCCTCACGGCGGCCCAGCACGGCGAGATCCAGCGGCTGGTCGAGTTGCTCACCGACGACGTGACGAGCACCGGTGACGGCGGCGGCAAGATCCCGGCCCGGACCACGCCGTTCTCCGGGGCACTGGCGGTGGCGAAGTTCCTGCGCGGCCTGTTCAAGCCCGCCGACGTCAAGCGGGACCTGATCGGCGGCAGTCCCGCCCTGTACGTCGCGGTCGTCAACGGCAGTCCGGCGGCGGTGGTCGTGATGGACGACCGCGTCATCGGTGTCATGTCCCTGGAGGTGACGCCCGAGGGGGTCGCGGCCATCCACACCCAGGTCAACCCCGACAAGCTCGTCCGCGCCACCCGTCAGTGGTCCGCCGCCGACCACGGCGAACCCCTCATGCACGTGTGGTGACCCAGGTCATAGCCGGCGCCTGTCAGGAATCACGTCGCTGTCCGGTTCAGGAAGCGACCACCGCCGAGACAGGAGTGACACCATGAAGCACCGCATCGTCGTCCTCGGAGCCGGCTACACGGGAGCCGTCGCCGCCGGGCGTCTCGCCAAGCGACTGCACCCCGACGACACCGAGATCACCGTCGTCAACGCCGACCCCGATTTCGTCGAGCGGGTCCGCATGCACCAGGTCGCCACCGGGCAGGACCCCGAGCGCCGCCCGCTGAGCAAGGTCTACGCCGGCACCGGCGTCACGCTGCGACTGGCGCGGGTCACCGCCGTCGACGCCGACCGCAGGTCCGTCGCGCTCGCCGACGAGCACGGCACCGACGAGATCGCGTACGACACCCTCGTCTACGCCCTCGGCAGCACCGCCGCCGACCATGGCGTTCCCGGCGTCGCGGAGCACGCGTACGACATCGCCGGCAGGCCGTCGGCGCTGCGGTTGCGCGACCGCCTCGACCAACTCTCGGCCGGCGGGACCGTGCTCGTCGTCGGTGGGGGTCTCACCGGCATCGAGGCGGTCACCGAGATCGCCGAGGCCCGGCCGGACCTCGACGTCGCGATCGCCGCCCGTGGCGTCCTCGGTGACTGGCTCAACGAGAAGGCGCAGCAGCACCTGCGGAGGGTCTGCGACCGGCTCGGCATCACCGTGCACGAGCACGCGGACATCGCACGGGTCGAGGCGACCGCTGCGGTCACGGCCGACGCCCGGGTGATCCCGGCCCAGGTGACCGTCTGGACGACCGGCTTCGCCGTCCACCCGATCGCCGCCGCCACGACCCTGACGGTCGGGGCGACCGGCCAGATCATCGTCGACGCCTCGATGCGCTCGGTCTCACACCCCGAGGTGTACGCGGTGGGCGACGCCGGACTCGCCGAAGGCGCTGGCGGCAAGCCATTGCGGATGTCCTGCGCCTCGGGCATCCCGATGGCCTGGCAGGCCGCCGACGCCATCGCCGCGCGGCTGGCCGGTCGGGAGAAGTTCCCCAAGGCCCCGCTGCGTTACTTCAACCAGTGCATCAGCCTCGGCCGCCGCGACGGCATCATCCAGTACGTGACCGCCGACGACAGGGCCAAGCCGTCCTTCCTCGCTGGAAGGCTGGCGGCCCGCTACAAGGAGGTCGTCTGCAAGGGCGCGGCCTGGCAGATCTCGCACCCGGTGCTCTACCCGGTGCGCCGCCGGCGCATCGCCGCGACCCGGACGGAGACTGTCACAACGATGTCGTGAGGCGTCAGGAGAACGTCCGACGCGCCCACGTACGGAAATCGGTGGTGGGCAGGCCGAGGGCGCGGGTCATCTCCGGTCGGGCGGGGCTGCCGTTCTCGTTGATCTGCTCCACCGCGTTGACCATGGCGGGCAGCAGGCCGCGCTCGACGGCCTGCTGCGGGGTGAGCACGGGCGCGGTGACCGCCCGGCCGGTGACCTCACTGAAGATGGCGGCGCGTCGGGAGCATCTGCGCCGGATCCGGCCATCCCCGCCACGACGCTCGCCGGCTGGTCGAGGTGGTCGTCGCAGGGCTGAGTCGAGCACACTGACCACGCGCTCCACCACGGACGCCGCAGCGGTCCGTGGTGGCCGTCGGAGCGGCTGATCCACCCGAATCGGTCCGCGCCGGCATGCGCGTCCAGGTCAGCGGTCGGTGGCGCACAGCGCCGTCTCGACGCTCCGGTTCACCGCGCCGAGCATCTGCTCGCTGGTCGGCAGGCCGGTGACGGCGACGACGGCGCTCCGGCCGTCCCTGGTGGCGAGGTTGCGGGTCTCGAAGCCCTGGATGTCACCGCCGTGACCCCAGGCGTAGCCGCCGCAGGGCAGCTCGTACCGGGCGACACCAAGCCCGTACGCGTACTCCCCGGCCGGCTCGAACCCGGGCGCGGGCACGGTGGTCATCAGGGCCGTCTGCTGCGCGGGCTTGAGCAACCTGCCGCCGACCAGCGCGTCGAAGAAGGTCCGCAGCTCGTCCGGCGTCGACACCAGTTGGCCGGCGGACCAGCCCAGGGACGGGTCCATCTCGGTGACGTCCACCCACGGCGCGCCAGGCGCCACCGCGACGTAGCCGTGAGGGTGGGTGCCACGGAGCCGCTGCTCCCCGACGCCCGGCCAGTAGGTGTCGCGCAGACCGAGCGGCCTGATGATGCGGTTGGTGATCTCCTCGCCGATCGGACGTTCGGTGACCTGCTCGACGACGAGCCCGGCGAGGACGTAGTTGGTGTTGCTGTACTCCCACTTCTCCCCCGGCGCGAAGTGCGGCGCGCCGGTGAGAGCCGCGTCCACCAGCCGACGCGGCTCGTAGTACGAGTGGCTCTTGTCGATCAGGTCCTGCGACCTGGTGAACAGCACGTCGTCGTAGTCCGGCAGACCGCTGGTCTGTTGCAGCAGCTGTCGTACGGTGACCCTGCCGCCGTCGTTGCCGTTGCCGCGCACGACCCCGGGCAGGTAGTGCTCGACAGTGGCGTCCAGGTCGATGCGGCCCTCGCCCACCAGTTGCAGGACGACCACCGCGGTGAAGCTCTTGGTGTTGCTGCCGACGCGGACCTGGCCGTCGCGGGGAACCGGGCGGCGGGTCTGGAGGTCACCGACACCGGCGGTGTAGTCCCGGACCCGCCCGCCGGCCCCCCGCACTGAGGCGAGTACGCCGGGGAAGCCGCTCTCGCTGACCAGGCCGTCCAGTTGTCGCTGCACGACGTCGCGCGGGCCGTCGCGCCGGGCGGTGTCGGCGAATGCCGAAGGGCCGGTCAGGGCGGCGCCGACGGTGACGGCGGCCAACGCGGCGGCGGCCATCCGCACGGTGCGACGGCGGCGGGAGGGATCGTTCGGTGTCACGAGCATGATGACTCCTCGGTATCGGAAACGCTTGACACCATCAATGGTTCAAGAAGTCCGATACCTGGACGATCCCTCCTGCTGCCCTCCTTCGGTACAGCCTGCGCTACCCCGGCTGGCCGGTGATCAGTACCTGACCTGGCCCCCGACAAAGGGTGACGCCTCGCTCGGCCGGCCGTCGACCGTCGCGCCAGCGAAGGCGAGGCTCGGCGCGAGGTAACGGTTGTTGTCTGCCGGGAAGTTGAGCGCCGGTGTCGACACCTCGTCGAGTCGTGCCGTCTGCTGCGGCGACAACCGCACGTCCACCGCGGCCAGGTTCATCTTGAGTTGATCGAGGCGTCGCGCCCCGATCAGCACCGAGCTGACTCCCGGCCGGGCGCCGACCCAGGCCAGTGCCGCTGCCGCCGGTGTCACCTCGGCATCCCTCGCGACCTCGTGGAGCGCGTCGATCACCTGCCAGTCACGCTCCGCGGGACTGCCCACCAGTCCGGCACGTGTCGTGTCGACGGCGCTGTTTCCACGGACGAACTTGCCGGAGAGCCAGCCGCTCTTGAGCGGGCTCCACGGCAGTACGCCGAGACCGTGCTCGGCCGCCATCGGGATGAGTTCCCCTTCGACCGTCCGTTCGAGCAACGAGTATTCGAGTTGCATCCCGATCGCTGGCGTCCACCCACGGAAGTGTGCGACGACCTGCGCCTCGGCCGCCTTCCACGCGGGCAGGTCCGACAGGCCCACGTACCGGATCTTGCCGGCCGTGACGAGGTCGTCGAGGGCTCGCAGCGTCTCCTCGACCGGGACGCCCCGGTCCCAGTTGTGCAGCCAGTAGATGTCCAGGTAGTCGGTGCGCAGCCGGCGCAGCGACTCCTCGGCCTGGGCGACCACGGCCTTGCGCCCGGCGCCGCCACCGTTGGGATCGCCGGCGAACAGGTTGCCGAAGAACTTGGAGCCGAGGACAACCCGGTCGCGTAGCCCAGGCCGAGCGGCCAGGTAGTCGCCGATGATCTTCTCGGAGTGCCCGTTGGTGTAGATGTTGGCGGTGTCGATGGAGTTGCCGCCACGTTCCAGGTACTCGGTGATCATCGCCTCGGACTCGTCGACCGGGGCACCCCAGCCATGGTCATCGCCGAAGGTCATCGCGCCCAGGGTGTAGGGGCTGATACGCAGGCCAGAGCGGCCCAGTGTGATGAAACTGTCGAGTGGCATGCCCCCAGTGCACACCTGCGGGCCTCCGACCGGGTAGATCAGAACTGGCAGCGCGTTGCCCGATCCTGCCAAAGTCGGCAGGATGAGCCCCATGAGCGCGCTGCCCGAGATCCGCGACCTGGTGCTGCGCCACGCCGGCCGACCCGCACCGGGCGGCCTCGTCCTGCACCGCAGCGACTCCCCCACCGAACCGATGCCGTCGCAGTCCGCGCCGGTCTTCGCTCTGATCGCACAGGGCGCGAAGTACGCGGTACTGGGCGAACGGGTCTTCTCGTACGGTGCCGGGCAGTTCGTCGTCGCGTCGACGGAGCTCCCGGTGATCGCCCACGTCAGCGAGGCCAGCCCCGCCACGCCGTACCTGGTGCTGGGCCTCGCTCTGCGCCCGCCACTGATCGCGGAGCTTCTGCTGGAGACTCCACCGTCGCGCGGCGAGCCGGTGGCGGGCATAGCGGTCAGCACCGCGAGCGACGACCTGCTCGACGTGGTGGTGCGGCTGCTGCGACTGCTCGACCGCCCCGACGACCAGCGCGTGCTGTGGGCGGGGGTGGAACGCGAACTCGTCTGGCGGTTGCTGACCAGCGAGCAGGGTGGCACGGTCCGGCAGATCGGGCTGGGCGACGGCAACGTCGTGCAGATCGAACGGGCGATCCGCTGGATCCGCGAGCATCACGCCGACCTGTTCCGCGTCGAGGACGTGGCGCGCGCCGCCGGGATGAGCGTGACGTCGCTGCACCGCCACTTCCGGGCCGTCACGACCATGACACCCATTCAGTTCCAGAAACTGATTCGGCTCCAGGAGGCACGGGCCCGACTGCTGGCCGAGCCCGGTGACGTGGCGGGCGTCGGGTTCGCTGTCGGCTACGAGAGCGCGTCGCAGTTCAGCCGCGAATACCGGCGACTGTTCGGGCTCCCACCGGGACAGGACGCGGCCCGCCTGTCCCGCGTCGACCCGGCGCAGCTCGCCGACGTGTGAGGGCGCCTCGCCTGACTGTCAGGACGCCGCGAGCAATCGGATCTCGCAGCGAACGCCGCTGGCCTTCGCGAGCCGACCATCACCGGTTACGAGTGGACAGGCCATCAACTCCGCTGCCGCGACATACGCCGCGTCGTACGCCGTGACGTTGCCGCGCAACTGCCACATCCGGTCAAGCAGAAACGGGACGCCAACCTCGTCGATGACCAGTGACGGCAGGATGTCGATCGCCTCCTGAGCCCGGGCCAGGCCGAGTTTCCCACCGAGGACCTTGCCTTCGATCACCGACATGACTTCGACCAGGAGATGGCCTGGCGCGGCCCAGTGCGGATCTCCGGTCAATTCCGCTCGCGCCGCGTCCCCTACCGGCCCGTCATCCACCAGGGCGTCGGACAGGACCGACGCATCCACGACTATCACGCCGCGCTTCCCCATGGCCCACGCTGCTCCCGCTGCTCGCTCAACTCCGCGGCACTCTCGCCCGGCAGGGAGCGAGCACCGTCCGATCGGCCGGCGAAGCGATCAAGGGCGGCCGTGTTGCGGAGACGTCGAGCCTGCGTCTCCACCAGTTCCAACAGATACGTCTGGAGTGACTGGCCACGTGCCTTTGCCTGGGCCGCCAGAGCGTCTCGTACTTCTTCCGGCACGTCCCGAATCTGAAGAGCAACCATGCATGCATTATGCATGCAGCATCCCTTGGTGCTCTGGAAGACGCGGAATCCCGCTCCGCCTGCACCGGAAAGGTCGAGGCGGAGCGGGGTTCTCGGCGCCCAGCCGCTAGAACCCGTCCCACTGGCGGGCCGAGCACTTCCAGGTCTTCCCGCCATCCTGGGAGATGCAGACCACCAGGAGCTTCCCGAGGAGAGGAAGGCTGACGGTGAAGATGTGGGCCTTCGTCTTCGCGTACACGACTCCGGAGTTCTCGGCGATGTCGGCCAACGCCCACCCCGGGTCCGGTCCTTGCACCGTCGCCACCCGGCGCAGCGAGTCGACGTCCTTGCCGTCGAGGAGCATCTCGACGTCCTTCGCCGAGGGCTCGCGCTCGCCGACCAGTGTCTCCACGGCGTACGGGCCATCCACTGTGACTCCGTTGGCCTTCTCGAAGGCCGCCTTCGTCCCGCCGATCGTGGTGTCGCCGCCAAGGTCGAGGGTGATGACCGGTTCGCCCGTCCGGCGCGACAGCAGGCATTCCCAGACGGACTTGCCCGACGCGACGCACATGGTCAGGCACCAGTCTCGACCGCCGGGCACCGACGAGGCGAAGATCAGCGACGTGGTCCCTGTCGCGGTGCCACCCTTGCCGTCGTACGCGCCGTCGGCGAGGTCGGCCATGGTCGTGCCGAGGATGTCCCGGCCGCCCGGCATCGTGCCCACAACCTTGACGCCGTCGACCTTCTCGCCGGCAACAAGCGCCGCAAGCTGGTCGCTGGTGAGATCCCGGCCTCCCGCGTCGACGGCCAGCACCTTGTCCAGGTCGCCGACGGGCCGGCCGGTGAGGTCCTCGAACCGTTGGAGCATCGTCCCCGGCGCACCGGGGTGGTCGGTGACCGTCGTCCGGGCCTCACCCTCGGCGGCCTGCGACGGAGCGTACGAAGCGGTCAGCCCGACGATCAGGGCGGTCGTGACGATGGTGGCGCGCCTGGTGATGTCCCGCAGAGTTGTCATCCTGTCCTCATCTCGGTGATCGGTTTTCGGCGGGGTCGAACGGGCTACCAGCGACACGTGACCACGTCGCCAAAGTCGTTCGGGGATCCCAGGTCGCAGTGGTCGTCGATCCACTCGCCGATGTCGCCGATCGTGTCCACGATCCATGCGAACACCGACTTGATCGCGCCCCAGATGCTGAAGTAGACGACAGTCGACTCAGGGGTGCCGCCGGCCTCGTCGATGACGTCCTTCGTCGACATGGCGGCGTTCGGCTTCTCGATGATGTCCAGCACCCGTACGCCGGTGTCGTCCTTGCCGGCCAGCAGCGCCTCGATCTGCTCCGGGGTCCGCTCCTTGCCGTCGTCGACCGCCACGATCGCGCGGTCGATCAGCACCTCTCGGCTGCCGCTGACGGCCTGGGCGATGGTGGCGATCTCGCCCACCGTGAGGTCGTTGCCGAGCGCGGGACCGGTGAACCGCCGGGCCGAGACGGCACCGGCCGGATCGACCTGGATCTCGCCGACCCTGATCATGTCGTCCGCCCCGAACGGGTCCCACGCGAACGTCCACTGCCCGCCTTCACAGCGGAACTGGCCGTGCTCCCGGCCCTCAGGCTCGGTCTCGGTGCGGACGATTCCGCCGCGCTCGTCGACGTGCTGGACCACGCAGTCGGTGCCTTTTGTCGGCGGCTTGTCGGGCCGGGCCACGGCCGCGGAGGACATGGCCAGCACCGTCCCGCTGACCACCCCGATCACCGCGAGGCGGTGTGCCAAACGCTTCATCGAACGCTCCATTCCTCGGAAAGAATCTGGTGTCCGAAGAGTGGCGGGCCGCGCTGAAGCGGCCCGGAAACGGCGCTGAAAGCGGGGGTACGTCAGTGGAGTCGACTGGCGTCGAGCTGTGCCAGGTCGGCACGGATCGCGTCGGCGTCGGCGTCGCCGAGCTCGTCGAGGATGCTCAGGGCCCGACGCCACGCCACCCGGGTGGCACCGACATCGGCGAGGGCCCGGTGGCTGCCGCCGAGGTTGACGTACGTGCTGGCTTCCGCGTACCGGTCGTTGACCTGGGTGAAGAGGTCGAGTGCGTGCTCGTAGCAGGCGATGGCCCGCCGGTCGTCGCCGAGTTGGTGATGGGCGTGGCCGAGGCTGTCCCACGTGTCGGCCTGTCCCTGCACGTCGTCCACCTCCTGCAACTTTCTCAACGCCTCGCCGCACGACTCAAGGGCACGGCCGTAGTTGCCGAGCAGTCCTTCCTGCCAACCGACCGCGTTGAGGGTGTACCCCTGCCCGGCCTCGTTTCCGGCCCGCCGGAACAGGGTCAGCGCCCGTCGGGAATGGTCGAGTGCCTGGTGGTGCTGCCCCTGTCGCTCCGCCAGCTGGCCAAGGTTCAGGCAGGTGTGTGCCCGCCCGGCGTCGTCGCCGACGTCGGTGAACAGGTCGAGCGCGCGGCGCAGGTGGTCGTCGGCCTCGTCGTACCGTCGAAGCCTTGAACAGGCGAGACCGAGGCTGCGGTGCGCGTGGCCCTGCCCGGTCTGATCGCCGATGCGGGACGCGGCGGCCAGAGCGATGCGTTGCGTGCCCAGCCAGTCCTGCCAGTGCCCCTGCCGGTGCAGGAAGCCGGCCATGGTCCAGGCGAGCCGCCAGGCGTGGCCCTCGAACCCGGTCCGCGCCGCCAGTGGCACGGCCGCGAGCAGAACGGGAATCTCGGCGGTGAACCACGCCGTGGCGGCCAACTTGTTCTTGGGCCGTTCCGGCGTCACGCCCGCTCGCGGTGGCGGGAGGCTGATGTCGCTGAAGTGCGGGTGCAGTGCCAGGTCGGCCGCGTGTGCGGTGTGCAGGCAGTGGTCGAGCAGTCGGTGGACGGCGGCGTCGCGCTCGGCCGGTGCCTCAGCCTCGTCGGCGAGGCCGGCGGCGTACGCGCGCAGCAGGTCGTGGAACGCGTAACGCCCGTACGTGTGCTCGGTCAGGAGGTTCGCCCGGGTCAGCTCGGTCAGCAGCGGACCGCTCGCCTGCGGGGTGATCCCGGCCAGGCTGGCCACAGCCGGGACGGAGACGTCCGGGCCGGGATGCAGGCTCAGCAGCCGGAACAGCCGGACCGCCGGCGGGCTGAGTGTCCGGCACGACCAGGAGAAGACCGCCCGGACGTCGGTGGCCTCGTCACCGCCGTGGAAGGCGCCCAGATCGCCCAGCTCACCGGCGACCGCCGCCAACGAGAAGTGCCGGTTGGTGGCGGCTCGGGCCGCGACGATGGCCAGGGCGATCGGCAGCCGCGCGCACCGTTCGGCAATCTCGTCGGCCGCGCCGGGTTCGGCGGCGATCTGGCCCGCCCCGAGTCGGCGGGCCAGCATGTCTCGGGCTTCGCCAGGGCTCAGCAGGTCGAGGGGCACCGGTTGGGCGCTCTCGGTGACGACCAGTGGGAGGAGCTGGTCGCGGCTGGTGACGATCGCCAGACAGTCGGGTGAACCGGGCAGCAGCGGCCGGACCTGTTCCGCGTCGCGCGCGTTGTCCAGCACCACCAGCAGGCGCTTGCCGGCCACCGTCGTGCGGTACAGGCTCACCATCGGGTCCCTGTCGCTCGGCATCCGTGACACCGGCACACCGAGCGCCTCCAGGAACCCGTGCAGCGCTCGCGCCGGGTCGGTCGGTGTGGCCGCCGGGTCGAAGCCGCGCAGGTTGACGTAGAGCTGCCCGTCGGGGAAACGCTCGGCCGCCCGGTGCGCCCAGTGCACGGCAAGTGCGGTCTTGCCGACGCCCGCGGTCCCGGACACCACCACGGCGCCGCCCCGGTCGACCAGCGCGTCAAGGGCGGCCAGCTCCGCGTCGCGCCCGGTGAACGTTGGTACGGGAGGAGGCAGTTGCGCCGCAACCGGCGGTTGTGCCGCCGCGGCCGGGGCGGGTGCGGCGATCGCGGTGTCCTGGCGCAGGATGGCGCACTCCAGATCCCGGAGCCGCGGGCTCGGGTCGATGCCGAGGTTTTCCCGGAGGGTGTCGCGCAGCCGCCGGTACGTGGCGACCGCCTCACCCTGTCGGCCGTCGCGATACAGGGCGAGCATCAACTGCGCGTGCAGGTGCTCGTCGAAGGGATGCTGCCGGACGAGCCGTTCCAACCCGGGGACCAACCCCGCGTGCTCACCGACGGACAACCGGGCCTCGGCGAGCGATCGTTCGGCCTCCAACCGCAGGCGTGCCAGGTGGTCCGCCTGCTCCTCAAGCCAGGCCGACCCTGCCACGTCGGCCAGCGGTGGGCCCCGCCACAGCGCCACCGCGGCCGTCAGATGCTTCACCTGCTCGTTGCGGTCCGTCGCACGCCGAGCCAGCTCGATGAGGCGCTCGGCGGCCTGGACGTCAGTGGAATCCGGCCCGGTGTCGAGCACGTAACCGGGCTGACGCGCCACGATCGATCCGGGCTCGCCGAGCACCCCGCGTAGGTAGGAGACGTGGCGCTGCAACGTGTTCGTCGCGGTGGCCGGCAACTGCTCACCCCAGACCACGTCGATGAGCCGGTCCACGCTCACCACCCGGCCCACGTGCAGCGCCAACGTCGCCAGTACCGCCTTGCGGCGCACACCGTTCACCGCCTGCGGACTGCCAGCGACGATCACCTCCACCGGCCCGAGCAGCCTGACGCGTACGCCCGTGCCAGCCATCGAAATCACCGAATCAGGCTAAATCCGGAGCCCGGCAACCTCGATCTCTTCGTCGCGCAATGGACACGATCAACGGCTGAGCCGGCTCGTCAGCCGGTGTACCTGCCGCTGCGGCGTCGACCACGTCTCGCCACGCGTCCTGTCCGGAACCCATGCTCGAAGCGGTGTCGCTCCCTCCCAGTAGCCTGCCCGGCGAGCTGACTGGAAGCTGCGGCGGCAGAGTCGTACGAGGGAGAGTGTGGTGTCTGCGATCGCGTCCTTGACCCTGGTCCCCAGGGGCAGCGTCACCGAGCTTGCCCGCCTGGCCCGCACATCGCCGTCGTCGCTCCACTCGTACCTGGCGGAACACGGGGGCAGGGCGCGGCAGGAGTACGACTGGTCCGGCTACTGCATGCTCTACGTCCTGACCTATCTGGAGGAGCGCGGCATCGACCTGGAGCCGTCGGAGTTTAATGCCGAGTCGGAGGCCATCAACAGCGTGTACGGCCTGACCATGCTCATCACTCCAGCCCGGCGGTTACTGGATCAGCTTGATCCCAGCGCGCACCGCGAGGATGAGGTGGCCGCCCACTTCGAGGAGATGGAGATGGGCTTCGAGGAAAGCGGCATGGCGGGTCTGGACACGCTGAGACTGTTGCGCGACTGCATCTCCGACCTCCGCGAGGACCAGGTTCTGCTGCTCAACATCGGCTGAGGCCGACTCGTACCAGGCGGTGTCACCACTTCGACCTGGGGGCTGCGGCGGGGTGGACATCGACCGTTGTAGGGTGCGCGGCGTGGGATACACGGTGATGCCGTCAGGTCGTCTGAACCTCCCGGAGTCGGAGGACGGCGCTGCGGTCGCCGCTGTCCAGACGGCCATGGCTGGACGAGGTGACTGGTACGAGCCGGATGCGTTCCCGGCGAACGGCACGCTGGTCGACCTGGCGGAGGTGGCCAGAGCCTCAATCATCCGCGACGGAGACTGGATCGAGTTCGGGCACGACGACGAGGGCGATCCCAAATGGTCGAACCGGGCGACGGCCTTCTACGTCGCGATCGCGCCGTTCGTTCGCTCGGGAACCGTCCAGATCGAGGGTGAGGACGGGGCCCGCTGGTCATACACCTACGCCGACGGGCAGGTCACCCAGCAGGGTTGGAACGGTTGGGATGGATCCGTCGAGCCGTTCGGCGATTATGTGGACCTCCCTCCCCTGGACCGCTCATAGGTGCGGCTCCCTCTCAACTGACGACGCTCGTCACGATCGCCTGGACGACCGGTGGGGGTGCCGCTATCGGTCACCATAGTGATACCTGCAGGCGATGATCTCGACGTCTTCCTTGGTGATCCGGTACACCAGCCGGTGTTCACGATCAATGCGGCGGGACCAGAAGCCGGACAACTCGTACCCGTTGCGCATCACGTCGCGTCACCATCCTCCAGCTCTGCCATCGATCGACGGAGGGCGGCTGCGTTGCTGGGGCTGCGCAGGAGGTACTCGGTTTCCTTCATCGACTCGTACTCCGCGAGTGGCACGATCACCACCGGCTCGTGGCCTGACCGGGTCACCACCATTTCCTCTGCGTCGTTGACGACGCTGTCGAGCTCGGCGGCCAGATTCTGCTGAAGCTGGGTGAAATTCACGGTCCGCATGACCACCTCCGGATAAGTACAGAAGATTGTGCCTCAGGCGGTAGATGTGTCCGATGATCAACACAGTTGAGCCGAGAAGCACCGACCGTCGCGCCTGCGTCACGCGAGGTCGACCGTTGTGCCAGGAGCGCGTAGGGTCCCAGCTTCATGAAGGCATTGATCTCGGTGGACCTGGAAGGCATCTCGGGGATCGTGCATCCCACCGAGACGAATCCGGATCGCTACGACTACGAGCGCGGCCGGGCCTTGATGACGGCCGAGGCGAACGCGGTGATTGCGGGCGTCTTCGACGCCGAACCCGACGCCGTGGTGTGGGTCGCCGACGCACACGGGACGTTTCGGAACCTCCTGCCGGAGGATCTCGACCGGCGTGCTCGTCTCGTGCGAGGCAAACCCCGCCCGCTGGGCATGCTCGCGGGGCTGGACGAGCAGACCGATGCTGTCTTGTTCATCGGCTATCACGCTCGGGCCGGTGCCGGGCCTGCCGTGCTGGCGCACACGATAAGTGACAGCATCCTCGACGTACGGATGGGTGGACGCTCGCTGGGCGAGATCGGCCTCAACGCCGCCCTGGCGGGACACCTGGCCGTGCCCGTCGTTCTGCTCAGCGGGGACGACAGCGCCTGTGCGGAGTTCAGCGAGCTGGTGCCCTCGGCGGTCACCGTCGCCGTCAAGCAGTCCCTGGGTCAGGCCGCCGCGGTGGCCCTGCACCCGCAGGAGGCACGCGAGCGGCTGCGCCGCGCCGCCGCTGATGCGATCACACAGCGCGGATCGATTCCCGCACTGAAGATGGCCGGGCCGCTGGACGTCGAGGTCGATCTGTACGGCCCCTACATGGTTGACCTCGCAGTTCTGGTGCCGGGCGTGACCCGCGTCGGTGGCGGCCGAACGGTCGCCTTCCAGGCCGGTGACTTCGGCGACGCCTACCGGCTGATTTCGCTGCTCGTCCAACTCGCGAGCATCAAGCCCAGCTGAGGCGTGAAGCGGACTTGCGAGCAATGGCCTGAGCCGCAGCACCACAACGGCTGCGACTCGATCTTTGCCACTGCCGCATGCGGTGCCGCCGGTCCACGGCAAGCGGTCACGCCGACCGCGTGCGCTCCGGAGACCGGAAAGTCAGGAGTTCTGGAAAGGCAGGCTCCTACGCGGGTGTGGCGACCGCTCAACGGTGTCCAGGTCCCAGAAGCGCAGATTGCCCGTACTGTCACCGGAGGCCACGATCGTGCGTCCGTCCACCTCGGCCGCCGCGACGCAGCAGACATTCGCACTGTGCCCGGTGTACTGGAATTCGTCGAGCCTCCCGGACTCGGCCCCGACGCCAGCGTCGATGACGTTGACGACCGTTAGTAACGGCACCAACGCCACGAATCTGCGCCCGGAACGGGCAAAGGTCGCCACACTTGCCCCGGCCGGTGGCCTACGGTATTCCTTCAACACCTTGCGCGTGGCGACGTCCACGACCCAGAAGTCGTCGGTCTCTTCCAGGAAATACTCGGACTGGTAAGGATTGTCGTCCTCGTCCTCGTCCTCGTCCTCGTCCTCGTCCTCTTCGTCGAACTCTTGCTCACTGCGGTCGAGCTTCTGTTCATCGTCGACGTCTACTCCGTCGCCGAAATCGTGGTAGGGGTCGATCCCCCGAATGGCGACGAGCTGGCCGTCCAGTGTCGCGAAAGTCCCGAGGCCTTCGGTCTCCTCGGGCACGCCGCCGGGCTCGTACAGCGGACGACCGGAGGCGACGTCCCACATGGTCAACGTCGCCAGACTGGGCCGGTACACGGCGGGGTCGCGCGCGATGGTCAGCGCCACCAATCGCCCGTCCAGCACGCCGATGTCCGCGCGGTTTAGTTCCCACCCCGCGTCGACACGCACCTCGGCGTGGTGCTCGCCCGTGACGGCGTCGATGATTCGCACCGCCCCGTCTCCGGTCCCGACACCCACCAGCGCTCGGCCGTCCACAGTGGCCACCCCGAGCCCGACGATCCTGCTCTCCAGCCGCGCGAGGGACTCGCTCCTCGGGACACCGGCGTCGGAGCGCCAACGCAACACCACACCGCTGTCGTCACCCGTGACGAGAATATCGCGGTGCGGTCCGGCGAAGGCCACGTATCTGACCCTGCCCGCGTGTCCGGTGAGCGCATGGCCGAGCGGCTGTCCCGTGGCCGCCTCCCAGAGCCGCAAGGTTCGGTCGTCGCTGCCCGAGGCGAACACTGTGCGACCTTCCCAACGCCCGGCGGTGAGGTCCCGAACAGCGTCGGTGTGCCCGCCTCCGCCGCCCGCGGGATTCTCGCCCCTGCCGGGTGTCTTCGGGATCTGCCCTGAAGCATCCATGCGGGACAACGTAGCGGAACTGCATTCTCGACCGAGCTCCGGTTGCAGAGCATTTCCGTTGGAGCGCGTTTGACATTGCTGTCAGGCGGGTGTGTTGAAGATGAGGCGTTGTTGGCGGGTGGCGGCTTCGCCTCGGGCGTGGCGGCGGAGCACGCCACGGTGGCATCGACTCGATGATCTCCCACTCGGCGTCGGCCAGGTCAGAGGGTTACGGCCGCACCCGATCCATGCCTGCCTACCGACCAGCTGAGGCCATCGACCGGACCCACTGTTCGACACACCCGACCAACCCACAAACCAAACGCGCTCTCAGGGACGACAGGTGTCCGCCTTGATGCTGTCGACGAACGCATCCCAGGCGGCGGGCTCGAAGCTCAGCATCCCGGTGTCGGGCGACTTCGAGTCGCGCACGTCAACTGCCGCAGCCCGGTCGCGCACCTCCACGCACTGGCCGTTGCTGCCGGAGCGGCTCGACTTGCGCCAGGCGTTACGTTCCATGCGCGCTCAACTCCTTGACGAACTTGATCGACTCAGCGGGCGACATCGCCAGCGTCTTCAGATTGTCGTACGCCGCCGACAGCCGCGCCAGGTCACGGCTCGACTCAAGGAACAGCTCGCCTGCCAGGGTTTCGATGTAGCCCAGTGGCGGCTCGTCCCGCTCAAAGCTGAGCAGGGCGAAGCCGCTGCTGTCCGCCAGGTGGGCGCCGGCCTCGAAGCGCAGCACCTGGATCGTCACGTTCGGCAGCCGACTCAAGGTGACCAGGTGATCGAGTTGCTCACGCAGCACGTCCGGGCCGCCGACCTCGGTGCGCAGCGACGCCTCGGAGAGGATGGCGTGCATCCGTAGCGGAGTCGGTTTCCGGCGCAGCACCTCCTGCCGGGTCATCCGGGCAGAAACCCGCTGGTCGATCGTCGCCTGGTCAGTCTCCCGGCCGATGACGTTGACCTCGCGGGCATAGCTCTCGGTCTGCAGTAGACCGGGCACGAGCATCGGCTCGAAGTTCTTGAGCTCCACCGCCTCGATCTCGTACGCGATGTAGGTGGCGTACTTGCCACCGAGGCGCTGCCACCAGCCATCCTCCCGCAGACCGCGCGCCTGATCGAGCAGCGAGGTCCCTGGCTCCTCGTCAATCTTGACGCCGTACGCGACCAGCAACTCCATGACGTCGCCGACCCGAGGTCTGATCTCGCCCGACTCGATCCGACTGATCCGGGACGGTGAGCAGTCGACGATCGCCGCCGCGGCCTCGCCGGTCAGTTCCTTGGCTTCGCGGAGCTTGCGTAGCTCCCGGCCCAGTCGCCGAGAGCGCGGTGTCGCTGGCGTAAATCGAGGCATGTCGTGATTCTGCACCTCGTCTCGCCTTTTCACTTGCCTTGGATCACATGCTCGGAGTGTCGATCATGCCCTTTGCCTTGCTTTGCATCACATGATGCGCAACTCTGATGACTGTCGGCCACGGAGCTTCACCACAGCGTGAGCTGCAGGCATGACGACCTTCCGGTCTCCGGCTTCGTCAGAAAGCGAGCCTGCGCATGGCGTCTGAAGTCGTGTCGATCGTGTTCGGTGGCCTGGTGCCGGGCTTCCTGTTCGGGCTCCTCGCCTTCCGCGTCAAGTCGCGATGGTGCCCTCGCTGCGGCGAATCCACCGAAGCCATCGAGCCATCAGCGGAGCGGCAACCATGACCGGGCCCGGCCGACGCAACGGCAACGAGCCGCCGATCGGACGACGGATGGCGGAGCTGCGGGCACGCCGCGGAATGAGCCAGCAGGTCTTCGCCGACCGGATCCGCAGGTCGAAGAGCTGGGTGGACAAAGTCGAGCGAGGAGTGCGTACCCTCGACCGGCTCTCGGTGATCGAGACGGTCGCCGCCGCCCTCGGCGTCGCCCCCGACGTCCTGCTCGCGGGCAAGGCCGCGCGCGACCCGGTCGCCGACACCGGCGGCGACGTGGAACGACTCCGCGCGGCGCTGGCCCGCTACGACATACCCGACGGCCGGCCAGCGCCGTCGTTGGCTCAGCTCGACGCCCAAGCGGGGTACGCGTGGACGGCCTACCGCAACGGTCACCACCCTCAGGTGCTGCGGCTGCTGCCCGACCTGCTCTGCGATAGCCGCACGCAGCCGGGAGACGCCACGGATCTGCTGGTACGGGTGGACCGGCTCGCCGCCCAGGTGCTGGTCAAACTCGGCGAGGCAGACCTGGCCTGGCTGGCCGCCGATCGGGCGATGAGCGCCGCCTCCGGTGATCCCTGGCGTACCGGCCTCGCGGCGATCTCTCTCGCGCAGGCGCTGCGAGCCCTGGGGCGAGGCCGGCTGGCGATGACCGCCGCCGTCGATGCCGTACACCAGTTGGACCTGGCACCGTCCCACGTCCGCCAGTCCGGCGTAACCGGGACCCTGCTGATCGAAGCGGCGCTCGCCGCCGCCCTCAGCGGGGACGCCAATGCCGCGAGCGAACTCACCGAACGCGCCGCTGACCTCGTCGATGGCGAGCATCGCGACTACGACGGCATTGCGTTCGGTCCCGCCCCGGTCGACCTCGCTCGTGCCCTGATCGCGATGTGGTTTGGCGACCACCAACTGGCCGTCGCGGTCCACCGACGGGTCACCAGCGGTAACGCCTGGCATCTACTTCCCGCCGAGCACCGGGCCGCGCACCTGATCGACATCACCCACGCCCACCTGAACCTCGGCGACGCCCGCGCCGCCGGTCAGGCGCTGGTCGCTGCCGACCACATCGCCCCTACCGAGACGAGAACCCGCCCCGCCGCCCGTGCGGCGCTGACCGCAGTGCTCCGCGCCGGCCCCACTGCTGCCGACGTGACCCGTCTGGCAGCAACCATCGGATTGACCCGGCACCAGCTCTGACGAAACCGCCCGGTTAGACGAAGTCTCTCCAGAAGGTGACGGTAGCCTGCGGCTCCTGGCCTCGATCCGGTGCCGGTCCACCGAACTCCGAATGGATGTAGTCCTCCAGGTCATCGCCGTAGTAGATGATGTCGGTCTGATACATCGACAGGACCGGGTGCCCGTACGAGCCGCGGCCGGAGGGCAGGAAACGGTGCCCGAACACGGGCACCATCTGCGGCACGTTCTGGAGGTACGGCTTGGCAGCTGCTACAGCCTCACGGCGGTTAGTGGGCCGCTCTCCCCAGCTCCAATGCCAGTAGCCGTTGTGCTCGACATCGAACAACACGCCATCCGCAGGCCACGCAAGGCGATCGCGGAGGGTCGACTGGTCTCCTCGTCGCCAGTCTGGCCAGGAAGGCCCGGTAGGTAGCCCGGCGACCAGGAAGGCGCGGTGGTCGTCGGCGAACTGAAAGTCGAAGGTGTGCTCCACGCGAGCAAGTTCCGCATCCGTCAGACCGCGCTGAATCTCGACGTGGCGAAGTTCCCTCAGCTGGCGGGACGCCGCGATACCGAGGGCAGCGCCTTCCGGGTTGAGGCCCGCAGCAGGCTCACTTCGGTCGACCTTGCGAAAACGATGCAGGAACTTGCCCACGGCTTCCTCCCTGTCAGGTCGCGAAGCGTAGCAACCAGGCAGGGAAGCTGATCTCCTCGTCGGCATCTCTGAAGAGGGCCTGGGTTCGGGGCGGAGACCCGAGGTCTTCCAAGATGTTCGTCCATCCGCGTGGCCGGCGCCGCCCGCTTGCGGGCCGCCTTGATCTGATAGAGCGGCTAGGGACGACAGGATGGCCGCCACGCGGCGGGCAACTCAGTTGGCCGACGGGCGACCGCAGCGTTCGCCTCATTCCTGATGCCTTGACAGACTGACTGCGTGACGGATGAGCAGGGCCAGGACGAACCCGACACCGACCAACCGCCCCGGACACCAACTCTGAAAATCGCGAGGCAGTCGGCAGAGGAACTGGCTGGGATGGCGACTGTGAAGGTCGACAGCATCGGGGGCGGGATCACGGTGGACGTCACACCACGTAACCCCAATGCTCGTGCCTTTGGATGGACGGACTTCTCCGACGAAATCATCCTGGGGATCGGTGACCGTGGCGGCCGCTGGGAACTGGGAGCCGGCCCTGAAGATGTCGCCCTGCTCCAGGACATCGCTCGCTCGGTGATCGCCGGCAGGGTCCGGGAGGTATTCGCTCCAGGCCGATCGGCTGTCTCGGTCACGCTCGCTGATGGCTCGGTAGAGACCGAGATCGGAGGCGAAGCACCGATCGGCTGCCTGCCGCTACCCTTCTGGCGGCATTGGTCCCGCAGCGTCCACCACGCACCGTATGCATAAGCGGTGTGAGCGTCAGTTGGGCGCCAACGTCAAGGCGGTACAGCGGATGCTCGGGCACGCCCCGGCGGTCATGACGCTGGACGTGTACGTAGGCCTGTTCGAGGAACACCCCGACCTCTCGACATCACACCCGTCGACCTCTTGCGAACTGGATGCGGGTTGCAGGGTCGCGCTGCCCGGAGCGCCAGTCCCGGCCCGTAACTGTCCGGCCGACGTCGGCGTCAGTGGTTCACCGAGGCTGTACGGGTGGCTGTGCGACGGCGACGCGCTGTCAGGGAACGCCCTAGGCTGGCCCCATGTCGGCGGAGCGCGAAGTGATCGACCTGGATGAGCACAACCACCAGCCGACAGCGGCGGGCAGCGTCGTTCCCGACCGCCTCCTGACCAGACGGAAGATGAGCGTTCGGCTCGTCGCTGCCTTTCTTGTCGGCGGGGCACTTGGTGGCTTTGGTGTGAGCGAGCTGCGGGACTCGCGGGAGGAGCGGGAGCGAAATGCTTCGGTCGCACTCGTGGCCTTCCCCGCATCCATCGCTGGCGTGGGTTCCGACGTCCTGGGCGTTCTCCAGCTGGACGGGCAACTGGCAGTGACCAACGCCAGCCAAGCGCCGATTACGGTTCGTGCGGCGACCGGGCAAGGACCAGGTGCGCTGGTCCGTGACACCGGCAAGTCTCGCTTGCTACGCCCCGGCGACACCGACCTGATCAATGTCGAGCTACGCCTCGAATGCGCGACCGCGTTCGGGAGTGAGCTGTTGTCGATGCGATTCTCGGTCGAGACGGGCGATCGCCAGACCAGAGAGATCGACTACCCCATCGCTCTGGTGGGGAGTATCTGGCACGTCAGGAGTGAGCAGCCGTGCGCGCACTTCCGTGAGATGAAGAAGCGCGGCGGATAGCGCTGCAGCGGATCTCCTCGTCGGCAGTGCCGCTCCCCCGGTTCCTGGCGGAGCCGATCGCCGCGCAGAGCGCCGGCCGCGCTGCTGTTCACGGCCCCGGCCGGCGAGATTCGACAGTATGGCTGACCAAGGGGTTACGTGGTGGGCCGGAGGTACCACCATGCGAACCGCACCGCCACGATCGCCGGTAACCCGCTACCGCTGTCTTTGCCCAGCTCACGGGGGTCGGGCGGTGCCCGATGATCCCGGCCCGACCGACCGAACCACCGGTGCGGTTCGCCGACGCGGAAGAGATCAACCCGTTCCAGCTCCTTCTCGATCTTCACGACCATGCCGTCGTTCGGACGGCGGAATCCGGTGGCGATCACGTCTCGACGGAGCTGGCGTTGTCCGCTGCGGTGGTTTCCTGGTGGACTCGCTGGCAACCCGCGAGGATCCACGCTGCCCTGCAGGCGGGCGCGCATCTGGCGGACATCGTTGACGCGATCGGCCTCGACGCCGGCGAAGTCGTCCGACGGTGGCGGCAATGGGTCGATGTCCAGACGCGGCTGGACATCGGCGGACGTCCGGCCGTGGATCCCGTCGAGGTCCAGGCCATCGAGCGACGGCTCGGGCTGGGGGTGGTCCAATGACGCCGACCCGGATCGCCCGAGACGTGAGCACGGTGACGGTGGCCGGAATAGCTGCCTGGTCGTCTTGGAGTCACATGGTCGCCGTGGCGTCGAGGTTCGGTGAGCGTCCCGAGGTCGCCTATGTGCTGCCGCTGTCGGTCGACGGGATGCTCGTCGTCGCATCGGCTGCCATGGTCGAGGATAAGCGCGCCAGCCGGAAGGTGCGTTGGTCGGCCCGGATCGCCTTCGCGGTCGGGGTAGCGGCCAGTATGGCGGCCAACATTGCTGCCGCCTCGCCAAGCCTTGGTGCACGCATTGTCGCTGCCTGGCCGGCAGTAGCGCTGCTGCTGGTCGTGGAGATGCTGTCCAGATCTTATCCGGCAGCACGGAACAACTACCGCACGTCAGACGTCGCCGGCTCGCATCAAGCGTCGCCAGCCCCCGACGCCGCGCCGACACCACTGGAGCTGCACCCAACGGACATTTCTGTGGCTGAGGCGGGGGAAGCGCATCAGGCGAAGGTGCCCGATGGTCCGGCTGCGAGTCAGTTACCGGCGCAGCCGCAGCGGCGTACCGCGCGACACAAGCGGACGACGGGGCGCCCGGAGCAGACGGCTGAAGTCGTAGCTCGGCTGCGTACTGAGCGTCCGCATGCCAGTCTGGCCGAGTTGGCCCTGGCCGCCGGCGTGTCCGAACGTCATGTCCGACGCCTTGTTGCAGGCAAGCCCGGGGAGGCGGGACCACGAGCAGCTCGTTCTTGAGCACTGTGGCTGACCTGCCGTTCTGGTCGCGACGTGCCTCGACATCGGTCTACGTGATCATTTGTTGGGCCAGGCCGGTACCGGCACGAGGCAATACATCGCTTGCCGGCGAACGCCGACTCACGTACGTCCCTGCACACTCTCGGGTGGGGGCGGATATAGGCTGTGGCGGACTCGCACGGACGTACGAGCTAGGCGACAGCTCCGATCAACTTTCAACTCGAAGTCATGCTAAGGGAGAACCCATGGCTGATGAACCAACGGCGCAGCAGTCGAAGCCGAGCTCACCGCCGCCTCCACCCCCGCCGCCGCCATCACCCACTGGTTTCATAACGACGGTCCAGGTGCGCGGGAGCAAGAAGCCGTCGATTAAGGCGGATGGACGGACGGTTCACACGACCGAGAGCGGTCGTGACCGTTCAGAGTGACGTCTACTCGGACTTCATCGCGTCTGAGCTGAAGACTGAGCGAGAACGTAAGGCTGCGATGGACACACGAGCCGCTTCGCTGGTTACGACATCAGGAAGCCTCGTGACCATCTTGGCGGCCGTAGGCGCTTTCGTGGGCAAGGACGCTGAGGCGTCCTTGCCCAGACAAGCCTTACCCCTGATGGTGCTTGCCCTTGTGGCCTTCACTGTCGCCTCGTTATCCGGAATCTGCGCTGGCTGGAGCAGGCGGTACGACGTGGCAGCCATCACCCCAATGAAGTTGATGCTAAATGAACGATGGGCCGACGACGAAGATCTTGCCCGTAAGGAGGTAGCACTCGTAAACATCGCGATGATCGGCACTCTTCGCTCAGTGAATGAGACGAAAGAACGTTTCTTGCGCGCGGGCTGGATAAGTCAGATCATCGCACTAGGCTTCTTGGCTGCCGTCGTGCTAATCATCCTTGCCACTCGATAAACCCAGGGTGGCCCCAGATGCCCAGCCTCCGAATGCTCAGGCAGCTGAAGTAGGCAATTCGCTGTGATTGATGCTGGCACTGCGAGTGCCACTGGGCGCGCAGCCCACCGGCGGCCACTGAACCTTAGCTAAACGAGTAACCGCTGGCCAGTCAGCTTCATTGGAAGCCTTGGGCGAAACTCTATTTACTTAGGTTTTGACGTAGCGCCGCAGCGATCACAGGAAGATAGCGAGCAACCTGCTCTCGGTCGCTGTTCTTTTCTTCCTCCGACAGTTGCGCATAGGGCGTCGTCATCTGCTTTGCCCAGCGTGCAGCGAGTTCCGCGGGAATCACAAGGGATTCGTCACTGGCAGGTAGGCACTGTGAGTGCAGGTAGCGCTGCCAGTGCGACCAGCGCTCGTGTTCTAGCGCAGCCAAGGCCTCCATAAAGGTACTGGACTGCAGAACCGCCAGAAGCTCAGTAGATGACTCAGACATTTTAAATTAGCCCCTTCCTGACGAGGTTCCAGTAGTGCTGCCCAAGCACCGTGAGTTCGCAAGATTTACTTTGCATCGCGGCATGCCACATGTGAGGAGCCTCAACGGGTCGAACGAGATTAACTCTTACATAGCTTTGAAGAACCTTGAACGTGGCGGTGTTTATCGGGTCGGGTGGTGGAATCGAGGAGTCCTGAAGCTGCTCCGAAGAGCGTTCGGGCTCGAACGATGGGTCAAGACGGAAGCTATGATCTGGAGCTGGAAAGTGCTTCGTCAACGCTTGGAGGTCAGCGAGACCAATCGGTGACTCGGCCTTCCTTAGCGACACGAACGTCTTTACGTTGGTTTTGAAAACCGGACGCTGCGCCCACGGGCCGAGGGATTGATCTATGTGGGCATAAACGCTTCCTGGCGTAATTTCCCCCACCAAGTTAGCCGCCGCGCCGCTTAGGGCATCGACGAGCAGGCTTGTGAAGACACCCGCGCCTCCGCCTGGCACCTCAGCGGCGTATTGATCTGCCGTTGACGCGGTCAAGATAGTGACTCCATCGGAGAGTTCCGCGAGTCCGGAAGTGGCCAGACCTCTATCGCCCGCGATACCACTGTGGCAACTGTCGAGAATGACCACCTTATTCTTGGCCCTAGAGACGTTGGCCATGGTCATGATCTCGGACAGGGCGACGCCGTCGTCGCCAGTCTCGCAGTCGCTGGCGCACAAGAATCCGCCCGTGTCCTCGATGTATCCGTGTCCAGCGAAATACAACAGCGCTATCTCGGCGTCATCAGAAAAGAGTTCCCTAATGGCCTCCTTGAGATCCCGCTTCAGCACAACCTTATCCGGGCTCATTCCGGTAAGCACCTGAGGAGCGGCGAAATTCAACGTCCCGTCCGAGTGGCGCTCCAGAACAGCCCTAACCGAATGCGCGTCGTTAACACAGCCGCTGAGGGCTTCGATGTGCGAGTAGTAGTCAATGCCAACTATCAGTGCCTTGCGCATGTCGGTTTACAGCGACTCAATGAAGTCGTTGATGTTCTTGTCATTCCAAGCGTAGGTAGAGACTCCGGCGATGCTGGTTCGATCTCCTGCGTAGGCCCAGATCCCCCTGATGGGCTTGCGCTCATCCTTGGCGCATTGGATCTCCCATTTCTGTCCACTAGAGGTGAGCGAGTTGGCGCTAACCAACACGATGACGCCGTGCGACCGCCTGATTCGGGTGCGTACCCGATCTTTCCAGTCGTTGTCGTACGGCTCCTTGACTGACATGTCGATGAATTCATAAGGGGCGCGAGGGTGAAGGGACTGGCCCTTTAGGAAGTCCCGCTGACGCTCGTCCTCGATGGCGAAAGCTATAAAGACTACCTTCTTGCCTGACATGTCGTCTCCTCTGATCAAGCTCCGAGCAGCGTCGCCGCGTCCAAGCCCTCAACTCTTTCAACTTGAGCCAATCGCTGTTTCGGAGCGGCAAGGCCGTCGGGCCGATTGGCTTGGGCTGCGACTCTACCCTGTAGTCGACCTTACGTGCAGTCCGGTGAAGGCAAGATTTGCTTGCGGGCCTCAACGGTCTAATCAACGTGCCGACACGGCGCAGCCGCTGACGTAGAGGCAGCCCGCCGGCGGGAATTGGCACCGGGTAGCCACGCTCAGTGGGCGATTGTTGCTTAAGCGGCCAGGAGCTGTCACCCATCTGACAGAGCCATCGGACGCGATTGCGCCAGTTCCTTCGTCACGCCGACCAGCGACTGCGGCACCTCCTGGTGATGGGCGGCACGGACACGCGGTGTGAGCGCCGTCAACCAAGGTCGTGGAATCCCTGCCAGGCGGATGGGTCAGCAGAGCGCCCCGCTTACGCCACTTCCCGGCTTTTGTATGAATTTGTCAACGCCGCTTGCAACCTGGATCTGGCCGGATTCACGTGATGCTCGAAGCAGCGAGCGTGGCGCTACCCGGTTGCCCGCGCGGTGCGTGCCAGCAAATAGCTCGTGCGGTGCACGCCAGGACAAAAGTCGTGACGATACTGCGTGACGCGGGTAGAGGGCGGAAACCTTGGCTGGCCCCGGCCAAAAACACGAGGCGAAGGTCGCGGCGCCCCCCAGATGCATACCGATCGTTGGCGTATCGTCTCGAGGTGCCTTCGACTCTGGACCTCGAGCAAGCTCGCTCCGCCGCCGAGCTCGCGCGCCTCGAGGACCGTTCCGCTTTCGGCGAGGTCTTCACTCGCCGCTGGATCGTGGACACGCTGCTGGACATGGTCGGTTACACGGTCGATGCGGACCTTGCCGGGCTGACTGTCGTTGATCCATCCGTGGGGTCGGGAGCGTTTCTGACTGTTGCCGTTGAGCGACTTCTGGTGGCTCGGCGCCGGGTCGGCGCAACTTATGGGGACCTGGGTGGCTGCGTACGGGCTTTTGATGTGCAGTCCGAGCACGTCGCGCACTGCCGCCGCGTGGTGGAGCAGATCTTGGTGGAGGACGGGTGCTCTGCCACGGAGGCCGCCGAGCTGGCCATGATGTGGGTTGTGCGCGCGGACTATCTGCTGGACGAGTGTGCCGGTACGCAGGCCGATGTCGTGATTGGCAACCCGCCCTACGTTCGCATCGAGGACCTGCCGGCGACGGTCAACGCGGCGTATCGACGCCGGTGGAGCACCATGACGGGACGCGCGGACCTGTACGTCGGGTTCATTCAGCGAGGGTTGTCTACGCTGCGGCCGGGCGGACGACTTGGGTTCATCTGCGCGGACCGGTGGATGCGCAATCAGTACGGGGCGGCGCTGCGCAGGTTCGTGACCGACGGCTACGCGGTTGACGCGGTCTGGACCATGCACGACGTGGACGCCTTCGAAAGCCAGGTGTCGGCCTATCCCGCCATTAGCGTGCTGCGCCGAGGCGAGCAGGGCTGTGCGGTAGTTGCTGACACCGACTCCTCGTTCGGTGCCGCGTCGGCGGCAGAGCTGGTCAAGTGGTCCCAAGGGTCAGAGATCGACTCTGTTCAGGGCGTTGGTTACGTCGCGCATCGGCTGCCGCACTGGTTTCCCGGTGATGAGATGTGGCCTGCCGGTTCGCCGGCCCGGCTGGCGATGATCGAGTACTTGAAGGACAATTTTTCGCCGCTGCATGACCCGGACGGCGGCACCCGGGTTGGTATCGGTGTGGCCACCGGCGCGGATCAGGTCTTCGTCACCACCGACGAGAAGGCGGTCGAGCCTGACAGGCTGCTTCCTCTCTCGATGGTGCGTGACATCACCACTGGCGCCTTTACCTGGTCTGGACGTTATCTGGTCAACCCATGGGAGGCCGATGGGTCGCTGGTCGACCTGAACGCCTACCCGAGGCTGCGGTCCTACTTCGCCAAGCACGGCACCGCCCTGCGTGGCCGGTTCATAGCCAAGCAGCGGCCGGTCACGTGGTACCGGACGATCGACAAGGTCAACCACGAACTGACAGCGCGGCCGAAGTTGCTGCTGCAGGACATGAAGACGACCATCCATCCTGTGCTGGAGCAGGGCGGCTCCTACCCGCACCACAACCTGTACTTCGTCGTCTCCAACCTGTGGGACATGGAGGTGCTCGGCGGGTTGCTACTCTCCGGAGTCGCGCAGGCGTTCATCGAGGCGTACTGCGTACGGATGCGCGGCGGCACCCTACGGTTCCAGGCCCAATACCTCAAGCAGATTCGCGTACCGGAGCCAGAAGCCATCGATGCCACGGTAGCCGAACAGCTCCGGTTGGCGTTCCGTCAGCGCGACCGGCAGGCCGCAACCCGTGCCGCCGTCGCCGCATATGGCCTCGACACATTCGACCTCGACTGACACATAGCGCCTTGGGAAGGGCAGCAGATGGATCGTGCGGCGATTCAGCACGCGGTGGAAGACTTCTGGCTCAAGCGCAGTGCGCAGGACGAAGCGCTGGAAGACGGAGGTAAGGCCGGAGGCGGGGCGCGCGCCAACGGCCATATGGGCACCCTAACCAACATTGTCGCGCAGGAGTTCTACGAAGCGGGTCTGCCCGGGGCTGAAATCCATACCGGCAAGCCGTACCTGCCCGGCTACTACCGCGCCCGCAAGCAGTGGGACATCGTGGTCAAGTACCGAGGCATCCTCGTCGCCGCGATCGAGATGAAGTCACAGATTAAGAGCGTCCAGCGCAACATCAACAACCGCTTCGAGGAGGCGCTGGGCACTGCCACGGACACCCACGCCGCCCAAACCAAGAACCAGGCGTTCGGCGAGGTACCACCGTGGCTCGGATACGTGTTCATCCTGGCCGAGACCATAGAGACCGAGACCGTGCCGCGCGAACCGACGATGCTGTACCCCTGTGACCCGGCGTTCCACAAAGTCACGTACAACCAGCGCTACCAGGAGATGCTGCGCCGCTTCATCGGCGACAACATCTACCAGGCCGGATGGTTCATCACCTCGAAGATGACACCGGGATCGATCAGCTACACCGAACCCCTCGCCACCGCCACCGCCCTCGCTTTCCAGACGGCCATCCGTGGACGACTGGAGTTCGTCAAGGCTGTCGCCCAAGGCATGAGCACCGAGCGGACGACCCTGCTCTAAGGGGTCCGACAGAGCCGCATCAGGCGAGATCCACCTGAGATCCCGTCCTGGCAAAGCGGGTCCGCCGATGTCTTTTTTGGGACGCCTTGGCCTGTTCTGCTCATCGTCCTTTCGGGTGGATCTTTCAAGATCACAAAATTGAGGCGTTCGCAGAATCTGACAGGAGCCGGTTTGGGGGTGTAGGGAACCTGGTCAGTCGCGGCAGCGGCGCTCTCTGGGCGACGGTGGTCAGCTTGACCGATCGCGGATCCTGGCAACGGCCGTAGCGAGGAGTGCGTTGTCCGGGTGGTGGCGGGCGGCGACGTCGAGGACGGCGATGGCTTCGGCGGGCCTGTCGGCGAGGGCTTCGGTGAGGGTCACGGCCGCGGTCACGAACTCGTGGGCTACCGCTTGCTGGTGCCGGGCGAGCCAGAGGTATCCGGTGTCGGCGGCGAGTGGCCCGTGGTAGGCGGCGACCGCGCGGCGCAAGGCGTTGACGCTGGCTGCGGGGTCGGCGCCGCGTTGCGCGGCGGTCATCGCCTCGCGCATGGCCCAAAGGTCGACGTCGAGAACATCAGTGTTCAGGGTGTAGTGGTGTCGCCGCAGCCGCAGGTAGGTGTTGTCCCCGCCGGCGGAGCGGAAGATCTGGCGCAGGTTGTAGGTGTGGGTGTGCAGCCGCTGCGCCGCGAGGCGGTGCGGCGGCTCGGGCAGGAGGTCGCCGAGGATCTCGTGCTGGTAGGCCGACCCTCCCCGCACGATCAGGTAGACGAGGAACTCTCCAAGGCCTGGGGGCGGACGTGCTGCTCCTCGGGGACGCCGAGAATGGCCGGCGGGCCGAGCACCCGGACACGAACCCGGTTCGCTCCGACAATTCCTCGCTGGCCGAGGGGGTCGCCGGTCGTGCAAGCGCCGGGTGGGTCGGCGTTGGCGCCAACCGCAGGGCTGATCACGGAAGGGTCCCCGGGTCGGGAGTCGTTCATGGCTGGGTGCCAGTGACCGCCCTCGGCGTCGCGTGTGAGGGTCCGTTGCTCATCATTGACACGGTACAGATCCTGTCGACCTGTCGTGAACCCGCCGAACTCGTGCCGACTGGTCAGCGGTCAGAGAGATGACCGACGGGAGCGCCACTGGATCTGAGCTTCCGCCTAGCCGTGCTGCCGTTGTTCTTCCACGGTGGAGGGCTCGATGTCGGCGTGTTCGTGTCCGCGGTCTGTGCAGTGCTGCCACATCTCGTGCAGGTGGTGAAGCATGCGGGCGGTGGCGGGATGGTGGGGGCAAGTGCGGCGGTGCGCGGTGATGGTGTCGGCGAGTAGGCGTCGGGCGGCGGCGCAGTGGCCGAGGTCGCGCAGGACGAGGGCGAGGGTGGCCTGGATGGCGAGGGTGGGGTGGGCGTCAGGCCCGACGGTGGTGATGAGTTGGTCGGCGAGGTGTCGGTACGCGTGGTAGGCGCGCTGGTGGTGCCCGGCCTGCCGGTGGGCGGTGGCGAGCATGTGGACGGCGGCGAGGGTGGACCGGGCGGAAGGGCCGTGCAGGTGGGCGCGGCTGTGGTGAGCGGAGCCGGCCCAGCGGATAGCCGCTGCCGGATTGCCGAGCCGGGTCAGCAGTTCCGCGTAGAGCTGGGCGGCGTCGGCGTGTGTCGGGTCGGCTGTGGTCGTGTCGGCGGTGGCGAG
This sequence comes from Micromonospora sp. CNZ299, assembly GCF_002754415.1. NCBI lineage: Bacteria > Bacillati > Actinomycetota > Actinomycetes > Micromonosporales > Micromonosporaceae > Micromonospora > Micromonospora sp. CNZ299. The sequence continues at coordinate 7,015,183 of NZ_PEFG01000001.1, forward strand.
GGCTTCGCGCAGTGTCTCTCGGGCGCGCTGCGGGTCGGTCGCGGCGAGGGAGCGGGCGGATCGCAGCCGTTCGGCGAGGGCAGGACCTGGCTGGCCGGGTGTGGGGGCGGGGGCGGCGCGCCAGGTGAAACGCAGGTCGGTGGCGGTGGATCCGGCGGTTACGCGGGCGAGGATCCGGCCAGCGTGGACGGCGGCGAGGTTGGTGCTCTTGGGATGGCCGGGGGCGGTGGCCAATGGGCCGGCGGCAACCGCCCCTACGGCTACCTCGTCGACCGCGACACCCAACGCCTGGTGCCCCACCCCGACGAGGCACCCATCCTGCGCGACATCTTTCACCTCTACACGCGCGACCGTCTCGGCACCCGCGCCATCGCCACCGAGTTGAACTCCCGCGGCGTCCCCAACCGCACCGGCAAACAATGGTCCGGACACACCATCAACCGGATCCTGGACAACCCCGCCTACCTCGGGGACATCGCCTACCGCGACATCCTCGTCCCCGACGCCCACGACGCACTCATCGACCGGGACACCTTCCGACGAGCCCAGGACATCGCCAACGCCCGAGGCGACGTCCAAACCCAGCGGGCCATGTCCGACTCGGACTACTACCTCACCGGCCTGTTGACATGTCCGCAGTGCGGACAGCGCTACATCGGCACATCCGCCAAAGGCCGGACCCGCCGCTACCGCTACTACACCTGCTTCACCCGCACCCGCTACGGCAAACACGCCACCTGCACCGCACCCCGGCTCCCCGCCGACGACCTCGACCACATGATCCTGCAGGCCCTACACGACTTCTACACCACCGCCGAACCCGTCCTGGCCGCCATGATCGAACGCGCCCACGCTCAACACGACACCACCAGCGACGACCGGCGAGCCGAACTCACCGCCATCGCCCACCAGATCACCAGCACCGAAAACGCGATCGACCGCTACCACACGGCGTTCGAGAACGGCACCATGGACGACGCCACCGCCGGACCACGCATCCGGGAACTCCGCCAACGGCTCGCCCAACTCCAGGCTCGGCATACCGAACTCGACGCCGGCTTGACATCGCAGCCCGCGCCCCCGCCGCCTGGCACCGTCGCCCGGATCCGCGACCACCTCAGCACCATCATGACCAGCGGCACCGCCACGGAGCGCAAGGCCGCGATCGAGGCTCTCATCGCCGAAGTCCAACTCACCGACCAGGGAGTCGTACCCGTTTTCAAAATCCCCACCGACACGACAATGCCCCCGGCCCAAAACGGACGGGGCACCTCAGGAGTACCACCGGTTCGCACAATGGTGCGGTCGGTGGGGCGGGCGGGACTCGAACCCGCGACCGAGGGATTATGAGTCCCCTGCTCTAACCGGCTGAGCTACCGCCCCGAACACCGCGCCGGATCTTATCCCGCTCGGCGGTCAGCAGCCAGCACCGAGCCGGCCGGCGCCCACGCCTGCACCAGCACGATGGGCTACAGGAATATAACAGCGTGCTCGGGTACGCCCGTCAGCCGGCGCGCAGCTCCTCCAGCACCTCGCCAGCGGCGCGCCAGCCGCTGGCGAGAGCGCCCTGGATGGACGGGCTGTCGCGGTGGTCACCGGCCACGAACAGCCCTTCTCCCAACGACACGGGCTTGCGTAGCCGCCCCTGCGGTGGTGGCGCGGCGGGCAGCGCGTTCGGGACGGCCACTGTGGTGAGGTGTGTCCAGTCAGCGGTGGAACGGCCGTACAGCCGGGTCAACTCGGCCCGTACGGTCGACTCGGGTGGGGCGCTCGGGCCGACCACCGACGTCGCGACGAGGTGCCGTCCGGTGGGCGCGTAGGTCGGGGCGGCGTTGCTGAGCACCACCGTGTTCGCCACGATCTCGCGCCGGTCCCCGTCGACGAGCAGGATCGGTTCGGTCAGCGGCGGCTCGGGCGCGCTGTGGTAATAGGTGGTGTAGCTGTGCATCCGTACCGTGGCCAGGGTCGGCAGCAGCGCGGACGCGGCGGGTGGGTCGACGGCGACCACGACGGCCCGGCAGCGGATGTCGCCGGCCTGGGTGCGGACCCGACGGGGAGCGACCTCGGCGACCGGCATGTCCAGGTCGAGCAGGTCGGCGGGGAGCGGGTCGGCGATGGCCCGGGGCAGCGCGGCCATTCCCTCGGCGGGCAGGCCGATGCGGCCGCGGGCGAACGACCGCAGCACCATCGCGAGGACGTGGCTGGACGTGGCCAGTTCCCGGTCGATGAAGACACCGGACAGGAACGGCCGCAGCAGCTCCTCGATGATCGCGTCGGAGAGGCCCGCACGGCGGAGCGCGGTCTCGGCGCTGGTCTCCGGTGCGGCGAGCAGCCGGGACGTGGGCAGTGTGGCGCAGCCGGTGGCGAGCGCGGCGAAGCGCAGCCGGTCGCGCAGGGAGCCGATGCCGGCGAGCGCGGTCCCGGGGGCGCCGGTCGGCTCCCGCAAGGGGTTGACCAGCCGCAGCAGGTCGTCGCCCTTGCGCACCAGCACGCCGGAGGTGAAGTACCCGAGGTCGAGCCGGTCGGTGTCGAGCAGCGTGCCGAGCCGGGGGTAGGCGGTGTTGAGCACCTGGAAGCCCCGGTCGATGAGGTGTCCGTCGACCACGTCGGTGGCGACCCGGCCGCCGAGTCGCCCGCTGGCCTCCAGCAGCCGCCAGGGCACGCCGGCGCGGTGCAGCCGGCGGGCGGCGGCGAGGCCGGCCAGGCCGCCGCCGACGATGACCACGTCGGTCTCAGCCAGCATCGCGCGCCTCCCGCTCACCGTTCGCCCGGGACAGCCGGCCCGGCCACCAGATCTTCGGCCCGATGTCGTACGCGAGTGCGGGCACCAGCAGCGACCGGACGATGATCGTGTCGATCAGTACCCCGATCGCGACCGCCGTACCCAACTCGACGAGCACCACGAGGGGCAACACGGCGAGGGCGGAGAAGGTCGCGGCGAGCACGATGCCGGCGGAGGTGATCACCCCGCCGGTGACGGCGAGGCCGGCGAGCACACCGGCGCGGGTGCCGCGCTTGACCGACTCCTCCCGGACCCGGCTCATCAGGAAGATGTTGTAGTCGATGCCGAGCGCGACCAGGAACACGAACGCGAACAGCGGGAACGACGAGTCCACGCCGGGAAAGTCGAAGACGTGGCGGAACAGGATCGCGCAGAGGCCGAGTGTCGCCCCGAAGCTGAGCAGCACTGTGGCGATCAGGAGCACCGGGGCGAGCAGCGCGCGGAGCAGCAGGGCCAGGATGACCGCGATGACCACCAGCACCACCGGGATGATGACGTTCTGGTCGCGCTTCGCGGCGTCCGAGGTGTCCACGTTGATCGCGGTGAAGCCGCCGACCACGGCGTCCGCGCCGGGCACCTGGTGTACGGCCACCCGCAGCTCGCGGAGGGTCCGCTCGGCGCCATCGCTGTCGGGTGGGTCGGCCAGGGTCGCCTCCAGCTGGACCCGCCCGTCGACGACCTTCGGAGTGGCGCTCGGATCGGGTGGGCCGGTCTGCGGGCCGGTGGAGAGCGGGCGGACGTCGGCCACGCCGGGCACGCCCTGCGCCACCTGGGTGACCTGCCGGGCGGTCTGTTCGGTGGTGAAGATGGTGGCCGGGCTGCCCGTGCCGGCCGGGTAGTGCCGCGCGATCACCTCCTCGCCGTCGACCGAGTCGGTGCGCTGGGTGAACAGGTCGGACTGGCCGAGGGTGGTGGCGTCGAGCTGGGTGAGCCCGAGCGTGAGGACGGCCAGTACGACCGCGGTGCTCAGCCAGATCGGTCGGGCGTGCCGGGCCACGAAGCCGGCGATGCGGCTCCAGATGCCGTGCTCGGCGCGTGGGTCGGCCTGATCCTCCCGGGGCCGTCGGGGCCAGAACGCCCAACGGCCGCCGAGCACCAGCAGCGCGGGCAGGAAGGTGAGCATCACCAGCAGGGTGGCGCCGATGCCGATGGCGGCGACCGGGCCGAGCGCCCGGTTGGAGTTGAGGCTGGACAGCAGCAGGCAGAGCAGACTGACGATGACAGTGCCGCCGGACGCGATGATGGCCGGCGCGGCGCCCTTCCACGCGGTGCGCATGGCGGCCCAGGGGCGGTCGTGGCGGTGCAGCTCCTCCCGGTAGCGGGCGATCAGCAGCAGCGCGTAGTCGGTGCCCGCGCCGAAGACCAGCACGGTGAGGATGCCCTGAGCCTGCCCGTTGAGCTTCACCACGTCGGCGTCGGCGAGCAGGTAGACGAACACCGAGGCGAGGGCGTACGACATGCCGGCGGCCAGCAGCGGAAAGATCCAGAGCACCGGGCTGCGGTAGACGACCAGCAGGATGATCAGCACCACGACCAGGGTGACCAGCAGCAGTGGCCCGTCGATGGCGGAGAACACCTTGATCAGGTCGGCGAGCAGGCCGGCCGGTCCGGAGACGTCCACGGTGAGGCCGTCCCGGTCCCCGCCGGTGATGTCGCGCAACTGTTCGACGACAGTGCCGATCTCCTCGCCCTCGGCGTCGTCCACCGGTACGACGATCTGGAGTGCCTGGCCGTCCTCGCTGGGGATGGGCGGGGGCAGTGGGGCGACCACGCCGGGCACCTGGGCGAACCGGGCCGCGTCGGCGCTCACCCGCTGCCGGTCGGCGTCGGTGATCCCAGAGGGCCGCTCATAGACGACCAGAGCCGGGATGGTCTGCCGGTCGACGAACTCACCGGCGAGGTCCTGGGCGCGGGTCGCCTCGGCGTCGGTGGGCAGGAATGCGGCGTTGTCGTTGGTGGCGACCTCGCTGAGGCGCCCGGCGTACGGGCCGGCCACGCCGCCGATCACCAGCCAGGCCAGCACGACCGCCACCGCGATCAGCGTGGCCCTGGCGCCTCGTCCGGACATCCGCACTCACCCCAAGGATCGACGCATGAATCGACGCAGCGGGGAGCCTGAGCGTCGACATCGACCATCCTGCCGCCCAGGCAGGCGGCAAAGGACCGAAACCGGCATCCCCACCAGCGTCGATCATGCAGTTGTGGTGCTGGACGAAAGGTGCACCACCCCCTCAAACCGGCGCCACAACTCCATGATCGACCGGGCTGGGGTGGGCACACGGAAACGCCCGTCGGCCGGAGGCCGACGGGCGTTGGGTGGAGAAGCTCCCCCGATTGGACTCGAACCAATAACCTGCCGGTTAACAGCCGGCTGCTCTGCCAATTGAGCTACAGGGGATCGTGCACCGCTCGGAATCGGATCTCGCCGACGCCGTGCGACGGGACAAGAGTACAGGACATTCCCCGGTGGTGGTCCAGTGGGTTCCGCCCCACCGCCCGATGATCAAGACGTGCAGGTCAGGATCCGAAGGGCATCGACAATCGGGGTAAATCGCCATCCGGGCACAAGCATGCTTGAGCGGAGAGCAGGATGGGTAGTTAGCTGCGGACAGAGGACGCAGGCGCGAATTGGTCGCCTTCCGACGGGGCAACTCGACGGAGCGACAGGCGCGTCAGGTACGGAAGGAGCCGCCATGCGCGGAAAGATCATGTTTCTTGGCGGGCTGGCTGCGGGATTCGTCCTGGGCGCCCGTGCCGGCCGGGAAAAGTACGAGGAGCTCGTTGTTCGGGGCCGCAAGGTGCTCGACCACCCGACCGTCCAGGAGGCGGCCGGGGTCGCGCAGGCCCAGGCCAACAAGTTCTACAGCGAGGGCAAGGACAAGCTCGGCCAGACCAAACTGGGCGAGAAGCTGGGCAGCGGCAACGGTAACGGCAGCTCCGACAAGCAGGAGCTGACCGCCGCCGACGACGCGTTCGCCGGCACGCCCGCAACCGTGGGCGCCAAGGCGGGCACCAGCACGGTCGGCACGACCTCCGGGTCGCCGTCGTCCACCAACACCCCCCGCACCAAGCCGTCCGGCTCGGGCACGAACGCCAGCACGCTCTGACCAACCGCACGTCGACGGGCCGGTCGCCGCAGGGCGACCGGCCCGTGGTCTGTCCGAGGTGCGGTCAGTCCTTGCTGCTGAACGCTGCGTCGAAGGCAGCGCTCGGGGCGTCGAAGGCCAGCCGGCGGACGAACTGCAACGCCTCCGGGGCGCCGACCAGGCGGTCCATGCCGGCGTCCTCCCACTCGATCGAGATCGGGCCGGTGTAGCCGATCGCGTTCAGCGCGCGGAAGCAGTCTTCCCAGGGCACGTCGCCGTGCCCGGTGGAGACGAAGTCCCACCCGCGGCGCAGGTCGGCCCAGGGCAGGTGCGAGGCGAGTCGGCCACGCCGGCCGTCCCCGGTGCGGACCTTGGCGTCCTTGCAGTCCACGTGGTAGATCCGGTCGGCGAAGTCGAAGATGAAGTTCACCGGGTCCAGCTCCTGCCACACGAAGTGCGACGGGTCCCAGTTCAGCCCGAACGCGGGCCGGTTGCCGATGGCCTCCAGCGTCCGCTTCGTCGTCCAGTAGTCGTACGCGATCTCGCTGGGGTGCACCTCATGGGCGAACCGCACCCCCACCTCGTCGAACACGTCGAGGATCGGGTTCCACCGGTCGGCGAAGTCCTGGTAGCCGCGCTCGATCATCGACGGCGGCACCGGCGGGAACATCGCCAGGGTGTGCCAGATCGACGAGCCGGTGAAGCCGACGACGGTCTTCACCCCGAGCTTCGCCGCCGCCCGCGCGGTGTCCTTGATCTCCTCGGCGGCCCGCTGGCGGACCCCCTCGGGCTCTCCGTCACCCCAGATCCGACCGGGCAGGATGTCCTGGTGCCGCTCGTCGATCGGGTGGTCACAGACCGCCTGACCGACCAGGTGGTTGGAGATCGTGAAGACCTCAAGGTTGTGCTTCGCGAGAGTCTCCCGCTTGCGCTCGACGTAGGAGTCGTCGGCGAGCGCCTTGTCGACCTCGAAGTGGTCGCCCCAGCAGGCGATCTCCAGGCCGTCGTAGCCCCACTCGGAGGCGAGCCGGCAAACCTCCTCGAACGGAAGGTCGGCCCACTGGCCGGTGAAGAGCGTGATGGGTCGCGCCATTGTTCTTCTCCCCTGTTGTCATGGGGGATTCCAGGTGCGGACCGGGGCGAGGGTGACCGGACGTACGCGGCACCGGGCGGTCACCGGTGGGTGCGGAACACACCTGGGCCCAGCGGGTTGCGCCTCCCACCGGGTCACCGGCCACCAGCACGGTCGCCGCCCCCACCTTATTTCCGCAGCACCCCATCGGGGAAGCCCTGCGGTCGGCCGATCATCCGATCATTTCCTCGGGTGCGGGCAGCGCGGCCCGCACGGCGAAACCGCCACCGGCGCGTGGGCCTGCGGAGAACGTGCCGCCGAGCCGCTCCGCGCGCCTGCGTACGCCGAGCAGACCCCGCCCGGCCCCCTGGCCGCGCCGGCCTGACGGCGCGGCACCGGTGCCCTCGTCGCGTACCTCGATGGTGATGCCCGTGGCGTCGTAGCGCAGGCGGACCGCGACCGGCGCGCCCGGGGCGTGCCGGCACGCGTTGGTGAGCGACTCCTCGATGATCCGGTACGCCACGACGTCGACCGGCCCGGGCAGCGGCCGGGGTTGCCCGGCCAGGCTCCACCGCACCGGCTGACCGGCGGCGAAGCCCTCCACCAGCGCGTCGAGCCGATTCAGGCTCGGGGTCGGCCCGGTCGGGTCGTCCGGCTCGTCGGGCGGGCGCAGCGCGTCACCCAGTCGGTGCCCCTGCGCCAGCACCATCCCGCGCCACTGCGCGAACCGCCCCATGCAGGTCAAGGTACGGCAGTCGGCTGTGAGCCGGTCCGCGGGCGTCCGCGGGGCGGCCGACGCATCACGCTCGTGAGGGACACCGCTTCCCGACCCGGGCCGTCGCGACGGCCGCCGGGGCACGCCGGCCGGGCTTCGTCGGCGCTCGGGCCGGGTGCCTGGAGGGGCCGACGCCGTGAGCGGCGGCCCCTCCCGGCTCAGTCGGTCAGGGCAGGGTCCACTTCTGGTTGGCCGCGTTCAGGCAGGTCCAGAGGTGTACGACGGTGCTGTCCGCCGAGTTGTTGCCGGAGACGTCCAGGCACTTGCCCGACGACGGGTTGCGCAGGGTGCCGTCGGACGCTGCCGCCCAGTTCTGCGCGCCGCTGCCGTTGCAGGTCCAGAGCTGGATCTTGGTGCCGTCGGCGGTGCCGCTGCCGGAGACGTCCAGGCACTTGCCGAGGGCCTTGATCGTCGAGTTCGGCGTCACGGTCCAGGTCTGTGCCGCACTGCTGTTGCAGGTGTAGAGCTGGATCTGGGTGCCGTCGGCGGTGCCGCCGCTGCGCACGTCCAGGCACTTGCCGGCCAGACCCTTGATCGGGCCGACCCCGGTGCCGCCGCCACTGCCCTTGACCAGGGTGAAGTCGTCCAGGTCGAAGAGCCCTGTGCCGTTACCGGTGAAGGTGAGGTAGAGGTTCTGGGTGCTGGACGGGACGTTGGACAGCGCCGTGGAGACGTTGGCGAAGGTCGTCCAGCTGCCGGTGTTCGGCACCGCGACAGTGCCGAGCACCGGGCCGGTGGCCGAACCGGTGCGCACCTGGATGGCGCCACCCGCGCCGCCGGAGACGACCCGGGCCGTGAACGAGGTGACCCCGGCCAGGTTGACCCCGTTGTACGCGGCCCAGTCACCCGGGTCGATGTAGCCGACGGTCTGCCCACCGTTGGCGCCCGCCTTGGTGAACGCGGAGACACCGTTGGCCGAGCTGAACGCCTCGGCCTGGATCGTGCCGGTGGGCGGTGGTGTGGTGCCCAGCTCCTTGACCCGGATGTTGCGGAACGAGGCGTCGTCACCGGTGCCGTGGTTCTGGATGCCGATGTGACCGGCCAACGAGCGGACCGGGTTGGTGTTGGTGAAGTCGTTGATCTTCACTCCGTTGAGGAAGATCTGCAACCGCTCGCCCTCGACCAGCAGCTCGTAGGTGTTCCACTCCCCCGGCGCGTTGAGTGCCGCGTCGCGGGCCGCCGTGTCAGCCGACTTGAAGGTGTAGACCGACCCGGTCGTGCGGTCGGCGGCGTCGGTGGCGTCGATCTGGATCTCGTAGCCGTTGTCGACTGCGGACCACGGGTCACTGGACGGCGGGAAGCCGATGAAGATGCCGGAGTTGTCGTCCCCGGCCAGCTTCCAGTCCAGCTTGAGCGAGTAGTTGGTGAACTGCTTCGTGTTGTACCAGTACAACCCCATGCCACCGACCGAGGTCAGGGTGGCGTCGGAGTTGGTGAAGTTGCCCGGACCGGCCTGCGACCAGCCGGCCGTCGAGCCGTTGAAGATCGGGGTGTAGCCGGTCTCGGGCCGGCAGTCGGCCTTGCTCCGGCCGGAGGCGTACCGGATGCCGCCGAGCAGGTGCGCCCGGAACGCCGGCTCCGCGTACGACGCCTGGGTGTGCCCGGCACCGGTGTAGAACGACCGGCCACCGTTGTAGCTCTTGCACCAGCTCAGCGGATGGTCGGAGCCCATGCCGCCGCCGGAGTACGACGACTCGTCCAGCGTGGCCAGCACGTGGGCGGTCGACCGGGCGTTGGTCCGGTAGTTGTACCACTCGTCGGTGCGGGTCCAGGTCTGCGGCAGGTGCGCGGTCGCCGCGTGGCCCCGGTCCTCCACCTTCATGTTGGCCTGCTGGATCGCCGGGTGCGAGGCGAACCACGCGCCCACGAGGTTGCCGTAGAACGGCCAGTCGTACTCGGTGTCGGCGGCCGCGTGCACACCCACGTACCCGCGGCCGGAGGCGATGTACGACTCGAAGGCGGTCTGCTGGCTGGCGTTGAGAACGTCGCCGGTGGTGTTGAGGAAGACCACTGCCTCGTACTGGGCGAGGTTGCTGGTGGTGAACGCGGCGGCGTCCTCGGTGGCGGTGACGGTGAAGTTGTTCGCCCCACCCAGGTCGCGGATGGTCTGGATGCCGACCGGGATGGCGTCGTGGCGGAACCCGGCGGTCTTGGAGAACACCAGCACGTCGTACGGGGCGTCGGCGGCGTTGGCGGGGCTGGCCGGGGTGGTGCAGGCGATGACGGCGAGTGCGGCCATTGCCGCACCGAGGACGGGTCGCAGGCGTCTGCGCATATCGCTCTCCTAATTGCGGTTAGGAGGGGCCCCTCGCACCACACTAGGCGTTGACAAGAGGCCCCTCCGCTCAGCTCAGGGCAGGATCCACTTTTGGTTGGCGGCACCGCTGACGCAGGTCCACAGGTGGACCGCAGTGCTGTCGGCGGAGTTGTTGCCGGAGACGTCGAGGCACTTGCCGGACGACGGGTTACGCACCGTGCCGTCGGCCTGGGCCGCCCAGTTCTGCGCAGCGGTCCCGTTGCAGGTCCAGAGCTGGATCTTGGTGCCGTCGGCGGTGCCACCGCCGGAGACGTCCAGGCACTTGCCCAACGACCTGATCGTCGAGTTCGGCGTGACCGCCCAGGTCTGCGCGGCGCTGCCGTTGCAGGTGTAGATCTGGATCTGGGTGCCGTCGGCCGTGGCGGCGCTGCGCACGTCCAGACACTTGCCGCCGAGACCCTTGATCGGGCCGCCCCCGCCGGTCGGGGGCGTGCCGGTGACGAAGGTGAAGGCGTCCAGGTCGTAGAGCGCCCCGGTGCCCGACCCGGCGAAGGTCAGGTAGAGCGTGGTCGTGCCGGTCGGCGGGTTGGTGATCGTCCCGGTCACCGTGGCGAAGGTTTCCCAGCCGCCGGTCACGGGGACCGTGGCCGAGCCGAGCACCGTGCCGGTGGCGGAACCGGCCCGGACCTGGAGGGTGCCACCGGCACCAGCCGAGGAGACCCGGGCGTTGAACGAGGTCACGTTGCCGAGCCGGTACGGCTGGAACGCGATCCAGTCACCGTTGTTGATGTCGCCGACAGTCTTGCCGCCCTCGGCCGTGGTCTTGCTGAACACGTTGATCCCGGACGAGGTGCCGTAGAACTCGGCCTGGCGGTGCCGCGGCGGCAGGGTGTGCTGGGTGTGCGTGGTCAGACCGCCCGCGTCGGTGTACTCGGCGTCGAAGATCGCGAAGATGTTCGCCGCGTCGTCGTGCTCACCGTCGACCGGGATGGTGATCGAGCCGGAGCAGCCGGTCTGCGAGGTGATCTGGTGCCCGTGCTGGTCATGCCCGAGCACGTAGGTCATCTTGACCTTCGTGCAGTCGATCGTGCCGTCCTCCGGGTCGGTGACCGTGATGCTGAACGGCACCGTGTCACCGAAGCTGAACAGCTGCCCGTTGCCGGGGTTGTTGATGGTCACCGTGGGCGCGGTGTTGCCGACGCTGATCCGGACGCTGCTGCTGCCGGTGGCGCCCTGCGGGTCCCGAACCGTCAGGGTGGCGGTGTAGCTGCCGTTGGCGGTGTAGGTCTTCGTGGGGTTGGCCGCGGTCGAGGTGGTCCCGTCACCGAACGCCCAGGAGTACGTCAGCGCTCCGCCCTCGGGGTCGGACGAGCCGGCCGAGGAGAAGGTCACCGCGAGCGGCGCCGCACCGGAGGTGCGGTTGGCGCTGGCCACGGCTGTGGGTGCCCGGTTGCCGCCACCGACGTAGTCGAAGCGGTAGAGCGCCGAGTTGGCGTCACCGTTGAAGTAGCCGGTGCCGTAGTCGAGCACGTAGTACGCGCCGTCCGGGCCGAACGCCGAGTCCATCACCTGCTTGCCGACCCAGGGAAAGGTGTCGATGGTGCCCCGGGAGCCGTCGGAGTTGACGTGGATCGGCTTGATCCAGCCACGGCCGAACTCGGTGGCGAAGAACTGCCCGTCGAAGGACTGCGGGAACTTGGTGGTGGAGGTCGACGAGGCGTTGTACCGGTAGACCGGGCCGCCCATCGGCGACTCGGAGCCGCCGCCGAACTCGGTCGGGGTGCCGGCGTCGCCGGCGTACCGGATCCAGGCCGGCTGGGCCGGCGGCAGGGTGGTCAGGCCGGTGTTGCGGAACGAGTTGTTGGTCGGCCCGCCGGTGCAGTTGTACTTCGCGCCGCTGGTGTTGGCGGCGAAGTCCCACTCGTTGTACGTCTCGGTGGAGGTGTTGGTGCCGGTGCAGTACGGCCAGCCGTAGTTGCCCGGCGCGGCGACCCGGTTGAACTCCACCTGGCCGGACGGCCCGCGGGTGGAGCTGGTGGTGCCGGCGTCCGGCCCGTAGTCACCGACGTAGACGACACCGGTGGCCTTGTCCACGCTGATCCGGAACGGGTTGCGGAACCCCATCGCGTAGATCTCCGGCCGCGTCCTGGCCGTGCCGGGCGCGAACAGGTTGCCCGACGGGATGGAATAGGTGCCGTTGGCGTTCACCTTGATCCGCAGGATCTTGCCCCGCAGGTCGTTGGTGTTGCCGGCGCTGCGCTGCGCGTCGTACGCCGGGTTGCGGTTGGTCCGCTCGTCCAGCGGCGAGTAGCCGGCCGACTCGAACGGGTTGGTGTCGTCACCGGTCGACAGGAAGAGGTTGCCGGCGGCGTCGAAGTCGATGTCCCCGCCGACGTGGCAGCACACGCCGCGGCTGGCCGGGACGTCGAGCACGTCGACCTTGCTCGCCTGGTTGATCGTGAAGTCGGAGTTGAGGGTGAACCGGGAGAGCCGGTTGACACCGTTCCAGGCCGAGAAGTCGGTGCCGGTGGCCGGTGCGTCGCCGGCCGGCGTCGACAGCGGCGGGGCGTAGTACAGGAAGATCTGGCGGTTGCTGGCGAAGTTCGGGTCGACGCCGACGCCCTGCAACCCCTCCTCGTCGTGCTGGTAGACCGACAGGGTGCCGATCACGGAGGTGGTGCCGCTCGCATCGGTGCGGCGCAGGGTGCCGTTGCGGGCGGTGTGCAGCACGGAACGGTCCGGCAGCACCGCCAGCGACATCGGCTCACCCATGTCGCTCACCCCACGGGCGAGCTCGACCTGCTGGAAGTCGGTCGCGTTGATCGTGTGCGCCTGCGCGGGGGTCGAGTCGGCGCCGAGGGCGACCGTCCCGGCCGCGACCACCAGCAGCGCTGCCGATCCGGCGGAGAACCATCGTCGGGATCGTTGTCTTGGAGCGTCCTTCATGGACATGTGTGCTGCCCCTTCCTGACGAGTGACTGCCAGGCGGGCGCGCGCCGTCGCGCCGGATGCCGTAGCGGTGATGGTGGGGGTCGATGGGTTACCGCGCCGCCGGTTCACCTCGACGAAACATTGTCGTGTTGGTCACGACACTAAGTTGGACGTGTCGATGTGTCCATACCTTCCGGCGATTCAGCATCAACTTTCGTCGATCTGATCGAAAGTTGCCGGTCAGGCCCTGCGGTCGATCGCCTGCCCGGCCAGCGCGACCAGCGCCGAGCGAGCCTCGTCGGCCACCGTCGCGGCCCGCAGGGCGACGAGCGCCGCCTCCGTCCGCACCCGGATCATCTGCTCGATCCGTTCTCGGGCACCGGTCGCCTCGATGATCGCGCGCAGCTCCGCCGCGCCGTCGGCGTCCAACGCCGGATTGCCGAACAGCTCCCGCAGCCGGGCGGTCTGCGACCGGTCGGCGGCGCTGCGGGCCAGCGCCATCATCACCGTGGGCTTGCCCTCGCGCAGGTCGTCCAGGACCGACTTGCCGGTGACCGCCGGGTCCCCGAAGACACCCAGCACGTCGTCGCGGAGCTGGAACGCGTCGCCCAGCGGGTCACCGAACTCGCCCAGCGCGGCGATCAACTCCGGGCCGGCGCCGGCCAGGGCCGCGCCGATCTGGAGCGGCCGGGTGACCGTGTACCGGGCAGCCTTCATCCGTATCACGGTGAGCGCGCTGGCCACCGAGCCGTCACCCACGCCCGAGACCAGGTCCAGGTACTCCCCCGCGATCACCTCGGTACGCATCAGCGCGAACACGCCGTACCCGCGGTGCACCTGTTCGGTGCTCAGCCCGCACTCGTGGAACATCTGATCCGACCAGGCCGCGCAGAGGTCCCCGCAGAGCAGCGCCGTGTTGCGGCCGTACGCCTCGGGGTCACCACGCCAGGACGAGCGGGCGTGCAGGTCGGCGAAGAGCCGGTGCACCGACGGCTCACCCCGGCGGCGGTCGCTCCCGTCCAGGATGTCGTCGTGGATCAGCGCGAACGCGTGGAACAGCTCCAGGGCTGCGGCCGCCACCACGATCGGGGTGCCGTCGGCCGCGCCCGCCCCGCGCCAGCCCCAGTAGCAGAAGAGCGGGCGCAACCGTTTGCCACCAGCCAGCACGAACCGTTGCAGGGCGGTGAACACGCCACGCGGCGCGCCGTCGGGCCAGTCCGGGCCCTGCCGTTCGAGGAACCCGGCCAGCTCCGCGTCGAAGCGCGCCCGCAACCCGCTCGCGTCGGTGGGCGCGACGGTGACCGTCATGCCCCCTCCCCCGGCCCGCCCGTACCGCCGGCGCCCAGCCCAGCCAACTCCAGCAGCAGCGCCTTGACCTCGGTGGCCGCGATCCGGTCCCGGGCGGCCGTCGGGTCGGAGCAGAGCAGCACCGGGGCGTCCGCCGGGTCGTCCGGCAGCCGCCCGTGCGAGCCCCGTACCGCCTGCGCGCCGGCGTCCAGGCCGACAGCGCTCATCAGGTACCGCATGCCGAGCTTCTTTCGGGCCAGGGCCACTCCTGCGCGGGCCTTCGCGGCACCGGGGTTGGCCGGGTCGAAGAACAGCTCGGCCGGGTCGTAACCGGGCTTCCGATGAATTTCCACGAGGCGGGCGAAGTCCGGCGCCCGGGCGTCGTCCAGCCAGTAGTAGTAGGTGAACCAGGCGTCCGGCTCGGCCACCAGCACCAGCTCACCGGCGCGCGGGTGGTCCAGACCGTGCGCGGCCTTGCCCTCGGCGTCGAGCACCTCGGCCACCCCGGGCAGGTTGGCGCAGAGCTTCGCCACTGCCGGCACGTCGGCCGGGTCCTTGACGTAGACGTGGGCAATCTGGTGGTCGGCGACCGCGAACGCCTTCGACGTCCACGGGTCGAGGTATTCCATGCCGGCCTGGGTGTGCACCCGCAGCAGCCCTTCGGCGCGCAGCAGCCGGTTGACGTCCACCGGCCGGGACACGTCGGTGATGCCGTACTCGGAGAGCACCACAACTGTGGCGTCGCGCGCCCGGGCGGCGTCCAACAGTGGCCCGAGCACCGCGTCCAGCTCGGCTGCCGCCGCGGCGGCCTGGGCCGACGAGGGACCGAAGCGTTGCAGGTCGTAGTCCAGGTGCGGGACGTAGACCAGGGTCAGGTCGGGTGACACGTCGGCGAGGATCTGTTCGGCCGCCTGGCAGATCCACCGCGACGACGGCAACCCGGCCGTCGGCCCCCAGTAGGTGAACAGCGGGAAGGTGCCCAGCCGCCCGGTGAGCGCGTCGTGCAGCTCCGGCGGGTCGGTGTAGCAGTCCGGCTCCTTGCGCCCGTCGGCGTAGTAGACGGGGCGTGGCGTGACCGTCCAGTCGACGTCCGCACCCATGGCGTACCACCAGCAGACGTTGGCGACGGTGTAGCCCGGCTCGGCCTTGCGGGCCGCCTGCCAGAGCTTCTCCCCGCCGACCAGCGCGTTGTGCTGCCGCCACAGCAGCACCTCGCCCAACTCCCGGAAATACCACCCGTTGCCGACGATCCCGTGCCCGCTGGGCGGCTCGCCGGTGAGGAAGGTGGACTGCACCGAGCAGGTCACGGCGGGCAGCACGGTGCCCAGCTCGGCCCGGAAGCCGCCGTCGGCGACCCCCCGCAGTCGAGGCATGTGTGCCAGTAGTCGAGGTGTCAACCCCACCACGTCGAGGACCACCAGTCGCCGGCTCATCGCGTCACCCCCATGCTCACGGATCGCTCTGCGGTCAGGCCGAGGCCGACCAGTTCGTCCCGGGCGAAGGCCAGCTCCGCGGCAATGCCCGCGGCCAGCTCCGCGTCGGTGCCGGGCCGTCGTGCGGCCGGCAGCACCCCCCAGGTGTACGTCTCGACGTCGAGGTGGTCGCAGCCAGCGGTCGGGCCGTCGAAGAGCGCTCTCAGGGCCGCGCGAAGAACCGGCAGGGTCGAGCCGAGCGGTTCCTCGGGTGGGGCGTGCAGTGGCACGTGGTAGTGCACCCGCCACGGCCCGGGTAGCGCCCTGTCCAGTGCCTCGTCCAGGTCGTCGGCCGCGTACGCCGGGTCGGCCGGGTCGGCCAGACCGGCGCAACCGGCGCCCCGGGTCTGGTGCAGGAAGCGTGGCTCCACCCAGCGGCGCAACGCCTCGGCCCCACCATCCGGGTCGGTGGCCTCGACTGCGGCGGAGACCTGCACCTTCACCACCGGCAGCCCGGCCGCCCGCAGTCGTTCCAGTGCCTCGGCCGGCTCCTCCCAGGCGCAGGCCAGGTGGGCCAGGTCGAGACAGACGCCCAGCCGGTCGGTGTCCATCCCGGACAGCAGCTCGGCGGCCTGGCCGGTGCTCTCCACGACACAGCCGGGCTCCGGCTCGAAGGCGACCCGCACCTCGCGGCCGGTGTCGCGCTGCACGGCGGCCAGGCCGGCGGCCAGCTGGTCGAGCCGGCGTCGGGCCGCGTCCGCCCGATCGGTGTCCCACGGTTGCCGCCAGGCCAGCGGCAGGGTGGAGATCGAGCCCCGAGCGGCGTCGTCGGGCAGCAGGTCCGCGAGCACCCGGGCCAGATTCAGCGTGTACGTCAGGCGCTGCTCGGTGGTCCAGTCCGGGTGGTACACGTCCTGCTTGACCACGGGGGCCTGGAAGGCCGCGTACGGGAAGCCGTTGAGGGTGACCACCTCCAGCCCGCGCGCGTCCAGTTCGGTGCGCAACCGGCGGCGCAGCGTCGGGTCGGCGGCCAGCTCGGCGGCGACCGGGGCAGCCAACCACAGGCCGAGCCCGAGCAGGTCACTGCCGAGCGCCTCGCGGACCGGCACGGCGTAGGTGTCCAGTTGACCGAGGATGCCGGCGAGGTCCTCGGCGGGGTGCACGTTGGTGCAGTAGCCGAGGTGGACGGTGTCACCGCCGGCATGGCGCAGCCGCATCAGCTGCCGCCGCGCAGGATCGAGTTGCCGGTCTGCGGGTCCACGGCGGTGACCTCCAGGTCGGTGAGGTCGAGCCGGCCGGACTGCCCGTAGAACTCCACCGGGTTGCGCCACAGCACCTGCTCGACGTCGTCGTCGCTGAACCCGGCCAGCAGCATCGCCTCGCCGGTGGCCCGGGTCAGCAGCGGGTCGGAGCGCCCCCAGTCGGCGGCCGAGTTGACCAGCATCCGCTCCGTGCCGTACTCCCGCAGCAGCTCGACCATCCGCGACGGCGTCATCTTGGTGTCCGGGTAGATGGAGAAGCCCAGCCAGCAGCCGCTGTCCCGGACCAGCTTGACGGTCACCTCGTTGAGGTGGTCGACCACCACGCGACCCGCCTCGATTCCGGATTCGGCGACCACGGCGAGGGTCCGTTCGCATCCGCGCGCCTTGTCCCGGTGCGGGGTGTGCACCAGCGCCGGCAGGTCGTACGCCACCGCCAGGGCGAGCTGCGCGGCGAACGCCTCGTCCTCCTCCGGCGTCATCGAGTCGTACCCGATCTCGCCGACCGCCACCACCGCGTCCTTGTCCAGGTAGCGGGGCAGCAGGTCGAGGACCGGGCGGCAGCGCGGGTCGTTGGCCTCCTTGGGGTTCAGGGCCACCGTGGCGAAATGCCGCACCCCGAACTGACCGGCCCTGAACGGCTCCCACCCGATCAGCGAGTCGAAGTAGTCGGTGAACGAGGCGGCGCTGGTGCGCGGCTGACCCAGCCAGAACGAGGGCTCCACCACCGCGCGCACTCCGGCTGCGGCCATCCGTTCGTAGTCGTCGGTGGTGCGCGAGGTCATGTGGATGTGGGGGTCGAAGATGCGCATTCACGCCTCCCGGGGCAGTGCGGCGGTGAGCCGGTCGAGCAGGTCGGTGGCGTCGGCGGGCAGGTCCCGGCCGGCGGCGTGCCGTTCGGCGGCGAGCGCGGCCAGCATCGCGGCCAGTTCCCCGTCGGCCCGGGTGTCCAGGTCGGCCACCGCGGCGAGGGGGACGCCGCTGAACACGCACTTGAGCACCGCCTGCCGCCAGGCGGCCGGGTCGAGGTGCCGGGCGTACGGGCCGAGGGCTGCGGCGACCAGCCGGGTGTCGTTGGTGCGGATCGCGTCGTGCAGCAGCGGCACGCCGGCGGCGCCGATCGGCAGCAGCGGCAGTGCCCGCAGCACGGCTCGCCGCTCGGCCGCGTCGCCGTGCTGGTAGAGGCTGTCGGCGTACGCCGCGTGGTCGCCGGGCAGCGCCGTGAGCAGCAGCACCCGGGCCGCGTCGTCGGCGGTCCAGCCGGGCGCTTCGGGCAACGCGCCCCGACCGCAACGCCGACCTGCGGCGGGGAAGAGCCGGGTGATCGCGGTGGGCTCGGTGGTGACCCGGCGCAGCGCCGTGTCCAACCAATCGGGATCGGGTACGCCTCGCAGCGCGGCCCGTAGTGAATCCGGTGTCATCCCGTCTCCTCCCTCTTGCTGCTACGCGGTGCCCGCCACCTTTGCTCTGCACCTACATATGCACCGGGGCCTCTTTGGTGGGTGTCGCCTCGGTGGGTGCAGAGCAAAGGGTGCGGGCAGGGTGGTGATCGGTGGCGGCGGCGGCGCGCAGGAACTCGATCGACCGGGCGGCCACGGCGGGCGCGGCGTGCGAGTCCCGGGGCAGCTCGACGGCGACCAGGCCGCGGTAGCCGGCGTCGCGCAGGGCGGCCAGCACCGGCGGGAAGTCGATCTCGCCGACACCGAACTCCAGATGCTCGTGCACGCCCCGGCGCATGTCGTCGATCTGCACGTTGACCAGGTGGTCGGCCACCTCGGCGACGCACTGCGGCACCGGCCAGGGCTCCAGGCACCGGCAGTGGCCGATGTCGAGGGTGATGCCGAAGCGGGCCGGGTTGTCGAGAGCGGCGTGCAGCCGACGCCAGTCGGCGATGTCCTGCACCAGCATGCCGGGCTCCGGTTCGAAGCCGAGGGTGACGCCGGCGGTGTTGGCCGCGTCGACCACTGTGGCGCAGCCGGCCACCAGCCGGTCCCAGGCGCACTGCGGCGACACCGCCTCGGGTCGGACACCGGCCCAGAACGAGACAGCCTCGGCGCCCAGGTCGGCGCCGATTCGCACGGCGCGGCGCAGGAACTCGATCCGCCGGGTCGGGTCGTCGTGCAGCAACGTCGGAGCGTGTTTGTGCCACGGGTCGAGCAGGTAGCGCGCCCCGGTCTCGATCACCACGGCCAGTCCGAGCGCCTCCAACCGTTTGCCGACGGCGGCGACCCGGCGGGTGAGGCCGGGCGCGAACGGGTCCAGGTGGTCGTGGTCCAGGGTGAGCGCCACCCCGTCGTAGCCGAGGTCGGCGATGACGGCGAGCGCGTCGTCGAGCCGGTGGTTGGCGAAGCCGTTGGTGCCGTACCCGAGGCGCAGCGTCGTGGCGTCGGCGGCCGGCGGCGCGGGTCGGGGCTGGGGAACGGTCATGTCGGGGAGACCTTCCGGGCCAGCCGTCGACCCAGCGGTGCGGCCGCCGCGACGGCCAGCCCGAGCAGACCTGCTCCACCGCGCGCGGTGAGCGCCCCCTGGAGGGCGGGCAGCCCGGTGATCCCAGCGCCGACGGCCGCGCGGACCCGCCCGGCCGACGGGTCCCGGACCACCTCGGCCTGGGCCGCGCCGTAGCGGGCGGCGTACCAGCCGGCCAGCACGGCGGGCAGCACCGCAACCCGCCGAGGGGCGGCGACGGCGGCACTGACCGCGACCAACGCGGTGCCCGCGAGGGTGCGCATCGGCAGTTTGGCGTCGGCGCCGGTGACCTCCCGGCGGGACAGTGCGGTGACCGTCCAGGTGTGCGCGGCGACCGTCGCCGCCGCCGGCAACGCCCGGGCCACTCGTCCACCGGACGCGCCGAGCAGCACATCCAGCCCCCGGCAGGCGGCCATCACGGCCGGACCGGCGGCGGTGTTCTTGG
The DNA here is from genome assembly GCF_002754415.1 of Micromonospora sp. CNZ299. Taxonomy (NCBI): domain Bacteria; kingdom Bacillati; phylum Actinomycetota; class Actinomycetes; order Micromonosporales; family Micromonosporaceae; genus Micromonospora; species Micromonospora sp. CNZ299. Next base: position 7,034,955 of record NZ_PEFG01000001.1, read on the forward strand.
CCAACAGGTCGTACCCCCAGATGGTGGCGGCCAGCGGCACGGCGAGCGCGACGGCGCGGCGACCGCCCACGGCGGCGGCCAGGCCCACGCCGGCGGCCGTGAGGCCCGCCGCAAGGCCCACCGCGGCGGCCGGGGTGACCCGACCGCTGGGGATCGGCCGCTCGGGGCGTTCCACCGCGTCCAGGCCCCGGTCGGCCCAGTCGTTGGCGGCCATGCCGGCCCAGTAGAGCAGCACCGACGCGCCGGCCAGGGCGGGCGTACGCGGGCTCAGCGCGCCGGCCGCCGCCGCACCGGCGATCACGTCACCGGGCACCGAGAGCGCGGCCGGTGCCCGGACCAGCTCGGCGAGATCAGCCAACGTTGTCATGGACACCGTCCCCGCCGGCGTGCAGCTGCCGGGTGAAGTCGCTCAGCCGGGCCCACTGCTCGCCCAGCGAGTGGGTGGGTGAGCCGAGCGGGTCCTTGAAGAAGAAGCCCAGCTCAGCCAGCGGCCCCACGTGCCCGGCGGCGTGCGCGGCGGCGGTGAGCCGGGCCAGGTCGAGCACCAGCGGCGCGGCCAGCGCGGAGTCGCAGCCGTGCCAGGTGAACTCCATCCGCATGCCGGTGCCGAGGAAGCCGGCGAAGGTGATCAGATCCCAGGCGGTCTTGAAGTCGCCCAGATCCTCGACGTACTCGATGCGGGTGCCGCCCTGCGGGACGTAGCCCAGCGTCTCGCCGAGCACCCGCTGCTTGCTCTGCACCTTCGCCGCGTTGGCGGCCGGGTCAGCGAGGGTGGCGCCGTCGCCACCGCCCAGCAGGTTGACCCCGGACCAGGAGCGCACGGCCAGGTTGCGCATCGCGAACATCGGCGCGAGCACCGACTTGACGAGGGTCTCCCCGGTCTTGCCGTCATGCCCGGCGTGCGGCAGTCGGGCCTCCTCGGCCAGCGCGGCCAGCGCCGGCAGCCGCAGCCCGGTGGACGGGGTGAAATCGACGTACGGGCAGCCGGCCAGCACCGCCGCGTACGCATAGAGGGAACTGACCGGCAGCACCTCGTCCGGCCCGGCGAGGGCGGCGCGCAACGCGGCCGGGTCGGCGTGCCCGGGGTGCGGCTCCGGTGCCGGTTCGGTGGCGGAGACGTTGACCACCACCACCCGGTCCAGGTGGTGCCGCTCACGGAAGCTGGTGAGGTCGCGGACCACGGCGTCGGCCCGGTCGGCCTGGGTGGCACCGACCGGTGCAGGACGCAGCTCCTGCTCGACCGCGTTCAGCTCGTCGGGGAGCGCGGCGACCAGCCGCCAGGGGATGACACCGGCGTCGGCGAGGGCCTCGGCGCGCTTGGGCAGCGGGATGGTGGCCAGGTCGTGCCCGCCGAAGACGAGGTCGGCGAAGCTCGGCAGGGCGGGGCCACGCAGCTCGGGCAGCTCGGTGACGCAGCCGGTGGGCCCGGCCAGGCCAGCCCGCAGCGCGAGCCCCCCGACGATGCTGGTGGTCGCGACGGAACCACGCGCTCCTACCAGCCAGACACCTGTTCGCATGGTGCTCCTTCCCCGTTCACGAGGAACCGCGGTACCGCTAAATATAGGAATATCAGAATATGTTTCGGAAAGATACGCCCCGGTTTTGCGGGGCCCCGTCCGCCCGTCCCACACCGGTTTGGCACCGGGCTCCGACGTCGGCGTCGGCGGCGACGACGCCGGACCGGTTTCCGGTCCGGGCGCGGGCAGACGGGGCTTGGTAGACAGGGTCGGGTCGGCGTCTCGACCCTGTCTCCCCCGCACCCGACCGGCCGGGGCGCTGATGCGTCCCGACCGGGCGTCTCAGGCCGCCGTGCCCACCAGGTCACCGACCGCAGCACGACCCGCCGGACGTCGGCGAGTGGTTGCGGTACGGGTGGGGGCAGCGGCGGGCGGTGCCATCAGGTCCTCCGGATCTCCGGATTGGTGGCGGTCCTCCGGTGCGGCCGGGGAATCCCGGTCCGGTCGCACCGGACGACCGTCCTGCTCGTGCGCCACCGGGCCGCAGTGCCCGGCCGCACGCTCTCCGACGCCGACCTCGTCCCGGCCGCGGGGCGCAATCCGCGGCCGGTCCCTCGCCGGTCGGCTTCGGGAAGCTGGTAGGGCGATGGTGGTGCGATCACCACCATCGCGGATGGTCGATGGTCAGACGGCCGCCGCGATCAGCGCCGGCTCCACCTCGGTCCAGGAGGAACCGAGTTCCGCCGACCGGGTCACCGCGTCCAGCACCAGCTGGACCTGCAACGCGTCGGCGAAGGACGGAGTCGGGTCGACGCCGGTGGCGACCGCCTCGATGAAGTCGCGCATCTCGTGCGTGAACGAGTGCTCGTAGCCGATGATGTGGCCCGGAGGCCACCACGCCGACATGTACGGGTGCTCGCCCTCGGTCACCAGGATGCGGCTGAAACCCTGCTCCACACTCGGCCTGGTGGCGTCGTAGAACTCCAGCTCGTTGAGCCGCTCCAGGTCGAAGATCACGCTGCCCAGCGAGCCGTTGATCTCGACACGCAACGCGTTCTTGCGACCGGTGGCGAACCGGCTCGCCTCGTACGTGGCCAGGGCGCCACCGTCGAGCCGTGCCACGAAGACCGCGGCGTCGTCGACGGTGACCGGCCCGGTGGGCGCCGTGTGGCCGTCCACAGTGGCCGCGAGACCACTCGACTCGGTTGGCAACGGCCGTTCCTTGACGAACGTCTCGGTGACCGCGCTGACCCCGCTGATCCGCTGGCCGGTAACGAACTGGGTCAGATCGATGATGTGCGCACCGATGTCACCGAGCGCGCCGGAGCCCGCCCTGTCTTTCTGCAACCGCCAGACCAGCGGGAACTGCGGGTCCACGATCCAGTCCTGCAGGTACGTCGCACGGACGTGTCGAATCACCCCGAGTCGTCCGTCGGCGACCAACTGACGCATCATCGTGACCGCGGGGACCCGGCGGTAGTTGAACCCGCACATCGACCGCACCCCGGAGGCCCGGGCAAGTTCCGCCGCAGCGGTCATCGCCCGTGCCTCCGCCACCGTGTTGGCCAACGGCTTCTCGCACAGGACGTGCTTACCAGCAGCCAACGCGGCGAGCGCGATCTCGGCGTGACTGTCGCCCGGTGTGCAGACATCGATCACGTCGATGTCGTCCCGGTTGATCAGGTCACGCCAGTCCGTGGTGTACGCGTCCCAGCCGAGCCGGTCGGCGGCATCCGCCACCTTCGTTGTGTCTCGACCGCAGATCAGCGCCATCCGGGCCCGCGCCGGCAGGTCGAAGACGCGGTTCACGGTGCGCCACGCCTGTGAGTGCGCGGCGCCCATGAACGCGTAGCCGACCATGCCGACCCGCAGTTCTTTGTCTGTCGTGGACAAGGTGGGTCTCCCCCCGGTATGTCAGAACCCGAGCTTGTCGTAGCTGCTCGCGTTCTCCTTGGTGATCGTCTCGGAGGCCAGGGTTACTTCCTTGGGAACCTGCAGTTCCGTCAGGTCGCCCAGGCCCCGGCCCTGCGCGATGAGCCGTGCGAGGGAGACTGCCGACGAGGCCATCGACGGGTTGTACGTGACCGTCGCCTTGAGCACGGTGTTGTCGGCCTTGATCGCGTCGATCGCGAGCTTCGAGCCGGCGCCGCCGACCATGAAGAACTCCGACCGGTTGGCCTGCTTGATGGCGGCAAGCACACCGATGCCCTGGTCGTCGTCGTGGTTCCAGACCGCGTCGATCTTCGGCAGCGCCTGGAGCAGCTGGGCCGCCTCACGCTGACCGCTGTCCGAGGTGAACTCGGCGGAGCGACGGTTGTTCACCTTGAACCCGTAGGTCGCCAGGGCCGCCGCGAAGCCGGCGCTGCGCTCGACGGTCAGCGGGATCTCCAGGCCGGCGATCTCACCGATCACCGGGTTGGCGATGCCCTTGTCCTTGAGCTGCTTGCCGATGAAGTGCCCGGCCGAGACGCCCATGCCGTAGTTGTCGCCCTTGATGACCAGCCGCGAGGCCAGCGCGTCGGGGAACGCCCGGTCGAGGTTCACGATCGGGATGCCCGCCTGCATCGCCTGGAGGGCAACGGCGTTGACCTCCTTGCCGTCGTGCGGCAGCACGACGATGATGTCCGGCTTCTGGGCGATCAGGGTGCCGAGCGTGGAGCGCTGGGCCTCGGAGTTCGACCCACCGTCGACCTCCTTGAACTCCACGTCCGAGTAGGCCGCGGCCTGAGCCTTGGCGTTGGCGTGGATCGCACCCATCCAGCCGTGGTCGGCGGCCGGCGCGGAGAAGCCGATGACGACCTTCTTGCCCGGCGCGTTGTTGCCGGCACTGTCTCCGGCGGCCTTGGTCTGGGTGCTGGCTGCCGGCGTCTCGTTGCTGGTGCAGGCCGTGAGCAGGGTGGCGGCGCCTACTGCGGCTCCACCGAAGAGCAACCGGCGGCGCGACAGGTCGCGACTGTGCTGGGTCATGAATGACCTCCTGGGAGCGGGATTTGAGTTGGTGAGGGTGTGCGAGGCCCGGCCACTGTCGAATTTCTCGACGTCGCCCGGGACAACGGTGCGGTGCGTCAGGTTGCGGTGGTGACCCTGTTCCGCGCGAGGAGCCGAGTGACGGACTTGAACTGGAACTGCTGGACCAGGACGGCGGCGACGATGATGCCGCCCTTGACCATGTTCTGCGCCTCGATGGAGAGGCCGTTGATGGCGAAGAGGTTGGTGATCGTGGCGAAGATGATGACGCCGAGCAGGGAGCCGACGATCGTGCCCCGACCACCGCTGAGCAGCGTTCCACCGATGATGGCTGCGGCGATGGCGTCCAACTCGTACAGGTTGGCCATCGCCGCCTGCGCCGAGGTGGCCTGCGAGGTGAGCATGATGGCGGCGATGCCGCAGCACAGACCGGAGAGCGCGTAGAGCAGCATGGTGTGGCGGCGGACGTTGATGCCGGCCAGCCGTGCCGCCTCCGGGTTACCGCCGACGGCGATGGTCCGCCGGCCGAAGGTCGTCCGGTTGAGCACGACCCAACCGGCCAGCACCACCGCGCCGAGGATGTAGACGAGGATCGGGATACCGATCACCTTGCGCGCCGCGATGTCGTTGATGAAGGTGCTGCTCGACACCTGGGTCTGCTTGTTGGAGATCGACGCCGCGAGGCCCCGCGCGGCCACCAGCATCGCGAGCGTCGCGATGAACGGCACCAACCGCCCGTACGAGATGAGCACCCCGTTGACCAGGCCGACACAGATGCCGACCGCGAGGGCCGTGAAGATCATCCCACCGGCGCCGTAGCTCTGGGTGGCCACCGTGGTGCACCAGACGCCGGCCAGCGCGACGATCGCCCCGACCGACAGGTCGATGCCACCGCCGATGATCACGAACGTCATACCGACCGTCACCACGCCGACGACCGAGGCGAGCTGAAGGATGGCCAGGACGTTGTTCCAGACCCAGTTCGGGTCACCGTAGAGATCCGGCTTGGTCACCGCACCAACCACGATCAGTGCGGCCAACACACCGATCAGACCGAGGTTGCGCTTGGCGCCGTCGCCGCCGTCGCCCCGCCACCAGGAGAGCCGACCCGCGGATGCTGCTTTATCGCCGGCCACCGCCGTCTCCGCCGGGTCCACCGGCGGCGACTGCGCCGGAAGCTGCGGGCGCTCCGGTGTCGCGGTGGGAGTGGGAGTCGCGTCGCTCATGCCGGTGCGCCTTCCATCAAGGACCCCGCCATCACGAGGTCAAGCACAGTGTTCTCGTCGAGTTCGCCGGCCGCGGCCTCGCGGACGACCCGCCCTTCCCGCATCACCAGCACCCGGTCGGACAGACCCAGCACCTCGGGCACCTCGCTGGAGACCAGCAGCACGCCGACGCCCTGGGCGGCCAACGCCCGGATGACCTGGTAGAGCTCAGCCCGGGCGCCCACGTCCACGCCCCGGGTGGGCTCGTCGAGCAGCAACAACTTCGTGCCGCCGAGCAACCACCGCCCGACCACGACCTTCTGTTGGTTGCCGCCGGACAGCGTGCGTACCGGCCGGTCGACGTCCCGGGGCCGCAGCTCCAGGGTCTCGGCGATCCGGTCCGCCTCGGCGCGTTCCTTGGCGGCGTTGGTGAAGCCGAGCCGCGCGTACCGGCCGAAGGTGGCCAGCGTGACGTTGCGGTAGATCGGTTCACCGAGCAGCAGCGCCTGGCTCTTGCGTTCCTCCGGGGCCATCCCCATGCCGGCCCGCACCGCCGCGCCCACGCCGGGACGCAGCACCTTGCCGTTCATCCGGACCGAGCCGGCCTCCGCGAGACGGGCGCCGTAGATGGTCTCCAGCAGCTCGGAACGGCCGGAGCCGACCAGCCCGGCAATGCCGACGATCTCCCCGGCACGCACGTTCAGCGAGACGTCGGCGAACTCGCCGGGCCGGGTCAACCCCTGCACCTGGAGCAGGTCGGCACCCGCGGCGTCGTCGCTCGGCCGGTCCGGGAAGACGTACTCGATGGTCCGGCCGGTCATCCGGCTGACCAGATCGCGGGTCGGGGTGTCGCGCGCCGGCAGGTTCGCCGCGGTGGTCCGGCCGTCCTTGAGTACGGTGACCCGGTCGCCGATCTCGCGGATCTCCTCCAGGCGGTGGGAGATGTAGATGACTGCGATGCCCTGCGCGGTCAGCTCCCGGATGATCCGGAACAGGTTGCCGACCTCGTCATGGGCCAGCACGGCGCTCGGCTCGTCCATGATGATCAGTCGGGCCTCGTGCGACAGCGCCCGGGCCATGCTGACGATCTGCTTGCCCGCCGCCGGCAGCGACCGGACCATCCGCCCGGGCGGAATCTCACCGTGGCCGAGCCGACTGAGGATCTGCCGGGTGTGCCGGGCCATCCGGCCGCGCCGGACGAACCCGAAGCTGCGGTATTCGTGGCCGAGGAAGGCGTTCTCCGCCACCGACAGGTCCTCGACGAGGTCGAGCTCCTGGTAGATGGTGGCGATGCCGGCCTTCATCGCGGCCTGCGGGTTGGCGAACGTGGCCGGCTCGCCGCGCCACTCCACCTGCCCGGAATCCGGTTGGTGCACCCCGGAGAGCACCTTGATCAGGGTGGACTTGCCGGCGCCGTTCTGACCGAGCAGACAGTGCACCTCGCCGGCACGCACCTCCAGCTGCACACCATCCAGGGCGCGTACGCCGGGGAAGGTCTTGACCAGATCGGTGAGGCGCAGGACCACCTCGCCCGCGACGGTGTCAGCGGGAGCCTCGACCAGCGGTGCCTCGGCGACGGCCTCAGCCGACGCGGTGGCGGCGTCATCCTCGGGCAGAGCCACAGTCTCCTCCTCGCTCACGACAGGATCTCGGTCAACTTCACGGCATTGGCCGCTGGTCGCGACTGCGGGGCTCGCAAGCCCGGCTCGCTGCTCGCGCTCATGACGCCTCCGCGAAGGCGACGTCACTCGCGAGCACCGCCGCCCCGGTGACACCGGCACGGCCACCGAGCTCGGACAGCACGACGGGCAGGTTGCCGGTGGCCAACGGCAGCGACCGGCGATAGACCACGCTGCGGATCTCGGCGAGCAGGATGTGCCCGAGCTGGGCCAACCCGCCACCGATCACGATCATCGACGGGTTGGTGAAGCTGACCAGGCCGGCGAGCACACCGCCGACCCGCCGCCCGCCGTCACGGATCAGCTGGATGCAGGCCACGTCTCCCTCGACGGCACCCTCGGCGACGTCGAGAGCCGTCACCACACCGCGCAGCGTCATCCGCTCGGCGAGCGCCGGCGAGACGCCACTGCGGGCGGCGGCGGTGGCCTCCTTTGCCAGCGCGGCACCGCTGAACAGCGCCTCCAGGCAACCGATGTTGCCGCAGGAACACATCGGACCGTGCGAGTCGACCTGGATGTGGCCGATGTCGCCGGCGCAACCGTCGGTGCCCCGGTAGACCTCGCCGGTGAGGTAGATGCCGCACCCGATGCCGGTGCCGATCTTCACGAAGAGGAAGTCGTCCACCGAGTGGGCGACCCCACCGTGCCGCTCACCGATCGCCATGATGTTGACGTCGTTGTCGACAACCGCCGGGCAGCCGTGCTCCCGGCTGAGCAGCTCGCGCACCGGGAACCGGTCCCAGCCCGGCATGATCGGCGGCGAGACCGGAACGCCGTCGCGGAAGCTGACCGGGCCGGGTACGCCGATGCCGACAGCGTCCAACCGCTCGTACGCGCCGTCGACCCGGGCCTTGTGCAGCAACTCGTTGACCCGTTGCAGGGTCACCTTCGGACCGTTGCGGATGTCGGCGGCCTCGCCGTAGTGGGCCACCGGTTCGAGGCGGCCGTTGACCACCTCGATGTCTATCGAACTGGCGCCGAGGTCGACGGCGGCGAAGCGGAGCTTCGGGTTCAGCTCGACCAGGGTCGAGCGACGCCCACCTCGGGAGGCGGCGAGCCCCGCCTCGGCGACGTAGCCCAGCGCGACCAGACGTTCCAGCTCGGCCAGCATGCGCGGGCGCGGCATCTGGAGCCGGTCGCCCAGCTCGGCCCGGGACACGGCCCCCTCGTCGCGGAGCAACCGCAACAGTCGTACGTGCAGGGGATCGACGGTCCGCAACGGGGGCCACCTCTTCATCAGCCTCGTTCACATCGACGTCATGTCGATGTGTTGTGTCCGACACAGTAGGAGCGTTCCGCGCCGCCTGTCCAGAGCTTCAACCGTTCCGAGACCAACTTTTGTCCGAAAGAACAAAAGCTACTAGTCGATCAAGAAAAGGATCACGGGCCGCCCGCATCCGCTTGCCAGCAGTTCCATCGATGGACACGAAATCGCCCCGCCAGCCGGACGTGCGGTGGCGGGGCGATTCGTGCGAGGCGGTCAGCTGCGGTCGGCGGATCCCCTCTTCTTGCGAAGCTTGCGGTCGTCGCGCAGCTCGACGTAGGGCTCGTCGTCGACGTCGTGACCCGCCTCGATGGCGCGGCCCCGCTCCAACTCGGCGTCGAACTCGGCCCCCAGCAGGATCGCGATGTTGCTAAGCCAGAGCCAGACCAAGAAGATGATCACGCCGGCGAGCGCCCCGTACGTCTTGTTGTACGAGCCGAAGTTGCTCACGTAGAAGGCGAACAGGCCGGAGATCACCAACCAGATCACCACGGCCAGCACCCCGCCCGGGCTGACCCAGCGGAAGCCGCCGTGCCGCGCGTTCGGCGAGGCCCAGTAGAGGATCGCGAACATCAGGCTGACCAGGATCAGCAGGACCGGCCACTTGGCGATGTCCCACACCGCGACGGCCGTCGAGCCCAGCCCGATCACGTCACCCACCGATTCGGCGAGACGACCGGTGAAGACCACGATCACCGCGCTGACCAGCAGCAACACCCCGACCACCGCGGTCACGCCGAGCCGGATCGGGAGCGTCTTCCAGATCGGCCGCCCCTCCTGCACGTCGTAGATGGTGTTCGAGGCGCGCATGAACGCGCCGATGTAACCAGAGGCGGACCAGAACGCGGCCAACAGACCGACGATCGCCGCGATGCTGGCCAGACCGCCGTTCTTGTCCGCCGTGCCGATCGCGTCGGTGAGAATCTGCCGGATGCTGCCCTCCGGCACCGCCTGGTTGACGGTGTCCGTGACGCCCTGGGTGGCGGTCTCGCCGAGCAGACCGAGGAGGGAGATCAGCACCAGCAGGCCGGGGAAGATGGACAGCACCCCGTAGTAGGTCAACGCCGCCGCCCAGTCGGTCAGGCTGTCGTCCTGGAATTCGCGGACCGTCCGGCGCAGAGCCGCCTTCCAACCGCTGCCGGGCAGATCGGTGGGGCTGTCCGGCCCCGCGTCGGGCCCGACCGGCGCGTTCGCGGGACCACGCTCCCGCTGCCGCTGGACGGAAGACTCGTCCGAGGCCATCGCCCCTCCTCTTCGTCGGTGGTGTCACCACCGGACATGCCCCGTTAACGCGCGCGGATAACCCCTACTTGTAGAGCAACCTGCCCATCCGGCGAGAGGCCACGAACAGGCCGACCACCAGCATCGCCAGCAGGTAGAGCACGTCGAGCACCCAGACCCAGCCACCGCCGCCCAGCGCGACCCCGCGGATCAGGTGCACCGACCGGTACAACGGGGTGACCTCCACCAGCCAGTGCAGCAGAGTCGGGTAGGCCTGCGCCGGCACGAAGGTGCCGGAGAACAGGAACAGCGTGAACTGCGCGGAGCCCACCAGGTCGAAATCCTGCCAGCTGCGCATGAAGGTGGAGATCGCCATGCCGAGCGCCCCGAACGCGAACCCGACCAGCACCGCAGCCGGTAGGGCGGCCAGCGCGCGGCCGACGCTGGTCAGGTCCAGAGCGACCATCACCCCGAGGAACGCGGCCGAGTAGGCGCTGCCCCGCAGCATCGCCCAACCCAGCTCGCCGACGGCGATCTCGAACGGCCGTACCGGGGTGGCGATCATCCCGTCGTACAGCTTCATGTATTTCATCTTGCCGAAGAAGTTGAAGGTGGTCTCCGCGAGCGCCCCGGTCATCGCCGAGGACGCGAGCATCGCCGGGGCCACGAACTCCGCGTACGAGACCAGTCGGCCGTCGGGCAGCGGCAAATCGCCGACGAGCGCCCCCACGCCCACCCCGATGGAGAGCAGATAGAGCAGCGGCTCCACGAAGCCGGACAGCAGCAGCAGCCAGTAGACCGACTTCAGTGCCGAGAGGTTGCGCTCGACCACCGACGCCGACCGCCGGGACGCGGCGGAGACGTCGACCAGCCGGGGCAGGATCAGCGTGACCACGGCGGCCTCCCTAGACGACGAGCTTGCGACGGAACGTGCGCAACGCCAGCAGCCAACCGGCGACGGCCCAGGCGGCCAGGTAGAGCACATGCCCGGCGACCGACCACTGTGGGGCGACGCCGAGCGTGGCCGCGCGACACAGGTCGACGGCGTGCCACAGCGGCGTCACGTACGCCAGCCACCGCAGCGCGTCGGGCAGGGACTCCACCGGGAAGAACACCCCGGCGAAGAGCGTCATGGGGATGACGGCGAACCGGAACAGCATCGCGAGCCAACTGTCGCTGGACACCGACGCGGCGTACGCGAAGGTCGGCGCGGCGACGGCCAGCACGAGCAACGCGACCACCGGCAGGGTGACCACCGCCCACGGCGACCGCAGCGCCCCGAACAACCCGGTGACCAGCAGAAACGCCACGATCGTGGTGAGCACCCGGAACAGCACGAAGGCCAGGTGCCCGGCCACGATGTCGCCCACCCGCAGCGGCGACGCGCTCTGCGCGAAGTAGGTCTTGACCCACTGGAAGTTGCTGAACACCGGCCAGGTCGAGTCACCGACGGTCACCTGGAGCGCGGTTGAGGCGATCAGCCCGGGCACCAGCCAGTCGAGGTAGCGCACCCCGCCGACGCCCTGGTCGATGTAGGCGCCGACGCCCAGCCCGAAGCCGAGCACGGTCAGCACCGGCAGCAGGAACGACGAGAACACCCCGGCCCGCCAGGTGCGTCGTAGACCCACCAGATAGTGCTCGAAGACCGCGTACGCCGGCACCCACGGGAACCGCCCGCGCGTCGCTGTCGCCACGCTCACCACGACCACCCCCGCCCACCGTGCCGACCACCACGACCTGTCTACCCCCGGGGTACGACAGGCCGCCGGTCACCCTACGACGCCCCCGGAAGCGTGTCGCCCGGGTTTCAGCGGCTTGATCGACTCGGTTTCCAGGAACTCGCGGTGTCCACGTTGCCCGGACGGCCCGACTTCCAGAAAGCGGAGTCGATCAACCCCCCGGGGCGGGTGCGCGCGCAATTCCCGCCTGCCTCGCGTGCCGGTCAGGCCGGACGGTAGGCGCGGACCAGCGCCTGCACGGCGTAACCGAGCAGCAGCACCCCCGCGCCGATGCCGACCACAAGCCCGGCGGACACCGCCGAGGCGAGGCCCGTGACGAGCCCCGCCGCCGCCACCACGCACAACGCGGCACCCAGCGGCCGAAGCAGCGGGTCCCTCAGCAGAGGGGCGAGCGGGAAGAAGTGCAGGCCGACTACCAGACAGACCAGCACCGGGACGTACTCGGACCAGCCGGCGGCGACCAGCACGGCGGCACCCAACCCGGCGGCGGCGAACTCGGCGACGACGATGAGCAGGTACGGGCGGTCGGCTGCCCGGTCCCGAGGGCTGCCGGCTCCCCGAAGTCGGGCCGACAACACCCCGCCCGCCACGGCGGTGAGCAGTGCGACGATGCTGCCCACCACGAGCAGGGCACGCAGCGGTTGCTCCGCCGCCGGCACACTGAACCAGACCATCGCGAAGATGCCCAGGTAGAGGGCGGTCAATCCGGCCTGACGTCGATTGGCGATCAGTGGATCGGACATGAAACCCCCGTGGTCGATGGCCGACTCGGTGAACTCACTGATTCGGTCGGGCGATGTTACGCCCAAGATCGAATGCAGTCGAACGGCGATCGTTGGCAGCTGAGCGGTGCGACACGCCGGAGAAGTTGTCGCTGAGCTGCCAACGATCAGCCGAGGTCGGTCAGTCGACCAGGGTGCGGCCGGTCAGGTGCAGAAAGACGTCCTCCAGGCCGCTGCGCCGCACCAGCACGTTGGCCGGGTTGAGCCCCAACGCGGTGACCTCGGCGACCGCCGCGTCGCCGTCGGGCACGTAGAGCAGGACCCGGTCAGGCAGCACCTCGACCCGCTCCCCCAGCCCGTCGAGCTTGCTGGCGAACGGTTCCTGCGACTCGGCGGCGAAGCGCAACTCGACCACCTCGCGGGTGGAGTGCCGCTCGATCAGCGCCCGGGGCGACCCCTCCGCGACGATGCGGCCGCCGTCCATCACCACCAGCCGGTCGCAGAGCTGCTCGGCCTCGTCCATGTAGTGCGTCGTGAGCACCAGCGTGACGCCCTGCTGCTTGAGCCGGAACAGCCGCTCCCACACCAGGTGTCGGGCCTGCGGGTCGAGCCCGGTGGTCGGCTCGTCGAGCAGCACGATCTCCGGGTCGTTCACCAGCGCGCGGGCGATGGTCAGCCGACGCTTCATCCCGCCGGAGAGCGGGTCGACCTTGCTGTCGGCGCGCTCGGTGAGCTGGACGAAGTCGAGCAGCTCGTCGGCCCGCTCGCGGGCCGCCCGCCGTGAGATGCCGAAGTAGCGGGCGTAGACGGTGAGGTTTTCCCGGACCGTCAGCTCCGGGTCGAGATTGTCGAGCTGCGGGCACACCCCGAGCCGCGCCCGGATCGCCGGGCCGTCAACCACCGGGTCCAGGCCGAGGATGCGCAGCTCGCCCCCGCTCGGTGGAGAGGTGCAGCCGACCATGCGCATGGTGGAGGACTTGCCGGCGCCGTTGGGCCCGAGGAAGCCGAACGCCTCACCCGAGCGCACCTCGACATCGATGCCGTCCACGGCGGTGAAGCCACCGAACCGCTTCACCAGCCCGCGAGCCTGAATCAATGGTCGCCCCGAAGTCACCGCCCGACCCTAACCGCCCGGTCCGACAGCCCTCCACGCAAATATCCGCCCGTGCCCAACCGGCCACCCCGTCAACAGCGAAACCCCGATCGGTGCCCCACCGGTTTGCTGATCGACGTGTATCGTCCCCTCGTGCCGCCCATCAGCTCGCCCGATGGTTCCTCGTCACCCGTCCGACCAGCCAACTCTCCCGCCGGTGAGCCCGCGACGGGCCCCAGCAGCGCGGCCCCGCGACCGCGACCATCAGCCGAGCTCACCGCGCCCACCGAGCTCACCGCGCCCGCCGAGACCCCTGCGACCGGCGACGACCCGCGCAGAGACGACCCCACCAGGCACGACCCGAGCAGGGACAACCCGACCGGCGACGGCGACTCCGTCGCCGAACGGGCGACCCGGGATCTGGCTGCCCAGTTCGAGGACGAGAAACCGGGCCGCGTGTTGTCCGGGCCGGCGGGTCTGCTCCTCACCGCGGCGGCGCTGGCGGTTGGCGCCCTCTCCCTCTGGCAGGTGTTCCGCCCGCTGTCGCAGGGCAGCAAGTATTACTTGATCATCTTCCTGGCCGGCGTACTCCCGCTGGTCTTCCTCGCCTACCCGGCCGACCTGCAACTGCGGGCCCGCCTGGCGGCCCGGCGCGGACGACGCAGCACCAAAGGCAACGGCAACCACGACACTGACGCACCTGTCCTGACACGGCTGGCGTCCACAACGCCCACCGCAGCGGACTGGGTCCTGGTCCTGCTGGCGGTGGCGGCCTGCCTCTACCCCGTCCTGCCGGTCCCGCTCGGCTCGGGTGGCGGCGGCTACAACGCCTTCCTCGACCGGCAGGGTCTGCTGGTGTCGGCGGACCTGGCGATGGGCACCATCCTGCTGCTCCTGCTGCTGGAGGCGTGCCGACGCACGACCGGCTGGATCCTGCCTGCGGTCTGCCTGCTGTTCCTCGGCTACGGCTACTACGGCGGGTTGCTCCCGCAGTCGTGGCCGGTCGCCCATGCCGGGCTCGACTTCAGCCAACTGGTGGACGCGTTCTACAACTCCGACAGCGGCTTCTACGGCACTCCGCTGGACGTGGCCGCTTCGTACATCGTGCTGTTCACCATCTACGGCGCTGTGCTGGAGCTGTCCGGGGCCGGGCGGTTCTTCGTCGAGCTGTCGGCTGCGGCGTTCCGCCGCTCGCGTACCGCCGCCGGGCGGACGGCGGTGGCCTCCGGCTTTCTGCTCGGCACCGTCTCCGGCTCCGGGGCGGCGACGACAGTGAGCATCGGGGCGGTCACCTGGCCCCTGCTGCGCCGCGCCGGCTATCCCCCGGAGCGGGCCGGCGGCATGCTGGCCGCGGCCGGGGTTGGCGCGATCCTCTCCCCACCGACCCTGGGTGCGGCGGCGTTCATCATCGCCGAATACCTGGGCGTCTCGTACCTCCAGGTGCTGGGCTGGGCGACGGTGCCGACGGTGCTCTACTACCTCGGCATCCTGCTCTCGGTGGAGATCGACGCGCGCCGCTCCGGCGTACGCCCTGTCGTGATCGACGTCGGTTCGCCCTGGCGTCTGCTGGCCCGCTTCGGCTACCACTTCGCCTCGCTGATCGCGATCATCGTGTTCCTCGCGGTCGGCGTGTCCGCGACGAGGGCTGTCGTCTTCGCCACCCTCCTGGCGGTCGCGCTCTCCTTTTTGGACCGCACGAAGGACCGCGCGTACCGGCTCACCCCGGCCCGGCTGGTGACCGCGCTCGTCACCGGCGTACGCGGCGTGCTCGCGGTCTCCGCGGTCTGTGCCGCCGCCGGCATCATCACGGCGACCACCACGAAGACCGGCCTCGGACCGCAGGCGGCGGCGTTGCTGATCGGTGGGGCGAAGGCGGCCACCTCGGACCCGACCCTGGTCCTGGTGCTCACCGCGCTGCTCGCGGCCGTCGCCCTCAGCCTGCTGGGCCTGGCGGTGCCGGTCACTGCCTCGTTCGTGATCGGTTGGGTGATCGTCGGTCCGGCTCTGCTCGACCTGGGCGTGAGCGCGCCCGCCGCGGCGATGTTCGTCTTCTACTTCGCGGTCCTTTCCGAGGTATCCCCGCCGACCGCGCTCGCCGCGGTGGCCGCCGCCGCGGTGACCGGCGGCCGGCTGGTGCCGACCATGTGGCAGACCCTGCGGTACGCGCTGCCGGCCTATCTGACCCCGATCGCGTTCGTCATCACCCCGGCCGGGCTCGGCCTGCTCGGCATCGGTGGCGTCCAGCGGATCGCCTTCGCCGCCGTGGTGACCGCGCTCAGCGTGGCGGTGCTCGCCGTCGCCGCCGGTGGCTGGCTGCCCGGGGTGGGGCCCGCCGGCGCCCCGGAACGCGTGCTCGGTGCCCTCGCCGGTGTCACCCTGCTCTGGCTCGAACCCGTCCCGGTCATGGTCGGCGCGGCACTGGCCGCCGTCGCGGCGGCAGGTGTGTTCGTCCGACGTGGATCCGCCGGTCGGCCATCGTCCGGATCACCAGCAAATCCTGTGGAGGAACAACTGTGAGACGAATCGACGTACGCCTCGCGGCGGGCCTGAGCGCTCTCGCCCTCGTCACGGTCGGCGCCACGGCTTGTGGAGGTCAGCAGGGCGGCGCCGACAAGGACGACGCGGCCAGCGAGGTCACCTGCGAGGTGACCAAGGAGACCCGTGTCGGCATCGCCACCGGCAACGCGACGGGCGTCTACTACGTGGTCGGCAACGCCCTGGCCGGGCAGTTGTCCGGGGCGACCGGCGGCAAGCTCACCGGCACCGCGGCCGAGACCGGCGCCTCGGTGCAGAACGTCGAACAGCTCGTCGGTGGCCAGTACGACGTGGCGTTCTCCCTGTTCGACACGGCGGTCAACGCGGTCGAGGGCAAGGGCAGCTTCACCGCGCCGCAGCCGGTGGAGGCGCTGGCCCGCATCTACGACAACTACACGCAGGTGGTGGTCCGCAACGACTCCGGGATCACGTCGGTGGCCGACATGCGCGGCAAGCGGATCTCCACCGGTTCACCGAAGTCCGGCACGGAGGTGATTGCCAACCGGCTGCTGGAGGCCGCCGGCCTCGACCCGGCCAAGGACATCCGGGCGCAGCGGCTGGACCTGACCAAGACGGTCGAGGGGGTCAAGGACGGCAGCGTCGACGGTTTCTTCTGGTCCGGCGGTCTGCCCACCGGGGGCCTGACCGACCTGTTCACCACTGCCGGCGACTCGGTGAAGTTCGTCGACATCGCGCCGTTGCTGCCGAAGATGACCGCGTCGAGCCCCGGCTACCAGGAGGGCACGATCGGGCGGGACGCGTACGGGACGGCGACCGACACCCCGACCATCGTCGTGCCCAATGTGCTGTTGGTCCGCAAGGACCTGGACGCCAATGTCGCCTGCGCGATCACCCGGACGGTGTTCGACAAGCGCGACGCCCTGGCCCAGGCCAACCCTGCGGCCAAGGGGATCTCGCTGGAAAAGGCCCGCAGGACCCTGCCGGTGCCGCTGCACCGCGGCGCGGAGAAGGCGCTGAAGGATCTCGGCGCCAACTGACCCAACCGGTCAGAGATCGGCCGGCGCGGTGGCGGCACGGGCCGCGCCGACCAGACGGTCGGTCTCGGCGAGCAGTGCCTCGTCGTCCGCGGGGGTGCCGGGGTCGAGTCGGACCGTCCAGGTCAGACCGTCGGCCCCGGCCACTCGGCGGGCCGCGACCCGCGCCGCGCCGCCGGGCACCGGCTGGTGCTCGGTGTACGCGACCGAGCGGGTCACCCGCGCCCGCACCTGGTGCGGCAGCTCACGCGGGTCGAGGAGGAAGTACGTCTCGGCCGGGCCGTCGGCGACCACCGTGTAGCCGTCGCGTTCGACGACGGTCTCGGCGGGGGTGACGGTCAGCTCCCGGCCGGACCAGACCGCCTTGAGGATGGTGTGCCAGCCGAGCCGGTGCCCTCGACCGGGCAGCCACAGCCCGAGGTTGGTGGCGACCACCACTCCGTCGCCCTCGCCGTTGCCAACGGCCGCCCATGCCAGCACCCGCTCGTCGGCGGTCAGCGGCGGCCGGTCGGCCGGCGGCAGCTTCGGCTTGCGGCTGAACAGTCCCATCTAGAGGCCTCCCGCAGCCTGCTCGCGCAGCGCCCGGGCGTGCTGCTCCAGGGACAGCAGCTCACCGAATGCTGCGAAGTACTCGTCCTTGTTGTTGACCGGGTTGATCCGCTGGATGCGGGACTTGATGTCCCGGATCCGGGAGGTCACCGACCCGAACTGCACCCGCGCCATGGTGATCGACACGTAGCGTGGGTCGGCTTCCCCGTCGATCCGCAGCGGCTCCACCGCCAGCTCACCGACCAGCGCCGCCGACGCCAGGTCGTCGCAGGCGTCGCGGACCGACTCGATCCACACCGCGCCGCCGGTGGCTGACGCGGCGCCACCGGCCGCCGCGATGGCCGCTCGCACCCCGACATGCACCGGGTGGCGGTATTCGGTGGCCTCGACCGCGTCGAACATGGGCCCGGCCAGGACCGGCTGCTGGAGGGCGAGTTTCAGCGCCTCCCGTTCGACCATCGACTGCGGGCTGTCCGGGGTCGGCTCGGGGCGGGCCGATGCGGGGCGGGTGGCGGGTGCGGCGTCGCGGGTGCCGGCCTGCGGGGTGTTGGCGGCGGCGAGCACCGCCCTCTGCACCGGCTCGATCTCCATGCCGAGGTCCATGGCGAGCTTGCGGACGTACTCCGGGCGCTTTTCCCGGTCCTTGAGTCGCGCGACCAGCGGCGCGGCGTGGCGCATGGCCTCGACCCGGCCGTCGACGGTGTCCAGGTCGAAGCGGCCGATCACGTGTCGCAACGCGAAGTCGACAAGTGGCTCGCGACGCGCGACCAGGTCACGCACCGCCAGGTCACCCTTGGCCAGTCGCAGGTCGCACGGGTCCATGTTGTCCGGGCTGACGGCGATGAACGTGCGCCCGACGAAGCGCTGGTCGTCCTCGAAGGCGCGCAGCGCGGCCTTCTGGCCGGCGGCGTCGCCGTCGAAGGTGAAGATGATCTCGCCGGCCACCTCGTCGCTGTCGAACAGCAGGCGGCGCAGAACCGAGATGTGGTCCGCGGCGAAGGCCGTGCCGCAGGTCGCCACCGCCGTGGTCACCCCGGCCAGGTGGCAGGCCATCACGTCGGTGTAACCCTCGACGATCACCGCTCGCCCCTGCTTGGCGATCTCCCGTTTGGCCTGGTCGATGCCGTAGAGCACGTGCGACTTCTTGTAGATCGGCGTCTCGGGGGTGTTCAGGTATTTCGGGCCGTCGTCGTCGTCGAAGAGCTTGCGCGCGCCGAAGCCGATCACGTCGCCGGCGAGGTCGCGGATCGGCCAGAGCAGCCGGCGGCGGAACCGGTCGATCAGGCTGCCGGAGCGGGCCTCCCGGGACAGCCCGGCAGTGACCAGCTCCTGGTGGGTGAAGCCCTGCTGGCGCAGGTGCTTGGTGAGCAGGTCCCAACCGTCCGGCGCGAAGCCACAGCCGTAACGCTCGGCGGCGGCCCGGTCGAACCCTCGCTGGGCCAGGAACTCCCGGGCCGGCCGGGCACCCGCGGTGCTGAGCTGCGCCCGGTAGAACTCGACCGCGGCGGCGTGCGCGGCGACCAGGCGCTGGCGCTGGCCCTGCTGCGGGCGAGGACGCGGGGCGCTCCTGTCGTCCTCGATGTAGCGCAGCTGGATGCCGGCGCGGCCGGCGAGCCGCTCGACGGACTCCACGAAGCTGAGGTGGTCGGCGTCCATCAGGAACTTGATGGCGTCGCCGCCGGCCCCGCAGCCGAAGCAGTACCAGACGTTGCGGGCCGGGGAGACGTTGAACGACGGGCTCTTCTCGTCGTGGAACGGGCACAGACCCTTGAGGTTGCCGCCGCCGGCGGACTTCAGGGTGACCGTCTCGGAGATCACATCCCCGATCGAGGTGCGTTCCCGGACCAGCGCGATGTCCTCGTCCCGGATCCGCCCAGCCATGCGCCACCCCCTCGGCGTACATCCTGCCCTGCCGGGCCGACGACACGCCGGCCGGGGGACGCCGGTGTGGCGGCCACCGCTGCCGGCTGGGCGGTTCCGGCCCGCAGGCCGGGCCCGCCCGGGGACCATGACCAGATGCGCAGGGTACGGGCCGACGTCCCCCGCCTGCCCAGATGGTTGGCCGGTCGGATCGGGCTACGCGGACAGGCCCCGCCTGCGGACGAGGCCGGACACCGCCATGCCACCTGGTTGGAGCTCTTCCTCGACCTCATCTTCGTGTACGCGCTGGCGGCGGTCGTCGCCCGGCTGGGCAGCGACCCGACCCCGTCGCCGAGCGCCGTGCTGGCCGTGATCGGGCTGTTCGTGGTGATCCAGTGGGCGTGGGTGGGGCAGGTCTTCTACGACACCCGCTTCGACCCGGATGACGCGCTGCACAGGGTGCTGGTGCTGTTCGCGTTGGTCGGCGCGGGCGCGATGACGCTCGGCGTCGACGAGGTGCCGGAGAGCGTGCTCCTGCCGGTCGGCTACCTGATCGTGCGCGGGGTGCTGCTCCTCCTGTACCTGCGGGCCCGGCCGACCAGCCCGATGGCCGGCATGGTGACGACGGTCTACCTGATCGGCTTCGGGTCGGGCTGGCTCATCTGGCTGGCGTCGCTGACCGCGCCCCCCGACCGGCGCCCGACGCTGTGGGTGGTCGCGATGGTCATCGAACTGGCCACGCCCTGGGTCGGGGCGCGCTGGCTCAACCGCTGGCCGGTGGACAACCGGCACCTGCCGGAACGGATCGGGCAGTTCACGATCATCGTGCTGGGTAGCGCCCTGGCCAGCCTGCTCTTCGCCGTGCCGGACCATCCCCCGCCCCACATGATCCTCACCGCCGGGTTGGCCTTTCTGATCCCGGCGGCCGTCTGGTGGGTCTACACGACCTTCGTCACCACCCGACTCCTCCAGAGTCGTCTGCGAGGCGGGCAGGCGTACAGCTACCTGCACATTCCGCTCGGCGGTGCGCTGCTGCTGCTCGGCTGGGCACTCGGGCAGGTGGTCCGGCTGGTCGACGACGACGCGCCCCGGCTGCCGCTGGAGCTGCGGCTGCTGCTGGCCGCCTCGATGGTGGTGTGGACGGTGTGCGGCCTGGCCCTGTACTGGTTGTGGACCCGGCCGAGCCTCGCCCGGTTGGCGATCGCCGCCTACGGGGTGGTCTCGGTCAGTGTGATCACCGCGACGGTGCACGAGCCGAGGCTGATGCTGTCCCTGCTCGCCGCGGCGATCGTCGGGTACGCCGTGCTGCTCAGCCGCCGACTCGCCCGGGCCAGCGAGTCGACCCAGACGCCCGAGGGATGATCCGCCCTCAGGCGGCCGCGGCCTGCTCGGTCACCACCGCGGGGGTTTCCTCCTCGGCGGTCACCTGCCGGTTCCAGTCGGCCTTGGTGGAACGCCAGCCCTCGTCGTCCATGCCGCGCCGCCAGTAGCCGGAGATGGAGAGCCGATCGAGAGGCACGCCGCGCTCGCCGCGCAGCAGCCGGCGCAGGTCCCGGACGAAGGCAGCCTCGCCGTGCACGAAGGCGTGCACGGTGCCGGCGGGGAACTCCAGCGCCCGCACCGCCGCGACCAGCGCCTCGCCCACCGGGCGGTCG
Organism: Micromonospora sp. CNZ299; assembly: GCF_002754415.1. Taxonomy (NCBI): domain Bacteria; kingdom Bacillati; phylum Actinomycetota; class Actinomycetes; order Micromonosporales; family Micromonosporaceae; genus Micromonospora; species Micromonospora sp. CNZ299. The sequence continues at coordinate 7,055,896 of NZ_PEFG01000001.1, forward strand.
CCGCGGTGCAGCCAGGTCACGGTGACCGCGCCGGGGCTGAGCAGCTTCTGCTCATCCGCCGGGTCGTCGATCTCCACGAAGACGTGGGCCGGTGCGCCCAGCGGCAGCCGTTCCAGGGCGGCGGCGATCGCCGGCAGGGCGCTCTCGTCGCCGACCAGCAGGTGCCAGTCCGCGTCCGGGCTCGGGGCGTACGCGCCGCCGGGGCCGACGAAGTGCACCGGGTCACCCGGACGCAACGCGGCGGCCCACGGGCCGGCCAACCCCTCGTCGCCGTGGTGCACCACGTCCACGGTCAGCTCCTCGGCCAGCGGGTCCCAGCGTCGCACCGTGTACGCGCGCAGCCGGGGCCACTGCTCCCGGGGCAGGTCCCGACGGATCGCGGCGAGGTCCAGCGGCTGCGGATAGTCGACACCGGGCTGCGGGAACACCACCTTGATGTAGTGGTCGGTGAACTCGCCCACCGGCAGACCGGTCAGCTCGTCCCCACCGAGGACGAGCCGGATCAGATGCGGGGTGGGCCGCTCGGTGCGCAGCACCCGGGCCGCGGTGACGTTCCTGGGGCGTTCCGTCATATCAGTTAGGCTAGCCTAAGCTGCCCCGTCGTGGGTCGGCGGTGTGTCCCCGCCGACGAGACGGGTGTGCCAGGTCACCGCCGCCGGGTCGGTGAGCGACGCGACCTGGTCGATCACCACCCGCAGTCGGGCGGTGTCGTCCGGGGCGGCCCGCCACAGCGGAGCAAAGATCGGGTCGAGCCCTCCCGGAGCCCGCCGCACCAGCGCGGCGACCAACTCGGCCAACATCGTCCGCTGCCGCTCGTAGCGACCCCGGAAGCCGGTCCGACGCATCACATACCGCAGCGCGATGCCCTTGAGAAGGGCGCACTGCGCCCGGACCAGCCGAGGCACCACCAGGTCGGCGGCATAGCGGCGATGTGGTCCGGGGCCGAAGCGCTCCTCCGTGGCAGCCACCGCAGCGGACACGAAACGCCCGGTCACCCCGCTGGTGGTGGCCTTCAGCGCAACCTGCGCGCGATGACTGCCGTCGTACCCGGCCAGAGGGGCGAGCAACGGGTCGGCCAGCAACTCGACCAGCACCTCGGCCAGGTCGGCCGCCGACTCCCCGGAGTAGGCGCCGGCCACGTCGGCGCAGAGCGCGGCCCGCTCGTCGGCGTCGCCGAGCAGCGGACGCAGCGACACGTACCCGCCGTGAATGCCGTCCTCCACGTCGTGCACCGAGTACGCGACGTCGTCGGCCCAGTCCATCACCTGCGCTTCCAGGCAGCGCCGGTCGCCGGGCGCACCCTCCCGGATCCAGTCGAAGACGGTCACGTCGTCGGCGTACACCCCGAACTTGCGCTCGCCGGGGCGGCGCGGCCAGGGGTACTTGCCGATCGCGTCGAGCGACGCCCGGGTCAGGTTCAACCCAGCGGACGACCCGTCCGGGGCGAGCACCTTCGCCTCCAGCCGGGTCAACACCCGCAGGGTCTGCGCGTTGCCCTCGAAGCCGCCGCAGGGCGTGGCCAGCAGATCCAGAGCCGCCTCGCCGTTGTGCCCGAACGGCGGGTGCCCCAGGTCGTGGGCGAGCCCCGCCACGTCCACCACGTCCGGGTCACAACCCAGCCGGGCGCCCATCTCCCGGGCGATCTGGGCCACCTCCAGCGAGTGCGTCAGCCGCGTACGCAGGAAGTCGTCGGTCCCGGCGGTATGCACCTGGGTCTTCGTGGCCAGCCGCCGGAACGCCGCCGAGTGCAGCACCCGGGCGCGATCACGCTCGTACGGTGAGCGGCGGTGCCCGGTGTCCTTGGGCGGCTCCTCGACCAGCCGGGCATCCGCCGCAACAGGCTCACTTCTCACGCAGGACGCAGAACTCGTTGCCCTCGGGATCTGCCAGCACCGTCCACTCCACGTCACCCTGACCGATGTCGACGTGCCGGGCGCCCATGTCGACCAGCCGCTCGACCTCGGCCTCCCGGTTGGCGGGGCGCAGATCGATGTGCAGCCGGTTCTTGCGGTCCTTGGCGTCGGTCACGGGCACGAAGACCAGGCCGGGCAGGCGGTCCGCGGACTGGCGGATCTCCACCTCGTCCGGACTCTCGCTGACGACCTGGTAGCCGAGCGCCTCGGCCCACCAACGGGCCAGTCGCGCCGGATCGCGGGCATCGACGGTGAGGTTCTCCCAGACGCTGGTCATTCAGTCACCTTTCCCGTTCGACGGCATACGCAATCGGCCGTGTGCGAGCGAGCCAAGATTACGCCCGCCACCGCTGGTCGACCCGCCCACGACGCATCGACGATTGGCCCACAACCGCCGATTGGCTTGGAGTTGTCAACCGATCGCTGAGGGTTATGGGCTCGCGGGCGGAAGTCGCGCCCGGTAGCGTTCCCAGCGCGGAACGTGACCAGCCGACCGACATGCGGGGCCCGACCGGTAAGGGGAAATCTCGTGGACGCGGACACGGTGGTGGGAACGGAACTACGCGGGCTGCGCCGGCGCCGGCCCGAGATCGCCGGCACGGTCCTGGCCGGCACCGACGGGCTGCTCATCTCCAGCGATCTGCCCAGCACCGACGCCACCCATCTCGCCGCGCTCGCCGCAGCCAGCTTCGGGCTCGGCCACCGGGTGGCCGACACGGTCCAACGTGGTGAGTTCCGGGAGTCGGTCGTCTGCACCACCGCCGGTTGCGTGGTGACCTACCCGGCCGGGCGCAGCGCCCTGCTGACCCTGGTCACCGTGTCTGCGGCCGAGGATCTGGAGGCGCTGCACGAGGAGGCCCGTGCCGTGGCCCGTCGGGCGGGCTCGGTGCTGGACAGACGCGGTGGGGCAGTCGGCGCCACCTCGATTCAGGACGCGCACGGGCCGCTCGCCGTGCGTACGCCGATGGCCACCCTGCCGGCGCAGTTGCGCCGCTCGTCCCGGCCCACCTGGCGTCGCCCGCCGATCTGACCGCAAACAGCCAAACCTCCTCGACGGCACAACCCGGGCCTGCTGCGCAAGAACTAGCCGGCGGCCGTGCGGGTGGCCGGGCGCCTGGTGTCGACGTTGCCGGTCATGGCGTTGAGGATGGCGGGCAGTTCGGCCACGGTCTGGGCGGGCAAGCCGATCACGGTTTCCTCGGCCAGACCATGCCACAACTCCTTGACCTGGTCGGCAAGCGCCTTGCCGCTGTCGGTGAGTTCGACGATGCTGGCGCGCTTGTCGGAGGGAGCGGGCCTGCGGCGGATGTGGCCGGAGGCTTCGAGCTTGCGCGTCATGAGCGTGACGCTGGGCGGCTCACAGCCGAGCGCCTCGCTGAGCTGGGCCTGAATTCTCGGGCCGGTCCGGTCGAGTTCGAGCAGGAGTGCCTCTTGGCCAGGGTGCAGGCCGAGGGGGGCCAGCAACGCGGCGGCCCTGGCCCGGTGGCGCAGGCTCAGCAGGCGGATGGCCTGGTTGAGGGCGTCGGCGTACTCGAAGTCCACGAACTCTCCTTGACAAGTTAGTTACGCGCATAACATTATGCGGATAACTAATTCTAGCAACACCGAGGAGCGCGACATGACCGTGAAGGTCGCTGTCATCTACTACAGCGCGACAGGCAGTGTGCACACACTCGCAGAGGCCGTCGCCGAGGGGGCCGCCTCGGCCGGGGCCGTCGTGCGGCTGCGGCGGGTCGCCGAGCTGGCACCCGACAACGCGATCGACCAGAACCCGCAGTGGCGGCGGCACGCCGACGCGACCGCGTCTATTGCCCAGGCATCCCTCGAGGACCTGGCATGGGCCGACGCGTACGCCTTCGGGACGCCGAGTCGATTCGGCGCGCCGGCCGCGCAGCTCAAGCAGTTCATCGACCAGGCCGGCGGGCTGTGGCGGGAGGGGAAACTGGCCAACAAGCCGGTGACCGCCTTCACCTCGGCGTTCAACCGGCACGGTGGCAGCGAGGCAACGATCTTGTCGCTAAGCAACGTCTTCTACCACTGGGGATCGCTGATCGTGCCGCCCGGATTCACCGATCCGGTCGTGTCCGCCGCAGGCGGCAACCCCTACGGAACGTCGCATGTGGCCAGCCCGAACGGAGACGGCCCCGATGCCGCGGCGCTGGACGCGGCCAGGTACCAGGGACTTCGGCTAGCCAAGATCACACTTCAGCTGCTGGGCGACCGCGTCGTCACCGATGCCGTCGTGGGTGACGGAAACAGCCAGGGAGCTCTCGCCGGAGCAGCCTCCCGGACCGCGTGAGCGGCGGGTAGGCAGGGAGAGAAGTCATGACAAGCACCAGCACCGCAACTCAGCGGGCCAGGCTGCAGGCCGGATCCTCCTGGATGGTCCTGGCGCTGGCATGCGCCTGCCAGTTCATGGTGATCCTGGACGTCTCCATCGTCAATGTCGCGCTGCCCTCGGTCCAGCGGGATCTCGGCTTCACCGCCACCGGCCTGGCCTGGGTGGTGAATGGGTACGTGCTTACTTTCGCCGGCTTCATGCTGCTGGGTGGCCGGGCCGCCGATCTGTTCGGCCTGCGCCGGATGCTGGTCGCCGGGCTGTTCCTGTTCTCCGCCTCAAGTGTGGTCGGTGGCCTGGCAACCGCTCCGGAGATCCTGGTGGGGGCCCGCGTCGCGCAGGGTGTGGGCGCCGCCATGCTGGCCCCGGCCACGTTGGCCGTGATCAACACCTACTTCACCGAGCCGCAGGCGCGGGCCCGGGCGTTCGGGGCGTGGTCCGCCTCGGGCGGTGTGGGCGGGATGGCCGGCGCGCTCGCCGGCGGTGCCATCACCACGGGCCTGTCGTGGCGGTGGGTCTTCCTCATCAACGTACCGATCGGCGCCGTGCTGATCGTGCTGGCCATGATGTCGCTGGTCCGTACGCGAGCCAGCCGGCGAGAACCGCTCGACCTCGGTGGCGCGGTCACGGGCACGGCGGGGCTGGCCGCGTTGATCTACGGGGTCATGCAGAGTGCCGACCAAGGCTGGATGTCCGTGCGGGTTCTCGGGCCAGCCGTGGCGGGCCTGCTCCTGCTCGTCGTCTTCGCCGTGGTGGAGGCGCGTGTCGCCACCCAGCCGATGGTGCCCCTGCGGCTGTTCAGGATCCGGACCGTGACCGTCAGCAACGCCATGTTGCTGCTGTTCGGCGGGATCGCCATCGCAATGTGGTATTTCACGTCGCTGTTCATGCAGAACGCACTCGGTTACAGCGCTCTTGAAGCCGGGCTCGGGCAGACACCCGCGGCGGTGGTGTTCGTGGTGATCGCGCGACTGTCCGCCAACCTGCTGCCCCGAACCGGTGCACGCCCTCTGGTGCTGGCCGGCAGCGTCTGCTTCGTGGCCGGCTTCGGCTGGCTCGCCCAGGCCCACACGGACAGCGACTACGTCACAAGCATGCTCGGACCCACGCTCCTCATCGCCGTCGGCATCGGCCTGACCTTCCCCACCCTGATGGCTGCGGCCACCGCCGACGCACCCGAAGGCGACGCGGGCATCATCGGCGGCCTGGCCAACACCGCCAGCCAGATAGGTGGCTCGATAGCCCTGGCCGTACTCGCCACAGCCGCCAGCGCCAAGGTCGGAACAGACGCCGCCGACGCAGGCACTCCTGCCGCCCTCGCCGCCGGCTACGACCTGGTCTTCCTCATGGCAGCCGGGATCGGCCTGGCTATCGCGACAGTCAGCCTGCTGCTACCACAGCATCGCCGCGGCTGACCACGGCGGCGCGGCGGCGGACCGGGTCACCGGTCCGCCGCCGGCCCACGTCAGCGGCTGTCCGACCCGCCGGTCTCCACCACGGCCCGACCGGCCTCCAGCCGAGCCACCGGCACCCGGAACGGCGAGCAGGACACGTAGTCCAGGCCAACCTCGTGGAAGAAGTGCACCGAGTCGGGGTCGCCGCCGTGCTCGCCACAGACGCCGAGCTTCAGCCCCGGACGGGCGGCCCGGCCCTCCTCGGCGGCGATCCGCACCAGCCGCCCGACCCCGTCACGGTCGATCGACTCGAACGGCGAGATGCCGAAGATGCCCAGCTCCAGGTATCGCCAGAAGAACGCGCCCTCGACGTCGTCGCGGGAGAAGCCCCAGCCCATCTGGGTCAGGTCGTTGGTGCCGAAGGAGAAGAACTCGGCCGCCTCGGCGATCTGCCCGGCGGTCAGCGCCGCCCGGGGCACCTCGATCATGGTGCCGATCAGCACCTCGACCCCGCTGTCCCCGACCACCTCCGCGATGATCTTCTCGGCCTCGGCGCGGACGGTCTCCAGCTCCTGCACGGCCCCGACCAGCGGCACCATGATCTCCGGCTTGGCCACCCCGCCACCACGGGCGCAGGCGACGGCAGCCTCGGCGATGGCCCGGACCTGCATCGCGAACAGGCCGGGGATGACCAGGCCGAGGCGGACGCCCCGCAGCCCGAGCATCGGGTTCTCCTCGTGCATCCGCCGGACGGCGGCGAGCAGCGCCTCCTCCTTGGCCACGTCCTCGCCCCGTTCCTGGGCGACCGCGACGTTGACCGCGAGCTGCTCCAACGGAGGCAGGAACTCGTGCAGCGGCGGGTCGATCAGCCGGACGGTGACCGGCAGGCCGTCCATCTCGCGGAAGATCTCCTCGAAGTCGGCCCGCTGCAACGGCAGCAGCGCCTCCAACGCCGCTTCCCGCTCGCCCGGGGCGCGGGCCAGGATCAGCCGCTCGACCAGCTCCCGCCGGTCGCCGAGGAACATGTGCTCGGTGCGGCACAGCCCGATGCCCTCGGCGCCGAAGCGCCGGGCCCGGGCGGCGTCCGCGCCGGTGTCGGCGTTCGTGCGGACCGCGAGCCGCCGCTTGCCGTCGGCGTGCGTCATGATCCGGTGTACGGCCCGGACCAGCGCGTTGTCGATGTGCTCCGGGTCGAGGCTGCCCTCGAAGTACTGCACCACCTCCGACGGCATGACCGGCACCTCGCCCAGGTAGACCTTGCCGGTGGTGCCGTCGATGGACACGACGTCGCCCTCGTTGACGGTCTGCCCGGCTACGGTGAAGCGTTTCGCCGGGACGTTCACCTCGATCTCGTCGGCACCGGAGACGCAGGTCTTACCCATGCCGCGAGCCACCACCGCCGCGTGGCTGGTCTTGCCGCCGCGCGAGGTGAGGATGCCCTGGGCGGCGATCATGCCGTTCAGGTCGTCCGGGTTGGTCTCCCGGCGGACCAGGATCACCGACTTGCCCTCGGCGGCCATCTCGACGGCCCGCGCGGAGGTGAAGACCACAGTGCCGGACGCCGCGCCGGGCGAGGCGCCGATGCCCTTGGCGACCGGCTGGAAGTCGTGATCGAGCTGGAAACGGGGGAACATCAGCTGGGCCAGCTGCGCCCCGTTGACCCGGTGCAGTGCCTCGTCCAGGTCGATCAGACCCTCGTCGACGAGTTGCCCCGCGATGACGAACGCGGCGGCGGCGGTGCGCTTGCCGACCCGCGTCTGCAGCATCCAGAGCTTGCCGCGTTCGATGGTGAACTCGATGTCGCAGAGGTCCTTGTAGTGCTCCTCCAGCCGAGCCATGATGCCGAGCAGCTGGTCGTAGGAGGTTTTGTCGAGCTGTTCCAGCTCCTGCAGGGGCACGGTGTTGCGGATGCCGGCGACGACGTCCTCGCCCTGCGCGTTGGCCAGGTAGTCGCCGTAGATGCCCTGCGCGCCACTGGCCGGGTCACGGGTGAACGCGACGCCGGTGCCGGAATCCGGGCCGAGGTTGCCGAACACCATGGTCACCACGTTGACCGCGGTGCCGAGGTCGGTCGGGATCCGCTCCTGGCGACGGTAGAGCACCGCGCGCTCGGCGTTCCACGACTCGAAGACCGCCCGGATGGCCAGGTCGAGCTGTTCGCGCGGCTGCTGCGGGAACTCCCGACCGGTGTGCTTCAAAAAGATCTTCTTGTACGCGTCGACCAGCCCACGGAGGTCGTCGGCGTCCAGGTCCAGGTCGTTGTGGGTGCCCTTGGCGCTCTTGGCCTCGTCCAGCGCGTGCTCGAACTCCTCGCCCGGCACCTCGCAGACGGTCTTGCCGAACATCTGGATGAGGCGGCGGTAGGAGTCCCAGGCGAACCTGTCGTTCCCGCCGGCCTGCGCGGAGAGCCCGACCACGCTCTGGTCGTTGAGGCCGACGTTGAGGACTGTCTCCATCATGCCCGGCATGGAGAACTTGGCGCCGGAGCGGACGGAGACCAGCAGCGGATCCTGCGGGTCGCCGAGACGCTTGCCCATCGCGCGCTCCAACGATTCCAGGTGCGCCTCGATCTGACCGGCGAGCCCGTCCGGCTGCTGGCCCGTCGCGAGGTACGCCTTGCAGGCCTCGGTGGTGAGGGTGAAGCCGGGCGGAACGGGCAGGCCGAGGTTGGTCATCTCGGCGAGGTTGGCCCCCTTGCCGCCGAGCAGGTCCTTGAGATCCTTGTTTCCTTCAGAGAAGTCGTAGACGTACTTGTGATCGACGGTCTCTTGCGCTGCCACCAGAGCCTCCACAACACACGCGCCGGATTGACACTTAACGAAGGTTCAGTTTTCTTCTACCCCGCAGCGGACCACCGGTAATCCCCGGGTCGACGCCGATCGGTGGGCGAAGGTTAAGCGAACATCGAGCGACCTGGGACCGTTCGGTGACAATTGGCACAGCCATCACGACTATCCGTGTTCGTACCGGTTTTTGGGAACGCTTCCATGCGCACCATCACGCATCCCGGCCGCGCGCCGTACGCTGGATGGCACGCCAGCCGGTGAACGTCGCTTTTGCCATAACCGACGCGAATACACCCCCCGGAGTCGCCGCCGTGCCGACCACCCCCTCCCCCAGCCCCACCGCCGTCCCCGCGCCACTGCCGGCGGAGGAGCCGGACGCGGCCACTCTGGCCCGCGCGGCCGAGCAGAGCGCGGTCACGGTGCTCACCGCGGCGACCACGCGCCGGCTCGCCGACGTCGTGCCCGCCCCGCAGCAGGTCCAGCCGGACCCGACCGGGGACTGGGTGCTGCCGGCCGAAGCGGTCATCGTGGTCAGCGCCGACCCGGCCGCGCTGGCCGTCGCCGAGCACCTCGCCGAGCTGCTGCGCCCGGCCACCGGCTACCCGCTCCCGGTCACCGACGCCGCCGCCCACTCGCTGCCGGTCGCCGACGCCGCCGGGCCAGGGCCGGTCGGCGGCATAGCGTTGGTGCTGGACGAGGCCGCCGACCTCGGCGCGGAGGGCTACCGGCTCGACGTCGCCCCCGACGGGGTACGCCTCACCGCCGTCACCGCCACCGGCCTCTTTTACGGCGTGCAGACCCTGCGCCAACTGTTGCCGGCGGCGATCGAGAGCCCCACCCCGGTCACCGAGCACTGGGCGCTGCCCGGCGGGACGATCACCGACGCACCCCGCTTCCCGTACCGGGGCGCGATGCTCGACGTCGCGCGGCACTTCTTCGCCGTCGAGGACGCGCTGCGGGTGATCGACCACCTGGCCCGCTACAAGCTCAACCACCTGCACCTGCACCTCACCGACGACCAGGGCTGGCGGATCGCCGTCGACTCCTGGCCGAGGCTGACCACCGTCGGTGGGGCGACCGAGGTCGGCGGCGGCCCCGGCGGGCACTACACGAAGGCCGACTACCAGCGGATCGTCGCCTACGCGGCCGACCGCCACATCACTGTCGTCCCGGAGATCGACCTCCCCGGCCACACCAACGCGGCGCTGGTCGCGTACCCGGAGCTGGCACCGGACAAGATCGCGCCACCTCCGTACACCGGCACCGAGGTCGGTTTCAGCTACGTCGACCCAGCCGACGAGCGGACGTACGACTTCATCGCCGACGTGCTGGGCGAGGTGGCCGCGCTCACCCCCGGGCCGTGGCTGCACATCGGCGGCGACGAGGCGTTCAAGGTCACCGGCGAGGTCTACACCGGTTTCGTCGAGCGGGTCCAGCGCATCGTGGCCGACCTCGGAAAGACCGTCGTGGGTTGGCACCAGCTCGCACCGGCCGCCCACCTCGACGGCCGGATCCTGCAGTGGTGGGGCACCACCGGCGCCGACCCCACCACCGCCGAGGCCGTACGTCAGGGCGCCCGGCTGATCCTCTCCCCCGGCAACCACGCCTACCTGGACATGAAGTACGCCCCGGACACCCCGATCGGGCACGACTGGGCCGGCCTGATCGACGTACGAAAGGCGTACGACTGGGACCCGGGTACGCACGTCGCCGACGTACCCGCCGAGGCGGTTCTCGGTGTGGAGGCCCCGCTCTGGACCGAATCGGTCACCTCACTGGCCGACATCGAGTTCCTGCTCCTGCCCCGACTCCCCGCCATCGCCGAGTTGGGCTGGTCCACCCGGACGACCCACGACTGGGCCAACTTCCGCGACCGCCTGGCCAGCCAGGGCCCACGCTGGGCAACCGCCGGCATCACCTTCCACCGAGCGCCCGACATCCCCTGGGCAACCACCGCCACCATCCCCACCCAGCGCGACACGCCCCAGACCGACACTCCCCAGACGGGCACCGCCGTCCACTGACACGGCCCGCTGACGCTGCCTGCTGACACAGCCCGCTGACGCTGCCCGCAGTCGCGGCGAGCCCCGGTCGCACACTCTCGATCCGCACAAACCGCGCAAACCGCCAGGATTTACTCGGCTTCCTTGATGTCGGGGTATCCCGGCCGCCCGGATACCCCGACATCACCAAACCCGGGTGGATCATGCGAGGTGAGCGCGGCCGGTCGGGCAGGCTGTCCGTTTTGTCGGATGCCGTCCCGTGGTCGGGGCCACCCTGGGGGCGGAATCGTGGGCCGGGCGGGGTCGTTATACCTGGCATGCCACCGCGACTTTCGGGTCGTGGGGCGAGGCAGCCGCCGGGAACACCCGACCGGCCGCCCCGGTTACATCCCCCGGAGCACGCAGGCCGGAAGCCCGGCGGAATGACTCGCCGGCCCGGCCGGTTACACCCCGAGCCACACAGGCCGGAAGCCCGGCGGAATGACTCGCCGGCCCAGCCGGTTACACACCCCGCACCCCCGAGCACCACAAGCCGGGGCCAGGTGGAATGACCCGCCGCCCCGCGCCGTCACACCCTTCCCCGACGCCGGCCCCCTGTGGCCACCGGGCAAGAACCTCCAAAACTTTCCCCCCTTGCACGTGCGGCACGCCCACCCCCCGGGCGTGCCGTGCACCCCCAATCGCAGAGGAGCACGCCATCATGCGTACCGATCTGATTCGTAAGACCGCACTCACCGCCGCTGGCCTCGCCTTCACCGGCGGCGCCATCGTCGGACCGATCACCGCCGCGTACGCCGCGACGGATGCCAAGCCCACTACTCAGACGCAGTCTGATCGCAAGCCGTCGGGTGAGCGTCAGCTGGGTGTGCGCTACGAGGCGCAGCCGAACTTCTACTACTGCGGCCCCGCCGCCGCCCGTAACGCCCTGAGCGTGCAGGGCAAGGACATCAGCGTCGACGCGATGGCCAAGGAGATGGGCACCACCGAGGCCGGCACCAACTCCATCAACGACATCACCCCCGTGCTGAACAAGGAGACCGGCAAGAACGACGCCTACCGGTCCGTGGAGATCAGCACCCCGGATGCTGACGCCAAGCAGACCGACAAGCTGCGCGCCGACATCGTCAAGACCGTTGACGACGGCCGGGCCGTGGTCGCCAACATCGCCGGCACCACGACTGACACCGATGGTGGTATCCACTCGTTCGAGGGCGGGCACTACATCAGCGTCGTCGGCTACCGCGACAACGGCAACACCGTCAAGATCGCCGACTCCGCCGACCCGAACACCGCCTCCTACGACGTCACCGTCGAACACCTCGCCGACTGGATCGCCACCCGCGGCTACGCCACCAGCTGACCGCGACCGACACACCACGAAGGGCCGGCCCCCACCACGGGGACCGGCCCTTCGGCATGACCGGGTCACTGTCCACGCGCCCTCGTCGGGCGCTGACGGATCGAGGGGTCGTCCGAGCCGACCAGAGCGCCCGCCACGGCAGGCCGCCCACCGGGCCAAGCCGTCCCGACCACAGCAGGCCACCCCACTGGCTGTGGCACGGGTCCTTTGGAGCTGATGTCGTAGACGAATCAGGGGCATGGCCGACCGAGGCGAGCTGGTGATTCGTTCACGACATCAGCTCGATAGGGCGCCGAACTCATCTGCCCAGCCTCTGCGAGCGGATCGTCGAGGAAAGGCCGAGCGCCACGAGACCGAGGAGGGATGGCCGCGCCGGGCGTCTCCGCCCAACCGGTCGGAGGCTCGATCAGCCGCCGGAGTCGTCCATCTCGGCGCCCTCGGGGACGGTGTCGTCGTCCCGGCTGGCCAGCCACCCGTCGGGCAGGGAGACCTTGCCCGGCGAGTTGGTGCGCCCGCGCGGCTGCCCGAGGGCGGTCATCGGGAACGGCTCCGCGGGGTCGAGCTTGCCGAGCAGGTCGTCGAGCTGGGCCAGGCTTTCGATCATCGCCAGCGAGCGGCGCAGCTCGCCACCGACCGGGAAGCCCTTGAGATACCAGGCGACGTGCTTGCGGAAGTCGGTGCAGCCGTCCCGTTCGCCCCGGGCCGGGTTGCGGGCACCGGCCACGAACTGGTCCACCAGCAGCTCGGCGTGCCGGCGCATGGTCACCGCCACCTCGCCGAGGCTGGGCAGTCGCCGCTCCGGCCGGCCGTTGAAAGCGGCCTCCAGGTCGGCGAAGAGCCACGGCCGACCCAGGCAGCCGCGCCCGACGACCACGCCGTCCACGCCGGTGTGCGCGACCATCCGCAGCGCGTCGTCGGCCTCCCAGATGTCACCGTTGCCGAGCACCGGCACGTCGAGGGCCTGCTTCAGGGTGGCGATCGCGTCCCAGTCGGCGGTGCCCGAGTAGCGCTGCGCCGCCGTCCGCCCGTGCAGGGCCACCGCGGCCACGCCGGCTTCCTGGGCGGCGAGCCCCGCTTCGACGTACGTCAGGTGGTCGTCGTCAATGCCCTTGCGCATCTTGACAGTGACCGGCACTCCGGCCGGTGACGCGGCGTCCACCGCGGCCCGCACCAGTCGGGCGAAGAGCCGGCGTCGCCACGGCAACGCCGCGCCGCCGCCACGCCGGGTGACCTTGGGGACCGGGCAGCCGAAGTTGAGGTCGATGTGATCGGCCAGGTTGCGCTCGACGACGATCCGGACGGCGGCCGCGGTGATCTCCGGGTCGGTGCCGTAGAGCTGGAGGCTGCGCGGCTTCTCGTCGTCGCCGAACGTGATCATGCGCAGCGTCTTCGGGTTGCGCTCGACCAGAGCCCGAGTGGTGATCATCTCGCAGACGTAGATGCCGCCGCCCTGCTCACGGCAGAGCCGGCGGAACCCGACGTTGGTGATCCCGGCCATCGGCGCGAGCACCACCGGCGGCCACACCTGGTACGGCCCGAGAGTCAACGGGCGCAGCGCGGGCATGGTCGAGACAGTCACCGGACAAGTGTACGGGGCCCCGACCGGCGCTTATCGCGTCGGCCGAGGCCCCGTGCACGCAGCCTCAGCAGCCGGGCAGACGCTCGATCAGGTAACGCTCAACCTGGTCCAGGGAGACCCGCTCCTGGGCCATCGTGTCCCGGTTGCGCACCGTCACGGCGTTGTCGTCCAGCGTGTCGAAGTCGACAGTCACGCAGAACGGGGTGCCGATCTCGTCCTGCCGGCGATAGCGGCGGCCGATCGCCTGCGAGTCGTCGAACTCGACCACCCAGCGCTTGCGCAGCAGCGTCGCGAGATCCTTGGCCTTCGGCGACAGCGCCTCGTTGCGGGACAACGGCAGCACCGCCACCTTGACCGGGGCGAGTCGCGGGTCGAACCGCATCACGGTGCGCTTGTCCACGCCGCCCTTGGTGTTCGGTGCCTCGTCCTCGTCGTACGCCTCCAGCAGGAAGGCGAGCACCGCACGGGTCAGACCGGCGGCCGGCTCGATGACGTACGGCATCCAGCGCTCACTCTTGGTCTGGTCGAAGTACGACAGGTCGACGCCCGAGTGCTTGCTGTGCGTGGAGAGGTCGAAGTCGGTGCGGTTGGCAACCCCCTCCAGCTCGGCGAACTCGGTGCCGCCGAACTGGAAGCGGTACTCGATGTCCACCGTCCGCTTCGAGTAGTGCGAGAGCTTCTCGGCGGGGTGCTCGAAGAGGCGCAGATTGTCCGCCGAGAGGCCGAGGTCGAGGTACCAGTTCCAGCGCTCCTGGAGCCAGTACTCGTGCCACTGCTCGTCGGTGCCCGGCTCGACGAAGAACTCCATCTCCATCTGCTCGAACTCGCGGGTGCGGAAGATGAAGTTGCCCGGGGTGATCTCGTTGCGGAACGACTTGCCGGTCTGCGCGATGCCGAAGGGCGGCTTCTTGCGGGCGACCGTCTCGACGTTCTTGTAGTTGACGAAGATGCCCTGCGCGGTTTCCGGGCGCAGGTAGTGCAGCCCCTCGTCGCTCTCCACCGGGCCCAGGTAGGTCTTCATCAGGCCGTTGAACATCTTCGGCTCGGTGAAGGTGCCCTTGTTGCCGCAGTTGGGGCAGTTCAGCTCGGCCAGTGAGGTGAGCGGCTTGCCGTGCTTCTCCGCGTACGCCTCCTCCAGGTGGTCCGCCCGGAAGCGCTTGTGGCAGAACTGGCACTCGGTGAGCGGGTCGACGAACTCGGCGATGTGACCGGACGCCTCCCACACCTTGCGGGACAGGATCACCGCGGAGTCCAGGCCCACGACGTCGTCGCGCTGCTGGACCATGGTCTTCCACCACTGCCGGCGGACGTTCTCCTTGAGCTCCACGCCGAGCGGACCGTAGTCCCACGCCGATCGGGTGCCTCCGTAGATCTCGCTGGAGGGGAAGACGAAGCCTCGTCGCTTGGCGAGGCTGACGACGGCGTCGATACGGTCGGCTGGCATGTTTCCTCCTACGCCGGCTGGCGGTCGGCGGGGGCGAGATGTGGATGGAACGGTCAGTTCAGGACAACGGTACGACCACCGCCGCCCTGAGCCCAGCAGAATACCGGGGGCGGGTCAGCTCACCCCGCAGACCTCCACGCCGCCGGTCTCCCCGTCCTGCCCGAGCCTGACCTGCTGCTGCTCCCGGTCACCACCGGCGAGTGTCACGTCGACCGGCACGGTCAGGCTGGTGGTGTCCACCTCACCCACGCGGAACGCCGAGACCTGAGGTTCGGCGGAGGCTCGCCGCTCGAACTCGGGCCGGGACTCACGCCGCTGCGCGTCG
Source organism: Micromonospora sp. CNZ299 (assembly GCF_002754415.1). Lineage (NCBI taxonomy): Bacteria > Bacillati > Actinomycetota > Actinomycetes > Micromonosporales > Micromonosporaceae > Micromonospora > Micromonospora sp. CNZ299. The sequence continues at coordinate 7,071,038 of NZ_PEFG01000001.1, forward strand.
TCGCAGAGCTGCTCGTACGCCCGCCCGTAGTCCCGCTCGACCAGCGCCTGGTAGTAGTCACCGGTCACGGTGCGGGCCTGCTCCCGGATCGCCTGCACGCCGCTGACGGCCAGGCCGACGACGGCGGTGCCGCCCCCGCCACAGCAGAGCACCACGGCGAGCGCGCCGACGCCGAGGCCGATCCAGAGCCGAGTCCGGCGACCCTCGGTGGGCGGCGCGGCGAACGGCGGAGCCACCCCGGGACCGGGTGGCGGGGCGGGTGCGGTCATAGGAGCAGCGTAGTGTCCGGCGGCTCAGCGGTAAGGACCCGCAGCCCGATCACTCTCGGCGACGACCACCGCTCCTCCGGGCGCCGCGGTCGCCAGTGCCTCGTACGCGGAGGGTTCGTCGACCGACTCGGCGAGCAGCGGCACGGCGCTGACCTTGACTTCGAAGGCCCCCAGGGCCCGCCGGTACGTGCCGACCGACTCCCATTCGGTGACCAGCGACCAGTGCCGGGGGTCGTCGAGCGCCCGGACCAGTTGACCGCGCAGGTAGCCGCGGCAGGCGGCCAGGGCGGTGAGGGCGGCGTGCGCCCGTTCGGTGAAGTCGTCGGCGACATCGACGTCGACCACGAACCGGTTGGTCACCAGCAACGGTGGTCCCTCCTCGTAGAGTCTGTGGGATGCAGCGTACGCAGCGCCCCCTGCTCGCCCGGTTGGCCGGGGCGAACCCGACGTCGGTGTTCCTGCTCACCCTGGTGGTGGTGCTGGTGGCGTTCTTCACGCCCGGGGTGATCGGCGGGCTGCTGACGCTCGCGCTCGCCGCGGGCCTGATCGCCCTGTTGGCGACGACCTGGGCGGTTCAGGCGCCGCAGACCCGCCTGATTCGACTGGTGATGCTGGCCCTGCTGGTGACGGTGGGCCTCGCCAAGCTGCTCTGACATGCAATCATGCGTTTTTGACAATCATTATCGTTGCCACGGACAGTTGACGACATGACCAACCGCGCCACGTACCGTGTCCTGGCCGCCGCGACCGCCCTCCTCGCCCTGGGTGCCGGGGCCGGCTGCTCCAGCGGCGACGCCGCCGGCGCCGACCCCCAACGGGTCGACGTGGTGGCCGCGTTCTACCCCCTCCAGTTCCTGGCCGAGCGGATCGGCGGCGACGCGGTCCGGGTGACCAACCTGGCCAAGCCGGGTGCCGAGCCACACGACCTGGAGCTCAACCCGAGCCAGGTCGGCCAGGTCAGCGACGCGGAGCTGATCGTCTACCTCAAGGGCTTCCAGCCGGCGGTGGACGACGCCGTCGCGCAGAACGGTGGCGACCGGGCGTTCGACGTGACCAGCGTGCAGCCGCTGCTGGACGCGTCCGCCGGCGGGCACGACCACGAGGGCGAGGAGGGGCACGCCGAGGAGAGCGGCGGCAAGGACCCGCACGTCTGGCTCGACCCGACCCGGCTGGCCGGCATCGGCGACCAGCTCGCGCAGCGGCTCGGCAAGGCCGACGCGGCCCACGCCGCCGACTACACCGCCCGCGCCGCGGCGCTGCGCGCCGACCTGACGACCCTGGACGGGGAGTTCAAGCAGGGCCTGGCGACCTGCCAGCGGCGCGAGATCGTCACCAGCCACGCCGCGTTCGGCTACCTCGCCGACCGCTACCAGCTCGACCAGGTCGGCATCACCGGGCTGAGCCCGGACGTCGAGCCCTCCCCGCAGCGGCTCGCGCACGTGATCGAGGAGGCGAAGGAGCACCAGGCCACCACGATCTTCTTCGAGACGCTGGTCAGCCCGAAGGTCGCCGAGACCATCGCCGGTCAGGTCGGCGCGAAGACCGCGGTGCTGGACCCGATCGAAGGGCTCGCCGCTGGCAGCAACGGGGACTACCTTTCGGTGATGCGTACCAACCTGCAGACCCTGCAGACGGCCTTGAGCTGCTCGTGACCTCACCTGTCATCACCGTCGAGCACGGGGTGGTCGGCTACGACGGCCGCCCCGTGCTCCGGAACATCTCGCTCACCGTGACCGCCGGAGAGGTGGTCGCGGTGCTCGGCGCGAACGGCTCCGGCAAGTCCACCCTGATCCGCGCCGTGCTCGGGCTGGTGCCACTCAGCGCCGGCTCGGTCGCCCTCTTCGACCGGCCGTTGCGCCGGTTCCGGCAGTGGGCGCGCATCGGGTACGTCCCGCAGCGCCTGGGCGCCGGCGGCGGCGTGCCAGCCACCGTCCGCGAGGTGGTGGCCTCCGGCCGGCTGGCCCGCCGGGGGGTGCTCCGCCCGCCGGGTCGAGCCGACCGGGCCGCCGTGGACGCCGCACTGCTCGCGGTCGGGCTCGCCGACCGGGCGGGCGACCCGGTGTCCACGCTCTCCGGCGGCCAGCAGCAGCGCACCCTGATCGCCCGCGCCCTGGCCGGTGAACCGGAGCTGCTGGTCCTCGACGAGCCCACCGCCGGGGTGGACGCGGCCAGCCAGGAGGCATTCGCCGGCGCGCTGCGCGACTTCGTCGGCAACGGTGGGACGGTGCTGCTGGTCGCCCACGAGCTGGGCCCGCTGCGACCGGTGATCAGCCGGGCGGTCGTCGTCCACGAGGGTGGCATCGTCCACGACGGCGCGGTGCCGGACCCGGCGGGCCATCACGCGGAGCCCGACCACGACCACGTGCACCCGCACTGTTACGACGAGCCCGCCGGGCTGTGGAGCAACTGACGCATGGAACTCTTCCAGTACCCCTACATGCAGCGTGCCCTGATCGGCGCGCTGGTGATCGGCCTGGCCGCGCCGGCGCTCGGCATCTACCTGGTGCAACGCCGGCTGGCGTTGATCGGCGACGGTGTCGGGCACGTGGCGCTGACCGGCGTCGGGGCAGGCCTGCTGCTCAACCGCTCACCGGTGCTGGTCGCGGTGATCGCCGCCACCATCGGCGCGATCGCCATCGAGGTGGTCCGCGCCCGAGGGCGTACGTCCGGTGACCTGGCCCTGGCCCTGCTCTTCTACGGCGGCATCGCGGGCGGCGTCCTGCTCGTCGGCCTCTCGGACGCGACCAGCGCGAACCTCAACGCCTACCTGTTCGGGTCGCTGACCACCATCTCGCCCGACGACCTGGTCACCATCGCGGTGCTCGGCGCGGCGATCCTGGTCACCATGATCGCGTTGCGCCCGGCGCTCTTCGCGGTCAGCCACGACGAGGAGTACGCCCGGGTCTCCGGCCTGCCGGTGCGCACGCTGAACCTGCTGATCGCGGTCGCCACCGCGGTCACCGTGACCATCGCAATGCGGGCTGTCGGGGTGCTCCTGATCAGCGCGCTGATGGTGGTGCCGGTCGCCACCGCCCAGCAGGTGACCCGGGGCTTCCGCAGCACGATGGTCGCCGCGATGGCGCTCGGGTTCTTCGCCGCCGGTTCCGGTGTCTGGGTGGCGGCTACGGCGGACACCGCGCCGGGCGCCTCGGTGGTGCTGGTGGCGATCGCCTCGTTCCTGGTCGTGGCCGTGGCCGGCGGCGTCTGGCGGACGTTGCGCCGCCGGGCGACACCGACCGACGCTCCGACGCCGGAGCCGCACGAGGTCGTGCTGAGCTGATCCTGATCAGCGAAGCGTCGGTGGTAATGGGTACCGTTGCGGAATGACCAGCGCGACGGGCTACGACGGGTTCGACGGGGCCAGCGAGTTGCTCCGCGCTCTGTCCGCGCCGATCCGGCTGGCCATCGTCAGCGAGCTGGCCGGCGGTGAGCGGTGCGTGCACGAGCTGGTGGAGAAGCTCGGTGCCGCACAACCGTTGGTCTCCCAGCACCTGCGGGTGCTGCGAGGCGCGGGAGTGGTGCGAGGCTCCCGCCGCGGTCGGGAGATCGCCTACAGCCTGGTCGACGAGCACGTCGCGCACATCGTGGCAGACGCGGTCAGCCACGCCGGGGAGGGATCATGAGCGAGAGCACCGCCGCGGTGCGCAACACCCGGCAGCGCTCGGCGGTGAGCGCGCTGCTGGGCGAGATGGAGGGCTTCCACAGCGCCCAGGACCTGCACGCCATGCTGCGGCAGCGCGGCGAGCGGGTCGGCCTCACCACCGTCTACCGCACCCTGCAGGGGCTCGCCGACGCCGGCGAGATCGACGTGATGCGCCCACCCGGCGGCGAGCACCTCTACCGCCGGTGCAGCGAGGGGCACCATCACCACCTGGTCTGCCGGGCCTGCGGGCGCACAGTCGAGGTGGCCGGCCCGGCGGTGGAGAGCTGGGCCGACCGGGTCGCCGCCCAGCACGGGTACGCCGACGTCAGCCACACCCTGGAAATCTTCGGCACCTGCCCGACCTGCGTCCGCTGACTCAACATCGCGGACTGGTCGCCGCGCCTTGAGGCAGCAATATCCCCGATGTTGCTGCCTCATTCGACAGCGAGGCAGCAATATCCCCGATGTTGCTGCCTGCCCTGGCCGCCCGGGCCGTCCCGCCGGCTGATCTGACGGGTGCCACACCGAGCCGTCCGTGACACGCTGTCCGGCGTGAAAATCTATGCCGATCGGTTTCCGACCGCCGCCCGTCAGTTGCTCACCGACCTGCTCGTCGTCGCCTGGGTGTACGTGGCGATCCGCGGCGCGCTGTGGCTGCACGACCTGGTGCAGAAGCTCGCCGTACCGGGGCAGAAGCTGGAGGGCGCGGGCAGCGGCCTCGCCGACAACCTCGCCGACGCGGGCGGCAAGGTCCGCCGGGTCCCGCTGGTCGGCGACGAGCTGACCGCACCCTTCCAGCGGGCCGCCGACGCGGCCCGGGGGCTCGCCGACGCCGGCCGCGACCAGCAGCACCTGGTCGACCAGCTCGCCCTCGCCCTCGCCATCGCGGTCCTGATCTTCCCGCTCGGCATCGTGCTGCTCGGCTGGCTGCCGCTGCGGGTGCGCTGGATGCGCCGGGCCGGGTCAGCGGCGAAGCTGGCCGTCGGACCAGCCGGCCGGGACCTGCTCGCCCTGCGCGCGCTGGCCACCCAGCCGCTGGGCAAGCTGACCCGGATCGCGCCGGACGTCGCCGAGGCGTGGCGACGTGGCGACGACGCCACCGTTGACGCCCTCGCCGCGTTGGAGCTACGCCAACTCGGCCTGCGCGGCAGGAGCCGCTAGGTCTTCGGGTGTTCTACTTCCTCCTCGTCATCGCCGTCCTGCTGCTCGGCTACGCCGCCGTCCTGGTCTCCTTCGTGCGCCGGGGCAGGAAGATCCCCCCTGCGGCGTACCTGGCGCTGGCCGGCTCAACGGCCTGATCCTGGCCGGGCGCTGCCTGGGCGGTCGCCCGCTGACCGGCGCCAACGACGCGGGCCCCAACGAGCACGGCCGACATCAAGCACGGCCACCAACAAGCACGGCCACCAACAAGCACGGCCGACGACCAGCCCGGCCAACGACCAGCCCGGCTTACGGCTTCGGTGGGATGCGGCGGCGGACGTCCTCGGCGGTGGACGGGCCGGGTGACCAGCCGGCCACCCACGGCAGTTCGTCGGAAGGGGTGAGCACACCCTCCTCCAGACCCGCGTAGCGGCCGGCGAGGATCCGCTTCGCCGCCGAGGTGTCGACCGAGTCGGTGTTGTCCCACAGTGCGGCGAACAGGGCGTCCACCCGCACCCGCGCCTGCCGACAGAACAGGTCGGCCAGCTCCACGTTTTCCGGTCGGCTGTCCCGTTCGGCGACGGCCCGGACACAGACCGCGGACATCGCGAACAACTCGGCGCCGATGTCCACCACACGGCCCAGGAACGCCTGCTTACGCTCCATCTTTCCCTGCCAGCGGGACATCGCGTAGAACGTCGAGCGGGCCAGCTTGCGCGACGAGCGCTCGACCTGGCGCAGGTGCGCGGCGAGCGGCCCGAACTCGGCGTACGCCGAGGGCCTCTGCCCCCGACCCACCGCGAGGGTGGGCAGCCACTTCGCGTAGAAGGCACCGGCTCGGGCGCCGGCCCGTGCCTTGCGGCCCAGCCCCGCGTCCGGGTCGATGATGTCGCCGGCCACCGACAGGTGGGCGTCGACCGCCTCCCGGGCGATCAGCAGATGCATGATCTCGGTGGAGCCCTCGAAGATCCGGTTGATCCGCAGGTCGCGCAGCATCTGTTCGACGGCGGCCGGGCGTTCGCCACGGGCGGCCAGCGAGTCGGCCGTTTCGTAGCCGCGCCCGCCCCGGATCTGGATCAGCTCGTCGGCGATCTTCCAGGCCATCTCGCTGGCGTACAGCTTGACCAGCGCCGCCTCGATCCGGATGTCGTTGCGGTCGTCGTCGGCGAGCAGGCAGCAGAGGTCCAGCATGGTCTCCATGCCGTACGTGGTGGCGGCGATGAAGGACAACTTCTGCGCGACCGCCTCGTGCTCGCCCACCGGCCGGCCCCACTGGACCCGGTCGGCCGCCCAGCCCCGGGCCACGTTCAGCGCCCACTTGCCGGCGCCCACGCACATCGCCGGCAGCGAGAGCCGGCCGGTGTTCAGCGTGGTCAGGGCGATCTTCAGACCCTTGCCCTCGCCGCCGATGACGTTCTCGGCGGGTACGAACACGTCGTGGAACCGGGTGAGGCTGTTTTCCAGGCCGCGCAGGCCGATGAACTCGTTGCGCCGCTCGACGGTGATGCCCTCGCTGTCGCCCTCCACCACGAACGCGGTGATCCCGCCCCGACGCCCCTCGGTGGCGGGCACCCGGGCCATCACCACCAGCAGGGTGGCCACGATGCCGTTGGTGGCCCAGAGCTTCACCCCGTTGAGCCGGTAGCCGGTGCCGTCCTCGGTCGGCTCGGCGACGGTGCCCAGGCGGGCGGGGTCGGAGCCGACATCGGGCTCGGTGAGCAGGAACGCGGACACCTCACCGGCGGCGAGGCGGGGCAGGAAGAGCTGCTTCTGCTCGGCGGTGCCGAACATCTTCAGCGGCTGTGGCACCCCGATCGACTGGTGCGCCGAGAGCAGGGCGCCGATGGCCGGGCTGACCGACCCGGCCAGCATCAGCGCCCGGCAGTAGTGCAGGTTGCTCAGCCCGAGCCCGCCGTACTTCCGGTCGATCTTCATGCCGAACGCGCCGAGGTCGGCCAGACCGTGGAACACCGAGTCCGGAATGGACGCGTCGCGTTCGATGGCGGCGCCGTCGACCTCGGTCGTCAGGAAGGCGCGCAACCGACCGAGGAACTCCTCGGCGCGCGCCACGTCGTCCGGGTCGGACCGGGGCCACGGGTCGATCAGGTCGAGCCGGAACCGACCGAGGAACAACTCCTTGCCGAAGCTGGGTCGGTCCCAGGTGGACTCACGGGCGGCCTCGGCGACCTGCCGGGCCTCCTTCTCGGAGACCTGCCCGGCCTCCTTGGGCAACGGGGCCGCGGCACCGGCGGTGCTGGGCGCGGCGTCGGAGTCGGGGCCGTCCGGTGCCGGTCGGCCGTCCTGCGTCGTGGTCACGGCTGCCCCCTCGAAGCTCGGTGCGGCTGCGTCGACGTGCGCGACTACCCGCCACGCTACCCCCGGTTGTTACCCAGGGGTAGCGCTGCGTGAAGATCTGCGCGATCAGCGATCAGCGACCGGCGATCGCGTCCGGGTCGTCGTCATCGTCGTCGACGTCGTCCTCACCCCAGCTGCGCCGGGCGAACGGCAGGATCACCCAGAACATCAGGAACCAGAGGCCGGTCAGCGCGCTGAGCAGGAAGGCGATCGGCCGGTCCAGCACGAAGTCGGTGATCAGCAGCACCGCGCTGACCATCGCGATCAGCATGAAGGCGAGACCACCGGTGGCCATCCGGTGCGCGAAGCGCACCAGCTCCGGCTTGCGCCCCTGCCGGAACAACGCCCGGTGGAACGCCACCGGCGAGATGATCAGCGCGGTGGCGGCGGCCGCCGCGAGCAACGCCACGATGTAGACGTCCCGCTGGAACTCCGTGGTCTCGGTGAACCCGTTGCTGAACGGCAGGGTGAGCAGGAAGGCGAAGAGGATCTGCACGCCGGTCTGTGCGACCCGCAACTCCTGGAGCAGGTCGGCGAAATTGCGCTGCCAACGCTGCTTGTCGGTCTCCTTGGACACGCGCTACCTCCGGTGAGACGCTACTGCCGGCGGTCCCGGCCGCCGGCAGCAACGCCAATGCCCCACCCGCCCGAGCGCGAAACAGGTTCACAACATCTTCCGTTCACCTCGGGGACGCAGGTCGGTCACCAGCACCAGCCGATGCCGGGCGACCGTGAGCACCGTCCGGCGGCGTCAGGACCCGCGACGGATGCGGCCTGCGTACCGGGCCTCCAACGCCGTGTTGTGCGCGTCGCCGTCCGGGATGTTCGCCGACAGGTAGACCGGTGGCCGCTCCCCCGCTGCCAGCAACCGCGCCACCACCTCCACGGTGATCTGCTGGGCGAGCAGCGCAGCGGTGATCGAGGAGACCGCGCCGACCGCGCCACCACCGGGAAGCGGCAGCGTCGCGTCGCCGTACGGGGCGCCGTTGTCGAGCACCACGTCGGCGAGGTCGCCCAGCTTGCGCCCGGACGGGTGCCGGGAGGTCATCCGACCGGAGTGCTGCGCCGAGGTGATCGCGACCAGCCCGTGGCCACGTTCCTTGACCAGCGTGGCGAACTCCACCATCGCGCCGTTGACCCCGGAGTTCGAGGCGAGCACGAAGACGTCGGTGGGCCGCACCGGCGCCAGCTCGTAGAGGCGGTGCGCGACCGACGGGTCCCGTTCCAGCATCGGGCCCAACCGATCGGCCGGTTCGCCGCCGAGCAGCACCAGGTCGCGCAGCGCGATCCGGTTGGTCGGCACCAGACCGCCCGCCCGGCCGGCGATCTCCATGGCGAGGGCCTCCGAGTGCCCGGTGCCGAACGCGTGCACCACGCCGTCGGCGCGTACGGCGTCGGCGATCAGATCCGCGGCCCGCCCCACCGCCTCCCGCTGGCTTTCGGCCACCCGGCCGATCGTCTCGGTCACCACGGCCAGGTAGTCCTCGGCACTCACCGTCATGCGTCCTCCGTCATCCGATTGCGGGCCAACCAGTGCACCGCGAAGTCGACCGCCGCCCGCTGGCGCATCAACCTGCCGGTCCCGGCACCCACCGGGCCGGTGCGAACCTCTCCGGTGGCCTCCAGGGCCACGCCCAACGCGTCGAAGTCACCCGCGTCGAGCCGTACGTCCTGCCACCACACCCATTCCCGGCCGCCGTCGGCGGTGCGCACCGCAGCGCCGACCCGCTCCCGGGGCGAGCCGGTGCTGCGGTATTCGGCCAGGTGCAGCGAGGTGCTCGCCCAGTGGCCGACACCGAGCAGCAACACGTCGGCGTCCAGGTCGTAGAGCCGGCCCAGCGGGGACTGCTCGCCGAGCATGTCGGCCAGGGCGTGCCCGGTCACCACCTGCTCGGCGGCCGGCCCGAGCGCGGCGAACGACACCTGGGGATGCGAGCTGCGCAGAGCGCCGGGCCAGCCGCGGACCGTCTCGGCGAGCGCCCCCATGAACCGGCTCGGGGTGATCGCCGGGTCGAAGCCGGGCATCTCCGAGCGGATCAGCGGCCACCAGTCCGCCGGCACCGGCGGGTTGCGCCACTGGGCGGGATCGCTGTTCTCCGGTGTGTGGGTGGGCACGACGATCGTGCCGTCCGGACCGAGCGCGTCACGCAGGGCCAGCACCACCGCGTGCGGACCACCGCTGATGAATCCCAGCGGACGGAGGCCGGCGTGCACCAGCAGCGTCGCGCCGGCGCGTACGCCCAGCAGGCGTAGTTGCGCGGCGATCGAGCGGCGGCTGCCCGGCCCTCTGCCGTCCGTCGTCATGATGGCCCTCCCCCGCTGACCCGCACGACTCAGGCCGTTGTGCTGACTCGGGCCAGGATCGCCTCGGCGAGCGGGCCCGGGGCCGCGTCCGGGATCCAGTGGCTCACACCGGCCAGTTGCACGAAGCGGTAGTCCCCGGTGACGTTCGCCGCACACGCCTCGGCGGCGGTCCGACCGATGGCGATGTCCCGGTCACTCCAGACGTACGTGGTGGGCACCGCGACCGGGCCGACCGCTGCCAGGTCGGAGCGGGACATCGCCCGGTACCAGTTCAGGGCGGCGGTGAGGGCTCCCGGCTCGCGCATCGGGTCGGCGTAGCGGTCCACCCGGGGCCCGTCGCCCACTCCGCCGAGCAGTTTGCGCAGCGCGGTGGCGTGCCACGCCAGCAGCACCTTCTCCGCCTTGTCCGGCTTACGGAACAGCGCAATGTACGACGAGCGGGCCTTCTGCTGGCTGTCGTTGGCCAGGGCGTGCGCCATGGCCGCCGGATGTGGCACGGACACCGCCGTCAGTGTGCGGACCCGCTCGGGGTGCCCGGCCGCGACCGCCCAGGCCAGGATCGCGCCCCAGTCGTGGCCGACCAGGTGGACGGCGTCCAACCCGAGGGCGTCGAGCACCGCCACCACATCGGCGACCAGCTCGGGGATCCGGTAGTCCGCCACCGCCGTGGGCCGGGCACCCGGCGAGTAACCCCGCTGGTCCAGCGCGTACGTGCGCAGCCCGGCCGCGTGCAGCGCCGGCACGACCTCGTCCCACTCGCCGCTGTGCTGTGGGAAACCGTGCAACAGCAGGACAGGTACGCCCTCCGGCGGACCACCGGCGGTTACCTCGAACGTGAAGCCTCGCGCGTCAACCCGCATGATCGGAAGCGTACCCAGCCGACGACGGGCCGGCTGCTCGCCGCAGGTCAGGCGGATGCCCTCCTGGGCCAGCGGCCCACGTCGGTGTTAGCGTCAGCGAGACAACTTCACATCCGACAGGGGAGCGCACAGCGCTGAGAGTGCGGGCATGCCCGCAGACCCTCGAACCTGATCTGGGTAATGCCAGCGCAGGGAGTTCGGTCGACCTCCAGCCGCGCCGCAGTCCGGTGCCACCGGACGCGGCGTGCGTCTTCTCCTGGTTCGCACTCACGAACTGGGAGCAACACATGAGTTCCACCACCGACACACACCGTTGGCGGACCATCGACATCGTGGTCGCCTCGGTGATCGCGGTCGCCTTCGGCGTCATCTTCTGGGCCTGGGGCCTGGTCTGGAGCGCCACCGAGGGTGCGTTCGCCTTCTTCCCGCCGGCGCAGGCACTGTTGTACGGCGTCTGGCTGATGCCGGCCGTGATCGGCGGTCTGGTCATCCGCAAGCCCGGTGCCGCGCTCTACTGCGAGACGGTGGCCGCGGTCCTCTCCGCGCTGCTGGGCAGCCAGTGGGCCGGCACGGTGATCCCGCAGGGCATCGTGCAGGGCATCGGCGCGGAGCTGGCGTTCGCCGCCTTCCGGTACCGGTCGTTCCGGCTGCCCACCGCGGTGGTGGCCGGCGCGCTGACCGGTCTCAGCGCCGCGCTGTTCGACTTCTTCATCTGGAACGTCGACTACGCGCTGGCCGACTACCGCATCCCGTACGCGCTGATCACCATCGTCAGCGCAACGGTGATCGCCGGAGCGGGCGGCTGGCTGCTGACCAGGGCCCTGGCCAACACCGGTGTCCTGGACCGTTTCCCGGTAGGCCGGGACCGCGCCCTGATCTGACCCCACCCACTCGCGTCGATCATGAGGTTGACGGGCGGATGGATCTTCAGAACCACCGTCAACCTCATGATCGACCGTGCAGGGTGGAGCCGGGGCTTGGGAGGGGGTGTTTGGTGGGCGGGGTACTGCTGCGGGGGTTCGGTTGGCGGCACGCCGGGCGGCGCGCGTGGGCTCTGCGCGGGGTCGACCTGCGGGTTGAGGTCGGGGAGCGGGTGCTGCTGCTCGGGCCCTCGGGGGCCGGTAAGAGCACCCTGCTCAGCGCGCTCGCCGGGCTGCTACCCGAGGACTCCGGCGAGCAGGAGGGCACCGTCGAGATCGACGGGCTCGACCCCCGCAAGGGCCGGGAACGGGTCGGCATCGTCTTCCAGGACCCGGAAACCCAACTGGTGATGGCCCGCTGCGGCGACGACGTCGCGTTCGGGCTGGAGAACCGGGGAGTGCCCGCCGACGAGATCTGGCCCCGGGTGGACGAGGCGCTGCACCGGGTCGGCTTCCCGTACTCCCGGGACCGCAACACGGCCGCACTGTCCGGCGGCGAGCAGCAACGCCTGGCCCTGGCCGGCGCGCTGGCCCTGCGCCCCGGCCTGCTGCTGCTTGACGAGCCGACCGCCAACCTCGACCCGGCCGGGGCCGAGCTGATCCGGCAGGCGGTTGCCGGGGCGCTGGACGCCGACACCACGCTGATCCTGGTCGAGCACCGGGTCGCCGAGGCGCTGCCACTGGTCGACCGGGTGGTCGTCCTGGACCCGGGCGGCGGGGTCCGTGCGGACGGCACGCCCGAGGCGGTCTTCGCCGCCCACGGCCCCGCCCTGGCCGCCGAGGGAGTCTGGGTGCCGGGTCACCCCATCGCGCCCCGGCGGGCCACCGCCGCTCCCGGCGAGCTGTTGCTCACCGCCGACCGGCTCGGCCTGCCACCCCGGCTGGCCTCCACCGATCTGGCGGTACGCGCCGGAGAGGCACTCGCCGTACGCGGACCCAACGGCGCCGGCAAGTCCACCCTGGCGTTGCTGCTCGGCGGGCTGCTCCGGCCAGGCACCGGCCGGGTCAACGCGTCCGCCGAGTTGGCCGGCGCGGACCATCGCACTCCCCCGCACCGCTGGCGGGCACCCGCGCTGACCCGGCGGATCGGGTCCGTCTTCCAGGACCCGGAGCACCAGTTCGTCACGAGCACCGTCTTCGACGAGCTGGCGCTCGGCCCGCGCCGCACCGGTCAACCCGAGGCAGCCGTGCGGGAGACCGTGGCCGGGCTGCTGGAGCGACTACGACTGGATCGGCTCGCCGCCGCCAACCCGTACACCCTCTCCGGGGGCGAGGCGCGGCGGCTGAGCGTGGCGACGGCCCTGGCCACCGCGCCCCGTCTGTTGATCTGCGATGAACCGACCTTCGGCCAGGACCGGCGGACCTGGCGGGAGCTGGTCGACCTCTTCGCCGAGCTGCGCGACGCCGGGCACGGCGTCGTCGCGGTCACCCACGACGCGGCTTTCGTCGCCGCTCTCGCCGACCGCACCGTCACCCTGCACCGGGCCGTGACCGGCGACGGTGCCCGATGATCAGCATCGAACCGGTCGCCGCGCCCGGTGCGCCGTTGGCCCGCCGCAACCCGGTGGCGAAGGTCGCCGCAGCGCTGGTCTTCTCGTTCACCCTGCTGGCCACCCTGGACCCGGTGGCCCCGGCGATCGCCATCGCGCTCGAACTCGCCGTACTCCCGCTGTTCGGCATCCGCTACCGGGTGCTGGCCCGGCGGGCCTGGCCGCTGCTCCTCAGCGCCGTCGGCATCCTGGTCACCCTGGTGCTCTTCGCCGCCGACCGGTCCGGTCGGGTCCTGCTGGACGCGGGGCCGGTGTTCGTGAGCACCGGCGTGCTGCTCACCGCGCTCGGCCTGGTGCTGCGGGTCTTCGCGGTGGCACTGCCGGGCGTGATCGTCTTCGCGACCACCGACCCCACCGACCTGGCCGACGCGCTGATCCAGAACGCGAAGGCGCCGGCCCGGTTCGCCATCGGGGCGCTCGCCGCGTTCCGGCTGGTGCCGCTGCTCGGTCAGGAGTGGCAGATGATCAGCATGGCCCGGCGGGCGCGGGGCGTCGACGCGGGACGCAACCCGGTGGCGAAGCTACGACTGTTCGCCTCCACCGCGTTCGCGCTGCTGGTCGGGGCGATCCGCCGCGGCACCCGGCTGGCCGTGGCGATGGACGCGCGTGGCTTCGACGCCGGCACCCCCCGGACCGTGGCCCGCCGGCAGCGCTTCACCCGGGCCGACGGGCTGCTCGTCGCCGGGGCGGCCGCCCTGGCCGCCGGCGCACTGACCACGAGCATCCTCCTCGGCAGCTTCCGCCCCCTGATCGGCTGACCTGACCCCTTCTCTCCGAGCAGGGCGCCGCCCAGCGTCTCTGAGCGTCGCCGCGCGGGCATGATCCGCACAACTTCAGGGATGGTGCTGCTTCGTTGGGCGGTGAGGCAGCACCATCCCTGAAGTTGCTGTCTGCCTCACCGCCCACGGGGGTCGGGACCGCGCGGGTGGGTGCGGGGTCGGTCAGCTGCGGCGGAAGGCGTAGCGGCGGCTCTGGCCGGCTTGTTGACCACGCCCGCCGGCCGAGCGTGTCCCGCCACCCTGCGGCGGTCCAGCGGTCGGTGCCTTCGGTCGCCCGGCGACCTTCGGCAGGTCTGCCACCACCGGCGCGTCGACTGCTGCCGGCACGTCGAACGGCGGCACCAGCTCACCCGGCACCACCGCTGGCGGAGCCGGCTGACTCAGCACCGCCGGCAGCGCCGGCTCGACCAGCACTGCCGGCTCACCCAACTCCGCCGGAAACGCCGGATCGACCAGGAGAGCCGGTTGGACCGCGAGATCGAAGTCGGGGCGGGTCGGTAGGAGCGCGTCATGGCCGGCCGCCGCGTCTGTGCCGGCGGACGTGGGTACGACTGAACGGGATTTCTTCCGGTTGCGCCTGGCAGGCATCCGGGCCTCCTTCAAAGCCGACCGGCACGGCCGGTCCCGCGCGCCGGCGGTCGGTCGGATCGGCTGATGACCGTCGTCGTGCGACGGTCCAACGGGGAAGGGACTGCTCACCGGGGTCGGGACACAGCCAGCGCCGCCGAACGGCGGGTGGGAGATGCGGGACGCCCGGGAGCGCACGGACCGCGACGCGGGGCGGCGGGCCGGCTCGGAAGTGGGGCGTCAGTTGCGCATGCCCGCACTCTATCGGCACCAGGTGGGGCGGTGCAGCCGATTTTCCTGGCACCATCGGCGGCATGCTGATCGCGTTCTCGATAACCCCGCTCGGTGTCGGTGAGTCCGTCGGTGACCTGGTCGCCGAGGCGGTACGGGTGGTCCGCGACTCGGGCCTTCCCAACCGCACCGACGCCATGTTCACCACCGTCGAGGGTGAGTGGGACGAGGTGATGGCGGTCGTCAAACAGGCGGTCGACGTGGTGGCCGCGCACGCACCCCGGGTGAGCGTGGTGCTCAAGGCCGACATCCGGCCGGGGGTGACCGACGCGCTCACCGCGAAGGTGGCGCACGTGGAGAACCGGCTGGCCCAGGGCTGAGCGCCATCGGTCGGTGACCGGCTGTTGGGCAGCGCTCCCCCATGGCCCCTGCGTCGCGATACCGTCGCAACACATTGACACGACGGCGAGAGGTGGCGGCACGGATGGTTGAGCAGGCGAGGGCGCAGATTGGTGTGACCGGGCTGGCGGTGATGGGTCGGAATGTGGCCCGCAACCTGGCCCGCAACGGCTTCACGGTGGCAGTGCACAACCGGTCGCCGGAACGCACCCGCAGCCTGGTTGCCGAGCACGGTGACGAGGGCACGTTCCTGCCCGGCGAGTCGATGGCCGATTTCGTGGCGTCGTTGGAGCGCCCCCGCGCGGTCATCGTCATGGTCAAGGCTGGCGCACCCACCGACGCGGTGATCGACGAGTTGGTGCCGCTGCTGGAAGAGGGCGACATCATCGTCGACTGCGGCAACGCCCACTTCGCCGACACCCGCCGTCGGGAGGAGGCGCTGCGCGCGCAGGGCCTGCACTTCAGCGGCACCGGCGTCTCCGGTGGCGAGGAGGGCGCGCTGCGGGGGCCGAGCATCATGCCGGGCGGTTCCGCCGAGTCGTACGCCAAGCTCGGGCCGATGTTCGAGAAGATCGCCGCGCAGGTGGACGGTGTGCCGTGCTGCATGCACGTCGGGCCGGACGGCGCCGGGCACTTCGTCAAGATGGTGCACAACGGCATTGAGTACGCCGACATGCAGCTCATCGCCGAGGCGTACGACCTGCTGCGGGCCGGTCTGGGCGCGGAGCCGGCGGAGATCGCGGAGATCTTCCGCGACTGGAACAACGGCGAGCTGGAGTCGTTCCTCATCGAGATCACCGCCGATGTGCTCGCGCACACCGATGCGGCGACCGGCCGGGCGTTCGTGGACATCGTGCAGGACCGTGCCGAGCAGAAGGGCACCGGCCGGTGGACGGTGCAGAGCGCCCTGGACCTGGGCATCCCGATCACCGGGATCGCCGAGGCGACCTTCGCCCGGTCGCTCTCCGGGCACGTCGACCAGCGGGAGGCGGCCCGTCGGGCGTTCCCGGACGCGGGTGAGAAGTGGCAGGTCGCCGACCGGGACGCGTTCATCGAGGACGTCCGCCGGGCGCTGCTCGCTTCCAAGATCGTTGCGTACGCGCAGGGCTTCGACCACATCCGGGCCGGCAGCGAGGAATACAACTGGGACATCGACCTCGGCGGCACCGCGACGATCTGGCGGGGCGGCTGCATCATCCGGGCCCGCTTCCTCAACCGGATCCGCGAGGCGTACGACCAGCAGCCCGACCTGTCGACGCTGCTGGTGGCACCGTACTTTGCCGAGGCGGTCGCCGCCGGTGTGCCGAGCTGGCGCCGGGTGGTGGGTGACGCCACCCGGGCCGGTGTGCCGACGCCCGCGTTCTCGTCGTCGCTGGCCTACTTCGACGCGCTGCGCGCCGAACGGCTGCCCGCCGCGCTGATCCAGGGTCTGCGGGACAACTTCGGGGCGCACACCTACCAGCGGGTGGACCGGGACGGCTCGTTCCACACCACCTGGGCCGGCGACCGCGCCGAGTCTCCCGCCTGACCTGAGCGACGGTCACCTGACCCCGCCCACGTGGGGTCAGGTGACCGTGGCGTGCATCTCCCAGACGAGGATCTCGGCTGGTTCGTCGGCGGTGACCCGCCGGCCGCCGGTCATGGTGAGCCGGGCCGCGTCGCCGGTGCCGAGCGGGCCGCTGCCCTCCAGGGTCACCGTGCCGTTGGGCACGTACAGGTGCACGAAGGGCGCGTCGGGGATGGTCACCTCGTCGCCGGGGGCGAGTCGGGCGGCGTGCAGGGTCGCGTACCGGTTGCGGATCCGGATGGCGGACGCCCCGTCGTAGCGTTCCATCCCGGAGGCGATCGGCACCAGGCCGCCGCGGAGCAGCTCGTCCTCGATCTCCAACTGCTCGTAGCCGGGGTCGCCGCCGTCCTCGTCGGGGAGCACCCACATCTGCACGAAGTGGACCGGGTCGCTGTGCGGCTCCTGGTTGTTGAGCCGCCAGGCGTCGTTCTTCTCCGAGTGCAGAATGCCGGTGCCGGCGCTCATCCGCTGCGCCAGCCCCGGGTAGATCACCCCGGAGTGCCCGGTGGAGTCCTGGTGCACCAGGGAGCCACGCAGCACCCAGGTGACGATCTCCATGTCCTGGTGCGGGTGGGTCTCGAAGCCGGCACCCGGTCGCACGACGTCGTCGTTGTTGACCAGCAGCAGACCGTGGTGGGTGTTGGCCGGGTCGTAGTGCCGGGAGAACGAGAACGAGTGGTGGGAGTCGAGCCAGGAGATCCGGGTGGAGAAGCGGTCCTCGCCACGACGGATGTCGACGGCGGGCGCGGTCACCAGGCACGCTGCCCGGTGTCGGAGGTCGACGGCGCCCACGTCAGGGCCGGTTCGCCGGTGGCCAGCTCGGCGATCTCGCCGGTGCGCAGCTGCGGGGTGTGGCCGAACTCGGCGCAGTGCTGCTCGGCGATCTCGGCGCAGATGTCGGCCACCTGTTCGCAGATCGGGTCACCCAGATCGGCCGCGTTCAACGCCATGATCATCTTGAACCGAAGATCCCGCACACCCACCCCAACCGCAGTAGTCCCGCCACGTCCGGACCCTACCCGCCGCCCTTTCGCGAGACCCCGAAACGACAGCTCAGTCCCCCAGCCGGAACCCCTCCGCCCCGGCCGCGTCGATCATGCAGTTGTGGTGCCGCACAGAAGCGGCGAAAGCGGTGGAACCACCCACCACAACTCCATGATCGACCGGGTTGGGGGCGGGTTTGGGGCACAGGGAGGCGCCGCCCACACGGGGTGTGGGCGGCGCCGGTGGGTCTGGGGTTAGAAGAAGCGGCGGCGCTTGGCCTTCTGCGGGCGCATCAGGTCAGCGCCCCTGGTCAGCAACCGGGTAGCCCCGGAGGGACCACGCCGGGCCTCCAGGGTGTGGCTGAGCCGGCGAGCACCGGCAGCCGCCAGTGGCACCGCGACCGCCATCACCGCCCACTGGGCAATGCGCTTCTGGATCATGTGGGTTCACCTCCGTCAGTGGCTTCTGACGTCACTGATACCCAGAGTGACGTGCAGGTAAGCGTCGGTTCAGAGAACCGGGGCGACCGGGTTGGGCAGCGCCCCGCCGAAGCGCCGGTCCCGCTGCGCGTACAGCTCGCACGCATACCAGAGGTGGCGGCGATCGAAGTCGGGCCAGAGCGTGTCCAGGAAGACGAGCTCGGCGTACGCGGCCTGCCAGAGCAGGAAGTTGGAGATCCGCTCCTCGCCGGAGGGGCGCAGGAACAGGTCGACCTCCGGGACCTCCGGGTGGTAGAGGTACTTCGCGACGGTCTTCTCGCTGACCTTCGCCGGATCCAGCCGGCCGGCCGCCACGTCCCGTGCGATCGCGGCTGCGGCGTCGCCGATCTCGGCCTGCCCGCCGTAGTTGACGCAGAACTGCAGGGTCAGCGTCGAGTTGTCCCGGGACATCTCCTCGGCGGTCTGCAACTCGGAGATGACGCTCTTCCACAACCGCCCGGCCCGGCCCGACCAGACCACCCGGACGCCGAGGTCGACCAACTCGTCGCGACGGCGACGGATCACGTCCCGGTTGAACCCCATCAGGAACCGGACCTCGTCGGGCGAGCGTCGCCAGTTCTCGGTGGAGAACGCGTACACCGACAGGTACGGGATGCCCATCTCGATCGCACCCTCGATGGTGTCGAAGAGGCTGTGCTCCCCCGCCTCGTGCCCCTTCGTGCGGGGCAGCCCGCGGTCCTTGGCCCAGCGGCCGTTGCCGTCCATCACCACCGCCACGTGCTTCGGCACCGCGTCGCCGGGCAGTGCCGGCGGCCGGGCGCCGGACGGGTGTGGTGTCGGCGGCGTCGGCTCGCGCCGGCCGGCCTTCTTCGATCGGATCACTCGGTCACTCCCTGTTCGCGCCGTCCGCCCCGGCCTCGACGTCGCCACGTGGCCGGAGCACCACGGCCCCGGTGCCATCCGGCGGCGAGGCCGTGCTGGTCGCCGAGGGACCCCGGTCGACCAGCGGCAGCGAGCGTAGCGCGCGCTCCAGGTGCCACTGGAGGTGAGCCGCGACCAGCCCACTGCACTCCCGGCGTACGCCGGCTTCGGTGGCGTCGGCGAGCACCCAGTCACCGGTGGTCAGCGCGGACATCAGGTCGACGGTGGCCGGCGCGGGGTGGGCCGCGCCGGGTGGTCGGCAATCGGGACAGACCGTGCCGCCGGCGGGCACGGAGAACGCCCGGTGCCGGCCGGGGGTGCCGCAGACGGCGCAGGCGATCAGCGCCGGCGCCCAGCCCGCGAGGGCCATCCCCCGCAGCAGGTACGCGTCGAGCACCAGGGTGGTGGCGTGCTCGCCCCGGGACAGCGCCTTCAACGCGCCCACGGTGAGCTGGAACAGCCGCAGCGACGGCTCCCGCTCCACCGGGGTCAGTCGCTCGGCGGTCTCGGCGATCGCGCTCGCCGCCGTGTAGCGCGGATAATCCCCCAGGAACCGCTTGCCGTACAGGTCGATGCCCTCGACCTGGCTGACGCTGTGCAGTGAGCTGCCGTGGTTGCCCTTCGGGTCGCCGGCGAGCTGGAGGTCGACGTGGCCGAACGGTTCCAACCGGGCGCCGAACTTGCTGGTGGTGCGGCGGATCCCCCGGGCCACCGCGCGCAGCCGGCCATGTCGACGGGTCAGCAGGGTGATGATCCGGTCGGACTCGCCGAGTTTCTGCACACGCAGCACCACCGCGTCGTCGCGGTAGAGCTGTCGGCGATACCCGGCCATCGGGCCATTCTCCCTCGGGGTGTGAAATCAGGGTCGGTTCGGGGTGGATGCGCGGATGAACCCCGATGCGCGTGGCTCCGCACCGGCCGTAGCGTGCTGGCCATGGCAATGCAATCCACCACCGACGCCCGCCGTCGTCGCGCCGCCACCCCCATCGCCCTGGGGCTGACAACCGCCCTCATCGTGCTCGCAGGGTGCGACAACCTGGCCATGCGCCGGCTCGACTACGACGACACCGAGGCCGTGAAGATCACCACCATCCGGGTGCTGCCGGGCGCCGGCGACGTGATCGTCCGGGGCACCGCCACCGCCGCGGAGGCGCGGATCAAGCGGGTGGTGCGCTACCAGGGCGGCGAGCCCAAGGCCCGGTACGAGATCAAGGGCAGCGAGCTGGTGCTGGACACCGACTGCGGCGACCGGTGCAGCGTCTCCTACGAGGTGGCCGTGCCGGAGGGCGTCGCCCTTCAGGGCGAGTCCGGCTCCGGCGATGTCGAGCTGAGCCGGGTCGGCGCGGTGGACCTGCGCCTGGGCTCCGGTAACGTCCGGGTCAACGGCGCCTCCGGCACGGTCGGAGTGGAGACCGGGTCCGGAAACATCGACGTGAGCGAGGCCAGTGGGACGATCCGCCTGCGCGCCGGCTCGGGGGACATCACGGCGCGCCGCCTCGGTGGCACGGCGGACGCCGAGGCCGGCTCCGGCAATGTCACAGTCGAGCTGGACAAGCCCGCCTCGGCCCGGGCGCACGCCTCCAGCGGCGACGTCACGATGCTGGTGCCTGCGGGCAGCTACCAGGTGCGCTCCAGCACCGGTTCCGGCGACGCGCGGATCACCGTCACGCACGACCCGGCAGCGACCGACGTGCTCGACGGCTCGGCCGGCAGCGGCAACGTCACGATCAGCCAGCGCTGACATCGCTCCGTGCCGCCGCAGCCCGCTGCGGTGGCACCACCGCCCGCCCGAGGGTGGCCACGGCCGGCTGCTCGTCGGGACGGTCGCGGAGCTCGGTGTCGAGCTGGTCGGCCAGCTCAGCTGCCTGGACCGGGCCGCCGGGGATCAGCTCCGGGCGGCGACGGGCGGCGACGTCCTCGACCCAACCGACGGCCAGGGTGACCACCCCGACCAGCGCGAAGACCAGCACCACCCGGATGGCCAGACCCACCGGGTCCTGATGGGACCAACCCACCACGTCGACCAGCGGAGTGAGCGCCACCACGAACGGCATGTGCCAGAGATAGATGGTGAGCGCCCGCCGGTTGACCACGGTCACCGCCCGGTCAGCCAGCCGGCTTCGGGCCAGCCAGGCCACCCCGGCGGGGGCTCGGCCCAGCACGATCAGGATGAACGCGGCCGACCAGAGCGCGTTGCCGAGGTGGTTGTCGTTGAGGTCGTACCCGCGCGGGCCGGGATGCCCGACGATCCAGGCGCCGCCGGTCACCGCGAGCGCGAGCGCCACCGGGTACAGCATCCGACCTGCGAGCCGGCGCAGCATCCCGGCGTGATGGGCGAAGCCGAGCATCCATGCTCCGAAGTAGAGCCCGAACTCGCGCAGCACCGGAGGCGCCGGGTAGATCCCCACCTCGATCGCCACCAGCAGGAGGTACGGGGCGAGCAGGGTCGGCAGCGGGGCACGCCGGAACAGCCCGAACGCGACCGGTGAGGCGAGCACGAACCACAGGTAGTCGCGCAGGTACCAGATGATGCTCAGCGCCAGGGCGCCCCAGTTGTTGGCCGGCGGGTCGGCGATCGGAAACAGCCACAGCAGCACTCGGGGGCTCATCGGCATCCCGCTGAGCAGCATGGCCGGCACGAAGACCAACGCGAGCACCCACAACGACGGCAGCAGCCGCCGCAGCCGCCGCCCGACCGCCGCCGGCCCGGAACGGGTCAACGAAGCGGCCATCAGCGAGCCGGCCAGCGCGAACATCACCGACATGGCGGGGAAGACGAGGGTGAGGGTCGCCCATCCAGTGACGTGGTAGACGACAACTCGAACGATGGCCAGGAAACGGAGTAGATCGAGATACCGGTTGCGCATCAGCCTGCATCTGGGTCGGGGACGCGGGGCGTAACTCCCCTACCCTGCGCGGTGGCCGCGCGAAACGGTCACCACCCCGACCAAACGTGAGCCTTTCCACCCACCTGACCGAAGACGATCATGAGTTGCACGGCATGTTCACCGACGATTGCGGGGCCGGCGGCTCGGCCGGCCCCGCAACCACAGTGAGGGACGATGACTGAACCACTGTCCAGCGTGGAGGCACTGCTGGCGCCAGCTCACCGCGTCATCATCGTCGCGGGCGCGGTTGCCGAGTTTCTGGACCTGCCGGGCCGTGCCAGCGCGCTGTGCTACGCCGGCGACGACGTCCTTTACCTGATGAGTGCTTCGGGTTCCTATCACCGCGCGCGGGTAGTGCTCGAGTCGTGGGCCGCCCCCCCGCCGGACGACCGCACGGGCGTGGACGCTCAGCAGCAGGTGACACTGGCACTGAGCGACGGCACCGTGCACGTCTCCGGCATGTTGGAGTTCCAGGCCAGCCCGATCCTGACCCTCGGTCCACCGGGCCGCTACCACGCGCGGGTCGATGTCACCGGGCGTGCCGAACTGCGCAGTGTCGAAGCCCGGCCGGACCACCCCGTCCCCATCATGGACGTGGAACGGTTCCTGGTCCGCTTCTGGGCCGAGCGTCAGGGCGAGGGGTGACCGGATTTCTCTGGTCGATCCCGGCCGGTGTGGTGGATCAGAAACCCAGCTTGCGCAGCTGCTTCGGGTCGCGCTGCCAGTCCTTCGCGACGCGGACGTGCAGGTCGAGATAGACCCGACTGCCGAGCAGCTCCTCGATCTGCCGACGGGCGTTCGTGCCGACCTCCTTGAGCCGGCTCGCCTTGTGACCGAGAACGATGGCCTTCTGGCTGGGCCGCTCCACGTAAAGGTCGGCGTAGATCTTCATGACCTGACCCTCGGGGATCATCTCCTCCACCACCACGGCGATGGAGTGCGGCAGCTCGTCACGGACCCCCTCCAGGGCTGCCTCCCGGATCAGCTCCGCGACGAGAACCTGCTCGGGATCGTCGGTCAGCATGTCGTCCGGGTAGAGCTGCGGCGACGGCGGCAGATATTTGGTCATCACGTCGACCAGGGTGTCCACCTGGTGCCCGGACACCGCGCTCACCGGCACGATCTCGGCGAACTCCCCCATCTGGCTCACCGCGAGCAGCTGCTCCGCCAGGCGGCGCTTGTCGACCAGGTCGGTCTTGGTGACCACCGCCAGGACTGTCGCCTTCAACTCGGCCAGCTCACCGGTGATGAACCGGTCACCGCGCCCCACCGGCTCGTCCGCCGGAATGCACAGACCGATGACGTCGACCTCCGTCCAGGTGGAACGGACCAGGTCGTTGAGGCGCTCGCCGAGCAGCGTACGGGGGCGGTGCAGGCCCGGGGTGTCGACCAGGACCAGCTGCGACTCCGGTCGGTGCAGCACGGCCCGGATGACGTGCCGGGTGGTCTGCGGCTTGTTCGAGGTGATCGCGATCTTGGTGCCGACGATGGCGTTGGTCAGCGTCGACTTGCCCGCGTTGGGCCGGCCGACGAAGCAGCCGAACCCGGCACGGTACGGCCGCGCCTCCGGGTCCTGCACGGGGCTCACTGGGTCACCGTGCCGAGGACCGTGCCGTCGGGAGCGGCCACGTGGATCGGTGCGTCCACCGTGAGGTCACGCACCGCCGCATGACCGGCGCCGTCCAGCGTCGACGCCTCGGTCACCACCGCCGCGGCCTCCAGCCGGCTCGCCCCGGCAGCCACGGCGGACGCGACCGCCAACTGCAACGCGGTGAGGGTCAACGAGGGCAGCGCGACACTGGCCGCCGCGTACGTCCGACCGTCCTGATCCCGGACCGCGGCGCCCTCCACGGCGCCGACCCGTCCGCGGGCTCCCCGGGCCAGGACGACGAGCTTGCCGTCCTCGGCGCTGAGCGTCGCCGACTCGGTGGGGGCGGGTCGGGCGGCGGGCGCGGCGGGTGTGTCAGGCATCGGCAGCTTGCCTCTCGTCATCTCGGTAGTTGTCCGTGTCGTCCCCGGGGCCGGCGTGGTCGCCACGCCCCGCGGTGTCCTGTTCGTGGCCCGACTCCACCCGGCTGACCAGGACGGTGTCGATCCGGTTGCGCCGGCCGGTGGTGCCCTCGGCGACCAGCCGGAGGCCGGCGACCTCCGCCTCCGCACCGGGGATCGGCACCCGCCCCAGCGACTGGGCGAGCAGGCCACCGACCGTCTCCACCTCGTCGGTGGGCAGATCGGTGTCGAACATCTCGCCCAGGTTCTCCACCGGCAGGCGGGCGGTCACCCGCACCGTGGAGTCCGCCAGACGTTCGACGGGCGGGCGTTCGACATCGTACTCGTCGGTGATCTCACCGACGATTTCCTCCAGGATGTCCTCGATGGTGACCAGACCGCCGGTGCCGCCGTACTCGTCGACGACGATGACCAGGTGGTTGCGGGCCGCCTGCATCTCCGACAGCAGGTCGTCGACCGGCTTGGACTCCGGCACGAAGGTCGCCGGGCGCATCAGCTCGGCCACCGGCAACTGCTCGGCCTCCGGGTCACCGCCCCGGGAGCGCCGGATCAGGTCCTTGAGGTAGAGCACACCCAGCACGTCGTCGACGCTCTCGCCGATCACCGGGATGCGGGAGAAACCGGAACGCAGGAAGAGCGCCAGCGCCTGCGCGAGCGTCTTGCCCTCCTCGATCCACACCATCTCCGTACGCGGGACCATCACCTCGCGGGCGATGGTGTCGCCGAGGGCGAAAACTGAGTGGATCATCTGGCGCTCGCCGTGCTCGACCACGCCGCGTTGCTCGGCCAGGTCGACCAGCTCCCGCAACTCCACCTGGGTGGCGAACGGCCCCTCACGGAAGCCGCGCCCCGGGGTGACCGCGTTGCCGATCAGGATCAGCAACGACGCGAGCGGGTTGAGCGCCCGGCCCAGCCAGCGGACCATCGGCGCCACCGCACGACCCACGGCGTAGGCGTGCTGCCGGCCGATGGTGCGCGGCGCGACGCCGACCACCACGAAGCTGACCACGGTCATCGCGCCGGCGGTCACCAGCGCGGCCCGCCAGCCGGCACCGAAGCTGTCCACCGCGACAAGCGCCACCAGCGTGGTGGCGGTCAACTCGGCGAGCAGCCGCAACAGCAGGAGCAGGTTGAGGTGCCGGACGACGTCGCCGGCGACGACCTGGAGGGTGCGGGCGCCGCGCACACCGTCACGGGCCAGCTCGGCGGCCCGGGCCGGCGAGACCGCCGCGAGAGCCGCCTCGGTCATCGCGATCAGACCGGCCAGCACCACCAGGCCGGCCGCAAAGACGATCAGCTGCAGGTCAGGAAGGCCGGCGGTGGCACCGGCCGCAAGTAACGGAGAAGTGGACATCACTGGGTGCGGGTCGACCGCCAGCTGGCCAGCAGTCGGGCCTGGAGCGCGAACATCTCCCGCTCCTCCTCCGGCTCGGCGTGGTCGTAGCCGAGCAGGTGCAGCACCCCGTGCACGGTGAGCAGGTGCAGCTCGTCGGCCGGCGCGTGCCCGGCGGTCGCCGCCTGCTTGGCCGCGACCTCCGGGCACAGCACGATGTCGCCGAGCAGGGCGGGCTCGCCGCCGGCCGGCGCGGACTCACCGGGGCCGTGGTCGACGCTGCCCTCGTCCATGGGGAAGGCGAGCACGTCGGTCGGGCCTTCGCCACCCATCCAGCGGTGGTTCAGCTCGGTCATGTAGTCGATGTCGACCAACAGCACGGACAACTCGGCGAGGGGGTTGACCCCCATCTCGTCGAGGGCGTGCCGGGCGACGGCGAGCACGGCGTCAGTGTCGACGTCGACACCGGACTCGTTGGCGATCTCGATGGACAACTGCTTTCCTCTGCTTTAGCGGCGACGGCCGGCCCGGCCGCCCTGGGCGGGTCGCCCGGGCACGGCGTGGACGCCCTGCGCCTGCTGGTTCTCCCGCTCGGCGTCCCAGCGGGCGTACGCGTCGACGATCTCCCCGACCAGACGGTGGCGGACCACGTCGGTGCTGGACAACTGGGCGAAGTGCACGTCGTCGACGTTTCCCAGGATCTCCCGGACGACCCGCAGGCCGCTGCTCGTCCCGCCGGGAAGGTCCACCTGGGTGACGTCACCGGTCACGACGATCTTGGAGTTGAAGCCGAGTCGGGTGAGGAACATCTTCATCTGCTCGGGCGTCGTGTTCTGCGCCTCGTCCAGGATGATGAACGCGTCACTCAGCGTCCGGCCCCGCATGTATGCCAGAGGCGCGACCTCGATCGTGCCCGCGGCCATCAGCTTGGGGATCGTCTCCGGGTCGAGCATCTCGTGCAGCGCGTCGTAGAGCGGGCGCAGGTACGGGTCGATCTTCTCGTTGAGCGTGCCGGGCAGGAAGCCCAGTCGCTCACCCGCCTCCACCGCCGGCCGGGTCAGGATGATCCGGTTGACCTGCTTGGCCTGCAACGCCTGGACGGCTTTCGCCATCGCCAGGTAGGTCTTGCCGGTGCCGGCCGGGCCGATGCCGAAGACGATGGTGTTCGAGTCGATCGCGTCGACGTAGCGCTTCTGTCCGAGCGTCTTGGGGCGGATGGTGCGCCCGCGACGGGAGAGGATGTTGAGCGTCAGAACCTCGGCGGGCCGCTCGGCGGTGCCCTGCTCGAGCATGCCGACGGTACGCCGGACGGCGTCAGTGGTCAGGGTCTCGCCTTTCTCGATGAGTTCGAGCAGCTCACTGAAGACGCGCTCGGCGAGGGCGTTGTCCGCGGGCTCACCGGTGATGGTGATCTCATTGCCGCGAACGTGCACGTCACTGGCGACCGAGCGTTCGACGAGTCGGAGGATCTCGTCGCCTGCGCCGAGCAGATTGACCATGATCTTCGAGTCGGGCACGGTGATCCTGGTCTGCACCCGGGGCGGGCCGGGAGGTGGGGTGCCGGTCATAGGTCGGGCCCGGAGGGCCCTGCGCCACCTGCTCTCGATCTCGGCGCCGGCCTGCTGGCCTGGCGTGCGGACGTTACACCCATCGTATCCGTTCAACGCGGGCCGCATCGCGCCCATTTCCGCTGGCCGCGATCAACTGCCGGCCCGGAAGTCGTACCCCTCGAAGGTCTCCTGGTGGCGGGTGAACCGGTACGTCGCCCAGTGCATCCGGACCACCGCCCCGGCCTCGTCCCGGGTCAGCCGCAGCAGCTCACCGGCCTCCCGACCGGAGGCGGTGCGGAACACGTCCGGCTGGTCCGGCAGGGGCGTGAAGATCGCCGGCGGGCGTCCGGCGGCGTCACCGGCCCCGCTCGCCCGCAGGGCACCGTCGCGCCAGGAGAACACGTACTCGAAACCCTCCCCCCACCAGCGACCGAGCACGCCCCGCAGGGCCGCCGGGGCGGGTGCCCCCGGTCGCCATGGCTCGATCTCAGCCGGGTCGTGCTCGACCGCCGCGGCGAGCAGCCGGTGCGGCAGGTCGAACAGTTCGGCCGCCGTGCCGGACGAGCCGAGCACCGCGGCACCCATCGCGCCAGCCGTGCCGTCGCCGCCCCGCCGGCCGTACACCCCGGCGAGGAAACCGGGCATGGCCCCGTCGTGCCCCACGTGCATCACCCGCTCCCCCTGCGGGACGAGGATCAGGCCGAGTCCGAAGCCCGCGCCCCAGAGCGTCTCGTCGGTGGTGGTCAGCGGCCAGCGCATCTCGTCCAGGGTGGTGGGGGCGAGCACCGTGCCGGTCGGGTCCAGTGCCGCAGGGTCGGCCAGGAACGCCGCCCAGCGCGCCATGTCGGTCGCGGTGCTCCAGAGCTGGGCGGCCGGGCCGACCGCGCCGAAGTCGGTCGGCGGCTCCGGGTGCGCCTCGTCGGAGTACGCGTCGACCAGGAAGCCGGTGGCCGCCGTCGGCCGAGGGGTCACCGTGGTGTCGGTCAGTCCCAGCGGCGTGAGGATCCGCTCGGTGAGCACCTGCGCCCAGCTCTCGCCGCGCAGCCGGGCGACCAGTTGACCGAGCACGGCCAGGCCCAGGTTGGAGTAGTGGAACCGGCGGGCCGTCGGCAGCACCCGCTCGGCCCGGTCCAGCTCTGCCACCAACTGGTCGGCGTCCGGTGCGCGCAGGCTGTCCCAGACGTCGCCGAACGGCTCGCGTTGCAGGCCAGCGGTGTGCGACAGCAGCCGGCGCACGGTCAGCTCGCCATGTGCGGGAAGGTCCAGGTGCCGGCCCACCGGGTCGTCCAGGTCCAGCAGCCCGTCGTCGCGACACTGGAGGGTGAGGGCCGCGGTGAAGGTCTTGGTGACCGAGCCGATCCGGAACTGGGTGCCCGGCCCCAGCGGGCTGTCGGTGCCGGTCTCGCCGACGGTGCAGCTCCAGAGCGGGCGGTCGGCCCGGTGCAGCGCCGCCGACACCGCCGGCACCCGGGCGTCGGCCTGCACCCGCCGGACCAACCGACCCAGGCGCTCATCCACCCGGCCGTCCGGCGCCGGACCTGCGCTCACGTCAGGTCCCGGGCGAGCATCGGGCCGAGCGGCGCGCCACCGAGCAGATGTGCGTGCACGTGGAACACCTCCTGACCGCCGTACGCGCCGGTGTTGAACATCAACCGGAAGCCGTCGCCGAGCAGGCCCTCGTCCTCCGCCACCGCGGCGGACGTCGCCAGCACGTCGGCGGCCAGCGCAGGGTCACCCTGGGCGAGCGTGGCGACGTCGGCGTAGTGCTCCTTCGGAATGACCAGGACGTGCACCGGCGCCTTCGGGTCGATGTCGCGGAAGGCGAGCGTGGTGTCGGTCTCCCGGACCACGGTGGCCGGGATCTCCCCGGCGACGATGCGGCAGAACAGGCAGTCGGATCCCATCGGGGCAGTGTAAGGACTAACGGGCCGAGGGCGCCCCGGCGCAGCATGCGCCGGCCTGTTCGCAGGAGAGACCGGCTGAGGCAGGATGGCCGGCATGAAGGATCGGGCGGTACTCGTGACGGGGGCCTCGCGCGGCATCGGCCGTGCGGTGGCGACGGCGTTCGCGGTCGGTGGCGACCGGGTGGCGATCCACCACCGCGACTCGGCCGACGCGGCCGAACAGCTGCGCGCGCAGTTGCCCGGCACCGGGCACGTGGTGGTCCGCGCGGACCTCACCGACCCGGACGCCGTCCGGACCATGGTCGACCGGGCCGCCGAGCTGCTCGGCGGGTTGGACGTGCTGGTCAACAACGCCGGGACGTACGGCGACCGGGACGAGCCGCACCCGATCTTCGGCACCTCCTACGAGCAGTGGCAGCAGCGCTGGCAGCGGGTGGTGGAAACCAACCTCACCGGTGCCGGCAACGTCACCTGGTGCGCCGCCCAGCACATGCGCGAACGCGGTGGGCGGATCGTCAACGTCTCGTCCCGTGGCGCGTTCCGGGGCGAGCCGGACCAGCCCGCGTACGGCGCCAGCAAGGCGGGTCTGAACGCGCTGGGTCAGTCGCTCGCCGTGGCGCTCGCGCCGTACGGCATCACTGTCGCCACCGTCGCGCCGGGTTTCGTGGCGACCGACATGACCACCGAGCACCTGCGCGGCGAGCACGGTGCGGCGATCCGGGCGCAGAGCCCGTTCGACCGGGTGGCCGAGCCGGAGGAGATCGCGGCCGCGGTGCACTGGCTGGCCTCGCCGCAGGCCGAGTGGGCCTCCGGCACGATCGTCGACCTCAACGGCGCCTCCTACCTGCGCAGCTGACGGCGGAACAGCTGCCCACATCACCCGGCCAGGGGGTGGTTCTCGGCACGAGGGCGGGTAAGTCTCTGCGACATGGCCGACTCCGCGCTGCTGGACCTCACCGCCGACTACCAGGTGGCCGATGGCCACGACGACGACCCCGTCCTGCTCCGACCCGACGGGACGCCCGTCGAGACCTGGCGGGAGGACTACCCGTACGACGAACGGATGGACCGCGACGAGTACGACCGCGACAAGCGGCTGCTCCAGATCGAGCTGCTCAAGCTCCAGGACTGGATCAAGGAGTCCGGCGAGCGTCTGGTGATCGTCTTCGAGGGTCGGGACGCGGCCGGCAAGGGCGGCACCATCAAACGTTTCATGGAACACCTCAACCCGCGTGGGGCGTCGGTGGTGGCGCTCGCCAAGCCGGACGAGCGGGAGGCCGGCCAGTGGTACTTCCAGCGGTGGATGGCGCACCTGCCGGCGGCCGGTGAGATCGTGCTGTTCGACCGTTCCTGGTACAACAGGGCCGGCGTCGAGCGGGTGATGGGCTTCTGCTCCCGCAAGGAATACCTGGAGTTTCTGCGTCAGGCCCCGGAGCTGGAGCGGATGCTGGTGCGCTCGGGCATCCGGCTGGTCAAGTTCTGGTTCTCCGTCTCCCAGAACGAGCAGCGCACCCGGTTCGCGATCCGCCAGGTCGACCCGGTCCGGCAGTGGAAGCTCTCCCCGATGGACATCGCGTCGCTGGACCGGTGGGACGAGTACACGGAGGCCAAGGAGGCGATGTTCTTCTGGACCGACACCGCCGACGCGCCGTGGACGGTGGTGAAGAGCAACGACAAGAAGCGGGCCCGGCTGGAGGCGATCCGGCACGTGCTGCACCGCTTCGACTACGCGGGCAAGGACCCCGAGGTGGTCGGCACGCCCGACCCACAGATCATCGGGCCGGCCGGGCTGGACCTGACGCCGGAGGAAGAGGTGGTGCCGGTGTTCCCCCGCCCGTAAACGAGCCAGCAGCCGACGGGCTACCAGCGGCCGAGGCGGGTGGCGAGCACGCTGAGCGCCGCCACTCCGGCGGTCGACGTACGCAGCACCGCCGGCCCGAGCCGCACCGGCCGGCCGCCGGCCTCACGGAACGCGGTCAGCTCGGCCGGGGCGATGCCACCCTCGGGGCCGACCACCAGGACGATCTCACCGGTGGCGGGCAGCTCGGCGGTGGTGAGCCGCTCGTCGGCCTCCTCGTGCAGCACGAACCCGGCGGCGGCACCGGCGATCCGGCGGGCCACAGTGGCTGTCGACTCGTCCGGCGCACCGGCCACCACCGGCAGCCACGGCCGGCGGGCCTGCTTGGCCGCCTCCCGGGCGGTCGCCACCCACTTCTCCCGGGCCCGTACGCCCCGGTCACCCCGCCACTGGGCCACCGAGCGCGACGCCGCCCAGGGCACGATCTCGTCGACGCCGACCTCGGTCATCGCCTGCACGGCCAACTCGCCCCGGTCGCCCTTCGCGATGCCCTGCACGGTGACGATCCGGGGTACGGGCGCGTCCGCGTACCCCCGGGAGGTGATGGTGACCTCGAGGGTGCCCCGGCCGACGGCGGTGACCACGGCGGCGGCCGTGCCACCCCGGCCGTCGGCGAGCAGCAGCTCCTCGCCGACGCGCAGCCGCTGCACTGTGGCGGCGTGGTGCCCCTCGGGGCCGTCCAGGGTCAGCGCGTCGCCGGTGGGCAGCGCCTCGACCAGGAACAGCGGCGCGGACACCTCAGGCGTGCCCGTTGAACGCGTCGCGCATCCGGGAGAAGAAGCCGCCCTGCTTGGACAACTCGGCGACCTCCTCACCGCGGGTCTTGGCGAAGTCGCGCAGCATCTTTTCCTGGTCGGGGTCGAGCTTGGTCGGCGTCCGCACGTCCAGGTGCACGTAGAGGTCGCCTCGGCCGGTGCCGCGCAGGTGGGGTACGCCCCGGGCGCGCAGCCGCAGCGTGCTGGCCGGCTGGGTGCCGGCCTTGACGTCGACCGTCTCCTCGCTGTCCAGGGTCTTGATGGTGAGCCGGGTGCCCAGTGCCGCCGCGGTCATCGGCACGGTGACGCGGCAGTGCAGGTCGTCGCCCTTGCGGGAGTAGACGTCGTGCGGCCGCTCGTGGATCTCCACGTAGAGGTCGCCGGCGGTGCCGCCACCCGGGCCGACCTCACCCTGCTGGGCGAGCCGGATCCGCATGCCGTCCTCGACGCCGGCCGGGATCTTGACGGTCAGCGAGCGGCGGGTGCGCACCCGGCCGTCGCCGGCGCAGGTGGGGCAGGGGTGCGGGATGGTCGTGCCGTAGCCCTGGCACACGGTGCACGGCCGGGCGGAGACCACCTGGCCGAGGAAGGTGCGCTGCACCGACTGCACCTCGCCCCGCCCGGCACACGCCTCGCAGGTCGCCAGGTGGGTGCCGGCCGCCGTGCCGGCGCCGGAGCAGGTGGTGCACAGCACTGCGGTGTCGACGGTGATCGGGGCCTCGACGCCGAACGCCGTCTCGTGCAGGTCCAGTTCGAGGCGCAGGATCGCGTCGGCGCCCGGCCGGGTACGCGGACGCGGACCACGGGCACCGCCCGCGGCACCGCCGAAGAACGCGTCCATGATGTCCTGGAAACCGACGAACGGGCCGGCACCTCCGGGACCTCCGGGGCCTCCGGCACCGCCGCCGCCCGGGGCGAGCGGGTCGCCACCCAGGTCGACGATCTGCCGCTTCCGGTCGTCCGAGAGGACCTCGTACGCGGCGTTGATGTCCTTGAACTTCTCCTGAGCCTCCGGGTCCGGATTGACGTCCGGGTGGAACTGGCGCGCCAGCTTGCGGTAGGCGCGCTTGATCTCGTCATCGGAGGCTTCCCGGCTCACACCGAGAATGCCGTAGTAGTCCCTGGCCACTGCGTTCCGTGTCCTCATGTTCGTCTCGCGTTGTGCCGGTCGGCGGCCGCAGCCGGCCGCATCGGCCCTGACCAATCAGTTCTGGGCCAGCAACTCGCCCACGTAGCGTGCCACGGCGCGAACCGTGGCGATGTTGCCGGGGTAGTCCATCCGCGTGGGCCCCAGCACCCCCAGGCCGCCGACGATCGTGGCGCCCGGGCCGTAGCCGGTGCTGACCACGGAGGCGGCCCGCAGGTTGTCGAACTCGTTCTCGTCGCCGATCAGCACCCGGGTCGTGCTCGGCTCGGTTTCGCCGATGAGCTTGAGCAGGACGACCTCCTCCTCCAGCGCCTCGAGGATCGGTCGCAGGGAACCCTGGAAGTCGAGCAGGCCACCCCGGGTGAGGTTGGCGGTGCCGGCCAGGGCGATGCGTTCCTCGTGCCGCTCGACCAGGGTCTCCAGCAGCACAGTGGCGAGCGTGGTCATGGCCGGACGCAGCTTGGGCGACGACTCCTCGACCAGCGCCTGCACCAGCGGCGGCGTGTCGGACAGCCGGGCGCCGGCGAGCTTCTCGTTGACCAGTCGGCGCAGGTCGGTGACGTCGTCGGCGGGCACCGGACCGGGCAGCTCCACCAGACGCTGCTCCACCCGCCCGGTGTCCGCGATCATGACGACCATCAGTCGGGTGGTGGAGATCGGCACCAGCTCCAGGTGACGCACCGAGGAGCGGGCCAGGCTCGGGTACTGCACGACGGCGACCTGCCGGGTGAGCTGGGCGAGCAGGCGCACGGTGCGGTGCACCACGTCGTCGAGGTCGACCGCGCCGACCAGGAAGCGCTCGATGGCCCGGCGTTCGGCCGGGCTGAGCGGCTTGACCCGGGACAACCTGTCGACGAAGAGTCGGTAGCCGCGGTCGGTGGGCACCCGGCCGGCACTGGTGTGCGGCTGCCGGATGTAGCCCTCCTCCTCCAGCACGGCCATGTCGTTGCGGACCGTGGCCGGGGAGACCCCGAGCTGGTGCCGCTCGACCAGCGCCTTGCTGCCAACCGGCTCCTGGGTGGAGACGTAGTCTTCGACGATGGCGCGGAGCACGGCGAGTTTCCGGTCGTCGAGACCCATCCTCCGCACCTCCTGTCGCACGTCGGCCGCCGGCGTCCTCGGCCGGCCGGGCTGTCCTGGCACTCGACTGTAACGAGTGCCAGTCTACGTCGGCGTGCCCGCCAGCGCGATGATCAACGGCTGTCCGTCAGTGCGGCCCGCGCCACCCCGCCGGGCCGATCGACCCTCACCGCCGGGCGGTGTCGCGCTGGTGCCGCGTTGCCACGTGCCCCTACGGTGGCATCCATGACTGAACCTCCTCGCCCTCCCGGCGCGGGTGACCCCGGTAACTACCCGCCGGAGCCGCCCACCGCACCACTGTCCGGGGCACCCGGCCCGGGCGGCTATCCCCCGCCCGGTGGCTATCCGCCGCCCACCGGTGACCAACCGCCGTCAGGCGGCTACCCTCCGGCGGGTGGCTATCCCCCGCCTGGCGGCTATCCCCCACCCGGTGGCGGCTACCCGACCGGCGGCGCCTACGGCGGCCCTGGCGGCTTCGCCAACAACGAGGACAAGACCTGGGCGCTGGTCGCCCACTTCGGCGGCGCCGTCGGCATGATCGTCAGCGGCGGTGTGCTCGGCTGGATCGCCCCGCTGGTGGCGATGCTGGCACGTGGCAGCCAGTCCCCGACGGTGCGGGCGCACGCCGTGGCGGCGCTCAACTTCCAGCTCATCTGGTCGATCGTCGGCCTGGTCGGCTGGGTGTTGACCTGCATCCTGATCGGCTTCATCGGGGTCGGCGCAGCCGTCATCCTCGGTCTCGTGTTCGGCATCATCGCCGGAATCAAGGCCAACGAGGGGCAGCTCTACCGCTACCCGCTCTCCGCGAACTTCATCAAGTGATGCCGGGTCGGCCGCTCCCCCGGCCGGCCCGCACCACCGGAACGGCCCGCCCACTCAGGGCAGCAGGTCACGCACGACCGCGTCGGCGAGCAGCCGCCCGCGCAGGGTGAGCACCGCCCGGCCGGCCGCGTACTCGTCGGCGGCCAGCAGACCGTCGGCCAGGGCCCGCTCGGCGCCCGCCCGGCCGGTGGCATCGAGCACCGCCAACGGGAGGCCGCTGGCGAGGCGCAGCCGGAGCATCACGTCCTCCATGTGCGCCTCGTCGCCGGTGAGCACCTCCCGGGCCAGGCCAGGTGACGCGCCCGCCGCCAACCGCTGGGCGTACGCAGTGGGGTGTTTGACGTTCCACCAGCGCACCCCGCCGACGTGGCTGTGCGCCCCCGGCCCCAGCCCCCACCAGTCCGCGCCGGTCCAGTAGAGCAGGTTGTGCCGGCAGCGGGCGTCGTCGGTGCGCGCCCAGTTGGAGACCTCGTACCAGGAGAGCCCGGCGGCGTCGAGCGCGGCCTCCGCGGCCAGGTAGCGGTCCGCGGCCACGTCGTCACTGGGGTACGCCAGTTCGCCGCGCCGCATCCGGGCGGCGAGCCGGGTGCCGTCCTCGACGATCAGGGCGTACGCGCTGACGTGGTCCACCCCGGCGGCGACGACCTGCTCCAGCGAGGCGGCGAAGTCCTCGGTGCGCTCACCCGGGGTGCCGTAGATCAGGTCCAGGTTGACGTGCTCGAACCCGGCGTCGCGTGCCTCCAGGGCGGCGGCGGTGGCCCGGCCGGCGCTGTGTTTGCGGTCCAGGATCGCCAGCACTCCCGGGGAGGCGGACTGCATGCCCAGCGAGATCCGGGTGTAGCCGGCGGCCCGCAGCAGCTTCAACGATTCCGGGGTGACCGATTCGGGGTTGGCCTCGGTGGTCACCTCGGCGTCGGCGGCCAGCCCCCAGGTGCGGTCGATGCCGTCGAGGATGCGGGCCAGGTCGTCGGCGGGGAGCAGGGTGGGCGTTCCACCGCCCACGAAGACGGTGTCGACCCGGGGCGGCGGGCTGTCGCCCAGCACCCGGGCGGCGAGCGCCAGCTCGGCCAGGACGGTGTCGGCGTACCCCTCGCGGCTCGCACCGCCGCCCAACTCGGACGCGGTGTAGGTGTTGAAGTCGCAGTAGCCGCAGCGGCTGGCGCAGAACGGCACGTGGACGTACACGCCGAAGCCGCGCGCGCCGACCGCCGTGGTGGCGGTGGCGGGCAGCGATCCGTCGACGGGGACGGTCTCACCATCTGGAAGGACGCCGGGCATGGCCACTAGTGTGCCCGGCATGACCTCTCCCGACGTCCTCGTGCGGGTCGCCACGGCCCACGGGGTGACCACCCTCACCCTGGACAGCCCGCACAACCGCAACGCGCTCTCCACCGGCCTCATGACCCAGCTGCTGGCGGGGTTGGGCGATGCGGTCGCCGACGAGACGGTTCGAGCGATAGTGCTCGACCACACCGGCCCGGTCTTCTGCTCGGGTGCCGACCTGAAGGAGACGGCCGCGGCGTACGCCAGCGGCACCGTGCCCGCCGCGATGCTGGGTGACGTGCTCGCGGCGATCTGGGACTGCCCGAAGCCGGTGCTGGCCCGGGTGGGCGGGCCGGCGCGGGCCGGCGGGCTGGGCCTGATCGCCGCCGCCGATCTGGCGGTCTGCGCCGATGAGGCGACGTTCGCGTTCACCGAGGTGCGGATCGGGGTGATCCCGGCGGTGATCTCGGCGACCGTGCTGCCCCGGCTGCACCCGCGCGCCGCCGCCGAGCTCTACCTGACCGGGGACACCTTCGACGGCCGACGGGCCGCCGAGATCGGCCTGGTCACGGCCTCGGTCCCGGCGGACGGGCTGGACGACGCGGTTCGGCGCTACTGCGACTCGCTGGTGCGCGGAGCGCCGGGTGCGCTGGCCGGGGCGAAGGAACTGCTGCGCCAGCCGGGCACCGCCGAACTGCGCGGTGACCTGGCCCGGCTGTCCGCCATCTCGACCGGCTATTTCCTCTCCGACGAGGGGCGCGAAGGGATCATGGCCTTCCGCGAGAAGCGACCGCCGGCCTGGGTGCCTGCTCCGGACGGTGGTTCCGGTGATCATGCCGGCTAGGACCGGGGCCGCCGGTGATCATGCCGGCTAGGACGCCGGAGCAGGGTGGACCGCAGGGCCATACGGGCAGGTGAGAGCGCGGCCGGAGCGGGAATGCCGCGATCGGAACGGGTCGGCAGAGCCGGCCTGGAACCGCGCGGACGACCCGGAGAGGCCCGTGGGGGACGTACGCTTGTCAGACTGTCGATCTGGGGGTGTGGGTGCGAACTCGGGCAACCGTGGCGGGTGGAGTGGTGCTCATCCTCGTCGCCGTGATCGCGATCTGGCTCGTCGTACGGCAGGTCGGTGACCGCCTCCAGTTGCCGCTGGCGGCCCGGAAGTGCACCGTGCAGGCCGACGGTCGGGTCGCGCTCGACGCCGACCAGATGGCCAACGCGGCGACCATCGCAGCCATCGGGGCACAGCGCGGGATGTCCGAGCGGGCCGTGGTGGTCGCGCTGGCCACTGCGTACCAGGAGTCCGGGCTGCGCAACCTCGCTGACGGCGACCGGGACTCGGTCGGCCTGTTCCAGCAGCGGCCGAGCCAGGGCTGGGGCACCCCGGCCCAGATCAGGGACCCGCGCTACGCGGCCAACCGGTTCTACGCGGCGCTCAAAAAGGTGCGCGGCTGGGAGAAGATGCGCGTCACCGACGCCGCCCAGCGGGTGCAGCGCTCGGCCTTCCCGGAGGCCTACCAGAAGTGGGCCGACGACTCCGAGGTGCTCAGCCGAGCGCTGATGGGCGACGCGACCGGCGCGGTCGCCTGCACCGTCGGGCGTACCCCGGTGATGCACGGCGCGGCGGCGGCCACGCAGCTGACCCGCAACCTGGTGCTGGACTGGGGGCTGAAGGGCACCGACCCGACCGACCCCACCGGCTTGGCGGTGACGCCGGACGACCAGCGCGACGGCTGGCGGTACGCGCACTGGCTGGTTTCCCACGCCCAGGACCACGGCGTGAAGCGCGTCCGTTTCGGCGACCTGGAGTGGACCGCCCGGGCCGGCACCTGGGGCCGGGCGGACGGCGAGCAGAGCCCCGCCGGCCAGGTGGTGGCAGAGGTGTTCAACGAGGGTTGACCGACCCGGATCTCTTAACCGGCAGTCACCGCACAATCGGACAAGTCTCTGCAAACACCTCTATTGATCACAGTCAAATCACTCTCCGCAGTCCTCTCGCTGCACGGGGTCCCCCTGTGGCCCACCAGCCCCACACGCCGTCCCCGGGCCCAGATCCGTCGCGTTACGATCGGCGGCCTGTGCCAGAAAAGGTTTCACCTCATGGGGAGGGGTACGACGCGGTGTTCGATTACGGCGACCGGACCGGTTACGAACCGATCAGCGACACTGACCGCAAGGAGTTCCACGAGCAGGGCTTCCTCCTGCTGCGCAACGTCCTGACGGAGGACCACCGGGCGGCGCTGGAGGCGGCGGTCGACCGCGTCTACGCGGAGGAGCAGGCGAAGGGCACCACCAAGAAGGACGGCACCCTGCACCTGCTGGGCTTCCTGGAGCGCGACGAGCTCTTCGGCGAGCTGCTGACCCACCCGATCGCCTTCCCGTACATGTGGGGGCTGGCCGGCTGGAACATCTACACGCACCACAACCACCTGGACGTCACCCCGCCGGCCGCCGAGCCGGAGAAGCCGTACTGGGGTTGGCACCAGGACGGGTACCGGCAGAACTCCGACCCGGAAACGATGGACCCGAACCTGCCCCGGCCGATGTTCTCGCTGAAGGTCGCGTACGTGCTGTCGGACCTCTCCGAGACCGGCCGCGGCGCCACCAAGGTCATCCCGGGCAGCCACCTGAAGAACTCGCTGCCCCGGCCGGCGGACCTCACCGTGCAGAACCCCGACCCGGAGGGCACGGTGGAGATCACCGCCAACCCGGGCGACGCCTTCATCTTCGACCGTCGGCAGTGGCACTCGCGGTCGACGAACCTGTCGACCGTCACCCGCAAGATGCTCTTCGTCGGTTACACCTACCGGTGGATCCGTCCGCTGGACGAGCTGCACCCCGACGTGAACGGCGAGTGGTACCGCAACCGCACTCCCGTGCAGCGCCAGCTGATCGGTGAGGGCACCCACACCGCCAACTACTGGGGCATCAACTGGGACGGGTACGTCGACGACGAGATCCCGCTGCGCAAGGAGCTCAAGGAGCGCGGTCTGCTCGACCGCAACATCCCCTGGCTCCGCTGATCCGAGAACAGAACGGCTGGCGACGGCCGGGCCGCAGGGATTGTCCCCTGCCGCCCGGCCGTCGCCGTCGGGGTCGGCGTCGCTCGGGCCGGCGCCGCGCCCGGGTCGGTCAGGTGATGTCGCGACGCATCGGGACGAGCACGGCGACAGCCGAGGCGGTCAGCGCGTACGCCGTGAGCAGGAGGGCACCGGCCGCCGGTGGGAGCAGGTGGACGGCCTCGCTGCCGAGCTCTGCGGACATCGCGTCGGCGAGGTAGGTGAAGTCGGTGAGCGCGGCGGTGGCTCCGCCCGGCAGGATCGGGTAGAGCGTGTTGACACCGGGGATCATCATGAGCACCGGCTCCCCCACGTACAGATAGCCGGTCACGACACACAGCGCCGCGATCTGGTGGTGGACGAGGGCACCCACCCCCGCCCCGAGGAGCAGGTAGACCGCCATCGCGGCGGCGATGCGGCCCAGCAGCGCCAGCACGGTGGTGACCGGCAGACCGAGTGAGACGCCGCGGGCGGCGGCGACAGCGAACAGCGCCACCGCGGCAGTGCCCGCGAGGACGAGCCCGTAGGCGAGGCCGAAGACCGCGTAGGTGGCGAGTTTCGCGGCGAGCACCCGCCCACGGCGCGGCGCGAACAGGAACGTGACGGCGGCGGTGCGGTGTCGATACTCGGATGTGACGGCGAAGGCCCCGGCGGCTGCCGGCACGAACGCGGTGTAGCCGAGGATGCCGAGGATCGCGCGGAGGCCGGCCTCGGTGTCCAGGCCCGGCATCGGGGGGTCGAAATTCTCCGGGCCCGCCAGCGCCATGGCGCCGAACAGGCCGCCACCCAGCACCGCGGCGGTGAGGAGCAGTCCACCCCACATACGGGTGGCCAGCAACCGACGGAACTCCGCTCTGATCACCAGGTTCATCGGGTGGCCGCCTCGTCCCTGGTGAGCTGGAGAAACAGGTGTTCCAGGCTGGTGCTCTCGACCACCAACTCGTGCACCCGCAGGTGGCGGGCTGCGGCACGCTCGGCGATGCCCGGCGCGTCCAGCCCACGCACCCGCAGCCGGTCGGGCCCGATGGCTTCGACGTCCGGGACGGCGCCGCCATCGGTGGGGCCCGCCGTCAGTACGGCCGCGAGAGCGTCGGCGTCGGGTGAGGTGACCAGCACTGCAAGCGGGCCGGCGAGCCGGGAGCATGGCCCGGCGGCGACGAGTTCGCCGCGACGGATCACCACGACGTCGTCCACGAGCTGCTGGATCTCGCCGAGCGCGTGACTGGAGATCAGGACGGTGCGACCCCGGTCGGCCAACTCGCGCAGGAAACCGCGCAGCCACGACATGCCCTCCGGGTCCAGGCCGTTGCCGGGTTCGTCCAGGAGCAGTACGCGGGGGTCGCCGAGCAGCGCGGTGGCGAGGTTGAGCCGCTGGAGCATGCCTGTGGAGAAGCCGCGAGTCCGGCGATCGGCGGCCCCGGTGAGGCCGAGCAGGTCGAGCAGGTCGGTGACCCGGCTGTCCGGATGTCCGCCCATCGCGGCGTACACACGCAGGTGGTCGCGAGCGGTGTGGCCGGGGTGGAACGCGGTGGCGCCGAACACCGCACCGACGGTGCGCGACGGCCGAGCCAGTCGGCGGTACGGCTGCCCGCCGATCGTTGCGGTGCCGCTGGTGGGCGTCACCAGCCCGGTCATCATGCGCATGGTGGTGGTCTTGCCGGCGCCGTTCGGGCCGAGGAAGCCGGTGACCACACCGGGTTCCACGGTGAAGCTCAGATCCCGCACGGCGGTGACGTCGCCGAAGCGCTTGGTCAGGCGCGACACCTCGATGGGGAGCCCGTCGCCGGTCATCGGCGGGCCGCCAGCGCACTCTTGATCGTGGCAACGAGGCCGGGTGCCGCTGGGCTGGAGAGCACCACCTCGTCGAACTCAGCGCCGCCCGCCGACCGGTCCAGGACGAGGTGCACCCCGGGCTCCGCCCGGCGGGCCGCCACGAGCTGTCGTGGGCCGCCGAACACGCCCCAGACACCGATCTTGGCGAAGCCGGACACCGCGTACCCCCGGCGGGCGCCACGGGCCAGCCGGAGCGGATGCTCCTCCAGGTCGACCCGCCGCACCGCTGTGAGAGGCAGCGCGAGCTGATCCCGCCCCGTCCACACCCGCTCCCATCCGGTGAACCGAATGTCGATCACGTCTTTGGTCACCATGACCGATGCCATCAGCCGTTCCCCTTCGTTGGTTCGGAATCGTCAGCCGGCGCCGGACGATCTGCCGTCGGCGGGTCGGTCGGCAGCAGAACGGTCGCCAGCAGGCGGCTTGTTCGTCCGTTGCCGGGCTTGTTGGCCAGCAGTGGACCGACCAGCGCGTTGAGACCTGCGGCGAACTCGCCCAACTCGGCGTCGGTCAGGTGCAGCACGAGTTGCTGGTAGCCCACCCCGTCGGCGACGAAGTCGATCCGTTCCCGGGCGAGGTAGCGGGAGAACTCCGACAGAAGACTCGACACGAACGCCGTGAAGTAGCGAGCGTGGTCCTCCGGCGTGGCAGTGGCCAGGCTCGTGGGGTCGAGCGTCGCGCCCTGCGCGGGAAGCGCGTACACCCGCTCGACGGCACCGCGTATCTTGCGCTCCTCGACCACCTCGAGCAGCCCCGCCTTGGCCAGGATCACCAACTGCCGGTACATGGTGGCCTGCGGGACGTCGGGCAGCAGCTCGATCAGCGCCTGGGTGGTCAGGCGTGTGCCCGCGACCGCGCGCAGGATCCGGATCCGCACGGGGTGCAGCGCCAGATCGGCCCAGCGTTCTTTCGACATCTCCACGGCACAAACATTATCACTATTGATAGTGAGAACGTTAGGTCTTCATCTGCCTCGACTCTGCCCAGACATCGCGTGCCGCTCCTCACGGGGGGCAGCGTGGTGCTCACGTGCGAACGGCGAAACCAGAGCCGACAGGCGGATCAGCGTCCCAGCCGGCGGCGAGCCTTCTCCCGGATCTTCTCCGGCAGGTCCTCGGCGTCGAGCAGCCGAGGCAGCAGCTCGGGCTCCAGACTCGTCGCCCGGAACACCTCGCCGATGGTGACCCCGTGCGCGGGGCGTTCCACCACCTCGACCGGGTCGCCGGCGCCCACCTCACCCGCACGCAGCACCCGCAGGTACGCCCCCGGCGTCGCGCGGACGGTGAAGCGCCGGATCAGGTCCGGAACGCCCCAGAAGCCGGCGAACGTCGTGCACGGCGTACGCGGCATCGTCACCTGGAGCACAGCCGTGCCGACCGCCCACTGCTCGCCGATGACCGCCCCGGTCACGTCCACCGCGTAGGTGGTCAGGTTCTCGCCGAAACCCCCTGGGCGGATCGACCGGCCGATCTCGGCCGACCACCACGCGGCATCCTCCTCGGCGTACACGTAGACGGCCTTGTCCGGCCCGCCGTGCACGGCCCGCTCGCCGATGAAGTCGCCGGCGAGGCCCTCGGCGAGCACCGGCACCGGACCGTCGACAGGCCGCTTGTCGATGCCGCTGCGACCGCTCGCGTCGCCGGCCCACTGCGCCTCGGTCACGATGCCGAGGTTCACCGCTGCCACCCTGCCCGTCATGACCGTCAGCCTAGGTGAATTCGCGGTGCGGGCTTGACCTTGACGCTGCGTCAACCCCCCATGCTGGCTGGCATGAGCATCCCGCCCACAACCGATCAGGTCGAGCCGCCCGTGATACACGTGCGGGGCCTGGAGAAGTCGTTCAAGCAACTGAAGGTGCTGCGCGGTGTGGACATCGACGTGGGGCGCGGCTCCATCTTCGCCCTGCTCGGATCCAACGGTGCGGGCAAGACCACTGTGGTGAAGATCCTGTCCACGCTGCTCAAGGCCGACGCGGGGACCGCCCAGGTCAACGGCTTCGACGTCGCGGCGCAGGCTGCCGAGGTGCGCGAGTCGATCAGTCTCACCGGGCAGTTCGCGGCGGTCGACGAGGTCCTCACCGGGCGGGAGAACCTCGTCCTGGTCGCCCGGCTCAGGCACCGCCCAGCGCCGGGCACGGTCGCGGATGACCTGCTGAGGCGCTTCTCGCTGACCGAGGCGGGCACCCGGAGGGTGGCGACGTACTCCGGTGGCATGCGCCGCCGGCTGGACATCGCGATGAGCCTCATCGGGAACCCACCGGTGATCTTCCTCGACGAGCCGACAACCGGGCTGGACCCGGAGGCGCGCATCGAGGTGTGGCAGGCCGTCAAGGAACTCGCCAAGGGCGGTACGACCGTACTGCTCACCACTCAGTACCTCGACGAGGCGGAGCACCTCGCCGACCGGCTCGCGATCCTGCACGAGGGACGGATCATCGTGAACGGCACCCTCGGCGAGCTCAAGCAGCTCCTCCCACCCGCAAAAGTCGAGTACGTCGAGAAGCAGCCGAGCCTCGAGGACGTCTTCCTCACCGTCGTCGGCGCCCGCACGAGCAAGGAACAACGATGAACAGGCATTTCGTCGGCGACACCGCCGTTCTCCTGGGTCGCTCGCTGCGCCACATCGCCCGCAGCCCGGACACCATCATCACCACCGCGATCATGCCGATCGCCTTCATGCTGCTGTTCGTCTACGTCTTCGGCGGCGCGATCGAGACCGGGTCCGACTCCTACGTCAACTACCTGCTGCCGGGCATCCTGATCATCACGATCGCCTCGGGCATCTCCTACACCGCCTTCCGGCTCTTCCTCGACCTGAAGGGCGGCATCTTCGAACGGTTCCAGTCCATGCCGATCGCCCGCTCCGCCGTGCTGTGGGCGCACGTCCTGACCTCGCTGGTCGCCAACCTGATCTCGATCGTCGTCGTCGTCGGCGTCGCCCTGATCATGGGCTTCCGTACGGGGGCGGGCGTGTCGGGGTGGCTCGCGGTCGCCGGCATCCTCGTCCTTTTCACCCTGGCCCTGACCTGGATCGCCGTGATCCCCGGCCTCACCGCGAAGACGCTGGACGGCGCGAGCGCGTTCTCCTATCCGCTCATCTTCCTGCCGTTCGTCAGCTCGGCCTTCGTGCCCACCGGGTCCATGCCCGGCCCGGTACGCGCCTTCGCCGAGCACCAGCCGGTGACCTCCATCGTCAACGCGATCCGGGACCTGTTCGCCCAACAGCCGGTCGGCGCCGACATCTGGATCGCCCTCGCCTGGTGCGCCGGCATCCTCGTCCTCGCCTACCTGTTCGCCACAGTCACCTACCGTCGCACGATCTCCTGAACCGGTGTCCACCAGAGCTGGACGGACTACGGGCAGGATCAGGGCATGCTGACGATCGGCCAACTCGCGGCGTACGCCGGCGTCACGGTGCGGGCGGTGCGGCACTATCACCAGATCGGGCTCCT
Organism: Micromonospora sp. CNZ299; assembly: GCF_002754415.1. Taxonomy (NCBI): domain Bacteria; kingdom Bacillati; phylum Actinomycetota; class Actinomycetes; order Micromonosporales; family Micromonosporaceae; genus Micromonospora; species Micromonospora sp. CNZ299. The sequence continues at coordinate 7,114,920 of NZ_PEFG01000001.1, forward strand.
GCCCGAGCCGGAGCGGGACGCTTCGGGCTACCGGCGGTACAGCGCAACGGCAGTCGTGTCGCTCATCAAGATCCGCACCCTCGCCGACGCCGGCGTGCCACTGTCGCAGATCAGTCGGATGCTCGAAGCCGACGCCTCAGCCTTCGCCGAAGCTATCCGGACCATCGACAACCACCTGCGCGACGAGATCCAACGGCTGGAGACCAGCCGCAGACACATCGCGCAACTCACCGCCGGGGACAGCCTGGCGCTCCCACCGGAGGTCGCCGCCTATCTCGACCGACTCCGGGGCATCGGGGCGTCTCAGCGGATGGTGGAGGCCGAACGGGACGGGTGGATCCTGGTCGCGGCGCGCTGGCCCGACCGCATCGTCGAGTGGATGCCCGGCAAGATCGCCCACCTCAATGATCCGCAGGTCGTCCGGCTCTACCGGGTGCTCTCGGAGATCTTCGACGGTGACGAGGAGGACGACCCGCGGCTGGCGGAGGCCGCCGACATCATGGCCTGCCTGGCAGAACAGGCGTACGACGCCAGCGAGGTCCTGAACGTCGAGGAGGCCAATGACGATCTTCCACACGACCTGATCGACGCGCTTGCCGTCGAGTCCGACCCGCGGGTGCGGCGGCTGCGGGAGCTGATGCGCGAGCGCGGCTGGTCCGGTTGGAACCGGATGGAGCGACTGCCGAAGCCGCCGCCCGACTGACCGCCGGGCGGCGTTTCCGACCGCTCAACCCTTGACGGCGCCGGCCACCAGGCCGGAGACCATCCGACGCTGCACCAGCAGGAAGAAGATGATGACCGGCAGGGTGAACAGGGTCGACGCGGCCATCACCGGCCCCCAGTTGGTGTCGTCGCGGCCGAAGAAGAAGGTCATCGCCACCGGCAGGGTGTAGCTCCCCTGGTCGTTGATGAACGTCAACGCGAAGATCAGCTCGTTCCACGCCGTGATGAAGGAGAAGATGCTGGTGGCCACCAGGCCGGGCGCGACCAGCGGGAAGAGGACCCGCCGGAAGATCTGGGCCCGGCTCGCCCCGTCGATGGCCGCCGCCTCCTCCAGTTCCTTGGGCACCGCGGCGACGAAACCACGAAGCATCCAGACCGCGAACGGCAGCGAGAAGCCCAGGTACGTGAGGATCAGGCTGGGCAGGGTGTTGTAGAGCCCCAGTCGCTGGATCATCAGGAACAGCGGGATGACCAGCGCCTCCAGCGGGATCATCTGCACCACCAGCAGCATGATCAGGAAGCTTGTCCGCAGCTTGAAGCGGAACCGCGCCACCGCCGTCGCGGCCAGCAGGGCCACCAGCCCACTGAGCACCACTGTGGAGACGGCGACCAGCGCGCTGTTGAGGAAGAAGTCGAGGAAGCTCACCCCGGGGATCAGGTTGCCGGTCAGGATCTCCCGGTAGTGCTCCAGCGTCGGGTGAGTCGGCACCGGCTGCGGAGTGGACGAGAAGATCTCCCTGCTCGGCTTCAGCGAGGTGGAGATCATCCAGTAGACCGGGAACGCCGCGAAGAGCGCGACCAGCAGCCCGGCGCCGTTGAGGGCGACCTTTTTCACGACTCGTCCTCCTGCCTGAGCACCATCCGTACGTAGAAGCCGGTGACCATCAGCAGGATCAGCGTGAGGATCACCGCGATGGCCGCGCCGAGTCCGTACTTCGGCGGCGGGGAGAAGGCTTCGGCGTACGAGTAGATGGCGAGCATGAACGTCGGCCGGTCCTGGGTGCCGCCGGCCAGCACGAACTGCTGGGTGAAAACCTTGAAGTCCCAGATGGTGGAGAGCACGATCAGGATCCCGAAGACCGGCCGCAGCAGCGGAAAAGTGATCTTCCAGAAGACCCGCCACGGGCTGGCGCCGTCCACCCGGGCGGCCTCGTGCAGCTCGCTCGGCACGCTCTTGAGACCAGCGAGCACGCTCACCGCGATGAACGGGAACGAGTGCCAGACCACCACCAGGGTGAGGATGGCGAAGAAGAGCAGCGGCGAGTTGAACCAGCCGTAGCCGGTCCAGTCGCTACGGCCGAAGAGACTGTTGGACAGCCCGTCGGGCAGGGCGTTGAACAGCCACGTGACGAGGCCGCTCGTGTCGTCGAAAATCCACTTCCAGACGATGGTGCCGGTCAGCGCCGGGGTGGCCCAGGCGAGCATCACGCAACTGGCCACGAAGGTCGCCATCTTGCGGCCGAGCCGGTTGAGCAGGAGCCCGACCAGGGTGCCGAGGACCATGGTGAGCAGCACGTTGGCCGCGGCGAACAACACCGTGTTGCGCAGCACCGTCAGGAAGAACGGGTCGGAGAGGATGTCGGCGTAGTTGCCCAGCCCCACCCACGGCCACTCCCGGTCGCCGCGCAACTGCCGGACGGTGTTCAGCCGGTAGAAGGACATCACCACCACCTGGCCGAGCGGCCAGAGCAGCAGCACCCCGATGATCACCAGTGCGGGCAGGAGCAACAGGTAGGGCAGGCGGTCAACCCGGCGACGCCGCCGCGCGGGGGTCTCCCGCGCGGCGGCCGTCTCCGGGTTCTTTGTCAGCGTGGTCACTTGGCGTTGAGAATGCTTTCCATCTCACCAGCCGCGTCGGCGGTAGCCTTCTCGACCGTCTTCTGACCCTTCATGACCGAGCTGTTCATCGCCTGGGTCACCGTCTTGGTCCGGCTGACCTCCACCCACTTCGGGGTGAGCGGCGTGAGCTTGGTGTTCTGCATGGTGGTGGCGAACGCCGCCATCACCTTGTCGTTGGCGTACGCGTCACCGGCCACCAGGTCCTGGTAGACCGGGAAGAAGCCGAGGCTGCTCGCGAAGCTCTGCGAGTTCTTCTTGTTGAGCAGCACGGTCAGGTAGTCCCAGGCCAGATCCTGGCGCTCGCTGTCCTTCCAGATCGCCACGTCCGAACCGCCGGCGAAACCGGGTGCCGCCTTGCCGTCCGGGCCGGGGATCGGGAACGTACCCCAGACCTTCTCGATCTCGGGGTTGTCCTTCTTCATGGCGCCCTGCTGCCAGCTGCCGGCGAAGGCCATCGCGGCCTTGCCGGTAGCGAACTGGGTGCGGGCGTCGACCTCGTTCCAGCCCGCCGCCGCCGGCGGAGCCACCTTGTGCACTGTCACCAGGTCGGTCCAGAACTTGACCGCCCGCTGCGCCTCCGGCGTGGTGTAGCCGGACTTCCAGGTGCCGCCCTGGTTGCTGGCGATCTCGCCGCCGGCGCCCCAGAGGAAGGAGTAGAAGGGCAGCTCCGAGTTGCCCGGCAGGGCGATCCCGTAGGTGCCCTTCTTCTTCGCCTGCACGGCCTTCGCCACGGTGACCAGGTCGTCCCAGGTCTTTGGGGGCTGCACGCCGGCCTCGGCGAACCAGTCGGTGCGGTAGTAGACCGCGCGCACACCCGCGTACCAGGGCACGCCGTACTGCTTGCCGTCGAGCTGCGCGTTGCGCACCAGGTCGGGCAGCAGGGCCTTGCCGTCGGCCCAGCCGCCCATCCGACCGCTCACGTCGGCGAGCGCCTCCTGGGCCGCCCAGCCCTGGGTCTCGGTGTTGCCCAGCTCGGTGATGTCCGGTCCCTCGCCACCGGCGAGCGCGGCCTGGAACTTCTTGGGCGCCTCGAGCCAGGGAATGTACTGCACCACCACGTCGGTGTCAGGGTGCTTCTGGCGGAACTCGGCCTCGACCCCGTCGAGGAAGGTGTTCTGCGCGTCGCCGCCCTCGCCCATCATCCAGACCGTGAGCTTGCTGTCGTCGGCCGCCTTGTCGTCGGAACCCCCACAGCCGGTCAGCACCATCGCGGCCGAGGCCACCATGGCGGTGACCGGGGCCAACCGCTTCCACCTGTTCACGCCACTGCTCCCCTCGCGCCGCCTGGAACTAACCTTCTCCGCCGCACCCTAGTACGGAGAATTCCTTTACGACAGTGGGCGGGACTGGCCGAAGCGTCGCGACCGTACCGCAGAGGCCCGACCAACGGCACTGCCGCATCGGATCGAAGTCGGGTGTACCAGCACGAAAGAGCGCCCGGCCTTTGGCCGGGCGCTCTTTCCAGTGTTGCCGTCTTGCCGGTGGTGCTGTTCGACCAGGTGATGCCGGGTCGTTATCGGGTGACGCTGCGGCGGCGACCAACGCCAGCCACCAGCGCGACCGCGATCGCGGCCACCACGACCTGCACCAGCAGCTCGGCCCAGTCGATACCGCTCGTCTCGGTCGCGATGCCGATGGCCCGCGCCAGCACGGTGCCCAGCAGAGCCGCACCCACACCGATCAACAGGTGCAGCCAGATCGGCATGTTCTGCCGACCCGGAACAACCAGGCGGCCCAGCGCGCCGACGATGAGACCAACAACGATCGCAGTGATGATGCCCCACACGGTGAGCTCCACGGCCACCCTCCTTCAAAGAATGTCTGACACACAAGCGTGTGCTTCCTGTCGTGACCACTAATTGCCCGACCCACCGAAAATCCAAACCGACTCCATCCACCAAACGATCACGATTTGGCAGACACGAACACGTTCCGCCGACCGCCGACCGCCGATCGGACGCGGTCCTGCCGAGGTCCGCGACCTGGCGGCGGTCCCCGGCCTACCGGCGCCGCCGGCGACATGATCAACACGGAATCCTTGAAACTGGGGTATCGGAGGCCCTGGGACACCCCGACTTCCCTGAACCCGAGTCGATCACGGCGGGCTCGACCGGCCGAGCTGGCGAACAAGGGTTACGGTCGGCCACCTACTGAAGAGCCAACCACCCTCCGAACAGGAGGAACGCCGATGGGCGCCCGACCTGTCGGTCGGGCGCCCATCGAAGATCTAGCAGTGGTACGGGGTGATGCTGGGTGTTACCGGGTCACGCGGCGGCGGCCACCCACACCGGCCACCAGCGCGACCGCGATCGCGGCCACCACGACCTGCACCAGCAGCTCGGCCCAGTCGATACCGCTCGTCTCGGTCGCGATGCCGATGGCCCGCGCCAGCACGGTGCCCAGCAGAGCCGCACCCACACCGATCAACAGGTGCAGCCAGATCGGCATGTTCTGCCGACCCGGAACAACCAGGCGGCCCAGCGCGCCGACGATGAGACCAACAACGATCGCAGTGATGATGCCCCACACGGTGAGCTCCACGGCCACCCTCCTTCAAAGAATGTCTGACACACAAGCGTGTGCTTCCTGTCGTGACCGCTAATTGCCCGACCCACCGAAAATCCAAACCGACTCACCTCAGATAGCAGCGCCAGACGTCAATGCCCAGAGCTGCGTCGGTTCCGCGTGGGAGCGCATCCACAGAGGTGGGAGCCCATCTGGTAACCCCCGGTGCTCCGCGACAGCGCAAGAAAATTTCTTCCCGGCACTGGCCGGTGCCGGGTGGCCGGTGCCGGGTGGCCGGTGGCCGGGCCGGTGGCCGGTGGCCGGGCCGGTGGCCGGTGGCCGGGCCGGTGGCCGGTGGCCGGTGGCCGGGCCGGTGGCCGGGCCGGTGGCCGGGCCGGTGGCCGGTGGCCGGGCCGGTGGCCGGTGGCCGGGCCGGTGGCCGGTGGCCGGGCCGGTGGCCGGTGGCCGGGCCGGTGGCCGGTGGCCGGGCCGGTGGCCGGTGGCCGGGCCGGTGGCCGGTGGCCGGGCCGGTGGCCGGTGGCCGGGCCGGTGGCCGGTGGCCGGGCCGGTGGCCGGTGGCCGGGCCGGTGGCCGGTGGCCGGGCCGGTGGCCGGTGGCCGGGCCGGGGCCGGTGGCCGGGCCGGGGCCGGTGGCGGTGGCACGCCCGGGGCCGGTGGCCGGTGGCACGCCCGGGGCCGGTGGCCGGTGGCACGCCCGGGGCCGGTGGCCGGTGGCACGCCCGGGGCCGGTGGCCGGTGGCACGCCCGGGGCCGGTGGCCGAACCCAGTGGCCGGCGCGGGGCCGGTGGCCGAACCCAGTGGCCGGCGCGGGGCCGGTGGCCGAACCCAGTGGCCGGCGCGGTGGCGGTGGCCGGTCGACTCGCGTTTCGGGAAGTCGGGGTATCGCCGACCCGTTGACACCCCGACTTCCCGGAAGCCGAGTGGATCTAGCGCCGAGCTGAGCCAACGATGCGGCGCAGGCGCACGCCGCCGTAAGACGGCAGCGCCCCTGAGAGCGGATACATCTCGACCACGCCCGCACGCAGGGCGCCGACAGCGGAGCTCCAGCTGCTCACTCTCGGCTTGCTCGACGCTTCTTGATCGACTCGGGTTGCAGGAAGGCGGGGTGTCAAGCAGCCCCGGATACCGCGATTTTCATGAAGTCGAGTGGGTGGGCTGTGGACTTCGGTTACGCCGGGCGCTTCGTGCAAGGCCGCGCCACCCGAGGCCACCCCACGACGCGAGAGGACCCCACGACGCGAGAGGACCCCACGACGCGAGAGCACCCACCACGCGAGAGCACCGCGCCGGCGGACCCGCCGCGGGAGCTGCTACTTCTTCCCGGCCGCCTTGCCGTCGCCGGAGTCGGAGGAGAGCGCGGCGATGAAGGCTTCCTGTGGGACCTCGACCCGGCCCACCATCTTCATCCGCTTCTTGCCTTCCTTCTGCTTCTCCAGCAGCTTGCGCTTACGGCTGATGTCGCCGCCGTAGCACTTGGCGAGCACGTCCTTGCGGATCGCCCGAATGGTTTCCCGGGCGATGACCCGGCTGCCGATGGCCGCCTGGATCGGCACCTCGAACTGCTGGCGCGGGATCAGGGTACGGAGCTTGGCGGCGATGGTGACGCCGTAGTTGTATGCCTTGTCCTTGTGCACGATGGCGCTGAACGCGTCCACCGGCTCGCCGTGCAGCAGGATGTCCACCTTCACCAGCTCGGACGCCTGCTCGGTGGTGGGCTCGTAGTCGAGCGAGGCGTAGCCCTTGGTACGGCTCTTCAACTGGTCGAAGAAGTCGTAGATGATCTCCGCGAGGGGCAGCGTGTAGCGCAGCTCCACCCGGTCGGCGGAGAGGTAGTCCATGCCCAGCAGGTTGCCGCGCCGGCCCTGGCAGAGCTCCATCACCGCGCCCACATAGTCGTTGGGCGTCAACACGGTGGCCCGCACGACCGGCTCGTACACCTCGGCGATCTTGCCGGTGGGGTACTCGCTCGGGTTGGTCACGACGATCTCCTCACCGTCGTCCGTGATCGCCCGGTAGACGACGTTCGGCGCGGTGGAGATCAGGTCGAGGTTGTACTCGCGCTCCAGCCGCTCCCGGATGATCTCCAGGTGGAGCAGGCCGAGGAAGCCGCAACGGAAGCCGAAGCCGAGCGCACCGGAGGTCTCCGGCTCGTAGTCCAGGGCGGCGTCGTTGAGCTTGAGCTTGTCCAGAGCCTCACGCAGGTTGGGGTAGTCGGACCCGTCGATCGGGTAGAGGCCGGAGTAGACCATCGGCTTCGGGTCCTTGTAACCACCCAACGCCTCGGCCGCCGGACGGCTGTTGATGGTGACCGTGTCACCGACCCGGGACTGCCGGACGTCCTTCACACCGGTGATCAGGTAACCGACCTCGCCGACCCCGAGCGCCTCGGCCTTGACCATCTCGGGCGAGATGACGCCGATCTCCAGCAGCTCGTGCACGGCGCCGGTGGACATCATCTTGATCCGGTCCCGGGCGCTGATCCGCCCGTCGATGACCCGGACGTACGTGACGACGCCGCGGTACACGTCGTACACCGAATCGAAGATCATCGCCCGGGCGGGCGCCGCCGCGTCGCCGACCGGCGGGATGAACTGCCGGACGATCTCGTCGAGCAGGTACGGCACGCCCTCGCCGGTCTTGCCGGAGACGCGGATGCAGTCGGCGGGGTCGCCACCGATGAGGTGGGCCAGCTCCTCGGCGTACTTCTCCGGCTGGGCGGCCGGCAGGTCGATCTTGTTGAGCACCGGGATGATGCGCAGGTCGTTTTCCAGGGCCAGGTAGAGGTTGGCCAGGGTCTGCGCCTCGATGCCCTGCGCGGCGTCAACCAGGAGCACGGCGCCCTCACAGGCGGCCAGCGACCGGGACACCTCGTACGTGAAGTCGACGTGCCCCGGGGTGTCGATCATGTTGAGCACCGCGTGCTCGCCGGTCCGTTCGCCCTCGCGGATGGTCCACGGCATGCGAACGGCCTGGCTCTTGATCGTGATGCCGCGCTCGCGCTCGATGTCCATCCGGTCCAGGTACTGGGCGCGCATCTGCCGGGGGTCGACCACACCGGTGAGCTGCAACATCCGGTCGGCCAGGGTCGACTTCCCGTGGTCGATGTGAGCGATGATGCCGAAGTTCCGGATGCGACCGGGGTCGGTGGAACCAGGGGCGTTCGCGCCGGGATCGAGCTTCGGTGGCACAGCGGTCCGTTCTGGTCGGCTGACGTGAACAGGCCGGCGCGCCGCCGACCCCCTCTATGTTCCCACGCCGCCGGGGCACGCCCGCTGCGTGGGCGATGGATCGGCCCGAGGACCCCTCACTCCATCGGCGGTTCGACGAAGAGCGCGGCCAGCCGGGGCAGCCGTCGGCGGGCCTCCTCCTCGTCGTCGAAGTCCCAGAAGTCGTTGAGGTCCGGCGTACGCACCGGGTCGCGGTCCGCCGGCAACTCGGTCGCGGTGGCCTTGCGGTACGCGTCCCAGGGCACCGACAGCATCTGCTCGGCGGAGAACTCCTCGCCGCTGAGCGAGGCCGCCCGCACCTGGGGCAACTCGGCCAGCGAGTCCGGTTCGGCGACCGCCCGGGCAAAGACCGCCCGACCCTGGCTCATCAGCCAGCCCCGGAAGTGCTCGAAGCCGTCGGCGGAAGCGCCGCCGTTGATCAGGTACGCCGCACCCCACAGATCCGCCTTGTGCGAGGCGGCCAGCACTCTCGTCTGGTGCCGGGCGTACCCGATGATGTCCTCCGGGTCGCGTTCGGCGAGCAGCGCGACCGCCCGCGCGGCGACCGGCCCGGGCTCTCCCCCACCGCCCACTCGCGCCTGGTCGATCAGCTGCCAGAAGTCCTCGGTCCTCATGGCTTGGCAGTCTGGCAGTGTCGCCGCGCGTCGCGCACGTACCCCGGGGCAGCATGGTGTGGTGCCTCCTCCCCCGCTGCCGCCGGTGCCCTACCACGCGAGTGCGCTGCGCCCGTCCTGGCCGACGCTGCCGGCGGCGCTGCGGGCCGCGGTCGCCGACCGGCTGGGCGCGCCGGTGGTCACCGCCCGGGTCGCGGGTGCGGGCTTCACCCGCGGCTTCGCCGCAGTGCTCCACACCGCCGACGGTGGCCGGGCCTTCGTGAAGGCGGCACCCACCGCCGAGCAACCGCATCTGGTCCAGTGGTACGCCCGGGAGGCCGCGATCCTGGATCGGCTGCCGGCCGACCTGCCGGCGCCCCGCCCCCGGTGGACCCTGTCCGAAGCTGGCTGGTTCGTGCTCTGCACCGACGCCGTCGACGGCCACACCCCGCGTCTGCCCTGGGTGCCCGCCGAGTTGGACGCCACCCTCGCCGGGTACGCGCAGATCGCCGCCGCCCTGGCCGACCCCCCGATCGAGCTGACCGCGCTCGGCCTGCCGCAGCTGTCGGACCTGGCCCGCTCGGACATCCTCTGGTGGGAGGAGGTCGCCGCCGGGCGCGAGCCGGCCCCACCACTGCCCGCTCCGGCGCAGGGTCGCCTGGCCGAGCTGGTGGCGCTGGAGTCCCGCCTCCCCCGGTACGCCGCCGGGGCGACCAGCCTGATCCACGGCGACCTGCGGGTCGACAACGTGCTGATCGACGCGCACGGCCGAGCCTGGTTCTGCGACTGGACGTGGGTCTGCTCCGGCCCGGCCTGGTTCGACCTGGCCGGCCTGCTGCTCACCGCGTACGCCAGCGGGCTGGACGCGGACCGGCTCTTCGCCACGCACCCGGCGACCGCTGGCGCACCCCCGGACGCGCTGGACGCGACCCTGGCCGCGTTGGCCGGCTACTACCTCACCGGTGCTGCTGCGGCGCCGCCGACGGCCTCGCCGCACCTGCCCGCCCACCAGCGGTGGAGTGGCGAGCAGTCACTCGACTGGCTGGCCCGCCGCCAGGGCTGGCGGTGAGCCGGCCGGCCTGGCGGCGGGCTGGCCTGACGGTGACGCGGGCTGGCGGCGGGCTGGCCTGGCGGTGACGCAGCCTGACCTGGGCGCCACGCGGGTTGGGGGTGAGCCGCCGTAATGGTCGAGGGCGTAATCTGGTGCCTGACGGGCCGGGTCCGTCCGCGCGAAGGCCGAGCCGTTTTGGCTCGTCCCGGGCGACCTGGTAACCTGGCTCTTCGCGCAGCGGTGACGCATGTTCGTCATCCAGCGCACAAGCTGACCAACCCGAGCTATCAAGACGAGGCTGTCGCGTGGCGAACATCAAGTCCCAGATCAAGCGCAACCGGCAGAACGAGAAGGCCCGGCTGCGCAACAAGTCGGTCAAGTCGTCGCTGAAGACCGCCGTCCGGAAGTTCAACGAGGCTGCCGAGGCCGGTGACGTCGAGAAGGCCACCGCGCTGATGCTGGACGCCTCGCGCAAGCTGGACAAGGCCGTCAGCAAGGGCGTGATCCACTCCAACCAGGCCGCGAACCGCAAGTCCGCGATCGCGAAGCGTGTGGGTGCTCTCTCCGCCGCCTGACGACTCAACCGTCAGACCGATTCGGAAAGCCCCGGGCTCAGGCCCGGGGCTTCCGCGTGTCCGCAGGCCGGTGTCGTGCCCGCAGCCCAGACGGCTCAATCTCACGGGCCGACGCCCAATCCGCTGGGCCGCGCTGAGTCGGACGGCCGGCGCTCGATCCGACCGACCAGCGCTCGGCCTGACGGGTCGGGCTCAGTCTGACGGGTCGGGGCGGCGGGCGGGCGGCACCGAATCCGCGGTGATCACCACGCCGGTGACGCTGTGCGAGATCCACTCCACCTGGGCTCGGCCGACCGCCGGCTCCATCTGCCGTCGGAACCGGTCCCGTTCCTGCTCGGGCACGAGCGCGGCGGAACGGACCACGATCGCGGCCACCATGTCGTTGAGCTTGACCATGGCCGCCACCACGACGGGCAGCACCAGCACCGCCCACCAGGTGACCAGCTCGGCGAGGGCGAGTAGCACCGCCAGAGCGATGGTGCCCTCGAAGAAGAGGAAGCACAGCACGCCGCCGGGGTTGACGAACCGCAGGCCGAGGAGCCGGGCGTAGAGCGGCCGGTAACGCTCCTCGTCCACGGGGATGGTGGCCCAGGCCGGGCGGTTCGCCCCCGTCACCTGGTGCTGCCCTGCCGGGCCGCGGCGACGGAGAAGACAGCACGCTCCAGGGCGTACGCCCGATCGTCGGAGCCGCCCTTGACGGCCGCGTTGCACTCGGCGGCGACCTGCATGGCCCGGACCAGGCCCTCCGGAGTCCAACCACGCCCCTGCCGCTGCGCCCGCTCGATCTTCCACGCGGGCATCCCGAGGCTGCTGGCGAGCTGGTACGGGTTGCCCCGCCCAGCCGAGGCCACCCGGGCAACCGTGCGTACACCGTCGGCCAGGGCGTCGGCGATGGGCACCGGGTCGACCCCGACGTGCAGGGCCCAGCGCAGTGCCTCCAGCGCCGCCGGCACGTCGCCAACCATGGTGGCGTCCGCCACGGTGAAGCCGGTCACCTCGACCCTGCCGCGGTAGTAACGGGAGACCGTGTCGGCGCTGATCCGCCCGTCCGTGTCGGCGATCAGTTGGGAACAGGCGGCGGCCAGCTCGCGCAGATCGTTGCCGACCGCCGCAATGAGCGCCTCGGCGGCGTCGTCGGTGCACTTTCCGCCAGCTCGGCGGATCTCGTCGCGGACGAAGGCCACCCGGTCGCGGTGCCCCTTGAGCTTGGCCGCCGGAACGACAGTCGCACCGGCTGCCCGCAGCCCGTCGACGAACGCCTTGCCCTTGGCGCCGCCCAGGTGCAGCACCAGCAGTTGGACGTCCGGGTCGGGGTTCTTCGCGTACGCGAGCAGTGCGGCGACCAGATCCTTGCGGGCGTCCTGACCGGAGCGCAGGATCAGCAGCCGCCGCCCACCGAACAGCGACGGGCTGAGCATCTCGGCGATCTCGCCGACGGTGAGCGCGCTGGCCTGGTATTCGCGGACGTCCGCTTCGGGGTCGGCACCGCGAACCTTTGCGACAGCTTCGGTGACCGCGCGCGTGGCGAGCAGCTCCTCGTCACCGAGGACGAGCAGAATGGGGGCGAGGCTGGCGGGGGTCACGCCGCCCATATTCGCACGGCCCGGCTCGGGATCGTGCCTGCTCATTCGCTGCTTGGTCGGCGCAGCCCGCACACAGCGCAAATCCCGACATCCATCTCAATTCCCCATGCAATCCGCAATTTACCCGCATCTTCAGCCCTGACGGCGACCTGGGCCGCGCCGGAGCGACCGCATGGAGTTGATCCACACGGGATCAGCGATATTGCGGTGTCGGACAGCTGTTCATACCGCGATATCAGCAACCCGGAGTCGATCAGCACCTCCCCCGCCGTCGGCTCAGGGTCGCCGGCCCACTGGGACACCTCTCCGGGCCACACCCAGGCCGTGGCTGGTCCGAACCGCCGCAAGGTCGCCATCGGTGTCGGTACGCAGCACCCGAGCGCCGCCCCTGCTCAATCGCGCGAGCAGCCCAGGGCTCGGGTGTCCGTAGGTGTTGCCGGTGCCGACCGGCACCAGCGCGACGGAGGGCCGCACCGCGTCCAGGAAACCGACGTCCTGGTACGCCGAACCGTGGTGGGCGACCTTCAACACGTCGGCCCGCAACTGGCCGGGGGTGGCCCGCGCCACCATCGCGTGCTGCTCCTCGGTCTCCGCGTCTCCGGGCAGCAGGATCCGCACCCCGGCCACCGTGGCGAGCAGCACCAACGAGTTGTTGTTCGGATCGGACCTCGTGCCGGCCAGCGGGTACGGCGGGCCGAGCACCAGCAGGTCGACGTCCCCGATCGGATGGCGGGCCCCGGACACCGTGGTGAACGACGCGGCCCGTCCGGCAGTCGCCGCCGCCCGAACCACGTCCCGACCGCTGTCCGGCTCAGTCGAGGACGGCACCAGCACGGCGTCGACCCGCCGCCCCCGGAACACCCCGGCCACTCCACCCACGTGATCGGCGTGGAAGTGGCTGATCACCAGCAGCGGCACCTCCCGTACGCCGAGCCGGCGCAGGCAACCGTCCACCGCCCCGGGTTCCGGACCGGCGTCCACCACCACCGCCCGACCGGGGGCGACCGGCAACACCACGGCGTCGCCCTGACCCACAGCGCAGACCACCACCACCCAACCCGGCGGCGGCCAGCCGGCGAACACCAGCCGCACCGGAAGCGCACCGAGCACCGAGGCGACGCCGACGACCGCCACGAGTCGCCGTACGAGTGGCCGGCGCACCGCGATCAGCAGCGCGACGGTCAGCGCGGTCAACAGCAGGGCGCCCGGCACCCCGCCCGGCCACGGCAGGGTGCCACCCGGCAAGCGGGCGCCCTGGTGGGCGATGACCACCAGCCACCAGGCCGGCCAGCTCGCCAGCCAGGCGAGGAACTCGGCGCCGCCCGGCCAGATCGGCGACATCATGGCCGCCAGCACGCCCAGCACGGTCGCCGGCGCGATGGCGGGCACCGCCAGCAGGTTGGCCGGCACCGCCACCAGGCTGACCGTGCCGGAGATGCCGGCGACGACCGGCCCGCAGGCCAGCTGCGCCGCCGCCGGCACGGCCAGCGCCTCCGCCAGGCCGGGCGGCACACCTCGCCGCCGCAGCCCGTCCCGCCAGCGCGGCGCGAGCAACAACAGGCCACCGGTGGCCAGCACGGAGAGCGCGAAACCGGGATCACCGGCCAGCTCCGGGTCCACCAGGACCAGCACGGTGACGGCGGCGGCCAACGCGGGCAGCGCGGCACGAGGACGACCGGCAGCCAGCGCTGCCAGCCCGATCGCCCCCATCGTGGCGGCCCGTACGACGCTCGGTGACGGCCGGACCAGGATGACGAAGCCCACCAGCGCCACCCCGCACAGCCCGGCGGCGAGCCACGGGCCGGCCCGCGCCCACCGGGCCAGCAGCAACACCGCGCCTACGACGATTGCCACGTTGCTTCCCGAAACGGCGTTGAGGTGTGTCATCCCAGTGGCGCGGAAGTCCTCCTCGACGGCGGGTGGCAATCGGCTGGTGTCCCCCACCACGAGACCCGGCAGCAGCCCACCCGGATCGTCGGGCAGCGGTGCACAGGCTCGTTGCAGGCCGGCGCGGAGCGTCCCGGCGGCGCGCTGCGCCCAGGACGACGCACCGTGCCGCTCCGGAGGGCCGTCGGTGCTGAGCACCGCCGCGGTGAGGTCACCACCGCGCGGAACGCCGAGCCGGCCGTCGGCGGTGAGGCGTTGCCCGGGCAGCAGGCCCCGCCAGGCCGGGTCGGTCGTCAGGACGAGCAGCCGCACCGACGCGTCGACGCGTCGGCCGTCCGGGCCGGTGAGCCGGATCAGTTCCGTCGACACCAGCAACATGCCGGGCCGACCGGCGCTGCGGATCGGACGCGGATCGTCCCGGACCACCAGGTCGGCGGTGACCGAAGCGCGCTGTTCGGCAAGGGCACGGATCGGCGGTGCGTCGCGGACGGCGAGCCGGGCTGCGGTGGCCGCTCCTCCGCAGACCACGCCGAGGCCGACCGCGACGGCGATCCAGCCGTAGCGGCGGACAGCGGCCCGGGGATGGCCGAGGCCACCGAGCAGGTGCAGGGCGCCCGCCGTCGTCACGCCGGCCGCCGCCACGGTGACCGCCAGAAGTGGGCCGGCGCCGAGGTGCAGGCCGGCGAGCGCGGTGAGCCAGGCGGCCACCGCCAACCCGGCCAGCCGCAGGTCCGGCGGGGAGGTCTCGGCTGGAACGCCACCGGCACCGTCCGACGGCCTCGGGGCACCGCCGCTCACACCGTCACCAGGTCCTTGAGCTGCTCATACCGCGCATCGCCGATCCCGTCGACCTGGCGCAGGTCGCCGACGGCCTTGAACCCACCGTGCTGGTCGCGATGGGTGAGGATCCGCTGGGCGAGGACAGGCCCGACCCCGGGCAGCGCGTCGAGCTGGGCCAACGTGGCGGTGTTCAGGTTCAACGGCCCGGCGGCGGGCCCGGCCGCACCGCCGGATGGCCCGGCCGCACCACCCGGCACCGGCGGTGGCGTCACCCCGACCACGATCAACTCACCGTCGGTGACCTTGCGGGCAGGGTTGAGCAACGCCACGTCGACACCGGGCAGCGCGCCGCCAGCCGCCTGCACCGCGTCGGCGAGCCGGGACCCGGCCGGCAACCGCACCAGCCCTGGCTTGCGAACCTTCCCCGCGACCGCCACCACCAGCTCGCCGGAGCCGGACGCGCTGGGCTGCTCGGCCGGTGCGGCAGAAGCGGCCACGCTGACCAGCGGGGCGACCGGTTCCGACTGCGGGCGTGACCGCCAGGCCCAACCGGCCGCGCCCAGCACGACCACCACGGCGACGACCGCCAACGCCCGCACGCCGCGCCGCCCGGGGTCGAACGCCCCAGGCCCGGGCAGCCGCGACCCGGGCCCGGCCGCGAGGCCAGCCGATGCGCCGCGCGCGTCAGACTCAGCGGGCGGCGCATCGGCCCGGGGCGGCAACACACCCAGCGGGGGTACGCCCGCAAGCGGCACCTCAGCCCGCATTGGCGGCGAACCCTCCGGCGGGTCGGTCAGCCAGCGCAGGCGTTGGCGGACCTCTGTCTCCTCGTCGTGCGACACGGCCCGACGCTAGAGCGGAGGACAGCGCTACGGGGCGAGCCGTCCTCCCCTCTGTGGACAACCGGCGTCCTGTGGACAACGCCCTGATCACCGCACGATCTGCTAGGGGCACACCTCACCGACGAGGCCAAGCCGGATCAGCCCATGAGCGTGATGCCTCTGAGTCATCAAGATGACCCTGAGGCATCACGCTCACACCTATGTGGGTCCCGAGTGCCGGTGCCGTCGACGCCGCTCGCTACACGTACGGCCGGGTGATGATCTCGATGGCGTGGCCCGCCGGGTCCATGAAGTAGAAGCCCCGTCCACCGTGCTCGGTGTTGGTCTCGCCCTCACGCTTCAGCTGGGGGTCGGCCCAGTACGTGATGCCGCGCCCCTGGACGAACGCCAGGCACCGGGCGAACAACTCGTCGTCGACGAGAAACGCGTAGTGCTGCATCTGGATGTCCACCGGCGGCTCGGCGAACTGGAGCAGCACACCCTCGTCCAGCTGGACGTTGACGAACGGCCCCCACGACGGCGCCTCCGGCAGCTCGAACAACTCCCGGTAGAACGCGGCCGAAGCCTGCTTGTCCTTCGTGGCGATGATGGTGTGGTTGAACGTGACTGTCATGCGTACCGTCTTCTTCCCGGTTGATCCGAAGACCCGACCGGAAGCCCACAGCGCTCAGCCAGCCACACCCATGACGACCCCCCGAGGGCACCGACGCCCGGATTCCGCACGAGAGACGCGTGCATCGCGTCGATCTCGGCGTGGTGGCTGAAGTAGCCAGAACCTCCGGGGGGTAGGCCCATCTGGGGCGCGCAACCAGGCTACCCGACGGGTACGCCGTCAGCGGGCCTCCGGGTCGAGGCCGAGCACGGCCCGTCCCCCGTCCACCGGCAGGACCACCCCGTTGACGAAGCTCGCCGCAGGTGACAGCAGGTACGCGACGGCCTCGGCCACCTCATCGACCCGCCCGATGCGTCCCACCGGGTGCAGCCGGGTCAGCTCGGCGTCGATCCACTGAGCCTGGGAGGGTTCCTGCGCGGCCAGGAAGTCGGCGTGCCGCTCGGTGGCGATCGAACCGAGCGCGACCGCGTTGGCACGAATTCCGTGCCTCCCGTACTCGACGGCCAGCGCCCGGGTCAGCCCCTCCACCGCGGCCTTCGCCGTCGCGTACGGCAAGGCGCCTGACACCGGCCGGCGGGCCTGGTGCGACGAGACGTTGACGATCGCGCCGCCGGCGGCCCGGGCCAGGAACCGGCGTACGGCCACCGCGGCGCCCACCACTGCCGGGCGTAGGTTCAGCTCGATCAGTTCCAGCACCGTGTCGGCGGAGGCGGAGTGCAGGGCGGCGTCGCGGAAGACCGCCGCGTTGTTCACCCAGCCGGACAGCGGCGCGGCGCGTTCGGCCAGCTCGGCGGCGTGCTCGGCCACCTGCTCGTCGGCGGCGTCGCCGATCATGGCGACGAGCCGGTCGGCGGCCGGGTGCCCGGTCAGCCAGTCGACCGCGTCCGCGTCGCGCTCCAGCACGACGACCGTGACACCGGTCGCCACCAGGCGCTCCACCACGGCCCGGCCGACACCACGCCCACCGCCGGTGACCACACAGGACGTCGCCATCGGCTCAGCCGGCCGGCCTGCGGTGGACGACCACGCTGGCCAGACCTGGGCCCGCGTGCGCGGCGACGACCGCACCCGCCTCGGAGACGTACGTGTCGTGCAGCCGGTCACCGAACCGTCCGGTCAGCGCGGCGAGCAACGCCTCGGCCCGCTGCGGCGCGGCCAGATGATGCACACCGATATCCACATCGTCGTCCCCGGCCGCCTCGACGGCCAGATCCACGAGACGGGCCACTCCACGGCTGGCGGTGCGGACCTTCTCCCGCAGCACGATCGCCCCGTCCGGCATGTGCATGATCGGCTTGACGGACAGGGCGGTCCCCAGCAGCGCCTCGGCGGCGTTGATCCGGCCGCCTCGGCGAAGGAACTCCAGCGTGTCGACGTAGAACCAGACGGTGGTGCGGGCGACGGCGGCGAGCGCCGCGTCGCGTACCCCGGTCAGGTCGGCGCCCGCCTGGGCGGCGGTGGCTGCCGCGATGGCCGGGAAGCCGAGCCCCATGCCCGTGGAGCGACTGTCCACGACCTCGACGCGGCCGTCGAAGTCGGCGGCGGCGAGCCGGGCCGCCTCCACCGTGCCGGACAGGGCGGCGGAGATGTGCACCGAGACGACGCCGTCGGCGCCGTCGTCGAGCAGTCGGCGGTACGTGCGGGCGAACTGCTCGGGTGCCGGCCGGGAGGTGGTCGCGGTGACCCGCCGGGCGCTCAGCGCCAGGGTGGCGTCGGCCGGCTGGGTCTCCACCCCCTCCAGCCCTTCCGCGCCGTTGAGCACGACGGTCAACGGAACGACGGTCAGCCGGTGCGCCTGCACCAGCTCGGGCGGAAGGTAGGCGGTGGAGTCGATGACAACCGCGACGGGCATGCCCGGCACGCTAGCCGATCGAGAGGTCGAACGACGAGGCGGAAGCGTTCAGATCGCGTCGACGACGACCGGGGCGGTGACCAGGCCGACGTTGTGCGCCCGCAACTGCCAGCCCCGGACGTCCTGCGGACGCCCGACAGCCGGCGCGCGGTCGTCGTGCCGTAGCTCGCTCCAGTGGCAGTTGGCCAGGGAGCCGATGGTGCGCAGCACGCTGGTGTCCCAACCGAGCAGGTGGCCGATGCCCTGCCGGGAGCCACCACCGTGGGTGGCGATCACCACGGTGCCGCCCGGTGCCGCTTCGGCCGCTTCCCGCAACGCGGCGCCGACCCGCTCGCCGAGGCCGTGCAGAGGCTCCAGGTCCGCACCCGGATCGGGGTCGCCGGCCCGCCATCGCGCGTACTCCTCGGGGAAGCGCTCGGCGACCTCGGTGAGGTGCAGACCCTGCCACTGACCGAAGTGCCGCTCGCGCAGCCGGGCGTCAGTGCGAACCGGAAGGCCCGTCAGCGCGGCGAGCGCGCCAGCGGTCTCCGCGGCGCGGCTCAGGTCGCTGGACACGATCGCGTCGGGCCTCAGCGCCGCGAGCAGCGGGGCGGCGGCGCGGGCCTGGTCGCGGCCCAGCTCATTCAGGGGTACGTCGGTCTGCCCCTGCACGCGGTTGGCGGCGTTCCAGTCGGTGTTGCCGTGCCGCCAGACGATCAGCCGGGTCATTCTGCTGCGGCGGACCCGCTGGCGTCGGCCTCGACCAGGTCGCGGTCGACGAACGGGATGGTGGGGCAGTCCTTCCAGAGCCGGTCGAGCGCGTAGAACTCGCGCTCCTCGGTGTGCTGGACGTGCACCACGATGTCGACGTAGTCGAGCAGCACCCAGCGACCACCGCGCTCGCCCTCACGCCGCACTGGCTTCGCCTTCTCCGGAAGCTCCAGCAGGCTCGCCTCGATGGCGTCGACGATGGCCAGCACCTGACGCTCGTTGGGGGCGGCGGCGAGCACGAACGCGTCGGTGATGGCGAGCTGGTCGCCGACGTCGATGATCGTGATGTCCTGCGCCTTCTTGTCGGCAGCGGCCTGGGCAGCCGCGATAGCCAGCTCGTGAGCGCGTTCGGAAACTGTCACCGTTCTCCTTAGATCAAGCGTGCGATCCTCCAAGCGTCTCATACCCGGCGACACCCCGACCGGTCAGTTCTGGTCGGTCAAGCGCACAGACCGGGCCATACCGGGCGTGATCAGCCCTGATAGAGGCGCCGCTTGGCGATGTACTGCACCACACCGTCGGGCACCAGATACCAGACCGGCTCACCACGGGCGACCCGAGCGCGGCAGTCGGTCGACGAGATGGACATCGCGGGCACCTGGATCAGACTGACGGTGTCGGCCGGAAGGTGCTTGTCGGTCAACTGGAAGCCGGGCCGGGTCACCCCGACGAAGTGGGCCAGCTCGAAGATCTCGTCCAGGTCCTTCCACGACAGGATGCGTTGCAACGCGTCCGCGCCGGTGATGAAGAACAGCTGCACCTTGGGGCCGTACTCGGCCTGAAGATCACGCAGGGTGTCGACCGTGTAGGTGGGGCCACTGCGGTCGATGTCGACCCGGCTGACCTGGAAGCGGGGGTTGGAGGCGGTGGCGATGACCGTCATCAGGTACCGGTCCTCGGCCGGGCTGACCGGCTCGTCAGCCTTCTGCCACGGCTGACCGGTGGGGACGAAAACCACCTCGTCCAGACCAAACCGGTCCGCCACCTCACTGGCCGCGACGAGGTGCCCGTGGTGGATCGGGTCGAAGGTGCCACCCATGATCCCGATCCGCCGGATGTCTTCCTCCACCCCGTGATCGTAGGCCGGACGTCGTGGGGCGCCGTTGGGGCCCGGCATCGGGCGCACGTCAGGCCACCGGATGGCAGCCTGCCGGGCAGAAGACTCGGCTTGGCGCTGATCGACTCGGCTTTCTGGAAACCGGGGTGTCACGCCGGATCGGACACCCCGGTTTCGTGAAAACGGAGTCGATCAAGCCGCGGGCCGTGTGAGGGTCGCGGGGCAAGCCGGCGCGGGCATATACTCGTCTACGAGTAATCGTCCGCGAGCAGAGGAGACGTCGTGCAGAAGCGGCGCAAGGTCGGCAACCTGCTGGCGCTGGCCGTGCTGTCTGCCCTGGTCCAGCGGCCGATGCACCCGTACGAGATCGCCACCGCACTGCGTGCCTGGGGCAAGGACCAGGACATGGAGTTCAAGTGGGGGTCCTTCTACACGGTGATCCGCAACATGGACAAACACCGCATGATCGAAGCGGTGGAGAGCGTCCGCGAGGGTCGGCGCCCGGAACGCACCGTCTACCGCATCACGGATGCGGGGCGGGCGGAGCTGGTCGACTGGGCCCGCGAGCTGGTCTCCACGCCGATGCCCGAGCATCCCCGTTTCCGGGCCGGCCTGTCCGTTCTCGCCGCCCTGCATCCCGACGAGGCTGCCGCCCTGCTGCGGCAACGGCTCGACCTGCTGGAGGACATGATCCGCCAGGACCGGGAAGCGCTCGACGCGCACCTGCGGGAGGTTCCGCGGCTGTTCCTGGTGGAGTCGGAGTACGACCTCGCCATGCGCGACGCGGAGGCCTCCTGGCTGCGGGGGCTGCTCGCGGAGCTGACCTCGGGCAGCTACCCGGGGCTGGACACCTGGCGGGCCTTCCACGAGACCGGCGAGATGCCCGCGGAGCTGACCGAGCTGTCCGAGAGAACCACCACCGCGAAAGCCACCGCCGAACGCAACAACACCACCACACAGAAAGCCAGCACCCCGACAACCAGCAGCCGGGAAGCCGACTGAAGAACGGCTCCGGCGGGGTGCGCCAACACCCCGCCGGAGCCCTTACCCCGAACCGATGCCTGGGAAGGCGCCCGGCCCGAAGCGGCAACCAGAGGATAACCGGGCTCCCTCCCAGGTCGGTCGCACGCGACCACACACCTCAGGGAGAAGAGCATGACCACGGTACGAACCGCGATCGTCATCGGCGGCGGCATCGCCGGACCGGTGACGGCACTAGCGCTGCGCCGCGCCGGCATCAGGGCGACCGTCCACGAGGCGTACCCGGCCACCGCCAGCGGAGTTGGCGGCATCGGCGGCACCCTCGCGCTCGCGCCCAACGGCGTGGCGGCCCTACGTACGGTCGGCGCGGACCAGGCGGTGACGGCGGCCGCCACCCCGATCACGCGCAGCGTGATGGCGGTCGGCCGACGCCGCATCGATCTGCCCACGCTGAGCGGAGTGCCACCGCTGCGCGTGGTGCACCGCGCCGAGCTGCATCGGGCCCTGCACGACCAGGCGGTCGCCGAGGGGGTCGGTTTCGCGTACGGCAAGCGCCTGGTCGACGCCGAGCAGTCGGAGGGCGGCGTGACCGCCCGCTTCGAGGACGGCAGCACCGCCACCGCCGACGTCCTGATCGGTGCCGACGGCATCCGGTCGACCGTTCGTGGCCTGATCGACCCGGCCGCACCCGGTCCCCGGTTCACCGGCCTGCTCGGCTTCGAGGCGGTGGCGCGGCACGAGGTGGACGCGGAGCCGGGCACTATGACGTTCGCGTTCGGGCGCCGCGGCTACTACCTCTACTGGCCGGAGCCGGGCGGTGGCACCCGGTGGGGGGCCAACCTGCCGTACCAGCGGCCGATGAGCCTGGTCGAGGCCCGCACGGTGCCGTCGACGAAGTGGCTGGCCACGCTGCGCGACACCTACGGCGACGACGACCCGGGCCGGGAGCTGATGGCGACCAGCACGGCGGACGAGCTCCAGGTGGTCGGGGCGTTGCAGATCATGCCGCCGGTGCCGCACTGGCACCGGGGTCGGATGGTGCTGGTCGGCGATGCGGCGCACGCACCGTCGAACAGCTCCGGGCAGGGCGCGTCACTGGCCATCGAGAGCGCGGTGCAGCTCGCCCGTTGTCTGCGTGACCTACCGGACGTGGCGTCGGCGTTCGCCGCGTTCGACCGGCTCCGCCGCTCCCGGGTGGAGAAGGTCGCCGCTCGCGCGGCGCGGATCAACCACACCAAGGCGCCGGGGCCGGTCGGCCAGACCCTGATGCCGTTGCTGATGCCCCTGCTGGTGCGCACCGCAATGGACCCGGAGAAGACGATCGCCCACGAGCAGCGGTACGTCATCGACTGGGACGCGCCGGTCACGGCGGAGCCCGCGCTGAGCTGAGCTACGGGCGCGGGAGCACTTCCTGATCGAGTCGGGGTCCGGGAGTCGGGGATCGCCCGTCCCGGACCCCGCGCCCAACCAGCCCTATGCGGACGCGGCGGCCACCGCCGTTCGGGCGACCAGCGCGCGGCGCAGGTCGTCGTCGGCGTCGGTCACCACCCGGCGTAGGCCGGGGGTCAGGTCATCGCGGGCCAGCAGCGCCGCGGCCGCTTCCCGGGTCGGCTGCGCCACGGCATAGCGGGGGAACGCCAGGGCCGCGACCCGGTCGGCCGTCCAGGGGGTACGCCGACGCGCGGCGGTCGGCATGTCCGCGAAGTACCGATCGATGTACGCGGAGGTCAGCTCGGCCTGTTCGGGTTGCCAGAACCCTTCGGCGGTCGCCTCCAACGGCCGGCTGGACAGCTCGGTGTCCCGCACGATGATCTCCCAGGCTGCCTCCTTCGCGGCCGGGTCGGGCAGGGCGGCCCGGCAGCGGGCGGCCCGTTCCGCCCCCGTGGAGCTGTTGTCGGCGGCTGCCTCGATGGCGATCTCCGCCTCGCCGGCGGCGCCGAGCACCACCAGCCGGCGCAGCACCGCCCAGCGCAGCTCCGCGTCGACCTTCAGGCCGGACGGCACGTCCCGGCCTGCGAGCCAGCCGACGAGCAGGTCCGCGTCGGTGGTCGCGGCGATCCAGCCGCGGGCTGCGGCGAGTTGCAGCGACTCCCCCGCCTGCGCACCGTCGAGCAGCCGCTGGCACGCCCCGGCGACCCGGGCCAGCGCCGTGGACCGGGCCAGTGGGTCGAGATAGCGGTCGATCAGCGACCGGCTGAGGGTCAGCACGTCCTCCGCGATGATCACCTCGGTTTCGGCCGGCAGCGCGGCGACCATCAGCTCGACGAGGCCGGTGACCGGCCGCTCCCCGTCGGTCGCCGCGTCCAGCGCCTCGCTCCAGAGCACCGCCCTCGCCAGTGGGTCGGTCAGCCCGGGCAGCACCAGCGGAACGGCGTCCGCCGACGCCGGGTCGAGGCGCACCTTGGCGAAGCTGAGGTCACCGTCGTTGAGCAGGAGCAGCCGGGCCGCCGGGGCGCCGGTCAGCTCACCCAGCACCGTGCGGCCACCGTCGGCGGCGGGGTCGATGTCCACCTCGTCGCGCTCGACGGTGCCGTCCATCGAGTAGCGGCCCACGCCGATGCGGTGCGGGCGCAGCACCTGGTGTGACTCGGGCGCGGTCTGCACCACGGCCACCTCGGCGTAGTGGCCGTCGGCATCGACGGCGACCTCGGCACGCAGGGTGTTGACCTGTGGCCGGCGCAGCCACAGCTCGGCCCAACCGGACAGGTCCCGCCCGCTGGCGGTGGAGAGGCTGGCCAGCAGGTCGTCGAGGGTGGCGTTGCCGAAGCGGTGCGCCGCGAAGTGCGCGTTCAGGCCGGCGAGGAACGCCTCGTCACCGAGCCACGCGACCAGTTGCCGGAGCACGCTGGCGCCCTTGGCGTACGAGATGCCGTCGAAGTTGAGCAGGCCCTCGTCGGTGTCGGCCACCTCGTCCGGGGCGACCGGGTGGGTGGAGGGGCGCTGGTCGGCGGCGTAACCCCAGGCCTTGCGGCGCATGGCGAAGGTGGTCCACGCCTGGTCGAAGCGGGTCGCCTCGGCGGTGACCCGGGTGCCCAGGTATTCCGCGAAGGACTCGTTCAACCACAGATCGTCCCACCAGCGCATGGTGACCAGGTCCCCGAACCACATGTGCGCCATCTCGTGCGCGATGGTGGTGGCCCGCAGCTCGCGCTGGCTGTCGGTGACTGCCGAGCGAAACACGTAGTCGTCGCGGAAGGTGACGATGCCCGGGTTTTCCATCGCGCCGGCGTTGAACTCGGGCACGAACGCCTGGTCGTACTTGCCGAACGGGTAGCGCTCGGTGAAGAGCTGGTGGAACCGGTCCAGGCACTGCCGGGTGACGGTGAAGATCTCCTCGGCGTCCGCGTCCAGGTGCTCGGCGAGCGACCGGCGGCAGTAGATGCCCAGCGGCACGCCGTCGTGCTCGGCCCGCCGGACGTGGTACGGACCGGCGATCAGCGAGAAGAAGTATGTGGCCAACGGCGCGGTTGGTGCGAACTCCCAACGACCGGGCGCGGGATTGGCGGCCACCTCGGCGTTGCCGGACACCGTCCATTCCGGCGGAGCGGTCACCGAGAGGGTGAACGGCGCCTTGAGGTCGGGCTGGTCGAACGCGGCGAAGATGCGCTGCACGTTGTCGAGGAAGGACATCGCGTAGAGGTAGGTCTCGCCGTCGGCCGGATCGACGAAGCGGTGCATCCCCTCGCCCGTCCTGGAATACGCCATCTCCGCCTCGACGACCAGCGTGTTGTCCGCGAGCAGGTCGTCGAGCGGCAGCCGGTTGTCGGTGAGCAGACCGGGGTCGAGGTCGCGGTCGTTGAGGCGTACGCCAAGAAGTTTTGCGGGCTTGACCTCGGCGAAGGTCGCGGTGCCGGCGGTCGCCCGGAACCGGATCTCGACGCGGGAGCGGAACAGCTCGGTGCCACCGGTCAGGTCAAGGTCCACCTGATAGGACTCGACAGTAATCGCCGCGCCACGCGCGGTCGCCTCTACACGGGTCAGGCTCGGCATCCGCTTATCCTGCCCGATGGGGATCGGCACCCGGTCACCACACGACCCTCGGCACTGGAGGAAAGAACAATGGCGCAGCACCCCAAGGGCGACTTCGACCTCTCTCGGGCGGTCTGGCAGCGGGCCGAAGGGGACACCTCCGACAGCGCCGTAGAGGTCGCCTTCGTCGACGATCTGATCGGGATGCGCAACTCGGCCGAGCCGGACGGGCCGGTGCTGGTCTTCACGCAGGCCGAGTGGGACGCGTTCGTGGCCGGCGCGCAGGACGGCGAGTTTGACCTGGACTGATCGTGCCCGCCGGCGGGCGGTGGCCGTCGACCCGGGACCGGCGACCCCGGGTTGGCGGTCAGTCACGGGCGGGGCCGTCGCCGTCGCCCCAGCCGAGACCGCCGGGGCCCGGGGCGTGGTGGAAGCCGGGATGATCCGCCACATCGACGCAGCGCTCGCCGTCCGGGCCGAGCGCACCGCAGAACAGCCGCTCAGCCCGCTGCCAGGCATCGGCCGGTGACAGGGCAGCCGCCCCGAGCGCCACCTCCGGGCGGAGCAGGTTGAGCGCCTCCGCGTACGCCACGGCCAGCTCGCGTGCCTCGACCACGCTGGGGGCGGTGAAGCCCAGGTGCACGGTGAAGAAGCGGTGTGGCCGGGTGGGCCGCCGGGGCGGCCCGATGAGTGGCCGCGCGTCGCGGCCTCCGCCCAGCGCACCGACCGCTCGTCGCTGCCGCCAGTGCGGTGATGTGTTGTCGCGCATCCGCCCTCCCCGTGGTTGCCCCACCAGCAGCAAACCAGGTTCCGCTGCCCCTGGGAGGGGCCAGCCGGCGTGCCGTCGACGCGGGGATTCAGCGGCCGTGACGGGGGTACACGCAGCCGGCCGGTGGCGACCGGCCGCACCCGCGCGTGAGGAGACCCGATGGCGACCATGCCGGCCGACCGCAGCCCGGACAGCACCCTCGCGTTGCTCCGGGCCGGCTACCGGTTCATCGGCGAACGCTGCGAGCGGTACGGCAGCGACGTCTTCCAGACCCGGATCCTGCTCGCCCCGACCATCTGCCTGCGCGGCCGGCCGGCGGCGGTGCTGTTCTACGACAACGACCGCTTCCAGCGCGCGACCGCCATGCCGTTGCGGGTGCAGCGGACCCTCACCGGTCGGCGTGGCGTGCAGGGGCTGGACGGGCCGGAGCACGCCGACCGCAAGGCCATGTTCATGTCGATCATGACGCCGAACGCCATCCGGCAACTCGGCCAACTCTTCGACGAGGAGTGGCAGGCGCGGATCCCCGCCTGGGAGGCCGCCGGGCCGCTGCCGCTCTACGACGAGCTCGGCCGGTTGCTGACCCGGGTGGTCTGCGCCTGGGCGGGGGTGCCGCTGCCCACGTCCCAGGTTGAACGACGCGCCGTCGAGCTGCACTCGATGATCGAGGCTCCGGCGGCGGTCGGCCCCCGGCACTGGCGGGGACGGCTCGCCCGTCGTCGCGCCGAACGCTGGCTCGGCGACCTCATCGAGCGGACCCGGATCGGTCTCTTTCCGGCGCCGCCCGGCAGCGCCCTGGCCGTGATCGCCGAACACCGCGACCGGCAGGGCCGGCTGCTCCCCCGCCGGGTCGCGGCTGTGGAACTGCTCAACGTGCTGCGGCCGGTGGTCGCCGTGGACCAGTACATCGCGTTCGCCGCGCTCGCCCTGCACGACCATCCAGGCTGGCGGGAACGGGTCCGCGGCGACGGCGAGGCCACCGAGAACTTCGTCCAGGAAGTACGCCGCTACTACCCGTTCTTCCCGATCGCGGCAGCCCGGGTCCGGCATTCCTTCGACTGGCAGGGCCACCACTTTCCCCGGGGGCGACGGGTCCTTCTCGACCTGTACGGCACCAACCACCACCCGACCCTCTGGCCGGAGCCGGAGCTGTTCCGACCGGATCGGTTCGCCGACCGACGCGTGGACCCGTTCGAGCTGATCCCGCAGGGCGGCGGTGACCACTGGGCCGGGCACCGTTGCGCGGGGGAGTGGATCACCATCGACCTGATGAAGCGGGCGGTCACCAACCTGACCAGCACCATGCACTACGACGTGCCCGTCCAGGACCTGGCCCTGGACCTGCACCGGATGCCGGCGCTGCCGCCCCTCGGCCTGACCCTCACCAACATCCGTCGCACCGCCTGACGCTCAGCACCGCCTGACGCTCAGCACCGCCTGACGCTCAGCACCGCCTGACCTCCGCCTCGCCGGTCGTTCGGGGTGACCGGCGAGGCGGCGTGCCCAGCGGGTCAGGGGTGCAGCACGCTGCGGAGACAGCCGTCCTGCTTCTTCTCGAACAGCTCGTAGCCGTGTGCGCCCTCTTCCAGGGAGATCGGGTGGGTGGCCAGGTAGCCGGGGTCGATCTCGCCGGCCGCGAGCCGGTCGAGCAGCATCGGTATGTAGCGCTGCGCGTGCATCTGCCCCATCCGCAGCACCAGGGCCTTGTTCATGGCCGCGCCGAGCGGGAACTTGTCCACCAGACCGGCGTACACCCCGACGATGCTCACCGTGCCACCCTTACGGCAGGCCATGATCGCCTGGCGTACGGAGGTCGGCCGGTCGGTCTGCAACCGCGCCGCCTGCTTCGTCCGGTCGTACGCGTAGGTCGGTCCGACGTCGTGTGACTCCATGCCGACGGCCTCGATGCAGGCGTCCGGCCCACGGCCGGCGGTCAGCTCCCGTAGCGCCTCCAGCACGTCCGTCTCCGCGTAGTTGATCGTCTCGACGCCGACCCGCTCGGCCGCCGTGGCGAGCCGGTCCGGGAAGCGGTCGATCATGATGACCCGCTCGGCGCCGAGGAGTTGCGCCGACCGGGCCGCCATCTGCCCGACGCCGCCGGCGCCCCAGACGGCGACCACCTCGCCACCGGTGAGCCCACAGAAGTCCGCCGCCATCCATCCGGTGGGCATCGCGTCGGAGGCGAACACCACCGAGTCGTCCGGCACCCCGTCGGGCACCGCGAACGCACCCACGTCACCGAACGGCACCCGGATGTACTCGGCGTGCGACCCCGAGTAGCCGCCGGCGGCGTGCGAGTAGCCGAGGATGCCGGCCGGCGAGTGCCCCCACAGCTTCTCGGTGAACACCGGCTGGGGGTTGGAGTTGTCGCAGAGCGAGTACTGCTCGGTGCGGCAGTACCAGCAGCCACCGCAGGCGACCACCGACCCGACCACCACGCGGTCACCGACCTTGTGCTGCCGTACGCCGGGCCCGGTCTCCACCACCTCGCCCATGAACTCGTGGCCGAGGATGTCGCCCTCCCGCATCGCCGGCAGGTACCCGTTGATCAGGTGCAGGTCGGAGCCGCAGACACTGCTGGCCCGGACCCGGACGATGATGTCCCCCTCGGCGCGGATTCTGGGCTCCGGCACGTCCCGCACCGCCAGCTTGCCGACGCCTTCCCAACACAGTGCCCTCACGCCCGGCCTCCCGTCATCAGCTTCTCCCGGACCTTGTCGGTCGCCTTCTCCTGCCTCGGGCTGCGGCCGGACGGGTCGTCGCGGGTGTCCATCACCTGGCCACACTCGATCAGCGACTTCACCCGCCGCAGGGTGTCCCGCAGCGCCAGATCGGGGTCGTCCCCACCGATCAGGCCCAACACCCGGCGCACCGGGCCCGAGCGGTACCGCAGCTCGGCGCGGATCTCGGTGCCCCGGCCCTGGGGCGCGTCGGCCAGCTCGATCCGCCCCTCCTGCGGCACCGGCCCGTCCTCGACCCACCACCGCAGCGTGCCGGGCCCGTCGACGGTGATCTCCGCCCGCCACTCGGTGTCGCCACCGGCCCGGTCCCGAGCCACGCACCGCCAGCGCCGGTCGTCGAGTTGCTCCAGGCTGGCCCACCCGGCCAGCGCGCGGTCCAGCCGTTCCCGGTCGGTCCAGAAGCCGATCACCTCATCCCGGGGCCGGTCCACGGTCACCCCGCGACGTACCACGTACCAGCCGTCCTGCCGCTCCGGCTGATGCCGGTGCCGACGGCGAGCCACCGCCCGGCCCACACCGACCGCCGTGACCGCGGTGACGCCGAGCACCGCCCATCTCGTTCCGTTGTTGGTCATCTCGTCTCCTCCGCCCGGACGTCCGGGTATGGACAGCTCTTTCCGGCAGCGCTACCCGGCGTCGGGCGGTCGAAACAACACGTCCGTTTGATCAGCGGGAATGCGGGCACGTGCTGCTCAGCCACCGTTTCACGAAGTCCTGCCGAGGAGGCACGTCGATGTCCCTGTTCAGCCCACCTGGTGACGCCCGGCGCGCCGCGCGCCGGTGGGATGTCGAACACGGCCGCGCCAGCACGTCGCCGGTCCGTCTGCCGATGACGTACGTGCTGCCGCTGCGCTGGCACGCCGACACCGGCCTGGCCGAGCTGACCGGCTACCTGCGGTGGCTGGCCGACCGGGTCGACGTGATCGTGGTCGACGGCTCCGCACCGGACCTGTTCGCGCGGCACGCCGACGCCTGGCGGGGGCTGGTCCGTCACCTCCCGCCCGACGCCACCACTCGCGGGCTCAACGGCAAGGTGCTCGGCGTACGCACCGGTGTGCACGCGGCGGGTCACGAGCACGTGGTGATCGCCGACGACGACGTCCGGTACGACGAGGCCGGGCTGACCGCCGTGCACCGGCTGCTGGACCGGGTCGACCTGGTGCGACCGCAGAACTACTTCGACCCGCTGCCCTGGCACGCCTGGTGGGACACCGGCCGGACGCTGCTCAACAGGGCGCTCGGCGCGGACTACCCGGGGACCCTCGCGGTGCGTCGCAGCACCTTCCTCGCCATCGGCGGCTACGACCCGGACGTGCTCTTCGAGAACCTGGAGCTGATCCGCACCCTGCGCGCGAACGACGGCACCGAGGCGGCGCCGGCCTGGCTCTACGTACGCCGGCTGCCTCCCGACGCCGCGCACTTCCGCGGTCAACGGGTCCGTCAGGCGTACGACGATCTGGCCCAGCCGGCCCGCCTGCTGACCGCGCTCGCGGTCCTGCCGGCGCTGGCCGCGGCGGTCGCGGCCCGGCGGCCCGCGCTGGTGCTCGGCGCGGCGGCCGGCACCGTGGCCCTCGCCGAGGTGGGTCGCCGTCGCGCCGGCGGCACCACCGTCTTCCCTGCGGCCACGGCGTTGGCGGCTCCGGTCTGGCTGCTGGAGCGCGGCGTGTGCGGCTGGCTCGCGGTCGGCCAGCGGTTTCTGTTCGGCGGTGTCCGCTACGGCGACACCCGAATCCGCCGGGCCGCCCACCCGACGCGCGCCCTGCGACGCCGCCGCCACTGACCTGACCCCACAACGCGACAGCTCGCGGTCACCGAGGTGGCCGCGAGCTGTCGGGATTGGCGTGGGGTCAGGAGTTGACCTGGTGCCGGGCCTGCTGGGCCTGGTCCTTGACGTCCTGCGCGGCCGACGTCGAGTCGTCCTTGACCGCGTGCACGGCGTCCTGGGCGGTGGACTTCACCGACTGAGCGGCCTGCTGGGCCGGCTCGCGCAGCTCTTCCTTGAGCTCGTTGGCCACCTCGCCAAGCTTCTCGGTCACCGCACCGCTGTGCTCGCTGACCCGCTCCCTGAGCTGGGTCGCGGCCTGCTGCTCACGGCGGGAGGCCGGGATCAGCGACGAGGCCAGCCAGCCGACCCCGAACGCGATCAGGCCGGCGGCGAGGGGGTTGCCCTGGGACTTCTGCCGGATCACCCGCGGAGCGCTGTGGGCGGCATCGCTGACAGTGGTCGCCGCCGACTGCGCGGCGTCGCTGACGCTGGAGGCCGCCGACGAGGCGCGGTCACCCACCGAGTGGGCGGCCTGGCCGGTGCCGTGGCCGAGGTCAGACGCGGTTCCCATGACCTTGTCCCTCACATTCTGCAGAGCGGAACGGGCCCGCTGCTTACGGTCGTCGACGATGCGGCTGGGGCTGACCTTGTACGCCAGCGCGTCCACATCGGAGCTGAGGCTGTTACGGGTGGCTTCGATCTCGCGGCGGATCTGATCGGGATCGGTGCTCATCGGGTGACTCCCTCCGGGTGCGGCTTGAGCGCGTCGGGGATCCGCTGCACGCTGTCGTTGGTCTGCTTGAGCCCGCGTACGTGCTGGGCGTTCTGCTTCGCCTTGGAGTAGAGGACGGCGGCGACCACGGCCCAGATCACGGCCACGATCAGCGCGGCCAGACCGGAGTCCATGACGTTGTCCAGGAACTGCCAGACGGCGATGGACACGAAGAGGGCCACCATGTAGCCGCCGAAGCCGGCCCCGCCGAAGAGGCCGGCGGCCTTGCCGGCCTTCTTGCCCTCCTGGCGGATCTCCGCCTTGGCCAGCTCGACCTCCTGACGCATCAGCGTCGACAGGTCGGTGGTGACCTGACGCATCAGGTCACCCAGCGAGCTGCCCTTCACCTCTGCGGCGGTGTGCGAAGCACCCTCGTCGAGGTGGTATCCGGAGCCCAGTCCGGGCCCCTGCGTCGGCATGCTCATGCCGTCGCCTCCCTTCGGATGACTCGGCGACTCACGGGCGCGGGCTGCCGCTGGACGGCACGCCCGGCAGCGGGTCGGTCTGGGTCACCGGCGGCAGCGGCTGCCCGGTGCCGGTCGGCTCGGTGTAACCACCGGGAGCCGGCGCGGTGTAACCGCCGGGGGTCGGGTCGGTGTAACCGCCGGGGGTCGGCTCGGTGTACGTGCCGGGGGTCGGGTCGAGGTAACCGCCCGCCGGGGTGACGTCCGGCGCCGCGCGGGGTGCCGGCGGCGGCGTCGGGATCACGGCGGTCTGCTCCGGGTCGTACGCACCGGCGCCCCGGTAGGCCGAAGATCCGTTGCCGGAGTCGTCGCCAGCGGAGGAGATGCTGCGGGTCAGCCGGCCGGCCAACACGCCGAGAACCGCCGCGCCGACCAGGAAGGTGCCCGGGTTGCGCCGCGCGTAGTCGCGTACCTCGGTGATCATGTCGCCGGGCTCGCGCTCCTCGAGCCAGCCGGCGACGCCGTGCACCCGGTCGGCGGCCTGGCGGGCCAGCTCGGTCACCGGGCCGGCCTGGCCACCCTGCTCGGCCATCGAGCGCATCTCGTCGGCCAGCGAACGCAGCCCACCGGCGGCCCGGCGCTGCTGCTCACCGGTCTGGCTGGCGAGCTGGGTGCGGGCCTCGCCGTACAGGTTGCGGGCCTGCCGGGCCGCCTCGCGGCCAACCTCGGTGCCCTGCTCCTTGGCGGTCTGGGCGACCGCACCGCCAGCCTGCGCGGCCTCGGAACCGACCTGGCGGGCCTGGTCGCGAACGCCACCGCCGTTCGTCGACTCCTGCCCGTACGTGGAAGACGTGGGTGAAAGATCGTAAGACATGATTTCCCTTCCGCTCGGAAAGTCGTCGCGGTTGTGCTGGGGGGATGCGGTGCGTTGCCGCAGCCGCTGACCATTCACCTACCCTCCGTTTTGGCTTCCATACCTCTTCGTGCATTTCTCTGCGGGACCTGCCGATCCGACTTCAAAATGGAGGATCGTCGGGCTGCGTCACGTCGCCGCTGCGGACAGTGAGGTTCGCGGGTGCTGGCAGATCCATGGAGGGGGCAGCGATGGCACGAGACGCGCGAGGTGGCCGACGGGCGGGCCCCCGACCCCGGGTCCAGCTGGCCGCGCTGGCCGTCGCCGGGGTCTTCCTGCTGATCGGCGTGCTCGGCTTCATCCCCGGCATCACCACCGACTACGGCGAGCTGAGATTCGCCGGACACCACTCGGACGCCCGGCTGCTGGGGCTGTTCCAGGTGTCGATCCTGCACAACGCGGTGCACCTGCTCTTCGGGCTGGTCGGCCTCGTGATGGCCCGCAGCATCGCCGGTGCCCGCGTGTTCCTGGCCGCCGGCGGCGCGATCTACCTCGCTCTGTGGCTGTACGGCCTGGGGATCGAGGCGATCAACCCGGAGAGCGGGGCGAACATCCTGCCACTGAACGACGCCGACAACTGGCTGCACCTCGCGCTCGGCTTCGGGATGCTCGCGCTCGGGCTGCTGCTGTCGAACCAGGCAGGCACCGGCGGGCGCCTCGACAATCCCGCCGAACGGCACTGACCTGGAGCTTCGGTGGTTTCGTCGCCACGCCGGCAGGGGTAATCGACCGCCGAAGGAGGTACGTCATGCCTCGTTGGCTACGCGACAACGGCCTGGCCGTCGCCATGTTGGGGGCCTTCCTGGTCTTCCTCGTGTTGCAGAGCGTCTTCGGCTGGCAGACCCACAATGAGGAGCTGACCGAGTTCGGTGCCGCGCCGCTGAGCTGGCCGGCGTACCTGACCAGCGGGCACTTCATCGAGTCGGTCTTCGAGAACTGGGAGTCGGAGTTCCTCCAGATGGGCGGGTACGTGCTGCTCACCGCGCACCTGGTGCAGCGGGGGTCGGCCGAGTCGAAGCCGGTGGACCAGACCGACCGGCCGGAGGACGACGAGCGCCGGGCCACCCCGCAGTCGCCCTGGCCGGTGCGTGTCGGCGGTCTGCCGCTGGTGATCTACCGCAACAGCCTCTCCATCGCGCTGCTGCTGATCTTCGCCGGTTCGTTCGTCGGTCACCTGTTCGGTGGCACCGCCGCCTACAACCAGGAGCAGGCGCTACAGAGCGGCGCACCGCCGATCGGGGTGTGGGACTTCCTGGGCACCAGCGACTTCTGGTTCCAGTCCATGCAGAACTGGCAGAGCGAGTTCCTCGCGGTCGGTGCGCTGATCCTGCTGAGCATCGTCCTGCGCCAGCACGCCTCACCCGAGTCGAAGCCGGTGACCGTCGAGCACGCCACCACCGGCGCCTGACCGGCGACGCGACCCTCAGGCCGCGACCGGCAGCCGCTTGGCGAAACAGACGCTGTACGGGTTGCTCACGTACTCGCCGTAGACCGGGATCTGCTCGTAGCCACACGAGGTGTACAGCGCGATCGCCGTCGGCAGGTAGGTGCCGGTCTCCAGGCAGACCACCGAGTGCCCCTGTCGGAACGCGCACTCCTCCAGCGCGGCCACCAACTGGCGCGCGATGCCCCGCCCCCGGTACGCGGGCCGCACGTACATCCGCTTGATCTCGCCGGTTTCGGCGTCGAGCGACTGGAGCCCTCCGCAGGCGACCGCCCGATCGTTGACCACCACGGCCAGGTAGCGGACGTCGTCGTGCGGCATGAAGACCTGCCCGTCCAACCCGCCATCGGCCTCGCGCAGCTCACGCTGCTGCGCGACGACGAGGGCGGCGATCTCCGGATCGGTGACAGGCCGGGACTCGATCAGCATCACCCCACGCTAGAACGGGTGGATTTCGCGGAGGTTTCCGGAAATCAACCCGGTCACAGAGCGCAACGAACTACTCGGCGTCGTCCTCGTCGTCGAGGTCGTCGAGGTCGTCGGACGCGTCCGCGCCCACCTCGTCGGCCGACCGCACCCGGCGGGCCTTACGGGCGGCGAGCCGGTCCGCCGCCGAGGCCCGGTTCGACTTCTCCTCCAGGCGGACGTCGGTGCCCCGGTTACCGGGCACGAAGTCCACGCCGGCGAACAGCGTCGGCTGCCAGTCGAACTCGCGCGCGCCGATCCGGACCAGGTCACCGGGCTGCGCGCCGGCCTTGGCCAGCTTGTCCTCCACCCCGAGCCGGGCCAGCCGGTCGGCCAGGTAGCCGACCGCCTCGTCGTTGTCGAAGTTGGTCTGCTTGACCCAGCGCTCCGGCCGGACACCGCGCACGGTGAACGAGCCGTCCGCCTCGGCCGTGATGGTGAAGCCGTCGTCGTCCACGGCCATCGGACGGATCACGATCCGGGTCGGCTCGGCGGGCGGCGCGGCCTTGCGCTCGGCCTCGACCAGGTCGGCCATCGCGTAGGTCAGCTCCTTGAGCCCCTCCCGGGTGGCCGCGGACACCTCGAACACCCGGTAGCCGCGCTCCTCCAGGTCGGGGCGCACGATCTCGGCGAGGTCCCGGCCGTCCGGCACGTCGACCTTGTTCACGGCCACGAGCCGCGGGCGGTCGGCCAGCCCGCCGTACTGGCTCAGCTCCGCCTCGATGGCGTCGATGTCGGCGACCGGGTCACGCCCGGGCTCCAGGGTCGCCGAGTCGATGACGTGCACCAGCACCGCGCAGCGCTCGATGTGCCGCAGGAACTCCAGGCCCAGACCCTTGCCGGTCGCCGCACCCGGGATCAGACCCGGGACGTCAGCGACGGTGAAGGTGTGGTTGTCCATCCGGACCACACCGAGGTTGGGCACCAGGGTGGTGAACGGGTAGTCGGCGATCTTCGGCTTGGCCGCGGAGATCACCGAGATCAGCGACGACTTGCCGGCCGACGGGAAACCCACCAGACCCACGTCGGCGACGCTCTTGAGCTCCAGCACGATGTCCAGCTGGTCGCCGGGCTCGCCCAGCTCGGCGAAGCCCGGAGCCTTGCGCTTGGCGTTGGCCAGCGAGGCGTTGCCCCGCCCGCCGCGCCCACCGCGGGCCACCTCGAAGGTGGTGCCGGCGCCGACCATGTCGGCCAGCACGGTGCCGTCGGTGGTCTGCACCACGGTGCCGTTGGGCACCTTGAGCACCAGGTTGTGACCGTTGGCCCCGTCCCGGTTCGACCCGGCGCCGCCCTTGCCGTTGTCGGCCTTGACGTGCGGGTGGAAGTGGAAGTCGAGCAGCGTGGTCACCTGCGGGTCGACCACCAGCGACACGCTGCCGCCGTGCCCGCCGTTGCCGCCGTCCGGCCCGCCGAAGGGCTTGAACTTCTCGCGGTGGATCGAGGCACAACCGTGCCCGCCATCGCCGGCCTGCAGATGCAGAACGACCCGGTCAACGAACGTTGCCACGGCGTCAATCCTTCCAGCGAGGTCCAACCCCGCACTTCGAAAAAAGCCAAACGGGCCGGGACCCGTAGGTCCGCGGCCCGCTTGGCTCGAGAACTACTG
The DNA here is from genome assembly GCF_002754415.1 of Micromonospora sp. CNZ299. Taxonomy (NCBI): domain Bacteria; kingdom Bacillati; phylum Actinomycetota; class Actinomycetes; order Micromonosporales; family Micromonosporaceae; genus Micromonospora; species Micromonospora sp. CNZ299. Next base: position 7,150,646 of record NZ_PEFG01000001.1, read on the forward strand.
CTGCGGAACGATGCTGACGGTCTTGCGACCGCGCTTGGTGCCGAACAGGACCGCACCGGCCGACAGCGCGAACAGCGTGTCGTCGCCGCCACGGCCGACCAGGTCACCGGGGTGGAACTTGGTGCCGCGCTGCCGGATGAGGATCTCACCGGCGCTGACAACCTGACCACCGAAGCGCTTCACGCCGAGTCGCTGGGCCGCGGAGTCACGACCGTTACGCGAGCTGGACGCACCCTTTTTGTGAGCCATTGGAGGACGACCTACTTCCCGCTGGAGATGCCGGTCACCTTGACCTGGGTCAACGGCTGGCGGTGACCCTGGCGCTTGTGGTAGCCGGTCTTGTTCTTGAACTTGTGGATCCGGATCTTCGGGCCCTTGGTGTGCGCGGCGATTTCGCCGGACACCGCGACCTCGGCAAGCTTCGCCGCGTCGGTCACCAGGTCGTCACCGTCGACGAGGAGCACCGCGGTGAGCTTCACCGCGTCACCGGGGGCACCGGTGAGCTTCTCGACCTCGATCACGTCGCCCTCGGCGACCTTGTACTGCTTGCCGCCGGTCTTGACGATCGCGTACATCGGAGGCGGACTCCCTGTCGTTGAGGCTGCTGGCGGTCGTCCCCGCAGCGGCTCGCCGGGTAGCAGTGCACGGCGGCGCGGGCACACGGGAACTCGGCACACCAAAGGTGGGCCGCAGGCAAGAGTACGCCATTGCCGGCCCCGACCCCAAACCGGCCCGCCCTGGTCAGCGCGCGCAGAGCTGGTCGAGACGCTGCTGGAGCCGGTCCAACTCAGTCTCGTCGATCGACTCGACGTCGACGCTGAGCGCGGCCACCTCGGTGCCGAGGTCCGTGAGCAGAGTCTTGAGCTGCGGATCGGTGGCCTGCTCCGACTGCTCCCGCAGCTCGGTGCGCCAGCCGTCCAGTGCCGCCTCAGCCCGCCCACGGGCGGCCTCGGCCGTGCTGCTGTCCCCGGCGCCCACCGCCGCGACCATCCGGCCCAGCTCCGCCACGTACGTCCGTACGGCGGTGGTGCTGGCCTGCTGGGCGGCGACGCAGACCTTCGTGCCGCCGCCCGCCGCAGCACCACTGGCCGGAACACCGCTCGGCCCGGAGGCCGAGCCACCGGTGGTCACGCCGGTCGGACCTGGCCCGACGCTCCCCGGCCGGTCGGCGGAGCAGCCAGCCAGCACGGTGACCAACGCGGTGACGGCGAGCAGACGACGCATCTTCTTCTCCTGACCCGGGACGACCGATCCTGGACCGGGGTGGCCGCAACGGCGAGGTCCCTCCCCCGTCACATTGCCGGGGAAGGGACCTCGTCAAACACTTGGCCGGTCAGGCGGTCAGGGGCGCGTCCGCCGGCGGGCGCCACCCCGACGTGAACGGCGTCGGCCGGCGCCACCCTCGGTGGCGTCCTCGTCGCCGTCACCGTCGGCGAGCGCGTCCGGGTCGTCCGCCGCCGCCAACCGAGCCGACTCCCCCTGCTGGCTGTCGGAGATCGCCGGCGCGGCGGCGGTGTCCGACTCGTAGCGGGACAGGTCGTAGCCCATGGTGTCCTGGTAGTCGGCGTCCGGTTCGGCGCTGGTGTCGGTGTCGACGACCTCCACGACGGCCCGCTCGGCCGGGGCGTTCTTGCGCGCCCGGCGGCGGGACGAGGTGGTGGCCTGCTCGGCGGCCGGGGCGGGGGCGGCCACCGCGGAGGCGACCGCCTTGACCTTCTCCCCCGCGCCGGCAGGGCGCGGCTTCTCCGGCACCGGCTCGGTGTGCATGATGACGCCCCGGCCCTTGCAGCACTCGCAGGTCTCGCTGAACGCCTCCAGCAGGCCCGCGCCGATCCGCTTACGGGTCATCTGCACCAGACCGAGCGAGGTGATCTCGGTGACCTGGTGCTTGGTCCGGTCCCGGCCCAGGCACTCGGTGAGTCGGCGCAGCACCAGCTCACGGTTCGACTCCAACACCATGTCGATGAAGTCGATCACCACGATGCCGCCGATGTCGCGCAACCGGAGCTGGCGGACGATCTCCTCCGCCGCCTCCAGGTTGTTGCGGGTGACGGTCTCCTCCAGGTTGCCCCCGGAGCCGGTGTACTTACCGGTGTTGACGTCGACGACAGTCATCGCCTCGGTGCGGTCGATCACCAGCGAGCCACCGGAGGGCAGGAAGACCTTGCGGTCCAGACCCTTGATGATCTGCTCGTCGATCCGGTACTCGGCGAAGACGTCGCTCGTCCCGACGTGCCGGCGCACCCGGTCCACCAGGTCCGGAGAGACGTGCGACAGGTACGACTCGACGATGTCGTACGACTGCTCGCCCTCGATCACCAACTCGCGGAAGTCCTCGTTGAACAGGTCACGGACCACGCGGATGACCAGGTCCGGCTCCCCGTAGAGCAGCGCCGGGGCGCCACCCTCGGCGGCCTTGGCCTGGATGTCCTCCCACTGCGCCTGGAGCCGCTTGACGTCACGGGCCAGCTCGTCCTCGGTGGCGCCCTCGGCGGCGGTGCGGACGATGACGCCCGCGCCGTCCGGAACGAGCTTCTTGAGCACGTCGCGCAGCCGCTTGCGCTCGTTGTCCGGCAGCTTGCGGCTGATCCCGGACGCGTTGCCGTTGGGCACGTAGACCAGGTGCCGGCCGGAGAGCGCGATGTGGCTGGTCAGCCGAGCGCCCTTGTGCCCGATCGGGTCCTTGGTGACCTGGACCAGCACCGAGTCGCCGGAGCGCAGCGCCTGCTCGATCGAGCGGGCCCGCCCCTCCAGGCCGGACACGTCCCAGTTGACCTCGCCGGCGTACAGCACCGCGTTGCGGCCCCGGCCGACGTCGACGAACGCCGCCTCCATGCTCGGCAGCACGTTCTGCACCTTGCCCAGGTACACGTTGCCGGCCATCGTGCCGGAGGAGTTACGGGTGACGTAGTGCTCGACCAGCACGCCGTCCTCCAGGACGGCGATCTGGGTACGGTCGCCGCGCTGGCGGACCGCCATCACGCGATCGACGGCCTCCCGGCGCGCCAGGAACTCCGACTCGCTGAGGATCGGCGGTCGGGTACGCCGCTGCTCCCGGCCGTCGCGGCGGCGCTGACGCTTGGCCTCCAGGCGGGTCGAGCCGGAGACGCCCTGCACCTCGTCGACGGTCCGGCGCGGTTCGCGGATCTTGACCACGGTCGGCACACCGTCGTCCGCGGCGCCCTCCGTGTCGCCCGCACCACGGCGACGACGACGCCGGCGGCGACGGGTCAGGCCATCGCCGCCCTCGGTCTCCTCGTCCTCGTCACTCTCGGCCTCGACCTCTGCGGTCTCTTCCTCGTCGGCCTGCGCCGCCTCCTCGGACTCCTCGTCCTCGGCGTCGTCGGCCCCGCCCTTGCCGCGGCCCCGGCCCCGGCGACCACGCCGGCGCCGACGGCGCGCGGCGGCGCTGTCCTCGTCGTCCTCATCCGTCTCGGCGGCCTCGTCGGCCTCCTCGACCGGCTCTTCCTCGGCCTCGATCGCCTCGACCGGCTCGACCGGCTCGATGTCGCGGCGACCACGTCGGCGGCGGCGGGACGGCTCGGCGGCCTCCTCCGCAGCCGGCTCCTCGGCGACCGGGGCCGGCTCCACCGGCCGGGTCACCGGCACGGCGTCCGGCTGGGGTGCCATGAACAGCACTGTGGGCGCCGAGAGGGCGGCCCTCCGACGACGGGTACGCGGCTGCTCCGGCTCGACCTCGGCCGGCTCGATGGGCTCATCGGCCACAGCGGGGACGGCCACACCCGGCGGCACCTCGCCCGAGCGCTCCTGCGCGCCACCGGTCCAGGCCAGTTCGGCGGCGCTCGCCCTCGGGAGGGTGTCGGTGTCGTTCAGCTCGGCCTCGGCCTCGCGCAGGTCGGACTCCGCCGGCTCCTCGTCGACAACCGGTTCCTCGGCGACGACCGGCTCCTCGATCGAGGGCTGCTCTTCGACGGCGGCCGGCTGCTCGGTGGCGGCCGGCTCCTCGACGGCAGCCGGGGTGGCCTTCTTGCGTCTGGTGCGGGTCACCTTGACCGGCGGGACCACCTCGGCCGAGGCCGCCTCCGCGGAGGCCGCGACCAGCGGCTCCTCGGCGATGGTCTCGACGGGGGCGGCCTTGCGGCGGCGCCGGGGGGTCTTCGGTGCGACGTCCTGGTCACCGGAGACCGGGGCGAAGACCTCCGCCTGCGGCGACTCGACGCTGCCGGACCCACCCGTGGACGCCTCGATCGGCGCGTCGGTCTGCTCCGGCTGGTTGAGCGGGGCGGCCCGACGACGGGTCGCCCTCGCACGCCGTACCGGCGCGGCGGGCTCAGCCGTCTCCGCGCCTGCCGGTTCGACCGAGGCCGAGCCGACGGCCGTGGTGGGGGTCGCGACGGCGGCGCCGTCGGTCGTGGTGCTCTCGTCGGCGGTTTCACCGGCCGGCTGTGAACCGGTCCGTTCGCCGCCCTCGGGCTCGTTCTCGAGCATGGACGTTCTCCAGTTCTGGCTAGCCCGGGCGCGGGTGAGCGCTGCCACGCAGGGTCGCCGCAAAAGTGTTTCCGCCGGGCGCGCGTGGTGCGCGACCGCCGAAGTCTGCCTGCCAGAACACCGACCGTCGGTCAGTGCCCAACGATGGCTGCCCCGTCGCGGTCCGCATCCAACGGATCCACGATCGCACCCTGCGCGGTCAACGTGCCCTGAGCCAGCCGGGTCACCCTCGGCGAAACCGGCGGCTCCAGGTCGGCCACCACGCGGAGGCCGGAAAGGACGTCATCGGGCCGTACGGACGGGGTGACCTGCCGCACGACCAGTTCGAGTATCGCACACGGTACGGCCGGCGCCCCGGAAGGCGTCGGTGCCGGCGCCGAGGCATCGATGGATATCACGGCAGCGCGGGCGTCGAACGTGCGTCGGCCCTGCTTGGTCATCCGCTCCACCAGCACCTCGTCGGCCGCGACGAAGGCGTCCACCGCTGCGCGCAGCACCGTCGGGTCGACCTCGGGCATCTCGATGTACCAGCGCGACGCCTCGATCCGGTCCGGGAGACTGCCTCCCTCGGCGATCACGGCGTCCAGAACGTCCAGCCCCGGTGAGAGCGCGGCGTCCAACGCGGCGCGCAACGCCTCGGGGTCGACCTCCGACTGGAGGGCGATCTCCAGGTATTCCGCCTCGCTCGCCACCCCGGTGGGGGCGGCGCTGGCGTAGGAAATCTTGGGGTGCGGGTGGAAACCCTGGGAGAAGGCGATCGGCACGGCGGCCCGGCGCAGCGCGCGTTCGAAGGCGCGGGCGAAGTCCCGGTGCGAGGTGAACCGCAGCGGGCCGCGCTTGGCGTATCGGATGCGGACGCGCTGGACGACCGGTGCCTGGCCGCCCTCGGGTTGAGGCTTCTTGGCGATCGTGGGCTCCTCGGGGGTACCTGCGTGTGGACCCATCCTGGCGCAGTGTCCGTGACGGTACGCAGCCGGGGCGGTCGCCTCGCTCCGACGAACCGGGTGAAAACGGTCGACAGGGCCATGATCAGCCGTCCAGGACGCCGATGGCCGGCCGGTGACGCGTAGGTCACCCGGCCGGCCATTGGCGATCAGGACCGGTTGTCGCGCCCCGGTGGAGCCGACGGGCCCCCGCCGGGCGGGCCGTAGCCCGGCGGCTGCGGCGCGTACCCGGACGGTGGGGCGTAGCCCGGGGGTGCGGGGTAACCGGGCGGCGGGGCGTAACCAGCACCCGGTGGGGCGTACCCGTCGGTGGCCACCTGGTCGAGCAGGTCGTCCGGCAGGTCGGCCGCCAGGGCCGCCTCACGGCGGTACCGACGTCGATTCCAGATCAGGAACACCGCCAACCCCAGCAGCAGCACCAGCACCACGGCGATGCCGATGACGACCACCATGACCTGCTGGTCGGTGGGGCCACCGCGGTCGCCGTGCTGGGTGACGTCGAACTCCTCGACCGCGTCCGCTGTCCGAGTGGGTGCCGGGTTGGCCGCGACGGCCGGGTCGAGCAGCGGATTGGCGCTGACCGGCGGCACGTTCGCGCTCAGCGCGGTCACCGGGTCGATCAGGCCGAACCCGTACTGCGGATCCCGGCCGGCGGGGCCGGCGTCCCGGGCGGTCCGGATGATCCGATTGATCACATTGGCGGCGTCGAGGTTCGGGTACTTCGATCGGATCAACGCGGCCACACCGGAGACGATCGCCGTGGAGTCGGAGGTGCCGTCGCCCCAGCCGTAGCCCTTGTTGCGGCCGGCGTTGTAGATGTCATCGCCGGGTGCGGCGACCACCGCCTCGGGGCCCTGGACGGAGCCGGACCAGAATTTGCCACCCCGGGTCGTCCCGGTCACGGCGATCACGCCGGGGACGCTGGCGGGAGCCTCGACCTTGACGCTGCCCTTGGCGGTGTTACCGGCGGCGACCACCACGACGACGTCGCGCTCCAGGGCGTACTGGATGGCGCTGACCTCTACGGGGGTGACGGCCGACGACTTGCCCAGTGACACGTTGATCACCTTGGCGCCACCGTCGACGGCCATCCGGATGCCGCGGCTCACCGTCACTTCGTCGTACGGCGCGTCATCCTTCCCAGAGGCGTCCAGTCTGATGGGCAGGATCTTCGCGCCGGGGGCGATGCCGTCCACGCCGTCGGGGCTGGCGTTCGTCGCCGCGATGATGCCGGCCATGTGCGTGCCGTGCCCCTGCGCGTCGACCCGCCCATCTCCGCTGCCGCCGTCGCTGCGGCCACCGGCGAGCACCTGGCCCTTGAGATCCGGGTGATTCGCGTCGACGCCGCTGTCGACCACTGCCACGATCACGCCCTGCCCGGTGGACAGCTTGTGCGCCCGCGCGATCCGGAGCTCATCCAAATACCACTGCTCGGCCCGCCGAGGCGCGGCGGCCGCCGGTTGGGCGGCCCCCACCACCATGAGACCCGCCAGCAGGCAGGCAGTCACCGACCGGAACGCTGCAGTATTCACCCTCATCCGTCCGTCCTCATCGGAGGACGCCCGGGGACGCCCCGTCACCAGGGCCCCACGGATCGTCATCCTCAGTCAACCACGACGAGTGTTCGGAGCCGGTGCCACCGCCGTGCCCGGCACCGCCCGCGCCGCCCATCATGCCGCCGCCCATCATCCCGGCGCCGCCCATCCCGGTGCCGCCACGCGCGCCGCCCGGCATGCCGGCGCCACCGGCACCCGCGCCAGCGGCGGTACGCAGGGCGTTGGCCGCGCTCGTCACCGGCGGAATCTTTCCGTTGCCGCCACCCACCATGCCGGGGATACCGCCGACACCGATCCCGCTGGCGGCACCCAGACCACCGCCGGACCCGAGCCCGCCGCCCGCGCCGACGCCGCCACCGAAACCACCGCCGGCTCCACCGAGACCGGCGCTACCGACCCCGGCGCTGCCAACCCCGGCGCTGCCAAGGCCACCACCCACGCCACCAATGGTGGTGGGCGCGGCACCGGCCAGGCCGGTGCTGTAGCCGCCGTCGCCGTCCGGATAGCCGGAACCGGTGGTCGGCGGCGCGAATGGGCCGGAGCCTTCGAACGAGGGGCCGCCACCGGGGCCACCGGACGTCGTCGGGTCGAACGGGGCCACCGCGGACGTGGGGCCACCGTTGATGTCGCTGATGCCGGGCGGCCTGCTGCCGATGGACGGGCCACCGCCACCGCCACCGCCACCGCCACCAATGCCGCCGGTCTCAGGCAGCCCCTTCGGGGGCACCCGATCGTCGGGTCGGTAGCCGTCCGAATAGCGTGGGTCTGGTGGATGGCCGTCCAGCTTCGGACCGTTGACCACCAACTTTGGACGCTCGGTGTACACGGCCGGGGGCAGCGGTGACATCGCCGTGTTCGCCGCCTGCTGATTGTCCCGGTACCAGTTGTCCAGATGGGCCTTGGTGTCCCAGAAGCCGCCCCGCTTCTGGTCACCGGCCTGGCCGTCGACCTTCATGGTCGCCTCGAGGTCGTCGGCCTTGTCGCGGAACGCCCCGTCGGCGTACGACGCGGGGTTGCTCTGGTAGTCCGCGCGCAGCGCGGCGAGGAAGCCCGACGAGCTCTCGCCGTCGCGGGCGTCATCCAGCTCGGTGCCGTTGGGCAGGCTCCACTCGTTCCACCCGAAGTCGTCCCCCAACGGGATCGGGATCGTGGCCACCACCTTGCGGATGTCGCCCTCGATCCGCGACAACGCGCCGCTGACGTTGCTCGCTTCGGTGATCAGATCCTCGATCTGCTTGCCGACCTTGCCGAGGTGCTCGCGGTACGCGTCACCGCCGCTGCCCTTCCAGCCGGCGAGCATGCCGGGCAGACCACCCACGTGCGGACGCTCCTGACCCGTCGCGATCGGGCCGACGAACGACCGACCGACGAGGGCGTCCCGCAGATGGCCCAGGCCGGCGGAGAGGTTGCTCCACCCCATCCCGACCGAGCCGACCGTTTCCGGGTCCGCGGAGAGCGTGACCTCGCGGACGCACCGCTCCCAGGTTCCTCCAGCCATGACGTCCCCCTCAGGCCGTGTACGGGTATGTGGGCGTGCCGCCGGCAGGGGGCGGCGGAGCAGCCGACTCCAGCAGCCGCTCGATCTCCTTGCCGTTGGCGGCGTTGCGCGCCTCGGCGTCGCGGAACGCCTTGGCGATGTCCTCGGTGCCCTGCTTCAGCGCGGCCAGCTTCTGGGAGAGCGTCTTGAGGTGCATCTCCATGGTGGCCGTGGATGTCTCCAGCGTCCGCCACTGCAGGCGGGCGTCCTCGAACGCGCCGAAGGGCGTGCCGTTCGGAACGGCCTGGGCGTTGTTGCTGTCGCCCTTCATCCGCTCCTTGATGCGCTCCATCTCGTAGCTGAGAGTGTCCTCGACATACTGCTTCAGCCGTTCGACGTACGCGGCGGCGGCGTCCAGGTCCTCGACGCTGACGTGCAGATCGCCGGTGTTCGGCGGCGGCAAGCTCCCCATGCGGTTCCTCCCCCGTTTCCGACCCTCGGGGTCGGTCCATGTCAGACGCAGCGTATCGAAGTCTGACCACGTCGGGGCAGCCCTGGTCGCCGCCCGAACGAACCGACAGTTGTCGATGTCGTGTGCGGGGGGCGTCAGGAAGCCCGACCAACGCCAACGGGTCCGCGAGGAGCGGACCCGTTGGGTGATGTCGGAAGTGGAGAGTAGTGGGTCAACGCCGCCCGGCGCTGCCCCGGAGGCGCCTCAGTGTGAGTGGCCGGCTGCCGGCACGTTCATACCGTTGCCGCCCAGCGGGGTCAGCGGCAGCAGCTTCTTACCGGTCGGGCCGATCTGGATCTCGGTGTCCATCGACGGGCAGACGCCGCAGTCGAAGCAGGGCGTCCACCGGCAGTCGTCCTGCTCGAACCCGCTGACCGAGTCCTGCCAGTCCTGCCAGAGCCAGTCCTTGTCCAGGCCCGAGTCCAGGTGGTCCCACGGCAGGACCTCCAGCTCCTCGCGCTGCCGGGTGGTGTACCAGTCGAGGTCCACCCCGAACGCGGGCAGCGTCTCGGCAGCCGCGTCGACCCAGCGCTGGTACGAGAAGTGCTCGCTCCAACCGTCGAACCGGCCGCCGCCCTCCCAGACCTTGCGGATCACCGAGCCGACCCGGCGGTCACCCCGGGAGAGCAGTCCCTCGATCAGCGACGGCTCGCCGTCGTGGTAGCGGTAGCCGATGGCGCGGCCGAGCGACCGGTCCGAGTTGATGGCCTGCTTGAGGATCTTGAGCCGGTGGTCGATGACCTCCGGACGCTCCATCGAGGCCCACTGGAACGGGGTGTGTGGCTTCGGCACGAACCCGCCGATCGAGACGGTGCACCGGATGTCCTTGGAACCGGTGGCTGCCCGACCGGCCCTGATCACCTCGTGGGCCATCTCCGCGATCTCGAGGACGTCCTCGTCGGTCTCGGTGGGCAGGCCGCACATGAAGTAGAGCTTCACCTGCCGCCAGCCGTTGGTGTACGCGGTGACGACGGTGCGGATCAGGTCTTCCTTCGTCACCATCTTGTTGATGACCTTGCGGATCCGCTCCGACCCGCCCTCCGGGGCGAAGGTCAGGCCGGTCCGCCGCCCGTTGCGGGACAACTCCTGGGCGAGGTCGATGTTGAAGGCGTCCACCCGGGTCGACGGCAGCGACAGCGACACGTTGGTGCCCTCGTACTGCTGGGCGAGACCCGAGCACATGTCGCCGATCTCGGAGTGGTCGGCCGAGGAGAGCGACAGCAGGCCCACCTCGTTGAAGCCGGAGAACTCCAGGCCCTCGCGGACCATCTGCCCGACCGTGGTGATTGACCGTTCCCGGACCGGACGGGTGATCATGCCCGCCTGGCAGAACCGGCAGCCGCGGGTGCAACCCCGGAAGATCTCCACCGCGTACCGCTCGTGGACCGTCTCGGCCAGCGGCACCAGGGGCTTCTTCGGGTACGGCCAGGCGTCCAGGTCCATCGTCGTGCGCTTGTGCACCCGGAACGGCACGTCCGCCCGGTTCGGCACGACCCGCTGGATGCGCCCGTCCGGGAGGTAGTCGACGTCGTAGAAGCGCGGCACGTAGACGCTCTCGGTGCGGGCCAGCCGCAGCAGCAGCTCGTCGCGGCCGCCCGGGGAGCCCTCGGCCTTCCACTCCCGGACGATCGCGGTGATCTCCAGGACCGCCTCCTCGCCGTCGCCGAGCACTGCGGCGTCGATGAAGTCGGCGATCGGCTCCGGGTTGAACGCGGCGTGCCCGCCGGCCACGATCACCGGGTCGGCGTCGGTGCGGTCGGCGGCCAGCATCGGGATGCCGGCCAGGTCGATCGCGGTGAGCATGTTGGTGTAACCCAGCTCGGTGGAGAAGGAGATGCCGAACACGTCGAAGCCGCGTACCGCCCGGTGCGCGTCGACCGTGAACTGCGGCACGCCGTGCGTGCGCATCAGGTTCTCCAGGTCCGGCCAGACCGCGTACGTCCGCTCGGCGAGGGTGTCGGGCAGCTCGTTCAGCACCTCGTAGAGGATCTGCACGCCCTGGTTGGGCAGGCCCACCTCGTACGCGTCGGGATACATCAACGCCCAGCGCACGGCTGCGGCATCCCAGTCCTTGGTCACCGCACCCAGCTCGCCCCCGACGTACTGGATGGGCTTGGAGACCTGGGGCAGCAGTGGCTCGAGCTGGGACCAGACCGAATTGGTCGCGGCCGCGCGCGGCGTCGTGGACGGGGCACTCATGATGGCCAAGGGTACGCGCCCGTCCGACGGTGGCGACGCGGTACTAACCTCGGACCGGCGCGAGAGGAGATTGCCGCGATGCCCGAGCCCCAGACGGGAGCAGGGCCGGCCGACGGGAACACCCCGGGCGCGGAGCCGGACCGGGATCCGGCGGCCGCCGACGAGCCGAGCTCCCCACCCGTACCATCGGACCAGCCTGAGCCCTCGGCGCAGCCCACGGCTGCGGACCAACCCGAGCCGTCGGGCCAGCCCGAGTCGACCGCCACCGCCGACGTTCCGGCGCCCCGGTGGAGCGGCTCGGCCCCGGTGCCGCCTCCGTCGCCGCGCCGACCCGCCTGGGGGGAGTCGGCCGAGCCGACGCCGCCGCAGGCCGTGCCCGTCGGGCCGCCGGAGCACCAGACCCCGGTCGACCCGTGGGCCGGCGTGGACACCGGTGGCTGGGACCTGCCGTCCGCCGAGCTGCCCCCGCTGCCTCCGACGTTGCCCTACCCGTCGCCGCCGTCGACCCGGCAGTGGTCGGGTCCGCCCGCTCCCCCGGTCGGCCCGCACCCGCTGCCACCGCAGGCCGTCCCGGTGCCTCCACAGGCCGCGAGGCCCACGATGCCGAGTCGGCCGATGTCGCCGCCCGCACCTCCCCCGGCGCCGGCCCGACCGCCGAAGCAGCGCCGCGGCCGGCGGTCCGACCCGCCACCACCGGCGCCACCACCGGACTGGCAGGCCCCCAAGGGGTACGTTCCGGTGCCGGTCCGCCGACGTCGCCGCTGGCCGTGGCTGCTGCTGCTCACCCTGGCCTGCTGCTGCGGGTGCCCCGCCTACTACGGGTTCCCGATCTCAGCCCAGTACCCGGCCCGCGCGGCACTGCCCGTCCAGATCGAGGACCTCAGCCTGCGTCAGGACAGCCGCAGCGCGGAGACCGCCAAGCAGTTGGAGAACGAGGTACGCCAGGAGCACTGGCTGGCCGAGGACACGTTCGCCGCCGTCTACTCCACGAACAGCGGCAAGCGGGTGACGGTCTTCGGTGGCACCGGCTTCCGGCTGAGCCCGGAGTCGGACGCGGAGGCGGAGATCAGCCGGCTCACCGACCGCTACGCGCTGAACGCCCCGGAGACGGTGGACACCGGCGTACGCGGCCGGCACGAGCGTTGCGCGGTCGGCCGGGCGGACGGCAGCGACGTGGTGGTCTGCACCTCTGTCGACCATGGCAGCATCGCCACCGGAGTGTTCACCCGGCTCTCCGTCGGTGACAGCGCCACCCTGCTGAACACGCTGCGCGCCCAGATCGTCCAACCCGAGCGGGGCTGAGTGCCGACCCACCCAGGTTGATCAAGAGGTTTCGGTCAGAATCAGCCCCGCGAATGACGCAAACTTCTTGATCAACCGGGGGTGGGCCGGGGTGCGGGGGTGGTGCGGGTCAGGCTTCGCGGGTCGGGTCCGGGTGGGCGCGCGGCGGGGCGTAGCGGGGCACGTACTCCTGGCCGGTGAGCTTCTGGATCTCGCCCATCAGCTCATCCGTCATCTGCCGCAGCGAGGTGCGGTCGTCCGGCCGGCCGGTGAAGTCCAGCGGCTTGCCGAACCGGACGGTGATCTTGGCGGTGCCGGGACGCGGCACCCGGGCACCGATCGGCTGCGCCTTGTCCGTGCCGATCATGCCGACCGGGATGATCGGCACGCCGGCGGAGAGCGCCAGTCGGGCCGCCCCGGTCCGCCCTCGGTAGAGCTTGCCGTCCGGCGAGCGGGTGCCCTCCGGGTAGACCACCACCAGGTCACCGCCCTTGAGCGCCGGGATCGCCGCGTCGAACGCGGACAGCGCGGCCCGACCGCCGGCCCGCTCGACCGGAATGGCGCCCAGACCGGTGAGCACGAACTTGGAGATCGCACCCTTCACACCGGCGCCCTTGAAATACTCCGACTTGGCCCAGAACGCGAGGTGGCGGGGCACGACCGTGCCGAGGAACAGCTCGTCGGCCACGGAGAGGTGGTTGCCGGCGAAGACCGCGCCGCCGGTCGCCGGCACGTGTTCCAGCCCCTCCACGGTCGGGCGGAACGCCAACCGCAGCGTCGGCGCCACGGTGAGCTTGCCGATGGTGTAGAGCAGGGGCACTGGTCCTCCGGCAGATGAGGTGCGAACAGGCGGTGTCACGGTAGCGGACGCCTCCACACTCCGCCGACGGAGGTGTGGAGGCGTCCGTACCGTGCCTACGAACGGCGGACGGTGACCGTCACCCGCTCGCCGTCGCCGACCTCACCGGCGAAGCCGTCGATGCCCTCGGCGAAGTCCACCGAGTCGGCCAGCACCTCCCGGGAGACGAAGTCGACGTACGCCGCCACTGCCGCACGCACCTCGTCGGACGCCGACACCGACACCACGATCCGGTCGGAGACGTCCAGGTCGGCGTCACGGCGGGCCTGCTGCACCACCCGCACCACGTCGCGGGCCAGCCCCTCGGCGGCCAGCTCCGGGGTCACGTCGGTGTCCAGCACCACCACGCCCTCGCCGCCGGGCAGTGGCGCCGAGTGTTCGGCGTCGGCGGCGACCAGGCGCAGCTCGTACTCACCCTCGGCGAGGGTGACGCCGGCAGCCACCGGGGCGCCGTCGACCAGCTCCCAGTCCCCCGCCTTGACCGCCTTGATCACCTGCTGCACCTGCTTGCCGACCCGCGGGCCGAGCGCCCGGGGCACCACGGTCAACACCTGCTCGCAGTACGCGGACAGCTCCGCGCTGAACTCCACGGCCTTCACGTTGACCTCGTCGGTGACCAGGTCGGCGAACGGCCGCAACTGCTCCGCCGCCGGCGAGGCCACTGTCAGCTTCGACAGCGGCAGCCGCACCCGCAGACCCTTGGCCTTGCGCAGCGACAGCGCCGCCGAGGCGACCGCCCGGGTGGCGTCCATCGCGGCGACCAGGTCGTGGTCGGCCGGGAACTCGGTCGCCTCCGGCCAGTCGGTCAGGTGCACCGACCGCTCCCCGGTCAGGCCACGCCAGATCTCCTCCGCGGTCAACGGCGCGAGCGGCGCCACCACCCGGCAGAGCGTCTCCAGCACGGTCCAGAGCGTGTCGAACGCGTCGGCGTCCCCGGACCAGAACCGGTCCCGGGAGCGGCGCACGTACCAGTTGGTCAGCGCGTCCAGGTAGGACCGGACGGTGGCGCAGGCGCCGGAGATGTCGTACGCGTCCATCTGCGCGCCGACGGTGGCCACCAGCTCGTTCGTCTTCGCCAGCACGTACCGGTCGAGCAGGTGCGTCGAGTCGGTACGTCGACGCGCCTGGTGCCCGTCGGCGTTGGCGTAGAGCGTGAAGAAGTACCAGACGTTCCACAGCGGCAGCAGCACCTGCCGGACGGCGTCGCGGATGCCCGCCTCGGTGACCGCCATGTCACCGCCGCGCAGCACCGGCGAGGACATCAGCATCCACCGCATCGCGTCCGAGCCGTACGCGTCGAAGACGTGGTAGACGTCCGGGTAGTTGCGCAGGCTCTTGGACATCTTGCGCCCGTCCGAGCCCAGCAGGATGCCGTGACTCAGGCAGTTGCGGAACGCCGGCCGGTCGAACAGCGCGGTGGCCAGCACGTGCATCGTGTAGAACCAGCCGCGGGTCTGCCCGATGTACTCGACGATGAAGTCACCCGGGTAGTGGTGCTCGAACCAGTCCGCGTTCTCGAACGGGTAGTGCACCTGGGCGAACGGCATCGAACCGGACTCGAACCAGCAGTCCAGCACCTCCGGCACCCGGCGCATCATCGACTGACCGGTCGGGTCGTCCGGGTTCGGGCGGACCAGGTCGTCCACCGCCGGCCGGTGCAGGTCGGTGAGGCGTACGCCGAAGTCACGCTCGATGTCGGCGAGCGAGCCGTAGACGTCGAGCCGGGGGTAGTTCGGGTCGTCGGACTTCCACGCCGGGATCGGCGAACCCCAGAACCGGTTCCGGCTGATCGACCAGTCCCGGGCGTTGGCCAGCCACTTGCCGAACGAGCCGTCCTTGATGTGGCCGGGCGTCCAGTTGATCTCCTGGTTCAGCTCGACCATCCGGTCCCGGAACTGCGTCACGGCGACGAACCACGACGACACCGCCTTGTAGACCAGCGGGGTGTCGCAGCGCCAGCAGTGCGGGTACGAGTGGGTGTAGGTGTCCTGCTTGAGCACCACCCCCCGCTCCTTCAGCTCCCGGATCACCGGCTTGTTGACGTCGAAGACCTGCTCACCCTGGTACGGCGGGACCAGCGCCGTGAACCGGGTGTGGTCGTCCACCGTGACGATGGTCGGGATGCCGGCGGCGTTGCAGACGTTCTGGTCGTCCTCACCGAAGGCCGGGGCGAGGTGCACGATCCCGGTGCCGTCCTCGGTGGTGACGAACTCCGCGCCGAGCACCTGGTAGGCGTTCTCCCCGGCCTGCTCGACGAGGAAGTCGAACAGCGGCGTGTAGCGGCGTCCGACCAGGTCACGGCCGTACACCGTGCCGACCTGCTCGAAACCGTCCAGCTCCTTGGCGTACGCGGCCAGCCGCGCCGCGCCGACCACGAACCGCTCCCCGTCGCGTTCCAGCACCGCGTACTCGATGTCCGGGCCGACGGCGAGCGCCAGGTTCGACGGCAGGGTCCACGGCGTGGTCGTCCAGACGCCCAGCTTGACCGGCCCGCGCAGCAGCTCCGACGCGGACTCGTCGGCGGTCAGCCCGAACCACACCGACAGCGTGGGGTCGTGCCGGTCCCGGTAGACGTCGTCCATCCGGGTCTCGGTGTTCGACAGCGGCGTCTCGCAGCGCCAGCAGTACGCCAGCACCCGGAAACCCTCGTAGATCAGACCCTTGTCGTGCAGGGTCTTGAAGGCCCACATGACGCTTTCCATGTAGTCCAGGTCGAGGGTCTTGTAGTCGTTGGCGAAGTCGACCCAGCGGGCCTGCCGGTTGATGTACCGCTCCCAGTCCTGGGTGAACTCCAGCACCGAGGCACGACAGGCGTCGTTGAACCGGGCCACGCCCAGGTCGATGATCTCCGCCTTGCTGGTGATGCCGAGCTGCTTCTCGGCCACCACCTCGGCGGGCAGGCCGTGGCAGTCCCAGCCGAAGCGCCGCTCGACGTGCCGCCCGCGCATGGTCTGGTAGCGCGGCACCACGTCCTTGACGTACCCGGTGAACAGGTGGCCGTAGTGCGGCAGGCCGTTGGCGAACGGCGGGCCGTCGTAGAAGACGTACTCGTTCTTACCGTCGTCGCCGGCCGGGCGGGCCTCGACGCTGGCCTCGAAGGTCTTGTCGGCCGTCCAGTGCTCCAGGACCCGGCGCTCGACCGCGGGCAGGTCCGGGCTCGCCGGGACACCGGCGGCGGTCGGGTCGTGCAACGGATAGGCCATCGGGGGTCGCTCTCCTCATGCAGCTCACTCAACGTGGGTCTGCGAGGACGAACCGTCCGGGGTACGCCTCGAACGGCGCTCCCGGGTGGTCCGCGGTACCACCCCGCTTGGCGGTCAGGATCGACCGCCCGCTCATTGCCGGCTGTGACGGGCCGCACCCGTCCGGTTCTACTGGGTCGGTAGCCCGACTGTTCTTCCGGAGGCTCACCGGTGATGGCCGGGTCATCGCCTTACAGCGCTCAACGATACAAGACTCAGCCGCCACCCCGCCGCCGAGTAAACGCGCGAACGCACCGGCGCTTGACGCGGGTGGGGCGCTCACGCGAACTTCGCCGGTGCGTTCGCCTCGGTACGACGAGTTCCAGGCGATGCGCCGGTTCCCCGCCCTGGGCGGGCTGCGGGCGGTGGCCGCGCGGCTGAGCCACCCGGCGCCAACCGCATGACCCGGATCACAGCCGGAGCTGTCACGGTTGGCCCCGGTCGGTCCGTCGTCACGGTGTCGGAACCGATCAGGGAGGTAGTCAGTCATGCAACGGATGAACACCGCCGAGGTCATGCCGCAGGGATACCGGGCCGTGCTGGGCCTGGAGAAGTACGTCCAGACGAACGTCGACAGCACCGTCCTGGAGCTGGTGAAGCTGCGCGCGTCGATGCTGAACGGCTGTTCCTACTGCGTCGACATGCACAGCCGGGACGCGCTCGGCGCCGGCGAGTCGAGCCGTCGGCTCTTCGCGGTGGCCGCCTGGCGGGAGGCGCCCTTCTTCGACGAGCGGGAGCGGGCCGCGCTGGCGCTCACCGACGCGGTGACCCGCCTCGGCGACCACGGCGTACCGGACGACGTCTGGGACGCCGCCGCGAAGGTGTGGTCGGAGAAGGAGCTTGCCGACCTGGTACTCGCGATTGCCACAATCAACGTGTGGAACCGACTGGCGATCACCACTCGCACGGAGCCCCCGGCGCAGGTGTGACCACCGAGGCGGCGCAGGCGGCCGGTGCGCTCCAGGCGCACCGGCCGATGCTGCTCGGGCTGGCGTACCGCCTGCTCGGCAGCCGGCACGACGCCGAGGACGTGCTCCAGGAGGCATACCTGCGGTGGCTGGGTGTGGACCGCTCGACGGTGGCCGAGCCACGCCGCTACCTGTCCCGGGTCGTCACCCGGCTGGCCCTGGACCGGCTGCGGGCCAGGCAGGCGACCCGGGAGACGTACGTCGGGCCGTGGCTTCCCGAGCCGGTGCCCACCGAGCCCTCGCCGTTCGGGCCGTTGGACCGCGCGGAGCTGCGCGACTCGCTGTCCACCGCCCTGCTGCACGTGCTGGAGCGCCTCACCCCGCCGGAGCGGGCGGTCTACGTCCTGCACACCGCGTTCGACCTGCCGTACGCCGAGATCGCCGAAATCCTGGACCGGACCCCCGAGGACTGTCGGCAGCTGCACCACCGGGCGGCCGCCCGGGTACGCCAGGAGCAGCGACGGTTCACCGCCACCCGCTCGGAGCGGGAGCGGTTGCTGGACGCGTTCCTCGCCGCCGCCCGCGACGGTGACCTGGCGACGCTGACCGGGCTGGTCGCCAAGGACGCCACGGCGTGGAACGACGGCGGCGGCCGGGCGCGGGCCGCCCGCAACCCGGTCACCGGGGCGGACCGGATCGCCCGCTTCTTCGCCGGGATCTACGGTCCGGGAAGCCGGAGCTGGACACTGCGTCGGCTGGAGTTGAACGGCGAACCCGGCGCCCTGCTCGTCCGCGCGGACGGCAGCCGCTACACGTTGACCGTCACGGCGGCCGACGGCCGGATCACCGGGGTCTACGTGGTGGGTAACCCGGCGAAGCTGCCGTCGGTCAACTGACCCCACCGCCCGCCAGCCCCGTGTCGACGACCCCTGGTCAGCCGAGCTCGGGGAACCAGAGCGCGATCTCGCGCTTGGCGCTGTCCGTCGAGTCGGAGGCGTGCACCAGGTTCTCCCGGTTGGACAGCGACAGGTCACCCCGGATGGTGCCGGCGGCGGCCTTGCGCCCGTCGGTGGCGCCGACCAGACCGCGGACCACGTCGATGACCTGGTCACCCGAGAGCACCAGGGCGACCAGCGGACCGCCGGTCATGAAGTCCTTCAGCGGCGGGTAGAACGCCTTGTCGACGTGCTCGGCGTAGTGCTCGTCGGCGAGCGCCGCGTCCATCGTCCGGTGCGCCATCGCGTCGATCCGCAGCCCCTTGCGCTCGAAGCGGGAGAGAACCTCGCCGACCAGGCCGCGGCGGACCGCGTCGGGCTTGATCAGAACGAGGCTGCGCTCATCCGGGCTGTTGCTGGACACGCTGGGTTCCTCCTGTACGCGTTGAACGCTCGAGATCGGTACGGTCAGCGTAGCGACCCGGTCCCGGCGCCGGCGCGGCGGCCGGTCTTTCCCCCGGCGGCCGATCCGGCCTAGCCTGGCCCTGACCCCCGGGAGGTCCACTGTGGCGAATGGCGGGAGCCGGCCCATCGCGCCGGTACGCAAACTGATCGGCACGGTGCTGGGCACCGTGGCCACGTTCGTCGTCCTCTTCGGGCTGGGCATGACCAGTTGGGCCATCGTGGCCCTCGGCGTCGCCCTGCTGGTGCTGGCGATCGCGCTGGCGACCGTGCGCGGCGGCGGGCGCACCTGGGTGGTCGGCGTCGGGCACGTGCACAGCGCCTCCGAACCACCCACCCAGTACGCGTTCGGCCGCTGCGAGCTCCAACTGGTGATCGACGCGCCCGGCCTGCCACCGCGATCCAAGAAGATCATCGAACCACGGGTGCCGGTCTCGAAGTGGCCGTCGCTGGGCCAGACCCTGCCGATCCGGGTCGCGCTCGACGACCAGCGGCACGTCAAGGTCCTCTGGGACGAGGTGCCGACCCACGCCGAGACGGCCGCCGCCGTCGCCGACCTCCCGCCGGAGTTCGCCGACGTCGACGCGGTGGACGAGGTGTTGATCCAGCAGGACGCCCCGCCGTGGGCCGACCGTGGGCCGGACGACGATTTCCGGGACGACCTCCGCGACCCGCTCGGTGACCCGTTCCGCGACCCGCTCGGCCCCGACCCGGTACGCAGCGATCACCTGCGCACCGACCCCCTGCACGACGATCCGCTGCGCGACGACCCGGGCATCGTGCCCGAGGAGCGCGAGCCGGTGGTGATGCACCAGAGCCCGGGCGGCCCGGTGGTGTTGGAGGGCGTCCTCGTCGAGCAGCAGGCCAGTGGTGGGCTGCCCCGACGGGCCACCCCGGCGCCACGCTCACCCGTTGAGGAGCGCTTCGACGAGCCCGACGCCGACCGGTTCGACCTGCCGGAGGACGACCGGGCGACCCCACCCCCCGCTGACCCCGTCGACCCGTCCAGGGCGCAACGCGCCGACCCGCCGCCCGCGCAGCGCTCCGGGCCGGGCGCGACCGACCCACTGGACCCCCTCGACCTCCCGCTGGACGACCCCACCCCGGCCGGGGCGGGCCGCGAGACGGTCACCGACGAGGAGTTGGACCAGGCGATCTTCGGGTTCGACTCGGACGCGGCCGCGGATCCGACCGCGCCGATCAGCGGGGTGGGTCTCACCCTGCTGGTGACCGATCTGTCCCGCTCGCTCGGCTTCTACCGCGACGTGCTCGGCTTCACCGAGGTCGACCAGGGCGCCCACAACGCCATCCTCGCCTCCGGCACGACCCGGCTCGTCCTGCGCGAGGTGACCGGGGCTGCGCCGATCAGCCGCCGACTGGTGCACGTCAACCTTGAGGTGAACGACATCGAAGCGGCGTACGAGCGGCTACGCGGGTCGGGCGTCCGCTTCACGTACGCGCCCCGGGTGGTAAACCGCGGCACGAAGCTGGAGGTGTGGGCGGCGGCGTTCCGTGACCCGGACGGCCACGGCATCGCCCTCACCCAGTGGCGTGAACGCGCCGACGCCTGACCCGTCCCGTCGCGCCTCGGGCTGACGGCCGACGGTCGGCCGTCAGCCGAGGATGACCCGGCGGACGTGCAGCGCGTACGCCCAGACCAGGGCGAAGATGATGCCCAGTCCGAGCAGCGACCAGTGCAGCAGACCGCCCAGCATCAGCAGTCCCTGGAGCACGGTGCCGGCATTCCACGCCCACGGGCGACGCATCATGCCGGCGAGCACGATGGCAGCCACCGCCAGTGCCACCACGACACCGATCGCGGCGCCGCTCAGGTCACCGCCGACCACCCGGACCGGCTGGATCGCCAGCAACAGCACCAGCGCCTCCAACCCGAGGGTTCCCGCACCCAGGCCGCGTACCGCCGCCTCCGGGTTGCGCAACCCGGAGCGTCGCGGCTGCCCGGCGACGGGCTCATCCTCGGGTCGATCGGCCGGCGAGCCGGGTACGGCCTGACCAGCCGGGACGCGGGCCGCGGCCTGATCAGCCGGCGAGCCCGCCGGGGCCTGGTCGGTGGGGTCGTCGGTGACGTGCGGGTCCCGCTCCGGGCCGCTCATCGCTTCAGCAGCCGGCGGGCGTCGGCGACCGTCACCACCGAACCGGTGACCAGCACCCCGACCCCGCTGAGCTCACCGGGGACGTCCTCCTCGGCCAGCGCCACCGCCAGCTCGATCGCGTCCGGCATCTCCTCGGCCGTCGACACCCGCTCCTCACCGAAGATCTCGGCGGCCAGCGCGGCGAGGTCGTCTGTGGGCATCGCCCGTGGCGAGCTGTTGCGGGTGACCACCAGCTGGTCGATTACCGGCTCCAGCAGCTCCAACAGCCCTTCCGCGTCCTTGTCGGCGAGGACGCCGACGACCGCCACCAACTTGCTGAATGCGAACTCCTCCTGGAGCGCGGTGACGGTGGCGGCCATGCCGTGCGGGTTGTGCGCACCGTCGAGCAGGATGGTCGGGGCGTTGCGCACCCGCTCCAGCCGACCCGGGGAGCTGGTCGAGGAGAAGCCCTCCCGGACCGTCTCGACGTCGAGCTGCCGGCGACTCCCGGCGCCCAGGAACGCCTCCACGGCGGCGAGCGCCACAGCGGCGTTCTGTGCCTGGTGGGCCCCGTGCAGCGGAATGAACACGTCGTCGTAGACGCCGCCCAGGCCCTGGAGGCTGAGCACCTGGCCGCCGACGGCGACCGCCCGGCTCAGTACGCCGAACTCGCCGCCCTCCCGCGCGATGGTGGCCCCGACCTCGGCGCACCGATCGAGGAGGGGGCCTGCCGCCTCCTCGTCCTGCGCTGCCGCGATGACGGTGGCGCCCGGGTGGATGATGCCGGCCTTGGCCAGCGCGATGTCCTGAATGGTGTCGCCGAGCCACTCGGTGTGGTCCAGGCCGATCGGGGTGATCACGCAGACCCCCGCCTGGATGACGTTGGTGGCGTCCTCGGCACCACCGAGGCCCACCTCGACCACCGCGATGTCGACCGGCGCGTCGGCGAACGTGGCGAACGCCAGCGCGGTGGTCATGTCGAAGTACGTCAACGGCTCGTCGGACCGCGCGTCGATCAGCTCGGCCAGTGGCTTGATCTCCCGGTACACCGACGTGAACCGCTCCTCGCTGACCGGCTCACCGTCCAGGCTGATCCGCTCCCGGACGGTCTCCAGGTGCGGGCTGGTGTACCGCCCGGTGTGCAGCCCGTGCGCCCGCAACAGCGAGTCGATCATCCGCGCGGTGGAGGTCTTGCCGTTGGTGCCGGTCAGGTGGATCGCCGGGTAGGCCCGCTGAGGGCTGCCGAGCAGGTCGAGCAGTGACTCGATCCGGTCCAACTCGAAGACCATGCGGGTGAAGCCGCGAGCGTTCAGCTCGGCCTCGACAGCGGCGAATTCGGTACGGTCGGTCACGAGGAAAGTGTCTCCAGAGCAGCGTCGATCCGGACCAGGTCGGCCTCGGCGGTGGCGAGCCGGTCGCGGATCTTCGCGACCACCGGCTCGGGGGCCTTGCCGATGAAGGCGGGGTTGTCGAGCTTCGCCCGGGCCTGCGCAACCTCCTTCTCGGCGGCGGCGCGGTCCTTCGTCAGCCGGGCCCGCTCCGCAGCCAGGTCGATCGACCCCCGGGTGTCCAACGCGACACCGACCGCGCCGGGCATGGCCAGCGTGGCGCTGGCCTGGAAGTCGTCCCCGGCCGGGTCCAGCCGGACCAGCGAACGGATCAGCGGCTCGTGGGCGGCGATGCCCGCCCCGGTCAGCCCGTCCAGCCGGGCGGCCACCCGCTGCGTCGGGCGCAGCCCCTGGTCGGAACGGAACCGGCGGATCTCGGTGACCACCCGCTGCACACTGATCAGCTCGGCCTCGGCGGCGTCGTCGATCAGCGCACGGTCGGCCACCGGCCAGGCGGCGTTCTGCACCGTCTCGCCGCCGGTCAGCGCGAGCCACAGCTCCTCGGTGACGAACGGGATGACCGGGTGCAGCAGCCGCAGCAGCTGGTCCAGCACGTGCCCGAGCACCCGGCGGCTCGCCTCGGCCCGCTCACCGCCCTCACCGAGCACCGGCTTGCTCAGCTCGACATACCAGTCGCAGACGTCGTCCCAGGCGAAGTGGTAGAGCAGGTCACACACCTTGGCGAACTCGTACGCCTCGAACTGCTCGTCGACCTCGGCGGTGACGTGCGCCAGCCGGGACAGGATCCACCGGTCGACGGTGGAGAGCTGCTCGGCGGGCGGCAGGTCGCCGGTGGTGTGCGCACCGTTCATCAGGGCGAAGCGGGTGGCGTTCCAGAGCTTGTTGCAGAAGTTGCGCGAGCCCTGGCACCACTCCTCGCTGACCGGGACGTCCTGCCCGGGGTTGGCGCCACGAGCCAGCGTGAACCGGGTGGCGTCGGCCCCGAACCGGTCGATCCAGTCCAGCGGGTCGACGACGTTGCCGAACGACTTGGACATCTTCTTGCCGTGCTCGTCGCGGACCATGCCGTGCAGGGCCACCACGTCGAACGGCTGCTTGCCGTCCATCGCGTACAGGCCGAACATCATCATCCGGGCGACCCAGAAGAAGAGAATGTCGTAGCCGGTGACCAGGACGCTGGTCGGGTAGAACTTGGCGAGGTCCGGGGTCTGCTCCGGCCAGCCGAGAGTGGAGAACGGCCAGAGTGCGCTGGAGAACCAGGTGTCCAGGACGTCCTCGTCCTGCCGCCAGCCGTCGCCGGTCGGCGGCTGCTCGTCCGGGCCGACGCAGACGATCTCGCCCTGCGGGCCGTACCACACCGGGATCCGGTGCCCCCACCAGAGCTGGCGGGAGATGCACCAGTCGTGCATGTTGTCGACCCAGGCGAAGTAACGCTTGGACAGCTCGGCCGGCTCGATGCGCACCCGACCGTCGCGCACCGCGTCACCGGCGGCCTGGGCCAGCGGGGCGGTGTTGACGAACCACTGCAACGACAACCGCGGCTCGACTGTCGTCTTGCACCGTGAGCAGTGCCCGACCGCGTGCACGTACGGCCGCTTCTCGGCCACGATCCGGCCCTGCTCGCGCAGTGCGGCCACGATCGCGGGCCGCGCCTCGAACCGGTCCAGCCCTTCGAACGGGCCGGGCACGGTGATCACCCCACGCTCGTCCATCACGGTGACCGCGGGCAGGTCGTGGCGCTGGCCGATCTCGAAGTCGTTGGGGTCGTGTGCCGGGGTCACCTTGACCATGCCGGTGCCGAACGACGGGTCGACGTGCGCGTCGGCGACGATCGGGATGCGACGGCCGGTGAGCGGCAGCTCGACCTCGGTGCCGATCAGGTGCTGGTAGCGCTCGTCGTCCGGGTGCACCGCCACGGCGGTGTCGCCCAGCATCGTCTCGGCCCGGGTGGTGGCCACCACGACCTCGTCGCTGTAGCGGATCGAGATCAGCTCACCGTCGTCGTCGGTGTGCTCGACCTCGATGTCGGAGAGGGCGGTGAGGCAGCGTGGGCACCAGTTGATGATCCGGTTGGCCCGGTAGATGAGCCCCTCGTCGAAGAGCTTCTTGAAGATCGTCTGGACGGCGCGGGTCAGCCCCTCGTCCATGGTGAAGCGCTCACGGTCCCAGTCGACGGAGTCGCCGAGACGCCGCATCTGCCCGAGGATCGCCCCACCGGACTCGGCCTTCCACTGCCAGACCCGCTCGACGAACTTTTCCCGGCCGAGGTCGTGCCGGGACAGGCCCTCGGCGGCGAGCTGGCGCTCCACCAGGTTCTGGGTGGCGATGCCAGCGTGGTCCATGCCGGGCAGCCACAGCGCCTCGAAGCCCTGCATCCGCTTACGCCGGGTCAAGGCGTCCATCAGCGTGTGCTCGAACGCGTGGCCCATGTGCAGCGAGCCGGTGACGTTCGGCGGCGGGATGACGATCGTGAAGGGGGGCTTGTCGCTGTCGGCGGACGCCCGGAAGTGCCCGTCGGCTACCCACTGCTCGTACCGTCGCTGCTCTACCTCGCCGGGCTGGTACTGGCCGGCAAGGGTCGGGGCTGCGGGGCGGTGGGCATCCAGTCTCTCGGTCACCTGACAAGTCTACGGAGGGCTTCCGCAGACCTGACGTGCGCCACCTGTGGTTCGCGTACGGTGTCGGCTATGTCCGACGCACATCTCACCGAACGTTCGCTCGACGGCGGTCGCGAGCCGGTCGAGCTGACCGAAGAACCGATCCAGCTGAGCACCCGCGACTCCGGTGGCGACCCGGACGAGCGGTCGGGCGGCTGGTCCCGCCGGCGCAAGATCGCTTGGACTGCCGCCCTGGTGGTCGGCCTCGCCGGCGCCGGGGTGCTGGGTGTGGGTGGGTGGCGGATCGCACAGCAGAAGGACACCCAACTGACGTCGCCGGACCAGGTGGCGGGTCTGACCCGCGACGACAGCGAACGGGCGAAGAGCACCGCCGACTACCTGCGCAGCGGCCTGGCGGCG
This sequence comes from Micromonospora sp. CNZ299, assembly GCF_002754415.1. Classification (NCBI taxonomy): domain Bacteria; kingdom Bacillati; phylum Actinomycetota; class Actinomycetes; order Micromonosporales; family Micromonosporaceae; genus Micromonospora; species Micromonospora sp. CNZ299. The sequence goes on from NZ_PEFG01000001.1 coordinate 7,175,928, forward strand.
GACATCGAACTGGACCGCAGCTTCGGCACCGTCTACCGGGACCCGGCCGACGACAAGCGCTCGGTCCTCATCTTCGGAGGCACCACGCTGCTGTGGCAGCCGGAACGGGACCTGGACAGTCTCTTCCGCCTCATGTCGGATGAGACCGGTGCGGTGAGCGGCCTCCGCGAGGTGCCCGCCGGTGACCTGGGCGGCGTGATGAAGTGCGGCAGCACCAGCGGCGAGGGCGGCGACTTCGCGGTCTGCGGCTGGGCCGACCACGGCAGCGTGGTGATGGCGATGTTCCCGGGACGGTCGGTCGGCGACGCCGGCGGCCTGCTGCGTAACCTCCGCAACGGCATGCAGACCCGGGGCTGACGCGGCCCACCGGCCGCCCCATCGGTTTTCCTGATATCGGGGCTATGGAGTGGCCGCGGATACCACGGTTTTCTGGGGAAACGCAGAAAGGGCCACCCGGTAACGGGTGACCCTTTCTGGAAAGATTGTCCGGCGGCGTCCTACTCTCCCACACCCTCACGAGTGCAGTACCATCGGCGCTGGAGGGCTTAGCTTCCGGGTTCGGAATGTAACCGGGCGTTTCCCCTCCGCCATGACCGCCGTAACTCTATCGACATGTCAAACAACACCAACACCAACATGTGTGGTCTGTTGTTCGTTTATCGAGAGTTGCACAGTGGACGCGTAGCAGCTTAGTAGTCAAGTCCTCGGCCTATTAGTACCGGTCAACTGAACCCGTTACCGGGCTTACATTTCCGGCCTATCAACCCAGTCGTCTAGCTGGGGGCCTTACCCCACCAAGGTGGGTGGGATACCTCATCTTGAAGCAGGCTTCCCGCTTAGATGCTTTCAGCGGTTATCCCTTCCGAACGTAGCTAACCAGCCGTGCCCTTGGCAGGACAACTGGCACACCAGAGGTTCGTCCGTCCCGGTCCTCTCGTACTAGGGACAGCCCTTCTCAAGTATCCTACGCGCACGGCGGATAGGGACCGAACTGTCTCACGACGTTCTAAACCCAGCTCGCGTACCGCTTTAATGGGCGAACAGCCCAACCCTTGGGACCTGCTACAGCCCCAGGATGCGACGAGCCGACATCGAGGTGCCAAACCATCCCGTCGATATGGACTCTTGGGGAAGATCAGCCTGTTATCCCCGGGGTACCTTTTATCCGTTGAGCGACACCGCTTCCACTCGCAAGTGCCGGATCACTAGTCCCGACTTTCGTCCCTGCTCGACCTGTCAGTCTCACAGTCAAGCTCCCTTGTGTACTTGCACTCAACACCTGATTGCCAACCAGGCTGAGGGAACCTTTGGGCGCCTCCGTTACCTTTTAGGAGGCAACCGCCCCAGTTAAACTACCCACCAGACACTGTCCCTGAACCGGATAACGGTCCGAAGTTAGATACCCAAATCAACCAGAGTGGTATTTCAAGATTGCCTCCACCCATACTGGCGTATGGACTTCACCGGCTCCCACCTATCCTACACAAGCTAATTCGAGTACCAATGTCAAGCTATAGTAAAGGTCCCGGGGTCTTTCCGTCCTGCCGCGCGTAACGAGCATCTTTACTCGTACTGCAATTTCGCCGGGCCTGTGGTTGAGACAGTGGGGAAGTCGTTACGCCATTCGTGCAGGTCGGAACTTACCCGACAAGGAATTTCGCTACCTTAGGATGGTTATAGTTACCACCGCCGTTTACTGGCGCTTAAGTTCTCCGCTTCGCCCCGAAGAGCTAACAGGTCCCCTTAACGTTCCAGCACCGGGCAGGCGTCAGTCCATATACATCGAATTACTTCTTCGCATGGACCTGTGTTTTTAGTAAACAGTCGCTTCCCCCTGCTCTCTGCGGCCATACAACGCTCCACCCGCGCGGGGCTTCACGTCTCCGGCCCCCCTTCTCCCTAAGTTACGGGGGCAATTTGCCGAGTTCCTTAACCACAGTTCGCCCGATCGCCTCGGTATTCTCTACCTGACCACCTGTGTCGGTTTGGGGTACGGGCCGCTAAGAACTCGCTAGAGGCTTTTCTCGGCAGCATAGGATCACTGACTTCACCTGAATCGGCTCGGCATCACGTCTCAGCCTTAAATGTGTTGCGGATTTGCCTACAACACGGCCTACACGCTTACCCCGGCACAACCACCGGCCGGGCTCAGCTACCTTCCTGCGTCACCCCATCGCTTGACTACTACCCATCAGGTTCCCAGCCTCCCCGACATCCGTCCGAAGACATCAGTCAGTTCAGGTGGTTAGCACAACGAGGTTCATCAGGGACGCT